>NZ_CP014230.1 GCF_001553625.1 Desulfomicrobium orale DSM 12838
GCAGAAAGGTCAGAAAGCGGATGGAACGATTCAGCCCCGCCATGCGGATTTTCTCCCAGACGTTCTTGCGCAGGGGGCCGCCGACAAGGGGCGTATTCGGAATGGACTGCAATTCTTCCAGAAATGTGGGGGATTCGGTGTTGATGAGTTTGATTTCTGGCGTCGCGCTCAGAGCCTTGTTTTCCCGCCAGGCGCAGTCCGCCCCCTTGGCGATCTGCCAGCCCACCTTGGAGTAAGGCCCGGACAGGGGCAGAAGCAGGACGAGGCTCTGCCGCACAGCACCCAGCTTCTGTTCCAGAGTGTGGAGGCTGCCCGCGAAGAAATCGCGATTGGCCAGCTCGCCGGAATTCACGATGCCCGACAGGCTGGGCCAGACGGAAGGCCAGCTGTCCTTGTCCCGGTCCAGCCGTTTCATGCTCTGGGCCCAGACGACCGTGGACCATGGATAGGTTGTGGGGTCGGCGCCAAGCGAGCTGTCCAGAACCTTCTGCAGCTCATCCGGCGAAAGGGATTCGGCACGGGCCAGAGCGTCGGATTCCAATGCGCCCTTGGCCGAAGCGCCTGAAGTGTTCCGGTAAAGAAAGCCCATGGCATCGAAGGCCAGCGAATATTCCCCGTGTTCCCAGAAATGGCCGGACAGCTCCCTGCCCGCCGCCTCGCGGGTGGGCCATTCCAAGTCCTTCCGCTCCATCAGATTGCTCAGATAGGCCGTGTAGGCTCCCCGGCCCTTGCTGGCCCACAGTAGATGGGCGTGCGACTGATTCCAGGGCCAGGAGGCCACGGTCTTTCCGGATTCAAACTGCCATTGGCGCAGACTCTTCTCGGCCAGGGCGTAATCCCCAAGCTGTATGGCGCTGTCCACCGTATTTTTCCATGCCTCGACGCGAGCCGGATCTCCGGGATGTGTGGCCGCCAGATATTTACCGTACTTTTCCAGCGCCTGCCGGGGGTCCTGAGCCTTGTGCCCGGGCAGACCGGTCCGTCCGGGAGCGGAGACGATGTTTTTTTGCGGAGCACAGGACGCGAGCGCCAACGCGCAAAGCAGCACCAGAAGCAGGAAACGGACGCCTTTTCTCATGATATTCGTCCTTGAAGATCTTGAAGTGGGAAATTGCGGTTCATTGCGGTCGTACCGGATTTCAAAGGAACGGGCCCGGACGGCCATGCCCAAAAAAATTCCTTGGACTCCGAACGCTCCAAAAAACAAAAGAGGCCCGGCCCTTGCGGGTCAGACCTCTATAGAGACCGGTATTTTATCGTGTCAATGGGCAGCCTACTTCACTTCGGTGTAGTCGGCGTCCACCACGTCGTCATCGTCCTTTCTGGTCTCTCCGCCCGGAGCGTCCTGCGGACCCGCCTGCGCTCCTTCGGTCTTCTGGGCGTAGAGCTGCTCGGCCAGCTTGTGCGAGGCTTGGGCCAGTTCATCCATGGACTTCTGGATGGCGTCCGCATCATCCCCTTCCATGACCTTCTTCAGGGCTTCGGCCTTGCCTTCAATATCCGCCTTCAGCGCGGCGTCGATGTTCTCGCCCAGATCGCGGATGGACTTCTCCGTGGTGTAGATGAGCGTATCGGCGCTGTTGCGGACCTCGATGAGCTTCTGCTTCTTCTTGTCCTCTTCGGCGTGAGACTCCGCTTCCTTGACCAGCCGCTCGATATCCGCGTCGCTCAGGCCGCTGGAGGCCGTGATGCGGATGGACTGCTCCTTGCCCGTGCCCAGATCCTTGGCCGAGACATTGACGATGCCGTTGGCGTCGATGTCGAAAGTCACCTCAATCTGCGGCACGCCGCGCGGCGCGGCGGGAATGCCGGTCAGTTCGAAGCGCCCGAGAGTCATGTTGTCCGCGCACATAGGCCGCTCACCCTGAAGCACGTGGATGGACACGGAGGGCTGATTGTCCGCGGCCGTGGTGAACGTGTTGCTCTTGCGCGTGGGAATGGTCGTGTTGCGGTCGATGAGCTTGGTGAACACGCCGCCCAGGGTTTCGATACCCAGCGACAGAGGCGTCACGTCCAGCAGCAGCACGTCCTTCACATCTCCGGCGAGGATGCCGCCCTGAATGGCCGCACCCATGGACACGACTTCGTCCGGGTTCACACTGCGGTTGGGCTCCTTGCCGAAGAATTCGCCCACCTTCTTCTGGACCAGAGGCATGCGGGTCATGCCGCCGACCAGGATGACCTCGTTGATGTCTCCCGCCTTGAGGCCCGCGTCGGCCAGAGCCTTACGGCAGGGTTCGATGGTCCGGGCAACGAGGTGCTCGCACAAAGATTCCAGCTTGGCCCGGGACAGCTTCATGGTCATGTGCTTGGGACCGTTCTGGTCCGCCGTGATGAACGGCAGGTTGATGTCCGTCTCCATGGAGGTGGAGAGGTCCTTCTTGGCCTTCTCGGCGGCTTCCTTCAGGCGCTGAAGGGCCATTCTGTCCTTGGACAGATCAATGCCGTTTTCCTTTTTGAACTCGTCCACCATCCAAGTGATGATCTCGTGGTCGAAATCCTCGCCACCCAGGAAAGTGTCGCCGTTGGTGGCCCGTACCTCGACCACGTTGTCGCCCACTTCCAGAATGGAAATGTCGAAGGTGCCGCCGCCCAGGTCGAAAACCGCGATCTTCTCGTTGGCCTTCTTGTCCGAGCCATAGGCCAGGGACGCGGCCGTGGGCTCGTTGATGATGCGCTTCACGTCCAGACCCGCGATTTTCCCGGCGTCCTTGGTGGCCTGACGCTGGGAGTCGTTGAAATAGGCCGGAACGGTGATGACCGCTTCGCTCACGGTTTCGCCCAGATAGGTTTCGGCGTCCTTCTTGAGGCGCTGCAGAATGAGAGCAGAAATCTCCGCCGGGCTGTATTTCTTGTCGCCGATCTGCACGTAGGCGTCGCCATTGGCGCCGGCCACGATCTTGTACGGGCTCTTGGATATCCAGTCCTTGAGCTTGGGATCGCTGAACTGGCGGCCCATGAGGCGCTTGACCGCGAACACGGTCTTGTCCGCGTTGGTCACGGCCTGGCGCTTGGCAATTTCGCCCACCAGACGGTCATTGTCGGTGAAAGCCACGATGGACGGCGTGGTCCGGCCGCCTTCGGGGTTGGTGATACATTTGGCGTCCTTGCCTTCCATCACATAGACGCAGCTGTTGGTGGTGCCCAAATCTATTCCGATTATTTTGCCCATATCGTTCTCCTCTCGTGCGTGGAAATTTTTCTCCCGTCAAAATCGGGCACAATCTAACGCCGAAAAACTCCTTGTAAAGGGCGGACGGTCCATTTTGGCGCAAAAAGTCAAAAGAATCGGGCCATCAGAGGCGCGCAACGCCTCCGGCGGCACCGCCCGGAAGAGCACACGGCACGGATGGAAGTGTTTTCCGCCCTTGAATCCATTTCCGGCCTGAAGTAGCTTGGCAGGTGGGAAAAATCCGGACCGCGCCATACTCTCTCAGGAGGCCCCCATGAAACCCAAGGTATATGTGACCCGCGCCATCCCCTGCGAGGGGATCGAGCTTCTGGAAACCGTGTGCGATGTGGAGATAAACCCCGAAGACCGTCCCCTGGACAGAGAAGAACTGCTGGCCCGGATCGGCGATAAGGACGGGGTGGTGGGCCTTTTGACGGACCGCATCGACGCGGCATTTTTCGACGCGGCCCCGAAACTGCGCGGATACGCCAACTATGCTGTGGGCTTTGACAATATCGACGTGCCCGAAGCCACCCGGCGGGGCATTCCGGTGTCCAACACTCCCGGCGTGCTGACCGACGCCACGGCGGAGCTGGCCTGGGCGCTGCTTTTCGGCGTGGCCCGGCGCGTGGCCGAAGCCGACGCGGCGATGCGGTCCGGAAATTGGACAGGCTGGGGGCCTCTGCAGTTTCTGGGGGCGGACGTGTGCGGCAGGACGCTGGGCATTGTCGGGGCCGGACGCATCGGCACGGCCATGGCCCTCATGTCCAGAGGATTTCGCATGCCCGTGCTGTATTCCAGTTCCTCGGGCCGCAGAAACGAAGTGCTGGACCGGGAACTGGACGCGCGGCTGGTCGGCTTCGAGGATCTGCTGGAGCAATCGGACTATATCAGCCTGCACGCCCCGCTGCTTTCCGCCAACCGGCATCTCTTCAACGCAAAGACCTTTGCCCGCATGAAAAACACGGCCATTCTGATCAATACGGGCCGGGGGCCGCTGATCAAGGAGGACGATCTGGTGGCGGCCCTGCGTGATGGCGTCATCGCCGGGGCCGGTCTCGATGTGTACGAATTCGAGCCGCATATGGCCGAAGGTCTGGCCGCACTGCCCAACACGGTGCTGCTCCCGCACATCGGCTCGGCCACCACGTCCGCCCGGAGCAACATGGCCCTCATGGCCGCGCGCAACCTGCTGGCCATGCTCGCGGGGGAAAAGCCAGAGACCTGCCTCAATCCGGAGGTGCTGTTCAAAGGTAACGGCAAGCATTGACAAGCCGCTCCGGAGTTTTATTTGTGCCCCACACTTCAACCGAGGAGACAACCATGTTTGAACTCAGACCAGCGGCCAAAGAACAACTGGACATACATTTCGCAGACAAAGACAAGGAGCCCATCCGCATTTATCTTGCGTCCGGATGCGGCGGCCAGCGTCTGAGCCTTGCCCTGGATGAACGCAAGGATGACGATCAGGTGTTCGAGGCCGACGGCTATTCATTCCTGATGGAACCGGCCCTGTTCGAACAGGCCAAGCCCGTGACGATCACCTTCGACGCGGAGCGCGGTTTCGGGGTGGAATCGAAAATGAAATTCGCCGAAGGCGGCGGCTGCGGCTCCTGCGGGTGCTCCGGCTCCTGCGGGTAACTATCCCTTCAGGGCCGGAAATCCTCGTGATTTCCGGCCCTTTCCGTCTTGCCAGCCGGGGCGGCTTGTTTCATGGATCGCCCATGCGCATCACTTCTTCCATTTTCATCCGCGACGAGCATATTTTCTTTGAATACATCCGTTCCTCCGGACCCGGCGGCCAGAATGTGAACAAGGTAGCCACGGCCGTGCGGCTGCGTGTGGCGCTTTGCGCCATCGAAGGTCTCTCTGCTGATGGCCGGGCGCGGTTGCTGGCTCTGGCCGGAAAACGCATCACAACCGGCGAGGAACTGATGCTGCGCGCGGAAGCCCACCGTACTCAGGAAAGTAATCGCCGGGAGGCCCTTCAACGTCTGGCGCATCTGGTGACCATGGCCGCTGTCCGGCCCAAAACGCGCCGGCCGACCGCTCCGTCCCGCGCGGCCAAAGAGCGGCGGCTGGAAGCCAAGGCCAGACGCGCCCGGACCAAAGCTCTGCGCCGTACCGTGGCGGAATGACTCATCCTGTCAAATTTACCTGAGGCACTGCGTCAAACGCATTTTACGATTAACATCACAGGGGAGGAAGCATCATGAAATCCACGTTCACCCGCGTCATGCTCGCCGCTATCGTTTCCATGTTTCTCTTTTCTTTTGCACACTCCGAGCAGAAGACGAACGACATGCAAATCTTTACAGCCAATGAATGGCTTTTTCTCATAGATAATGGAGAATATGGAAAAAGCTGGGAAAGAACGTCAGCATATTTCAAAGAAGCCGTAACGGAACAAAGCTGGATATTGACCCTGAACGGATTCCGCAAACCTCTTGGGAAAGTAATTCAGCGCAGGATGGACAAGATGGAGCAGGTCGACAGCCTTCCAGGCGCTCCAGACGGGAAATACACAGTTGTGACCTTTTCCACTACATTTGAGAAAAAAGAAGCGGCAATCGAAACATTAACTTTTGTGCTGGATAAAGACAAAACATGGAAGGCTGCGGGATATTTCGTCAAGTAACAGGGAAACAGCGGATATAAGATGCGCCCTGGAACTCTCGGGGCTTATACTTTCCGAATGGCTTGCGGCCCTATTTTCGATGCTCCGCCTGTCCGGCTTTCAAAACGGACAGGCGGAGCGCTCGTTTTCCGGCCACTGCAATGACAGTACGGCATACCAGATTGGGACGCCCCAGAAACCGCCTTCAGCCGCAGTAAGACGCCAAGGCCCGCCCCATGCTCCTGGCCAGCTCGCGGATGACGGCATAGGTGGGATGTTGCGGCAAGCGCCGAGTGGTGCGCACAATGACAAAATCCTTATCCAGCCCTCCGTCCATGACTCCGGCCTGAGCCGCGGACCAGATCAGTTCAGCGCTGGATACCCAGTACGCCTCCACCGTAACTCCCACGGCCGTCCGCCCTGTGCCCGAGCCTTCAAAAAAATGACTGACGTTCCCCGTGACCAGAATGTCGGCACCTTTGGTTCTGGCCTGGGCCAGAGCCGTATCCAGACCCGGCCAGGCCTCGGTGGCGTTATATTCCAGCACGCTGAAAACCTCTTCCGCCAGCCAGATCCGGCGAAAAATATCCGCCGCTTCCCTCCCGATCTCCCAGCGTATCCCGGCCTCATGACGCACGGCAAAGGGCAGCATCAGCGCCTTCAGCGGTCTTCCCGGCAGACTGAGCGGTGTGACCGCTTCTTCCAGCGCGCTCAGCTCCACTTTGGCGTCATCGTGATAGCGCACGCCGTGCATGTAAATATCGTGATTATCCGTGGCGCATCCGCCGACGGCAAAAACCAGTACGAAAATCCAAAAAATACGCATGTTCATGGTGTCCCCCTGGACATGATGAAAAGCAAGATAGGTGCCACGCACACTATACTCTTCATCATCTAGAACCGGACGGAATCCACCCCCCAGCCTGCCGGACGACTCTGCCGGTTTCCCGCATGGACTCAAGGAACAAAGCCCCGGCACGGTTCAGGCTGCATTTTGTTTGTTGGACATCGCGGGACAAGGTTTCTATGCAGTTGAAAACAGCCACTTCTTAACGACCCGGAGCCCCCATGACGCTTCTGCAAAACCCTCTCTTTCTGCTGCTGGCCGTGATCCTGTCCGGATATCTGCTGGGCAGAATCCGGCTGTGGACTTTTTCCCTGGACACTTCGGGTATTGTTTTCAGCGGGTTGCTGTTCGGTCTGGCCGGCTTCACGCTGCCCGGAGTGTTTCAGAGTCTGGGCCTGATCCTTTTCATCTACTCCGTCGGACAGCAGGCCGGGCCGGGATTTCTGCACTCCATGAGACGTGAAGGGCTGTCCCTGAGTCTGGCCGCTCTGGGCATGATCGCCGCAGCCCTGCTCACCGCCCTGGGCAGCCAGGCCTGGCTCGGTTTTTCCAAGGAGATCACCGCCGGTCTTTTCGCCGGCGCCCTGACATCCACCCCCGGTCTGGCCGTGGCCGTGGAACTGGCCCGCGACAGCACGGCTCCGGCGGCCTATGGCGTGGCCTACACCTTCGGCGTCATCGGCGTGGTGCTGGCGGTCAAACTGTTGCCGCGGATTCTGCGAACCAACATCCGGCATGAAGAGGAAAAGCTGGAACAGGAGCTGAGCCGGCTGCACCCGCTCATGGAGTTCACGCATCTGCGCGTGACCAATCCCAATCTGTGTTCCGCGCCCTTGTCCGAGGTTCTGCCCCTGCTCATGGACGAAGTGGCCATCACCCGCCTGCTGCGGAGCGGAGCGCACGCGCCGGAGCTGGTCAGGGCCGACACGGTGCTGGGCATGGGCGATACCGTCCGCGCGGTCGGAACCCGGGAGGCCCTGCGCCGCACCGCCGTGATCATCGGTCCCGAGGTGGAAGCGGACATGACGTTCAGCTCCGTCCTGTCCAAGAAGGAAATTCTCCTGTCCCGGCCCGAGGTCACCGGAAAGACCCTGCATTCCCTCAATCTGGAGCATGTCTACGGCGTGCAGATTTCGCGCATCACCCGCAACGGCTTCGACTGTCCGGCCCGCGGGCATACCCGTCTGCGCCAAGGCGACATTCTGCATGTGGTCGGCCAGGCTCAGGCCCTTGAAAACGTGAAGGAGTTTCTGGGAGACGACGCCGTGGCCCTCTTCGCCACCAATTCCGCCATGCTTCTGGCCGGGCTGCTGTGCGGACTGCTGCTCGGCGCCATGCCCCTCTATCTGCCGGGACTCGGCATCTTCACTCTGGGAGCCACGGGCGGCGTACTTATGGCCGGGCTGTTTTTCGGAGCCGTCCGCCAGATCGGCCCGGTCATCACCGAGCTTCCGTCCACTACCAATTCCCTGCTCCGGGATCTGGGCCTGAGTCTCTTTCTGGCTACCGTGGGGACGGCGGCGGGAGGCAGCCTGGGGCCGACACTCTCCCAGTATGGCCTGCCCCTGTTCCTGGCCGGAGCGGGCATCACTCTGGTACCCATCGCCGCCGGAACGATCCTGTGCCTTGTACTGAAAATTCCGTTCCTGCGCATGCTCGGCGTCCTGACGGGCGGCATGACCTCCACTCCGGGCCTGGGAGCCGCCGCGTCCCTGAGCCCGACGGCCTATGCGGCCACGGCCTACGCCACGGTATACCCCGTGGCTCTGGTGGGCATGATCGTCTCCACCAAGATCATCATGCTCCTGTCCATCAGCTGAGATCGCCTTATGAAACGAATATGCGTGAATTGCGGCTCCAACCCCGGCTTTGCCCCCGTTTACATGGAGATGGCCGAATGGTTGGGCGCCGTGCTGGCCGGGCGGGATATCGAGCTCGTGTACGGCGGGGCAGAGACCGGCCTCATGGGCCGAATCGCCGACACCGTTCTGCGTGCGGGCGGGCGGGTCACCGGAATCATCCCCAGATCCTTCGCGCACAGGGTTTCCCATCGGGGCCTGACGGAACTGCGCGTCGTTGACTCCATGCACGAAAGAAAGATGGCCATGTTCGGGCTGTCCGACGGATTCATCGCCCTGCCCGGAGGATTCGGCACCATAGAAGAAATGACGGAACTGCTGACTTGGTCCCAGCTCGGGCTGAACAGAAAACCGTGCGGGCTTATCAATGTAAACGGATATTTCGACGCGCTGCTGTCGTTTTTCGACGGTGCGACGGCCGCAGGATTCATCAAGGAACCCCACAGGCGGATGCTTCTGGAAGACTCCACCCCCGAGGGACTGCTGGACAAACTCCTCGCCTATGAAGTTCCGGCCGTGGACAAATGGATGAAGACGAGATGAAGAAGCCGGCCCCGCCCTTTCCGGACGGCTTCCCGGCCGGAGCTGATCTTAGATAATGCCGTCAAACTATGAACAATGTGGTAGCACCTCTTCATGCATAACAGGAGGGGCTATGTACGCACATCGACGACACGATATTTCTGACAGGGTTTGGGAAAACATACAGGCGCGTCTCCCCGGCAAAAAGGGGGGGCGTTGGCCGCCCGGCCGGAGACAACAAGCTGTTTATTAACGCGGTGTTCTGTGGATATTGCGGACAGGAGCGCCATGGCGTGATCTGCCTCCTGACCTTGGGGACTGGAAAAATACCCATCGCCGGTTTTGCCGTTGGCGTGACCGGGGTGTTTGGGAAAAACTCCTTGAGGTGCTCATGGCTGAGCCTGACTATGAGTGGCTGATGATTGATGCGAGCCATTGCAAAGTGCATCCCCATGCTGCCGGAGCGGTTGGCGGCAACCAGGCGATGAGCCGTACAAAAGGGGGCTCAACACCAAAATACATCTGGCCGTGGATGCGCATGGTATGCCGCTCAGAGTTGTTGTTACAGAAGGTACCAGAGCTGATTGCAAGGAAGCGTGTGCATTGATTGACGGCTTGAGCGCGGAGATGCTTTTGGCTGATCGCGGAGATGACAGCAATGAACTTATAGACAAGGCTGTTGAGTCCGGCTGCCAGCCCGTCATCCCGCCCAAAAAGAATCGCAGGGAACAGCGCGATTACGACAAAGCTCTGTACCGTGTACGGCACTTGGTCGAGAACGCCTTTCTTCACAGAGGTGGTCCCCAAAATTCGGACAGGTGTGGTAGCTACTCAACCAGACAAGGAGAACACACATGTCCAAGCGAAAGAACCACGCTCCCGCTTTCAAGGCCAAAGTGGCCCTGGCCGCCCTTTCCGGCGAGAAAACCATTGCCGAACTCAGTTCCGAGTTCGGCGTTCATCAGACGCTCATCCACAAGTGGGTGAAGCAGCTCAAGGAATCGGCTGCGGGCATCTTTGCCGGTGAAATCAAGACCGAAGAGGTCAGGAGAGAAAAACAGCTCCAGATGCTTCATGCCAAAATCGGTCAGCTTACCGTGGAACGAGATTTTTCAGCCGAAGCCTGGGGGAAGCGGTGAGCGTCTCCCGCAGGCAAAGCATGGTCAATCGGGCCATGTGAAGCTCAGCGTTGTCCGGCAGTGTATTCTGCTCAAAGTCGCCCGTTCCAGCCTGTATTACAAAAGAGCCGGAGAATCGGCCATAAACCTCACAGTAATGCAGGAAATCGACCGTGCTTTCACGGAATGGCCGTTTCTTGGAGTGCGCCAGATGCGTCGTTACATGGTGTCGCTGGGATACAACGCTGGCAGAAAGCGCGTCCGCCGTCTGATGCGGTTGAGGGGTCTCATGGCGGTGTACCAGAAGCCGAAAACCAGTGTTCCGAACCCGGAACACAAACACTATCCCTACCTGTTGCGCGACTTGACCATAGATCGGAGCAATCAGGTCTGGTGTGCGGATATTACCTGCATCCCCATGCGCAAAGGTTTTCTCTATCTGGTGGCCATCATGGACTGGTACAGCCGCAAAGTGCTGTCCTGGCGGCTCTCAAACACCATGGACACGGATTTTTGCGCCTCGGCTCTGGAAGAGGCCGTGGCGAAATATGGCAAACCCGATATCTTCAACACCGACCAGGGCAGTCAGTTTACCAGCTTTGCCTTTACCAACATCCTGCGAGATAAGGGAATCCGCATTTCCATGGACGGCCGGGGCCGCTGGCTGGACAACGTATTTATCGAACGCCTCTGGCGCTCACTCAAATACGAGAACGTGTACCTGAACGCATATGAAACCGGCTCGGAAGCCCGCACCGGCATCGGCAGATGGATCGACTTTTACAACCAGACTCGGCCTCACAGCAGTTTGGGCGGGAGAAGCCCGGAGCGTTGTTACCATGAAGGGCTGTTAAAGGCAGAAAGATAAGCTAGGTTCAGGCCTCATTAATTGAGATGAAAATGATGGAAGCCGCGAGGCACAGAGCTGAAAAGAAGGTATGCGCGCAGCGGTCATAACGCATGGCAATTCTGCGCCAGTCCTTGATCCTGCCAAACATGATCTCGATCTTGTGCCGCTGTTTATACAGATTTTTATCGTAAGAGATGGGTCTCTTCCGGCTCATTCTGGGCGGGATGCAGGGCGTAATGCCTCTGGCGCGCAGGGCGTCACGGAACCAGTCGGCGTCGTAACCACGGTCCGCCAGCAGCTCCCTGGCCTCAGGCAAAGCATCCATAAGCAGGGTGGCTCCTTTGTAGTCGCTCACCTGGCCTTCTGTGAGCGTCAAGGCCAGGGGCCTGCCGTGGCCGTCGCAAAGGGCATGGAGTTTGGAGTTCAGGCCGCCCTTTGTGCGTCCGATGCAGCGGGAAAGAGCCCCTTTTTGAGCAAGCTTGCGGCGGTACGATGGGCTTTGAGGTGGGTCGCATCGATCATCAATCGTCCATCTTTTCCCGCTGTTTTTGCCAATTCGGTAAAAATATTGTTGAAGACGCCCATCCGGCTCCAGCGCAAAAAGCGATTGTACAGCGTTTTATACGGGCCATACTCACGCGGTGCATCTTTCCATTGCAGGCCATGTTTGATGACATAAATGATGCCGCTGATGACTTTCCGGTCATCGACCCGCGGAATACCATGTGATCGTGGAAAGAAGGGCTTGATACGTTCGAGTTGTTCGGCAGAAAGGTAGAAAAGTTGGCTCATGGCGTCCTCCCTGAGCACAACTAACCAACTTTCCTGATTTTTACAATTAATGAGGCCTGAGCATAAAGAAAATGGGTCATGCCTAGCTGAGTGGATTTTCTCTGAGCATTTTGAGCAGAAGTTTATAACTATCTTCGTTTCTATGGTTAAAGCGAAATTCACATTCTTTCAAATGAAAGTAAAAAGTGTGCTTGGGCAAACCCCTAAAACGAACAAGTCGTGTTTTGGCAAAAGTCCAGAAGCTCTCAATGCCGTTAATGTGTGAGTTTTTATTGGCAAATTCATTGTTGCCATGCTCAACCCGGAAGTGTTTTTGGTAGCCTAGGTCTACGAGACCATCATAGCCGCGCCAGCCATCAGAGTGAATAATGCTTTCAAGTTTCACGCGACCCCGGATGATCCCTTGGAGGGTGATTTTTGAACAGTCCGGGACAATTTCGGTACAAACGCGACCTTCACGCTTGAATAAGCCGAACACAATGGTTTTGCCCTTGGCTCCTCGGCCTCTGACTCCTTTAACGCGGCGTGCGCCAAAATAGCTTTCATCAACCTCAACTTCGCCTTGAACAGGAGACTCCGCCTCGCAGAACCGGGCAATCCTCTCTCGGAAAGCAGCCAGATAACGGTTCGCGGTATTACGATTTACCCCGGCTATTTCAGCTATCTGCAGGGCATTCAAATCCACGGCAAACAGCTTCACTATTTGTCGGACTTTGGCCTCTGAAATTCTTGAACGCTTCGCATACTTGTTTTTCATTGTCGTGACTAGCCTTATAGTCGAATGGAGACTCATGGACTAGGCATGACCCAAAATCAAATAATCCTAGATAGTGTCGTCAAACTATGAATAATCTGGTAAAATCTCTTCATGCATAACGGGAGGGGCTATGTACGCACATCGACGACACGATATTTCTGACAGGGTTTGGGAAAACATACAGGCGCATCTCCCCGGCAAAAAGGGGAGCGTTGGTCGCCCGGCCGGAGACAACAGGCTGTTTATTAACGCGGTGTTCTGGATATTGCGGACGGGAGCGCCATGGCGTGATCTGCCTCCTGACCTTGGGGACTGGAAAAATACCCATCGCCGGTTTTGCCGTTGGCGTGACCGGGGTGTTTGGGAAAAACTCCTTGAGGTGCTCATGGCTGAGCCTGACTATGAGTGGCTGATGATTGATGCGAGCCATTGCAAAGTGCATCCCCATGCTGCCGGAGCGGTTGGCGGCAACCAGGCGATGAGCCGTACAAAAGGGGGCTCAACACCAAAATACATCTGGCCGTGGATGCGCATGGTATGCCGCTCAGAGTTGTTGTTACAGAAGGTACCAGAGCTGATTGCAAGGAAGCGTGTGCATTGATTGACGGCTTGAGCGCGGAGATGCTTTTGGCTGATCGCGGAGATGACAGCAATGAACTTATAGACAAGGCTGTTGAGTCCGGCTGCCAGCCCGTCATCCCGCCCAAAAAGAATCGCAGGGAACAGCGCGATTACGACAAAGCTCTGTACCGTGTACGGCACCTGGTCGAGAACGCCTTTCTTCACCTCAAGAGATGGCGTGGCATCGCCACGCGTTATGCAAAACGAAGCCTCTCCTTCCTTGCCGCCGTGCAAATCAGGTGTATCTCGTTGTGGGCAGAAATAATTTGACGGCACTGCCTAAGTGAAGAGAATATCAGAAGAAAGATTCTGGGAGGGTCAAAATCGTACATTCCAATTCTCCTGCGATCTTGGGGCAAAGGAAGGGAAACGGAAAGGAAGCAGGGGGAGAAGCTCAGGAAGGGCCCTTTTTGAAGCAAGGAGATCAGGCGGGAAAGGATAGAGGGGCCGCCAACTCGGTTGTTGGCTCATGAGATGAGACGTGGAGGAAAAAGCCCTGTCGGGCTGAAAGCCTCCTGTCATGTTCTGAGGGGATAGAGACACTCAGGACCAATCTGACCTGTCCGTAAGAAAGCCCGGATTTTGGACAAAAAAATGGAACGAAGGCTGATTACCTTGTTCCATCTTTGCTCAAAACCTGGAGCCCACAAGCAGGATTGAACTGCTGACCTCGTCCTTACCAAGGACGCGCTCTACCTACTGAGCTATGTGGGCGTATGGTCGGGATGAGAGGATTTGAACCTCCGGCCCCTTGAACCCCATTCAAGTGCGCTCCCAGACTGCGCTACATCCCGACAACAGGCCACTTCCTATATGGATGCCTTCTCCCTTTGTCAAATGTTTTTCGGCACACCTCCCAAAGATATGAAACAGGCTTGCCGAAAAACTGAAAAATGAGAGTTCTTCCCTCGTAACCTGAAAAAAAGCTGTTTCACCGCATTCCAGGCAGCCGCCATAGGGTTCTTACAACTGTTCATAGCCAAGCGGACTGTAAAGACATCCCATTACCGGATGGAAAGCTCTCAGAATGATAATAAACGGAAACACTCCAGACGAAATATCTTCTCAATTCTATATGTTATCCGGCTCCGAGGTATGAGGTCTTCCACAGTTTCTTTCAGGCCGACGCTGGTCGCATGACCGGCTTCAGCCTCCCGTCGATAACCTTCCAGATCCAACCCAAACTGCATTTCAGCATGTCAACTCAGCGGGATCTGCCAGAACAGCCGAAATTCATGAGCGGTGCCGTTCAAAGATCTCTTTGAACAGATTTTCAGATTTCATAAAGGCGTCCACCACATCCGGGTCGAAATGCCGTCCCCGGCCCTCGATGATGATCTCAACAGCCCGGGCATGCGGGACAGGCTCCTTGTACACCCGTCTGCTGACCAGAGCGTCGTAAACGTCGGCCACGGCCATGAGACGCCCACCGAGAGGAATTTCTTCGCCTTTGAGCCCTTGCGGATATCCCGTGCCATCCCATTTTTCATGGTGAGCGTAGGCGATCTGCTTGGCCATCGCCAGAAAGGAGCTGTCACTCTGACTGAAGGCCTGCTGCTCGGCCTGATCCAGAGTTTCGAACCCCAAAACGGCATGAGAGTGCATTTCCCGCCGCTCCGCCGGGTCCAGGCTGCCCGGTTTGAGCAGGATGTGATCCCGGACGCCGACCTTGCCGATATCGTGCAGGGGGGCGGACTTGTACAGCAGGTCAATGGTTTCCTGGTCGAGCCGTTCGCTGTATCTGGGGTTCAGGGCCAGCTTCTCGGCCAGTATCCGGATGTATTCCCTGGTGCGCTTGATATGCCCTCCCGTCTCGGGATCGCGTGTTTCCGCCAGGGCCGTAAGGCTCAAAATGGCCGCGTCCTGGGCCTGAACGAGCTGTACGTTTCGCAGCAGCAGTTCGCGTTCTTTCAGTGTGTATTTGAACAGGCTGAGTCCCGCCGCCGTCAGCACAAGGGACAGTTCCGCAGGCAACGGGGAAACCCAATATCCGTGAGCGGCCAGCAGACGCCAGCAGGCGAGCCAGAGTCCGACTCCGGCCGCCAGCAGCCAGCCCAGGCAGGAGGCGGGGCCGCGAAAGACCATGATCGCCACGGTCAGAATACCGGCGCACACCGTCAGCACCACCTCCGCTCCGCCGGCCCAGACCGGGCGCATCAGGATGTCGCCCTGCAGAAGATTGTCCAGAATGGTCGCGTGCACCTCGACACCCGGAAACATCCTGTCCGGCGGCGTCACGTGGCTGTCTCCCAGACCCGTGCTGGTGGCCCCGATGAGCGCCAGACGGCCGCTCAGATCGGGCGCCTGCCCTTCCATGATGTCCACGGCCGAAATCGTATGGAACGTGCCTTGCGGCCCCCTGAACCTGAGCAGCATCTCGCTTCTGCCGTCCACATGGACGCGCTGCCGCCCCAGCGTCAGAAAGGCGCCGTCGGCATCCCGCCCCAGCCCTACGGGCATGTTTTTCCTCAGGGCCATGACCGTGGCCAGCATCAGATTGGGGTACAAGCTCTCTTCGTGCCGGATCAGCATGGGCACGCGGCGCAGCACGCCGTCCGCATCCGGCAGAGCGTTGACGAATCCGGAGGAAACAGCCGCCGCCGTCAGGCTGGACAGATTGCAGATCACGTCCCTGGCCGTATGAAACGAAAGTCCTTCAGAAACGGGGAGAAAAGGCAGAAACGGATGCGTCTGGCAAAGCCGCCCGGAATACTGCAACGGCTCGAAAAGAAACTTGTAGCCGAGCACCGACGGCTGCCTCTGAAGTTCCCTGGACAACACGCGGTCGTTGTCCAGATAGTCCGCCGGGATATCCAGCGGAACCCTGAGACCCAGGTCCTGAAGCAGGTTCTGCTGTATGGACATGGGCGACGTGCGGTCCCGCGCAGGCAGGACCAGATCCAGAGCGACCAGGGTCGCGTTGGCCGCACGCAGTCCGGCCACGAGTCCGGCCAGATACCTTCTGGGCCAGGGCCACTGCCCGTACCGGACCAGAGACTCGTCGTCGATGGCAATGATGACGGGCGCCGGATCCGGCGGACGGACGGCGGCATGCCGCAGCAGCGTGTCGTACACGGCATTCTCGATACGTACGTAGAGCTGCGGCCGGGCGAGATGCAACGCCAGCACGCAGACCACGGCCAACGCCCCGGCGCCGAAAAGACGCAGCGCGTCGGGCCTGGAAATCCTGTGTCCGGGGCTCCGGCGGCTCACGGAGCAGTCCTCCCCTGCCCGCGCGGATGGCCGCGCCAGCCTTCTGCGGCGGCTGGCCTCCCAGTGTTCCCGCGGGCATGCGGCTCTTCATCCGGGCGAGGCTCATTCAGGATGGCGATGACCGCATCCGGTGTTTCGGTCCGGGCCTTCTCCGGGACCAATCCGGAAATGAGTGCCAGAAACCCCTTGAGCAGCCCTACACCCGAAGCACCCAGACTGTCCGGTTTAGCGGGGAGGAAATCCCTGATCAGAAGACGGCTGTCCGGCCCCAGAAACAGAATGGATCCGTCTTGCAGGACAATCCCGATGGAACTCCATTCTTCCGTGAAAACCACATCTTCGGCGTAGAGCTCAAGCCCGGTTCCGGCGGGAATAACGGTCTGTCCCCGCTGAACCCGGCCCTCTCCGTCGAGCTTTTCGATCCGCCCGGCCATATCGCCCCCGGCGGCCCAACCAGTCAGCGAGAGAAACACCAGGACATGCAGCGCGAAATATCTCATGCGAAGCCTCCGCGTCATGCGGCTTCAGCCGCTTTTGTCCTGTGTTATCCCCATCTCGAAGCATTGACAAAGCCATCTTTCCGCACGGCTTTCCAGGCGCATGCGGCCGCCGGAAGATGTCCTTCTCTTGTGCCCGTTGCCGCTCTGGACTAGAGGCGGATTTTTCCGACGACCTTTTTCCCGGATACAGCCATGTCCCTCACTACCTGGCTCGCTTTCGCGGCAGCCTGCATCGTCTTCAGTCTGTCTCCCGGCGCGGGCGCCGTCTCCACCATGAGCACTTCTCTGGCCCATGGCCTGCGCCCGGCCCTGATCGGCATCCTCGGCCTGCAAACCGCTCTGGCGCTGCATATCGCCGTGGTGGGAGCCGGGCTGGGCGTACTGCTCTCTTCCTCGGTCTGGGCCTTCACCACCCTGAAGATCGTAGGGGCCCTGTACCTGATCTGGCTGGGCATACAAAAATGGCGCGAAGCTCCCGTGCTGGCCGTGTCCGGCGCGCCCGAGCGGAAAATGGACTCGTGGGCCCTGACCCGCAGGGGCATGCTGGTCAATCTGAGCAATCCCAAATCCATCATTTTCCTGGCCGCATTTTTCCCCCAGTTCATCCGCCACGATCTGCCCCATGCGCCGCAGTATCTCATTCTGGGCCTGACCGTGCTGGTCACGGACGCTCTGGTCATGACCTGCTATGCCCTGCTGGCCGCTTCCGTACGCGGCGCCCTGTCCACCCCGCTGGCCATGCGCCGGGGCAACCGCCTTTTCGGCTCTCTGTTCATCGGCGCCGGAGCAGCTCTGGCCCTGGCCGGGCGGGAGTGAGTCTCAGTCCGCGACAGGAGGAACATGGACATCTATCTCGTGGGCGGAGCCGTCCGCGACCAACTGCGCGGCCTTACACCTTCGGACCTGGACTATGTGGTCATAAACGGCGACGAAAGCGCCCTGCGCCGCCAGGTGCCGGGACTGATCCGGGTAGGACAGGGCATTCCCGTCTTCCTGCGCGGAACCGAGCAGTACACGATTTCCGAATATCCGAATATCGAGGCCGACCTTGAGTCCCGCGATCTGACCATCAACGCCATGGCCAGAGACAAACGAGGGGAGCTGACGGCCCACCCTCTGGCTCTGCCCGATCTGCATAAAAAAATCCTGCGCCCTGTGGCGGCGGCCAATTTCCTGACAGACCCGCTGCGTGCCGTGCGCGCGGCCCGCTTCGCCGCCGTTCTCCCGGATTTTACAGTACACGACGATCTGCTGCCGGCCATGCGCGCGGTCCCCCCCATGCCCTCGGCGCGGTGGCTGCCGAGCGGGTGGGACAGGAACTGCTCAAGGCCTGCGCCGCCGCCCGGCCGGGAAACTTTCCGCGCCTGCTGTCCCGGGGGCAATGCCTGCGTCCCTGGTTCGAAGAACTGGCCGAAGCGGACAGTCTGCCCGCCGGACCGCCAACATGGCACGACTCCAGCGTTCTGGAACACACGGCCCGGATCATGGACCAGTGTGCGGGAGACGTTACGGCGGTGTGGATGGCGTTCTGCCATGATCTAGGCAAGACAGCCACACCTCGCGCCGAACTGCCTCATCATCACGGACACGAAAAGCGCGGGGAAAGCCTGGCCGAGACTCTGGCTCTGCGCCTGCGTCTGTCCGGCCGGCTGCGTACCGCGGGACGATGGGCGGCCCGAAGACACATGAACGGAGCGCGGTACGCGGAGCTCAGAAACTCCACCCTGGCCCGAATGCTGCTAGACCTGGACAAGGCCGGACTGACAGAACCTTTTTTCCGGATGGTGGAGGCGGACAGCGGCGAGAAACTTCTGGACCGGGCCAGATGCGATCTGACCCTGCTTACAGCTGTAAGCCTTCCCGAAAAGTACCGGAATCTCGGCCCCAAAAGCGCGGAAATTCTCCTGCAGCTGCGTTGCGAGGCGTTGGCCCGCCACAGAGAAAAATGACAGCGGGTTTTCTGAAAGACTCTTCCTGAACACCGACCATACGATCGGTGTCATGGTGTTCAGTCTGTCTGGCAGCCCCATATTCCTGCAGTAGTCAAAAATTCCACATGATTCCAATTGGACACTTATTGAAAATATGCAAATCGTTTTTATAAATTACGGAAAATACTGTGTTTCAAGTGGTGTGCACATTCATTTCATAGCAAACGTATTGCGTGATATGGGTCATGACTGCACTGTCGTTCTCCCAACCGTCGAAGACAGTTGTTACTTTGGCACACCAGACTATAAGATACTTTCTTACGAAACCTTCGTGGAAAAAATCATCGCGGGCGCCTATTCTTCAGAGACCATTCTCCATGCCTGGACTCCGCGTGAACAGGTCAGAACGATGACGCTGATGGCCGCGAAGGCGCTTCAGGCCCGCTACTTCGTGCATCTGGAGGATAACGAGCGCTATCTGCTGGAAACGCAGTACAAAAAACCCTTCGCGGAGCTGGTCCGCCTGACCGCCAAAGGAGAACTCAACGCCTCCGGCCATCTCTGCCACCCCATACTGCATCAGGCGTTCATCGCGGAGGCCGCCGGGGTTTCCTTTCTGATGGACAGACTGGAGGAATTCATTCCTCCCCACGTTCCCCGGCAACTCATCTGGCCGGCCTGCGAAGAGGACTTTTTCGCGATTCCGCAACGCCGCAGCATGGCCCTGCGGCGGCACTTCGGCATCCCGGACGAAGCATCGGTGCTGGTCTATCCGGGCAATGTACATTACGCCAACGCCGCCACCATGGCCCCTTGTACCACGCCCTGCCTCTCATCGAGGCCAGGGGACACACGATACGGCTCATTCGCTGTGCCGGCAGCGACCACATCTTCGCCGATGCAGAAATTCCCGCGCTGCGGGAGCGCTATGTCATGGACTTTTCCAACACGGCGCCGACGGAACTGCCCACATTTCTGCGCATGGCCGATGTACTGGTACAGCCTGGCACTCCAGACGCCTTCGACGACTACCGCTTCCCCTCCAAGCTGCCACTCTTTCTCGCCAGCGCGCGGCCCGTGGTCCTGCCCCGCACCAATATCGGCGCCTATCTGACGGACGGCCACAACTGCCGCCATCTCGAGGTCAACACCCCCGAAGCCATCGCCGGTCACGTAGCCGACCTGCTGGAACATCCGGGAACGGCCGCGCACATAGGCCAAAACGGCAGAGCCTTCGCCCGAGAGCATTTCAGCTGGCGAAATACCGCGCAAAAACTACTGGATTTCTATACCCCGGCAAAACCGGAATAGACGCCTCCCCCGCCGGACCTCCATTCTGAAGACGGCGGGGGCGTCTTGCAAATCCGTCCTGCGGATACTACAGGATTATGGTGCCAAAACGGCATCGGGTGCAAGTTTCCGCCGTACATCCGCCCCATGAATCTTCCTCCGGGCTCAACAGGAATACGGCTCTCCAAGTAACTGTCCTCAAGAGCGCCGGAGCGTCCCATGACACATTTCCGCAAATACTGGTCGTCCCTCGCACGCTGGCAAAAGGGGCTGGCCGTCGCGGCTCTTCTGCTCGTCCTGTACGCCCTGGCCGGATTTTTCCTTCTGCCCCGCGCCATTCATTACGTCCTGACGGAAAAGGTCTCGCATGTCCTGCAGCGGCGGATCGACGTAGGCGAAGTGCGCTGCAATCCATTTGCCTTGACCGTGGATGTCGCGGACTTCGCTCTGGCCGGGAAGGACAGCGATGAAAAATTCGTGTCCTTCGACGGCCTGCACGCCGATCTGGAACTCTCCTCCCTGTTCAGGCTGGCCGTGGTGCTCCATGACGTTCGGCTCCATGGTCCGCGTCTGCACATCCGCCTGGACGAAAACGGGAAAAGCAATTTCGAAGATCTGATCACCTCCGAATCGCCGGAAAAAAAGGACAGCCCGAACATTTTTCCCGTCATCGCCAAACCTTTCGAACTCCAGAACGGCACGGTGATTTTCGAGGACAAAGCCAGGGGCGTCACCCACACCGTGGACGAGGTTCTCTTCCATCTGCCCCACTTCTCCTCGCGCAAAAAAGACTGGGAAGTGTTCATGAGTCCCGTCCTGTCTTTCCGGCTGAACGGCGCGCCCTTTCACCTGCAGGGCCAGACCATTCCCTTCCACAATACGCTGAAGACCGAATTCAACCTGGAACTCACAGACCTCTCGCTGCCCAAATACTGGGCCTACGTTCCGGTTTCGAAGAAACTCGCCCTGTCGAAAGGCTCTTTGACCCTGGAAAACAAGCTGGCCTTCGAGCAGCACGAGGGGAAGCTGCCCACCTTTTCCATCCAGGGAAGCGTCACGGGCCGGGACATCGAAATGACCGGCGGCGGACAGACGGTCTTCACGGCGGAGCGGATGCAGGTGATCATGGACGACCTTTCCATCCTGAATCTGAATGTCGGCCTGAAATCCGTCAGTCTGGACAAACCGTTTCTCCGTGTCACGCGAGGAAAGAACGGAGCCGTGAACTGGGCGGAATACTTCACACCGCCCAAATCTTCCCCGGCGGCCTGCAAGACCTCCGCCACAGCCCGGACAAACTCCACGCTCCAAGGCAACTCCACTGCACAGAACTCTACGCTCCAGGCCAATGGTACGAGCCAACCCAACTCCACGGCCCAGACCGATGACACACAGATGAATGCCACGGCCCGGACAGCCGGACCGGGCACAAACCCGGACAAAAACGCCACCACGACCGGACCCGCCCGGGCTGAAAGCCCCGAGGGCATGACCCGGCTGCTGCTGCGTATCCCGAGTCTGAGCATAAACGGCGGCCGCATCCAGTTTCTCGACGAAACCACGAAAACGCCCTTTTCCCGTGAAGCAAGCGGCCTGACCCTGACAGTAAAAGATCTGAGCACGGCAGAAAACGCCACGGCCGAAGCCATCCTGAGCCTGCACACCAACGCCCGGGAATCCATCTCCGCCAACGCCACGTTTTCCATCGTGCCGATGCGCTTCCGGGCGCATATCGCGGCGAGGGACCTGGATATCCCGTCCTGCGCGCCCTATTTTCAGGACGCCCTGCCGCTGCGTCTGGATTCCGCCAAAACCGACGCCCGGTTTTCGGTGGTCATGGACGGCCCGGAGGCGAAGCCGCGTCTGGAAAACGGCCGGATCGAAGTCCGCGAGCTGAAACTGGGCGTGCCCGAAGCTCCTGACGCGGTGACGGTCAAACGCGCCGTTCTGGACGCCATCGCCGTCGATCCGAAGGCCCGGAGCATCCGCACGGGCGTGCTGGCCGTGGACGAACCGAAAATCATCACCAGCGCGGACAGAAACGGGCACTCCATCCTCATGCGCCGTCTTGCTTCCGGCGACACGCCGCAACAGGAAGTGCCGCCTTCCGCCGAGCCCGCTCCGGCCTGGACCATGCAACTGGGCGGCGTGAACGTGACCGGCGCGGCAATACGCGTTCAGGACAAAACGCCCGGAGAACCGGTGCGGCTGAACAAATTTCAGGTGGAGGCCATTGCCGTGGACACGGGCAAGCGGACGGCCGCCATCCGGAAAGCGGCCCTGACTTTCGGCCTGGATGTGCGGATGCTCGAAAACGGCGAGGTGGATCTGGCCCGTCTTTTCTCTCCGGCCCCGGACAGCGGAAAAAACCGGGCCCGGAGCAGTGGAAAACCCCAGCCCGGCGGACCTGCCTGGAACGCCCGGCTGGAACAATTCCTCGTCGCGGACAGCCAGTTCCGGCTGATCGACGAAACCCTGGCCGCGCCTCTCGATCTGTCCGTGGACCAGATATCCCTCGACGCCAAAAAGCTGTCCACGGATCTGGCCGCCGCCATCCCCTTCACTTTTTCCTGCCGGGTAGAGGAAACAGGCTCCATCAATGCTGAGGGCGACCTTGCGCCCTCTCCTCTGGCATCGAAAGGAAACCTGCGGCTCTCCCGCCTGCCCCTGGCTCTCGCCGCACCGCACGTTGCCGGTGTGGCCGCCGTGGACATCCCGTCCGGCTGGCTGGACGGACGGCTGGACTGGCGCGTTACGCCCAAAGGCGCGGGCGAGATCAGCGGCGCGTTGCATGCCGGCGATCTGCGCGTGACCGAAAGACGCTCCAAAACCGAAATCGGCGGGCTCAAGGCTCTGGAACTTCAGAACGTACAGGCCAGTCTTTCGCCCCTGTCCATTTCCGTGGACCAGGTTCTGCTGGTGGAGCCGCGCGGCAGTCTGGTTATCGACGCGGATGGCAACAGCACCATAAGCCGCATCATGCCGGACAAGGACAAGACCGCCGGAAAAGACAAACCCGCCGCGTCAGAGGAAAAATCCGGCCGGAAAATATCTCTGGACATCAAGACCCTGGCCGTACGGAAGGGCAGACTGTCCTTCAGAGACAAGAGCCTGTCCCCGCAGTTCGCCTCGACCATCACGCCCATAGACATGACCGCGACAGGTATTTCTCTCGATCCGGCCCGGCAGGTGCAGATCGATCTGTCCGCCATGATCGACGGCTCCGCACCCATCACCGCCAAAGGCTGGGTGGCGCCGCTCAAGAACCCGGTGGAGGCCAACAGCACCGTCACTCTGCGGAATCTGGATCTGGTCGGTCTGTCGCCCTATTCCTCCAAGTTCATCGCCTATCCGGTGACCAAAGGGCAGCTGGACTGGGACATGAAGGTCAACACGCAGGCCAGTAAGCTGACCATGGGCAACGCCATCACCGCGCGGCAGCTGCAACTCGGCGACAAGGTGAAATCCCCGGACGCCGTGGACGCTCCGGTCAAGCTCGGCCTTTCACTGCTGCGCGACATGTCCGGCAACATCGTCATCACCCTGCCCGTGCGGGGCGATCTGAACGATCCGAAATTCAGCATCGGCGGCATCGTGGCCCAGGCGTTTCTGGGGCTCATCCTCAAGGCCGTGACTTCGCCCTTCAGCCTGCTGGGCAGCCTGATCCCCGAAGGCACCCCGGACCTGAGCCATCTGCAATTCCCCGCCGGTGTTTCCACGCCCGGCCCGGAAACCATGACCGCTCTGCAGACCCTGGCCGATGTGCTGGGGAAACGCCCGGCCATGAACATTTCCGTCACGGGTCAGGCCGACCCGGACGCGGACAGGCGGGCGATGTTCGAGCTGCAATTCCTGCGCAAGCTCCAAGTGATCAAATACGCCGATCTGTCCCGGCGGGAGCGGGAAGAGACCACGCCGGAACAGCTGGAAATCACGGCGGAGGAATATCCGGATCTGCTCTGGCAGGCCTACAAGGACGAGCCTGTGGAGAAGGAGAAAAACGCTCTGGGCATCCACCGGGAAGTGCCGCGCGAGGTGCAGGAGGAAAAACTCCGGGAACTGATCCGCGTCACCGACGACGATCTGGTCCGCCTAGCCGCGAGCCGCGCGGAGTTCATCAGAAACTATCTGGTGGGAGAACTGAAAGTGGACCCGAACAGGGTCTTTCTGGGCCCGACCGGCCCCAAGGCCCTGTCAGGGAAACATGAAGTGACGGTGGAAATCAAACAGTAAAGGGCGAAGAAAAACGCGAAGGCCCGCATCCTGACCCGGCCGCCTCTCACCGCTCCAGAACAACCACTGCCACGGCACTTTCCCGGCCGTGGGAGAGAGACAGATGCGCGCGAACCGCCCCGATCTCGCGCAAGCGCTCCAGTGCCGCGCCGTGAAACACAAGCCCCGGCTTGCCCAGAGAATCGGAACGCACCTCTATCTCGCAAGGAGAAATGCCATCCCGGAATCCCGTGCCCAATGCCTTGACGGCAGCCTCTTTCACCGCGAAACGGGAGGCCAGAAAGGCGGCGGGCTCCCCGGGCAGGCGCTCCAGCTCGGCCGGGGCCAGGATTCTTTCCGCGAACTTCCCGCCAAAACGCCGGAACGTCCGGGCGATGCGCTCCAGTTCCACAATATCCACTCCGAGTCCGACGATCATATGTCCGCTCCTGATGGGATTCCCCGCACCGACGGTCCATGCCGCCTCGTGGCAGGCCCGCCGGGATTTCCGCACCTGAAAACCGATAACGGAAAAATACCATGCTCAGTGAAAAATTTCTGAATGAATTCGAGGAGTATCTGAAATCCGGCCGTCTGGAAGAAGACTACGCCTGTTCCGCCGAAGACCGGAAGGTGGAAATCCTGGAATATCTGGAACGCTTCATGGATCTGGCCGAAGAGGCGGACCGGGCGGCCACCCGCCTGCTCATGCCCGGCCTGTCAGCCGTCCCGCCGGACAAATAGCCAGAAAAAACGCACCTTGCCCGCCACGGCGTATTCCCGCGTTTTCTCCAGGGCGTAGCCCGAAAATCCGGCATCGGGACGGGGCGCATTGGACATGATCAGCACCCGTCCGTCCGGAGCGAGGTACTCCCGCACATCGGCGAGCAGCTCCCGCCACGGCCTGAACGCGCGGCTGACGACAAGCCCGGCCTTCCTGCGGGCAGGAGGCAGATCCTCCATGCGCACGGGAAGCACGAAGGTGTCCGGAAGCCGCAGCACGGCCAGGGCCTGTTCCATGAAAATGGACCGCTTCCTCCGGGGCTCCACCAGAAAATACCGCCCCGATTTCCAGAATACGCGCAGCGGGATGCCCGGCAATCCAGCCCCGGCTCCCAGATCGAGAATCTCCCCGGGCTGCGGGGCAAGCTCCGTCAGCAGATCGGCCAGAAACCACGAATCCTGAATCAGGGTCTCCAGAATTTCCAGCCCCGACGCGGGGCCCACCAAGTTCATGCGCCGGTTCCACCTGACCAGCATGTCCAAATAGACCGCGAGCAGCCGGGCCTCTTCGGCGGACAGGTTCCGGCCCAGCGCCGCGGAACGGGCGGCGGTTTCCGCGGCATCCGGCGCATGACTCATGGAGGCGCGTTCTGCTGCGGGCCGGGGGATTTTTCCTTTACCTGCGGAAATGCTGCCGCTACAAGCAGCGAAGTTTTTTCGGGAGGCGGTATGCACGGTACGCAAAGCATCGTTTTTCCCGGCCAGGGTTCACAGGAAACCCACATGGGCCGGGATTTGGCGGAACACTGGTCCGACGCCATGGATCTATGGAAAAAGGCGGAGCGGATCAGCGGCCTGCCTCTGCGGGAAATATACTGGAGCCAGGACGAGGCGGCCATGGCCGAGACCCGGAACCTGCAACCGGCTCTGACCGTTGTCAACATGAACCTGTGGTGTTTCCTGGCCTCCAGACTCCGGCCTGGAGCCGTGGCCGGACACAGTCTGGGCGAGTACGCCGCGTTGTTCGCGGCGGGTGTTCTGTCCATGGAGGAAGTCCTTAATCTGGTCTGCCTGCGCGGCAGACTCATGGATGCGTGCAGCCAGGACGGTCAGATGGCCGCCGTACTCAAGCTGGACGAAACCCAGGTGCAGACCCTGGTCAACGAGGCGGCGGGCCTGACCGGTCAGGAAATCCGCATCGCCAATTTCAACACGCCCGCCCAGTTCACCATCAGCGGGCATGCCCAGGCCGTGGATCATGTCCGCGCCGGAGCCAAGGCCCTCAAAGGCCGGACCGTGCTCCTGCCCGTGTGCAACGCCTTTCACTCGCCCTACATGGCCGAGGCCGAGGCCGAACTGGCCGGCTACATGAACCGCATGGACTGGCGCGATCCCGCCATCCCCGTTTATCTGAACGTCACCGCCCGGCCCGAACCGGACGGATCGTCCGTGCGCGAAATCATGAAAAAGCAGATGACCTCTTCGGTGCTCTGGACCCAAACCATCCTGCACCAGTATGAGGACGGCCTGCGCGCCTTTGTGGAGCTGGGGCCCAAAGGCGCCCTGGCCCGCATGATCACGGTCATCCTCAAGGACAAAGACGGTGTGACCGCCATGGATATCGGCACGCTGGAACAGGCGGCCCGGTTGGAGTCCCTCGCATGAAAGCCAGAACCTACATCCTTGAAAAACTGACCGCCCTCATGGCCGGGCACGGTCTTGGGCTCCCGCCCAAAACCACTGTGGAACCGCCCAAAAACGAGCAGCACGGCGACATCGCCACCAATGTGGCCATGGTCATGCCCCGCGAAAAGGGAGAAAACCCACGCGCCCTGGCCGAAAGCATCAAGGCGGAGCTTGCACCCGTCTGTCCCGAACTGGAGCGCATCGACATCGCCGGACCCGGCTTCATCAATTTCACTTTCACAGACACCTTCTGGCAGAGCGTGGCTCTGGACGCCCTGACCCAGGGCCGGGATTTCGGCCGCGTGAATGTGGGGCAGGGCCGCCGGGTACAGGTGGAGTACGTCTCGGCCAATCCCACCGGGCCCCTGCACATCGGACATGGCCGGGGCGCGGCCATCGGCGACAGCCTGACCCGTGTGCTGCGCTTCACCGGACACGAGGTGGAAACCGAATACTACCTGAACGACGCCGGGCGCCAGATGCGCCTGCTGGGTCTGGCCGTGTGGGTGCGCTACCAGCAGGCCTGCGGCCGGCAGGTGGAATTTCCCGAAGACTGCTACCGGGGCGACTACATCAAGGACATCTCCGCCCGTCTGCGGGCCGAACACGGAGAAGCCCTGCTCGACCTGCCTGAAGCCGAAGCCATCGATCTCTGTTACGAGCGCGGCATGCGGGACATTCTGGACGGCATCAGGGCCGATCTGGCCGCATTCCGGGTCGAGCACCAGCACTGGTTTTCAGAAAAAAGCCTGGTGGACGCCGGACAGGTGGAAGCCACACTGGACCGTCTGCTCCGGGAAGGACTGGCCTACGAGAAAGACGGCGCGCTGTGGTTCAGATCCACGGACTACGGCGACGACAAAAACCGGGTGCTGCGCAAATCCAACGGGCTGCTGACCTATTTCGCCTCGGACATCGCCTACCACGACAACAAGATCGCGCGCGGATTCGACCTGATGGTGGACATCTGGGGCGCGGACCATCACGGCTATGTGCCCCGGATGAAAGCCGCCATGGAAGCCCTGGGCCGGGACCGGGAATCCCTGCAGGTCATTCTGGTGCAGCTGGTCAATCTGATTCAGGGCGGCGAGCAGGTGGCCATGTCCACCCGCGCCGGAAAATTCGAAACCCTGGCCGACGTCTGCGCCGAAGTGGGCGCGGATGCCGCCCGGTTCATCTTCCTGTCCCGCAAGAGCGACTCCCATCTGGACTTCGATCTGGACGCGGTCAAACGGCAGTCCATGGACAACCCGGTCTATTATGTACAGTACGCCCACGCCCGCATCCGCTCCCTCCTGCGCAAGGCCGAAGAGCAAAACGTGGAACTGCCCGAACCGTCCGCGGCCCGCATGGAATGCCTCGACACCGCGGAGGACAAGGCGCTGCTCAAAAGCCTGGACGGATTCGCCGACGCGGTGGAACTGGCCGCGCGAACCCTCTCGCCGCACCATATCAGCTTCTACCTGATGGATCTGGCCGGTCTTCTGCACCGCTACTACACCGTACACCACATCCTTTCCGTCGACGACCGGGATCTGCTCCAGGCCCGCCTGCTGCTCTTCTCGGCTGTGGCCGAAGTGATCGGACGCGGGCTCGATTTACTGGGCGTCACGGCCCCGGACCGCATGTAGCCATGAGCACACGTCTTCCACGCACGAACAAAAAGGAAAAATCCGGGCTCAGCTTCCAGCTGAGCCTTTCCGGTTTTCTGTTTCTGGCGGTTCTGGTCGTCATCGGCATGGCCTGGTCCTTCATTCTGGGCGTCATGGTCGGCCGTGGACATCAGCCCGAGCAGGTGGCCAAGAGCGTGATGCGCGAGGTCCTCCCGGAGGAGTTTCCCCTGCTGACCGAGAAGAATGAGGAAGTGCTGAAGGCCGAGGAACTGGAATTCTTCGACAAACTCAAACAGGACCCCGCTGCGCCCGGGACGGGCAAGCCGACCCAGGCCAAAGCTGCGCCCGCCAAGTCCGGAACCAAACCGGAAGTAAAGCCCGCGGCCCAGAGCGACTCCAAGGAAGAAATTTTCGTCTTCAATTATCAGGTAGCTGCTCTGGCTTCCATGGAACAGGCCCAGGCCATCCGGAAACAGCTGGAAGGCAGCTTCAAGACTTCCGTGATCACGGCCAGACACGAGGGCAAAACCTGGTACAGAGTGTATGTCCACCATCAGGGCACTGTCGAATCGGCCAAGGCTCTCCGGGAAAAACTCAAGAAAGCCGGACAGAACAACATTCTGCTGCGTTCGCGCACGCCACTGTAAGGGAAAACCCAGGATCCGGGGGTGTTTTTTCTTCGGGCCGGTTCGGGAAATGGAATCTCCGGAACCGGCCCGGCCGCATGCAGGCCCTTCCCGCCACATAGAAGATTATACCCGCCTCCGCGACAAACCCGTCCAACCGGCATGAGGAAGATGCATGCTCGATGAATTTTTCGATCTCGGACCGCGCCAGGGAAAAAACATTCTGGTGCTGCCCGTGCCCTACGAGGGTACCGTCAGCTTCGGCACAGGGACCCGTCTGGGTCCCGAGGCCATGTTCCGGGCCAGTGTCCAAGTAGAGTCCTACGATCCGGAGCTGGATCTGGATCTGGCCGACCTGGCCCGCTTCACGCCCCTGCCCGCCGTGCATCCGCCCGCCGGAGGACCCGAGGCCATGCACCGCCGACTGGCCGAAGTTCTGCACGGGCTCGACGCCGCCAACGATTTTCTGCTGACTCTGGGCGGCGACCACTCCATCCCCCTGCCCGTCTTTGAATTCTACCGGCAGGCCCGGCCGGACATGGTCATCCTGCATGTGGACGCCCATGCCGACCTGCGCTCCTCCTACGAAGACAGCCCCCTGTCCCACGCCTGTATCATGGCCAGGGCCAGGGAGCTGGGCATCCCTCTGTTCCAGATGGGAATCCGTTCCATATGCCGCGAGCAGCAGGACTTCATGCGCGCTCAAAACCCGGCCGGGCTGCGGACCCTCTTCGCCTGGGAACTGCCCGAACCGAAGGAGGCGGCGGCCATGCTTCGGAAATTCACGGGCGACCGTCCCCTTTACATTTCTTTCGACGTGGACGGCATGGACCCCTCCGTCATCCCCGGCACGGGAACGCCCGAGCCCGGCGGCATTTCCTACTGGTGGATGGCAGCTTTCTGGAAGGAGCTGTGGCAGGGCGGCGGCCCGGAACTGATCGGCATGGATGTGTGTGAGCTGGCGCCCATCCACGGCTCCCAGGTTTCGGAGACCGCCGCCGTGAAAATCATCCAGCGCGTGCTCACCGCCTGGCTCGGCCTGTCCGGAAAATGAATGATCTGCTGACCCTGCGCGTCGAAAAACTGCTGTGGCGGGGACGCGGACTGGCCCGGCTGGACTCCGGCAAGGCCGTCATGATCGAACCCGGTGTACTGCCCGGAGAAAGCATCGCTGCCCGTGTTCTGGCGGACCACAAGGATTACACGCGCGCCGAGTCCGTGGAAATACTTGCGCCCTCGGCCCTGCGCCGCCCTCACCCCTGCCCCCATGCAGGGGATTGCGGCGGTTCCCGCTTCGGCGTTCTGGAGCCCGAAGCCAGCGCCCGGATCAAGGAGGACATGCTGCGGGACACGGCGAGCCGGTCCCTTGAGCCAGATGTTCTCGCGGGTTTGCGCGTCATTCCCGCTCCCAGAGGATGGCGTTACCGCTGGCGCGGGCAGATTCATGTCCGCAACGGCCGGCCGCACACCATGGGGCACGCCAGTAACGACCTCGCGCCCCTGACCGATTGCCATCTGCTGAGCCCGCCCCTGGCCGCCGACATGGAAAATCTCGCGCGTTCGCTGCCCGACGGACGCTTCACCATTGCGGCCAGTCCGGCCACGGAAGAGACCTTCACCGAGAGAGGCCGCGGCGGACTTATACTGCCCATACCGGATTTCGATCTAGATCTGCGGGTGCCGCCCGGCACGTTCTTTCAGGCCAACTGGGAACTGAACCAGACGCTGATCCGCGAAGTCGTGGCCGCTCTGGATGGATTCGGACGCGTCGCCGATCTCTTTTCCGGTGCGGGGAACTTCGCCCTGCCCCTGGCCCGCCGGGGGAAGACCGTGCTGGCCGTGGAAGGCTCCTCTGCCGCCGCGCGCTGCGGCGCAGACAACGCCCGCCGTCTGGGCCTTGCCCAGGCCGAATTTCGCGGCGCGAATCTGGCCCGTCCGGCGTCGTGGGAGCCGGTCCGGCATTTCTTGCCCCAGGCCGCCGTGCTGGACCCGCCCCGTGCCGGAGCCAAAGACATCGGCGCGGCCCTCATGTCCATCTCCAGTCTGCGACGGCTAGTCTGGGTATCCTGCGACGTGGTCAACACCCTCCGCGACGCCCGGCCGCTCTTGCGGGCCGGCTGGCGAATTTCAGACCTGGTCCTGCTGGATATGTTTCCCGGCACCTGGCACATGGAAGTGCTCATGGTTCTGGACCGGCCGGATGCATAGGCACTCGAAAGCGGGGCTATATTCAATGTGTTTTGGACAGTCTCGCCATGAGATTCCAGTCCAGAAACACATGTCATGCCCACAGACGGCATGATTTCCCCGATGTTGTCCGATCAAAATTCCGTTCGCTCCTCCTCTCCGAAAAGCACTATCCGCCTGCGTTACTCACAATAACTGCCTCACGGGATTCAACATCGTGAGAATGCCATCCAAATCCGATTGCGGCTTTATCCCTGCCTCTGGTAAACTGCGCCATGTCCGAAACTGATCCAGGCCCCGCCCGGAAGCCGCACCGCCCGAAACGCTGGTTTCGCATCCCGCTCAAGGTTCTGACGGTTGCAGCCATTTTTTTACTGGCGGCCCACGCCGCCCTGCCCTGGCTGGCTCAAACCCTGCTCACGCCGATGGTACGCGACGCATTGCAGGCACCAGCCCTCGAAGCCGACATCCGCCGCCTGAGCCTGACCGGCATGGATATGGGTGTGGTCAGTCTCGGACCGGATTCCGGGCTGCGTATCGCCGCCGTCCATACGGACTGGACCCTGTCCGGCCTGCTGCGAAAGCGTCTGGACTCCGTGCATATTCTGGGACTGGAGGCTGAACTGCGCGAAACCGCCTCCGGCTGGGAACTGCCCGGCCTGTCTGTCTCTCCGGCGAAGGAAGACTCTTCCGCGCCGGAACTTCCGCACATCGATACCATTTCCGCAGATGGCCGGGTCAGCCTGAACGGCCGGGCGTTGCGTCTGGAAGCGCCCTTTGCCGTGAACGGCACGCTGTGCGGCCCGAAACGCATGACGCTGGACGTGCAAACCGCTCTGGCCGGACAGGATATTCTGTTCTCCCTCGACGCCTCGCCCGAAACCAGATCCTTCCGCCTGTCCGGCGCCATACCCGGTGCGTCCGTGGCCGCGCTGTCCAGTCTTGTGCCCGGACAGCTCCCGCTCCTTGACGGTGTGCTCAGCGCCCAGGCCGGCATCGCTCCTTCCGGCGGCAACGCCAGCCTGACCTTAAACTCCATCCAGACGCTGGTTGCGGGCCGCCATCTGATTCAGGAGAACGCCACGACTCTCCATGCCCGATGGGATGGCCGCGAAGTGACGGCCCGGAGCGCACCCCTGCGCCTGAGCCAGCCCTGGCCCGTGGAAATCGAAATTCATGACCTGCGCTTCCGGCCGGATACCGGTCGTGCGGGCTGCGGCTGGCGCGTCCTGCTGGACCGGCTCCCGGAAGCGGGCCTGACAGACCCCGTCCGCGTGGACGGCAGCCTTGACGTCGCCCACGAAAACGCCGCTCTGAAGGCCGACCTGTCGGCCAACCTGCACGCCGTGCGGTTCAGTCCGAGCCGGGACGTCAACGTGATACTGGAACCGGGAATACTGAATGGCACCGCATTCATTGGAAATGAAGACAGTCGCGTGGAAGGCGTGTTCCGTCCCGGCCCGCTGCGGCTGTCCCGGAAATCGGCCACAGCAACCCTCAGCGGACTTGTGTTCAGTACCAACGCCTCCCTGAAAGGCCATGGCGGCAGCGGCCGCCTCGATTTTTCCGGCGGGCGGCTGGACGGAAAACAGGAAAGCGCCTCCTTTTCCGTCAATCCCGTGTCGGGGAACCTGCGTTTTGACAGTGACGGAACCCTGCGTGGAGAGATCAGCGCCAGGGCACGCTTCAAAGACAAAGGCGTATCCGGCCAGGCGGACATGCGTCTGCCCCTGGCTTGGCCCGCTCCCGCCGGAGAATCCGGCCACGTGAATTGCAATCTGAACTGGAAAGGCAAGGAGTTGGCCAGAATTTCCACACACCTGAAGCAGAACTCACGCGGGCTGGAGCTGGACGGTACCGTCTCCGTGACGCCCGTGAACCTCCGCGCGGTCATCAGAGGCCAGGCCGATTTCATGGATCCCGCGGCTTCGTGGACGGAGCTCAAGGCCGGTCAGAATATCACCCTTCCCGGGAATCTGGCCCGCATAAACCCGGCCCTGGGTGCCATCACCGGAACGGCCCGGCTGGACGCCACGGCGCGGATCGACCTGAGCCAGGGCGCGCCCCGGCTTCCAGCCAGCCTCAAGCTGACCAGGGCGTCCATGCGCCATGACCAGACCAAAATCGTACTGGACGGCGGACAGGTGTCCCTGTCTTTTGCCAATGCGCTGGAGCTGCGCTCGGACCCGGAACAGCGCCTGACCTTTGACCGTCTGCAACTGGGCGGCGTGAACCTGGAAAAAGGCGATATCCGTTTCCAGATGGAAGGCCCGCACAGCTTTCTGGTGGAGGGCTGCGCCCTGCACTGGGCCGGGGGACGCGTGGGCACGCACGCCTTCCGGATCAATCCCTCCGTGGAAGACTACCGGGTGGAACTCTACTGCGACCGGGTGCAACTGGCCCAGGCCCTGGAGCAGTTCGGCATGACCCAGGTGCGGGGCGGCGGCACGGCCAACGGGCGCATTCCTCTGCACTACGCCGGGGGATTACTGAGCTTCGACGACGGCTTTCTGTATTCTACACCGGGCGAAAAAGGCGTGCTGAGCATTCAGGGCACGGAAATCCTGACGGCAGGCGTGCCCCCGGACTCTCCACAGTACGCCCAGCTCGACCTGGCCGCCGAAGCCCTCAAGGATTTCTCCTACGAGTGGGCGAAAATCCGCATGAACACCCAGGATCGTGAACTGATCGTATCCCTCGAACTGGACGGCAAACCGGCCAAGCCCCTGCCCTTCGTCTATAACCGCGATGTGGGCGGCTTTGCCCGCGTGTCGGCCTCGTCGCCGGGCTCGTCTTTTCAGGGCATCCGTCTCGACGCGAATTTCCGCTTGCCGCTGGATCAACTCATGGAGTACCGTAACATTTTGGAATTGATGAAAAAAGGAGGCTGATGTGCGCGTTCTCTTCGTCCCTCTGGCCGCCATTTTGCTCGCGCAAGGCGCCTGCAGCACCCGTCACGAGGTGCAGATGGCTCCGGTGGAAGTCAAACCCATCCATATCACCATCGATGTCAATGTCCGGGTACAGAAGGATCTGGACGACTTCTTCGGCGACATCGACCAAGCCAAGCAAAAGCTGAACAAGGAGTGATCATGCGACTCGTCATACGCATTCCCGCTCTGTTGGCCTTCGCGGCCGTCCTGCTCATGGCCCAGAGCCTGTGGGCCGACCCCATCAAAGACCGGATGATGGCCCGCCTGCCAGTTATCAATGATCTCAAGACCAAAGGCGTGGTGGGCGAAAACAATCAGGGCTTTCTGGAGTTCCGCACAGGGGACCGCGCCCAGGCCGCCGTCATCGATGCCGAGAATCAGGACCGCCGGGCCGTGTACGAAGCCATTGCCGCGCGCCAGAACACCACGCCGGAATTCGTGGGCCAAGCCCGCGCCGCACAGATCGCATCCAGAGAACCCGCCGGAACCTGGATTCAGGACAGCGGCGGCACATGGTCCCGGAAATAGCTGTAACAACCGCCGGGTGAGTAAGAGCCCCCGGCGGCATAGCTATTTCACTGTTCCATGATAAATACGATGACGTTGGAAGCGTCCAGAAGAAGGACACCGAGCACGGGGCCTATGCCTACAGCTATGACAAGCTGGACCGGCTCATCCGCTCCGACAACCCCGTCCTGACGGATGAAAGTTTTACCTATGACCAAGTGTGGGGAACAGGCTATCCTCAGCGGATGTGTCCAGCGGCTGGCGCAAAATGACTTCTATTATTCACCGGCCTTTTTCTTCCAGTCTGCGAGGAATGCATCGATCCCTTTGTCTGTCAGCGGGTGGGCGGCCAGTTGCATCAGAATCTTGTACGGCACAGTGGCGATATGCGCTCCAGCCAGAGCCGCGTCGAGCACATGCATGGGGCTGCGGATGCTGGCCGCGATAATCCGCGTTTCCAGCCCGTAGTTCCTGTATATGGTCAGAATCTGGCGCACCAGATCCATACCGTTCTGGCCCGCGTCGTCCAGGCGGCCTACAAATGGGCTGACATACGTCGCTCCGGCTTTAGCGGCGAGCAGAGCCTGGGCCGCGGAAAAGACCAGGGTCACGTTGGTGTCGATGTGCATGGCTTTCAGGGCGCGCACGGCCTTCATGCCATCCAGGGTCATGGGGATCTTGACCACCACATCAGGGCCGAATTCCACCAGTTCGCGCGCTTCACGGATCATGCCCTCGGCGTCCAGGGCGATGACTTCCAGACTGACCGGACCGGGCGCCAGGGCGCAGATTTCTCTGGCCCGCTCGCGCCAGTCTCCACTTTCCCTGGCCATCAGGGACGGATTGGTGGTTACGCCATCCACCAGACCCATTTTCTGAGCCTCGCGGATTTCCTCCAGATTCGCCGTGTCGATGAAAAACTGCATGGTTCCCTCCCGGTCAGGATTGAAGCTCTTTCAGATATTTGTCCCGGCACTCGTAACTGCAGAAACAGCGCACCTCGCCGCCATCCTTGATCCGGATGTCCGAATCTCTGGATACATAGGTTCCGCAGACAGGGTCTTTGACCAGCACGCCTTCCTTGGCCATGGCCTCGTTCCGGGCCGTCCGGACCTGGGCTTTCTTCTTTCTGTCGTTCATGAAGAGCTTGTACAGAAGGTAACAGGCCGCCGCGAAAATGAAAAACTTGAGCATGTGCACTCCTAGGCGTCAGATTCTTCCTGACGGATGGCGTCGCCGTTTACGGAATAGACGAGCCCGGACAGCCAGTCGGCGGGCGTCCGGCCGGAAATCAGGATGTCCGGGGCCAGATGCATGAGCGGCACCAGCACAAAGGCCCGCCCGCACATGCGCGGATGCGGAATTTCCAGCGTGTCCGAACTCCAGCGGATGTCCCCCAGCAGCAGGATGTCCAGATCTATGGTTCTGGGCCCCCACTTCAGCTCCCGCACGCGCCCGAGCCGCGCTTCGATTCCGGCCAGGGTGGCCAGCAGAGCCTCCGGCCCCAGAGCCGTCCGGATGCGGGCCACGCAGTTGCTGAACCACGCTTGGCCGCGCAGCCCCTGGGGCTCGGTGCGGAAAACGGGGGAAACGTCTTCCACCTCCGTATGCTCCGCGCCGTTCAGGGCGTCCAGAGCCCGGCGCAGGTACGCTCCGGGGTCCCCCATATTGGAGCCGAGGCCGATGTATCCCGTCCGGAAAAGGGGCTCGCACATGGGAGGGGACTACCTATTTCACCTTGTGCAGACAAGGGGCGAAGATGTACCCTGCCCGGCATGCAGGAAGACATCGACCGCTATCTCGAACATCTCACCGTCATCCGCGGGCTGGCCGAGAAGACCGTGGAAGCCTATGGCTCGGACCTGTTTTTCTTCCGGGATTTTCTGCTGGAACACTCCGGCTCTCTGGAAAGCGTGGATGAGCATGTCCTCTTTCTCTATCTGGTGCATCTGCGCCGCAAGGGCCTCGGGAACGCGTCCGTCGCCCGGACCGTCTCCAGCCTGCGCGGGTTTTTCGATTACCTCCTGCGCGAGGGCCGCCTCGCCGCCAGTCCGGCCGCCCTTCTAGACAGCCCGAAACTCCTGCGCAGACTGCCTAGTGTGCTGAGCCGGGAAGAGATTCTGGCCATGCTGGACCGGCCTCTCAAGGGCGAACGCCTGGGCTTCAGAGACCGGACCATGCTGGAACTCCTCTACGCCTGCGGCCTGCGCGTGTCTGAACTGACGGGGCTCGACCTGTCCGATTTCGACGCGCAGGCGGGGCTGCTGCGCATTCTGGGCAAAGGCAGTAAGGAGCGGCTCGTCCCCGTACACGACTCGGCCGTCTCCCTGCTGCTGGATTATATCCGGCACTGGCGGCCCCTCTTCAGTCCCAAATGCGGCGCGGTTTTCCTGAACCGCTCGGGCCGCGCCCTGAGCCGGCAGGGCGTGTGGAAGCTGATCCGGCGCTACGCGCTTGAGGCAGGCATCACACGCGCGGTTTCCCCCCACACCCTGCGCCATTCCTTCGCCACACATCTGCTCGAAGGCGGTGCCGACCTGCGCACGGTCCAGATTCTGCTCGGACACAGCGACATCATGGCCACGGAAATATACACCCACGTGCAATCCGCGCGCATGCTCGGCCTGCACCGCACCTTCCATCCCCGCGCGTGAACCATGTCCGACACCGTCATCACCTGCCACGCCAACGCGGATTTCGACGCCCTGGCCGCCATGATCGCCGCCGGAAAGCTGTATCCCGGCGCGGCCATGATCTTTCCGGGCACTCAGGACGGCTCCCTCAAGGACTATTTCATCCAGAGCGTCATGTATCTCTTCGACTTCAAGAACCTGAAGGATCTGGACACGAAGGAAATACGCCGCCTGGTCATCGTCGACACCCGGAACAGATCCCGGCTGGAGCATGTGGACGCCCTCTTTTCCCTGCCGGGGCTTTCCATCCATCTCTTCGACCACCACCCGCCCACGGAGGACTCCATTTCCGCCGATGTGGAATACTGCGAGATCTGGGGCTCCACCACCGCCATCATGGTCTCCCGCCTGCGGGAGCTGTCCCTGTCCGTGACGCCCGACGAGGCCACCATCATGGGCCTTGGCATCTTCGAGGACACCGGGGGCTTCACCTTCAACTCCACCACGGAGCACGATTTCGAGGCCGCGGCCTGGCTCAAGACCCAGGGCATGGAGCTGGAAACCATCCGTGAAATCATGAACCGGGAGCTGTCCGCCGAACAGGTGGCCATTCTTTCGCAGCTCATCGAGACCGCCGCCACGCACTCCATCAGCGGCATCAGCGTGGTGGTGACCGAAGTGGATCTGGACGCCTACGTCGGAGATTTCGCCCTGCTCATCCACAAACTGATGGATATGGAAAACATGCGCGTCCTCTTCGCCATCGGGCGCATGGGCAACAGAATCCAGCTCGTGGCCCGCAGCAGGGCTCCGGAAGTGGACGTGAGCGTCATCTGCGCTTCCTTCGGCGGAGGCGGACACGCCTACGCGGCCTCGGCCTCCATCAAGGACCGCACCATTTCCCAGGTGAAGGACGAGCTTTTCGCCCTGCTCTACTCCCACATCAATCCGCAGATGGTGGTCCGCAAGTTCATGTCTTCGCCGGTGGTCCGCATCCAGGCCGGACAGACCGTGGCCCAGGCCGCCGAGGTGATGATCCGCTACGGCCTGAAAGCCCTGCCCGTCATGGAGTACGGGGAGCAGGTCTGCGGCATCATCGAGAACAGCGTGGCGGAAAAGGCCGTGGGGCACGGGCTGGGAGCGGAACGGGTGGCCGAATACATGCAGGAGGATTTTTCCACCGTCACCGAAGACGAGGACCTGTACCGGATCATGGAGATCATCCTGGGGGAGCGGCAGCGGCTGGTGCCGGTGCTGCGCGGGCAGGAGATGGTCGGAGTCATCACCCGCACGGATCTGATCAACCTGCTGGTGCAGGAACCCGCCCGCTTTCCGGACTCCCTGTTTCCGGGCAAGCGGCAGGAGAAGAACATCCAGCACCTGCTGCGGGAGCGTCTGCCCGCGGACATGCTGGAACTGCTCCGGCTGGCGGGCCGCACCGGCCGGGAAATGGGTATGGATGTCTACGCCGTGGGCGGCTTTGTGCGGGATATGCTGCTGGGCATTCCCAACGACGACATCGATCTGGTGGTGGAAGGCGACGGCGTGGCCTTCGCCCAGACCCTGGGCGAGCGTCTGGGAGCCCGCATCCGGCCGCATCTGAAATTCCGCACGGCCGTTCTCATTCTGCCTTCCGGCCAGAAGGTCGACGTGGCCACGGCCCGCCTGGAGTACTATGAGTACCCGGCCGCCCTGCCCGTGGTGGAGCTGTCTTCCCTGAAAATGGACCTGTACCGCCGGGATTTCTCCATCAACACTCTGGCCGTGCACCTGAGCCCGGCCCACTTCGGGCGGCTGGTGGATTTCTTCGGCGGGCAGCAGGACCTGAAGGACGGCGTGATCCGCGCTCTGCATTCCCTGTCCTTCGTGGAAGACCCCACCCGCATCATCCGGGCCATCCGCTTCGAGGGCCGCTTCCAGTTCCGAATCGGCGCTCAGACCGAGAGGCTCATCAAAAACGCCGTGCGCCTGAACATTTTCCAGCGTCTGTCCGGCGCACGCATCCGGCACGAGCTGCGCTTGCTGGCCGAGGACGCGGCCCCGGTGGCCGGTCTGGTCCGCATGCGCGATCTGGGCCTGCTTCAGGCCATCCACCCGCTACTGCACTTCCCGCCCAGCAAGGAACGGCTGCTGGAGGAAATCGAGCGCGTGGTGACGTGGTACCGGCTGCTGTACCGGGAAGAGGCTCCGGACGTATGGATCGTCTATTTTCTGGGCCTGGTTTCGGGATTCGACGCGACCAGCGTGGACCTGCTGACCAGCCGCCTGCAATTCGTCCCCAGGCGGACGGAACTGGTGGAAAGCACGCGCAGGCAGCTGCGATTCATGGCCATGCAGCTGGCCCAGTGGGGGCGGACGAACGGCTCTTCGGCGGAACTTTACGACATTCTCTCTCCAGTCCCCCTGGAGGGCCTGCTCTACGCCATGGCCAAGCAGCGCAAGCAGGAGCTCAAGAAAGCCATTTCCCGTTTTCTGACCACCCTTCAGGACGTGCACGTGGCCATTTCCGGCGCGGACATCAAGGCCATGGGCGTGGCTCCCGGACCGAGTTTTTCGATCATCCTGGAGGCCGTGAAGCGGGCCGTCCTGAATGGCCGGGTCAAAACCCGCGAGGAGCAGCTGGAGCACGCGGCCCGGGTGATCCGTTCCCTGGGAGAGCGGCCCGTTTCTTGACCTGGCGGCCCCGATTCTTTAACCGTTTCGGGCTTTACGGCCCTGTAACTCTCTGACCTGGAGGACGTATGCGCGCTCGCTTCATCGTTGTTCTGGCGTTTTTCTGTTGTCTGTCCGGAACCGCCCTGGCCAAGGACGTGGTGTTCGCGGTGGACGCCACGTATCCGCCCATGGAAATGCTCGACGCCGACAAGAATGTCGTGGGTTTCGCGCCCGAACTGGTCATGGCCATCGGCAAGGCGGCGGGCTTTACTCCCATTCTCAAGAACACGGCCTGGGACGGTATTTTCGCCGGTCTGGCCGCCGGCAGGTACGACGCCATCTGCTCCTCCGTGTCCATCACCGAAGACCGCAGCAAGAACATGGACTTCGCGGACCCCTATTTCGACGTCAAACAGGGGGTCATCATGCCCAAAGGCTCGGCCATTTCCTCGGCGGACGACCTGAAGGACAAGACCGTCGGCTCCCAGATGGGCACCACCGGCTATTTCATGGCCAAGAAAATCGCCGGAAAAATGGCCAGATCTTATGACGAAATCGGGCTGGCCGTGGAGGACCTCTACAACGGCCGCATCGACGCCGTCATCGCCGATGACGCCGTAGCCTCCAACTACGCCCTCCAGCACAAGGAATACTCCAAGAAGCTGGCCCTGGTTCACCTCATCGCCCCGGAAAAGCCGGAATATCTGGGCATCGCCGTGAAAAAGGGCGACGACGCCACCCGCCAGCTGATCAACGAAGGACTGAAAAAAGTCCGGGAAAGCGGCGAATACGACGCCATCTACGCCAAGTGGTTCGGCACACGCTAACGGTCACCGGCCGGAGCCCCCGCTCCGGCTTTTTTCATTTTCCCCCCTTCGCGGGAAAAGACGCCGGTCTCGGCACGCAACTCCGTCAGGAAAGGCCATGACCCAGAAATATTCACAGAAGGAAATCCATATCGGCGACGGCGCGGCCATCCCGCGCAGGAAGGACGCCGGACTGTTCAACGCCTGGTGGCTCACGTTTTTCGGAGCCGTCGGAACCATCATCTATCTGTGCGTGGCCGAACCCGACCCTTACTGGCGCATCCTCCAGTTTCTGCCCGACGGAGTGCTGGTCACCTTTCAGGTCACGATCCTGTCCATCCTGTTCTCTCTGGTGCTGGGGCTCGTCACGGGACTTGGGCGGCTGTCCCGGAACAGACTCGTCAATCTCGCCGCTTCCACCTATGTGGAAATCATCCGCGGCATTCCCTTGCTGGTGCAGCTTTTCTACATCTACTACGCTCTGGGCCGCATCCAGATTTTCCAGAACCTGCCGCCTCTGGCCGCGGCCGTGGTGGCCATGGGCATCTGTTACGGCGCCTACATGGGCGAGGTCTTCCGGGCGGGCATCGAATCCATCGACAAGGGGCAGGCCGAGGCGGCCAGATCCCTCGGCTTCAGCCGCGCCCAGACCATGCTGCTGGTCGTTCTGCCCCAGGCCTGGCGGACCATCCTGCCGCCCGTGGGCAACGAATTCATCGCCCTGCTGAAAGACAGCTCCCTGGTGTCCATCCTGGCCGTGTCGGACCTGCTGCGGCGCGGCCGCGAATTTGCCGGCGAATCCTTCCTGTACTTCGAGGCCTACACCATGGTGGCGCTGGTCTATCTGGTCATCACGCTCTTTCTGTCCAAGGCCGTGAGCAAAATGGAGCAGAGGTTGAATTACTATGAACGGGACTAGGCCCATCATTGAAATTTCCAATGTCTACAAGTTCTACGGCCAGCTTCAGGCCCTGCACGACGTGACGCTGACCGTAAACGCCGGGGAGAAGGTGGTCATCATCGGGCCGAGCGGCTCGGGCAAGTCCACCCTGCTGCGCTCCATCAACCGCCTGGAAACCATCGACAGCGGCAGCATCGTGGTGGACGGCCAGGATATCTACGCCCACGGCAGCGACATCAATGTCATCCGCCAGGAGCTGGGCATGGTCTTCCAGAGCTTCAACCTGTTTCCGCACAAGACCGTGCTGGGCAACCTGACCATGGCCCCCATGAAGCTCAAGAAGGTGCCGGAGATGGAGGCGAGGAAAAGAGCCCTGGGGCTTCTGGACAAGGTCGGCATCCGGGACAAGGCCGAAGTCTACCCGTCCATGCTCTCGGGCGGCCAGCAGCAGCGGGTGGCCATCGCCCGGGCTCTGGCCATGAACCCGAAAATCATGCTGTTCGACGAACCCACGTCCGCCCTGGACCCGGAAATGATCGGCGAGGTGCTCGACGTCATGGTCACGCTGGCCCGCGAAGGCATGACCATGGTCGTGGTCACCCACGAGATGGGCTTTGCCCGCGAAGTGGCCGACCGCATCGTGTTCATGGATCACGGGCAGATTGTGGAAGCCGGAACGCCGGAGCATTTCTTCGCCAATCCGGAGCAGGACCGCACCCGGAAATTTCTGAGCCAAATCCTGTAGACACGCCATGAAAAATCTCCACGCACCCTGGCGCATCCAGTACATTCTCGGCCCCAAGCCGGACACATGCGTGTTCTGCCTGCCGGAACACACGGAAGAAGACGAGAAACGGCGCATTCTGCTCCGGGCCCGGCACTGCTTCGTCGTCATGAACATCTACCCGTACAGCAGCGGACACCTCATGGTCACCCCCTACCGGCACGTGCAGGACATCACCGAACTGAGCGCGGAAGAAAGCCACGAAATCATGGACTATGTACAAAAGAGCGCTTTTGTCCTACGGGAGGCATTCAGACCACAGGGCATCAATGTCGGCATCAACCTCGGCGAGGCAGCCGGAGCCGGAATCAGGGAGCATCTGCACGTGCACCTCGTGCCGCGCTGGAATGGAGACCATTCTTTCATGCCGGTCATGTCCGGAACCGGCGTGCTTCCGGAATGCCTGAGTTCGACATACGAACGCCTAAAGCCTTTTTTCGACAATCTTCAACGGTAGAGGTGAGACCGATGCGCTATCTCAAAGCTCTGGCCCTCGTCGTCCTGTTCTTCTTTTCCATGCTTTTCTTCACCCAGAACGTCGCTGTCCTGACGCAGGAACTGGTTCTGGGGCTCAAAGTCTTCAGGTGGGAATACCATACCGCCGCCGCGCCCTTCTATCTGCTGATCCTGCTGGCCTTCGTGGTCGGCGCGGTATCGTGCATTCTGTACTTTTTCATGGAGCGGGTGCGCCTGACCCGGGAATGCAGACAGCTGCGCAGGGACAAGGACGCTCTGGAGCGGGAAGTGGCCTCTCTGAGGCCCGTCACGAGCCCTTCCTATGTTTCCGAGGACTACCCCGGCCACTCCGGAAACTGATGTTTGCCGCCGGATTCCGTGACCCCATGGCCGGGTCTGCGGAAACAAGCGGCAGGTTTTTCACGTTTGTGCGCCCCGGAGTACTGCTGCGGGGCGTATTTTTTCCTTCACGCCGGTTTGCGCCGGAAATACCCTTCACGGAGACAGCATGTCCGATCCCGCCTCTCTTCTGTCCGCTTCCCGCACCTGGCTCATAACCGGCGTGGCTGGTTTCATCGGCTCCAATCTGCTGGAATATCTGCTGCTGCACGGCCAGACCGTGACCGGGCTGGACAATTTTTCCACCGGCTACCGGAAAAACCTCGAAGAAGTCCGCGCAAGCGTATCTCCCGAGCAATGGAGCCGCTTCACCTTCATCGAAGGCGACATCCGTGATCCGGAAACCTGCGCGCAGACCTGCAAAGGCGTGGAACTGGTGCTGCACCAAGCCGCTCTGGGCTCCGTGCCCCGGTCCATCGCCGATCCGCTGCTGACCAACGCCAACAACGTGACCGGGTTTCTGAATATGCTGGTGGCGGCCAGAGACTGCGGCGTAAGGCGCTTTGTCTATGCGGCCTCCAGCTCCACCTACGGAGATCACCCGGGCCTGCCCAAGGTGGAGCATCTCATCGGCGCGCCCCTGTCGCCCTACGCCGTGACCAAATATGTGAACGAGCTCTACGCCAATGTTTTCTTCAGGACCTACGGGCTCGACTGCGTGGGACTTCGCTACTTCAACGTATTCGGCAAGCGGCAGGACCCCGAAGGTGCTTACGCCGCCGTCATTCCGCAATGGTTCGCCGGACTCATGCGCGGCGCGCCGGTCTGGATCAACGGAGATGGCGAGACCAGCCGGGACTTCTGCTTCATCGACAACTGCGTCCAGGCCAACATCCTGGCCGCATGCGGGCAGCATCCGGAAGCGCCGGGGCAAGTCTTCAACGTGGCCTGCGGCCAGCGCACCTCCCTGAACGAACTTTTTGCCCTGCTGCGCGAGGAAGCCGCCAAATTCGTCCCGGACTGCGCCGGAGCCAGCGCGTCGTACCGTGACTTCAGGGCCGGAGATGTCCGCCATTCTCTGGCCGATATTTCCAAAATCCAGCGGATTCTGGGCTATGCCCCCAAATTCGATTTACGCGCGGGACTGGCCCAGGCCGGACCGTGGTATGCCAGAAATCTGTGCAGCTGATGCGTCGAGAAAGATCATGAGCCACGATGAAAAAATCTGGTGGTATGCCGCCAATGGCAAGGAATCCGGCCCGTACACGGCGCGGGAGCTGAAATCCATGGCCCTGGCCGGGAAAATCGCCCCGGCGGATCTGATCTGGCGGGAAGGCCTGGAAAAATGGCTCAAAGCGTCCGCCGTCAAGGGGTTGTTCGAGCCTGCCGCACCCCGTTCCGATGCTGCCGTGCCTCCGCCGCCTGCCTCCGAACCGGCAGACCCGCCTCTGCAATCAGAAACGGAAGGCGCGGACAACCGCTTCCCTGACGCCTTTCCCATGTCCGGGGAGCACTCTTCCGGGACAATCAGCGACGACGAGGCCATGCAGATTTTCGTGGGCAAAAAGTATGACCTCTACGTCAGAAAATGGGCCCGCTTCGCCGAGAAAAAAATCTCCTGGAACTGGCCGGGCTTTTTTCTGAACATAACCTGGCTGATATACAGAAAAATGTACCGCCCCGCCGCTCTGCTTTTCGCAGCCATGATAGGAGCGGGCATTGTCGTGGGATTTCTCCACATATCCGAAGGCACAATCCAGGCGCTCGGTATTGCCGTCAATGTACTGGTCGGCTTGCAGGGCAACTATTGGTACAAATTGCATGCAGAACGTAAAATAAAACGAATAAAGGAATGCATTGTTCCTCATCAAATCAGAAACGAGATCACCCGGCAGGGCGGAACGAATCTGGCCGGCGCACTCATTTTTTTCCTTCTGATTTTTCTGCTGGTCATTATCAGCCGCCTTGGTTCTCTGAGCATGGCGGGCAAAATCTGATGAATTCTGATGGAACGACCTACCTGTTCCGGCCGGATGGAAACAGCCCGCACGGCGACCGAAAAGGCTCTTTTCAGACGGCCTCGGGCCGGGCTGTGATACACCGAAAACCCGCACGACCGACGTCTGGAAAAATCATAGTTCCCGATGAAAAATCCGACCCGCTGATCTTATGAACACCGTCAAGCTCACCCCCATGATGGAGCAGTATCTGCTCGTAAAGGAAGAATACCCGGACACTCTGGTGTTCTTCCGCATGGGGGACTTCTTCGAGCTGTTCTTCGAAGACGCCGAAATCGCGGCCCGCGAGCTGCAGATAACCCTGACCAGCCGCAATCCCGGCGCGGACAACCCCGTGCCCATGTGCGGCATGCCCCACCACGCCATCGACGACTATGTGCGCCAGCTGCTGGAAAAAGGATACCGAGTGGCCCTGTGCGATCAGGTGGAAGATCCCCGGCAGGCCAAAGGACTGGTCCGCCGGGAAGTCACTCGCGTGCTCACGCCGGGCACGGTGGTGGAAGACCAGAATCTCGACGCCAAGGGACACAATTTTCTGAGCGCCCTGTTCTGGCACCCGGACCTGGGCGGCGGACTGGCCTGGGTGGATGTTTCCACGGGCATGTGGTCGGGCCTTCAGACCAGGGCCGAGGCCGCCCTGTGGCAGTGGCTGGTGAAGATGAATCCCAGCGAGATTCTGCTGACCCAGACCCAGGCCCTGCCCGCTCATCTGGAAGAAGCCGCCAGAAAAGTATCCCGCTATCCGGAAAAGACGTATTTCGACGGGCCGGGCGCTACGGACAAGATTCTCCGGGCGCAGCGGGTGGCATCTCTGGCCGCCCTGGATCTGGAGGACAAGCCCGCCCTGACCCGCTGCTGCGGGGCGCTTCTGACTTATCTGGAGCTTACCCAGAAGCGGTCCCTCGAGCATCTGCGCCCCTTCGAGCCCCTGAACATCGCCGCCACCCTGCTTCTGGACGAAGTCACGGAGCGCAATCTGGAGCTGTTCCGCACAATGGACGGCGGCAAGGGCCGGGGAACCCTGTGGCAGGTGCTGGACCAGACCCAGACGCCCATGGGCGGCCGCCTGCTGGAAACCCGCCTGCGTCAGCCCTTCCGGGAACTGTCCGCCATCTCGCCCGTGCAGGACATGGTGGCCTATCTGCACGAGAAAGGCGCGGAGCGCGAAAAGCTGCGGCAGTTTCTGGACCGCGTTCACGATCTGGAGCGGCTGTGCACGCGCATCGTCATGAACCGCTCCATGCCCCGGGATTTCGCCTCACTGGGCGTGTCCCTGGCCGTCCTTCCGGCCATGCGCGCGCATCTTTCCTCTCTGGAGAATCCCCCCGCCAAGCTTCAGTCCCTGCTGGATTCCTGGGACGATCTGGATGACGTCTGCGCCCTGTTGCGGCGGGCCCTGGCCGACAGTCTGCCTCCGGTCATCACCGAAGGCGGACTGTTCCGTCCCGGATACGATGCGCGGCTCGACGAACTGATGGAGCTGACGGATCACGGCCAGACAGCCCTGAACGCCGTGCTCGAACGCGAACGGGAGGCCCTGCCCCGGCTCAAACTCGGGTACACCAAGGCCTTCGGCTACTACTTCGAACTGAGCCGGGCCCAGAACGCCGCGCCGCCGGAACATTTCATCCGCCGCCAGACCCTGGTCAACGCCGAACGCTACGTCACGGAAGAACTCAGGAATCTGGAGGAACGCCTCCTGAGCGCCGCCGACCTCCGCAAGGCACGGGAATATGACCTTTTCCTGACCCTGCGCGAGGAAGTGGCCGGGCACAGGCAGCGGTTCATGGACATGGCCCGGACCGTGGCCGAGCTCGACTTCACCCAGAGCCTGGCCTACGCCGCGCACAAATGGGACTGGAGCCGCCCCGAACTGCACGAAGGGCTGGATATCATCATCAAGGGCGGCCGCCATCCGGTGGTGGAAGCCGTGCAGGGACGGGCCGGATACATCCCGAACGACCTCACTCTGGACGACAACGGCCGGTTGCTGCTCATCACCGGACCCAACATGGCCGGCAAGTCCACCGTATTGCGCCAGGCGGCCCTGATCTGCATTCTGGCCCAGATGGGCGGCTTCGTGCCCGCGTCCTCGGCCAGGCTGGGGCTCTGCGACCGCATTTTCTCGCGGGTAGGCGCTTCGGACAACCTGTCCATGGGGCAGTCCACCTTCATGGTGGAAATGAGCGAGACAGCGCGCATCCTGCGCCAGGCGGGCAAGCGTTCCTTGGTCATTCTGGACGAGATCGGACGCGGCACCAGCACTTTCGACGGCCTGTCCCTGGCCTGGGCCGTGGCCGAGGAACTGGTCCGCCGCCAGGGGGGCATCCGCACCCTTTTCGCCACGCATTACCATGAGCTCACGGCCCTGGAAGAACGGCTGCCGGGCCTGCGCAACTACAATATCGCCATCCGGGAATGGAAGGGCGAGATCGTTTTCCTGCGCCGTCTGGTACCCGGACCGGCGGACCGCAGTTACGGCATCGAGGTGGCGCGCCTGGCCGGAGTTCCGGCTCCGGTGGTGGCCAGGGCCAAGGAGATTCTGGCCGTTCTGGAGCGCACCGCCCCGAACAGCGGCAAACGCCGGGAGCTCATCTCCAGACAGGCCGGTCTGCCCGGCCTTGGGACCACCGCCCCCCCGCGGGAGGAAATGGAAGAGAATCCCGTACTGACGGCCCTGCGCGCCCTCAACGTGAACGAGCTTTCCCCGCTGGACGCCCTGACCCTGCTCCATCAGTGGAAAGACATGGCCGGCTGACCCGGCAATAAGGAACCCCGGATGAGAAAACTGCTCTGCCTTCTGCTCCTGCTGGCCGCCTGCGGAAAAAAGGAATGGCCCCAGCCCGTGCTCACCGACGAGCTGCTCCACATCAACCACCTGGAAGCCGGCATGGATGGAGATTGCCTGCTCGTCAGCGCCCAGCTCGGCGGCAATCTGGTCAATCTGGAGTACTTCCTGGTGGAGATCGAGCAGGATGGATGCCCCACCTGCCCCTTCACCCCGTCCGTGACCAAAAAGCTTTACCCCTATTCGGACGGCGTGTTGCGCCGGGAAAACAGCTTCATCCTGAGCATCTGCCAGCCGCTTCCGGCCCGCTCCCTGCGCGTCCGCCTGCAGGCGGACAACACGCACGGCGCTGTCGAACCGGCGGTATCCAAAACCATCACCCTGACCCCGCAATCCGGAGAAAACTGATGCATTATTTTCAGTATAAAAACGGCGAACTCCACGCCGAGGATCTTCCCGTCGAGGCTCTGGCCAGGGAGTACGGCACGCCGCTCTACATCTATTCGGCCACGACTCTGAAGCGACACTACCGGGCCTTCGACTCGGCCTTCTCCGGAATCCCTCATCTGACCTGCTACTCGGTCAAGGCCAACTCCAATTTGAGCCTGCTGCGCATCCTGGCCAGGGAAGGAGCGGGCACGGATATCGTCTCCGGCGGGGAACTGTTCCGCGCCCTGCGCGCCGGAGTGCCTCCCGAAAAGATAGTTTATTCCGGCGTGGGCAAAAAAACCGGGGAAATCCAGGAGGCTCTGCTGGCGGGCATCCTCATGTTCAATGTGGAATCCGCCCAGGAGCTCGAACGCATCAACGCCGTGGCCGGGGAAATGGACAAGGTGGCCCGGATCAGCCTGCGCATCAACCCGGATGTGGACCCCAAGACCCATCCGTACATTTCCACGGGACTGAAGGAAAACAAGTTCGGCCTGTCCCGGAGCGAGGCCCTGGAAACCTACGCCCTGGCCCTGAAGCTGCCCCATGTGGATCCGGTGGGCCTGGACTGCCACATCGGCTCCCAGCTGACGCAGCTCTCCCCGTTTCTGGAAGCGCTTGAACGGCTGAAGGCTTTTCACGGTCAGCTGGCCGATATGGGTGTGCGGATCAGATATCTGGATCTGGGCGGAGGACTGGGCATCACCTACGACGAGGAGGAGCCGCCCCATCCCGCTGATCTGGGCAGGGCTCTGGTGAAGGCCCTGCAGGGCATGGACGTGACCCTCATTCTTGAGCCGGGCCGGGTCATCGCCGGGAACACGGGCATTCTGGTCACGGAGGTGCAGTACACCAAAACCAACGAAGGCAAGAACTTCGTCATTGTGGACGCGGGCATGAACGACCTGATCCGCCCGTCCCTGTACGGCTCCTACCACCGCATCGCGCCGGTGCGGGAACGCGGCGGAGCGGAAATTCTGGCCGATGTGGTCGGCCCTATCTGCGAATCTTCGGATTTTCTGGCCAAAAACAGAAGTCTCCCTCCCGTTGCCCAGGGCGATCTGCTGGCTGCCTTCTCCGCCGGGGCCTACGGCTTTGTCATGTCTTCCCAATACAACTCCCGGCCCCGGGCGGCGGAAGTCATGGTGGAGGGAGACCGGCACGTGCTGGTGCGCGGCCGGGAAACCTACAACGAACTGCTGGCTCTGGAAGAAGCCGGGCTGTCTTCCATTTCAGCATTGGAGGGGTGAATATTGTTATCTAACTTCCTATTTAATTTTCTGCGCATAACATTAAACATTTAATAACTGGAGTGAGCTGTGTACAGAATATTTCTTTTATGTATTATCATTTCATTTCTTTTCGTTACCACAGGATGTGTAACAGATGATGGTGGACCGAGATACAGAGATGTTCGTTCCTATAGTGAAGGTTTAGCTCCAGCCCAATCTGAAAATGGACGATGGGGATATATAAATGAAAAGCAAATTTGGGTAATTTACCCAAGGTTCGAAGAAGTCAGAGATTTTGAAGACGGAAAGGCTGCTGTAAAGCTCAATGGGCGATGGGGATTTATTAACAATCAAGGAAAATGGCTATAGCACATATATATTTATAATTATGCATTATAGGAGGTTCGCTTGAAAATATTTTATACATTATTCTTTATGTTTATACTTTCTTCCTGTGCATCTGCACCATCACAATTATATCGACCAGCAAACTATAATGGATCACCATGGAATATTTCAGGAGAGATGAATCATTTTACAAATCGGATTACGATAAAAATAAACAATAACGTTGTCATCGATGGAACACTTTCTTTCTTATCTGGAGACGGAGAATTCTTCGGTTATTATGAAGGCAAACAGGTTACAGCATCTTGCATGACAAGTATGGGATCATTCTCAGAAAAAACGAATTGCTTTGTTTTTGTGGATGGAGAGAAGGCTGCAACACTTACATTTACTCAATAAAATGTTGTCCTGAAGATCACACATAAAAGAGCCCTGTCGGGAATTCTCCAGGCAGGGCGCATATCCTCCGGCAACGATATCCTCATAACCTGCAATGCGGTATCCCGCCTGTCCGAGCCCATCAGGCGACCCCGTAGGAAATCGCGGGAGATCTGGACTGGAGCGGACCGCAGAAGACAATTGTCTTTTCCCGTCTTCCAGCGTACGAAATACGAAGCTATCGAGGCAGTTTTACAATTCATTCCCATGCCTCCCTCTGGAAAGCCTTTTTGCACCATTGCAGCCATACTCCGGCCCAACCGCGCCATCTGACCGGCGTCTCAAAGGAGTACGACTATGAACAAAAGCGAACTGGTCCAGTCACTTGCGAACAAACTCAATGTTCCGGTTGAGGATGCCGCCGTCATTGTGGACACATTTTTCGAGTCCATGCGCGAAGCTCTGCTGCGCGGCGACAGAATCGAAATACGCGGCTTCGGCAGCTTCAAGATCAAGCAGTATGAAGGCTACACCGGCCGGAATCCCAAAACCGGCGAGTCCGTTCAGGTCAAACCCAAGAAGATGCCCTTCTTCAAAGCGGGCAAGGGCTTGCTGGACTATCTGAACGAATAGAAGCGTTCTCGCACAAATGATGCCGTCCGACCCGCGCAGCGCCGTACCGCAAAAGTATGTCCGCTGCGTTTTTTACCTGTACATCCATGAAGCACAGCCCTCTCAGCCGCCGGAAATCAGCCTGCCTTCACGGAGTTCCGCATGCATTCCGCCGTCCAGCGCATCGCCGCCATACATGATCTGTCCGGGTTCGGAGGAGGTTCCCTCTCCGCCGTAGTCCCCATTCTCTCGGCTCTGGGGATACAGGTCTGCGCCCTGCCCACTGCCCTTCTGTCCACCCACACCGGAGGCTTCAGCGGTTTTCACTTCCGCGATCTGACAGAAGACATGCGCTGTATCATCAGCCACTGGAAAGATCTGGGACTCTACTTCGACGGCATCTATTCCGGCTTTCTGGGTTCCGCCGAACAGATTCATATTGTCCGGGATTTCATCACCACGTTCAGGAAGCAATCTTCCCTGGTGGTAGTCGACCCTGTGCTCGGAGATGACGGGCAACTCTACGAAACCATGCACCCGCAGATGATCAAAGGTATGCGGGAACTGACGGCCTGCGCCGACGTCATCACCCCGAATCTCACCGAAGCCGCATTGCTGCTGGGCCATGAGCCGGGCCCGGTATCCACCCCCATCGTGAAGGACTGGGCCAGAGATTTGTCCTCTCTGGGACCGGAACGGATCATCATCACCAGCGTGCCGGAAAATCACGGCAGCGGGACATCGGTCATCGCTTACGACAAAGCCAACGAACGCTTCTGGAAGGTTGCATGTCCTTATATTCCGGCATGTTACCCAGGAACTGGAGATATCTTCGCCAGCGTGATAACGGGCTCGCTGCTGCAAGGGGACTCCCTGCCTCTGTCTCTGGATCGGGCGGTACAGTTCGTATCCCTGGCTATCCGCGCCACCTTCGGGCATAATTTTCCGGAGCGGGAAGGGGTTTTTCTGGAGCGGGTGCTGCCCAGTCTGAATGCTCCCGTCTCCATGAGCAGTTTCGAACTGATATGAATCCACCAAGCTTCCGCGCCATCTTTGTCAGCGATCTGGACGGCACCCTGCTGCGAGACGACAAAACGGCTTCACGCAAGGATACCCAGGCCCTGTGCGAGCTGCAAAAACACGGCGTGCTGCGGGCTGTGGCCACAGGCAGATCCATCCATTCCGCCCGAAAATGCCTGCCGCCGGACTTTCCTGTGGACTATCTCATTGTCTCCACCGGCAACCAGATCATCCGCTGGCCGGATGGCGAAGCTCTTCAGAGCGCGCGGCTGACCAGCCCGGAGATCGAAAAAACCCGCGAGCTGCTGACCGGCCTGGGCGTGAACTTCATGATTCACGACGATTTTCCGGACACACACCACTTTTCCTACCATCGCGGCCCGGCACCCAGTGCGGATTTCGAACGCCGCCTGAATCTGCATGCCGCTTACGCCCGCGAATACGCCGGACTTCCCGGAAGCGCCTCCCAGTTTCTGGCTGTTCTCGATCCCGCCCGGGACGATCTTTTTCATGCCATTGCCAAGGCCAGTCCGGAACTGAGCGTGGTCCGGGCCACTTCACCGCTGGACAACAGCTCCATCTGGGTGGAAATCTTCGCCCGGGGCGTGTCCAAGGCCTCGGCCATCGACGCCCTGCTGCACCGCCACGGCCTGAACGGCGTCCTGACCGGAGCCATCGGCAACGACCATAACGACCGGGAAATGCTGGAACGGGTTCATCTGCCCTACGTGGTCGCAGGGGCCTTTCTGCCCCATGAACCCCGGTACATAAAAACTCCCGGCAACAACAGCGGCGCGGTGTCTTTCGCCGTGTCCCACTTTCTCAAAGCTCTGAACCACGCATGAAACATCTGCTGACCATACCCGCGGCCCTGGGCGAACGGGCCGCCGCCGTCACCGTCCACACGGGACAGTGGGCCGTTTTCTCCCTGACCGCCCTGGCAGGGCTGCTTCGGCCGCGCGGGCTCATGCCCAAAATTCTCCGCGACATTCATTTCATCGGCTTCAAATCGCTCAGCATCATCGTACTGGTGGCCTTTTTCACGGGCATGGTGCTCGGCCTTCAGGGACACCGCACCCTGGTCGAATTCAGTGCCGAGGGCATGCTGGGCGTGGCCGTGGCCCTGTCTCTGGTGCGCGAGCTGGGGCCGGTGCTCACGGCCATCATGCTCATCGCCAGGGCGGGATCGAGCATCAGCGCCGAAATCGGCATCATGCGCATTTCCGAGCAGATCGACGCCCTGTCCACCATGAACGTGGACCCCGTCCGCCATCTGGTCACGCCGAGGCTGGCGGCCTCCTTCGTCTGCTTTCCCCTGCTCACGGCTGTTTTCGACTGTGTGGGCATCCTCGGCGGCTATTTTTCCTCCACGCTGCTCAGCACCCGTTCGGGCATCTTTTTCAGTAAAATCCAGTCAAGCCTCCAGATGGAAGACGTCACCGGCGGGTTCATCAAGGCCCTGGTCTTTTCCTTCATCGTCATGACCGTCTCCTGCTACTGCGGCTATTTCACCCATCTGAACCGCACCAGCGCCGGAGCCCAAGGCGTGAGCAACTCCACCACCTCGGCCGTGGTGCAGTCCTGCGTCTATGTGCTCATCGCGGATTATGTCATCACTTCCCTGTTGATGTGACCATGAACGAACCCCTCATCCAAATCCGCAATCTGTCCAAGTCCTTCGGCGGGCGCGTCATCCTGAAGGATACCTCGCTGGACATCCGGCGCAACGAAATCACGGCCATCATCGGCAAGAGCGGCGTGGGCAAAAGCGTTCTGGTCAAGCATATCATCGGCCTAATCGAACCCGACGCCGGGGATATCGTGTTCGACGGACAGTCCTACGCCGCCTCGGGCCGCAAAGCCCTGGCCCGGATCAAGGACAGATGCAGCTACATGTTCCAGCACAACGCCCTTTTCGACTCCCTGACCGTGTTCGAAAATGTCGCTCTGCCCCTGCGGGAAAAGGGACGCATCCGCAAAGAGGAGCTGGAGCGGCGGGTCAGAGCCCGCATCGCACAGCTGGAGCTCACGGAAGTGGCGCAGATGTATCCCAGGGAAATTTCCGGCGGCATGCAGAAACGCGTGGCTCTGGCCCGGGCCCTGATCACCGAACCGGAGATCATCTTTTTCGACGAACCCACCACCGGCCTGGACCCCCTCCGGAAAAAGGCCGTTTTTTCCATGATCCACCGCTACCACCGGGAATTCAACTTCACGGCGGTCATCATCACCCACGACATCCCGGACATTTTTTACATCGCCCACGCCGTGCACATTCTGGAGGACGGCAAAATCGTCTTTTCCGGAGATCCCGTCACTCTGGAACAGTCCGCCTCGCCGGAACTCTATGTGTACACCCACGGACACGAAATGCTCGTGGATGACCTGACGGGCCTGCGCAACAGGCCGTCTCTGGCGCGTCTGGTGGAAAACGGCGCCCCGATGGAGCTGACGGTCATCCATCTCCGCGGCCTGCGGCGCCTCACGGATTTCCGGGGGAACCTTCTGGGACACACTCTGGTGGAAAAAATCGCCTCCTTCATACGCCGGGAACTGGGCCGCGCGGCGGGCCTTTATTCGCGGGAAACCATTGTCATTGCCGCCGGAAAAGACGATGACGCCGAAGGCGTGGCAAAACTCGGACGTTTTCTGGAAAGCCCGGCTCTGCGCCGTTTCAGCGAAGAATACGACCTTGAAATATCCCTGAGCGCCCACCGGGCGAAACCCGGCGGCCTGCCGGAACTCTGGGACCGCCTCGCCCGCATGGAAAACGAACCGGCGATCCCGACAGGACACCATATATGAAAGCGAACTCCATCTCACTGCACGCGTCCGTGGGTCTTTTTCTGCTCATCGGCCTGGCCTGCACGGCGTATCTGTCGCTGACCCTGGCCAACACCGCCTTTCTCTCGGGCGGACACTACACCCTCACAGCCAGATTCGCGGCCGTGAACGGCCTGCGCCCCGGCAGCAACGTGGAAATATCCGGGGTGCATGTGGGCAAGGTCACGGATATTTCCCTCGAACCGGAACTCTTTCAGGCCGTGGTCACCATGCAGGTGCGTGACACCGTGCCCGTGCCTTCCGACTCCACGGCCGTCATCAAGACCAGCGGCCTGATCGGCGACAGGTACATCAGCATCATCCCCGGCGGCGACGACTCCACTCTGGAAGACAGGGGTGTCATCCTGGACACGCAACCGGCCGTCGATATTGAGGAACTCATCTCCAAATACGTTTTCGGAAGTGTAACCAAATGAAATGCCTTATCTCATCAGACATCTCCGGCCATGGCGGCCGGAAACTGCTCGGCGCGGCACTGTCCCTTCTGCTGCTGCCCGCTCTGGCCCTGGCCCAGACCTCGCCCACGGACTATGTCCGGACCAATGTGGACGCCGTGCTGGCCGTGCTGAACAACCCGGAATATGCCGGAAACCAGGAGCTGAAGGTCCAGCAGATCGCGCTTCTGGCCGACAGCTTCTTCGACGCCCAGGAATTGTCCAAACGCGCCCTGGGCCAGTACTGGAAGATTTTCCGGGAAGATCAGCGCCGGGAATTCCAGGAGCTTTTCGTGGATCTGCTCAAGAGCACCTACCTGAAAAAAACGGCGCTCTATAACAACGAAAAAGTCATCTATGACCGGGAAACGCTGAAATCCGACACGCTGGCCGAGGTGCATACCACCCTGACTTCGCCCAAGCTGTCCGTCCCCGTTGTCTATTTTCTGATCAAACGCGACGGAAAATGGGGCGTGTACGACGTGGCCGTGGAAAACGTGAGTCTGGTCAGGAATTACCGTTCGCAGTTCCAGAGCATACTGCAGAACAATTCCCCCGATCAGCTCATGGGCATCCTGAGGGAGAAAACGCATGAATAAAGGCTTCATCGCCGCCCTGCTGATTCTGTGCCTTTTTGCCGGAGCCTGCGCCGGTAGAAAAGCTCCGGACCCGTCCATGGACGCCTCGGAAGACGATTTTCTCATGGAAGACGGGCCGGCCCAGCCCGACAGCCTGGAAAAGTTCAACCGGGGAGCTTTCGCCTTCAACGACGGCGTCATCACCCATGTTTTCACACCGGTGAACGATGTGTACACTGGCCTGTTTCCTCAGGATTTCCGCAACGGCTTCGGCAATTTCCACAGAAATCTGGGGTATCCCGCGCGGCTGGTGAATTCTCTCCTCCAGTTCAAGCTGGACAAGGCCGCCAAGGAAACCGCCGCCTTTGTCCTGAACACGTTCTTCGGCATGGGAGGTCTGTTCAACGTGGCCAAGGGCGTTCCGGCCCTCAAGACCTCTCCCGAGGACTTCGGCCAGACCCTGGCCTTTTACGGAGTGGGACACGGCTCCTATCTGGTCCTGCCTCTTCTGGGGCCGTCCTCCCTGCGGGATGCGGCGGGCTCGGCGGTGGACATGGTTCTGCATCCGCGCTTCTGGATACGGCCCGACGGCCTGAGCTACGGTCTGGCCGCCCACGAGAAAACCAACCAGCTTTCGGCCATTCTGCCCGTCTACCAGTCCATGAAGGCCGAATCCCTGGACCAGTACACCGGCATGAAGGACGTTTATTTTCAGCACAGAAACACGCTGGAGTCGCAATGACCGCCCGCGCGTCGGACGGTACGAAACAACCGGAGGCAACATGCCGGAAAAAAAGACCCTGATCGAACTGGAAGAACGCCGCCAGACCTACATGGCGGGCATGCTGCTCAAGGAAGTCGCCGCGGCCCTGTCCCGGCGCGAGCTGGAAATATGCGCCGACGGGCAGACGTATATGCTGGCCGTTCCCGCCCATGTGGATGTGGAGTATTCCGTGAAGCAGAAGCTAGGCGAGGGCAAAACCAAGCTGGAAATAGAAATCAGCTGGAAATCCTGAATTCCGGGGCCGGGCTCCCGGCCCTCTCTCCCGCCCCAAAAGCCGCCCCCGCCGGAAATACCGGGGGCACGGCGTATCTTTCCTTCTCCTCTTCCCGGCATTGACAGGACTTAAAACCGGCGGCTAGCTTTGCCGCGCTTCGGATGCCCTGGCGCTTAAAAGGGAATCCCGTGCGAATCGGGAGCGGACCCGCCGCCGTAAGTTTCATGCAGGCCATCCCCCTTGCTGTCCACTGGGCCAGAGCCCGGGAAGGACGGGGATGGTGAAACGAGCCGGAAGACCTGTCCGAAGACCTGTCATTGTCCGTGACGCGGCCAACGGGGGTCTTGGTGCGCCGTCTCAAGGGAGTCTTCCCGCCTGTTCATCATCGCCCCCGCCAGACAGGAGGACTCATGTTCAAAGCCTCGTGTGTTTGCGGATTTTCCACTTCTTTCTCCACGTTTCCCGCCCTGTAGGCCGCCATGTCCAGCCATGTTACGACACAGTCGTCCAGAAACGGCCTGCTGCTGGCGGCCTTCGGAACCACGGTGCCGGAAGCCCGTTCGGCCTTGGGACACATCGAAAAAAAGGCCGCCGAACGTTTTCCCTGCATGGAAATCCGCTGGGCCTACTCATCCCGGATCGTGCGCGGTCTCCTGGCCGAAGAAGGCATTATCGTCGATTCCCCGGCCATGGCGCTGGCCCGCATGATGGACGACGGCTTCGCTCACGTGGCCGTGCAGTCCCTGCACACCATCCCCGGTGAGGAATTTCACGCCCTGCACAAAACGGTGCAGGCGTTTTCCGGCATCCCCAAGGGCATGCGCACGGTGGTTCTGGGCCGTCCGCTGCTGTCCGAACCGGAGGATGTGGAAGCCTGTGCCAGAGCCATCCTGGCCAGTCTGCCGCCCGAACGCAAAAAAAACGAGGCCGTGGTGCTTCTGGGGCACGGCACCCGCCATCCGGCCAACATCTATTACCCCGGCCTGCAGCATTATCTGGACCGCATCGACCCGCTGGTGCTGGTGGGCACCGTGGAAGGCGTGCCTTCTCTGGAGGATGTACGCGAGCTGCTGAGGATGCGGCAGGCATCCAGAGTCTATCTTCAGCCGTTCATGGCTGTGGCCGGAGATCACGCCGTCAACGACATGGCCGGAGACGAGGAGGACAGCTGGAAATCCGTCCTCACGGCGGACGGTCTGGACTGCATTCCGGTCATGAAAGGTACGGCGGAATGCCCGGCTTTCATGGACATCTGGCTGGATCACCTTCAGGACGCGCTTGAACGGCTTCCATAGAAGTATCGGCCGGGCGCGGCTTTCTCCATGAATGCCGCGCCCTTTTTTCCATCCGGTTCTTCCGCAAAACAAAGAGATCAGGCTGACAAGAGTCGGAGCCGCCAAGGCGTATGGAAAACATCGGGCTGAGGCTCTATGGGGCTTGAACGCGGCCGATTTTTCCGCATCGGATCCATGCCGCTCAATCCGGGGACCGGAACCGGCCCGCGATTTTGCCGAAAAATTATCCGCCAGACTCAACCCATCGGCAGGAAGAGACTGGCCCGCAGGCCCGGCTCCGTGTTCTCAAGACGCACGAAACCGCCGTGGAGCTGGGCGACCTCGCGGACGAAATTAAGCCCCAGCCCCGTGCTTTTCTTGTCCGTGCCGGGCCGCCGCAAAGAAAAAAACTTCTCGAAGACCTTGTCCGCGTATTCCGCTTCGATACCCGGCCCGTCATCTTCCACGCTGACAACCAGACGGTCTTCCCCGCGCCGCGCCGTGATGCGGATACAGCCGCCGTCCGGACTGAAGTCGATGGCGTTCTGCACGAGATTGGCCAGGGCCTGATGCAGCAGAAACCGGTCTCCCGGCACGCTGCCCGCGCTGCCGGCCTCGCAGTGCGCCGTCATGTTCCGGCGGGACAGAAGCGGAGCCACGCCTTCCAGCACGCCGCGCAACAGGGATTCCACGGGAACGGGCTCCCGTGATTCCAGTTCCCGCCGGTTTTCCAGGGCGGCCAGCTCCAGCATCCGTTCCACCAGATTCTGAATCCGGGCGGCCTCTGTGCGGATATTGCCCAGAAACGCGGTCCGGCGCTCGGCGGGCATATCTTCCGTGAGCAGTTCGGCCGCACCCATGATGGCTGAAAGAGGGCTTTTTATCTCGTGGGTCAGGGTCTGCACATAATGCTCCGCATACTTCTTCCCCTCCAGGGCCTCGCGCATGCTCTCCAGAGCCAGCCCCATGTCCCGCAATTCTGTTCCGCCCAGAGGCGGCAAGACGGCCCGTCCGCCCGTGCGCACCTGCTCGGCGTATCGGGTCAGACGAACCACGGGCCAGGTCAGCCAGACTGCCGCCAGAAGCGACAGCCCCAGAGCCGCGGCGCCCGCGGTAAACCACATGCGCAGCATACCCGGCCGCTCCTGCTCCAGCAGGGCGTTCACGTTGGTCGTAGGCTTCACCACGGTCAGCACGCCGGCCAGCTCCCCATGGACCATGACCGGAGAGGCCACGTGCAGCATGGAAGTGTCCGGATTGTCCGGGTCGGAGCGGGTGGACCGGGCCCCGTACTGTCCCCTCAGGGTCAGGGCCACATCCCGCCAGTTGGAATAGTCCGCCCCGGCGCTGCCGGGTCTTGCTGAATCAAAGACAATGCGTCCGGCCGCGTCGGTCAGGTACACATGCATGTCCACATCCGTCTTGGTGAAGTCGTAGATGCGGGCCGTAAAGGTGCGCCCCCGGACAGAGGCGAAGGCCCGGTCCAGATCCCCGGCCTTAAAATGTCCGGCCTCCATGGATGTGCCGATGAGCGCGGCCAGAATGTGAGCCTGATCCACCAGTACTTCTTCCACGTTTTCCACGAACAGCGTGCGCAATTCCCCGAAGAAACGGCTGAGCGGATAGCTGAAGCAGACGGCCGTCAGCAGCACATAGGACAGAAAAATGCGCGCGCCGAGCTTCATGCTTCCTCCCGCAGGGCGTAGCCGCTGCCCCGATGGGTGACGATGGCTTCCCGATCCGGCGCGATCCGGCGCAGTTTGGCCCGGATGTTCTTGATGTGTGCGTCCACCGCACGGTCCAGGCTGGTTTCCGGCGAATCCCAGACCAGATCCATGAGCCGTTCTCTGGAAAAGACCTGTCCCGGACTGCGGATCAGGGTTTTCAGAATCTCGTATTCATAGCGTGAAAGCTCCAGACCCTGCCCGAAATAGGCAATCCTCCGGCGGTTTTCATCCACGGCCCACATGCCGGAAGACGCGGAACGGGGCGCTCCCGCCCGGCGCAGCACGGCCTTGACCCGGGCCGAGACCTCGCGCGGACTGAAGGGCTTGACGATGTAGTCATCCCCGCCGATCTCAAGACCGACCACACGGTCGATCTCGTGCCCTCTGGCCGTGAGAAAGATGACCGGCACATCGCTTTCCCGCCGGATGGCCGAGCACAGCTCAAAACCGCTCATGTCCGGCAGACCCACGTCCAGCAGGACCAGCTCCGGAGTCATCCGCTCCATGTCCGCCAGAGCGGAGCGGCCGTCGAGGTAGCGGGAGGTGACGAAACCTTCGGTTTCCAGGGCGTACTGGATGGCGTCGGCAATGGCCGGTTCGTCGTCCACGATGAAGATATGGGCGGGCATGGCAGGCTCCGGATGCGATGATGAGAGAGCGGGCGGCAGGGCCAGTCCTGCTGCGGATGGGAGGTGACTTTCCCGCACATGCGGTGTTTTTGCAATGTTTGGCGGCGGGAAACCGCTCCGAACTCAAAGTACGAAGAAACGACGCGAACTGGCTTTGGGAGTGTACAGCCCAGAGCACGGCACACGCTCCGTTCCGCTGCCGGCGGAAATAAAAACCGCGTTTGAAAGCCGCACTCCTTCAGACTATATGACCTCCTGCCGTCGGTCTTCGTCTGTTCAGGCCGCCCATGCCCTGTGGCTTCCGGCGGTCTGCTGTCTTTTCCGGAGCGGATCGCCCCCTTGACCTCGGCCGGATTCGGAGAAAAGAAGCACCGGACCGGGACGGAACTCCATGTTTCCTGTTCCCCGACGGCTCTTCGCAGTAATCAGCAAGGAATCGCATGAAAAAAGAAGAATGCGGACTTTTCGGCATTTACGGCCACCCCGAGGCGGCCCGCATGACCTATTTCGGTCTTTACGCCCTCCAGCACCGGGGACAGGAAAGCGCGGGTATCGTCACCTGGGACGGCCAAGGCATCCGCGAGCAGCGCGGCATGGGCCTGGTCCACGATGTCTTCCAGGAGCATCATCTCTCCCGCCAGCTCAAAGGCGACGTGGCCGTGGGTCATGTGCGCTACGCCACCACGGGCGCATCCCTTCTGCGCAACGCCCAGCCCTTCCGGGTCATGTACAAGGGCATGCATATGGCTCTGGCCCACAACGGCAATCTGGTGAACACCGCCGAACTGCGCGAGGAACTGGAAAATCAGGGCACCATTTTTCAGACCTCCATGGACAGCGAGGTCATCATGCATCTGGTGGCCAAACACATGAACGGCGGCACGCCCGAAGAGGCCGTGACCAAGGCCTGTTCCCGCATCAAGGGCGCATTTGCCCTGCTTTTCCTGATTAACCGGAAGCTCATTGCCGTGCGCGACCCGTGGGGCATCCGTCCTCTGGCTCTGGGCCGGGTGGGTGACGCCTATGTCCTGGCCTCGGAAACCTGCGCCTTCGACCTGATCGAAGCCGAACATTTGCGGGACCTCGAGCCCGGCGAAATGCTGGTCATCGAGGATGGGCGCATGACCACCCTGCCCTGCATCGAGCCTGCCGCCCGGCAGAGCGCGTGCATCTTCGAGCTCATCTATTTCGCCCGCCCGGATTCTCTGGTCTTCGGGCATGACACCTACAGCACGCGCAAGACCATGGGCCAGATTCTGGCCCGCGAATCCCCGGTGGAAGCGGATTTCGTCATGCCCTTCCCCGATTCCGGCGTATACGCCGCCGTGGGCTACTCGCAGCAGTCCGGCCTGCCCTTCGAAGCCTGCATGATCCGCAACCATTACGTCGGCCGGACCTTCATCCAGCCCACTCAGGACATGCGCGACTTTTCCGTGCGCATGAAACTGAACCCCGTGCGGAGCATGATCAAAGGCAAGCGGGTCATCATCGTGGAGGACTCCATCGTACGCGGCACCACCATCCGCACCAGGGTCAAGCAGCTGCGCGAACTGGGGGCCAGGGAAATTCACATGCGCGTGAGCTGTCCGCCCATCCGCTACCCCTGTTTTTACGGCATTGATTTTTCCTCCAAGGGCGAACTCATCGCGGCCAACCACTCCGTCGCCGACATCGGCCGCTATCTGGGGCTCGACAGCCTGCATTTCATCACTCTGGGCGGGCTGCTCAAGGCTGTGCGGGGACCGGAGAACTTCTGTCTGGCCTGTTTCAACGGCGACTACCCGGTGCCGCCCGGCAGTCTTGCGGGCAAGGACTAGAAGATGGCGGAAAAATGGCTGAACAGGGCCAAAGCGGTGCTGGACACGGAAATCCAGGGACTGGCTGCGGTCCGGGACAAACTGGATGCTTCCTTTGTGCGGGCTCTGGAAATGCTTGCCGGGTGTACCGGCCGGGTGGTGGTCACGGGCCTGGGCAAATCCGGCCTGGTGGGCCGAAAGATAGCCGCCACCTTCAGCAGTACCGGGACGCCCGCCTTCTTTCTGCATCCGGTGGAAGGAGCCCACGGAGATCTCGGCATGATCCGCAGGGAAGACATGGTGCTGGCCATCTCCAATTCCGGAGAAACTGACGAGCTGAACAACATTCTGCCCAGCCTGAAATCCCTGTCCGGCGGACTCGTGGCCCTGACCGGCGGGCTGGCATCGACCATGGCCAGACTGGCTGATGAGGTCATCGACACCGGCGTGCCGCGCGAAGCCTGCCCTCTGGGCGTGGCACCGACAGCCAGCACCACCGCGGCTCTGGCCGTCGGGGACGCTCTGGCCGTGTGCCTCATAGACTGGAAAGCCTTCGCTCTGGAAGACTTCCAGCGTTTCCATCCCGGCGGAGCCCTGGGACAACGGCTGGCCCGGAGGGCGGGCGAACTCATGCGCACCGCGGGTCTGCCCGTGGCTCCTGAGGACGCATCCCTGGCCCAGGCTCTGGAAAGCCTGAACGGCGGCGGCCTGGGCTGCGTGTGCGTGCTGGATGAAAAAGCGCGGCTTGCGGGAATTCTGACCGACGGCGATGTGCGCCGTCTGGTCTGTGCGGGGCGTCTGAACATGGACGCGGCCGTGGTCTCGGTCATGAACCGCTCCCCTCTGCGGGCTGAACCCGGTCAACTTGCGGCGGAAGTGCTCGATCTGATGGAAGCCAGGGCCATCACCGTGCTGCCTGTGACCGATGCGGACCGGACGCTGCTGGGTATGGTGCACATGCACGACGTGCTGGGGCAGGGCCGGGTGAAATTTTCGCCATGACCGCGCCCCATGTGTGCGTGCGCTGCGCAGATCTAGGGCGGACCTGCTGCCAGCTTTCCGGCGGAGACGCGGAATTCTGTTTTCCACTGGCCGACGCGGAGCGGCGGCGGATGCTCGCGGCGGGAGCGGTGGAAGAAGCTTTTCTCCAGGTATCCAACACGCCGGCCTTTGTACGGCAGCTGTCCATGCTCCTGCCCCGATACGAAGTGGAGAAAATTTTTACGCCGCATGGCCGCCACTGGCGTCTGGCCACCACACCCGCCGGGGACTGCGTTTTTCTGAGCCGGACAGGCTGTTCTCTGGACCGGGCGGTGCGTCCCGCCTACTGCCGTCTGTTTCCTTTATGGGTGTATGAAAACAGGCTGACCTGGTTCACGGCCGAAACCTGTCTGGCTCACCGGGAATGCGCCTCCGCCCCGGCCATGCTCGCGGCCATGAACGCCGATGCGGCGGACACCAGGGCGCTTTTCAGCCTGATGTGCGCGGAACTGGGGCTTCGGAAAACAGGGGAAACATCATGATACTCAGGATCTTCAAGATATTTTTCGTGCTGCTGCTGCTTCTGGTTCTGCTCGGAGCCGGAGCCGCCGTGGGAGTGTACTATTGGGCCGCCGAGGATCTGCCCAATTTTACCAAGCTGAGCGACTATTCCCCGTCCCTGGCCACCACGGTCCGGGCCAGGGACGGCCAGATCATCGGCTATTTCTACCGCGAAAAGCGCTTTCTGATCCCCCTGTCCCTGATGAGCCCCGTCACGATCAAGGCTTTTCTGGCCGCCGAGGACGCCGGGTTCTACCAGCACGAAGGCATCGACCTGCCAGGCATCGCGCGCGCGGCCCTGAAGAACTTCTGGGCCGGAGGCATCAGACAGGGCGGCAGCACCATTACCCAGCAGGTCATCAAATCCATGCTGCTCACGCCCGAGCGCACCTACGAACGCAAACTCAAGGAAATGATCCTGGCCTACCGCCTGGAAAAGTATCTGACCAAAGACGAAATCCTGACCATTTATCTGAACCAGATTTTTTTCGGAGCCAGAGCATACGGCGTGGAAGCCGCCGCCAGAGAATATTTCGGCGTCAGCGCCTCGCAGCTGACCACGGCTCAGGCCGCCCTGCTGGCCGGACTGCCCGTGGCTCCGTCCCGCTATTCGCCTTACGGCAACCCGGAACGGGCCCGGGAACGGCAGTTGTACGTCCTGAGCAGACTGCGCGATCTGGGCTGGATCAACCGGGCTGAATACGACGCGGCCGTGGCCGAACCCCTCAAGTATACCGTCCAGGAAGACCCCTCCTGGAAAATCGGGCCGTATTATCTGGAGGAAGTCCGCCGCCAGCTCGTGGAACGCTTCGGCGAGGATCTGGTGTACCGGGGGGGGCTTATGGTGCGCACAGCCATGGACCCGGAGCATCAGGCCGTGGCCGACCAGGCCCTGCGCGACGGGCTGCGGGCCACGAGCAAGCGCCACGGTTGGATGGGACCCGTCCGGCATATCGGACCGGAAGAGCATGAATCTTTTCTGAAGAGCCTGCCCGCCGCGCCATCCGAACCCGGCGCACGGCTTCAGGCTCTGGTCACGAGCGTGGATAAGGGCAAGGCATCCGTGCGCTTTGCCGGGCATACGGGGACCATCGCCGTGGCCGACATGAGCTGGGCCCGGCAGCCCAATCCGCGACTGGCCGCCGAGGAGGCCCGCAAGGTTTCCGACGCCCGCAAGGTGCTCAAACCCGGTGACGTGATCTGGGCCTCCGTGCTGGGCGCTCAAGACAAGGGGCCCTGGAAGCTCGCTCTGGAGCAGGAGCCCAAGGTCGAGGGCGCACTGGTTTCGATGGACCCGCGTTCCGGCGAGGTGTTGGCCCTGTCCGGCGGCTACGACTTCTTCCGCAGCCAGTTCAACCGCGCCACCCAGGCCCTGCGGCAGCCCGGCTCGTCTTTCAAGCCCATCGTCTATGCCACGGCCCTGGACAACGGCTTTACGGCCGCCAGTATCATCCTGGACGCGCCCATCATCTACGAGGACGGCAGCGGCAAGACCTGGAAACCCGAGAACTTCGAGGGCATTTTCTACGGCCCCACACTGTTTCGCACCGCTCTGGTCAAATCGCGCAATACGGTCACCATCCGTCTGGCCCAGCAGGTCGGCATCGGCAAAATCATCGAACGGGGGAAAGCCATGGGCCTGACCGGCATCATGGAGCCCAACCTCTCTCTGGCCCTGGGATCCGGACAGTTCACCCCCCTCAACATGTGCGAGGCCTATTCCGCCTTCGCCCGGGGAGGCACCAGCATCAAACCCCGGCTCATCGAAAGCGTGTCCTCTCCCTGGGGAGAACAGCTCTTTTCGGCCACGCAGGAAGTGACCGAAGCCATGCCACCGGACACAGCTTACATCATCAACAATCTGCTGCAACAGGCCATTCAGGATGGTACCGGAGCCAGGGCCAAGGCTCTGGGCCGGCCCGTGGCTGGTAAAACCGGCACCACCAACGACGAGCAGGACGCCTGGTTCATGGGCTATTCTCCATATCTGCTGACGGGAGTGTGGGTCGGCTACGATCAGGTGCAGCCCATGGGCAAATACGAAACCGGAGCCAGGGTGGCCCTGCCCATCTGGCTCGACTACCGGACCCAGGTGGAAAAAAAATATCCGGTGGAGGATTTCCGCCCGCCCAAGGACATCGTCATGGCCCGCGTGAACGGCCATACGGGCAGACTGGCCGGATCGGGCGGAGGGCTGGTCTATACCCTGCCCTTCCGCGGCGGAACCGAACCCATTTACGGCGCGGGCCCCGACGACATGGACGGCGATCCGTCCTCGCCCAACACGGGTGCGGAAAGCCTCCTGAAACAGATTTTCTAGAGCCGTATGGACAACAAAACTCTCCGGCAGGAACTCGGGCGGATTCTGCTGCGCTCCGGACGGATCAGCCTGGAGCTCTACAAAATCATGATCCCCATCATCATTGCAGTCAAAATACTGCAGGAGCTCGACCTCATTTCCTGGCTGGCCCTGCCGCTGGAGCCGTTCATGCGTCTGGTGGGCCTGCCCGGAGAAATGGGTCTGGTCTGGGCCACGGCCATGATCAACACCACCTACGCGGCCATGATCGTCTTTGTTTCTCTGGCCGACCAGCACGCTCTGACGGTGGCTCAGGTCACTGTGCTGTGCACCATGATCCTGGTGGCCCACTCCCTGCCCGTGGAGCTTCAGGTAGTCCGCAAATCCGGCCCGAGACTGGGTTTCCAGGCGTTTCTGCGTATTGCCGGAGCGCTGTTGCTGGGCTGGATGCTGGCCCGGGCTTACACTTGGGGCGGCTGGCTTCAGGAGGCCAATACGCTTCTCTGGCAGCCGGAACCGGAAGAAGCGGGCCTGCTGGACTGGGGGCTTGGGCAGCTTCAGAATCTGGGCATGATTTTCGTCATCATCACGGCGCTGAACATCATCATGAGCGTACTCACGGCCATGGGCCTCACGACCCTGTGCGTACGGATTCTCTCTCCCGTGCTGCGTATGCTGGGCATCGGCTCCGAAGCCGGAACCCTGACCATCGTGGGCATGGTCATGGGGCTGTCCTACGGCGGCGGCATGATCATGCACGAGGCGCATTCGGGTCAGGTGCCGGACAAGGACATCTTTTCATCCTTAAGTCTCATGGGTCTGTGCCACGCCATTTTCGAGGACACCCTGCTCATGGCCGTGCTCGGCGGGCACATGTCCGGCCTGCTCTGGGGGCGGCTCGCCTTCACTCTGCTCGCCGTGGCCCTGCTGGCCCGGGCCGTGGTCTGGCTCGGAGACGGTTTCTTTTACCGCTACCTGTTCAGGCCCGTGGAAGTCTACGCGCCTCCCAAGGCCGCCTGAACGGCCTTTCTCCTGTAATCTCCGGATCATAACGCAATGAACCAGCATACATGCACACGGCGTCTCGAAGCTCTGAAGGAACTCATGGTCCAGCAGGATATGACTGACCTGCTGGTCACCCATCCGGCCAACCGCTTTTATCTGTCCGGCTTCGAGCTGCACGACGGCCAGTGCAATGAAAGTTCCGGCTGTCTGCTGGTACGCACGGATGGGCCGGACTGGCTGCTGACCGACGCCCGCTTCACGGAAGAGGCCCGCCGCCACTGGTCCGAGGAACATGTCCATGTGTACGGCGCGCCACGGCTGGAAAAAATCGCCGGATTCCTGAAAAAACTGGGTGCAAAACAGTTGTGGGTGGAAACCCAGGCCATGTGTGCGGAAATGTATCTGGGGCTGGAGAAGGAACTCGATCTGTATCCGGCCCCCAAACTGGTGGAAGAGCTGCGAATGGTGAAGGACGCCGCGGAGCTGACGGCCCTGCGGGAGTCCTGCCGCCTGAACCACAGCGTGTACGCCGTGCTGGAACGAAGTGTTGCGCCCGGCATGACCGAACGGGACGTGGCCTGGCTGCTGGAGCAGGAATTCCGCCAGAACAGGGCCGAGGCACTGAGTTTTGCACCCATCGTGGGTTTTGGCCCGAACGCGGCCCTGCCGCACGCCACTCCGGGGCAGACGCGTCTGGAACCCGAAACGCCGGTGCTCATCGACATGGGCGGACGGCTGAACGGCTATTGCTCGGATCAGACCCGGACATGGTGGATCGGCGAAAACCCGAGCGACGAGTTCCGGCGTACTCTCGATCTGGTGCAGGAAGCTCAGAGCCGGGCCATCGCCAGAATCGAGCCGGGAGCAACCACCGCCGAACTTCACGCCACGGCCAGAGAGTATTTCGCGCAGCATGGCGCGGCGGAACACTTCACGCACTCCCTCGGACATGGCATCGGACTTGAGACACATGAAGGGCCGGGAGTCGGCCCTATCCGGCCCATCGTGCTCAAACCGGGCATGGTCATCACCGTGGAGCCGGGCCTCTACTATCCCCGGTGGGGCGGCGTACGCTGGGAGCACATGGTCGCGGTCACCGAAAACGGTCATGAAGTGCTCTGAAGCGCGGTCCCGCCGGAAACGTCCTGTGCCGCCGGAAACGCGGAGCCTGACGCTTTATGCGGAAATCCCGCGCTCCAGCATCGCCCTCTACCGCTTTCTGCTGGAAGGATACGACAATCTGGCCGTCATGAGCGTGGTGGACAGGTTCCGGGCCGTGATCCGGCTGCGTTGCGCCACCCACGCGGAAAAGACGCTGCGTGAATTTCTGGCCGCCCAGGGAGCCAGAATCTTGAACCTGCCCTGCACCACGAGATAACCCGTCAGCTTTTCCCGCCGCTCCGGCAGACCGGAAAAATCATCTAGACAGCAACTGCCAGTATTCCGGAAAGCGTCTACAGCCTGCGGCAATCTCCTCCGCTACAGCGTTCTATCTCGTCGTTCCTCCAGGCATGTATCCAATGGGAGTGGAGATTTTCATCCGCCAACAGAATTTATTCCCCATTGAAGCGGATTATGCTCTCCGGTTTCCATCTTCTCCCGGCCATTATCCGCCATATAAACGGCCATGAATTCTTCGCGGTGCTGCAAGAGCGACTCCACCAGGCACGGATCGAAATGCCGGCCGCTCTGCTCCAGAAAGTAGTCGAATATATCCTTCCAGGGCCAAGCCTGATGGTAAACCCGGCTGCTGGCCAGGGCGTCAAACACGTCGGCCACGGCCACGATCCGCCCGTGAATCGGAATGTCCTCCCCGGCGAGGCCCTGCGGATAGCCTTCGCCGTCCCAGCGTTCGTGATGCGTAAGAATGATCCGGGCCGCCGCGCGCATGACAGGGCTCCGGGCATGGGACAACATCTCATATCCGCGCCACACATGACTCTTGATGACTTCAAACTCTTCCGCGGTCAGATCTCCGGCCTTGTTCAGCACCGCGTCGGGAATGCCTATCTTGCCCAGGTCATGCACGGTGGAGGCAAGTTTAAGCATCTCGGCCTCTTCCTCTCCCAGGCCGTATTTCAAGGCCAGCAGGCGGGCCAGCTCCGCCACCCGGCGCACATGACCGCCCGTCTCGGCAGACCGGCACTCCACGGTTTCCGCCATGTGGTAGATGATTTCCTTCTGCGTGTCCTCGATGCCTTTGTTCAGAAACAGGTTGTCGAAGGCCAGCGAAGCGTTGGTAAAAAAAAGGGCCAGCAGATCCCGGTCTTTTTCATCCAGATTTCTGGGCGTTTCAAAATACAGAAAATTCTCCGAGCCCGTCCTGCTTTGAAAATACCAGGCGCAGACGCCCTGCTCGCAATACAGTCCATGCGGCTCCGCCTTGGCCCTGTCCAGAGCACTGTGCACGGTATCTTCGCTTACCTGCCGCATGGGCCGGTCCACGTACCGGGAAAACTCCCCCGTGGCGGCCAGTACCGTCGGCATCCCCTGAATGCCCGAAGCGGTCAGCCCGGAAGTGTGAGAGTACATACTGTCCTTTCCGAGGCCGAGGAGCGAGGTCAGCTGGGCCAATACACCCGTCCCCAGTTTCTGCAGGGACTGGCGGCCGAAAATGTTGGAAGACGCCTCGATGATGCACCGCAACCCGCGCCGATGCTCCTCCATGGCATGGATGAGGGCGAAGCAGCGCAAAGCCGAGACAATGACCACCAGCATCTTTTCCAGGGTCAGCTCGGTCTTTTCCTTGTAGTCGTCGATGTCGTAGTCGAGAATGACCTGGGTGGCCGGAGCCTTTCCCGGCTGGCCCGTGCGCAGGATGATCCTCACGGCGCGGTTTTTCAGCTCCTCACGGATGTACCGGACCAGCAGCAGCCCGCTGTCGTCCGTCTCCATGACCACATCCAGCAGCACGATGGCCGTGTCCGGATGGGCGGCCAGCACTTCCCTGGCCTCCGCCCCGGAATAGGCGTGCAGAAAATGAAACGCGCGGCCCTCGTATGTCCGCCCCGACAACATGTACGCGGTCACGCCGTGCACATCGGCCTCGTCGTCAACGATCAGAATTTTCCACGGACTCTCTTCCTCCGCGGCGGGACCGGAAGGCTCTTCGTCCAGAAACAGAATTTCGTCACTGTCCGTCATGACCGGCCTCTTCACAGGGGAAACGCACCACAAACGTGGTTCCGCGGCCGGGCTCGCTGCAGCAGGTCACGGAGCCGTTCAGGGTGCGGGTGACGACGTTGAACACGATATGCAGCCCCAGTCCGGTGGAACCCCTGGACCGGGCCGATGTATAGAAAGGATCGAAAATCTTGTCCTGCGCCTCGGGCGGAATCCCCCGCCCGTCATCGGAATAGCTGAGGACCAGTGCGGCCCCGTCCATCCTCACGGCAATGCGGATCACCCCGGCCTGCCCCTCGTCAAAGGCATGGGTCAGGGAATTGATCACGAAATTGGTCAGAATCTGTGAGAACGCTCCGGGATAGCTGTCGATGCACAGATCCGCATCGCATTCCACTTCCACCCGGTGAGCGGTCTTCTTGAGTTTGGGGCGCAGACTGAGCAGGATTTCCTCCACATATTCCCGCACCATGAACCGCCGCCGGACCTCCGAAACCTGATCCGCCGCCACCATCTTGAAGCTGCGGATCAGCTCCGAGGCCCGGTGCAGATTCAAAACGCCCATCTCCACCCCCTCCCGGGCGGAATCCAGATACGCCGTCAGATCCGAACGCTTCATCCCGCCGGTCTCGAACAGCTCACGGATATTCCGGGTCTTCTCGGCCAGGGTGGAAGAGGCCGAAAGCGCCACGCCCACAGGCGTATTGATCTCGTGAGCCACACCGGCCACCAGTCCGCCCAGAGCCGCCAGTTTCTCGGCCATGACCAGCTGGCTCTGAGCCTGCCGCAGATCGTCCAGTGCGGCCTGCAATTCCGCGTTGGCCCTGGCCAGTTCGCCCGTACGCCGGGACACGCGGTCTTCCAGCTCTGTATTCAGAATGCAGAGTTCCTCCTCGGCGCGGCGGCGCTCCCGGTCCTGATCCTCCAGACTTTCGGCCATGCGGTTGAAGGCCGCCGCCAGCCGCCCCATCTCTCCGCCCTCGCGCTCGAGGCCGGTGCGCGTGCTCAGATCTCCGGAACCCAGCCGGTCGGCGGCCGCCATCAGGCGGTTCACCCGGCGCATGATGATGAATTCCCCCACGAACCAGGCCCCGACCGCGGCCAGAACGGCGGCCAGAGCGAGCAGTACTGCATTCCGGTAAACGGCGCTCCGGGCCTTGGCCAGAGCCAGGTCCTCCGGCTGCCCGAGACGGATCATCAGATGCCTCGAAGGCGTGTCCATGAAATACATGCGCTTGAAGCTGTAGAGCCTGCGCACGCCGTCCACGCCGGTTTCCAGAAAAACCCCTTCGGCCCGCTGCCCGGACATGCGCTCGATCATCTGCGGCAAATCCGGAACCCAGGTGTATTTTTCCGTTTCCGGAAAGCGGGTCAGACGCATGCCCGTCGCATCGGTCAGAGTGAAAACCGAACCTTCCGGCAGATGTGCATCGGCGAAAACACGGCCGAAATAATTCAGATCAAAAGAAGCCACGAGCACGCCGTGCACAGAGCCATCCTGAGCGGACACGGGCTGTGCGAATTCGATGACCACGCGGCGGGAAGGACCGGGAGCCAGATGGTACGCGCCCATGGTAAAATGCATTCCGGCCACGGATTCCTGAAAATAGCCTTCATTTTCGATGCTGGAGAGAGAGCCCGGCGGCGAGACGGCCACAATGCGGCCCGCGGCATCGGCCAGAGCCAGAGCGCAGTAGGCTCCGTTGCGGGTGAGTATTTCTTCGAGCAGCTGCTGCGCTTCACGCGGGGAGCCCTGCCGCACCTCCCGCGCTTTGGCCAGGGTGGCCAGCAGCAGCCGGGCGCTGTCCACCACATGCTCATGGTGTGCGGACATGGCCTGAATCTGGCGCAGAGCAGCGTTTTCGGCGCTGCGGACCATGGCCTCGTGCAGGGCACGTCCGGTGAAAAGCACAATGACCAGAGCCGGCGCCATGGACACGAGTACCAGCAGGGCCAGATTGCGGCGGATGGAGGAAAAAAACGGCAGAATCACGAGCCCTCCCTCTCCGGTTCGGTTCGCTTCTCAGCCGTAAGCATGGGGAAACACAACCCGGCCATGAAACTGAAGTTCGGGAGAGGTTCCGGAGAAACTACCCGTCCCGCCGCACGGATGCAAGGGCCTTGGCTCAAAGACTCCGGCAGCGCCGCCCTGCGGGATCAAGTACGCCGGAGAAACGGCGCAAAAAAGCCCCGCTCCGAAAATATGCCGGAGCGGGGCGATATGCCGCGCGGCCTGTACTTCAGCGGTTTCTGGTCACGGTTCTGGCGATGGTGTAGCAGTGGTCACCGATCTTCTCCAGCCGGGCCAGCAGATTGATGAAGGCAAGCCCGCCCTCGATACCGCATTTGCCGACCTTGAGCCGTTCGATATGCGCGTCGCGCATTCTCTCCCGCATGGCGTCGATGACTTCCTCGGCCTTGCCCGCCTCTTCCAGCAGATTCTCAGGTTCATTCTCAAGGCCGTGCATGGTCATTTTCAGAAACTCATCCACCCTGGCCGAAATGTTGTAAAAATCGATCCAGGCGTCTTCTGAAAAATTGAGCTCCTTCTCCACAATCTCCTCGCACAGAAGACCCAGCACCTCCACCGCGTCACCGATACGTTCCAGGGTATTGGCCAGACGCATCTGGGCCGAGATTTCCGCCGAATCCTCTTCGTTGAGCCCGGTCTGCATGACTTTGGCCAGAAAAGTGGTGATGAGCTTGTGCATCTCGTCGATATGATTTTCAAAACGCTGCCGTCTGCGGATGGTCTGCGGATCGCGCTTTTCCAGACATTCCAGAGCATTCAGATAAGCCTCGTGCACAATCCGGGACATGCGTTGCAGCTCGCCCCTGGTCCGGGCCAGGGCCGCCACGCTGTTGTCCTCCGCATTGGGCTCGAAAACCGGCAGGCGGAACAGCTCATCTCCCTCACTTCTGTCCCTGGGAGACAAAAGGATGGCAACCCTGATCAGAAAGGGGAGGAAAATGAGGAAAATCAGGGCATTCACGAGGTTGAACAGCGTATGACCGTTGGCCAGATAGCGGGCCATGTACGGATATTCCCCACCGGCCTGCACATCCCAGGCATGTCCTCCGGCCATCATGAGGGTGACCCATTCGATGCCACGCAGGAACCACGGAAAAATGAGCAGCATCATGCACACTCCGAACACGTTGAACATGGTGTGTGCCCTGGCTGCACGGTAGGCGTTGATGCTGGCGGAACCGATGGTGGCGAGCTCGGCGGTGATGGTGGTGCCGATGTTTTCTCCCAGAATGAGGGCCATGGCCGCCGGGAATCCTATCAGCCCCTGGGTGGCGAAGGCCATGGTCAGGCCGATGGTGGCCGAGGACGACTGTACCACGATGGTCAGGCCGGCACCCGTGGCCACGCACAGCAGCAGCCCGCCCACGGTGGAAGCATCGAATCTGGTGAAAAACGAGATGAAGGCCGGATCGGAGCGCAGGGGCTTGAGGCCGTCGCCCATGACGGTCATGCCGAAGAAAAGGAGGCCGAACCCGAGAATGATTTCACCGAGATAGCGATATTTCTTGCGCGTGCCGAAATAATTGAGCGGCACCCCGATGGCGATGGCCGGCAGGGCCAGATCCGAAAGTTTGAAAGCGATGAGCTGGGCCGTCATGGTCGTGCCCACGTTGCACCCCAGGATGACGCCGACGGCCTGGGTCAGGGTCATGAGCCCGGCGCTGACAAAACTGATCAGCATGACCGTGGTGGCCGAGGAGGACTGGACCATGGCCGTGACCGCCGCGCCCGTGGCGAACCCCACCAGACGGTTGTCGGAGACGGCTTTCAGAATGTTGCGGATGCGGTTGCCCGCGGCCATCTGCAAGCCTTCGGTCATGAGTTTCATGCCCAGCACAAAAAGACCGAGGCCGCCGAGAGTCTGAATAAGGACATGAATCATGCGTAATCCTTGGCTGTGGTGAGAGGGCTTTACGGCACCGCAAAATCCGCATTTCTTTAGACCATCTTGTCCGCCAAGAAAAGTTTTTTCCATTCCAAAGGCTTCAAAGCGGGCCGCCTCCGGCTTGACCCCCGGAAACGGGCGTGCCAAGCAGCCGCCCATGTCACATGCCACTTCGACAATGTCTCATGCGGGCACCCCGACCGGCGGCACTTTCCGCGCCGTGGCCGCCGTGATCTTCATCTTCGCCGGGCTTCTGGTTCTGCCTGTGGGAGCGGCCTCCGGGCCATACCGCACCCTGTCCATCATGTTCACCAGTATCGTGCTGGAGGCCCTGCCCTTCATGCTGCTCGGCGCTCTGGTCGGGGGGCTCATCGAAGCCTTTGTCAGCCGGGAACGCATGGCCTCCCTGCTGCCCAAACGGGGACTGACCGCCATCTGCGTCGCCGCCGGGCTCGGCATTGTCTTTCCGGTCTGCGAATGCGCGGTAGTACCGGTCGTACGCAGGCTTCTCAGCAAAGGGCTGCCCTTCGGGGCCGGCATCGCCTATCTGCTGGCCGGCCCCATCGTGAACCCCATTGTCGCCGCATCCACGGCCCTGGCTTACGGGTTTGAATGGAAAATCATGGCGATGCGCCTGGGTCTGGGCTATGCCGTCGCCGTGACCGCAGCCCTTGTGCTGAACCGCCTGTTTCCGGGCAAAAGCGCACTGCACGACGGACTGGAGCACATCGCGCCCCAGCCCTGCTCCTGCGGATGCGAGGCCCCCTTGCAGCACTTCTCGCAGGTCACGAACGCCGTGGTCCGGCCATCCTTCGCCTCCCGGCTGGGACAGGCGCTGCGCCACGGCACCGCCGACTTTCTGGGCGTGGCCCAGTACCTGATTGTCGGTGCATTCGTGGCCGCCGTAGCTCAGGCCTTTGTGGACAGATCCCTGCTGCTCGGGCTGGCGTCCCTGCCCGCCCTGTCCATCCTGGCCATGACGGCGCTGGCCGTGGCCCTGAATCTCTGCTCCGAATCCGACGCCTTCATCGCCGCATCCTTTTCCGGGCTCATGCCTCCGGCCGCACAAATGGCCTTCATGCTCACCGGCCCCATGTTTGATCTGAAGCTGCTGCTCATGTATCAGGCGGTTTTCCGCAAACGGGTCATCGCGGTACTGGCAGGACTTGTGCTTCTGCTGACGGTGAGCGCGTCCATGAGCCTTTTGGTACTGGAGGGCTGGTCATGACGCCCCTTGCACGGCTCAAAAACGCATGCACAAGCGGAAGGTTCACGGCCGGTTTTGTCTTCACAGCCTGGAGCGTGGCCCTGATCATGATTCTTGGCACAAACCGCATCCGGCTGTTTCTGCGCCCCGAATTCTCCTGGCTGCTGGGCATGGGGGCGGTCATCGCCCTGGCCTTCATGCTCGCCAGCATCAGACGGCCCGCGCCCGTGCCCTTTCTGCGCGCCACGATTCTGCTGCTGCCCCTGCTGCACATGGCCGTGACGGATTCCATTCTGGGAGGAGATGTCTTCGCCAACCGGTTTCTGGGTGTGGATGTCGGTACGGAGGAAGGCTTCAGCGGACAATCCTTCCCGGATTCTTCCACGCACACGCCCGACGCGGTATCGGACCGGGCCATCAGCGAAGCCTTCGCCAATGCGGGTCTGGAGCCGCTCCCCAATCCGGACGAACCGCTTACGGCCCTCGACCTGCTGCGTTCGCCGGGGGAATACGCGGGAAAAGAAGTGACCCTGCTCGGCCTCTTGTACCGTAACCCCGATCTGGAACGCTATTTCGGGGCCGGCCGCACCGTGGCTTTGTACCGCTTTCTGATCACGTGCTGCGCGGCGGACGCCATGCCGCTGACCGTGGCTCTGGATATGAAGGAAACTCCGGACCTGCCGTCGGAACAGTGGGTGCGGGTCGAAGGCACCTTTGAATTGCTGCCCCATGAAGACAAGACTGTTCCGCTGATCCGGGTGACCCGGATGACGAACGTGGACCCGCCAGCCAGCCCCTATCTGTACTGAAAATCAAACAGGCCGCATCTCCTCTTTGAAGATACGGCCCGCCACATGGAATCGCCCGCGAACTACGCGTCTTTCTTTCCAGCGCTGTACGGGCACCCCGCGCACCCGGAAAACGGCCGGACGCAACTGGCCAGACACAACCGGCGCAGACACGCTTTCGATGCGCAGTCCAGACAGCGCAACTCGGCCGCGCCCAGATGCCCGGCAGCCAGAAGCCGGGTCAGGGTTGCGGCGGAGAGTTCAATCCGCAGGGATTCATTCCCCGGACGATCCATGCGTCACCTCCCCAGCCTCCTCTTTCTTTCCGGCGGCCCGCATGGCGCAACGGCAGCGGGCGCATTTGACCTTGCAGGAACACGTTCCGTCCCCGGAACAGCCCGAAGCATGGGTTGCCTCGCCACCGGAACCTTCCACCCACGGGCGAGAACCCATGGCTCCACCGGCCGCCTTGCGCAACCGCTGCATGTCCTGCGACGAAAACAATTCAGCCCCATTATCAAGTTTAAACATGGCTACCTCCAGAAACTTCTAATTTTATGATTATCTTCAATAAAATTATATAATAATGAAAGCTTATAGAATAAAGTTTAAAAAAATAATTAGCTACAGCTAATAATTAAATTTCGACTAATCTTACTTTGCCGATCCTGTCAATGGCCGGGACACAGGCAGCCTGAAATTGACCTGGATTTTCAGTGTAGCCGCCGCTAAGTATCCAGCCTCAGGCAGCCCTGATTCGGGCCGTCAGCTTCCACCGCACAGGCCGTGAAGGAGAGTCATTATGCGCGTGCTTCCCACCGTGTTTCTTTTACTGCTGCTCTTTTCATCCGCGGCTTTTGCTGAAGAGCGCCACTCTCTTTCCGAAATGGAGAAAAAAGCCGTCGCGCTCATGAAAGACACTTTCAAAGCCAGCGAAGAAGCCGAAATATCCATGGGGCGCGCAGGGGCAATGGAGGTACTGGAAAATGGCTTGGCCGAAGCCGATCTTCTCCTGAACGCGGCCTACAGGGAAACCATGCGCAACCTGAAAAACAGGGACCCGCACCTGGCGGAACTGCTGCTCAAGGACCAGCGCGCATGGCTCAGATTTGTGGAATCCTTCTGTGAACGGGCGCAAAGCGGCTTCGGCGAGGGCGGCACCATGTACATCAATATGGGACTTGCCGCGAAACTCCGCTTCTTTGTCCAGCGCATCGGCTATCTGCGCGTCATCAACAGGAACACGATCGGGTAAATCCCGATCGAGGAAACCTTCTTGACTCTGGGGAAACAGCAAATGCTTCCGAAACACATTTTCAGACTGTAACCTTTCTTATCATCCAACCGACGAGGCTTTCATGAAAAAATTTCTGCTTTTGTCCGCTCTGATTCTTTTCTCCTCCTCAGCTCAGGCCGAGAAAATGACCGTTCTTCTGGACTGGTTCATCAACCCGGACCATGCCCCCTTTTTGTGGCCCAGGAAAAAGGCTTCTTCAAGGCCAGAGGACTGGACGTGGAGTTTGTCGCCCCCTCCAATCCCAACGATCCGCCCAAACTCGTGGCCGCGGGCAAGGCCGATCTGGCCGTATCCTACCAGCATCAGCACCAGATGCAGGTGGCCGAGGGGCTTCCCCTGACCCGCATCGCCACACTGGTGGCCACGCCGCTCAACTCTCTGGTGGTGCTGGCGGACGGCCCGGTCAAATCCATCGCCGACCTGAAAGGCAAGACCATCGGCTACTCTGTGGGCGGCTTTGAAACCGCTCTGCTCAAGGTGATGCTGGCCCAGGAAGGGCTTGAGCTGGACAACGTGAAACTGGTCAACGTCAATTTTTCTCTGTCGCCGTCCCTTTTCACCGGCCAGACAGACGCGGTCATCGGCGCGTTCCGCAATTTCGAGCTGAATCAGATGGATATCGAGAAACGGCCGGGGCGGGCCTTTTTCGTGGAAGAACATGGTGTTCCGGCCTATGATGAGCTGATCCTGGTGGCCAATGCCCAAAATACGCGGAACCCGAAGCTGCGCAGATTCGTGGATGCTCTGGAAGAAGGCGCGCAGTATCTGATAAACCACCCGGAAGAATCGTGGAGACTTTTCGTGAGTAACGGACGGGAAAACCTGGATGATGAACTGAACCGCCGGGCCTGGAAAGACACTCTGCCGCGCTTCGCCCTGCGGCCTGGAGCTCTGGACAAAAACCGCTATACCCGCTTCGCCGAATTCCTGAAGAAGGAAGGCATCGTAAAGAGTGTCCCACCTCTGGATACGTGGGCGGTGGAACTGCCCTGATCCCGGAAAACCCGGACGGGGTGAAAACCCCGTCCGGCCACCCGGAACGCTTCCATACCGGGGTGGCCGGTCCACAGGAAAAGTTTACTGGCGCGGGTAGTGTTCTCCTGCCGCGATATTCCCATCGCATCTGGTAACATCCCCAGCGGCCTTTTCCGGTGTGGTCAGACTGGCGGCTCTCCGTAAAAAACTTCCTCCAGACACAACCCCTGCGGCGGAGCCGTAGCCGGAGCCAACCTGCGATCGCGGGTCCGAAAAAGGCGTGGCCCGTCTTCAGGGCAAAGCCTGCCACGCCCTACCTCCACCAGAAACGCGGTCAGATTCCGGACCATCTGCTTCAAAAAACCGTCAGCCTGAAAGTGCAGTATCCATTCTCCCGAACAGAGGCCCGGGACACGAATGATCGGCTCCAACGTGCGGATGGTGGTCTTGAGTTCTGTTCCCGCGTTCTGAAAGGAGGCAAAGTCGTGCGTTCCGGCCAGAAGCGCGGCGGCACGGTCCATCGCTTCCAGATTCAGGCCGCGCACAGACCAGACGAAAGGGGCCCGCTGGGGCAGGACGAACCGGGGGTCGGTCCACAGCGTGTAGGCGTAGCGTTTGGATACTGCGGAAAACCGAGCGTGGAACCCAGGCTCGGCAGCCCGCGCATCGACAACGGCGATGTCTTCGGGAAGCATGGAATTGAGCGCCTTTTGCCAAGGGATGGCATTGCCATCCGGGGCGTCGAAGTGCGCCACCTGCCCTGTGGCGTGGACCCCGGCGTCGGTCCGACCGGATCCGTGCACTCGTACGGGTACGCCGCAGATACATGAAATCCGTGTCTCCAACGCTTCCTGAATGCTTGGACCGTTTTTCTGAATCTGCCAGCCGTGGTAGCGGGTGCCCACATAGGCCACGGTCAGACGAATGCGCGCCATGCTCAGTTTCCGCCGGTCTGCAGGCGGGTCAGGGCCTCCGAAAGCTTGGCCGCGCGGTCGGCCCGGACCGAAGACAGAACCTCTCCGGCCTTTCGCCCGCTCATACCAGCCAGAATTTTGACGGCAATGGATTCCTCCAGATTTTCCAGCACCTGAGCAGCCTGCTTGGGCTTCATGTTGGAATAGACATCCACCAGATGCTGCATCTTTTCATCCTGCATATCTTCGGCGGATTTGATCAGATTCTGCATCTTCACTTCCATGGCCCGCAAACTTTCGAGCTTGGCCTCCAGCTCCGCCTCCATGGTTTTCAACTCCGCCTCACGCTTACGCACTTCCAGCTCTCTGGCTGAGATATCCCTCGTTGAAGCCGCCGGAGAAGATGAGACCTCGGGTTGCTCCGGCGGCTGCATGGAACTGTTTCCATCCTGAGCCGGACTTGCGGCCAAGGCTTGAGGCACAATGGGAGGCAAAGCCGTATCCTGGACTTTTTGCCCGGGCATCCACAGGAAAACCACCGCTGCCAGCTTGACCAGAGTCAGGGCCATCACGGCCTGCACCAGTCTAGCCGGACGCACGGCCGAAACGCAGCATTGCGGATTCGTCGAATTCATTCTGTTCCCTCTGCTGTTCTTTCAGGGCATGCCTGTGCTCCTGTCTGTGACGGAGCTTCTCCAGAAGTTTGCGTTCCGTGGCCCGCGCCACCAGTTCCCGGCGGCAGGAATCAAGCAGTCGCTCCCGCCTGCCAAGCTCCGCCTCAGCCGCTTTCGTATCCACTTCCAGATGCCGCCGCCATTCCGCCCACAGCCACAACTCCTGCGGATTCGTCCGCCCGGACCGGGGCATTCCCTCCAGACATTTTTCAAGTTCCTCCTGCAAGCGCTCCAATGTCCGGCGTTGCTCCCGCTCCGAGACTTGCGCCCGGCTGAATGCCAGACGGGCCTGATCTTCGATCTGCTTGCGGTATTCGAGAACCTTTTCCAGAGAAAAATGAAATGGACGGGACATGGTGAATATTAAAGCAAGGGTCATGCCTAGCTGAGTGGATTTTCTCTGAGCATTTTGAGCAGAAGTTTATAAATATCTTCGTTTCTATGGTTAAAGCGAAATTCACATTCTTTCAAATGAAAGTAAAAAGTGTGCTTGGGCAAACCCCTAAAACGAACAAGTCGTGTTTTGGCAAAAGCCCAGAAGCTCTCAATGCCGTTAATGTGTGAGTTTTTATTGGCAAATTCATTGTTGCCATGCTCAACCCGGAAGTGTTTTTGGTAGCCTAGGCTCAGGCCTCATTAATTGTAAAAATCAGGAAAGTTGGTTAGTTGTGCTCAGGGAGGACGCCATGAGCCAACTTTTCTACCTTTCTGCCGAACAACTGGAGCATATCAAGCCCTTCTTTCCACTTTCACACGGTATTCCGCGGGTCGATGACCGGAAAGTCATCAGCGGCATCATTTATGTCATCAAACATGGCCTGCAATGGAAAGATGCGCCGCGTGAGTATGGCCCGTATAAAACGCTGTACAATCGTTTTTTGCGCTGGAGCCAAATGGGCGTCTTCAACAATATTTTTACCGAATTGGCAAAACAGCGGGACAGGATGGCCAGGTGATGATCGATGCAACCCACCTCAAGGCGCATCGAACCGCCGCCAGTTTGCTCAAAAAAGGGCTCTTTCCCGCTGCATCGGACGCACAAAGGGCGGTCTGAACTCCAAACTCCATGCTGTTTGCGACGGCCACGGCAGGCCCCTGGCCATGACGCTCACAGAAGGCCAGGTGAGCGACTACAAAGGAGCCGCCCTGCTTATGGACGCCATAGATGCTTTGCCTGAGGCCAGGGAGCTTCTGGCGGACCGTGGTTACGACGCCGACTGGTTCCGTGACGCCCTGTGCGCCAGAGGCATTACGCCCTGCATCCCGCCCAGAAGGAGCCGGAAGAGACCCTGCCCGTACGATAAAGATCTGTATAAACAGCGGCACAAGATCGAGATCATGTTTGGCAGGATCAAGGACTGGCGCAGAATAGCCATGCGTTATGACCGCTGCGCGCATACCTTCTTTTCAGCTCTGTGCCTCGCGGCTTCCGTCATTTTCTATCTCAATTAATGAGGCCTGAACCTAGATATTGCTATAGAAAAAATAGGATATACTTGATATTGTCAGATAGTATCGTCAATTTATGAACATATAAATAATTAGCAAAACCTCTTTATATCACGGCTATGACGCCTGGAACCGCCGGACCAGCAAGACAGCTGGCGGGCGGACCGTGCATTATCATTATGATCAGGACAGCCGGCTCATCGGGGAAAGTCTTGCCAACGGCACCGTGCTGCGGGAGTATGTGTACCTGCGCGGTGAGCCCGTGGCGCTGCTGGAATACGAGACCCAACCCGGCTGGTATTTTTACGTCACCGACCACCTGGGCACCCCGCAGCAGCTGGTGGATTCCAGAGGAGCCGTGGTCTGGCAGGCCGCCTATCTGCCCTATGGCGAGGCCAAGGTGCTCAAGGCCACAGTGCAGAACAACCTGCGCTTCCCCGGCCAGTACTTCGACGCCGAAACAGGCCTGCACTACAACTGGAACAGGTATTACAACCCGAAGACAGGGAGGTATATCACTGCTGATCCCATCGGCCTGGTCGGCGGGATGAATGTGTATGCGTATGTCGGTGGAAATCCGGTGAATGCAGTGGATCTGGAAGGGTTATGGACGCTCAGTATTGCCAGTAATGTCGGTATAATGTGTGCGGCAATAGGCGGTGGAGGGGGAACTGCTCTCAATTTTGGATATAGCGAAGAAAATGGATTTTCTATGTCTATAACTGGAACTATCGGATATGGAGCTGTTACTGGTATAGGCACTGGTGTAGGAATTACAATTCTAAAAACAAATGCATCATCTGTAGATCAACTACTTGGAAAATCTGTTGAAGGATCTCGATTTGTTTCAAAATCAGCAATCAGTATCGTTAAAGGAAATGGATATATAGGTCAGGCACTGACGATAGCAATACCCAGTGTTGGAAAAACCATTTCCAATCCTGGGTCAGCAGCTATACTCACAGATACATCTGCAATTATTCAATGGGAACAGAGTCGTGGTTGGTGTTTTTTAAAGGATGAATCAACATGCAATTAAGTCGTGATGCTATTTTTTTTCATATGATACAATGTTTGTGGGTATTTTTCTTTTTAAGGATTGTACTAATCAACCATAGAGCTATTCGATTTATAAAAAGAAACTACCCAAAAGAATGGGAAGATAAATTCCATTTATTTGGCACTTTTGCTTATGGAGGGAATACTATTTTTGATGCTTTTTCAGAAATCAACGATCTAAAATTTAAAAAATTTGAACAAGCATATGTAGCTGCAATCCGCCAACTTTTCGTTACTATTTTATGTTCTATTATGTTAATTTTAATGTATATTTATATTTTTATAGGATTTTGAAACCATAAAAATGGAATCATTGGGTTCCTACAAATCCAGGCAATGCTCATGGAAATCCACACTGGGATGTTCAGAAGCCTGGAGGTGATCATATCATATATCCTGGTGGAGTTGTGAGGTAAATATAAATGAAAAATATTCAAATAATAGATGAAGCAGAAAATTGCACATACGATATTTTCAGCATTGACGAAATGAATTTCGAAGTTATTTTTCCAGACGGGCAAGATATTGAATTTGCTGAAGATTTACAACAAAGGCTTGGATTGAAAAACACAAACGATATTTTTAATCAATTATGGAAGAATAAAGCTGATAAAAAGACTATAGATGGTATACATGGCACACTTTTTTTTCAATTATCGCATAAAAAAATTTTTTATCCTACTAAAAGAGAGAATGAGATGATAGTAAAAATTTAGTACTCTGGGCTCAGTCCTCATTAATTGAGATAGAAAATGAGGGAAGCAGCGAGGCACAGAGCTGAAAAGAAAGTATGTGCGCAGCGGTCATAACGCATGGCTATTCTGCGCCAGTCCTTGATCCTGCCAAACATGACCAAAGATCTTGTGCCGCTGTTTATACAGCTCTTTATCGTAAGAGATGGGCCTCTTTCGGTTCTTTCTGGGAGGGATGCAAGGCGTAATGCCTCTGGCGAGCAGGGCGTCACGGAACCAGTCAGCGTCGTAACCACGGTCCGCCAGAAGCTCTCTGGCCTCGGGCAAAGCATCCATAAGCAGGGCGGCTCCCTTGTAGTCGCTCACCTGGCCTTCTGTGAGCGCCATGGCCAGAGGCCTGCCGTGACCGTCGCAAACAGCATGGAGTTTTGAGTTCAGACCGCCCTTCGTGCGTCCGATACAGCGGGAAAGAGCCCTTTTTTGAGCAAACTGGCGGCGGTACGATGGGCTTTGGAGTGGGTCGCATCGATCATCAATCTTCCATCTTTTCCGGCTGTTTTTGCCAGCTCGGTAAAAATATTGTTGAAGACGCCCATCCGGCTCCAGCGCAAAAAACGATTGTACAGCGTTTTATACGGGCCATACTCACGCGGTGCATCTTTCCATTGCAGGCCATGTTTGATGACATAAATGATGCCGCTTATGACTTTCAGGTCATCGACGTGTGGAATGCCGTGTGAAAGTGGAAAGAAAGGCTTGATACGCTCCAGTTGTTTGGCGGAAAGGTAGAAAAGTTGGCTCATTACATCCTCCTTTGAGCACAGCTAAACAACTTTCCTCATTTTCACAATTAATGAGGCTTGAGCCTAGAAAGATTTGTAAAAACAGCAAGTTGATTTTGCATTTATTTTTTGCCGTTAACAAATTCAGATATCTCTCTTCGGGCCGGTCAAGAGCTTCAAGGTCGGCAACATGGTCTTCAACCAGGACTTTGACCGGCGCTATCAGGTCACCCGCATGAACGGCGGGGCCTCGGACCGGCGCTACACCCGGGACAAGAACGGCCGGGTCACGGGCATCACAAACGTGCGCACGCCAAGCCTTGCCGGGCTGAACGCGGCTCTGGGCTATGCGGGGAAAAGCAACCGGCTGGAGAAGATCAGCGGCGCGGGAGCGGGCAAATACGCCTATGACGCCAACGGCAATACTGTTTCCGACGGCAGACACACCTTCGCTTATGACGCCCTGAACCGCTTGGTCTCCGTGTCCGTGAAGAACAAGGTGACGGCCCGGTACACCTATGACGCCTGGAACCGCCGGACCAGCAAGACTGCCGGCGGGCGGACCGTGCATTACCATTATGATCAGGACAGCCGGCTCATCGGGGAAAGTCTTGCCAACGGCACCGTGCTGCGGGAATATGTGTACCTGCACGGCGAGCCGGTGGCGCTGCTGGAATACGAAACCCAACCCGGCTGGTATTTTTACGTCACCGACCACCTGGGCACCCCGCAGCAGCTGGTGGACGCCCAAGGGACCGTGGTCTGGCAGGCAGCGTATCTGCCCTACGGCGAAGCCAAAGTGCTCACGGCCACAGTGCAGAACAACCTGCGCTTCCCCGGCCAGTACTTCGACGCCGAGACAGGCCTGCACTACAATTGGAACAGATACTATAGTCCAAAGACAGGGAGATATACTACCGCTGATCCCATTGGCCTGGCGGGCGGGATGAATGTATATGCATATGTCGGTGGGAATCCGGTGAATGCAGTGGATGTGGAAGGGTTGTGGGCGAAAAACAATTATAATGAACCTATACTAATAAAGCCAGAATACGGACCTCCTGAGTGGCTTGCTCCTGGTGAATGCTACAATGATGACATTGACGGGGTCAAACCACCAGCTTGGGGTGGCGATTGGTACAAAGTTAAGGGGAATGACAAGTATAAGACAAATGTTACAATAGACAAATGGGGTTTCCCCACACCATCTGGAGATTTTGAAGGATTAGGAGGTACTAATTTTCCAGACCTTGGAGCATCTACAGATCCACTTCCAGGACGAAAAAGGTCAGGATTTGAAAACCGACACCATGAGTGGAAGCTAAGAAAATGAGCGCTAAAAGAATCATATCTTGGATAATTGCAATCTCTGTCTTTCTTTTAGGAATACATTTTATATGGATTTACTTCTTTCCAATACCTAAGAGTAATCTAACACAATCACAAATATTTGCAATAAAGCCGGGAATGTCAGCAAGTCAGGTAATTTTAATACTTGGGAAGCCAAAGTTAGTTAAAGTTTATAAAAAAAATGACCAAGGTGTGAATGTTTTTGATTATTTATATAATTTTGAAGAGGTTACAAAAACATCTAATAGATGCACATGGATTTTTAGTACGCAAAATTATTTAAAGAAAACTTTAGAAATTTATATAAACTTTCTAAATCAAAAAGTTTCTGGAATAACAATTGAATTGCATGATTTAGCAATTTATTCATATGAAAATATTACTGAAAAACCATTTATCAAAAATGAAAATTTACTTTCTAGGTATTTAGCTCCATGAAAATATAAAGAGAAAAAGCCATAACCAATAAGAAATAAGGTTAAAAAACACAGTATGGAACAACCTGCGTTTCCCCGGTCAGTACTTCGACGCCGAGACAGGCCTGCACTACAATTGAAACAGGTATTACAACCCGAAAACAGGAAGATATATCACTGCTGATCCCATAGGCTTGGCTGGCGGGATGAATGTGTATGCGTATGTCGGCGGAAATCCGGTGAACTTCACGGATCCCTAGGATATGTCAGAAAAGGTGGTAAATCTGGTCAATGGTGGGAATATACGGACAGAAATTTCCAGCGTTGGTTTCATAAATGCGTAAAGCAAGACGGTGATCCAGATGCTACTAGAGCAGAATTATCTGATGCTTACGCACTGTGGGTGGAGTATGGCAAACCAGATGGAAAGAACGGTTGTGGAGGTCCTCTTCCTCCACCATCAGCTCCGGCAGAGACTTGTGGAGAGGAGTGCCAGAAGATAGCAACAGTCGTAGTTGCTGGTGGTACTGCCTATATAATTTATCGATGCGTAAGAATGTTGCCTTCTTTAGCTCCTCCACTTTGGCCGACCATTCCTGCCAATGCGGTGATACCATGACTCAAAATAAAAAATCAGCAGCCCATGTCTACACAGTAGAGCTGCGATTCTCAGGATTTCTGTTGGAACCATCTGAAATTTCAGCTCGATTGGATTTGCAGCCAAGCAATACATTTAGTCAATCACAAGACCAGACAATCACAAAGAAGCGGCGCTCATACTGGGCATACAACGGACAAGGGGAGATAGGATTTCAATCCGAATGGACATGTCTGGAGGATGGATTGGGATTTCTTCTCAAAAGTCTGTATTCCAGAAAAGCTGAAATTATTGCCATTGCCCGTCATTTCGATGGGATTTGGTGGTGCGGTCACTTTCAATCCAGTTTTGATGGTGGTCCTATTCTGTCTCCGAAGTTGCTAATTGAAATAGGCAGCTATGGGGTTCCTCTCAGCATCGATAATTATTTCTCCGATGAATAGGGGGGGTAAATATTTTGTGTAACCGGCAGTCGTCGTTAATCGATCTCGCGAAGAGCGCATCCATTATTTTTGGCTTTAGACCATCAGGAGCCCCTTGATTCTGAAACTGAACAGGAAGACTGCAAAGAGATGTATTTTTTGGCCTTCAGACGGCTGACTTACTTCTACCAAGTGCCCCCAAAAAGAACAATGCTGGGTGGGGTCGAAGTCGATATGAAGGTTTCTTCGGCCTCATTCGGGTTCGAAAGCCTTCAGGGCTCCGAAAAAGAGGCCGAGGTATGCTTAAACAGCCTGCCTTTGGCATTTATGAGCGTGACGGCGCGTCATCTATGACGCCAACGGCAACACCGTTTCCGACGGCAGACACACCTTCGCTTATGATGCCCTGAACCGTCTGGTCTCCGTGTCCGTGAAGAACAAGGTGACGGCCCGGTACACCTATGACGCTTGGAACCGCCGGACCAGCAAGACAGCCGGCGGGCGGACCATTCATTACCATTACGATCAGGACAGCCGGCTCATCGGAGAAAGTCTTGCCAACGGCACCGTGCTGCGGGAATATGTGTACCTGCGCGGTGAGCCCGTGGCGCTGCTGGAATACGAAACCCGGCCCGGCTGGTATTTTTACGTCACCGACCACCTGGGTACCCCGCAGCAGCTGGTGGATTCCAGAGGAGCCGTGGTCTGGCAGGCCGCCTATCTGCCCTATGGCGAGGCCAAGGTGCTCAAGGCCACAGTGCAGAACAACCTGCGCTTCCCCGGCCAGTACTTCGACGCCGAGACAGGCCTGCACTACAACTGGAACAGGTATTACAACCCGAAGACAGGGAGATATATCACTGCTGATCCCATCGGCCTGGCTGGCGGGATGAATGTGTATGCGTATGTCGGTGGAAATCCGGTGAATGCAGTAGATGTGGAAGGGTTAATAACAGAAGTAATTATAACTGGAGGGACATGGTATGGGCATGCTGCGGTGAGTATAAATGGGAGAGTTTACTCAAGTGGAAGGTATAATCCAGCATCTGCTCATAGCTTTAAATTGAAAGGTGATAATATAATGATTGTTCAAAATCATTCGACATATATTGAAGGATATAAAAGAAAAGGAAGGAATAGTACAGGATATATTTTTGACATTTCTAGCGACGATGAGAGAAAAATTGAGCTGTACTTTAAAACATTAATTAAAAGTGGAAATAGAACTAAATTTGGGTATAAACTTCAAGATGATTATTCCTTCTTATTTGAGAATTGTGCGACAACTTCTTCTAACGCGCTTCAAGAAGGGCTTTCATGGTTTAGTGCAATGTGGATTTATTCCAATAGCCCATATGATTTAGAATTTAATTTAATAACATCTCCATGGCTTGTTCGCAATGTAGTACACTATCCAGGAGAAAAAGAATGAGAAGAAAAAGCAAAATTGTATACATTTTCTTTTCTTTATCATTCTTCTTTATTGGAATATATTTTGCTATATATATTCAATAGATGTTGATATACTATCAGTTCCATATATAAATAAAGGCGTTATATTTACTGAAGATATAGACTTAGTTCAAGAAAAAAGATACATACATATACCAAAGGGGACACAACTATTATTAACCAGAAGAATGCCTGGATCAAATGAATATTGTATTATAATAAATATATTTCTCGATGATGAAAAGTCGATAAAATTTCTCGATGAAAAACCAAAATATTTTGAACCGGTCGTACCTAAACATTCTGGACATCTCCCTTCATCACTTGATCCGGGGATTCTCATCGATCGCGGCTAGCACGCGGTCACCATCGGTTACCCTTCGGCGCTGACCCGCACAATCACCGACGCCATGAACGTGACCTCCACCTACCAGCTCGACGCCACCGGCGGCGTGGCGCGGGTCAGGTCTTTCACCGGCCCGGCCTGCAACGCCTGCGGCGGGAACACGGGCGCGAGCTACGAGTACACGGCCGCCCAGCAGATCAGCCAGGTCGCGGACGCGGAAGGCACGGTCACGGCGTACACCTACGACGCGGACGGCAACATGCTGACCGTGACCCGGACCGGCATCAGAAACGGGGTGGCGTCCAGCGCCACCATCACCATGACCTACACGACCCTGGGGCGGATCGCGTCCATCGACGGCCCGCGCACGGACGTGAGCGACGTGACCAGCTTCGCCTACTACCCCGACGCGGCGGCGCAGGGGCACAACCGCGGCCAGCTGCGCACCGTGACCAACGCTCTGGGCCAGGTCACGACCTTTGGCGACTACACGCCTCTGGGCAGACCGCGCACCATCACCCGCCCGGACGGCCTGGTGAGCACTTTGACGTACGATCTGCAGGGCAATGTGCTGACCACCACGGCGGGCAACATCACCACCAGCTTCACCTACGACGACGCCGGCCGGCTGACGAGCATGATCCAGCCCGGCAACCGGACCACGCGCTACAATTATACCAACGGCCTGCTGACCTCGGTTTCCAGCCCGCAGAAACACAAGAGTTTCTGGGCCCATGACGCCAAGGGCCGGATCCGGCGGCAGGACATCCATACTTCCGCCGGAGCGAGGACCTTCACTCTGGGGCAGCACTATGACAAGGCCGGAAACCTCTACGCCCTGTCCTATCCCGGCAGCGCCGTGGAGCGGCGTTACTACGACCGGGCGGGAAGACTGGTGAAGTCCACGGACCCCTCCGGCGTGGGCACGAAGTACACCTACGACGCCCTGAACCGCCTGCTGGCCGTGACCCGTGCGGGAGTGGCCTCCGCCCGGCACAGGTACGACCTCTGGGACAACCTGGTGGCCGTGACCGACGCCCGCGACCACGTCACCACCCGCGCCTACGACGACTTCGGCAACGTGGTGCAGGAGACCGCCCCGGACACCGGAACGAGCGCCTTTGTCTATGATCTGGCGGACAACCTGACCCGCCGGACCGATGCCAGGGGGCAGGCCGTGACCTATGCCTACGACGCCCTGAACCGGCCCGCGCGCATGAACTGGCCCGGCGGGTCGGCGTCGTTCAGCTATGACCAGGGCGGCAGGCTCGCCCGTATCAAGGATGGCACAGGCCAGTGGAGCTTCGTGTACAACGCCCTGGGACAGCTGACCTCGGAAACCAGAACCATGAATGGGGTCGTGTCGAAGGTGCGCTACGGCTACAGCCCGTCCGCGGGCAACATGAACGCCCTGGTCTATCCCAACGGACACATCCTGCGTTTCGGCTATGACCCGGCGGACCAGATCATATCCATGACTCTGGATCATCAGCCGCTGATCAGCAGCATCAGCTACCTGCCCTTCGGGCCGGTCAAGAGCTTCAGGGCCGGCAACATGGCCTTCAACCGGGCTTACGACCAACGCTACCAGGTCACCCGCATGAACGGCGGGTCCTCGGACCGGCGCTACACCCGCGACAAAAACGGCCGGGTCACGGGCATCACAAACGTGCGCACGCCAAGCCTTGCCGGGCTGAACGCCACGCTGGACTACGCGACGGAGAACAACCGGCTGCAAAGCGTGATCGGGGCGAATGCTGGTACGTACATCTACGACGCCAACGGCAACACCCTTTCCGACGGCAGACACGCCTTCACGTATGACGCCCTGAACCGTCTGGTCTCCGTGTCCGTGCAGAACACGGTGAAGACCCGCTACACCTATGACGCCTGGAACCGCCGGACCAGCAAGACCGCTGGCGGACGGACCGTGCATTACCATTATGATCAGGACAGCCGGCTCATCGGCGAAAGCCTTGCCAACGGCACCGTGCTGCGGGAGTATGTGTACCTGCGCGGTGAGCCCGTGGCGCTGCTGGAATACGAGACCCGGCCCGGCTGGTATTTTTACGTCACCGACCACCTGGGCACGCCGCAGCAGCTGGTGGACGCGCAAGGGACCGTGGTCTGGCAGGCCGCCTGCCTGCCTTACGGCGAGACCAAAGTGCTCAAGGCCACAGTGCAGAACAACCTGCGCTTCCCCGGCCAGTACTTCGACGCCGAGACAGGCCTGCACTACAACTGGAACAGGTATTACAACCCGAAGACAGGGAGATATATCACTGCTGATCCCATCGGCCTGGCGGGCGGGATGAACCTGTATGCGTATGTCGGCGGAAATCCGGTGAATGCAGTGGATCCATGGGGATTGTGGGTTGGTATTGACGACGCTGTCTTTGCTGGAGGTGGTGCAGCAATTGGCATACTGGGTCGCGGCGTTGGCGATTTGCTGACTTGGAATCTGAGCCCCTGGGAAGATTATGTTGGTGCCGCGGCCGGCGGTGCGATAGCAGGCGAGACTTTACTTTATACAGCCAATCCATTTTTGGCTGGAGCCGCTGGTGGCTTAGTGAGCAACCTTTCTTCACAGAGTTTGAAAAATATTTTGGGTGAGCAGTGCGGATATGATGTCGGCAGTGCAGTGTTTGACACAGGTTTTGGAGCCTTGACTGGATTCATACCAGGAAGGCCACGAATTACTGGCATCAACGCCGGTCGCGGAAGTGACTTGCAAGTATTTCGCCAAATGGTTACAAAAGCAAAAGCTGGAACTATATCAAGAATGGAACCTGCGACAGCACTCAAGATGGGACGCGGTGCATTTTATCAATACGCTGTTGGTCAGGGGGCTGCGGCAGGGACTGTGGGGTCACATATCTACGGTAATCTAACCCATTGAAATTTACCCTATGGATACTTGTATCAATTCGATAACACTCCGCGCATCAGTCTCGGGTTATATTGTACTAACAACACCATGGTTGCTAATAGCCATTCTAAATATTATTATTTTTTTTCGCAGTACTGAAGAAAAACTAGCTTCAGAGGCAATAATTGTTTTTTCTATTACCCTGGGAATTGCATTTTTGTGGTGTATTTGGCTATCAGGATTCAAGATTACTGTAAATCATGAGTTTATTACATACAGAGATGGACTTTTTAGATTATCAAAGGTCAGTTTATCTGAAATCTTAGATATTAAAAAATTGTGGATTAAAAAAAATATACTTAATCAAAGTATTGTAGCTCCACGAATTGCAATAATTACAAAAAGTGGTGATACATCCTTTCAAATTAACATAAAGCCTTTTAGTGGACGCGATTTACAGTTATTACTAAAAGAGCTAAATAATCTCTGCAATTCATATATTGATTGAACGTATCAATATATAGAAACAAAAAAATTAGAACACATGTATATCTAAATATTTTGTCATGCATAGGAGATTGTCTTCTAAAAATAGTCATCCATATGAGATACCTGTATTTACTTATCCCGATCATACTTTTTATTGCAATATCAGAATGTTCTGCCTGCTCGCTCAAATTTATCTCTCCACAAAAAGGATCAACTGTAGATAAAAGCAATATAACCGTATACGGAACAGGAAAGGCAAATCCGGAAGCTGGTGACTATGGAACAGTTACAGCAACATTAAATGGGGTTACTTTCTTCACTGTCTCCGGTTCTTTTTCCTATGCAATGTCGATTTTTGAAACACGAGGCGTAGCCGTAACCCTTCGACCGGGAGCCAATCATTTTGTTGTTACTGGAAGCGCAGGAAGTTGCAGCGCATCAGATTCAATGACGATATATTACCTGCTTGATAAGGATCAGAATCTTGGTCCCTGCGGACAATAATCCCGCATACTTCCCTTTTGCCAGGTATTGCGGAGAAATTATGACTCGTCTTTTTTCATACGCGATACTTGTTCTTGTCTCTGCATTTTTCCTTCCCTTCTCCGCAACGGCCTCGTCCTATCCATACATATCCGGTCATGGCGTGAACTTCGCCACGGGCAACAAGTATGTGCAGGAAACAGATGTGCGTCTTGACGGCCCGGTGATCCTGTCCTTCACCCGGACATACAACAGCCAGGCCACGGAAAACGGCGTGCTCGGGTACGGATGGTCCTCGCCGTTCACCTCCGAAAGGCTGGTCACCGAAAAGACCGCCATCATCCTGATCCGCGGAGACGGCCGGCATGTCCGTTTCCACAGGGAAAAGGACGGCACCTACATAAACCAGGTTGGGCCGCGCCTGACCATCATGAAGACCGGAACGGGATTCCAGCTCCTCCAGACCAACCGCGACATCCACGCCTACGACACGCAGGGACTGCTCACAGGCATCGCTCTCGCAAACGGCGGAACCATTATGACCGACAGGGCCATCTGACCGCCGTGAAACGCCCCGACGGCAAGAGCAGAAGAAATACTACGCGCTATCCGCCATGGCTTTCTCCAATGCCTGGGGCAGGAAGGAAATGAGCTCTCCCACGCCTGTGGCCGGGGACGGCTTACCGAACACTCCGAGCAGGCGGTTGGCCAGGGCCGCCGTACGGCAGGCGCGGGGAATACCCAGCCCCGAGGCCAGAAGAGCCGTGACCATGCCGGTCAGCGTGTCCCCGGTGCCGCCGATGGCCTCCATGGCTGGAGTCCGGGGTTCTCCCACTTCCGCCACGACACGACCATGAGCCACCATATGGTCCGTACTGCCCTTGACCAGCAGATGCCGGGCCGAGTTTTCCGAGGCATAGGCCATCCGGATCAGCTCCGGTATCCGTTCCTCCTCCTGAAGGAGGAACCCGCGCGTATAAAACGGGTGCGGAGCGCGTTCGTCGGCCAGAAAGGCCATTTCCCCGGCGTCAGGAGTAAAGAGATCGTAATGGGAGGCGAAACCGCTCATCTTGGCCGCATACATGAAACCGGCGTCGGCCACCAGCAGAGGCGCAGGACTTAAGGCTTCCAGGGCCCAGAGCACGGAATTGTGCCATTGGATGTCCGGAAGAAGGTAATGAAAGGTCACTCCCCGGCAGGATGGCGGCTCCCCGCACAGCCGGGCGTAAAGAGCGCGGCTCCCCCTGCCGCCGCCCGAATCCCCGGCGAGAATGGCGTCCAGAGGAGCGAGCCCCAGCACATCCGCTGTCGCGGCGGCCGCGGCCATGAGAGCGGGAGTGCCCCGGACCACGGGCAGGATTTGTCCGCCGCATTCCAGACGCCTCCCGCGCAGCCGGAACGGCCCTCTGGCAAGCTCGAAATCGTCACGGGGAATCGTCCCGGCGATCAGCCAGAGCATAGCCGTCTGGCCTCCTCGAACGCCAGCTGCAAGGCATAGCCGCACAGAGTCTGGCCCAGAGAGCGGGGTTCCGGAGCCTCGGCCAGGGTTTTGCCCACGAGAGCCTCGGCCAGATAGGGCACATCCGGGCAACCGCCACCGGATATGTTGACAATGCGCCCGGAACCCCTATCCACACAGATCTTCATGTTGGCCGCCCGGACCAGCAGAAAGCCGTCCACGTCCTTGACGTGATAAAGAGACACGGGCTCCAGCAGGAAGTCACGGACCGCCGCCACGCGCAAAGGAGTCAGCCCGGCGGAGGCCAGAATTTCCCTGACGCGCGGCTCATGCAGCAGCGGAAACTCGATGACCATGTCACAGCCCTGGCGGAGATCCGGCGGCGGCCCTTTAACCGCGACGCCGAAGTGCGCCTGCCTGAGCAGTGTTTCAGCCCGAATGACCTCTCCTGTACCGGCGAAAAGCAGAAGTCCCCTGTCCGGCGGACCGGGAATCTCATCCCGGCCCCACCGCATGAATCGGATCAGACGCCGGAAAAGACCTATTTGCTCAGTTCCAGACGGCACTTGTTTCCGTCCAGTTCGTGAACGCTTACGGCCCAGCCTTTGGCCCTGGCCGCGCGGCTCACATTTTCCCGGCTGGCCTCGTTATCCACCAGAATCTCGATGGACCCGGACCCCGCTTTTTCCATGGCCCGCATGGCCAGAAGCACCGGCTGCGGACACGACAGGCCGCACGCGTCAACCTGGGTTTTCATGCCTGGCCTCCCTGCTTCGGACAATGAGTGAAACCGATGAACAGCAACACGGCCAGGCAGACTCCTACCGCGACCATGCCGTGAGACGTGGTTCCCTGGGGCGAACTGGCCAACCCGAAATTATGGGCCAGAGCCGCGCCAGCCAAGAGCCCCATGGCGAAGATCCCGGCGTCACTGTTGCCTTCGCCGCAGAGAAAAAGCTGTCTGCCCGGGCACCCTCCGGCCAGGGCAAAGGCCAGCCCTGCCACGACCATACCGGAAAAATTCCAGAACCACTGCGCATGAGCCACAGGTTGTCCGGAAAACCCCGGATGGAACTGGCCCAGCAGCAGATTGGCGGCCAGGGCCGCGCCGAAAAAGGCCAATACGCCGTAAAGCAGGTATCCCTGCCGGAAGAGGATGACGTCGCGCAGGGCACCCATGGTGCAGAATCGGGTGCGCTGGGCCAGAAATCCTATGCCCAGACCCGCTCCCAAAGACAGGACCAAGGGCGCGTGCATGCTTCCCGGCCCCTTGAGGGAGTACCAGAGCAGGCCGTTCTGGGCCTCCTCCGGAACAGGTGGATAGAAAATACGCAGCGCCACAAGGCCGAGCATGACAAGAGGCATGATGAGACCTGAACCGGCGGGTTGACTCTGGCTGCGGCCCAGAGAGTATCCCTTGCGGAAGAAAAGGGTCCCCAGCCATACGCCGCCCGCCAGCCCGGCCAATCCGGCCAGAGCGTTGCCGTCTCCCCCGGCCAGACGCAGGAAAACACGCCATGGGCAGCCCAGAAAAACCAGAGCACCGATCATGGCGATCATGCCCAGCACGAAGCGGACCAGGGGGGAAGAGCCGCCACTGGGCCTGAACTCCCTGAAAAGCAGGGCGGCGGCAAACGCGCCAAGAACAAAACCCATGATTTCAGGCCGCAGATACTGCACCACTGCCGCCCGGTGCAGACCGATGCTTCCGGCCACATCCCGTCCGAAGCAGGCCACGCACAGCCCCATATTGCCCGGATTGCCGAATTTCTGCAGCAGGCAGGCCGCTATGCCGATTATCCCCCCGGTCGCGAGAATGCCTGCCGTGGTAGCGAAAACGTTTGTTTTCCGCGCCATTGCTCCCCTCCAGTGAATAGTCGATATTTGCGCCAGCTTTCTGGATACAGAAAAAAACAGGTCCAAGTCCAATTGCTTTCCGCAATGAAAAGCCGGACGATCCATCATGAATTCAGCTGGATGGATTGCGAAAACAGCCAATCCCCATCCCAGTTCGAATTCCTGCAAGACACGGTGATGGAAAGAGCATGTCCTCGGATACAAAGTGTCAGTGCGCTTGACCCTGCGTATGAGAAGATGAGCTGATCACACGCATATCGCGCAGCCGAAGGTGGATATACTACTCCAGAGGCCAGGTTCCGTGCGTATGGGATCTGACAGCGCAGTATTGTATTGGCCGGACCAGCCCGTGCACAGATGAACGCCCTGTCATGACTCCCTATCCAGACAGCTTGTGCGGCTTTACCGCCTTGGCTATCAGACAGCATATTCACGGCCACGAATTTGGCATAAACGGAGGAAGTGTGGAGGAGCGTGTTTTTTCCATCGTAACCAAGCCCGAAACAGGATTGGAGCTGTTCGGGATGGTGAAGCGGCATATCGCCGGACTGCACGAGCGAGGCATGAGCCGCATGGTGGGGTACGAGCTCATGAGCAATGGCCGGGTGATTCTCGTCAAGGTACGCGCGGCCTCCGGTCAGGGATTGCCCTCGGACGAAGAGGTGGAGATGGTGCTGGACGGGGAATTCGTGGACAGAATCGAACCTTTGGCCCAGGAACTGGTGGACGGATTCCACGTGCCGTCTTTCGCGCATTGTCCTTCGGAGCGGGAAGACTGACACGACGAGGTCGATATCCCGCAAAAAAAGCCGCCCCGGACTCCGAGCCGGGACGGCTTTTTTAAGAGCCCTTCGGAAAATATCACTTGGTGCCGAATATCTTGTCTCCGGCATCGCCCAGACCGGGCAGGATGTAGCCATTTTCATTGAGCCGCTCGTCCACCGCGGCCACATAGATATCCACATCGGGATGGGCCTGAGTGATGCGCTGGATGCCCTCGGGCGCGGCCACCAGAAAAAGGCCCCTGATACTCGTGCAGCCCGCCGCCTTGAGGCAGCGGATGGTGGCGTCCAGGGTACCGCCGGTGGCCAGCATGGGATCCAGAATGAGGGCCATGCGTTTTCCGATGCTTTTGGCCAGCTTGACATAGTATTCCACAGGTTCGAGCGTTTCCTCGTTGCGGTAGAATCCGACCACGCTGACCTTGGCTCCCGGGATCAGATCCAGTACGCCGTCCTGCATGCCCAGACCCGCCCGCAGAATCGGCACCACGGTGATTTTCTTGCCCTTGATGACATCCACTTCCACCGGCCCGGCCCAGCCCTGCACGGTCTTTTTCTCGGTCTCCAGATCCTTTGTGGCCTCGTAGGTCAGAAGCCTGGCCAGTTCCGAAGCCAGTTCCCGGAAATTCTTGGTGCTGATGTCGTGCTTGCGCATAAGCCCCAGCTTGTGCCTGATCAAAGGGTGTTCCGCCACGAATACGGCCATAGGTCCTCCCGGAAAATGTCGAAGTGCGGGGGCAGCGACACAGCCGCCCGGAAAACCGGAACGCGCAAGCGGACGCCAGCCGGTGCATTCCGTTGAAATTACAACTGATACTTGTAGTAGGCGGCACAGGAGCCTTCGGTGGACACCATGCACGGCCCCACAGGAGAGGCCGGTGTGCAGGCCGATCCGAAAAGGCCGCACCCGTCCGGAGCCAGCTTGCCCCGCAGCACGTCTCCGCAACGGCAGCCCCTGATCCGGGGCACTTCCTCCAGAGACAGGCCGAACACGCGCATGGCGTCGAACTGTGCATATTCCTCGCGGATGCGCAGACCGCTGTCCGGAATGACGCCGATACCCCGCCACGACGCGTCCGAAGTCTCGAAAACCTCGGCCATAACAGCCATTGCCGCAGGGTTTCCGGCATTGGAGACCACGCGGGTATAGGCGTTCACCACTTCCGCCTGCCCCCTGATCTTCATGGACGCGAGAAGATGCAAGGCCTGGAGGATGTCCACGGGTTCGAAGCCCGCCACCACGGCGGGCAGGCCATGCCGCGAGGCCAGAAAGCGGTAAGGCTCAAGGCCGATGACCGCGGAAACATGCCCCGGCAGCAGAAAGGCGTTCACCCGCAAATCCGGATCGCCGGCCAGGACTCTCAGAACGGGCGGCACCAGCTTGTGAAGCGACAGAACCGAAAAATTGCCGACGCCCTCTTCCCTGGCCGCCTTGATCGTGGCGGCCACGGCCGGGGCGGTGGTCTCGAAGCCCACGCCCAGAAAAACCACCCTGTCTCCGGGATTTTCCCTGGCCAGGACCAGGGCGTCGAAGGGTGAATAGACCACCTTGACCCGCGCACCTTCGGCCCGGGCCGTCCCGAGGGAGCGCTTCCCCGGTCCCGGAACCCGCATCAGGTCGCCGAAGGTGGCCACAAGAGCGCCCTGTCCGGCCAGCTTCAGAAAGGCCGCCACCTCGCTGTCGTGAGTGACGCAGACGGGACAGCCGGGACCCGACAGGTGCGTGACGCCCTCCGGCAGCAGGGAACGCACGCCGCTACGGAAGATGGACACGGTATGCGTGCCGCAGACTTCCATGAAGCGCAGCCCGCCGCCGAGTTCCGCGCGGATACGGTCCAGAAGCGCCCGGCACAGCCGGGGATCGGAAAAGCCCTCAAGCGCGTCCAAGTCCGAATCCTTCCTCGAAAAGCCTGAGCGTCGCCAGAGCTTCTTCCCGGTCCAGGCGGGTCAGGGCGAACCCGGCGTGCACCACCACATAATCGCCCACGGCCACCGTTTCGGACATGACGTCCAGCCGGATGCGCCGGGCCACGCCGCCCATCAGCACCTCCGCGTTTTTTCCATCCACCATGACCACTTCCATGGGCACCGCCAGACACATAGGATGAATCTCCCGCTTTACTTTTTCTTGGGGCAGTTGCTAAATCCCGGCCTGTTGCGTGTCAATGAACTCTTCCCCGCCACCGCATGAGTCCACAGCCTCTCCCTCTTGTCTCCACCGCCATTGCCGGCCGCATCCCATCGGACGGGCAGTGCCGCGTCTGGTGGGACAATTACCGGATGCTGGAGAACATCAAGCGGCACAGCGAACTGGTGGCCCATGTGGCCACGGCGCTGGCCGAAATGGCGGCCGGGCGGAGCGCAGGCAACCCGCAGCGGCTGCCGCCGGAAGATTTCGTGCAGAGCGTTCGCGCTTCGGCCCTGCTGCACGACCTGGGCAAGACCTGCGCCATCCGCATAGGCGGTGACCACAGTCAGCTCGGCGCGGCCTGGGTCATGCAGCTGACCGGAAATCCACACATCGCCCAGGGCGTGATGCACCACGTGTACTGGCCCGGCGAGCTGGACCCGGAACGGCACTTTCTGCCTCTGGCCGTCATTTACGCCGACAAGCGCGTCCGCCACGACGATCTGGTCAGCCTGGAAGAACGCTTTGACGACCTCATGGACCGCTACGGAAAAAACGAGCGCAGCCGGGACTGGATCGGCCGGTCCAGGCAGCAGAACCGGGACATCGAAAACCTCTTGAGCGCATTTCTGGGAGAAGACATCCATGCGTATCCTTTTGATCGCCGGCGGCTGGTCCGGTGAACGTGACGTAGCCCTGAGCAGTTCGAAGCAGATAGAAAAAAGCCTGTCCGCCCTGGGACACACGGTCACCCTGTTCGATCCGGAGCGGGATCTGCGCGGGCTGGCCGCAGCCGCCCGGGGGCAGGATTTCGTCTTCATCAACCTGCACGGTTCACCGGGCGAGGACGGGCTGGTCCAGGCCCTGCTGGAGCGCATGAACCTGCCTTTTCAGGGCGCGGCCTCCCGGTCCTCGCTTCTGGCCCTGAACAAGGCCGTGGCCAAGCAGATTTTCGAGGACGCCGGGCTGACCACCCCGGCCTGGGAATTCATTCCGGCCCGCCATGTCCGCTCGTGGCGGCCCAGCCTTCCTTTTCCGCTGGTCGTCAAGCCCAACACGGGCGGCTCCAGTCTGGGCGTGAGCATCGTTTCCACCCAGAAAGAACTGGACGCCTGTCTGAACCTGCCCGCGACCGCCGGGCAGGATCTGCTGGCCGAAGTTCTGATCCGGGGGCAGGAGCTGACCTGCGGCGTGCTCGAAGGCGAGGAACTTCCGCCCATTCTGATCCGGCCCAAACGCGGCGTCTTCTTTGACTATGAAAGCAAATACATGGCCGGAGCCACGGAAGAAATCTGTCCCGCGCCCGTGTCCGCCGAGCTCACCGCGACCCTGCAACGCATGGCCCGGACGGCCCACGAGGCTCTGGGCCTGTCCGACTACAGCCGCGCGGACTTCATGGTGGATGAAAACGGCGTCCCGCACATTCTGGAGGTCAACACCCTGCCCGGAATGACCGCCACCAGCCTACTGCCCCAGGAGGCCCAGGCCGTGGGCATGTCCTTCGAGGCCCTGCTGGCCCGGCTGATCGAACTGGGTCTGCGCAAAAAACACTGATGCGGCCCCTGCTTCGCGCCGCGGCCTTTGCCGCCTACACGGCTCTGGGCTGTCTGGCCGCGCCTTTTCTCTTTCTGTCCCCACGCCTGCGCCAAGGCTGGCGGCAGCGCCTCGGGCTGGGACTGCCCGGCCCGTGCCGCATCTGGATACAGGGCGCGTCGGCCGGAGAATGCCAGCTCATCCAGAGCCTCATGCCCCATCTCCCGGCCGTGTCCACGCTGGCCACCACCTGCACGGCCCAGGGCCTCTCCATTCTGGAAAAAACAGCCGCCGGCGGTCCGTTCCATCCCCGCATGCTGCCTCTCGATCTGCCGCCTCTCATGTATTTCACCCTGAAGCGGATCCGGCCCGCCGTGGTCGTGCTGCTGGAAACGGAGCTCTGGCCGGGCCTGCTCATGGCCTGCGCGATGCTGCGCGTCCCCGTGGTCGTACTCAACGCCCGCATGAGTTCCCGTTCCCTCGGCGGCTACCTGTTTCTGCGCCCGCTGCTGCCCCCCCCGGCGGCCATCGGAGCCATTTCCCCCGGCGACGCCCTCCGCTTCGGTCTGGTCTTCGGGCACGGCCGCGTCCGGATCACAGGCAACATCAAATTCGACCGGGCCATGAACGCGCCGCTTCTCGAACGGCGGGGCAATCCTCTGCGCCACCTGATTCCGGAAGATGACTGGTTCGTGGTGCTGGGCTCCGTGCGCGAGGAGGAGGAAGAGGCCGTACTGGCCCTTGTCCGGATGCTCAGAGAACTCCGGCCCGCGTGCATCGTGGGACTTTTTCCCCGCCACATGCACCGTACCGGCCCCTGGATGGAGCAGCTGGCGGCAGCGGGCATCCCCGCTGTCCTGCGCAGCAGCCTGAACAGCCCGGCCCGGCCCGGAACGGTCGTCGTCTGGGACCGCTTCGGTGAACTGGGCGCGGCCTACGGGCTGGCCGGACGGGCCTTTGTGGGCGGCAGTCTGGCCCGGCTGGGCGGTCAGAACTTTCTGGAACCCCTGAGTCAGGGTGTCCTGCCCGCCACGGGCCCGCATACCCGCAATTTCGACTGGGTGGGCCCGGAAATCTTCGTCTCCCTGGTCCGCAAAAGCGGCGACATCGGCACACTGGCCCGGGAACTGGCCGCTCCCGCCCCGCCCCGGACGGAGGTCCGCAGCCAAGCCGAGGCCTACATCGCCGCCCGGGCCGGAGCCACCAAAGCCTCCGCTTCGATGCTCGGGCCTTTTCTGAAATGACGACGCGGGCCGCCCCGCTCATGGAGATGTCCCATGTCCGAAGTTCTCGCCATTGTCCCGGCCAGATACCAGAGTTCCCGCTTTCCGGGCAAACCCCTGGCCCTGATCCACGGCCGGCCCATGTTCTGGCATGTCATGCGCCGCGCGGCCATGTGCCCGCTGGTTTCCAGAGTGGTTCTGGCCACGGATGACGAGCGTATTTTCCAGGCGGCCCGGCAGTCGGACATGGAGGTCCTCATGACCGGCACCCATCACGCCAGCGGCACGGACCGCGTGCTGGAAGCCGCCCGGACCCTCGGGGCCGGTCCGGAAGATATCGTCATCAATGTTCAGGGCGACGAGCCGGCCCTGGAGCCGGCAATGCTCACGGAGCTGATCCGTCCCTTCGATGACGCCCGCGTACAGGTCACCACCCTGGGCACGCCCATCAGCGCCAGGGAAGCCGCCTCGCCGGACAGGGTCAAGATCGTCCGCGCCGAAAGCGGCCGGGCTCTGTACTTCTCCCGCGCACCCGTCCCCTTCGGCCGCGAGACCGAACCCGCGTATCTCGGACACATCGGCCTTTACGGGTTTTACATGCGCGTCCTTGAAAAGTTCAGCGCTTTGAGCGAAAGCCCCCTGGAACGACTGGAAAAACTGGAACAGCTCCGGCTGCTCGAAGCCGGAATTCCCATCCACGTGGCCCTCACCCGGCACAAAAGCCTGGGTGTGGACCGGCCCGAAGATCTGCCCATTGTCAGTCAGCTCATGCAAGGAGAGCAGCACACATGAAAGCGATTCTGGCCCTCGAAGACGGAACGGTCTTCACCGGCGAGTCCTTTACCGGCCCCGGTGAAGCCGCGGGCGAAGTCATCTTTCACACCGCCATGTCCGGATATCAGGAAATTCTGACCGATCCCGCCCAGTATGGCCAGATGGTCTGCATGACCTACCCGCTCATCGGCAACTACGGCGTCAACCCCGAAGACGCCGAATCCGCGCGGGTTCACTGTCCGGCCCTCATCGTCAAGGAATGCTGCAGGGAGCCTTCCAGCTGGAGGTCGACGGAAAGCCTGCCGGACTACCTGAAGCGCCACGGTGTCATGGGTCTGGAAGGCGTCGACACCCGCGCCCTGACCCGGCACCTGCGCATTCACGGAGCCATGCGCGGCGTGATCTCCACGGAAGAAGGCCCCGGGGCGCTGGCAGCCAAGGCCAGAACGCTGCCGTCCATGGAAGGCGCCCGGCTGGCGGATTTCACGGCTCCGGAAGAGCCCTATCACTGGACGGATCAGGGCCCGCGCCCCGCCGCGCCCCAGTGGCCCGAAGACTCCGGAGACAGGCTCAAGGTGCTCGTGTACGACTACGGCACGCGCTGGAGCGCCCTGCGGCAGCTCGCCGCCGAGGGGCTGGCCATTCTGGCCGTGCCGCCGGACTTCCCCGCGCAGTCCGTCAGAAAGCTGGCGCCGCACGGCGTATTCCTGTCCAGCGGCCCCGGCGACCCGGCGGCCATGAGTGAAGCCGTCTCCATTGTCCGGGAACTCTGCGAAATCTGTCCCGTCAGCGGCATCGGTCTGGGATACCAGCTTCTGGTCCTCGCCCTGGGCGGGTCGAGCCACAAGCTCCGCTTCGGCCATCACGGCGCCAATCACCCGATCCGGGACGATGTCAGCGGAAAGATCGAAATTTCCTCCCAGAGCCACGGCTTCTGCGTGGACATCTCCGGCCTGGACGAACTGGAACAGACCCATCTCAATCTGAACGACGGGACACCCGGAGGATTCCGGCACCGGACCAAGCCCCTTTTCGGCGTGCAGCACTACCCCGGAACGACTCCTCCCGGCGGCCGGTCCTTTTTCACCGAATTCCGGCACATGCTGGAAGAGCGGGCACGGTAGACATGTCCGCCGAGACGCTCAAAGCCAGGAAGCAGCTGGCCGAAGTGGGCATGCTGCTCAAGCAGGGCAAGCTCCTGGCCGCCGTGACCGGCATGCACGAAGCCGTGGGCACCGTGCTCAAAACGCCGCTCATGAAGCGGGAAATGCAGGAATACAGCGAAGCCCTGGACAAAGCCGCCTACATGCTGGGCACGGACCGGGAGCTGAAAAAAATCTACCCGGTGCAGATCCGCTACACGCCCGGAGCGGAGCAGGAATTTCTGGCCGCCCTCGGCGAACTCCAGGCCTTTCTGCGGGAAAATCTGGCCGAGGAGGCCGACGTCCGTCTGGAAGCCCTGAAACTGTACCGGCAGAAACAGCTGGAGCTTATCCGGCAGGCCCTGCGCAGGGACGATCCCGAAGAGGCCGGGCAGACCGCTTCCCGGCTGACGGAGGAAAACCCCGAGGATACGGCACTGCGCGCGGCCCTGGCCGACATTTTCCTGGAAGCGGGCCGGTGCGAGGAAGCCCTGAGCCATCTGCACGCGGCCTACCCTCAGGACCAGGACTACGCCCACGCCCTGAACAGGCTGGGCATGACCCTGCGCAAGGCCGGACGACTGGACGAGGCGGAAAAATTTTACCTGCGGGCTCTGGAACGGGAAAGCCGGGACGAATCCATTCACTTCAATCTGGGCCGGGTCTATCTGGACATGAAAGCCTGGGAGCGGGCCGCCCGGGCCGCGGCGGACGCTCTGGACATCAATCCGGATTTTGATGAAGCCCGCAAAATGAAGCTCTTCGCGGACAGGCAGGCCCGGACATAAGACACTGAGGTCCCTGCCGCCTGCGGGAACGCGCCCGCAAACTTTCTTCCCGGCGGCTTCCACCGTCAGACTCCCGCCAACCGGTTCTCCCGCCGCCTCTACTTCCCGACAAGGGAGGGCCTTTTCCCCGCTTCAGAACGGCTTCCCGCCTTATTTTCGCCAACTGGCACGTCAAATGCTTTAAAGGCTGCAGACCAGCCTCAGGCTGCAAATAATTTGACATCTCTTGCCTGAACGGCGGGAAACAATCATGCACTTACAGAAACGAGTACTTGTCACGGGCGGCTCCGGCTTTCTGGGGTCACACCTCTGCGAACGGCTGCTGCGGGAAGGCTGCGAGGTCATCTGCGTGGACAACTTTTTCACCAGTTCGCGTCAGAACATCCAGCATCTGCTGGGCAATCCCCTCTTCGAGGTCATCCGCCACGACATCACCTTTCCACTCTATATGGAAGTAGACGAGATATACAATCTGGCCTGCCCCGCGTCGCCCATTCACTACCAGCACGACCCGGTACAGACCACCAAGACCTGCGTGCACGGGGCCATCAACATGCTGGGACTGGCCAAGCGGCTCGGCGCCCGCATCTTCCAGGCGTCCACATCCGAGGTATACGGCGACCCGGAACAGCACCCGCAGACCGAAAGCTACTGGGGGCACGTCAATCCGCTGGGTGAGAGATCCTGCTACGACGAGGGCAAGCGCTGCGCGGAATCCCTCTTCTTTTCCTACCACCGGCAGCACGGCCTGCCCATCCGTGTGGGACGCATCTTCAACACCTACGGCCCGCGCATGCATCCCAACGACGGCCGCGTGGTTTCCAATTTCATCGTCCAGGCTCTTCAGGACAGGCCCCTCACCCTTTACGGCGACGGCAGCCAGAGCCGCTCCTTCTGCTATGTGGACGACCTGACGGAACTGACCATCCGCTTCATGAACGACCAGTCGGGCTTCACCGGCCCCCTGAACATGGGCAACCCCGGTGAATTCACCATCGCCGAGCTGGCGCGGGAGGTCATCGATCTCACGGGCAGCGGCTCCAGAATCGTGCATCTGCCCCTGCCCGGCGACGACCCCAGACAGCGCCGCCCGGACATCACCCAGGCCAGAATGCGCTACGGCTGGGAACCCACAGTGTCCCTGCGCCAGGGCCTTGAACGGACCATCGCCTATTTCGACGGTCTGCTGCGCTCCGGCGTGCTGAAAGGGGCCGCGTGATGCGAGTGCTGGTCACGGGCGGGGCAGGCTACATCGGCAGCCACACCTGCAAGGAGCTGGCCCGAAGCGGACATGAACCCGTGGTCTATGACAACCTGTCCACCGGCCGCCGGGAACTGGCGCGCTGGGGGGCATTCGTCCACGGCGACATCCTCGACACCCAGCGTCTGCGCACGGCCATGCGCCGGGAGCGCGTTGAGGCAGTCATCCACTTCGCGGCCAAGGCCTATGTGGGCGAGTCCGTCATCAATCCGGAAAAGTACTTCCGCAACAATGTAGGCGGCACCCAGAGCCTGCTGGACGCCATGCGCGGCGAGGATGTGCGCGACATCGTGGTTTCGGGCACCTGTGCCGTGTACGGCACGCCGGAGCGCATGCCCATCGACGAAAGCACCCCGGCCAGCCCTATCAATCCCTACGGCGAGAGCAAGCTCTTCATGGAGCGCATGCTCGCCGCCTACGGGCGCGCGTACGGCACGCACTTTACCTCCCTGCGCTATTTCAACGCGGCGGGCTGCGACGCGGACGGTGAAACCGGCGAATGGCACGACCCGGAGACACACCTCATTCCGCGCGTGCTGATGGCGGCCGCAGGCAGAATCGAGGCTCTGGAAATTTTCGGAGATGACTACCCCACCCCAGACGGCACCTGCATCCGCGATTACGTGCACGTGCGCGATCTGGCCAAAGCCCATATCGCCGCCGTGGAACGGTTGCAAAAAGGCGGCGGGAACAGCATCCTGAATCTGGGCGCAGGCCGGGGATTTTCCGTAAGAGAAATTGTCCGGGCCGCGGAAGAGGTCACGGGACGTCCCGTGCCCCATGTATTCAGACCCAGGCGCGAGGGCGACCCGGCGGAACTGGTGGCCGACAGCGGGCTGGCGGGCGAAGTCCTGGGCTGGCGGGCGCACCACTCATCCATCGAGGAAATTCTCCGGACCGCATGGGCCTGGGAGCAACGAAGAGGGCGGATCTCATGAACAAACCTCAGGAAGCTGCCGCTCCGCAGGCCGGACCGAAACTTCTCAACCTCGGCTGCGGACGGACCTGGAGACCGGGCTGGGTGAACGTCGATTTCCGTTCATATTCCCCCCATGTTCTGGCCTATGACCTGCGCCTGGGCATTCCCTTTGCCGACGCCTCCTTCGATGTGGTGTACCATTCCCATGTGCTGGAACATTTCAGCAAGCGGCAGGGGGAATTCTTCGTGCGCGAATGTTTCCGCGTCCTCAGACCGGGCGGCCTGCTGCGTCTGGCCGTTCCCGACCTGGAAGACATCGCCCGCGCCTATCTGAAAACCCTGGAAGAGACCCGGACGGGAAAGGAAGGTGCGGAAAAACGCCATCAGTGGATACTGGTGGAAATGCTCGACCAGCTCACCCGCACCGCAAGCGGCGGGGAAATGCTGGCCTGGTGGCGGGAGCACCCCGTGCCCCAGCGGGAATTCATCGAAATTCGTCTTGGCGAGGAAGCCCGCTCCGGCATGGAGTCCGCCCGGCACTTCCGTCCGGCCCCGGCGGGCCGCCGGCCCGCTCTGGAACCCGCCAACCCGGAATTTTCGGGCTCGGGCGAACTGCACCGCTGGATGTACGACCAGGTGTCCTTGAGCGGCCTGCTGGAATCGGCCGGATTCACGCGGATAACGCGCCAGACGCATGACGCGAGCCTCTCCGCCGAGCCGTCCATCCGCGAACTGGACAGCGACGCCGAGGGAAACGTCCGCAAGCCCGACTCCCTGTTCATGGAGGCCGTAAAGCCCCAGACGCCGCTTCCCGTCCCGAGAGTGGCCATGTTCTCCACCAGCGACGCGGGAGGAGCGGCCATCGCCGCCCTGCGCCAGCATCAGGCCCTGCGGGACAAGGGTGTGAGCAGCGAATTCTATGTCATGCGCCAGTTTTTCTCCCGCGAGGCCGTGCATGTACTGCCCGCCCGCGGCCACCATGTCGCGAGCCGGGGAGAAACGGCCTGGCACAGCGCCCTTCCGGCCTGCGAGTACCGCCACGGCCAGATGATAAGCAGGTTCCCGGACCGGCCCGCCGGAGCCGAACATTTTTCCTTTCCGGCCCAGGGTTTCTCCCTGCGGGACGTGCCGGGCCTTGCGGATTTCGATGTCCTGAACCTGCACTGGGTGGCGGGCATGTGCGACCCGGCCCTGGAGCCGGAGGCTTTCGCCGGACGGCCGCTGGTGTGGACCCTGCACGACATGAATCCCTTTACCGGCGGCTGTCATTACGCGGACGGATGCCGGGGCTTCGAGAAGCACTGCGGCTCCTGTCCGCAGCTCGGTTCCCGCGATGAAAACGACATCTCGCGGCAGACCTGGAAATCGCGCATGACCGCCTACCGCAAGCTCAATCTGCACATCGTGGCTCCCAGTGTCTGGCTGGCCGAAGAAGCCCGTAAAAGCTCGCTCTTTTCACGCTTTCCGGTGCACGTCATACCGTACGCCCAGCCCCTGTCCGTGTACCAGCCCCTCAACCGGGACGACCTGCGGGCCGGGCTGGGCATGGACAAGGAAGAACTCGTCCTGCTTTTCGCCGCCCAGAGCCTGGGCAACAGGCGCAAGGGCGGAGCCTTTCTGCTGGAGATGCTCCAGTTTCTGGCCCGGACGGAACTGAAGGACAGGACCACGGTGCTCCTGCTCGGCGGCGACCCGCCCCGCCCCTTTCTGGAAACGGGCGTCAAGGCTGAGGCCACGGGCCATATCGACAGCGACCAGCACATGGCCGCGCTGTACAACGCCGCCAACGCCGTGCTGGTGCCCTCGCTGGAAGACAACCAGCCCAATGTCGTCTGTGAGGCCCTGGGCTGCGGCACGCCGGTGGTCGCCTTCGCGGCCGGGGGCATACCGGAGATGATCAGCCACGGGGAAACGGGCTTTCTTGCGCCCACGGGCGACGCCAAGGGGCTGCTGGAAGGCGTCCGCTGGGCTGCCGGAGCGAAGGAAAATCCCGCCATCCGCAGACTGTGCAGGGCCTTTGCCCTGAAACAATGGCACCCGGACCTGTGTGCGAAAAGCTACATGGATCTCTATCAAAGTCTGGCTCCGGCACGATGAAGCGCGGCGAAATACTGTCCGCCCATCAGACACGCATGCAAACAGAAACAACGACCATGAAATCAAATCCGACAAGCCGCTCCACGCCCGAACTCCCTCCCGCCGTGGCCGCTTTCGAGGCGGCCGCGACCGGCCCGGAGCATCCGGCCCGGACCTGGGAGAAACTGGACAGCATGCTCCACATCGCCGCTCTGATGGAGGATATCCTCCTGCATCCGCAGCAGGACCCCGTGGAGCGGACTGAAAGCCTGTTCCGTTTTCTCGCGGAAAAAATGTGCCGCGCGGCGGACATGGCCGCCGAATTCGCGCCCGTACCTGAAATTTCCTCCGATATCCTGTCCGGAGAAGAAAAAACCAAGGACCTTTTTGAACGTGCCTGGACGGTTTACAGCAACGAGACATACGACCACTCCGTCTCGCTGGTGGAAGACCGTCTGCGCCAGAGCGGATTCGGGGAGGATTTCCTGAAGGGCAGGACGTGCTTCGACGGCGGTTGCGGCACCGGACGGCTGGCCGTGGCTCTGGCCAGAATGGGCGCCGGAAGGGTGGTCGCCGCCGATGTCGGCTCCGCCAGCCTGGAATTCTTCCGCCGCCAGATAGCCAGGTATGGCCTGCACGCCGTTGAGGTTGTGGAAATGGACGTGACGGATCTGGGTGCGTTCGATTCGGAGCAGTTCGACTTCGTAGCTTCCAACGGCGTGCTGCACCACACCCCGCGCTGCCTTCCCGGCCTGGACGACCATTACCGGCTGGTCAGACCCGGCGGTTTTCTGTGGCTGTATCTGTACGGCGCGGGAGGGTTCTACTGGGCCGTGTACGACCGCATGCGCGGACTCCTGGCGGACGTTTCTCCGGAACGGTTTTGCGCTCACATGCGGCTTCGCGGAGTGCGCGAAGGCATGACCTACACCATGCTCGACAATTTTTTCGCGCCCCGGGAATATTTCCTGAGCAGCGAAATCCTCTCCAGACTGCGCAAACTCCATCCGCTGGAATGGCGGCACCAGCGGGGCCCGTCCATATTCGACGACCCTTCCGTCTATACCGGAGAAAAATACGGCAAGTACATTCTGGGCCCGGAAGGCGAAGTGCGTCTGGCCATCCGGAAGATGCTTTCCTGAGGACGGCGGCCAACCAGTATGTGTGGAATTTGCGGAATAAAATCCGGACAGGCCGATCCGGACGTGCTCGAACGCATGATCCGGGCGCTGCACCACCGGGGACCGGACTCCAGCGGCCGCTATCACGGCACGGGATACATGGCCGGAATGCGCCGGCTGGCCGTCAACGATCTCTATTCGGGAGACCAGCCTCTGCATAACTCCCGCAAAAATGCCGTGCTCTTCTACAACGGCGAGATATACAACTCCCCGAAGCTCCGCCGGGACCTGGAAGGCCGGGGCTTTTCCTTCCGGACCCGCTCCGACGGCGAAGCCATCTGCCACCTCTTCGATCTGCACGGAGAAGAGCTGTTTTCCTGTCTGGACGGCATGTTCGCCTGCGCCCTGTGGGTGGAAGACGAAAAAAAACTCATCCTGGCCCGCGATCCGGCCGGGGAAAAGCCGCTTTACTATGCTCACCTGCCCGGCGGAGGGCTGGCTTTCGCCTCGGAGATGAAAAGCCTGCTGAAAATTCCGGAACTGCCCGGAGGGCTCGACCATCAGGCCCTGTGGGATTTCCCCACTTTCCTGTGGATTCCGGAACCGTCCACCGCCTTTGCAGCTATCAAGAGCCTGCCAAGAGGACACATCCTGGTCGCAGACGCCGCAGGCGTGCGCATCCGCCCCTATGCCTGCCGCGTCGCGCCGGCTCCGGACGCGGCAAAGCTCGGTGAAGCGGAACGGATCGAGGCCGTGCGGGCCGCCGTGACCCGGGCCGTGCACTCGCGCCTGCTCTCCGACGTGCCCGTGGGCGCGTTCCTTTCGGGAGGGCTCGACAGTTCCATCGTGACCACCCTGGCCGTGGAGCGCCTGACGCGTCTGGACACGTTCACCATCGCCTTCGACAACATAAAAGACCCCTACCACGGCATGGCCGACGAGTCGGAGCAGGCTCTGGCCACGGCCCGCGCGCTGGGCACCAGACACCACCTTCTCAAGGCCACGGCGGATATGTTCCGGTGGCTGCTGCCTAAGTTCTGCGACAAGGCGGACCAGCCCTTTGCCGTGTCCTCCGGCCTCGGCGTGCTGGCCATCTCCGGCCTGGCCCGCGAAAAAGGCGTCAAGGTGCTGCTGACCGGCGACGGCGCGGACGAGGCTTTCGGCGGCTACTCCTGGTATCCGTTTCTGCCCCATGCGGACCGCACCTTCCCCGCGGCCGTCCCGGACCGTCCGGTCTCCTTTCAGAACACGGGACTGAGCGTGGAGGAACGCCTCGGCGCGCTGGCCGCCATGTCCGGCCCCGAACGTGCTCTGGCCTGGCATTACTACGCGGCGGAAGAAGAAAAGGCCGCGCTTTTCGCGGCGGATCCCTTCCGCGACGCCCGGTCGTCCGTGCGCCACTTTTCCGCCTTCAGGGCTACGGCCTGGGACACCCCGGACTACATCCGTCACGACCGGAAATTCTACTTTCCTTTCGAAATGCTGGCCAAGGCGGACCGCATGACCATGGCCAACTCCGTGGAAGGCCGGGTGCCCTTCGCTGCCCCGGAGGTACAGAAGCTGGCCGCGCGGCTGCCCTTTTCGGACATGGTCAGGGACGGCGAACTGAAATGGATTCTGCGCCGGGCCTTTGCGGACAAATTGCCCGCCGGGGTCGCGGACCGGAAAAAGCACGGCTTCAACGTGCCCGTGGACCACTGGCTGAAAAACGAGTGGGCGGACCTGCTCGATGCGGCCTTTTCACCCTCGTCTTCCTTGTCGCGGCACGGTTTTCTGGCTAAGGGAGCCGGAAAAACGGCCCTCCGGCTCCGGGACGATCCCGAACGCCTGAACGGACACACGCTTTTCGCTTTCATCATGCTCGATCTGTGGCTTACAAGGATGCAGGAATGGAGATAATCGCGGAAATCGGCCAGAATCATAACGGCGACATGAACCTGGCCTTCGAGCTCATCGCCGAGGCCAAAAGAAACGGCGCCGACGCGGCCAAATTCCAGCTCTACGACGCCGCCGTGCTTTTTCCCCGAGAAAACAATCCGTGGTACGAATACAACCTGTCCACGGAGCTCTCCAGGGACGATACGGCCCGGCTGGCCGAATGCTGTGCCAGAATGGGCATCGAGTTTCTGGCCTCGGTTTTCGATGCCGAGCGCGTGGCCTGGCTGGAGGAGCTCGGCGTGCGGCGCTACAAGATCGCCTCGCGCTCCATCCGCGACCAAGAGCTGATCGGCCGCCTGTGCCGGACCGGCAAGCCGCTGCTGGTATCCCTGGGCATGTGGGATAAGCCGGAGTTTCCGTCCATCCCCTCCGGCGTTCCGGTGTCCTTTCTGTACTGCGTCTCACAGTACCCCACGCCCCTGGAACGACTGCACCTCGGCCAAGTGGACTTCACCCGCTACGCCGGATTGAGCGACCACACCGTCGGCATCAGCGCGGCCCAGGCCGCCCTGGCCAGAGGGGCGGGCATCATCGAAAAGCACTTTACCCTGGACCGGAACATGCACGGTCCCGATCACGTCTGCAGCATGACGCCCGGGGAACTGGCCGGGCTGAGCGGGTTCAGGGACGACCTGCGCAGGCTGCTGTAATCCCCCGGCCCGAAGCCGGTTTCGCGGAGGCTTACGCGCCACGTGGATACGCCAAAAGTCACGGTCTACATCCCCAGCCACAATTACGGGGCCTTTCTGCAGGAAGCCATCGAAAGCGTTCTGCGCCAGACCTATTCCTCCTGGGAGCTTCTGATCATCAACGACAGCTCCACCGACAACACCCCGGAAGTGATGGAGTACTACAAAGGCGACGAACGCATCCGGCTGTTCCACACCAGCTACGGCTCCCTGCCCAAGGTCTGCAATCTGGCCATCCGCGAAGCCAGGGGCGAGTACATCATCCGGCTGGACGGCGACGACGTGTTCGGCAGCAACATCCTGCTGGTGCTGGCCACCCATCTGGACCAGAACCCGGACTGCGCCCTGGTCTTCCCGGACTATTATCTGGTGGATGAGACCGGAGGGATCGTGGCCCACGAATGGCGGGAAAAATTCTTCCAGAGCAATCACGTCTTCGACAATCCGCCCAATGGCGCCTGCTGCCTGATCCGCAGAACCGTGCTGGAGGAAGTGCACTGCTACCGGGAAGATCTGGGCGCTCAGGACGGATACGACCTGTGGAACAAGCTGCGCAAGAGCCACCGCGTTTCCAACGTCAACCTGCCGCTTTTCTTCTACCGCCGTCACGACTCCAGTCTGACCACGGACAGCAGGCGCATTCTCGCGGCCAGACGCCACATCAAGCTGGACGCCGTGGCGGAAACCCTTAACACCTACCGCCCTCTGGTCCTGTGCATCCCCTGCCGCCAAAATTATGACTTCGTGCCCAACCTGTGGAACCGACCTCTCTGCGGCAAGACCCTGCTCGAGCGGGAAATCGAAAAGGCGTTGCGCTCAAAGCTTTTCGATACCATCGCCGTCTGCTGCGACAATCCAGGGGCCAGAGAAGTCATGGAGCGGTACGCAGACCCGAGGCTTTTCTTTCACGCCCGCCGCAGAGAGGACACCATCCGCTCGGCATCGCTGGCGCTGACCCTCGACTCCCTGTTCTCCCGGATCGACCCGGACCGGCGCGGCACCACCGTGATCAGCTATCCGCAGGCGCCCTTCGTCAGTCTCGAATCTCTGGAGGAGGCCCTGACCACGCTGGTCATCAACGACGCCGACGCCGCCCTGGGGATGATCGAAGTCGATGAGCCGCTGTTCAAGCGCGGAGCCCACGGCCTGGTGCGCATCAATCCTTTCCGGGGCGTGCGCAGCGATTTCGACGCCATTTACCAGCAGGTCAACACCGCCCGCGCCCTGAAAAACAGAAACGTGGACAAGGGCGCGCTGGACGGCCCGCTGGTGGTGCACTTTCCCATGCAGCGGGACGAGTTCTTTTTCATCAACTCCGCCCAGAACCTGCGCGTGGCCGAGGCCCTGCTGCGGGATTCTCCGCCGGCAGGGAAGTGTTCATGAACGCGGCCCGCCGGACAGACGGCCGAAATTCCCGCTCCGCGCCCAGAACCGGCATTGTGGTGGCCTCCCGCAGCGGCTCTTTCCGGCTGCCCGGCAAAGCCCTCCTGCCGCTGCGCGGCCAGCCCATGCTGCTCTTCCTGCTGCGGCGCATCCGCGCCATCCGCCGGGCGGACGCGGTGCTTCTGGCCACCACCACCCTGCCCGCCGACGACGCTCTGGCCGATCTGGCCCGGCAGGCGGACGTGCCCGTGGTCCGCGGTCCGGTGGACGACGTGGTCGCCCGCTACGTTCTGGCGGCGGAAAAGGCGGGACTCGACTATGTGGTCCGCGTCACGGCGGACTGCCCCTTTCTGGACGCCCGCCTCCTCGATCACTGTCTGGAACATGCCTGGAACCGGGACTTCCACCTGGCCACCACCAAAGGGGTTTTTCCCGTGGGCCTCGACTGCGAAATCTACCCCGCCGCACTCATGGCGCGCCTGCACAGCGAAGGACGGCTTGACGCGGCGGAGCGGGAACATCTGACCCTGCGTTTCTACAACCGGCCGGAAGATTACGAAATTCTGCGGATTCCCGCGCCGCGGGCATGGCAAAGCTCCGCCGTGCTGACCGTGGACACCGGGGAGGATTACGCCCGTGCCGCCAGACTGGCCGAAGAACTGCCTTCCGCTGAAGCGGACACGGAAACCGTCCTGCGCGCATACGCGCGGCTCTTCGGAGAGGAAGATGCACACTGATTTTTCCAAGCCCCTGGGAGACATAGCCCCGGAAAGCGACGACTGGTTCCATGCGGACCGGGAGCGCAAACTCCGGCAGGACGCCTTTTTGCGTGCGCATCCGGCGGTCCGCAAACGCCGCTTCTGCCTGCTCTGCGGCCGGCCTCTGGCGGGGGACGCCTTCATCCACCGGCAGGTAAGCTACATCCACTGCGGACACTGCGGGCATATTCAGGATGAATACATGCTCCCGCCCTCGGCCACGGCCGATTTTTCCACCGTCTATCCGCCCCTGTCCCAGGCGGAACACGCCTCCAGAGTGCGGCGCGTCTACGCTCCGAAGCTTGAATGGATTGTCCGGCGGCTGAAGGAAAACGGTCTGGCCGACCCTCTGGCCCGAAAGTGGTGCGAAATCGGCTGCGGGGCGGGATATTTTCTTGACGCCCTGAGGCAGGCCGGAGCCGGTGCATTTCAGGGCATCGAGGCCGACCCGGCCCTGGCCGCGCGGGCGCGCTCCGTGGCGGGAGACGAACGCGTGCTGTGCTCTGAAGATACGGGAAAGGCGGTGGCCGCGTCCACGGCCGGGATCTATGTCAGCTTCTTCGTTCTGGAGCATCTGGACGATCCTGCCCCTCTTCTCGATGCCCTGGCGGCCAGGCCTTCTGGAACAGTCTTTGCTTTTTCCGTTCCTGTGTTCGGACTGAGCACTCTGCTGGAAGGCCTTTTCCCGGAGTTCGCGGCCAGAAACCTGGACGGCATGGCCCACCGCCAGATGTTCACGGACCGGTCCATCTCCTTCCTGCTGGAAAGAATCGGCTATGCTCCGACGGCTCAATGGGTCTTCGGTCAGGATGCGGCGGACGCGGCCCGCATGTTCCGGCATGGAGCACGGAAACTTTTTCCGGAGGCCCTGGCCGGGCGCTGCGAAGAAGCCCTCCACACCATGCGGGACAGCCTGCAGCGGGCCGTGGACCAAAATTTTTTCTGCGACGCCCGGCATGTTCTGGCCGTGAAAAGCTGAAAAAGACCTGGGAATACCTGCGGATTCCGCCGACCCACGAAAAATCTGCAAACCGGCCCTCTCCGGCCGTCCGCCGACAGCCGGATGCGACGAACTCCGAAAAAAGCCCTTCGAGGAAGAAACACATGCAGTACTGCACCGAATGCCTGTTTCCGGCCGTCGCGGCCACCCCGCTCACCTTTGACCAGCACGGCGTGTGCAGCGGATGCCGGGCGGGCAGGCACAAGAGAACCATCGACTGGACAAAAAGGCGGGCCCTGTTCGGCGAGCTGGTGGAAAAATACCGCAATCCGGACGGATACGACTGCGTACTGCCCGTGAGCGGCGGCAAGGACAGCTATTTCGCCGCCCATGTGGCCAGGGAGTTCGGCCTCAAGGCGCTGATGGTCACCTATCACGGCAACAACTACCTGCCCGAGGGAGAGCGCAATCTCATGCGCATGAAGGATGTCTTCGGTTTCGACCACATCATCTTCCGTCCCTCCACAGACATCTTGCGGCGTCTCAACCGGCTGGGTTTCACTCTGACCGGCGACATGAACTGGCATGCCCACGCCGGAATTTTCACCTATCCCATGCAGATGGCCGTGCTGCACAATATCCCGCTGGTCTTCTGGGGAGACCACGGATTCACTGAACAGGGCGGTATGCATTCCCACGACGTATTTTTCGAATACACGGCCGAAGACCGCCACAAAAACGCCCTGCACGGCTTCGACTGGTTCGATTTCATCGAGCCCGTCGAAGGGCTGACCAGAAAGGATCTGCAATTCCTGATCTATCCGTCCGAGGACCGGGTACGCGCCACGGGCCTGCGCGGCATCTTTCTGAGCAACTATTTCTACTACGACGGCGCGCGGCACGCGGAAATCGCCCGCAAACACTACCAGTGGGAAGAGGCGGAGCAGGAATTCGACCGCACCTTCCGGCGCACCTCGAATCTGGACGACATCCACGAAAACGGCGTGCACGACTACCTGAAGTTCATCAAACTCGGGTACGGGCGCGGCACGGATCACTCCAATTACGAGATCCGCGAAGGGCGCATGACCCGCGAGAAGGGCATGGAAATGGTGCGCAGGTACGACCATGTGAAACCGAGAGATCTGCAACGCTGGCTGGATTACACGGGCATGACCGAGGAAGAGTTCGACCGCGTCGCCGATACCTTCCGCGACCAGCGGGTCTGGCGGATCGAAAACAACCAGTGGATCAAGGAAAATGTCTGGGGCGGGGAATCGGCCTACGGAGAAGTGAAGGCTCTGCCCGACTGGGCCAGATGAGACGCGGCAAAAGCCGGGAATTCCGGCCGTCCCGCGCCAGAAACCAACTCAGAGCAGGAGGATCTTCATGACGGATATCCGGAAAGTGGACTGGGGAGAACTCGCCCAGGACTATATCGAAGACATGGAAAATCCGTATCACCGCCACCGTCTGCGGGTCCTCTCCTCCATGATTCCCGAACGGGCGCTGCGCCCGGGAGCGCGTATTCTGGATTTCGGCTGCGGGGACGGATGCTTCCTGCCGCCCTTCCTGAAAGCCGGGGCCAGAGTATGGGCCTGCGACAAGGAAGAAAAAATGATCCGCGCCACCCGCGAGCGACTTGACCGGCAGGACCTCTGCCTGGATAAAAATTTTCTCCGATGCGGCGGCACGGAACTGCTGGCCGGATTTGAGCCGGAATCCCTGGACGGCATCATCGCCTTCAATGTTCTGGCCTATCTCGATCCGGACGAAGAGGCGGAGTTTTACACCCAGGCGTGCCGCATCGTGAAAAACGGCGGCTTTCTGCTGGTCTCGCACTCGAACGAGCTTTTCGATCTGTTTGCCCTGAACAGCTACACCGCATCGTTCTTCATCAGACATCTGCTGTACGATCCGACCCGCACGGACCGGATACCCGAACTGCTCCGCCGCGCAGACCACCCCTCCGACGGAAAAGCCGCTCCTCTGGCAGTACGGGAAAATCCGCTCAACTACGGATTCAAGCTCGCGAAGCACGGCTTCACGGAAATCCGTCAGGAATACATGAATTGGCATGAGGCTCCGCCGCCCCTTCTGCCCGGTGGCGACAACGCATGCGAAGGACGAACCTTTCCGGACACGCTGGACCTGCCGGAATCGGAGCGCTGGAAGCTTCTTTTCACATGCAGCATGTTCGCGTCCCTGAGCACACGCCGCTGACCGGCATTGCAAGAGGAAACAACGTGGGTTTCTCCGAAAACGACATCCGGCCCAGACATCTGGACGAAGGCAAACTCGCGGCCATGCGGGAGGACATCGACTGGCTGCGGGCCAGAAAAGCGTCTTTCATTCCGGTGGACTGCCCGGCCTGCGGAAGCACGGAACACTCTCCGGCATTCGAGAAGTACTCTTTCAGCTTCGCGCGCTGCGCTTCGTGCCGGACCGTGTTCATGACGCCGCGCGCCCCGGAGCCGCTGCTGGGGGAATTCTACGCCCGTTCCGCCCTGTATGAATACTGGAACGAGCATATTTTTCCGGCCTCGCGGGATGTACGCATGGAGAAGATATTCCGCCCGAGAGTGGCGGACATTCTCGAACTGTGCGACCGGCACGGCGTCGGCACCGGGCTTCTCGTGGATGCGGGCGCGGCGTCGGGCATGTTCTGCGAAGAAGCCTTGAAATCCGGACGGTTCGGCCGGGTCGTGGGCGTCGAGCCGGGCCGGGCCCAGGCCGCGGCATGCCGCGAGCGCGGCATCGAAGTCATGGAGCTGCCTCTGGAAAAAATCTCCCGCCTCGCAAAACCGGCGGACATCGTGACCAGCTTCGAAACCATCGAGCATGTCTTCGCGCCGCGGGACTTTGTGCGCTCCTGCCGGAACCTGCTCGCTCCGGGAGGTCTTCTGGTCCTGACCTGCCCCAATATCGAGGGCTTTGACATCCTCACTCTGGGCACGGATTCGGACAGCCTGGACGCGGAGCACATCAACCTGTTCACGCCGGATTCGCTGTGCCGCATGCTCGAAGCGGAGGGCTTCACCATCGTGCGCCGCGCAACGCCGGGCGAACTCGATACGGACATCGTGCATGCCAGAGTCCGCGACGGGAAACTCGATCTGAGTGCGCAGCCCTTTCTCCAACAGCTCTTCCAGATGGAAGAGAACGCGCCGCGCCGCGCCTTTCAGGAATTTCTGAAAACCGCCGGACTGTCCTCACATCTTCATGTCGCGGCGAGAAAACTGCCATGACAGCGGCCTGTTTCGCGGATTTCTCCGCCCGCGTGAATCTGGCTCTGGTCGTGGACCACTCCGGACGGGCCGGCAACGCCTTTTTTCTGTCGCTTTTCGACCAGCATCCGGAAGTCGTATCCTGTCCCTGGATGCATTACGTCTATTCCTACGCCACACATCTTTTTGACGGACAGGACGAGATTCCCGCGCGGGAGGCGCTGCGCGTATGGCCCCGGCAGCAGTATTTCGCCCTGATTTATGCCGAGCCGAACCCACAGCGGGAAGCCCTGATCCGCAAAATGGGCTCCGATCCGGCTGCCCGCATCGACAGACACGCCGTACGCCGCGCCTTTCACGGAGTGCTGAAAGAAAAGAGGACCATCACCCGGCGGGAACTGATCCTCGCCACCTATTTCGCCTACCTCACGGGTCTGGGTCGTGACCCGGCCAGGGCCCGCTATATTCTGCTGTCCGACGCCATATCGCTGCGCACCGAATCCGTGTTCGGGGGCTACAGCGGAAAAATTCTGGACCTGGCCAAGGCGGACTTTCCCGAGGCCGTATTCATCCATCTGGTGCGGGACCCGCGGGCCGGGTTCGCCTCCACCAACCACCAGTTCATCAACCAGCTCGGCAACATGTACGGCGTACACTGGGGTAACGCCCTTTCCCGTCTCCGCCGCTGCCTGCGTCTTGATTTCGACTGGGACTCCGTCTTCGTCTTCGGCTTCTGGCTCATGTATTTCCGCCAGACCCACGCCGCCATCACGCGCAAGCGGGCGCAATACACCCGGCAGTTCATGATGGTCAAAAACGAGGACCTCAATCTGGATTTCCTGCGCACCATGCGCCAGATCAGTACACATCTGGGCATCGCATGGTTCGATGACTGGGATGCGGGGCAGGACTTCACGCCGACCATGCTGGGAATGCCCTGGCTGGGCACAGGGGCCTACAACAACGCCTACAGTCCGCAGTCCCGCCTGGAAAACGACTCTCCGGACCAGGCACGACGCAGCGCCGGACCGAACCGGCATGTCACCGAACGGTGGAAATCGCGCCTTGCGCCCCGAGAGATTCTGCTCATCGAAACATTTCTGTGGCCCGAATTTGGCATGTACGGTTACCAGACCCGGCATGACGCAAGACCCGGCCTGTGGCAATGGCTTGGCGCGCTTCTGCCCCCCTTGCGGGGAGAGCTGCCCGCGCCACGCTGGGTGCTTGCGGGATGGAAACAAGGTTTCCGTGTATTTCTGGACCGTGTTTTCTTCAGCGCAGTCTGGCCGGCGTATTATCTGCTGGCCCGGTACGCTTTTTTACGGGTTGTGTTCGGCACCAAGGTATTTGGCGATGATGACGGCACGCGGGAAAAAAACAGCGCACAATAAAATCTGTTTCGGCTCCAAGGCAGACACCCTGTTCCGGCTGGATGCGGCCGCTCTTTCCTGCCGCATTCCTCCGGGTATGGCCTTTACCTGGGCCCAGTGGAAGGAAGACCCGTCCAGCCTGCTGGAGCATGTGAGGCGGGAGTTCGCAGGACGGCTTGTGGCCGTGCGCAGCTCCGCCCGGCACGAAGACGGCGCGGTCAATTCCCATGCCGGGGCCTACACTTCCGTGCTGCATGTTCCGGCAGAGGATGCGCTGCGGCTGCGGAAGGCCGTGGAGCAGGTGTTCGCGTCTTACCCCCGGACGGAGCCTGAAGACCAGGTTCTGATACAGCTTCAGGTGGAGGACATCGAAGTCAGCGGCGTTATTTTGACGCGCTGTGTGGATGACGGTTCTCCGTACTATGTGCTCAATTATGACGAGGAAAGCGGCCGGTCCGACTCCGTCACCAGCGGGCGGGGCGTGCACAAGACCGTACTGGTCTACCGCCATTTCAGGCCCGAATACTGCGACTCCCCGCGAGTGCGCAAAATGCTGGAACTGGCGAAGGAAATGGAGCGTCTGGGCGGCAGCCTCCCGCTGGACATCGAATTCGCCCTGGACCGGAGCGGCCAAATGCATCTCCTGCAGGTCCGCAGGATCAGCACGGCGGCGAACTGGCACCCGGACACGGAGCTGCGGGTGGCCCGGGCCATTCCGCACACGGAGCGCTTTGTGCGCGGTCTGTCCGCGCGGCGCAAGGGTCTTTTCGGAGCGAGCACGATTTTCGGCATCATGCCGGACTGGAATCCGGCCGAGCTTCTGGGCGGCGCTCCGGCGCCTCTGGCCGTTTCCCTCTTCCGCGCCCTGATTTCCGCTTCCGCCTGGCGCGTGGCCCGGGCGGGCATGGGTTACCGGGAACTCCCGGGCACGGAGCTCATGGTGCTGCTCGGCGGCAAGCCTTTCATCGACGTGCGGGCCAGCCTGAACTCCCTGCTGCCCGGAGACATTTCCGCCAGAACCGGAGAAAAGCTGATCAACGCCTGGCTGCGGCGGCTGGCCGACAATCCCGGCCTGCACGACAAGATCGAATTCGAGGTGGCCCAGACCGCCCTGGACTTCACCTTTTCGCGGCGCTTTGCGGAGCGGTATCCGGGCGTGCTGTCCGCATCCGAGCACAAATCCTTTCAGGAACTCCTGTGCGGCTTCACCAATCAGGCCCTGCGCCTGGGCCCGGACGGCACCCTGGACCGGGCCCTCGGACACATCGCCGAACTGCGCCGCAGGCAGAAAACCGGACTGCGTCCGGCCGCCAAGGCCACGCCTCCGGCCATGAGCGCGCACATCCAGTCCATTCTGGAAACCTGCCTGCGTCTGGGGACCATTCCCTTTGCCACCATCGCCAGGCACGCGTTCATCGCCGAGGCCCTGCTCCGCTCCGCCGCGGCCCGCGAGGCCCTGGACGAGACACGACTGGCGGTCTTCAAGGCCTCGGTGCCCACGGTCATGTCCGAGCTGGCCGCAGACATGCGCGCGGTCTGCCGGGGCGACCTGTCCGAAAAAATATTTCTGGAACACTACGGCCACCTGCGGCCGGGAACATTCGACATCATGTCCCCGTGCTACAGGGACCGCGACGATCTGTTTCTCCGTCCGGAGGAGGGTAACCGGCCGGAGCCGTCTGCCCCGCCGTTTACGCCCCGGAAGGCCGAACTTCGCGCCATCGGAAGCCTTCTGCGGGAGAGCGGGCTGGACGCCGTCAGCGCCGGGGAGCTTTTCACCTACGCCGCGCGGGCCATACAGGGACGCGAATACGCCAAGTTCATTTTCACGCGCAGCCTGTCCGCAGCCCTGGAGTGCATCGCCCGCTGGGGAGCTGCATTCGGTCTCGGACGCGAAGATCTCTCCTTTCTGCGTCTGCCGGAAATTCTGGACAGCGGCTGCGCCTGCCCGCACGCGGACATGACCTCCGCCTTGATGGACAGGATCGACCGCGCGCGCATGGAGCAGACCCTGGCCCGTTCCCTGCGGCTCAGTTACCTGGTACGCGGGGTCAAGGACATCCATGTCGTGCCCCTGCACCGCTGCGAACCCAATTTCATCACCCGGAAGCAGGTCGAGCGCGAAACGGTTTTTCTCAGCGCCGCCAGCCTGAGTCACGCGCATCTCGAAAACAGAATCGTCTGCATCGAGCACGCGGACCCCGGATTCGACTGGATTTTCACCAGAGGAATCGCCGGTCTGGTCACCAAATACGGGGGCGCCAATTCGCATATGGCCATCCGTTGCGCCGAACTGCAGCTGCCCGCGGCCATCGGCTGCGGCGAGGAGCTGTTCGACCGCCTGCGCCAAAGCCCGAAGATAGATCTCAACTGCGCGGCCAGAAACATCGCGGCCCTGGGAGCCTTCAATGCCTGAACCGCGAATCGGACTTTCCATGCGTGTGGACATGCCGGCCCGATATGATGAGCCGCGCGACGCCCTGGCCCGGAGCTGGGCCGCCTTCATGGCGGACGCCCTGCCCCTGGCCCGCTGGATGCCCATTCCCAATATCGGCGCGGAAGCTGGACGGTATGCCCGCGACTGGGAACTGAACGGATTCATTTTCACCGGCGGCAACGATCTCGGCAGCGCACCCGATCGGGATACCACGGAGGAGGCACTCCTCCACTTCGCTCTGGATCACGATCTGCCGGTTTTCGGCGTCTGCCGGGGGTTTCAGTTTCTGCTCCGGCATTTCGGCCACGCGCCACTCCCCTGCCGTCCCGCCGGGGCGCACGCGGGCCGGTTCCACGAGATCACGCTGAAAGATCCGCCTTTCGACTGGCCTGAGCCGCGCCTGCGCGTCAATTCGTTCCATCATTACTGCGGTCCGGCGGCCTCCGATCTGCGGGCTCCTCTGGCTGCCTTCGCCATGGACGAGGCAGGCCGATGCGAGGGATTTTACCACACGCAGAAACGAATCATGGCCGTGATGTGGCATCCGGAACGGCACAGCCCCGAAGCGGACTTCAACCGGACCCTCTTGCGCCACCTTTTCGGCCATGCCGGAGCGCAGACGGAGAACCGCCCATGAAGGCGATCATTCTCGCGGCCGGGCGCGGTTCCCGACTGCTCTCGCTGACCGAAGACAGGCCCAAGTGCCTGGTCGAGGCTGGAGAAAAGCCGCTTCTTGCCTGGCAGATCGAAGCCCTGCGCGGGGCAGGAATACAGGATATTCTCGTGGTGGGCGGCTATCTCGGGCACATGCTGCACGGCCCCTTTGTCCGCCGCCACAACCCGGACTGGGATAAAACCAACATGCTGGCCAGCCTCCTCGTCGCCCGTGACTGGCTTCAGGCCGCACCGTGCGTGATTTCCTACGCCGACATCGTCTATCCGGCCCGGGCTGTGGCCCGTCTTCTGGACGCGCCCGGAGAAATCGCCCTGCTCTATGATGTCAACTGGCGCAAGCTGTGGACGAAACGTTTCGACGACCCGGCCAGCGACGCCGAGAGCTTCACCCTCGACGCGGGCGGCAACGTAACCGGCATCGGACAAAAAGGCGTACCGCTGGAAAGCATTCAGGGTCAGTATATGGGCCTTCTGAAAATTACCCCGGCGGGACTGGAATGGATCGAAGCACTGCTCGCACGGCAACCGGAACTGCGCGCCCGGCTGGACATGACAGCCCTGCTGGCCCGGCTGCTGGCCGAAGGCAGAAAAATCGCCTCCCGGCCCTGGGACGGCCCGTGGTGCGAAGTGGACACGCCGGAAGATCTGCGGGTGGCGGAACAAATTCTGAGAGAAGAAACATGGTGATCTGGCTGGTCGGGCTCTCCGGAGCGGGCAAGACAACCATCGGCAGGGAAGTGTGCCGTTTATGGAAACAGTACGCTCCCGGCACGGTACTGCTCGACGGTGACGATCTGCGCCGCATCACGGGGCAGGACCAGACCCAGCAGGATTACAGCGTGGACGGCCGCCGGAAAAATGCCGAACGCATCGTCCGGGCCTGCGACTGGCTAAACGGACAGGATATCAACGTGGTATGCTGCGTGCTGTGCATTTTCGAGGACATCATGCGCGCCAACCGGGTCCGCTTTACACAGTATTTTCAAGTCGGCCTGGATTGCCCCCTGGAGGAACTCAAACGCCGGGATACCAAGGGGCTGTACGCACGTTTTGGACAGGGACTGGAAAAAAACGTCGTGGGTATGGACATCGCATTCAGCCTTCCCCGCACCTCTGATCTGACCCTGCACACCGGCCCGGGTGCTCCGTCCCCGGAATCGCTGGCCCGGCATATTCTGGAACAGGCAGGAGCGCTGCCGTGAATCAGACTGTCTATCCCTACACTCAGGGCGATCTGCTGGCCCACCCGCAGACCTATCAGTACAGCGATTACCTGGGCGCATCTTTTCTGGAAGCCTGGAAGAAGAACCGAAACACGGCCAGAGCCGCTCTCGGAGGGCCGGTTCCCCCTCCGCCCCCAAAGACGGAATCCCTGTCCGCCGGAACGCTGGAGTGGCATCTGGAAACGCTGCTGTCCGGTATCGTCACCGGCAACATGAACCAACAGGAGTTCCAAAGGCTGGTCCACGACTGGATCAAAAAATTCGAAGTCCGCAAACAATTCTTCGCCGCCTACGGTCCAGGTTTAAAACCCACCAGCCAGAGACCTGCGCCGACACGTCTTTATCTGCGGTACGCGGAGGTCATGGCCGCCGCCTACGAGGCCGGTTCCGGGCTGCCCGGCCTGAATGTGCTCCTCAAAGTTCTGGATACGCTGATTTCCTGTGGACATACGCTTTCTGCGGATGAATCCGGCCGCCTGACCAGCCTGATCCTGAGGGAACGCGCTTTCGTCGAGGCACTGGCCGCACGGCCCGGTGCTTCGCTTCCTCCCGAAGCGACAAACATCCGGGAAGAAGACTCCATTTCTTTGAACATGCCTGCCCCAAAAAAACTGCGGCTTGATGATGTCGTTTTTCTGGCAGCGGACACACCACGCTCCAAAGCTTATGCTCAGGCGATGGCCCGCCGGAATATTATCGTGAAGGCAGGGGTACTTTTCAGCTCGTCAGGAGGCGGACAAGCGGGACAAAAGGCTGCCCCCCCGGCGGGACACTGGTCCGGTGCGCCGTTTCCGCTGCCCGACTTCAGCCTGCCCCTGAAGGAGAGCCTTGCGCGCGTCTGCAGGCAGGTGTGCAATGTCTCCGCCAGCCACGTCAACGACCCGGCCATACTCCAGACGCTTCTGGACTATTCGCCACACATGGTCATCTATTCCGGTTACGGGAGCCAGATCGTGGGGGAAACCCTGCTTTCGAGCGGGATGGAATTTCTGCATGTGCACGCCGGGTGGCTGCCGAAATTTCGCGGTTCCACCACCACCTACTACCACCTGTTGAGCACGGGCGCCTGTGGGGCTTCGGCCATCTTACTGCGCAATCAGCTAGATGGCGGACCGATACTTGCGAAGAAATGGTTTCCACGCCCCCCGGCGAATCTGGATATCGACTACATCTACGACAGCGCCATCAGGGCGGACCTGCTCGTGGATGTATTGTGTAAGCGTGCGGAAAACAAAACCCCACCTATTCCGGAGGTGCAACCCGAACAGGGAGTAATGTACTATATCATCCATCCGGTACTTAAACATCTGGCCAGGCTATCATGCCAGTAAATCTGAATGTGTATTACATATGCGCTCAAAGATATTGAAATTTGTATTAGAAAATACAAAAAAATATGCATAACATAGAATAATTTAAAATTATTTTAGATCACAATTATAAAATAAATTTATAATATGAAAAATACACCATTATTATATAAATTTAAGATAGTTTATTATATAAATAAAAACACTTCTGTAAAATAACCGTATCATGATGAAATACACCATTTAGCGCCCTTTTTCTGTATGCTATAAAAATTTCTCATTCATTTCTTCACATCAATTCTGCAACCCGTAGCACTGGTGGCGCAGGAAAATGCCCATCAACATTGTTCTGCATCCAAATTTACAGCACAGGAACCATTATTATGCCCTATAGTCCTCTGCCACAGGCCACGCTTCTGCCGCAACTACGAAAAACGATTCTGCCCGTCCTGAAACGACTTCCTCAAATCAAGGAACAACAGCTGGATGGAGAGCCCTCCTACTATGGCGCGAGCTGGCAGATCGCCCGTCAACTCGGCATGTCCGCGCCTTTGCCCTCGGGAGCCAGCTGGGTGCACGGCTGGGTACATAATCCTCTGGTCAACCTCTTGCTCGTCAGTGCCCGACTCACCCGTCAGTCGGCCAATCTGACAGGTACGGAGGAACAGGCCGTGTACCTTCGCGAGCGTGGCTACGCGGCCCATGCCGTGGGCGTACCCATTCTGTACGCGCCGCCCAGCGGGGTCACTCGCATGCCCGGCAGCATGCTTGTCATGCCCATGCATTCCACCTCCCATGTCGCGCATGGGCACGACCACCCCGATTTTCTGCCCGCTCTGGCTGAACTGCATAAAGAATTCGATATTACCGCCGCGTGCGTCAGCGGCATGTGCGTGCAACAGGGGCTCTGGACCGGACTTTTCGAAAGTCTGGATATTCCCTGGGTTACAGGAGCCTGGATTTTCGACCGGAACGCTCTGGCCAGAATGCGGGTCATTTTTGAATCTTTCGAGTACATCGCCACAAATTTCTTCGGCTCGCATATCGCCTATGCCGCTTGGTGCGGATGCAAAATCCGCTTTTTCGGCGACATGTACGTAGCGGAAAAACAGACACTGCTCAAAGAGCCCTTTTACGCGGAGCATCCGGAACTCATCGACATTGTTCTTGAACACAACCAGCTGGAGGTTCTGCGAAAAAGATTTCCATTTCTTTTCAATAATCAGGATGCCACACACAAAGAATGGGGTGCGCAGGTTCTCGGGCTCGAACACAAGAAAAATCCGGAGGAAATGGCCCGGCTGCTCGGATGGATCAATAGTAAAGCAGATATGCCACAGGAAACGAAGCGGCGTCATGTCCTCGACCCGGAGCGCGTCCTGATCATGGCCCGGCGCGCTCTGGAACAGCGAGACTTCGCCGATGCCCTGCGTCTGGCCAGTTCCGTCAAAGGATCGGGGGCAGTTCTGGAAAATGCGGACTCCATCCGCGCCCAGGCTTTTCTGGGACAACAAAATCCTCACGCGGCTTACGAAGCGCTGAAGGAGGAATTGCGCCTTTTCCCTCATAACCGCGACGCGCAAGATGCTCTGGATAAGCTTCAGGCGGCCCTGTTTCCCGAAGTCCGTCCCCACGACGAATTCTCCGAGATTCTCGCACGAATCCGTCCATACACGATGGTAGGCACGGAACGTCTGGCCAGCCTGTACCGTCTGGCGAAAATCGTCTGTCTGGAAGATGTTCCGGGAAATTTTGTGGAATGCGGCGTCGCGGCCGGCGGTTCTTCCGCTCTGCTGGCCTGGGTCATACGGAAATATTCCCGGCGTGAGCGCCTGCTGTACGCCTTCGACTCCTTTGCCGGAATGCCCGAGCCCACGGCGCACGACACCCACCAGTCCATCCCCGCCGATGCCACAGGCTGGGGCACCGGTACCTGCGCCGCTCCGGAAAGCTCTCTGCTTGAAATCTGCGCCAAACTGGAAGTGCAGGACATGGTCCGCCCGGTCAAAGGGCTCTTCTGTGACACCCTTCCGGAGAGACGGGCGGAAATTGGCACGATCGCACTACTGCATATGGATGGAGACTGGTATGAATCCACACGCGACATCCTGGAAAATCTTTATACCAGCCTCCCGGCCAAGGCCCCCATCCAAGTCGACGATTACGGATACTGGCAGGGCTGCCGACAGGCGGTACACGAATTCGAAGGCCGCCAAGGACTGCGTTTCGATCTCCAGCCCATCGACGGCATCGGAGTATGGTTCAGAAAACCGTCCCTTGGGCCCGAAACCGGCGAATAGTTCACAAAACAAAGCCAACAGAGCGGGCGGCCTACAGCAATCCGTTGCTCGGAAGCATAACCCGGCACAAATATGACTCCAACCGTATCCATCATCATTCCGGTCCGAAACCAGTGGAAACTGACTGAAGCCTGCCTGCGCAGTCTGGCTGAACACACGCCGCAGGACGATATACAGGTACTGGTCATGGACAACGGCTCCACGGATGACACCTCCACCCAATGCGCGCCCCTGGGCACGGCTCTGTTTGGTTCACGGTTCAGGCATATCCCTCTGGGTCACAACAGAAACTTCGGTCCGGCCTGCAACGAAGGAGCCCGTGCAGCCAATGCCGATTATCTTTTCTTTTTGAACAATGATACTCTGCTCACCGCCGGATGGCTGCCGCCGCTGCTCGACGCCTTTGCGCGACAGCCGGACCTGGGCGCCACGGGTCCCCTTCTCCTCTACCCCGACGACCGGGTCCAGCATGCAGGAGTAACCTTTACACCTACCTGGCAGGTCACGCACCTTTACCAGTTTTTTCCCCGGAATCATCCCGTTCTGTTCAAAAAACGGACTGTGCAGGCCCTGACCGGGGCGGCCCTCATGATACCCGCCGGACTCTTCACGTCCTGCGGCGGATTCTTTGAGGAGTACCGTAACGGCTACGAAGACCTGGATCTGTGCGCCCAGATCAGAGGCAAAAAATTAGTCCTGCGCTGCACCCCTCAGAGCGTGGTCTATCATCTCACCAGCCAGACACCGGGACGTTTTGATTCAGACAACCATAACGCCCTGCTCCTCAGCAGACGCTGTGACGGCGTATTCCAACCGGATCAGCATCGCTTCGGCACGGAAGACGGATACATGTTCCATCTGAGCCCGACTTTGCATGCCATCCTGACCGCAAAGAGTCCGTCTGAAACAGTAGATATGAATAGCCCACACGCGCTATGGAGTGCAGTGAACGCCGAGCCTCTCTGGGCAGAGGGATATATCGCCCTGTTCAACATCCTGGCTGAACAGAAAAAATGGGCAACTGCTTTTGATCTGCTTCAAATGGAAATGCGATTTTTCCCTCAAGAAATACTCTTGAAGCGCATGGCAAAGACAGCAACATTCCTAAAAAATAAAGATCTCATATCATCTGTACAAAAATTCATGCAAAATATGCGCGAAGAAATGCAATCAATTTCATTGCGAAAAAAATTTATGATGCTGCATGACTGGGCAAAAGAACATGAGGATAAATATATGCTGGGCGCATGTGTACGGTGGATGAAGGAGTGTCCAGGATCCTGAAAATTTTCAGAAACTCCCATACTGCGCCGGCTGTACCCATCCTTTATACTAAAACAGATGACAGTGTTTCCAGCCAAAACCCAGAAATGGAGCCTCTGTAAGCACTTTGACAGGATATTTTTATGGGATTGGACACTTGACAAAAATGTTTGGCAACCATACATATTTTCCATGAGTGATCAGGAATTTCAGCAGACGAAGCTAGGGCATAGTATCCAGGAGTCATTGCACAACAAGAATAGTGATTCCGATGCGGCACGGCTGCGGCGCGGGCATACAAGCTACTCATTGTTCTCTCTTGTGGCAAAATTTACCGAAATTGAACAACAATCCCGATTTTTTGGCACAGATGTGGAAATCCATAATGCTGAAATTCATATGATTATGGCGATCCATGATGTTGAAGGAATTCACGTTACTGGGCTAGCCGACAGGTTGCATATCACTAAAGGGAGCGTTTCCGAACTTTTGCGTAAGCTGGAACAGAAAAAACTTATCCACAAAGACACCGATCCGTTGAAGCTTTCTCGGATCAATGTATACCTGACAGAAAAAGGTAGAATCGCTCACGAGCATCATCTTTTATACCATGAACGGATTAATGGGATGATTGACCAGGTGATGAGTCATTATTCCTCTGAGCAGATCGAATTTCTGAATCATTTTCTTAACAATGTGCGTTCTGGATTGGATTCTATGGGCTGGAGTTGAGAGATTTTTTACAAAATTAGTATAATTAGCATACAGATATAAATCGGAATTATACCAAGTTATAAGGCTTCACCTACATATGTTTCAATTTCAATGAAATGACTCTGCAAGAATTTCTATATGGAGACACTCTTTTTATTCCCCAAATTGAAACTGCTTATTCCGTAAAGATATATTTAGTATGGCCATGTATGTTTTTATTTGGCAAAAATGTATGGCGACCATACGAAATATAACCCTCCAAGGAGATTGTCTGTGGCGAAAAAAATGTATGTTTCCAATTTGAGAAAGAAAATTATCCTCGCGGCGGTCATAGTTTTCTCTGTTTTATGCTTGTCAGAATATGTCCTAGCGCAGCCGCCCGACACAACCGAAAAAATCACTCCCACTACAAAAAAGCAGTACACGTTACCGACGATAACCGTCACCGCCGATAAACGCGAAATTGATGTGCAAAAACTTCCTATGTCGGTGCAGGTGATCACAGATCAACAGTTGGAGGATTCCAGCATGAAAACGATCGGTGACGTGCTGCAGCATATCCCAAACCTCATGGTGAATTCATCCTTTGTCGGTCTTAGCTACATGTCGTTTCGTGGCTCCGGAACATCCGAAGCCAGTGAAACAGCCCCCCTTGCCATTTATCTGGATGGTGTTCCCATTGACCCGTCCACCGCTCTGGACTTGAACCTGCTGGACATAGAACGTGTTGAGATTTTGCGTGGTGTTCAGAGTGTCCTTTACGGAAAGAATGTCTTGGGCGGCATCGTGAATGTCATCTCCAAGAAGCCGGGAAACACAAACCAGGGAAAATTTTCTCTCAGAGGGGAGAGCTACGGAACGGCCGCCGCATCTGGAATTTTTAGAGGTTCGATTGTGGAGGACAAGCTTTTCTTCTCCTTGGCCGGAGAACTGTATAAAACAGACGGATTTATGAAGAGCGAGGTTTCAGCGGGCAGAAATAAACGTGACAGCGGACGTTTTAAGGGACAGATATACACTACTCCTACCGATGATTCGGAATTCTCCGTTTATCTCAATTACTCCAAGGTCAATTCCGGCTTCCCTCCGTATAAATGGGGCGAGCACCCCGGCACGGCATCAAATGCCGCGATGAGCAGCGATGACCAGAATCTGGAACAAATGAGCGCTGCGCTGCACGGTAAGATCGATTTCAGCTCTCTGGCAGTCGAATCTGTTTCCACGTTCAGGCACATGACACAGGATGCTCTGCATGACTATTCCCATGTTCCCGCTTTTCAGGGCTTTGCATGGCTTAATGCCGGTCGCAAACAGAACGAAGCGACGCAGGAAATTCGCCTGAAAAGCCCAGATTCCTCGGAAAATAACCCGTTCAAATGGCTCACCGGTGCGTATGTCGGCTATCTGAATAGAGATCAGGATCTGACCTATGGAGGCGGTATACTTGATCAGTCGCAGACACACCGGGAGTACTCCACCGATTTTGCCTTGTTTGGACAGATTGATATCCCCCTCACGGAATCACTCACACTTACGCCGGGTGTTCGTTGGCACTATACCAACAAGTCCGCCGCTATTAGAAACTCAATGGCCTCAATGTTTATGAACACCTCGCTGAATAAGCATGAACGCGGGAATTGGCATGAATTACTGCCCAAGCTGACGTTGAGCTATGCGATTACGGATAATCATACGGTGTATGCAGGCGTAAGCAGAAGCTTCCTGCCTGGAGGGTTCAATTATCTCGCTTCCGGAGTTGCCACATCCGATTTGAAATACGACTCGCAAAAGGCCTGGAACTATGAAGCAGGAGCGAAAACATCCTGGCTCGATAAACGGATCACGGCAAGTGTGACCTTTTTTTATATAGATACTGAAAAGATGCAGGTGTCTATCCTTGATCCGCTCACCTACGACTTCACCGTAAAAAATGCCGGGGCCACGACCAGTTACGGCATGGAACTGGATTTGGCCGCACGTATCGCTGAAGGCCTTAGCACTGATGCCAGTCTTGGCTGCACTCACGCCACATTCGACAGCTATAATGACGGAAGGGCCGATTATTCCGGGAATGACGTGCCAATCAGCCCACGTTTCACGGCTCAAGTCGGATTGACCTACCGGCATGAAGACGGCTTCTTCGCACGGGCGGAGATGCAGCATTTCGGGAAAAGTTACTGGGATGCCAGCAATGAAGGGTCTCGCTCAGCGTTTCAGTTGGTCAATGCCAGACTCGGCTATGAAGCGGAGAATTTTGAGGCATATATCTACGGAAAAAATATCTTTGGCGAGCGATATTACAGCCACTACCTTCCCTCTTCCAATACCGGCATAATGGGCGACCCGCAGCGTTTCGGCATCGAATTCGTCTACAAATTCTGACCCGAATACATCCCGTTGCCTCGCTCTGGATGCGGAGGCAACGGGATAAACTTCAGGGAGCTTCAATGGACAGAACCAAAGGCAGTGCTTTCAATGGATTCTTCTCCGGAAAAAGATACGAGGTCATCGTTTCCTTGTTTGGCATGGGCGGGATGTTCTACAAAAACTCTGTAACCGGTCTAGGGCTTGCTCCCGGTATGAAGGCTCTGGATCTGGGGTGCGGGACGGGACAACTGAGCTTTGCCCTGGCTGCGATCTCGTCCGCCGATTGTGAAATCTTTGGCGTCGATCTGGCCACGGATCAAGTGGGCTATGCAAAGGAACGTCAGAAGGCATATTCTGGAAGTTTTCATTTCAGCGTGACCTCAATGGATGAAATCGACTTCCCGAATGAAACCTTTGACCTGGTGATGACTTCCATGGCCTTGCATGAGGCGAAACCGGAAGTACGTCGTATCGCCATCAGAAAGGCCTGCTGCATGCTGAAAACCGGAGGTAAATTTCTGCTCGTGGATTGGGGAAAACCCAGATTCGGCGGATGGGGGGCTCTTTTCTACCCCTTCTGTCGCTGGGGGCAGAAAGACAGGGACAACTGGAATAATACGTACAGAGAGTTGTGCGAGTCTCACGGATTATCATGCAAGGAAGACAAGTACATGAATTCGGTAATCCGCAAGCAAATTTTTATGAAAGAACCTCGCCAAGATACTTCAGAGGAAGTAATGAATTCTGCCTGCCTGACATTCTGAATATTAAATTTTCATTCCATTTCACAGTTACTGAATTTTATTCACGGGCTCAAATCAACAATAGGAGTATGTCAATATATAGTTATTCCTTACTGCTGAATACGCTCCACAAATAATTCCTTTCATCCACTCTGATCAATTCACACTGCTGTGCTCATCTTGCATATGCAATCTCAGGGCCTGAGCCATCTGTTTTGTCTTGTCCGTATCTTTCCATTCCCCATATATATGCATCCAGGTATCGAATCCGTATATTTTTTGCATCAGTTGTTCTTCATGCAAATTGATCCATGTGTCAAAAAGTTGCATCTCCACGGAAAATTCCTTGCTGTCGAGAACATCATTGATTGCGGCAGGCGGATATTTCACTCCGTCCATATGGAGCTGTAAAAACTCCACAACAACCCGTTGAGACAGTTCAGGAGAAAGGGGCACTCCCTCCACTCTTTCAGCCAGCTCCCAATATTCAGAGAACTGGTCATGAACCTGCTTTCTCTGCTCTTCATTCAACGCAATGAAAAGTCTTCCATCCTTTTCTTCCACAAAATAGTATCTCAACCAGAATTCAAAATGAAAGACGTGGGATACATCTACCAACGCTCGATGATTCACAGACATTTCAACTCCTCAAAAGTTATAGTAAAAATTATTAAAGCACACCTTCGTATGTATTTTTTACTCTAAATGCCATAAGCACTGTTCCACTGTTGACAGCTTGCCTAAACACATTTATTTATGGAAAAGACACTATGAAAACGGAGGATAAGCCATGGAAGAGTATGTAACAAAAGCTCTTGAAATCGTTAAAGCTCAAGCCAGTGTACGCATCATGAGCGAAGAGGAACTGACTTCAATGGTACGCGCTCTGGCCCGTGAAATCCAGAATATTGCGGAAGGCGGTGAGCCCGAGGCCGCCAAACCTCTGGATCAGGGAGACGCCAAAAAAGCCATCCGGGAAAAAAGCGTGACGTGTATGGAATGCGGCAAATCTTTCCGCGTTCTGACCAAGCGTCACCTTGCCACTCACGACCTGACGCCCGAAGCCTACCGGGAAAAATGGGGCTACAAGAAGGGTACGTCTCTGGTCGCCAAATCCCTGGCTCGCGAACGCCGCAAAAAAATGCAGGATATGCAGCTCTGGGAGAAACGGAAAAAGTAATAATGGGCGAAGCCTCCCGGCTTCGCCTTTCTCTCGCATCTTCCCCTGCTATCTGCCCTCCCCGCTTCCAAAGAACTGTTCCGCCTTGGTCAGGCTGGCTGACAGCAGGGAGAATTCCGAATCCACACTTTGCAGCACGAAAACGGGACTGACGTAAAGCCCGGTCCAGTCAAAATCAATGTTCCGGCCTTCCGCCGCAGGAGAAACACCAAGCACCAGAGGACGCACATCGATTTCCCCAGGCTCCCCTTTTTTGGTCCGCTTGGCCGCCATCCACACGGACGAATTCAGAAAAACGGATGCCCTTTCCAGGAACCGGTGTTCATCCGCTTCCTGCTCGAAACGCAGACAGTATCTTTCCCGCACGGCGATGGGTGCACGGCGCTGACAGGGCAGTTCCTCCACGCGCACGGCCCGCATGCCCGGCGGCAGCTCGGCGTTCAGCCGCTCCGGCAGCGGCGATGCATCCAGCCGGGAACGCACGAAAAAATCCATCCACTCGCAAATACTGCCCACGCCCACAGGCAGAGCGCGGGCAAATGACAGCATGGGGGCGGGATGAAAGCCCCCGGAAAAAGCCAAGGGTAGCCCCGCCCGGCGAAAGGCCCGTTCAAAAATGCGCTGCAACTCCAGTTGGCTCAGATATGCGGCCTGGCCGGTCTTGGAGTACCAGAGCCGAAAACGCTGCTCCCGATGCTGCAGGTCCTCTCTGACGCCAGAATCCGGCACTGTTTGGGCTGGTTCTTCCTGATCCCGGGAAGCCCGGTTCAGCACCGGCCGAATGGAACTTGCGGCCCCCTGGCGGGACAGCTGCGACTGCCGCCCGTCCATATTGCAGACCCCGCATGTCCGGCAGGCAGAATAGCGGCAATCCGGCGTAATGCGGCCGTCCATGGCGCGGCGCAGCTCCATACGTAAAAAACCGGCGCTGACTCCGGAATCGAGATGATCCCAAGGCAACGGGCTATCAAGATCCCGCGCTTGGAGATACCCGGCCGGATCGATGCCCGCCTCGGTGAAAGCTTCCTGCCACACATCGAAGCGCAGCTGGTCCGACCAGCTGGTGAAGGTCGCTCCTCTGGAGTAGGCCGCTTCCACGGCGGCGGACAGCCTCCGGTCCCCCCGGGAGAAAACACCCTCCAGAAAGGTCATGTGGGAGTGATGCCACTTCAGCTTGAGCTTGCGGTAAGGTTTGAAGATGGAGCGCAGATACGCAATGCGTTCCTCCACTTCGGCCATGGAAAGCTGCTGCTCCCACTGAAAGGGCGTATGCGGCTTGGGCACGAAGGGCGATACCGCCGCCGTGACCTGCAATCTTTTGGCCTTGGGGCCGGCGCAACCAGCCACTTTCAGACAGAGATCGAGAATACCGTCCAGATCAGCCGTCTCTTCCGTGGGCAGACCGATCATGAAGTACAGTTTGACCTGTTGCCATCCCAGGGAAAAAGCCCGGCTTACGTGGTCGAGAAGCGCCTCCTCGGTCACGCCCTTGTTGATGACGTCACGCAGACGCTGGGTGCCCGCCTCCGGGGCCAGGGTCAGACCCGTATGCCTGATGCGGCTCATGAGGCGCATCAGGTCTTCCGAAACCGAGCCCACCCGCAGGGACGGCAGGGAAATGGACACCTGTTCCTGACGGCAACGCGCGTAGGAGGACGCGAAAAGAGCCTCCAGGGTGCTGAAATCGCCCGTGCTGAGAGACAGAAAGGACAGTTCCTCGCTGCCCGTCCCGGCCAGACCCTGAGCAATGATCTCGCCCAGCACATCCACCCGCCTCTCACGCACCGGCCGGTAGATCATGCCTGCCTGACAGAACCGGCATCCTCTGGTGCATCCTCTGGCGATCTCCACGGAAAAACGGTCATGTACGGGTTTTCCGAACGGCACCACCTGCCTGACAGGAAAGGCAACACCATTCATGTCCGGCACGATACGTTTTTCCGGCCGATCCTTCCACCCGTCCAAAGGGCGCAGGCCGCCCGCGCCGTCTTCCTCGAAAAAAGCGGGGACATACACTCCGGGCAGTGCTTCCAGACGGCGCAAAGTCTCTTCCCGCTCCCAGCCCCCTTCTTTGGCCAGGGCCAGAAGCTCCAGTATCTCGGGCACGATCTCCTCGCCGTCCCCAAGAACCATCGCATCCAGAAAAGGCGCCAGAGGCTCGGCGTTGAAGGTACAGCCTCCCCCCGCAATGACGAAAGGATCGCCCGTGCCGCGCCGCGCCGCATGCAGGGGGATGCCGCCCAGATCGAGCATGTACAGCACGTTGGTGTAGCACAGTTCGTGGGTGAGGCTGAACAGTACCGCATCCGTGGCGGACAGGGGCGTATCGCTCTCCAGAGTGGCCAGCGGCTCGCCATGGGCGCGCAGCACGGCCGCCACGTCCTCGGTGGGCGCGAAGGTCCGCTCAGCGTAAAAGTTCTCGCGGGCATTGACGATGTCGTAGAGGATCTTCTGCCCCAGATACGACATGCCCACCTCGTACAGGTCGGGAAAAGCCAGGGCCACATGAGCGCGCATAACGGACGGGTCCTTGTGCACGCTGTTGATTTCCGTGCCCAGATAGTGACTGGGCCGGGAAAATAGGGGGAGAAGTCTTTTCATGCGGTCCGAAATGGCCGAATGGATGGTGGCAATACGCTCCGGCGGAGCCTCTGATCTGCGAGACTTCCCGCCGGAGCTTCCTTCGATGCTGGAAATCGGCCGCGGCCAGGCATCAGGGAGGCAAATGACGGCCGTGCGTCCGCTATTTTTTCAGAAACTTGCTGAAATCTGCGATATTGCCGCCGCCAGGACCACCCAGATTGTGCAGCCCGCCGGGAGCGGACAAAGTCAGATTGGTGCTGGCCTCGAGGTATTTGGTCTTCAGTTCCTCGGGTGTGGATTTGTACTGGAAAAGAACGTGCTTCACCTCTATTTCCCCGGCCATTTCCTGATCGAAAGGATAGCCGAAGGGCAACAGAAGCATCTGCACGCCGCCCTGAGCCGTGGGAATCGTCTGCAGGACGGCCGGATCGCGGATCACCCCGGCTTCCTGATCCCATTTGCCCAGCACCATCTCGCCGTTCACCAGTTTTACCAGTCTGATATCGTACATAGGTCACCTCGTCTTGCTCTCGCGCCGCATTGGGACGCGAAAATCGTGAATCGTCACGTCTATGGAGCCCACCTCACCCTGTCAAGGACACTTCCCAACCATGCCGGACAAGCGTCCCACGGCGTCGGAAACTCCGGATGACTGACCCGCCCGGCAGATTCAAGATGGAAGGCGACATGCATGGATTTCCGGCGGACCGCCGGACGCATCTTTCCGGTCTTGAAGACGCCCCATTCTTGACGAACGCGGCCACTCCGGGCATGAGGCGTCCATGCACGAAACTTCAGGCACCATGGTATCTTTCATATTTACCGCCCCCTGACGCGGGGCCACGGTGCGACGCGCAGCGCGCGAATTTTCCGATGCCGTGAACAGCCCCATGTTCACGGCATTTTTGTTTTCAAACGGAGGTCCTCATGCTCTACGACATACCCAGCGAAACCATGCCCAGGGAAGAGCTGGAAGCGCTGCAACTGCGCCGCCTCAAATCCATGCTGGAGAAAGTCTATTACAACGTGCCGTTCTATCAGAACAAATTCAACGGCGCGGGCGTCCGGCCAGAAAACATCCGCTCCCTGGACGACATCAGGCGGCTGCCCTTTACCGAGAAGCAGGACCTGCGCGACAACTATCCTTACGGTCTGTTCGCCGTGCCCAGAGACAACGTGGTCCGGGTGCACGCCTCCTCCGGCACCACCGGCAAGGCCACGGTGGTAGGCTACACCCAGCGCGACGTGAACAACTGGGCCGAACTCATGGCCCGGTCCCTCATGTGCGCCGGCTGCCGGCGCAGTGACATCGTGCACAACGCCTACGGATACGGTCTCTTCACCGGGGGCCTCGGCATGCATTACGGCGTGGAGCGGCTGGGGGCGACCATCCTGCCCGTTTCCGGCGGCGGCACCAGACGTCAGGTCATGCTCATGAACGATTTCGGCTCCACGGTGCTGTGCAGCACGCCATCCTACGCCCTGTTTCTGAGCGAATCCATCCGCGAGGCGGGCCTCGACATCGCCGATCTCAAGCTGCACACGGGCATTTTCGGCGCGGAACCCTGGAGCGAGAACATGCGCGCCGAAATCGAGTCCAAGCTTCAGATCAAGGCTCTGGACATCTACGGGCTGTCCGAAATCATGGGGCCCGGCGTGGGCATCGAATGCAGCGACGCTCAGGACGGCCTGCATGTCTGGGAAGACCATTTTCTGGTGGAGATCATCGATCCGGAGACGGGCGAGCCGCTGCCTCCGGGCGAACCAGGAGAGCTGGTCGTCACCACCCTCGCCAAGGAGGCCCAGCCTCTGGTCCGCTACCGCACCCGCGACATGACCCGCATCAACGAAATACCCTGTAAATGCGGCCGCACCCACCGCCGCATAGAGCGCATCCGGGGCCGCAGCGACGACATGCTGATCATCCGGGGCGTCAATGTCTTCCCGCAGCAGATCGAGGCCATCCTGCTGGAAACCCAGGGCATCACCCCGCACTACCAGCTCATTCTGAGCCGGGAGGGCAGCCTCGACATTCTGGAAGTCAAGGTCGAAGTGGATGAAAAGCTCTTCTCCGACGAGATCAAATATTTACAGCGCATTGAAGGCAAGATACGAAAAAATATAAAGGAATTTCTGGGCGTCACCGCCAAGGTGACCCTGTCCGAACCCCGGAGCATCGAGCGCTCCGAAGGCAAAGCCAGGCGGATTGTCGATCTGCGCAATGTATAACCGGGTGGGACTTCCTGCCCCGGACCGGGAGGCATGATGAAAGTGGAACAGATTTCGGTCTTTCTGGAAAACCGGGCCGGCCGCCTGGCCGAAGTGACCAGGACTCTGGCTGAGAACAACGTGAATATCCGGGCTCTTTCCCTGGCCGACACTTCGGATTTCGGCATCCTGCGCCTCATCGTCACGGATAACGAAAAAGCCAAGGAGGCGCTGAAAGCCAAGGGATTCACTGTCGGCCGGACCAACGTGGTGGCCGCCGAAGTGGGCGACAATCCCGGCGGCCTGCACAACATTCTGGAGATGCTGGCCGTCGGCAACGTCAACGTGGAATACATGTACGCCTTTGTGACCCAGAGCGGGCACAACGCCGTGCTGGTCTTCCGCTTCGACCAGACGGACAAGGCCATCGAAGTGCTGCGCTCCAACGGCGTCCGCATTCTGTCCGGCGAAGAACTCTACGCCCTCTGAGCCGCAGCCTCCAGATGAAAGAGGCCGGGACAAACCCCGGCCTCCTGTGAAAGTTCCGAAAAAATCCACTCTCTCGGAGCCGCTGTCACCGGCCGCGCAACTGACGCTTGTCCCCCACGCGGATGGTGATTTTCTCCTTGTCCAGATATTCCAGCACCGGAATGGCGAACTTGCGGCTCAGGCCCGTCAGATCCCGGAAATCCTGCGGCCCCAGCTCATTGTTGACGGCGAAGAAATCTCTCACCTTGCCGATCAGGCCGTCCATGGCCACGCGGGCATAGTAGAATTCCTCGCTGACCTTGACCAGTACGCCCTCCTCCTGAAGAAGCCGGAACATGGGAGCCGCGTCCTTTTGCACCAGACCGTTCTCTTCCAGAAAAGCCTTGACCGTCGGCGGAGTCAGCCCGGCCTCAAGAAAGGTTTTTTCCATCAGTGCTCTCAGGCCCGACTGGTCCGCGGCCAGAGACACCGAATGTTCCGGCAGGCGCAGGATGTCTCCTTCCAGCACGACCCGTCCGGCCCGGACCAGCCGCTCCACGAGAAAGTGCAGCAGGCGCGGGTGCATGGCCCGTCCGAAGCTGGAGGCCAGCTCCGCCCGCGAAATGCCCTGCCGCATGGGCTCACGGCGATGATATCCGGTCAGGAACTCCAGGCATTCTGCATTGAGGACCTCAAGCACCTCGGCACTGACGAAGCGGCTGCTCTCGCGGTCGAACTGAAAGGCCCGCTGCCTGCCCCCCAGAGTCTGCAGGGTTTTGTCCAGGGTTTTCGAGTCCATGTCCGTCATGACCCGCAATTCCGCCAGGGTCAGCCCGCCGCGCCCGGACAGCAGGAGCTGTGCCAGCAGCAATTCCTCCCCGGTCATGCCGCCCAGAGCCGCCAGCCGTTCCAGATCCCCGGAGTGCCGGCGGATCTTGCGCCCCAGAGGATTGATCACCCGACCCCCGGCCACGGTCATGAGCGGCGAAAAGGAGCGCACGATGCAGCGGTCGCCGAACACGGCCGGCATGGGCCGGGAAAAACGGACCTGGCATATGGCCGTCTGCCCCGGTTCGAGCCTGTCCCGGTCCGGGAAAAACAGCCGGGCCAGAATCTCGCGGGAGCCGTGATGGAAATGCACTTCGGTGCGGTGCTTCAGGGCCTGAGGCGCGGAAGCCAGGCAGGTCAGTTCCACGTCCCAGACAAAAGCCGGAAAGAGCGTGCCCGGATGGGCCAGAACGTCTCCGCGTTCCAGGTCGGCCACTTCCAGGCCGTGCAGATTCACGGCGGTGCGCTCTCCGGCCCGGGCCGCGCCGGTAGCCGCGCCATGCACCTGCAGGCCGCGAACTCTGGAATCCCGTCCGGCGGGGTAGACACGCACATCCTCGCCCACGCGCAGGGTCCCGGAAATGGATGTGCCCGTGACCACGGTGCCATGGCCCTTCATGGTGAATATCCGGTCCATGGGCAGGCGGAAAAGGTCTGAACGCCGGTCCGGAGCAAAGGGCCGCGAAACCTCCAGAATGCGGGCGCGCAGTTCGTCCAGGCCCGTGCCGGTATGCGCGGAAACCGGCACCACGGGCGCGCCGTCCAGAAAGGAGCCGGACAGGTAGGCGGACACTTCCTCGCGCACCAGTTCCAGCCAGTCCTCTTCCACCATGTCCGTCTTGGTCAGGGCCACGAGACCGGTCCTGATGCCCAGAAGGGAGCAGATTTCCAGATGCTCGCGGGTCTGGGGCATGACGCCCTCGTCCGCCGCGATGACCAGAAGCACGAAATCGATGCCCGCCGCTCCGGCGACCATGTTTTTGACGAAGCGTTCGTGGCCGGGCACGTCGATGACGCCCAGGCGCTCCTCTCCGCCCAGATCCAGATAGGCGAAGCCGAGCTCGATGGTGATGCCGCGCTTTTGTTCCTCGGCCAGCCGGTCGCAGTTGATGCCGGTCAGCGCCTTGACCAGGCTGGTCTTGCCGTGGTCGATATGTCCGGCCGTTCCCATGATGACGGGCATGAGCGTCTCCTTCAGCTTCGGTAGAACGCGCCGTAGGCAAGAACCGCGGCGTACAGGTCGGCCTTGGAGCTGACCTCGAAAGGACTGTGCATGGACAGGACGCCGGGCCCGAAATCGATGACGTCCATGCCGTACACCGCCAGCTCCCTGGCCACGGTTCCTCCGCCGCCCTCGTCCACCTTGCCTATCTCGGCCATCTGCCAGGGAATATCCTCCCGCGACAGAAGAGCGCGGAACCAGGCCACATATTCGGCGTCGGCCTCGCTGGCACCGTACTTGCCGCCATGTCCCGTGAATTTGGAGAACACCGGCCCGAAGCCCAGCAGCGAGGCATTGTATTTGTCGTGCACGTCCTGATAATCCGGGTCCAGGGGCGCGTGCACGTCGGCGGATACGGCCTTGGTCCGGCTCAGGACGTGACGTGGCCGGGTTGCGGGCTCGCCCGCCTCCAGAATATCGGCCAGAGCGTACTCCAGAAATCTGGACCGGGCACCGGCCGCTCCGTCGGAGCCGATTTCTTCCTTGTCCCACAGCACCAGAGCCTGAGTGTATTCCGAAGCCGGAGCCTCCCAGAAGGCCCGGCAGGCTGCGAAAACGCACAGACGGTCATCCTGACCGTATCCGCCGAGCAGGGCACGGTCCAGTCCCACGAACCGGGCCCGGCCAGCGGGAACAATCTGGAGTTCGGCGCTGAACAGGTCTTCCTCCTGGAAGCCGTACGCCGCATGCAGAACCTCCAGCACATGGCGGCGGACCTTCCCGTCTTCTTCCGTTTCCGCCGGGGCGTGCCCCACGGCCACGTTCAGCTTTTCGCCCGGAAACGCCTTGTCCACGGTTTCCTCACGCTGCCTGCGGGACAGATGAGGCAGCAGATCGAGCACCGTCAGCACCGGATCGTTTTCGTCTTCTCCCACGCAAACCGGGACGGTCCGGCCGTTCTTCAGGATGACCACGCCATGCAGGGCCAGCGGCCGGGCCAGCCACTGGTATTTCTTGATGCCGCCGTAGTAATGGGTTTTCATCAGGCCCACTTCGCAGGCCTCGTGCAGCGGATGCTGTTTCAGATCCAGGTGCGGGGTATCCACATGGGCAGCGATGAGCCGCAGTCCGTCGCCCAGAGGCCGGGCTCCCTTTCTGACCAGCAGGGCGGCCTTGGAGCGAAACGGCATGATGATCCGCGAGGCGCCCGGGTCTTCGGAAAAGCCATGTTCCTCCGCTCGCTCCCGGACCCAGGCGATGGTTTCGCGCTCGGTTTTGCAGACGCTCAGAAAGTCAAGATAGTCCCCGGCCAGCCGGCCCATGGCCGCCCTGTCCTCGCCGGAAGCATAGCGCTCCCAGCAGTTCACCGCCTTGTATTCCATAACTTGGCCTCCTCGAAAACCACACCCCGAAAAACACTGCGCCGTCGCGGCGGAGCAGGGTCTATGAAAAAGGGGAGCGGAATTTCTCCTGCTCCCCCAAGCATCCATGATCTTCCGGGCGGCAGTCAGCGCGCCGGAAAGACAATATCGTTCTCCGATCTTTTTCAGCCGTCGCGGTCCGGACCGCTCCCGAGGCATTTCTTCCGCTCATCCGTGTAATGCCACCAGGGCCTCGGCTCCCCGCCATCCATGAAACGCGTAATGGAGATGAAAACATCCAGCACGCACGGGTCGTGTCTCACCCCGGTCTTCCCGCAGAGCTCCTCGTACAGATCGTACGGAGACCGGCCTTTGAGCTGGCCCGGTTCGGTGATGCCCAGCATACGCAGATCCGCCGCCGTCGCCGGGCCGACGTTGGGCAGATCGGTGAGCTTTTCGAGCCTGCTTCTGGTCACTTTTTCAGGATTCATTGCACAGATCGGAAGTTCATCAGGCCGCGACCGGTAAAATACAGTCACTTCTTTTTCATGGCCCGGGCCAGAGCCTCGCCCAGGGAGCCGAATCCATCGCCGCTTCCGGGCTTGTATTCCTTCCAGTCGGCGACATCCTCTTTCTTGCCCGTGCCCAGACTGATTTTGCGTTCGCGCGCGTTCACGCTCTCGATGCTGACCACCACGGTGTCGCCCGGCCCGAGCTTGTCGTACTTCACGTCGTTCTCGGCCCTGGCCATGACGGACTGGGGCAGAAGGCCGGTCACGCCCGGCTCCAGATTGATGAAAAGCCCGAACTGCTGCCGCTTCTCCACCGTACCCTGCACCGTCTGCCCGACCCGGTATTTCTCGGGCACGGCCAGCCACGGATCGCCCTCGGCGTCGCGCATGCTAAGTGAAATACGCTGCTTGTCCGCGTCCACCTGCTTGATCACGGCCGCCACCATGTCCCCGGCCTGCACCATGTCGCCGGGCTTGTGCACGCGTCTGGCGTAGCTCATCTCGCTGACGTGGACCAGTCCCTCGATGCCCGGCGCGATTTCCACGAACGCGCCGAAATCCATGAGTTTAACTACCTTGCCCGTGACCTTGTCACCTTCCTTGAAACGGTCGGCGGCGGTTTTCCAGGGATCGTCCTGAGCCTGCCGGATGGACAGGGAGATGCGGGTTTCGCCGGGCTTCTTGCCTTCCGCCGCGCCCAGATACTTTACCCGCACCCGGTCGCCGACGCTCAGGACCTCGTCGGGGCTCTGGATTCTGCTCCAGGAAATCTCGGAAACATGCACCAGACCGTCCAGGCCGGGCGCCAGTTCCACGAATGCGCCGAAAGCGGCCAGACGGGTGACTTCGCCTTCGACGATGTCGCCGTCCTTGATTCCCTCGAAAAATCTGGCCCGGGCCTGAAGCTGTTCCTCTTCCAGAAGAACGCGGCGGGAAACCACGATATTGCGCCCGCCCTCGGTCAGTTTGGTGATGCGGAACTGCAGGGTCTGCCCCACGTAGTCCTCAGGATTCTCCACATAGCGGGCGTCGATCTGGGACACGGGACAGAAGGCGCGGTGCTTCAGGATTTCCACGTGGAACCCGCCCTTTATCTGCTCCCGGACCTTGCCTTCCACGGGCACGCCGTTGGCATGGGCTTCTTCCAGCATGGACAGGCCGCCGATGCCGGCCAGCGCTCTGGACAGACGGATGCTGTCGTCGGCCAGGCCCACCACATAGAGCTCCAGGCGGTCGCCCTCGGTCACGGTCAGCCCGCCGGATTCGTCCTGCAGTTCTTCCCGATCCACAATGCCGTCCACGGAGGCTCCGCAATCGACGAACACGGATTTCTGTCCGATGGAAATGACCGTCCCCGACACCTTGTCTCCGGCCTGAAGAGCAGTTTTACGTTGGGAGTCGGATTCGTAGGACGCGAACAGCTCGGCAAAATCTTCACTCATGCTACAACCTTGCGTTATTCAAAGCGGGTAATGGAGTTGATGGAAATCTGGTCGACGGGAGCGTGTTCGTGGTCGCCCTGGGGTCTCACCCGGGCCTTTTCTATTTTCTTGACCACGTCCAGCCCGTCGATGACCTGACCGAAAACACAGTAGCCGAATTCTTCCTCGCTCTGGTAATCCAGATCGGGATTGTCCACGGTATTGATGAAAAACTGGGCCGAGGCGCTGTGCGGGTCGGCCGTGCGGGCCATGGCCACTGTGCCTTCCAGGTTTTTCAGGCCGTTGGCCGCCTCATTCATGATGGGCGCCTTGACCGGCTTTTCGCGCATCATGTTGTCCAGCCCGCCGCCCTGAATCATGAAATCCCTGATGACCCGGTGAAACAGCGTGCCCACATAAAAGTCCTCGTCCACATAGCCCAGAAAGTTGGCCACGGTCTGCGGCGCCTTGTCGGCGAACAGTTCCACCAGGAATTCTCCTTTGGTCGTGTCCACCAGGACAACCGGATTGCTCATGTCTGCCTCCGTCGGAAAGATTCAAAGCGGACGAAAAGTATACGCCTCGCCGCCATTTGGCAATTTTTTTGCCGTATGGCCTCCCGGCCCGTCACATGTTCCGCGGCCCGGAAACGGGCTCGTCATCTCCGCCGCAGGCCCATCCGCCGTCACACAGGCCACCCGTCTCGCCACCGTCAAAGGAAGCGCCGTCTTCCCTCGGTTCCACGTGAATGGTGATCTGCAGCCCCGGCCAGGCCTTACGCAACTCCTCCTCGATCTCGCAGCACAGATCGTGGGACCGGCGCACCGTCATGTTTCCGGGCACGAGCAGATGAAAATCCACGAACCGCACCGACCCGGCCATGCGCGTGCGCAGGGCGTGAAAGCCGCTTTCCCCGCCCCCCACCCGGCGGATGACGGCGGCCATGCGTTCGATGTCTTCGGCGGGCAGGCCAGCGTCCATGAGCCCGGACGCCGAGCGCCAGACCAGAGCCGCTCCGGTGCGGATGATGAGCATGGCCATGAGGCAGCCGATGACAGGATCAAGAATCTGCCAGGACGGCGGCGCGAAAAGCATGACGAACAGCGCCCCGACCAGGCCGGCAGAAGTCCAGACATCCGTCAGCAGATGCCGGGCGTCGGCCTCCAGTGCGATGCTCCCGCACGCCCTGGCCGCACCGAGCATGATCCGGGCCGTGATCAGATTGACCAGAGCGGCCGCCACGGCCACCGCAATGCCCGCACCCAGAGACTCGAGGGGCTGCGGATCGAAAAACCGCTGTACGGAAGCGTAGGCGATGCCCAGCGCGGCAAGACAGATCAGGACGCCTTCGACTCCGCTGGAAAAATACTCGACCTTTCCGTGACCGTAGGCATGCCCTCTGTCGGCCGGACGCCGGGCCTGGATGATGGCCAGCAGAGCGATGAACCCCGCCGCCAGATTGACCACGGACTCCACGGCGTCGGAAAAAAGGCTGACGGAATCCGTCAGAAGGAAGGCTCCGAACTTGAGAGCCATGGTCAGAATCGAAGCCCCGATGGACAGCCAGGCGTATCTGCGGATACCGGCGGACATTTCAGTAGTTCCAGACATCGAAGAAATTGAACCCCAGAAGCACGCGCACGTCGCGGCGGGCGCGGAAAAAGGCCGTACCGCGCACGGGACAGAAAAAGAACATGCCGTTGTCGAGAATCCAGAAATCGTCCTCCCGGTCGTGGACAATGGCGAAAGAATGCCTGCGCCCGGAGAATTCCACGGAAACGACACCCAGGGCGCTGTCGGGAAACCCCGCGTCGCGCAGCCGATGCATGATGGCGATGGCCTGATCGAGGCTGATGCCCCGGCCCCGGTCCAGAGTCACGGAGGAAGGCCGCCACAGGTCGCCCAGTTCGTGCCGGATCTCCAGCAGCGTGCGCCGGTGGATGCGGCGCATCAGGGCCGGATTGATCTTGCCGGCGGCGCTTCTAGACGGCTGGTCGCCCTCGAAGGTCATGGACTCCATCTGCGTCTTCTGCCAGGTGCGGACATCGTCATAAAGCGGGCTGTCTTTCACCCGGTCATTTTTCGGCAGCGGCAGCTTTCCGGGCAGAAGGGCATACCCCGCCCGGCGCAGGACGGACAAGGTGCAGCCCAGCCAATAGGTCCAGACATTCATGCGCGAACTCCTTCGTGATCATAAAATCCGCTTTATTCAGGATCGCTTTCCCGTTTGTCAATTTCGCCTGGCCACCGCGCGTTGACTTCCGGTTTCGCCTCAAATAGGGGCTACGCATCCAGTCTCAGGCCCCGCGTACCGCCCCCATCAGGCATCGCCAGCTCGTTTCTCAACTTCGCATTTCTAAGGAAAGCAGTATGGCCCCAGGCCCGACCAAGAAGGATCTCCTGCTCAAATCCGCCAAGGTGCTTTTCAGCGAGCACGGCTACTCCGAAACCACCTTCAAGAAAATATCCGAGCGGGCCGGTGTGGCCCTGGGACTGCTCACTCATCACTTCGGGAGCAAGGAAAAATTGTTTCTGGCCGCGGGGCTGGACGTGGTGCGCGAACTCGTCGACTGCCTCCGGGACAATCTGCGTGATGACCACAGCGGACTCGAAGGTGTGCGTATTTTCGCGTCCACCTACTTTGACTTCGCAAGAGATCCCGACCGGGCTTTCATGGTTCTGGTGCGCTGCTCGCCCTTCAGCGATCTGAAAACCACGGAAGACAAGGAAGTCATGTTCCGGAATTTCTCCGAGCTGTATGACATCCTTACGGGCAGCATCCGGCGGGGCGTGGCGGATGGCAGCATCCGGCCCTGCGATCCGCAGAAGATGTCCGTGGTCGTGTTCTGCAATCTGGTCGGAGCCATCAGGCACGGTCTGCTCACCCCCTACGGAGATGAAACCCTGTTCGGTGATGTCGTCGATTTCATCGTGGCAGGTCTGCGGAACGATTGAGCATTTTCGCGGCGGCTCGACGGTTCGGCAATACGGCCCGCCGCCCGGATATCACAGGAATTTTCTCAGGGAACATTGTTTTGAATGCGCCAGAAAATGCTTGTGAAATGCTTCCTGGGCGGTTATCCGAAGTCATACAGTTTTTTGGGACTTGAAATGCCGATATCCGGTTTCGCCGTACTGGACGTCGAAAAGCATTGATGCTCACAAACCGGCCCCGCTTTGAAATACGGTTACAGGCTACGCACAGAGCGCCCGGAGTCCATACCCGGAAATCCGACGCGCCAACCTTCAACGCAGCTCAAGGACCCATGTCAAAAAACAAGTACACCATCTGCCGGGACTCGTTTCAGGTCTATTACAAAAGAAAATCCACGACTCCGCGTTTTTTCCTCTCCCTTCTCGCCTGCCTCGGCATCGCAGCGGGGATTGCGGTCTGCTTCCATCTCATTCCCCCCGAAGACGCCCAGCCCAGCGTGGACAAAAATTTCCGGGAGATCTCCCATTCTCCAGAGACGTCCGACTCAAAAGAGATTCCGTGTGCGGAGCATGAGGAAGAGTTACCCTTGGCCGAGGCGCCGCGCGAGCCCGGGCTCATCCGGATGACCAACACCATCCAGCAGGGCGACACGCCGTCCTCCCTGCTGGCAGGCCATCTTGGTCTCGCGGAAATCTACTCGCTGTGCGACGCGAGCAAAAAAGTCTATTCTCTTGGGAAGCTGAAAGCCGGACAGCCCTGGACCATGATTTATTCCAACGACGCCTTGGTGGGCCTGGAATATGAAATCGATGCCGACGAGCGTCTGGTGGTTTCCATGACCGAGGAGGGATACGAGTTCCGGCGGGAACCCATTCCCTATGACACGGAAACCGTCACCGTAACAGGCACCATCACCAGCAGCCTGTTCGGGGCCGTGGCCGAAGCAGGTGAATCGGACGATCTGGCCATCCGCTTGGCCAATGTATTCGCTTATGACGTGGATTTTGTGCGCGCCCTGCGCACGGGCGACAGCTTTCGGGTGGTCGTGGAGAAAAAATTCCGCGAGGGCAAATTCTCCGGCTACAGCAACCTGCTTGCAGCCAGCTTCACCAACCAGGGCCAGACCTACTACGCGTACCGCTACACGAAAAAAAACGGCGATTCCGCATACTATGACCAGACGGGGCGGCCGCTGCGCAAGGCTTTTCTCAAATCTCCCCTGCCCTTCACCCGGATTTCCTCCGGTTACTCCATGAGCCGCATGCATCCCATTCTGGGCTACAGACGCCCGCATCAGGGCATTGATTACGCTGCGCCCACGGGCACGCCCATCAGTACCGTGGCCGACGGCACCATTTCCGATGTCGGCTCCAACAAGTCTCAGGGCAAATATGTCAAGGTCAAGCACAGCAACGGCTACGAGACCATCTACAACCACATGAGCAAATACGCCAAGGCGAGCAGGAAGGGCTCCAAGGTCAAACAGGGCCAAGTCATCGGATATGTAGGCAGCACCGGATACGCCACAGGGCCTCATCTGGACTTCCGGATGAAACAAAACGGCCAGTTCATCAATCCACTGAAGCTCAAAATGCTGCCGGCGGATCCTATCGCGGCCAAGGAAATGCCCGCTTTCAAAGCCGTCATTGCCGCTTACAAATCCCAACTGGAAGAACCCATCCGTTCCGCCTCTCTGGATAAAGAACTTCTCCCCTCCCGTTGATTCAAAAAGGCTGTGCTCCCCTTATTGGGGAGAACAGCCCGTTCTCCGCCCGGATCAATCCTACCGCATTTCAGCCTGACGCAGTGCCGCTCAAATACCCCGCACGAGCTCTAACCTGTTGCCTTTACTTGCTAATCGACATACTGGTTGCCGAACTTTCTTGCCAAACGCCGGACAATCTCCATGAACTCAGCCCCGCTCCCGACAGATTCACAGCAGCCTATGGATATTCAGCAGCTTCGCCAGAAGTTGGAAGAACAGGAGCATATCCACCATGCCACACTGGCGGTTCTTGACGCCATCCACACCGCTGACAGTGTGTCCGGGCTGTGTCAGGCTATCCGCACCGTTCTTGGCCGGTTCATGACCATTTCCAGCTTTGTCATCGCACTCCGCAACAAGGACTCCGATAAAATAAACATTATCTACCGGGCAGAAGAGACACCAGACTCCTCACCGGACTATGAGGCGCTGGCAGTGGAGGTCATGCGGAAGAAACAGGCTCTGCATCTCCCTGACGGCAAAGAAGCAGATGGCGCAGACGGCCATGACATCCATTCCCAAAGCTGGTTCGGAGTTCCGCTTATACTTGACGAAGAAGCCGTCGGAGTCCTGACCGTACAGTTCTCAGGCCATCCCTCGGGTCTCCCGCCACAGAGCCGGAGTCTGCTGGAAGCCCTCGCGCCACGAATAGCTTCGGCCATCACCCGGAAAGCCGCACTGGAAACCCTTCGTCACACGGAGGAGCAGTTCCATAGTCTGGTAGCCAATATTCCAAGCATTGTTTTCAGCACTTCGACCTCGGGCCTGATTGAATTCATAAGTCCCGCTCTGGAACGCCTCACCGGCCACAAGGCGGACCGCTTCCGGGGACGGCCCTGGCATTGCGATGTGGACGCCGGGGCATACCCGCACCTGGCCGCATGGCTTCCGCCCGCAACCGGCAATGCCGAGAGGGAAAAAACTCTGGGCGGACTGATCCACCCCGAAGACCGGGCGCGGGTACTCGGCACTCTGGACGCGGCTCTGGCCGGCACGGGCACATATGCAGTGGACTACAGAATTCTTCCGCCCGGCGGCCGCACACACTTCGTTCAGGAAACAGGCCGTGTGGTCGGCCAGCCCGGCCGCGTACGAGTCGAAGGCCTGATTCACGACACGCACGCGCAGCGTTCCGCCCAGGAAATCAATCAGGTTCTTTTTGAAATATCGAGCGCCGTCAACACCACATCGAGTCTGGAAAAACTGTATGAGGAAATTCATAAATCCCTGCACCGTGTGATCGACGCCACCAATTTCTATATCGCTCTCCATGACAGACAGCGAGATCTCATCAAATTCCCCTACAGATGCGATGTAGACGCCATAGACTTCGTTCCCCAGGCCTCCACATCCAAAGGCTATACAGCCCAGGTCATTTTCAGCGGAAAGCCCGTACTGGTGGATCAGGAACAGATCGAGGAACTGCACCGCCGTTTCAATGCCGACAAGCGCCTGGGCACACCATCCAAGTCCTGGGTCGGCGTTCCACTGAAGAGCAACAATCAAGTCATCGGGGCCATGGTCTGCCAGAGCTACACAGACCCCAAACGATACACCACCCAGGACATTCTCGTCCTGACAAGCATTTCCGACCAGGTGGCCATCGCCATAGAGCGGGGCAGATCCTACGAGGCGCTGCGGCAAAGCGAGGAGCAACTCCGGGCCCTGTCCCTGCAGACACAGCAGTTCGGCCTGGCCGCGGCGGCGCTGCTGGATAAAAACGACCTCCAGGATATTCTGCACAGCTTCTGCACGGCCATCGTGGAACATTCCGGCTACACCCGCAGCAATATCACCCTGCTGAGAAAAGAGCCGCCTTACTGTGAATCCGTGAATGTCGGAGGGCTGGATCCTGCCGCAGAGCTGGACATGATGACACCGGAATCCGCCATGTCCGGCTTTCTGAAACTGTTCGCGTCGGGTATCAAGCTGGGCCGTTCATCCTATTATATCCCCTGCCCCAAACATGGACATTCCGATTGCCGTGCCTGGCCGGGCGAAGGCCAGGCCGGAGACCAGATGTGGTGCACGGGGGACAATATCTATGTGCGTATGAACGATTCCCTCGGCAATCTGCTGGGTGTGATCTGTGTCGACTCCGCCAAGTCCGGGATCCAGCCCTGCCCGGAGACCATCCGGCCGCTGGAGGTTTTCTCCGCCCTCATTTCCCAGATCATCATCCATAAGCGCCTTCTGGACGACCTGGAAACAGCCCGGACGGAAGCGGAGAAGGCGACCAGGGCAAAAAGCCAGTTTCTGGCCAACATGAGCCACGAAATCCGCACTCCGCTGAATGCCATACTGGGTCTGACCGACCTGGTACTGGATTCAAGACTGTCTCGCTCCCAGGCCTCTTCGCTGCTCAAAATCCAGAATGCGGGCAAATCTCTTCTGGGCATTCTGAACAACGTGCTCGATTTTTCCAAAATAGAAGCCGGAATGCTGCATCTGGAGCATGCGACCGTTTCCCTGCCGGAGGTCATGCGGGAACTGTTCGAGCTGCTCATGCCCCAGGCCGAAGCCAAACAGATCGAAATCATTTTCCATCCGGACCCATCCGTTCCCCACGATCTGCACACAGATCCTCTCCGGCTGCGCCAGATCCTGATGAATCTTCTGAATAACGCCATCAAATTCACGGAAAAAGGACACATCGTCGTATTTCTGGATACTCAGGAAGAACAAGACGGCTCCATCAGCGTCCGCTTCCAGATCGAAGACACCGGCATCGGCGTGCCCGAGGCAGCCATGGCCGACCTTTTCGAATCCTTTGCCCAGGCCGACGGCTCCACTACCCGCCGCTATGGGGGGACAGGTCTGGGGCTTGCCATCACCAGACAGCTCGTTCAGCTGATGGGCGGGAATATCTGGGTGCGCAGCAGGCCCGGTCAGGGCAGTACCTTCGGCTTTTCTCTCCCGGGACAGCTAAAGGGGCGACTTGAGTCCCCCGAAGAGATACAGTGCATTCTGGTCGTGGACGACAACAAGGCGACCCTCAGAGCCCTGGAATCCATGCTTGCCGACCACGAAGTGGATACAGCCTTTTCAGAGAAAACGGCCCTGCGCCTGATCCGTAAACAGAACCATGATTTCCTGCTGATCAAAGACACTTTGTACTCTTCCTGCGGAGAGCGGCTTCTGGACGCATATGCTTCCCGGTATGAAGCGGCTCCCGAAACAGTCCTCATGTGCAGCCGCACCGCTACCGGCCTCCAGGCGGAGGAGTCATCGCCGAAGCGGCTGTATAAACCAATTCGTCCCGAACAGCTCCGAAGCCTGATGAACAGAGCAGGCACAAAGCATGAGCTTTCACAGCGGCCGGTCAGAGAAACCATTTCCCTGACCGGAAAATCCCTGCTGGTGGTCGAGGACAACCCCGTGAATCAGGAAGTGGCCAGACGCATCCTGCTCAGAGCCGGAGCGGACGTCGCAGTGGCCGCCGACGGAATGGAGGCCCTGAACATGATGCAGAGCCGCCGTTTCGATCTGGTACTCATGGATATCCAGATGCCCCGCATGGATGGTTACACGGCCACGCGGAAAATCCGGGAGCATTTCGGGCCGGATACGCCCATCGTGGCCATGACAGCTCATGCCATGGAAAACAATCAGGAAGAAAGTCTGGCCTGCGGCATGAACGACTTCATCGCCAAACCCGTAGATTCCGTGATTCTCCTGAAAAAAATCAAGGCATTGCTGGATGGCTCGCAGATCGAACCGGACACACCGGCGGCCGCTCTGCCGGCTTCTCAGGCCATTCTGAACACGGACGAAGCGGTGGAGCGGCTGAACAATGACCGGCAGCTGTATTCCTCTCTGCTTCAGCTTTTCGTCCAGCGTCATGCAAACATTCAGGGACTCTGCCAGGCCGTCCGCAAGGGAGATTTCGACCTCGCGGCCAAAACGCTGCACACCATGCGCGGCGCGGCCGCAACTATCGGCGGCGGCATGCTGGTCAAAGCCATCGCCGATCTGGAACAGGCCCTGGCCAGGGCATCCACTCCGGCCATCGAAGCCAGCCTGGAAGAATTCATCCGGGCCCACACCGATCTGCTGGAGACTATCAGCGAGCCCGCTCCCAGCACAGACTCTCCGGTCGAGGCTCCGCCGGACGCGGCGTATCTCCGCCCCATTCTGGAAGAGCTGCTCGAACTGCTCTGGCAAAACAATCTCAAGGCAGATGCGGTCGTGCTTAATCTGGGCAGGATGCTGCGCGGCACACAGTTGCAGAAGTGGCTGGACATGCTTAAGGAACAGGTCAACAACCTGCGCTACCAAGCCGCCGCAGACATGACGCAGCATCTTCTGGATACCGTATTTTCGCCTGGGAGCGATGATTTTGCCTTACCCCGACACGAAGCAGACCATCCTCATCGTTGATGACGAACCCATCAATATCAGAGCATTGCAATCCACTCTCGGGGGGGAGTACAATCTCCTTTTCGCCACAAGCGGGGAAATGGTTCTGGATATGGTCAAAAGCGGCGTGCAGCCGGATTTGATTCTTCTGGACATCATCATGCCGGGCATGGATGGTTTCGAAGTCTGCCGCCGGCTCAAAAACGATCCCAAGACACAGCACATCCCCCTGGTTTTTCTCACGGCCAAATGGGAGACCAGCGAAGAAGCCAGAGGGCTGGAAATGGGCGCGGTGGACTACATCCGCAAACCCTTCAGCCCCCCCATTATCCGGGCCAGAATACGCAACCACCTGGAGCTCAAAAGAAACAGGGATCTACTGGAGAATCTGTCCGCTCTGGACGGGCTGACGAACATCCCCAACCGCCGCCGCTTCGACGAAGTCTACGAGTACGAATGGAGCCGGGCCATCCGGACGCAGGCCCCCCTGTCCCTGCTGTTCATCGACATCGACCATTTCAAAAACTACAACGATCTGTACGGCCACCTGGCAGGAGATGAATGCCTGCGCAGCGTGGCCAGGGCACTCCAGTCCTCCCTGGGACGCACGGCGGACTTTCTGGCCCGGTTCGGCGGAGAGGAATTCATCATCCTGTTGCCCGATACCAACGAACGGGGCTGCCTGCACCTGGCCCGGAACATTCTCGACGCGGTCAACTCACTGAAGCTGGAGCACAAGGCCTCGCCCGTGGCCGAACATGTCACGGTATCCATCGGTGGTGTCTGCTGCGCCGACCTCGACTCCTGCCAGCGTCTGCAACTTCTGGAAAAAGCGGACAGGCTGCTCTACAAGGCCAAGGAAGGCGGCAGAAACCGTGCCTGCATCCAGCTCGTCCCGGATACGGGAACCGAGGGCCCCATCCACATGATTTCAAACGACGGAGATTGACATGGAACTCAAAGGAAAACGCTTTGTGATTTTGGTGGATACGCAGTTCAACGACCATGAATACTGGTATCCCTATTTCCGGCTGCGTGAGGCCGGGGCGGAGATTACCGCAGTCGCCGCCAAAGCCGGCCAGACCTATTCGGGCAAGTACGGTACGCCGGTCAAATCCGACAAAACCCCGGTGGACATCAATGTGAAGGACTTCGCCGGCATCGTCATTCCCGGCGGATACGCCCCCGACCATATGCGCCGGGACCAGGGCATGGTGGAGCTGGTCCGTGCTTTCGACCAGCAGGGCAAAATCATCGCTGCTATCTGCCACGCCGGATGGATGCTGGTTTCCGCCGGGGTGCTGAAAGGCAGGAAAGTCACTTCGTTTTTCGCCATCAAGGATGATCTGGTCAACGCGGGAGCTCTCTGGGAAGACGGAGAGGTGGTTGTAGACGGCAACATGGTTACCAGCCGCACTCCGGACGATCTGCCCGCCTTCATGCGCGCCATCATCGCCGCGGCCAGATAAAAATGCCTGGATAGCCAATGCTTGGCTATGAATCCAGAAAGAAAGGATTGCCCGTGTCTGCGAGGGGAATCTCCCGTAAAGAGTGAAGCCGAGTCTTCCGTGCTCCCATCGATCATCGAGATCAGTTTGGATTCGACATGTTCCGGCATCGCACTACACATACCGCCGGAAAAAAGATGCCCCAATGCACAAACTACAGCTGCTAGAACTGCGGAAGCAGAATGGACAATGGATAGAAGCGACAGCAAAAGCCAGTCGGCAAATTCTTCAGGGCAAGAAAAACCAGTAAATGAATAATGGATTTTGAAAAATCCGGATCGTCAATCATAAGAACGGCCCCTTATCACTTTCCGTCAGAACCGTAACTTTAGCCAGCCCCCAGGGTCCGACAGGCAGGAAGGCTCCCGGAGATCAAACATCCGCCGGGAGCTTCCCGCATGATCTCCTACTTCGCCAGCTTGGCTTTCTGTTCTTTATAGAGGTCCTTGTAGACACGATTGAAAAAGTGCGCCGTAGAACGGCAGGCCTCGCCGACAACCACGTCTATATGCCTGCCTTGGGCGCGTTCGGCCAAGTTGTCGGTCTTGGCGCGTGGAGTCTCGATGTGCCAGGCCTGAACGGCCTTCCCGTCAAAATCGTCGATTACAATGGTGAACTGCCCTTCCGGTCCCGTATACTTGTTGTTCTTGGCATCCAGAACGATCTTCTCGGCATTTTCCAGCACGACCTCGTGCGGATAGGTGCACGTCGCTCAGGTCTCCGGAATAGAGAGAAATCTGGGGTCTGCCGCCCAAGCCGCAGAATTGCGAAGTCCCATGACGCCGGAATATGCTACAAGGCTGGCCTTTCCCGCCCTTATGGGGCCGCCGTCCTTGAACACGTTCATATGCACGGCCACATCCTGGCCCTTGGACAGCGCCCAGAAAGGAGCGCAGGCCGGAGTGGAAAGCGGAACCCACTTCATGCGTTCCCTGTTGTAGGGGCCAAGCACCTTTTCAACACTGCCCCGTGCGTCCTTCAGGCGGATTTTCACACTGTCCGCGGTCACGTCCAGAACATCCACCACGCCCCCCGCAATGGTGAAACTGTCACCTTTGACAACATCCTTGACCTGCGGCCTGTCCGGACTGACATACAGGCAGACGCTGTTGTCAGTGGCCAGTTCCAGAACCTTCACTTCATCAGCGGTGATCGATTCAACGACTACATAGCTGCGCCCCACCCCGCTGAAACTGGAGGCATACAGGGCCTCGCCAATCCCGTTCTCGGCTGTGGGCGCGGTAATGCCTTCTTTTTCCTTTGTGCCTTTCGACCAGTTGCTGTCCGCCACATTGGTGATCAGATCACCGGCGTAGGCGGGAAACTCGACGCCGTAATAGTTGCCCGTGGCCTTGAGCAGTTTGAAGGTGGCGGTGCCCTGACCGGGCAGATAGTACGGCAGGGGATCGATGCTGGTGAGCTCAAAACCTCGCGTCCTGTTTTTGTCCACGGGTATGACCTGGTTCTTCTTGAAGGTTACGTTCCTGATCACCGTACGCTCGGAAATGTTGTTGATGGCCACGTATTCCTTGCCGGCAATGGTCAGGGGCTTGCCCGCGAACGGCTCCCAGTTTCCCGAACGGCTCGTCACATAAAGGCCTCCCGGGGGAATGACGATTTTGCCGTCTTTAATGTAGCTCTGACGGATGACAATGCCGTCATTTGCGGTGTGTGCCGTGCCCAGATAGCTCTTGAGCTTGTGGTTGTTGACCATTCCGGGCAGCAGCGAGACATAGGCCGCGTCTTTGGCGGGCGACTGCATGGTCACGCGCTCGGAGCCGAAAACGACGCACGGCAGCGCGACAGCCAGGGTAAGTGCGCCCAGCAGAAATCCGGATGTGCGTTTCATACTTCCTCCAGGTTAAAATGGGGGCCGGAATCCGGTCCTGAACCGCAGACACCGTCCCGGCGGCATTCCGGCCGACGACCCGTCAGCACGAGCATTCCGTTCCATCTATTCCGTAAATGCCGATCACCTTCAGAAGTTCCTCCTTTTTGGCTTCATCAATACCTTCGATCTCCAGCAGCTGGCTGGTCGCGGTGAAGTCCCCATTGAGTTCACGGTACTCCACGATGGCCGCAGCCAGATCCGGTCCTATCTCGGGCAGGGCGGCCAGCTCCGCCTCGGTGGCGGTATTGATGTTCAGCTTCTCGGTCTCGGCGGAGAGAACCGCCGCTCCAAAAAAGAGAATCACCAGCGTTGCAATGTAAGCCAACACATTTTTCAAACTCATACGCCCCTCCTTCAGGTTTCATTGTCCACAGCCGCTTCTTTGCCAAAAAGTTCCGCATGCCAGAGCGGATTATGATGCCGGATGAAATCTTCCGGGACCGTGCCGGTGAACATGGAACGCAGGGCCGGAGCTTCTCCCGGGGCCAATGCGGCCATGTAAATGTGTATGGGCAGAACCATCCCCATGATCCCGGCGCAGAGCAGATGAAAAAACATGCACCACTGCGTAAGCTGCGTCCCCATGTCCATGACGGTGTTAAGACAAAGTATGGTTCCACTCCCGGACAGGCCCATGCCGCATACAAGAACAGCCATGGCCGCGAACTTCTGGCCTGCGTTGTAGAAACCCTGTGGCGGCAGAGCCGGATCCAGTCCGAGCTTTTTCATCCCCCTGACGCCGATGGTGAGCCGCAAAGTCTTGCGCAGGCACCATGTCAGGTCGCTTCCCGGTTTGAGACGGAAGATTTCACGCAAAAAGGGAATGACGTCGGGTCTGACATAGAAGACGGCATACAGCAGCACGCCCGCCATCCAGAGGACACCCAGCGCAATATGCCCGCGCAGCAGAGCGTCCGCACCGAAGATTCCATCCAGCAGGCGGGACCACCACAGCCCGACGATCACGACATCCGGATTGCGCAGCATCCCCAAACCGCCAAGCAGCAACAGGATAAACATGACGGCGTTGAACCAGTGCATGATCATGGCACCGCGGCTGTGGCGCCGGACAAATCGTGTTTCGCTAGCCATTACCCTCTCCTTCCTTTCCGGACGGATTGAAGAGCTGGCGCAGGCCCACCGCAGCCAGGCCCAGAAGAGTCAGGCCGCCGAGCCAGCGCGAAGCTGCGGCCACCGGGGCCATCAGACCGATGGCAAGGGGTATTCCAGCCGCTTTGGGCCAGTATTTGTCCCGGACCTCGGAGAGATAGGCCAGCCTCGGACTGGTCGGCGTTTCCCTCGACTCCACGAATTCAGGCCGACGGCTTCCAAGGATGGCGGCCACTTCGGAATCCGGGTCATCGGCGTCTCCGAAAATGCGTGCTCTGGTCGGGCATACACCGACGCAGGCCGGTTCAAGGCCAAGGGGCACAAGGCTGTCGCCGCAATAATCGCATTTATCTATGCGCCGGGTTCCGGCATTGATGTGCCGCGCCCCGTAAGGGCAGGCTTCGGCACAGCTGCCACAGGCAATGCACAGGTTGTTGTGCACCTGCACGGCGCAGTTTTCGTCCACGAATGTCGCCCCTGTGGGGCAGGCTTCAACGCAAAGCGGCTCGGAGCAGTGCATGCAGGCTCCGGGCTGGAAGGCCATTCCCGTTGGCAGATCACCTGCCGGAGTGACGCGTACCCAGTTGCGGCTCTGATCCGGCTCCACGGCATTGTTCACTTTACAGGCCATCACGCAGGCCATGCAGCCGGTACAGCGTGCGGGGTCAACGGTCATGATGAATCTCGCCATGTTCAGCCCTCCCGCTCCACACGGATGTTTGCAGAATCTGCCACCTTGACCAGCCTGCACCCGGTTCCGTTGAATTGTGCGGAAACCCTGTCCCAGTTGTTGGGCAAAATGGAGTTCAGCGCCCTGCTCCTGGTTCCGGCGTACGGGCTGCCCTCCACAAAATGCGAGGCAGTGAAGACCACACCCGGCCGGATGTTGCCGGTCACATCCACACGGGCCTCCAGACCACCCACGACAGTTTCGAGCCTGACCGGATCGCCGTGAACGAGATTAAATGCGGCGGCCGTATCCGGATGCACCTGCACAAGGCGCCCCCGGGCCATCCTCGACAGCGACGGCGAAAAATTGGTCATGGTCTGCTGCCACTGAGTGACGACCTTGCCCTGAATGAGCACAAGGGGAAAATCCTTCTCCGCCTTGGGCCGGTGCGGACTGCTACGCGGATATTCCCACGAAAAGCCACCCAGCGTCGGCAGGACGAAATTGAGTTTACCGTCTTCCGTTTCCAGTACACCGCGGGAGAAAATGCTGCCGGTGAGAATGGGCGAGTCAGTCCGGGGCCGGGGCCAGACAAGACCATCCGGCGACTTGCGCATGGCTTCCACGCTGAATCCGTTCCAGGAGTCTACGGTACGGTTGAAAAGCTCGGAAAGCTCCGCCGGATCGCGAAAGTCCGGGTAGACTTCCGGAGCGACCAGCCGCCCTATGTCACGGTAGAAACGCCAGTCCGGCACGCAGGAGCCGGGGGCCTCCACAGCCTGATCGCGCCAGACAACCTGTTTTTCCGCGCCATAATGGGAACCGGAACTCTCCGGTGAATATGTAGCCGGAACGAAGAGATCGGCCACCTCAAGTTCGTCGGTCCGGTAGAAGCCCCGGTACACCACGAAGCCGCACTGCTTCATGGCTTCGCGTACGGCATCACAGTCCGGATAACGGCGGTAGCTGGAATTGAGGAACAAAAGATCAATGGCGCCTTTCTTCATGGCGGCCAGAAGGCGGCGGAAGTTCACTCCCGGCATGCTGGCCGGACCGCAGACTGCGTCTATGAATTCCTTTTCACCCTCGGGTTTGCCGCCTTCCATGGTCAGAAGGCCCCTGCCGGAGCCGATGATGTTGCCCGTGAGCCCCTGAAGACTGATGATGAAGCGGATTGTCTGCACACCGTTGGTGAAGCGGCAAAGGCTCCCGCCCATCCAGATGACGGTGCGTTCGCTGGCGGCCACATCGGCATAGAAAGCGCCGAGTTCTTCCGCACCCAATCGAGTGATCTCCATCACCCTTTCTGCCGTCCACGGGCTTGCGCCTTTCCGCAACGCCTCGAGCCCTGTCGTCGTGCGTCCGACCATCCCGGCATCGTACAAACCATTCTCCAGAATGTGCCGTATGGTGCCCAGAGCCAGAACCCCGTCCGTCCCCGGCTCCGGTTGAAGCTGGACATCCGCGAACAGGCTGGTCGGAGTTCTGCGCGGGTCAATATAGATGATCTTCGTGCCGCCCGCCTTTGCCTTGTCCAGCCAGCGCGAATAAACCGGATAAGTCTCGGCCAGATTGGCGCCCCAGAGGACCAAAAGCCTGGCGTTGGTGATTTCATCCACAGTAGTAGTGGACGTGTTGGCTCCCAGCAGCATGCTCAACACGTTGGCGGTGGTGCTGATGCAGACCTCTCCAGCGGGCATGATGTTAACACCGCCGGACACGCGCATGGTCATGAGAGCGGCCAGCTCGCTTTCGCGGCAGTCCCACAGAGGGGACGTGAGGGCCAGACGCTCGCCCGCTTTCGGGCCGTGCTCCTTTTTCAAAGTGATGAGCTTCTCCGCCACCAGAGCCACGGCTTCGGCATAGGTGACGGTTTTCCAGCCCCGCTCCGTCCTGAGCATCGGTTCGGTAAGCCGTTCCTTACTGTTCATGAGTTCGAGTATGGACAGCCCCTTGGGGCACATGGCTCCGCCGGTCCAACGGTTGCGGGGATTGCCGGTGATGGACACGATCCGGCCGCTGCTCACCCGGGCGTGATAGGTGCAGCGGACCTGACAGAACGGGCAGTAGCCGTTCACAACCGTCGCATCCGGCGGGATGAGCGGTGGATTCTTTAAAGCAGATGCTCCAGAGAAAGCGCTGGCTCTGCTGAAAGGCCTGATGGCCGCCAGCGACGCACCGGCAAGGCAGGATTTGAGCAACGAGCGGCGGCTGATTTTGAGACCGGTGTTATTATCTTTCCGCATATATCACCCTGTTCCCGTAATTTCCCGATCCGCTATTTGTATTCCAAATACCAAGCGAAAAACGGCTTATCAACAAATTAAAAGCCATTTTTGTGGTCAATCTGAGACGAATGATGACGCATCCGTGGCGCCATGCCCCAAAAATAATACTCCAAAAAATTTCCCAACACCTCTCGACAAATTTTTGCACATTTTGTACTTCGAACTAAAATTTTGATGGCATAAATTTTTTATTTTCCGATTCTCCTTGGAGGCATCCTCGTCATGCCACGTGTTTCCCCGCGGAATGTGCATATCTGTGCTGTTTTCTTTTGCCTTGTATTCTTCTTTTGCTCTCCCTCGCTTTATGCCGCACAGCCCATCTGTGCATCCGTAAAAATAGAAATCCGTCAGGAAGTGACTCTGGAACGCCAGGCATTTGAGGCGCACATGCGTATCAACAATGGTGTGGCCGGAGTCGATCTGCAAAACGTCAAGGTGCAACTGCTGTTTTTTGACGAGGACGGTAAAGAAGTAGCCTTCACCACAGCTCCGCACTCACACAACAATACGGCCTACAAATTTTTTGCCCGCTATGCGGCGGAGGATGCTCTCGGCTTCGCAGGCAATCCTGCTCAAGGCGGGTTGGTGAAAGGAGCCAGTTCGGCGGATTTGTACTGGTTGATCATCCCCATTCCCGGAGCAGGCAGTCCAGGAGGCACCCTGTATAAGGTCGGAGCACGACTGACCTATTCCACAGGTGGCAGTGGAGACGTTCAGGAAGTTATGGTTACGCCGGACATTATCCGGGTCAAGCCCATGCCGGAACTCTTCCTCGAATATTTTCTGCATCGTGACGTATGGGCGGGCGAACCCTTCGAACTCGGTCTGCGAGTGCGTAATACCGGCCAGGGCATTGCCCGCAGACTGACAGTGGAATCGTCCCAGCCATCCATTGTGGACAACAAACAACATCTGCTCATCAATTTTTCCATGACCGGCAGCAGCGTGAACGGCGCTCCCGTACAGCCAGGCCTCAAAGTCTCCATGGGCGACGTCCCGGCCGGTGGAGCGGCTGTGGCTGCATGGACCATGTTGTGCTCCCGTAACGGCACATTTGAAGAAAACATGGCCGCAGACATCTCTCATGCCGACGAACTGGGCGGCAGCGTGACCTCGCTCATCCGGGATGTGACCACTCATTTGCTCTTCCGGCAGGTACAAATTGACAGCCCGGGCCGAGACCGAATCCCTGATTTTCTGTCGGAAGAAAACCATTCGTGGACCGTGTACGGTTCGGACGGGCAAGACGAACCCGTCACCCTGCTCTCCGGAGCCACATCTTCGCCGCTGCCCGGCCACGAAGGAACCGTCCATGCCGTATCCGTAGCCGCACAAAGCAACGGGCATGGCCTGATCCGCTTAAGGGATCCGCTGGGTGGACATCTGCATCTGGTGCAAGTGGTACGAGCCGATGGCCGGGTGCTGCCCGAACGTAATGCCTGGATAGGCCGCACAAGCGCGGGGCAGCCGGAATTATGCATTTTCGATACTGATACCGTCCAGTCCTATACGGCCATCTATGACGGAAATTCAGCCAATGCCCATGCTCCGGAGCTGAGCCTGAATGGCACGACTGTCAGTGCGGCGGGCAAACAACTATCCATCACGGTCATCGCCGCAGATGCCGACGGCGATACGTTGCGTTGCTCCATTACATCCGTACCTGCAGGCGCGACGGCGAACATTCAGCATCAAAACGGCACCATGACCCTGAGCTGGACCCCAGGACTGCATCAGACCGGCAACCATACGGTAGTATTCAGCGCCACGGACGGCATGCACACCACCGCTCTGCCCGTGACCCTGACTGTCGACGAGGCCGAGGATCGGGATGGTGACGGCCTGCCGGACCTGTGGGAACTGTCCACCTTCGGTGCTCTGGACCGCGATGGCGGCGGAGATTTCGATCACGACGGCATAAGCGACGCCGAAGAGTACGCTTTGGGGACTGACCCTCGCGTTTTTGATCCGGGTCCTCATGCCCCGGACATAACCTTCCCGCCGGATGGCGCCAGACTGGGCACTCTGACTCCGGAATTCAGGCTGCAGCTGATCCGCGCCGAGGGACCATGTATGGTGGACGCACAGATTCTCACAGCAGACTCTCTGGAATCCGTGGCTTTCGCCACCCTCACCCCAAAGGACGGCGCTGTTTCCTGGACCGCACCTGCACCGCTGGAAGAAGACCGGCGTTATGTTTTCCGCGCCCGCCTGCGACGGGCCGGAACAGGCAGTGGCTGGAGCATGGTCCGCTTCAGGACCAGTTCCGTGAACGCGCCGCCTATCGTGCCCCTGTTGGAAAGCCCTCTGGAAGGAGAACTGGTTCCTCTCCGACCTTGGCTGCGCCTGGGACCGGTCCGAGATCCTGAAGGCGATCCGGTTCTGGCACGCTTTGTCATCAGCGCCGATCAGACGCGCATCCTGGCCTCCTCAGGCAATATGACGGCGGAACAAGGTGCAGCCTGGCAGAGTCCGGTTCCGCTGGAAGACAACGGGACATACTGGTGGCGGGCGGAGATATGCGACATCCACGGGCTGGAACAGACTACAGCCTGGACTGCTTTCACGGTCCGAACAGGCGCCCGGCAGCCTGCCGAACCAAAGGTTTCCGCTCCGGAAACAGTGAATGCCGCGAATGCCAGCCTTGAAGTCAGAAGCCTTCCCGGCCTGACCCTGCGTGCCCAGGCCCTGCTGATGGATTCCGGCCGCCTCATACTGGATGCGTCCATCCCGGCGGACATCCAGGGGCGAGGCAGATTCATACTCTCCGGCCTTCCGGAGCGCGGTCTGCTGGGTTGGAGGGTGCGGGCGGAAAACGGCACAGCCAGTTCCTGGACTTCCGGGGTAATGGATGTACGGCAAAAACCACCCGTCGCGCCGCTGCCCCATGATCCCCAACTCGGGGCCACGACAGGGCTCTTCCGCCCCTGGCTGTCGATACTGGCTCCCGAAGGCGAGATTCTGCACTACGAATTTGAAGTATATGCCAATTCCACATTGATCGCCTCAGGCAATTCGACATCCCCCCGGTGGCTGACGACAACGGATCTGCCCCATCGAGTCCCCCTGGCATGGCGGGCTCGCGCGGCAGACTCCATGGGCCCCGGTCCTTTCTGCAACCATCAGGATTTTCTGGTAAACGCTCCTGGAGTGGATGCTCCTCCCACATTCCAGTGGGAAGACGACTCCACCCTGCCCGGAGCGGGTCCCTTTACTCTGGCCTGGGACAATCTGGACGCGGACTCCAATATCACCATCTCCCTGTTCTCCTGCCCGAAACCGGATGGGGAAAATGCTACTGAGATACTGGCCGCGACGAGTTTTCCCGACGGCAGAAACAAGTGGATCTGGACCGGGGCGAATCCGGGACTTCATTATATCGGAGCACATATGACCGACGGCATCAGCACCGTACGAAGCATCCGCCCGGTTCCGGTTCTGGCAGGCGAAGAAAAACCCGGCCCCGGACGGCCCCATGCTCTGGATGACAACCGTATCTGGCGGGCTTCCGAAACAGTGGTCACGGGTAATGTCATTCAGGGCAAACCCGATGGCGGACAAGCGGATACGGCCGGAACCGGTACCATCCGGGTCAGCGGTCTATTCTATCGGGGCAAGAAGTACGCTGCCGGAGAAACAGTCCGGCTGGAATCCGGCTCCTTCGTACTCGCCGTCGACGGTTCGTACACCTACACCCCGCAACCTGGAGAATCGGTGCTCTATGATGCCGATACCACCGTGTCTCAGAGCGGAGTCAATGTGCAGGCCAAAAGCTTTACCCGACCATTTGCGGACCGAATGCCCTTCGCGGTTCAGAGTGTCAGCAACTCCTCTCAGGGGCTGGGCGTGAAGGAATCCTTCACAGACAGCCGGGCTATCGACCACAAATTTGTACCACGCATTAAGAACTGGAAACCATTCATGGAGCCGCACGGACAGGGGCTGGTTTTCGACCTGGAACGCCCCGGCAGACGCCTGCAACTATATACAGCCTCAGCCTCGGGACTTCTCAGGACACAAACGGATCAGTTTGTCCTCGACTTCTACGATGAACAAGGCTCCTATCTGCATACCGAGGACAATGCCGGGGCCTTCCACCATGTGCCGGATCACAAAACCCGGGGGCTTGCCATCTCCATGCCTGAACGTGCCCGTTACCTGGGCGTGCGGGCGGTACCCACGGACGAGGAGCAGGCCACAACCGCCTCTCCCGTCAATTTCTGGAAGATCGGTCTCCATTCCAGTTCTTTCTATGTAACCAGACTGGCTGTGCGAAGAAATGCAGTCAGAGAAGAAATCGTCTATACCATCGCCGACGAGGCCGAAAATACGGATAACGCCACGCTGCGGCTGATTCCGGCTGAACCGTAGGAGCCGGTGATAAAAAATGAGGCATCTCGCTCCGGTATTCTTCCTGATGCTGACGGCTCTGCCCGTTTGGGCAGAGGATATGTTTCTGACAGCAGAACATGCTGTGGCCGAGCATGGGCCGCGCTCCGTGTATACACTGGTGGATTTTCGGCCCTCAAAAGATTTCACGCGGCTCAGCATACCCCACTCCCTGAATGTTCCCCTGGCGGCGTTGGAGGGTATGCCGCACCTCAAAAACAGGCGGCTGATTCTGGTAGGCACGGGACACAGTCTGGCCGAACCCTGCGAAACGGCCCGGAACCTACGCGGACAGGGCTGGCGGATTCATATCCTGCTGGGCGGTCTGCCCGCCTGGCAAGACGCGGGCGGCTCTTTGACGGGTGATCCCTTTGTCTTGGATGAATACCGGGAAGTCTCCTTGAATACGCTCAAAGCTGATGCCCTGCAGATCCCTTTGGCGCTGGCCGTCGTGGACGGGCTGTCACACAAGGCAAGTGCAGTCCTGAACACCACTGCGGTTCACGTGTTTGAGCCAAGACACGGGGAATCCCGGCAGGAATTTCTGCACCGCATGGACAATGCCTCCATGCCCGTATGCCTGGCCGATGCCAACGGCCGTTTTCCGCATCGCCTGATTCGCGATGCCCGCCAGGCCGGGCTGAAAAACTTCCTCATCCTGCGCGGTGGTATGGCCGCGCTCAGCCCCATATTTCCCGAACCCTGTTCTCCCTGTGACGAAAGGAATGATTGACCATGCGCCAGAAAGCACTGCCACGTCTCTTCCTCATCGTTTCTCTCCTGCTGGCGCACGCCTTCGCCCAAGCCCAGACACTGCCCAACCCGATCGTGCTGGAAAAAAATATCTCCGTACACTCCAGGGCGCTTGAGATTTTCTGGACACCCGCTCCTTCCGAAGAACTGGACCATTACGCGGTGTACGTGTCCAATGCGTCCATTACCGACGTGTCCCGGATGACTCCAGCCGTCAATACCACCACGCCCTGTGCTCTGGTTGCCGGCCTTGAAGAGAACGCCACCTGTCATGTGGCGGTAGTAGCTGTAAACAAGAACGGACAGTTCGATCCGAAGGTGACCTCGGTCAGGACAACTCTGGCTCCGAATTATCTGTTCCGGGACGAATTCGACGCCACCGGGACATCCGCCGCATACTGGAACCACTCCTATGACAATGCCAGATGGGTTGAGGCGGACTTTGAAAACTCCGCCCTCAATGTGCGCAGAATCGCCCCGGCAGGAGGAGGATGGAACAAAAGCATCTATGAAAAGGAACTGCCGGATGCTCACATCGTCAATGTGGAAGGGAAGATCTACTGGAAGGATGAGACGGAAAAACGCAATGTCTCAAGCATCTGCCTGATATTTCTCGATCAGGACAGAAAGGAAATCAACAGAATCGGGTACTATGACACCTGGGATTCGCACTCCGGCAGCAAGTGGTACACGGGTGCAGGAGTACAGCATGACTCGCTTCCTCTTTCCGGGGAGGCACATATCCGCGTCTCAAGACTGGGTGACCGGCTGCAGACTTACTGGAATGGCGAGCAGATCTTTGAATGGGCCGAAACCAGACAGCCCAGATATATCCGCATCGAAACAGCGGCATACAATGGCCATGTCTTCGGAGGCGTGGGCATCGACTATATCCGCGTCGAAGGGGTGCCGCAGGCCACTCTCCGGGTGGAATCAAGGGAAAACGCGGCCAGAATCTCCTGGCCCGGTCTGTTCACCTCGGAAGCCAGAGGCTACCATCTGTACCTCGGCAACAGCACTAAACCCATCTTCCTGGCCCCGGAAACCCTGAGCTACGACTGCGATCTGAAAAACCAGCCGTCAACCCAGGTGACCATCGCCGTGCTCAGCCAGAACGGCACAGAGGGCGAACGCCATACCACAAACGTGGCCCGGCTGCTTCCCAATCCCGTTCCGGGCACAGAGGAAGTAACCGCGTTTTCCCGCGCCCTGTCTCTGGTCTGGCAACCCAGCCAGCCCGCGCATCTGGTGAGCCGCTACAATGTCTATATTTCAGGCGACCCCATCACCGATGTGACCAACCTCACTCCCGCCGGTTCCACCAGGGAGGCCCGCTTCACGCGCTACGATCTGGAGCCGGGAAGGACCTGGCATGTGGCTGTGGCGGCCGTGAATATAAACGGCCACCTGAATCCGAAAGTGACCTCGGTCAGGACAACTCTGGCTCCGAACTATCTGTTCCGGGACGAATTCGACGCCACCGGGACATCCGCCGCATACTGGAACCACTCCTACGACAATGCCAGATGGGTCGAGGCGGACTTTGAAAACTCCACCCTCAATGTGCGCAGAATCGCCCCGGCAGGAGGAGGATGGAACAAAAGCATCTATGAAAGGGAACTGCCGGACGCCCACATCGTCAATGTGGAAGGGAAGATCTACTGGAAGGATGAGACGGAAAAACGCAGTGTCTCAAGCATCTGCCTGATATTTCTCGATCAAGACAGAAAGGAAATCAACAGGATCGGATACTATGACACCTGGGATTCCCACTCCGGCAGCAAGTGGTACACGGGCGCAGGAGTACAGCATGACTCGCTTCCTCTTTCCGGGGAGGCCCATATCCGTGTCTCCAGACTGGGTGGCCGGCTGCAGACCTACTGGAATGGCGAGCAGATCTTTGAATGGGCCGAAACCAGACAGCCCAGGTACATCCGCATCGAAGCAGCGGCACACAGTCACCATGTCTTCGGAGGCGTGGGCGTCGACTATATCCGTGTCGAAGGGGTGCCGCGGTTTATGGGCCTTGAACGCCCCGCAGTGACCGGTACCCGGCTCATGGGCAAGCCTGTTGCAGTCCGTCCCGGCAGCAACCTGTCCGACGTTCCCTTCGTGACCCTCACCGGCGCCTGCCTGCCCGGTGCACAGGTCTGGGCTGGAGGTCAGCTCATGGGCAAAACCAGTGAAACCACCTGGGCCGGGAATGCCACTCTGGACAGTGGACAGAACCAGCTGGGGATCTGGCAGATTCGCAATTTCGACATGAGTCCTATGCTGTACGTGGATGTCTTTGCGGATTTCACCGCTCCGGGCGTGTCGTCGTTTTCTCCGGAAAATGCGGCGCGTATCAACGTCAGACCAGAGCATATCCAGGCCCTTGTACGGGATATCAGCGAACTTGACCTGCGGGCGTCCTCTCTTGCCTTATCCCTGGATGGAACATCCATACCGGGCCGCACAGGCTGGAACGCCACCACATCCGTCCTGTCTTTCACTCCTCAGGCACCTCTTAAAGACGGCCGCTATCAGGTCAATGCCACAGTACAGGATTCTCTGGGGCACAAGGCCCAATACTCTTCCGTCTTCAGTCTGGACACGGAACCGCCTGCCGCACCAAAGGCCGAGGCCTATCCAAAGGTAGTCCATCATCCGCAGTTTACCTTCCGGGGGACGAAAAACGCCGGAGACCTGCTCTTTTTCGAGAACATGCCTTCAGGCGACAGCTCCGGCGGCAACATGACTCTGGACGACCAGATTGCTGACACCACCTGGGAGCATACGGTACGCCTTGCGCCCGGCAACAATACCTTCTCCGTCCGGCAACAGGACGATCACGAGAATGTCTCCGAAGCGCTGATTCTTGATATCCGCTACGAGGACGGCCCGCCCGTACCTCTGACCAATGCCACAGCAGAGTCTCTGGCTTCAGGAACAAGCCTTTTGTTTTCCTGGAACTACGATGAATCGGCTTCCGGAGATATCAAGGGCTATCATGTATATCTGGAGCTCACGCCCATTTCCGCCCTGCGCGGTCTCACGCCCAGAAAAACTGTTCCGGCGGGAGTCTTCAACGCCACCATCGACGGACTGAAACGCGGTGTAACCTACCACTGGGCTGTTTCGCCCGTGGATACCGCCGGTCAGACCGCCGCACGATTCGCCTCCGGTGCGGTAAAAACCCTGGATTCAGAGCCTCCGGCGGATATCACCGGACTGAACGTGGAACATATCCCGGGCGGATTTATTCTGACCTGGCCGAAGCTTGAGGCGGACGACCTGTACCGGATCCATGTGCATATGAATGGCCGCGAAATCGCCGTGCTGCCGGGCAATGCCACCAGATACGAGGTCAAGGGCCTTGACCCGGACACGAACGTCCAGTTTTCCCTGCGGCTGGAAGATATTTCCGGCAACATGAGCCCCGGTCTTGTCCACAACGCCACAACCATGCTGGCCCGGCCAACAGTGCTGGGTGGCGAGGTCTTCAGCGGACTGGTCCGCGAGGGAGTCCTGAACGCCGCCAGCAGCACTACAGTCAACCTGAACGGCACCGCTCCCGGAGAACGCGTGATAATTTCCGGTGCAGCCCTGACCCTGAACGCCAATGCCACTATCCGGAGGGTAGGACCAGCCAGACAATATACCTCCATACAGGCGGCAGTGGATGCGGCAAAAGACGGAGACGTCATTTACATTGATAAAGGAGACTATCCTGGAGCTTTGAATATCCATAAATGGGTCAGTATTATCGGACTCGGAGAGTATCCAGAGGATGTTACTATCAGAGACAACCCTGGAAATGTATATGCAATTGATTTTAGAACATCAACTTTATTCAATAATCAAATTTATATAGAAAATATTGAAATCAGAAAGGATCATAACACAAATCATGGCTCTGGAATTATATCTTTTGTTGGGTCTTCTGGAAACGGATCAATATGTTTCAATAAATGCAAATTAATAGGAAACAACATAACTGTTATCCTTGGACATATGCTTAATGGATACACTACAAAAGCCATATTCAAAAACAGCTTATTCTACGGAAATTCTAATTTCTATTATAACTGCGTCACAGAAAATTTTTCATACTCAAAAATATTCAGCGAGACAACAGACACCCCCTTCAGTGACTACGTAACCCAGCCCACTCCGGGCTATGGCCCGGAGTACGGCCAACGCGTGGGTTTCAGTGCTGAAGGCCCTGTGGTGAATGGCAGGTGGGCGCTGCCCGTGACCCTGCCCCAGGGCAACTCCACGTTGGAAGTACATGCCGTAAACGGTGCGGGTAACCGCAGCCCGTCTGTGCCCCTGTCCTTTTACGTGGACTCTCTGGCTCCGGAAATCGTTGCCTCCACCCCGGCCAATGGTACGGCCGTATCCGCCGCATCGAGCATAGTGCTGACTCTTGATGAGGCCACCGCGCTGGATACAAACGCCAGCAGCATTGTTCTGGAAAGCGGCAACTGGACCATTCCCTGCTCCTGGAGCGTCAATGCGAGTGAGCTGACCATCCGTCCGTCCTTTGCCCTGACTGACGGCTCCTACCGGTTGAAAGCCACTTTGGCCGACACCTTCGAGAATCTTGCCAGCAACACGCTGGAGTTCTCCATTGATTCCACCCACCCGTCGCCACCAGTGGTCGTGCCGCTGCCATCGCCCGTGACGCAGCAACGGGTGACGGTGACGGGCACCAAAGGGCCGGGCGAAGCCATTCTGCTGAACGGCCGCGAAGCTGTCCCGCACACCCCCTCCACGGAATGGAGCGTGGAAGTGGAACTGGCCGAAGGACTGAACACTCTGTCTTTCACAGCCAGGAACAGGGCCGGCAACATCAGCGAACCAACCCGCCTTGATCTGGTTTACGACAATGTCGCGCCCGCCCCCATAACCACGCTGCGCGCCGTCCCTCAAGCCAGCGGTACGGATATCATCATTTCCTGGACCTATCCCGAACCTCTGGATTTCAAGGAATACCGGATATTCGTATCCACGAAAGCCTTTGAAGATATCGCAGGCCTGACTCCACGGGAAATTCTCGGGCCGGGTTCGGAAAGTTTCAAGATTTCCGGCCTGGAACGGAATATAACCTATTATCTGGCCGTGGTGCCTGTGGACACGAGCGGCCATTTCATCTCCCGGGTCACACCTGTGACGGCCCGGACCAAAGACACCCTTTCTCCCGGTCCCATCCGGCCGGGGCAGGTACAGTCCCGTGCCGACAGCCTGACATTTACCTGGCTGCCACCGGAAAATGATTCTCCTGGCCGCTATCAGATCACAGCCGCCGGGAAAAAGCCGGTCTGGATCACTGAACCGTCCTTCACCCTGACGGGCCTGAGCCGGGAGGATGTGGGTAAAATCACGGTTCTTCCCGAAGATGCCGATGGCAATGTGGGCGCTCAGCCCGTAACCCTGACCGGACATACCTGGTTGCGCAATCCGGGCAATCCGGCCATCGCGGCCCAGGGTGACGGCTGGGTGCAGCTGGCCTGGAAGCCGGTGTATAAGCCCTATCTCAGCCACTACAATGTTTATACCACCACCAACGCCTCCATAGCCGGAGTTCCCGGCGGAGCGGACACCCGTCTCATGACCCTCGCCGGACGGGCATCTTCCGAGTCGCTCAAGGTGGCAGTGGAAAACGGCCGGGATACATATCTGGCCGTAACCGCCGTGAATAAAAGCGGCGGCGAGGACCCCGTAAGCCGGACCGTCTCCGCGCGGACCGCCGCAGATACAACAGGGCCGGAAATAGCCGTTACAGCGGCCTCGGGAGGAACAGCCACAGAGCTCGATGCGGTTCCTCTGACCGTAAGCCGACCCGTGACATTCACCGTGCGCGCCACGGATCCGTCCGGAGTGAAGCTGGTGGAATTCATGGTGAATGGTCTGGTCCGCGCCCGGCAGACATCTTCCTTTTCCTGGACTCTGTATCCGGCGGAACTGACCGACGGCAACCATACCCTGACCATCCGCGCCCACGATCTGAAGGACAACACGGCCAGCCGGGGCTTTACCCTGACTGTGGGCCTGACCGCTCCGGGGCGTCCGGTCATCACTCTGCCCGCACCGGGCACGGTCACCAATAATCCGCGGGTAGTGGTGACGGGCCGGGCCGGGCCGCTGGAAATGGTGCATCTGGCCGTGGACGGCACGCGGCAGACCTCTGTTTCCGCAAACGTGAACGGACTTTTCTCCGGCACCGTGACCCTGACAAACATCAATTCCACGGGCGTCCATCATATCACGGCCAAGGCTGAAAACCGCGCAGGCCAGAGTCAGGACAGCCTGCCCGTTTCCGTGATTCTGGATGAGTCCGCTCCGGCGCCGCCGGTGGGTCTCAGCGCCCTGCCCCGGCCGGAAGGGCGGATTTTCGTATCCTGGAACCAGGCTCAGGGCGCTCGCTACGAACTTTACCGGGCCGCCAGTTCCTTTGAGTCCCCGGCCGGAGCTACCCGCATCCACATGGGGACAGGCACATCCTTCACGGATATGCCGCCCGTGGACGGCACATATTTCTACCGGATCCGGCTCATGAACTCCTCGGGCAACTGGAGCCCCCTCTCGGAGCCGGTCCGGGCATTGTCGGACCGGGTGCCGCCCAGGGCCCTCCAGATCCGCTACAGCGCCGAGAAGGCAGAAGGCGGCCGTGTCGGACAGGGCGTTCTGTCCGTGGAAGTCGATGTGGACGAAACGCTCTCCGCACCGCCTTTCCTGAGCCTGACCGTATCCGGCGAAGCACCCATGCTCTTCGCTCTGGAACCTCTCAACGCCACCCGCTGGACGGGCCGCATCACTCTGCCCGCCGGACTGACCGGTATGGCCCAGCCCGTATTTGCGGCCTATGACGGTGCGGGCAATGTGGGCGCAGACATCGTGGACCATGCGCCCTGCTTCATCGACACAGCCGGACCGGCCCTGACGGACATTCTGACCAGCCCGGCCGCGCCCATCCACAATCCGGGACACGCCCAGATCCGGGTGACTTTCGTGCTGGACGAAGCCCCGGCCGCCACGCCCCGTTTCCGCTACCGCCTGAACCAGGCTTCCGGCCCGGTGGAGAACCTTGTTTCCGACACCGGACGCACCACCTGGCACGGCTGGCTGCGCCTGCCACCCGCCGGTCCTGCCGGAGCCTTATCCTTCGAGTTCGAGGCTGAGGACAATCTGGGCAACAACGCCACGCGCATCACAGCCGCCAACGCCTTCGAGATATACAGCGGAAATCTGCCGCCTTTGCCTGCACCGGGAAATCTGCGCGCCACGCCCGGACCGGGCGGTCTGGTCCGGCTGGAATGGGCGCCCGTGCCCGGAGCCTGCGGCTACCGCATCGCCCGCCGCTCGGCCGGAACGGATTTCGTGGAAATAAACGCCACGACAGACACCAACACCACAGATATCCCGCCTCTGGACGTGCCATACATCTATGGCGTCTCCTCGGTGCGCTGCGTGAACGGCGAAGAAGCCGTCAGTTCCCGAAACACGGTACAGATTCTTCCGGACCGGGTGGCTCCTCCCGCGCCCTCGGAGCTTGTGGGGCAGGTTGCGGCCAACGGCATTTATCTGCGCTGGACCGCCCCGGCCAATGCCACCGATGTGGCCATGTACCGCATATACCGGGGTCTGGAGGCCGACCCGGCAAAGGCACGGGACATCCTGTCGCGCATTCCCGTGACCCACACCGTGGACACCACGCCGTCCCTGACGGAACATTATTACTGGGTGGTCAGCGTGGATGCCGCGGGCAATGAATCGCCCGTGTCCAACGAGGTCTATGTCTCGCCCAGGCTGCTTCCTGTGCAGAACCTCGCCGTGAGCCGGCTGGACGATGCGCCGCCGGTGCTGACCTGGACCCATCCGGCCCCGGATCTGGAAGGTTTCAACTGCACCCTGTCCACCTTCGGCGTGGAGACGAACCTGCATGACGGGCTGCTGGCCGAAAGCAATTTCACTGACTCCCGCGCCGGACGCGGCGAGCGCCGCTATCTGCTCCGGGCCGTGGACCGCCAGGGTGCGGCCAGTCTGGGCCGTGAAGTCGTCCTGCCCGATGTGGAGCTGGCTTTCCCCGAAAACCAGCTGCTGCGGCGCGGAGTCATGAACGAGCTGACCTTTGTGGTTGCCAACCGGGGAAACAATGAAACCATGCCCGGCGCACGGCTCATTCTGGATATGGCCGGGGGCCGGCTCATGTCCGGAGTCTTCAGTCTGGACGCCGGTGCACAGCGGGCCGTGGGCGTCATTGTTCCCGGTCTGGAAACCCTGAATGCCACCCAGCCTTTTACCCTGACTCTGGAGTACCCCCGCGTCTCCAGAGAAACAGTGCGCGTGTCGCGCTCCCTGTCTGTTCCCGTGGAAGACGGCAGCCTCGGGCTGCGTCTCACACCGGAAAGCTTCACCCGCGGCGGCTTCGGTACGGCCCGCTTCGAGCTGACCAACGGGGGCAAGGCCGCCATGGACCTGATCACGGCCGGACCGGGCGGCTCTCCCAGCCCCGAAATCAGCCTTATTCTGGAGGACAAGCTGGGCAACGTGCTGGCCAGAACGCCTCTGACCCAGACCAGCGGCGACATGATCCAGGTCGCGGCGGACGGCCGGTTCATTGCCCGCATCCCGGCAGGCCGGACCTTTGTCTCGGCCCCCATGACCCTGTCCGTGCCCGTTCTGGTGCCCGACAATCTGGTGGCGCGGCTTGTGATTTCACGCCTGCACGCCCGTCTGGGTCTGCCTGAGGCCGTATCGCTGAAGGGCATGCAGGGCGAGGTGCCGGTACGGCTGGTGGAAACGCCTTATGCGGGCGAACTGACATCCATTTCTCCCGAACGCGTGGTTCCGGGCAAAGCGGTGCTCATCACCGGCCGGGCCGTGGACCGGTCCGGCCAGCCTCTCGCCGGCGCACGCCTGAATCTGATCGTGGAAAGCCGTGGCGTGGAACGCCTGCTGCCTGTGGTTACGGGCACAGACGGCGTTTTCACCCAGGCCGTGACTACCCGTGAAAACGATGCCGGAGAATATGCCGTGCGGGTCATGCATCCGGACCAGTCCGTCAAACCTGTGCACGGTCGTTTCTGGGTGGAAAGGCTGTCCGTTGACTACAACCGCTTCCGTCTTCAGATACTGCACGGCCAGGAGCGAAACATTACCATCCGGGCCACGGCGGCGCCGGGCACCGTGCTTTCGGATCTGCGCCTGGAGCGCGCCCCCGAGGATCCCCTGCCTCAGGGCCTGACCATCACCCCCGCCCCGCCCGTGGCCGTTCCCTCCGGAGGGCAGGCCGCCGTGAGCATGACCATCGCCGCGGACAGGACCGCTCCCGAAACCGTCACCCTGCTCTATCATCTGGTCAGCGGTCAGGGAGCTTCCCGCCGGGTCTGGCACGACATCCGGCTGGACATCCAGTGCGCCGAGGGCAGGCCGGCGCTCTTCTATGCGCCGACACACGTGGCCACGGCCATGAACCCCGGCGGCGAGGCGGGAGAGCGTCTGGTCATCACCAACAGGGGGTTCGCCCCGGTGGAACTGACCATCCGCAAGGTTTCCGGCCCGGAATGGGTCCGCCTGCGCTCATCCGAAGATCTGGGGTTTATCGAACCCGGACAGTCCAGGGATGTGCTTTTTGCCCTGAATCCGCCCGCCGCCACGCCCACAGGCCAGTACGACACCCGCTTCGAGGTCCGCGGCGGCGGTCTCACGGCGCAGTATCAGGTATTCGTGACGCTTTCGGCTTCCGGCCGGGGCGACGCGAGCTTCAAGATCATCGACGTGCTGACGGGCACGGCCGACGAACAGGGCCGGATCAGGCCCGGCGTGCCCGGGGCCTCCATCACCCTGACGCACGAGGAAAGCGCGGCCAAGGTGAACGCCGTGACCGACGCCGGGGGTAACGCCCGTCTGGAAAACCTGCCCGTGGGGCCGTACCAGTACCGGGTCCGCAAGGCCGGGCACAAGGAAGGCACAGGCCGCATCTGGATTCGTCCCGGCAGTCTGGCCTACACCGACGTGTTTCTGGATTCCAGTCTGGTCACGGTGGAATGGGAAGTGCGCGAAATCACCATCGAGGACCGCTACGAAATCATCCTGAACCCCATCTTCAACACATCCGTGACCGAAGTGGCGCGGATCGTGGTTTCGCCCATGTCCCTGACCCTTCCGCCCATGCGGGCCGGACAGGAGATGAACGGCGAAGTGACCCTGACCAACCAGGGCGATCTGGGCGCCCAGAAGCTTGCCCTGAGCATGCCCGGCGAGAACAGGTATTTCCGCTATGAACTTCTGGGAGAAGTCCCGGAGAATCTCGGGCCGCGGCAGACAGTCACCCTGCCCTACCGCGTGACCTGCCTGAAGGATTTCGCTCCGGACGACTGCGTGCGCCTTCAGGCCCAGGCCGGGGTAAGGTACATGTTCCTGTGCGTGAACGGGCATGAAAGCTGGCAGGCCACGGGCTGGGTATGGTACGCCAACCATGGTCTCTGCCAGGCTCCTCCGTCCGGCCCCGGAGAGTATTCCGGCGGCGGAGGCGGAGGCTATGGCGGAGGCGGACCAGGCGGCGGCCCGGCTATTGTTGCTCCGGCACCGGCGCCCCAGCCCATGGGCGGCAAATGCCTGCCCGAGCCCCCGGCCTGCGAGCACGGAAACTGCCCGCGGCCGGACACGGAAGACGGTCCCGGACCACAGCGCGCCCCGCGGCCGGAATTCGATCTGGGCGAAGTGCGCCTTGGCCCGAACCTCTCGGCCGCCCCCGCCCCGTGGCCCCGGACAGAGCCCCCCGCTCTGGCGCCGGCCCACGACAGCGACCGCCTGGTGCCGGAACCCGGAGCCCTGCGCCGGGACGGCGTGGAATACCGCAAGACTTCAGTGAACGCCGATACATGGGTGAACGGGCCCTATGTCATCAAAAAGACGGACCAGGGATATCTCTGGACCGGCCTGCGCGGCCGCTTCAGACACTACGACGCGGACGGCCGCCTGACGGCGGAAGGCGGAAGACTCGGCGTGAACAGAAGCTGGAAGCGCGACGCAGACGGCCGTGTGACCCAGGTGCTGGACTCCGCAAACCGTACCCTGGCCGAGCTGAAATATGCGGGCGAAAGCGTAAGCATCACGGACCGGGCCGGAAACGTATCGAAGATCGTCTACAAATCCGGCCAGGTGGAACGCATTGTCACGCCCCAGGGCGAGACGGGATTCGCTTACGTCCGGGGCAGACTGGCCTCTGTTGCATATCCGTCCGGCCTTGCCGTCAGCTATGCCTGCGACGACTACGGCTATCTGCGTCTGGAAAAGGATAATGCCGGTCTGCACCGTGTCTTTGACTACAACTACGACTTCACCAGAAAGCTCTTCTACACCTCCATCCGCGAGGGCAGCCGCACGGATGAATACTGGTACAACAGCCAGGGTGAAATGGTGCGGCACAATGTCAACGGCAAGACGGAAAAGGCAGTTCATATCGAAGGCATGGTTCACACCGTGACCGGTGCCGCCGGAGAAAAGACCGTCAAGGAATATGACAATGCGTGGAATCTGCTGCGCGTCATCCATCCCGACAACTCCGAAGAAAAGAGCGAATACAACGCCTTTGGCCAGCCTGTGCGCCGCGTGGACCCCGCCGGAACGGTCACCGCGTACGCCTATGACGCTTCCGGAAATCTGCTGAAGATGACCGAGGCCCAGGGCACGAACCTGGAACGCAACAGCACCTTCACCTACGACGCCCGGGGCAACCAGCTCACGGCCACACGCGGCAGGGCCGTGACGCGCATGGAATACGACGAGTGGGACAATCCGGTCCGCCAGGTGGACGCCGCAGGCGTGGAGACCCGCTTCACCTACGACGCCCTGGGCCGGGAACTGACCCGCACGCGCGCCGGAGCCGTGTGGAAGCGCGAGTACGGCACGGACGGACGTGTGGCCAACTCAACGGACCCGCTGGGCGCGGTGACCCGCTTTTTCTACGACGCGGGCGGGAATCCGGTGAAGACCGTTGACCCCACGGGCAATGCCACGGAAGCGGGCTACGACCCGGCCGGCCGCATGATGAACGCCACCGATGCTCTGGGCGAAGTGACCCGCTTCACCTACGACAGTCAGGGACGCCCGGCCTCCCGCACGGACGCCGCCGGTCAGCGGATGGAATATGCCTACACCCCGCGCGGGGACCTGGCCCGGACACAGGATCCCGCCGGGGTCGTGAGCATGACCTACGACGCCCCGGGCAAAGGGTGCTCCAGTTGCGGCGGCAGTGCCGCGGGCAGACCCGTGCGCGTGAACTACCCCACCTTCTCGCGGCTCTTCGCCTATGACGGACTGGGCCGCACGGTCCGCGAAACCGATGTCTTCGGCCCCAAAAACGAGACCCGCGGCGCAAGCTATGTCTACGACAGGGCCGGGCGGCTGGCTGAGAAACGCAAATGGGCGCACGATCCGGACCTGACGCACCGCGTCACGAAATACGCCTACGACAGGCTGGGACGGCTGGTGCGGGAAACCGACAATCTGGGCCAGGCCACGAACTATGGCTACGACACCTGGGACAACCTGCTGGCCCTGACCGACGCCAAGGGGCAGGTCACGCGCTTTGCCCACGACGCCGCCGGACGCACCGTGTCCGAGACCCGGCCTCTGGGCGGAACCACGCGCTATACCTACAACGCCACCACCGGGCTGCTGGCCGAAAAGCTGGACGCCCGGGGCGTGAAGACGGCCTACGCCTACGACCAGATGGGCCGCGTGGTGGGCGTGGACGCTTATGCCGGCGGGCGGACAGAGCCCGGCCGCAGGGTGCGCCTTGCCTACGACCAGATGGGACGGCTGGTGTTCCATACCGATGGTCAAACCGCCGGAGCCTTCACTTATGACGCCCTGGGCCGCAAGCTCACGGAAACCGTGGACTACGGCTCCTTCAACAAGACGAATACCTATGCCTGGCAGGCCAACGGGCAGCCCGCCGCATTCACCGGCCCCGACGGTCTGGCCCGGACCTATGCCTACGACACGGCCGGGCGGCTCACGGCCATGAGCGTGGGTACGGGCATGGTCACTCTGGACGACTTCACCTGGACCGCGCCGGGCACCATGACCCTGCCCGGCGGAACCAGACGCTGCTTCGGATATGACGGGCTCCTGCGCGTGACCAGTATCAACGCCACCAGCCCGGCCGATGCCCTGATCCAGAACTACAGCTATACATACGATGACGCGGGAAATATCCGGAAAAAGGATACCGAGCACGGGGCCTACGCCTACAGCTATGACAAGCTGGACCGGCTTACAGGCTCTGATAATCCGCACTTGAGCGATGAAAGCTTTACTTACGACGCGGTAGGTAACCGCTTGTCTTCTGCGGCAGTGAACGGAAGCTGGCTGTACAATGAGAACAATGAACTGCTCCAGGCCGGGAACAGGGCGGAATACAAGTATGACGCCGCCGGGAATCTGGTGGAAAAGAAAACGCCGGAAAGAACACTGCTCTTTGAATACGATCTGGATAACCATCTCTCACGTGTTGCGGACGGCAACAACGCCACAGTTGCGTCCTATGGATACGACTTCCTGCGCCGCAGAATCTGGAAAGATGTGCGCGGAGTGAAAACCTTCTATCACTATTCCGACAGCGGCCTTGTGGCCGAGATGGACTCCAATGGAAATACATTAAAGAGTTACGGATACAGGCCCGGCTCACCATGGGGAACAGACCCGCTATTCATGCGGGAGAATGGGAAAAACTATTGGTATTTGAATGATCATCTGGGAACACCGCAGATAGTTGTAGCCGAAAACGGCGGAGTTGTCTGGAAGGCGCAGTACCAGGTGTTTGGCAAGGCGGAAGTGTCTTCAGATGCTATTGTTACTAACAACTTACGCTTTCCGGGACAGTATTATGATGAAGAAACAGGATTACACTATAACTGGAACAGATATTATGATCCGGAGAGTGGCAGGTATAGCCAGACTGATCCGATTGGATTGCTTGGTGGATTGCATCTATACACTTACGTTACAAATAAACCCAGTTCTCGCATTGATCCACAAGGATTAGAATTCGGTGATTTTCATTACTATAGAAACTGGGGTGGCCCAGGATGGACTGGTGGGAGATGGACTTCTTGGGATAAAATGACTGAAGAAGAGCGGAAATTCTGGAAAACTGTGTATGATAAAGGATTTCGTGAGCCTATAGATGATCAAATAACAAGAGGATATCCTGTTGATCTTCAGGATTATGCGTATATGCGGCATGATATATGTTATGGAGAAGCTCGAATGAGGCATACAGATTGCCCGCCAGAGGTTCTCAGAAACGCGCTGAATCAATGTGACACAGATTTGATAAATGATCTTCTGAAGCTTGGTTTTTCGGGTCACGATATCTCATTTAAATTACATAAAGTTGGCTCGCTTGTCGCTTTTCCTGCCCAGAAAGCCTGGAGAAACAATCAAGATGAATGGGAATATTATTACGAATATGGGGAACGGATTCCAGGTCACGAGGGGCCAAGAGGGGTTGGACTCACATTTAGGTTTTGATGTGGGGATTTACCCCGGTACAAAGGAAAGATTTCAATCTGTTAATTATTTTAATACTGAGGGAATAATGAGAAATATTTTGTACTTCATGGCATTTTTGGGATTATTTTCCTGCTCTCAAAATAGATTTGCCATGCAAAAAGTTCATCTTGAGGAAAACTCTGTACTCCGACCCGGGATGAAAATAGATGCTGATTTACCTTTTGGAAAGATATCTATAAAATATGCTGGGGAGAATAAAAGAAGGGTAACATCAGAACTTTTCGATAAAATAGTTCCACTCGATTTTCCTGGAGATGAAAACTGGAAAATTAATGGAAATATAGTTAGCATGCAATACTATGAAAGAATTGTTTCTTATAATAATGAAGATATGCTCTATATATATAATCATGGAACATCAAAAGAAATGTATTTTTTGATGAAAGATATATTTCCTATGTCAAAAGCATATTATACAAGCAATGGGATAAGAATACAATATAAATATGAGCAGAATCCATCAAAAAAAATGATATTTAGAGCTACAATTGTAGTTTCGCAGTTTTTAGTCGATGGTAAATTACCATCAAATCTTCCAGGTCATAGTGATGATTTGATTAAAGTTACATACGACAATCCATATCCATAGAATAATTGAGATTACAGGCCATTCATATTTCTTCTTTCGTCGATTGTGTCTTCTCTGAAGATGAGATATCCATCCCGACGGAGCAGAAGAGCAGAGCAGTTACAATGTGTTCGGCCAGTTGGTCCGCCAGGTGGACGCCGCGGGCGTGGAAACCCGCTTCACCTACGACGCCCTGGGCCGGGAACTGACCCGCACGCGCGCCGGAGCCGTGTGGAAGCGCGAGTACGGCACGGCCGGACGTGTGGCCAATTCAACGGACCCGCTGGGCGGGGTGACCCGCTTCACCTACGACAGTCAGGGACGCCTGGCCTCCCGCACGGACGCCGCCGGTCAGCGGATGGAATATGCCTACACCCCGCGCGGCGACCTGGCCCGGACACAGGACCCCGCCGGGACCGTGAGCATGACCTACGACGCCCCGGGCAAAGGGTGCTCCAGTTGCGGCGGCAGTGCCGCGGGCAGACCCGTGCGCGTGGACTACCCCACCTTCTCGCGGCTCTTCGCCTATGACGGGCTGGGACGCACGGTCCGCGAAACCGATGTCTTCGGCCCCAAAAACGAGACCCGCGGCGTAAACTATGTCTACGACAGGGCCGGGCGGCTGGCTGAGAAACGCGAATGGGCGCACGATCCGGACCTGACGCACCGCGTCACGAAATACGCCTACGACCAGCTGGGACGGCTGGTGCGGGAAACCGACAATCTGGGCCAGGCCACGAACTATGGCTACGACGCCTGGGACAACCTGCTGGCCCTGACCGACGCCAAAGGGCAGGTCACCCGCTTCACCCACGACGACGCCGGACGCACCGTGTCCGAGACCCGGCCTCTGGGCGGAACCACGCGCTATACCTACAACGCCACCACCGGGCTGCTGGCCGAGAAGCTGGACGCCCGGGGCGTGAAGACGGCCTACGCCTACGACCTGCTGGGCCGCGTGGTGGGCGTGGACGCTTATGCCGGCGGGCGGACAGAGCCCGGCCGCAGGGTGCGCCTTGCCTACGACCAGATGGGACGGCTGGTGTTCCATACCGATGGTCAAACCGCCGGAGCCTTCACTTACGACGCTCTGGGCCGCAAGCTCACGGAAACCGTGGACTACGGCTCCTTCAACAGGACGAATACCTACGCCTGGCAGGCCAACGGGCAGCCCGCCGCATTCACCGGTCCCGACGGTCTGGCCCGGACCTATGCTTACGACACGGCCGGACGGCTCACGGCCATGAGCGTGGGTACGGGCATGGTCACTCTGGACGACTTCACCTGGACCGCGCCGGGCACCATGACCCTGCCCGGCGGAACCAGACGCCGCTTCGGGTATGACGGGCTCCTGCGCGTGACCAATATCAATGCCACCAGCCCGGCCGATGCCCTGATTCAGAGTTACAATTACACTTATGATGACGCGGGAAATATCCGGAAAAAGGACACCGAGCACGGGGCCTACGCCTACAGCTATGACAAGCTGGACCGGCTCATCCGCTCCGACAACCCCGTCCTGACGGATGAAGCCTTCACCTATGATCAGGTGGGGAACAGGTTATCCTCGGCGGATGTGTCCGGCGGCTGGCTGTATAACGGGAACAACGAACTGCTCCAGGCCGGGAACAGGGCGGAATATAAATACGACGCCGCCGGGAATCTGGTGGAAAAGAAAACGCCAGAAAGAACACTGCTCTTTGAATACGATCTGGATAATCATCTCTCACGTGTTGCGGACGGCAACAACGCCACAGTTGCGTCCTATGGATACGACTTCCTGCGCCGCAGAATCTGGAAAGATGTGCGCGGAGTGAAAACCTTCTATCACTATTCCGACAGCGGCCTTGTGGCCGAGATGGATGCATCAGGAAATGTGCGGAAGAGCTATGGCTATAGGCCGGACTCGCCTTGGGGAACTGACCCGCTCTTTGTCAGAGAAAATGGCAAAAACTACTGGTTCTTAAATGACCATCTGGGAACGCCTCAGCAAATTGTGGCTGAAAACGGCGGCGTGGTTTGGAAGGCGCAGTACCAAGTGTTTGGAAAGGCGGAAATAGATGGCAGCTCCACACTCACCAATAATTTACGCTTCCCTGGACAGTATTATGATGAAGAAACCTGCCTGCACTATAACTGGAACAGGTATTATGATCCGGAAAGCGGGAGATATAGCCAGACTGATCCGATTGGGTTTGAGGGTGGGGATATAAATTTATATGGATATTGCTTGCAAAATAGTAATATATTTATGGACCCAGAAGGAAATTACATAGTTGCTATTCCCATAGCTGTCCCAATCGCTATAAAAGTTTTAACAAAAGCTGCTATATTTACAGTCAAAGTTATTGGAACCATTATTGTAGCAAAGACAATATCTGATTCTCTGGATAAAGAATGTGATGATGATCTATGTGAAGAACTAAATAGAATAGTACAACTTGCTAAAAAAGATTTGCATAGATTTGGAAAAGGAAATGCTGCATGTAAGATAGGAATGTCTCTAGAAGAGTTACGTTCTAGGAGAGATGCCTGGCTAAACCTTGCAATTGCAAGAGCGCAAAGAGATGCTCGTTGTTGGGAAGGAGGAGACTATGGACACCAACAAGCTCAAGCAGATGCATGGAATCATGTTGGAAAATGCCAAGCATTAATGGAAGGGAGATAAAATGTTATTGCATAAATTAAAAAATGCATTTCGCGAACGTAAAAAGTCAAAAAAATATATCTATGATAACTTTATATGCGATGAAAGAGAAGAAATTGAGTCTATTATTAATAAAAATTGGGACGAATTAACATCCGATATACTTGAAAAAAATTTCGAAGTACTCAATTGGCTTTCTCCTGAAGACTTTTGCTATTATATAGCTGGAGTTATCTATGTATCAATAAATGAAAACAATCCAGAATTATTAGTTATAAATTCTATAATCAATATGTTAGACAGGAGTTGCAATTTATCTTATTGGGATGAAAATTTTTCAAAAAGATGGACATTATTTAATAATTCTGAGCTTGATGTAATATATGAATGGATAATATGGTTATCATCGCATAAAATATACGATGAAATATCTTTACTAAGATCTTTATATTGCATTGAATATATAAAAAATATAATTAATAACTATTAAATAATAAATATGAGTCATACCTAGTTGAGTAGATTTTATCTGAGCATTTTGAGCCATTGCTGTCCGGCTAAGCGATGTAATCTAACAGTTTGAAGTTATATGAATTATCGAATTTTCGTCGTCTGGGATTCAGGAGTTCATCCAAGGAGGCCTCGCCGAGCAGGTTGAGTTGAATGAGCTGGAAGAGTTGCTGTACGGAGAGTCCGAGACGGCTGAGGAATTTCTGGTACGCGAGGAGCAGGTAAACCGTCAGGGCCGTGTAAATCTGGATCAGAACCGCATTTTCCGAGTTGCCGACGAAGGTCTTTATGCGCAAATTTTGTTTGATTTCCTTGAAGAAGAGCTCGATTTGCCAGCGGTCTTTATAGATGTCGGCGATGGTTTTCGCCGAAAGCCGGAAATGGTTGGTCAAAAATTCGTAGTGTTTCCCGGTTTCCTGGTCACGATAGCCGATACGGCGCAAGCGTAAGGATTTTCCCCGGCTGGAGACTTCAATGATGTGATCGGAAGTAACGCCGGTCTTGCGATTCACGAGGCGGCGCTCCAGGAGTTTGAAAACGGCGTTGCGCTTGAGCCGGGTCACAAAAAAGACACCCTTTGCCCCGAGGATCCGAAACCAGGGATAGCTGATGAAGCCCTTGTCAAAGACCACGATGGAGCCCCTGGGCAACTCCATAGCCTGAGCTATGCGGCTTTCATGGGTTTTGGCGTCGGTGACGGTTGCGAAAGCCGGGATATGGCCATCGTGATCCAGCAAGGTATGTACTTTGACGCCGCCCTTGGCCTGCCGAAACGAGGCCCAGGGAAAAAGCGACAGGCAAAGCTTTATGGTGGTGGCGTCCAGACTGAACAATTTGGATTTGAAACGGAATTTGTGCTTCGGGGCTTTTGCGGCGCACAGGCCGTACATCTCGGCGAACAGATCCTTGAAAAAGCCTACGGGGCGAGAATTGTTCGCGTCAGCAAAGGTCGAGCGGGCCACGTTTTTCAGTCCCCAGTGATACAGGCGGTTTCCCGCAGCCTCAAGGCAGCGCAGGCCATCGCGCATGGAACGTCTTGCGGCAAGCTGGATGAAGGCCATGACCGTGAACTGCTCCTTGAAACCGAATTGACGCGACGAGCGCCCGGTTTTGTGCCGTCTTTCGAGTTTCTGAAAAACATGTCTGGGAATCAGAGATAGCGTCTGGGAGAATAGTGTATTATGGTGACTCAAGTCCAGAATCTCCTTGTGTGGCAAGATGTTGTGGTGATTTCTTTTACCACACATCGCTGAGATTTTGGACTCTTTTCTTATCCCTTAGCCGGACAGCAATGATTTTGAGCAGAAGTTTATAATTTTGAAGATGCGTCATCCATCCTGACAACTCCGAAGAAAAGAGCGAATACAACGCCTTTGGCCAGCCTGTGCGCCGCGTGGACCCCGCCGGAACGGTCACCGCGTACGCCTATGACGCTTCCGGAAATCTGCTGAAGATGACCGAGGCCCAGGGCACGAACCTGGAACGCAACAGCACCTTCACCTACGACGCCCGGGGCAACCAGCTCACGGCCACACGCGGCAGGGCCGTGACGCGCATGGAATACGACGAGTGGGACAATCCGGTCCGCCAGGTGGACGCCGCAGGCGTGGAGACCCGCTTCACCTACGACGCCCTGGGCCGGGAACTGACCCGCACGCGCGCCGGAGCCGTGTGGAAGCGCGAGTACGGCACGGACGGACGTGTGGCCAACTCAACGGACCCGCTGGGCGCGGTGACCCGCTTTTTCTACGACGCGGGCGGGAATCCGGTGAAGACCGTTGACCCCACGGGCAATGCCACGGAAGCGGGCTACGACCCGGCCGGCCGCATGATGAACGCCACCGATGCTCTGGGCGAAGTGACCCGCTTCACCTACGACAGTCAGGGACGCCCGGCCTCCCGCACGGACGCCGCCGGTCAGCGGATGGAATATGCCTACACCCCGCGCGGGGACCTGGCCCGGACACAGGATCCCGCCGGGGTCGTGAGCATGACCTACGACGCCCCGGGCAAAGGGTGCTCCAGTTGCGGCGGCAGTGCCGCGGGCAGACCCGTGCGCGTGAACTACCCCACCTTCTCGCGGCTCTTCGCCTATGACGGACTGGGCCGCACGGTCCGCGAAACCGATGTCTTCGGCCCCAAAAACGAGACCCGCGGCGCAAGCTATGTCTACGACAGGGCCGGGCGGCTGGCTGAGAAACGCAAATGGGCGCACGATCCGGACCTGACGCACCGCGTCACGAAATACGCCTACGACAGGCTGGGACGGCTGGTGCGGGAAACCGACAATCTGGGCCAGGCCACGAACTATGGCTACGACACCTGGGACAACCTGCTGGCCCTGACCGACGCCAAGGGGCAGGTCACGCGCTTTGCCCACGACGCCGCCGGACGCACCGTGTCCGAGACCCGGCCTCTGGGCGGAACCACGCGCTATACCTACAACGCCACCACCGGGCTGCTGGCCGAAAAGCTGGACGCCCGGGGCGTGAAGACGGCCTACGCCTACGACCAGATGGGCCGCGTGGTGGGCGTGGACGCTTATGCCGGCGGGCGGACAGAGCCCGGCCGCAGGGTGCGCCTTGCCTACGACCAGATGGGACGGCTGGTGTTCCATACCGATGGTCAAACCGCCGGAGCCTTCACTTATGACGCCCTGGGCCGCAAGCTCACGGAAACCGTGGACTACGGCTCCTTCAACAAGACGAATACCTATGCCTGGCAGGCCAACGGGCAGCCCGCCGCATTCACCGGCCCCGACGGTCTGGCCCGGACCTATGCCTACGACACGGCCGGGCGGCTCACGGCCATGAGCGTGGGTACGGGCATGGTCACTCTGGACGACTTCACCTGGACCGCGCCGGGCACCATGACCCTGCCCGGCGGAACCAGACGCTGCTTCGGATATGACGGGCTCCTGCGCGTGACCAGTATCAACGCCACCAGCCCGGCCGATGCCCTGATCCAGAACTACAGCTATACATACGATGACGCGGGAAATATCCGGAAAAAGGATACCGAGCACGGGGCCTACGCCTACAGCTATGACAAGCTGGACCGGCTCATCCGCTCCGACAACCCCGTCCTGACAGATGAAGCCTTCACCTATGACCAGGTGGGGAACCGCCTGTCTTCGGCGGATGTGTCCGGCGGCTGGCTGTATAACGAGAACAACGAACTGCTCCAGGCCGGGAACAGGGCGGAATATAAATACGACGCCGCCGGGAATCTGGTGGAAAAGAAAACACCAGAAAGAACACTGCTCTTTGAATACGATCTGGATAACCATCTCTCACGTGTTGCGGACGGCAACAACGCCACAGTTGCGTCCTATGGATACGACTTCCTGCGCCGCAGAATCTGGAAAGATGTGCGTGGAGTGAAAACCTTCTATCACTATTCCGACAGCGGCCTTGTGGCCGAGATGGACTCCAATGGAAATACATTAAAGAGTTATGGATACAGACCCGGCTCTCCCTGGGGAACAGACCTGCTGTTCATGCGGGAGAATGGGAAAAACTATTGGTATCTGAATGACCATCTGGGAACGCCTCAGCAAATTGTGGCTGAAAACGGCGGCGTGGTCTGGAAGGCGCAGTATCAGGTGTTTGGTAAGGCGGAAATTTCAAATGATTCTACAGTCACCAATAACCTGCGCTTTCCGGGACAGTATTATGATGAAGAAACTGGCATGCACTATAACTGGAACAGATATTATGATCCAGAGAGTGGGAGATATAGCCAGACTGACCCGATTGGATTGCTTGGTGGATTGCATCTATACACTTACGTTACAAATAAACCCAGTTCTCGCATTGATCCACAAGGATTAGAATTCGGTGATTTTCATTACTATAGAAACTGGGGTGGTCCAGGGTGGACTGGTAGGAGATGGACTTCTTGGAATAAAATGACTGAAGAAGAGCAGAAATTCTGGAAAACTGTATATGATAAAGGATTTCGTGAGCCTACCTTTGATGAAAAGAAACGAGGATATCCTACAGATCTTCAGGATTATGCGTATATGCGGCATGACATATGTTATGGAGAAGCCAGGATGAGGCATGCAGATTGCCCCCAAACTGTCCTCAGAAAAGCACTGAACCAATGCGATACGGACTTAATAAACGATCTCCTGAAGCTTGGTTTTTCAGGTCACGATATCTCATTTAAATTACATAAAGTTGGCTCGCTTGTCGCTTTTCCTGCTCAGAAATCCTGGAGAAACAATCAGGATGAATGGGAATATTATTATGAACACGGAGAGCGGATTCCAGGTCACGAGGGGGCAAGAGGGCTTGGACTCACATTTAGATTTTGACGTGGGGATTTACCCCGGTGCAAAGGAAAGATTTCAATCTGTTAATTATTTTACTACTGATTGAATGAGGGAATAATGAGAAATATTTTGTACTTTATGGCATTTTTGGGATTATTTTCCTGCTCTCAAAATAGATTTGCCATGCAAAAAGTTCATCTTGAGGAAAACTCTGTACTCCGACCCGGGATGAAAATAGATGCTGATCTACCTTTTGGAAAAATTTCTATAACATATGTTGGGGAGAATAAAAGAAGGGTAACATCAGAACTTTTCGATAAAATAGTTCCACTCGATTTTCCTGGAGATAAAAACTGGAAAATTAATGGAAATATCGTAAGCATGCAATATAGTGAAAGCATAGATAGATACACACATGAAGATATATTATATATTTCTAAATATGGGGCTTCTAAAAAAAATTATGAGATTTGGAAAGAAGTTTTTCCTCCTCAAAAATTATACTATACAAGTAATGGAATTGCCATATCATATGACTATGAACAAATTCCATCAAAAAAAATGGTATTTAGAGCTACAGTTATAATTTCGCAGTTTTTGATTGACGGAAAAATACCTTCAAATCTTCTAGGCCATAGTGATGATTTAATTAAAATTACATATGATAACCCCTATCCATAGAATAAATTGAGTGATCATCTGGGAACACCGCAGATTGTTGTGGCGGAGAATGGTGGCGTTGTCTGGAAGGCGCAGTACCAGGTGTTTGGCAAGGCGGAAGTGTCTTCAGATGCTACTGTTACCAACAATTTACGCTTCCCCGGACAATACTTCGATGAAGAAACCGGCCTGCACTATAACTGGAACAGATATTATGATCCGGAGAGTGGCAGGTATAGCCAGACTGATCCGATTGGGTTTGAAGGTAGAGTAAATTTTTATTCCTATGTTGAGAATAGGCCTAATTCTCTCATTGATCCACAAGGATTAGAATTCGGTGCTTTTCATTACTATAAAAACTGGGGTGGCCCAGGATGGACTGGTGGGAGATGGACTTCTTGGGATAAGATGACGGAGGAAGAGCGGAAGAATTGGCGGGCAGTTTTCCAGAGAGGTTTTATAAACCCAACTTCAGAACAAAAAAAAGAAGGATATCCTGTTGATCTTCAGGATTATGCATATATGCGTCATGATATATGTTATGGAGACGCAAGGATGAGGCATGCAGATTGCCCCCAAACTGTCCTCAGAAAAGCACTGAACCAATGCGATACGGACTTGATAAACGATCTCCTGAAGCTTGGTTTTTCAGGTCACGATATCTCATTTAAATTACATAAAGTTGGGTCGCTTATAGCTTTTCCTGCTCAGAAATCCTGGAGGAACAATCAGGATGAATGGGAATATTATTATGAATATGGAGAACGGGTTCCAGGTTACGAGGGGCCAAGGGGAATTGGATTCACATTTAGGTTTTGAGGGAAATACCCCTAATTATTTTACTACCGAGGGAGTAATGAAAAATATTTTGTATTTTGTGATATTTTTGGGATTATTTTCCTGTTCTCAAGACAGATCTGCTATGCAAAACGTCCATCTTGAAGAAAATTCCGTACTCCGACCTGGAATGAAAATAGAAGCTGATTTACCATATGGGAAAATTTGTATAGAATACGTAGGAAAAAATAAAAGAAGGGTGACATCAGAACTTTTTGATAAAATAGTTCCACTTGATTTTCCTGGAGATGAAAACTGGAAAATTAATGGAAAAATAGTCAGTGCTCAATATTATGAAGGAGTTGATAAGTATACATCTGAGGATATTAAATATTTAGAAAAATATGGTGCTTCAAAAGAAATGTATGAGTTTTGGAAAGGTGTACGATCTTTTTCTAAGTCATACTATACAAGTAATGGAATTAGTGTATCATATAGATATGAACAAATGCCAGCAAAAAAAATGGTATTTAGAGCTACAGTTGTAGTTTCGCAGTTTTTAGTCGATGGTAAATTACCATCAAATCTTCCAGGTCATAGTGATGATTTGATTAAAGTTACATACGACAATCCATATCCATAGAATAATTGAGATTACAGGCCATTCATATTTCTTCTTTCGTCGATTGTGTCTTCTCTGAAGATGAGATATCCATCCCGACGGAACAGAAGAGCAGAGCAATTACAATGTGTTCGGCCAGTTGGTCCGCCAGGTGGACGCCGCGGGCGTGGAAACCCGCTTCACCTACGACGCCCTGGGCCGGGAACTGACCCGCACGCGCGCCGGAGCCGTGTGGAAGCGCGAGTACGGCACGGACGGACGCGTGGCCAACTCGACGGACCCGCTGGGCGCGGTGACCCGCTTTTTCTACGACGCGGGCGGGAATCCGGTGAAGACCGTTGACCCCACGGGCAATGTCACGGAAGCGGGCTACGATCCGGCCGGCCGCATGATGAACGCCACCGACGCCCTGGGCGGGGTGACCCGCTTCACCTACGACAGTCAGGGACGCCCGGCCTCCCGCACGGACGCCGCCGGTCAGCGGATGGAATATGCCTACACCCCGCGCGGCGACCTGGCCCGGACACAGGACCCCGCCGGGGCTGTGAGCATGACCTACGACGCCCCGGGTGGAGGCTGCTCCAGTTGCGGCGGCAGTGCCGCGGGCAGACCCGTGCGCGTGGACTACCCCACCTTCTCGCGGCTCTTCGCCTATGACGGGCTGGGACGCACGGTCCGCGAAACCGATGTCTTCGGTCCTAAAAACGAGACCCGCGGCGCAAGCTATGTCTACGACAAGGCCGGGCGGCTGGCTGAGAAACGCGAATGGGCGCACGATCCGGACCTGACGCACCGCGTCACGAAATACACCTACGACAGGCTGGGACGGCTGGTGCGGGAAACTGACAATCTGGGCTAGGTTCAGGCCTCATTAATTGAGATAGAAAATGACGGAAGCCGCGAGGCACAGAGCTGAAAAGAAAGTATCTGCGCAGCGGTCATAACGCATGGCTATTCTGCGCCAGTCCTTGATCCTGCCAAACATGATCTCGATCATGTGCCGCTGTTTATGCAGATCTTTATCGTACGGGCAGGGTCTCTTCCGGCTCCTTCTGGGCGGGATGCAAGGCATAATACCTTTGGCGCGCAGGGCATCGCGAAACCAGTCGGCGTCATAACCACGGTCCGCCAGCAGCTCCCTGGCCTCGGGCAAAGCATCTATGGCGTCCATAAGCAGGGCGGCTCCTTTGTAGTCGCTCACCTGGCCTTCTGTGAGCGTCATGGCCAGGGGCCTGCCGTGGCCGTCGCAAACAGCATGGAGTTTGGAGTTCAGACCGCCCTTTGTGCGTCCGATGCAGCGGGAAAGAGCCCTTTTTTGAGCAAACTGGCGGCGGTTCGATGCGCCTTGAGGTGGGTTGCATCGATCATCACCTGGCCATCCTGTCCCGCTGTTTTTGCCAATTCGGTAAAAATATTGTTGAAGACGCCCATCCGGCTCCAGCGCAAAAAACGATTGTACAGCGTTTTATACGGGCCATACTCACGCGGCGCATCTTTCCATTGCAGGCCATGTTTGATGACATAAATGATTCCGCTTATGACTTTCAGGTCATCGACGCGTGGAATACCGTGTGAAAGTGGAAAGAAAAGCTTGATACGCTCCAGTTGCTCGGCAGAAAGATAGAAAAGTTGGCTCATTGCATCCTCCTTTGAGCACAACTAACCAACTTTCCTGATTTTTACAATTAATGAGGCCTGAGCCTAGATGATCAGAAGGCGTAGCCGATCGAAAGGCCGACCATGTGCGCGTCGGCGTTTTTGATCTCGCCCTTGTACACGCCTTCCGCCAAACGGGCCTTGATGTCGCGGTCCTCGATCATCAGGTAAGTGTAGTGCATGTCCAAGGTCCAGTTGTTCCGGTGGAAACCCAGACCGGCGTTGAACAGATGCCGGTTGTTGGCCGGAACCATGTAATCGATGTAGTCCCCCCGGACCGGTTCCTGATCGTAGACGTACCCCGCGCGCAGATCGAGCCAATCCAGCGCGGCGTACTCCACGCCCACGCCGAGCCGCCACACGTCCTTCCAATGCTTGCGCTGCACGGTCTGGTCGAGCCGCCTTCCGCCGGGGCCGGGAATGACCGGATCAGCGTAGTTGATGCGCAGTTCCTTGTACTTGCTCCAGAAGGTGTGCATGGCGCTCAATTCGACGCTCAGCTTTTCGGTGGGATAGAGCGTAACGCCCAGGGCCACGGAATCGGGCAGAGTGACCTTGCCGTTGGCATCCGAGTCCCGGAGCAGCCCGGCAGCCTGCACCATGGAAGGGATGTCGGAAAATTCGGCCGTACCGCGCACCTTCATGGGCACGGGTCCGCGATAGGTCAGACCGACGCGTGCGTAGTCGCAGGGCTGATAATGCAGGGCCAGATTGAACCCGCCGCCCCAGCCGTCGGCATCTATTTTGCTGTCGCCGTCAGGCAGAAGAGGATTGATCCGGCTCAGGTTGATCTTCTGTTCTTTGAGGAAGCTCAGATGCATGGCCTCGACTCCGAAAGCGGCGGACAGCCGGTCCGTCACCTTTACCGCCACATTGGGATTGATGGAGATGGCCTGGATGACCGCGCGGTAGGAGTTGTAGCGGCCCGGCCATTTTTCGTCGATGACGGAGCCCAGGCCAAAGCGGGAGAAAACGCCAAGGCCCACACTGTAGCGGTCGTTGACCTTCCATGTGGCGTAGGCATGGGGCGGCATCCACAGGGCGTCCCGCTCCGAAGTGGTCCATTTATCCCCTTCGGGCCCGACGGTTCTGATGTCCAGCACGGGACGAATGGCCGTGAAACCGGCCATGACCTGCACGCCGTCCAGCTGGGTGATGCCCGCCGGATTATACGCCAGCGCCGACGGATCGTCCGCCCGCCCCACCAGGGTTCCGCCCAGAGCGTTGCCGCGTGCGCTCCATTCGTAAATGCTGAACCCCGCTGCGGAACAGACCGACGCCGCCACACAGACCAGCATACAGGCCAGTCCCCACACTCTCCAACTTGCGCGCATAGCTCCTCCCATGCCTGCCGTTACGGTACCGAAACCATTCTGAGCACCCGCTCAGGAAAAATATGAGAGCGGGCACTAAAGGAAGAATATGACGCCGTCAACGGCAAAAAAGAGCGAAAATACGCAGTGTTAAAGCATCTTAAAAATGAATTGGGCTGACGAGACATTGAGCGGGCACACAGGATGAATACTGAAAAATGGTGGACGGAGATGTGCGGTCCTGATTAGACGGGCCGGATATGCGGAAAAAAAGGAGAAGAGGCCGATGACGGACAACAAGGAACGCATTCTGGAAACCGCCAAGCGGCTTTTCGGAGAGCTGGGCTACGCCGAAACCACCTACAAGCGCATCGCCCAGGAAGCGGGCATCGCCGACGGGCTCATTGCCCATCATTACGGGAGCAAGGAAAATCTTTTCCAGCTGGTGGAAATCGACATTCTGACCGGGTTGCTGGAAAAAATCGATGAGAGCCTCTACTACTCCTCGGACGGTTTGAGCAGCGTGCTCAATTTCTCCAAATGCATCCTCAAATTCTCCACTGAGGAAAACTCCGGCTTTCTGACCCTCTTGCGCTGCTCTCCCTTTCTGGCCCACACCGTCACCGCCGACAACTCGGAGATTCTGGCCGTGTGCCGGCGGGTGGTGGACAAAATGCGGGGCTGCATCGAACAGGGCGTGGCCGACGGCACCATCCGGCCGGACCTCGACCCCGGACTCACCGCCAGCGTCATCTTCTCCACGGTGTTCGGCTCCACCAGAGCCCATCTGCTGGCCCGGGAAAATGTTCTGGGTCTACCCTTCCCCGAAGGGTTCTATCCGGAGATCCTGAGTATCCTGCGTAAATACCTCGAGCCGGGGCTGGATCAACCCCCGGCCTGACTTACCCTGCCCGTAACGGCGATATAGCTGCCACAAATGAGTCATGCGAGGTGATCTTTATAACTGAACTGAAAATTGATTATAGCGATACATTTTAGTCATACATTGCATCTGTTCCCTGGTGATCTCTAACTACCCTGAGAATAGCATCTATAGCTCTGATGAGTTGGACAGCAGCCTTGTCCCAAGATGCCTGAGCTGCTTTATCTCCCGATGCATAACCCAATGTATTGGATTCCTTATGCTCGGCAACAATTGGAATTGTAAAATTGACAGGTATTTTTCCACGCTTGTCTTCAACCTCCAAGTCAACCCATACAGCGCCATTCCACCATCCTTCTCCTGTGACTGTCCCTCCAAATACTAATTGTTGGGAAGTTGCAGCTCCTATGGCAATACCCCATGGTCCAACTGCGCTTGCTTGAGCGGAACTGACAGCATTTGTAAAAGCTGCAGTGGATACTAATCTGCTCCCGAAATTTGATCCTAATGTGATCATCCTGATCCGAATTGCAACTCTCCCATCTGGAGTTTTATCAAAGTATTCAGACCACAATATTGAATCACCATATATTCGAGCGAGGTCTTCTTTCAGTCTACTCGTTATATCTATATTTTCTTGTTGAGCTCTTCCATCGTAAACAGAATAAAATATAGGCTTATTAAGCAATATTCCTCGTCTTTGGTGTGCGTCTATCGATGGTTCTATGCCTCTATGCGTTGCACATGAGAACATGAGAGACATAAAAACAACGATTGGAATTAAAGATTTATTTTCTCTTTGCATCATACCCCCCATTATGCGGCTATACTTGAGGATCAATTTTCACTGGCTCCAGCTTATCCACGCACCCAAATAATTCAAGAAGCAAGACAACTTGCTTGGATATCATTGCCTGCCCCCTTACATCGCGGAAAAGAGTATCGTTCCCGCGTTTCTCTCAGGATACGAGTCAGCCATTGCAATCAATAACTCCGTAGTTCCATCCGCCGGACAGCCCGCGTCCGCCTTGCATGTTCGCGTCAAAGCTGGCACTGACCGTCGATATTTTTTCGGAAGGAGCATCTCATGGACATGCTGCCCATTCGCCGGGCTATTCTGAGCGTCACGGACAAGAGCGGACTGGACGAGTTCGCCCGCTTTCTCCAGGAATCCGGGGTGGAACTGGTTTCCACCGGCGGCACCCGCAAGAAGCTTCTGCAGGCGGGCCTCAAGGTCCGCTCCGTAAGCGACGTGACGGGCTTTCCCGAAATTCTGGGCGGACGGGTGAAAACCCTGCATCCGCATGTGCACGCGGGTATCCTGGCCAGCAAGGACGACCCCGCACACATGCAGACCATGAAAGATCTGCGGCTGGCGCCCTTTGATCTGGTCTGCGTCAATCTGTACAATTTCGCCGAAGCCGTGCGCCAGTCTCTCGAAGACAGACAGGCCGTGGAGCAGATCGATATCGGCGGGCCGACCATGCTCCGGGCCGCGGCCAAAAATTTCCATTCCGTGGCGGTCCTCCCGGCTCCGGAGCATTACGCCGAATGCATGCGGGAAATACGCGAAAACGGCGGCGCCCTGTCCCTGCCTTTCCGCAAACGCATGGCCAGCCTGACCTTCGAGCTGACCTCCGGCTACGACCACATGATCGCTGCATACCTGAACCGCTCCTGACGGAGGCGAACCATCTCCTCCAAACCCCTCGGCAGCCTCACAGGCCTCAAACCCAGCCAGATTACGGCCCTGTCCCGCCTTTACAACCGGCGCTTCCCCGGTCTGGGCGGGTTCACCGCCGATCAGGCCAAAGAGCTGGCTCTGCTGAGCCGCGGCATGGGCCGCCAGATCGGCGTGCTCGTCAACCGCAAGGGTGTGCCGGTCATGGTCATTGCCGGCGAGCAGGACAGTATCCTCATCCCCGAGCTCTCCCGCCACCGCGAAGCCCAGTCGCGCCTGAGCGGTCTGCGTCTGCTGCACACCCACCTGGACTCTTCCCTGCTGACTCAGGAAGACCTGATGGACATGGCTTTTCTGCGCCTGGACGCCGTCTGCGTCCTGACCGTCTCCCCTGAAGGCACGCCCGGAGCCTGCCAGATTGCGCATCTGCTGCCGCCCAATGCCGACGAACTGCCATACATGGTGCATCCGCCCAGAATCTGGGACGAGGTGGATTTCGATTTCGACGCCAGCGCCAGAGCCCTGGAAGATGAACTGGCCCGCACGGGGCAGAGCGTGGCCTCGACCGCCCGCGAGGGCTCGGCCATTCTGGTCAGCGTGGGAGCGGCTCCCAGAAGCGTGCAGGAACGCTCTCTGGCCGAACTGGCCGAGCTGGCGGTCACTGCCGGGCTGGATGTGGCAGGCGAGGTGGTGCAGCGGGTACCCCGGGTCAATCCCAAACTCATTCTGGGCCGGGGCAAGCTGGCGGAACTGGAGGTGCTGGCTCTGCAGAAAAACGCATCCGTGCTGGTCTTCGACCAGGAGCTTTCGCCCACCCAGCAGCGCAATCTGAGCCAGATCACGGAACGCAAGGTGCTGGACCGGACCCAGCTCATTCTGGATATTTTCGCCCAGCACGCCCGGACGAAAGAGGGCAAGCTTCAGGTGGAAATGGCCCAGCTCAAGTACATGATGCCGCGCCTAGTGGGCCAGAACCGGGCTCTGAGCCGCCTCATGGGCGGCATTGGCGGGCGTGGTCCCGGTGAAAGCAAACTGGAGATGGACCGCCGCAAAATCCGCGAACGTCTGGCTCAGCTCAAAACGGAGCTGGCCGGAGTGCGCAGGCATCGCGCGGCCACGCGGGGCCGCCGCGACAAGGCCGGATTGCCCGTGGTTTCTCTGGTGGGTTACACCAACGCGGGCAAATCCACCCTGCTGAATACCCTGACCCGAAGTGACGTTCTGGCCGAAAACAGGCTATTCGCCACGCTGGACCCCACCAGCCGCCGCCTGCGCTTTCCCGAAGACCGGGAAATCATCCTCACGGACACGGTGGGCTTCATCCGCCATCTGCCCGAAGACCTCCGCGAGGCGTTCATGGCCACCCTGGAAGAACTCCAGGGCGCGGATCTGCTCGTGCATGTGGCCGACGCCTCGCATCCGGAAATGGACCAGCAGCTCGAAGCCGTGGAAGCCATTCTGCGCGATCTGAAACTGGACGGCATCCCGCGCATCCTGGCCCTGAACAAAACCGATCTCGCTCCGGACCCGTCCGCCCTGGCCTTCGCCCACCCCCAGGCCGTGTTCATCTCAGCCATTCACCGGCCGTCCCTGACTCCGCTGGTGGAGCGCATCAAATCTCTGTTGTAGCCGACCGAAATATATTCAACTCGCACGAAAATACGCCGTTCAGTTTATGTTAAGGACGCGGCTGATGCGTTTCAGACGCGGAGTCCAATACTCATCGAAATCGGAAATGATCACCCCGTGTTTCGTCGAGGCATGCAGAAAGCGTCGGCGATCCATCACCACGCCGATATGATCCAGCCCCCGATCCACGAAAAAAACCAGATCGCCGGGGCGCATCTCCGCAATTTTTTTCACCTTCCGGCCCATCCGGCTCTGTTCCAGCGATGTACGGGGCAGATCCACCCGGAACGCGTCGCGAAATACCGCCTGCATAAGCCCGGAGCAGTCCACTCCCCTCTTGTCCGCTCCTCCGACGCGGTGCCGGACGCCTTTCCATGAAGCATACTGAAGACGCAACGCTTCGCTGATGGAAAGATATTTTTTGGGCGGCTCATACTGGGCCAGCATTTCACCTCTCGGAGAGAGGTCGCCGACAACGGTTTTGGCGGAGCAGCCACCACACGAAAAAAGAAAAACCAGCAAGACGAGAGCGCCATAAAGACCACACTTTTCGCACTGCCGTACGGAGCCGGTTGCCACGGCCTCTCCAAAATTTTGAAAAGCTTGCATATGTTTTCTGTCAATATCCTTATGTGTTCCGGGTGCTCCGAGGGCCCGGAAAGTCCGGGTTCTTGACTGAGCCCAGGGAAAAAGCTCAGAAGCTCGCAAAGGAGAAATATTTCAGAGCGCAGGCCGCCCGAGCTGCATGCATTCTGCGCATCCGGGGTTTATTGACCGCGTTCTTTTGAATTCGCAACCATTTTTCCAGGACACTCCATGCTTTCACTCGTCATTTTGCTGATCATCGTGTCCGTGGCTCTGGTCGTCTTTGTGGGCGGCTGGGTGCCGGTGGATGTGGTGGGACTTCTGGTCCTGTCGGCCCTGACTCTGACCGGGCTGGTTTCCCCCACGGACGCCCTGACGGGCTTCAGCAGCCCGGCCGTGGTCACGGTCTGGGCCATGTTCATCCTCTCGGCCGGACTGACCAAAACGGGAGTGGCTTACCGCATAGGCCAGCCGCTCCAGCGTTTCTCGCGGGGCAGCGAGGTGACACTGATCGTCGCCCTGATGGTGGCGGCAAGCTTTCTGTCCGCGCTGGTCAATACCGTCACGGTGGCGGCCATCCTGCTTCCGGCCACCATGGAGCTGGCGCGCCGCAGTGGACGCTCTCCATCGCGCCTGCTGCTGCCTCTGGCCTTCGGCTGTCTTCTGGGCGGCCCTTTTACAGGCATTTCCACGCCGCCCAATATCCTGATCACGGATGCCCTGCGCGCCGCCGGACTGAAGCCTTTCGGCATTTTCGACTTCACTCCCATTACCGGCGCCATCGTACTGGTCGGCATTGCCTTCGTGGTTCTGATGGGCCGCCATCTGCTGCCCAAAGGCTCGGCCAGGCAGGAAAGCGGCGAAAATCTGGAGACATCCTACCAGCTGGGTGCACACATTTTTTCCATCCAGATCGACCAGAACTCTCCTCTGGTGGGCTGCTCCCTGGCCGAAAGCCGGCTGGGCTCCGCCCTATATCTGACCGTGGTATGCCTGCAACGGGCCGGAGCGTTCATTCTCTCTCCCAAGGCCACGGAAGTTTTGCAGGCCGGTGATATCCTCGTGGTACACGGCCAGACGGACAGCGTAGATCGCTTCCGCGGCAGCCAGCATCTGCGGGTGGAAGCGGCAGGCGAGGCCCTGAAGCCGGGCCTGCTGACTACGGCCCGAGGCGTCATCGGGGAGGATTCTTCCCTGCTGGGGAAAAGCCTGCTGGAAAGTGGATTGCGCCGCGACTGCCGGGTGCATGTGCTGTCCGTGGAGGAAGCCTCCGGTGCATGCCTTGGGGATCTCCGGCGGCATCATTTCAATGTGGGAGACATTCTTCTGCTGCAGGGAGAGCAGACCGCTCTGGACCACCTGGCGGAAGACGGCCTGGTGGCGGAACTGACCGCGGTGCCGCCCCACGAGGTGGAAAGCCTGGCCTGCAACGAAATGCGCCTGGCGGCCGTGCGCCTGCCCGAAGGCTCGGTCCTGGCCGGGCGCAATCTGGTGGAAAGCCGTCTGGGCAACGCCTTCGGACTCACGGTCACGGCGCTGATCCGGCAGGAAGAGCTCATCTGCATGCCCTCGCCCGAGGAAACGCTGCAGGAAGGCGACCTTCTTGTCGTTCAGGGCCGGAAGCGCGATCTGGATATTTTTGAAGGTTTGCAGGATCTGGAAATCTCCGGGCAATCCTCCAGACTGGCGGCAGAACTGGAATCCCAGCACATCGGCATGGCCGAAGTCCTGCTTTCGCCCCGGACAACCCTGGCCGGACGGACGCTGAACGACCTGCTGTTCCGTGACCACTACGGGCTGAGCGTGCTGGCCATCTGGCGCAAGGGACACGCCTACCGTCAGGGACTTCAGGACATGCCCCTGAAATTCGGCGACGCCCTTCTGGTGTACGGGCCGAGACAAAATCTGGAAGTTCTGGCCCGCGACCCCGACTTTCTGGTGCTGGACCAGGAGGCGGCACAGGCTCCCCGGCTGCACAAGGCCCCCATTGCCACGGCCATCATGCTCGCCGTGCTGGCCAGCGCCATATCCGGGCTGGTGCCCATATCCATCGCCGCCCTGACGGGCGCGGCCGTCATGGTCCTTTTGGGATGCCTGAGCATGGAGGAAGCCTACCGCGCCATCGAATGGAGGGTTGTATTTCTCATTGCCAGCATGCTGCCCCTCGGGGTGGCCATCCAAAACACGGGAGCCGCGCAGATGGGCGCCACGGCGCTCATTTCCCTGGTGGGCGACCTGGGGCCGCGCTGGGTTGTGGCCGCCCTGTTCGGGGTCACGGTGCTCGGCACCCAGATCATCCCCACCTCGGCACTGGTCGTGCTGATGACCCCTGTGGCTCTGAGCGCCGCGACGGAACTGGGCATTTCTCCGCACCTTCTGATGATGACCGTGGCCATGAGCGCCTCGGCCAGCTACGCGAGCCCCCTCTCCCATCCGGCCCATCTGCTGGTCATGGGACCCGGCGGGTACAAGTTCTCCGACTACCTGAAAATCGGTGTACCGCTGACCTTCATCGTTTTTCTGTTGTGCGTATGGCTTCTGCCGTTATTCTGGCCGGCCTGATGCCGGCCCGCCACCTGATGCCGGCCCGCCAGTCGAAAAAAAGCCCGGCCATGACGAGTGACCGGGCTTTTCTGATTTAAGAAGACGATCTGAAAAATCAGGCAAAAGTCTTTTCGAACTTGGGCACGACATCCTTCTTGCGGGACATGACCCCGGGCAGCCAGACCTTGCCGGCGGAGGGCTTTATGTTGAAAGCCTTCTCCACGATGCTTTCATCGTCGGAAGCGATGAGCATCTCCGAGCCTTCCTTCATGATATCCGTCAGAAGAAGAAAAACGGAATGATTGCCCTTCTCGGCCTTCAGGGCCGCGATGTCCCTGGCGAGGTCGCCCTTGACTGCATCCAGTATGGAAAGGTCCACAACCTCCAGCTGTCCGATGCCGACCTTGGTCCCGTTCATGTTGAAATCCTTGTAGTCGCGCAGGACCAGTTCGCGGGCCGGAGTGCCTTCCACCGCCGACTTGACCTTGAACATCTCCATCCCCAGCGCGGAAAGATCGCTCACGCCGGCAATTTTGGCCAACCTTTCGGCAGCCTCCTTGTCGGCCGGAGTACATGTCGGAGATTTGAAGATGACCGTATCGCTCAAAATGGCGCCAAGCATGATGCCAGCGATATTTTTAGGAATCTCCACTCCATGAAATCTGTACATGGAGGCAATGACCGTCGATGTACAGCCAACAGGCCAAATCCAGCACTCCAGCGGGCTGGAAGTCGTCAGATCGCCCAATTTGTGGTGATCGACGATGCCCAGAACTTCGGCCTGCTTGATATCATCGGGCAGCTGGCTCAGATCGGACGTGTCCACCAGAAAAACCTTCTCTCCGGCATAGGATGTCTTCACCGCAGGGGCCGCGACACCGAATTTTTTCAGGATGAATACCGTCTCGGGCGGAAGCTCTCCCTGAGCGACAGGCGTACAGTTCACGCCGAGTTTGGTTTTCAGATCCGCCAGCGCTATGGCGCTGCATACGGTATCGGAATCAGGATTTTTGTGGCCGAAAACGTAAACAGACATGACTTTCCTCCTCAAAGATTTCTTAAGAACAACCAAACCAATATTGTGCCAAATATCACAAATGATTTTGAATGCCAAGACCGAACTTGTCTTCTCATGCTTCGTACCCGCATGATCATTGGGTATGAAGAAAATCAACATTGCCAAAAATCCGGTGGAATTTTATTTGGCATGAGACTTGTTTGCAATTTCAACACTTCGACAGCATGAAAACCATGGGCACATATACACCTCGAATAAATTGGCTGGCCTGGGGAATCGGAACCGGAGCCATCATCCTCGTATTCCACGAAATCATTGTTCGTCTGGCAACCAGAGAGTGGAGCCGGGCGGATTTCGACTACTGCTATCTTATCCCCTTCACCATTGCCTATCTGGTCTGGGAGCGTAAGGACGAGCTGGAACACATGCCATCAAAGCCGTCCTGGTCGGCACTGGGAGCATTTGTCATTGCGGGCGGTCTCCTGCTCCTTGGCGAACTGGGCGGGGAGTATCTGACCCTTTACCTGGCTCTGTGGTGGGCCGTATTTGGCGTGTGCTGGGCCATTTTAGGCTGGACCAAAATGCGCCTCGTTATTTTCCCCATCATCCTGCTGCTGACCGCCTTTCCACCGCCCAACTACATATACAGCCGCCTGACCATAGGTATGCAGCTGCTGTCCACACAACTCGGAACGGCCCTTTTGCATCTATTCAAGGTCCCCGCTTACCAGAACGGCAACACGATTGACCTCGGTTTCGCGCAGCTTGAGGTTGTGGCCGCGTGTTCGGGACTTAGATTTCTGATTCCCCTTTTCATCGTGGGCATGCTCCTGACCTATTTTTTTCGAGACAAATGGTGGAAACGCCTGCTTCTGATGCTTTCAACTCTTCCTCTGGCCATTATCATGAATGGTGTACGTATCGGCCTCACAGGGCTGTTGGCACGCAGCTACGGCTTGGCTGTACTGGAAGAAGATGCCCACGAACTCATGGGCTGGATCATGTTCCTTCTTTCTACTGGCGTTTTGTTTGGCCTGATGCGGCTATTGGCCGGACGGAACAAAATTCAGCTCAGCCGAAAAGCATCCACGTCGCAACCGATCCCGCCATCTCCCCAAAAATTTTGGAGAACGCAGCCGCTTGTGGCCGGACTTCTCCTTATTCTCCTCGCACACGGCTATCTGGGGTACCGGGAAGCAACTCCTGACATTTTACCCGAAGCCAAGCCGCTGGCCTCATTTCCTCTGACTTTTGACGGCTGGAATGGACGTGGCATCGCCATGGAACAGCGCTTCATCGATACCCTGGATTTTACAGATTATGTACAAATCGATTACCAGAACAATCAGGGGCGCATGGTGGATTTTTATGTGGCCTGGTACCAGAGTCAGAGCAAAGGGGAATCCATCCATTCTCCGGAAACCTGCCTGCGCGGAGGCGGCTGGGAATTTCTGCAATCCCAAGCCACTGAATTGAATCTGCCCGGCCATGCGCCCATGCGGGTCAACCGCGCATTGCTGGACCAGAACGGCCAGCGGATGCTCTCGTATTTCTGGTTTCCGGCCAGAGGGCGGTACCTGACCAACGGCTTGGAGCTGAAGCTTTACACCTTCTGGGACTCCCTGACTAAACGGCGATCAGACGGAGCCCTGGTCCGCCTGATCACTCCCCTCTATCCACAAGAAAGTGAACAGGATGGAGAAGCACGACTTCATGATTTGCTCCAGCATATCATCCCTGTTCTGGAAAATTTACTGCCAGGCGCCGATTACCCAGCAGCCGCCGAGGAATTCAAACTCATGAAAACTGATTCTTCTTCATTTAGCCCATAAGATTGTCATGAACTTCTTGATTATTTTCTACATAGCGTTTCTTCTTTCGACGCTCATGGTGCCCCTGAACATCCGCTTGGGACGTCGCTGGGGGATTGTAGACAAGCCTGATCCCCGTAAAATTCATACCAGTCTCATCCCGCGCACCGGTGGTCTGGCCATTGCTCTGGGAACCTTGGCCGCTCTGTTCGCAGTGCTGCCCTCATCCAGACCGCTGAGTGGCTACCTCGGCGGCGGAGCCGTCATACTCGCATTCGGCATTTGGGATGACATGCGGGACCTGAACTACAAATTAAAATTTCTTGGCCAAATCCTGGCCGTACTCCTTTTTATCGCGCTATCGGGTATCAAAATTTCCTGTCTGGGAGAGCTTTGGCCCGGCTCAACCATATATCTGGGACCAGCATCCATTTTGGTCACCGTGATATTTGTGTTGGCAGTCATCAATATCATCAATCTAAGCGACGGGTTGGATGCTCTGGCGGGCGGACTCTCCCTTCTCGTACTTCTGGCTTGCGCTCTCTTGGGGTATGTTCAAGAGACCCTTCTGCCTATAGCCGTGGCATTAGCTGTCTCCGGCGGCCTGGTCGGCTTCATGCGCTTCAATATGCACCCGGCGGAAGTTTTCATGGGCGATACAGGCAGTCAGTTTCTGGGATACAGCATCGGTATCTGTCTTATGATGTTGACGCAAGGAGAGTCCATCTACAGCCCTGTGTTGCCTTTATTCCTGCTCGGGACACCGGTTCTGGACACGGCCATGGTCATTTACGAACGCATCCGATCAGGCAACAGTCCCTTCAAGCCGGATAAAAATCATCTTCACCATAAACTACTGCGTGCAGGCCTTTCCCAGGAGCAGGCCGTCATCAGTATCTACTTTCTCCATTTCTCACTTATCCTCGTAGGATTTGGAATGCGCTTTGTACAGGATTACATAGCGCTCACAGTATATATTCTTATTTTTTGCGCTATTATGTTTTTACGTCTCGCTATTCACGGAAAAAATATTGATGCGCATGATCTATACTCATCAATAAAAAATGGAATAGTATCATTATTTATTTGGAACGGGAAACCAATAGATATAAGATATTGTATCTCATTTATATTCTGGAAATCTTTTTTCGCTCTATTTTTCTTATTCTTTTTTATAAATATCATTTACATAAATCATTATCCACCATATACGCTGCATACAATTTTAATATTATCTATATTTTTATTGATATTATTTTTTATAGATTATAAATCTATATCTATAAAATATATATATTATATACTTTTATTTTTTATATTATATACTTCTGTGTATGGAAGCATAGGAAGTATAGAAAAATCCATACCCATGGAATCATACAATTTATTATCGTTTATTTTTTTTGCACTAACTTTTTTTTATTTTGGGTGCCTTATTCTTACCCCAGAAAAGACTCCACTCAACCCATTAGATTATATATTACTTGCATTTATACTTCTTCTTATATTGATACCAGAAGGACAGAATGATCCATATAATGTGCGACAAATAATAATGAAAGCTGTCTTGCTGGGACTTGCACTAAATTTAATATTTTCCCGTATCGGGAGAAATAGAAAGTATATTATTTTTGTGACTTGTTTTTTACTTGGCGAAACTGCTTTCATGATTCTCTTTAGAAGAGCTGTTCTCTAAGTTGAATCTGCATAAGCCGATATTTTTACATACGCTCCACACCCTACGAGGAGATTCATATGCGAATGCTGCTATGCTGGATATTGATGGCCATAATGCTCACAGCCTGCGGCTCAAAAGAGAGCCGAAGAGACAGTTTCTTTCAGAATGGCTTAAAGTTGGAGCAGGAAGGACGCACTGCGGAAGCCAGGATACAGGCCAAAAATGTGCTTAAACTCGACCCCAACCATGCCGGGGCCTATCTGCTGCTGGCGCGTTGCGCCCTTAAAGAGCAAAACTGGCGTGAAGCCTTCGGAGGCTTCCAGAGGGCTATGGAACTGGAGCCCCAAAACGTCGAGGCCTTGCTGGGAGTGGGCAGACTCTATCTGATGTCGGGCGAGACAGGAAAAGTTGAAGAAATCTCGGCGCAAATATTACAGATTGATCCCACATCTGTGGATGGGAGCCTGCTGCAGACCGGCGGCTTGCTGCAAAGCAAACGTTTTGAAGAGGCACAAGCCAAGCTGAAAGACATATTGGCCATTGATCCGACCAATGATGACGCGCACATCGCACTCTCGGTTTTTCACGACGCACAGGGACGACCTGACGAAGCCCTGGCTGTAATCGACCAGGCGCTCATTGCCCGCCCCGAAAGCCAGGTCCTTCATTTCCGCGCCGCTAATCTGGCTATGGGCAATGGCAAGATGGAGATCGCGGAAAAGCATTTACTGAGGCTTAAAGAACTTTCTCCCGACAAACGCGGCATCCTGATGCTTCTGGCCGGACTGTACGAGCAGATGAAAGACCTGCCCAAGGCGGAAGGCATATTACGCGATCTGCTACACATGGAACCGACATCGGAAGAAACCCGCCTGCGGTTGGCCGAACATCTGGCTCGCGTTGGCAAGGCTGAAGACGCATTAGTCCTGCTCTCGGAGGCACCACAAGGGATCACGCCCAAGCTCCGCCTGGGCGAAGCCGCAGTCCATGCGCGTGCTGGCAGAATAGGTGAGGCTCAACAGGTTCTGCTCGCCTTGGCCGAGGACCCTTCAGCTGGCCTCTCCAGCATCGATGCGCGTCTGAAGCTCGCCGAGATCAAACTCCTGCAAGGATACCGGAAAGAGAGCCTAGCTCAAACGGATGAGGTTCTACGGCAGGATCCCGCTAATGCCCGGGCACATGCGTTGCGGGGGAGGCTTTTCATGCTGCTAGGGCAAACCGGAGAAGCTATCAGTGAACTACGTATTGCCCTGCGCGACTCGCCGGAGAACGAAGAGTTAACCATACTCATGGCTCGCGCCCATTTCGCCCAAAATAACACACTTTCCGGCGTGGAAGAGTTACGTTCTTTCCTGACCAAAAAACCTGATTCCGTACCTGTACGCATGGAGCTGGCGGCCCATTATCATGGCCAACAACCAGAGATGGCTCTGAACATACTGCGGGACGGATTGGCGCACGGCAATACGCTCCAGTTGCTCGTGGGGATGGGCGATATAGAAATCTCCAGGGAACGCTTTGGCGAGGCCGAGAAGTATTTTCGGCAGGCCGCAGCAGAAGGCAACGATGTAGAGGTCCCACTATTGCGTCTGGGGTCTCTGCAAATGGAAAGAGGGAACAAGTCTGCAGCCCGGATGACTTTCATGGAGCTGTTGAAAGATAAGCCTGATGCCCATGGGGCCGTCGAAGCCCTCGTCGCTCTGGACTTGGATGAAGGTCATTCCGGCAAGGCTCTGGAGCGCTCCCGGGTCAGAGCCGAGTCTCGCCCGGGAGATCCTCTCGCGGCGGACCTCTTTGGAAGAACAGCCTTCAGTCTGAAAAATATGGATATGGCTGAAAAAGCCTTCCGCGAAGCCCAGCGCCGCGCCCCGGACTGGACTGTACCGCCCGCCCGATTGGCCGGACTTTATGCGTCCATTGGGCGCAGAGATGCCGCTGAGGCCGAATGCCGGGCGGCGCTGGAACGCAACCCGGAGTCCGTTGCCGAAGCATTGCTTCTGGGGCAGCTCCTGCAATTGAGCGGAGAGAAATCACAGGCCGAGAAAATCTATCGCGATCTTCTGAGCCGCCGGCTGGAATTACTGCCCGTAGCCAACAATCTGGCCTATCTTCTGGTCTCACTCGAAACACCCACGCCGGAGCAGCTGTCCGAAGCATTGGCTCTGGCCAGCAAAGCCAGCTCCAACGGCGACCCGGTGTCTCAGGATACCCTAGCTTGGGTCCATTACCGCTTGGGAGATAGGGATAGCGCTCTGGAAATATTGGAACAAGTTCACCGACTGCTCCCCGCAGAGCCCACCGTGACCTATCATTTGGCCCAGGTGCTGGCAGACAAAGGACACACCGAAGACGCCAAGGCTCTACTGAAACAGACTCTCGACAAAAAGAAAGACTTCCCTGAGGCTGAAGCTGCCAGGAAACTGATGGAAAAACTCTGACCTCATAAGACTCCCACCCCATTTGTCCGCAAAATCCGGACTGCAATACATGCTGTCCTGAAAAACAAGATTCAAATCAAACTGCAGGGGTCCTTATCTCAATGAGTTACCTTGAAAAAATATCCATCAGAAAGAAAATTATTTTCAACCTTTGCGACAAATTGAATAGATCATTGTTTTCAATATATTGAAAATATGGACTACATTTTGCTTACTTTTAAGAAGTTTATTGCAAACCCATAATTTTAAATGAGGTGTGGAATGAAAAAATTTTTATTGCTAGCAGCATGTTTAGTGCTTTTCTGCACGAATGCCTTTGCCTTTGATCCGACTGCTACCCCTAATTACGAGAAAAACTTTGGGGCTATTGCCCTTAATACCCCGACGCAATTCGGGAAGATGGACCTTATGGCAGGCGATTTTTACCATAAATACACCTTCACTCTTCCCGAATCCATGTTCAACATTTCTGCAATTACATTGCAGTTTCCTGGTGTAAGTTCGATAGAGAATTTTACTGCCTATCTATACAAAAAAGATAGTTTGGAAAAAATTTTCGAAGTAACGGGAGCTTCTTTAACGAAAAATACTAATCTATTAGCTGGCGATTATTTTCTGGCTCTACGGGCCACACTAGCGGTATAGGAGGCTATACTGGTATTCTCGCAGGAGCAAAACCAGTACCTTTGCCTGGAGCGGCGCTCTTCCTTGGTGCAGGATTTCTTGGCCTGATAGGCCTCCGCCGTCGGAATCTGAATGCCTAACTAAGGGCGGGGCCACTCAAATCTTTTTTAAAGGTATGGAAGAAATTCTTCCATGCCTTTTTTAATTCATCCGCATAATGGCAAGGATAACATGAAGAAGTAACTCGCGAAAGTGGAGTAAATATCACAGTTAGACCCATTCAAAACGCATGGCTCGCACAAAATCATCAGCAAAACCATCGTGCTCCACCAGACTTTCCACTGCAACCCGTTCCGGGAGCTCTGCCAACCAATTCCGTACGCCCTCATTTTCCAGAGCCAGCAACGCCCCTGCAAGCGATGTATTACCTGCAAGCCGGATGACCTCTCGTGCAGTCTCCGGAAAAAATCCCAAGCGGCACAGGTCCGCCGCATCAATATATTCGCCCAAGGCACCAGCCAGGTACACACCATTCAAATCTTCCGTACGCAGCCCGGCCCTGCCGAGTAACGTATTGACAGCACAGTTGACCCCGGCCTTAACTTTTAGGAACTCCTCGATGTCCCGTTCAGCCAGATAAACCTGTTCCGTAATCATAAGTACCCGGCCTTCGCGGAACTGACGCACCCCAGAAAAAATCTTACGGGCCAGAGGCATGACTCCGTTCTGGAAATGTCCATCGGCAGCCAGCAAACCCACACGCAGCAATGAGGCCAGCAGGGAAGCATATCCCGACCCGGAAATGCCCTCCACGGGCTCTTCCGCCTGCCAGAACAAACCATCCGGCCCGACGCCAATCCGGGTCAGCACCCGAGGACCGGCCATGGAGCCACAACACAATCCCACTCCTTCGATGGCCGGCCCCATAGGTACGCTGGTCACCAGGAAACGCGAGTCATCCAATGCCAATACAAATTCACCATTGGTGCCCAGATCCGCCAGAAGAAAGGGTCGAGGCGCATGACGCAGAGTGGCCAGTCCTGCACTGACATCCCCGCCCACAAATGGAGCTAGGAGAGGCGGAATGTAAGTATCGGGCAGACGGTTATCCAAAGAAAACACCCGGCCGCCGCGCAAGGGGAGAGAGTATGGGGCAAAGGCCAAAGTATGCAGAGGAGCGCCCACGAGCAGAGCAGTCATGACGCTGTTTCCAGCCACCGCTAAGGATAACGCGCCCGTTTCCCGCACCAGTGCCGTCAGGACGGAAAGGACAGACTCACGCAGAACGGCGGCACCGCGTTCCGAGCCCAAAGCATAACGCAGTCGGGACATAATCTCGCTGCCCGCTCCCATCTGTGGATTGACCAGCGAGTGCTCCAGTCTGTCGCCCGAAACGGCCCACTTGATCCGGGTTGTCCCCAGATCCACGGCCAAGCTGCTGCCTGAAACGGCATGAACCGGACGAGGGACTGCCGCAAAGACCTCAATCCGACAGGACACGAGCAGGACATGCTTACAAGCCAGACGCCAGCCGGAGGCCAGTTCATCATCTGAAAGCCGGGCTTGCTCCTCCGGCATGGGAGACGGAGCGGCATCCAGAAACCGGACCCGACACCTGCCACACAGACCAGCTCCAGCGCACAACGCCTGACTTGCGGTGACACCACTTTCAAAAAGCACATGCAACAGCAGCGCGCCTTTTTGCACGTGTACAACCTGCCGTCGGCTTTCCTGAAAAATTTCGACAATCAGCACAACAGGAGGCGCTTTACTCCAGGACACATGGCCTCGGCCTGTCCCACGACCACAGCCAGTTCGCCCTGCTCGTGCAGCCAAGCCAGCAACGACGGACATTTCTCCTCCGGCACACCGAGCAGCAACCCCCCGGAAGTCTGAGCATCGAAGACAATATCCACCGCCATGGCATCCATGCCATCGGAGACCTCTGTCTCGGCCTGGCAAAAGCCACGATTAGAATGACTCCCCTGAGGCACAAGGCCCTGCGTGGCCAATTCCAGAGCTCCTGACATGACCGGCACATCAGCTACATGCAGCCGTGCTGAGCAATCTGAAGCCCGGAGCATTTCCAACAGATGCCCTCCAAGACCGAAGCCCGTCACATCCGTGGCCGCCCGCAGTCCAAAACGAGTGATGGCCTCGCCGGGGATCCGATTCAGCCGCGCGGCCCAGCGGAAGATCTCTTCCTCGTATCCATCCGCACCCCGCCACTGGGCCTTCACGGCCGTAGCCAGCACTCCCGACCCGACGGGCTTGGTCAGAACCAGCCGATCGCCGGGCCGCAAGCCCGAGTTGGTGGCAAAACCGTCCGGGTCCACGAGGCCGGAAACAGACAAGCCATACTTGATCTCGCGGTCCTGTACGCTGTGCCCTCCCACTAACATAGCCCCAGACTCACGCACTTTGAGCAGCCCCCCCCGAAGAATCTCCCGTAGTACGCATCCATCCATAGAACCAGCCGGGAAACAAACCACATTCATCACCGCATAAGGCTCCCCGCCCATGGCATAAACATCTGACAGGGCATTCGCCGCCGCGATCTGGCCGAAACGAAATGGATCATTGACCACCGGCGTCAGGAAATCGATGGTCTGGACCAATGCCTTCCCGGGGGGAAAACACACCACAGCGGCATCCTCGGCATTACCCAGTCCTGTCAGAATTCTCGGATCCGCATGAGCTTCGAGCACGGAGAGCGCCTGCTCCAGGTCCCCTGGAGACAATTTGGACGCTCACCCTGCAGCGGATACGCTCTGCACCAATGGCACAGTATTCATGAAATATCCTCGGTAGGTTTGAGGTTTGCCTGCAGAAATTCAATCAACTTGGCCGCAGCCGGAAAAAGAGAACGTTTTTTATGAAAAACTGCGTAAAATGAGCGCTCCATTCGCAGACCGGGCAGATCGACCGCGACAAGACGTCCGGAGCACAGTGCATCCCGCACGGTAACGACAGAAGTAATGCCTGCGCCCATGCCTTCCTCAAGACAACGGGCCATGGCTCCGGCGTTACGTACCATAATACTCACATGCAGCGCCCTCGCCTCCAGCCCCAAATGCCCCAGAGCTGTATCCATGGCGGCCCTTGTTCCTGATCCCTCTTCTCGCATGACCCAAGGCAGTTTCCGCACCATGGATGCGGCATCTCCATCTGCGTATTTGTCACGCAGCACAGGGACCATGACCAAGGCCAATCTGTCCCGCACCAACGGGACATATTCCAGTTCCGGGCCGCCGAATATACCGCCCACTACGCCCAGCATCAATCTTCCTTCCTGCATCTGGGCCACAATTTCCTCTGAATCACCAATTCGCAAATCCAGAATCACATCAGGATACTGCTTCCAGAATCGGGCTAGGTGCGCCGGCAAAATGTAGTTGGCGGGGATAGTGCTGCCACCGAGCTCGAGGCGTCCTGTAACCCGCTCCTGCAGGTAATGGATCTCTGAAATGGCTCCACTGGATATCTCAAAAATTTTTACAGCGTGGGCGTAAAGTACCTCACCAGCCTTGGTGGGTACGACCATACGTCCGATCCGGTCAAAAAGAACAGCTCCAAGCTCCTGCTCCAAAGCAGCCACATGAGCACTGATAGTCGGCTGGGAGAGATAGAGAGCCTTTCCGGCTTTGGAAAAACTGCAATATTCAAAAACCCTGGCAAAGGCCTCCAGCTTCCGAATATCCATATTTTCAAATCCTTCAAATAGAAAAAATCAATCTTTCAAAACAAAAAAAGGCAGCCGCAGCTGCCTCATTTATTTCTCATCTATTTCTCAGTCTGAGATTCGGCTCCACCGGCTTCCACCACAGGTTCAGCCGCGTCGCGCTGAGTAAATTCGATCATGGCCATGGGGGCACCGTCGCCTACCCGGGGTAGGCCAAACTTGACCACCCGGGTGTATCCACCGGAAATTGTCTTGAATCTGGGGCCAATCTCCTCAAACAGTTTCTTTACACTGTGGTGACTGCCCAGAACGGCATATGCCTGCCTGCGTGCATGCAAGGAATCCTCAAGGGCCATAGTCACCAATTTATCGGCGAAGATGCTCAATTCTTTGGCCTTGGCCTCGGTGGTGCGAATCTGCTCATACTCCACCAGAGAACGGGCCATATTCTTCATCATGGCCTTACGATGGTCCCACGCACGGCCCAGCTTTCGGCCGGATTTTCTATGCCTCATCTTCTTCGTTCCTCTTTAACCAGTCCTGATACAATTCGTTGAAACCATCGACCCTGATCCCGAAATCCAATCCCATACTTTCAAGGACCCGGCGAATATCTTCCAGAGACTTCCGCCCAAAATTCTTTGTCTTGAGCAAATCGGCTTCCGTCTTCTGGACCAGTTCTCCGACAATATGGATACCGGCGCTTTTCAGGCAATTACTCGCACGGACAGGCAGCTCCAAGTCTTCAATATTCTTAAAAAGATTTTCGTTGATTTTGTCCTGCGGCTTGGATTTGGCCTTTTCTATATCTGCCGAACCTTCATCAAAATTGATGAAAACCGACAATTGATCTTTCAGAATTTTAGCACTGTAAGCCAAAGCATCTTCAGGAGAAACAGAACCGTCAGTCCAGACTTCCATGATCAGTTTATCGTAGTTGGTCATCTGGCCCACACGGGCCTGCTCGACAGCATAAGCCACCTTGCGGATCGGAGAAAAACTGGAGTCAAGAGTTATAACGCCAATCTCATTGTCCAGCTCTTCATGCATCTCGGCCGGCACATATCCTTTGCCCATCCGGAATTCGAGATCCATGACGAGATCAATATCCTCGGAAAGCGTCGCAATGTGCAGTTCCGGGTTCAAAATGCGGATATGCTGGTTCTCCATAATGGCCGCAGCAGTGACAACGCCCTTGGCGTTGGCGATCAGCTGAACCTTCTGTGGCTCCGGCGTATTCATAGCCACCCGCAACTGCTTCAAGTTCAACACGATATCCGTCACATCCTCGTTCACTCCGGGGATAGTCGTGAACTCGTGCTGTATTCCCTGAATCTTCACTGAAACAGGAGCTGCGCCCTGCAAAGAAGAAAGCAGTACGCGACGTAATGCATTGCCGATTGTCGTGCCAAACCCGCGTTCCAAAGGCTCGCAAACAAACCGCCCATACATATCCGAAGACTTCGAATCACGTACAAGCTGCTCTGGACGCACCAACTCTGCCCAATTCCGGACGTAAACCTTACTGTCTCCGCTATACGTAGAAGTCATGTTTACCGCCTGTTATTTGGAGTAGAGTTCGACAATCAACTGCTCGGTCATGGGGAAAGTGATATCTTCTCTGGTGGGCAGGGCCTTAACCGTTCCTTTCATGTTGGGAGCATCAATTTCAAGCCATGAAGGCACACCGCGCCGGGCCACTACTTCAAGAGCCTCGTTGATGACCAGATTCTTTTTGGTCCGGTCACGAACTTCCAGCACATCTCCGGGTTTCATCTGGATGGAAGGGACACTGATCCGACGACCATTCAGCAGGAAAAGACCATGCCGAACCATCTGTCTGGCCTGGTTACGGGAATTGGCAAAACCTAGCTTATAGGCCACGTTGTCCGCCCGCGTCTCAAGCAGGGTGAGCAGCACGGTGCCAGTCACACCCTTGCGGCGGTCAGCTTCCTCAAAATAACGACGAAACTGCCCTTCCAGAATTCCATACATTTTCCGCACTTTCTGTTTCTCACGCAGCTGCAGTGCGTAGTCACTCGGCTTCTTACGCGCCTTGCCATGGTCACCTGGGGCGTAGGCCCTGCGCTCAAAAGCACATTTGTCCGTATAGCATCTGTCACCCTTCAGAAAAAGCTTTCCGCCTTCTCTGCGGCAAATCCGACATTTTGCTCCAATATATCTAGCCAAGGTACTCTCCCCCTATACTCTGCGCCGCTTGGGCGGACGGCATCCGTTATGTGGAATGGGCGTCACGTCCCGAATAAAGGTCACCCTCATACCCACAGCATTGATGGCCCGCATGGCGGACTCCCGTCCGGAACCCGGCCCTTTCACGAAAATTCCGACAGTCCGCATACCACAGTCCATAGCCTTACGCGCGGCGGTCTCTGCGGCTTTTTGAGCGGCAAAGGGCGTATTTTTCCGCGATCCTTTGAAGCCCGAAGCCCCTGAGCTGGCCCAGCTAACCACATTTCCTGTGGGATCTGTAAAAGTGATGATAGTATTATTGAACGTGCTATTCACATGAGCAATACCCGTCGGGATATTTCTCTTTTCCTTTTTCTTAATGACTCTCTGAGGTCTGGCCATTTTTCACTCCGCCGGGTTACTTTTTCTTCTTACCTACAATGGCCCTGCGTGGCCCCTTGCGCGTCCGGGCATTAGTATGGGTACGCTGACCACGGCAAGGCAGCCCGCGGCGGTGCCTCAGGCCCCTGTAGCAGCCGATATCCATCAGACGCTTGATATTGGCTACGACTTCACGGCGCAAATCGCCCTCGACCTTGTAATGCGCTTCCAACTCCTTGCGCAGGGAATTTATATCTTCAGCACTGAGGTCATCGCTGTTTTTCGTCCAGTCTATACCCGTGGCATCAAGGATTTTGAGAGCGGTAGGCCGACCAATGCCATAGATGTATGTCAATGCGATATCGAGCCTTTTGTTTCTCGGCAAATCAACGCCAACTAATCTTGCCACAATTTTCCCCCTATCCTTAGCCCTGTCTCTGTTTATGCCGTGTATTCTCGCAAATGACTCTAAGCACGCCTTTGCGCTTGATCACCTTGCATTTCGGACAAATCCTGCGAACCGAAGGTCTGACTTTCATTGCATCTCCCAAAATTATCTATGACTGATCAACCATTGACCAACTGACTGAGGGTAACCCTTGATTAGACATGTCTGCTGAATGCTCAAAGTGGACTGAACAACCTTCCATACAGCAAAAGACAAAAAGTCTAATACCCTTATGGATGCGGGACCAACCCCATACTGGAGGTCAAGCCCTTCTCTTCCAGTTCAATGGTTCTGAGCCCAAGCTTTACAGCTGTCCGACTTCATGAAGAAGTGCCACTATCTGATTTGCCTGCCTGAGAACGGCAATCCTTCTCTGATCATTTTCCAGAAAGACGCCTCTGCATTTTTCCTCAATCCCGTCTGCCTTTTATCCTGGCTTTGGCCAAAAGCCCGTCATATCTTCCAGAAATCAAATGGGACTGCACCTGAGACATAGTGTCCATGGATACTCCCACCACGATAAGAAGCGATGTACCGCCATAATAAAAAGGCGTATTGAATTGCAGCATGAGAATCATCGGCAAAACGCAGACGCCGGAGATATACAAGGCTCCCCACAAAGTCAAACGGGTCAAGACACTGTCGATGTACTCATTGGTTTTAAAACCAGGACGTATACCTGGCACGAAAGCACCCTGTTTTTTCAAATTTTCAGCAATATCCTTGGGATCAAAGACAATAGCAGTATAGAAAAAACAGAAGAACACTATCAGGCCCACAAAGCAAAGGTTATATAATACTGAATCGGGCCTGAAATAATTTGCCATGCCACTCAGGAATTCTGCCTGGGAAAAGTTGGCGACAGTGGCGGGAAACATTAAAATCGATGATGCAAAGATGGGAGGGATGACTCCTGCGGTATTGATACGCAGAGGCAGATGGCTGGTTTGCCCTCCATACATTTTCCGCCCAACCATACGCTTGGCATAATGAATGGGGATTCTGCGCTGAGCCCGCTCCATATAAACAATGCCCACCAGCACAGCGGCCATTAAAATAACTATGAACAAAATGATGAAAAGCGAGACATCGCCTGCCGCAAACAGACGATAGGACTTTCCAATACCGCTCGGCAGACCGGCAACGATACCCGCACAAATAATCAGGCTAATTCCATTACCAATGCCGCGCTCCGTAATCTTTTCTCCAAGCCACATCACAAAGACCGTACCCGCAGTGAGCGTCAACACCGTCACCAGCCGAAAGGCCCATCCGGGGGCATAGACAACAGGCGCTCCCGTGGGGCTCGACATACTCTCTACGCCCACCGCGATGCCAAGGCCCTGTACAAGGGCGATAAGCACTGTTCCGTAGCGGGTATATTGCGTGATTTTCTTCCTGCCCGCAGCACCTTCTTCTTTACTCAGTCTTTTGAGCTCAGGGCTGACGACCGTGAGAAGCTGCAAAATAATAGAGGCCGAAATATACGGCATGATACCCAGAGCGAAGATGGAGAGATTCATCAATCCACCGCCGGAAAACATGTCGAACAGCCCGAAAAGCGTATTCTTGGCATTGGCGAAAAAGTCCGCCAAAGCACTGCCGTTCACGCCGGGGATAGGCAAATGGACTCCAACCCGGTAGACGGCCAAAAGCAGAAAAGTCCATAAGAACTTGCGCTTCAGCTCCGACATGCCGACATTTACACCTTTAGGTATGCTCACAGATTTCATCCTTCAATGGAAATGGCTTCACCGCCAGCTGCGGCAATCTTCTCGGCAGCCTGTTTGCTGAATTTATGCGCTGTTATCTTCAGGGGTTTCGTCGCGACTCCATCGCCCAGGATCTTGATCGGCCTGTCGGCTGAGACCATGCCCGCGGCATAAAGATCCTCCACCGTCACTTCGGCTTGGTCAGCAAACTTCTCAAACAGTTCCCCAAGGTTGATGACCTGATAGACAACGCGGAAAGGATTCTTAAAGCCCCTCTTGGGCAGACGCCTGTACAACAGCATCTGCCCCCCCTCAAACCATGCGGGAACGCCCCCGCCGGCGCGGGCGTTCTGTCCCTTGTGCCCTTTCCCGGACGTACCACCTTGTCCGGAAGCCGTACCACGGCCCACCCGCTTCACTTTGGAGCGTTCTTCAGGATATGGATAAAGTTCATGCAGGTTCATGCTTCAACCACCTCAACAAGATGATGCACTTTTCTTATCATACCCCGGATGCAGTCGTTATCGGGAACGGTCCGGATCTGATTGACTTTGCTGAATCCCAACGCCTTGACGGTTTTCTGCTGCGCGGGATTTTGTGTGATCACACTCCGCACAAGCTTTATCTTGATCATCATCATAACCTACTTTCTCTTGACCAAGAGAGATTTGCCTCTCAGTTTCCCCACATGCTCTGCACTGCGCAGAGAGCGCAGACCGGCAAATGTGGCCCGGAGTACATTATGAGGATTGTTGGTACCGATAGCCTTTGTCAGAATGTCATGGACACCTGCGGCCTCCATGACAGCACGCACAGGACCACCCGCAATGATCCCGGTTCCGGCAGAGGCAGGCTTCAACAGCACATGACCCGCACCAAAATTCCCGATGACTTCATATGGGATAGTACCCTCCAGCAGCTCTACCTTCCGCATATCCTTACGGGCGCGATCCGTGGCTTTCTTGATGGCATCCGGAACCTGGTTGGCCTTTCCCAACCCAAACCCTACCGTTCCTCTGCCGTCTCCGACCACGACCAAGGCGCTGAAGCTGAATCGACGGCCACCCTTCACAACTTTGGCGACGCGATTGAGATGGACTATCTTCTCAATGAGTTCAAAATCATTCTGCTGCATGAGTGTCCCCGATTAAAAATTTAAACCGCCTTCCCGGGCGCCCTCAGCCAAGGCCTTTACTCGCCCATGATATACGAACCCATTACGGTCGAAAACCACAGCCGAAATATTTTTCTTCAAGGCTTCTTCGGCTACCTTCTTCCCGACAAGCTTCGCATTATCCACCGTAAGATGAAGGCCCTCAATACTCTTGGTGGATGCCGACGCCAAGGTAACGCCAGCCTGATCGTCTATGATCTGCGCGTAAATATGCTTGTTGGAACGGAAAACCACCAATCTGGGCCTGACGGCTGTTCCATTGACTTTCTTCCGGATTCTCGCCTTACGCTTTTTGCGGGCATCATCCCTGGATATTTTCATAGCACACCCTACTTCTTGCCACCGGATTTTCCGGCCTTCCGACGGATGAATTCGTCAGCATACTTGATCCCTTTCCCTTTGTACGGCTCAGGAGGACGCACCCGTCGAATCTGGGCCGCAACCTCTCCCACCAGCTGCTTATCGCAACCGGAAAGAATGATCTTATTGCCCTCCACCTTGGCCTGTACACCAGCGGGCAAGACAAAATTCACCGGATGGGAAAAACCGATATTCAAGACCACCGTATTTCCCTGAACATTTACCTTGTATCCCACGCCGACGACTTCAAGCACTTTGTCAAAACCCTTGGTCACCCCTAGAACAGCATTGGCCAGCAGGGTTCTGCGTAGTCCATGCTGCTGACGTGCGACGCGCGTATCATCAGACAAGCTCACCATAAGAGCATTGTTTTCAAGCGTAACAGGAGTAGACGGATGGACAGCCAAGTTCAACGAACCTTTAGGTCCCTTGACCACAATACCCTCTCCACCGATTTTCACTTCAACCCCAGCCGGGATGCTTATTGGCAACTTACCAACTCGAGACATTGCGGCCTCCTACCAAATCTCACAAAGAAGTTCGCCGCCAACGCCAATTTCCGCAGCCTTTTTTCCTTCAAGAATTCCTCTGGAAGTGGACAGGATGCAAATACCCAACCCGTTCTGGACGGAAGGAATACTCTTGACGCCGACATAAATACGGCGGCCCGGCTTGCTGACACGTTTAAGCCCGGCGACAACCGCCTTGTTTTCATGGTATTTCAAGTCCACCACGATATTGTCGCCATCTTTGGAGAATCCGGAAATATATCCTTCCTCATCAAGAATGTGCAAAAGAGCTTCGCGCATCCGACTGGGCGAAACAGTAACCGTGGAGTGCATTGCACCATACGCATTGCGAATTCTAGTCAACAAATCTGCGATAGGATCAGTGACAGACATAAGTAATTACCTCATCACCAGCTTGATTTTCTTACGCCTGGCAGTTCTCCCGCAAGGGCCATGTTTCTGAAACAAATTCTGCATACCCCGAACTTACGCATGAATGCCCGAGGCCGACCGCAGATCGGACATCTGTTGTATTTCCGGGTGGAAAACTTTGGCTTCCGCTGAGCCTTGACCATCAAAGATGTACGAGTCAACTTACCGTCCTCCTTACTTCTTGAAGGGCATCCCAAGAAGCTTCAAGAGCATCTTGCCCTCTTTGTCGGTCCGGGCGGTCGTGATGACGGAAATATTCATGCCGACAGCCTTCTCAATTTTGTCCATTTCTATCTCGGGAAAAATCGTATGCTCTTTGATTCCAACGGTGTAGTTGCCGCGCCCGTCGAAACCGCGGTCAGGAATTCCCCGAAAGTCGCGGACTCTGGGCAAAGCGATGGTGATGAACTTCTCCAGAAAGTTCCACATGGCGTCTCCCCGAAGCGATACCCGGCAGCCCACGGGCATTCCTTCACGCAACTTGAAGGCGGCAATGGATTTCTTCGCTCGGGTTACAACCGCCCTCTGCCCGGCAATCAGAGACAAATCGCGTACAGAATCCTGAATGATCTTATTATTCTGGCTGCCCTCACCAAGTCCCATATTCAATGAGACATATGTAATCCGTGGAATCTGCATCACGGAAGAATAGCCGAATTCCTTGGACAGCTCGGGAGCGACTTTATCTTTGTAGAGCCTTTTGAGACTACTCATTGCAGTACCTTAACTGATCGTTTCATTGCATTTTTTGCAATAACGAACTTTCTTGTTGTCATCGGTGATCTTGAAGCCCAGACGGGTGGGCTTGGAGCAAGCGCTGCACACGAACTGCACATTGGAGATATCCAGAGGCATTTCCTTTTCCACAATGCCCCCAGGCTGATTCGCGTAGGGATTGGGCTTCGTGTGCTTCTTCACCATATTGGTTTTCTCAACGATAACCTGATTTTTGCTGCGGAGCACTTTGATGACTTTTCCGATCTTGCCCTTGTCCTTTCCGGCAAGGACTATCACCTTGTCATCTTTATGAATTTTCCAGGCGTGAGTAGACATGACTTACAACACCTCAGGGGCTAGAGATACGATCTTCATGAAGTTCTTGCCCCGCAGTTCCCGGGCCACAGGCCCAAAAATACGCGTCCCCATGGGTTCAAGATTCTTATTCAGCAGTACTGCGGAATTATTGTCGAAACGGATAAACGTTCCATCAGGTCGGCCGATTTCCTTTGTGGTCCTGACAACTACTGCCTGGAGGACATCGCCTTTTTTGACTTTGCCATGGGGGATCGCTTCCTTCACGGAGACCATGATGATGTCTCCGATCCGGGCATAACGCCTCTTGCTTCCGCCCAGCACCTTGATGCAGGCAACCTTCTTGGCTCCGGAGTTGTCTGCGACATCCAAAGTCGTCTGCATTTGAATCATTGCACCACCCCTTTACAACGCTCTTTCGATGATTTTCATCAGATGCCAGTTCTTGCGCGCGGAAAGCGGGCGATGCTCGACAATCTGAACCTTATCCCCAATATGGCATTCATTATTGGGATCATGAGCCATAAACTTCTTTCTGCGGCGGATGTACTTCTTCAGAACAGGATGCTTGACCAGTGTTTCAACGCGGACGACAATGGTCTTGTCGTTTTTATCGCTGACCACGAAGCCAACAAGAGTTCTCTTGTTTGATGCTTTTCCGCTGTTACTCATCACCTGTCTCCATGTCCTTCTCTTTCAATATCGTCAAAATCCGGGCAATGGACTTCTTCACCAGCGGCACTCTCTGCGTATTTTCAAGCTGGGCCGTGGCGTGTTGAAAACGAAGATTCATAAGTTCCTGCCGGAATTCAGCGAGCTTTTCCTGGAGTTTTCCGGAATCCAGATCACGTAACTGCTGAGCGTTCATTCCGTCCTACTCCTTTTCGACTATGATAGTCTTGACAGGCAGCTTATAGGCAGCTCTCTGCAGAGCTTCTTTGGCCAGCTCAACGTCCACGCCTTTGATTTCGTATATCATTCGGCCTCTCTGAACCGGAGCGCACCAACCAACAGGGGCGCCTTTGCCTTTACCTTGCCGGACTTCCAGGGGCTTGGCCGTGATGGTTTTGTCCGGAAAGATGCGGATAAACACTTTTCCGCCGCGCTTGATATGACGCATCATGGCGATACGAGCGGCCTCTATTTGCTGCGAGGTGATCTTTCCACTCTCCACAGCCTTCAACCCGACCTCACCGAAAGCGACCGTCGTGGCACGCTGTGCAAGACCACGCACACGGCCCTTCTGCTGCTTCCGGAATTTAACCTTTCTGGGGCTCAGCATCAGTTATCCACCTCGCTCAAAATCTCGCCCTTGAAAACCCAGACCTTGATACCGATGATGCCATATGTGGTTTTCGCAAGGGCCACACCGTAATCGATATCAGCGCGCAGAGTATGTAGCGGCACACGTCCTTCACGCGCCCATTCAGTACGCGCGATTTCAGCTCCGCCCAAACGGCCTCCACACTGCACCTTGATGCCCTGTGCGCCAAATTTCTGGGCCATCCCCAAAGTTTTCTTGATGGCTCTACGAAAGGCGACCCTGCGTTCAAGCTGCTGAGCAATAGACTCAGCTACCAGTTGCGCATCTGTTTCAGGACGACGAATCTCGTTCACCTCAATGACAAATTCACGACCGAACTTAGCTTTCAATTCAGCGCGCAACTTCTCAATTTCCGCGCCCTTGCGTCCGATAACAATACCGGGACGCGCGGTGAAAAGGATGAGGCGAATTTTGTCTGCGGCTCTTTCAATTTCGATTTTGGAAATGCCAGCATGAAACAGTTTTTCTTTCACATAGTTCCGAAGCTTGCTGTCCTCGAAAACATATTCGGCGTATTTTTTGTCGCTGAACCAGCGGGACTTCCAATTTTTGTTATATCCCAGACGAAAGCCGTAAGGATGAACTTTATGACCCAAAGCACTGCCCTCCTAGAGTTCATCGACAACCACAGTGATGTGGCTGGTTCGCTTGATTATTCTGTATGCGCGGCCCATGGCTCTCGACTGGATACGCTTCCAGCTCGGCCCGCCGTCTATACGGACTTCCTTTACATAGAGTCTGTCCACATCAAGCTTGTTGTTGTGCTCTGCATCCGCGATGGCGGTTGTCAGCACCTTTTCAATCAACCGAGCAGCTTTTTTGGGCGTGAATTTTAGGATATTCAGAGCGTCCTCCACAGGCTTTCCAGTCACATTCCGGGCGACCAGCCTGGCCTTCTGAGGCGAGAGACGTATGAATTTGGCGACAGATCGTGCTTCCATGATAATCTCTTCTCTTCCTGACTACTTCTTCTTATCAGCAGCGTGGCCAAAATACGTCCTGGTAGGAGCGAACTCACCGAGCTTGTGGCCAACCATGTTCTCGGACACAAAAACGGGGATAAATTTCTTCCCATTGTGGACGGCAAAGGTCAGACCCACCATCTCCGGAATGATGGTGGAGCGGCGTGACCAAGTTTTGATCACCTGACGGCTTCTTTCCGCATTGGATTTCTCCACCTTCTTGAGCAGATGGTCGTCCACAAATGGACCTTTTTTCAGAGACCTAGGCATAGAAACTCCTACTTACTACCACGGCGTTTGACGATTAACTTGGAGGACGCCTTCTTCGGGGCGCGGGTCTTGTATCCCTTAGTAGGCTTACCCCATGGCGTCACAGGATGACGCCCGCCGGAGCTTCTGCCTTCGCCGCCACCCAACGGATGATCCACTGGGTTCATCGCCACACCGCGAACCTGCGGACGCTTGCCGAGCCAGCGATTTCTTCCGGCCTTGCCTATGGAGACATTCTCGTGCTCGATATTCCCGACCTGTCCCACCGTGGCCATATTCATGGCTAACACCTTACGGACCTCACCGGAGGGCAGCCTGAGGAGAGCGTATTTATCTTCTTTGGCGATAACCTGAGCATAGGAGCCGGCAGAGCGGACCAGCTGTCCACCGCGACCAGGATAGAGTTCAATGTTGTGCACCAGCGTACCCAATGGAATACGTACCAAAGGCAACGCATTCCCAGGCTTGATATCGGCCTTTTCGCCAGCCAGGATCTGATCCCCGACACTGATCCCCACAGGGCAGATGATGTAGCGTTTCTCTCCATCGGCATAATGCAAAAGAGCGATACGCGCGCTCCGGTTGGGATCGTATTCGATAGTGGCCACTTTGGCCGGGATATCGAGCTTGCTCCGCTTGAAATCAATCAAACGGTAGAGAGTCTTATTGCCCCCCCCCCTGCGGCGAGAGGTAATCCGACCAAAATGGTTTCGGCCGCTTTTTTTAGCCAATCCCTTGGTCAAAGATTTTTCCGGCACGGAGCGGGTAATCTCGTCAAAACTCAGGACTGTCTGAGCTCTACGACCCGCTGATGTGGGTTTCAGTTTCCTGATTGACATGACTATACCCCTTCAAAAAAATCGATCTTGTCGCCGGGGGCAAGAGAGACATAAGCCTTCTTGCAACCGCTGATCCTACCGACAGTCCGGCCGAATTTTTTTCTCTGCCGGGGGCGATATCTGACAATGTTGACAGCCACGACCTTCACACCAAAAATCCTCTCGACAGCATGCTGCACATCGATCTTGTTGGCGGAGGCGTGAACGCAGAAAGCCACCTGATTCCCCAGAGCCTTCATCCCCGTGGTTTTTTCTGAAATCAGCGGCCTAAGCAAAACCTGCGCGTTTTCCATTATCTCAACCTCTCCTGCAAGGATTCGACAGCACCCTTGTCAAGAACCATCTGCTGGTACTTAAGAATCTCATAAACATTGATCGACTGCGGATCCAAAACGAGTACGCCAGGAACATTTCTGGCCGAAAGAGCAAGGTCCTTATCCTTTTCGGCCACGACAATCAAGGCATTTTTTAATCCCAGTTTTTCCTTGCAAGCAACAAAGTCTCTGGTCTTAATCTGATCGAAGCTCAGTTTATCCACCACAAGCATGTTTTCCGCAGTAAAACGGGAAGAAAGAGCCATCTTCAGAGCCAGCTTGCGAACCTGTTTATTGATTTTGAAGCTGTAATCTCTCGCCCTCGGGCCGTGCACAATGGCACCACTGCGCCACAGAGGAGAACGGCTGGAGCCGGCACGAGCACGGCCCGTCCCTTTCTGGCGCCAAGGTTTCTTACCGCCGCCACGGATCAGCGCCCTGTTTTTGACGCCAACCGTACCCGAACGCAATTTGGCCAAGTGGGAACGAACCGCGAGGTGCAGTATTTCAGGCTGCACTTCGACCTGAAAAATCTCATCCGCCAGAGCAATTTCTCCCACTTCCTGCCTGTTCTGATCGTATATTTTCACGTTTGCCATCATCGCCCTCTTTACTTCAGCTTGCGGAGGATAACGATCCCCTGCCTCGGTCCCGGGATCTGACCACGGACCAGCACCACATTGTCCTCCGGACGCACATCCACGATCTCGATATTCGGCATGGTCGCGGTCTTGTTCCCAAGCTGGCCGGGCAATTTCTTGCCCTTGAAAACTTTGCTCGGCCAAGCGCACTGACCGATGGAGCCGGGCTTTCTGTGCACTTTCTCGTGTCCGTGGGTGGCCGGAGCGCCGCCGAAGTTCCAACGTCTCATGACACCGGCAAAGCCGCGGCCTTTGGATGTGCCGGTAACCCGCACTTTCTCGCCGGGAGCGAACATCTCGACAGTCAACTTCTGCCCCACTTCATATTCTTCGACACTTCCCAAGCGGAACTCCTTCAGCATTCTGTAAAAGCCGCAATTTGCCTTTTGCTGATGGCCCTGCTCGGGCTTGGTCAGACGATGCGCCGGAATTTCTTCAAACCCCACCTGAAGAGCCGCATAACCATCGCGAGCCTCCACTTTCTTGTCCACTACAGGACAAGGCCCGGCCTGTATCACAGTAACGGGGATAACGCTTCCGTCGGCCCCGAAAATACGCGTCATGCCGATCTTGCGCCCTACAAGCCCCAATGTATTCTTCATGTTCGTCCTCGATATTCCTACAGCTTGATTTCCACATCAACACCTGCGGGAAGATTCAGCTTGCCCAGCGCATCGACGGTCTGTTGTGTGGGTTCGAGAATATCCAGAAGGCGCTTGTGCACACGCATCTCAAACTGTTCGCGGGACTTCTTGTCCACATGCACGGACTTCTGAATCGTCTGTTTGTGAATCCGCGTGGGAAGCGGGATAGGGCCGGCAATAGATGCCCCCGTATTCTTCGCGGAGTCCACAATCTCGGCGACAGCCTTATCCAAAATACGGTAATCGTAGGCTTTCAGCTTGATGCGGATTTTATCACTGGTCATCATGATCTTTTACTCCACGATTTCGGAGACGACGCCGGCGCCGACGGTACGGCCGCCCTCACGGATAGCGAAGCGAAGGCCCTTCTCCATCGCGATGGGCGCAATCAGATGCACGTGAAACGTCGTGTTGTCACCGGGCATGATCATCTCAACACCTTCGTTCAGGGTCACAACCCCCGTGATGTCCGTCGTCCGGAAATAAAACTGCGGACGATACCCGGAGAAGAACGGAGTATGACGGCCCCCCTCTTCCTTGCTCAGAACATACACTTCTGCGGAGAACTTGGTGTGAGGGGTGATGCTCCCGGGCTTGGCCAGAACCTGACCGCGCTCAACCTCGTCACGCTTCACGCCGCGCAGCAGGGCTCCGATATTATCTCCCGCCTGACCCTCGTCCAGAAGCTTGCGGAACATCTCGACACCGGTGCAGGTCGTCTTCCGGGTCTCGGTGATGCCCACAATCTCCACTTCCTCACCCTGCTTGATCACTCCGCGCTCCACGCGGCCGGTCACGACCGTGCCGCGGCCGGAGATGGAGAACACGTCCTCGATGGGCATCAAGAACGGCCTGTCCGTTTCGCGCACAGGATCGGGGATGTAGTTGTCGCAGGCATCCAGAAGTTCCAGAATGGACTTGGCTTCCGGGGCGTCCACATTGTCGCATTCCAGGGCCCGAAGAGCAGAGCCCCGGATGACCGGAACGTCGTCGCCAGGAAACTCGTACTTGGAGAGCAGTTCGCGGACTTCCATCTCCACAAGCTCGATCAGCTCCTCGTCGTCAACCAAGTCCACTTTGTTCAGAAACACGACCAGGCACGGCACGCCCACCTGACGGGCCAGCAGAATGTGCTCGCGGGTCTGCGGCATGGGACCGTCCGTGGCCGCCACAACGATAATGGCGCCGTCCATCTGGGCTGCACCCGTGATCATGTTCTTGATGTAGTCGGCGTGACCGGGGCAATCCACATGCGCATAGTGACGCTTGGCCGTCTCGTATTCCACGTGGGAGGTGGCGATGGTGATACCGCGCTCCTTCTCTTCGGGGGCCTTGTCGATATCGTCATAGCCGATGAACGAACCTCCGCCTTTCAAACTCGCTATCTTCGTGATCGCGGCGGTCAACGTCGTCTTGCCGTGGTCTATATGACCAATCGTCCCAATATTAACATGAGGCTTCTTTCTCTCAAACTTCTGCTTTGCCATGATTCATCTCCATTCTCATTTCTTGGTCAATTCTTCGGCAAGACTTGCGGGAACGCGGTCGTAATGATCAAAAAGCATGGTGTACGTGGCCCGGCCCTGAGTTCTGGAACGCAGATCCGTCGCATATCCGAACATGCTGCTCAAGGGGACATGGGCCCGAATGATCTGCATACCATGGCGCATTTCCAGGCTGACTATCCGTCCCCGACGACCGTTCAGATCGCCCATGACATCACCCATATAATCGTCGGGCGTGAGCACTTCCACAAACATGATGGGCTCGAGCAAAACCGGAGCCGCCTTCTGGCAGGCTTCCTTCACGGCCATGGAACCCGCAATGTAGAAGGCCTGTTCGGAAGAGTCGACCTCATGATACGAACCATGGATCAACTCGACCTTGACATCCACCATGGGAAACCCGGCCATGATCCCATTCAGCAGGGCGTCGCGTATCCCCTTGTCAACAGCCGGGATATATTCCTTCGGGATGACGCCACCCACGATGGAGTTGACGAATTCATAACCCGCACCGGGTTCGCGCGGCTCGACCTTGATGACCACATGTCCATACTGACCGCGGCCGCCGGACTGCTTGGCGTACTTCAGATCCTTTTCCGCGGGCTTGGAAATGGTCTCGCGGTAAGCCACCTGCGGCTGCCCCACATTGGCGTCCACTTTAAATTCGCGGGTCAGACGATCCACGATGATTTCCAGATGGAGCTCACCCATACCCGCGATCAGCGTCTGCCCCGTCTCCTCATTGGTTTTCACCCGAAAAGACGGGTCTTCCTTGGCCAGCTTCTGCAGGGCTTGTCCCAAAGAGTCACGGTCCGTCTTGGTCTTGGGCTCGATGGCCACCTCAATGACCGGTTCAGGAAAATCGATGGACTCCAGCAGCACGGGACGCTTGATATCGCACAAAGTCTCGCCCGTGGCGGTCTGCTTCAAACCGACAGCGGCCACGATGTCTCCGGCGAAGGCTTCCTTGATTTCCTCGCGCTTGTTGGCATGCATCTTGAGCAGGCGGCCAATACGTTCTTTCTTGCCCGAAGCGGCATTCAGCACCGTGGAACCAGCTTCCAGCACGCCGGAATAAACACGCAGAAAAGTCAAATGCCCGATGAATGGGTCCGCCATAAGCTTGAAAGCCAGAGCACTCAAAGGCTCGGCGTCCGAACACTCACAGACGATTTCCGCACCCGTCTCGGGGTCGGAGCCTTTCATGGCCGGGATATCCACAGGAGAAGGCAGGTAATCCACCACGCAATCAAGCAGAGCCTGCACGCCTTTGTTCTTGAAGGCGGAGCCACAGATCACCGGGCAGATTTTAAGCCCGATGGTGGCCTGGCGAATACCGGCCATGATTTCCTCGGGCTCCAGTTCTTCACCGCCCAGATACTTCTCCAGCAGAGTCTCGTCCTCCTCGGCAATGGACTCCACCAGATGCATCCGCCACTCGTCCACCAAGTCGGCCATCTCCGCCGGAATCTCCCGTACATCCACCGACTCGCCTTTGGACTCGTCATCGTAATAGAGGGCGACTTTGCGCACCAAGTCAATCTGCCCCCGGAAGCTCTCCTCCGAGCCGATGGGCAAATGCAACGGCACGGGCTTGGCCTTGAGCCGCTCCTTGATCATGTCCACGACCCGGAAAAAATCCGCGCCCGAGCGGTCCATCTTATTCACAAAGGCCACTCTGGGCACATGGTACCTGTCCGCCTGCCGCCAGACGGTCTCGGACTGCGGCTCGACCCCACCCACAGCGCAAAAAACGGCCACAGCCCCGTCCAGCACCCGCAGAGAACGCTCCACCTCGACGGTAAAGTCGACGTGCCCGGGGGTATCGATAATATTGATCCGGCAATCCCGCCAGAAACAGGTCGTGGCCGCGGACGTAATGGTGATGCCGCGCTCCTGCTCCTGCTCCATCCAGTCCATGGTGGCCTGACCGTCATGGGTCTCGCCGAGCTTATGAGATATGCCGGTATAAAAAAGAATCCGCTCGGTAGTCGTGGTCTTGCCCGCATCAATGTGGGCCATGATACCGATATTGCGCTGATTTTCTATGGAAACACGTTTTGACACGGAAAAGAACCTCTTTTACCAGCGGTAGTGCGCGAAAGCCTTGTTGGCCTCGGCCATGCGATGGGTATCCTCGCGTTTTTTGATGGCCCCGCCGCGATCGTTGTAGGCATCAAAAAATTCGGCGGCCAACCGGAGCACCATGCCTTTCTCCCCGCGGGACCGGGCATAGGTCACCAGCCATCTGATTGCCAATGCCTCCTGGCGGGCAGGACGGACTTCCATCGGCACCTGGTATGTCGCACCGCCTACCCGGCGGGACTTGACTTCCATCTGCGGCTTGACCTTCTCGACAACCTGCTCGAAGGCCTTGATCGGCTCACTATCCGTACGTTTGCCGAGCTCCTCGATGGCTTCATAGAAAATTTTCTCGGCAACGCTCTTTTTGCCATCATACATCATCTGATTGACAAATTTCGCGGCCATCCGGCTTCCGTACTTCGGATCCGGCAGCACTTCACGCTTCGGCGTGGGACCCTTGCGAGGCATACGTCAACTCCTTTGTACCTTATTTGGGACGTTTCGCACCGTACTTGGAACGGCTCTTCCGGCGATCCTGAACACCGGCCGCATCCAGAGTACCCCTGATGATCTTGTAACGGACGCCCGGCAAATCCTTGACACGGCCGCCGAGAATCATGACCACCGAGTGCTCCTGCAAATTATGCCCTTCACCGGGAATATATGACGTCACCTCGATTCCGTTGGTCAGCCGCACTCTCGCGACTTTCCGGAGAGCAGAGTTGGGCTTCTTTGGCGTGGCCGTGTACACGCGCACGCAGACTCCCCTGCGCTGCGGACATTCCTGAAGCGCGGCTCTCTTCTTGCCTTTTTCCTGCATGACCCGCGCTTTGCGGATCAATTGATTGATCGTGGGCATTACAAACTCCGTGAATAAACATTTTGAGAAGGGGGTTCATAGGTGAACTCCCCCTCTCTGTCAACGTGTCCGTCCGGACGGCAGCCTACTGTTCGATGAAAAAGGGATCTTTCTCCAATTCTTCCAGAAATTTATCCGGACTTTCAGGCTGTTCCGGCACCAGAATGTCGTTCTCGACATAAGCCCTGAAACCCGTGCCCGCGTTGACCAGCCGCCCGACAATGACATTTTCCTTCAACCCGTAGAGATAGTCTTTCTTGCCGATAAGGGCCGACTCCGTCAGCACCTTGGTCGTCTCCTGGAAGGAGGCCGCGGAAATAAAAGACTCCGTGGACAAGGAGGCCTGGGTGATGCCCAGAACCAACGGCTCAGCCACGGCGGGCTGCAACCCGGCGGCCACGCACTTGGAGTTGGCACGCAGGAAACGGAACTTGTCCACCTGCTCGCCCATGAGGAATCCCGTATCTCCCGGATCAATGACGGACAGCTTCTTCAGCATCTGGCGGACAATGATCTCGATGTGCTTGTCATTGATGTACACGCCCTGGAAGCGGTACACGTCCTGCACCCCCTCCACCAGATAAAAGGCCAGATACTTCTCGCCCTTGATCTTCAAAAGATCGTGCAAATCCGGCGTGCCTTCGGTCAGCAATTCGCCGCTCTCGACGAAGTCGCCTTCGCTGACGCTGATATGCTTGCCCTTGGGAATAAGATAGGTGTGGGCCTCACCCACCTCGGGCTCCACAATCAGCTTGCGTTTGCCCTTGGAGTCGGGCCCGAAACTGACCACTCCGTCGATTTCCGACAGGATCCCCTGGTCCTTGGGTTTACGTACCTCGAACAACTCCGCGACACGGGGCAGACCGCCGACGATATCCCTGGTCTTGGTCGTTTCGCGGGGTTTACGGGCGATAACATCCCCAGCCCGGATCTCGTCACCGTCATTGACCATAAGAATGGCCCCAACAGGCAGAGTATAAAAGGCCTGGGTGCCCGTATCGGGCCTGGTTTTGACCGTGCCGTCGGCATCGCACACGGCAACTCCCGGCCGGAAGCTCGACGAGCGGAACTCGATGACCGTCAGGGTGGACTTGCCTGTGGCCTCGTCGATCCGTTCCTGCACGGTACGGCCGTCAATGATATCCTTGAGTTGAACCGTACCGTCCACATCCGTCACAAAGGGCTCGTTGAAGGGATCCCATTCGGCCAGCCGGTCACCTTTTTTCACCTCGGCTCCATTCTCGAAATAGAGCCTGGCGCCAGAAGGCAGGGCATACTTTTCGCGTTCCACGCCCTGTTCATCCACAATGCGCAGCTGCCCGCTCTTGCCCAGCACCATCCTTTCGCCGCGGCTGTTGGTCACGGTACGGACCCGGGAGAGTACCACCCGGCCTTTGTTCATAGCCTCGTAACGGCTCTGTTCGATCTCCTTGGACGCCGTACCGCCGATGTGGAACGTCCGCATGGTCAGCTGCGTTCCCGGCTCGCCGATGGATTGGGCCGCGATAATGCCCACGGCCTCGCCCACATTGACCAGGTGCCCCCGGGCCAGATCCCGGCCATAACACAGAGCGCACACTCCGTGCTGGGATTTGCAGGTCAGGGCCGAACGGATGGTGATGGTCGACACGCCCCGGCGTTCGATCTCCGTCACCATATCTTCATTGATCATGGCGTTGGCAGGAATGAAAACCTCGCCCGTTTCAGGGTCGAGCACGTCGTACATGGCCACACGCCCGAGCACCCGCTCGCTCAGACGCACGGTGATCTCGCCGCCCTTGGTCACATGGGACAGTTCGATGCCGTCCACGGTCTTGCAGTCGTGTTCGCTGACGATAACGTCCTGCACCACGTCCACCAGACGCCGGGTCAGATATCCGGAGTTGGCCGTTTTCAGAGCCGTATCCGCCAGACCTTTGCGGGCGCCGTGAGTGGAAGTGAAGTATTGCAGAATGGTCAGCCCTTCACGGAAAGAAGTGGTGATGGGCGTTTCGATGATTTCACCCGACGGTTTGGCCATGAGGCCACGCATACCCGCGAGCTGACGAATCTGGTCCTGGTTTCCGCGCGCGCCGGAATTGGCCATCATGAATACGGAATTGAAGCTGTTGCACCGCTCTTCCGCAGCCGGGGACGCGTTCCAGCGCAGCACATGCTTTACCTCCGGCGCTCCCGTATGCGGGTTGGGCACGGTGTCGTACCTGAGTTCGCGCATCATGGCTTCGGAGACTTCGTTGGTGGCCTTGGTCCAGACATCCACCACTTTGTTCTTCTTCTCGGAACGGGTGATGATGCCCTCGCGGTACTGCTGCTCGATATCCGACACCTCGGCATAGGAGCGGTCCAGAATATGGCTCTTGGCCGGCGGAATATTCAGATCCTTCACCCCGACGGTGATGCCAGCCCGGGTGGAGTACTCGAAACCCAGGTCCTTCAATTTGTCGCAAAGGATGACTGTAGCCTTGGTGCCCGCCAGGCGGTAGGCTTCGCCCACCAGCCGACCGATGACCTTCTTGCTCATCTCCCGGTTGTACACGTCGAAGGGCACTTCCGCCGGAACAATTTCCCGGACGATGATCCGCCCCGGCGTGGTGGCCACCAGTTCCCCGTCAATGCGGACCTTGATCCTGGCATGCAGATCCAGATGCCCGGCATCGAAAGCGCAGACGACTTCTTCCGGATCGGAGAAGATCATGCCTTCGCCTTTTTCAAAAGGCCGGTCCACAGTCAGAAAATAGAGGCCAAGCACAATATCCTGAGACGGCACGATAATGGGCGAACCATTGGCCGGCGACAGGATATTGTTGGTGGACATCATCAGCACCCGGCACTCGATCTGGGCCTCCACAGAAAGCGGCACGTGCACGGCCATCTGGTCTCCGTCGAAGTCCGCGTTGAAAGCCGTACATACCAGCGGATGCAGACGGATGGCCTTGCCCTCCACCAGAATGGGCTCGAACGCCTGAATACCCAGCCGGTGCAGCGTGGGTGCGCGGTTCAGCAGGATGGGATATTCTCGCACCACTTCTTCCAGAATATCCCAGACAGCCACTTCCTCCCGCTCCACCATCTTCTTGGCGCTCTTGATGGTGCTCGCGTACCCGCGCTCTTCGAGCTTGGAGTAGATAAAGGGCTTGAACAGCTCCAGCGCCATCTTCTTGGGTAAACCGCACTGGTGCAGCTTCAGGTACGGCCCCACGACAATGACCGAACGGCCTGAATAATCCACGCGCTTGCCCAGCAGGTTCTGGCGGAACCGGCCCTGTTTGCCCTTGATCATGTCCGAAAGGGACTTCAGAGGGCGGCCGTTGGTGCCGGTGATGGCCCGGCCGCGGCGTCCGTTGTCGAACAGCGCGTCCACGGATTCCTGAAGCATGCGCTTTTCGTTGCGAATGATGATGTCCGGCGCGCCCAACTCCAGCAGCCGCTTCAGGCGGTTATTCCGGTTGATGACCCGGCGGTACAGGTCGTTCAGGTCTGAAGTGGCGAACCGGCCGCCATCCAGCGGCACCAGAGGACGCAGTTCCGGCGGGATGATGGGGATGACGTCCATGATCATCCACTCCGGCTTGTTCCCGGACTCCAGAAACGCCTCCACAATCTTCAGCCGCTTGGCCAGCTTCTTCTTCTTGGTCTGGGACCGGGTGGACTGGGATTCCTCACGCAGTTCCACCCGCAGCTGGGCCAGATCGATCTCCTGCAGGAGGGTCTTGATGGACTCAGCGCCCATCCCTACAGTGATAGCCTCGTCATTGTAATGGTCCAGAATCTGAAAGTACTGCTCCTCGGAGATGACCTGCTTCTTCTCCAGTGTGGTCTCGCCCGGGTCCAGAATGATATAGGAATCGAAATAAAGAACCTTCTCCAGGTCGGCCATGGTCATGTCCAAGAGAGTGCCGATCTTGGAAGGCAGGGATTTCAGAAACCAGATATGCGCCACGGGAGCGGCCAGTTCAATGTGCCCCATGCGCTCGCGGCGGACCTTGGAAGCAATGACTTCCACGCCGCATTTCTCGCAGACAATGCCGCGATGTTTCATTCTTTTATATTTGCCGCAGTTGCACTCGTAGTCCTTCACCGGGCCGAAAATCTTGGCGCAGAAAAGACCGTCGCGCTCGGGCTTGAATGTCCGGTAGTTGATAGTCTCCGGTTTTTTGACCTCGCCAAAGGACCATTCCCGGATTTTTTCCGGCGAGGCCACGCTGATGCCGATGGCCTTCAGATCCTGATTATTGAATGCGCCGGAGGCGTTGCCCCGTTGCGTAAAAAGATCATCAAGAGTCATGCTACACCCCTCTTTGCGGTCAAAGTTGCGGCCAATCCCCTAAGTTCCGGATCATGGCGCGGGCAGGCCCGGGCAAGGCACAAGCGAAATGCGGATCAAGCCGCACGAGGCCGCGCCCGCTATTTTCTGAAGGTGCGCTTTTTCTCCTCTTCCACCAGCGTCACCTCAATGCCCAAGGCCATCATTTCCTTGACCAGAACGTTGAACGATTCAGGCATACCGCTTTCAAGGAAATTGGAGCCCTTCACGATCTTCTCGTACATTTTCACCCGGCCGTTCACATCGTCCGACTTCACCGTCAGGAACTCCTGAAGCAGATAGGCCGCGCCGTAAGCTTCCAGGGCCCAGACTTCCATTTCGCCCAGACGCTGCCCGCCGAACTGGGCCTTACCACCCAGAGGCTGCTGCGTGACCAGCGAATACGGACCCGTGGACCGGGCGTGAATTTTCTCATCAACCAGATGGTGCAGCTTCAGGTAGTACATATACCCCACGGTGACCCGATTGTGGAACGGCACGCCGGTACGGCCGTCGTACAGGAGGGCCTTGCCGTCCTCGGGCAGCCCCGCCCGCCTGAGCAGCGCCCAGATCTCATCTTCTTCGGCGCCGTCGAAAACCGGAGTTTTCATAATGATGCCGTTGGACAAAGACTTGGCTGCGGCGATGAGTTCATCGTCGGCCATCTCGTCCACCATCCGGCTGATCTCCTCCGAGTCGAAGACGGTCTTTATCTCCTTGCGCACCAAGGCCACACCTTCATCCACCATGGCCGCGATCTGCCGCCCGAGAGTCTTGGACGCCCACCCCAAGTGGGTCTCCATGATCTGTCCGATGTTCATGCGCGAGGGCACGCCCAGAGGGTTCAAGACCACGTCCATGGGTGTCCCGTCGGCGAAAAAGGGCATGTCCTCCTCGGGCAGGATGTTGGATACAACGCCCTTGTTACCATGCCGGCCGGCCATCTTGTCGCCCACATTCAACTTGCGCTTTACGGCCACATAGACCTTGGCCATCTTGATGACGCCGGGGGGCAGGTCGTCCCCTTCGGTCACCTTGCCGCGCTTGTTCTCATACACATCCTTGATGAAATCCAGCTGCAGGTCGTAGGTTTCCAGCAGGGACTTGACGCCTTCGTTCACTTCCTTGGCCAGAAACACCCCGGCCAGCTTCTTGAGCGGGATGCCGGCAAACACATCTTCACGCATGGGCTGATTGGCTTCGAGCAGCACCTCGCCTTTGCGCTTGCCCATGATGCTCTTGGCTACGCTCTTGCCCTTGCACAATTCCCAGATTCTGCGGCGCATGGTTTCACCCAGCGCGACGGCATGCTGTTTTTCCCGCAAATCCACGCGTTCCAGCTCATCGCGTTCGATCTGGAGCGTGCGTTCGTCTTTCTCGCCGGAACGGCGGTTGAAGACCTTGACATCGATGACCGTGCCCTCGATTCCCGGCGGCACCTTGAGGGATGTGTTCTTCACGTCGCGGGCCTTGTCACCGAAAATGGCCCGCAGCAAACGCTCTTCCGGCGTGAGCTGGGTCTCGCCCTTGGGCGTGATCTTGCCCACCAGGATATCGTCGGGTTTGACCTTGGCGCCGATGCGGATGATCCCGCTCTCGTCGAGATTGCGCAGCATGTCCTCGCCCACATTGGGGATGTCCCGGGTCACTTCCTCCGGGCCGAGCTTGGTGTCGCGGGCGAACACGTCGAACTCCTCGATGTGGATGGATGTATAGACATCCTCTTTGACCACCCGCTCCGAAATGAGAATGGAGTCCTCGTAATTGTAGCCGCACCAGGGCATGAAGGCCACCAGCAGGTTTTTTCCCAGAGCCAGTTCGCCGTCATGGATGGCCGGGCCGTCGGCCAGCACGGCGCCCTTCTTCACCAGATCGCCCACGCGCACGCGCGGCTTCTGGCCGAAGCAGCTATTCTGGTTGGACTTGTGATATTTCTGCAGTTCGTAAAAGCGCACGCCCCCGGCTTCCGGGTACAATCCGCCGTCGTAGGCCACGATGACCCTGTCGGCGTTGACGTACATGATTTCGCCATCCCCCTCGGCCAAAAGGCAGCTGCCGGAATCCCGGGCCACCTTGCCTTCAATGCCGGTACCGACCAGAGGCTCTTCCGTGGTCAGAAGCGGCACGGACTGACGCTGCATGTTGGAGCCCATCAGAGCGCGGTTGGCGTCGTCGTTCTCCAGAAAAGGAATCAATGCCGAGGAAATGGACACGATCTGGCCCGGCGAGATGTCCATGAGAGTCACTTCCTCTCTGGGCACAATGGCGAACTCGCCTTCCACCCGCGCCTCCACATGGGTGTTCAGAAACTGCCGGTCCTCGCCGAACAGTGCATTGGCCTGGGCGATGATGTGCCCGGTTTCGGCAGAGGCTTCCATCAGCGTAATTTCATCGGTGACGTATCCATCCCTGACCACGCGGTAAGGCGTCTCGATGAAACCGTAGTCATTGACCAGACCGTGAGTGGTCAGAGAAACGATAAGACCGATGTTCGGGCCTTCCGGCGTTTCGATGGGGCAGATGCGGCCGTAATGGCTCAGGTGCACGTCACGCACCTCGAAACCGGCCCGTTCACGGGTCAGACCGCCAGGCCCCAGCGCGGACAGACGGCGTTTGTGCGTCACTTCCGACAGGGGGTTGGTCTGGTCCATGAACTGGGAGAGCTGCGACGTGCCGAAAAATTCCTTCAATACCGCCGTGACAGGTTTCGGGTTGACCAGATCATGGGGCATGAGCGTGGCCACTTCCTGCAGGCTCATGCGCTCCTTGATGGCCCGCTCCATGCGCACCAGACCGATGCGGTACTGGTTTTCCACCAGTTCGCCCACAGGGCGCACCCGCCGGTTGCCCAAATGATCGATATCATCGGCCGGACCATGGGAATCCTTGAGTTGTACCAGCTTCTTGATGGACCGGAAGATATCGTCGTTGGATAGCGTCCGATGGTCGATGGGCAGATCCAGATTCAGGCGGGAATTGAGCTTATACCGGCCCACGGGAGATAAATCATAATAATCTGGATTCCGGAACAGATTGTCGAAAAAACTCGAGGCAATCTCCGGCGTAGGCGGAGAACTGGGCCGCAGCCGCTTGTAGATGTCAACCTGGGCGCTCTCCATGTCCTCACATTTGTCCATGACCAGAGTGTCGCGCATACAGGACGATACTTCGGCACCGCTGGAAAAAATGGCCTCCAGATCGATGATACCCGCCGCCGTGCATTTCTCCAGAGCCGAAACAGTAAAAGGGTCGCCCGCACGCAAAATGACCTCACCGGTCTGGCCATCCACGATGTCCCGGGCGGCATACTCCCGCTCCAGGCTTTCGGGCTGCACTTCGTAGTACTCCACGCCAGCCTTGAGCATCCGCTTCCACATCCCCCTTGTGAGGGGCTTGCCCGCAGCTACGACCACCGAGCCGTCCGCTCCAGTGATGTCGGCGCAAGCTGTTTCCTTCCGAAAGTTATAACCTTCCACGCGGCGCAAAACTTTCTCGCCGTCCAGACGGAACGCATCCTTCTCGTAGTAATAGGACAGAATGTCTTCACTGCTCATGCCCATGGCCTTGAGCAGAATGGTCGCGGGCATCTTCCTCCGGCGGTCGATGCGCACGTAAAGGATGTCTTTGTGATCAAAATCGAAATCCAGCCAGGAGCCACGCATGGGGATGATACGGCAACTGTACAGAATTTTCCGGCTAGAATGGGTCTTTCCCGAGTCATGCTCGAAAATGATGCCGGGCGAACGCTGCAACTGGTTCACGATGACCCGCTCAGTTCCGTTGATAAGAAAAGTACCCTTCTGGGTGATCAGCGGAATGGTGCCGAAATAGATGTCCTGTTCTTTTATATCATGAATGGTGCGGCTGCCGGAGTCTTCATCGACATCGTACACGGCCAGACGGACCTTGATGCGCAGCGGCGCCTCATAAGTCAGGCCCTTGGCAATGCATTCATCCACGTCGTACTTCGGGCTCCCGATATCATAGCTCACATATTCCAATGTAGCGGTTTTATTGAAATCATGGATGGGGAAAACGGAGCGGAATACGCCCTCCAGGCCTACGTCCTCCCGCATGCTCGCTGGCACGCCGGTCTGCAGAAATTTATTATAAGAGTCGAGTTGAAGACTTAACAGGTGAGGGATTTCAATGGTGTCTTTGATTCGTCCGAACTTTTTTATCAGTTTGTTCATCGTTTCCCCTCAGGAAATGGGAGGTCGCCTGGTGGAGCCTGAAATGCGCCGGATGCAAGGCAACCGCAGTGAAGTATATATTAAGCGCGGGGTGCTGCGCGGAGAAGGCGGAGATTCACAAACGGCGTAAAGAGTGCGAGGGGACAGCCCTCACACTCTTTACGGAATTACATTGAAAATAGCGAAACTACTTGATTTCAACCTTGGCGCCGGCTTCCTCAAGCTGCTTCTTGGCATCGGCCGCGGCATCCTTGGCCACGCCCTCCAGAAGCGTGGACGGAGCGCCGTCAACCTTCTCCTTGGCTTCCTTCAGGCCAAGGCTGGTCAGAGCGCGGACAACCTTGATGACACCGATCTTGTTGGCGCCGGCCTCTTTCAGAATAACGTCGAACTCAGTCTTCTCTTCCTCGGCGGACTCGGCGGCGGCCACGGGAGCGGCGGCAAAAGCGGCCACGGGAGCGGCAGCGGAAACGCCGAACTTCTCTTCCAGCTCTTTGATGAAGGCAGACAGTTCGAGAACCGTCATGTTCGCGATGAATTCGACAACCTGTTCTTTGGTGATATCAGCCATCTTATCCTCCTAAATAGTAAACAACTTGGCTCATTCTTCTTTTTTGTCTTTCAGGGCGGTCAGCACATTGACCATACCCCGGACGATGTTGGCAAAGAGCGACACAAAATTCTGCGGCACAGCGTTCATGGTGCCCAGCATGCTGCTCAGCAACTGCTCACGGCCGGGAAGTTCGGAAAGGGCCTTGATGGAGGCCGCCTCCAGAAGCTTCCCATCCAGACTCGCGCAACGCACGGAGAACTTGTCGTTTTTCTTCGCAAACTCAACCAGGACCTTCGCGGCGACCACAGGATCGTCATAGCCGAACGCCACGGCGCAATTGTACTTCAGATGGTTGTTCAGTACGTCATGCGTTCCTTCCGTAAAGGCCTTGCGCGCCAGAGTGTTCTTCACGACCTGATAGTCGCACCCCGCCTCGTGCAGCTTCGCGCGAAGGGGAGAAAGCTCCGACACTTTCAGCCCATGGAAATCCGTGACAATGGCAATGCTCGCCTTGTCCGCCTTTTCCTTCAGGCCTTCGATGATTTTCGCTTTTTCTGCCCTATTCACCACATACCTCGCTTACTAGGCAGAATGAGCCAAAGCAGTCTCGGCAGGATATTAAGGAAATCTCCACCCGCGTCTCTGACTCATCCACGTATTAGGAAAACTATTCTCCCGCCTTTTTCAGGGAGGCCGTGTCCACCCTGACACCCGGCCCCATGGTCGAAGACAGGGACATGGCTTTCATGTAAGTGCCTTTGGCGGTGGACGGCTTGAGCTTGATCAAGGCATCGACAATGGAGCGCAGGTTGCCCAGCAGCTTCTCAACTCCAAAAGAAACTTTGCCGATAGGCGCATGGATGACGCCGGCCTTGTCCACGCGGAATTCAACCTTACCCGCCAGAAGCTCCTGAATGGCTTTCTCCAGCTCCACCGTGACCGTACCCGTTTTGGCATTGGGCATGAGTCCGCGCGGACCAAGTATCTTGCCCACCTTGCCCACATGCCCCATCATGTCCGGAGTGGCCACGGCTTTGTCGAACTCGAGCCAGCCGCCCTTGATCCGCTCCACCAAGTCATCTCCACCAGCTTCAATGGCGCCCGCACTTCTGGCCTTTTCCTCGTTTTCACCTTTACAGAAGGCCACCACGCGGACCGTTTTGCCCAGACCGTGCGGCAGAGACACCGCACCACGCACCATCTGGTCGGAGTACTTGGGGTTGACGCCGAGGTTGACTGCCACATCCACCGTCTCGTCGAACTTGGCAAAAGAGCTCTTTAAAACCAGATCCATGGCCTCAGCCACATCGTATGTCTTGAGGCTGTCAATGGCCTCGGTCACTTTCCGAAATTTTTTACCGTGTTTGGGCATAATGAATCTCTCCCCTTACTCCACGTCTATTCCCATGCTCCGGGCCGTGCCGATGATGGTCTTGCAGGCCGCGCCCAAATCATATGCCGAAAGGTCCGGCATCTTGAGTTTTGCGATTTCTTCGATCTGAGCCATGGACACCTTGCCGACCTTCTTCTTGTTGGGCTCACCAGAGCCCTTCTGCAACTTCGCGGCCTTGACCAACAGCACAGCAGCAGGAGGAGTCTTGGTAATAAAAGTGAATGACCGGTCCTGAAAAACCGTGATCTCCACCGGGATGACCATGCCCTTTTCGTTTTGCGTTTTGGCGTTATAGGCCTTGCAAAACTCCATGATATTCACGCCATGCTGACCAAGGGCAGGTCCCACCGGAGGCGATGGATTCGCGGCTCCGGCCGGCAATTGCAGCTTGATTATCGCAGTTACTTTTTTGGCCATAATATTCCTACCTCATCATCTAAAATTATCACCCTTTGGTCACCTGGACGAAATCCAGCTCAACCGGCGTCTGTCTGCCAAAAATCGACACAGATACCCGCAACTTGCCCTTATCGTAGTTCACGTCTTCAACCGTCGCGTTGAAGTTCGCAAAGGGCCCGTCAATCACGCGGACATCGTCCCCGCGTTCAAAATGAAATTTTGGCCTGGGCTGCTCTTTCCTGCTTTCGATGGTGGACAGAATCCGCTCGGCTTCCCTGTCCGTCAAAGGCACGGGACGGCTTTTCCCGCCGATAAAACCCGTCACCTTGGGGATGGACTGGATCATGTGCCACGACTCGTCCGTGAATACCATCTTAACCATGGCATAGCCCGGATAAAACTTGCGGGTGGAGGTTCTTTTCTGACCCTTGACCAGCTCCACCACCTTTTCAGTCGGGACGATGACATCCTCCACCAATCCCCTGGCCTGACCAGTGCGGATCATTTCCCTGATGGTCTGCTCGACGCGCTGCTCAAAGCCGGAATAAGTGTGAATGATATACCATCTTGCCTTGGGAAGCTCATTCATGTCGACTGTCCTCAGGAAAGAATGGAAGCGATGATCTTCGTCAGCACATAATCAATGGTGCCCAGAAAAATAGCCAGCACGGCGACAAGCAGCAACACCGCCGAACTGGTACCCAAAGTCTCCTGTCTGCTTGGCCAGACAACTTTTTTGAGCTCCATTTTGGACTGCTCAAAAAATATGCGGAAGTCATCCAACCTCCGCGCCAAGCTTTTCTTGCCAACTTCCGCTTCGGCGCTGTTTTTCATAGTCTTCATGGTATTCCAAATAAATGGCAGGCCAGGAGGGATTCGAACCCCCAGCCCTCGGATTTGGAGTCCGATGCTCTACCGTTAGAGCTACTGGCCTGCATGAGAAGCTATGGCGAGTGCCCGAAAAGGCACCCGCCCCGTTTATTTCGATTCGCGATGCTTGGTGTGCTTGCCGCAAAAAGGACAAAACTTGCTCAACTCAACCTTTACGGTCGTGTTCTTCTTGTTCTTCTGCGTGGCGTAATTTCTACGCTTGCAATCTTCGCATGCGAGCAGAATGTTGATGCGCATCTTTTACTCCACGATTTCGGAGACGACGCCGGCGCCGACGGTACGGCCGCCCTCACGGATAGCGAAGCGAAGGCCCTTCTCCATCGCGATGGGCGCAATCAGATGCACGTGAAACGTCGTGTTGTCACCGGGCATGATCATCTCAACACCTTCGTTCAGGGTCACAACCCCCGTGATGTCCGTCGTCCGGAAATAAAACTGCGGACGATACCCGGAGAAGAACGGAGTATGACGGCCCCCCTCTTCCTTGCTCAGAACATACACTTCTGCGGAGAACTTGGTGTGAGGGGTGATGCTCCCGGGCTTGGCCAGAACCTGACCGCGCTCAACCTCGTCACGCTTCACGCCGCGCAGCAGGGCTCCGATATTATCTCCCGCCTGACCCTCGTCCAGAAGCTTGCGGAACATCTCGACACCGGTGCAGGTCGTCTTCCGGGTCTCGGTGATGCCCACAATCTCCACTTCCTCACCCTGCTTGATCACTCCGCGCTCCACGCGGCCGGTCACGACCGTGCCGCGGCCGGAGATGGAGAACACGTCCTCGATGGGCATCAAGAACGGCCTGTCCGTTTCGCGCACAGGATCGGGGATGTAGTTGTCGCAGGCATCCAGAAGTTCCAGAATGGACTTGGCTTCCGGGGCGTCCACATTGTCGCATTCCAGGGCCCGAAGAGCAGAGCCCCGGATGACCGGAACGTCGTCGCCAGGAAACTCGTACTTGGAGAGCAGTTCGCGGACTTCCATCTCCACAAGCTCGATCAGCTCCTCGTCGTCAACCAAGTCCACTTTGTTCAGAAACACGACCAGGCACGGCACGCCCACCTGACGGGCCAGCAGAATGTGCTCGCGGGTCTGCGGCATGGGACCGTCCGTGGCCGCCACAACGATAATGGCGCCGTCCATCTGGGCTGCACCCGTGATCATGTTCTTGATGTAGTCGGCGTGACCGGGGCAATCCACATGCGCATAGTGACGCTTGGCCGTCTCGTATTCCACGTGGGAGGTGGCGATGGTGATACCGCGCTCCTTCTCTTCGGGGGCCTTGTCGATATCGTCATAGCCGATGAACGAACCTCCGCCTTTCAAACTCGCTATCTTCGTGATCGCGGCGGTCAACGTCGTCTTGCCGTGGTCTATATGACCAATCGTCCCAATATTAACATGAGGCTTCTTTCTCTCAAACTTCTGCTTCGCCATATACGCTACCCCCTGAGTTAAAGCATCTGGCCAAAATATATAAATTGTTTTGAAAATCAGAAGAATACCGGCGAGGGACATGGGAGATGTGAGAATGGAGCGGGAAACGGGACTCGAACCCGCAACCCTCAGCTTGGAAGGCTGATGCTCTAGCCATTGAGCTACTCCCGCAAGGCATCTCAGTAGTCAAGCGACGGCAATAATCCTGTCTCCTACTGTTTGGCTGGTGGAGGGGGGAGGATTTGAACCTCCGAAGGCGTTCGCCGACAGATTTACAGTCTGTTCCCTTTGGCCACTCGGGAACCCCTCCCTGCCTGGAGCTGGCGATGGGACTTGAACCCGCAACCTGCTGATTACAAGTCAGCTGCTCTACCAATTGAGCTACGCCAGCCCGTGAGATCGTTGTCTCTATTGGATCGCTGTTTTTTTGGCAAGCTTTTTTTTCAGAATATTTCACCACCTGCTACCAGGCAGCCACTCTGGTGAAAAATCCCCGCCATCCCAGTTTCCAAAGTTTTCTTAGCCCACTTCTGCTCGCACATAAAAAAGACCCCGCTCGAAAAGGCGGGGTTCCCGAAAGGTATGGTCAAAAAAATCAGGCCCAGGCAGGCACAGGAGTAGAAACCGGAACAGGAATTTTTGGGCGGCCTTTCCTTTCCCGCTCCCCTAACTCGGCAAATTCGAGATACTCCGACGCATGAGCAAAAAGATGGCGCATAAACTGGTTATTCATCTCGTGCCCGGAACACGAAACTTCAAAACGCCCCCACAACCGGTGACTCCCCACGGCCGTGTCGCCCATGAAGTCCAAAATCTTGTGGCGGACCATCTCATCGGCAAAACGCAATCCTTCAGGATTAAGGGGACCATTCTCGTCAAAAACCACTGCGTTATCGAGGCTGCCTCCCAACGCCAAGCCATTCTTCTGCAGCCATTCGACATCTTTCATAAATCCGAAAGTCCGTGCGCGGGCGATAGAAGAAGCAAAATCATGGATCGCCGCGTCAAAGCGGAAATACTGCCTGCCGATCCGAGGATGATCGAACTGAATGATATAATCAATACGCAACCCATTGTAAGGGTATGCGGCAATACGCTTTCCATCCCGGCTGAACACCAGCGGCCGGGCAATCTTTGCTATCTTCCGGGGGATATTAAAAGAGTGCAACCCTGCTGACCCGAGAAGATACACGAATCCTAAAGCGCTGCCATCCAAAATAGGGATTTCCTCCCCATCCACCTCCACCAGCACGTTATCCACATTCAAACCGACCAGTGCTCCGAGCAGATGCTCGATGGTGGCCACCTTCACCGAACCGTTGCCTAATGTCGTGGCTAGGCCGGTGCCGACAATACGCTCCGGAGCAGGCGTTATGATCTGATGCTGACCGTCTTTCCACAGGGAAAAAACGACACCGGTATCGGCGGAAGCCGGACGAAGCACCATATTGATTTTCCGGCCGCTGTGCAGACCAACCCCAGAGCACCGGACTTCTTTACGCAATGTTGTTTGCATCATATTCAACTGCTATCAATTCTCATGCCATACAGCGACATACCTCAACCAACTGAAAAATATACCTTTACTCCACAGCATAGAGGTCTGGGAATTAGTTCGTCCACAAAGAGCAACAGATTTGATGCTAAAAAACAACAGCGACAAGCCGGTCGCGCCCCGTCACATCCGGCAAGACGTCCACCTTCCGGGCCAAGGGCGCAAAGAGCTTACGCATAGCCTCCCCCTGGCTGCTGTCTATTTCGCAGAGCAAAATTGCGCCACTTTTGAGATTGAGAAGTCCGCCGCTTAACGCCCGGTAGCAGTTCAGCCCGTCCACTCCCGCAAAAAGTGCCGACGCCGGCTCATAGCGGATGACTTCAGGACTCATGGCGGAACGAAAGCTTTCCGGGACATAAGGCAAATTGGCGAGCACAAGGTCAACTCCGGCAAGATTGCATGCTCCGGCAAGATCGGCCTGAACGAACAACATACGCGAAACCACGCCATGCCGCACGGCATTGACCCGGGCCACATTAAGCGCCCGCCGGGACACATCCAGAGCCACAACTCTGGAGCGCCTCAGAAAATACGCGCAGGTTATGGCCAGAACCCCGCTCCCCGTGCCGATATCCAGGACAGAGAGCGCGGCGTCCGCAGGAAAGTTTTCCCGGACAAGATCAATAATGCCTTCTGTTTCCGGTCTGGGAATAAGTACATCCGAGGAGACGATAAAATCCAGGCCATAGAACTCCTTGCTGCCGACAAGATAGGCCACGGGTTCCCCCTGAAGCCGCCGCCAAGCTAAATCCTCGAAGGTCTGCAACACGTTTGCGGGTACCGGATCGCATGAATCCAGCAGCATGGACAAACGATCAATCCCCAGCACATGTGCCAGCAACACTTGAGCGGACAATCGCGGAGAATCCAGACCTTTCTCCAGAAAGCGCCGTTCCCAGAGCCGCAGCACTTCTTTGCGTGAAATCATGATGAAGAAAGGTGGAAATGAAAAAAGCCGAGAATTTTCTCAGCTTTCTTTCATGGCTTCAGCCTGATAGTGTTGCACCAGACCGTCGATGATTTCCTGAATATGCCCGTCCATTGCCTGGTCGAGGCTGTACAGGGTCAAATTGATCCGGTGATCCGTAATACGGCCCTGAGGGTAGTTGTATGTGCGGATACGCTCGGACCTGTCGCCCGAGCCCACCTGGGCCTTGCGGTTTTCATCGTAGACTTTCTTCGATTCGTCCTGAGCGGCCTGAAGCAGCCGGGAACGCAACACTTTCAACGCCTTGGCCTTGTTCTTGTGCTGAGACTTCTCATCCTGACAGGTGACCACAATACCTGTGGCCAAATGCGTGATGCGGATGGCCGAGTCCGTAGTGTTGACGGATTGTCCTCCCGGACCGGAAGAGCGGTAAACATCCACACGGATGTCGCCGGGGTCGATGGTCACATCCACTTCTTCGGCCTCGGGCAGAATCGCCACCGTCACCGCAGACGTATGGATGCGACCCTGGCTTTCTGTAGCCGGTACGCGCTGTACGCGATGCGCGCCTGATTCGTATTTCAGCTTGCTGTACACGTCGGTACCGGCAATCGAGGCCACGATCTCTTTGAAGCCGCCGGTGCCCGTATCGTTACCGCTCAAGATTTCCACACGCCAACCCTGTAATTCCGCATACCGGCTGTACATGCGGAAAATGTCGGCAGCAAAGAGCGCGGCTTCCTCGCCGCCAGTGCCCGCGCGCACCTCCAGGATGATATTCTTCTCGTCCAGAGGATCGCGGGGGGTAAGCAAACGCTTGAGCAGATCTTCCTGATCGCGCAGACGGTTCTTCAGGTCAGCCAGCTCCGTCTGGGCCAGTTCACAAATCTCCGGGTCCGGATCTTTGGAGAGATCCTGATTTTCCTCGATCTCGCGCAACAAGCCCTTGTATGTCTCTATCTCGGGAACAATCCCGCCAAGTTCGGCGTGCTTTTTGGCAACCTTTTTATAGCGCTCCTGATCCTGAAAAATTTCAGGAGCACTCAGCTCCCGCTCCAACTCACGGAACTTGGCCACCAAGGTCTCAAGCTTGCCAATCATCGAGAATCCCGCGCAGCCAAAGATTACTTCTGCAACCCGGCGTATTTCTTCCTGAACCGGTCGATCCGGCCAGCGGAGTCCACGAAACGCTGCTCGCCAGTGAAAAATGGATGGCAATGGGAGCATATCTCCACGCCGAGTTCCTCGCCGACAGTGGACTTCGATTCAAATTCGTACCCGCATGCGCAACGGACCTTGGTTGTATAAACCTTGGGGTGCAAGTCTTTCTTCATAAAAACCTCCAGTTTCAAAAAGAGAGTGGCTCTCTAAAACAGAGCAGCAGTGTTGGCAAGCCCGAACAAAAGGAACTCTTAGGGAAAGAAACCGTCAGATGGAATTTCTGGCCTGATTGAGGGAGATGTTGAAAGCCACGGAGAAAAAATGATGCATGAAATCGACATATTCGACTGAAATATTATCGGGCACGGCAATACGGGCCGAAGCGAAGTTGACAATACCCCTGATGCCGGCCTCCACCAGATAGTTGGCTGCGCGCTGGGCGCGTTCGGGTGGGGTGGTAATAATTCCTATCTCGATATTCAGTTCGCGGGCCCGCTCTTTCAGCCGCCGGGAACATACCACTTCAAGACCGGCGATTTCCTCTCCGATTTTGAATGGATCGCAATCAAAGGCACCGACCAGGATGAAACCCCTGCGCCGGAACACACCGTGCCGCAGCAGCGCCCGGCCAAGATTGCCTACGCCGACCAGAGCGGCATTCCAGGTTCTGTCTATGCCCAAGGACTGCTTGATGGCCGCCAGCAGGTCCTGCACATAGTAGCCGACTCCGCGCACGCCAAATTCACCGAAGTAAGCCAAATCCTTCCTGATCTGAGAAGGATTCACACCGCACGCCCGGGCCAGACCGTCCGAGGAAATGACGTTCTCGCCGTCCTGAAGCAAAATCTCCAGGGCCTGAACATATACGGCCAAACGCTGAATGGTGGCCCTAGGGATGTGAGCGCTTTTCAGGCTGACGCCGGGACAAATCATGATGGTACACTTTTAAAAGGCAAGGGAGAATATCCCCCTTGCCTTGAATAAGGGCTAGCCCACAAAGGGGTTGGCGAAAAGCAGGATCAGGTTCACAACCAGGGCGTAAATGGCCAGAGATTCGATCAGGGCCAGACCGATCAACATGGTCACAGTGATTTTTCCGGACGCTTCCGGGTTGCGGGCTGTGCCCTCGCAGGCGGCCTTCAGCCCCAGTCCCTGGCCGATTCCGCAACCAGCGGCGGCCAGAGCCATGCCCAGAGCAGCCGCCAGCGCAATGGTGGAGGCAACTTCAGGAGTAGCTTCGGCGGCAAAGGCAGTGGACGCGACAGCTACCAAGGCGACGGTGACCAGTACGGACAGAAAACCTTTACGCATAAATCCTCCTCAAACGTATGATGATTATTGGTCGAAAGACCATTTCCCCCAAAATCAGTGCGCTTCTTCAAAGGCTCCCTTCAGATAGAGCATGGAGAGCATGAAAAATACCAGTGCCTGGATGACCTTCAGCAGCATGAACAGAAAGTAGATGGGCACGGTGGAGACAATGGGCGCCAGCATGAAGAGCAACGCCAAGACAATATCCTCGCCCCGGATGTTTCCGAAAAGTCGCAAAGAAAGAGAGAGCATGCGCGCAAAATGCCCGATGACCTCGATGGGGAAAATGAGCGGCGCAAGCCACGGCACCGGCCCCGTGAAGTGATGGACGTAACGCCACCCGTGCAGTTTGAAGCCCCAGTACTGATAGTAGACAAATATGAACACAGCCATGGACAAGGTGGTGTTGATGTTCGCCGTGGGCGCATCCGCACCGGGCACCAGCCCCTCATAGTTACTGAACAGAATATAGATGAAAAGCGTCGCCAGGACCGGAAACACCTTGCGCCCGTCCTCTCCCATGTTGGCTACCACGAAATTTTCCAGCGACTCGATCAGCGTCTCGAAAAAATTCTGCAGCCCTCGCGGCACAAGTGAAAGCTTTCTGGTCGCTAACACCGCCAGAAAAACCAACACAATCATGACCACCCAGGAGTGGAGAACATGCGCCGGGATCAGGCTGTGACCATGAGCGTCCACCAGACCAATGGCTTTGACCGCCTCCTCCACGAGAAAAATCGGATGTAGATCCCCCGCCATGAGCTAAGCCTCCTTAGAAGTTTTTCCCAGGAATTGTGCCATCCCCCAAAGCAAAATATTGAGCACCACGGTGGACATGCCCAGCAGCAGCATGATGGCCGACGCACCCGTGAACGCAATGAGCAGGTAGAAAGCCAGAGCGGTCAGCACAAGCCGTCCGTAAAAGCTGAACAGCTGGATAAGAACCGCGCCTTTTTGCATGGAAATCAGCTCCTGAACAATTTTGCCCAGCGCCAGAAAATTCATCGTCCCAAGCAGTACCCCAACCGCAATATCCAATCCGGTCTTTCCCATAAGCGCGCAAGGCACGGTTGCCATCAGCATGTAAATCTGGCGAAGAGCCAACCCGCGCACTTCAGGCACATGAAAGCCCCAATCGTACAGTCTGCGCTCAATCTTTCGACGCATGTTCTTGCACATCCTCTGCCGCTGCTTCCGCTTCCTTGCGCTGAATGCGCTTCATCTCACGAAACATGTTCCGATAACCGGCGATAATGCCGAAAATCAGGAAAATCAGCATGAGCCACGGTCTGGTTCCAAAATATTTGTCCAGATAATACCCCATGACCAAGCCCACGACCACTCCGGACACCAGATGCAGGCCCATCATGTATGCAAGCCCCATGGCTTCGGAGTGTTTGTTTTTCTTCCTTGAAAAAAACATGGTTTCCAGCTTGCGACGGCTGCTTGGCCGCCCCTTCGTGCAATAAATCACAATCAAAGATGGGCTAGCACACCCATTCTGCCCACGTCAATGAAACTTTTACATAAAGTATCACATTCTATCAACACGCCGCGGCATCCATGCGCCTTGCCAGTCTGTTCCGGGAACGCTATCTTCGCTTTCTTAACTCGAAACCATGCATGCCTTGCCCATATCAGCGAACATGAAAAACCGTACCGAACTCAAAGCCAGAGATTTGAAACTGCTCCCGGATTCCCGCGCCATTCTGCGCGGCAACGATCTCCGCAACGGCGAACATCCTGTCTGCCTGTTTCAGCCGCGCGCCCTCAAAGCTCTGGAGATGTGCCTGGCCATCCCGGACATGGAGTACAATATCTATGTCGCTGGCGATCCCGGCCTGGGACGCACGTTTCTGGTCGAAAATTTTCTGGCGGCCAGAGCGGGAAACGGCGAAACTCCGCCGGATCTGGTCTACCTGAACAACTTCAGGTCACCGGACAATCCCATCCTGGTCCATCTCCCTCCGGGTCGGGGCAAAGTCCTGAAAGAAAAACTGCGGGATGTCGTGCGCAGACTCCGCCGCGACCTTCCCCGCCATTTTGAACAGGCCAGTTACCAGCGTCTGCAAAACAAACTTTTTTCCAGACTTGCCGGCGTCCGCGAGGATCTGCTGGCCAGAATGGAAGATGCGGCCCAGAAAAAAGGTTTCAGCCTGAACATCGACGACTCCGGCGCGGTGTCCCTGACTCCCCTGGTGGACGGCAAAGTGCTGACCATGGAAGAATTCGAACGGCTGGACGCTCCGCTCAAAAAATCGCTCAAGGACCAGAGCGGCACGGTGCTGAACACCATCGCCGATCTGTCGCGGCTGGTGAATAAAAGCGAGCAGGAATTTCAGGCCCAGGAGCTGAAGCTGGCTCAGGACCACGGCGCGAGTCTGGTGGACCGCGTTCTGGCCCCGCTGCGCAAGAAGTTTGCGGACATCAAACCGCTCAAAGCCTATTTCCAGGATTTCCGGGAGGATGTGCTCGACAACCTCTCCCACTATCAGGGCCGGCAGGAACGCGACCCCAGAACATCCCCCGAGCAGGCCGAGCAGATTTCCGATTCCTTTTTCCAGCGCTATGAGGCCAATCTCTTCGTGGACAACTCCGGAACCAACGGCGCGCCGGTCATCCGCGAGATCAACCCAGGCTTTTTCAACCTGCTCGGATGTGTGGAGCGGGAAACGGAGTGGGGCACCTATTACACAGACTTCTCTCTGATCAAGGCCGGAGCCATCCACCGGGCCAACGGCGGCTACCTCATTCTGCGAGTGGAAGATCTGCTGGCCCACCCCTTTGCGTGGGAGGGACTTCTGCGCTGCCTGCGCACCAAGCAGTCACGACTGGACGACCCTACCGACCATTACGACATTCTGCGTACCCGGACCATCACGCCGGAGCCCGTCCCGCTGTCGCTCAAGGTCATTCTCGTTGGAGACGACGAGACCTACGAGCTCCTGTACACCCATGACGAACGCTTCCGGAAAATCTTCAAACTCAAGGCGCATATCCAGGATTCCGTCGAGCGCACTCCGGAAACCATCGCCGGGTACGCCCAGACCCTTTTCCGGGCCGCGCGCAAGGAAAGTCTGCGTCCCTTCGGCAAGGACGCCCTGGCCGAGCTGGTCGATTACTCCACGCGCATGGCCGAAGACCGGGAACGTCTGTCTTTGCATGTCTCCCATGTCCGGGAGATCATGATTGAAGCGAATGCCCTGGCCGGAACCCGGGAAAAACGCGCCGTGGACGCCGAAATGGTCAAGCAGGCCCTCGATGAGCGTGAGTACCGGGCCAATCTGTACCGCGAAGAATTCCTGCGGGAATATGACCGCCGCTCCATCAAGGTGCTCACTCAAGGGGAGGCCGTAGGCGCGGCCAACGGACTGTCCGTGACCCAGATCGGCGAATACGTCATGGGGCTGCCCCACCAGATTTCCTGCACTGTGGGAGTGGGACACGGCGGCATCATGGACCTCGAACGCGAGGCGGAACTGGGAGGCCCCATCCACACCAAGGGCATGATGATTCTGAAGAGCTACTTCGTAAACCTCTTCGCCCGCAACAAGCCGCTAGTGCTGACCGGCAGCCTGTGCTTCGAGCAGAGCTACGCCCATGTGGACGGCGATTCCGCTTCCGGCGCGGAACTGGCGGCCCTGCTTTCGGCCCTGTCCGGCGTGCCCATCCGGCTGGATCTGGCCTTCACCGGCGCCGTATCCCAGTCGGGGGCGATCATGGCCGTGGGCGGAGTAACCCATAAAGTGGAAGGTTTTTTCGAGGTCTGCCGCCGCAGGGGTCTGACCGGAAAGCAGGGTGTGCTGCTGCCGGCCGACAACATGGTGCACCTAGTGCTGCGCGATGACGTCGTTCAGGCCATCAAGGACGGTCAATTTCATATCCATCCGGTGCAATCCATCGAAGAGGCCATGGAAATTCTGACCGGCGTACGTGCCGGAACACGCCTGAAAAACGGCCAGTTCTCCCCCCGCTCCATCTATGCGGCGGTGGATGAACGCCTGACCGAACTGGCCGTACTGGCCGAAAAGAAATTCTCTCTGCCGAGAAAACGGAAGACGACTCTTGAGTAGGGAGCAGTCAAGAATGACTTTCGAAAAGAACTGTCCAACATTGTCAATTTCCAATACACTAGCACAGCAAGGGAGGAAGTCATGCAGAAAAGATTGATTCAGGAATACACAGAATTTAAAGAAAAATGCGTACTGCCCGCAGAACTTCAAGATCGTTTATCTCCTCCTCTTTTAATAAAAGTACCAGAAAAATGGGAGAGGAGTGATAAAAGAGTCCTAGTTATTGGACAGGAAACTTTAGGATGGAGTTTCCAAAGTGGAGAATATTATTCATGGCCATTTGAGAGAATATGGTCATTTAAAGACTTCCTCAAAGTTAATGATTCTGTTCAGGCCATGATACATGCTTATCAAGAATTTGAATTCGCTAAACAACAGCCCGAGAATTACAGAAGCCCATTCTGGAGAGCTTATAGAGAAATAAGAAAAGCAAACAAAGACACTATAGACGGAATAGATACAACTGTATTATGGAGTAATCTATTCAGAATGTCTCTTGATTGCGGAAGTGTTATTAAAAATGGGAAGAAAGAAGAAATAGACATGATCAGATCCGTTTCTTCTGGATTGCTATTAGAAGAGATAAAAATACTCAAACCAACATCTGTCATCTTCTTCACAGGACCACATTATAATGAAACATTATATAAAGAATTTGGCGGAATTGTCCTGGAAAAATTCATGGATTACGAAACAAATCATACAGCATACCTTAACCATCCTGTATTACCAAAAAAGTCAATAAGGACTTATCACCCAGGATATTTGAATCGCGGACATTGGGATATATTGGATAAAATTATTGAGGCAATTATATAAATCTTGCCTCAATAATTTTCCCAAATCGAGACATACATAGTATGCATCGCAGCCAGGACTAACGTCGCATTATTGACGTATCTTATGCTAATAACGAGCCATTGATTCAAATTACGGCAAAGAGAAACATACGGCCGAGATGCGACCGGCATAGGAGCACACCAGAACCAGAGTTCTCATTTGTAGACAAACGACATTTGCAAACTCCTCCGCAAAACCACCCTGCACATTTTTTACCAGGTTGCCTTCCGGAGGAAGCTCCACCATCTCTGCACAGGTCGCAGCCCGATCCGGACGCCTGATAAAGCATCACAATGCGGAAAGATCGTAAAAATATATGGCGGCAGAGTTCCCGTGCAGATATTCCTTGATGGAAAACAGCCGGGATGAAAAAGGCCGTGTAATTCAACGAAGCGGCCAAACGGGCGAATCAAACAAAGGACCCTGTCCGATCAGGTCCGAACCACCACATGGGGCAATCATGAGCGACGAAGCCAACAAGATCATCTATTCCATGATCAAGGTCTCCCGGTTCTACGACAAGAAGCCGGTCATCAAGGATATTTCCCTGTCCTTCTTCTACGGGGCCAAGATCGGCGTGCTGGGCTTAAACGGTTCCGGCAAGAGTTCTCTCCTGCGGATCATGGCCGGCGTGGACAAGGAATACAACGGCAACATCTCCATTTCTCCGGGGTACAGCGTGGGCTATCTGGAGCAGGAACCCGTGCTCGACCCCGACCGGACCGTGCGCGAGACCGTGCAGGAAGCCGTGCGGGAGACCGTCGACCTGCTGCATGAATTCGAGGACATAAACGCCAGATTCGCCGAGCCCATGAGCGATGACGAAATGGACGCGCTCATCGCCCGCCAGGCCGAAGTGCAGGAAAAGCTTGACGCTCTGGACGCCTGGGATCTGGACTCCCGCCTGGACATGGCCATGGAAGCCCTGCGCTGCCCGGAGCCCGAAACGCCCATCAGCGTTCTGTCCGGAGGAGAAAAGCGGCGGGTGGCGCTGTGCCGCCTGCTGCTGCAAAAGCCGGACATCCTGCTGCTGGACGAACCCACCAACCATCTGGACGCCGAAACCATCGCCTGGCTGGAGCACCATCTGCAGCAATACCAGGGCACCATCATCGCCGTGACCCATGACCGCTATTTCCTGGATAACGTGGCGGGCTGGATTCTGGAACTGGATCGCGGCGTGGGCATTCCGTGGAAGGGCAACTACTCTTCGTGGCTGGTCCAGAAGCAGAACCGCCTGGCCCAGGAGGAAAAGGAAGAAAGCGCCCGGCAGCGGACCCTCAAGCACGAACTGGAATGGATCAACATGTCGCCCAAGGGCCGTCACGCCAAGGCCAAGGCCAGGATTTCCGCCTACGAGAACATGCTAAATCAGGAAACCAAAGAGAAAATCAGGACCCTGGAGCTGTTCATTCCCTCCGGACCGCGCCTGGGCGACGTGGTCATCGAAGCCGAACATGTGAAAAAGGCGTACGGCGACAAGCTGCTCATGGAGGACATGACCTTTGCCCTGCCTCCGGGCGGCATCGTGGGCGTCATCGGCCCCAACGGTGCGGGCAAGACCACGCTCTTTCGCATGATCACCGGCCAGGAGACACCCGACTCCGGCTCCATCCGTCTGGGACAGACCGTGAAGCTGGCCCATGTGGATCAGGAGCGCGACGCGCTGGATCCCAAAAAGACCGTATGGGAAATGGTTTCCGGCGGTTACGACATGATTTCCCTGGGCGGACGGGAAATCAATTCCCGGGCCTATGTGAGCAAATTCAACTTCGCCGGGCCGGATCAGCAGAAAACCGTGGGCATGCTTTCCGGCGGCGAACGCAACCGCCTGCATCTGGCGCTCATGCTCAAGCGTGAGGCCAATGTGCTCCTGCTGGACGAACCCACCAACGATCTGGATGTGAACACCATGCGCGCCCTGGAGGATGCTCTGGAAAACTTCGCCGGATGCGCGGTGGTCATCTCCCACGACCGCTGGTTCCTGGACCGCATCGCCACGCATATCCTGGCCTTCGAGGGCGACAGCCAGACCGTCTGGTTCGAGGGCAACTATTCGGAATACGAAAAGGATTTCAAACGGCGCACGGGCCAGACCCTGGCCGTGCCCAGACGCATCCGGTACCGCCAGCTGGTCAGATGATTCCGGCGGCGGACATGCCGCGCGGATGCGGCGCTTCGCGGAAAAACAGCCGTCCGGTCCGCTTTTCAAAAAGCCCGGCCGGTGCTAATCGACATCAACTCAATTTCATACATTCCGCTGACTGAGGAGAAAGGAATGAACACGAAAAACCTGACCTGCAAGGCGCTGCTTCCCGGATATGGAACCATTGTGGCCGGAAGCGTTCTGGAAAACCTCATTTTCCGCACCAACTGGTTTCTGCCGGGATCTCTGGTGGGACTGCTGTGGAGTCTGGCGGGGCTGGTCTGGCTCGTGCTGGCCATGCGGGAGCTGAAAAAAGGGGAAGGCTACATGCTGGTGCAAAGCGGCCCCTTCGCCCGGACCCGCAATCCGGTCATTGCCGCCAATCTGCTGGCCGTCATGCCCGGCCTGTGTCTCATTCTGAACACCAACATCGGAATTCTGGGCATTTTCGTGGCCCTGGCCCTCTTCTACACTCACGTGCACGAGGAAGAAGTGGAACTGGAAGAGCGTTTCGGCGCCAGCTACGCGGCATACCGGGAGCGGGTCTGCTGTCTGCTCCCCTGTCCGCTGGGCAATGAATAATCCGAAATCATGAGGGATTTTCCCGCCCACAGCGGAGGAAATTTCGGGGCGGCCTCAGAGGCCGCCTTTTTCATGACGCGGCGCCGGATCGAAATACCGCAGTATTGCGGGAACGGCCGCCGCAACCCCTCCTACCCAAAAGCCAGCCCCATCAAATGGCGGTACAGCCCGCCCAGATCGGCCGGAGTGCGGCCGAGCACGGCCCGCCAGACCTCATCCGACTCCATGCACAGATAGATTTCCCGGTCCAGGCCGCCCCGGCGCAGGGCATCGGCGAGAAAACGGAACTGCTCCACACGCAGAGGCCGCAGCAGCCTCTGCTTGCCATCCAGACCGGTGATGAATTCGCTGTGGATGTACCGGGAGTCGGGGAAGTTTTCGGCGATGGCCCGCCTGAGGTCGGGCATGTGCCGGAAGGAGCCCATGCTCAGATAGGCGATGTGTTCCGGGCGCAGATGGTCGAAGATCATTTCCACGGTCCGGCCGTAGCCCTCGCGCCAGCCCGGAAAATGAATAATGGGGTCAAAATGCAGGCAGACCCTGAATCCGGCCTGGGCGCAGGTCCGGGCGGCGGCCAGACGCTCCTCGAGGCTCGCGCACGCGCCCTGCTCTTCCCGCTCCACGATTTCCGGTGCGTTCATGGACCAGGCGGGCAGCACTCTGGACGGGTCGGGCACGGCATCCATCCAGGACAGGTCCGCCACCTTGGATTTGAGCTCCAGACACACCTGCGGATAGGCGCTCAAAAATCCGGCCAGGTCCCGGCTGTAGCCCGTCAGGGCTTCCAGCACCAGGGAGTCGGTAAATTCCCCCGTGCCCACCCGGTAGCGGCGGCCGGGCTCGGATGTGAAGGCCCGGTCCAGTTCCGTCCACAGATCGTCCTGATTGGCCCAGACCTTGAGCACCCGGTCCTGAAAATAGGCCTGGAGAATACAGTAAGAACAGCGCAGGGGACAGTTCTCCCCGATGTGGATGATCTGGTATCCGCAGCAGCGGTAATGGCTGGTGCCGGGACAGAAGCGCAGGAACCGGCCCCTGTAATGCTTGAGATAGAGGATGTCCCCGCGCTCCAGGCCCGAAGCCAGGGACCGGCCTTCGGGCAGTATCTCCCAGGGCAGGTGCGGCAGCCTTTCCCGGACGCGCAGGGCCAGCGGCGAAGAGGCGACCGTCTGGTCCGCCACCACCCTGCCGATGCCGCGCAGATATCCGGGCAGACCGGTCATGAGTCCGCCTCCATGAAAATACCGCTCCAGTCCGCCAGGGCCATGTCCGCCAACTGACGCGCCGCACGCTCGACGTCCGCCGCACAGGTCAGACGCACGCTCATGTCCACCGCTTCCGTTTCAAACTGGTCCGGCTGGGTCAGCCGCCATCCGGTCCCGGCGCTGATCCGCCGGGCCGCCGCCGCGAAATTCCGCTCCAGAGCGGTCAGTTCGGGGTAGCGCAGAGCGCGAATTTCCGCCGTGATGCGAGCCATGGCATCCTTGGGGGACAGGTCCGAAGCCAGCCCCTCCCGCGCGGCGGCCAGCATCCCGCCGATGTCCCGGTTCTCGCGCAGGCCCGCTTCCCGCAGCCAGGCCAAAAGATTGACCGAATTGCCCCGGGACCACGAAAAGGCCGCGAACAGCGGAAAAAGCGCACCGATTTCCGCCGCGTCCATTTTTTCGAGCGCGTCCACACAGACCAGCGGGATGTTGCCCGCCGCAAGAAGACCGTCCCATTCCTCCGGCAGCTTCAGCCAGGCCATCGCCTGCCGGGCCCGGCGGGCGCGGGGTTCAAAGCCCAGAACCGTCCAGACTTCCTCCAGACGGGCCGGATCGAGCCCCCGGAAATAACGCAGGGCCCGGACCACACGCCAGTCATCTATATCGAAAGCGGCATTGGATTCCAGATAGAAAAGCCCCCGTTCCCAGGCATCAAGAGGCCCCACATCGCGGCACAGTACGGACCGTCCTTCTTCCGACAGACAGGCCAGCCGGGCCGCGCCCGCCACCAGGACAGGACGGGAACCGCCTGAATCCACCAGCACCGGGAAAAGCTGTCCCCGGCGGATCAGACTCCGCCGCAGCGAGTCGCCGGGCTTACGCTTCCAGAACAGCCATCCACCGGTGGCGTCGATGTCTTTTCCCGGACAGGAAAAAAAGCCGGCAGCGGGAGCGCCCCTGAAAGACGCGTCAGGCATATCCATGTCAATCTCTCAACAATTTGAACATATTATGCATGCCGGGCAATCCGGCCGCACTTGACAATCCAAAGCCCCTCTCCCTATAGGGCAGGCTTTGAAAAAAGCCCGGAACAGCGGAAAGTTTGGGACATTTTCGGATCAAAAAGCACGGAAATCTCATTCAATTTCGTCTCTTTGGCAAGACAATTCCCCGCCAGCTCCTCCGGAAGACACAGGAGAAAGACAGACTGCCGACAAATCTCTGGTTCACGGAGCGCGGCCAAAATCCCGGTGAAAGATCCGGGAGCTTTTCCGAACGCGCTCATCCACACCTTGTAGCCGCGTGGTTATACTTCGCATAAGGGGGCCGTATGCAGGATCAGCTTCAGAAACAGAGAACCTTCGCCCTGATAGGACATGGCGGAACCGGCAAGACTTCCGTGGCGGAAATGCTCTTGTTCACCGCCGGTTCCATCTCCCGGCTGGGCAAAATCGAGGACGGCACCACAACCCTCGATTACGAGCCCGAGGAAACCAAACGCCGGGGCAGCATCCAGCCCTCCTTCGCCCAGTTCTCCTGGAAAAAAAATCTGAACTTCCTCATCGATACGCCCGGTGACAACAACTTCATCGGCGACCTCCCCTATCTGCTGCAAGGCGCGGACAACGCCGTGCTGGTCATCGACGCCATCGACGGGGTGAAGCCCCTGACCAAGAAAATCTGGTCCGAAGTCGTCAGGGCGGAGCTTCCGGCCATGGTTTTCATCAACAAGATGGACCGTGAACGGGCCGACTTCCAGATGGCCTACCAGAGCCTCGCGGACATTCTCGGCATCAAGCCGGTGCTGTTGTACCTGCCCATCGGCAGCGAAGCGGACTTTCGTGGCGTGGTCGATGTGCTGAACGAAAAAGCCTACGCCTTCGGGGAAAACGGCGCCCTTTCCCCCACGGACATCCCGGCGGACATGGCCGATGACGTGACCCTGGCCCGCGAGATCGCCGTGGAGAACATCGCCGAAAGCAGTGAAGAGCTGATGGAAAAGTATCTGGAAGAAGGCTCCCTGACCGCGGAAGAGCTGACCGCCGGACTCCGGGCGGGCGTCCTGTCCCGCATCCTGGTGCCGGTCTGCGTGGGCGCGGCCCTGGAAAACAAGGGCGGCGCGCTGCTGCTGGATGCCATTCAGAGCTGCATGGCCTCGCCTCTGGATCACAAGCCCTGGCTGGACGCCGAAGGCAACGAGCGGCCCTCTGATCCGGACGCTCCCCTGGCCGCCTTCGTCTTCAAGACCATCGCCGATCCTTTTGCCGGACAGCTGTCTGTCATGCGTGTGCTCTCCGGAGTGCTCTCCCCCGACGCAGCGGTGCTGAACGCCGCCAAGGACGAGAAGGAGAAAATCGGCCAGGGCCTGTTTCTGGAAGGCAAAAAACAGACGCCCTGCAAGCAGGATCTCGGCCCCGGCGCCATTGTGGCCGTGGCCAAGCTCAAGAACACGTCCACGGGCGACACCCTGTGCGCGGAAAAATCCCCCTTCGCTCTGGCTCTGCCGAAGCTGAGCCCGGCCATCATCTCCTACGCCCTGGCCGCCGAGGAAAAGGGCGAGGAAGACAAAGTCTTCGCGGCGGTGCAGAAACTGCTGGAAGAAGACATCAACCTGCATCTGGAGCGCAACGAGGAAACGGGCGACATGCTCCTTTCGGGCATGGGCCAGCTGCACATCGAACTGTCCGTGGAAAAGGCCAGACGCCGCTACAAAACCAATATCCTGCTGAAAACACCCAAGATCCCCTACCGGGAAACCATCAAGGGCAAGGCCCAGGTCCAGGGGCGGCACAAGAAGCAGTCCGGCGGCCGGGGCCAGTTCGGCGACTGCTGGATCCGCATGGAGCCCAATCCGCGCGGCGCGGGCTACGAATTTCTGGACGAAATCGTGGGCGGCTCCATTCCCCGCAACTACATTCCCGCCGTGGACAAGGGCATCCAGGAAGCGGCGGTGCGGGGTTTTCTGGCCGGATACCCCATGGTCGATTTCAAGGTGGCCCTCTACGACGGCTCCTATCATACGGTGGATTCCTCGGAAATGGCCTTCAAAATCGCGGGTTCCCTGGCCTTCAAGAAAGCTGTGGAGCAGTGCAATCCGACCCTGCTCGAGCCCATCATGCTGGCCTCTGTGTTCATCCCCGACGAGTTCATGGGCGATGTCATCGGCGACCTGTCCAGCCGGCGCGGCCGGGTGCTGGGTTCCGATTCCGTGGGCGGCGTGACCGAGGTCAAAGCCCACGTGCCCATGGCCGAGATGATGAAGTACGCGCCGGATCTGCGCTCCATGACCGGCGGCCAGGGCACCTTCACCATGGAATTCGCCCATTACGAGGAATGCCCGCCCAACGTGGCCGAACAGGTCATTGCCGACAGCGGCAAGGCGGAAGATTGATCCGTCGTCTTTCCGGCGGGCGGCTCCGGAGGCTGCCCGCCGCGCCTATTTTCCCGATGCGTCCATCCCGCAGGAAAAACTGTCCCGCGCTGTCATGTCGAGCGTAACCCTGACTCCCCTCGGCGGCCTGGGGGAAATCGGCATGAACTGTCTGGCCCTGGAGACGGACCGGAGCATGATCCTGGTGGACTGCGGACTCATGTTCCCCGATGTCATCCTGTACGGCGTGGACGTAGTCATCCCCCGCATGGATTTCATTCTGGAGCGCCGGGACAAACTGTGCGGCATCGTGTTCACTCACGGCCACGAAGATCATATCGGCGCGCTGGCCTGGCTTGCGCCCTATCTGCAGAACACGCCCGTCTACGGATCGGAATTCACCCTGCGCCTGGCTCTCAGGAGACTGCAGGAACGCGGATTGGAAGCCCACGTGCGTCCCTGTGCCGTAAACGGCGGAGACCGGGTGGACATGGGTGATTTCGCAGTGACCTTCATCCCGGTCTGTCACAGCATCATCGAAGGTTTCGGCCTGGGTATCGAAACCCCGGCCGGACGCATCATCCACACCGGAGACTTCAAGATCGACCGCAATCCGCTGGACGGACACGCCACGGATCTGGAGGCTTTCGCCGATTTCTCCCGGGACGGCGCGCTGCTTCTCCTGTCCGACTCCACCAATGTGGAGCGCGAGGGATTTTCCCTGACCGAGCGGGAAATCCTGACCACTCTGGACGAAGTCTTCGCCGGGGCGAAGGGACGTATCCTGGTCACCCTTTTCGCCACGCACATCCAGCGCATCCAGGAAATTTTCGATCTGGCCGCAAGGTACGGACGCAAGGTGGCCTTCACCGGCCGCAGTCTGGTAGCCAACATCGATGCCGCCCGCGAACTGGGCCATCTTTCCTTCAACGGCACCAATTCCTGCGACATGGAGGATCTGCCCGAACTGGGCGACAACCGCACCGTCATCCTGCTCACCGGCTCTCAGGGCGAACCCCTCTCGGCCCTGACCCGGGTATCCCGGGGAGAACACCGCCAGATCGCCATCCGCGAGGGAGACACGGTGGTCATGTCCTCCCGGTTCATTCCCGGCAACACGCGGGCCATCACCAAGGTCATCAACGACCTCTACCGCCAGGGCGCCACGGTTCTCTACGAGCGGGTCCAGGCCATCCACGCCTCGGGGCACGCCCATCAGGAAGAACTGAAAATCATGCTGCACACCGTCCGCCCGAAATTCTTCATTCCCGTGCACGGCGAATACCGCCATCTGTTCAAACACGCCGAACTGGCCGTGGACTGCGGTGTGGCTCCGGAGCGGGCTATCATCCTGGAAGACGGCCAGCCCGTGACCTTCTCGCCGGAGGGCCTTCGCCTGGAAGAACCGGTGTACGCCGAATCCATCCTGGTAGACGGCAAAGGCGTCGGTGACGTGGGGCAGATCGTGCTGAAGGAACGCCAGATTCTGGGCGGCGAAGGGCTGGTCATCGTGCTGGTGATACAAGACGAGACGGGTGTCATCGTCTTCGGTCCGAGCATCCAGTCTCGCGGCTTCGTCTTCGAACAGCATTTTTCCCATGTGCTCGAAGACGCCAAGTGCATTGTCCTCGATGTGCTGGAAAACAATCCCGAAGCCGAGGCGTGCAGACTGGAAGACCGCATCCGTTCCGCCCTGCGCCGCTTCTTCCGCACCGTACTGGAACGCGACCCAGTGGTCATGCCGCTGGTGGTGCGGGTCTGACCGCCGCTTGCCAAAGCATTTTCTTTCGCGTAACGAATTTCGCTTTCGTAACTATTGCCGCACGTCCGCGACTTTGGTTTGGCCCATCCGGGCTCCCGCGGACAGAGGACAAAAACCAAGGAGATTCCCATGCCTTATGTCAGTATGAAACAGATGCTGGAGACCGGCGTTCATTTCGGTCACCAGACCCGGCGCTGGAACCCCAAAATGCGGCCGTTCATTTTCGGCGCACGCAAGGGCATCCACATCATCGATCTGCAGCAGACCGTGAAGCTGTACCGCAAGGCCCACGATTTCATCGCCGACACCGTGGCCCGCGGCGGCAAGGTCATTTTCATCGGCACCAAACGCCAGGCTCAGGACGTGGTCAAGGCCGAGGCCGAGCGCTGCGGCATGTACTATGTAACCCACCGCTGGCTGGGCGGCACCCTGACCAACTATCAGACCATCCGCTCCAGCATCGCCCGCCTGAAAAAGCTGGAAGGCATGTTCGAGGACGGCTCCGTGAACCGTTTCCTGAAGAAGGAAGTGGTGGGCATGGAGCGCGAGGTGACCAAGCTGAACCTGACTCTGGGCGGCATCAAGGACATGGAAGAGCTCCCGGCAGTAGCTTTCATCATCGATCCGCACCGCGAAGAAATCGCGGTCAAGGAGTGCCGCAAGCTGGGCATTCCCATTGTGGCCGTCGTGGACACCAACTGCGATCCCGACCTGATCGACTACGTCATTCCCGGCAATGACGACGCCATCCGCGCCATCAAGCTGTTTGCCACGGCCATGGCCGATGCCTGCATCGAAGGGCAGGCCAGCGCCAAGGACACCGTGCCTCAGCCCAAACCTGCCACGGCCGGAGAAGCTCCTGCCGCCACCGAAAATTTTGACGACGACAATGACGAAGGGGAATATTGAGATGAACATATCCGCGACAATGGTTAAGGACCTGCGCGAGCGCACCGGCGCGGGCATGATGGATTGCAAGAAGGCGCTGACCGAATGTGACGGAGACGAAGAAAAGGCCGTTGCCTGGCTGCGTGAAAAAGGGCTTTCCAAGGCCGCCAAAAAGGCCGGCCGGAGCACCACCGAAGGTCTGATCACCATAGCTCTGGCTGCGGACGGCAAGGCCGGCGCCATGAGCGAGGTGAAGTGCGAGACGGATTTTGTGGCCAAGAACGAGGAACTCGTCGCCATGGCCGAAGGCATCGCCAGCAAGGCTCTGGAGATGAAAACCGGCGACGTGGCAGCCCTGCCCGCCGAGATCACGGATCTGACGGCCCTGATCGGCAAGATCGGGGAGAACATGCAGGTCGGCCAGTTGACCTATATGACCGTGAGCGGAACAGGCATCATCGGCAGCTACGTGCATTCCAACAAAAAGCTGGGCGTGCTGGTGGAACTGACAGGCGACGCCTCGCCGGAACTGGCCAAGGATATCGCCATGCAGATCGCGGCGACAAATCCCATCTGCGTGTCCCCGGATCAGGTGCCTGCGGAAACCCTGGCCCAGGAGCGGGAAATCTACCTGAGCCAGGCCAAGGAAGAAGGCAAGCCCGCCCAGATCGCCGAAAAGATCGTGGAGGGCCGCATCCGCAAGTTCTACCAGGAAGTATGCTTGGTCGAGCAGGCCTTCATCAAGGACGACAAGAAGACCATCAAGGATCTTCTGGGGAAAAATGCCGCCGTGGCCCGGTTCTGCCGTTTTGCTGTAGGCGCATAGAAAAAGACTTACTTCCGTCAAAAACAGCCCTCGCCGTGTCCCGCGGCGGGGGCTGTTTCGATTTCATGGGCAAAAGCTTCCCTTCTTTCTCATGAAGACATCCGCCGGGCGTATCGTACGGCGGCCCTCCATTATAACGTCCCCGCCCGAATGCCGAAAACCGGAATGCCGCCGGGCGCCGGCGATCACTTCACGGCATGACAAATCTGGTAGAAAAACCTGCGGGTATGGACCTCCACCCGGCTGAAACCGGCCTCCTTAAGCATCTTCTCCATGCGGGCATCGGAGTAAAGGCGCAGCTTGTACAGCCACCCGAAAATGATCTTGCCGGGCAGGGAATCGCCCAGGGTAATCAGAGCAAAGCGGCCTCCGGGCCGGAGAACCCGGCAAGCTTCGGACAGGGCTTTTTGCGGCTCCGGCACGAAAAAAAACATGTTGGCGGAAGCCCCTGCGGAAAAACGGCCATCCGGCCAGGGCAGCGCGGCCACGTTCCCTTCCAGGATTTCGGCCCGGCCCGAGGCAATGGCATCGGCATTGTTCTTCCGGCTCAGTTCGACCATGTCGCGGCTGTGATCGATGCCTGCAGCGAAAGAAACCTGTTCCAGAGCCTGACGCAGCAGTACGCCTCCGCCGCAGCCCATCTCGAAGTACTCATCCTCCTGTTTCAGATTCAGCATCTCCAGAATGGTGCGAAAGCTGCGATAATGGGCGACAGGTTCATTATAACGCCGTACCGCCCATTCTCCGCTCGGCTTCGAGGCCGTCCGTTCGATGAATCTTTGCCGCCAGCCTGCATTCATACAACATCTCCTGTAGATACGGCTTCATGCCGGTATTCATCTCCTTAAAAGCGAAAACTCAGATTTGCCCCCACCACCAGCGGCTCTCCGGCGCGGCCGGCCCAGTTTCCGCCGGACCGGACCTGACGGGTGGCATATTCTTCATCCAGCAGGTTACGGCCGTACAGGTAGAAATCAAATCGATCCCCTTCATAGCCGACTTTGGCGTTCAGGAGACCGTAGTCCTTTTGCGACCGGGTATTCTCCACATCAATGCTCACTTCGCCGAAACGGCTGTACAGCAGACTGATGAAAAGACCGGGCCCGAAGCGGTATGTTCCGCCCAGGCTGGCGGTGTACCCGGGCACATCGGGAATGGTGTTTCCGTCATAAATCCGGGAGCCGACGTTATATTTCTCATATCTGGCTCTGGTGTGGGCAAAGGCGGCAAAGAGGTCGAGGCCCGCCACGGGCCGGGCCGCCAGTTCCAGTTCAAGCCCCCGGCTGGAAGCTTCGGCGGCATTGTTGATGTACACGGCCGTGCCGCCGGCAGTGAGCACTTCGACCTGCATGTCTGTCCAGTCGATATAAAAAAGTGCGAGATTGGCCTGCAGTCTTTTATCCAGCCATGCTGTTTTGAGCCCGGCCTCATAATTCCAGGTGAATTCGGGTTCAAAAGAAGACCCCAGGTTATCCACCGTATTGTAGCCGCCGCTGCGGAACCCTCTGGACACGCCGATGTAGGGCATGACTCCTTCGGTCAGATCATAACTCAGGGAGGCCTTGGGCAGCCATGCCTCATGCGTGTCGGCGCGGGATCCGGACATCGCCCCGTATCCCATCATGCCCAGAGCGGGGCCAGGCGAAGGCTGTTCGTAATCGAACTCCTGTCTTTCCCGGTCATAACGCAGACCCAGAGTCAGATGCAGTCTGTCGGCAAAGGTATAAGACCGGGCCCGAAGCGGTATGTTCCGCCCAGGCTGGCGGTGTACCCGGGCACATCGGGAATGGTGTTTCCGTCATAAATCCGGGAGCCGACGTTATATTTCTCATATCTGGCTCTGGTGTGGGCAAAGGCGGCAAAGAGGTCGAGGCCCGCCACGGGCCGGGCCGCCAGTTCCAGTTCAAGCCCCCGGCTGGAAGCTTCGGCGGCATTGTTGATGTACACGGCCGTGCCGCCGGCAGTGAGCACTTCGACCTGCATGTCTGTCCAGTCGATATAAAAAAGTGCGAGATTGGCCTGCAGTCTTTTATCCAGCCATGCTGTTTTGAGCCCGGCCTCATAATTCCAGGTGAATTCGGGTTCAAAAGAAGACCCCAGGTTATCCACCGTATTGTAGCCGCCGCTGCGGAACCCTCTGGACACGCCGATGTAGGGCATGACTCCTTCGGTCAGATCATAACTCAGGGAGGCCTTGGGCAGCCATGCCTCATGCGTGTCGGCGCGGGATCCGGACATCGCCCCGTATCCCATCATGCCCAGAGCGGGGCCAGGCGAAGGCTGTTCGTAATCGAACTCCTGTCTTTCCCGGTCATAACGCAGACCCAGAGTCAGATGCAGTCTGTCGGCAAAGGTATAAGTCCCCTCGCCGAAGAGGGCTCCGCCCGTTGTGGTCATCTCGTTGTCGGCGCTCAAAGTTTCTCCGGGCATGCCCATGCCCATGTTCATGAAATTCATCCACATTCCATAGCCGCCCTCTTTTTTTTCCCGCAGGAGGAAAACTCCCGCCAGCCACTGCAGAGGCGCGGAGCTGTCCGTGGAGTGCAGACGGAATTCCTGGGAAAGAGAGCTGACCTTCTGCCTGAGCGACAGGTTCAGCAGATCGACGGGAGTGAAATCCACGTCATTTCTGCTCCTGCCGTCTTCCTTGTAGGTGGAAGTGATGGATACCAGCCGCAATGCGCCGAAATCGTATCCGGCACGGAGACTGAGCGTGTCCCTGTCTTTTTTTGTTTCTCCCGCATAATCGACATCGACGTTCCTGCGCAGATCGCCGCCCCGGTCGAAAAGAGCGAAATGGGCGTAGTCAGGACTGTCATGCCGCATCATGTCATAGCTGATCTGCAGGTCCAGTGTGTCGCCGGGAGTGGCGAGCACGGTAAAACGTCCGTCATAATTCTTCTTCCGCCCGGCCTTATCCGAACCGTCGAACCTGTTCTCAAACCAGCCGTCCGATTCATCATAGCGCAGTCCGCCGCGAAAGCTGACTCGGTCCCGGACGAGAGGGCCGCTGATCACGCCCTGCACTGCATGGGAATTGAACCGGCCCGCGTCGGCACTGATCTTTCCTTCCCAGATATCGCCCGGCTTTTTGGTGACGATATTGATGACTCCCGCTTCGGAGTTGCGGCCGTAAAGCGTGCCCTGCGGCCCGCGCAGAACTTCCACCCGCTCCACGTCCGCAAGGCTCGCGCTCAGGCCCGGCTGAACATAGACATCGTCGACATAAACACCCACTGTGGGTGTGCCGGTCATGGACGATCCAATACCGCGCATGGAGGCGAAACTCTGATCGGTCATGCCGGTGTCGGTCACATAGAAATTGGGCACCACGGCCACGATGTCCCTGACCGAATTCAGTCTGAAGTCCTCGATCCGCCCGTCCCCGACAACGCTGATGCCGCCCGGAATCTTCCAGGCGTCACCCTCGCGCTTCTCCGCCGTGACGACCATCGGCTCCAGTTCCACCTGTTCCTTCACACGCCCAGTTCCGTTTTCTTCCGCCAGTCCCGCGTCCGGCAGCCAGAACGCCGCAACAGCAAGCCATATCACGAAGCCTCCGAGCGATTTCCCGTACTCCATATGCGTTCTCCCCTGGTATTTCTTTGGATCCTTGAACCTGGTTCCAAAGGTCCATAGCCGACGGCGGCGCGGCGGGATAGAACAATACGGTCTTTTCTGTTGTATGTTCCGGCCAATGTCCCGGTGCGTGCCGGACTCCACCGGATCAAAGACGGCAGGAATTGGCGTGCAGGCCCGGCGTCAGGCCGAAGCGGGACTTGAAATGCCGGACAAAATGGGAGGCGTCGCAGAAACCGAGCTGGTGGGCTACTTCCGAAACCGAGCAGTCGGTGGCGGCCAGAAGTTCCCGCCCTTTTTCCAAACGCCGGGTCAAAAGATAGGCATACGGGGGCTGTCCGAAAACTTCCCGGAAACCCCATTTCAGCTTGTTTTCACTGAGGCCCGAGGCACGGGCCACTTCCGATATGGAAGGAGGATTTTCCAGATCGGCGGTCAGCAGATCCCGCGCCATATGGAGCCGCGCCCTGTCCCCGGAGGTCAGCTGCCGTTTTCTCACTCCGCGGGACACGGTCGTCACGTCGGAAAACATCAGGGCGAAAAGCTCCAGAATCTTGGCTTCCATATACATCCGCCCCAGACAATCCTGAAGAGGGCACGCGAGAAGCTGAGCAAGAGCCATCTGCAAGAGCGGGCTGAAAGTGCGGCGATGACTGAACGGTAAAGGCGGGCTTCCTTTCCGCAGGGCTCTGAGCCCGTCTGGAAGGGCGGAAAACGTCCCAGGGAAAAACTGCTCCAGCAGTTTCGGGTCCATGTAAATGTTGACCAGCTCATAATATTCATTTTCCCGCAGCACGGTGGTGCATTCCACGTCAGGATAAAACAAAAGCAGAGCACTTGACGGCTCCACCGCCACTGTTTCCGCTCTCCGGCGGGAAAAGCACAGATCCCCATATCCCCGGCCGGAGATATGCAGCCCAAGCTCCAGCGGTGCGTCTTGTCCGAATCTGAAAACATGCCGGGCTTTTCCCGGGGCGACAAACCGGGCGTGCACCAGCTCCAGCCCGGGACGCAGCCGGACGTGGTTCAGGCCCGGGCCCGTGAATGTCTTCTTCACTTCTTCCAGAAACTTCCAGGAAGAAGTCTGACCGGATGTTTCCGGCCAGGATGAAGTCAGGGTTCCGCGCACGGTCATGCCACCCGGACCCTGAGCATGCGCGAGCAGTCCCGGAAGACCGGCATACGGCGCAGCAGACGCGGGAACCAGTGATATTCTCCCATAAGCCGCATGATGCTCTCGTCCGAGACGACACGAACGCCGGGATGCCAGGCTTCCAGCTCCCGGTCGTTGTCAATGCCCCAGCGGAACCCGGCCCGCATCTTCCGGACCGTGTCGTGGCGTCCGGCCTGCCGGCTGCTCCAGACGCTCATCACATCGAAACATATCTCCGCTCCCGGAAAGGAGTCCGCCACGAGTCGGAGCAGGTCGCGCACAATCACTTCCTCAAAGTACATGAGCACGCCTTCAATGATGATCAGAAAATCGCCGCCCGGGTGCGCCTCCCGCACGTCCCGCACCCAGCCCTGGTCGAGAAAGGAGCGCGCGATGCAACGGCTGTTTTCCGCCTCCGGAACGAGCCGGGTCCGAAGCTGAATGACCTCGGGCAGATCCACCTCGTAAAACATGGCCTTCCCACTGTTTCGCAGCCGTTCCCGGCGGGTGTCCAGTCCGCAACCCAGCGCCACCACCACGGGGCGGGCGTGGGTGTCGATGAAGTCTTTTGCGCACTGATCGAAATACTTCGCGCGCACGTTGGTGCCCACCCGGCTCATGAGGCTTCCCGAGATGAACTTTCCGAAAGGATAGTCGATTTTCTCCATGAGCCGGGCGCTGTATGCGTCGCCCAGAACGGGCCGCTTCTGCCGTACGTCCAGCGCGCGCATGGCCAGGGGAATGAAGAGGGTTTCCGCCACGCTGTCCTTGAGATCCGGGTGTATCTTTTCCATGGCTGACTCCAGCGGCCGGACGGATGTCCCGCCGTCTCAAAAAAGTTAACCACAGCTAATCCGGCGTCGAAACAGCTGTCAATCCGCCGGGAAAATACGCCCCGTTTTTTATGTCAGGTCAGGATTTCCCGTTTCGGGGAAAAGTTTTCCCGTGCGGGACAGAGATGCGTCCGGTGAAAGCCCCGGACAACGACAGTTTCTTCCTCGCCAGCGCAAAAATAACTTCGCTTTTCCCATCCTGCCTGACGAATCGACAAATGACCGGAAATCCGGCCGGATGCGGTCCGGGTCCGTTTCCGTCCGGTTACGAGAAGCTGTCCCGGCCCATGGCGGCGAGAATCAGCAGGCCATAAACACCCGTCAGAGCCACTGCGCAGTATTCCAGAGCGTGGAGGCGTTTTTTTCCACGCAGCCTGAAGAAAAGCACAAACAGGATCAGACTCGCGGCCATGCCGGGCAGAGCCGTCCATCCGCCCAGAATGACGTGGGGCCGCAGGTATCCTCCGGGATCGGCCTTCAGAGACAGCGTGAAGGGAAAGAGCGCGGCCCGCACATGGGTGGCCGTCGTGGGCAGAGCCCTGGACATGGTGCGGCTGTGCTCGGCGATGAGCGTGAGATCGTGGTCCATGACTCTGGCGTGGATGATGGCGTCATCAGAATACACCGCCGTATAGAAAAGAGGATTCATCAGCAGTTTAAAATCCATGCGGTCGGGATCGTACCCCTCAAGATGCAGCGGCAGTGCCCGGTAATTGTCGCAGGACAGCAGAAACATCCCGCCCGCCTCGTCCAGAAGCAGACCATAGAATTTGCGCTGGTTATTCTCCGCCACCACGATCTGCCGGGTGTGGATGGACGGCGGCAGAGGCAGTTTGACCACCACCGGCTGGCCATCCACCCGCTTGACATGAAAGACTCCGTACCGAGCGTCCACGATGAACACGCCTTCGTCAAAGGGTTTCAGCACCGTGAAGCGTCCGTGCACCGAGCGGGCGGGGAAAACAAACCCCCGAGCCTTGAGCGCGCCGGTAAAAAGGCTGGTCATCCCCTCGTCCACGCGGTTCACGTCCGCATCGACGAATTCCATGGCGTCATCCCGCATGCGGAAGCGGTTGGGCGGAAAGACGAGACGCGCCTGTTTCGGATTCGATTCCAAAAGCGGCCACAGAGGAATTTCAGGATGCCGTCCGGAGACCTCGCCAGCGCCCAGTTCCAGCACCAGCCGGTGCCGCTCGATGCTCTCCCGGTCAAGGACCCGCCCTTCCAGACGCAGGGGCAGAAGGCCCCAGATTTCCATATTCTTGTAGTAGATGGTGGGCAGCATCTTCTCGAATTCCACCCGGGTGTACCAGCCCCCGTCCTCGTCGCGGTAAGCGATATTGTCATGGTGGTCCTGGGCCTTGGCCGTGGACTGGGGCGGGATGGGGCCGACTATCTTCTCCGTGTACACGAATCTGCGGCTGACCGGGCTGTACAGAAGATGGGTTTTTTCCACCGGCTCGAAAAACGCCATGTCGTAGAGTTCTGGCAGATATACGGAGGCGACCGCCAGCGCGAGCAGGAAAAAGGCCGAGGCCGAGAAAATCTTCACGCGTCCACCCTCCGGAAACGGAATCTGTAAGCGGGCAACAGCACTGCGGGCAGCATGAGCGCGAGCATCAGCCCCAGAAAGAACAGAGCCGGGACATAGCCGCCCGGCGCGGCCTGGCGGAGAAAAAATCCGCATGCGCCGGCGCTGAGCGCCAGATTGCAGACCCTGAGCCGGAAGGACGGCTCCAGCAGCACCAGGGCCGAGCCCAGATAGGCGGCTACTCCGGCTCCGGCCCAGGGCAGAAATGTCTGGGCCGCGTTACAGACCGCCTCCCAGGGAAAATAACGGGCCGTGATCAGCCCCAGCAGGCCGAAATCGAGGCAGATAGTCAGCAGCACCGCCAGAAGCCCCACGCAGAGATGACCGAGCATGACCAGATACAAGGAGAGCGGCAGATGCAGGGACAGACGCATGCGCTCCGCGTTCATTTCCGGGAGAAACTGCGCGAACCCCAGAAGCAGGCCGTTGAAAAGCGGAATGAAACGCATCGGCGCATAGTGGATCTGATCGAGATAAAAGACCCGGTACCAGACGATTTCCGCGTGATCGAGGATGAACAGCCGCCGCGTCTCCATGAACACGTATCCCATGAGCAGCGCGTTGCAGCAGAGCAGCGCGTACCACCACCACGCGATCTTGAAATACTCCTTCCGCAGCAGGGCGAGAAACATCAGTACCTCCCGGTGTAGCCGATAAAGGCGTCTTCAAGGCTCATGGAAACGGGCGTCAGCTTCGCGGAATCCACGCCCTGGCTCTCCAGTTCGGAGCGGACCGCGTCGAGCCCGGCGAAACTGAAAACATCCAGATAGGCGGCGTGGATCTCCACGTTTTTGATGATGCCGCCGCTTCGCACCTCGCCGGACCAGGGCGCGGGCAGCCGGTAGCATTGAAAAGAGGAACGGAACTCCCGCAGGGAGGTCATGCGCAGGCGGCCGCCGCGCTCCAGAAAAATGACCTCGTCCACAAAACCGTCCAGGTCCTGAATGACGTGGGAGGTCAGCAGCACGGTACGCTGCTCTCCCTCCAGATACTCCCGCATGTAATCAAGAAACAGGCGGCGGTAGCCCGCGTCCAGCCCCATGGAATAATCGTCCAGAAGAAGCAGGTCGGGCTGCTGGGCCATGATCAGGCCCAGAACCACCTGGGAACGCTGGCCGCAGGACATGGCTCCGATTTTATGCGTGACGGGCAGGCGCAGCCTGCCGACCAGATCGTAATACACGTCGCGGTTCCATTTGGGATAAAAGGGTGCGTAGAAACGCTCTATCTGCGCGATGGTCAGAAATTCATAGGCCAGATGCCCCTCGAAGAGCAGACCGATGCGGGCCCTGGTGGCCGGAGAAAGATTGTGCGCGTCCTCGCCGAAAACACGGACCCGCCCGGCCTGGGGACGCAGAAAGCCCATCAGAATTTTGATCAGCGTGGTTTTTCCCACCCCGTTCTTGCCCAGCAGGCCGAAAACTTTGCCCCTGGGCAGAGAAAAATTGAGATCCGAATACACGGTATGCCGATTGTAGGTGTGCGCGAGATTTCTGACTTCAATGACAGGGTCCATGGGAAATCCTTGAAATGACCGCGGCCGGAGAAAATTTAGCAGACAGTCCGCCGGAAAGACGGCGCGGAGAGCACCAACGCCGGGAGCCTTCGCGTATGTTGCGGGAAAAATTGAAGTTAAGACGGGCTAATTTCAAGACGGCAAAATAAATATTTCCGTATCACATCCCCCTTCCGATTGCAGTCAGACAGCGACAGGGAAGAGCAAGAATTTCAAGCAAACAGCGCATCGGTATGCATGTTTTGCCATGTCTGCCGCAGTATCCCGCCTCTGTTTTCTGTACGGGTTCCCCATGAATCCGCTTAAACCTGAAAGGTTGCCGGACTGGCGGCCGATCCGGCGGAAACCGTCCCTCTCCTTCGGCCGCGCAATAATTCCCGTTTCGGGGAAAAGTTTTCCTGCTCGGGGTAGAGATAAGCGCGGCCATGTCCGTATCTTTCCCTGCGGATGACCCGTGGCCGCATTTTCACGGGGGAGTCAGCCGGGACTTATTCTCCGGCGGGCCGGACTGAGCCGCCGGAATGCCCGCCCTTCTGCGCGAGTCCGCGCCGGGATCGGGTGCACCGGATTCACCGGACCCGCCATGCATCCGTGACCGGCATCCATACATTGCAGGACGCGAGCGGCCGTCCTCCCCAGACCCAACCAAGCGAGGTATCCATGACCACTCAAACCAAACTCCCGGAACATGACGCCCCTTCCCCCACGGTGAATGCCGCGCCGTCCGGGCAGGGCATATGGCGTCTGATGAGCCCGGTCTGGCCGGGCATCGTTCTGGCCATGAGCATGGCCGCAACGGGCGTGATTCTGGCCCTCGGGGCCGTCGCCTGCCTAGCAGGCACGCTGAGCGGACTGCTCCGGTCCGGCGGACAACCCTGGTTCTGGTTCGCGGCGGCCGTGATCCTGACTGTCGGGAGCTTCTTTCTGCGCATCCACGCTTTCAAAATATCCCATCTGGCCGCCTTCGACCTGGAGGTTATTCTCAGAAAGGGCATGACCTCCCGCCTGGGCGGCGTGCCTCTGGGCTACCTGCTGCAACAGGGCACCGGGGCCCTGACCAAAGTGGTGCAGGACGACGTCAGGAATCTGCATGCCTTCGTGGCCGACTCCACACCGCTGGTCGGGCGCAGTCTGGCCATGCCCGCGGCCACCCTGATCCTAGCTCTGGCCATCGACTGGCGGCTGGCTCTGGCCGCTCTGGCCGTCCTGATTCTGGGAGCCGCGGCTTTGTCCATCGCCATGCGCGGCAGCGGCGAGTTGCAGCGTCGCTACGACGCCGAGCAGGAACGCATCGCCGGAACGGTCATCGAATTCGTGCAGGCCATGCCCGTGGTCCGCACTTTCGACGACGGGGCATCTTCCTTCGGCCGTTACCAGTCGGCCCTGGAAGGCTTCAAGAAGGTGCTCTCCGAGTGGCTCCAGATTTCCGGAACCAGCGCCAAGCTGGGTCTCGTTCTGCTTGGCCCCTTGCCCACGCTTCTGGTGCTGGCCCTGACCGGCTTTCTCCTTTTCCGCCACGGTCTGACCAGCCTGCCTTCGTGGACCGCCCTGCTCCTGCTGGGCACGGGTCTGTCCGAATCCCTCATGCCGCTCATGTGGCTCCACCATCTGATCCGCAAGGCCAACGCCAGCGCTCTGCGCATCCAGAAACTCCAGGCCGAGCCGGTGCAACCCCTTTCCGCCGCGCCGCGCACGCCCCGCAACGCTTCCGTAACCTTTGAAAATGTCTCCTTCGCCTACGAGGGGCGGGACGGCGACGCCCTGCAAGACGTCAGCTTCCACGTTCCGCCGGGCACGGTCACAGCCCTGGTCGGACCCAGCGGCGCGGGCAAGACTACCGTGGCCCGGCTCATCCCGCGTTTCTGGGACGTCAAATCCGGCTCCGTGCGCGTGGGCGATGTGGATGTCCGCGATCTGGCCCCGGAAGCCCTGATGAACCATGTCTCCTTCGTCTTCCAGGATACCTTCCTGTTCAAGGACACCATCGCCGCCAACATCCGCCTGGGCCGTCCCGAAGCCACGGACGAGGAAGTGCGGGAAGCGGCCAGAGCGGCCCAGATCGACGCGTTCATCTCCGGTCTGCCCCAGGGCTACGAAACCATCGCCGGAGAACGGGGCACGCGTCTGTCCGGCGGCGAGCGGCAACGGGTGACCATTGCCCGGGCCATTCTCAGGAACTGCCCCATTGTCGTTCTGGACGAGGCCACGGCCTTCGCCGACCCGGAAAACGAGGCGGCCATCATCGCGGCCCTGGCCAATCTGATGCGCGGCAAGACCGTGATCATCATCGCCCACCGACTGGCCACCATCCGTGACGTGGACCAGATCGTGGTTCTGGACCAGGGACGGGTGGCCGAAACGGGATCGCATCCGGAGCTGGTCCAGAAAGGCGGCGTGTACGCCCGGCTGTGGGAGAGTCACGAACAGGCCCGGGGCTGGACCCTGCGCGGCTGAAAAAATTCGAGGAAAACGCCATGAACATATCCGACACATCCATCCCGCCTCTGAGCCAGACCTGGAAACGAATGCTCCAGGCCGCCGGACAGGAAGCCGGAGCCCTCAAACGCAGCACGGCCCTCACTCTGGCCGCCGCTGTGGCCCAGGGCCTGGCCTTCGCCTGCTTCTATCCCTTTTTCTCGGCCCTGCTGGACACGCCTGCGCGCCCGGGCAGCGCGGTATTCTGGCTGACGGCCATGACCCTCTGCACCCTGGCCGACGCCTTGGCCCGCTGGGTGGCGCGCAGATTCGACTACTCCGAATCCTTCGCCACCATCACCCACGACCTGCGCATGAGCCTGGGCAGGCAACTGCGGAACATGCCCCTGGAAACCCTGTACCGGAAACGCAGCGGCGAGCTGGCTTCCGTTCTGGCCGGCAGCGTGGACGAGGTGATCATGCCCATGGGCATGTTTTCGGCCGCGTTCATCAACATCATGGTCACGCCCATGGTCGCCGCCCTGGCCACGTTTTTCGTGGACTGGCGCCTGGCCGTGTGCATGTTGCTCATCTTCCCCCTGTCCATTCCGCTCTACCGCCGGCGCAGGCGGGCCACGGGCCGGGGTATGCGCGAGGTGAGCGCGGCCCACGCCCGCATCCAGGCGGAACTGGTGGAGTACATTCAGGGGCTGCCCGTGCTGCGCGCCGCCAACCGGACCGGCGAAAGGGAGGAACGTCTGAGCGGAGCCCTCGAACATCTGCGACAGATTCAGCGTCAGGACATTCTGGCCGGGGTCCGGCCCCAGCTCAGCATTTCCGCCTTCATTCAGGGAGGTCTGCTGGCCATCGCCGGGCTGGCCCTGCACTCTGTTCTGGGCGGCAGTCTGCACCCGGCCGCGCTGGCTGCGCTGCTGGTGATCATGGTCCGTTTCACCGAGCCCATCACCCTGCTCTTCAGCATCAGTGCGGTCTTCGACCTGATGGAAGCCGGATTCGCCCGCGTGGAGGAAACCCTGAGCATCGCTCCTCTGCCGGTCAGCGAGCCGGCGGGGATACCGACCGCTTTTGACGTCTCTTTTGAGGATGTCCGCTTCGCCTACGCCGAAAGCGGAGAAGTGGTGCTCGACGGCGTGTCCTTCACCGCGCCCGAACGCAGCCTGACGGCCTTGGTGGGACCGAGCGGCGCGGGCAAGACCACGGTCACCCGTCTGCTCATGCGCTATGCCGATCCGCAGGCGGGCGTCATCCGCATCGGCGGCATGGACATACGCGGCATGCGGCCCGAAACGCTCATGGGCTGCGTGTCCGTGGTCTTTCAGGACGTCTATCTCTTCGACGACACCATCGCCGCCAATATCCGCATGGGACGCCAGAATGCCACGGATGAGGAAGTCCGGGCCGTGGCCGAGGCCGCGCACTGCCACGAGTTCATCTCCCGCCTGCCCCAGGGCTACGAGACACGGGTCGGCGATATCGGCGGCCGCCTGTCCGGCGGAGAACGCCAGCGCATCAGCATCGCCAGGGCCATCCTCAAAAACGCGCCCATCGTCATTCTGGACGAGCCCACGGCGGCTCTGGATACGGAAAGCGAAGTGGCCGTGCAGCGGGCCGTGGACGCCCTGGTGCGCGAACGCACGGTCTTTGTCATCGCCCACCGCCTGTCCACCATCGCCGCGGCAGACAACATCCTTGTCTTCGACCGGGGACGCCTGGTCGAGCAAGGCCGTCATGCGGCGCTGCTGAACGCGGGCGGACGCTATCAGGCCATGTGGGAGGCCCAGAACCGCGCCAAGGAATGGCATCTGGGGAGGATGACGGAGGGTGCCCATGCGTGAACTGTGGCCGCGTCTTATGACCAATGCCCTGTGCATGGCGTGACATCCTTCATAACCGTGGCCGGACCTCTGGTACGTGAACTGGGGCTGGCCGAGTGGCACGGAGGCCTGATCATCACTCTGGCCGGAGTATGCTGGATGCTTCTGTCGCGGGCTTGGGGTCTGATCGCTTCCTACGCCGTGTGCGCCGCGGGGTTGGGTGTGTTTTTTCCGGCCTGCCAGGCGCTGGCCGCCAACTCCGTGACGGCGGAAGAGCAGGGCGTGGCCGCAGGCGCCCTCTCGGCGGCTCAGGGAGTGGCCATGGTCGCCGCGCCTCTGGCCGGGACGGCGCTGTATGGAATTTTCCCGGAACTGCCCTATATCATGACCGCCGCAGCCCTGGTCCTCATGAGCGGAATAGCCCGGCTCCGGACTCCGGGAACTGAAGCGGCGCGGCAAGCGGCCATCCGCCGATGAATTCCCGGTTTGGGTATTTTTTCCCGATTCGGGTGGACAAAGGCTCAGAAAATTATTTCTGATTAATTTTAATTTTCTGGGCCCTTTCACACATACCAAAAAGGAGGAAATTCATGGCGAAAGGAGGAAAAGCCGTGCTTCGGAGCGCGGCGCGGGCAGCGGTGATTTTTCTGGCACTGGCCGGAACGGCCTGGGCGGCGGACGGCGGCAGGAAGGAAGATGCCGTACGCCTGGGGGACATAACGGTCACGGCCAACAAGATGGAGGAAGACCTGCAGAAGGTCCCCCAGAGCGTCACGGTCATTAGCGAGGCCGAACTCGAAGAGAAAGGCATCCGCAACGTGATAGATGTGATCAGGGAAATCCCCAACATGTCGGGCGTCACCACCGGACATCATGGCAGCCCGGTCAGCTTCCGGGGGCTCAATCCGTCCATGTTCACCAACAACAATCCGGTGGTCGTCTACATCGACGGCGTGCCCCAAAGCGGCAAGGAGAGCTTTGACGCCTCCCTGGCCAACGCGGAGCGGGTCGAGGTTCTGCGCGGGCCTCAGGGCTCCATCTACGGCAAGGATGCCATCGGTGCGGTCATCAACATCGTGACCAAGAAGCCCGAAAACAAATGGGCCGGCAAGATCGGCGCGGAATACGGCAGTTACAACCACATGCGCGGCGTCTTCAACGCGGGAGGAGCGCTCCTGCAGGACAAGCTCTTTCTGGGAGTGAACGGGCAGTACGACAAGGACGACGGCTGGATAAAGAACGACTACCCGGGCAAGGACGACGATTTCAACAAAAAGAGCGACCGGCGGCTCAACGCCAACTTGGCCTTCACCCCCACGGACCGTTTCACGGCGCGGGTGTCCGTGACCAACGACTATAACCGCAATTATGGGGTAGACGGCTACGGGCTGCCCAGCGGGGCGAAGCTCAGCGATTTCTCCAGAGACGACGCCGAACATGTGAAGTTTGATGCCCCTCTGCGCGTGTTCACGGAGAGCAACGCCCAGAGCCTCGCTCTGCGCTACGCCTTCGACTCCATGGCCCTGGATTCCGTGACCACGCACAAGACAGTCCACGTTAACGGCAAATACGACGCCGATTTCGGGGCTGTCCCGATCCATGCCGGGCTGATCCAGTTCAACAAAAGCAATGTACGAAACTGGACCCAGGAACTGCGCCTTTCCAGCAACAATGAAGAGGGGTTCCGCTGGGTGGCGGGTCTCTATTTCGAAAGGGAGCACCGTAAACATGGGCCCTACGGACAGCAGTTTCCCTTCTTCGATCCGGGCAGCGGCGCCTTTTTCGGCAATTTCGAGATGAACGCCGAATCCATCACCGACACCGACACCTACGCGGCCTTCGGACAGGCCGTCATCCCCTTTGCCGAACGCTTCGAGCTGACTCTGGGCGGACGCTGGCAGCGCATCAAGAAGCACATGGACCTGTCCACCTATCTTCTGCCCATCGGCGTGCCCGGACCGCCCATGTACGAACTCGATACGGAAAAAACCTGGAACGCCTTCCTGCCCAAGGCGGCCCTGTCCTTCAGCATAAATGATGACTGGACCACCTATGTCTCCTGGTCCAGAGGCTACATGCCCGGCGGATTCAACTATTTTGCAACAGGGGGCACGGCTTCCGACAACACCTTCAAGCCGCAGGTATCCACCAACTATGAACTCGGCATCAAGGGCGTCTTCGAGCGGGCCTCCCTCTCCGCCGCCCTGTTCCGCATGGATATCGAGGACATCCATATCTACAAATCCGTCAGCGGCACCAACATCTATCTCACGGACAACGCCAAGAAAGCCCATTCCCAGGGCGTGGAGCTGGAAGGCATGTGGCGGCCCTTCGATGGGTTGGAACTGACCGGAGCCGCGGGCCTCATTCAGGCCAAATATGACGACTACGACTGGGGCGGCGGCAATTTCAACGGCGAGAACATCGAAACGACCCCGGCCCATACCCTGCGCGCAGGCGTGGCCTACACGCATGAAAGCGGCTTCTACGGCCGGGTGGATGTGACCAACCAGGGCCGCATGTATTTCTACGACGACGCCCGCAAGGATTTCGTGAAAGAAGACATGTACACCGTAGTGGACGCCAGGGCCGGATACCGGTTCCAGGACTGGGATTTCTACGCCTACGTCAGAAACCTCACCGACGAGGAGTATGTCACCAATTTCATCGCCAACAATGTGCTGAGCCTCACCAATTTCGGCGAACCGCGCACCTTCGGCGTAGGCGTGATCTATCACTTCTGACGTAGAGCCGGCCAGAACCGCACAGACAGATGCCGTAACACGTTTCACACCTCCCTATTAAGAATGACAGACTGAAAAAGAACAGCTGCAGCCTGGAAAAATGAAAGGCCCTCTTCAGAGGGCCTTTCATTTTACAAACTCATTTCAAAACCATCCCTGCACTGGGATAATTGTTCTATTTTACCGCAACGACAACATCTCAAAAAATCTATCCCCTTATTTGTGTTCGCCTCTCTTACCAAGATAAACAGCGTACGCGAAAGCTCCTGCACAAATAAAAGCGGTTGCGATCCATGCAATGGTCATAAAAACCTCCTTGAGATATAGACACTACCAACCAGAGCGCCTACACCGATCGCGATGGCCCAAAGATTGTTTTGATAGAGTCCTATCAGAATTGATCCTGCACTAACTTTTTCCAGCCAATCTGCGATTCTCCAGCCCTCTTAGCCACCAAACATCATCCTGTCCATGTACTCCGGCACAGGCCAGAAAGCGGTACCCTCCAACAGATTCCCGAACCGGATAATTTTTCCCGATTCGGGTGGACGGGGGCCTGGAAAATCGGTTTCGGATTTTCTAGGCCCTTTCACACATAATGAGGAAGATAGTCATGAAAAAGACTCTGCTCGCTCTGACCCTGACACTTTTCACGGCCGCCGCGGCCCAGGCCCATTCGCTGTGGATCAACGCTTTCGAGTCCCATGCCCACACACCGCCCCATGTCATGGTCTCTCTGGGCTGGGGGCATGCGCTGCCCATGGACGACATTCTGAATTCTCCCAACGGACGCGTGGAGCTGGACCGCTTCGAGCTCATCGATCCGGCGCAGGGCAAGACAGTTCTGCTCCTCCCCACGGCCCAGGAAGCCAAACCATCCGGCACGGCCAGAGACTTCGACGTGTTTCCCGGCGATCTGGCCGCGCAGAAAGTCGCCTTCAAGGCGGACAGCGCGCCCGGCGTGTACCAGTTCAGCGCCACGACCAAACCCACCTTCTACACCCAGTATGTGGACACCAAGGGCAAGGAGCGCATGCAGCTCAAGCCCCGCGATGAGGTCAAGGACCTGGACAAGACGCTCATGTCCGTCAAATTCCAGGCCTTCGCCAAATCCTACACCACCGTGGGCAAATGGACCCGGCCCGAGCCGCTGGGACACGGCCTGGAAATCATTCCGCGCACGGATCTGAGTGACCTGCGCGCGGGCGATCTGGTGGAGGTGGACGTGCTCTTCTACGGCAAGCCCCTGACGGCCACGGCCAAGAGCATCGAATATATCACCGCCCACAGCGCTGGCTTCGGCCAGAGCGACGGCTTCGCCCTCTTTTCCTACATCATGGATGGCAAGGCTCAGTTCAGGGTGCAGAACGCCGGCCAGTGGATGATCAGCGTCAATCACAAGGACGACGTCACCCCCGACGGCCCGCTGAAAGATCTGATGGGCAAGGCCGATCAGGTGTATCATGCGGCCAGCCTGACCTTCACCGTAAAGTGATCTACCGGCCCGGAAGACGGACGCGCTCCCAAGGGTGCGTCCGTTTCTATGGCAGCCGGGCCGTTTTCCCGCTGCGGGCATATTTTTTCCCGCTGCGGGCAGACAGCGGACAGCAATTTCCTGAAGTATCCGCTCCACGGAGCCAGAAAAATCTCTTCCACGACGAGGGCACAATGAGCACATCACACACTGTTTCCGGCCGGGATTACGGCCGTCTCTTCGACATGATCTCCGCCCCCATCAAGACCCGGCTGCTCCAGAGCGGCCTGGACCTGGGCGTTTTCGATCGTCTGAAAGCCTGGGTCACAGCTTCGGAAGCGGCAAAACACATCGGTATCCATCCGAAAAACGCGGTCCCGTACCTGGATGCCCTGACCTGCATCGGCCTGCTGGAGAAGCAGGACGGCCGCTACCGCAACGCGCCCGAAGCCGAGTCCTTCCTGCGCGCGGACAGCCCCGCCTTTCTGGGGCCGCTGCTGGCCCAAGTTTCCGCCATGTGCGTGGCTCCGCTGGACGACCTGACCGGTCTGCTGCGAAACGGCCCGCAGGAGGAACCCCAGGCCTTTGGCGACGAAAACCTCTGGCCAGCGTTCACGCGCGACGGCGCGGGCTGGGTCAGGGCGGGCGTGGGCGAACAGATGGCCGCCGTGCTGGCCGCCCTGCCCGAGTTTCCGGCCATGCGGAAAATGCTCGATCTGGGCGGCGGCCACGGGCTCTTCGCCCAGGCATTCGTACGCGCGCACCCGTCCATGACCGCCATCGTCTTCGACCGCGCGCCGGTGCTGGCCGTGGCCGAAGAGTTCATCCGCGAAAACGGCATGCAGGACAGAGTTTCCGTGCTGGCCGGAGATTATCTGACTGGCGGCGTCGGCTCTGGTTACGACCTGGTCTGGGCCTGCTCCACTCTCAATTTCGCCCGTCACGATCTGGACGCTCTGAGCGCCAAAATCCACGCCGCCCTGAATCCCGGCGGGCTGTTCGTGAGCTTCCAGGACGGCCTGACCCATGAACGTACGCAGCCGGAAACGCTGCTGCCCAGACTGGGCGTCGTGCTCGCCACAGGCCAGGACATGTATTTCGATCAGGGAGAAATCGCGCGGAGCATGCTCGGCGCGGGCTTTATATCCGTGCATTCGCGGACCATCGCCACGCCCATGGGCGAGCTGGATCTGGACATCGCCCGCAAAGGCTGGGAGATTCGAAAATGAAAACCGCTCTCGGGATGCTGGGGCTTGGCCTCTTGCTGCTGTTCCACCCTACGGCCCTTCCGGCTCAGGAGCTCTCGGGCCGGGAGATCATGACCCTGGTGTACGACCGTGCCGACGGAGAAGACCGCACCGCCACCATCACCATGACCCTCGTCAACAGACGCGGCAGCCAGCGCGTGCGCACGGTACAGAGCTTTTCCAAGGATTACGGACCGGACAGGAAATCGGTCATGGTCTTTCAGGAGCCCGCCGACGTGCGCGGCACGGCCTATCTGGCCTGGGACTACGAAGACGCCGGCCGCGAAGACGACAAGTGGCTGTATATACCAAGCATCCGCAAGGCGCGGCGTATCAGCGGGGCCTCGCGCAACGAGTATTTCATGGGCACGGACTTCACCTACGACGACATGGGCCGCCGCGCCGTGGACGAGGACACGCACACCCTCCTCGGCGAGGAAACCGTGCTGGAACACCCGTGCTGGAAGATAGAGTCCGTCCCCGTGAACAAGGACGACCTGTACACGCGCAAGGTGCTCTGGGTCAGCCAACGGGCACATCTGGTCATGCAGGGCGAATACTATGACAGGGACGGCCTGATCAAAACGTACAAGGCCCTCGACGTACGCGAGCAGGACGGCTTCTGGACGCTCATGCGCTCGGAAATGGACAACGTGTCCCGTGAGCACAAAACCGTCATGGAGTCGGCCGAGGTGCGCTACGACTCCGGCCTGGAGGACAGCCTGTTCCAGGTTTCCACCATCGAACGGGGACGCGTCCGGTAGCCGCCATGCGCGCGTTCATTCTGTCCTCGCTTCTCCTGTTCGTTCTGGGCTCGCTCCCGGCCGGGGCGGAGGATCGTCCCTGGACGGATCGCCTGCGGTTATCCGGACTGGCCGAGACTATCCAGTCTTTCCGGCTGAGCGACACCTCCGACCAGGTCACGTCCCGGCTGCACGCCCGCCTGGAGCTGGGCGCGGATCTGGATCTTGCCTACGTCTTCGTATCCGCCGACGCGGAAAAAAACTGGAAGATTCCCTCGGAAACCGGAACCTCGATCCACGAGGCCTGGGTCGAGCATGTGCACGACGGCTGGGACATACGGGCCGGGCGGCAGATCATCATCTGGGGCAAGGCCGACGGCGTGCAGATCACGGACATCATCTGCCCGCCCGACAACACCGAGGCCCTGATCCGCGATCTGGATGAAATCCGCCGCCCCGTGGACGCCCTCAGATTCCGGCTGCTTCGGGGCTCGGTCGATGCGGAAGCCATCTGGATTCCGGTCTTCCGTCCCGCGAAACTGCCCGAGAGCGGTACCCCGTGGGCTGTGGAGCGCACACCCGGGCCGGTCCGGGTGGACATGGCCGATACGGATGAACCCGGCTCCGGCCTCGAAAACAGTGAAATCGCCCTCAAGATTTCGGCCTACCTGCCCGGCGTGGACGTAGCGGCATCGGTCTTCCACACCTGGGACGACTTTCCGGCCATGCACCGCGACCTGGTCCGGGACGGGGGAGAGACAAGACTTCGCGTGCGGCCCAGGCACCACCGCCTGACCGTGTACGGTCTGGAGTTTTCCCGGCCGTGGTCGGATTTCGTGTTCCGAGGCGAGGCGGCCTGGTATGCGGGACGCTATTTCGAACACGGCCGTCCGGAACAGGGGCCGCGGCCCAAGGACGCCCTGAAATGGCTCGGCGGCGTGGACTGGACGCCCGGAGACGACTGGACGGTCATCGCCCAGATATTCGGGCAGAGCATCGCCGGACACGGAGGGGAACTGGCCGCGCCGGAGCACGATGTCAGCGCCAGTCTGAACATCTCCAAAAGCATGCTGCGGCAGACCCTGACCCTGTCCAACATGCTCTACTTCCATTTCAACGAGGGCGATTTCCTGAACCGCGTGAAGGCCGACTACGAACTGCGCGACGGCCTGCACCTGCTGGCCGGGCTGGATTTCTTCGGCGGCGGGGACACGGGTTTCGGCGTCTACGAAGACAATTCGCAGGCGTGGATCAAGCTCAAGTACAATTTCTAGAAGCCATCCGGCCGCCCCGCCGGTTCGAGGAGAGAACCCATGCTGCCACTTACCCGGATCAACATGTTTTTCCGGCGTCTCGGACAGGCGGTGGTCCGCCTGCGCTGGCCGGTCATCATTCTGTTCGCCCTGCTGGCCGGAGTCTGCGCCGGTGGACTGCGGCTGGTGGAGGCGGAAACGGATCAGGACAGCTGGTTCATGGAGGACGACGAGCTGCTGGCCGCCAAAAAGCGCATGGAGAACATCTTCGGCAACGAGGATTTCTGCGCGGCCCTGCTCACGGCCGAAGACGTGTTCCGGCCGGAAATCCTGCGCGCCATCCGCAAGCTGGGGCGGGAACTGAAAGAAGGCGTTCCCTACGCCGAGGAAGTGGTCTCTCTGACAGATCTCGAATTCACCCAGGGAGTGGAAGGCGGCATCGAAATCACCCAGCTCGTTCCGGAGAACATTCCCGAGGACCGGGCTGCTCTGGAGGCCCTGCGAGCCAGGGCCATGTCCAGGATTTCGCTGAAAAACCGCATGGTTTCCGAGGACAGCACCCAGACCTGGCTCATCCTGCGCCTCAAGCGCCTGCCCAAGGCCGAAGCCAACAAGGAGGCTCCGGTCATGGTCGCGGGGCGGGCCTTCAACCGTATCATCCACCAGCCCGAATACGCCCTGCTCAGCCCCAAGGGCGCGGGACTGCCCGTGGTCTTCGTGGACAAGCTTGATTTCTTCAACCAGGAGACGCCGCGCCTGTTCAGTTTCTCCCTGCTCGTGACCGCCCTCATCCTGGGTGTTTTCCTGCGCAGCCTGCGCGGCGTGCTCTTTCCGATCCTGTCCGCCGGAGGCGTGCTGATCGCGATTTTCGGCATGCAGGGTTTTCTGGGCATCCGTACGGACCCGAGCGCCATCTTCATGCCCGTTTTTCTCACTCTGGCCGTGTCCGTGGGCTATTCCATCCACATGTTCAATCACTTCGCCCTGGCCTTCGCCCAGACCGGACGCCGCGTGCAGGCCGTGGTCATGGCTCTGGAAGAAACGGGCTGGCCTCTGCTGTTCAGCGCCCTGACCACGGTGGCGGCCCTCCTGTCCTTCGCCTTCATTCCCCTGAGACCCATCCGCTGGGTGGGGCTCACCTCGGCGGCCCTGGTCGGCCTGGCCTGCCTGGCGGCGCTCATCCTGCTGCCGGCCCTGCTCAGTTTCGGACGGGACAGGGCCGTTTCCGGCGACGGCGCACGCAAACTCCTCCCGCGCACGGGCAGGCTGACCCAGCGGCTGATGGGCAGACTCGCCCGCGCCTCTCTGTTCATGTCGCGTGCGTCGCTCTACCTGTTGCCCGCCATCGTTCTTGTCTGCGCCTGGGGGCTCACGCGGGTGGAAGTATCCTTCGATATCCTCAAGAGCTTCGGCCGCAGGGTTCCTTACGTGAACCGCATCTACGAGGTCGGCCAGTCCAAGGTGGGCTCCATCTATTCCTACAGCCTGGCTCTGGAATTCGACCAGCCGGGAGCGGCCAAGGAGCCGGAAAATCTGAAGAAATTTGAAGAACTGATCGCAGGTATCGACGAGCTCAGGCTGACCAAGAAGACGACCTCCATCCTCCAGATATTAAAAGATCTGAACCAGGTCCTGCACGAGGGCGATCCGGCCTGGTATGTCCTGCCCGAGTCCAGAGATATGGCGGCACAGCTGCTGCTCCTGTACGAAAACGCCGGAGGACTGGAAACCGAGAAATGGATCGACTACGATTACCAGCGCCTGAAAGTCATGGTGGAAATGGGGGATTACAACTCGGGTGAGGCCGCGCGGGAACTGCGCTGGATCGAAGACCGAGCGCGGGAGCTTTTCCCCGGGGCCCATGTGGCTCTGACGGGAGCCATCTCGCAGTACACCGTGGCCCAGGATTACGTGTCCTATGGGCAGATCAAATCTCTGGGAGCGGCCTTCGCCGTGGTCACCGTCCTCATGATGATCGTCTTCGGCAGCCTGCGTCTGGGACTCATCTCCATGATCCCCAACATCGCCCCGGCCCTCGCCGTCGGCGGCATCATGGGCTTCGCGGACATTCCTCTGGACATCATTTCCGTGACCATCATGCCCATGCTGCTTGGTCTGGCCGTGGACGACACCATCCATTTCATCAACCATTGCCAGCTGGAATTCGAGCGATACGGCAACTACGCCGAAAGCTGCCGGAGGACCTTTCTGGCCGTGGGCGGGGCGCTCTTCATGACCACCGTGATTCTGACCCTGAATTTTGCCGTATACATGGTTTCGGTGGTCAAATTCTTCTTCCACATGGGCATCCTGGTGGGCGCGGGGCTTCTGGCGGCCCTGCTGGCCGACTATTTCGTGACACCGGCCCTCATCATCCGGACCAAAGCCTTCGGCCCGGAACGACCCGGGCCGGCGTCGCAGGGATAACCCAGAGCCCGGAAATTTTAGCTGCATAAAATTCTGCCAGCGGCATCCCACGGATGCGGCGTTCCAAGCTCATGGGCGGACCGGCCTGCTCTTCCCGATAAAATCCACCGTCTGGCAACAAGTTGCGACGTTTTCTCCGATTACTCCCCCGATTTTCCCGGCGAGAAAAGCGTTGCAAATCGCCCATTCATAAATTAGCCATCTTGAAAAAAGGGACGGTGCCAGTGCCTCCGTCGACAGATTCAACCCAGGACCTGATTCCCATAGCATCCGACACGCCGCAGCCATGTACACACCCGATCCCCGATCCAGAATGGCATCCGACAAAACTCCGTTTATCCAGACCTTCCGGGATTACTACCGCACTCATGACTGCTTTGTGGAAGTTGCCTCCCATGCCTATCCGGAGCCGGACCAGCTGCGCATGGAGCTGAAATACCCGGCAGGCAGGGGATGGATGGAATTCATCCAGATAAGCCAGGGACTGGGCGTGGGCATGTGCGAGTACGAGCTGTCCCGCCCTTTGGGCGGCGGCTATCCCAAAGAGATACGGACATCTTTTCGCATCAATCTGATGCTTTCCGGTGAATTCGAACTTTTCGTACCCGCCGCCAATCGAAACCAGATCATACGCGGCGGAGAAATATGGGCATGCCGGAATTTCAGGGAGGACCTGCACTTCAAGCAGCCCCCGGGAAAACCCATTCGCGGAATCTCCATCGACCTGCCGAAATCCATGATCGAATCCTGGCTCAGTACCTCGCAATGCGAAACGAACAGGTGTCTCAGGATGCTCCTCGGCGAGGAGTCTTTGCCTCGCGGCACGTTTCCTCCGGGAATGTTCCCTCTGTCCCGCTCCCCACAGCGGACCGCGGCCCTGACGGAGCTGGCTTCACAGATTCTGGATGCCCGGCGGGACACCGTCTGCGGACGCCTGCATTTCGAAGCCCTGACTCTGGAACTCCTGGCCCGGATACTGGACTTTGAGCTTCCGGCCAGCACCCGCTCTTTCCGCGCACCCATTGACGAAACCATCGACATCCTGCGCATGGAATGGGCCAACCCGCCGACCATCTCGGCCCTGTCCCGCCGCGTCGGTCTGAACGAATGCTATCTCAAGGCCGATTTCCGGCAGCGCACCGGACGATCCATCGGCGAGTACGTACGCCAGCTGCGCATGAAACACGCCCTGGAGCTTCTGGAGTCCGGCCGGTCGGTCCTCCAAGCGGCCACGGCGGTGGGCTACTCCAACCCCAGCCATTTCAGTGCGGCCTTCAAAAAACAGTACGGCCGCCTGCCATCGTCCTGCCTCGCCAGATAAGAACACGGGCAGCGCACGAAATCCCGCACTCCGCCATGCTCTGCGGCCTTTGCCACTGTCCTGCCGGAGAATCCATCCTTTCATCCACACCCATCTGCGCCATTTCCAGTAGGGAGCTTACCGGGTCGCCCTGCTGTTTCAGCACAAAACCCGCAGGTATTCCGGGTTCAGGAACCTGTCCTGTGCGCCACCCCGCCCAAAAAAGAAGCGCCCGAAGGCGCTTCATAAAACATCAGCGAAGATGGGCTCTATAACGCGGCCACGGCCCGCAGCAGCTCCTCGGCCTGAGCGCGGACCGAGGAATACTTTCTGGCCTTCTCCAACGCGGCCGAGGCCAGACTCTTGTTGCGCAGCTGCAAGGCGCAATAGCCCTGCATGAGCTGGCTCCGTCCGTCGGAGGCATCCAGGCGCAGGCTTTCGGCATAGGCGTCGTAGGCTTTTCTGTACTCGCCAAGTTCAAAATAGGCCTGCCCCGCTATGCGCCACATTTCCGCGCCGGGGCGTTCGCTCGCGGCCTTGGATGCAAAGGATGCGGCCTGCGCCGGCTGATGTGCGGCCAGATAGGAGCGGGCCAATTTCTCCCGCAGGCTGCTGCTCCCGGTTCTGGGCAGGGCCCGCGCGTACCACTGTGCCGCCCGAAGGGGCACCCCGGCGGCGGAATAGATATCTCCGATCAGGATTTCCTCCTCCGCGGGAATGGTTCCGGCCAGGGTCGCGTAAACCTCCCAGGCGCTCAGGGCCTCCTTGTAGCTGTGCTGCCGGGTCTGCATCTGGGCCAGCAGTTTCCACCATCCGGGGTTCTCCTGATCCCGGGCCAGCAGCCCTTTTACGGTCTGGGCCGCCTTGGCCCCCTTGCCGAGCTCCATATACGTCTTGAGCAGGGCCTCCAGCCATTCCTGTCTGGGAGCGCCCAGGGCGCCGGAAGCCAGCCGCTCCAGAGCGGGCAGGGCTTCGGCGTTCCTCTTTCCCATGAGGTAGGCGGCGGCCGACTGGTACAGCAGAGCGCCATCCTTTTTCCCGTCCAGTTCGTAGGCTTTGCCCAGGGCCCGGCCGGCAACGGCATACTGCCCCAGATCGTAGGCTGCCTTGCCCTGATTGGCCCAGGCCGGAGCGAAGTCCGGCCGCAGGGACGTGGCCGAAGTGTAATGCTCCAGAGCGCGGGCGTTCTTGCCTTGCATGATCAGGGCGTTCCCCAGCAGAAACTCCACAAAATGATGCTTCGGCGCGGGATGTTTCGCCATGTAGTCGCCAAGGATTTTCTCGGCCTGGGCGTACTGCTTTTTGTTCATGGCCTGATCGGCGTTGTAGAGGGCTTCCTGCATGGGCCGGGACAGTTCTTCCCTGCCCTGCTCCGCCAATGCGGAAACGGGTGCCGATGCACAGCACGCGAAAAAGACGCAGACCGCCATCCGGAGCAACGGCCCGGAAACGCGCGGCAAGTGGGACATACGCATATGCACCTCCGGTTCGGGGATGAATACGGATGCGCCGCCCGGACTCACCGGGTCAGCTCGAATTTGATGGAAGTGACCACTCTGGTGCGGACCAGCTGGCCGTCTTTTTTCCCGGGCGAAAATTTCCAGCGCGGCAGCGTCTTCAGGACGCTGTCCTCGAACATGCCCGCGGGCGTGGCCGAAACGATCTCCACATCGCTGACGGAACCATCCTGATTGACCAGAAAGCGCACCTCCACCACGCCTTCCACATTCAGCCGCTTGGCCCGCTGGGGATAGGGCGGCTTGACCTGCTTCTGGACAGCGGGGACCTGGTCCACCTCTTCCAGAGAAAACAGGTCGCTGGACAGAGCGGCCGGAGCGGGAGCCGCCTCGGCCGGAGGAGCGGCCACGGCCATCCCCGCCGCCAGCTGCGGATTGATCTCGAAGTTCAGGTCTGGCAGCTGCAGATCCATCCTGGGCACATCCACCGGTTTCCGGGGCATGGTCATGGCCGGCATGATCTTGGGCGGCTCCGGCGGCTTGGGGGGCTCCGGCGTCTCCTCCTTTTCCGGCGGCGGAGCGGGCGGCGTCACATCCACCAGCTGCACCGCCGTGATGTCCTCCAGATCGGTCCCCGACGACTGCGTGCCCACCAGAACGGGCAACAGGCCGAACAGCAGCAGATTGACCACCAGGGCCCCGGCCAGGCCCGCCAGCAGGCGTTTCCGGCGCGGTTTCACCCCTACCCCTCGGCCGCGCTCTTGGACGCGGCGATGCTCACGCTCTTGGCTCCGGCCAGACGGCACTGATCCATGACCTGGATGACCACGCCCGTGCTGCTGGCCTTGTCCGCCACGATGACCACCGCCCCCTCGGGGTTCTCGGCCATGCTGCGTTCCACATGGGCGCGCACGCTGCGGATGTCGATCTCCTTGGATTCCAGAAACACCTTCCCGGCGGCGGAAACGCCGATCAGGATATTGCCCGCTTCCTTGAGAGTGGCCGTGGATGCCTGCGGGCGCCCACATCAACGCCCGATTCCTTCACGAAGCTCGTGGTCACCAGAAAGAAAATGAGCAGCAGGAAGACGAGATCGATGAGCGGAGCCATGTTGATCTCCGCGGTTCTTCCGCTGCGCAGGGTCCGGCGGATACTGATCACAGGCGCCTCTTCAGGATGGAAATGGTTTCTTGCATCAGATCCTCCAGCTTGGCGGCCCGGCGGGACAGAAACACGCTCATGAAAAGCCCCGGCGTGGCGGCCAGAAGCCCGCTCTGGGTGGTGATGAGGGCCTCGGAAATGCCTCCGGCCATGGCCTTGGCATTACCCGTTCCGAACAGGGAGATGACATCGAAGGTGGTGATCATGCCCGTCACCGTGCCCAGAAGGCCGAACAGCGGAGCCACTGCGGCCAGGATGGCGATGGTGGACAGCGACCGGCGGATGTACGGGCGCACATGCAGAGCCAGACGGTCCAGCAGAAGGATGTCCACATCCCGGCGGCCGGTGCGCTCGTTCAGGAAAAACCGGACCACATCCGTGCGCAGCCCGGAAGCGCCCTCCGGCAGCCTGCCGCTGTGCGCCGACTGCAGGGCCTGCCCGAGGGAAATATCCAGCTTGGACAGGCGGGCGAACCAGATCAGGCGTTCGATGATCAGCGTCCACATCCAGACCGAGGTCAGGATGAGCGGGATCATGACCACTCCGCCCGGCTCCAGATACGTGTAGGCCTGGAGAAAAAAATCACTCCACATGAGCTCCCCCGCAGGTGGATTCCCGGTAGAGGATATTGGTCAGGGCCACGGCCTGCTCCTCCATGTCGCCCACGATATGATCCACCCGGCGGGACAGGAATGTGTGCACCAGCATGATGGGGATGGCCACGGCCAGGCCGAGCATGGTCGTGACCAGAGCTTCGGAGATGCCCCCGGACATCATGCGCGGATCGCCGGTGCCATGCAGGGTGATGACATGGAAGGTGCTGATCATGCCCGTCACCGTGCCCAGAAGGCCCAGAAGCGGAGCCACGGACCCCAGCATGTTCAGCATGGGCAGAAAACGGTCCAGCCGTGGCAATTCCCGCAGAATGGCCTCCTGCAGCACGCTCTCCAGAGTTTCCCGGGTCTCTCCCCGGGCCTCCAGCCCGGCCCGGAGCACGTTGCATACGGGGCGGCCGCTGCCCCTGCTGCACAGGGCCTGTTCACAGTCCTCCCAGCGGCCCTGACGGGCCAGGGTGTTGACCTTGTCCATGAGCCGGTCCGCGTTGTCGTGGACCCGCTTCAGGAAAACGGTGCGCTCCAGGGCCATGATCAGCGCGAAAAAGGCGATGGCCAGAATGGGCCAGACCAGCAGTCCGCCGTTTTTGATCTGATCCAGCAGGCTGTTGGTATGCATGACCTGGCGCAGGGCCGCTCCGCCGGAAATATCCAGCTTGATGCTGTCGGAAGCGCCGTCGAAGTATTTGTCCAGATTGCGGCGGACCAGCCAGTCCGGCAGGGCCGACAGGGCGAAAAGCTGCCCTGTGTCCTCGGAGAAGCGCAGGAATCCCGTTTCTGCGGAGGTGCGGTACGCCCCGAGAAAAGGACCCACCAGAAGCACCCCCCCGCTCTCCTCCCGGCCGTCCCGGCCGACGAAGGAACGGGTCTGAAGCGTCACCGCGCCGGACTCGTCCATGGCCTGGAAAAACAGGTCCGCCAGAGCGCCGGCATCCTTGAGGTCCGGGTTGCGGTCCTTTTCCAGAACAGGCTCGAGGACTTTTCTGTACTCGGGATGAGCGGCCGTCAGCAGGGACTGGGACAGCTGCGTTTCGAGGTCCCGCGCGGCCACACGCACGGACCCGCTGATTTCGCGCAGGCCGGTGTTGGCCTCGGCCTGTTCCTCGTTCAGGGCGCGGGTGCTGTTGTCCAGCTCCTGAATTTCCGTGTTGAGGGCCTGAATTTCGAGCTCGAACTTCCGGGCCCGCTGCTCCAGCGCGGCCACCTCGTGCTCCAGCGCGCCACGGTCCTTCTGGATGCGCTCCCGGCTCTCCCGCTCCCGTGCCTGCGCGGCCTCATACTGGGCGCGGGCCTTGCGGGACGCGGCACGCATGTCCTCGGCAAGGGCCGCGGAACTCAGGCACAGACAGAAGGTGAGAAGGCCCAGAAAAACGGCCGGCCGGAGAAGGCAGGATATTTTCATGTGTACATCCTTGACATGTTTTGTTTCCGCCGCCTTCTTGCGGCGAACGGACGGAGCGGACAGCTCAAAAGCTTTCCCGCTCATTTCTCGATCCGTCCGATGGGCAGATCCACCAAGTCCGCGGTGCGTTCGCGGCGGGCAATCTCCAGCGCCTTGCCCACTTCACGGGCGGCTTCCTTGGGGAGCGGCACGAACTTTCCGGAAACGCGGTCGTACTGTCCCACCACGCTGCCGTCCGGCGAGCAGCAGAACAGGCTGACCCGGCCGACGCGCAGCATGTCCATGAGCAGCGGCGTACCTTCCAGGTCGATGGTGTCCTGATAGGCCTCCACCGTGTGGCCGTAGGTGACTTCCACCTGCAGGGCCTCCATGACCCGGCGCAGTTTCTCCGCGCTGCTCGCATCGACGCGGACCAGAGTTTCGCGCAGATTCCTCAGCCTCTCCCGGCGTTCATCGGGCAGGAAAGGCAGATCCCGCTGCACGAAGTTCTCCAGGCGGGTCAGCGTGGCATCCAGAAAAGGCTCCAGATCCTGTTCGAAAGCCCTGGAGCTTTCCACGCCGCGCCGGGCCTCGGCCAGAAGCTTTTGCGCCACCTCCCGGCGCTGGCTCAGGATATCCCGCTCCCGCTGCAGGTTGTCCACGGCATAGGCCAAGGTCTGCTGACGGGCGATGAGCTCGCTTTTCCTGTCCGCCCACTGGTCCTCGTTTTTCTGGGTCCGCTGATCCATCTCGATGGCCTGCTCCAGCGTCCGGGAAACCTGCGCGGGATTTTCAGCCAGAGCCGAAGGCGGCCCTGAAAAGGCCAGACTGCCCAGAATCAGGGCGATTCCCGCCGCACGGCGGTGGGAGTCTCTCCCGGAAGAAAATCTTTTTCTCATGTGTGCATCCTTAAAAAACATCGAGACAGCCAAAAACTTCACACTCCCCAAACCCCGCACTCCGCAAAACGGCCCGGACAGAACGGGCATCTTTCATGATGCTTAAACCGGCCGTGGCGGAACATCATCAAAAAGCACATCAGCAACATATCGAACTTATTGAAAAAGATAAAAAATCGGTACGAAATTGAAAGTTTATTTCTCCCCATAAAATTATTTGTGTCAAATATTTTTTGACCTGAAAAACAAACTCGGCCATTCTCCTGACCGGAAAACAGGCGGGCCACAAATTCTTACCGACACAAATAAATAATGAATAACAATATATTATGGAATAAAATCTCCTGGCGGCATGAGGTTGGCGGCCCCACGTGAGAAACTTTATCACCAAAAATAAAATTTTTGGCTAAAAATATTTCCAGTCACAATACGCAGGCATACATGACCATGTGAGGACTATACGAAAATATTTTTCCCCGGTATGTTGGCAATGACTATTGGAAATTTCTTCCGCCAGCATGGCCGTATCTTCTGAATAAATCTATCCATAACTAAAACAGGATGGAAAAAAATTCACCCCCGGTACGCCAAAACGCGCCTTCAACAGGATTATTTTCAGCACCGGCAGCCGGTCAGACTGAAAAAATCCACCTGAAAGAGTTCAAAGCATAGTTTTACCCGATCAAAATCATTTCATACCAGCATGATTCATGAACAGATGTGATTCATACTTCGAGAAAATATTCAAAAACAACTACAGTGAAGTCTATTCTTTTCTGTTGAAAAAACTGGGCTCATCTGACGATGCATCTGACGCTACTCAGGATACATTTCTCAGAATGGCGAAATGCTGCGGGCAGACAAATATCTCCTCCCCAAAATCCTATCTCTACAGAATTGCCCGTAACGTCGCCACAGATCTGCTGCGTTCCAGAGCGTCCCGCAGCCGCCATCTGGATACGGCGGACATCGAAGCCCAGCCGTCTTCACTGCCCTCTCCCGATGCGGAGCTGGAGTTCTCCCAACGCCAGAAACGCATGAAGCAGGCCCTGGACGCGCTCCCCGCGCGCTGCCGGGAAGTCTTCATCCTGCACCGCCACGAAAACCTGACCTACCGGGAAATCGCGGCCAGACTCGGCATCTCCCAGAAAACAGTGGAGAAGCACATCTCAAAGGCCATCTCCCAGCTCCAGAAGGCTTTTTTCCAGCCCTGAACCTGGGTTTGCGCAAAACCCCGCCCGCACTCCCGCCATTCCGGCCGGACATGCCCGCCGTGAAAAAACACGGTTCGAAAAAAATTCATGGGGGAAAACTTTTCCCCGCACGTCTTAAGAACAGGAAGGCCAGCATGAACTCCCATTCCCGAAAACCGAAAGCGAAAGTCCTCAAGCAGGCGGCCCGGTGGTTTGCCCGCACCCGCGCCGGAGATTTTTCAGAAGCGGACAGGACGCGGCTTGCGGCATGGCTCGAAGCGGACCCCGCACACAGGGCCGCGTTCACGGCCACGGAAAAAACCTGGGAAGAGGCGGGGCTGATCGATCCCTCACTGCTGGAAAACGAAAGCCGCACGGAAAAAGGCTGTTTTCTTTTCCGGCCGCGCCTCCAACTGGCCGGCCTGGCCGCGCTGATGATCCTTGGCCTGTTCTTCTTCCGGCCGGAAATGGAACGGGCGTGGCTGGCCGTGGCGGGCGGGGAAAAGCCTTACGCCACCCGGCCGGGCGAAACGCGCACGGTAACTCTGGAAGACGGGTCCATACTGGAGATGAACGCCAACACCTCCTTCACGGCGCGCTGTTCCTGGTGGAAACGGCGCATTGATCTGGGCGAAGGAGAAATCTTCCTGCGGGTCAGGCGGGAGCCGTGGCGGCCGTTCGAGGTCGTGTCTCATCAGGGCCTGGCCAGAGTTCTGGGCACGAGCTTTCACGTCCGCAGCCGGGGCGGACGGGTATCCGTGGACGTGGAGGAAGGGCTGGTCCGGGTGGAAACATCGCCCCGCCGCGCCGGTACCCCGGCCCGAAGCGTGGAGCTCAGGAAGGGCGAGGGAGTGGATTACGGCTGGGCCGGAGACATGGCCAAAACGCGAAAGGCCCGGCTGGAAGAAAGCACAGACTGGCGGGGAGGGAAAATCGTGTTCCGCTCCATGCCGCTGGCGGAAGTGCTGCAAAAGCTCGAAGACTACCACAATGTCCGGCTGAAACTGGCCGACCCGGCTCTTGGCGGCGAACATTTCACGGGCGTTTTCAGGGTCAACGATCTGGATGAGATCCTGGAGGCCGTGGCTCTTTCCTTTTCCCTGACCACGAAGGCGGAGCCGGACGGCACGCTGGTTCTCGCTCCAAAACGGAGGTGACCGGAAGAAGATCACGACATCATTTCGAGCCGAAAAGGAAAGGCGGCCTCAAGTCCTGGCAGGGAAGCAAGACCGCCTTTCCGGCAGAAGCAGATACGGCGTTTTGAGCCGTCCGCCTCTTCTTCACGCTACGGGGCGGACGATTGGCAGTCAACGATACGCAAAAAGAGGAAGCAATGTACGCATACCTGACACGCATCGCAGGCAAAACAGCCTTCGCCCTGGTCCTTGTTCTTCTGGCCGCCGGCGCGACGGCGGCGGCACCAAAAACAGCCTATGACATTCCGCCCCAGAGCCTGCAATCCGCCCTGCTCCTTTATCAGGAACAATCAGGACTCAATCTGGCCTACCCGGACAATCTGGTGAAGGGTAAAACCTCGCCCGGCGTGAATGGAGAAGCCGCGGACATGGAAGCGTTGTCGCAGCTTCTGCGCGGCACCGGCCTGGCCTATGCCCGGACCGGTCAGGGCGGAATCGTGCTGAGGGAAGCCCTCGCCGGGACGACAGCCGGGTCACCCGGAGCAGCGCCGGATGTCCGGCAGGATAAAGTCCGGAAAGAGAACGCCCTGAAACTGGACAATATCGTGGTCACGGCCACCAAGACGGAAATGAAAACACACGAGGTGCCGGCGGCGGTAAATGTGGTCACGGATGAAGACATCAAGCTCACCCCCGGAGCGGACAATTACTACGACGCCATCCGCAATGTCCCCGGCGTTGCAGTGAGAAAAGAAGGATTTCAAGATACTGTCCTCATTCGCGGAAAAGAATCTTCCATATTGATCAACGGTCGAGACATGAACCCTTTTATTACCAACACCAGCCTGATTACAGGTTCCATGAATGTCGGCATGGGGGCCGTTGAACGCATTGAAGTGATCAAGGGGCCGCAAGCGGCCATTCATGGATCCAAGGCCGTATCCGGAGTCGTGAACGTCATTCATAAACGTGGAGACAAGGACAATCCTTTTGCGGAACTGCACGGGTTTTACGGCACGGGTGACGAGTTGAGCGGGGGCCTGAACCTGGGCGGCGGCTATGAAAATCTGTCCTGGTTTCTGGATTTTTCCGCAGCCGAGCAGGATGAATATAAAACACCCAAAGGCAAAATTCCGTACATGGATTACAAACGGAAGAATCTATATGTCCGTCTGGACTATGCCTTTTCGGACGACCATGAACTGTACCTTGATTATACCTACAATCGGTCGAAGAACACCTTGGGCGGAGACGGCTACCATTATACAAAATCGGAATGGAACCAAATCTATTCTCATGAACCCGAGTATCAGGGCGCTTTTTTAACATACAACGGCAAGTTTTCCGATATTTTTTCCTTGTACGCCACGGCTGGAATAGGAAAAAATGATTATGAAATGATCTACGGCAGCCCTAATTACAAGCCTCAGCATTTCCTGAACAAGGAAAATGAAACATTTTTCAAGGAGGATATTTTCCAGGGTGAAGTGCGCGGCACGGTGAATTTTCTTTCTGATGAGCGTTTGCGAGGGATTTTCGGGGTTCAATATAAAAATACCGATATAGATGGGAGCTCGGATTTGACATCCAATGGGATTAAAGAGCGTTTTTTTGCATGGGATGAACGTGAAAGATACTGGGCACCGTACGCGCAACTGGAGTTCAAGCCCATTCCGTATCTGTTGTTGGTGGGCGGCGTGCGTTACGATGATTACGATTCCAGCGGGAAAAAGATGACTGCGACCAATCCCAATGTCGGGCTGTCCATTTTTCCCTTTGCCGGCACTGATTACGACTGGAGCACCATCTGGTGCTCGTACAGCGAGGCATTCAAGACACCGACAGCCTCGGAGCGTTATCTTCCCGGTTTTCTGGGCGGAAATCCGGATCTTGATCCGGAAAAATCCCAAGGCTGGGAAATCGGATTAAAACAGCGAATTGCAACCTGGGCTAATTTTGAAATGAGCTATTTCCAAACGGATTATGAAAATTTAATCAGACTGGTGACCTTAGGACCGATGGAGTGGAAGTTTCTGAATGTGGACGAGGCGGAATACAAGGGCTATGAGCTTGCGGCGGAAATTTATCCTGCAGACTGGCTGACCCTGCATTTCAGTCTGACTGATTTGGACAGAGAAGACAAAGATACCGGGAAAAAACTTCTGGGGCAGCCCAACCAGATGTTTCAATACGGCGTGACCCTCAATGATCTCTATGGATTTTCCTTTTCCCTTTGGGGTCGCCAGAATGAGGATTTCAAAGTTAAGTCCGGAGGAAAAAAGGTCGCCCATCCGTCCGAAGGCGATATCATCTGGGACGCAAAACTGCTCTATCGTTGGGACCTTACCGAAAATTCAGTATTCGAGCCTTTTATTTCCGTGGAGAACATCGGGGATGAGGAGTACTATGCGTATCCTCCAGACATGGGCATCATGGAAGGCCGCACCTGGCATGTAGGGGCAAACCTGAGAGTCAACTTCTAATCATGGAGTCCGGCTTTTTATTTTCAATAGGAGATGAAGGAAATGAAAAAAAATATGCGTTTTTTTATTCTGGCAATCGGAGTTATGTTTATTTTCCCCAATAGTGTCCCGGCTCATAACTTCTGGATCAATATAAATGAATCAAATACTCCACCTGCTCATGTGATGATGTCCATTGGATATGGCCATAAAATACCCATGGATGAATACTTAAGCAGTCCTCAAGGTGTGATAAAATTAAAAGAGTATAATTTATACGACCCGGATCACAATGTATTGCATATTGAATACGAAAATCCGGATGCTATTGATGTGAAAAAACTTCCCGTATTGTCTGGAGCAATGGTGCGTACAGGGGATATGTTTGACCGTGGAATTGCATTTTCTCCGGATATGAAGCCTGGTACATGGCAGGTCACAGCAGATCAGGACTGGATGTTTGCAACACTATATAAGAATAAGGACGGCAAGCGCATTTATGAGCGAAAGGAGCTGAATAAAATAAAGGATATACAGTCCATTCTCTTCAGCATGGCGGCCAAGATGTCGGCCAAGTCTTTTTTCACTGTAGGTGGAAAATGGACTGAACCTAAACCGGTGGGACACCTCATCGAAATTATTCCCACCTCGGATTTGTCCAATCTGAAGGTTGGCGACAGTATTTCCTTTAAAGTTCTGCATAATGGCAAAGCGCTTGACAAATTCAATCGTGGTGAAATTCCGTTCTGGCCGTATTTTTGCGCATTCGGAACCAATTTTGGCGGAGAAGAAGAAGGGTTTCACCTTGCTGGATACCTGAACAACGGTGAAGGCCGGTTGAAAATCCCAGCATCAGGTCAATGGGTTGTGTATTCCTATCTTTATCTGCCTATAGATAAAGATTTGAACCCAGAACTGTATGGCAAGGCAAAGTATCAGTATATATCCGCATCAATCTCGTTCAATGTGAAATAGAGAAAAGACCCACCGGAACAAATTCTCCGGTGGGCTATTTTCTCAGGGCACTGAACCACCAAAGACTCTTTCCACAGACTGATTTTTTGGTAATAACGCATACGCCAATACAAAATCGAAAACTAGGTTCAGGCCTCATTAATTGCAAAAATGAGGAAAGTTGGTTAGTTGTGCTCAAAGGAGGATGCAATGAGCCAACTTTTCTACCTTTCCGCCGAACAACTGGAGCGTATCAAGCCTTTCTTTCCACTTTCACACGGCATTCCACGCGTCGATGACCTGAAAGTCATAAGCGGCATCATTTATGTCATCAAACATGGCCTGCAGTGGAAAGACGCGCCGCGCGAGTATGGCCCGTATAAAACGCTGTACAATCGTTTTTTGCGCTGGAGCCGGATGGGCGTCTTCAACAATATTTTTACCGAATTGGCAAAAACAGCGGGAAAAGATGGACGATTGATGATCGATGCAACCCACCTCAAGGCGCATCGAACCGCCGCCAGTTTGCTCAAAAAAGGGCTCTTTCCCGCTGCATCGGACGCACAAAGGGCGGCCTGAACTCCAAACTCCATGCCCTTTGCGACGGCCACGGCAGGCCTCTGGCCATGAAGCTCACAGAAGGCCAGGTAAGCGACTACAAAGGAGCCACCCTGCTTATGGATGCTTTGCCTGAGGCCAGAGAGCTGCTGGCGGACCGTGGTTATGACGCCGACTGATTCCGTGATGCCCTGCGCGCCAGAGGCATTACGCCCTGCATCCCGCCCAGAAGGAGCCGAAAGAGACCCTGCTCGTACGATAACGATCTGTATAAACAGCGGCACAAGATCTTTGGTCATGTTTGGCAGGATCAAGGACTGGCGGAGAATAGCCATGCGTTATGACCGCTGCGCGCATACCTTCTTTTCACCTCTATGCCTCGCCGCTTCCATCATTTTCTATCTCAATTAATGAGGACCGAGCCTAGATAGTGTCGTCAAACTATGGATAATATGGTAATGCCTCTTCATGCATGACGGGAGGGGCTATGTACGCACATCGACGACACGATATTTCTGACAGGGTTTGGGAAAACATACAGGCGCATCTCCCCGGCAAAAAGGGGAGCGTTGGTCGCCCGGCCGGAGACAACAGGCTGTTTATTAACGCGGTGTTCTGGATATTGCGAACGGGAGCGCCATGGCGCGATCTGCCTCCTGACCTTGGGGACTGGAAAAATACCCATCGCCGGTTTTGCCGTTGGCGTGACCGGGGTGTTTGGGAAAAACTCCTTGAAGTGCTCATGGTTGAGCCTGACTATGAGTGGCTGATGATTGATGCGAGCCATTGCAAAGTGCATCCCCATGCTGCCGGAGCGGTTGGCGGCAATCAGGCGATGAGCCGTACAAGAGGGGGCTCAACACCAAAATACATCTGGCCGTGGATGCGCATGGTATGCCGCTCAGAGTTGCTGTTACAGAAGGTACCAGAGCTGATTGCAAGGAAGCGTGCGCATTGATTGACGGCTTGAGCACGGAGATGCTTTTGGCTGACCGTGGATATGACAGCAATGAACTTATAGACAAGGCTGTTGAGTCCGGCTGCCAGCCCGTCATCCCGCCCAGAAAAAATCGCAAGGAACAGCGCGATTATGACAGAGAACTGTACCGTGTACGGCACCTGGTCGAGAACGCCTTTCTTCACCTCAAGAGATGGCGTGGCATCGCCACGCGTTATGCAAAACGAAGCCTCTCCTTCCTTGCCGCTGTGCAAATCAGGTGTATCTCGTTGTGGGCAGAAATAATTTGACGACACTATCTAGGTATGACCCTAAAATATATTACTTCTGATTGATTTTCAGTTTATTTCAGTGGGTTGAAGATTTTTCAGGGCTGACTATAAGGCGAAAAGCCGGCGCTGAAGCGTCGGCTTTTCGCCTTCAAGATTGCAAGTCATTGTCCTCTATCATTTGATATATTCGTTCATCGGCTTGGACAGGTAGACGTTGTTTGGCACCTTCTCCGTCGTATAATAGCCTGCGGGGCTCTGCAAAAGCGCAGGAATGCGGTTGACTAGGTTGGCACACGTCAGTTCCACCGTTGCCGGGCGGTTGACCACGATGGTCGTCTCAGGCTCGCCCATGAGCGTCCACTCATTCCTGTCAAATTCATCCGGCGCATATACTTTGCCGATGCACTCCGTCTCAAAGGTGATGCCCTCTGCCGTCTCCGTTATCACCACTGCCGACATGCCCGTCGCGTCTCCCGCCTTGATCGTCATATCCAATGTGGATGAATACAGATCTTCAACATGGGTCTGCGGCACGCAACGCTGCGTCTGGTTGGTGATGGTCAGCCCCATGCGACTACACAGCCAGCCATTCTGATTCCACATGTAAGGGGGTGGATACTCGCCGCTTTCGATCTTCGCGCTGATTTCCCGATACGACAGGTCATTATAGGCGCCAATCTCCTTGTCAAACTCTGCCATGGTCAGCCCTGCGCCGTGTCCTTTGGCCAAGGCGATGCCATAGTCCTCAACATTATAGCTGCTGCTTCCCTTGATCTTTGTGATCTTGTGCATGGAGCCTGCCAGCACATCAATAAGCACGCCCCAATACATATCAGGATAGCCACTGCCAGCCAATGTACAGTTGTTTTTCTTTGCAAGTTCATCCAGTTCCTTGGTAATGGCAGGCGAAGAATTCCACGGATAGAGCGATTCCTCACAGGTGGAGATGGCATTGATTCCATTTTCCGCAAAAACAGTAAACGCATCTTTCACATCTGCCATCGTGCTCATCGTTGCAATGACGCCGACATCCGGTTTGCGTTCCGCCAGGATGGCCGAGGCGTTCGCCGCGTCCGACACAACGACGCCCGTCTTGCCCGTGCCCATGATATCGCCGATATCCTTGCCGATGACATCGGCCCGCACATCAAAGGCAGCCACCACTTCTACGTCGTGTTCAATCAGATAGCGCATCAAAAAAACGCTCATCTTGCCTCAACCATATTGGGCTGCTCTTACCTTACGATTCATCTTGCGCCTCCTTCAGTTGATCTTGTAACCTGGTTCCAGTAGCCATTATCATAACATTTGGTGGCTCTTAATGAAACTCAGCAATCTTGGTTGGAGCATGTATCATGCACGCATTGAGTAAACACAGCGGAAGTTCTGCCTCCAAAAACCTACGGTTGAAGCGGTAGCAAAATTTATCAGTACTCTTGGAGGTACCGGGATGAAACGCCAGGAAAGGTTCCACCGATGAATTTCTTCACAGCGCCGATCATGAGCATCCTGCTGAGCTTTGTCTAGATAGCATCGTCAATTTATCTTTTATTTGAAGCAACTTTTGTGTATTCTCCTGAAAACAAGGAGAATACATGCCGCCAGCACATCTTTAGCTGCTGTGCGCATTAGATGTATCGCCATTTGGACAAAAATTTATTGACGGCACTATCTAGACAGCATCGCAATTTTTTGAACCGCGCTCAGCAATGAAAAAAAATGTCTGGTTTTCGGCCTGATCCTGCCCGCAATTGAAGGATATTTCGTTTAGCGAGTACATATCCCTTAAAACAAGGAAATACAAGGCGACAATCAACTCGAAGCACTATCTTCCGGTCGCGCCCAAGCTGCGGCACCCCGGCCCGGATATGCCGCTTTTTCCCCCGGCGCGGGGGATAACCCGGATGCGGGCGGCGATACGTTCTCTCAGGGCCGGAACGTGGGAAATAATCCCGATCAGTTTGCCGTCCCGGCGCAGACCGGCCAGGGTTTCCAGGGCGGTATCCAGGGCTTCGTCGTCCAGCGTGCCGAAGCCCTCGTCAAGAAACAGGGAATCCACGCGGACGTTCCGGCTGGCCATCTGGGACAGGCCGAGAGCCAGGGCCAGGCTGACGATGAAGCTCTCGCCGCCGGAAAGATTCTTGGTGGAGCGGATTTCTCCAGTCTGGTAGCTATCGATGACGTTGAGTTCCAGAGGCTGGGCGTTATCGCGGACCAGCGCGTAGCGGTCGGTCATGCGCCCGAGCTGCCGGTTGGCGTGGCCGACCATCAGCTCGAAGGTCAGTCCCTGGGCGAAATTGCGGTATTTCTTGCCGTCGGCGGAACCGATCAGCTCGTGCAGATCGCCCCACCGGCGGCACTCTTTTTTCCGGGCTTCGATGGCGGCCTGCTTTTCCTTCATCCGTTCCCGGGCAGCCGCGTTTTCACTCAGCCTGTGCCGGAGAGCGGCCAGAAGGTCCCGCTGCGCCTTCAGGGCGTCTTCGCAGCCTTTGAATCTGGGTTCGAGTTCTTCCAGAGAGTCTTCCGTGACCTTTCGGGCCAGTTCCGAGGCCAGCCGTGTTTCGCGGTCCTTTTGTCTGGCGTTAAGACTCGTCCGGCGCTCATCCAACTCTCTGGCCCTGGCCGCCAGCGCTCCCCTCTGCTCCAGGGAGAGTCTGGCCGCCAGAAATCCCGCTTCATCCGGAAACCCTGCGGGTGCAAGGGCTGCGGCGAACTCAGCTTCCAGGCTTCTCAGCTCCGGCTCCCTCCGGCCGATGCGCTCTTTCAGGGATGCGACATGGGCCTTCGCGGCATGCCATTTTTGCTGGAGCTCATTGTGCCGCTCTCTGGTCTGCCTTTCGACGCCTTCGGCATCGGAAAGCGCCTTGTTCAGGCGGCGCTCTTCATCATCTGGGCTCTTGCCGCCGTAAAGTGTCGTGCGCTCATCCTTTCCGGCCGCAAGTTCCTTTTTCAGGGCTTCCAGGCGCTCCTGTTTCTCGGCCAGAGCGGTGCTCTGCGTATCGATGACCGCATCCAGCCGCTTCAATTCGCCGTCGATCTCCGCAATCCGCTTTTCGGCGTCCGCCTTTTTCTCGGCCGCGGCCCGCCATGCCTCAAGCCGCGCTCTGAGAGTTTCAGGGAGCGATGCCGCATCCGTTTCTGAAATGTCCGCAATGCCAAGGGGCCCAAGTTTTGCAAAAATGGCCTGCCTGCGCCCGGCGCAATCGGCCCGGATTTTCTCCAGGCCGCTTTTTGCCTCGGTCAGGATGTTTTCGGCGGCCTTTCTGTCATGCGCCGCCGCTGTCTCCCGGTTTTCGGCTTCCGCCAGGTTTTTGCGGGCCAGATTGCCGTCCTCTTCAAGTTTTTTGATGGCGGATTCCTGATCCTCGGCCTGGGCGATCAGCCGGGTCAGGGCGTCGATCTTTTGCTCCACGCCGTCCGGAACAGGAATGTTTCCTGCCGCGAAGGGATGGCTGGTGGCGCCGCACAGCGGGCAGGGCGCGCCGTCTTCCAGCCTGGCTCGATGCTTCTCAAGTTCGGCGATTTTGGCGAGATAAGCCATTTCGCGCAGCAGCGTTTCCTTTTCGGCGCGGTATTCGCGCAGCAGACGGCCGCCCAGCAGCCGGGCCAGGGCATCCCTGCCTTGCTGAAGCCGCCCGCACAGGGCCTCGAGCTCCCGCTTCCGGGCGGCGCAGAGGCCCCGGCAGGCTTGGAGGGCCTTTTCCGCCTGCTCCAGAGCTTTCGCGGCGCTGTTCCGCCGGGCCTCCTGCCGGGAAATTTCCTGCTGTCCGAGGAGCAGGCCGTTCAGCTGTTCCTCAACGCCGGCCAGCCCTCCGGCCAGCCATTCATCCCGGCCGTGCTCCTTCAGATATTTTTCGGCGGCTTCAAGCGTCTCTCCGGCCCCGGCGCGGCGCTCAAGCTCCCTGAGACGGGCCTGCCGGGCTGCGCCGAGCTTCGCCATGTCCCGCGCGCATGCCTCTTCGGCTTCCGCGGCGGCCTTTTTCCTCTCGGCCAGTTGCTGGTCGAGGAGGCGCACCTTTCGCAGCACGGGCGCGGCGGCGGTCAGTTCTTCTCTGGCGCGGGCGGTGCGCTGCTCTGCCGATTTCAGAACTTCGGCCTGCGCTCCGGCGGAAGACTCAAGACCGGGCAGGCCGACGTTACCGGTTTTCAGAGCTTCTTTGTCCGCTGCCTGCTGTTTGCGGACTTCGGCGAGCGTTGCGTAGGCCCCGTCCAGCGCGGCCGCGTTCAGGGCCCGGTCGAGCCGTTCCCGTTCCGGCCTGAAGGCCTCGGTTTCGTCGCGCAGCTGGTCCGCCTCTTTGGCCAGATCACCCAGTTCCTTTCGCAGGCCGTTTATGGCGGTGAGCCAGGCGATGGCCCGAGCGGTTTCCCCCACCTTGGCCACCAGAACGGTTTCTTCTTTCATCCCGGCTTCCAGCGCCCGGACTGTCTCCGCTTCCTCTTCCGGAGCGAGCAGGGTGATGCCCGCCGTCTCGGCCTGGAGCAGGCGCAGGGTTTCCTGTTCGGCCCGGTGGCGCTCATGGATGCGCACGGATATGCGGCTGTAGATTTCCGTACCGGTGATCTGCTCCAGAATCGGCGCCCGCTCGTCGGGCGCGGCCTGAAGGAACGCGGCGAATCCGCCCTGGGCCAGCAGCATGGAGCGGGTGAAGCGGTCGAAATCCATGCCCGTGACCTTTTCGATCCGCCGGGCGACTTCCAGCAGTCTGGTTTCCAGAATCTCACCCGATCCGGCGTCGGCTATTTCGTGTCTCGGAGGCTGAAGCTCGCCATCCGGCTTCTTGCGCGCCCGGTGCTGGCTCCAGTGGGCGCAAAACCGTCCGGCCTGAGTCTCGAAGGTGACCTCGGCGAAACACTCGCCGGTCTGGCGGGACATGATTTCGTTGCCGTTTTTGGTGACTCTGGGCAGACGCGGCGTCCGTCCGTAAAGAGCCAGGCAGACGGCGTCGAGGATGGTCGTCTTGCCCGCGCCGGTGGGGCCGGTGATGGCGAAGATGCCGTCGGCGATAAAGGCCGGATCGGTCAGGTCGATCTCCCATTCCCCGGCCAGAGAATTCAGGTTCTGAAAGCGGATGTGGAGTATGCGCATGACCTTTTATTCCGCTTGGTCCTCGTGAAGGGACAGAAGCGCTTCCCGGTAGGTGCGCAGCAGCTCCGGCCGTTCTTCTTCGGGCACGCCGCGGGCATCCAGACAGCGTCTGAACACGTCCTCCACGCTCAGATCGTCCAGGGTTTCTTCCGCCCGGCCTTGCATCGCGCGGGCCGTGGCGCGGCAGTTTTTCACCCGCAGGATTTCGAGCCCCGTGCCGGAGATGGCCGCTTCCAGACGTTCGCGCAAATCTCCGATGATTCCGGCCCCTTCGTAAACGATTTCAAGCCAGGCCCGCGAACCCGCCGCCGACAATTCTTTGATGCGGCCCGCGATCCGCTCCCAGTCCCCGGCGATGCGTTCGAGCTCCTGAAATACCGGCACATCGATCAGATGTACGGACGCCGCCCGGCCCTGGAATTCGGCCAGGCAGACGCTTTTTCTCTGGCCCGCCTCGCCAAAGCCCATGGGCAGGGGAGAGCCGCTGTATCTGATGGTCTCCAGACCGCCGACCTTCTGCGGAACGTGCAGATGCCCCATGGCCACATAGTCGAAGCACGGCGGGAAGACGTCCGCGCTAACCTGGGCCAGAGAGCCGACGTAGAGGTCACGCACGCCGTCGCCCTCGACGGTCCGGCCTCCGGCGGCGAAAAGATGCCCCATGGCCACAATGGGAATGTCCGCCCCGAGCTCTCCGCGCTTTTCTTCGGCCGAGGCGGCGACGGCGGCGTAATGAGCGCGGATGCCTTCCACGAGCTTGCGTTCCTTGTCCTCCGGACTCTCCCCGGCTTCCGCCGTGCGGATGTCCCGGTCCCGCAGATAGGGCACGGCGCAGACGATCAGTTCCGGATTGTCCTGCTCATTACGGAGCACCAGTACCTCGTCTTCCGGGCGGGGGGCGGCGCTTCCGGCCACATGGACGTTCAGGGCCTTGAGCAGCTCTTTGGGGGCGTCGAGAAAGGACGGCGAGTCGTGGTTGCCGGCCACGACGACAACGTGCCGGCAGGAGGAGGCCGCCACCCGGCACAGAAAGCGGTAGTAGAGTTCCTGGGCGCGGGTGCCCGGAGTGCCGGTGTCGAAGACATCTCCGGCCACCAGCAGAATGTCGATTTCATTTTGCCGTATCGTCTCCGCCAGCCAGCCCAGAAAGACCTCGAACTCCTCGTGGCGCTTTCTGCCGTACAGGGTGCGTCCCAGATGCCAGTCGGAGGTGTGGAGAACTCTCATTTGGTAACCAATGCCTTCATCTGGTCAAAGTGGCGGTCATCGTCTTTTTGAATCAAGCAAAGCAGGTCGTTCAGTACCTGCTTCGTCATTGCTGTCCGGCTAAGTGATGCAATCTAACAGTGTGAAGTTATATGAATTATCGAATTTTCGTCGTCTGGGATTCAGGAGTTCATCCAAGGATGCCTCGCCGAGCAGGTTGAGTTGAATGAGCTGGAAGAGTTGCTGTACGGAGAGTCCGAGACGGCTGAGGAATTTCTGGTACGCGAGGAGCAGGTAAACCGTCAGGGCCGTGTAAATCTGGATCAGGACCGCATTTTCCGAGTTGCCGACGAAGGTCTTTATGCGCAAATTTTGTTTGATTTCCTTGAAGAAGAGCTCGATTTGCCAGCGGTCTTTATAGATGTCGGCGATGGTTTTCGCCGAAAGCCGGAAATGGTTGGTCAAAAATTCGTAGTGTTTCCCGGTTTCCTGGTCACGATAGCCGATACGGCGCAGGCGTAAGGATTTTCCCCGGCTGGAGACTTCAATGATGTGATCGGAAGTAACGCCGGTCTTGCGATTCACGAGGCGGCGCTCCAGGAGTTTGAAAACGGCGTTGCGCTTGAGCCGGGTCACAAAAAAGACGCCCTTTGCCCCGAGGATCCGAAACCAGGGATAGCTGGTGAAGCCCTTGTCAAAGACCACGATGGAGCCCTTGGGCAACTCCATAGCCTGAGCTATGCGGCTTTCATGGGTTTTGGCGTCGGTGACGGTTGCGAAAGCCGGGATATGGCCATCGTGATCCAGCAAGGTATGTACTTTGACGCCGCCCTTGGCCTGCCGAAACGAGGCCCAGGGAAAAAGCGGCAGGCAAAGCTTTATGGTGGTGGCGTCCAGACTGAGCAATTTGGATTTGAAACGGAATTTGTGCTTCGGGGCTTTTGCGGCGCACAGGCCGTACATTTCGACGAACAGATCCTTGAAAAAGCCTGCGGGGCGAGAATTGTTCGCGTCAGCAAAGGTCGAGCGGGCCACGTTTTTCAGTCCCCAGTGATACAGGCGGTTTCCCGCAGCCTCAAGGCAGCGCAGGCCATCGCGCATGGAACGTCTTGCGGCAAGCTGGATGAAGGCCATGACCGTGAACTGCTCCTTGAAACCGAATTGACGCGACGAGCGCCCGGTTTTGTGCCGTCTTTCGAGTTTCTGAAAAACATGTCTGGGAATCAGAGATAGTGTCTGGGAGAATAGTGTATTATGGTGACTCAAGTCCAAAATCTCCTTGTGTGGCAAGATGTTGTGGTGATTTCTTTTACCACATATCGCTGAGATTTTGGACTCTTTTCTTATCCCTTAGCCGGACAGCAATGGAGTTGAACCAATGGCTCGCTGTCATAACCTTTATCGGCAATAACAGTACAATTGCAAACCCCTTCGAGTAATTGTGGCGCAACACTGATATCCGCGCATTCGCCTCCCGTGAGGAAAAACGATACAGGGTTGCCGAGCGCGTCTACCTGTGCATGCAGCTTGGAGGTAAAACCTCCGCGACTGCGGCCCAAAGCTTGTCTGTGCTGCCCCCTTTTGCGCCAGCCGAATGTTTGTGGGCATGGATGTAAGAGGTGGTCCCCAAGATTCGGACAGGTGTGGTAGCTACTCAACCAGACAAGGAGAACACACATGTCCAACCGAAAGAACCACGCTCCCGCTTTCAAGGCCAAAGTGGCCCTGGCCGCCCTTTCCGGCGAGAAAACCATTGCCGAACTCAGTTCCGAGTTCGGCGTTCATCAGACGCTCATCCACAAGTGGGTGAAGCAGCTCAAGGGATCGGCTGCGGGCATCTTTGCCGGTGAAATCAAGACCGAAGAGGTCAGGAGAGAAAAACAGCTCCAGATGCTTCATGCCAAAATCGGTCAGCTTACCGTGGAACGAGATTTTTTAGCCGAAGCCTGGGGGAAGCGGTGAGCGTCTCCCGCAGGCAAAGCATGGTCAATTCGGGCCATGTGAAGCTCAGCGTTGTCCGGCAGTGTATTCTGCTCAAAGTCGCCCGTTCCAGCCTGTATTACAAAAGAGCCGGAGAATCGGCCATAAACCTCACAGTAATGCAGGAAATCGACCGTGCTTTCACGGAATGGCCGTTTCTTGGAGTGCGCCAGATGCGTCGTTACATGGTGTCGCTGGGATACAACGCTGGCAGACAGCGCGTCCGCCGTCTGATGCGGTTGATGGGTCTCATGGCAGTGTACCAGAAGCCGAAAACCAGTGTTCCGAACCCGGAACACAAACACTATCCCTACCTGTTGCGCGACTTGACCATAGATCGGAGCAATCAGGTCTGGTGTGCGGATATTACCTGCATCCCCATGCGCAAAGGTTTTCTCTATCTGGTGGCCATCATGGACTGGTACAGCCCTGGCGGCTCTCAAACACCATGGACACGGATTTTTGCGCCTCGGCTCTGGAAGAGGCCGTGGCGAAATATGGCAAACCCGATATCTTCAACACCGACCAGGGCTGTCAGTTTACCAGTTTTGCCTTTACCAACATCCTGCGAGATAAGGGAATCCGCATTTCCATGGACGGCCGGGGCCGCTGGCTGGACAACGTATTTATCGAACGCCTCTGGCGCTCACTCAAATACGAGAACGTGTACCTGAACGCTTACGAAACTGGCTCGGAAGCCCGCACCGGCATCGGCAGATGGATCGACTTTTACAACCAGACTCGGCCTCACAGCAGTTTGGGCGGGAGAAGCCCGGAGCGTTGTTACCATGAAGGGCTGTTAAAGGCAGCATGATGAGGAAAAAGACAAGCTAAGAAACAGCTGCTAACTGTCCAAACTATGGGGACACTTCTGTACGTACCGTCAATCATCACCGCTTCGAGATCGGGGTCAGACGCCAGAGCGAGAAAGATTGCTTTCCAAGAACCTTTTATCTGACAACGCCGAAAGCGGGAATACACGGCATTCCATGAACCATACTCTTCCGGCAAGGCCCTCCAGGGAGCCCCGGTGCGCAGCAACCAGATGATTGCATTTATGAATGTTCGTTTATCTTTGGCCGGACGACCACCTTTGGGTGAACCCTCGAGCGGCAGAACGGGCTCAAGCCGTTGCCAGGTCTCATCGGAAATTTCGGTATAGCACATGTCCAAAAGCTACACGAACCAAGCCTGATTATAAAGTTTGCAAACATACCCTGGGCACGATAGCCCCTTTTTGCGCGTTACGGCGCAGTTCCCGAAATATGCTCGGATGACTCCGATCAAGACACTTGGCGATTTCCCGGCAACTCATGCCCATGGACACAAATACTTCGATACCGATGCGTTCTTCCTGGTAAGATGGATAGGGACATGGCGGGCTTCTTCTGGCTGTGACGATTGGCGCTTCCAGCTCTGCCAGAATCTCGCTGTGTCCTTTTACCCATTTCTTCCCCTTCGCGGGTGGCGCATTCACAAATAGAATCCACTACCGTGACAGATCCTGCGACCATTTTCCGGAACCGGCGCAGGCAGCTTGATCTGGAAATGGAACGGCTCTGGATTTACCGGAACCTGCGATACCGTCAGGAGCGCAAGGGGCCCGGCAGCGGTTACCTTACGCCCACTCGCGTTCGAAGCGTTCCGGGCCGACGATCGCGTATCCGGCTTCGCGCAACGCCTGTTCCATGTCCTGCCCGTTGTCCGTCTGAATGCGGAAAATGAGCATTCGTTTGCTGTCGTGGAAAAAGGTCGCCGTGGACAGGATGTTCACGCCGCGGTTGAAAAAAATTCCGCATATCTCGGCCATGACTCCCTTGCGGTCCTCGGCTTCCACCGCGATGCGGCAGCCGCCTAGATCGAGCCCCAGTCCTTCCACCAGAACGGAAAGCATGATTCTGCGGCTGATGTAGCCCTTGAGGCGGCTTTTTCCGTCCACCACGGCCAGTCCGTCCAGATGGCGCTCGTACATGATTCTGGCCGCGACCTCGATTTCCATTTCCGGAGTGACGGTGGGAATGTCCCTCCGGATCAGATCTTTGACCGTCATCTTGGACAGCAGATAGCTCAGCTCGTGCCTGCTGAACGTGGTCGCGCCGGAAGGCAGGGCGGACCGGACATCCTCCTTGGAAACGCTGCCCTTCAGGATTCCGTCCTCCACCACCAGCAGAATCCACAGCTTGTTCTCCTCCATCATCTGGTCGGCTTTGGTCAGCAGGGTTTCAGACGTAATGGTGGGAACATGCTTCCGCATGGCAAGGCCAACGTACATACTTGACTCCTTTGATAAAATATCCGCAGAATCTGGAGGACAATCCCGAAATGCTTGTGCTTGACTCCGGTTTCCATTAACCGGAGAGTCCCCAGTTTGTGACAAAATTTCCGGCTCAATACATGGTTTCCAAACGCTTGGTTTTCCTTATTCTCGCTGCAGGCCTCCTGACAAGCGCCACCCGGCCGGGATTCGCGGAAAAACCCTTGCGTCTTTTTTTCGAGAAAAACATCGAGACGGCCAAACGCCCCGAACCACAGACGCATACGGTCCGCGAGGGCGAATGGCTGATCCGCATCCTCGAAGAAAAAGGGTACACCAGACAGGAAATCCGGGAACTTCTTCCCGTCGTGAAGGAACTCAACCCCGACATCACGGATCTGAACAAACTCCGGCCTGGGCAGACCCTGCAGCTCCCCGACGAACCTCCCGCCACCCTGAAAATCCGCCCCGCCATCCCGCCGGAGTCCAAGAAGAAAACCTACACGGTCAAGTCCGGTGATACGCTGGTATCCATACTCAAACGGGAAGGCGTGCCGCAGGAACTGATCTTCAAGGATTATCTGGGCCTTTTCCTCGAACTGAACCCCCAGATATCCGACATCAACAAATTGCGTGTAGGTCAGGAAATCGTTCTGCCCGTGCCCGGCTCCGCGCCCGCCGCCGCTGTTCCGGCAGTACCTGACAAAGCTCCGGCCAACGCGACTGCCGTGGCCGCGCCGGTATCGGCGGGACAAGGTGGCTCACCGGGCGGGGCAAATGGGACGGGAAGCCCGAATGCCACGGGCGGCGGTACGGCAGGTCCAGGAGGCCCGGCCCAGGGCCATGGAGGACACGGCGCGGCTCCGTCCGGTGCCCAGGCCAAGCTGCCGGTGCAGACCGTCAAGCCCAAGCCTCCGGCAGCGGAAAAACCCGTCAATGCCACCGAGGAAAAAGAGGAAGAAAAAAAGCCCGTCACGGGACTGCCTTTCGTCCGTTCGGTTCTAGAGCAGATGCGCTTTCGCTTCACCCCCGGACAGGAAGCCCTCTATCCTCTGCCCAAGGGCGGCTGGCTGCATGTTGACCTGGTCGACAGCCCTATCTTCGACACTCCATGGGGCGAGAAGGTCATTTTCGCCCTGACCCCGAAAAACCAAGAATGGATCGACAACGCCGAGGCTCTGGGCATGCGGGTGTGCCCCGTTTCGCCCGACTGGTCCTTGCAGGAAGTGCTGGAAAAACTGACCGAGACCTATCCCCAGGCATTCCGGCTGTGGGCCAAGGATCGGGATCTGGTGCGGTTCAAGGACGGCATGAGCATCACGTTGAAAGGACCGCAGATGGTCGTCATCGAACGGCGGCTTTCCGAAAAGGCCGTGTACATGCTCTGGCCCAGACAGACGCCCACGGAACCGTCCCTGCCCCAGGGTCTTCCTGAAGTGCTCTCGCAGGGGCGGATAAAGGTCATTGAGCTTGATGCCTACAACAAGCCCTCCCGCCTGCCCTCCCGCCCGAGGGGATCGGTTTACATCCCCGTGGCCACGCACACGGATCTGCTCCAGGCCATGCGCCTGAAAAAACTGGACGGCCGGGAGCCCCAGAATCTGGCCGAACTGCTGCGCATGCTGCAAGGCAAGGACATGCTGCATCAGGGCATGGCCAGGGCGGCATGGTACTCCGGCCCCAAAAGCCTGGCCGTTCAGGTCCCGGCCTGGCTTGTGTCCCCCGGGAGCGGCAAGATCATCCTGCTGGACAGCCGTTTCAGCGACGAGTCCCTGATTTCCATCCTCACCCAGGCCGGATACACCTGCTTCGTCCTGCCCAACTGACAGAGATCCGCATGCATGCTTTCGGCGTCTACGGCCATCTCGCCGGTCTGACCGAAGAGGAACTCCGGGCCTGCATGGCGCTGCTTGGCGGATACGAGTGCGAAATTCAGGACGATGTGCTGGATTTCGTCCATGAAGGCGGATTCGTGGACATCGATTCCGTTCTGGACGCCCTGCCCTCCATGCTGAGCCCGGCGGCGCGCGGCGTCATCGACATCATCGACCGTCAGGACTGGAAGATGCTCCGCTGCACCCTGGGCCGGGGGCACCTGAGCCAGGCGGCCATCGCTCTGGACAACGCCCTGGACACGGCATACGCCTCCGAAATACCCCGCTCCCGGTAATCAGGACGCACCATGCACGAACTTTCCGTGGCCGAAAGCCTGATCAAAATCATCACCGAAGAAATGGCCAAGTACAATCTGGACAAACTGCTCAAGGTCAAGGTGGTGTACGGACAGCTCTCGGCCATCGTGCCCGAGGCTCTGGATACGGCCTTCGAAGTGCTGACCCTCGGCACCCCCCTGGCCGGAGCCGTCATGGAACTGGAGCAAAAGCCCATGGCGGTCCGCTGCCGCCGGTGCGGCCATGAATTCACCCCGGCCAGAGAGGAGGTGGTCCGCATGCCCTGCCCGTGCTGCGCCGCGGAGACGGGACATGCCATCATCGCCGGCCGGGAGCTGTATATCGAACACATCGAGGCCGAATAGCCCGCCGGCCGGAGGAGAAAGACATGAAAGTGGATGTGGTGCGCGATATTCTTGAAGCCAACGACCAGGTGGCCGCGGAACTGAACACCGATTTTTCGGCCAGAGGCATTCTGGCCCTGAACCTGATGAGTTCTCCGGGATCGGGCAAGACCACCTTGCTGGAACGCACTCTGACCGACCTTCGGGACGAATTTTCCATGGCGGTCATCGAAGGCGACTGCCAGACCGAGAACGACGCCCGCCGCGTGGCCGCCACAGGGGCCCGTGCCGTGCAGATCAATACCAATGGCGGCTGCCATCTGGACAGCGATATGGTGCGCGATGCCTGCCAAAAACTCGGTCTGGAGGGCACCGACATCCTGGTGGTGGAAAATGTCGGCAATCTGGTCTGCCCGGCGGAATTCAGCGTGGGCGAGGACTACAAGGTGACCATTCTGAGCGTGACCGAGGGCGACGACAAACCCGAAAAATATCCGTTCATTTTCGCCGAATCGCGGGTCATGATCCTGAACAAGATCGACCTGCTGCCCTATGTCCGTTTCGATGTGGAAAAAGCCAGCGCCTTTGCCCGGGCTCTGAACAAAGATATGGAAATCTTTCCCCTTTCGGCCGCCACCGGAGAGGGCATGGGGGCATGGTACGACTGGCTGCGCCGGGAGCGGGCCGGAAAGCTGCGCTGAATTCTTCGCACAGCGCGGGAAATCCACCGGCCCCGCGCCCGTCACGCTCCCGAAAGCACTCCGTCCACCATGGCCTGGGCCTCGGCCTTGATCCGGTCCAGATGCTCCCGGCCCCGGAAACTCTCCACATAAATCTTGTACATGTCCTCGGTACCCGAAGGGCGCGCCGCAAACCATCCGTTCTCCGTGACCACCTTCAGACCGCCAATGGCCGCGCCGTTTCCCGGCGCATGGGTCAGCTTGGCCAGAATGGACTCTCCGGCCAGTTCCGAAGAAGGGACCTGGCCGGGCGTCAGGCTGGCCAGAAGCTCGCGCTGCTTCCTGCCGGCCGGAGCCTGAAGACGTTCGTACAAGGGCGAACCGTGCCGCGCCTCCAGTTCCAGATAGATGTCGCCCAGGTCCTTGCCGGTCACGGCGGTGATTTCCGCCGCCAGCAAATTCAACAGAATGCCGTCCTTGTCCGTGGTCCACACCCCGCCGTCCCGGCGCAGAAAAGATGCTCCGGCACTCTCCTCGCCGCCGAAGCAGCAGGCTCCGGACAAAAGATCGTCCACAAACCATTTGAATCCGACGGGCACTTCACGCACCTCACGGCCGTGGGCGGCCGCGATCCGGTCCACCATGGAGCTGGTGACCAGGGTCTTGCCGATCCGGCTCTCCCGGTTCCAGCCGGGCCGGCGTCCGAGCAGATAGTCGATGGCCACGGCCAGATAATGGTTCGGGTTCATGAGCCCGTGCCGGGCCGTGACGATACCGTGCCGGTCCGCGTCGGGGTCGTTGGCAAAAGCCACGGAAAAAGAGTCCTTCAGGGCAATGAGCTTGGCCATGGCCGAGGAAGAGGAACAATCCATGCGGATTTTGCCGTCCTTGTCCAGACTCATGAACATGAAGGCCGGGTCCACGGCCGCGTTGGCCACATTGATATCCAGGCCGTACAGTCCGGCGATGGGCTCCCAGAAGGGCAGTCCGGCCCCGCCCAGAGGGTCCACGCCGATGCGGACGCCCGCGCGGGCAATGGCCTCCATGTCGATGGCCTGCGCCAAGTCCCGCACATAGGGTTCAATGTAGTCGTGCTCCCCGCACAGCTTCAGGGCTCTGGCCAGCGGCACCCGCGCTATCGCCCCCGGAGAGGCCAGCAGTTCGTTGGCCCGTTTCTCTATCCAGGCGGTCACGTCCGTTCCGGCGGGGCCGCCGTGGGGCGGATTGTACTTGATGCCGCCGTCCTCGGGCGGATTGTGGGACGGCGTGATGACCATGCCGTCCGCAAGGCCCGAAGCCCGGCCCTTGTTATGGGTAAGAATGGCATGGGAAATGACCGGCGTCGGCGTGTAGCCGAAACCTTTCTGAAATCGGGCCGAAACGCCGTCCGCGGCCAGCACTTCCAACACCGTACGCATGGCCGGTTCGGACAGAGCGTGGGAATCCATGCCCACGAAAAGCGGCCCGTCGATGCCTTTGGACCGCCTGAACTCGCAGACGGCGCGGGTGATGGCCAGAATGTGGGCCTCGTTGAAGGACGCGCGGAAGGATGAGCCCCGATGCCCCGATGTGCCGAAAGACACGACCTGGTCCGGCACGGCGGGGTCGGGCGTCACGGTATAGTAATCGGCCACGAGCCGGGGCACATTGATGCGCAGGGATTCGGGCACGGCCTGTCCGGCCAGGGGATGTGCGGACATTGTTCCTCCTTGCGGCTACGAATCCGCGGACTCTCCTTCCGCCGGATGCTGGGTGCGCTGAACACGCCTCAGAGCTTCCAGTATCCGCTCGTCCTCCGGGTCCAGCTCGTGGGCCTTCTGGAAAAAAGGCGCCCCGTCGAAACCCGCTTTCTGAAATATTATGCCTATGTTGAAAGCCACATTCTTCGACGAAGCGGGCAGGTCCGGCTCCAGATCCAGAGCCTTGAGCATCCAGGAGTGGGCCTGAGCCATGTCCCCGCCCTCGCTGCACGCCAGCGCCATGTTGTAGATGAGACCGGCATTGTCCGGCGCCACATCGAGAATACGCTGGTATTCTTCCATGGCCTCGCGCCATTTGCCCTGTTTGCGCAGGACGATGCCCAGAGTGTTGACCGTGGCGATGTCCTTGGCCGAAAGCACTCCCCGCCTGAGGGCCAGGGATTTTCTGGAGTAGCGGACAGCCATGTCGGGGTTGGAATCCGCGCAGATATCCGCAATTTTTCCGGACAGGGCGGCCTCGTGATCCGCCGCTTCCCGCCGGGCCAGATCAAGGGCGTCTTCGAACATCGCGCCGGCTGCGGCGCTGCCGCCCCGCTCGATCTCCAGTTCGCCGATGCGCAGCATGCGTTCGGTATTGAGCGGACTGATGGCGTGCAGGCGGCGCAGATACTCCAGCTGCTTGTCCGCCCTTCCCGTCTGTTCGTACAGCTCGGCCAGGCGCTTAAGCGGGGCCAGATACAATTTTTCGCTTTCCGCCGCCCGCAGGAACATGACTTCGGCTCTTTCCAGCATGCCAAGGCCCATGAAAGCGTCGCCCCGAAGCATGTATGCGGCGGCGCTGCAAGGCTTGCAGCCCAGAACCTCGTCGCCGACCTGAAGGGCTTCCTCCCAGCATCCGGCCTCGAGAAGCCTTTTGCCTCTGTCCACAAGTTTGCCGAACCGCCCCTGGGGGCCGATGGTGAACGCCAGTTTTTCGGTGATGGAAGTGATGGAAGCGGGTTTGGTGATGATGTTTTGTGCGCCGTGTTCCACCAGAAGTACTGCGGAATACTGATCCACGTCCTGCGTCACCATGATGATCCGTATGCCGGAGCCGGCGCGCAGAATACTCCCCAGCACCTGATCCACACGGGTTCCGGCCACGTTTCTGTCCAGCAGAACGATGTATCCCGCATGCATGTCCCGATGCAGCGCGGCGAGCAGATCGGCGAGCGAGGCAAACCGGGACATGGCGATGGAAGATCCCAGAATGCGGAACAGAGCGCTCTCCACCAGATCCGCAAAGATGCCGTCATCCGTCAATACGGCGAAACGTCCGCCCGATGTGGCGTAGCTGGAAATGGCCGTCCTGTGGGCGTCCTGTTCCGGCCTGGACGCAGATTTCAATCCACCCATATTTTTTCCGACCAGATCGTATCGTCAATAAATTTTGCCCAAATCGCGACATGTCCGATATTCAGACAAGCCAAGGGACTCCTACCCTCTGCATGTTGACGGCGTATCGGCCACATATACCATCCTCTTTTTCCAGAGGGATACATAGAAACCGCCTCATTGAAAACAAAGACAAAGAGATTGCCGACGCAAAGCGGGCTAGACCAGAGTATCGATTAATACGCCCTGCATGTTCATCTGCGTGTGCAGGGCGACAGCGTTGGCCGCGAAAACCTGTTCGTTTTCGATCATCCGGACCATTTCCGCGGCCAAGTCTGTGGCCGAAGCTTCGGCCAGCCACTCCTCCCGGAGGGTCTTTTCCGCAAAATAGGCTTCGTCGGCCCGGCGGATGCGCTCGTCTTCGGCGCGAAGAGCCTCTTCCCGCCTGCGGTTTTCTCCGGCCTGACGCAGACCTTCTTCCGCATGGCGTTCCCGCACGCGGCGGCCAACGGCCTTTTCCTCTTCCAGGTGGCGTTCTTCCCTTTCCTCGCGACGCAAAGCCTCACGGCGGCGCTCCCGCTGCCGTGTTTCATGCGAGCCTTCCCGCACAATGCGCTGCACGCGCACACCCTCGCCATCGGGGCCGGTTTCAAAATCCACCCGGCTGGGCAGAAATCCTTCGGTATTCACATTGGCCACGTTGTTGGCCGAAACCCGCTGGGCCATACCCACGGCATGCAGAGCCTGAATGTTCGGCGTCATGAAGACCTCCGCTGGTTCAATACCGGTTTTCCTACTCGTTGCTTATCCATCCCGTCAAACACGTATCGTGATACCGGTATGCCATTATTCATTGCGGAAACGGAAAAGACTTCCGGCCGCCATTCGGACAAAATTCCCCGCCTGTCCGCAGCGGCCTATCCGTCCATCTGATCGATACAGGCGTAGGCGCTGTGATTGTGAATGGATTCCATCGACTCCACTTCCACCCGGAACCCCCGGACTCTGGGATGCGCGGCCAGCCGGGAAGCCGCGTTTCTGACCACATCTTCCACGAATGCCGGAGCCGCAAAAGCCGCCTCGGTCACGAATTTTTCATCCTCGCGCTTGAGCAGGGCATACACCGGCGAAGAACCCGACTCCCGGCCGATGTCGATGAGATCTTCCAGCCAGAGCATGCCGGAGCATCCGGCCTCCATGCGGATCATGGCCCGCTGGCTGTGCGCACCCTCTCGGGAAATGGCCTTGGAGCAGGGGCATACGGTCATGACCGGCACTTCCACGCCCAGGGCCAGCTCCGCCTCCGCATCCCGCATGGTGCCCCGCAAAAAGCAGGCATAGTCCACAAGGGCAGGAATGCCCGTGGCCGGGGCCCGGTGTTCCAGAAAGTAGGAGAACTGAAAGCACAGGTGCGCACTGCGGGCCTGCAGGCGGTCCCGCAGGTCGTGCAGCAGCCGCGTGCAGCCGGGCATGTCCAGAGTGTCCATGCCCCGCAGGGCCTCCAGAAAGCGGCTCATGTGCGTGCCTTTGAACCGGGCCGGAAGGTCCACGCTCAGATCCACGCGGGCCACGGTCCGCTGCTCCCCCCTGGCCCTGTCGCGCACGGTCAGGGGAATGCTCAGGCTTTTCACGCCCACGCGGTCGATGCGCAGGGGAACGTCGGCCGGGCCGCTCTGCACGTCGCGCATCAGGAAAGATCCTGCCCGGTGGTGGCCAGACTGATCTTGCCGTGCTTGACCCCCTTGGTGGACATGAGGCGCTCGGCCGTGGCTTTTATGGTCTCGCCCGGGCCGCGCAAAACCAGCACTTCCAGGCAGTTGTGGTGATCCAGATGGATATGCAGGGACGTGACGATGACATCCAGGGCGGCATGCTGGATTTCGGTTATTTTCTGGGCCAGATCCGACTGGTGATGGTCATAGACCAGAGTCAGGGTGCCGACCATCTCCTTGCCGGGATTCTCCCATTCCTTCTGCACCAAAGTGTTGCGGATAAGGTCGCGGATGGCTTCGGACCGGGTCTGGTAGCAGCGCTCCTCGCACAGGGCGTCGAATTTCTCCAGCAGATCCGAATCCAGCGATACTCCGAAGCGTATTGTTTCCCCCATGCATTCCTCCTTGCGGCTCTTCGCCGGTTATTCGGGACAACGCCGCAAACCCTGCCCGGCTCCAGAGTCAGGCTGAAGGCCGAAGGCGGGGCCGGGACAGCTCCCAGAGGGTGACGGCCACGGTGGTCTGATCCGAGGGCACCCGTTCGTGCCCCCGGTCCGCCACTTTCCAGCCCCTGCGGGCGAACCTGCTCCAGACATCGCGGGAAACGGTCCGCTCCGGATCCGCGAACCAGGCCCGGCCATCGGGTTTCAGGCAGCGCAGCAGCAGTTTCTCCAGCGGCTCGAAAAAACGCTGCTCGTAGAAGACATCTCCGCCCCAGATATGATCGAAGACTCCGGCGGCAAGGGCCGGACGGTTCCAGTCGGCGCAGAGCCACAGCGGCGAAGACACCGCGTTTTCCCGCGCATTCAGAGCCGCGAAACAAAGCGCCTCGTGCTGGTGGTCCATGCCCACCACGCGCGCACCGAGCACGGACGCTACCAGAACGGACAGCCCCAGGCCGCAGCCCAGATCCAGACAGACCCGGCCGGACAGATCCCGCCCGGCCAGCCAGCCGCACAGGGCCACGGTCGCGGGCCACAGTTCCACCCAGTAGGGGATATTGTCTTCGGTCCCAGGGTCGCTGTCATCCATTTGCTGCCAGAGGGACTCCAGATCCGCCGGACGCGCCAGGCTCCAGTTCCGCCCGGCGGCCTGAACCCGCAGCCGCTGGAAACTTTTTCCCGGCGCGTTATTTTCCACGGAGAACCGCCCCAGGCATGTCCGGGAAAGACCTTCTCCGGCCGGACAGGGCGCAGCATCTTCCAAAATAATGGAACATCCGTTCCTACGCCTTCGCGCCCGCCATCATCAGGCCGATATTACCGGTTTTGACCCTGTCCTCCGCCGGGAAGACATCCACAACACGGCCCTCGAACATGACTGCGATACGGTCGGCCAGGGTCAGGGCCTCGGACAGGTCGCCGGTGATGAGCAGAATGCCCGCTTCCTCCCGGGCGGCCAGCAGAGTCTTCCAGACTTCCTCGATGGCCGACACGTCCAGTCCCTGAGTGGGCTGTTCCGCCACAATGAGCCGGGGCCGACGGTGGAACTCCCGGGCCAGCACCATTTTCTGAAGATTCCCGCCCGAAAGCTGCCAGGCCCGGCAGGACTCGTCGGGGGGAGAAACATGAAACTGCGTGATCAGGCTTCTGGCGGCGGTGCGGGCCTCCGCGCGCTTCAGCCACACGGAAGAGGCATAGCCCTGGCGGGTGGTGAGCAGGAAATTGTCCACCAAGTCCATGTTCCGGCACACGGCCAGCCCCATGCGATCCTCGGGGATGTAGCTCAGCCCTCCCTGCCAAGGCGGATCGGCGAAAAACGCGGACCAGGACCTGCCCAGCACGACGGCCTCGCCCGCGTCCGGACGGCGCAGCCCGCAGACGGTTTCGGCCAGATCGCGCTGACCGTTGCCCGCCACGCCGACCACAGCCAGGATTTCCCCCTGGCGCAGGGACAAAGACACGCCGCGCAGCATCCCGGCATGCACATCCTCCAGACGCAGCACGTTCTGGCGCGGCTCTCGGGGCTTGCGGCGTACATCGAGGAGCACTTCCCGGCCCACCATGCGCCGGGCCAGATCGGCCTGGGAACGGACATCGGCGGCCGCGACTTCGTCCACCACCTGTCCCTTGCGCAGAATGGCCACCTCGTCGGCCAGAGCCATGACCTCGTGCAGTTTGTGGGAAATATAGACGATGGCCTTGCCCTGGGCGACCATGTTCCGCAGGGCCTGGAAAAGCTGTTCGCCCTCCTGGGGCGTGAGCACGGCCGTGGGTTCGTCGAAAATGAGCACCCGGCTGCGGCGTTCCAGCAGACGCAGGATTTCCACCCGTTGCCGCTCGCCCATGGACAGATCGGCCACGCGCGCGGCGGGGTCCACCTCCAGACCGTACGACTCCGCCAGCTCGCGTACACGCTTCTCCAAATCCGCCGGGGAGATGAAAAACCCGGGCTCCTGGCCCAGAAAAACGTTTTCGGCCACGGTCATGGCCTCCACCAGCATGAAGTGCTGATAGACCATGCCGATGCCCGCCCGGATGGCGTCGCGGGTGGAGCGGAACACGCGGGGCTCGCCATCCACCAGGATTTCTCCCGCGTCAGGGCGGTAATGCCCGGCCAGAATGGACATAAGGGTGCTCTTGCCCGCGCCGTTCTCGCCGAGCAGGGCCTTGATCCGCCCCGGATGGATATCCAGGCTGATCTCCCCGTTGGCCCGCACCGACCCGAAAACCTTGGTGATGCCCCGCAGGGCCACCGCCGCCGGAGCCACGGTCACGGCTATCCCTGCCGCCGCCCGGCCAGAGGCTGCACGAACTGCGATTCCGTATCCCAGGGGAAGAGAATCCACGTGTCCTGGCTGACCTCGGTCACATAGGTGTCCACCAGAGGCCGCCCGGCGGGCTTGGCGTAGATGGAGGCGAAATGCGCCTTGGGCAGAAGCTCCCGGATGAGTCTGGCCGTCCGCCCTGTGTCCACCAGATCGTCGATGATGAGCCAGCCCTCGCCGTCGCCGTTCACCCCCTTGAGGAGCTTCACCTCGCCCTTCTGGTCCTGCCAGTCGTAGCTGGCCACGCAGACCGTATCCACCAGCCGGATATCCAGCTCCCTGGCGATGATGGCCGCAGGCACCAGCCCGCCACGGGTCACGGCGATGATGCCGTTGAAGAAGTCCTTGTCCAGAAGACGCCAGGACAGGGCCTTGGCGTCGCGATGCAGCTGGTCCCAGGAAATGGGATAGGTGCGCTGGTATCTGTTTTCAGTCATGGCAGAGTCCTATTCGGAAGGTTCGACATTGATGCCCAGGGCGGCCGGTGCGGCGGTCCTCCGGCTGCGCCGGGAAGAAAAGGCCAGGGCCGCGACGGTCAGGACATAGGGCAGCATGAGCAGAATGGACGACGGCACCGCCGTCCCCATGGCCTGAAGACGCAGCTGAAAGGCCATGACGCCGCCGAAAAGATAGGCCCCGATGACGGCCCGCTGAGGCCGCCAGAAGGCGAAAATAACCAGGGCCACGGCGATCCAGCCCCGGCCCGAAGTCAGTCCGTTGGTCCACAGGTGCGTGTAGGCCAGGCTCAGATATGCGCCGCCAAAGCCCACCAGAACGCCGCCACCGAGCAGGGAGCCCCAGCGGTACGCGGCCATGTTCAGACCGGCGGCGCGGCCCGCGGCCGGGCACTCCCCGCTTGCGGTCACGGCCAGACCCCAGCGGGTGTACCGGAAAAAGGCCCACATGAACGGCGGCAGCAGAAACGAGACATAAACCAGGGTGTCCTGCTGAAAAAAAACAGGACCGAGAACGGGGATGTCGCCGAGCAGGGGCAGAGAGAACTTGTCGAAACCGGGGGCGGTGCGGCCGATGTAGGGCGTACCAAAAAACCCGGACAGGCCCGCGCCGAGGATGGTCAGAGCCAGGCCCGAGACGATCTGGTTGCCCAGAAACCAGATGCAGATCACGCCGTGCACGGCGGCCAGCAGGGCTCCGGCCAGGCCCCCGGCCGCGAAGGCCAGCGTCGGCGAGCCCGTATGCAGGGCCGTCAGAAAGGCGGCCAGAGCGCCCACCAGCATGATGCCCTCCACACCCAGATTCAGGATGCCGCCCTTTTCGGTCAGTATTTCACCCAGGGTGGCGTAAAGGATGGGCGTGCCCGACTGCACCGTAGCGGCCAGAAGGGACAGAAAAATTTCCGGTGTCATGGCCGCCTCCGAAGCCGGTAGCGGGAGAAAAATCCTCCGGCCAGCACCGCGAGCAGCACGAGCCCTTCCATGATTCCGCCGAAGGCCGCCGGGACCTGCATATCCAGCTGCAGACTCTCCATGCCCACGCGCAGACCCGCCAGCAGAAAGGAGGCCACGGCGATGTAAAAGGGATTCAGATGCGCAAGCCAGGCCACCACGATGGCCGTGTATCCGTAGCCGGACATGATGGTCGGTTGCAGCCGCCCCAGAATGGCCGAGGACTCCAGAAATCCGGCCCAGCCCGCCAGAGCGCCGCTCACGGTCATGACCAGCATCACCAGAAAGGCGTACGGCATGCGGGCGTAGCGGGCGGCACGGGCGTTCTCCCCGCAGGCCCGCAGTTCGTAGCCCAGCCGGGTGTAGCGCAGGAACACACTCATACCCGCTCCGGCCAGCAGACACAGCGCAAGCCCCCAGTTAAGTCGGGTGCCGGGAATGCGCCCGACCACGGCTCCGGCCGCGAACTCGCTGGTCATGGGAAAGCCGAAACTGCCCGGATCCTTCCACGGGCCGTAAACCAGATATTCGAGCATCAGAATGCCCACATAGTTGAGCATGAGACTGACGATGATCTCATTGGCGCGCAGGGACAGACGCAGCACGGCCGGGACGGCCGCCCACAGGGCCCCCGCCAGAGAAGCGCAAAACAGCATGAACGGCAGCAGCAGATACCACGGCCAGCCCGGAAAAGTCAGGGCGGCCCAGGTCGCGCCCACAGCGCCCAGGGCGAACTGCCCTTCCGCGCCGATGTTCCAGATTTGCAGACGAAACGTCAGTCCCACGCCCACGGAACACAGAAAAATGGGCACGGCCTTGATCAGACAATCTTCCAGAGCATGCCGAGAGCCGAAGGCGCTTTCGGCCAGAAGCCACAGGCCATCCAGCGCGGGCTTACCCTGCATGGCCAGCAGCGCGCCGCTCGCGGTCAGGGCCAGGAACAGAGCCAGAAAAAAAACAAAGCAGGAGCCCCAACCCAGAGGCTCCTGCCGTTTGATGACGCGAAACACGGGCATGCGGCCTACTGCAGAGTGCCCACGACGCCTTTCACGAACCAGTTGAAGCCGAGCAGTTCTTCATCCGTCATGACCGCTCCGGCCGGAACCTTTTCCGCGCCGGTCTGGTCAGCGATGGGGCCGCTGAAGACCTTGTACGCGCCCGAAGCGATGTCCGCCTTTCTGGCGAGGACCGCGGCGCGCACATCTTCAGGCACCATGTCGCCGAAGGGGGCGATGTCCACAATGCCCTTGTCCAGGCCGTGCCAGTAGGAGCCGCTCTTCCACGAGCCGTCTTTGATCTGCTGCACCATTTCCGTATAGAACGGCGCCCAGTTCCAGACGGCGGCGGTCAGGTGGGACTTGGGCGCAAAGGCCTTCATGTCCGAATTGTAGCCCACGGAATAGACGCCGCGTTCCTGGGCCGCTTCCTGCGGACCGGGAGAATCCTGATGCTGGGCGATGACGTCGCAGCCTACGTCCAGCAGGGATTTGGCCGCTTCTTTTTCCGTGGCCGGATCGTACCAGGTCTTGGTCCAGACCACGCGCACTTCCGCGTCCGGCCTGACGGACTGGGCGCCCAGGGTGAAGGCGTTGATGCCCCGGATGACTTCGGGAATGGGGAAAGCGGCCACGTAGCCCAGCTTTCCGGATTTGGTCATGGACGCGGCCACCATGCCCGTCAGGTAGCGGGCCTGATAAATGCGGCCAAAATAATTGGCCATGTTCGGCCCGTTTTTGTAACCGGAACAGTGCAGGAATTTCACATCGGGAAAATCCTTGGCCACTTTCAGCATGGGGTCCATGTACCCGTAGCTGGTGCCGAAAATGACGGAATAACCTTTGCGGGCCATATTCAGAATGACCCGTTCGGAATCCTGGCCCTCGGCCACGGATTCCACAAAGGACGTGCTCACCCCGTCCATGGCTTCCACGGCCAGACGGCCCTGATCGTGAGCATAGGAGTACCCGGCATCCCCCACCGGCGACACATAGACGAATCCGACCTTCATATCCCCGGCGAAACAGGGAGCGCCCAGCATCAGAAGCACCGCAAGGGTCAAAAACGCAGACGTTCGCATCATCCTTCCTCCGTTACGGAATAGTTGCCGGACGCGGACAGAAACGGTCCGGAAAGGTTGCCGCAGCAAAGGAAGCAGCCTAATCCATCCTCCACTCGCTGGCAACAGCCGCAGGCGGGAGCGGACGCGCCCCGGAGCGGAAAACGCGCGGCGCGTTGACATGACGGCAAAAAAACCGAACAAGCCGGGCATTCCGGCCCAGAAAACCCGCCATGGAGCGCCCATGCCCAAAGACACCATGATCAGCTTCCGGACCACCGTCCGGTTGAGCGCGTCCCTGAAAAAAATGGCCGCGCAGAACGGCACCACCCTGTCCGGGTTCATCGATGCCGTGCTGGACGAATACCTGAATTCGCCGGCGGCCCAGAAAATTCTGGACCAGGACAGGCGGAAATTCTCGCGCCAGAACGAAAACATCCCGGCCCTGGTGGAACGGGGCTCGGGCGCGCCTCTGGCGGCGAGAATCACCTCCTTGTCCCTGGGCGGCGTCAGTCTGGCTCTGTCCGGCGAGGCCGATCCCGGCGAGTTCAGTCCGGGGCGGCAGTTCGACGTGGTTTTCTCTCTGCCGAGGGGCAGACGCCCCGTGACCATCCACTGCCAGATATCCTGGGCGGCTCCGGCGTCTGACGTCCTTCAGATCGGGGCTGTTTTCCACGACGCCGACCCGGACAGCTATCAGACCCTGCTCGGCTATCTGTCCTGAGGAGCGCGGCCGCAAAAAACGGTACGCCCATTCAGTCCGGAAACACGGCCCGTCCGGCGGTCACTCCCGCATCCAGGCCCAGACCCGCCGCCTTTCGGCTTCCCAGTCCGGGCCGAAGCGCAGGCTCACGAAACGGGCAAAAACCGCGTCCACATAGCCCATGCATTTTTCCAGCAGGTAGATTTTTTCCAGAATCCGGGCGTCGGGCTCCTCGCCTTCCTCCAGACGCATGTCCACCTTGGGCGTTTTGAGCCCCTGGAGAGTGAAGCCGGCCGCATCGACGAGCACCTGCCAGCCAGCCTCATCCTTTTCGATGCGCAGCTTGGCCTTGTTCACCTTCTTGCCCGTGCGCAGCCCCATCCGGGCTTCGCGCAGCTCGGCCATGGGGCCGCTGCACACGGCCGTCTCGCGGGCTTCGCCCTCGCCGCCCTGCACGGACACCTTCTGCTCCACCAGCAGAGAAAACACCTCGCCGTCAGCCGTACGGAACAAACCGTTCTGCGTTTCGCTGGCAAACCACAGCCAGGTCAGAAATTCCTGACCCAAGGCCAGACTCACGGTTTCGGCGTGTTCAAGATCAAGCTCCATCATACGTTCTCTCCGGCGAAAATGGTGGGTTCCAGGGCGTCCAGCGCGGCGCGGCCGTCTTCGCCCAGAGCGGCCAGAGCCTGAAAATAGGGCGTCATGGGTTCCAGATGCAGACCAAAGGTCTGGGTGAAAAGTTCCTCGAACAGTTCCGTCAGCCTGGACTGGGTGGAGGCGATCCAGACCTGTCCGCGGTCCGTGTCCCAGATCACGTCGAAGCAGGCCGGGATGGGCAGGGTCCGCGCCCGCAGCCGCAGCGCCACCTGCTCCCGGATTTCCGTTTTCTGCTCTTTGGTCAGAAACTTGCGGCCCTGTTCGCGCATGGCCTGCAACGCCTCGTTCAGGGCCACGGCCACATGCTTCTTCATCACCGCCGGAGGCACCCTTCTGGTGTCCAGACGGAGGGTGAAGGCCAGATACGGCCCCTTTTCCGGCGGACAGAGCGCGAATTCCGGATCGAGCATGTTGTCGAAGGACACCCAGCCGAAACTGCGCTCCTCGGCGCTGGCATCGATGTCCCGGAAGGCCCGCCTTTTCAGCCGGTCTTCTATTTCCGTCCACAGGGACGGGTCGATGTCCTTTTCCACAATGCGATAGCGGGTCAGGCCCACGCTTGCCGACATGAATCCCAAAACATCCTCCCTGGCGGCGGTACTGCCGCATCCGCATATTCTTGCCTGAAGCCGCCGCTTGCCGCAGCGGCCCGGCCGTTCGTCCGTTTCTTAGAATGTCATTTCCCGAACCGCTCTAAATTGCACTTTGACGCGCCGCCCACCCCGTTGTTAGCAATTTTCCGTCCCCGTCCGGCGATGCGCGAGGCGGCATCCCGCGAAAATTCCGTACCCGGAGCCATCCATGAACAGATTTCTGTGCATCCACGGCCACTTTTACCAGCCCCCGCGCCTCGATCCCTGGATCGAGGATATCCTGCCCGAAAGCGGGGCCGCGCCGGACCACGACTGGAATGCGCGCATCACCCGGCAGTGCTACGCGCCCCTCGGCGTGGCGCGCAGGCTGGACAGTCAGGGCCTGATCCGGGAGATGATCAATTGCTACGCCTGGATGAGCTTCAATTTCGGGCCGACGCTCCTGTCCTGGATGGAGCGGCACGCGCCCGAAACCTATGCCCGCATTCTGGCGGCGGACGCCGAGAGCCTGAACCGCTGGGGACACGGCAACGCTCTGGCCCAGGTCTATCATCATCCCATCATGCCGCTGGCCACGGAACTGGACAAAACCCTGGAAGTGCTGTGGGCCGTTCAGGATTTCAGGCAGCGCTTCAGCCGCGATCCCGAAGGCATGTGGCTGGCTGAAACCGCCGTGGATCTGCCCACCCTGGAGGCGCTGGCTGACGCCGGAATAGCCTTCACCATCCTGGCTCCCCGGCAGGCGGCCTCCGTACGCGGCCCCGGGGAAACCGGATTCCGCCCCGTTTCCGCCGATACCCTCGACACCACGCGGCCCTATCTGGTCCGCCTGTCCCAAGGCAAGTCCATAACCGTGTTTTTCTACCACGGCCCCACATCCCAGGCCGTGGCCTTCGAGCGGCTGCTGGAAAACGGGGAGAACTTCTGGAACAAACTGGCGGCGGCCTTTTCCGGCGGTCTGCGGAACATCGCCACGGACGGCGAATCCTACGGTCACCATTTTCCCTTCGGAGAAATGGCCCTGGCCTATGTGGTGGACCAGGCCCGGCAGGGACGCGACAACCTGACCCTGACCAATTATGCCGCGTACCTGGCGGCGCACCCGGCCGACCACGAAGCCGTCCTGCACGAAAACACGTCCTGGAGCTGCGCCCACGGTCTGGAACGGTGGGAAACACACTGCGGATGCTCCGACGGCGGACATCCGGACTGGACCCAGGACTGGAGGCGGCCCCTGCGCCGCAGCCTCAATTATCTGAAGTATTACGCGGATGAACATTTTTTCCGGCGCGGCGCGGAGTTTTTCACCGATCCGAATCTGGCCCTGCGGGAATACGGCCTGACTCTGGCCGGAACAGAAGATCTGGAATCCTTTCTGGACCGCCACGGCCGGAAGAAGCTGGACGGCGCGGAAAAAACCGACGCCTGCCGCCTGCTGCTCATGCAGCGTCTGGCACTGGCCAGCTTCGCCAGCTGCGCCTGGTTTTTCGACGACATTTCGCGCCTGGAGCCCCTCAACGCCCTGACCGCCGCCCGGCGGGCTCTCGATCTGCTGCGCGCCTCCGGCGGACCCGACGTGGAGGACGGCTTCGTGCGCATCCTGTCCGAGGCGCAGTCCAACGCCCGCGACGACTGGGACGGAGCCACTCTGTGGAAGACCGTGGTCACCCCGCGCCGTCCTTCCCTGCGGAGTCTGGCGCGCTACCTCCCGTCCGGCGGTCCGCACGAAACCGCCTGGCCCGGCCTGCGCCTGCAAGTATGGGACGAGGGTCCGGAGCGGACACTTCAGGCATTCTGGCCCGCCACGCTGGAGGAAGAAAAAATCCGGACAAGCGTTTCGGAAGCGGAGCCGCTGCCGGACCGCCACGCCGCCGAGCTGAGCCTGCGTCTGTGCGCCGAAGGCGAAGCCGGGCTATTGCGCCACTCCGCACGGCTGGCCCAGGATCTGAATCCGTTCCTGCACAGCTTTTCCGAAGACCGCGCCCGGAAAAAGCTGGCCCTGCTCCTGCCCGGTCTGGCCTGGAACTGGCTGTCCGGCGAAACGGAGCTGCCCGAGGACATGATCGTCTGGCTGCGGGAAAGTCTGGAGAAAAACGAGGACATGCGCGCCGTGCTCGACCGCGAAACCGAAGCCCGCGGCGTGCGGCTGGGCAAGGAGCTGCCCCGGAGCGCCAGACAGCTGAGCGGGCTCATTGTACGGGCCCGCAAGCTCGGCCTGCGGGCCTGGTTCTGGAGGGTCCAGAACATGGTCATGGCCCTGCCCGGCCGGGATGTGCATGCGGAATTGTGCCAGCTTCTGGGTCTGGCCGTCCGGCCCGGCTGAGAGGACGTACATCCACCGGAAAACCCATGGACGCGCCGCGCCATTTCCTGTTCCGGAAGAGCCCCGGCCACGATCCGGCTCCAGCCGGGTCGGATCACGCCGCGCCGGGCTGCCGTTTTGAAGGAGAATTCACTGAAGCCTTCACCTGGTTTCCCGGCTACGCCTGGAGATTCGCTCTGTGCGCGGGGTGCGGCACGCATCTGGGCTGGGAGTTCCGGGACCGAACCTCCGGCTTCGCGGGGCTCATCGTGACCGAGCTGTCCCCGTCATGAGCGGTCGTCATGGTTTTCCGGGCGCTCTTCGGGCTGCGAACCGCAGCTTCTGGGTTCCGGATCTCAGCCGTGAATGCCGAGTCTGGGAAAGACGATCCTGACCAGGACCGCCCAGACGGCCACAAAAAGCAATACGTACAGCAGATTTTCCACCGTTCACCTCTCTTGCAGCAGTTCTTCCACCAGCCGGGGCACGCACCGGGCGGCCTTTTCCCGATGGATGACCGCACCGGGCACCCGGCCGGGCTCGGCTTTCGGATCGACAACCAGAACGGACGCGCCGGACGGAGCCTCATGGGCCAGAAAGGCGGCCGGGTACACGGCCAGAGACGTGCCGATGACCATGAGCACATCCGCCGAGGCCACGATCTCGCGGGCGCGGTCCATCATGGGCACGGGCTCGCCGAACCAGACGATGGCCGGACGCAGCTGCCCGCCCCCGGGGCAGAGGTCCCCCAGGGCGATGGACTCATAGCCGATGTCCACCACGTAGTCCGGGTCCAGTATGCTGCACGCCAGCCTGAGCTGCCCGTGCAGATGCAGAATGCTGGACGACCCGGCCCGCTCGTGCAGGTCGTCTACGTTCTGGGTGACGACACTCACCCGATACCCTTGCTCCAGCCGGGCAAGGGCCGTATGGGCCTCGTTGGGGCGAGCGTCCCGCAGCCGGGCGCGGCGCTGGTTGTAAAATTCCAGCACCCGGCCGGGATTGCGGGCAAAGGCCTGAGGCGTGGCCACGTCTTCCACGCGGAATTTGCTCCACAGGCCGTCTTTATCCCGGAAAGTGGACAGACCGCTCTCGGCGCTGATTCCCGCCCCGGTCAGCGCCACAACATGCTTTTTTCCCATGACGATTCCTCTTTCCGGCCCCGGTAGCACAGACCGGAACCACGCGGCAAAAGGAAAAACAATGGAGTTTTCATGAATCCGGACAACGGGGCGTACACCGGTCTCGTGGACGCGCACTGCCATCTGCAGGACGGCTTTCTGCGCCACGCCCTGGCTCCGGCCCTGATCCGGGCCAGGGCGGCCGGAGTGACCCTGATGTGCTGCAACGGCACCGGCGAGGATGACTGGGACTACGTGCTCGGCCTTGGCCGCACCCACGAGGACGTGCATGTCTCTCTGGGACTGCATCCGTGGTATGTGGCCGGACGTTCGCCGCACTGGCTGGACCGTCTGGAGGAACTGGTGGCCGCGCAACCCGTGGCCGTGGGGGAAGTCGGCCTGGACAACGCCCTGTCCGAACGCAACGACGCCGAACAGGAGCGCGTATTCCTGGCCCAGATGGCCCTGGCCGCAAAATACGCCCGCCCCGTGAGCATCCACTGCCGCAAGGCCTTCGGCCGTCTGGCGGATCTGATCCGGGGCATGCCCGAGCGGCCGCCGCGCATGATGCTCCATGCCTATGCCGGTTCCCACGAGATGGTCCCGGTGTTCGAAAAGCTCGGCTTTCACATCTCCGTGTGCGCGTCCATCACCCGCCCGGCCAACCGCAAGGCCCGTACGGCCTGCATACGTATCTCTCCCGACCGTCTGCTGGTGGAATCCGACAGTCCGGCCATCGCGCCGCCCGGCGTACCTTTCGAGCGCAACGAACCGGCCTACCTGCCCCTCGTGGTGGAAACCCTGGCTGGTCTGCGCGGCGAGGATCCCAGGGAACTGGCCCGGTACACGGCGGCCAACGCCCGCCGTTTTTTCGCCTGCGACGGAGAGGACGGCCGATGAACACCGATGCCCTGACGCGCTTTGCCCGCACCCTGCAACTCATCGGCAAGGAGGAACTAGACCGCCTGCAGGCCGCCACGGTGGCCGTGTTCGGTCTGGGCGCAGTGGGTTCCTACGTGGTGGAAAGTCTGGCCAGGGCCGGAGTGGGCGGCCTTACCCTGTTCGATCATGACACCGTGAGCCGCTCCAACATCAACCGCCAGCTGCTGGCTCTGGAATCCACCGTGGGCAGGTTCAAGGTCCATGTGGCCCGCGAACGGATCATGGACATCAGTCCGTTCTGCCGGGTGGACGCCCGTGTGGAATTCGTGAACGGCGACAACGCGGCGGCGCTTCTCTCTCCCGGGTTCGACGTGGTGGTGGACGCCATCGACGGCGTCAATTCCAAGGTGAACCTGATCGTGGCGGCCCGCAGCATGGGCCTGCCGGTGGTGTCCAGCATGGGCGCGGCGGCCAAACTGGACCCTTCCCGCATCCGTACTGCCGACATTTCCAAATCCTTCATGTGTCCGCTGGCTCAGATCATCCGCAAACGCCTGCGTCACCGCAACATCTCTTCCGGCGTACGCTGCGTGTTTTCCGTGGAGCAGGCCCAGAACAAAAACGCCCCCGTGCTGGAGGAAGCCCCGGAACAGAACCGGCCGGGGCGGCCGCGCGCGCCCATCGGCTCCATCTCCTATCTGACGGGCATGTTCGGCCTGCATGTGGCCGGAGAAACCATACGTCTGCTGCTGGGCCGGGACGAGGAATGGAGAAAAGCATGACTTTTGACGAACTGAGCATATTGCCCGCCCTGGCCCAGACTCTGGAAAAGCGCGGCATAACGCCCCTGCCAGTACAGGAACTGACCATCCCCGCTCTTCTGCAAGGCCGGCCGGGCTGGATCGTCTCGCGCACCGGTTCCGGCAAGACCCTGGCCTATCTCCTGCCCGTCCTGTCCCGGATCGAGCCGGAAAGACCGGATATTCAGGCCGTCGTTCTGGCCCCCACTCATGAGCTGGCCATGCAGATTTACCGCGTGGCCTCGGAGCTTGTGCGGGAATCGGGCCTGGGCACGCGCATCCAGCCGCTCATCGGCGGGGTGGCCGTGTCCCGGCAGATCGAGGGACTCAGGAAAAAACCGCACATGGTCATAGGCTCGGCCGGGCGGATCGCGCATCTGATGGAACTCGGAAAGCTGAATCCGCGCCGCGTGCGGTGGATGATTTTCGACGAGGCCGACCGCCTGCTGGCGGAAGAAGGCATGGCCCATATCCGCCGCATTGCCGCTGCTCCGGAAAAAGCGCCATGCCACATCTTCGTCTCGGCCACGGAAGGGCCGGGCGCGGTCAAGGCGGCCCGCGAACTGGCCCCCGACATGGAGCTTCTCAAGGTACGGGAAGAACGGATCAATCCGGCCATCCGGCACGTCTATCTGGTCTGCGAAGAACGGGAGAAAATCGACTGGGCGCGCAAAATCGTACGCGGTCTGGAAGCGTCCCGGACCCTGATCTTCGTCCATCGCGGCAGTACCGCCGAACGCGTGGCCGAACGCCTGAACTATCACGGCCTGCCCGCTGTCGATCTGCACGGCGCACGGGACAAGCTGGCCCGGCAGGCCGCCCTGGAACGCTTTCGCAAGGGCGAGGCGCGGGTGCTCATCGCATCGGATATCGCCGCGCGGGGACTGGACATTGCCGGGGTGGATCTGATCATCAATCTGGACGCCCCGAGCCAGAGCCGGGACTATCTGCACCGGGCCGGCCGCACGGGCCGCGCCGGGCGGGAAGGTCTGGTCGTCTCCCTGCTGGCCGGACCCGAAACCCGTCTGGCCAGGCGGTATGCCGGGGAGCTGGGCATATCGCTGGAGGAGGTGCGTCTGGCGCGCGGCACGCTGGCGGCCGCCCCTTCCGGCCGGGAACGGACGCGGCCTGCGGGGCCGACAAAGCCGCCCTGGCCAAAGCATCCCTGACTGTCGGCATACAAATGCGCGGACAGGGCCCGGACATCCGCACCACTCAATGCGGGAGCCGAAATCTCCGGCGGACGGAAATGCGGCGGCGTCAGCATATTGAAATATTTCAGACGATCTGCGACAGGCGGTCCGGCCGGGAAAATTCCGACCGGACCGATTTTTGGCGGCCCGAAATCCTTATGAACCGGGCTGTCCCGGCTGCGGACAATCAATAAAAGCAGGTGCGAGGCAGACACAATGAACGACACGAAAAAATTTTACGGCTGGTCGGTTATCGCCGCATCCTGGCTGGCCCTGTTCTGTCTGTTCGGCTGCCGCGCGACCTTCGCCATCCTCAAGGTGCCCATGAGCGCCGACATGGGCTGGACGCAGGCTCAGGTCACGCTGGGATATTCCTTCATGATGACCTGCTATGCCCTCGCGGCTTTCGGCAGCGGCCTGATACTCGACAAGTGGGGCACCCGGCCCGCGTATTTTCTGGGAGCCATCCTCGGCGGGGCGGGCTTCTATGTGACCAGCAACGCGCACAGCCTCTACGCCTATTACGCCGCATACGGCATCCTGACCGGCACGGCCACTGGCATGCTCTGGGTCTCGTCCGTCATTTCCGTGCGCAGATGGTATGTGGGGCTTTCCTACTCGAAGATGTTCGGCATCGCCTTCACCGGAGCGCCCATTTCTCAGGTGATAATGAATCTTTTCGTGAAGCAGGCCCTCGCCGGATCGGAAGGAGACGCCTGGCGCGACGCCATGCAGATGCTCGGCGGCCTGACCCTGATCTGTCTGGCTGTTGCCGCGCTCCTGGCCAGAAAACCGCCGGAACGGTACGGCATGGAGCCCTTTGGCGGGATGCCCGGCGCAGGCGGCACGCCCCAGCACGTCTGGAGCATCCGGGAAGCTTTTACGACCTACCCGATCTGGGGCGTGATACTGACTTTTCTGACCAGCGTTCTGGGGGAGTTCATGATCTGGACCCAGGCGGTCAGCTACTGGCACACGGATCTCGGCATGCCGCTGGAGTCCGCCGCTCATCTGTACATCATCATCGGCATAGTCGGCATTTTTTCCATGCCCATAATGGGCGTCGTGGCGGATAAAGTGGTGCAGCGCTCGACAAGCGAAGCATCGGGCCGGAAAAAGATGCTCATCTTCGGTCCTCTGACCGGCGTCGCAGCCTGCACGCTGCTGCTCATGCAGACTCCGGAGAGCAGTATTCTCGGCGCCCTGTCGTGCGTGGTTTTCGCCATGTACTGGGCCGTGGTCCCCGGCGGTGTGGTCGGATACGCCGGCGCGGTGTACGGCCGGGCCACCCTGGGCAGAATATGGGGGCTGGCCACGCTTATCGTCATGGGAATCGGGCCCTTTGCCGGATCGTTCATCGGCGGATATCTGAAGGATGTCTCCGGAAGTTACACCTACTCCATCGTTTTCGCTCTGAGCGCGTTCGTGACGTCCATGCTCTTCGCGTCGAGCCTGCCGCTGACGACAAAACCTGAAAAGTCCTGACCAAAAAAGATACCGACGAAGGGGTTTTCCCAACGCCGGCTCTGAAAGGCTGTTCTCTTCAGGACCGACGAAAAGAGTATCCCGGTCTCCTGAGGCACCAAAGGAAAGGCTCTCGTTTTCGAGAGCCTTTCCTTAAAGAATATGCATGGTAAATCAGAGTATTACCATCTGGGGGAGCGGTCCCGTTCGGGACGGGGACGGGCTTCATTGACCTTCAGGGAACGCCCGCCATATTCGGAGCCGTCCAATGCTGCAATGGCCTCGTCCGCACCGCTTTCCATTTCAACAAAACCAAAGCCACGGGCCCGGCCGGTCTCACGGTCAGAAATCAGTTTGACACTCGTAACCCGCCCATAGGTGGCAAACAGAGTCTCCACATCCTGTTCGGTAGCACTCCAGGGCAGATTTCCAACATAAATGTTCTTCGCCATAATCAACACTCATCTCCTTAAAAAAACTGAACAACCCGGGACGGGCCTTCCCATGGTCTCCGTCACCTCACGGGTCAGCTCCTGTCCCGTCCCCTCACGCCTCGTATCAACCCGCACTTCTGCAACTGATACATGGCTCGGGTTTGTACGTTCTTCCACACAGAGACGCAAGGTTTTATTCGTTCGCATAGTATCTATGCACGAGTTCTTTAATGCAGGAGCAGGGTACCACGCAGCAATTAATAGTAGCTTTTATTAAAATTTATTCCATAGAACATACGCGATGAAAACAACAAGGAGAATCTCCCATTCATAATGACGTCTAGGCTCAGGCCTCATTAATTGTAAAAATCAGGAAAGTTGGTTAGTTGTGCTCAGGGAGGACGCCATGAGCCAACTTTTCTATCTTTCTGCCGAACAACTCGAGCGTATCAAGCCTTTCTTTCCACGTTCACATGGTATTCCGCGGGTCGATGACCGGAAAGTCATCAGCGGCATCATTTATGTCATCAAACATGGCCTGCAATGGAAAGATGCACCGCGTGAGTATGGCCCGTATAAAACGCTGTACAATCGCTTTTTGCGCTGGAGCCGGATGGGCGTCTTCAACAATATTTTTACCGAATTGGCAAAAACAGCGGGAAAAGATGGACGATTGATGATCGATGCGACCCACCTCAAAGCCCATCGTACCGCCGCAAGCTTGCTCAAAAAGGGGCTCTTTCCCGCTGCATCGGACGCACAAAGGGCGGCCTGAACTCAAAACTCCATGCCCTTTGCGACGGCCACGGCAGGCCCCTGGCCATGACGCTCACAGAAGGCCAGGTGAGCGACTACAAAGGAGCCGCCCTGCTTATGGACGCCATAGATGCTTTGCCTGAGGCCAGGGAGCTTCTGGCGGACCGTGGTTACGACGCCGACTGGTTCCGTGGCGCCCTGCTCGCCAGAGGTATTACGCCCTGCATCCCTTCCAGAAAGAACCGAAAGAGACCCATTTCTTACGATAAAAATCTGTATAAACAGCGGCATAAGATTGAGATCATGTTTGGCAGGATCAAGGACTGGCGGAGAATAGCCATGCGTTATGACCGCTGCGCGCATACTTTCTTTTCAGCTCTGTGCCTCGCGGCTTCCGTCATTTTCTATCTCAATTAATGAGGCCTGAACCTAATTGCTGTCTGAGCTTGACCGGGATTCGGGGGCCCGGATGTGACAGAGTTTACAGCTCGCTCCGTGGAGCACCGAGGAAAAGACATCCCGCATTTCCGGCATGGGGCGGATATGCACCGCTTGCCTTTTCTTTTTTTTCCCACCATGCTGTGGCACACTTTTTCAGCCGGGGAGGGCCCCTGACCGCCTTCCGGCGGGGACAGAACTCCGCAGATCAAAACCATATGCCCGGAGGAGGCTTCATGAAACGTATCGCACTTTTGACCCTGTTCATCCTGATGCTGTGCGCCACGGCCGCGGCGGCCAAGAAACTGGTGGTTGCCACGGACACCAATTTTCCGCCCTTCGAGTTCAAGGATCCGCAGACGGGAAAACATACCGGTTTCGATGTTGAACTCTGGAGCGCCATCGCCCGGGAAATGGGAGCGGAATACACCCTGCAGCCCATGGACTTCAACGGCATCATTCCCGGCCTGCAGTCCGGCCAGATCGACGTGGGCATCGCCGGCATGACCATCAAACCCGAGCGGACCCAAGTCGTGGATTTTTCCGATCCCTACTACAACGCGGGCCTGCTCATCCTGGTCCGGCTTGAGGATACCACCACCATGGATGTGACCAACCTGGAAGGCAAAATTGTGGCCACGAAGCTCGGCACTACCAGCGAGGATTTCGCCAAACGGGAAGCCAAGGCCAGGGAAGTCAAACTCTTCCCCAACAACGACGCCATGTTCATGGAACTCCTGGCCGGCGGCGCCGACGCCGTCATTTTCGACTCCCCCGTCGTCTCCGACTTCATGCGTACGGCCGGCAAAGACAAGGTCAAGGTCGTCGGGCCGCTGTACATGGGTCAGGCCTACGGCATCGGCTTCCCCAAAGGCAGTGAACTGGTGCTCAAAACCAACGCCGCTCTGAAAAAACTCAAGGACAGCGGCGAATACCGCGAACTGTACATGAAGTGGTTCGGCACGGAACCGAAGTAATCCCGCATCCGCATGCAGGGCCGGGCATCTCCCGGCCTTTTTTGAACCGGCGCGGCGGGCAATCTCAACCGGGAGAGGGCGTTCTCCTCTGGAATGTTCATGGCCTTTCAGTTTGAACCATCCGTCATCGTTTCCACCATGCCCATGCTTATGCGCGGCGTGTGGTACACCATCTACCTGACCATCGGCGGCCTCTTTTTCGGGTTCATTCTGGGCGTGGCCGCCGGGTTGATGAAGCTGTCCAAAAGAATTTTCTTCCGCAAGGCGGCCGGATTTTACGTGGAACTCATCCGAGGCACGCCCATGCTGGTCCAGGCCATGTTCCTGTATTACGGCGTGCCCATGGCCATGGGCCTGCGCATTCCGCCCCTGACGGCGGGCATCATCGTCATCGCGGTCAACTCCGGAGCCTATATCGCCGAAATCGTGCGCGGGGCCATTCAGTCCATCAACGTGGGGCAGACCGAAGCCGGGAGATCCATCGGCCTGACCGGCCCCCAGACCATGCGCTACATTATCTGGCCCCAGGCCTTCCGGCGCATGATCCCGCCCCTGGGCAACCAGTTCATCATCAGTCTGAAGGACACCTCTCTTCTGATGGTCATCGGCGTGGGCGAGCTGCTGCGCACGGGACAGGAAATCGTGGCCGTGAGCTTCCGTGCCTTCGAGGTCTATATTGCCGTGGCCCTGATCTATCTGGCCATGACCATGAGCATCGCCAAGGCTCTGCACATTCTCGAACTTCGCCTGCACAACAGGACCAAGAAATGATTCACATCCAAAAGCTGCACAAAACATTCGGGAATCTGGAAGTCTTGAAAGGCATCGACCTGGAAATCCGGGCCGGAGAAGTGGTCTGTATCATCGGGCCGTCCGGTTCGGGCAAATCCACCATGCTGCGCTGCATCAACCGGCTGGAAACGCCGACCTCGGGCACCATCATCGTGGACGGACACGACATCATGGACCCCAGAACGGACATCAACGCCGTGCGGACCGAGGCGGGCATGGTCTTTCAGCAGTTCAACCTGTTTCCGCACATGAGCGTGCTCAGAAACGTCACCCTGGGGCCGGTCAAGGTCCGCAACATGCCGGAAGAGGACGCCCGGCAGCTCGGGCTGGAGCTGCTGGCCAAGGTCGGTCTGGCGGCAAGGGCCGGCAATTATCCGGACCAGCTCTCCGGCGGGCAGAAGCAGCGCGTGGCCATCGCCCGGGCGCTGGCTCTGCAACCCAAGGTCATCCTGTTCGACGAGCCCACGTCCGCCCTGGACCCCGAACTGGTAGGCGAAGTGCTGGAAGTCATGAAAAAGCTGGCGGCGGAAGGCATGACCATGGTCGTGGTCACGCACGAGATGGGCTTTGCCCGCGAAGTGGCGGACCGGGTCATCTTCATCGACGCGGGCCAGATCCAGGAAGAAAATACCCCGGCGGAATTCTTCAGAAATCCCCGGAATCCGCGCCTGCGGGATTTTCTGGGAAAAATCGTCGGGCACTGACATTTCGGGCATGTGCGAACATGTCCGGACGCCACTCCCTTTCATTCCATCCGCCGCTATTCCGGCCCCTCGCCCGCCATGCCCGCATACACCTCGGCCCGGGCTCTGGCCGCAGCCTCCAGCACGCCGACCCGGCAATCCACGAAATCATGCACCGTGGCCCGCGTTTTTCCGGATGAAGGACGCAGAATCCGGCCCAGATACTGAATGAGCCTCCCGCCGAACTTGACCGGCGTGGCCAGGAAAAGCGAGCCCAGATTGCTGGCGTCGAAGCCCTCGCCGATGAGCTGCCCCGTGGCGAAAACAACCCGCACACTCCCCGCCTGAATACATGCGGCCATTTTTCTGCGCCCGGGAAGCGGGGTGTCGCCGGTCAGTACCGTCCCGTCCAGCCCATGCCGCGCCAGCAGCAGCTCGCGCAGGGCGTGGCAATGACCTTTGCGATCGGACAGCACCAGGCTCACGCCCCGGCCGGAACGGATTTCCCCGGCCAGCTCGTCCACGATGAGCGCATTTCTGTCCGCATCCAGAGTGAGATCGGCGATGATTCCGGCGTATTCCTCCACCGGATCGCGCTCCGAATGAAACATGGTCTGGTGAATCCGGATTTCCGGCCGCAGGATGGCTCCGCTGTCCATGAGGGCCGCGCTGTCGATACGGGCGTGCATTTCACCCAGATGCCAGAAGATGAGCGGGGTCAGGCCGTCGCGCCGGTACGGCGTGGCCGAGAGGCCGAGGGAATAGGCGCAGTCGAAGGCGGTCACGGCCGCCGTGAAGGTCCGGCTGGGCGCGCGGTGGCATTCGTCCACCACCAGATGCCCGATGCGTTTCTTCAGTTCTCTGGCCCGGCTGTACACGGACTGCACCGTGGCCACGGTCACGGCCTGCCCTACCTTGTCCCGGCCGCCGCCGATCATGCCCACTTCGCGTCCGGGGATTCCCAAAAATTCCTCGACGCGCTCCACCCACTGCATGGCCAGATCTCTGGTATGCACCACGACAAGCGTCGGCTGCCGCCGCCGGGCGATGAGGTACAGCCCGCACACGGTCTTGCCCGCTCCGGTGGGCGCGCACAGGGTTCCGAATCGCCGCCGGAGCATGGCCGCACAGGCTTCGCTCTGATAGGGACGCAACTCCCCGTGAAAATGGAAATCCACTTCGGGCAGGGTCCGGCGTTCGTCCCGGTACTCCACCTCTTCGCCGCATTCGGCGCAAATCCGGGCCAGCCGTCCGCCGTAGCCCCGGGGCAGAATCAGCCCGCCGCAGGTGCGCGTGGAGTACAGCTTCAGATGCCGGGAAACCCTGTAGTTGCGGCGGCCCATCTTCAGATTTTCAAGCCACCTGGGATTTTCCAGAGTCAGTTCGGCCATGACCCGGCTTTTGACCTGCTCGGGCACGTCCGAAAGAAAAAGTTTATGGCTGATCCGGCAAAGCATCAGGCAGAAAAAATATCCGCGTTCCACGGCGGGCAGGTTGCGCTCAGGAGAGCGGACATCGGGACTCCAATTTCTCGATGAATTTCCCCCGGACCAGCTGATGCGAAATATCCGCACCCTCGGTCATGCTCAGAACGTTTCTCTTTGCTGGCCAGCGCGGCGAAAAAAACCCGGCAGTCCCACCAGCACATAGAAGCCGAGCCCCCCGCAGATGATCAGTGTCATCAGGACGATGTTAACGGAAAAGTTGTCCGCATACCGCGTCATGCTGCCGGGATACAGGGCAAAGCCCGCGTTGCAGAAGGCCGAGACAGCATGGGAAAAACCGTCCAGCCAGAACACACCCTGCTCCGCGCGGGCCGGAGGCGAATGCAAAAGCGCCGCTCCCGCCAGAATGGCCAGGGCGAAAAAATACACCGGCAGAAAAACCGGTGAAAATATCTTTCCGTTGCGCTTCACGATATCCCTTCGGGCTCCACCAGGATTTCCCGGTCTCTATTCCAGGGCCGCGGCCAGCAGGGCTCTGGTGTAGTCCTCGCCGGGCGCGGCGAAAATCCGCTCCGTTTCTCCCTGTTCCACCATCCGTCCGTCCCGCATGATGACCACCCGGTGGCACAGCTCCCGCACCAGAGAGAGGTCGTGCGTGATAAACATGTACGTCAGCCCGAAACGGCTTTGCAGCCCGCGCAGCAGTTCCACGATCTGAAACTGCACGGTCCGGTCCAGGGCCGAAGTGGGTTCATCCAGAATCACGAATCCGGGCCGCAGCACCAGCGCCCTGGCGATGGCGATGCGCTGACGCTGGCCGCCGGAAAACTCGTGCGGATAGCGGTGCATGGACTCCGGGTCGAGTTCCACGGCCTCCAGGATCCCGGCAATGCGCTTTTCCCGCTCCCGGCCCGCAGCCAGCCTGTGGGCGTCCAGCCCTTCGGCCACGATCCGCCCCACGGTCATGCGCGGGCTGAGACTCCCGTAAGGATCCTGAAACACGATCTGGAAATCCCGGCGCAAAGGCCGGATGCGCCGCTCCTTCATGGCCGAAAGACGGTGCGGCCCGAAAAAGACATCTCCCCGGCTGTGCACCAACCGCAGAAGAGCCAGACCCAGGGTGGTCTTGCCCGAACCGCTCTCACCCACCACGCCCAGGGATTCGCCCTGACGGATATCCAGGGACACGTCCCGCACGGCCCGGACATGACCTGCGGGCCGGCCCAGAAAGGTGCGGCCCACGGGAAAACTCACGTTCAGGTTCCGGACGGAAACCAGAACCGGCGCATCCCCGGCCACGGGCACGGGCCGTCTGCCGGACCGGGGCCGGAGCAGCTCCCTGGTATAGGGATGCTCCGGAGCGGAAAAAATTTTCTCCCGTGGCCCGCTCTCCACGATTTCGCCGCGCCGCATGACATATACCCGGCCGGCCATGTGCCGGACCACGCCCAGATCGTGGGAAATGAGCAGAATGGCCATGTTCAGACGGACCTGAAGACTTCTGAGCAAATCCAGAATCTGAGCCTGAGTGGTCACATCCAGAGCCGTGGTCGGCTCGTCGGCGATGAGCAGAGACGGATCGTTGGCCAGAGCCATGGCGATCATGACCCGCTGACGCTGGCCGCCAGAAAGCTGATGAGGAAAGCTGTCGAAACGCGACTCCGGATCCGGAATGCCCGCCAGACGCAGAAGCTCCAGCACCCGCTCCCGCACCGCGACGCCGGGGCGGTGCAGGGCCACGCTTTCGGCTATCTGTCTGCCCACGGGGTGCAGCGGGTTGAGAGAAGTCATGGGCTCCTGAAAAACCATGCCCACGCGGCCGCCGCGCACTTCGCGCAGGCCGGATTCCGGCAGGGTCCGCATGTCCCGGTCCTCGAACACGATCCGCCCGGAAATCCGGGCGCTGGCGGGCAGAAGCCTGAGGACGGACAGCGCGGTCACGGACTTGCCCGAACCGCTCTCGCCCACCAGCGCGCAGGTTTCGCCCCGGCGCACGCGCAGACTGACCCCGCGCACGGCGGGAATGCTCCGTCCGTCCACATGAAAATCCACGTTCAGATTCTCGACGGACAAAATCGGCCGGTCTTCCGGCGGCACGGATTCACGCCCTGGGGTCAAAGGCATCCCGCACTCCTTCTCCGATAAAGACCAGCAGGGTCAGCAAAAGGCTCAGGGTCACAAAGGCGGAAATGCCCAGCCAAGGCGCCTGGAGATTGTTCTTTCCCTGAGCCAGAAGCTCCCCCAGAGAGGGTGAACCCGGCGGCAGGCCGAAGCCCAGAAAATCCAGGGAGGTCAGGGTGGTGATGGCTCCGCTGACGATGAACGGCATGAAAGTGATGGTGGCGATCATGGCGTTAGGCAGGATGTGCCGGAACATGACCACTCTGTCGGAAAGCCCGAGAGCCTTGGCCGCGCGCACATACTCCAGATTGCGGCCGCGCAGGAATTCGGCCCGGACGACGTCCACCAGGCTCATCCACGAGAAAAGCAGGGTCACGGCCAGAAGCCACCAGAAGCCGGGGGCGACCAGCGAAGCCAGAATGATCAGGATGAACAGGGCGGGCATGCCGGACCAGATTTCCAGAAAGCGCTGACCGGCCAGATCGATCAGGCCGCCGTAATATCCCTGGAACGCGCCCACGGCGATGCCTATGGCGGAGCCGCACGAGGCCAGGATGAGGCCGAACAGGATGGACAGCCGCACGCCGTAGATGATGCGGGCCAGCACATCGCGGCCCTGGTCGTCGGTGCCCAGCCAGTTCCGGGCCGAAGGCGGAGCCGGAGCGGGTACGGGCAGATCATAATTGATGGTGGCGTGGCTGTAAGGCACGGGGGGCCAGAGCATCCAGCCATCGGCGCGGATCAGGTCCCGGATGTGCGGGTCGCGGTAATCGGCCTCGGTTTCAAAATCGCCGCCGAAGACGGTTTCCGGATAAGTCCTGAATACCGGAGCATAGAACTGTCCCTGAAAACGCACCAAAAGCGGCCGGTCGTTGGCCACCAGTTCCGCGCACATGCTGACGGCGAAAATGGTCAGAAAAGCCAGAAGAGACCAGAAGGCCCGCCTGTTGGCCCGGAAAGCCCGCAGACGGCGGCGGGTGACGGGATTCACGCGGCTCCGCCCCGCCCGCTGAAATCGATGCGCGGGTCTACCAGCAAGTAGGTCAGGTCGGACACGATCTTGGTCAGCAGGCCGATCAGGGTGAAGATGTACAGGCTGCCGAACATGACCGGATAGTCCCGGTTGATGGTCGCCTCGAAGCCCAGAAGCCCCAGTCCGTCCAGGGAAAAGATGACCTCGATGAGCAGGGAGCCGGTGAAGAACATGGAGATGAAAGCCGCCGGAAACCCGGCGATGATGAGCAGCATGGCGTTGCGGAAAACGTGGCCGTAGAGCACGCGGCCCTCGGACAGCCCCTTGGCCCGGGCCGTCATGACATACTGCTTGCCGATTTCATCCAGAAAGGAATTCTTGGTCAGCATGGTCAGGGTGGCGAAGCCGCCGATGACCATGGCCGAGACAGGCAGGGCCAGATGCCAGAAATAATCCGCGATCCTGCCCCACAGGGAAAGGTTCTCCCAGCCGGGGGAGGTCAGGCCGCGCAGGGGAAACCAGCTCAGGTAGCTGCCCCCTGCAAAAAGCACCACCAGCAGGATAGCGAAGAGAAATACCGGGATGGCGTTGCCCACGATCATGGCCGTGCTGGTCCAGACATCGAAGCGCGAGCCGTGGCGCACGGCCTTGGCGATGCCGAGCGGTATGGACAGGGCGTAGATGACAAGCGTGCTCCAAAGCCCCAGCGACAGGGATACGGGAATTTTCTCGGCGATGAGGGCCACAACGCTCTTGCTGCGGAAAAAGCTCTGACCCAGATCGAATGCGGCGTAATCCCGGAGCATGTGCACGTAGCGCTCCCACACGGGGCGGTCGAAGCCGTACATTTTCTCGATGCGTTTCACCAGAGCCGGGTCCAGCCCCCGCGCACCCCGGTAATCTGACGGATCAGAGGTTTCCCCGCCAGAGCCGCCGATCCGCGCCGTGGCCTCCACGTCCAGGCCCTGGAGCCGGGCCATCATCTGCTCCACGGGTCCGCCGGGAGCGGCCTGCACGATGAAGAAATTGAGTGTCAGAATGCCCCACAGGGTCGGCAGGACAAGGGCCAGCCTCCGCAGGATGTAGGCGCGCATCACTTGGCTTCCAGACCGCGCCGCCGGGCCGCCAGCTCGCGGTCCTTATCCGGGTCCACCCACCAGGAATAAAAATCCAGGACATAGTCGGGACGCCTTTCCGCCGGCTGTCCGAATCTGTCCCAGAAGGCCACGCGCCATGCTCCCGCATGCCACTGGGGAATGACGTACCATCCCCACAGAAGCGCCCGGTCCAGAGCCTTGCAGCGAGTGATCAGGGCCGCCCGGTCCGGGGCCGCAATGACCATGTCCACCAGCCTGTCGATGGCCGGGTTCTCGATGCCGCAGTAGTTGCGCGAGCCCGGAGTCCGGGCCGAGGAAGAATGCCAGAAGGAACGTTGCTCGTTGCCCGGAGAAAGCGACTGCGGAAAGCTGCCCACGATCATGTCGAAGTCGAATCGGTTCAGCCGCTCCAGATACTGGGAAACATCCACCATGCGCACGTTCATGGTTACGCCCAGCCGGGCCAGGCTGCGCCTCAGCGGCAGGACGACGCGTTCAAAGTCCGGCTGCACCAGAAGCATCTCGAATTCGAAAGGCCGGCCATCCTTCATCAGACGCCCGCCCTGCACGGTCCATCCAGCCTCGTGCAGCAGACCCGCGGCCACACGCAGGTTCTCCCGGTTGTTGCCCGATCCGTCGGTATCCGGCAGCCGGAATTCCCGCTCGCGCACGGCCTCGGGCAAATCCAGGCCGTCCAGCAGGGCGCGTTCTTCGGGCGAAGGCAGGCCGCCCGAAGCCATCTCGGAATTGGAAAAAAAACTCGTGGAGCGGGTATAGAGGGAGTGAAACAGATTCCTGTTGGTCCACTCGAAGTCGAAAGCGTAATTAAAGGCCTCGCGCACCCGCGCGTCGGCGAAGAATGGACGGCGGGTATTGAATACGAAGGCCTGCATGCCCTGGGAAAGCTTGTGCGGTATGGTTTCGGTGCGGATCAGTCCGGCCCGAAGGGCCGGGCCCGCATAGCCCGTGGACCACTGTTTAGCGCTGTATTCCTGGCGGAAGTCGTAGGCTCCGGCCTTGAAGGCCTCCAGAGTCACGCTCAGATCACGGTAATAGTCGTAGGAAACAGTGTCGAAATTGTAGCGTCCCCGGTTCACGGGCAGATCGCGGCCCCAGTAACCGGGGTCACGTTCGTAGGTCACGCGCTGACCGGGCCTGAAGTCCTTGATGCGGTACGGTCCGCTGCCGAGGGGAATGTCGAGGGTGGATTCGGCGAAGTCCCGATCCTTCCAGAAGGCTTCGGGCAGTACCGGCAGCTGTCCGAGAATGAGGGGCAGCTCCTTGCTGGCCTGGGGCTTGAAGAAAAAGGTCACGGAGAGAGGGCCGGATACCTCCACCCGGTCCACTTCGGCGTAATACTGGGCGTAGTGCGGATCGCCCTTTCCCACCAGGGCGTGGAACGTGAAGGCCACATCCGCCGCCCGCACCGGCGAGCCGTCGTGGAAGCGGGCCTCCTTGCGCAGGTGAAAGGTAATGGAAGAACGGTCCGGCGAAAGCTCCATGCTCTCGGCCAAGAGGCCGTATTCCGTGAAGGGCTCGTCCCCGGACTGCGTTGTGAGGGTGTCGAAGAGCAGCCCCACCCCGGCGGCGGGATGCCCCTTTACAATGTATGGATGAAAGCTGTCGAAGGAGCCGATGGCCGACAGCGTCACATGACCGCCCTTGGGCGCGTCGGGGCGGACGTAATCGAAATGCTCGAAGTCCCGGCCGTAACGGGGCTCCCCGTCCATGGCCAGGGCGTGCACGCCCGCCGCCGAGGCATTCTGGACGGCGCAGAGCAGAAGAAAAAGAGCCAGAAGGTGTTTCATCGGAACATCCCTTGCGGTCTTAAGTAGCCAAGCCGAAAATATCCGCGACACAAGGCGCATCCTGTCCCGAAAAACGGATACTCCGCCCCGGTTCAGGAGCCAGCCTTCTGTACCCGCCCCGCTTTTGAGCGTCAAACCCGCACGAGCCAAGCCTTGGAAGATTGCGAAAGATTCCCGCCCGTATTGACGCCGGAAGCCATCAAACCTATCGCATCCGAAGGCCGGATACGCGGCCGGATCATCATGCACGGAGGCGCGCAAAATCTTGAAAACCCAACCTCGCGTCGAAAAAATCGGCGGGACCTCCATGTCCCGGTTTCCGGAGATCATCGACAATATCATTCTCCGCAACCCTGACGACGTATACGGCCGGATTTATGTCGTTTCGGCCTACGGCGGCATCACCAACGAGCTGCTGGAACACAAGAAGACCGGACAGCCCGGCATCTATCAGCTCTTCCGGGAGCAGCAGAATTACCCACGGAAAATGCTGGATCTGCGGGACAGGCTGTTTCAGTTGAACGAGGCGCTGGTTCCGGCCGGGCTCGATCTGGACGAGGCCAACGATTTCATCGGCGATCACATCGATCTGGCCATCAACGTGCTGCGCAGCATGGATAACGTGCTGGCCTCGGGCTACGTGTCGCACAAAGCCCTGCTGCTGGCGGCCCGCGAACTGCTCGCCTCTCTGGGAGAAATGCACAGCGCCTTCAATTCGGCCAACATCCTGCAAAACCGGGGCTACGACGCCACCTTTGTCGACCTGAGCGGCTGGGAGGACAGCCGGCAGCTGACCATCGACGAACGCATCAGAGACAGCTTCGAGCATATCGATCCGTTCTCCACCATCTGCTTCGCCACGGGCTACACCAAGGGTACCGAAGGCATCATGCGCGAATTCGACCGCGGCTACTCCGAAGTCACTTTCTCCAAGGTGGCCGTGCTCATGGGAGCCAGCGAGGCCGTCATCCACAAGGAGTACCATCTGTGCTCTGGGGACCCGGTACTCATCGGCGAAAACAGAAGCCACCCGGTCTGCAACACCAATTTCGACGTGGCCGACCAGCTGGCCGATGTGGGCATGGAGGCTATCCATCCCAAGGCATCCAAGCCGCTCGAAATCCACAATATCCCCATCCGGATCAAAAATGCCTTCGACCCGGGCCACAGCGGCACTCTGATCACCAAGGATTTCATCGCGCCACAGTCCATGGTGGAGATCGTCACGGGTTCGGACAAGGTGGTCTGTCTGGAAATCCACGACACGCGCATGGTCGGCGAGGTGGGCTTTGACCTGCGCATTCTGCAGGTTCTGGCCGCGCATCAGGTTTCCTACATCAGCAAGGCGACCAACGCCAACACCATCGGCATGATCCTGAATGAGCGGGACTGCACTCCGGAGCTCGTGGCCGACCTGGAAGAGCGTTTCGAACACATCAGCACCCGGCCCGTGGCCATTGTCTGCGCCATTGGTTCCAATATCGGGCAGCCGGGTATTCTGGCCAAGGCGGCCGGAGCACTGGCCAAGAACGGCATCAACATCCTGTCCGTGTCCCAGACCGCGCGCCAGACCAACATGCAGTTCGTGGTGGAGCGGAAAAATTTCGCCCAGGCCCAGATCGCCCTGCACGCGACCCTGTGCATGCCTCAGAACCCGGAATTTCCGGCTAGAACTTGAAGAATTGAAAAGAAAAATGCTTCCGGACATCAAGAGCCTGCCCGGAAGCATGGTAGATGAGTGTTCACCGGCCCTAAATAATGAACCGCCCCACCAGTTCCTGAAGCCTTTTCGCCAGTTGCTCCAGTTCCCGGGCACTGTCCTGCACATGCTGACTGTTGGAAGTCATCTCGTCCGAGGCATTGCGGACCAGTTCTATATCCTTACTGATGGACGTGATCTGGCCGGAGCTTTTCGCCACGTTACTGTCCAGCTCCGTAATACCGGAAGACGACTGCCCCACACTCTCGGCGATTTCGCGGGTGGTGGCGGACTGTTCTTCCACGGCGGCAATAGTGCTGACAATGTCGTTCATATCGCCAATCACAGCGCTGACCTGGTTGATTTCGCTGACGGTCTTTCCCGTGACTGCCTGGATTCCCAGCACCCGCTGCCGGATGTCTTCCGTGGCTTTAGAGTCTGTCCATAAATAATATTGCCAGCCCTGTAGCCCCGGCCGCGTTTGCCTTTTCTCACTTCTCCAAAATTGTCTCACCGCATTCCAGGCAGGCATCAAAAGGCTCCCGCAACTGCCAATCAAGACAGAATAGGCCGACAGGTATTGCCCCGGCAAAAAGCCCCCGAATTTACTCGTTGCACCGCAAGATTTCATCACATTTTCATCCTGCGAATGCGATGTCCGAATCCTCTCGGCAGGAGATTTTCTCTTCTTTATTTTCCCGCCATCATTTTTACGAGATAATAGATAATCTGAACATCCCTGTCCGTCAGTTTCTGCGATATTTCGGCGATAATTTTCAGAAGCTCTTCACGCTCCCGCTCGTGTCCGGCGTCCACAATATCGCTCAATTGTACTCCCAAAGCTTCTGCGACACGGTTCAGATTCCTGAAGGAAATATTTCCGGCACCGCGCTCCACTTCTCCCAGATACTTGCTGCTGATTCCGGCCCGCTCCGCGAGGCGCTCCAATGACAGGGAACGGCCTTGCCGCAATGATCTGATATGCTTGCCCAGCCTTTTACTTGTGTCACACATATTTTTCATCGGGCCGGTCCCAAACCGGGAGCCGGTCTGCCCGATAAGGAGCTATGGGGTAAATATGGTTATTCAAATAGAGCGGGGACACCGCCAGTCCGCCAAAATGAAAATAGAAAGTATAGGAGGTTTTGTATTCTAGATAATAACATATAAGTGTTTACATATCGGCATTAACAACATATAAGTTCTAAATCTTTCCAAAAAACCATATATTCGTGCAAAAGGAGGAAACGGAAATGAAAAAAGGGTTTCTGATTGGAGTGGTTTCGGCATTTTCGTTGGTCGTTCTTTGGTCTTCTGCGATCGCGGCGGAGAGCGGTATTTATGTCGGCGCACATGTGGGCGGAGCGGTTGAATCCTTCTCCGACCGCAGTATTGAGGGCAAGGCTAACGGCTATACCGATAAGTGGTCCCAAAAAAGAGAATCGGCAGGTGTATTCGGCGCAGGAGCGGTCCTGGGTTATGACTTTGATCCTCTGCTCAGTGTGCCGGTACGTCTCGAACTTGACTTTACAGCTCGCTCCAAGGGTAACGCCGAATCTTCCGCGTCATGGAGCGAGGATGTCGACTGGCTTGATAGGCATCTCGACGAAAAATATGGACCTGACTACGATGCTTGGAAGTCTGCCAACAAGGGCTGGATTGACGATGGTTTAGCCTGGACAGGCGATGGAGATTTGAGACTTCACTCCAAAAAGAAAGACAGGATTGACCTCAAAACTCTCATGCTCAATTCTTGGTTCGATATTCCAACCGGCACCAGCCTCACTCCATACCTTGGAGGGGGCATTGGGATCGCCTTTGTCAATTACAAGCCCAGTTACAGCATTTCGTCCGGGACGGAAACGCTGTCCTGGTCAGAGTCCGAGACAAAGAAAAATTTTGTCTGGAGTCTTGGCGGCGGACTCGCCTACGATTTTCTGGACAACTGGACGGCGGATCTCGGCTACCGCTTCGTCAATGCTGGCAGGGTGGAAGTGAATGATGATGTGCCTGTTTCCCTTTACGGACTCGATATCGGAGAAATCAAAGGAAAAAGTAAGACAAAAGTGCAGGTGCATGATATTTCGCTCGGCATCAGATATACATTCTAGATGCCTTTGAACGAAGATGGCGGCGGCTGACATAAACGACTGCCGCCTATTATTTTGTTTGATGCGCAGAAGAGGAATTCAAAAAGATGAAACAAATTATCAGCTTGATTCTGGTACTTTTTACGGGTGGCTGTTTTAATCTCGCCACGGCGCCGTCTCAAATCTCCGGTGCATATGTCTCAGACGTGAAATACAATCACTATTCCTGTGACGAACTGGCGGTGGAACTATCCTCTCTTGCCCGGCGGGAAAACCAGCTGGTGACTGCTCAGGAACAAAGGCGCTCATCGAGCCAGATGCAGGCCTTCTGGCTGGGGTATGGTCATGGCGACACGGGATCGAAGCTTCGGAACAGGCCAATGTGCGAGGAGAACAAGAAGCCGTACGCCGGGCCATGGAGAAAAAACAATGCGGAAACAAGCATTCAGTACGTCGGGCGGGCGGATATTCTGGGCCGCAGCCCGGGCATGTACAGCGAGATCTCGAAACCATAGAAGAATGGCACAAACGCGGTCTGCTTTCGGATCGGGAAGCATTGCAACTCAAAATGGAGGCGTTGAAAAAATATTGACTGCCACAGACGCGCAGATTCCTTTTTACGGATCAGACTGCGTCCCCTGTCGGACATGCCGCTCCCTCCAGAGATTATGTCCAGAGTTGCGGGACGCCGTTTTCCAGGTACGGATTGAAATATCCGAACTTGAGCCAGGGGCAGGCTCTACCCAGGCGTTTCATAAAATTTCCAAGTCCCATGCAGGCTTCCGCGGAAGTCTCCATCAGGTTCAGATAGAGTTCCGGATCCAGACTCAGATTGCGCATTTGAATGTAGTCTGGACGGGTGGACGAGATCAGTTCCGTCAAAGCTTCCAGTTCGCCCTCCGTGTCGTTCAAGCCGGGAAAAAAAAGATAATTGAGAGACACGAACAGTCCGCTTTGCTTGGCCGTGGCAATGGACTCGCGCACGTCGGTAAAGGTGTATCCTTGGGGCCGGTAATAGCGGTTGTAACAGGTCTCGCTGGCGCTGTTCAGGCTGACCCTGATGGAGTCCAGGCCAGCCCGGGCCAGGTCGGGAAGAACTTCCGGCCGGCTCGCATTGGTGTTGATATTCACCGTGCCCCGGCCACCGCCGTTGCGGAAAAGTTCAATGGCTTCAGCGATGAGCCCCGCTTCGGTCAATGGCTCTCCCTCGCAGCCCTGCCCGAAGGAAAGGACCGGATTTTTGGCCCGCCGCGCGTGCAGAGTCATGATTTCGGCAATTTCACCGGCCGTGGGTGTGAAGCCGATTCTGTTCTGAGATGCGGGAAAGCCGGAACTCTCAGGCTGCAGGGAAATGCAGCCGAAGCAGCGGGCGTTGCAGGTTCTGGCCGTGGGCAGGGGTGCTTCATACCGGCCCAGAGCCAGATTTTTGGCCGCCGGACAGCAGAAGGTCAGAGCGCAGCGGGCCAGATGCTGGATGAGCCGGTTCTGCGGATAGCGCTTTAGCAGATCGTGCGCACCGCGTTCAATGCGTTCCGGCGGAACATGAGCAAAGACCTGGCGGCGATCCTTGTCCACGCGGGTGGCGGCCACCCAGAAGCGGCCATCGGCAAATCCTACGGCTCCATAAGCGAAAAGAGGCAGTTTGGGCGCACCCTCTTCTGCCACGTATGCCGCTGTGGCGGACAAGGTGTAGGCCGGACAGACAAAAGCTGCCACGGCCTGCTCTCCCGGAGCCTCCGCCACGCCTGTTGCTGGATTGAGACCCAGCGCGCGCCGCCGGGGGAGCAGATACAGATCACTGCCCTCGGGTAGAGGGATGAGTTCATCCGGCCGGGGCAAAGCCAGCTCCCGGCCCCGCCGGACCAGCATCAGCAGTTCGGGGTCGTCGTAAATATTGCCGTTTTCATCGGCGAACACCATGACCGGGCTGACTTTTCGGGCGGCCACACGCACCTCCATAAAAAAACAAGGCAGAGGTGTAAAAACACCCCTGCCTTGGCAGAGACAATTCCCCGTGGGGATTAACGCTTGGAGTACTGGAAGCGGGCACGGGCGGCGCGCTGGCCGTACTTCTTCCTTTCCTTGATGCGGGAATCCCGGGTCAGGAAACCGGCACGTTTCAGTACGCCGCGCAACTCCGGATCGAATTCCAGCAGGGCTCGGCTGATGCCGTGCCGTACAGCCTGAGCCTGACCGGACAGACCACCGCCAGTAACACGACAGGCGATGTTGAATTTCTCCAGAGTCTTGGTCAGCTTGAGGGGCTGGCGGATAATCATCTGCAGGGTGGCCCGGGGAAAGTAGCTGGCCAGCTCCCGCCCGTTGATGGTGATGCTTCCGGTGCCCTTGTACAGTCTGGTCCGGGATACGGATGTCTTTCTTTTCCCGGTGCCGTAAAAGAAATCTTGACTCATGGTCCTCTCCATCAGGGATTAGATGTCCAGCACTTCAGGCTGCTGCGCCTGGTGAGGATGTTCCGGGCCGGCATAGACCTTCAGCTTGGTGATGAGCTGGTATCCCAAGGCACTTTTGGGCAGCATGCCCCGCACAGCCTTGGTGATGGCCTGTCCGGGCTTTTTGGCCATCAGTTCCGCCAGGGTGGTTTCCTTGAGGCCGCCGATATGACCTGTGTGCCGGTAGTAGACTTTCCGCGAGAGCTTCTGTCCCGTGACCTTGATCTTGTCCGCATTGATGACGATGACGAAATCCCCGTTATCCATGTGCGGAGCAAATTCCGCCTTATGCTTTCCCCGGAGGCGCAGGGCGATTTCCGAGGCGAGCCGGCCCAGGACCTTGTCCTTGGCGTCCACGACGTACCATTTACGGGTCAGTTCGCTTGCTTTGGGACTATATGTTTTCATTTTCCATGGCTCCTGCCTGATAATCCCGCACGAAAGCGGGCATTTTTTCATCCTGAAATCAATGATGCGGTACATTGTACTTTATCATTGAACCGCTATGGTGTAACGAAATGCGTTGTGGGATAAGGAATGTGACTGGTATCCTTCCCGCCGGTCCTTGTAAAGCTTTTTTCTCCTGCGGCGGGAACGGAAGTTCCCCCCGACGCCGGGAGGTTCATGGAGGATATGTGACCAGCATACGCAAGAGTCTGTTGCAGCTCGTTTTTTCCGGCAGTTTCATGAAACGGTGGAACGACAAGATGCGCCCCATGGAGCTGGTGGAAGTGGACAAGCAGGCGCACAAGATGATCGTGGCCTGGCTGCTGTACGAGCTCAATTCCAGGAATCTGGCCCAGGAAGAAAAATCCCGTCTGGGCGAGGACATCGTGCGCGGCGGCATTTTCGACTACCTCTACCGTCTGGTCATCACGGACATCAAGCCGCCCATTTTTTACCAGATCAAGGCCAATCCGGCGCATCACCAGCAGTTGACCGAATGGGTGCTGCGGGAGCTCCGGCCGCGCGTGCAGCCGTTGGGGCGCGGATTCTGGGAAAACATGGAGGCGCATTTCGCCGCCCAGGTGCGCGGTGCGGGGACGCTGGCCTCGCACATTCTGGACGCGGCACATCTGTTCGCCAGCCGCTGGGAATTCCATCTCATTCGGGATCTGAACCCCTGGGACGAGGAGATGACCGAAATCGAAAAGACTTTCCGGAACGGTCTGGAAAATCACCTCGACCTGCAGGGCATCCGGGAGCTTCTCGACGGCGCGGGCTCGGGACTGGGAAAATTCGCCAACATGTGCGGGCAGCTCCGGTTTCAGAAACGCTGGTCCCAGACGCCGCGTATTCCCGAAACATCGGTCTTGGGGCACATGTTCATCGTGGCCTGCTTCGCCTACTTCTTCAGCATCGCCGTGAGCGCCTGCCCCGCGCGGCGACACAATAATTTCTACGCGGGGCTTTTCCATGACGTGCCGGAGCTTCTGACCCGGGACATCATTTCTCCGGTCAAGGTGTCGGTACAGGGCATAGGCGAACTCATCCGCGAGTATGAAGGCCGGGAACTGGACCGGCGTCTGTTCGCCATTCTGGCCGATCCTTCATACGCGGATCTGCTGGCGCGGCTGAAATATTTTCTGGGAGTCGATGTGGGCTCAGAGTTCGAATCGACCATCATTCAGGACGGCGCGGCCCGCATCGTCAGCTGGGAGCAACTCCAGGGACAGTACAACCAGGACCGCTTCTGCCCAAAGGACGGCCGGATGCTCAAAATCTGCGACCACCTGGCCGCATTTCTGGAAGCGTACACGGCCTTGGCAAACGGTATTGACAACGCCCATCTGCAACAGGCCCTGTGGCGCATCCGCAATATGTATCAGAACGAGGCCCTGACCGAGGACCTGCACATCGGAGCGCTGCTGGCGGATTTTGAATAGCGAGCCTTTCACAAGGAGACATCAGCCATGCTACTGCGGAAAAGAGTCTGGGATATCATGCGGGAAGAATATGCCTCCGTGGATGAGGACGCGAGTCTGGCCGAGGCCGTCCAGGCCATGCACGATCTCCGGGCCAGACAGCCCGATGCCAACTTCATTCTGGTATTTACCCGGGACGGACGTTTCCTCGGCATTCTGAGCATGTGGAATCTCATTCAGGGCATGGGGCCATGCCTGCTCAAGGAACCCGAGCCCGAAGATCGGGAAGTGGACTGGGACAAGGCCTTTGGAACGGCATGCCGGAGCTGCGCCCAGATACGAATCAGTGAATGGGTGCAGACCGATGTCCCGGTCCTCAAGGCCAACGATCCGCTGGCCAGAGGACTGGAGGTTCTGCTGGATTACCGCCGGGGCCGGGCCGTGGTGGAAGAAGGCGGGCGGATCATCGGCGTGGTCACCGTGGCCGATCTGTTCCGGGAGATCTCCAGGGCTCTGGCCTGAACACCGCCGGGAGCCGTTCGTTTTCCGGCGGCCGCTTTCGGGCGCCATCGACCTGAGCTGACACACAATAGCGGAGTCCGGTATGGAATATCTGGTTATCTGCCTAGGCTCAGGCCTCATTAATTGAGATGAAAATGAGGGAAGCGGCGAGGCACAGAGCTGAAAAGAAGGTATGCGCGCAGCGGTCATAACGCATGGCTATTCTCCGCCAGTCCTTGATCCTGCCAAACATGATCTCGATCTTGTGCCGCTGTTTATACAGATCTTTATCGTACGGGCAGGGTCTCTTCCGGCTCCTTCTGGGCGGGATGCAGGGCGTAATGCCTCTGGCGCGCAGGGCATCACGGAACCAGTCGGCGTCATAACCACGGTCCGCCAGCAGCTCCCTGGTCTCGGGCAAAGCATCTATGGCATCCATAAGCAAGGCGGCTCCCTTGTAGTCGCTTACCTGGCCTGCCGTGAGCGTCATGGCCAGAGGCCTGCCGTGGCCGTCGCAAAGGGCATGGAGTTTGGAGTTCAGGCCGCCCTTTGTGCGTCCGATGCAGCGGGAAAGAGCCCTTTTTTGAGCAAACTGGCGGCGGTACGATGCGCCTTGAGGTGGGTTGCATCGATCATCACTTGGCCATCCTGTCCCGCTGTTTTTGCCAATTCGGTAAAAATATTGTTGAAGACGCCCATCCGGCTCCAGCGCAAAAAACGATTGTACAGTGTCTTGTACGGGCCATACTCACGCGGCGCATCTTTCCACTGCAGGCCATGTTTGATGACATAAATGATGCCGCTGATGACTTTCCGGTCATCGACCCGCGGAATACCATGTGATCGTGGAAAGAAGGGCTTGATACGTTCGAGCTGTTCGGCAGAAAGGTAGAAAAGTTGGCTCATGGCGTCCTCCTTGAGCACAACTGACCAGATTTTCTGCTTTTTGGCAATTAATGAGGACTGAGCCTAAACCGGTGGGACACCTCATCGAAATTATTCCCACCTCGGATTTGTCCAATCTGAAGGTTGGCGACAGTATTTCCTTTAAAGTTCTGCATAATGGTAAAGCGCTTGACAAATTCAATCGCGGTGAAATTCCGTTCTGGCCGTATTTTTGCGCATTCGGAACCAATTTTGGCGGAGAAGAAGAAGGGTTTCATCTTTCTGGATACCTGAATAACGGTGAAGGCCGGTTGAAAATCCCAGCATCAGGTCAATGGGCGGATGCGTTCAGGAACGTTTCGCCTTTGAATCTCTGGCGTCTGCTGCGGCGCAGAAAAAACGCAAAAAAGCCCGCCTTGGCTGAACGCCAAAACGGACTTGATGGAAAATCGGCACGAAAGAAGCTCAGACAGATGAAAAAATCTGCTGCGCTCTGGAAAAATGGCGGGGCCGATGGGACTCGAACCCACGGCCTCCGGCGTGACAGGCCGGCGTTATAACCGACTTAACTACGACCCCGCTATGGTAAACCGAAATCTGCTGCGCTCTGAAAAAATGGCGGGGCCGATGGGACTCGAACCCACGGCCTCCGGCGTGACAGGCCGGCGTTATAACCGACTTAACTACGACCCCGCGAATACTTGAGCGATTGGTGGGCGGTACAGGGATCGAACCTGTGACCCTCGGCTTGTAAGGCCGATGCTCTCCCAGCTGAGCTAACCGCCCTCCCTGCCCGTCCTGATGGAAAGATGCTTCTACAGATGCGCAATCAGTCTGTCAAATATTTTTCCGAAGCCAAAGCGCCTTCAGACTTGTTTTCCTTCTCCCGCTTTGACTGCCTTCTGCGGGACAGACGTCAGGGTTTCCGGTTCTTCTCTTCCCACAGACGGGCAATCTCGTCCTCACCCAGAGGACGGGCATGTTTGATGGTCAGACTTCTTCCCCATTCACGGACAAAATCCTTCTGCAGATACATGTTGAGGGCCATGGTGATGAGCATGGCGATGAGGGCTCCCAGACTGGCCAGAGCCATATCCTTGTGCGCGTCCCACACGTCTCCCTGCGTGCCGAGATAGGCTGCGCCCAGTTCTCCCCCGAATATTTCGGCGGCCAGCCATTCGAAGAGCTCGTACAGCATGGATGTGGACATGGTGAAGTCGAGCGGCAGGAAGTAGCCCCAGAAACCTTCGGCTTCGGCCACGCGGAAATAGATTTCCCGGATGGGATAAACCAGAAGCAGCCCGTAGGAAAAATGCACGATCCGATCGAAGTTGTTTCGCTCCCAGCCCAGCATTTCATTCAGCGTGACGCCGAAGAGCGAGGAGAACCACTGGTCATAGGGCACCAGGGAATAGGTGTAGTGCGAGCCGATTTCATGAATGGACAGAAAAAGGAAGATGAGGGAGTAGGAAACGCGCGACAGGGGCATTTTCCGCGACGTGGCGAACAGGGTGCCGAGAAAGGCGACCACCAGAAAGTTTTCCAGTGCCCAGTCTTTCCTGTCATACGGAGCAATGGCCAGAAAAACGAACAAAATGAGAAAGATGAATGTCAGCACGTGGAAATACTGAACGTGCGGAAAATGACTGCGGTCTGGCATGTTCCGTCCTGAAGGCGAGTGGCCGGGTTGAATGTGTTTTTTGCGCCGGGCTCCAGCCCTCCGGGGTGGAGCCCGGCGCATGTTTTGTGGATTTACGCGGCATATTCCGGCCAATAAACCGTATTTGACGCCCCGTGCGGTAAAAAATATTTCTTGTCAAACCCGTAAAACTCTTCCGGCGGGAATATCTGCCCGCGGAGACGGCATGGCCAAAAATCACGATCCGCGCATGCATACGGCGGAACACATCCTGAATCAGACCATGGACCGCATGTTCGCCTGCGGCCGGTGCTTCTCCGCCCACGTGAACCCGGACAAGGGCAAATGCGACTACCATTTCGACCGCCCTTTGACCGATGACGAAGCCAGGGAGGTGGAACGCCGGGTCAACGACGTGCTCCGGGCGGACCTGCCTGTGTTCGCCGAAACCATGATCCGTTCCGAGGCCGAGGCATGTTTCGATCTGCGCCGCCTGCCCCCGGAATCGGGACCGGAGGTACGCATTGTGCGCGTGGGCGATTACGACGCCTGTCCGTGCAGTGGCGAACACGCCGAACGCACCGGCCAGCTGGGCCGGTTCCGCCTGACCAGTCACACCTTTGAAAACGGCGTACTCCGGGTGCGTTTCAAACTTGCCGCACTGGCCTGATGTTTCCGCCTCCGGGGACGCCATTCTCCCGTCCTGAACAAGGAAACCTCCATGCTTCATCCCTCCCTCCACGGCGGAGACATCCGCGCCGCGTCCCGAAAGCTTGGCTGCCGCCCCGAGGAAATTCTCGACTTCTCGGCCAGCATCAATCCTCTGGGGCCGCCCGCGTGGCTGCGTTCCGTGGTGGCCGCAAACCTCGCGGGCGTGGCTCATTATCCCGAACCCAGAGCCCGAAGTCTGCGCCGCGCGGCGGCCTGCCGTCTCGGTCTTGCGGAGCCGTGCGTCACGGCGGGCAACGGCTCCTCGGAAATCCTGTATGCCGTGGTCCGCGCGGCCCGGAACATGGGCCTGCGCCGCGCCGTGCTGCCCGCGCCCTGCTACGGAGACTACGCCCGCGCCTGCCGGGCCGCGGATATTGCGGTGGACATGCCCGTCCTGCGCCCGGAAACGGATTTTTCCCTGGACTGGGAGGATCTCGCGGCACGGCTCCATGAACAGGCTCTGGTCGTGCTGGGCCAGCCGTCCAACCCGGCGGGCGCGGTGCTGGATTCCGGACGAGCGGTCGAATGCGCCGCGCGGCATCCGGACAGTCTGTTCGTGGTGGACGAGGCCTTTGCCGATTTCGTGCCCGGCCTGTCTCGTCTGGCCTGCGCCGCACCCAATATCTTCGTCCTTCATTCCCTGACCAAATTTTACGCCGTGCCCGGCCTGAGACTGGGGCTGGGCTATGGCCGCGAAGACCTGATCGCCGCCGTGGACGCCCTTCTGCCGGACTGGACCGTGAATGCGCCAGCCCAGACCGTGGGCGAAGCCGCTCTGGCGGACGCGGATTACGCCAGGCGCACTGTGGAAGCCGTACCCGGCCTGCGGGAGAAACTGCGGGAAGACTTGCTGCGGCTGGGCCTTGCGGTTTTTCCGGGCCAGGCCAACTACCTGCTCTGCCGCAGCCGGGAGCCGGACGGCGCGGCATTGCGGGAGCGCCTGCTTGAACGGCGCATCCTGATCCGCTCCTGCGCCGACTATGCCGGGCTCGACGCCGGATATTTCCGGGTGGCGGTGCGTTCCGGAAACGAAAACGACCATCTGGTGGACGCCCTGTCCGACGTCCTGGGTGCACGCCGCATCCGCCAGGCGGCCGGACGCCGTACTCCGGCCCTCATGTTCCAGGGTCTATCCTCCAATGCGGGCAAGTCCGTGCTCACGGCCGCCCTGTGCCGCATTTTCCTGCAGGACGGACTCTCCGTGGCGCCGTTCAAGGCCCAGAACATGTCGCTCAATTCCTTCGTCACCCGCGACGGCGGGGAAATGGGCCGCGCCCAGGCGCTCCAGGCCCAGGCCTGCCGGATAGAACCCGACGTGCGCATGAACCCGGTCCTGCTGAAGCCCAATTCCGAAACCGGAGCGCAGGTCATCGTGCTCGGACGGCCCGTGGGCAACATGGATGTCATGAGCTACATCCGGGAAAAGCCGCGCATGTTCGAAACCATCAAGCGCGCCTACGACGAACTGGCGTCCACGGCCCGGATCATGGTGCTGGAGGGTGCGGGCAGTCCGGCCGAGGTCAATCTCAAATCCCACGACGTGGTCAACATGGCCATGGCCAGGTATGCGGACGCGCGGGTGCTGCTGGCCGGGGACATCGACCGGGGCGGCGTGTTCGCCTCCTTTGTGGGCACCATGGAAGTGATGGAGGAATGGGAACGGGCGCTGGTGGCGGGATTTGTCATCAACCGTTTCCGGGGCCGCCGGGAACTGCTGGAAGACGCCGTGGACTATGTGCACCGCTACACTGGCGTGGAAACCCTGGGAGTTGTGCCGTACCTGGCGGACCTAGGCCTGCCGGAGGAAGATTCCGTCAGCTTCAAGGAAACGCGGCCGCCGTCTTCCGGAGCGGCGCTGCGTATCGCGGCCGTGGACCTGCCCCATATCTCCAACTTCACGGATCTGGACGCCCTGCGTCTGGAGCCGGATGTGGATCTGCGCGTGATCCGCACGCCGGAAGAACTGGACGGGGCCGATGCCGTGATTCTGCCCGGATCGCGCAACGTGTTTGCGGATCTGGAATATCTGTGGAGTTCCGGCCTGGCCCCGCGCATTTTGTCCGCCCCGGTGATCATCGGTATCTGCGGCGGGCTGCAGATGCTCGGAAACGCCGTGACGGACCCGGGACAGGTGGAAAGCTCCGGGCAGACGGCCCGCCCGCTGGACCTGCTCCCGCTGTCCACGGAAATGGCCCCGGACAAAGTACTGCGCCAGACCCGCGCCGTGTTTCTGCCCACGGGCAGGGCAGTGCACGGATATGAAATCCACCACGGCAGAAGCGCGGGCCACGCCCGGCCGGTCATGACCTCGGAGGATGGAGAAACCATAGGCTGGGGCCGGGAGGACCTGTCCGTCTGGGGGACATACCTGCACGGCGTGTTCGACGACGACGCCTTCCGCCGGGAATTTCTGGACGGTCTGCGAAGCCGCAAGGGCCTCGCGCCCCTTGGAGCCGTGCAGGCCGTGTACGACGTGGAGGCAGCTTTGGACCGGCTGGCCGAAACAGTGCGCCGGAACCTGGACATGAAGCGCATCTATGAACTGCTGAAAATGTGATGCTTTCGTAATTTCGCACGCCGCAGGGGCGTAAAAGGAGATGCCATGGACCAGATTGCCTCTTCCGATCTCAAGACCATCCTGCACTCCAAACGAGCCAACATCTACTATCTGGAGCACTGCCGCGTGCTGGTGAACGGCGGCCGCGTGGAATACGTGACCGATGCGGGCAGGGAACGCCTGTACTGGAACATTCCCATTGCCAACACCACGACCGTGCTGCTCGGTCCCGGCACCTCGGTGACCCAGGCGGCCATGCGTGAGCTAGGCAAGGCCGGTGTGATGGTTGGCTTCTGTGGCGAATTCACGCGGGCCGCACAGGCAGCTCAGGTATAAAGCTTGGCACCAGCGTCATCATCTCTTTCTCCTTTTGAAAGAAGTTGAGCTATTCATCCACTCCGACTTTCTTGATCATCCGCCAAGGGGCACGTAAGAGGCCTAAATCGCGCCATACGGAATTCTTTCCATAATACGGCAACACCTTGAGAGGCATCCATGCGATACGCTCTTTTTCTGCTTACTCTGTTTCTGGCTGCGCCCGTCTGGGCCGCGCCCTGGCTGGCCCTCAAACCCGTCGCGCTTTCATCGTCCGGCTCTCCCGCGACCATCAGCGTAGACAAGAAAACCGGGCCGGTATCCGCTCTGCGGCTGAAGATTGACGGAGCGACCGTGCATCTGGACTCTCTGGCCCTGATCCCCATAAAGGGCGATCCCATTCCCCTGCATGTACCCCAGATTCTGAAAACGGGCGAATCCTCCGGACTGATCCGCATTCCCGGTACGGCCGTGCCCACCGCTGAACTGCGTCTCGGCTACCGCGTTTCCGGTGGAAAAAAAGCCATCCTCTCCGTGCGCCTCAAGACTGCGGGAGCCCCGCAAAACGGTACCATCACGTATCCACAGTCCGGTGGACCCGAACTCATACGGCCCATACTACCCGTCGAACAGTAACCTGCCGGCCGGACCGGAGGTTGCCTGCCTAGGCTTCTCTCCAGACCGGTCGGAACCGCGCCCTCCGGCCGCAAAATTCCATGCAGTCCACTTCTCCACTGGTTTTTCTGGGTCTGGACGGCTTGCCGTGGTCTCTGGCCCGTGAACTGTCCGTTCAGGGGCTGCTCCCCAACCTGACCCGGGTCATGGACACAAGCGGCCCCATCCGGGCCGAGTTGCCGGAACTCTCCCCGGTCAACTGGACCTCCCTTTTCACCGCCTCCCCGCCGGGCGTCCACGGTGTGTACGGGTTCACCCGCATGGACCCGCAAACCTACCGGCTGTCCTTCACTGATTTCACCCATGTGCACGGACCCACCATCTTTGAGATTCTGGGCCAAGCCGGATTCTTCTCCAGGGCGGTAAACATGCCGCTTCTGGCCCCGGTGCGGCCCTGCCGTGCCATGCTGGTGGCCGGATTTCCGGCCGGCGGCCTTGAGGGGAGCACACATCCGCCCGTGCTGGGAGGCATGCTCGAAGACCTCGGCTACCGCGTGGATGCCGACACCGTACACGGAGCGACAGACCCGGCCTTTCTGCTGGACGAGCTGCACCGCACCCTGCGCGGCCGGAAAAAAGCTCTGGACCTGCTCTGGCCGGACATGTCCTGGGACCTGTTCATGCTGGTTCTGACCGAAACCGACCGGCTGGGGCATTTTCTTTTTCCGGCTCTCAGGGAAGAACACCACCCCTGGCGCGGCCCGTGTCTGGAATTCATGGCCGCCTGGGACGAGGTCATCGGAGCCCTGCTCGACCGCTACCATGACCTGCCCGACCCCAAGCGGCTGATCATGATGGCCGATCACGGCTTTACCGCCCTGGACCAGGAGGTGGACCTGAACGCCTGGCTCGCCCGCACGGGGCTGCTGTACACATCCAGACCGCCCGAAAACGAATGGGACGCGGACTGCCTGGACGCCCGGACCAGGGCTTTCGCCCTTGACCCCGGCCGCATCTACCTGCACACCAGAGACCGCTTCGCCAAAGGCCGGATGTCCCCCGACGACGCCCGGCGTCTGGCCGCCGAACTGGAAACGGCCCTGAGAGCGATCACCGTGGACGGCCGCCGGGTCATCCGGGAAATCCACCACGGCCGGGAACTCTATATGGGCCCCCAGGCGCATCTGGCCCCGGACCTGGTTCTCGTGCCGGAGCCCGGTTTCGATCTGAAGGGAAAATTCGGCAGAACCGCCGTGACTGGCCATTTCGGCCGTCAGGGCATGCACACGGCCCACGACGTGTTCCATTTCGACAGCGCCGGAGCCCCGGCCCGCACGCCCACGGATGTAGGCCGCCACATTCTCGAACATTTCGGGCTGCCCAGGCAGGCCGTACCCCTGTAAAACCGCTCATGCTCGACTACCAGAACGATCTCAATCCGGCCCAGTACGAGGCCGTCTCCACCCTGGACGGCCCGGTGCTGGTCATCGCCGGAGCCGGATCGGGCAAGACCCGGACTGTCGTCTACCGCCTGGCCCACCTGGTGGAACGCGGCGTTTCACCCGCCGAAATTCTCCTTCTGACCTTTACCCGCAAGGCTTCGGCCGAAATGCTGCATCGCGCCGGAGCCCTTCTTGGCCACCAGAATCTGGGCGCGGTACGCGGAAGCACCTTCCACGGCTTCGCCTTTTCCCTGCTCAAACAGTACGCAGGACTGCTCGGATTCGAGCGAGGCGTGTCCATCATGGACAGAAGCGACGCCGAGGACATGCTGGGCGAGGCCAGGGACCGGCTGCGCATCGGGCGCGGAGACCGCAAGTTCCCCAAACGCGGGACCATCCTCTCCCTCATCAGCAAAAGCCGGAACAAGGAGCTGCCGCTGGAGCAGATTCTCCGGCGCGAGGCGTACCATCTGGGCGCCTACGCCGAGGACATGGCCCGGCTGGACGAGGAGTATACCCGCATGAAGCGGGAATGCGGCCTGCTCGACTACGACGATCTTCTGTTCATGCTGGAGCGTCTGCTGACGGATTTTCCGCATGTGCGACAGGCCGTGACATCGTCCATCTCACACATCATGGTGGACGAATATCAGGACACCAATCTGGTCCAGGCCCGGCTGACGGGCCTGCTGGCTCCGCCGGATCAGGACCGGCCCAACATTCTGGCCGTGGGCGACGACGCCCAGTCCATCTACGCCTTCCGGGGAGCCGATGTCCGCAACATCCTGAACTTCCCGAATCTCTTCCCGGAAACCCGGATCATCAAGCTGGAGCAGAATTACCGCTCCACCCAGCCCATTCTGGAGCTGACCAACGCCATTCTGGACGGCTTCCGGGATAAATTCGGCAAAAAACTTTTCTCCGACCGTCAGGATTCCCGCCTGCCCGAATACATCCAGCCCTTTTCCGACCGCAGCCAGGCCAGACTGGTCACGGCCAAGATCGCAGAGCTCAGCCGGGAATACCCCCTGGACCAGATCGCGGTTCTGTTCAGGGCCGGGTACCAGTCCTACCATGTGGAAGTGGAGCTGAACAAAATCGGCCTGCCTTTTCGCAAATACGGCGGCATCAAGTTTTCCGAGGCCGCGCACATAAAGGATGTGCTGGCCTGCCTGCGCCTGTCCCTGAACGCCGCCGACCTGCCCGCCTGGCAGCGCATGCTCGGCAACATTCCGGGCATCGGCCCCAAAAGCGCCCAGAAAATCCACCATGCGGTCATGGTCAACGACCAGAATTTCCTGCGCGCCCAATGCTCCAAAAAGCCCGCCCTGACGGAGCTTCTGGGCGTGCTGGACACCCTGCGCGCCCAGGTAATGAAACCGGCCACGGCCATCGGCTTCATTCTGGAATACTACACGCCGGTCCTGCGGGAAAAATTTTCCGACGACTATCCGCGCCGGGAAGCGGGACTTGAAGAGCTGGCCCAGATCGCCCTGGGCTACGAGGACACGGCCTCCTTTCTGGGCGACCTGAGCCTGGACAGTCCCGACGCCGAAGAAGCGCGCGGTCCGGCGGTCACGCTGTCCACGGTGCATTCGGCCAAGGGGCTGGAATGGGAGGCCGTGCTGGTCATCGATCTGGTGGAGGACCGTTTCCCGTCCCGCCACGCTCTGGGCGACAGCGAAGCCTTCGAGGAGGAACGGCGGCTTCTGTACGTGGCCTGCACCAGGGCTCGCGCGCACCTGAGCCTGTTTTCGCCGGAAACCCTGTACAGCCGGGAGGCGTCCACCTCCATGCCCGCCCGGCCCAGCTCCTTTCTGCAGGACATCCCGCCGCATTTGTTCACCCGCTACCGCGAGCAGTTCACGGGCGGGCTTGCCCCGCAATCCGCGCCCATCCGGACCGGAACAGGACGGACGGACTCTTTTCCGGACGCGGCGGATCTGAACATTTCCGCGCCGGACGGCGAATACGCCTCCGCGCCGCGCCAGACAGGCCAGACGCCTGTTCAGGGAACCTTCTGCCGCCACAAGATCTTCGGCCGGGGCAAAGTCATCGCGCGGGTGGAGCCCAACAAATACAAGATCAATTTTCCGGGCTTCGGCCTGAAACTCATCATCGAGGATTTCGTGGAGCTGGAATGAACGAGGAAAACGCCGTCTCCCGGATCATCGGCCATGTACGCTCGCCTCTCGCCGCCAGAGAGGAATGCCCCAAATACGGCGATCCGGACCTGCCGCCGGTGTGGATCGACCTTGCCCCGGAATACGAGACCGCGGCGGCGGATCTGAACGTCGGCGATGCCATTCTGGTCCTGACCTGGATGCATCTGGCCGACCGGAGCGTACTGCGCTGCCATCCCAAAGGAGATAAGGATCTGCCGCCGCGCGGCATCTTCTCCACCCGCTCCCCGGACCGGCCCACACCCATCGGCCTGCACGCCGTGCGTATCACCGGCCGCAAGAAAACGAGCATCCAGGTGCACCCGCTGGAAGCCATGCACGGCACGCCCGTCATCGACATCAAACCCGACAACTCACCCTCCCCCGGACAGGCCGAATTCCCGGCCCTGGTCGAGCCCCGCGCCGGAGAAGAAATCCTCCGGGCCGGAAGGGACGGCTGGTCCCGCGGCCTTTTCGCCGGGTTCAACGGCAATATCAGCGTGCGCCGGGGAGAGCGGATCATCATTACCGCCACGGGCAGCGCCAAAGGGCACCTCACACCCCGCGATCTGACCGTGGTGGACCTGGCCGCGGGCCGTCCCCTGTCCTCCGCCAAGCCCTCTTCGGAACTGGCCGTACATCTGGAAATATACCGGAACCAGCATCTGGCGCAGGCTGTGGTGCACACCCATCCGCCGCTGCTGACCGCCCTGTTCCTGCGCGGCGGGGAACTTGAGCCGTCTCTTTTTGAAAGCCGCACTCTGGCGGGGAAACTGGTCCGCATCCCCTTTCTGGAACCGGGATCGGCGGAGCTGGGGCAGGCCGTGGGTCAGGCCGCCCGGACCGCCGAAGCCGTGTTCATGGACCGCCACGGTCTGGTCTGCCGGGGAGAAAGCCTGACACAGGCCCTGGCGCTATCCGAAGAACTGGAGCACCTGGCCGCAATCAGCCTGTCGGTCCGAAACGGCGGACCTTACGGCAGTTCAGACCAGACCACCGCGCCCCGGCCGGAACAGCTCCCGTAGCGGCTCGCCGGAACCTCATTCTTCCAGAAACGGCGCGGCCAGCTCCCGCACGCGCTGGGCCTCCCCGGCATTACCGTGCTTGACGCAGCCACGCGCGTACATCCTGACCCGTTCCCCCAGAGCCCGCGTCGTCCAGCCCCGCTGTTCCGGCGTCAGCTCCGCGCGCCGCAGAAGATCCAGCATGGCGTAGATGCGGTACAGGTCGAGCCCGGTGATCCGCCGCGAAAGCTGGTCCGCATGCCCGCCCGTCTTGACCGTCAAAGCCTCGGGCAGAAGTCCCACAGCGTATCTGATCCCGACGCGCAGCCACAGGCTGTAATCCTCGCAGGCGGGAAGGCTTTCGTCGAAAGGCCCCAGCTCTTCCCAGAGCCCGCGGGAAAACATGACGCAGGACGGACTGATCAGACACAATTCCAGGGAACGCGGCAGAAACCATCCGGCCATCTTGGCGTGTTTGCGGCACGAATTGACCCGGACGCCGTGACGAATCCAGATTTCTTCTGTCTGGCAGATGGAAAACCCGCTTTCGGCCAGAAAACGGAGCTGTTTTGAAAGCTTGTCCGGCATCCAGTAGTCGTCGGAGTCCAGAAGGGCGATCCAGGGCGCGGACGTGGCGGCGATGCCCGCGTTGCGCGCCGCGCTGACGCCTTTATTTTCCCGGCGTATTCCCTTAAGCCGGGGATCGCTGAATCCGGCCAGCACGGCGGGCGTGGCGTCGGTGGAGCCGTCGTCCACCACGACGAGCTCGAAATCGGTCCACGTCTGGGCCAGCACCGAGGAAACGGCCCGGCCCAGCACGGCGGCCCGTTCATGGGTGGGAATAATCACGGAAACACGTGGCATGCGCAGTATTCAGGTTGTCAATGTACGCTGGTTCAACGCCACGGCGTGGTACGGAATGTACTTGAGCCGCCTGCTGCTGGAGGCCGGACACGAAACCCTGGTTCTGGTCCTGCCGGACACTCTGGCCGAAGCAAAGGGGCAGGAATGGAACCTGCCCATGCGCCGGATGCCTCTCAACACGGTCACGCCGTGGGGAATAATCGGGCTGTATGCGGAACTCAAGGCGCTGGTCCGGGAATTCCATCCCCGGGTGGTCAACTGCCACCGGGGCGAAGCCTTCATTCTCTGGGGTCTGCTGAAGAAGGAACTGGGCTCCTTCCGGCTGGTCCGCACCAGAGGCGACCAGCGCCCGCCCAAAAACAGTCCCGCCAACCGCTGGCTGCACAATACGGCAAGCGACGCGGTCATCACCACCAACTCTCGCATGACCTGCCATTTCCGCGACAATTTCCGCACTCCGCCCGGCAGGCTGCACCAGATTCTGGGCGGCGTGGACAAGAGCGTCTTTTTTCCCGACGCCCGGGCCCGCGCTCTGGCCAGAGAGGAGCTGGGCTACACGGACAGGCATTTCGTGATCGGGCTTCTGGGCCGTTTCGACCGCGTCAAGGGACAGCGGGAACTGATCCAGGCCCTGGGACTGCTGCGCACACGCGGCCTGCGGGACATCCACCTGCTGCTTCTGGGCTTTGACTCGGCGACACCTGAAGGTCAGGTCCGGGATTGGCTCCGCGAGGCAGGCATGGAAGAAGCAGCCGCCATCACGGGCAAACGAAGCGACATTCCCCGGCTTCTGAACGCCCTGGACCTCGGCGCCGCGCCGTCCTTGTGGTCCGAGACCATCGCCCGCGCCGCTCTGGAAATCATGGCCTGCGGCGTGCCGCTCATCGCCTCCGATGTCGGCGTCATGCCGGACCTGCTGGACGCGGACGCCCTGTTTCCGCCCGGCAACGTGGAAGCCCTGGCCCGGCGGGTGGAAGCCGCGTATCTGGACTCCGGCCTGAGGGAAAATCTGCGCCAGGCCCAGGCCGTCCGCATGGCTGACCTGGACGGGCGGGATTTCCTGGCCCAAACCCTTGGCGTGTACGAAAGCCTATGATCCGGGTCGGCATCATGCTGCCCAGGCTCGGCCGCTACGGAGGCGCGGAGCAGTTCGGCTGCCGTCTGGCCGGATATCTGGCCGGTCTTCCGGAAAAGGAATTCGATGTGACCTTTGTCTGCGCCCGGCAGGACGGCCCCGAACCTTCGGGAGTACGGGTCATCCGCGTGGGCAGGCCCCTGCCCGGCAAGCTGGGCAAGACCCTGTGGTTCGCCCTGGCCGCCGAAGCCGTCCGGCGCAGGGAAAAATTCGACGTCAGCGTGGGGCTGGGCAACACGATTTTTCAGGACCTGCTCCGCCTGTCCGGAGCGCCCACGGCCCTGTTCTGGGAACGCTCGGCCAAAGCCTACCCGCCGGGCTTCGCCCGCGCGGCCAAATCCCTGGCCCGCCGTCTGTCGCCCGGCAAACAGGTGGCCCGCCTCATCGAAAAACTTCAGGTCCGGCACAGCGGGACACTGGTCGCCAATTCCGACCTGGTGCGCGATCTGTCCGTGCAGGCATTTCCCTTTCTGCGGCCGGAGCGCATCCCCGTCATCTACAACGAGGCGGATCCGGCCCGCTTCCATCCGGTCTCCGGACAGGGCCGAAATGAGGCTCGCGCCGCTTTCGGGCTGCCGGAGCAGGCGAACCTGATCCTCACCGCCGGAACCAATTTCCGGCTGAAGGGCGTGCATATGCTGCTGGAAGCCCTGGCCGGACTGCCGAAGTCGTTTCATCTGGCCGTGGCCGGAGGCCGAAAAGAGCTTACGGATACGGCCCGAAAATGCGGCGTGGAGCACCGCGTCCATTTTCTGGGCCGGGTGGACGACATGCCCCGGCTGTACCGGGCCGCCGATATTTTCGTGCTGAACACCTTTTACGACGCCTGCTCCAACGCCGTGCTCGAAGCTCTGGCCTGCGGCCTGCCCGTGCTGTCCACGATCCACAACGGCAGCTCCGCCTTTCTGCGGCCCGAGGCCGTGCTGCCCGACCCGTCCGACGCTCCCGAAGTGGCGCGGCGCATCCGGACGCTGATCCGCGGCGGCTCCACGGCCCGGACGGATTTTTCACCCCGCCGCGGTCTGGAACCCTACGCGGAGATCATCCGCTCTCTGGCAGCCGCGAGCCGGAGACAGCGTCCGTCCCTCCTGAAACAGACCCAGCGTTGAGCCTAAAGACACAGACCTGAAAGCCGACAGTACCTTTAGGCGCAAGAAAACACCCGCTCCCAGCCCGGTCACATCATTTCTTCACAGGGCGACACGGATACGCCAAAGGCGGCTTTATTAGCCGTGGCAATGCAGGGAAAAGGAGCGTTGTCTGGAGGCAGACAAAAGCCCTCCGCCGTGGATACTATCAAGAAAAAATCGGCCCGTTACCTCTTCATAATCGCAGCACACCGACTTTTCACAATCAACGCAGGCTGAGAATCAACGGTATTTTTTCGGAGGGACGCCAAAGTGACGCGAAAAGGCCCGACTGAAATGGCCGGGGTTCGCATATCCGACCCGGTAAGCCACCTCGGTCACGTTGTACCTACCTTCCTCGAGCAGTTTGCGGGCCTCGCTCATCCGATGCTGCTGGAACAGTGAAAAAATCGAAGTCCCGTACATGGAACGAAAGGTCCGCTTGAGACTGCTCTCGCTCATACCAACAGATTTGGCGAGCTGGCTGATGGAAAAAGGATGTTCGAGACTGTCGCGCATCATCTGCCACGCTCTGGCGACCTTGCTGTGACGGGTATAGCTCTCGCAGCAGCATTCGTTCTGAACAAAATACTGGGACAGGTATTCGAGGGTCAGTTCCATGCCCTTCAACTCCAGATACGCCTCACGCATGGGTCCCTTGAACGGGCAGCTCAGTATCTGCCCTGAAAGAAGCAGGGTCGTCACGCTGCCCGGAGCCGCATACATAAACGGCTCGGGATTTTGCATCAGCAGGCATTTGGCTTTCCTGTTGAGCCTGATTTTCTCGTTATCAAGCAGGCCGAGCACATGCATGTGCGAAATGGTCAGGCCGAGAAAACATGTCGAGCAATGAGGGCATCCCCTGACGCAACGTCCCGTTCCTCCTCCGAAAACACAGGTCGTGTGCTGCGGGAACAGCTCGGAGCGCAGTTCCGTATCAACGGCCAGTTCTCCTTCGAGCACGTAGCCGAACCCGACATGTTCGGAGAGTTTCTCTGGATCAAGCGCCAGTGGTTCGAGATTCGGTTTTATGACTGTGAGGTTTATGCCGAAGCGATTATTCCCATCCAGAATCGTCGTAACTGTGGACATAGTTCGCCTGATTTGAAAAAAATTTTACCGTCATTGAAATCAGGTTGATCCCCTGATTTCGGGTTTCCTCCAGTTGCCCCGGCACTTCTTTCCGAAATTCCAGGCGCCCGCTACTCGGTTAAGCCGATCTTCTCTATGCCGTCAGCTGCCACAACTTGACGGCAGATTCCTTCTCCCAAAGCTGCTTGTACAAGCCGCCACGCGCCAACAGTTCGTCGTGCGTTCCTGTTTCGACGGGCTTGCCCTCGTTCATCACGAGTATCTGGTCGGCATGGCGGATATGATTCAATGTATGCGCCACCATGATGACCGTCTTCCGATGAGTCAGAGCGGAGATGCCCTGTTGAATGGCCCATGCGTTCTCAGGATCGACGCTCGAGAAGGCCTCGTCGAGCAGAACAACGGGAGCGTCCTTCAGAATGGCCCGGGCGATGGACACGCGCTGCCGCTCTCCCCCGGAGAAAGTGCAGCCACCCTCGCCCACGAGGGTTTTATAACCTTCCGGCAGCGCCGTGATAAAATCGTGGCATCCGGAGGCCTTCGCCGCGGCGACAATCTCTTCGGGTGAAGCCTCCGGTCTGCCCATGCGGATGTTTTCCTCGATGGTACCAGTGAACAGGTATACATCCTGAAACACGATGGAGAACACAGCCATGAGATCCCGCTGCGGAATATCCCTGATGTCGATGCCCCCCAGCGACACCTTGCCGCCCTGTACGTCCCAGAAACGGGCCAGAAGCATCAGAAGGGTGGTCTTGCCGCTTCCCGAGTGCCCCACCACCGCTGTCAGCGTACCGGGGCGAAAGGCGGCCGTCATTCCGTTGACGGCCGGAGCCTGGCCGGGTTGATAAGCGAACGTGGCCTGCTCCATGCCGAGGCCGTTCTCTTCAGGACTGGTGTCTCCTTCGTCCGGCAGGACCGGCAGGGAATGCAGACTGTCGATGTGGTCGAGACTCAGCGAGATGATGTTCAGAATGCCGAACTCGCCGAGAAGCGCCTCCACCGGCTGGTAGTAGGTGCCGCTCATGATGGCGAAGAACAGAAAGACCGGTAGCGATATCATGCCGTTCAAGTGGAAAATCAGGCCGCACAGGAAGACCATCCCCATCCCGATGCGGATGAAGAGCTGATACAGCATCATCGGCCGTATGGCCTTGAGTTCATATGCGGCGGCGGCATCCCGGTAGCGTTCCAGATGCCCCGAGATTTCCCTGAAGATATGCTCGCTCATCCGATAGGAACGGATCGTTTCCATACCCGAAACATATTCCAAAATGGCGCCGATGACTCCCCGTTCCATTTCCTGCCGTTTTTCTCCGGCGGTTTTGAAGGCCCGTTTCGTCGAGTTGTACACGAACCACGCCGGTACGAATCCGATCATCGCAATGATTGCCAGCCGAAAGTCCATGAAAAGCATGATAACGGAGAGGCAGACCACAGACGTCATGCCTGCGATGAAATTGGCCGCAGTGGCCATACAGCGCATTTCGACGAAGCTCATGTCATTTGTGAAAACAGATGTCAGGCCACCGAGCTGTTCCGCCTGGAAGGTGCCCAGCGGCAGTCTGGCCAGCCGCCCGCTCTCTTTGATCCGGACATCCCGCATGATTTCGTAGCCGACGGCGGCCTGAAGCCTGGTGACCTGGTATTCCAGAACATAGCGCAGCGCGAGAAGACCTGCCATACACAGGCTGTATCGCACCAGCACGCCCATGCCGAAGGTCCCGTTCACAAGGCTGACTATCGCCGCCATGACAAACAGATATATGCCGCCCGTGCAGCAGTTCTGAAGGATGTTCAGTGTCGCCGCCGCGAGCAGTGTCTTTCGTCTGCCGCCCGCCAGTGCAAAAATACGGCGAATCATCTCAATCATGGTCCTCGCCTCCCGCAAGCCAGTTTTCGGAACGCTCAAAGGCTTCCCACATGTTTCTATAGACGGGAGACGCGGCAAGCAGGTCGGCATGGGAACCGGAAGCCGCCAGTTCGCCGTTTCGGATCACCATGATCGTATCCGCGTCCACAACACTCAGCAGGCGATGGGCGATGACCACGACAGTCTTCCCCCGCGCCAGTGCGGAAAGCGCTTTTTGGAGTTCATCCTCGTTATCGGGGTCGCAATACGCCGTGGCTTCGTCCAGAATGAGTACGGGAGCATTTTTCAGCAGCGCCCGCGCAATGGCGATGCGCTGGCGTTCGCCGCCCGACAGCGTGCACCCGCGTCCGAGCATGGTTTCATAGCCCTGCGGCAACGCCATGATGAAATCATGACACCGGGCGGCCTTCGCCGCTTCGGACACTTCCTCGAAGGTGGCATCGGGTTTGCCCAGACGGATATTATCGATCACACTCTGCTCGAACACCGTGTTGTTCTGGGTCACGAAAGCGATAGTCGAGGCAAGCTGTTCCGCCGTCATGGAGCGGATGTCCACTCCGCCGATACGGATGCTGCCACCCTTGACGTCCCAGAATCTAGCGATCAGCCTGGCGATGGTGCTTTTGCCGCCGCCGGAAGGTCCGACCAGCGCGGTCACCTTGCCCGCCTCGGCGGTGAAGGAAAGGCCGTCGAAGACCTTTTTCTCGCCGTATCCGAAGGAGACATTATCGAAAACGACGTCAAACCCTTCCGGCACGGAAGGTGCCTTTTCCTGCGGCAGTTCGCGCATATCGAGCAGTTCGGCGAGGCGTCCGGCAATCTGCATGCAGATATTCATTTCGTCGCCATAGCGTCCGATCTTGGTCAGTGGCGCGACATAGCACAGAGACGCGAACAAATAGAACAGCAGCGACGGTGCGTCGATCCTGCCTGTGGCATACAGATACCCCGCCGCCGGAAAAACGAAGACGATCCCGGAACTCATGATCACGGAATTGACGGTCATCGAATGGCGGCATTCCGCAAACCATTGTTTCATGAAACTGCAATAGCGCCTGGCGGACTCCTCGAACCGCGACCATGATTTTCCTTCAGCGGCGAAGATGCGGATTTCTTTCATTCCGTGGACATACTCCACGAGGCTGCTGTTCAGCTTCTGCGTGGTGGACTCCATGACGGGAAAATTCTTCATGGCCAGCTTGCCCATGACTCCGATGCACGACATGTAGATGACGATGGGCAAAAGCATGACGAGGCCCACGCGCCAATCCATGCAGAAGACGACTGCGATCATGCTGACCGGAACGATGAGGTTGCCGAGTATTTCCGGGTAGTGGTGCCCGTAGAACATCTCGAGCTTTTCCACATCGTCGAAGATTCTGCTTTTCAGCTTTCCCGCCGAGTTTTCGTCGAGGAAGCCCTGTGGGACACGGGCGAATTTCCGCAGAATATCGCTGCGGATCGCATGAAGTGTCTCAAAGGCCGTCAGATGCGAGAGCCGCGTGGACAGAAAGTGGAACACCACCTGAAGAAAAATGCCTCCCACGGACAACCCGCCCCCCATGTAAGCTCGGGAAACGTCCCGGGGATCGGAAAGCAATGCATCCAGAATCACGTACAGCCCGAGCATGGGCAGCAGACTGCACAGGGCCGAAAAAACAGCAAGGGCTCCGGCAGCCAGCAGGCGCCTGCGATTCGTCTTGTCTGGGAGCCCGCACAATGTCCGCATTCCGTTATTCATGTGGACCTCCAAGCCACGTGAAAAGGGCTGACCCGGACATGCCGAGTGCACCCGTCTCAACGATTCTGTTCAAACGCATTGCAACACGCCTCCTTTACCGCTCCGCACGAACTCGAGTCCGCGCGGACGTGGCATTCTCACTTTCTCTCGTCACCGAACACTTTCAGACGGACGATCAGATTGGGAGTGATGAAATAGTCACACATGACCGCAACGAGGACGCCTATGGTCACCAGAACGCCCATGTGCACGAATATGACCATCTTGGAAAAGGCATAGGCCATGAAACTGAGGCTAAGGACGCACGAGGTCAGCAACATGGCCTTTCCAGTGCTCAGAAACGTGCGCCGCACACTCTCACGGTAATTGCCCGTCCGCATGAATTCGAGCTGGCAATGGTTGATGAAGTGGATGGTATCGTCGACAGCCAATCCGAGCAGCATGGGAATGACCGTCACCGTCATCATGTCCAGCGGGATGTTGAAAAAGCCCATGACGGCGCACACGAAAAACGCCGGAAGCAGGTTCGGAATCATGGCAATCAGGCCAATTCTGAGGCTTGCGAAGGCCAGAGCCATGATCATGGAGATGGTCAGCATCGACATGAAGACAGACTGTACCTGTCCCCAGCTGACGTAGTCCTGAATCTGCGTGAACTGGCAGAGCGTGCCGGTCAGGATGACCTTGGCTCCGGGAAACAGTTCGGCTCCCCATTGTCTGATGGCATTCAACTCCCGCACGGCTTCGCCGGAGTTGTAGTCGTCGATTTCGATCATGATACGCAAACGCTTGTACTCGTAGTCGATCCAGCGTTCGGCTTCCGTACCCCCCGCGTTCTCGTACAGCAGCAGGACCTGTGCAATCTCTTCCCGGCTGCCGGGAAGGGCATAGTGCGCGGGATCGTTGGCATTGAGCACCATATTGAGATCCTTGAGGACGTCAACGACACTGTGCACCTTTTTGGTCAGCGGGAATTCCTTGATGCGTTCCGTCAGCGTTTCCAGCTTCCTGAGATTTTCCGGCAGGCGGGCTTCGTCCTCGTCAGGAAATTCGATCCCCACTCCGAAGGAATACAGTGAACCAAGAGGTGTCTCGCTGATGCGGCAGATGCGGTCGACGTAGGGTACATCCGTCCCGAAGGAGCGGCGAAGATCAAAGGCTACTTCAACCTTGAACAGCCCGACGACGGACGCAATGACAGCCAGAGCGGCAATGGAAAAGATAAGTTTTGGATAATCCAGCACCCGGGCGCCCATGCGCTTCATGAGCGCATCCAGCCAGCTGTCCTTTTCCTTTTTCCGCTCCACGGCGGGCTTGTCCTTGCCGTAGGAAAGCAGGATCGGCAGCAGTACGATGGTCAGCACGAAAAGCAGGATGGTCAGGGTGGCCGATGTGACTCCGACCCAGCGGATGGGCCGCAGATTCACGAAGCAGAACGAAAGCAGGGAGACCGCCGTGGTAAACGCGCTGAAAAAGATAGGCCAACCTGTTTCACCGGCGGCATGTTCCAGCGACCACCGCCGCTGCCCTGTCCGCTGGAATTCCCATCTGAAGAAATTGATGAAGTACAACGAGTAACATACCGCCATGGAAAAGCTGAGAAAAATGGGCATCAGCATGACGAGCGGGTCGGTACTGATACCGATCAGGCCCTGCATGCCAAGAACGATGGCAAGCCCCGCTCCGCCCAGGAACAGCGGGAAAAGGACACCGCGCACGCCGCGCAGGACGATGGAGAGCAAAATCACGACAAAAAGCAGTGAAAGGCCGATCAGACGCGGCATTTCCTTGGCCATGAAGTTGCGCTTCTCCAGATTGATGACCGGCCAGCCGGTCGTCTGAGGATGCAGGTACGCGTACTTTTCCTGTCCGGCGATTTCATTCACCTTTCGGCCGATGACCATTTCGATGAACTCACCGTGCTCGTCTACCGTGCCGTCCGGGATATTCTTCAGGCGCAGCATGACCCACGCGTACCGGCCGTCTTCTGAGACAAGCCGGTTCTTCAGGGATGGCTTGGCCATGACGGCGTTGCGGATCGCCTCCAGCTCCTCCGGCGATTCGGGGATAACGGAAGGGACAATGTCAGAAACATCGAGGCCGTCCTCCGTTCCTTGCGTGAATTCCATGTCGGTGACGGAAACCACGTCGTCGGCATAAGGTACGCCGTCGAGCAATTCCTTGCCCATTTCACGGATGCTTTTCAGTACGTCGGGCGCAAAGACGTTGCCTGTCTTCAGCAGCACGGCACAAAAATTGTCGTTCCCGAAAATGGACGCCATGTAGTCCTTGGCGATCAGCAGCGAGTCCCCTTCATCGAAATAATGGGAATCGTCCGTATCGGTCTTGAGCTGTTTCAGGCCGTATGCCGAGCACGCCAGAACCAGAACCATGATCGCCAGAAACAGATTCCTGCGTTTCAAAATGGCCTTGCTCAGCCCGACAGAACGCCTGTTGATCGCTTCAATATTCAGCATACAATCCTCGCCGTGGTCGTATTGCGTGGGTGTGGGATCCCGAAAAAGTACCGTAGACCGGCCTCACGCTCAGGAGCTGCGTTTCCGGATCCATGCAAGCCGTCATACAGACATAAAAACGCGGTTCCGAAATGTCCCGCAGGACAGAGCCAGATTCCCGTCAGGCTTCCGCCGCAGCCTGCAGAACTGCTGCCGCCGCAATCACTCTGGGCATCGACAGCAGGACGGACGTGGGGCTAAGGCGCCCCCCGTTGCAATACGCCCACCTGGAAAAGAGAATCTCCCAGTCCCTGATCGTAGATGAACGGACCGAACTCCACGAGCGTCTTGTGCTCATCGGCGATATTGTTCATCTCCGCCTGCTGCACCGACCAGAAACCCTGTTGTTCCTGAAGCTTCAGCACATCGTACACGCGCGTGAGGCCTTCTTTTTCGTAATACTCCAGATGGACCACGAGACGGGTCTTCTTGTCGATCCACACGACCCTGCGGAGCACGGGGTCTTCCTTGTCCACAGGGACGGACTCGACCTTCCAGCATTCGTAGTCCCCGCGCTTTTCTTCACCCAGCATCGTATGCGTATCCTTGCCGATATTGCGACGCCCCATGTCGATGTCGTCATAGGTGAAGTCGCTGCCCATGAAGAAATCATTGTTTGCCGTCCCGCTGATGCGGCGCACTTTTTTCATGGAGGGTATGTACAGCCACTTGTCATCGTCCTTCCCGATCTTGTCGTAAGTCCAGGAAAGAAACTTCGTTCCTTCCACGTCTGCCGGATTGCGGAAAGTGATGAGGGATTTCCGGTCCATCCCATAGTCTTTCGCCACCTGCTCAAGCACACGGACCCGCCGGGAACCGCGCTTGTTGATCAGTGTCATGGTCAGCGTGCCCTGCCGGTCGTCTCCGTCGGGCCGTTCCCGCATCATGGTCACAGCCTGGATCCCGGTCAGCTCTTCCGCCAGGACGGGGATAGCGAACAACAGGACACCCCAGACCGCTAAAAGGCCCATCAGGGTTCTTGATACCCGATACATGCTCTCTCCGTTGGATCGTTCAGGTTCGAAGTGGTGGGGAGATCCCCAGCTTCTCCCCGTGATGGTGAAAAAATTTTTTCAGGCAGTTGCCAGATCCTGACGAAACAGATTGATCTTCGCTTCACCGAGGCGTTCCCGCAGGGCGTAATCGCGGATGCCCATGTCTTCCTCCGGAGCGATATTCAGAAAACCAAGCTTACCGATATGCGTGCCCTGGTGGAGCATGTGAAAAGCCTCCGCCCCATCACTCAAAGGGAATACCCGCGAAAGAGTGGGATACAGAAATCCCTTGCAGATGAGCCGGGCCGTCTGCACCGCCTCATAATAGTTCGCGGCATGCGACCCGATGATATGTTTGACGGTCTGCCACAGATAGCGGTTATCGAAGACGTGATCGTACCCGGACGTGGAGCCGCAGGTGACGATCTTTCCTCCGGCGCGGGCGATGGCCACGCTCGCCGCGAAGGTCGAGCGTCCTGTATGCTCGAAGACGATGTCGGGATCTTCGCCGCCCGTGAGTTTCCGGACCTGTGCCTTCAGCCGCAGAATCTGCCGGTTCTTGGTTCGGCCGTGCTCGTCGAGAAAGCGCTCCTCACCGGGCGTGCGCGGAAGCACGATGACCCGCTCGCAGCCCATTTTCCGCACCATCTCGGCCTTTTCCTCACTGGAGACGACACCGATGGGAATGCCGCCGCCGTTCAGCACGAACTGGATGGCGAACGTACCGAGCCCTCCGGAGGCGCCCCAGATCAGTACATTGTCACCCTGCATCATCTGGGCGCCATTTTTGGAAACGAGCATCCGATAGGTTGTGGTCGCCACAAGAGTCATGGACGCGGCCTCGACCCATGTCAGGTGTTCGGGCTTGGGAAGCAGCTGGTGTTCGCGCACCAGCGTGAAATCCGAGAACGACCCGAAGTTCGTCTCGAAGCCATAGGCCATGAGCCGGGGATCCCGGATTTCGTCGTCGAACACCTCCGGCGAGGCCACATCGCACGTCGGACCAAAGATCATGACCCGGTCTCCCGGTTTCCAGCGGGTGACGGCTGAACCCACACGGACGATCACCCCCGCTCCGTCCGTGCCGAGCACGTGGTGATCTACATTATGCTTGGCGTTATGCGGGGAATATTTGGCATATTCGCCGAGATAGTTGAAGCCGGGAGCCGGCTCGAACAGGGATGACCAGACATTGTTGAAATTCAGCGCGGAGGCCATGACGGCCACAAGCACCTCGTGAGGCCCCACTTCTGGAAGGGGCACCTCTTCAAAATGCAGAGAGCGGCGCGGATCCTTTTCTATGAAGGAAAGTCCCTGAAACAGGTTTGTCTCGTCGCGATGGACAGTCAGCGCCCGCATCGCATCAGGCAGGAGAGCATTGGCAAAATCGTCGGAAACGCTGCGTTCCGATTCCACAAGGTCGAGGATGTGCTTCAGTTCTGGTTTCATCGTCAAATCCTGTTAAATGGTCGTATCGTCTCAAGAAGGGAACATATCTCTAGAGGGTGTACATCAGGAGGGATTGATCGATTTGACCGATCACCTCGTCGAGCCATTTCCGCAGATAAAAATGTCCGCCGGGATAGGTCGCCATGCTGCATACGCCTGTCGTGAACTGTTTCCAACGCCGGACGCGATCGAGAGGAACGAGGATGTCCTTTTCCCCCGCGAATACAGAGATGGGGATATCCAGAGCCTCCTTCGTGCCGTCGATCATGGAGAGCAGCAGAGCGTGGTCCAGGAGGAGCGTTTGCCGTACCATTTCCAGGCTGTCCGCATCGAGCAGGACGGATTCAGGAATGGAATTGGACTGGAGCACCCTGTTCAGAAAGGCCTCGTCACCGACGGTTTCCGGGCGTAACTCGTCCGGCGGGATGGGAGTCGGGGCCGCCGAGACAAACAGATGCACCGGAGCGGTCATCCCTTCCCGCGCGAGATAAAGCGCCAGCCGGAAGGCTAGAAGACCCCCCATGCTGTGGCCGAAGAACACCGTCTTCGGAGTAAAAAGAGGATGCAGCGCAAGGGCGAGTTCTTCGCACAGAGCGTCTATGTCCGTTATGGCCTGCTCGCCATAGCGTTCCTCATGGCCGGGAAGCTGCACGGGGAACAGACTGATGTAATCGGGGAGCAGGGGCTTCCACGGAAGAAATGAGGAAGCCCCGCCCCCCGCGTAAGGAAAGCAGAAGAGGCGTACCTGCTCATCCGCCGCAATGTTTTCGAAGCGAATCCAGTCGGACTGCCTCCGTACGTTGCCCGGCACGCGTTTCCTCCCGCTCCGTTTACTTCACCGATCCGATGTGGTCGGCGATATTGTGGGCGTTGTCACCCAGAATGCAGTCGAAGTGATTCCCCGGAACGTCGAAGATCTTTACCTCCGAAGCGGGCATGGTCCTCCAGAAGGGCCGGGGATCGGGTATCCCCTGCAGGAGATCCGTCGCGAAGAAATACTTGAGCGTGCCCTTGTACGGGGACGGGCTGTAGGTCTTCGCCGAGCCCACGGTGGCTTCAAAGAGTTTGTACTCGTGGGCGAATTCCTCCAGCGTCACATCTTCGAGGAGCTTTTTCCCGGTGACGTAGCGGTAGATGGCCTCCACGCACTCATCCAGACTCATGGCCATCAGATCTTCCAGCCGGATGGCGTCTTCCACGACATCGGGCTGCTTCAGGACGCGGAGAACGGGATCCTTCTCCAGACCCGAGTAGATATTTGTCGGCAGGAAATAGGTACCCAGATACATGAACAGGAGGCTCAGTTTATGCGAGAAGGCCGCTCCGGGCGCGCCGGTATCGACGGCCACGAGATGCTTCACTTCCACGCCGCGCCGCTGGAGCTGTACGGCCATTTCATAGCCGATCATGCCACCCACGCAGAATCCGACGATGGTCAGCCTGGCCTTCGGACGCACGCGCAAGATCTCCTCCACAAAATACGCCGCGATTTCCTCCACAGTGCGCAGGGGCTCCTCCCGGCCGTCCTTGCCGCGAAGAATGCAGCCGTAGAAATCGGCTTCGTCCTTATAGAGCCGGGCGAAGTCGGCAAACAGCTCCACGCGGCTACGGCCTTCGGCGATGCCAAGGATCACGTTGTCCTTGCCGGACTCCTGAAGCGGCAGCAGAATCTTGTTCTGGTGGCGGGGCATGTCGATGTATTCCGCCATCTCCTTCAGGCTGTTGAGCGTATAGAGTTCCTGCACCCCCAGCTCCACCTTGAACGCTTCGTGGATTCTGGTGATGAGAACCGTCGCCAGCAGTGAATCGCCCCCCAGCTCGAAAAAACTGTCGTCGAGACCGGGCGCGTCGATCTGAAGAGTGGAAGCCCACAGCTCCGCGAGGCGTTTTTGCGTCTCCGTCTCCGGAATGCGGACAGGCTTGACGGTACCCGCTTCGGCTTCCGGCCGGGGCAGCTCCTGGCGGTCGATTTTCCCGGAACGGTTGCGCGGCATCGCATCCAGTTCCACGAATACAGACGGCACCATGTAGCCGGGCACACGCTCCTTCAGGAAGGCTTCGAGAAGCTGCGGCTCAAACTGCCAAGCCTGCAGAGGAGCCTGGGCAAGAATGACGTTCTGCTCCGCACCGTCGACAGTCCTGCACTGGTGGACGTTATCGAAACCGGCGAGCCTGAACTGCTCTTCCCACTGATCGCCGCTGAGCAAAGGATGCAACGGGCGCAGTTCCGTATCTTCGAAGACGTCGAAGCCCTGCTGCAGGCCCATGGTCAGATCGTGCGCTTTGAAGAACAGCGTCTGCTCGATGGCGAACAGCACGCCGCCAGGCTTGAGCAGGGAACGCAATCTGGCGAGGCTGGGGGCAATCCGCTTCACGTCGTGCAACACGCTGGCCGCAATGATCACGTCATAGGAGTGCGGTGCGAAACCCTGACTCACGATCTCCTCGTCCAGATCGAAGAGCCGGCATTTGAAGAATGGATGCTTCCCGAACTTGTCTTCGGCGTTCTGCAGAAAGTAGCGCGAGATATCCGTGAAGCAGAAGCTGGCCGTGTTGTCCGGAAGCACCTGCATGACCACAGTGGTCGCTCCGCCGTGTCCGCCGCCGACTTCCAGAATGTCCAGCGGATGATCCTGAGCCATGAGAGAGATGGCGTCACGGACAATCTGGTAGGAGTAGCGGAACACCGTGCCGTAGAGCCCCTTGATCTTGTCGGAGGCGTAGATTTCCGCGGAATGCGTGCGTTCCAGAAGCAGATCGACCATGCCTTTCGCTTTCGAGGCGAGAAACCCCACCCCCTGTCCGGCAAAACGCGCCTGTACCTCATCGGCAGTCGTGAACTGGAATGGCTTCACAAGGCGGAATGCCTCGCCTTCGCGGACGAGCAGTCCCTTTTCCTCAAGACTCAGCAAGGCCCGTATGAGCCAGCGTTCGTACCGGGGGCGGATGCCGGTGATACGCAGAATCTCGTCAACGGCGTGAACCTCCCCCTCCTGTCTGTACACGCCGAGTTCGTACAGCGACGCCTGAACTCCTGCGTCGTAAAGCTCGCTGCCCGGTCCCAGGTTCTTTTCGAGACCCTGACGGCGCGTATTTTCGGCGATGCCCGCAATGCCCGAATCCACGGCGGCGATTCGCTTCCACATGTCTTCGGCATCCCGCCATTCAACAACTTTCCGGGTATGCAAGGCGTCATTGCCTCTGGCTGTAAAATAGGCCGCAAGACGGGGGTTCTTCTTGTCCCCGAACGGCTGGACGACGGCTTCGCGGATATCGGGATGCTGGAGCATGGCGTGTTCGATTTCGCCGAGCTCCACGCGGAATCCGTTGATCTTGAGCTGATTATCCTCGCGCCCGAGCAGCACGATGTGACCATCGGGGTGAAAGTAGCCTATGTCGCCAGTGCGGTAGAGACGTTCTCCGGTGACGGGATGAGTGATGAAGGATTTCGCGGTGTTTTCGGGATCGTGCCAATATCCGTCGGACAGTCCCTCTCCGCCGATGTACAGGTGGCCGGACACGTAGTCCGGGCACGGCCTGAGCTCGTCGTTCAGAACATGGAACTGCTGATTCAGCATGGGATAGCCGTAGGGGATGCTCTCCCATTTCGGATCGACCCTGCCGATCGGGTAAAGAATCGACCAGATGGAGGCTTCCGTCGCGCCGCCCAGGCTGACGACTTCGGCGTCGTAATGCCCGCGGATCTGGTCCGGCAGATCCAGCGGCAGCCAGTCGCCGGAAAGCAGGACCAGACGCAGCGTGCCTTTTTGCACTCCCTGCAGGGCACTCTTGTATTCGATGAGCATCTTCATCATGGCCGGGACAGTATTCCAGACGGTCACCCGCTCGCGCTGGACGAGATCGAGCCAGTGTCCCGGCTCCCTGATCTGCGCGGCATCGGGGAACACGATGGTGCCGCCCGCGGCCAGCGTTCCGAAGATATCCCACACAGACAGATCAAAGCCCAGATTGGCGAGGGCGATGACCCTGTCGTCGGGCCCAATGCGGAAGCGGGTGTTGATGTCCACGAGTGTGTTGACGGCGGCCCGGTGGCCGATCATGACCCCTTTGGGCGTGCCCGTGGAACCGGACGTATAGATGACGTAGGCCAGATCGGTCTGCTTCTGCACTGGCCTGCGGTTCCACAGATCAGCCCCATTGCCTTCGGCCAGCGTGTCCACGGCGAGCAGGGACAGGCCGTCCATCCATTCCAGCGCCCGCGTCAGGCGGGACTGCGTCAGGACAAAGCGCACCCCGGCATCCCGGAGGATGAACTCCATGCGCTGACGGGGCATGGCGGGATCAAGAGGCAAATAGGCCGCACCGGCGTACAGAACGCCAAGCACGGCGACGGCCTGTTCCCACCCTTTCTCCATGACCACGGCCACCAGCTCGTTGGGCTTCACCCGACCGTCCAGTTCCCCGGCAACTGTTGCGACACGTCCGGCCAGTCCGGCATAGGTCAGGCTTATGCCCGGAGCCGCAATAGCCTCCCGATCCGGGGCGTTGCACGCACTGCGGGCGAACAGCGTGTGCATGTACTCGGAAGAAACTTCCCCCGCCGTGCGGTTATAGGCTTCGCGCTGTTCGAGCTGTTCTGCGGGCAGAACCACGACATCCTTCCGGCTCCAGAGCGATTCGTCGCCAGCCAGGCGATCCAGCAGATCGACATACGCGTCGAGCATGCTTTCCAGATATCCTTCGTGAAAATACTCCGCGCGCACATCCCAGTGAATACGCAGCCACCCGGCGGACTCGTAGACCTGATGATCGAGAAGCAGCTGGGGCGTCTGGCTGGAGGTAAACACCTTTTCCACCGGATTACCGTCGAACAGCATGCCTTCGAGGCTGTCCCCGTAGTCGCCGATGAGAAACGTGCTGGTGAAGACCACAGGCAGATACTGCTGCTCACTGGCTGAACGGAAACGGTTGAGTTCACGCAGGACGTCCACGCCGCCGAACTGCCGGTTATCCAGATCGTCCCACAGACGATCGCGGAGGGCGATGGCCCGCTGCTCGAAAGTCGCTCCGGGGTCATCGCATACTTCCAGAAGCAGGGTATCGGTGAAGTCGCCGACGACCTCGTCGATCTGCGGGTGCAGCGGCAACCGGTTGAACAGGGTCAGATTCAGGCAGAAATTCTTTTCCGAGTTCCAGCGGCGCAGCACCTCGGAGAAGGCCGCGAGCAGGATACTCGTGGGGGAAAGGCCGATCCTGGTGCCGTAGTCCTTGAGTCTGGTCCATTTTTCCGGAGACAGCTGTCCGTCCATGGGTTTGCTCACGGGGACGCCCACGGCGTTTTCGCTCAGTACAGGCATGCGCGGACCGGGGGATAGCGTAGGGATACGCTCCCTCCAGTAAGTCTGGGCCTGCCTGTAGGAATCCATGTTGCGGCGTTCCGCCAACGAGAGCACGTAGTCGCGGAAGGTGAGCTCCAGCGGCGGCAGTTCCAGGTCCGGATTGTTGTAGAAATTCTGCACCTGCACCATCATCGTCTGAAAGCTCAAAACGTCGGCATTCAGGCCTTCCAGGCTGACATGCATGCGGTATTTGCGCTCGTCGATTCGGGACAGGTAGATGTCGTACATCGGCCAGACGTCCACGGGCTTGATCTTCTGGCGCAGTTCTTCTCGGATCTCACCGAGAATCTCCTGCTTCCGTGCTTCGGTTTCACCACGCAGGTCAAAGTATTTGACCTCAAAGGGCGGCGTATGCTCCAGAACCATCTGCTGGCCGGTCTTGAAAATGACGCTGCGCATCATGTCGTGACGATCGACGAACTTGCGCCATGCGTTCTGGTAACGCTCGAAGTCGAGGTCCACCGTATCCATTTCGAAATAGACGTGGCTTGAAACGTTGCTCGCCCCCAGCGAGGTGTTGTCGCGGCCGATCATGTAGGCGAGCTGGATATCCGTCAGCGGAAAAGGCCTGTACCGGTCTTCGGGCCGCAACGTGATAACCGGATTTTTCTCCACGTTCTCGATGGCGAAGTCGTCCTTCTCCAGGAACAGTGCCAGAAGGGATTCCTGCTCTTCGGAGAGGCTGCTGCCTCCGGGGAGCAATGAGGCGTCGTACGACATTCTTTTTTCCTTACCTCGTTGATGTGTTGAACAAACAGCCTGATGATCCGGAACTATCCCTTCCGGGAAAGCATGGCTTTGACCTCATCGGCGGACATCGTTTTGATTTTGATGAACAGCTCGGCGATTCTGACCGTCTGTCCGGGCTTCTTTTCCGTGCCGATCAGAAACGCCGCCAGTTTGCTCACTGTGTTCTCCGTTACCAGCGAGCGAATGGGCACCTTGGTATGAAAGATGCTTTCCAGCCGGCTGACCATCGGAATGGCGTGCAGGGAATCACCTCCGAGTTCGATGAAGGCGTCGTCGATCCCCACGGAGTCGAAGCCGAGAATTTCCTGCCACACGGCGGCAATCACCTGCTCCACGACCGTTTCCGGAGCCCGGTAGGGTACAGCGAGCTGCGGCCGTTTGGCGACCTTGGCCTTGGCCTGAAACGCCGCATAGTTTTTCAGGACGTTCTTGGCGTTCCGCTGCAATTCTTCCACAAGGGCGGGATAATCAGAGGTCGAAACCATGACCTGCGCGTCGGGAAGCGCGAGGATGCGGCTTATGCATTCCATGCCCTCCCTGGCGAGGATGCCATGCGTGGCCACATCTTCGCCCACGGTTTCCATCATCTTGGGCAGGAGTACCGTTCCGATGCCGATGCCTTCCCAGTAGCCCCAGTTGACGGATACAACGCGGTACGGAAGCCGTCCGTTCACGGCCTGAGCGTGAAGGTCCATGAAGCAGCAGGCCGCCGAGTAATCCGTGAAGCCCAGCGGAGCCGTATAGGAGCACAGCGAGGAGAACAGCATGAGGAAATCGGGGTTCGCCTTTTCCAGTACCTTTTCCAGTACCAGCGTACCGTGCACCTTGGTCCGGATCACGGCCTGAGCGCGCTCGTCGGTCTGAACCTGAATCATGCTGGAAGAAACAGTCGAGGCCGCGTGAAACACGCCGTTGATCTCTCCGAACCGTTCGAGCACGGCGTCACGGACGGCAAGCATCTGATCCAAATCGGCGACATCCGCCGCAAACATGAGGCATTCCGCGCCCATCGTCTCCAGTGTTCGCATCTTGACGATGCGCTCCGATACGGCGTCGTCTCCGGGATGGTCAGACAGCCATGCGTCCCATTCCTCGCGCGGCGGAAGCGGCGTTCTGCCGATCAACACCAACCGGGCGCCCCATCCTTCCACAAGATACCGGGAAAGCTCGAAGGCCACACCGCCGAAACCGCCGGTGATCATGTAGACTCCGCCCCGACGGATGGCCGCTTTTTCCGCTACCGGGGCGGAGGGCAGCGGCACGTGCGCGAAACGCTGTTCCCAGCGGCGGCGTCCGCGATAAACGACCGTCCCCGCGAAACCCGCTGCGTCGACCTCGCCCTCCAGCACGTCGCGCAGCGCCGTCACATCGCGGATGATGGCGTCCAGCAGCGCAGGATGGAGAGGAACTCCCGCCTTCGGAGTGTCGATATCAATATTGCGCGACTGGATGTTCAGGTATTCATTGGGAATAACGCGGCATGGGCCGAGCACAGGGGCCTTTTCGGGTGAAAGCGTTTCACCGCCCGTCACACTGTAAAGACCGCTGGACAGGACGGCTAGACCGACCGGACGATTGTCCAGCCCGAGCGCCGACAGGGCGCGCACCAGATAGATGACGCTCTGGTAGCCGCGTGCGGTCAGTTCATCGCAGAACTCAAGGCCGGAGCCTTCTCCGTCCTCCGTTACGCTCCACGCGTGGACGATGAAATCGGGCTCATAACCCTGCGCACTCAGATCCTGCAAAAGTCGCTTGTAATCCCCCTCCTCACCGGGGCGGATGAAAAATATTCCGGAAGAATCTTTCCCATAGGCCGCCCCCGCCTCGGCTAGAGCCGCCTCATGGCCTATCTCGCACAGCCGCCGGGCCAGAGCTCCCGACACGCCGCAACGATCCGCCAACAAGAGAAAGCGCCGCTTTTCGGCAGGTGCAGGGTCAAGACTCCGCAGGTCGAAGGACTGTTCCCACTGGGGAAGGACAAACCACGTTCCGATGTCCCCCCGCTTTTCCATCAGCTTGCCCATCATGGAGGCCAGCGCCCCGCCCCGCTTGCCCTGCGCGCGGGCGTCGGCCCGTTCGGCCCAGTGGCGCTGCCTCTGAAAGGGGTAGGTCGGGAGAGGAATCCGTCTGCCGCCACCCTGCTCGCCCGCATACCAGCCGGGATTCACCCCGTTCAGAAACAGCGCGCCGTAGGCGGCGCTCAACGCCCTGCCTTCTTCAATATCCTGCCCGGCGTCGCGCATGGAAAAGACGATACCCTGCCCGTTCAGGTCGGCATGACGTTTTGCCAGCGTGCCGAGGGCCTTCCCTGGACCGACCTCAAGCAGCACGGCGTTCTTGTCTTTCAGAATTGCGGAGATGTTTTCACAGAAGCGCACCGGCCTGCGAATGTGAGCCGTCCAGTAATCGGGGCTGGTGGCGTCTTCCTCCGAAAGCCATGAGCCCGACACGTTGGACAGGACCGGAACGCGCGGCGCGCGCAACTTGATGGAAGCAAGAGCCGCCCGGAATTCGTCAAGGATGGGATCCATGAGGGCGCTGTGTCCGGCCCTCGTCGCAGCAACCTTCCGGTAATGGATGCGCTGTCCGGCCAGTTCCCGCTCCAACGCCGCGATGTCGCCCGGCCGTCCGGAGACCGTGCACAGTTTCTCGGCGTTGACTGCCGCGATGGACAGGCTGTCCCGCAGCAGCGGAGCGATGCTGTCTTCGGACGCATACAGCAGAAGCATGGCCCCCTCCTCGACCCTGTCCATCAGCTGACCGCGTTTGACGGCGATGGACAAAGCGTCCTCCAGAGAGAACACGTCCGCGACGACGGCGGCCAGATACTGGCCGAAGCTGTGCCCGACGCATCCGGCTGGCCGCACACCCCAGTGCATCCAGAGCTGGGCCAGCGCATATTCCGTGGCAAACAGCGAGGCGAAGGTGTAGGTTGGTCCGGCGAGTTTCCGTTCCGCCTCGGCCGCTGCTTCGCCGGAAGCGTACAGAAGGTCGCGGATGTCTTCCGAAATGAGCGGCAGAAGCAGCTCCGCGCACTCGTCAACAGCGTCGCGATATACCGGCTCGGTTTCGTAGAGTTCCCGACCCATGCCTACATGCTGCGAACCGACTCCGGGGAACATGAAATACACATTCCCCGCAGCAGGCGGGGCCGCGGGATCGGCCAGCCGCTCCGTCCAGCGGCGATTCTTCAGTGACTCGGCGAGCGCTTCGGTCGTATCGGCGACCATGACGCGGCGAGAGTCAAAAGCCTTGCGCCCCCTTTGCAGAGTGTAGGCGACGTCCTCCAGAGCGGTCTCGGGATGTTTTTCCAGAAACGCCGCCAGCCGTTCGGCCATACCGTCAAGGGCCTCCTCCGTCCGTGCCGAAAGGGGAATCGGATGCCAGCGTCGGCGCGGGCCGGAACCTGTGCGCACAGGAGCCTCTTCCAGAATCATGTGGCAGTTCGTCCCGCCGAGGCCGAATGAGCTGATGCCCGCCCGGCGCGGCGAGGCGTCCCAAGGCTTCAGTTCCGTATTGACGTAGAACCGGCTGGTTTCGAAATGGATTTCGGGATTCGGTTTTTCAAAATGCAGGATCGGGGTCAGCGTTTTCCGTTCGAGGGAGAGCATGGTGCGAATGAATCCGGCGATGCCCGCAGCGGAATTGAGATGCCCCACGTTGGTCTTGACGGAACCCAACGCGCACGGAGTCGCCGCCGATCCGTACACGCTTTCCAGAGCGCGGACTTCCATCGGGTCGCCCATGGGCGTCCCCGTGCCGTGCGTCTCGATGAAGGTCACCGTTTCCGGCCCGACTCCGGACAACTCCAGCGCCTCCCCCAACACAGCCTCCTGCCCCCGCACGCTCGGAGCCGTAAATCCGACCTTGTCCGCGCCGTCGTTGTTCACGGCAAAGCCGCGAACAACGCCATAAATGTAATCGCCGTCCTCTATGGCGTCCTCAAGACGCTTGAGCAGGACGACACCCGCGCCGTTACCGTACATCATCCCGGAGGCCCGGTGATCGAAGGCATGGCAGCAGGCATCGCGTGAAAGCGCGCCATCCTGTCCGGCCAGGTAGCCGAGCTTTTCCGGCAAGGAAATCGATACCCCACCGGTGAGGGCCATGTCGCAATGGTAATCCAACAGAGCCTGGCAGGCCGTCGCCACGCTCACCAGCGAACTCGAGCAGGCGCTCTGGATGCTGAAAGCCGGGCCTTTCAGATCGAGCTTGTAGGCGACGCGGGAAGCCGCATAGTCCTTGTCATTGCCGATCAGCTCGTCGAAAAAAGGCATCGGCTGTTCCGGGAAGGTCCTGTTGTCGGGAATGAGATAACTGCTCGGCGTGATGCTGGCGTAAACCCCGATGGTCTGGTCTGGGACACCGGGGACATATCCCGCGTCCTCAAGGGCCTCCCACGCGCACTCCAGAAAGAGCCGCTGCTGAGGGTCGATGGTTTCGGCCTCCTTCGGGGTGTACCCCCAGAACGCCGCATCGAACTGGTCCACCTTGCCAAGAACATAGCCTTTCCTGACGAACCGTTCATCGGACAGAAGATTTTTGGACACGACTCCTTCGAGCTCTTCATCGGTGAAGGAGACACGGACATCCGCTCCCGAAGCCAGATTTTCCCAGAACCGTTCTATCGTTTCCGCTCCGGGAAAACGCCCAGCCATACCGATGACGGCGATATGCCCACTTTCCATAGAATCTGCCATGGTACCCTCTTTCAGGTTCAAGCGACGGTTGACTCAATGCTGGCGCATGCGGCGTTTCTTGCGCATCTCGACACGCCGGGACGGTCCGGCGGCGGTAGCGGCCTGTGGAATCCCCTCATCGAGAAAGGCGGCCAGAGTCCGGATGCTCGGGTATTCAAAAACGCTCACCAAGGGAAATTCACGGGAAAAACTCCGTACCAGTTCTCTGTGCAGCCGCACGGCGAGAACAGATGTGCCGCCCATGTCGAAAAAGTTGTCGTCGATGTTCGGCACCACGCGCCCGAGGATGTTCTCCCAGGCCCGCACTACGGCTTTTTCGGTCTCGGACGAGGCCGGTGCAACCGCCTTTTCCGGCATGGCCACTTCCTTGAAACGCTGCAGAAGCTGCTTTCTGTCCACCTTTCCGTTGCCCGACAGCGGCAGAGCTTCCAGAACGACAAGGTGCGAGGGCACCATATAGTCGGGCAGGCGGTCACGGACAGTTCCGAGTACGGCCAGTTCGTCTATGGCTCCGCCTGGAACGACGAATGCGACCAGTTTTCTGGTGGCGGCGGTTTCACCCGTCACCGCCACGACGGCTTCCCGGACGTCGGAACGGGACAACAGCACGGCCTCGATCTCGCCCAGTTCGATCCGATGCCCCCGGACTTTCACCTGAAAGTCCTTCCGGCCGAGGAACTCGATGTTCCCTCCGCGCAGCATCCGCCCCATGTCGCCGGTACGGTACAGCCGCTCGCCGGTCCCCGGATGCGCGATGAAGCTCTCTGCCGTGCGGGGGGCATCGCGCCAGTATTCGCGCGCCAGACCCACGCCGCCGATGTACAGATCGCCGGGGACGCCCTCGGGGCATTCTTCCAGCCGTGCGTTCAGCACATGGAAGCGCTGGTTGCGCATGGGCCTCCCGTACGGAATGCTCTTCCATTCAGGACTTACTTCTTCGATGGGATAGAGGATGGACCAGATGGAGGCTTCCGTGGCCCCGCCAAGGCTGAACAGCCGCGCCGCCGGAGCCGCAGTGCGAAGCCGCCGGGGCAGGTCCAGCGGAATCCAGTCGCCGCTCATCAGAACCAGCCGCAGAGAGGCCTCGCCTGTTTTACCCGTAAACTCCATGTACTCCGCCAGCATCTGCGCCAGCATGGGTACGGAGTTCCAGATCGTGACGCCGCAACGGGAAGCCAGCTCCAGCCAGTGAGAGGGGTCTTTCAGCCTGCCCGCATCGGGCAGAACCACCGCCGCCCCGGAAGCCAGCGCTCCCCAGATATCGTAGACAGAGAGGTCGAAGTTCAGCGCGGAAAGACCGAACAGGCGATCCTGCGCCCCCACCTCGAACCGGTCGTTGATGTCGAGGATGGTGTTCACGGCCCCGCGGTGGTCGATAGCGACCCCTTTGGGCTGTCCCGTGGAGCCGGACGTATAGATGATGTAAGCCAGATCCTCCGGCTCTGCGGATGCGGCCTCAAACGAATCCTCCCATTCGTCTTCGGGAGAGAGACCATCAACGGCGATGACCAGCGCCCCTTCGGGCCAGCACAGCGTTTTCTCGTATTTCGACTGCGTCAGGATGACGCGAAACCCCGCACCGCTTGCGATCTGCCCGAGCCGGGCGGAGGGAACATGGGCGTTCACAGGGACGTATGCGGCACCAGCCAGAACGGCGCCCGCGACGGCCACGACCTCTTCCCAGCCTTTCTCCGTCACCACGCCTACCAGATCTCCCCTGCCGACTCCCTGGTTCGACAAAATACGTGCGACAGATCCTGCCCGACGGAGAACTTCGCCATACGAAAACATCCGCGTGGAGGTCATAACAGCCAGCGCCTCGGGTGTTCTCCGGGCCTGCCTGAGAAAGAGAGAGCCCAGAGTTTCCCCGGAAAGAGGCCCTTCAGTGGCGTTGTATGCGAGCCTGGCCCGGCGCTGCGTTTCGGAGAGCGTGAGCGGTGCGGCTTCCAGCCATGCGGCGTCATCCGCTGCCAGCCGGTTGAGCAGGCGCACGTAGGCGTCGAACATGTCCTCCACAAGCCCTTCCGGGAACAACCCTTCGACGGCGTCCCAGTTGAGCACGAGACGGCCCTCCTGCTCATAGGTCTGGTGGTCGAGCCATACCTGCGGAGTCTGAGTGATGCTCGTGACGAGCGTTCCCATACCGGAAAATCCCGACGCATCGCGTCCCGCCGTTCCGAGGCTGACCGCGCCGGTGAACACGATGGGCATGCGCGCCGGTTTGCCGCGCCGTGCGAGTTCCCGCAGCACCTGCACGCCGCTCACGAGTCTGTGACTCATGTCCTCCCAGAGTTGCCGCTGGATAGCGTGGGCGCGGTCCCTGAAGGACACGCCGGAGGCAGCGTCCACGACGAGCAGATTGAGGGAGGAAAAATCCCCGACGATGTCATTGACCTGATCATGCAGCGGGAGCCTGTTGAACAGGGTCATGTTCAAAGTAAACCGAGGACTGGAGCTCCACCGGGCCAGCGTTTCGGCGTACGCGGCCACGAGCAGACCGGACGGCGTCAACCCGTTCCTGCGGATGCGGGCCTTGAAGCTCTCCCACACGGAGGGGTTAAGCACCGTGCTCAGGCGCACAGTCCGGGGCGCATCAAGTTCCGCGGGCTGCTTCGCCAGCGGGAGCTCCGGCGCGGAGGGCAGATCGTCCAGCCGTTTTTTCCAGTAGCCGAAATCCTTGTTCCAGAGAGGCGTATCGGCAATCCCGCGCTCCACAACCACATAGTCGCGGAAGGACAGCCGCAGTTCGGGGAGCCGCTCGTCGGGGGCGCGATACAGCCGCAGCCATTCGTCAATGAGCAGAAAAATACTCCAAGCATCGGCGATCATTGCGTCGAAGTCGAGGAACAGACGGAAGCGCTCTTTTCCGTCCCGCAGATACCGGGCCGCCCGGATATCGAACAAGGGCCATGTGTCCGCCGGGAGAAGCTGACCGGACATGGCCTGGCGGACGGCACCGATGGATTCTTCCGGGGCTGTGTCTTTCCGCAGGTCATAGACCGGGAAGCGGTACTCGCTCACGGCGGGCAGAATCTTCTGGGTTCCGTCCGGCAGAAAGACGGCCCGCAGCATCTCGTGGCGGCCGATCAGCCGGTTCCAGGCGCTGTTGAGCCGGTCAAGATCCATACCCGCGTTGTCGAATTCAAAATAGACATGGCTCGAAACATTCCCCAGCTCGTAGGCCCCGATGCGGCCGATCCAGTAAGCATACTGGACATCCGTCAGGGGAAGGGCTCGAAGCGCTCTCCTTCGCGGATTTCCACAGCAGGCAAGGCCGCCGCGTCCGAGATGGCCGGACCGTCCGCCTCCTGCGCCGTGATTTCGAGGCTCTCCGCGAGGTGGGCGATATCCGGGAACTGGAAAAGCCGGTCGAGGGTCAGATCCACACCGAGCACTTTCCGTATTTCCGCGACAAGATGGGTCGCGACGAGCGAATCTCCACCGAGCTCAAAAAAATTGTCTCGCACGCCGACCTGTGACACCTGCAGGACATGCTCCCAGATACGGACGAGTGTTTTTTCCAACTCCGTCGAGGGCTGGGTATCCTCGGCTGTCTTGTCCTCAAACGCGGGCAGAGCCTTACGGTCCAGTTTGCCATTGGCCGAAAGGGGAAGCGCGTCGAGAGCCATGAACGCGGAAGGCACCATGTACTCCGGAACGCGGTCGCGGAGAAAGACTTCCAGGCCACGGAACAGGCTCTCTTCGTCCGCCACGGAATCCCGTGGCACAAGATACGCTCCCAACCGCCGGATGCCCCGCACGCCAGCGACCGGCCTGACCACGGCGTCCTTCACCAGCGGATGCTCTTTCAGGGCCGCTTCAATTTCGCCCAGTTCGATCCGGTGTCCGCGGATTTTCACCTGACTGTCGGCGCGCCCGAGAAATTCTATGGTGCCGTCCGGCCAGAAACGCCCGAGATCGCCCGTCCGGTACCAACGCATCCCGTCGATTTCACGGAAACGCTCGGCCGTCAGGTCCGGGTCACCCAAATAGCCGCGAGCAACGCCCGCCCCACCGATCCAGAGTTCGCCGTCGACCCGGTCCGGGCAGTCCCGGCCCTTGGAATCCACGACCCTGTAAGACTGCCGGGATAGCGGGCGCCCGTAGGGAATGGATTTCCATTCGGCGGGAATCGGCGCCTCGACTTCCATGATGTTCGACCAGATGGAAGCTTCCGTGGCTCCACCCATGGCGATGAGTCTGGCTTCGGGGGAGGCGGCCTTCAGCCGTTGCGGCAGATCGAGCCCGATCCAGTCCCCCGAAAGCATGGCCAGTCGCAACGGGAGCCTGCTCCCGTGCGCCTCGGCGTCCACCAGCAGCATGTCGAGCAGGATGGGTACCGTATTCCAGATGGTGATGCCGTGTTCGAGGATAATCCGCCGCCAGTCTCCGGCGCTGCGGCGTATCGTCTCGTCGATGGTGACGATGGCCGCGCCGGCAGAGAGCATCCCGAAAATATCGTACACGGAAAGATCGAAATCCAGAGAGGATACGGCAAGGCATGCGTCGCCTCCGTCCACGCCGAACCGGGAATTGATATCCGCGATGGTGTTCCGCGCGCTGCGGTGTTCGATGGCCACGCCCTTGGGTTCGCCCGTGGAACCGGACGTGAAGATGACATAAGCAAGTTCTTCCGGAGCGGTCTTCACCGGTTCCGCCAAAGGCTCCACGATGTGGCGGTCCGCAATGTCGATCAGATATGACCCTTCGGGCAGCGAGCCATCCGGAAGAACATCCGCCTGGCTCAGAATGAACCGGATACCGATTTTCCGATGAATACGCTCCCGCCGCGACAACGGCTGGGAGGGGTTCACGGGCACGTAGAACCCGCCTGCCGCGAGAACGCCCAGCACGGCGATGATCTGTTCCCTGCCGTGCGGCAGGCTCACGGCCACCGGCGCTCCCCGCTTCATACCGCGCCGCAGCAGCAGGGCTGCTGTTCGCAACGCCTCTTCCGCCAGTTCTCCGTAGGTGGTTCGCTCCCCGCTCAGGCCATCGACAAGAGCGGTAGCTCCCCCCGCTTCGGCCGCGCGGGCAAAAAACGGCCTGTGCATGGTTTCGGAAGGTGCGGGCAGGGCCAGGGCCCTGTCCTGCTCGCGCCGTTTGCGCTGGCATTCCGGCAGCGCATCGTAAATGCACTCCCAGTGCCCGGCGTCGGCAGCGAGCCATTCCAGCAACCGTCCGTAAGAGTGGAGCATCTCATCGACCAGACCATCGGCGAAAAGCTCCTCGGTCGTATCCCACGCGAGGGCGAGTCCGCCGTCTTCCGTTTCGTACATCTGAAAATCGAGCCAGACCTGCGGAGTCTGGGACAGCATGTAGTGGAGCCTTCCGAGCGTTTCCCGGCATTCCTGCGTCAGCAAGGGGTTTCCCAGATTGCAGGCGAAGACCACGGGCGCGACAAACCGCTCGTTCGGGCGCACCTTGGCGATATCGCGCTGAATCTGTACGCCGGAGTAGGAGGAATGTGCGACATTCTCGTAGAAACGGGCCTGAATGTCGCGCAGGCGGCTGAGGAACGGCTTTTCTTCGGTGCAGTCCACATCGGCAAGCAGAAGATTGGTGAAGTCCGCCACCACGTCTTCCAGCCCTTCCTCGCCGGTTTCCCGGTCGAACAGCGGAAGATTGATGAAGAAACGGGATACCGAACTCCAGCGATCAAGAATTTCGGCATAGGCCGTGAGCAGTACCATGGCCGCTGTGGCTTTGCGGGCTGCAGCCTGAGCCTTGAGGGCGTTCCAGACCTCCGCGGACAGGAAGAAGAGTCTGCGGTGATAGGTGGCCCGGAGCACTTCCTCGGGATTTCGCTTCAGCGGGAGTGCGGGCGCACCGGGAAGTTCCGGCAGTCGTTCGGCCCAATAGGCGGCATCGCGTTCTCTGTCGGCGTTCTCCCTTGCGCTCTTGCGGGCCAGATAATCGGAGAACCGCCACGTTTCGGGCGCAGGAGGTACGGCGCCACGGACGTAGGCCGCCGAAAGATCGCGCAGCACGATGCAAAAGCTCTGCACGTCGGCTACCAGCAGGTCGATGTCAAAGAAAAGGCGGGTGCGTCCGTCCGGAAGCAGGCACAGCTCCAGTCCGGCGAGCTTGCCCTGCTCCACCGCGAAACGGCGGTGCGAGAGCTTTTCGCGGAGTTGCGCCAGACGGTCGGCCACAGCATCCGCATCGGCGCCGCGAAGGTCATGGACAATCAGACCATCCGAAGCAGGTTTCGGCAGGACCCGCTGCCTGCCGTCATCAAGGAAGGCGGCGCGCAGAAGGCTGTGATGGGAAAGCACTGTCCGCCACGCCCGGGCCAGTCTGTCCGGCTCGACGCCGCTGCCGTCCAATTCGAGATAGGCGTGGCATCCAATGCCGCCGAGAGGCTGTCCGTCGCGCCGTCCGATCCAGTAGGCGTACTGCACGTCCGTCAGAGGGAACGGTTCATCCTGCGTCCGCTGCGAAAGACCTCCGGAGGGGACGACGGAGGATGCCCCTTCGACCCCGGCCTTCTGATGGAGAATCTTCATCCAGCTCGACAGCGTGGGCTCGGCGATCATCTCGGCGAACACAACCTTGACCCCGGCCTTGCGCCACCTGCTGACGAGACGCATGATCTTCAGGGAATCCAGCCCGAGGCCGACGAGATTATCGTCGTCGGAAAAATGGGACGCCGCGAGCAGATTCCCTATGGTTTCGCGGACGGAATCGTACTCGATGACCGAGGGCTCCTTGATAGCCATTACCCCTCTTTCTCCTTGGAATATGGCGTCAATGAAAACGCCGGGAAAGGCCCTGCCCTTCCCGACGAAAAACAGACCGCATCTCAGACGTCGCGCCGAACGTACCGCTCCTCGGCCATGGTCGAGAGCTTCCGCTTGTCCACCTTGCCGACGCTGGTCACGGGCCATGCGTCCAGTCGTTCCAGCTGGTCCGGGTACTTGAAGCGGGCGACGCCGTTTTCTTCGAGAAAGACGTAAAGGGAGGCGAGAGTCACTTCGGCCCCATCGGTCATAATCCAGGCACAAATACGCTCGCCTAAAGCCTCGTCTTTCGCTCCGACGACGGCGGCGTCCGTGATCAGCGGATGCGTCCGCAACACGGTTTCGACCTCCACCGGGGCGATCTTTTCTCCGGCGCGGTTGATCTGCTCCTTGATGCGACCGCACACCTGAATGCGGCCGTCGTGAACAAAACGGGCGATATCTCCGGTGCGGTAATATCCGTCGCTGGTCACGGCGTGTCTGTTCACTTCCGGCGCACGGTAATAGCCTTGGATTGTGTAGGGACCGCGGGAAAGCAGCTCCCCCGCTTCGCCGGGCGGCACGTCCCGGTCCTCCGCATCGACGATGCGAACTTCATCGGCCGGTGAGATGGGATATCCCTGCGTGTTACAGATCACATCTTCGTCGTCGTCCAATGAGGTCATGCAAATGAGTCCTTCCGCCGTACCGAATACGTTGACCAGCTTGCAGTTGAATGCGGCCTCCACGCGCGCTGCCATGCCAGGGTCGACCGCCGAGCCACCCGCCTCGATGAACACGAGGCTGGACAAATCCGCTTCTTCCCATTCCCGGGCCTCCAGCCAGAGACCCAGCAACGCGGGCACCAGCGCGGTAAAGGTGATCTTTTCGCGCTCGATCAAATCGAAGGCCGTGTCGCTGCCCGCGCTTTCGGACAAAACCACCTTGCCGCCGCTGAGCAGCGTCCCGATAATGCCGGGGGATGACAGCGAAAAATTGTGTGCGACAGGCAGCACCACCAGATACGCGCTGTCTTCGTCGAGACGGCAGCGTTTAGCGGCGGCGCGCGCGTTGTAGACGTAGTCCGTATGCCGGCGGGGAATCAGCTTGGGCGTGCCGGTCGTGCCCCCGGACAGCAGGAGCACGGCCGTTTCCGTAAAATGGGGTGGAACCCAGTTGATGACGGGATCTGGCCTGCGCAGCGACTCCAAAGGGATGGTGTCCTCAATCCCGCCGTTGTCGGTAATGAAATATTTCAGGTATGGATGGCCACTGGAAAGAGTTTCAACGATGGAACGGTATTCAGTGGAACCGTATTTGTCCGTCGTGATGTAGGCCACGGGTTCGGCCAGCCTGCACAGTGCGGCAATGTCCGCCTCGCGGTTCGCCGGGAGGCCCATAATGGGGATAGCTCCCAAACGGAACAGCGCGAAAGCTGTCAGCACGAATGCCAGCCGATTGGGAAGCTGGAGCAGAACGCGGTCACCGGGGCGGATGCCCAATTCAATCATTCCTGCGGCATATTCGTCCACAAGCTGGTCGAGTTCGCGGTAGGTCACCCTTCTTTCACCGGAAACAACGGCGATACGGTCCGCATGCCGCTCCGCGCTCCGGCGCAGTTCCTCGCCAAGCGAATACGGTTGCCAATATCCGCTGGCAATGTACGTCTCCTCAGGCACGATATACACTTCTGACTCCTTGCCGGATCATTTTTGAGAAACGGAAATGAATTCCTCCGATTTCGGATATGGATTTCCGCATCGCCGGAAACCGGTGTTCCATCTCTTTGTGTGGAAAGGGGGGAGGCGACCACGAGACATTAAGCGCAGGAAAAGAGATTGACTTCCCGCACGGCGGATGTCCGTCCTCCCATTTCGCGGCCGACCCCAAGAGGAGGTCAATAGCGGTCAGACATCCCCATGGACATACCAGATACGGTCAAAAACGTACCTCTCTCTTCACTCCATCATTCCGGGAAGCCAGAGACTCAAAGCGGGAAAGGAGAACAGGAGGACGAGGTGCGCAATATCGGCGATCAGAAAGGGAAAGATGCCGCGAAAAACCGTCGTCAACGGGACATCGGGCACGGAAGCCTTGATGACGAATATGTTCAGGCCCACCGGAGGAGTGATCTGAGCGATCTCGAAAATGCGCACCACGATGACTCCGAACCAGATCGGGTCATAGCCCAGAGACGTGATCAGCGGAAAGACGATGGGCATGGTCAGCACGATCATGGCAATGGGAATCATCACACAGCCAAGGACGACGTACATGGTCACCAGAATGCCCATGATCAGAGTGGGACTGAGCTGAAGGCTGCTGACAGTCGAAGCCAAGGTGAACGGAATTCTGGTCACGGAAAAAAAATACCCGAGCAGCATGGCCCCGACCATCACCAGCATGATCATGGCCGTGGATTTGACCGTATCCATGCACAACAACCCAAGGGCGCTGGAAGTCAGACGACGGCGGAGCATCGCCAGCGCAAATGCACCCGTGGCGCCAACGGCCGCCGCCTCCGAGGGACTGAACCAGCCTTTGTAGATGCCGCCCATCACGAGCAGAAAAAGGGCGAAGACGGGCCATGTCCCTTTCAGTGACCGCATCCGTTCACGCAGGGGAAAAGGTGCGCAGGCGGGACCCATCGCGGGCTTGATCCGGCATATGACGCCGACAGCCGCGGCATAGAACAGGGCCTGGAGCAGGCCGGGAATGACGCCCGCCATGAACAGCTTGGCGATGTTCTGCTCCGTGAGGATGCCGTAGATGACCATCACCGTCGACGGCGGGATGAGCACACCAAGGGTCCCCCGGCGGCGACCACGCCCGTGCTGAGCGCGGGATCGTATTTGAGTTTCTTCATTTCCGGCAGAGCCACGGCTCCCATGGTCACGGCGGTCGCCAGCGTAGTGCCGCTGAGAGCTGCGAATCCGGCACAGGCTCCGACGGTCGCGAGAGCCAGACCTCCACGGAAATGGCCTGTCCATCGGTGCAACATGCGGAACAGGTCTTCGGAAATGCCGCTGTGGGAGCACAGGTTTCCCATCAGCATGAACAGTGGGATCACCGCGTAGTCATATGAAGCCACACTCGTCCACGGGGCCGTCCGCAACAGGTTGAGTCCGGCCCCCGGGCCCAGCAGGGAAGCCATGCCGACGACACCCACCACACCCATGGATACCGCCACCGGAACGCGAAGGAACAACAGCGCGAGCAGTGCGAGAAAGCCCAGCAGACCGATCCATTCAGGCGTCATGGCGAACCATCCCCTGAAAATGCTTCCGGACATGGAGCAGAGAAACAACCGCCAGCAGGAAAAAACCCGCCCCGAGCAATCCGATGAACGGCCATGTCCGGATGCTCGTCGTCGGTGTACACTCTCCGTTGATGAAAGCATCGACGGCATAATCCACCGTTTTCCAGCCCATGGCGACACAGAGGACGCATCCGAGCAGACAGCCCAGCACGCCGAGGGCGCGCTGCACCCGCCGCGGCATCATGTCCGTCAGGACTTCCACCTCCAGATGGCTGTGGGTCACGCCCGTATAGGCAAGGCCGCACCCGACCACCGCTCCCATGAGGACTTCGACCACCTCGAAGACGCCGGAAATGGACGTGCCGAAACAGCCACGCATCACAACATCCGCCGTGACAAGCAGTGTCATGAATCCCAACAGAACGCATCCGAGGACATTACCCCACAGGGCCGCCCTGCGGATGGCCGCGCCTCCTTTCTTCATGCAATCCATGCGAGCAGAACCTCCGCGGCCGCACGAAGCTTTCATCCGCACGGCCGCTCATGCATTTTACCGGGTTTCGTACTGCTTCATGAGTTCAAGAAATTCCGCCACATACCGGCGGGCGTCCGGGACGCCTTCTTTCTCCATCCGGCTCAATTCCTCTTCCCGAACCTCGGCGCATACCTTGTCGATCTTCTCGCGATCGGAAGCAGAGAAGTTCAGGACGGCCTTGCCTTCCACCTGCAGGGACTTGCGCATCTCCTCGGAAATGGATGCCTCCGTTTCACCGCCCAAGGCCGCGAAGCGTGCGCCGCTGGCGTCCTCCATCACCTTCTGGAGGTCGGGCGGCAGTGAGTTCCATTTGTTCTCGTTGATTACCAAATAAAAATAGATAGGCGGCAGGAAATCACTTTCGGTAAAAAAATTACAGATGTTCACCAGCCCGAACCCGCGGTGTCCTTCCCATGCGGCGACGGTGGCCTCGACGATCTTCTTCTGGAGATTCATGAAAATGTCCGGCCCGGGCACCGTCATGACCGTGGCCCCCATACGCTCGGCAAGCAACGCCGTGCTCTTGCCATTCGTACGCAGCCGGAGTCCCTTGAAATCATCGAGGGTAGCCACGGGTTTGGCCACGCTTCCAATGACCATCGGAGAGACATGCACGCCAAGAATTTTGACGCCTTTCGCTTCCTGGTGGAAAGCGGGGGTCCTTGCGATCAGATCCCACACTGCGAGAGAAGCTGCGCGGGATTGGTGATGTTCAGGCCCGGTACGTACAGAGCTTCGAGCGCCTTCAGCCGGTCGATGAAAAAAAAGGAATGCAGGTAGGCGATGTCCACCAGACCGTCCTGGCAGGCCATCAGGTTGACGTTCGGTTTGGCCAGCGATCCGCTGGGATACAGGTTTATCTTGATCCGGCCATTGGAGGCTTCTTCCACAGCCTTGCTCCACGCCTGCACCGTCCGCACCTGCTGCACGGACTGCGAGCCAAGGCCGGTTTCAAAGTTCAGAACAAATACGTCGTCGGCGTGAGCATCGCTCAAAACACCCCATCCCAACAGCACAAAGCCGCACAGCAGCCCCCGCAAGATTTTCATATCCCGCTCTCCGTTTCATCAATATTGTTAATCGTGCTCCGGCAGCTTGCCGGGGCTCTCCAGCAAAGAACGGCTGCCGAGACGTTACGCGTCGGCAGTAACAAAATAGCGTTCCGCCATTTCCCGCAGTTTGTATTTCTGGACCTTACCGTTGGCAGTAAGAGGAAACTCCCTCACCAGTGCGAGATGCCGAGGAATCTTGTACCAAGCGATGCGTCCCCGGCAGAATGCCCGGACAGTCTCCGGCGAGACATCCGCCCCTCCCTGACGATCAGGAAGGCGCCCACCTCTTCGCCATAGCGTTCGCTGGGCACTCCGACTATCTGGACGTCGAGAACTCCATCCATGGTGCGGAGATAATCCTCAACCTCGCGGGGGTATACGTTTTCCCCTCCCCGGATGATCATGTCCTTGATCCGCCCCCGGATGCTGACATAGCCGTCCGCGTCCATGCATCCGAGATCACCCGTATGCAGCCAGCCATGATCGTCGATGACCTCGGCCGTGGCTTCCGGCATATCGTAATATCCCCGCATGACGTTGTAGCCCCGGCAGCAGACCTCCCCCACTTCGCCGCGAGGGAGCTCCGTGTTGCAGTTCCGATCACGGATGGAAACCTCGATGCCGGGCAGAGACCGTCCCACTGTCGAGACACGGCGGTCCACGGAATCGTCCATCCGGGTCTGGGTCAGTACCGGAGAACCTTCCGTCAGCCCGTAGCAGATGGTGATTCCCTCCATGCCCATACGGGTCATGACCGCGCGCATGAGTTCTTCGGGGCATACGGCTCCCGCCATGATTCCCGTGCGAAGCGTGCCGAACTCGAAACGTGGAAAAAACCGGTGATGCAGCACTGCCTGAAAAAAACTCGGCACCCCATACAAAGCCGTGCAGCGCTCCTGCGCTACCGCGTTCATAACCGGGATGGGCGAGAAGGTATCCAGCAGAACCATCGTGGCCCCGTAAAAAGTGCAGGCCAATGCGCCAAGCACGCAACCCACGCAGTGAAACAGCGGCACAGGCAGGCAGACCCGGTCGGCCGCGGTCAGGCTCAGATTACCGCCGACGCAACGGGCGTTGTTCACAATACCTACATGGGTCAGCATCACACCCTTTGGAAACCCGGTGGTTCCCGACGTATACTGCATGTTGGCTATGGCGTACGGCTCCACGGCGCTCCGGCGGGCCGCATAGGCCGTCTCGGAAACATCCCGCCCCAGAGCATCCAGCTCGGACAGGGAGTAGGCGGCCGCCTTGACCGGAGCATCCCCGAAAGCCACGATCCGGCGCAGCTCCGGCGCATGGCGGGAATGCAGCGCACCCCGCGGGTGCTCCAGCACCTCCGGGACGGCAGCATGGAGGGAGGTTGCAAAATCGCGTCCGTGCAAACCCTGAAAAAACACGAGCGTCCCACAACCGGATTGCCGCAGCAGGTAACGCAACTCCGTTTCCTGATAATTCGTATTCACCGTGAGCAGCACCGCGCCGATCTTCGCCGCCGCGAACATGAACACGATCCATTGCGGGCAGTTGGGAGCCCACAGGGCTATCTTTTCCCCTTCATCCACGCCGATGGTCATCAGCCCCCGGGCGGTGTCATCGACCCGCTCCGAAAGCTCCAGCCAAGTCCACCGCACTCCTGAAGCCGGATGAACGACCGCCTCCCCCAAGGGAAACGCTTTGACGGCGGCATCGAGAACCTGCCCCAGGGTCAGTTCCTGCACTGCAAATTCTTTCATGACATCTCCGGCCACTGCTTCGGGAGAGAGGGAATCCCCCGTCGAAATGGAGAAAAATCCTCCCCGGACACACCCTCCGGACAGGATCCGCATCCGGGGGCGAGACATCGTTTCATCTCCGCAGCTTTCATTACGCCTCGTTTTTATGCGCTGAGAGGCGAAAAAAGGCGTTCAGAATTCATGACAACCCCTGATCCTGACCAACAAATGGCTGTCTCCGTACGGCGAGGGCACCCGCGAAGCCTTCGGCGGGATGCCATTCCGTCAGATCGACATCGGGGGAGTCACCATCTTTCAGGATAAGGGAAACGCCGTCTCCTCCCCGATCATCCGGCGGGCGGATGCAGAATCGGTCCAGCGGAAAGGAAAGCCCTTCTCCGAGCGCCTTCACAAAGGCTTCCCGAAGCACCCAGCACCGAAAAAAACGGCTTTCAGGCGGAACACCGCCAGCTATCCAGGCTCGCTCGCCGGAAGAAAAAAACTGCTCCGCAATGTCCGCCATGGCCGGAAACGGCCTCACCCGCTCGATATCCACTCCGACCTCGCGGTCGGGAAATATCGCCACGGCGGCCAGCCCTTCCGCATGAGAAAGGCTGAAGTACGGCCCGCCCTCCACAAAAGGCTTCCCGCAGACATTCCGGAAAAAACGCACTTCGCGAGGGTCGCGGCCGAGCCAGCGCCCGAGGAGAATCCGTAAGGCCCCGTGCGCGGCGGCATAGCGATCGCCCAGCGTGACGGTGGCGAAACGCCTGGCCGACGCTTCTTCCTCGGGAGAAAGTACGGTGCGGGCCTGAGCGAGCACCAGGGGGTCGTCCAGGTGAACCGTCCAGACTTCAGGGCTGCCGCACGGCATCCGCTTCGAACTTTCCGACTCGAATATCCACCGGACGGGTACCTGACCGGCCGGGTTCATATGCCGAGCGCCCTCCGGATGCCCGATAACAACAGCGGCGCGGCATGCGTCAGATAAAAATGATCTCCCGGGATCTCGCACAAGGAGAAGCCCCGGGCCGTATGCCGCCCCCAGCCCTCCATTTCCTCCCTGGTCGCCTCTGGATCGTCGGAACCGCGAAAGGCCGTGAACGGAACGGGAAGGGGCTCCTCTTCCTGATACACGTAGGTTTCATCGACAGTGAAATCCGCCCGCAAGAGCGGGAGAAAAAGCTTCATCAACTCCTTGTTGTCCAAAAGGCTTTGCGGCGTCCCCCCGTAGCGGGAAAGTGCGGCGAAAAACTCGTCCTCTTCGAGCTCGTGCAGAGGAGAAGGTTCGGGAATTTCCGGAGCGCGGCTTCCCGAAACGAACAGATGACAGGGAAGGGGCCGGCCTTCTCGCCGCATATGCCGGGCCAGTTCGAAGGCGACGCGCGCACCGAGGCTGTGCCCGAAAAAGGCGTACGGCTGTCCGGCATAAGGCAGAACCGCCTCGGCGGCCTGCTCGACAACCTCCTTCATGGACAGCAGGGGCGCCTCCCGCATCCGGTTTTCACGGCCCGGAAGCTGGACGGGAACAACTCCCATCGCGGGATCTTTCGTCCAGGCGCGGTAGGCCGAAGCCCCGCCGCCGGCATGGGGAAAACAGAAAAGTCGAACCGGAGCATACGGGACCTTTTCCGGCATGAACCAACCTGGCATGTTTTTCTTCCTTTTTTATCCTGAAACGGCAGCCGCCTATTTGTTGCCGGAAACGATCCGCGCCCGCTCGGGTACGTCCTCCGTAACCCACATGTTGGCCCCGATAATGGCTCCCGAACCGATGGTGATATTTCCCAGAACCGTCGCCCCGGCGTAGATGATGACGTTGTCGCCGAGACGCGGGTGACGGGGAAGCCCCTTGACCAGCATGCCCGAGGCATCCTTGCGGAAGGAAAGCGCGCCGAGGGTGACGCCCTGATACAGGCGGCAGTTCCTGCCGATGACGGATGTCTCCCCGATGACCACCCCCGTGCCGTGATCGATGAAGAACCCTTCCCCGATCCGGGCTCCCGGATGGATATCGATCCCCGTGGCAGTATGGGCCATTTCCGTGAGGATGCGCGGAAGAAGCGGCACTTCAAGCTCGCTGAGCTCGTGGGCGATACGGTAGTGGGTCATCGCCAGAATAGAGGGATAGCAGAAGATGGTTTCGCCGAGACTCGTCGCCGCCGGATCGCCCTCATAGGCGGCTCTCGCGTCCGAAGCGAGAAGCTTCCGCAGGACGGGCAGCCGCTCGATGAAGCACACGGCCTTTTCGTAGGAAAGTTTCTGGCATTCCGAACACGCGCCGCATTCCTTGGCATACCGCGCATGGGAGAAACACGCGCCGGAATAAATCTGCCCGGCCATCCGCTGAAGCACAGAATCGATGGATGCAGCGATGTGGTAATGATGGGACTCGGAGAGCACAGGCGTTCCGAAGTAGCCGGGAAACAGGATCGTTTTGAGAAGATGAACGATTTCCCGGATGACCTCCAGAGACGGCATGGGGGCGTTGTGCAGCGGAGAATGAGCGATATCGCTCATGGCCTCGGGTGCACACAGCTGGCCTATGACGCAATCGAGCCGGCTTACTGGAGTCGCGCCGGCGACGGACGAGGAGAACATGCCGCAAACCTCTTCTGTTGAAAGTCGAGCCTTTGCAAACCACGTTGCGTTTTCGTCTTCCCGCAAGAGCCGGCCGGCGCATGACTCCGACTCGCTTTCGGGGAAACGCATGACTCCGACTCGCTTTCGGGGAAACCTAGTCAGAATACGGACCAAAAAAACAAAGGCCATACCAATTCGGACCAAAAACATGACATAATGTGCATGATGAATGTCCGGTCATTCCGGGGGGACCCGTTTCCTGCCGCAACCAACCGGCCGTAGCGCGACTTGGACAACCCCGCCATCAAGAAGTACACAAGACGCATTCATGCGTCTTTTTTGTCTCTTCTTTCCAACCGGTCGGCTCTCGCGGCCGCGTTGTGCCCCGGAAACCTTTGGGCTATGGTGCCTTTCGTCACGAAGGAAAGCCAAGGAGCCAATCCATGCCCACCATCATGCCCACGGACAGGAATCTGCGCGAGGCCATCGCCTGGATCGAGGAGCGTCGCGGCGAAGGCGGCGACGTGTGCGCCCTCATGGCCGAAGCCGGACCCCGCTACAATCTCACTCCTTTGGAAGAGCAGGCCCTGTCGCGCTTCTATGAGCGGGAAGACGCGCATCCATGATCCGCATCCCTCTTCTGCAGCGCGTCCTGTTCCGGGAAATGGCCCTCATCACGGGCATCTGTCTCGGAGCCCTGCTCTGCCTCATTTTACTGGGCCGCCTGCTGCAACTGCGCGATCTGTTTCTGGCCCAAGGCGTGACCGTTGCGGATCTGATCCGGCTGTTCGTCTATCTGAGCCCGCTTTTTCTCATTCTGCTGGTGCCGGTTTCATGCATGCTGGGTCTTTTTCTGACCCTGTTGCGCATGGGTGCGGACAGGGAACTCGTGTCCCTGCGGGCGGGCGGGCTGAGCTTCGGAGCCTTGTTGCCTGCTCCGGTGATGCTGAGTCTGATCTGCTGCGGGCTGACCCTCTGGCTTTCCCTGGCCGGCATCTCCTGGGGTATGGACAATTTCCGGAGAATGGTGGTGGAGCTGGCCCGGCACAAGACCGCCGTCAGCGTGCAGCCCGGCGTGTTCAACACCTCGTTTCCGCATCTGACGGTTTACGCCCGGCAGGCCGATCCGGGCACCGGAGAGCTGCGGGATATCTTCGCCCGGGAAAATTCCAGGCCCGGCGCACCGGCCACCATCGTCGCGCCTCGGGGCCGGATCGACTCCGATCCTGAGCGGGGCCAGATTTTCGTGCGCCTGGAAGACGGCCGCGTGTACCGCGAGGAAGATGGTGAACTCTCCGTGGCCGGCTTCGGGCGGTACCTTCTTTCTCTGGACACGACCCGGCTGCTGGGGGGCTTCGAACTCAAGGACAAGGCTCCGAAGGAAATGTCCTGGCAGACTCTGCGGGGCGTATTCCGGGGTGCCTTCGACCATGAGAGTCTCAATTTTCAGCGCAAGGTGCACATCGAACTGCACAAGCGTCTGGCCCTGCCCGCCGCCTGCCTGGTGCTGGGGCTCTTCGCCTTGCCGCTGGCCTTCTTTTTTCAGGGCATGAAGCGGCAGTACGGTCTGGTCGTGGCCCTGGGCGCCTTCTTCCTGTATTATGTGCTGCTTTCGGCGGGCATGTCTCTGGCCGAGGGCGGCGTGCTCGAACCGGCGGTGGGCCTGTGGCTGCCCAACGCTCTTTTTCTGGCCGCGGCTCTGGCCGGTATCCGGATGGCGGCGGAGGAACGCGGGTGGAATCCGGCCATTCTGAAATACTTTTCGCGGCGCGGGCCGCGTGCCGGGAGCAGTTCATGACCCTGCTCACCCGCTATTTTCTGCGCCAGAACATGGGGCTGTTGCTGCTGATCTGCGCCATCGGCCTTGGGACATACGTGTTTATCGATCTTTTCGACCGGCTGGACGATTTTCTGGACTCCGGCACGGGGCTTCAGGATGTTGTCGCGTACTTCATCTACCGCCTGCCCTTTATCCTGGCCCAGATTTTTCCGGCGGTCTTTTTGCTCGCGCTGGTCACCCAGTTCGGGCTTATGGCCCGCGGCAGGGAGCTGCTGGCCCTGGAAGCCTGCGCCGTTTCCTTTGGCGCGCTGTCCAGAAGCGTGCTGATTTACGCCCTGATCCTGTGCGGCGTGCAGCTTACACTTTCCGAATTTCTGGGGGTGCACGGACACAGGGCCGCCGACAGAATCTGGAACGAGGAGGTTCGCAATCGCCAGATGCAGAACCGGCGGCTGCACGACATCTGGTTCCGGGAGGAAAACAGGGTCGTGCATCTGTCTTCCGTCGTTCCGGCCCAAGAGGACGGCGCCGGCGTGGAGATATTCATGCTCGATCCGGCGTCCGGAGCAATCGACGAGATCGTGCGGGCCGAATCCTTTGAGGTTCAGCGCGGGGAATGGGTGCTGAGCGGCGTCGAGCGGACCGTACCCGCCTCTTTTTCCGTCATCCGGGAAGATGCGCTGCGGCTGCGGATGGTGACTCCGCTGAAGAGTTTTCTGGTCATCGATCCCAAGGCCAGTCTGGAATCCCTGCCTTTGTGGCGGCTGGGAAGCGAGATCCGGCGGCTTCGGGATTCGGGCTCCAACATCGAGCGGCTGCTGACGGCCTGGCACACGAAGCTGGCCTATGCCGGCTCGGTGCTGATCATGGGGCTCATCGCTCTGGCCCTGGTTTCCGTGTCCGGCTCGCTCTATCTGACCATACCGCTCGGCCTGGTGGTCACGTTCTGTTATCACGGCATGTTCGTGCTGTGTGTTTCGGCCGGGGAAAAAGGCCTTGCGCCGCCCTTTGCCGCGGCCTGGGGAGCCAACATCTTCTTTGCGGCCCTGGCCGGGGCCCGGATGTTCTGGGGCCGCGCGTGGCTTGGCTGATGCAAGGCCGTCACGGGAGGATCAATGCTCTGGTGGATTACTCTAGGTGGATTTCTGCTGGGATGCGTGGTGGCTTACGCCATGATCCAGGGCGGTGGTCAGGACGAGGACTGATGTCAGGCCGCACCGGCACGTGCTGATAATCGGGGTTGTCCGAAAACAGCAGGATGGCGGTAGCTTTTGACCTTTTTGCCGCCGTCCTGCTGTGGCTGAAATGATCGGGCGTTATCCCCTGCGGCTGACCAGCAGGCTGTTCATGGGTGTGACGATGGCGCTGCCCCGGTATCCGCCCAAGCGGCGGTTTTCGGAACGCAGGCGGAGCAACTCTTCCTTGAGGGAACGATGCAGGGCTCTGGCCTCGTGACGCAGGCGGGCGTTCATGTCCTGCAGCTTGGTCAGTTTGTCCAGAAACGCTTCCCGCTTCTCTCCGGGGCCAGCTTGGATGAAAGCATTGATGGCTTCCTCCCGCTCGGACAAAACGGCCGCCAGTCCTTCGGTATCCTCAGCGGCGAGATGCACCGCTTCCTGTCTGCCCAGATTCACAATCCGCTCAAACATATCCTCAGGCATAGGCTGCCTCCCTGGTGGCGGTCTTCACCGCCTCCCGCAGGCCGGCCACAAGGTCCTTGGTCTTCCGCACCAGGGGCAGGTACTCGTACTCGAGCAGGTCGGCGAGCAGAATCCAGTCCTCGTTTTCCTGAATCTCGATCATCTCCGAAAAAAGCTGGGAAAGACTGTCCAGCGTACCGTCCTGGTCCAGAGCGGAATCCACCGCGAATTCCCCCCTCAGCACGGCGACCATGGACAGAAAGTCGCGGTTCACTGCCAGCAGGTCGGAATAGAGTTCGAGGGCCATGCCGTCTTCGGCCAGGCGAAAATATTCCGCCACCTGGCTGCCGGCCCTGTCCATCAGGGTGACCACCTTGTAGAGTTCCTGAGTGATGTTCCGGGCCATTTCCCCGGCCGTCACGGAGACGATTTCCACCCGCTCGATGGCGTCTGTTTCCATGTCCTCGGCCTGATGCGGATAGATTTCCGAAAAAGCCTCGTCGTTGACCAGAACATCGGTGACCACCCGCTGCCGCATGCGGTCGTCCGCCATGACCTGTTCTATGATTTGTTCGAGATTCTCGAAATGCCGAACTTCAAGGGCGCTGCGCTGGCCGTCGATGATAATCATGTATCTGTCCTCTTTTCTGGGTTTATTTTGCCTATGCGGCCTTATTTATCAACAATCATGCCAGACTCATGCAGCTCTGGAAAAGTGCCGTCAGGGCGCGGTATTGCCCGCACAGGTTCACGAATTCGTCCATGCGGGATTCCTCCGTCCACTGGTATTTCCACATGGGCCCCAGCACCCCCAGAGCCGGGCTTCGCTCCAGTACATCCTGCAATGTCTGGCAGTTCAGCAGAAATTTCCGGCGCAGGGCGTCGACGGGCCGCAGCGCGAGCAGCCTGGCCTGCTCCTCCACCAGGGTCAGCAGCAGGGTGCAGCGTTCCAGCTCCCGTGCAAGGCCAGTCCAGAATTCTCCTTGGACCAGCCGGGGGGCGACGGGGGAATTGTCCCTGTCAAAAAAACGGCGATATACGTCGCGCTGCATGCCGATCCACCGGCTTCTGTCCGCCCCGTCATGGCCGGACAGGGAAAAAAGTTCCATGAACCCCTGTGCGTCCCGTCTGGCCTGCCATGCGCGGGCGCCCAGGCCTTGGGGGATCTTCCAGCTTTCTCCACCGAGCCGGGCCGCGATGGTCTCGCCCAGCAGGCCGGGGTCGATCCGTTCCCGGCAGGCCAGGGCATGCGGGCATTTCTCTCCGAAAGAACACGGATGGCAGTCCATGTCCGGCTCAAGAGAAAGACTGCCTTCCAGACAGGGGCCCGTGTCGAAGGGCTGGGCCGTGCCCAGAAAAACCGCCGCCACCGGAACGCCGAGCCCCGCTGCCAGATGCATGGTGCCTGTGTCGTTGGTCAGCAGCAGCTCCGTTTCGAGCAGCACGGCGGCCAGGGTTTCGAGATCCGTCGCGCCTGTGAGGTCGAGAAAGGGATAGTCGGCCCGGGCCGCGAATTCCCGCCCCAAATGGGATTCCGCCGCGCTGCCCAGCAGTACCGGGGAGCGCCCGCTTCGCTCCCGGATCACGCGTCCAGCGCGGACAAAGGCGGAAACGGGCCAGCGCCGGTAGTCCTGACTGGCCCCGAGCTGAAAAGCCACCGCCGGCCCTTCCAGTCCGGCCAGCAGGGACCGCGCCCGCTCCCGTGCGGCCGGAGAGGGTTTCTTCAGCGGCAGTGGAGCGGGAGGCACGTTCGCCACCCGCGCGAAAAGATCCGCCAGATTGAAAGGGCTGCATCCCCGGTAGGCGGAAGCCGCCTGTAGGAAAGCGGCCCACAGGCCGGAATAGGTGCCGAAACCCAGCCGGTCCAGGCCGAATCCCAGATGTTCCCGGCCGCTTAAGCAGCGAGACAGCACCCGCGCCGGAAGGGTCGGGGTCAGATTGACGATCCGGTCCCATGTGCCGGCTTCGGTGCTCCAGGCGGCCAGAGCGGCCACGGCTTTCGGCCAGCTCCGATCGAGCAGAGCCAGAAACTTGGCTCCGGGCACGGCAAGCACCTGATCCAGATCCCGCAGCAGAACCGTTGCGCCCTGGAAGGTGTCCAGACAGGCCAGGGCCACGTGCCCGCCCAGATCCCGCAGCCCGCTCAGCACGGGCTGGGTCTGAAGCAGGTCTCCGAACCGGGTCAGATTGATGACGAGAGTGCGCATGGTTCCTCCGGCTAACAAGAGACATGCCAACGGCTCAAGGGAATCGGCGGCGGTCCGCCCTTGCGCTCCCGCCAAAGGGACCGTAGGAGGCTTGCCGAGGAGTCAACATATGAAACCATCCCTCGCTTTTGGCATCAAAACCCTGCTTATCATGGCCGCGGCCGTAGGTCTGGCCTTTCTGTTCGACGCCGCACGGCAGGAAACGCTTCGTATCGCCTCTCCCGAACCTGCTGCGCCGGCCCCGGAGCACGTTCCGGCCAGCCGGGACATTTCCCTGAACGACGCCGAAGCCCTGTACCGCTCGGGGCAGGCCGTTTTTCTCGACGCCCGCGATCCGGACCTTTATGAGGGCGGGCACATCGAAGGCGCGCTCTCGCTGCCGCCCTTCGTCTTCACGCGGGAGTTTCCGGCCATCCGCGAACGGCTGGAGCAGAAAACCGTCATCACTTATTGCGACGGCGAATTCTGCGAGCTGAGCCACGAGCTGGCGGATCAGCTCTCGGCGGCGGGAGTGTCCGGCGTCCGGGTACTCAGAAACGGCTGGGCCCTGTGGCGGGACCACGAGCTGCCTACGGCGGCCGGGCCTGTCCCCGCGCCGGATGCCGGTATGACGGACATGTCCGGCTCCGTACCGCCAGAGGATTCCGCACCGGTGGACGGCGGCCAGGCCGGGATGCATCCTTCCGGGGAAGCCGGAATGCCCGCGCCGGATGATCAATTTCCTACCAGCCCCAACGCTTCGGAGGTGCCATGAGCACGCCCGCGCATTCCCTGCGCCTGATTCTGGCCCTGATTTTCACCGCTGCGGCCATCCCCAAGATTCTGGACCCGGCGGCCTTCACCCAGAGCGTGGCCGGGTACCAGCTTCTGCCGGACGCGCTGGTCCGGTTCACGGTTCTGACTCTGCCCTGGCTGGAAGTCTTGCTGGCCATCCTGCTGGTTTGCCAGGTCTGCACGGGCCCGGCCCTTTTTCTGACCAATCTGCTGCTCGCCGTCTTCTTGGCCGCGCTGGGAAGCGCCCATCTGCGCGGACTCGATGTGGACTGTGGCTGCTTCGGTTCCTCGGCGCCCGCCAGCATGACTTGGTACCTGATCCGCGACGTGATTTTTCTGACCCTCGGACTGGCCGCGGCCTGGCTGTACCGCCGGGAAAATCCTTCCCGGGAAAGGACCGTCTGTGCGGCCGAACCCGTCATGGATACCGAAGAAGCGCCCGCAACGACAGATTGAGCGGGGACGCCGCATCTCTTTCCGGAAAGCGATCCTGCCTGCCCGTTTTCCGGGCGGATTCCAAGGAGCACACATGCTTGACCGCGCCGCCGCTCTGGCCCTGATAGACGATTCCATGCTGGTTCATTCCCTGGAAACGGAAGCCGTCTTGCGCGCTCTGGCCCTGCGTCTGGGGCACGACCCCGAACTCTGGGGGCTGACCGGGCTGCTGCACGATCTGGATTATCCCGAAACCAGGGACCTCCCCCAGAGACATGGGCTGGAGACCGCCGCACGGCTGGCCGGACAGATGCCCGAGGAAGCCCTTCTGGCCATCAGCCGCCATAATGACATGAACGGCAGCCAGCCCCGGACCGTGCTGGATTTCGCCCTGCGCTGCGGGGAGACGGTGACCGGCCTGATCCATGCCGCCGCCCTGGTCCGGCCCACGCGCCTGCGCGGCATGGAGGCCAAAAGTCTGCGCAAGAAGATGAAGGACAAGGCCTTTGCGGCCACGGTCTGCCGCCGGACCATCGGCGAGTGCGAACACCTGGGGCTGGAGCTGAACGAGTTTCTGACCCTGGCCATCGAGGCCGTCGCGCGGATCGAGGGCGACGTGGGCCTGGCCTAGACGGCCATGCGCCATTTTTTCCTGTACACCTCGAATCGTCTGGAACATCTGGCGCTCGTGCTGGCCCAGGTCACGGCCGAGCCCCTCGATCCCATGCGTCCCGAGACCATTCTGGTCCAGTCCGCGGGCATGCAGCGCTGGGTGTCCATGCAGCTGGCCCGCGAACACGGCGTCTGGGCCAATGCCCGTTTTCCCTTTCCCGTCGCTTTTGCCTACGATCTGGCCCGCGCCCTCCTGCCCGGCCTGCCCGAGGAATACCCTCTGTCTCAGGAACGGATGCTCTGGCGCGTGGCGAGCCTTCTGCCCGGTCTGGCCGACAGGCCGGAATTCGCGTCGGTCAGACGCTATCTGGACGGCGCGGACACGCTCAAGCTGATTCAGCTCGCCCGGAAAATCGCCTTCCATTTCGATCAGTATCTGATCTTTCGTCCCCGCTGGGCGGCCCTCTGGGAGTCCGGCCGGACCTGCGGGGAAACGCACGGCGACCCCGGCGCGGAAGCCTGGCAGGCCGTCCTGTGGCGGGAAACGGCCAAAGGCCGCGAACAGGAGCATCGTGCGGCCCTGCTGCGGCGGGTCATGGAGGCGCTGCGGCAAAAACCCGCCGTCCTGCCGCCGCGCCTGTCCGTGTTCGGCATTTCCACCCTGCCGCCCGCGTATCTGGATCTTCTGCTGGCTCTGGCCGAACATGTTCCCGTGCACATGTTTCTGCTCAGCCCGTCCCGCCAGTACTGGGGCGATTTGCCCGGACAGCGGGAACGCCTGCGGGAGTACCGCTTACTGACTGAGCACGGCGTACCGCCGCAGGAGGAGGTCGAAAACCCTCTGGCCGGACTGGGCGCGCTTGGGCGGGACTTTCACGATCTGCTGGCCGCCGGCGGCGTGGAGGAAATGCCGCTGTACCGGGATTTCTCCGCCCCGCGCACGCTGCTGGAGCACGTCCAGCAGGATCTTCTGGAGCTTTCGCCCGTGCCGGGCTCCCTGCCCGATCTGGACGGCGAATCCATTCAGGTTCACTGCTGCCACAGCCCCATGCGTGAAATGGAGACGCTTCAGGACATCATTCTGGACCGTCTGCAGCGCGACGAAACCCTGACCCCGCGGGACATACTGATCATGGCCCCGGACATGGACCTCTACGCGCCTTTCATCCAGACCGTGTTCGGCGCGCCCGAGGACCCGTCCCGTTTCCTGCCTTTTTCCATGGCCGACCGCAGACCGTCCCAGACGCAGACCCACGCCCGTCTCCTGCTGGAACTTCTGGAATTCGGCCTCTCCCGTTTCGAGGCCACGGCCGTGCTGGATCTGCTGGAAGCTCCGGCCATCCGCCAGGCGCTTCAGCTGGACGAAACGGATGTTTCGCGCATCAGGGAATGGGTGGACGAGGCCAGAATCCGCTGGGGCGCGGATCCGGACTTTCAGTCCCAAACCGGAGGCGTCCTCTACCCTCAGAACACCTGGGAACAGGGGCTGGCCCGGCTCTTTTTGGGATACATGACCGGCCCCGGCGGCTTGCCGGTGCGGGGAGTTTCCCCGCTGGGGCCCCTCGGCGGAGACGATCAGGAACTGCTGGGGCGTCTTGCGGCCTTTCTGGACCAGCTCCGCCAGATGCGGGATTTTCTGGGTATCCCGGCCGGGGCTGGAGAATGGCGGCAGCGCCTGCTGTGGATGCTGGACACCTTCTTCCCCCGGGACAGGGACACGGTGGATGTCCTGTGCGGCCTGCGCCAGTCCGTCACGGCTCTGGTCCAGGCCATGAGCGTCGGCGCGCCGGAAATCATTGTGGACAGCCGGGCCATGCTGCACCTGCTGCGCGAGAGGCTGGACGCGGCTCCGGCCGAGGGCGGCTTTCTGAGTTCGGGGCTGACCTTTTGCGGTCTGCGTCCCATGCGGGCCATTCCGTTTCGGGTCATCTGCCTGGCCGGGCTGTCCTCCACGGGCTTTCCGCGTCAGGATACCCGCCCCGGGTTCGATCTCATGGCCGCCTCGCCCCGCCCCGGAGACCGCAGCCTGCGCGACGACGACAGGTACCTGTTTCTGGAAAGCCTGATCTCCGCGCGGGACGCCCTCATTCTGACCTATCCCGGCCTTTCTCCCAGGGACAACAGCGAGTCGCCCCCGTCGGTACTGGTGTCCGAACTTCTGGATTATCTGGACAGCCGCGCCCGGGTGTCCGGCTGGCTGCCGTCCGAGGCTCTGGTCACTCGCCACCGGCTGCAGGGCTTTCATCCCGACTATTTCCGCTCCGGCAGCCCTCTTTTTTCCTTTTCCGAACAGAACTGCCGGGGAGCCAGGGCCTTGTGCGGCCAGCCCGTGTCCCGGCCCTTTTTTCCGGCGGATGCGTTCCCGGAGGTCTGGCCGGCTTCCTGCCCGGAGATTTCTCTGGGCGAGCTGGAAGATTTTCTGAGTCACCCCGTGCGCTGCCTGCTCCGCACCCTGGGGGTACGGCCTGCCATGCCGGACGGGGAAATTCCGGATGAAGAACCGCTGGCCGTGCCGGACGGTCTGGACGGGTTCGGCCTGAATCAGGACCTGCTGAATTTCATGCTGGCCGGAAATCCGCCGGAATCCGCCGTGCGGGAGCGGCTGCGCGCCGGACAGGGCCTGCCGCCCGGCCCGGCCGGACAGGAGGCCATCCGGGAAATGTATGCCCAGGTCAGCGATCAGGCCGCCCGGATACGGATGGAGCAGGGCGGGGAAAAGCCTGTTTTCCACGATTTGGCGCTCGATCTGGGTACATGCCGGATAACGGCCAGACTGCCCCTGCTGGCGGGCGGAGCGGGGTGGCGCATGGTCGCCTTCCGGGCCGTCAAACTCAAAGGGGCGGACATGCTCCGGCTCTGGGTCCGCCATCTGGCGGCCGGGGCTGCCGGGCTTTCCGCCGCATCGGTCCATGTGGCCAGAGATGACATTTTCACGGCCCCGGAGGTGTCTAAGGAGCAGGCCGCGCGCATCCTGCGGGATCTGGTCCGGCTGCGAATGTCGGGCATGAGCGCGCCGCTGCCTCTTTTTCCCCGCGCGTCCCTGATTTACGCCCGCAGACGCTTCGACGCGAAAAACGGCGATATGGAAAGCGCTCTGAACGAGGCCCGGAAAGACTGGCTGGGGGGCTATTCCACCCGCGCCGAGCGGGAAGACCCGTTCCTGCGCGCCGCATACCGGGACGCCGAACCCGACTGGGAAGCCTTCGCGGCCGTGACCGAAGCCGTGTACGGCCCGCTGCTTGGAGGCGATCGTGATCCGTGAGATTCTGGACCCGCGCACCGCGCCTCTGGATGGCGCGACTCTGGTGGAGGCAAGCGCCGGAACGGGCAAGACCTACGTCCTGACCAGTCTTTTTCTGCGCCTGCTGCTGGAGAAACGCCTGCCCGTGGATCAGATCCTGGTGGTCACCTTCACCAAAGCGGCCACGGAAGAGCTGCGCGGCCGCATCCGCAAACGGCTGGCCGAAGCGGCGCGGGTTCTGGAAGGAGGGGAGACGGGCGATCCGTTTCTGGCCTGGCTGCGGGAGACATACGGGGATACGGATGCGGGGGCACTGCTGCGCGGGGCCCTGCGGAATTTCGATCTGGCCCGGATATTCACCATCCACGGATTCTGCCGCCACACGCTGACCCGTGGAGGCTTCGAGTCCGGCAATCTGTTCGATACGAAGCTCGAACCCGATCTGTCCGGCCTTGTCCGCCAGGCCTGCCTGGATTTCTGGCGGCGCCGCGTGCTGCCTCTGGAGGGCATGACCGGCGCTTTCGTGCGCGGGAGCGTGACCGTAAAGCGCCTGACGGAACTCGCTTCTCTGCCTTTTCTGGTCCAGGGGCCGCGGTTGGAACCGCAGGATCCGGCGCCGGATGTGCACGAGGCGGAAGAAGCCTTCAGCATGGTGGCAGAACGGCTGGCCGCTCTCTGGCCCGCCTCGCGCGAGGCCGTCCGCGCCGAACTCTTCGGGCACACGGCTCTCAAGGCGAACATGAGCGGGCCCGATCGGCTGGAAAAACGGCTGGCCGTCCTCGATGCCTATGCCGCCGCGCCCGGCCTGAAACTGGCCGATAAATTGGAGGAACTGACGCCGGAGTATATGGCTTCCATGACCAGAAAGGGCGCGGAACCTCCCGATCATCCGGTTTTCCATCTCGTCGGCGAACTGCTGCAACGCGGACGGGAACTGATGCCGCTGCTGGAACGGTTCTGCGCCTGCCTGTGCCGGGATTTTCTGGCCGGGCTGGACGAGGATCTGGAGCGGCGCAAGGCGGAGCGGAACATCCAGGGCTTCGACGACCTGATCCGCGCCATGCGGCGGGCCGTGGACGACGGAGGCTTCGTGCGGGCCGCCCCCTACCGGGCCGCCCTCATCGATGAATTTCAGGATACGGACGGCCTGCAATATGCCATTTTTTCCACGCTGTTCCGGGATCTGCCCCTGTTTCTGATCGGCGACCCCAAGCAGGCCATCTATTCCTTCCGGGGCGCGGACCTGCACACCTACCTGCGGGCGGGAAAGTCCTGCGGCCGCAAGGTGGCCCTCGGCACGAACCATCGTTCCACCCCGGAACTGATCCGGGCCGTGAACCGCATTTTCGAACGCCCCGAAAATCCGTTTCTGAATCCGGACATCGCTTACGCTCCCGTGCATTGGCCGGACGGACCGCGCGCCTGCCCCCTGATCGAGGACAGCCGGGAAACTCCGGCTCTGACCATCTGGGTGCCTCGCGGTGAAAAGCCTCTGTCGCAGACCGAAGCGCAGCCGCTCATCTGCCGGGCCGTGGCCGCCGAGATATCGCGTCTGTTGCGGGCGGCGGAGCAGGGGAGAGCGCTTCTGGGCGACAGTCCCCTGCGTGCCGCGGACATGGCTGTACTGGTGGAGACCAACCGCCAGGGCGATCTCGTGCACCAGGCTCTGCGTACATGCGGCGTGCACAGCGTGCTGCACCAACCGGCCTCGGTTTTCGACACGCCCGAAGCCCTGGAAATTCTGGCCCTGCTGCGGGCATTGTCGGAAAGCCGCGGGCAGACTGTCCTGCGTACGGCTCTGAGCACGGTCCTCATGGGGCTTGATGCGGCGGATTTGCGTCTGCTGGACGCCGAACCCCGGCTGCTGGAAGAATGGGAAGATCGCATGAGCCGCTGGCGGGAGCTGGCCGGAAAACAGGGCGTCATGGCGGCCATGACCCGCATGCTTGGCGAGACCGGCGTGCGGCCGCGCCTGCTGGGTCTGCCCGGCGGAGAGCGGCGCATGACCAACGTGCTGCACTGCCTGGAAATTCTGCACGCCCGCGAGCGCGAAACCCGCGCGTCCTTGCCGTCGCTGACCCGGTGGTTCGCCCGGCAGACGGCTTTGCCGCTGACGGAGGAATCGCAACTGCGTCTGGACTCGGACCGGGACGCCGTACACATCGTGACAATCCACAAGAGCAAGGGGCTGGAATATCCCGTGGTTTTCTGCCCGTTCCTGTATGGGCAGGCCAAAACCGGCGACGGACAGATTCTGACTCACGAGCGGGGCCTGGTGCTGGATCTGGGCTCCGAAGAATTTTCGCGCCGCCGGGAAAACGCTCTGCTGGAGGCCCGGGCCGAGCTGATCCGTCTGACCTACGTGGCTCTGACCAGGGCCGCCAGCCACTGCTATATGGTCTGGGGGCGGTTCAAAACGGCTGAAACATCCGGTCCGGCCTGGCTGTTTCACGGGCACAGGACTGTCGGAAATGAGGCCCCCGGCTGGAGAACCATTTCCGAACAGGACATGCTCGAAGACCTCTGTGCCCTGTCCGGCCCGGAAATCGAGGTGGCGGATCTGCCGCAGACAGAAGCCCGGCCCGTTTCGCGTCAGGCCGGCCCGGAGGATGATCTCGCACCCCGGCCGTGGACCAGACATCTCCCGCCCTCCTTTGGCCTGACCAGCTTTTCCGGCCTGACCAGATCTCCGGGGCCGGCTCCGCACCCCGGCCTGGATGACACCGACGCCGAAGACGCCTTCGAGGAAGCGGATGCGGACGACCCCATGGCCGGGTTCCCGCGTGGAGCCACGGCGGGCTCCTGCCTGCACCGCGTTTTTGAGCTCATGGATTTCAGCCGTCCGGAGAGCGTCTCCCCGGCCGTGGACCAGGCTCTGGACCAGTTCGGCATGGACCCTGTCTGGAAGCCTGCGGTGGAAGACATGGCCGCGCGGGTCCTCGATGCCGATCTGGGCGGCTTTCGTTTGTCCGGCATGGCCGAACGACTGGTGGAACTGGAATTTCTCTTCCCGCTGCGTCCCGTGACCCGTGAGGATCTGCTCCGGGTGTACCGCCGTCATGCCCCGGAGCAACCCCGGGAGTTGGCCACACACATGGAGCGGCTGCATTTCGAGCCGCGTCAGGGTTTCATGACGGGCTTCATCGACCTGGCGGTCCGGCACAAAGGGCGGTTCTATCTGGTGGACTGGAAGTCCAACTGGCTCGGCCCCACGGCGCGCCACTACACGCCTCAGACCATGCGCCAGACCATGACGGAGCACCATTATTTTCTGCAATGCCACCTGTACTGTCTGGCCCTGGACCGCTACCTGTCCCTGCGGATGCCCGGATACCGCTACGAGGAACACTTTGGAGGCGCGCGCTACGTGTTTCTGCGCGGTGTGGACCCGGCCCGGCCAGGCCAAGGCGTCTACGCCGACCGACCGGAGCCGGAGTTTCTCGCGGCTCTGGGCGATGCGCTCTTCGACGATCCGGTAGAGCCGTAAGCATGGGATTTGTGGGGTAGACCGATACCCATTTAGAGCAGTAATTCCGGATTATTATATAAATTTTAACTTTACAAAGTAATGTGTAAAATTATGATACTCTTGCCTCGTAATATAAAAGTTGTTCATTTAAACTCTGCCTCTGTATTTACAGAGGCAAATGTTTAAATAGCATAGGCTCTAGACCATCAGGTCTTTGTTCTTTGCCACCAAAAGTTTGAGGCTGGCGAGGAGTTGTGGCAGCGCTCGATTGTAGCGCCATTCACACTCCTTGAGGTGGAGCTCGAAATTCTGCTTCACACCGTTAAACTTTGCCAGGCGGCGTTTTGTAAGGCTCCAGAATGCTTCGATGCCGTTGATGTGGACCGATTTTTCCGCAAAGTGTCTGGATTTGTTGATGCGGAAATGTTTGTCGTACCCCACGTCCACCAGTCCGTCATAGCCTTTCCAGCAGTCGGAATGGATAATGCTCTCAGGCGAAACCTTGCCCCTGATGATGGCTTGAAGCGTTTTGACCGGGCAGTCCGTGACCAGCTCTGTGTAAACGGCTCCATCACGCTCATAGATGCCAAAGACCGGTTGTTTAAGCGTGCCCCGTCCCCTTTTTCGGGGGCCTGGCCGCCCACGAACCCGGGCGGGGCCAAAAAAACTTTCATCAACCTCAACCACACCGAGTATTTGCTCTTTTTTGGATACTTGGTGGAGATAAATCAACCGCCTGAAGGCCAGAAAGTACCTGTTCACGGTCTTTCTGTTCAACTTCAGGAGCAGAGCGGTTCTGGCAGCGTCAATGTCGATGCAAAAGCATTCAATGATTTTTCCGACTTTGTATCGACTCAACCTGCTGTTTTCAAACATTTTTCTAGCCTATCAGACGATAGCCTGATGGTCTAGAGCCTAGCATATTTGATCAAAAAATGTGCGCAATGGAAATTGCTATTATTGTTTTAGACGATCAGTCTTCAGATAATTGGAGAGAATGTGTAGAAGATATAATAATGCCCTTCATGGCTCCGGGGACGCTCTTTCCAACCCTTTTCGCAACATCCGTGCTTTTTTCTCCGGCAATGTTGATCATTGCCATCTGAATATCCCGCATGAAGTTGTTCACAACAAAGTCGGGACTAAGGGATGTGCTGACAGTCGCCAAATATCGCGTGGCGAAGGCCATTGTCCTCACCGCCCAGCCATGTAATTGCTGGGCACCAACATTCTTCATGGCCGCCGCCAGGTCCTTGTCGAACAGCTCGATATACCGCACGCCTCCACCAGGAAGGGTCACGGTGATCACATTGGGTTCCATCGGGAACGAGAAGTCCGTCACGTTCCTGACCTGTCCATTCACCATCGCCCTGCGGCTCGGTAACTGTTCGTGAATGATCCAGCGATCCGCGTCCGGGTTCTCTTCCACCATGCGGTAAAAAGCACGCCCGACGCGGGCCTTTTCCGCCCGCACAAGCGTATCCCCGGTCTGAGCGATCAGGTTTGCCAGAATGTCCGTGGCGGGAGTGGAGCGGCCAAGCGCACGCTTCGTCCCCGATCCCTTGACGTTGAAGCCAGTGCCTATCGCCCGGCCATGCCCCTGATCGTCGGCCTTGCCCTTCAGGGGAACATAGTCAGGATTCGCCAACTCCCACGCATCGATGACTTCATCATCCTCCAGCCCTTCCTTGCGGATGGTGTCCCGCTGCATCTTGGTGATGGCCCGAACATCCTTGGCCAGGGCCTCCAGCTTCGCGGTTTTACCTTCCTTCTCGAAGCGGGCCAGCGTGTCCGCCGCCCACTTGTTCGTCCGGCCCGATCCGCCATCAGGCATCTTCGGATTGATACTGGCGATGTGCGCGTTCCGCTGCGGCGCGTATTTGGCGTAGAGGTAGTCCTCCAACTCCAGGATGCTTGTCCCGGAATCCCTGATCTTCTCCATGAGCGGGGCGACGTGATCTTCCTGGAACTTCTCCAGGCGGTACCCGGCCCGGCCGTGGTAACGCTCTTCCGCCAGATATGCGTCCGCGTCCGGGTCCATCTTCCTGCCCTGGCTTTGCAAAAGCTCCTGCACCCGTTTCACCGGAAGGAACTGGTCCTGAAAAAGCACCCGCATCCGGTCGAAGATGTGTTCAAAGCTGCCGGACTTTCCAGCGTTTTTCGGGGTGGTTTTCGCAGCGGGCGCAGAGCGCTTGAAGCGGGTTGGCGCGCCATGCACGAAACTCCCAACATCACGTTTTTCCCCTGTACGGGAATTTTCGTACTGGCCATCCCGCACCAGCGGCTCGCCATTCTTGTCCAGACGGACGGAAATAGAAGAAGGCTTGACCACATGGGCGTTCAAGCTTATTCTTTTATCAGAAGAAGCTCCCTTCTGACGGGAGATACCAGAACCGTCAGAAGCGTAGGCGGTGGCGGGGTTAACCCCTGCGCCGCCACCTTCGTTTTCCCACCCGCTCAAAAGCCACGTCTTACGCGAACCATTCTGATACAACGACAGCACCGCAGTATGTCCGTCATGGACAATGCGAACACGCTCGCCACTAGTCCCTTCACCCTGAATAGCGGTCACCTCGCCATGTGCAATGACCTCAGGCATTTTTCGGGCGATAAACTCTCCATCCTTCCCTTCAAGATTGCGCTGCTCGATCATATGAGCGACTCCACCACCGCCAACAAGCCGTCCCTTGGTGTTCAGTCTTCCAGGAGTGCCATAGATAAACACAACCTGTCCCAGTCCAGGTCGAGACATTGCTTCTACTTCACCAGTCTTGTTTTGTAATAAAGCATCAAGAGCGGTCTCGCCCTTCTTTCTCTCCATCTCTTGACCGGCTACTGCTTCCCAGTCTCCAGCCCATGCCTTGAACTCCGGCGTGCGGACCTCGGCGTGCTGCTCCGGCGTCAGGCTGGAAGGATTGCCGTTCGGGGCAAGCAGCGCTCGCCCCGTGAGCGAAAGCCGCTCTCTCTTGCTGTCTACCCCTGAAGTATCTATGTTGGCATTACTAGGCTTGCTCCGGCCCGAGACCGCGCTAGGGGTCGTTTTGCGATGATTGGTCTGCGCCCTTTCCCAGAGTAGGCCTTTTTTATTCCGAACGCCCTCCATTTTTCCGGAAGCTGGGGAGTTGACATTGGAAGAGCGCTCACGCAATCTTGAATCACCAGAGGACGGACCGCCAACATCACTTGGAGTGTTTCCAGACAGATTTGCGGCCGCACCATCCTTCCGCGCCGTCTCCCCTGCCAAGACCGGGGCAATAACCCGGCCCCCGGCAGAAAAGGAGGCGGCATTTTGCTTGCTCTGGGCAAGCCGCTTCCGTGAGAACCGAATATCCGGATTCTCCGGGTCGAACACCCCGCTGTTTTTCGTGGCTGACTTGATCTGGGTGGGCTGCAGGGCCACATATGACCACCCACCTCCTTCCACCTCATTGTTGTAAACAAAGCCCAGCCCTTTTTTCTTTTGCAGGATACCGTTCAGCTTCCCCCAAAAAGAAGTAACGTCTTTGAGTTCGCCCCAATATCGTTCGTCTTCTAAATCCTTTCTGTCTGCTCTTTGCGCCCGTGCGGCCAATGAACGGTACTGTGAGTCAGTGACAAGCCCCTCATTATACATTTCATTGAGAGCACTCCTAAGCCCATGGTATCTTGAGAATAAATCATTTACTCTGTGCAGATCACGGATGTTCAGAAAAACTTCAAATACTTTCCCGCCGCTTAGACGATTTGAAAACTTTTCTGAAACAGCACGATTTGTAGCGAAATGCACTCCTATATCTTTACTGCGGCCAATATCAAAGGCATTATCCTCAAGCTGGAACTCAATGACACGAGATTGAAGTGGCAAACCTTGCCCATACTTTTTTTCAACAACAGCGCTTTTGGCCTCACGTTCTGCCACGAGCTTCGCTGTTGCTTCTACTTGCAGGCTGTGTCTTTCCATTAGGTCCGCCTCTAGATAGTGTCGTCCATTGCTGTCCGGCTAAGGGATAAGAAAAGAGTCCAAAATCTCAGCGATGTGTGGTAAAAGAAATCACCACAACATCTTGCCACACAAGGAGATTCTGGACTTGAGTCACCATAATACACTATTCTCCCAGACGCTATCTCTGATTCCCAGACATGTTTTTCAGAAACTCGAAAGACGGCACAAAACCGGGCGCTCGTCGCGTCAATTCGGTTTCAAGGAGCAGTTCACGGTCATGGCCTTCATCCAGCTTGCCGCAAGACGTTCCATGCGCGATGGCCTGCGCTGCCTTGAGGCTGCGGGAAACCGCCTGTATCACTGGGGACTGAAAAACGTGGCCCGCTCGACCTTTGCTGACGCGAACAATTCTCGCCCCGTAGGCTTTTTCAAGGATCTGTTCGCCGAGATGTACGGCCTGTGCGCCGCAAAAGCCCCGAAGCACAAATTCCGTTTCAAATCCAAATTGTTCAGTCTGGACGCCACCACCATAAAGCTTTGCCTGTCGCTTTTTCCCTGGGCCTCGTTTCGGCAGGCCAAGGGCGGCGTCAAAGTACATACCTTGCTGGATCACGATGGCCATATCCCGGCTTTCGCAACCGTCACCGACGCCAAAACCCATGAAAGCCGCATAGCTCAGGCTATGGAGTTGCCCAGGGGCTCCATCGTGGTCTTTGACAAGGGCTTCATCAGCTATCCCTGGTTTCGGATCCTCGGGGCAAAGGGCGTCTTTTTTGTGACCCGGCTCAAGCGCAACGCCGTTTTCAAACTCCTGGAGCGCCGCCTCGTGAATCGCAAGACCGGCGTTACTTCCGATCACATCATTGAAGTCTCCAGCCGGGGAAAATCCTTACGCTTGCGCCGTATCGGCTATCGTGACCAGGAAACCGGGAAACACTACGAATTTTTGACCAACCATTTCCGGCTTTCGGCGAAAACCATCGCCGACATCTATAAAGACCGCTGGCAAATCGAGCTCTTCTTCAAGGAAATCAAACAAAATTTGCGCATAAAGACCTTCGTCGGCAACTCGGAAAACGCTGTCCTGATCCAGATTTACACGGCCCTGACGGTTTACCTGCTCCTCGCGTACCAGAAATTCCTCAGCCGTCTCGGACTCTCCGTACAGCAACTCTTCCAGCTCATTCAACTCAACCTGCTCGGCGAGGCATCCTTGGATGAACTCCTGAATCCCAGACGACGAAAATTCGATAATTCATATAACTTCAAACTGTTAGATTACATCGCTTAGCCGGACAGCAATGGCTGTGCCTGATGTTTTGCGCGACGGTCGAATTATTCACCGCGAGGCGATGCGCGCAAGCACAGGCGGCATGGTCTACCATGTTGCCGCACCCATTGAGATTGCGGGTCGGCCGTTTGTGATGGATGTACTCGTGAAGTCTGACGACAATGCGCGCCGAATGTATGTCCACGAGGTGGCGCTAAGAGAAAAACTCCAGCAGTCTGACTTCAAGGTCGGTGCTGTTGCAGCCAAAGCTGGGAAGCGAGCCGATGCAGCCGGTGCTGGAGTTATTCGTACTGTGCTGCAAAACGTCTATGGCGTCAACCCCTCTTCCGTCTCGAAGGTGGTTGACCCGGAAACGGGCGAACCGCTGGTGGTGTATCACGGGACGACCGGCGGAGTTGAATATATAAACCCAAATCGCACATTGTCCGCAGAAGAAAAGCAGGCTTATGAAAAGGAGCAGCAACTGATATTTGATGAGTATAAGGCCAAATATAAAGAGGTGGAAAAAATACTGCCCGCTCATGAGAGATATGCAGCTTTGAAACAAATTGATCGCGCCAGGCAGAGTGGAGAGAATGATAGGGCCGACGATCTAGGCAGTGCCGTCAAATTATTTCTGCCCACAACGAGATACACCTGATTTGCACGGCGGCAAGGAAGGAGAGGCTTCGTTTTGCATAACGCGTGGCGATGCCACGCCATCTCTTGAGGTGAAGAAAGGCGTTCTCGACCAGGTGCCGTCATTGCTGTCCGGCTAAGCGATGCAATCTAACAGTGTGAAGTTATATGAATTATCGAATTTTCGTCGTCTGGGATTCAGGAGTTCATCCAAGGAGGCCTCGCCGAGCAGGTTGAGTTGAATGAGCTGGAAGAGTTGCTGTACGGAGAGTCCGAGACGGCTGAGGAATTTCTGGTACGCGAGGAGCAGGTAAACCGTCAGGGCCGTGTAAATCTGGATCAGAACCGCATTTTCCGAGTTGCCGACGAAGGTCTTTATGCGCAAATTTTGTTTGATTTCCTTGAAGAAGAGCTCGATTTGCCAGCGGTCTTTATAGATGTCGGCGATGGTTTTCGCCGAAAGCCGGAAATGGTTGGTCAAAAATTCGTAGTGTTTCCCGGTTTCCTGGTCACGATAGCCGATACGGCGCAAGCGTAAGGATTTTCCCCGGCTGGAGACTTCAATGATGTGATCGGAAGTAACGCCGGTCTTGCGATTCACGAGGCGGCGCTCCAGGAGTTTGAAAACGGCGTTGCGCTTGAGCCGGGTCACAAAAAAGACACCCTTTGCCCCGAGGATCCGAAACCAGGGATAGCTGATGAAGCCCTTGTCAAAGACCACGATGGAGCCCCTGGGCAACTCCATAGCCTGAGCTATGCGGCTTTCATGGGTTTTGGCGTCGGTGACGGTTGCGAAAGCCGGGATATGGCCATCGTGATCCAGCAAGGTATGTACTTTGACGCCGCCCTTGGCCTGCCGAAACGAGGCCCAGGGAAAAAGCGACAGGCAAAGCTTTATGGTGGTGGCGTCCAGACTGAACAATTTGGATTTGAAACGGAATTTGTGCTTCGGGGCTTTTGCGGCGCACAGGCCGTACATCTCGGCGAACAGATCCTTGAAAAAGCCTACGGGGCGAGAATTGTTCGCGTCAGCAAAGGTCGAGCGGGCCACGTTTTTCAGTCCCCAGTGATACAGGCGGTTTCCCGCAGCCTCAAGGCAGCGCAGGCCATCGCGCATGGAACGTCTTGCGGCAAGCTGGATGAAGGCCATGACCGTGAACTGCTCCTTGAAACCGAATTGACGCGACGAGCGCCCGGTTTTGTGCCGTCTTTCGAGTTTCTGAAAAACATGTCTGGGAATCAGAGATAGCGTCTGGGAGAATAGTGTATTATGGTGACTCAAGTCCAGAATCTCCTTGTGTGGCAAGATGTTGTGGTGATTTCTTTTACCACACATCGCTGAGATTTTGGACTCTTTTCTTATCCCTTAGCCGGACAGCAATGAGGCACAGCAGCAAACGCCGTCGCCTTGTCTCGGCCGATACCGTGTCCCAAGCTGTGCTTCACCGCCACGGCATCCAGCGCCACAGGGCCAATGCCATCAACGTTCACTGAAGAATACCCGTTCTCGGCGTACCAGCGCGGCACTTTCTGGGTCAGCGGGACGCCATCAGGCTTGAACTCCTCCCCTGTCAAAACGCTGATTGGCGAGCCATCCAAAAACTTGCGGTTTGCCACCGCCTCCCAATCCCCGAACCATTTTTTGAAGTTCGGTGTCCGCACCTGCACCCACTGGCCGTAAGTCAGCTTGGTACGGCCGTCAGCCTTGGCCTTGTCATAGGCCGCACGCCCGCCATAGGCCCGTTCGGCTTCGCGGTACTGGTGAGCGGATTCCGTCTCGGCGTTATCTGGCTGGGGCAGATTCTGAGAGAAGCGCAGGTCTTTCCTCCGATTGACTTGAGCCCACTGTGTCACTATCTCTTGGTCGAAAGAACCCGCATGTGGGAAGGAAGTCGGGAGCTTTTCAGCTACAGTCGAGTCCTTCCAGTTCCTTGCGGGTTCTTGTATTTCCATTGCCTCGACAGAATAAACCCGATTCCCCTGATCGGCCCGTTTCAACTCCTTTACCGTCAGCTTTACCTGCAATAAGCCGCCGTCGGACAGCATCGGAGCATAAAAACGATGGATCGCCGCAATGTTCGGGTCATTATGCCGGTCTGGATATGCTCCTTCGTGCAGCGCCCGCTCAAATAATACATCCACATTCGCCACAGCCTGGGCATGAACGGCAGGAGAGACAGACTTCCTGACGGCGCTCTCACTGACCATCTTCGTCAGATTTGTCAGTGAGATAGTGGCACGCAGACCTGTTGAAGAATTAACAAAGTCCCTGTCTGGAAACGCCCGAACAATAGCCCTTGCTTCCGCCAGCGTCTTCGCAGAACGCGGCACTGTGGCCATCTCAAGCACTCTGGCGACATCCTCCTCGCTGACAGCCCTGCTCATCCTCGTCTGGGTGGTTTCCGTATTCTGACGGCCCCCTCCCTCCACGACAGCCCGCTTGGCCTTCGCCACAATCTCCAGAATCTCGGCATTGGAGAGCTTCAGGTCGGGGAATATCTTCCGTAACGCACGGCGCACTGCGGCCACCATGCGGCCGATCTGCCCAGGGAGTGGCTTCCGGATATCATTGCGTTTGTGCAGGAGCGGATGGGTTCGGCTATCGCGGCAAAGCCGGTTCATTCCCTTCCCTCATCTACACCGGCCATCGACGAGGACTCATGATGGATGTCGCACAACAAGTACTTATGCAGCAAATGTAAGGCACAAGTCCTACCATCCCAACCAACCAAGACCCTCAAAAGAGGGCTTTTTTTATCCATCCGCTTGGCGGATACGTCTGGAGGATCAAGATGAACGAACGCTTGTTGAGTCTTTCTGATGTGCTTTCCGTTGTCCCTGTCGCCTCATCCACCTGGCGGCAATGGGTCAAGGACGGGAAGGCACCCGCCCCGGTCAAATATGGGCGCAGGACATTCTGGAGGTCATCGGATGTGCAGCAGTTCACTTCCGGGAACTGGCCCGGAGCTGGTCAAGAAAGTCAGCCCAAAACTGCATCATCTCACGCCGTTCAGTGAGATACTCGGCCCGGTTATATGCGAGGCGGACCTTGTTCTTTTCAACATGGGCAAGCTGGCGTTCGATAACATCCGGACGCCAGCCCTGCTCGTTCAACAGGCTCGATGCCATTGCCCGGAAACCGTGCGGGGTCATGGTGTCCTTGTCGTAGCCAAGCGCCCTGATCGCGAGCAACAGGGTATTTTCCGAAAGCGGCACATCCTTCCGTGGTCGCATACTTTGAAAAACGTAATCCCTCTCCCCGGAAAACAGCCTTGCCTCTTCCAGAACCGCCATTGCCTGCCGTGACAACGGCACAATGTGCTCCCGCCGTCCCTTCATCCGCTTCGCAGGAATAAGCCAGAGGCGTTCTTCCCAATCAATTTCCCCCCAGACGCAACCCCGCAATTCTCCGGACCTGACAAACGTCAGCGCCATAAACTGCAAGGCCATACGCACCAATGGCGAGCCGGAATAGGCGTCTATGGCGAGCATGAGCTGCCCTGCGGATGTCTTGTCCGTGATCGCCGCAAACCGCCCTGGCCGGGAAGGCTCAAGAGCGCCCTTCAGGTCTCGGCACGGATCGCTGCCGATATACCCGGACGCGACCCCGAAGCGAAAAACCATTGAGCAGATTCCAAGCGTTCTCCTGGCCGCCTCCAACGCCCCCCGCTTTTCAATAACCCGGATCATCGCCAACACGTCTGTAGGGGCAATGTCCTTGATGGGCATCCGCCCAATATACGGGTAGGCATTCCCGTTCAGTCTCTGGATAATGGTCGCATTATGTCGCGCCGACAATCCGTCCCGCCTCTTTGCAAGCCACTCCTCCGCTACATCCCGAAACGTCAAAGCGGCAGCCGCGGCAGCCCGGCGCTCCTGGATCGGGTCAATCCCGGCGGCAAGCAGCTTCCGCGCCTCGTCTCGCCTCTCTCGCGCCTGCTTCAGGGACACGTCCGGATAAAGCCCCAGGCTCAGCAGCTTTTCCCGGCCCCCAATTCGATACTTCAGCCGCCACCGTTTTGATCCGGATGGAGGAATTTCCAGATACAGGCCAAGAGCGTCGTAGGTTCAGGCCTCATTAATTGAGATAGAAAATGACGGAAGCCGCGAGGCACAGAGCTGAAAAGAAGGTATGCGCGCAGCGGTCATAACGCATGGCAATTCTGCGCCAGTCCTTGATCCTGCCAAACATGATCTCGATCTTGTGCCGCTGTTTATACAGATCGTTATCGTACGGGCAGGGTCTCTTCCGGCTCCTTCTGGGCGGGATGCAGGGCGTAATGCCTCTGGCGCGCAGAGCGTCACGGAACCAGTCGGCGTCGTAACCACGGTCCGCCAGCAGCTCCCTGGCCTCAGGCAAAGCATCTATGGCATCCATAAGCAGGGTGGCTCCTTTGTAGTCGCTTACCTGGCCTGCCGTGAGCTTCATGGCCAAAGGCCTGCCGTGGCCGTCGCAAAGGGCATGGAGTTTGGAGTTCAGACCGCCCTTCGTGCGTCCGATGCAGCGGGAAAGAGCCCCTTTTTGAGCAAGCTTGCGGCGGTTCGATGCGCCTTGAGGTGGGTTGCATCGATCATCACCTGGCCATCCTGTCCCGCTGTTTTTGCCAATTCGGTAAAAATATTGTTGAAGACGCCCATCCGGCTCCAGCGCAAAAAGCGATTGTACAGCGTTTTATACGGGCCATACTCACGCGGTGCATCTTTCCATTGCAGACCATGTTTGATGACATAAATGATGCCGCTGATGACTTTCCGGTCATCGACCCGCGGAATACCATGTGAACGTGGAAAGAAGGGCTTGATACGTTCGAGTTGTTCGGCAGAAAGGTAGAACAGTTGGCTCATGGCGTCCTCCCTGAGCACAACTAACCAACTTTTCTGATTTTTACAATTAATGAGGCCTGAGCCTAGAGCTTATACGGCTTTTCTGCCTGCTCCGCTGTTTTGATTCTGGTATCGGTAAGGGGCATTGGGGTAACCTGACGCTGGGGTATCTCGTGTTACCCTGAAAGTTACCCCTGAAAAATCTTGGCTGTCAACGGCATCAAGCGGCAAGCAAAAGCACTGCCCGGAGGACGAAACCCTTGAAAACAAAGAGCCGCCGGGCACTTATCAGCACTCGGCGGCATCTGTTATTTTATGTCTTGGCGGAGGGTTAGGGATTCGAACCCCAGATACCCGTGAAGGTATGCCGGTTTTCAAGACCGGTGCAATCAACCAGCTCTGCCAACCCTCCGGGAACTGGCGGAGAGGGAGGGATTTGAACCCTCGATAGAGGTTTAAGCCCCTATACTCGCTTAGCAGGCGAGCGCCTTCAGCCTAGCTCGGCCACCTCTCCGTTCAGTGAGGAAGGACCACTATCTGAACGCCTGCGGACCGTCAACTCAAAATACCCTTCCGGCCTTTCCGCATTTTGACAGACGCCCGCGTAACCGGCTAGAAGCACTGCCTTCACTCGACCCCAACCATTCCGTCCCTCAGAGTCCGGAGGCATCGTGAACAATCCCGTCATTCATCTCGGTCTGGCCGGTCTTGGCACCGTCGGATCGGGGCTGGCCAAGATCATACAGGAAAACAGCGACTGGATCACCCGGCGGCTGGGCCGCACGCTCAAGATCAAGACCGTCATGGTCCGCGACCCCGCCAAGGCCAGAAATGTCGTCCTGCCGCCGGACACGCTGTTCACCACCAGTATGGACGACCTGCTGAACGATCCTGAAATCGACATGGTGGTGGAACTGGCCGGAGGCATCGATTTTCCGCGCACCCTGATTACGCGCGCCCTGCAAGCCGGAAAGCCGGTGGTCACGGCCAACAAGGCCCTTCTCGCCGAGCACGGCTCCGAGCTTTTCGAGCTGGCCGCCGCCAACGGGCTGGGCCTTTATTACGAAGCCAGTGTGGCCGGGGGCATTCCCATCATCCAGACCCTGAAGGAGAGCCTGGCCGCCAACAGGATCAGCTCCATCACCGGCATCCTGAACGGAACGGCCAACTTCATCATGTCCGAAATGACCGAAAAAGGAGAGGACTTCGCGAAGGTTCTGGGCAAGGCGCAGGCCAAGGGCTACGCCGAGGCCGATCCCACTCTGGACATCGAAGGCATCGACGCCGCCCACAAGCTGACCATCCTCATCCGGCTGGCCTACGGTCTGGATTTTCCCATGAGCGGACTGACCGTGAAAGGCATCTCCAAGGTCGAGCAGTTCGACATCTCTCTGGCCCGGGAGTTCGGCTACCGCGTCAAGCTTCTGGCCCAGGTCCGCGAAGAATCCGGCATGCTGCACGCGGGCGTCTATCCGGCCCTTTTGCGCCGGGATCACATCCTGGCCAATGTGGAAGGCCCCTTCAACGCCGTATTGCTGGAAGGAAACGCCGTGGGGCCGATCATGCTTTACGGTCAGGGAGCGGGAGACCTGCCCACGGGCAGCGCCGTGCTGGCGGACATCCTGGCCCTGGCCCGGAGCAGCTGCTCGCCCAACAATACCGGCTTTCTCGAATCCCCGCTGCCTCCGGCCCGGATTCTCGCTCCGGAGCAGGCCGTGTTCGAGCACTACTTCCGCTTCACCGTGCTGGACCGGCCCGGCGTCATGGCCGCCATCGCCGGGGTCATGGGCGAGCACGGCATCAGCATCGCCCAGGTAGTGCAGCGGCAATACTCGCCCGACGCGGGCATACCCATTGTCTTTCTCAGCCACCGCACCTCCATGCGCAATGTCGCGGCGGCTCTGGAAGCCATCGGAAAATTCGATTTCGTGCTGGCTTCACCCGTGCACTACAGGATCATCTGATGTCCAAAATACTCTTTCTTGTGGGCGACGGCATGGGGGGCTGGCCTCTGGAAAGTCTGGGCGGCCGAACCACTCTGCGGGCCGCGCATACGCCCGCCATGGACTTTCTGGCGGCCAGATCCCGGTGCGGCCTGTGCCGGACGGTGCCCGAGGGCATGCCTCCGGGCTCGGATGTCGCCAACATGGCGCTTTTGGGCTACGATCCGGCGGTTCACCACACCGGCCGGGGGCCCATCGAGGCCGCCGCCCAGGGTCTTGATCTGGACCCGGACGATCTGGTCTGGCGCATGAATCTGGTGTCCGTGTCAGAATGGTCTCCGGAGGGCGTCATGCGGGACTATTCCTCGGGGCACATCTCCACGGCCGACGCCGCGCCCTTGCTGGAAAAACTCGCGGAACTGGCCCGCGGCAGCGACTTTCTGCCCGTGACAGGCATCCAGTACCGGCATCTGCTCATCCAGAAAAACGGAGCCAAAACACCTGCGGCCCGGCTGGCCGTAAACCCTCCCCACGACCTGCTGGACCAGAGCATCGGCCAGGATCTGGATGCTTTCTCCGCGTTTCCGGAACTGGCCCGGTTCATGGGTCAGGCCCACGCCCTGCTGAGCGGACTGCACCCCAAAGCCAACGCCGTCTGGCCGTGGGGGCAGGGACGGCCGCTCAGCCTGCCGGATTTCAGGGAAAAATCCGGCCTGCGCGGGGCCGTGGTCTCGGCGGTGGATCTGGTCAAAGGGCTGGGGCGGGCCGCGGGCATGGACGTTCTGCACGTGGACGGCGTCACCGGGCTCATCGACACCAACTACGACGGAAAAATCCACGCGGCCCTCGATTTTCTGGACCGTGGCGATTTTGTGTATGTGCACGTGGAAGCGCCGGACGAATGCGGCCACATGGGCGACGCGGAGCTCAAAAAACAGGCCATCGAACTCTTCGACGAGCGCATCGTGGCCCCGGCCATCGAAGCCACGGCCGGAACCGATGCCGTCATCGTGGTCACCTGCGACCATTTCACTCCGGTCGCACGCCGCACCCACACCGAAGATCCGGTGCCATTCCTGATCCACGCCACACGGGACGCCCGCACCGGCGGGCCGTCAACCTTTGACGAAGCCTCGGCGGCCGGAACCGGCCTTTTTCTGTCTTCCGGCCGGGAACTCATGGCTCTGGTTCTGGGAGCACGGCCATGACTTCCGGCGCAATCCTGCCCGAGCCGTCATGCTGGCTCGAACACCGCGTGTCCTACGGCGAAACCGACGCCATGGGCGTGGTCTACTACGCCAACTACCTCCATTTCTTCGAACGGGGCCGAAGCGAGCTGATCCGCAATCTGGGCCTTGGCTACTCCGCCGTGGAGGAACAGGGCATTTTCCTGCCCGTGCGCGAGGCCAGCTGCCGCTATCTGGCTCCGGCCCGCTACGACGAGGTCATCCATATCCACACCGCCCTGTCCGGCCGGACCAGGGCCAGCCTGTCCTTTGTCTATGAAATCACCCGACCCGACAGGCGCACGGTTCTGACCAGAGGTTTTACCCAGCACGCCGTGGTCAACGCCCAGGGGCGGCCGGTGCGGATTCCGGAATGGTTCGCCGCGCTTCTGGACGAACAGGAATGAAGGCCGCCGCCGGACGGGATTGCCTTGACGGCGGACGGGATTGCCCATATTTCTCTGCGCTCCCCCGACGCTTCATCCGGCAGCATGGAGATTTCTTTTGACGCAAGACCAAGCCAACGCTCCTTCCGAGAAGCAACTGCTGCGCCACCGCAAGGAAAAGGCCCAGTTTCTGCTCGACGCGGGCATCCCTCTCTACCCCAACGACTTCCGTCCGTCCGGCGAGATCGCCGGTGTGCTGGAAACGCACGGGGAAAAGGACGAAGAGGTCCTCCTCCGGGAAGGACAGACCTTCGCCCTGAGCGGCCGGATCATGGCCCTCCGGTCTTTTGGCAAGGCCACTTTTTTCCACATCCAGGACGCCACCGGCAGAATCCAGGTCTATGCCCAGCGGGACGATCTGGGTGCCGAGGCGTATTCCCTCTTCAAGAAATTCGAGATCGGCGACATCGTCGGCGTCACCGGGACGCTGTTCCGCACCAAGACCGGCGAACTGACCGTCAAGGCCGTTCAGGTCCGCCTGCTGTCCAAGTCCATGCGTCCGCTCCCCGAAAAATACCACGGTCTGAAGGACGTGGAGACCCGCTACCGGCAGCGCTATGTGGACCTTCTGGTCAACGACCGCGCCCGGGAAATCTTCCGCAAGCGTACGGCCATCATCCAGTTCATCCGCACCTTCCTGAACGAACGGCATTTCATGGAAGTGGAAACACCCATGATGCAGCCCATTGCCGGTGGAGCCACAGCCAAGCCGTTCAAGACCCATCACAACGCGCTGGACATGGAGCTCTATCTGCGTATCGCGCCGGAGCTCTACCTGAAGCGACTGCTGGTCGGCGGATTCGACCGGGTCTACGAGATCAACCGCAATTTCCGCAACGAAGGCATCGACACCCGGCACAACCCCGAATTCACCATGGTCGAGTTCTACTGGGCCTATGCCGCATTCGCCGACCTTATGGATCTGACCGAGGAAATGTTTCGCACCCTGGCCCTGGCCGTTAACGGAAGCCCGGTAGTGGAATATCAGGGCAACGCCATCGACATGCAGGATGGCTGGGTGCGCATGCCTTTTCACGAGTCCCTTGAGAAAATCGGCGGGGTGGCTCCGAACGTCTATACAGACTATGGCAAATGCCGGACGCTGGTCCAGAAACTCGGCGAAACCGTGCGCGACGACGAAAAGCTGGGCAAGCTGCAGGCCAAAATTTTCGACAATCTGGTGGAGCCCAAGCTCATCCAGCCGCATTTCATCTACCACTACCCGACGGACATTTCACCGCTTTCGCGACGGAACGACCTCAACCCGGACATCACGGACCGCTTTGAACTCTTCATCTGCGGCCAGGAAATGGCCAACGCCTTTTCGGAACTGAACGACCCGGCCGACCAGCGCGGCCGTTTCGAGGAGCAGGTCCGGGAAAAAGCCTCCGGCGACGACGAGGCCCACTCCATGGACGAGGATTACATCCGTGCGCTGGAATACGGCATGCCTCCGGCCGCCGGGCAGGGTATCGGCATCGACCGGCTGGTCATGCTGCTCACGGATTCGCCCTCCATCCGGGAAGTGATCCTGTTCCCGCTGCTCCGGCCCGAAATCGCCGGTTGAAGACTCGGCCACCAGAGGCTGGAGCAACGATTTCTCCCGCAAAAATCATGTACTTCGAACTGTTCGTATCCCTGCGGTATCTCCTGGCCCGGCGCAAGCAGGCCTTCATCTCCGTCATCTCGCTCATTTCCGTGTTCGGCGTGGCCATCGGCGTGGCCTCGCTCATTGTGGTTCTGGGGGTCATGACCGGCTTTGGCAACAATCTGCGGGACAAAATTCTGGGCCTCAACGCCCACCTTGTCGTCGGCTCCGTGCAGCAGACCCTGCGGGGCTACCAGGAGCTGATCCGGAAAAGCCGGGAACTCCCGGACATCGAAGCCGCCACCCCGTTCATTTACTACGAGGCCATGCTCTCCACCCCCTCCGGGGTAAAGGGCGTAGTGCTGCGGGGTGTGGATGCGGCCACGGCGGGACAGGTGCTGACCGTGGAAAAGGACATGACCGAGGGCTCCCTGGCCGACCTGAACGCTCCAGGTGCGGCTCCAGGCATCATCATCGGCAAAGAACTGGCCTCCCGGCTGGGCGTGACCGTGGGCGGCCGGGTCAGCCTGCTTTCGCCCAGCGGCAAAAAATCCGCCGCTGGCTTTTCCCCGAAAATCTTCTTTTTCAATGTCGTCGGCACGTTCAAATCGGGGATGTTCGAATACGACTCTTCCCTGGCCTTCATTTCCATCCCCGAGGCCCAGAAAATCCTGGGCTTCGAGGGAGACTTCGTAACCGGCATCGAATACCGGGTCCGCGACATAAACAACGTCCAGCCCGTCGGCGAGCGTCTGCTGAACACCCTGGGCGGCTTTCCGCTCTACATGCGCAACTGGATCGAAATGAACCAGAACCTCTTCGCGGCCCTCAAGCTGGAGAAGACGGCCATGGCCATCATCCTGACCATGATCGTCCTGGTGGGCTCCTTTTCCATCATCACCACCCTGGTCATGATGGTCATGGAGAAAACCAAGGACATCGCCGTGCTCATGGCTCTCGGAGCCACGCCCGCCCAGATACGCAATATCTTCATGCTGCAGGGCAGCCTCATCGGGGCGGTGGGCACATCACTGGGATTCGGACTGGGACTGACCCTGTGCGCCCTGCTCAAGAAGTACCAGTTCATCAAGCTGCCGCTGGACGTCTACGCTCTGGACCACCTGCCTGTGGAGATCCAGCTTCTGGACATAACCTGCATCGCACTGGCCGCCCTGGCCCTGTGTTTCCTGGCCACTCTGTACCCAGCCAGACAGGCGGCCAGGATGCAGCCCACCGAGGCCCTGCGCTATGAATGACGTCTACAGCCTGCGCGGCGTCGGCAAATCCTACGAACAGGGCATGGAGACCGTGGAAGTGCTCCGCTCCGTGGATATGACCGTGCGGCCGGGGGACTCGGTGGCCATTGTCGGCGCGTCCGGGTCGGGCAAGAGCACTCTGCTCCAGCTCATGGGCACGCTGGATACGCCCTCGGCGGGCGCCATCCTCTTTCAGGGCCGGGATATTTCCGCCCTGGGCTGGCAGGAGCGGGCCGCCATCCGGAACAAAAACATCGGTTTCGTGTTCCAGTTCCATCACCTGCTGCCCGAATTCTCCGCCCGGGAAAACGCGGCCATGCCCGGCATCATCGGCGGCATGTCCCGCTCCCTGGCCCTGAAAAAGGCGGACGAGGCCCTGGCCCGCGTGGGGCTTGCGCATCGCCTCCATCACAGGGTAACCACCCTGTCCGGCGGAGAGCGCCAGCGGGCGGCCATTGCCCGGGCCATTCTGCTCGAACCGCAGGTCATCCTCGCGGATGAACCCACGGGCAACCTGGACGACCGGACCGGCAGGGAAATCAACGACCTTCTGCTGAATCTGAACCAAGACCGGAACGTGACCCTGATCATCGTCACCCACAACGCGGAACTCGCCCGGTGCATGGGCCGCACCTTGGAACTCCGCTCCGGAGAACTCTATGAGACGTAATGTCCTTTGTTTTCTGCTTCTTGTCTTCTTCCTCTCCGGCGGTCCGGCTCTGGCCGACGGGCCCCGGGTCATCGTCCTGCCCTTCGCCATCAATGCGGCTCAGGATCTGGCCTATCTGGAAGAAAGCCTGCCCAAGCTGCTGCGCGAACGTCTGCAGGAAAAAGGTTTCTCGGTGGTTTCCGCCGAGGAGACGGAAAAGCTGATCCGCACCCACCAGATCGACTACCTCGATCTGGGCGTGGCCAAGGACATGGCCCTCCTCTCCAACGCCCAGTACGCGGTGTACGGCAGTTTCAGCCAGGCGGGCGAATCCATAAGCCTCGACACCCGGCTGGTGGACGCCCACGAAATCAAGGAGCCCAAGCCGTTTTTCGTGACCAAGGACGGTCTCATCAACATCCTGCCCGCCGTGGACGAACTCGCCGCCAGGCTTCAGAGCGGCATGCTGCAGCAGGACCGCATCGCCAGCATCGATGTGCGCGGCAACAAGATTCTCGATGACGACGTGGCCCTCATGCGTATGAAAATCCGGCCCGGTGACCTCTATGACCCCAAAGCCGTCAACGCCGAGCTCAAGAATCTCTACGATCTCGGATATTTCGACGACATCCAGATGGGTCTGGAAGATGAACCCGACGGGAAGAAGCTGGTTGTCACGGTCAAGGAAAAGCCGCTCATCCAGGCCATCAGCGTGATCGGCGCGGAAGCCCTGGACGAAGACGACATCCTGAGCGCCATCTCCACCAAGACCGGCGCGGTGCTCAATCCCAAGGAACTGGCCAAAGACATGGGCAAGGTCCGGGAACTGTACCGCAAGGACGGCTACTACAACGCCAAGGTCGACTACAATCTGGAACAGGCCGACGGCGGGCGGGCCCGGCTGAACATCGTGGTGAACGAGGGCAAGAAGCTCTATGTGACCAACATCGTCATTCAGGGCGCGAAGGAGTTTTCCCCCAGCGACCTGAAAAAAGAGCTGGCCCTGAGCGAACGGGGCATGTTTTCCTGGCTGACGGGTTCCGGCGTACTGCGGGAAGAGGTTCTGGACCGCGACGCGGCCGCGCTGGAAGCCTACTACAGCAACCGCGGCTTCCTGAACGCCAAGGCCGGCCAGCCGGTGGTCAGCCACACCGATGAGGGGATCACCGTCACCTTCCAGGTGGAGGAAGGCCCCCGCTACAAGGTGGTTTCCGTCCAGTACTCCGGGGACATGATCACCACACCCGAAGAACTGAACAGAATCGTACACCTCGACGACCTGGCCAAGGAAAAAAGCTATTTCGACCGTTCCGTCATGCGGGACGACCTGCAGAAACTCACGGAATACTACTCCAATTACGGCTACGCCTTTGCCGAATCCGACGTTCAGCTTTCCCGCGACGAGACGGAAAAATCTCTGAACGTCACCTACGCCCTGTCCAAAGGCAATAAAATCTCCATCAACCGTGTGCTCGTCGACGGCAACGTCAAAACCAGGGACAACGTCATCCGCCGCGAAATGCGCCTGTCCGACGGCGATCTGTACAGCGGAGAAAAGCTGCGCCGCTCCAACACCCGGCTGAACCGGCTCGACTTTTTCGAGACCGTGGAAATCACACCGGAGCCCACGCCCAACCCGGACAAGCTGAACCTGAGGGTCAAGGTCAAAGAAAAGCCCACGGGCATGTTCTCCGCCGGCGTGGGATATTCCAGCTACGCCAAGGTATTCTTTTCCGGTCAGGTTCTGGAGCGCAATCTTTTCGGCATGGGCTACCAGCTCGGCTTCAAGGGCACCATCAGCTCCAAATCCTCCGACTACACGGCCACGTTCTGGAACCCCCATTACGACGACACGGACCTGGGCATGGGCATCAGCCTGTACAACACCCTGAACGAGTATTCCGACTACGACAAGCAGTCCGTGGGCGGCCGTCTTCTGTTCAGCTATCCGCTGGGCGAATACACGGACCTGTCCTGGAATTACCGCCTGGAGCGCTACTCCATCGAGGATGTGGACAAGGATGCGGACAAGGTCATCAGGGACCTGGAAGGCAAGCACTGGGCCAGCGCCCTGTATGCCTCCATCAAGCGAGACACCACGGACCGGAGGCTCAACCCCACCAAGGGCAGCGCCTATCAGTTTTCCGTGGAATACGGCGGCGGCATCCTGGGCGGCGACGACGACTTCATCAAGTATGTCGCCGACGCCAATCACTACATTCCCGCATTCTGGAGCACCATCTTCCATGTCCATGCGCAGGGCGGATACGTGATGAAAAACGGCAGCGACCGCATTCCTCCCTTTGAGCGCTTCTACCTCGGGGGCATGAACTCCGTGCGCGGCTACAAGGAGCGCACCATCTCCCCGGTCTACGACAAGAAGGAAGGCAGTCTCGGCTATGATGAAGGCGACGAAAAGGGCGGCGACAAGAGCTTTTTCTTCAACCTCGAATATCTGGTGCCCCTGCACAAGGAGATGGGCATCCTGGGCGTGGTCTTCTTCGACGCGGGCAAAACCTGGGATGACGACGAGTCCATTGATTTCGATCTGTACAAGAGCGTAGGGGCGGGCATCCGCTGGTACTCACCGCTGGGGCCGCTGCGTCTGGAGTACGGCTATCCTCTGGACAAGGTCAAAGTTGACGACGAAAGGAAAGGCCGTTTCGAATTTTCCGTGGGTCAGTTCTTTTAAACACAACTGTTATGGTAAGGAGATTGCCATGCGTTCCTTTATTCTGACGTGTTTTCTCGTGTTGTGCCTGTGTGCGGCCGCCAGCGCCGAAACCAAAATCGGCTTCGTGGACATGCAGGCGGTCATCGCCAAATCCGAACCCGGCCTCAAAGCCATGGAACAGCTCAAAAGCCAGTTCAAGGGTATGAAGGACAATCTGGACGCCCAGAAGAAATCCCTGGACAGCCTGCGCGAGGAACTCCAGAAGCAGTCCATGATGCTCAGCCAGGAAGCCAAACTGGACAAGGAAACCCAGTACAAGCGCAAGGTCCGGGATTTTCAGGACATGGGGCAGAATTATCAGCGCAAACTGCAGCAGGCCGAACAGAATCTGTCCAAGCCCATCATCGAAAAGCTGCTGACCGTGGTTCAGGACTACGGCAAGAAGAACGGCTACACGGCCATCTTCGACAAGCAGGCCAGCGGGCTGGTCTACCAGCAGGACAGTGTGGACCTGACCAACGCCATCATCGCCGAGCTGAACAAGGCCATGCGCGGCAAATAAACGGGCGGACCATGCTGCTTTCGGAAATAGCGGGGGAACTGGGGCTGTCTTATGATGGCCGGGACAAGGATATCACGGGGGTCAACACCCTGCGCGACGCCTCCGGCACGGAGATCTCCTTCCTGGCAAACCCCAAATACGCGGCGGATCTGGCCACGACCGAAGCCGCCGCTGTCATCACGGCGGCGGCTCATCCCGGCCGGGACTGCCTGATCAGCGCCAATCCCTATCTGGATTTCGCCCGCTGTGTGCGGCTCTTCGCCAAGGATCAGGGCAGCTTTTCCGGCACCAGTCATCTGGCCTGGATTCATCCCGAAGCCGAAATCGCCCCTGACACCACCATCTATCCCTTTGCCAGCATCGGCGCGGGGACCATTGTGGAATCCGGCGTACGCATTTTCAGCGGCGTGTACATCGGCGAAAACTGCCGCATCGGAAAAGGGACGACCATCTATCCCAACTGCACGCTCATGGCCGGCACCATCGTGGGCGAGCGTGTCATCATCCATCCCGGGGCAGTGCTTGGCAGCGACGGGTTCGGATTTGCCGGAGCACCCGAGGGCCTGACCAAATTCCCGCAGGTCGGCCGCACAGTCATCGAGGATGACGTGGAAATCGGCGCCAATACCACCATCGACCGGGCGGCTCTGGGCGAAACCAGAGTCGGACGGGGCACGAAAATCGATAACCTGGTCCAGCTCGGCCACAATGTGCGCACCGGACAGAATTGCATTCTGGTGGCCCAGGTGGGCATTGCCGGTTCCACGATTCTGGGCAACGGCGTTGTGCTGGCCGGACAGGCCGGACTAGGAGGACATCTGCATCTGGGTGACGGCTGCCGCATCGGCGGCAAATCCGGAGTAAACCAAGATGTGCCGCCTGGGCAGGATATGAGCGGCTATCCGGCCATGCCCCACGGCGCTTTTCTGCGCTCCGCAGCGGTCATTCCCAAACTGCCCGAAATGAAGCGGCGGCTGGGCAGGCTGGAAAAAGAGCTGGCCGCCCTCAGAGAGCAACTCGCCAATCAGGAAGAACCATGATCATGAAGCCGGAATCCGGTGAAATTGTCACCCGCGACATTTTCGACCTGCTCCCCCACCGCTATCCGTTCCTTCTGGTGGACCGGGTGCTGTCCTTCGAACCCATGAAGTCCATTCACGCCATAAAAAGCGTGTCCATCAACGAGCCCTTTTTTCAGGGCCATTTTCCGTCCTACCCGGTCATGCCCGGCGTGCTCATTCTGGAAGCTCTGGCCCAGGCCGGAGGTATCATGGTCATCAAGAGCCTGCCCGGAGCCGATACCATGGGAAAAATTTTTCTGTTCACGGGCATGGAGAAAGTCCGCTTCCGCCGTCCGGTTTTTCCGGGCGATCAGTTGCACCTGCATGTCACCTATGAACGCCACAAGATGATGATGTGGAAGACCAGCGGCAAAGCCATGGTGGACGGCAAGATCGCGGCCGAGGGCATTCTGACGGCCTCCGTGGTGGAGAGGGAAGATTTATGACCGCCGTTCACCCGACGGCCGTGGTGCATCCCAGGGCGATTCTCGGAACGGATGTCGTTGTCGGTCCCTATGCCATCATCGAGGAAGACACGGCCATCGGCGACGGCACGCGTATCGATGCGGGCGCGCAGATCAAACGCTATACCCGGATGGGTGTGCGCAATCATGTGCACTCCATGGCCTGTGTGGGCGGCGAGCCCCAGGATCTGAAGTTCCAGGGCGAGGAAAGCCATCTGGAGATCGGAGACAACAACAAAATCCGCGAATTTTCGACCATCCATCGCGGCACCGAGGGCGGCGGCGGCGTAACCCGTGTGGGATCGGGCAACCTGATCATGGCCTATGCCCATATCGCCCATGACTGCGCCATCGGCGACAACAATGTGCTGGCCAATGCCGCGACCCTGGCGGGACATGTGACCGTGGGCAGCGAGGTCGTGGTGGGAGGGTTGTCCGCCGCGCACCAGTTCGTCAACATCGGGGACTACGCCTTCATCGGCGGGAAGACCGGCGTGGCCCAGGATGTGCCTCCTTTCATGCTGGCTGTCGGTGAACGGGCCACCCTGCGCGGCCTGAACCTCATCGGCCTGCGCCGCCACGGCTTCTCCTCAGAAGAAATCCACGCCCTCAAATCCGCCTACAAGCTGATCTGGCGCTCCAATCAGGAACGAAACGAGGTCATGCAGCAAGTAGAAACGGAACTCGGTCACTTCCCGCAGGTCATGAAACTGCTGGAGTTCATCCGGGCCAGCAAACGCGGCACCATCACACCGGAACGGATTTGATTTTCAGATTCCGGGTTATTCCCGGCGCCTGCCGCCGCTTCTCTCCACAAAACCCGCCCGATGACCACCATGACAGAACCCGGCTCGAACATGATTTTGGGCATCATCGCCGGTGGCGGCGTCTTTCCTTTCACAGTGGCCGACAACGCGAAGGCCGCGGGCGTCCGCGTCATAGGCGCAGGATTTCTTTCCGATACGGATCCGGCTTTCCCCGCCCGCTGTGATGATTTCCTGTGGCTGAAGCTGGGACAACTGGGCCGGCTCATAGATTTTTTTCAGAAAAAAGGTGTCACCCATGTGGTCATGGCCGGGCCCGTGAACAAGCCCCGCGCCCTGAACCTGCGGCCGGACTGGCGGGCGGCCCGTCTGCTCCTTGCCTTGAAAACACGCGGCGACGACGCCCTCCTTCGCGCCGTGGGTGCAGAGCTGGAAAAAGAGGGGATGCGGCTTATGGCCCCGCATGTCTTTTCCCCCGAACTGCATGCCCCGCAAGGCATTCTGTCCTGCCGCCCGCCCGATGAGCGGGAACTCCGGGATATTGAATTCGGGTGGGACATGGCGGAGCGGCTGGGGGATATGGATATCGGCCAGTGTCTGGTGGTCAGGGACGGAGTCGTGCTGGCCGTGGAGGCCATCGAAGGGACCAACGCCGCCATCCGGCGCGGCGGAGAACTGGGCGGACCGGGCGCGGTGGTCGTCAAGCGGCCCAAACGCGGTCAGGACAGACGCCTGGACCTTCCGGCTGTCGGTCTGGAAACGGTGCGGGCCATGGCCGAAGTCAAAGCTTCCTGCCTGGCCTGCGAGGCCGGACAGACCCTGTTCTTCGACCGCATCGGCGCGCTGGCCCTGGCGGATGAGCATTCCATGGCCATCGTGGGGCGTATCTGAACAGCCACAAACTTATTGTCGTCTCATATTATGAAGTAGATTTAAATAAATACTGCTCATCAATATTATCGTATATCTTTTTCCCTTCTTCAAGTGCATCATCATATAGCTTTCTTATCCCCCTGTTATAAACTCATACCACATCTCATACTCCACCAGCTCATGGACCACAACAACCTTATTATCGCATATCTTTTTCCCTCCTTCAGGTGCATTATCACATAGATTTTTCTTTCCTGTCATAAACTCATCCAATTCCACATACTCCACCTTATACTCCTCCTCAACCTTAACCTTTTCTTTATACCAATGCCTCGCTAAATACTCACATAAGAAAATAGTAGTTTCTTTGACTACGTCGAGCTTAAATTCTCCTTTTGGCTCTTTTAAATCACGATGGGCAACATATTTATCTCTATATTCACGTATTTCTTTTTTATATTTATCAAATTCCGCCTCCCCACCCTGCATTACTTCCAATTTAAATAAGCCATTTTTGAATTCCCTCTCATCTTCAACTCCATTTTTCCAGAAGTGCTTACCATCCTTCTCGCAAAATAATTTACACCATTCAAGAATGCACATATTTAAAAGACTATTAGACACATATATCCAAAATTGCATCTGGATTTTATTTTTGTGCTTTTTCTGTATCCTATCTCCTGCTCTATAGTACGCTAAAAATCGAATGCAACATCCACATAACATGATAATCCCAGGAATAAGCTCTTTTTTATCCATTATAGGCACCTCATTTTCTGGAAAGCCCCAGCATCTCCACCACCCTCTGCGCGGCCTGTTCCGTGAACTCCCCGGCATCCAGAGCCGATTTGGCTTCTTGGTCCAGAACCAGCCCCGGCGTATTGGCCCTAGCCGGGTCCGGAACAATCTCATAATCCGCCGGGAAAACGTTACGGAAATACATGTCCTGAAACCCGGCAAACTTGAGGGCATGAGCCGTGGCATCCAGAATGGCCAGCTCGTCCTTCTCCATCAAGCCCTGCGCCCTGGCTTCCAGCAGCCCGGCCAGACATTCCCCGCCCTGAGTGCAGGCGATGTGCCCATGGCGGTTGGCCAGAAGCATGGCTTCGATGATGCCCTGCTCGCTGACCCGCACCACCCGGAAATCCCCGCCCTGAGCTTCGTACCGCCCGGCCAGATGAGCCACGCGCGGAAAAGACACCGGATTGCCGATCATGGCCGCCTGGGCCACGGACGGCCGGACAGTCACGGCTTCGTAGCGGCGCTCTTTTTCCGGCGCGGCGTAATAACGGTATACCGGGTCGGCATGGGCCGACTGCACGCCGAAAAGACGCGGCAAACGAGAGATGACGCCCAGCCGCAGCAGCTTCAGAAAGCCGCTCATGACGGCCGTGATGTTCCCCGCGTTGCCAATGGGCACGAAGACCGCCTTGCCCCCCATGTCCCAATCGTACCACTGGGCCACCTCAAAGGCATAGCTTTCCTGCCCCAGAATGCGCCAGGCGTTCTTGGAATTGAGCAGGGCCACCCGGTAATGGTCGGCCAGATACTCCACCACCTTCATGCAGTCGTCGAAAACGCCGGGAATTTCCAGCACTCTCGCGCCGCTGCCCAAAGGCTGGGACAGCTGCTGCGCCGTGACCTTGCCCTGGGGCAGGAGCACCACGGATTTGAGAGGCTCGCCCACATAGGCCGCATACAGGGCCGCCGCCGCCGAAGTGTCCCCCGTGGAGGCGCAGATGGTCAGCACATCCTTCCAGCCGTGCCTGCGGACCAGATGGCGCAGATAGGAAAAGGCGCAGGCCATGCCCCGGTCCTTGAAGGACGCCGACGGATTCTGGCCGTCGTTCTTGAAGGCCAGCGGCTGCCCCGCCGCAGCCTCCAGAGCCGGGGAGGAGCGGATGACAGGCGTATTGCCCTCGCCCAGAAACACGATATCCGCCTCGTCCATGACTGGAGCCATCAGCTCGTAAAACCGGAAAATGCCACGCAGAGCCTGATTTTTGGTGGCGGCGCGCAGGTCGAAACGATCCCGCCAAGTCTGCCCGTCCGTTTGCTCCAGTTCTTCGAACCGGGTGTCTTCCAGCAGAAAGACGCCGCCGCACGAAGGACAGGTATAGTGCAGTTCATCGATGCCGTACCGGCTGCCGCATCCCAGGCAGGCGTATTCCATGTGCCCCCGATATTCGGGAAAAATGTGGGCCGCGCGCATATTCGTGCTCCGAAGGTTGAAATGAATGCCCTAAATGACAAAAAAATTTCGCGGATTGCGGGCTGTCCCGCCGGGTCAAAGAACCGTGTCCACCACGGCCCCGGCGAACAGAAATACCGCCACAAAACCGTTCATGGTAAAAAAAGCCAGATTCACCCGGCTCAGGTCCTCCGCTGAAATGAGCCGGTGCTCGGCCAGCAGCACCACCCACACGGCCAAGGCGCACCCGGTGTACACAAGCCCGGCTCCGGCAGCCCAACCCGCCAGCAGAAACATGAGTCCCGCCACCACGTGGGAGAAAGTGGACAGGGCCAGGGACGTGGGCAGGCCCAAGGCGGCAGGCAGGGAGTGTAGCCCTTCCCGGCGGTCGAAATCCGCGTCCTGACAGGCGTAAAGGATGTCGAAACCACCCACCCAGAAGACAACGCCGATGCCCAGCAGCACTGCGGGCAAGGTCAGAAGCGGCGTCACGGCCAGCCATCCCGCCAGAGGAGCCAGCCCCAGCACCGAACCCAGAAAAAAATGGCACAACAGCGTGATCCGTTTGGTGAAGCTGTACAAGGCCGACCAGACCAGAGCAAAAGGTGCGAGCATCAGGCACAGGGGATTGAGCAGAGCGCAGGCGGCCGTGAACACCAGAGCGCAGGCCAGAATGAACAAGCCGGTTTCTCCGCGCCCGAGTTCTCCGGTGACCAGCGGACGGGTGCCGGTGCGTGGATTTCTGGCGTCAAAAGGCAGATCCACCAGCCGGTTCACGGCCATGGCGAAGGAACGCACCGCGACCATGGCCACGGTCAGGGCCAGAAAAATCCGCCACCCCGGCCAGCCGCCGGCCGCCCAGAGCATGCCCAGATACGCGAAAGGCAAGGCGAACACGGAATGCTCGATCTTGACCATGCGCGCAAGGAGCAGGGTCTTGCGCCACGCTCCCGTCATCATTTGTTCACCACGAGCTTCAGAAAGCGTTTCTTGCCGACCTTGAGCACATATTCGCCGGGTGTGAAGGCAAACCCGAAATCCTCTTCCTTGCGCCCGTCGATGGACACCGCCTGCTGCTTGCACATGCGTCTGGCGTCTCCCTTGGACGGACAAAGACCGCTTGCGGCCAGCACATCCACCAGCTGTGTTCCGGAAGGCGCCTCGAAAACCTGCATGTCCTCGGGCACGCCCTGCCGGGCGAACACGGCGTTGAAGCCCTCGCGGGCGCTCCGGCCAGCCTCCGGACCGTGAAAACGGGCGGTCAGTTCCTCGGCCAGTTCCTCCTTGACCTCCTTGGGATGCCTGCGACCCGAGTCCACATCCAGGCGCAGCATGCGGATGGCCTCCAGGCTCTTGTCCGAAAGCAATTCGTAGTACCGCCACATCAGTTCGTCGGAAATGGACATGGCCTTGCCGAAAATATCGGCGGGCGCTTCGTCGATGCCAATATAGTTGCCCAAGGACTTGCTCATCTTCTGCACGCCGTCCAGACCTTCCAAAATGGGCACCGTGAGCACGATCTGGGACTCCTGCCCGTGCTCGCGCTGAAGATGGCGCCCCATCAGCAGATTGAATTTCTGATCCGTTCCGCCCAGTTCCACATCGGCGCGCAAGGCTACGGAATCGTACCCCTGAATCAGCGGGTAGAGAAATTCGTGGACGGCAATGGGCTGCTCCCCCTTGAAGCGCTTCTCGAAGTCGTCGCGCTCCAGCATGCGGGCCACTGTGTAGCGGGAACAGAGGCTGACGAAATCCGCGGCGGAAAAAGCGTCCATCCAGGCGGAGTTGAAGGCGACTTCCGTCCGCTCGGGGTCCAGAATTTTGAAAATCTGGCGTTTGTAGGTCTCGGCGTTACGGAGCACCTGCTCTCTGGTCAGAGTTTTGCGCGTCTCGGATTTGCCCGAAGGATCGCCAATCATGCCCGTGAAATCGCCGATCAGAAAAATGACCTGGTGCCCCAGGTCCTGAAAATGCTTGAGCTTCTGAATGAGCACGGTGTGCCCCAGATGCAGGTCCGGGGCCGTCGGATCGAACCCCGCCTTGACCCGCAGGGGCCTGCCCTGACGCAATTTTGCCGCCAGTTCCTCCTCGTTGATGAGCTCCGCGCAGCCCCGGCGGATCTGCTCCATCTGCCGCGCCAGTTCCTGATCAGTCATCGTCGCCATGGCGTATCCGTAAGTTGCTCGTTAATCCGGCCCCATACCCTCAGAAGAGGCCACATCCGCCGCCTGGGCGGCTATCCTTCAAAACTCCAGGCCGCAATGCTCCGGCACCGGCCCTGATCCACATCCACGAGAGCCCCGTGCAGAGCGCACGGGCCCGACGCCAGCTCAAACCGTTCCGGGCGGCCCGTGCGGAATTTCCGCAAAATGGCGTCGCTGTCCATGCCCAGACAGGAGTCCACCGGCCCGCACATGCCCAGGTCGGTCATGAACCCGGTCACTCCATCCAGAATACGGGCATCGCTGGTCTGCACATGAGTGTGCGTGCCGAGCACCACATGTGCCCGGCCGCGCAGCATGTGGGCCAGCGCCCTTTTCTCCGACGTGGCCTCAGCATGCATATCCACGACCAGGACCGCGTCCGGCGGCACCAGTTCCAGCAGCCGCTCCGCCGCGGCGAAAGGACAGTCGATGGGCTCCATGAACACCCGGCCCTGGAGGTTCATGACCGCCAAGGGCGGAATGTCCGGCCCCGGAGAAAACACTCCAAATCCCCTACCCGGCGCAGACGGCGGATAGTTGGCCGGACGCAGAAGCCAGGGCTCCGCATCCAGCACGGCGCAGATATCCGGGAATTTCCAGATATGATTGCCCGAAGTCAGCACATCGATTCCAGCTTGGCGCAGTTCTCGGGCGCTCGCCGCCGAAAGTCCCAGGCCGCGCGAGGCATTCTCCGCGTTGGCCAGAACGGCATCCAGACCCAGTTCATGACGCAAACGCGGCAGATGGTGGCGGACCATCTGCCGCCCGGATTTGCCGACAATATCGCCCAGAAAGAGAATCCGCATGCCTCTATTTGGCAATGCCCACGGCGCGCTTCTCGCGGATGACCGTAACCCGGATCTGTCCCGGATAGGTCATCTTTTCCTCGATCTGTTTGGCAATATCTTTGCTGAGCATGAAAATCTGGTCGTCGTTCACCGTGTCGCAGTCCACCATGACCCGTACTTCCCGGCCCGCCTGAATGGCAAAAGCCCGACTCACTCCGGGAAATCCCGTAGCCACACCTTCCAGCTCTTCCAAACGTTTCACGTAGCTCTCAAGCAGCTCCTTGCGCGCTCCGGGCCGGGCTCCGGACAGGCTGTCCGCGGCCTGCACCAGCACGGCGTAAACGGACTTTGGAGGGATGTCCTCGTGGTGAGCGGCCACAGCGTGCACGATTTCCGGAGATTCATTGTATTTTTTCGCGAGGTCCGCACCAATGGTGGCATGGGGACCTTCCACCTCGTGGTCCACAGCCTTGCCCAGATCATGCAACAGACCCGCCCGCTTGGCTTTCTTCACGTCAAGACCAAGTTCCGCAGCCATGATGCCGCACAGGAAGGCCACTTCCAGGGAATGCTGAAGCACATTCTGGGTGAAGCTGGTCCTGAACCGGAGCTGTCCCAAAAGACGTATGATTTCCGGATGAATGCCGTGCACGCCCAAATCGAAGGTGGCCTGCTCGCCGATCTCGCGGATCTGGACATCCATCTCCTTTTCCACCTTCTTGACGATATCCTCGATACGGGCCGGATGAATCCGCCCGTCGCTGATAAGCCGCTCAAGAGAACGCTTAGCCACTTCCCGTCGCAATGGGTTGTATGCGGACAGAATCACCGTCTCCGGCGTATCGTCGATAATCAGATCCACGCCCGTGGCCGCCTCGATGGCCCGGATGTTGCGCCCCTCGCGGCCGATGATCCGGCCCTTCATGTCCTCGCTGGGCAATTCCACCGCGCTGACCGTGTGTTCCGACACGTATTCCCCGGCATAGCGCTGCACAGCACTGGCGATAATCATCTGCGCCTTGCGATGGGCCGACTCCTGGGCCTCCATTTCGATCACGCGCACCATCTTCGCGGCCTCGTGGCGGGCTTTGCTCTCGATATCCTGCATCAGCCTGATGCGGGCTTCTTCGGCGGTCAATCCGGAAATTTCCTCCAGACGCGCCTCCTGATCCGCCACGAGTTCCTTCAGTTTTTCTTCTTTTTCCTCGACAAGACGTTCCTGCTTGACCACCTTCTTTTCCAGATTGACCAATTCGCTCTCTTTCAGAGCGAGAGATTCGACTTTTTTCTCCAGGCGTTCTTCCTTGGCCTGCAAACGAGCTTCGTTTTTTTTCAGCTCCCTCTCCCGGTCCTTGGCGTCCTGCTCCACTTCCTTCTTTAAAGCGAACGCTTCGTCCTGGGCTTGCAAAAGGATTTCTTTTTTATGGGCCTGCGCATCTTTCTTGGCCTCGTCGAGAATCCTCTCGGACAGATTTCTGGCGTCCTCGAACTCCCTGGCGGTCAAATACTTCTTGAAGAAAAAACCGGCAGCCACGCCGATTCCAATGCACATGAACGCGGTAATAACGATCTGGCTTGCCATGAGAGCTCCTTGGCGCGATATATGGTAAAGAGCGGAATACCACATAAGGCATTCCCGCCCGAAGACAAAAGGCCACACGCACCGGGGATTACGGGGAGGCAAGCTCGGTCTGGAGATCAGGGGCGACGGATAAGCCCCGGAAGGCAGTGTTGGGAATTATTTTGAACCTCTTACGTTAAGAGGGGGTTGGCTACAGCCCATCAGGCTTCTCCCATGAAGAAGAGCATGCACACAAGGCCGTTGTAAGCTACCCGTTTTGCGTTTCATTGGCTCAAAAACGCATCACCAATCACTGACCCTCCAGGGAAATGATTCACTTTTCAGGCTCATCTATCCTCGAAAGGAGCTGCTGCAGAGTGCTTTCAAGCTGCTGCAACCTCTCCTGATCGCGTAAATAATCATCGGCCAGACTGAGTGCCAGATAAACCAAAAGCCGTTCCTTGCTTATATGTCCGGCCTGTCCTTCAAGGGTATCGTAACGGCGGTGAAGCAAATCCACAGCTTTCCGGATCCTTGCTGACTCGGCGTCGGCCGCGAAAGACAAATCAAGTCCCAGCACATGTATCGTATATCCCGGCATCGGCTAATTTGTATCAACCTCTTGCAACCTGTTCAAGATATTTTCCACCCGGGCCAGGACGGCTTCCTTGGTCTGCCGCTCCTGCTCCAGGGTTTCCCGGAGCTCCGCATTTTCCCGCTTCAGGCTTTCCTGGCGTTCCAGAAGCTGCGAAATCCTGTCTGTCAGCTGACTCAACACATCCATGATCATTTCTCCGATTTTCCCGTTTTTCGCTCGATATTTGCTTGACGTCCCCGAGCCACGCACAGCATTCCCTCCGGGACATCTTTTGTGACGACGGAGCCGGCACCAACCAAGGCGTCAGAGCCCACTGAAACCGGCGCTACCAGCGCGGTATTGCTGCCGATGAACGCCCTCTCACCGATCTGGGTTCGATGCTTGCGGCACCCATCATAATTGCAGGTGATGGTACCTGCGCCGATATTCGCTCCGGAACCTATTTCACTATCCCCCAGATAGCTCAGATGTCCGGCCTTGGCGCCTGCATGCAAAACCGCGTTCTTGGCTTCCACGAAATTGCCTATCCGCGCACCCTGCCCCACTACCGTTCCCGGCCGCAGGCGGGCAAAAGGGCCGACGCTCGCGCCTGGCAGGAGTTCTGCACCGTCAATATGGGAGAAGGATTTTACTTGGCAAGCATTCAAAACGGCGTTCCTGAGCCAGGAATGAGACTCTACCCGCGTACCTCTCGTGATCGTGGTATTACCATAGATTTCGCATGGTCCGATTATTTCGGCACCCGGCTCCACATGCACATCTGGGCCAACCACCACAGAAGCCGCATTTCTGACAATGACTCCGCTCGCGATCAACCCATTGACAATTTTTTTCTGCAACCAGTCTTCATACCCCACGAGCTCCGCAGGAGAATTGATCCCCAAAAGCCGTCCTTCATCATTATTCAATCGGGCCAGCACAGGCAGACCGGCCTGTGAGCACAGGCTGATCATCTGGGTCAGATAAAATTCCTGCTGCGCATTGTCGCAAGTCAGGTGTTCAATAAAAGAAGAGCATTTTTCCACGTCGAAAACATAGACGCCGGAGTTCACTTCATGAATCTCGCCGCCGTGATCTCCAGGACGAAAATCCTTCTCCTCCACCACCTCTGTCACCCGTCCAGAAGCATCACGCACCACCCGCCCATACCCCTTGGGATTTTCAAGATGAATTGTCAGAAAACCCAAAGCGGCGTTATCTGCCGCACACAATTCCATTAGCGCGCTCACATCCTTCATCGGGACATAAGGCGTATCGCCATTGACCACGCACAGAAAATCGACACCGCTCTCCCGTATCTGCGGCCAAGCTAAAGAGACGGCATGACCCGTACCCAATTGCTGTTGCTGGTGGATGAAATTCACTTTTACTGCCGCAAAGCGCCCCATGACCTCTTCAGCACAATGCCCGACAACGACCCATGGTATATTATTGCATTGCGAGGCACACAGTATATCAAGCACATAAGCCAATATAGACTTACCCAACACCTCCTGCAGGACCTTGGGTTTGTCAGAATGCATCCGTGTCCCTTTGCCTGCAGCCAGCACCAGAAAGCCCATTTCTTTCTTCATTTTTCGCCCCCTGCTCTTCTCTCAATGTTGGATAAACAAGTGTGCAGGAGGTTTTTTCCGGGAGCAACCTAAAAATAAAAGAAATTGGGTCATGCCTATGCTCAGGCCTCATTAATTGAGATAGAAAATGACGGAAGCCGCGAGGCACAGAGCTGAAAAGAAGGTATGCGCGCAGCGGTCATAACGCATGGCTATTCTGCGCCAGTCCTTGATCCTGCCAAACATGATCTCGATCTTGTGCCGCTGTTTATACAGATCTTTATCGTACGGGCAGGGTCTCTTCCGGCTCCTTCTGGGCGGGATGCAGGGCGTAATGCCTCTGGCGCACAGGGCGTCACGGAACCAGTCGGCGTCGTAACCACGGTCCGCCAGAAGCTCCCTGGCCTCAGGCAAAGCATCTATGGCGTCCATAAGCAGGGCGGCTCCTTTGTAGTCGCTTACCTGGCCTTCTGTGAGCTTCATGGCCAGAGGCCTGCCGTGGCCGTCGCAAACAGCATGGAGTTTGGAGTTCAGGCCGCCCTTTGTGCGTCCGATGCAGCGGGAAAGAGCCCCTTTTTGAGCAAGCTTGCGGCGGTACGATGCGCCTTGAGGTGGGTTGCATCGATCATCAATCGTCCATCTTTTCCCGCTGTTTTTGCCAATTCGGTAAAAATATTGTTGAAGACGCCCATCCGGCTCCAGCGCAAAAAACGATTGTACAGCGTCTTGTACGGGCCATACTCGCGCGGCGCGTCTTTCCACTGCAGGCCATGTTTGATGACATAAATGATGCCGCTTATGACTTTCCGGTCATCGACGCGTGGAATACCGTGTGAAAGTGGAAAGAAAGGCTTGATACGCTCCAGTTGCTCGGCAGAAAGGGAGAAAAGTTGGCTCATGGCGTCCTCCCTGAGCACAACTAACCAACTTTTCTGATTTTTACAATTAATGAGGCCTGAGCATAGGCATGACCCAACCTCTTTTTAAGGGGCGACCACTTATGGATGAATGAGGGTCTGATGGACGCCAAACTCGGAACTGAGTTCAGCAATGGTTTTCTCGTCGCAAAGAGCTGCCAGGGCCACTTTGGCCTTGAAAGCAGAGCAGAGCTCACACGTATTCAGACAGGGAGAGATTGAAATAAGAAAGCAGACAACCGCAGACAGACTGATCCACCGACGGCAAGTTGAAAACAGTATCTTCGTCTCAGTATAGTTATGGAGCTATGAGGGAGATATAGAGAAAGGGGTTTCGAAATAAAAAAAGGTCCTGGCGACGACCTACTTTCCCACCAGTGAGCTGGCAGTATCATTGGCGCTGGAGGTCTTAACTTCCGAGTTCGGAATGGGTATCGGGTGTGTCCCCTCCGCCTTGGTCACCAGGACGAGATATGTAGAGAAACAGGTGAAGGAAGAGAGTTAAGACTCACGATCTATTAGTACCGGTCAGCTGAATACATTACTGCACTTACACTTCCGGCCTATCTACCAGGTAGTCTTCCTGGGATCTTGAGTGTCTTTCGACAAGGGAGAACTTATCTTGTGGCTGGTTTCCCGCTTAGATGCTTTCAGCGGTTATCCATTCCGATCATAGCTACCCTGCTGTGCCGCTGGCGCGACAACAGGTCCACCAGGGGATCGTCCATTCCGGTCCTCTCGTACTAGGAACAGGCCCACTCAATTCTCCTACGCCCACAGAAGATAGGGACCAAACTGTCTCACGACGTTTTAAACCCAGCTCGCGTACCACTTTAAACGGCGAACAGCCGTACCCTTGGGACCTGCTCCAGCCCCAGGATGTGATGAGCCGACATCGAGGTGCCAAACCGCATCGTCGATGTGAACTCTTGGATGCGATCAGCCTGTTATCCCCGGCGTACCTTTTATCCGATGAGCGATGGCCCTTCCATTCGGGACCACCGGATCACTAACACCTACTTTCGTACCTGCTCGACATGTCTGTCTCGCAGTCAAGCTCCCTTATGCGTTTGCACTCGACGGCTGGTTTCCGATCAGCCTGAGGGAACCTTTGCGCGCCTCCGTTACTCTTTGGGAGGCGACCGCCCCAGTCAAACTACCCACCAGACACTGTCTCCAAGCCGGATTACGGCGTTGGATTAGAATCCTAAACCAACAAGGGTGGTATTTCAAGGATGACTCCGCGGATACTGGCGTACCCGTTTCACAGTCTCCCACCTATCCTACACATGATGGTTCAAGATCCAATGTCAAGCTATAGTAAAGGTGCACAGGGTCTTTCCGTCTTTCTGCGGGGAGACGGCATCTTCACCGCCAATTCAATTTCACTGAGCCTCTGGTTGAGACAGTGCGGAGATCGTTACGCCATTCGTGCAGGTCGGAACTTACCCGACAAGGAATTTCGCTACCTTAGGACCGTTATAGTTACGGCCGCCGTTTACTGGGGCTTCAATTCAATGCTTCGCTTGCGCTGACATCTCCTCTTAACCTTCCAGCACCGGGCAGGCGTCAGACCCTATACGTTGTCTTACGACTTAGCAGAGTCCTATGTTTTTAGTAAACAGTCGCCACCGCCATTTCTCTGCGGCCACCTCCAGCTCACACAGTGAATACGATCACCGGAGGTGGCACCCCTTCTCCCGAAGTTACGGGGTAATTTTGCCGAGTTCCTTAACCAGAGTTCTCTCAAACGCCTTGGGTTACTCACCCCACCCACCTGTGTCGGTTTGCGGTACGGTCTGCTTATGTTCTCACTTAGAGGCTTTTCTCGGCAGTGGAGGCTCAGTCACTTATGTCTGACGACACGGCATCGTTTCTCGGGATAGAGCGACATGGATTTGCCTGTGTCGCATCCCTACCAACTTGCACCGGGATATCCAACGCCCGGATGACCTACCTTCCTGCGTCCCCCCATCGTTCGAACGAACATATGCAGGTACGGGAATATTAACCCGTTTCCCATCAGCTACGCTTTTCAGCCTCGCCTTAGGGGCCGACTCACCCTGGGAAGATTAACTTTACCCAGGAAACCTTGGGTTTACGGCGAACAGGTTTTTCACCTGTTTTTTCGTTACTCATGCCAGCATATTCACTTCCCATCAGTCCAGCGGACTTTCCAATCCACCTTCATCCCACATGGGAACGCTCTCCTACCAACCGTATCAGAGATACGATTCCGAAGCTTCGGCACCATACTTGAGCCCCGTTACATTTTCGGCGCAAAGTCGCTAGACCAGTGAGCTATTACGCTTTCTTTAAAGGGTGGCTGCTTCTAAGCCAACCTCCTGGCTGTCTGAGCGACTTCACCTCCTTTCCCACTTAGTATGGATTTGGGGGCCTTAGCTGTCGGTCTGGGCTCTTTCCCTCTTGACCACGAACCTTATCACCCGCGGTCTGACTCCCGGGATCTCGACTTACGGCATTCGGAGTTTGAAAGGGTTTGGTAAGCGGGTAAGCCCCCTAGCCCTGTCAGTGCTCTACCTCCGCAAGTAAACTCCCGAGGCTATACCTCAATATATTTCGGAGAGAACCAGCTATCACCGAGTTTGATTGGCCTTTCACCCCTATCCACAAGTCATCCGAGTAATTTTCAACTTACAACGGTTCGGTCCTCCACTTGGCTTTACCCAAGCTTCAACCTGCTCATGGATAGATCACCCGGCTTCGGGTCTAATCCGCACTACTAGTCGCCCATTTAAGACTCGCTTTCGCTACGGCTCCGTCTCATCGACTTAACCTTGCACTACAGATTAACTCGCTGGCCCATTATGCAAAAGGCACGCGGTCACCCCTTAAAGGGGCTCCCACTGCTTGTAGGCATACGGTTTCAGGTTCTATTGCACTCCCCTAACAGGGGTTCTTTTCACCTTTCCCTCACGGTACTGGTACACTATCGGTCGTCAGGGAGTATTTAGCCTTGGAAGATGGTCCTCCCGGATTCAGACGGGATTTCACGTGTCCCGCCCTACTCAGGTACTCCGCTCGCCGGGTTCGATTTCGCATACGAGGCTGTCACTCGCTATGGCCGGACTTTCCAGACCGTTCTGCTATCTACTTGCGGATCGATTATCGGAGCCCTACAACCCCGCCGGGTCGAAACCAGGCGGTTTAGGCTAATCCGTGTTCGCTCGCCGCTACTGACGGAATCTCTGTTGATTTCTTTTCCTTCGGGTACTGAGATGTTTCACTTCCCCGAGTTCGCCTCTGCCCGCCTATGTATTCAGCGGGGAGATAACTGGACATGACTCCAGTTGGGTTGCCCCATTCGGAAATCCCCGGGTCAAAGCCTGCTTGACGGCTCACCGAGGCTTATCGCAGCCTTCCACGTCCTTCATCGCCTTCTGACGCCAAGGCATCCACCGTATGCCCTTAACATCTTAACTCTCTTCGCTTCACCTATTCATCTGTCAATGAGCTGCAAGCTCTCAGGCTTGGACGCTGTAGTGTATGGACACTCCAGCGTTGAAGGCTGAAAACTGGTGGAGGTGAACAGGATCGAACTGATGACCTCCTGCGTGCAAGGCAGGCGCTCTCCCAGCTGAGCTACACCCCCACTCTTTTCTGGTGGGCCTGGGAAGACTTGAACTTCCGACCTCACGCTTATCAGGCGTGCGCTCTAACCACCTGAGCTACAAGCCCACACGGCAAGGTTCCTTGCAAATAAACAGCGAGTTGGGTTTTTTCGATAAGGAGGTGATCCAGCCGCAGGTTCCCCTACGGCTACCTTGTTACGACTTCACCCCAATTACCAGCCCTACCGTAGACGCCTGCATCCCTTGCGGGTTAGCCTGGCGGCTTCGGGTAGAACCGACTTTCGTGGTGTGACGGGCGGTGTGTACAAGGCCCGGGAACGTATTCACCCCGGCATGCTGATCCGGGATTACTAGCGATTCCAACTTCATGCAGTCGAGTTGCAGACTGCAATCCGGACTATGATGGTTTTTTTGGGATTGGCTGGACCTCGCGGTTTCGCTGCCCTTTGTGCCCACCATTGTAGTACGTGTGTAGCCCTGGGCGTAAGGGCCATGATGACTTGACGTCGTCCCCACCTTCCTCCCGGTTAACCCGGGCAGTCTCCACAGAGTGCCCAGCTTTACCTGCTGGCAACTGAGGATAGGGGTTGCGCTCGTTGCGGGACTTAACCCAACACCTCACGGCACGAGCTGACGACAGCCATGCAGCACCTGTCTCTGGATTCCCCGAAGGGCACTTCCGCATCTCTGCGGAATTCCCAGGATGTCAAGCCCAGGTAAGGTTCTTCGCGTTGCATCGAATTAAACCACATACTCCACCGCTTGTGCGGGCCCCCGTCAATTTCTTTGAGTTTCAGCCTTGCGACCGTACTCCCCAGGCGGGATACTTAACGCGTTAACTGCGGCACCGAGGATCAAGTCCCCGACACCTAGTATCCATCGTTTACGGTGTGGACTACCAGGGTATCTAATCCTGTTTGCTCCCCACACTTTCGCACCTCAGCGTCAATACCTGTCCAGGCGGCCGCCTTCGCCACCGGTGTTCCTCCTGATATCTACGGATTTCACTCCTACACCAGGAATTCCGCCGCCCTCTCCAGGATTCGAGCCCCGCAGTTTCAAGTGCAGTTCCACGGTTGAGCCGTGGGATTTCACACCTGACTTACAAGGCCGCCTACGTGCGCTTTACGCCCAGTAATTCCGAATAACGCTTGCACCCTCCGTATTACCGCGGCTGCTGGCACGGAGTTAGCCGGTGCTTCCTTTGAAGGTACCGTCAAGATACGGGCCTGTTGGACCCGCACCACTTCTTCCCTTCTGACAGAGGTTTACGATCCGAAAACCTTCATCCCTCACACGGCGTTGCTGCGTCAGGCTTTCGCCCATTGCGCAATATTCCCCACTGCTGCCTCCCGCAGGAGTCTGGGCCGTGTTTCAGTCCCAGTGTGGCTGATCATCCTCTCAGACCAGCTACTCATCGTCGCCTTGGTAGGCCGTTACCCTACCAACTAGCTAATGAGACGCGGGCTCATCCTCGGACGAATGCATATGCAGAGGCATCCTTTACCGACTCCTTTTACAAAGCCAGACTATCCGGTATTAGCTCCACTTTCGCGAAGTTATCCCAAATCCAAGGGCAGATTACCCACGCGTTACTCACCCGTGCGCCACTCTACTCATTCCCGAAGGAACTTTCTCGTTCGACTTGCATGTGTTAGGCACGCCGCCAGCGTTCATTCTGAGCCAGAATCAAACTCTCCAGTTACAAACTTATTCAACCAGCCCTAAGGCCGGTCAATGACTTATCAAACATGCGGCTTACAGCCGCACTCCCAACTCGCTATTTATTTGTCAAAGAACCTCCCCGACTCGCGGAAAAACCTAACTAAATCAAACTATATAAACCTGTCAACTAATTTCTGAAAAAAAACTGAATTCAAAAACAGACCCGCTGACAAAAACTCTCCCACTCAGCGGGGAAATGCCCTCTAAAGAACCCCAACCCAAATTGTCAATCACTTTCTTCTCAAATATATCAAAAATACCACAACTACACAAAATATAAGAGGAAAATTCTAAAACACCAAGTGACGCGGCGTCCGGGGAAACGGTATCACATCGCGGATATTCGCCATTCCCGTGACCAGCATAAGCAGACGTTCAAAGCCCATTCCGAAACCAGCATGGGGAACCGTACCGTACCGGCGCAGGTCCATGTACCACCAGTATTCTTCCTTGGGCAATCCGAGTTCCTCAATACGCCTTTCCAGCACGGACAAGCGCTCTTCCCTGGCGCTGCCGCCGATGAGTTCTCCGATGCGTGGCACCAGTACATCCATGGCGCCCACGGTCTTGCCGTCGTCGTTGAGACGCATGTAAAATGCCTTGATCTCCTTGGGGTAATCAAAAACGATGACCGGCCGTTTGAAATACTCTTCAGTCAGGTAGCGTTCATGCTCTGTCTGCAGGTCCGCCCCAAAATCCACGGGAAACTCGAAAGTTCTGGAGGCGGCCTTCAGAATGTTCACAGCCTCGGTGTAAGGAATTCGGACAAAAGACTGGCTGACGATGTTGTCCAGCGTGGCAAACAGATCCTTGTCCACGAAGTTGCCGAAAAGCTCCAGATCATCCCGGCAGTTGTCCAGCAGGTGACCAATCAGCCACTTTACGCAGGACTCGCCCAGATCCATATTATCCGGGAGACCGGCAAAGGCCATTTCCGGCTCGATCATCCAAAATTCGGCAGCATGTTTGGGGGTGTTGGAGTTTTCCGCCCGAAAAGTCGGCCCAAACGTATATACCCGCCCCAAGGCGCAGGCCAGATTTTCCGCTGCCAGCTGCCCGGAAACAGTCAGTGACGCCTCCCGCCCGAAAAAATCCTGCCCGAAATCCGCCTTGCCATCTTTTCTGGGTACATTGCCCAGATCGAGAGTGGTGACCTGAAACATCTCGCCCGCGCCCTCGCAATCCGACCCGGTAATGATGGGCGCGTGCACGTGGAAAAAACCGTTGTCGTGAAAAAAGCGGTGCACGCCGAAAGCCAGTTCCGCCCGGATTCTGTTCAATGCCCCGTACTTGTTGGTCCGGGGACGCAAGTGGGCGATGGTCCGCAGAAATTCATCCGTATGCCGTTTTTTCTGGAGCGGATATGTAGTATCGGCCTCACCCAGGATCTCCAGGCGTCTGGCCCGTAACTCCCAGCGCTGCCCCTGCCCCGGAGATTTCACCAGCGAACCTTCCAGATGTACCGCGGCTCCCGTTGACGCCCGATCCAGCAGATCGAATCCAACCGTATCCGCCGACACGATCGCCTGCAGATTTTTCAGGCAGGAGCCGTCATTCACTTCTAAAAAAACAAAATCTCTGCTTTCGCGCTTGGTCCGCACCCAGCCCCAGACTTCCATACGGTCAGCGGGGGAATCGGAAAGCAGAATATCGGCGATTCTCTTTTTCATCACGCACCTCAAAATTGGCAGCCAGGCCACGAAATATCCAAAAGCTCCATCTCCCCTGCCCATGAATACCCAGGGGAACCGTCGCTTGATTCACATCATATCCAACGGATCAAGATCCACGGAGAGACGGGCATGTTTCTCCTTTTGCAACGCCTTGCGCACGCCAGCGAAGACCCCCCGTATCTCGGACCACGAACCACCCTTCAGCAGACAATGAAAGCGCTTGCGGCCGCGCAGAACGGCCAGCGGTGCCGGAGCCGGGCCAAGGACACGCACTCCCGCTTCCTGCCCCAGCCGCCGCAGATGCCGGGAGAACTCCGTCAGCACAGTTCCTTCCGGCTCAGCCATGGGCAGAGACAGCCTCACCAGCGCCAGTCTGACGAAAGGGGGATAACCCATGGCCCTGCGCAAAGCGATTTCCCTGAAGTAAAATCCCTCGTAATCATTGCGCAGAATATACTGCCAGCAATAGTGATCAGGATTTCTGGTCTGGATCAGCACCCGTCCCGGCGCATCTCCCCGGCCCGCGCGGCCCGCCACCTGCACCAGCATCTGGAAGCACCGTTCCGTAGCCCTGTAGTCCGGAAGATTCAAGCCCAGGTCCCCGTCGGCCACCACAACCAGCGTCACGCCGGGGAAATGGTGCCCCTTGCTGAGCATCTGCGTACCCACCAGCACCTGGGCTTCCCGCCGGGCAAAGGCGTCCAGAACTTCCTGCATGGCTCCGGCCCGGCGCGAAACGTCCCGGTCCAGACGCAGTACTCTGGTGCCCCGGGGCAGCCTGTCGCGCAAAAACTCCTCCAGCCGCTCGGTGCCCTCACCCAGAGGCAGCAGCAGATGTGAACGGCACTGCGGACAAGGCGCGGGAAACGGTACGCTGTGACCGCAGTAATGGCACAGCAGGAGCTCCCGGCGCTTGTGCAGGGTCATGGGAACCTGGCAGTGCGGGCATTTGACGGACTCCGAGCAGGAATCGCAAAAAAGCACCGGCGCGAAACCCCGGCGGTTATGCAGGATGATGACCTGTCCGCCCTCGGCGATGACGCCCAGCATGGCCTCGCTCACGGAAGCGGTAAACGGTCCGTCCGACGGCGGTTCCGCACGCAGATCGACCAGTTCGACGGCCGGCAGCGAGCCGCCCCCCACCCGGGAATCCAGTCGGGCCAAATGCACCTGTCCCTCGCGCGCGGCATGGAAAATCTTGATATCCGGCGTGGCCGAACCCATCAGCAGAAGGCCGGCGGTCCGGGCCACACGGCCGTAGGCCAGCTCCTTGGCTTGATACACGAATCCCTCCTCCTGCTTGAAGGAGGCGTCATGCTCCTCATCCAGAATGATCAGCCCCGGAGCTACGGGCAGAAAAAGACATGACCGCGTCCCCACGATCAGACGGGGAGCATCGGCTTCTGCAAGTTCCGTGAACAGCTGCCGCCGCCGTGCGCCATTCAGATAGCCATGATACAGGCGGATTTCACGACCCGGCAATCCGGCCCGCGCATCGGCGTGCAGCTTGAGAGCAATGCCCACCTCCGGAGCGAGCAGCATCGCGTGGCCCCCCGCGTCCAGACAACGTCTGACCAGTTCCAGGTACACGGCTGTCTTGCCGCTTCCGGTCACGCCGAAGAGAAGTCCCGTTTCCGGGCGAGGCGAGCGCAGCAGAGTGTCAAACTCCTCCACGGCCGCGCACTGTTCGGCACTCAGACGCAACACCGGCCCGGCCTCGGAAGGTGTGCTTTCCGCCTCGAACTGCGAGACAACCTCGCGCACCAGTCCCTTGTGCAGCAAGGTGTTCAGAACTGACGAGGTGTTCTTGCCCAGGTTCGCGGACAGTGTTCTGGATGAAGACACGCCGTGGACATCGAGAAACCTCAGTACGGCCAGCTGCATCGCGGCCTGGGGCCTGACCGGCCATGGAGGTTCGGAAACCAGAGAAAAAAGCCGTTCCCCCCGTTCCGCTCTCTGAACGGGAAAAATCTCCCCGGCAGCCCAGCGCGCTCCCAGCTCCCGCCGTCCGGAGCCGACTGCCAGCTCCGGCATCTCCAGCAAATGACCGTCTGCTGTTCTGAACACAGGCATGTCCCGCAGCCCGGCAGGCAGCACCCGGGACAGAATTTTACCCGGAAGCTCCATCTGCCGGACGGCAAGATCGCGGATCACATCCAGATAGCCGGAGGAGAAAAGCGGCGTTCTGTCCACGGGCCACAGCAGTGGACGGACATCCAGACCTTCCGACGGACGGACATCCATCTCCGCCAGAATGCCCATCCGCCAGGAACGGCCGAGAGGCGCCAGCACCCGGCCGCCCACATTCCAGACAGAACGGGGCAGATCGTCGGGCAGGGAATAGATCAGCAGCGCGTAGGGAGCGCCCAGCACCAGCACGGAACAGTACATCATGCTTCGAGAACCGCGCCTCCCGGTTTCGCGGTCCGACAAAGGCGTATCCCCCCCCGCCCTGTACCATTTAGCTTGTCCACCACGGCTCCCGCATGAATCATCTCTTCGGAATGGAAAAGGGAACGGATATTCCCGTTCCCTCTACCCCAAAATCAGTACCTGCAGCTTTCCAAGCTCCAAGGTTCGAAGCCCGCAACTGCAACCCGCCGAGGGCTCCTTATAGAGCGGCCCGGCCGTCCTCTGGCCTTCTACCGCGCGGCCGGAATGAGCTCCCGCAGCCTGTCAATCAGATCATAGCGCAGGTCCTCATCCTGCAAGGCGAAATAGATATTGGCCGTCAGGTAATCGACCCAGTCTCCCACATCGAAGCGCTGTCCCCGCAACTTCACGGCCAGCAGGCGATTCTGCCGGGCCAGAGCGTCCAGTGCGTCGGTCAGCTGAATTTCTCCGGTCTGGTCGGGAGTGAGCGCCTCCAGATGATTGAAGACTTCCGGGGTGAGCACATAGCGCCCCACCACGGCCAGCCGGGACGGAGCGTTCTCCATGCTCGGCTTCTCCTTGACCCCGCGAATGCGATACAAGCCGGGGGCATATTCCTCCGCGTCGATGATGCCGTAGCGGCTGACCTTGTCCCGGGGCACTTCCATGACGCCGACCACGGGCATGCGCTCATTCTTCCAGACATCGAGCACCTGATTCATGCCTGGATCCCGGTTGAACATGAGATCATCACCGACCATGACCGCGAACGGCTCGTCCTGAACCACCTTTTTGGCGCGCAGCACGGCATGCCCAAGCCCCAGGGCCTCTTTCTGGCGCACGACGATGATATTGGCCATTTCGGCCACCTTGCGCACTTCTTCCAGCAGGCTCTTCTGCCCCTTACGCTCAAGCAGCTGCTCCAGAGCCAGATTGTAGTCGAAATGGTCCTCGATGATGCGCTTGGTCTGGTTGTTCACGAAAACCACATCGGAAAGCCCCGAATCAATGGCCTCTTCCACAATATACTGAATGGACGGCTTGCGGAATATAGGCAGCATTTCCTTGGGCACGTTCTTTACTGCCGGCAGTGATCTGGTTCCCCATCCGGCCACGGGGATGACTACTTTGCGTACCTGCATATGATGCTCCTTGTTGTTCGGAAAAATTTCAGCTCAGGCCGTGCTCGACAGTCTGAACCAGTTCCGCGCACAGCTCGTCCACCAGATTCTGATCCTGCGCCTCCACCATGATCCGTGCCAGAGCTTCGGTACCGGAATAACGCAGCAGCACCCGGCCGGTCTTACCCAGCTTCTCTTCGGCGCGGTGAACCGCGTCCTGAATGTCGGGAACCTCCTCAAAGGGCACCTTCTTTTTGACCCACACATTGGCCAGCTTCTGCGGATACGGCTCCAGCAGGCCCGCGATTTCGGAGATGGGACGCTGCCTGCCCACCATGACCCGCAGCAATTGCAGCGCGGCCAGAATGCCGTCTCCCGTGGTGGAGTGTTCCATGAACACCATGTGTCCGGACTGCTCTCCGCCCAGAACATAGCCGCCCCGGCGCATTTCCTCAACGACGTATCTGTCCCCGACCCTGGTCCGGACCAGCTGCCCGCCACGCTCGTTCATGAACACTTCCAGGGCCATGTTGCTCATGACCGTGGCCACCAGCGTTTTGCTGGGCAATGTCCCCCGGTCGAGCATATCCCCGGCGCAAACGGCCATGATCTGATCGCCGTCCAGCACCTTGCCCCGTTCGTTCACCACGATGAGGCGGTCCGCGTCGCCGTCCAGAGCCAGGCCGATATCGGCCCTGTGTTCACGTACCTTGGCCGCCACCAGCTCCGGATGCAGAGAGCCGCAGCCCTTGTTGATGTTCAGCCCATCCGGGTCCACGCCCAGAGAAAAGACTTCCGCCCCCAGTTCCTCGAAAATGAGCGGCGCCACCCGGTAGGAGGCTCCGTTGGCGCAATCCAGCACGATACGCAGGCCGTCCAGAGTCATGCCCGCCGGAAAGCTGTGTTTGAGTTCAACGATGTACCGACCCGGACTGTCCTGAATTTTCCTGGCCCGCCCTACCTGATTGGAGGCCGGGTAATCCCAGGAAAAATCCGGGCTGGTGATCATTTCGGCCATTTCGTTTTCCACCTGGTCGGGCAGTTTGAAGCCGTCCTTGTCGAAAAACTTGATGCCGTTATCCATGTAAGGATTGTGCGAGGCTGAAATCACCACGCCCAGATCCGCCCGCATGCTGCGGGTCAGAAAACTGATGGCCGGGGTGGGCAGCGGGCCTACCAGAAAAACATCCATCCCGGCCGCGCAGAATCCCGCTGTCAGAGCGGATTCAAAGACATAGCCGGAAAGCCTCGTGTCCTTGCCGATGACCACCCGGTGACGCTTGTCGCCCTTGCGGAAATACTGCCCGGCAGCCAATCCCAGGCGAACCACCAGTTCCGGCTGCATGGGGTACATGTTGACCCGGCCTCTGACACCGTCGGTTCCGAACAATCTGCCCATCAATCCTCCATTGCTATCCGCCGGACTCTCCAGTGCGCCGCACCAGAATCTCGACATCCTCCGGCTTCATCTCGAGAATGCGCACGCCCTCGGGAAACTCGGATCTGGGACGAATCCGGCTGCGGCCGGCAGACGGCTCTCCGCCGGGGTCCACGAACAGGCGCAACGTCTCCCGCCAGTTCTTGTCCCTCAGCAGGCGCACCGGAACATCCAGCTGCACGCGCACGAACTTGGGATCGAAAGTGTACGTGAAGCCTTCGTGCGCGACGGGCTCCAGATTCATCTTGACCCAGATGGCCTGGGTCATCGGGGAAAAGGCAAGAGTATAGTCCACCGACGTGACTTCCGAGGTCACGCCTTCCGGCAGCACCAGCCGGGCCCGCCCCGAAGCCGAAAGCCCGCCGTCCGAGGGGACCCGGATATGCACCGTGGAAATATGCTTCAGGCCATCCAGAGAATGAGCGAAACCCGTGACCGTGACCTGTTCCGGGCTCAGGGTGGCGTTGCGAAAGCGCATGTCCTCCGCCGGCAATCCCTCCCAATCCAGATGAACGGGAAAATTCCGGGAAACAATGGTATCGGCGACCAGTTCGAGTCTGCTGGGGCTTATTTCCACCACATCCACCGCCGAGACGATACTCATGTTTTCCGGAAGCAAGGGGATGATGTTTTCCCCCGGACGGATATCCGCGAGATCGACCTTATACGCCAGACGGTTCATGTTGATGGCCCGGATCTGGCTGCTGGTCCCCCGGATACGGACCTGTACCTTGCCCGCCCCGGAAACGATCTTCATCCGCTGCGGCAGATTCACGAAATCAAGCGGCACCTCCAGCCACGTCTCCACCTTTTCCTGGCCGGAAACCACATACCAGCATATCAGCGCCATGAAGAGCGCCAGCAGTCTGTATTGCCAGTTGTCCTTCATCATTTCCTCAGTGCGGCGCCCAGCACTTTCTGCAGGCGGACCTCGTTCAGGCCGCTGGTGATCCTGCCGCCCACGGCCAGGGAGATGCTGCCCCGCTCTTCAGACACGATCAGGGCCACGGCGTCCGTTTCCTCGGTTACACCGATGGCGGCCCTGTGCCGCGTACCCAGGGAGGCCTCATGCTTGAGACCCACGGCCAGGGGCAGAATGCAGGCCGCGGCATGCACTTTGTTGTCCCGGATGATCACCGCGCCGTCATGCAGGGGCGTATCCAGATGGAAAATGGTCAGCAGCAGATCCTTGCTGAACAGCGCGTCCAGCTCGATGCCGCCGGAAACCACGTCACTCAGGGAGATATTGCGCTCGATGACGATGAGGGCCCCGGTTCTGGTCTTGGCCATCTGCACCAGAGCCAGAATCAGTTCATCCAGCACCTCGGACCGGACCGCATCCTTCTTGAATATGGTGGTCGCGCCCATGGCCGCCAGAGCCTTGCGGATGTCCCGGCGGAAAAGAATGATGACCACCAGAAAAATGGAGCCCAGAAAATTCCCGAGCAGCCAGTTGAGCGTGTACAGGCCGAACTGGCCCGCCGCGAAATAGGCGATGACCACCAAAAGCAGGCCGTAAACCACGGACACGGCCCTTGTGCCCTTGATCAGCAGGATGAGCCGGAAAAAAATGTATCCGACCAGCACGACATCCAGGATGTCCCGCCACGTGACCTGCAAATTTCCCACGGCGAAGTTCAGCACGTTCCAGACTCCCGGGTTTCCAGAGCATGCGCCACGGCCAGAGCGTCCCGCGCCTCGCGGACCTCGTGCACCCGGTGGATGCGTACGCCCATCCGGTAAAGCACGGCGGTCGCGGCCAGCGTCGCCGCGTTGCGTTCGCGTCCTTCGCGGCCGAGCAGATCTCTCCACAGGGATTTGTTGGAAAGCCCCATGAAAACCGGCCGCCCGAATTCCGCCAACCGGTCGATCCACCGCAGAATCTCCAGGTTGTGCTCCAGCCGCTTGCCGAAGCCGATACCCGGATCGAGCACGATGTTCTCCTCCGGCAGGCCCTGCCGGACGAGATGGGCCAGCCGGACGGAAAAAAACTCGCGGATGTCGTCGACCACGTCGCCGTATTTGGGCTCAAGCTGCATGGTGCGCGGATCTCCCTGACTGTGCATGAGCACATAACCGGGCCTGTATTGCAACACAACGTCCAGCAAGGCCGGATCCGCCTCCAAGGCCGAGACGTCGTTTATGATATGCGCCCCGGCCTCCAGTACGGTCCTCGCCACCCCGGCCTTGGTCGTGTCCACGGAGATCACGGCCTCGGGACGATTTTGCGCCACAGCCCGGACCACGGGCAACACGCGGGCCATTTCGTCGGCTTCGGACACGGGTTCGGCGAAGGGGCGCGTGCTCTCCCCGCCGATGTCGAGAATGTCCGCGCCCTGATCGAGCAGACGCATAGCCGTGTCCACGGCAGCGCCGGTTTCCGCCGAAACTCCGCCGTCATAGAAAGAATCGGGAGTTACGTTGACAATGCCCGCCACAAAAAAAGGGGCCGGACCAAGAGTCCTGCCCCCGCACAGGCTCCAGGAGACGAAATTCCTCTCCCTGCGGCTCATGCTTCTTCCCCGCTGCCGCCCTCGTCCAGAGTGAAGGATTCCTCCGACACCTCTTCCTGCGCCGGGGGTTGAGCCTTCTCCGGGGTCTGCGGCGGCAGAGTCTCGCCCCTGATGATTCTGTCCACTTCCTCGCCGGTCAGGGTCTCGCGGTCGATGAGCGCCGAGGACAGGGAGTGCAACAGTTCGATATTGTCCCGCAGGATGGTCATGGCCGTGTCATAGGCCTCGCTCAGAATGCGTTTGACTTCCATGTCCACACGGCGGGCCGTGTCTTCGCTGTAATCCTGGACGTGAGCCATGTCCCGGCCCAGAAACACTTCGTCGTTCTTCCGGCCCAGCGCCATGGGGCCGAACTCCTCGCTCATGCCCCATTCACAGACCATGCGCCGGGCCATGTCCGTGGCCCGCTCGATATCGTTGCCCGCGCCCGTGGTAAGAGAACTGAACACCAGCTCCTCGGCCGCGCGGCCGCCGAAAAGCACCGCCAAAGCGCTCTCCAGATAGGTTTTGGAATAGGTATGCCGGTCGTCCTCGGGCAGGTACTGGGTCAGACCCAGAGCCCGGCCGCGGGGGATGATGGTCACCTTGTGCACGGGGTCCGTGCCCGGCAGGAACTTGCCCACCAGGGTGTGCCCGGCTTCGTGATACGCAGTGGTCTTCTTTTCCTCGTCGCTCAGGATCAGGGAGCGGCGCTCCTTGCCCATCATGACCTTGTCCTTGGCCTCCTCGAAATCGCGCATGGTCACCTTGTCCTGATTCAGCTTGGCCGCGTGCAGGGCCGCCTCGTTGACCAGGTTTTCCAGATCGGCTCCGGAGAATCCGGGAGTGCCCCGGGCCAGAACCTCCAGATCCACCTCGGGAGAAAGCGGCGTCTTGCGCGCATGCACTTCGAGGATGCGCTTGCGGCCCTGCAAATCCGGATTGGGCACCACCACCTGCCGGTCGAAACGCCCCGGCCGCAGCAGGGCCGGATCGAGCACGTCCGGCCGGTTGGTGGCGGCGATGAGGATGACGCCTTCGTTGGATTCAAAGCCGTCCATTTCCACCAGCATGGCGTTCAGAGTCTGTTCGCGTTCGTCGTGGCCGCCGCCCAGTCCCGCGCCGCGCTGGCGGCCCACGGCGTCGATCTCATCGATGAAAATAAGACAGGGCGCGTTCTTCTTGCCCTGGATGAACAGATCGCGCACCCGGGCCGCGCCCACACCCACGAACATTTCCACGAAATCCGAGCCGGAAATGGAGAAAAAGGGCACCCCCGCCTCTCCGGCCACGGCGCGGGCCAGCAGAGTCTTGCCTGTGCCCGGAGAGCCCACCAGCAACACCCCTTTGGGAATGCGGCCGCCGAGGCGGGTGAATTTTTTGGGATTACTCAGAAAATCGACGACTTCCTGCAATTCCTCCTTGGCCTCGTCCACGCCGGCCACGTCGGCGAACGTGACCTTGGTCTCTTCCTGAGTGACCATCTTGGCCCGCGAACGCCCGAAAGACATGGCCTTGCCCCCGCCGCTCTGCATCTGGCGCATGAAGAATATCCACACGCCGATCAACAAGAGCATGGGAAACCAGGAGGCAAGCACAGTCACGTACCAGGGGGCTTCCTCCAGAGGTTCGGCCTTGACCTGCACATTGTGCCTGACCAGCGTATCCACCAGGGTCGGATCGTTGGGGGTATAGGTGGAGAAACGCTGTCCGCCCACCAGGGTACCCGTGACCCGCGCGCCCTGGATTTTCACGCTGTCGACCTCGTTCTTCCGGACTTTGGCCAAAAATTCCGTATAATTCAGATCATTGGGTGCATTCTGGGGCTTGTTGAACATGTTGAACACGACGATCATGATCATACAGATAGCGGCCCAGAGCACCAGATTCTTGGAAATATTGTTCAAAAGAAGAAACCTCCATAACCCGGGACGTGCGGCAGCCGCAGCGCCCGGTCATCTTCGGGAATAAGCCGTCCTAACGAAACAAGTTCCGATTGTTAAGGCCGGTTTTCAGAATGACAAGGAAATTTTCGCGGCCGCCGGCACTTTTCCGATCGATCCACGGAAAGGCTTGATCATCGTTTACCGCGCTGATAGGCACGAAGTCCGCATGGAGGGAGGCGTGTTCGTTCCGGTGAGCGGCCCGGTCTTCAAAACCGGTGGAAGGTCGAGAGATCTTCGGTAGGTTCGACCCCTATACGCCTCCGCCATTTCCTTCCGCCATCCCGCCGAAATCTTCCGGCAGCACGGCCCAGGCCGCCCGTTTGCCCGCTTCCAGACTGCCGAAATCCGCCTCCACTCCCAAAGCCCGGGCCGGATTGCGTGTCACAAGCTCCAGGAGCCCCATAGGGGATACGCCGGGCAGCATGGCCCGGACGGTCCGCAGTTCGGCCCACAGTTCCATGTCCGGGGCGGAGGCCAGAGAATCCGTCCCCAGGCACAGGGGCACGCCCGCCGCATGGAGCATGGCCGCCGGGGCCGGGCCCACGCCGATCCAGGTGTTGCTGCGCGGGCACAGGCACACGGACGCGCCGCTGTGCGCCAGAATGTCCGCATCTTCCTCGTTCACCCGCACGCAATGCACGGCCAGGGAACGGTTATCCAGCAGCCCCAAAGAGCGGGCAAAAGGGACAACGCGCTGTTCCGGCGGCACGAATCCCGAAGGCAGAATGCGGCGTGAACGGACGAATTCGGCCAGTTTTCCTCCACCGGTCAGGAAAAGCTCGTTCTCGCCCGGCACTTCAGCCAGGTGCAGGGAAAACGGCAGACGCCGCTGTCCGCACCATGCCTTGACGCGCCGAGCCAGATCAGCATGGCACGAATACAGGGCATGGACGGCAAGGCTCCACGCTCCGGGCAGCGGACGCGGGGTCACATTGCGCCCCGAACCCGTCCATTCCCGGAAAAGATGGCCGGCCACGCGCTGCCGGTCCAGAGCCGCGCGCACCAGCTCTGCATCCCGGCCGGTCACATCCCCCACGCAGGCCACGCCTCCGGCCCGCATCCGCGCCACGGCCCGTTCCACTGCGGCGGCGTCTGTCTTTTCATTCATGAGGGCGAAGAGGCGATCGGCCCAGGCCGCAAATCCCAGGCCGGGCGGAATGCGGCCGGACAGGTGGGACAGACCCAGATGGGTATGGGCGTTGATCAGGCCGGGAACGATGGCCACACTGCCCAGATCGTGTGCCGGGCCACAATCCCGGACCTCTTTCCACGGCCCGATGGCCACGATGCGCCCCCCCGCCACGGCCAAGCCGCCGTCCGCGATCTCGGGCAGAGCCGGATTCATGGTCAGAATGCGCGCCGCGCGCCAGACGCCGTCAATCATCCGCAAAGTCCACAAAAAAGGCGGCACACGCCGCCTCGAATTTTCAAAAACTTTTGGAATGCCCCGGCCCTATTCATTCTCTTCCAGCCAGGCCGCAATATCCGCAAGCTGAGCCCGCACCGGATCAGGGCCCGTGCCGCCGGACGTCCGGCGTCTGGCCACGGCCGCATCATGGCCGAGCACGGAAAACACGTCTTCCCCGATCAGTTCCGAAAAGCCCCGCAGCTCGTCCAGACTCAGCTCCTCGAGCCCCTTGCCCGACTTTTCGGCAAAAGCCACGGCCGCTCCGGTGATGTGATGGGCCTGACGAAAAGGCACGCCCCTGGCCGCCAGATAATCGGCCAGTTCTGTGGCATTCAGAAACCCGGAGCGCAAAGCGTCCCGCATGGCTTTCGCATCGAATTCCAGTTCGGCCAGCATTCCGGCCATGACGGCCAGAGACGGCGACACCGTGTCATGCGTGTCCAGAAAAGGTTCCTTATCCTCCTGCATGTCCCGGTTGTAGGCCAGCGGCAGTCCTTTCATGATGGTCAGAAGGGCCGTCAGATCCCCGTAAACCCGGCCCGTCTTGCCGCGCATGAGTTCGGCCACGTCCGGGTTCTTCTTCTGCGGCATGATGGAGGAGCCCGTGGAATAGGCGTCGGGTAAGCGCACAAAGCCGAAGCGCGGATTGGCCCAGATGATGATCTCCTCGCACAGCCTCGACAGATGCATCATGATCAGGCTGCCGCAGAACACGGCCTCCAGGACGAAATCCCGGTCCGAAACCGCGTCCATGCTGTTGGAGAAAGCGCTGTCAAAGCCCAGGGCTGCGGCCGTCTGCGGCGGATCCAGAGGATACGTGGTCCCGGCCAGAGCCGCCGCTCCCAGAGGAGACACGCGCACCCGCTTCAGCGCATCGGCCAGACGCGCGTGGTCGCGGCGCAGCATCTGGGCGTAGGCCAGAAGATGATGGGCCAGACTGACGGGCTGGGCCGGCTGGAAGTGGGTACACCCCGGCAGCAGCACATCCTGATGCTCTTCGGCGCGCCGGGCCAGCACCCGGACGAGAGCGAGCAGCTGCGCGGACCATTCCTTCAGGCAATCGGCCACGAACAGCCGGAAATCCAGAACCACCTGGTCATTCCGGGAACGGCCGGTATGCAGTTTCTGGCCCGGCGCGCCGATGATCTCGGTCAGGCGGTGCTCGATGTTCATGTGCACGTCTTCCAGATCCTGCCGCCAAGCGAAGGTGCCCGTATCGATCTCGGTGCGGATCTGGTCCAGACCGCGATGAATGGCATCCCGCTCGGCCGCCGTGATGACGCCCTGGGCCGCCAGCATGGACGCATGGGCTTTTGAGCCGCTGATATCCTGGGCATACAGCCGGGAGTCGAAGCCCACCGAACAGGTATACCGCTCCACCAGCGGCGCCGTGCTCTCGGCGAACCGGCCGCCCCACAATTTTTTCTCCGCCGCCATGTCTTACCTCTTCAGCCGGTCCGCGAAGGCCCGCCGGGCCTGGAGCCGCAGGCCGTTCAGGCGGATGAAACCCGCCGCGTCGGCCTGGTTGTAGATTTCATCCTTCTCGAAGGTGGCCAGAGCCGGGTTGTACAGAGAATACGGCGACTTGCGGGCCAGCGGATAGACGCCGCCCTTGTAGAGCTTAAGGCGCACCGTGCCGGTCATCGTTTCCTGGGCCTTGTCCATGAGAGCCTGCAAGGCCTCGCGTTCGGGCGCGAACCAGTAGCCGTTGTAGACCATCTCGGCATAGCGCGGAATGAGCGAGTCGCGCAGATGCAGCAGTTCGCGGTCCATGCAGATGCCTTCCAGATCGCGATGGGCGCGCTGCAAGATTGTGCCGCCCGGCGTTTCGTACACCCCGCGGGACTTCATGCCCACGAAGCGGTTTTCCACGATGTCCAGCCGCCCGATGCCGTGCCTGCCGCCCAGAGCATTCAGGGCCGCGAGCATTCCGGCCGGGGAAAGACGTTCGCCGTTTAAAACCACAGGGTTTCCCTGCTCGAATTCCAGAGTGATTTCCTCGGGCGCATCCGGGGCCTGCTCCGGGTTGACGCTCATGACATAGGTGCCCGGCCCCGGCTCGGACCACGGATCTTCGAGCTCCCCGCCCTCGAAGCTCAGATGCAGCAGATTGCGGTCGCAGGAGTAGGGTTTCTCACGGGTCACGGGCACGGGGATGCCGTTTTCCTGACAAAAGGCCAGCAGCTGTGACCGGGAATTGAGGTCCCATTCCCGCCAGGGGGCAATGGTCTTCAGATGCGGAGCCAGGGCCAGAGTGGAGAGCTCGAAACGGACCTGATCATTGCCCTTGCCCGTAGCGCCGTGGGCCACGGCCTGCGCGCCCTCGGCCAGAGCGATTTCCACCAGTTTCCTGGCGATGAGGGGCCGGGCGATGGACGTGCCCAGCAGATAGCCCCCCTCGTACACGGCATTGGCCCGGAACATGGGGAAGACGTAATCGGCTACGAATTCTTCCCGCAAATCCACCACAAAAGCCTTGCTGGCTCCGGTGCTCAGGGCTTTTTCCTCCAGACCGTCCAGTTCCTCGCCCTGCCCCAGATCGGCGGTCATGGTGATGACCTCGCAATCGTAATTTTTCCTGATCCACTTCAGGATGGCGGAAGTGTCCAGGCCGCCGGAATAGGCCAGTACGACTTTTTCTATCTTGCTCATGGCATGCTCCTGTCCGCGAACAGCGCGGGAAAATTTATGGTTATGGGGGCCGACCAGAAATGCGCCGCAGGCCCTACGAAAACACCCACTCCAGAATGGCTTTCTGCATGTGCAGGCGGTTTTCGGCCTGGTCGAAGACAATGGACCGCGCGCTCTCGAACACGGCCTCGGTGATCTCTTCGCCCCGATGCGCGGGCAGGCAGTGCAGCACCTTCACGCCGGGATCGGCCAGGGAAAGCAGTTCATCGGTCAGGCAGTAACCGGCAAAAGCCTTTTCCCGCTTTTTCTGTTCCGCCTCCTGCCCCATGGAGGCCCAAACGTCCGTATTCACGAAATGGGCTCCGGCCACGGCGGTCTTGGGTTCGTCCGTGACGAAAACCCTCGCCCCCATGCTCAGAGCCCGTTCCAGCACCAGGGTGTCCGGCATGTAGTCCCCGGGGCAGGCCACGTTCAGGGTGAAACCGAAATAGATGCTGGCATTGATCCACGAATGGGCCATGTTGTTGCCGTCGCCCACCCAAGCGATGGTCAGATCCCTGAAATTATCAGCGAGTTCGGAAATTGTGAGCATGTCGCTCATGACCTGGCAAGGATGATACAGGTCCGTCAGGGCGTTGATGACCGGGATGCCGCCGAACCGGGCCAAGTCCTCCACGTTTTTCTGGGCAAAGGTGCGCACCACCATGCCCTGAACATACCGGGCCAGCACCCGCGCCGTATCCTTCAGGGGCTCGCTGCGACCCAGCTGGGAATCGGCCGGAGTCAGAAAAATGGTGTCCCCGCCCAGATGGCGGATGCCGACCTCAAAGGAAACCCGGGTCCGGGTGGAGGCCTTTTCGAAAATCATGGCCAGCACCTTTCCCGACAGCAGGGTGGAACGGTAATTTTCCCGCTTCATTTCGCGGGCCCGGACCACAAGACTCAGGGCTTCCTCGGGTTTGAGATCCAGGATGGACAAGAAATGCTTCATGGCGTCTCCAGTCTTCTGCTCATTGTGGGAAAAGAGAATGCCTACAAATCCTGACCCATGTTTGTAAAGTGCGGCTGCGGACATGCGGCATAAGGAACTTCGTGATTCGTGAGAGGATGTCCGCGCCATAAGAAATCCGGGGCAAACCCAAAATATAATGCATGGTCTCAAGAGGCTGAATCAGAACGGCAAGCAAATCAGGGAATACAGATGGCTGGGCTTCTGCCTTGTGATCGTACGCTCTCATTGACAGTACGAAGAAAAAGGAAATAGCCTCGCCAAAAGTAACATATTCTAATTATCCATGTTATTAACAGGCCAATTTTCCCATTATCATTCACTCAGAAGGCAACTATGCGCTGGCTCGCTTTGCTTGTCTTTTTACTGACCGTTCTCGCCGTATCCCCTGCTCAGGCCCATTTCGGCATGGTCATCCCCTCGGCCAGCACGGCCATGGAAAAGAAGGATGCAGCCATCGATCTGACCCTCTCCTTTTCCCATTCCATGGAAATATCCGGCATGCCTCTGGCCGCTCCGGCATCCTTCAAAGTCTTCGTAAACGGCCGGGTCGAAGATCTCACCGCCGGGTTGAAACCGGTCAAGGTCATGGATTATGAAGGCTGATCCGCCCATTATGTCATGAAAAAACCCGGAGCATACCAGTTCGTGATGGAGCCCAAGCCCTACTGGGAACCGGCCGAAGACTGTTTCATCATCCATTACACCAAGACCGTGGTGGCCGCCTTCGGCGGGGAAGACGGCTGGGATGAGCCCGCGGGGCTGAAGACGGAAATCGTGCCCCTGACCAGACCCTTCGGCAACTACGCCGACAACGTGTTTCAGGGCCGGGTGCTGCTGGACGGCAAGCCAGTGCCCGGGGCCGAGGTGGAAGTGGAGTTTTACAACAGGGACGGAAAATACGAAGCTCCCAACGACCACATGATCACGCAGGTTATCCGTGCCGATGCCGACGGCGTCTTCACCTACGGCGTGCCTTTTGCCGGATGGTGGGGCTTTGCGGCGCTCAATACCGCGCCGGAAAAGATGAACCGCGACGGCGCGCCCAAGGATGTGGAGCTGGGGGCCGTGCTGTGGACGGAATTTCTGGAACCCGTCCGCAAGTAACAAACGCTCTGCGGATTCCATAAGACGGCGTGCCACAGAACGCCGCTTCCTCTGACAGAGAAACGGCGAGGTCCGGAAATCGTCATTTTCCGGCACAACGACAGCGGCCTGCCGGGCGGTCGGGAAAAATCCTGAAGCGGGACGGATGGACATAAGAGCAAACCATGCCGTAAAAACGGTGGAGCACTCGCCGCAATAACACGTTAACCCGTCATGGCTGCAATCAAAGAGGTACACATGCACATTTCCGAAGGCGCTCTTTCTCCGGCCATGCTCGGGGCCGGTGCGGCACTGACCGCCGTGGGCACGGCGATCGGCCTGCGCCGTCTGGACTACGACCGGCTCATGACCGTGGCCATTCTATCCTCGGCCTTTTTCGTGGGCTCTCTCGTTCACGTGCCCATCGGACTGTCCAGCGCCCATCTCATCCTGAATGGCCTGCTCGGCGCCATTCTGGGCTGGGCCGCCTTTCCTGCCATTCTGACGGCACTCCTGCTTCAGGCCGTGCTGTTTCAGTTCGGCGGCATCACCGTGCTGGGCGTGAACACCTTCAATGTGGCCGGCCCCGCGGTGCTGTGCTTCTATCTGTTCCGGCCCATGATGCTGCGCTCCGGACGGACCCGGGTAATCGGCTCGTTCTGCTGCGGCGCCCTGGCCGTGGCCGGAACGGCGCTGCTGGCCGCCCTGTCCCTGGCGTTCTCGGATGAAGGCTTTCTCCAGTCGGCCCGGCTGCTTTTTCTGGCCCACATTCCGATCATGGTGGTCGAGGGTGTCATGACGGCGCTGATCGTCCCTTTTCTGGCCAAGGTCCGCCCCGAACTTCTTTCTTTTTCCTGACCGGGAGGTCGAGATGAGCGTTCTCCTGCTGGCTCTTTTTCTGGCCCTGACGGCCCAAGCCCCGGCCATGGCCCACCGGGTCAACATCTTCGCCTATGTGGAAGGAAGCGACGTGCTGGTGGAATGCGTTTTCAGCACATCCAGCCCGGTCCGGGACGGGCAGATCAATGTCTTCGATTCGATCAGCGGCGAGGAACTTCTGCAGGGGAAGACGGACGACAAGGGCTTTTTCCGCTTCCCCGTGCCTGAGAAAGCCCGCGCCGCCGGGAGCGGGCTGCGGATCCGGATCAACGCCGGTGAAGGTCACCAGAATGAATGGACAGTGGAAGCCGGGGAGCTGGTTTCGGCTGCACCAGCCACACCCGCCCCCGCGGAGGCCCAGGGTAACGCCGCACCCGGCGGACTGACCAGGGACGATGTGGAGGCTGTGGTCAACGCGGCTCTGGACGCCAAACTCGCGCCCATCAAACGCGCCGTGCTGGGACAATCCGGCCCCGGCGTGGTCGAAATTGTGGGCGGCATCGGCTGGATTTTCGGACTGGCCGGAGTGGCCGCCTATTTCCGGAGCCGTCCGCGTGATTGACGAGCCCTTCAGCGCCGGTCCGTCTTTTCTGCATACACTGGATCCCCGCTTCCGCCTGGTCATGGCCACGATCTTTTCCCTGACCGTCGCCCTGGCCCGGCGGCCCGAAACGGCCCTGGCCGGGCTTTTCTGCGCCGCGCTGCTGCTGGGCCTGAGCCGCCCGCCCGTGCCTCCCCTGATGCGCCGCACGGCGGCAGTAAGCATGTTCCTGTTCTTTCTGTGGGCGGTGGTACCCCTCACCATGCCCGGAGAGACGCTTACCGCCATCGGCCCCCTCACGGTCAGCCGGGAAGGCGTGGCACTGGTCTGGCTGGTGACCCTCAAGGCCAACGCCATCTTCTTCGCGTTCCTGGCTCTGGTGGCCACCATGGACTCGGCCACCATCGGACAGGCTCTGGACCGCCTGGGAGCTCCGCCCAGGCTGGTCTTCCTTTTTCTCTTCACCTACCGCTATCTGCACGTTCTGACCGGAGAATGGCAGCGGCTGCTGACCGCCGCGAAACTGCGCGGCTTCATTCCCCGGACGAACATGCACACGTACCGCACGCTCGGCTTTCTCTTCGGCATGGTGCTGGTGCGCGCCTTCGACCGCTCGGAGCGGGTCTATCAGGCCATGTTGCTGCGCGGATTTACGGGACGGTTCCGGACGGTGCGGCGGTTCGCGGCCCGCTCGCGGGATGCCGCTGCCGCCGCGTGCTTTCTCGGGCTGACGGCGGGCCTTTTGACCGTCGAATTCATGGGGATGGGAGCGGCCAGTGTCTGAACACCCGGTTTTTGCTCTGGAGCATGTCTCCTTTGCCTATCCTTCAGGCCGGACGGTACTGCGGGACGTCTCCTTCGCCTTCCGGGCCGGAGAAAAAATCGGTCTGTATGGCCCGAACGGCAGCGGCAAGACCACGCTCTTCCATCTGATCACGGGCCTGCTTACTCCCGGCTCCGGACGGATATTCTTTCATGGCCGTCCCGTCAGCGGAGAAAAGGACTTCCGGGCCGTGCGCCGGGAAATCGGCCTGGTGCTGCAAAACGCCGAGGACCAGCTCTTCAATCCTACCGTGCTGGACGATGTGGCCTTCGGCCCGCTGAATCTGGGCCTTGCCCCTGAAGAAGCCCGCCGGCGGGCCGTGGAAACCTTAGGGAGCCTCGGCCTTGACGGCTTCGAGGACCGCCTGACCCATCACCTGTCCGGCGGCGAGAAAAAGCTGGTCTCCCTGGCCACAATTCTGGCCATGCGGCCACGGGTTCTGCTGCTGGACGAACCCACCAACGATCTGGACCCGGCCACCAGAGACCGGCTGGCAGAAATTCTGACCGCCCTTCCCACGGACCGGATAATCATCTCCCACGACTGGGATTTTCTGGCCCGGACCACCGGCAGCTACCTGACCGTACAAAGCGGCGGGCAGCTGGCCCGCACGCCGTACCTGACCCACGCACACACCCACGCCCATCCTCTGGGCGACATGCCCCATCAGCACCGTTAGGCGACACGACCTCCTGAGAAGCCGTCACAGGGGGCAAGTACCGGGTCAAAAGCTGAGCTCCCGCTCCCAGAGCACGCGCAGGTTGATCCAGACCCGCCGGGCCAGAGACTCCGTCCAGACCCGGACCGCCACTACGCCCCGGATACGGGTCTGAGCGCCGACCTCACCCTCGGGCAGGCAGAAAACCCGATGCCGCGGTACCTGCATGACCAGGCCGTCCTGGATCGTGGTCTCGATCTGACCGCCATTGACTCCGGCCAGAAGCGGCCATTCCAGAGTGCGGCCAGCGTAGGTATCCAGTTTGCGGATGACGCAGGGCACGGCAGACAGCCCTGGATTTTCGGGCAGAAAACGGCCCTTCTGATCCAAGGTCAGACGGGAGAAATCATCACTTTCGGCCAAAGCGTGAATCTCCCACACCCCGGGAGTGGCCACAAGCAGCAGTTCATGCCCCCGCGCCACTATCGCGCCGGGGCGCACCGTCTCATCCGCCGCCATGACCCTGCCGGACCGAGGTGCGGTCAGGGCCAGACGGGCTATCTCATCCTCGCGCTGACGCAGGGCCGCCCGTGCCGCACGCAATTCCTCACGCAGAATAGACAATTCCGCGTTGTTTCCACCTTCCATACTGGCGGCAGAAACCTGCTGTTCGAGCCGCGCCAGCCGGAAGCCGGCCGACTCCACTTCGCGCTCCAGCTCCGGACTGCTCAGTCTGACCAGAATCTGCCCTTCGGACACAAGATCTCCGGGACGCACGGAGAACTCTTCCACCCGGCCCCCGTGGGGCGCATACAAGTGGACCTCGTTTCGCAGTTGCAGCATGGCAGGCATACTCACGGTGCGAGGCCAGGGCATGAACAGAAACACGGCAAAAAAACCAGCCAGCACAAAGGGGACCACGGGACGCACAGCAGCGTGTTCGCGCAGGCTCCGCCAGACGCGCACCTCCCTCCACACGGGCAAAAGAATGAACCAACCGATCTCCACAGCCATGAGCAGCACTCCCAGCACTTTGAAGAAAAAAGCGTACACGAGCAGGGCAATGCCCAGAAACAGAAAAAAGCGGTATAGCCAGGTGCACACGGCATAAACGATCATAAGCCGCCGGGTCCGCAGGGGCGCACTGTCCGGGGCAGGCTGGTCCAGCCGGAAGAGCAGGCCGCGCAGTTTCCAGGAGGCCAGGGCGAAAGCCCGGGTCTGAAGATTGGGAATACCCCACAGATCCATGAGCAGATAATAGCCGTCAAAACGCATGAATGGGCTCAGGTTGACAGCCAAGCTGATAAGCCAGGTCACTCCGGCGAAGAGAAACAGTGCGTCACGCAGATGGCCGGGCTCCGCCAGATTCCAGAACAGCAGCGCCCAGGCGGCCACCATCACCTCCACTCCCAGCCCGGCCAGACTGATATACAGCCGGGAACGATGACTGGGCAGCTTCCAGACATCGGTGGCGTCGGTGTAGAGCATAGGGTAGCCGACGATGATGGCCAACCCCATGGCCGGAACTCGGCAGCCGTGACGGACGGCCGTCAGAGCGTGCCCGAACTCGTGCAGAATTTTGGCTGCGGCCAGAGCCAGAAGCATGGCGACAATACCCGGCGGCGTGAGCATGTCCGGCAGAAACGAGGTGAATTCATCCCAGCGCACGGACACCAGCGCCAAGCCGCACAATCCCGCCAAAACCGTAAGCATCAGAAAAAGAGGGCTGAACAGCCAGGAGATGTACGGCAGCATGGTCCGCAGCATGTGTTGCGGTCGCACAAGCGGAACGCGTACAGACAGGTAGGTGTGTAAAATCGTTTTCAGCAGTCCCTGATCCCGCCGCCGGGCCAGGGTCAGCAAATACTCCGTATCTCTGGGGCTGGAAGCCTGCAAAAGCTGGCTCCGGGCCAAAAAAGCGGCCAGTTCCTCCACCTGTCCGGCCGGAATGGCGCGGGCCGCTTCACCGGACGCAGCCCGTGCCACCAGTTCCGGATTGCCCGCACTCCAATGCTTGAGAATGAGTAACTCGTCCAAACCTATGGAGAAAAAACGGTTTGCCGTGATGTCGTGCAAGGTCCAGCACGGCTCACCATTTTCGCGCGGTGGAGCCGGATGGATGTCAATGTCTTCGCGCAGAGGGCGCAGGAAGGCTTGGGTCATGATTCTGCAGGACCACTCGTCCGGCTGGGGGTCAGATACCCAGCCACATGCGCGCAATGGCCAGTGGGCGCCGCAGCAGATAGAACCCCAGGGGCATTTTCTCGCCGAAAATACGGCCCGTCCCGAAATAGCCTATGCGCATTTCCGGTACACCCTGGTCGATGGTGGCCAGCACTTCGTAAGCCAGCACGCCCTTGGGGCTTTCTCCGGGCTGGTAGCCGATGGAGCGCACTGTCGCCTTGATGGGCGTGCCCGGCGTGAGGTTCAGATAGAGATGCGCTGTGTCGCCGACCTTCAAAAGAGCCGCGTCACCGGCCGGAACCCAGATCTTCACTTCCATCCGGGCGGGGTCAGCGATGGTCAGAAGCCGCTCGCCCATGCTCACGGACTTCCCGGCCCAAGATGGATAGTCTTCCACCAGAGCCACGCCGGGACGCGAAGCCACCACATTCATGCGGCCCTTGAGTTCCGTCAGATACGCCAGTTCCGCCTTGGCTTCTTCCCGCCGTACTTCCAACTCCGGCAGGCGCAGGGTACTGTCGGTCATGAACAGCGCGCCCTGCCGGGCTTGCCGCAGGGCCTCCTCGGCACTGGACAGGTTTTCGCGAGCCACCTGGATCTGGTTGTCGATCCTGAGCTGCTCGAAAACCACCAATGTATCGCCTAAGGCCACACTCTGAAACGGCTCCACGGCCATGTGCCCGACAATGCCGTCCACGGGAGAGCGCACCACCGTGGGATCGAGCGGTACCACTTCCCCGAGACCAAGTACCGCCGACGGCACGGGCATGGCGCTCAAGACCAGTAAAACAAGACCAGCGATCCAGGCCGGACCGATCCGGAAAAATCCGCGCAGACGAGCGGACAGGCCGGGCCGCCGAAGAGTGCGGAGCATGGCCCCAGTCACCTTGCATAGACGTCCGGCCAGAGTCAGATCTTCCGGGGTCCATTCCTGGGTGCGGCCCAGCAGCAGATGCCCAGCCGGGACCCCGTCACGGAGAAATACCGGGCAGAGCAGCAATCTACCCGGAAGCCACTGGCCCCATTCCCTGGCCGCGGCCGGAGGAAAATCCGCAGAGAGAAACTCCCGCGGCGTGTTCTGGCCGCCCCAGAGACTTTCCAGACGGCGCAGGTACTGGGCGCAAGGCGAGTTCCTGTCGGCGCTGACCACCCCGGCGAAAGTCACCTCCAGATCGGGAGTCTGCTTAGAAGGCAAAAACGCCGCGAACTCATGAGGCAGTACCTGCCTCGACTCGTTGACCAGAATCAGCAGCACCTCCCGCGCACTCAGCGCGGCCAGCAGGCGGTCTTCCACAAAATCCCGGAGGGACGCTTGCGGCTTCACGTCATGTCCTTCCGCGCCTTACGGCTGCTCCAAGGTCACGATACCCGACATGCCCGGCCGGGCCAAACCCGAAGCACTGTCCAGCCGTCCGAAGATCTTGATGGTACGGTTCAGGGGATCGGCCACGGGAGCAATCTGACGCACAGTGCCGTTCACAACGGAGTTCGTTTCATACACGCTCATAGAGAAACCCTGTCCCACACGCACATCCTGAATGGCCGTGGATGGCAGCAGGAAATGGACCTCCAGATTTTCCGTGCTCACAATCTCCAGCAGCGGCTTGCCCGCGCCCACATACTCTCCCTTCCCGGCGGACAGGGAAACCACGGCTCCGGCAAAGGGGGCGCGCACGGCGCAGCGCTCTACGTCAAGCTGAGCCAAGGCCCTGGCCTGGGCGCTGATGTCCACTTCGGCCTGGGCCTTTTCCATTTCCTGCACGCTGGCCGACTCCATGCGGGCCAGACTCCGGGTGTTCTGGAGCACTGCCTGAGCCAGACGCTCCGCCGCTTTGGTCTGCGCCAGGTGGGCCTTGTAGCCCCGGCAGTCCAGTTCGACGAGGACGGCCCCGGCATCGAAAGACTCCCCTTCGCGCACACGCAGGGCGCCGACAACAGTGTTCAATTGACTGGAAAGAACCACATGGTCGCGGGCCACGATCTGTCCGCGCACCGCGTCATCGGCCTGGACCGAAACGGCCGGAAGAAGCAGCGCAAGCACCGCCAGCAGAACTTTTCCTGTCATTGGGCCTCCTCCGTGACCACCGTGGGAGCGGGCAGAGCCAAAAGCGAGGAGAAGTCTCCGCCGCCCCAGAGCTTGTGATTGACCCCGGCCACGGTGTCCGTCAGGCCGCGCAAATCGCGGGGCAGCCCGGCATAATCCAGATAGTCCACGCCCAAGGCGGTGAACAGATTGTTCAGAGACTGATAGTAGTTAATGAAAGACTGCTCGCGGTTCATGCGGCTGGTAATGGCCGACATGGATTTCTGGATGACATCCAGACGCATTCCCTGTCCCTGGCTGACCTTGCGAGTGGCCAATACCTTCAGACGTTCCTCCACATCAGCCAGGATTTTAGCCCGATTCACGGCCTGGGCCGCGAAATCGTGCTGCTGCGCGGCCAAGTTGACCTGCGCCAGCACGGCCATGCCCATCGCCAACCCCTGTGCCTCATCCATTTCCTCCTGCACGGCGAGCATCTTCTTTTTGGTCGGCCATTTGACCAGATTCATGAGATTGTAGGCCACATGCACCGAGGCCTGCTGCCAGGTGGAGTGCAGATCGAAACTATTGGAGTCGTAATTTGCGGACAGACTGATGCCGATGCCGGGCACCAAATCCAGAATGGCCTTTTTGGCCTCCAGAGCCGTGATGCGCCGCTGGTAACCCCATTCAAAAATTTCGGGCCGGTGGGAAAAGGCGTAGTTTTCCATCTGCTCCCGGGTCAGGTCCAGATCCCGGACCAGGCCGTACCAAGCCGGTGGAGCAAGACGCGGCAAATGGTCCGAGGGCAGATTCATGAGGGCGGCCAGTTCCACCTTGGCCAGAGAAAGCTCGTGGGCCAGGTCTTCCATCTGGCGGATCATCTGGAGCAGGTTCTTCTGGTAGGTCAGGACCTCTTCCAGAGGGCGCAAACGCTCGCTTTCCACTGTTCTGGCCGTGGACAGGGCCTCTTCGGCCTGTTCCAGCACCTTGCGGATATCACCTTGCAGCTGCTGGGCCACGAGCACCTTGAAGAAGGCAGTGCGGGTTTCGCTGACCAGATCCTGCACCACCTTGCGCTGCTGTTCCTTGGCGATGAGGAAGCGGTTGGCCTGCTGGTGCAGGGTATAGTAGCTGACGCCCACATCCAGAATATTCCAGGACAGGGCCAGTTCTCCCGTAACCTTGTCGCGGTCCTCACTGGTGGAATAGTCTGTGGATTTCACCCCCGTGCGCAGGTTGCGGCTGACGGACGCGTCCCAGTTGGAGCGGTGATCGGCCTCTCCTCTGGCCGTGAGTTCCGGCAGCAGGTCGAACATGCTCAGATCGTACTGGCGCTGCCTGAGAGAGACTTCAAACATCTTCAGACGATGCTCCAGATTGTACTTGAGCACCCGGGCGATTGCCTCGTCCAGTGTCAGGGTTTCCGGCAGGGGTTCCTGCGGAATCCGCACACGGTCCTGCAGGAGAACGGCGGTTTCCTCGGCTTCCACAGCGGTGATGGCTTTGGGTTTGATGGCGCAACCGGTGGCGAGAAACGCGCAGCCGAGCAGCAGAACAACAGTTTTCAGAATGCGGAACATGGAAAAAATCCTTCTCGTGCTTGATGTTATCAAGAGGTTTGAAATTATCCTTCCGGAACGGTTCTTACGCCCGGAACGCGGCCAGTTGCACCGTGAACGAAGGTCTGGCCGCCCGGCCGCCCTCGGAGGGCAGCACGCGCAGACGATGGACAATCTCCGAACGGTTGCCCAGTTCATCCGAAGCGATGACCCGCACTTCCAGTACAGTCTCGCCGGCGCCCACCGGAATTTTTCCGGACACTTCACCCGTCTGCGGGTCCAGAGCCAAGCCCTTGGGCAGAGGTGAACCGTCGGCCAGAGCGGCGGAGAAGGTCACCTGCCCTCCGGTCAGCACTTCTCTGTGCCACGCCTCCATGGGCAAAGACACTTCGACGGTCTCCCCCGGAGAGGCGGTGACGGTCTGCTCCGTTTCCCATTGATCTATCCGGGTCTCGGCACCGGCAACAAACCGGGCAGCGTCCGCTTTCAGATTCAGGGTGATGCTGACCACGGCTTCGTTGCCTTTCTCATCCCAGAACCAGACCTTCACTGTCGTGGACTTCTGGGTCAGATCTCCCGGAGGATTGACCAACAGAGCGCGGGCGTCGGCGTCAAAAGTAACCCAGAAGGGCAGAGGCGAACCGTCGGCCAGTTTGGCCTCGGAGCGGATATCCGTACCCGTCAGCACGGACAGTGCTTCCGGAGGAATATCGACCACGGTGCGGTTCTGTTCGCCGTGCCACAGATTGATCCATTGCACATAGGCCACTTCCAGTTGGCGCGGATGTTCCGAAAACTCCAGCGCCCGGACCAGAATATTCCGCTCGCCCATAATTCCGGACTGGCGAAAGTTCCATGCCGGAAACAGATGCAGACCGCCGCCGAGGGTTGATTCCTCCGGCCGCAGGGGCTCGATGCCGGGCCGGACCGGACCAATACCTCCCGGGCGCTTCGAGTGTCTCCCGGCGGAATCCCCGCTGCGATGTTCTCCGCTGGCCATTCCGCCCACGGTGATGGTCACGGTGGCTGTGGACGTGTCCCCGTCGGAATCCGTGATCGTGTACGTGAAGGAGTCCGGACCCGTATAGCCGGGGGTTGGGACGTAGACGAACGTCCCGTCGGGATTCACCGTCACCGTGCCGTGGGACGGGTCCGTGGTTTTGCTCCACGTGTTCCCGCCGTCAGGAGACGGCCGGTCGTTACCCGAAAGACTCCCCGAAACCGGCGTATCCGGTCTGGTGGAGACGGAGTCCGGCACGGCCACGGGTCTGCCGTTCTCTCCCACGGTGATGGTCACGGTGGCTGTGGATGTATCCCCGTCGGAATCCGTGATCGTGTACGTGAAGGAGTCCGGACCCGTATAGCCGGGGGTTGGGACGTAGACGAACGTCCCGTCGGGATTCACCGTCACCGTGCCGTGGGACGGGTCCGTGGTTTTGCTCCACGTGTTCCCGCCGTCAGGAGACGGCCGGTCGTTACCCGAAAGACTCCCCGAAACCGGCGTATCCGGTCTGGTGGAGACGGAGTCCGGCACGGCCACGGGTCTGCCGTTCTCTCCCACGGTGATGGTCACGGTGGCTGTGGATGTATCCCCGTCGGAATCCGTGATCGTGTACGTGAAGGAGTCCGGACCCGTATAGCCGGGGGTTGGAACATAGACGAAGGTCCCGTCGGGATTCACCGTCACCGTGCCGTGGGACGGATCCGTGGTTTTGCTCCACGTATTCCCGCCGTCAGGAGACGGCCGGTCGTTACCCGAAAGGCTCCCCGAAACCGGCATGTCCGGTCTGGTGGAGACGGTATCCGGCACGGCCACGGGTCTGCCGTTCTCGCCCACGGTGATGGTCACGGTGGCTGTGGACGTGTCCCCGTCGGCGTCCGTAATACGATAGGTAAAAGAATCCGTGCCGGAATAGCCGGGGGTTGGGACGTAGACGAACGTCCCGTCGGGATTCACCGTTACCGTGCCGTGGGATGGATTGGAGGTCTTGGCCCAGATATTGCCGCCGTCCAGAGACGGCCGGTCGTTGCCCGAAAGACTGCCGGAAACGGGTGTATTATGCGCAGTGGAGTAGGAATCCCCCACGGCTCCCGGCGAATCGTCAATGGCGATAAACACCGTGGCCGTGGATGTGTCCCCGTCGGCGTCCGTGATCGTGTACGTGAAGGAGTCCGCCCCGGAATAGCCAGAGGAGGCCGTGTAAGAGAACGTCCCGTCGGCGTTGACCGTCACGGAGCCGTGAGCCGGGCCGGAGGCCAGGGTCCAGACATTGCCGCCGTCCAGAGACGGCCGGTCGTTGCCCGAAAGATTGCTGGTCACCGTACCGCCGGGCCTGACGGAGAAGGAATCGTTCACGGCCTTGGGCACGTCGCTGGCGCTGATGGTGATGACCAGCCTGGCAGTGGATGCGTCCCCGTCGGCGTCTTTGATCGTGTAGGAGAATGTCTCGGTCAGGGGAAGGTCCCCATGAGCCAGTCCGCTGACCGCGGGGTTGGCGGGATTCAGCTGGTAGGAGTAGGAGCCGTCGGAATTCAGGGTCAACCTGCCGTAAGCGCCGTCTATCTGGATACCGACTCCCCCGGCGACATCAGCTCCGCCGCTGTCTCCGGCCTGAACGCCGGCCACAGTCACGCCGTCGGCACCTGCACGGTCATTTTCCACAACCTTGCCCGTCAGGGTGGAGGTAGTCTTGTACATGCCGGCCGCGTCATCTCTGGCTGTGGGAATATCGTCTACAATGCGCACAGTCAGTACGCCATTTCGGGCGACATCGGCCTGGTCCGTGATGGTCAGGCCGATCTGGTCAGTACTTTCCGTGCCCCCATGAGACTGGGCCGCCTTCAGAACATAGGTGTAACCCAGCCTGGCGGCCGTGAGCGTGTCGGCGGTGCCGGACACATCGCTCAGGCCGGTCAGACGCAGTTCGCCCTCACCCGTATCGATGACATCCGAAGGCGAACCGGCGGACAGGGCGGCCAGTTCCGCCGCCGTGAAAGTCCGCCCGGCAACGGTCACCTGCTTCAATCCGTCGGGAGCGTTCAGTTCGATGACGCCCGTGGCGGTTCTGGACTGTCCGGCCGGACCATCGGCTGTCAGGCCGGACTCGTACACATCAGCCTGACCATTAGCCCCACCGTTGCCGTCAACAGGCGTGACGGACGGCGGCCCATCCGTCTTGCCCATGATGGTGATGGTCAGCTGCGCCGTATCCGTCTTCCCTTCAGGATCGGCCAAAGTGTACGAGAAGGTTTCGGTGAGGTTCTGCCCTTCTCTCAGGAAATTGACCTTCGGATTGCCGTTGTCCAGCGTGTAGACATAGGAGCCGTCGGCACCGATTTTCAGCGTGCCGTAACGACCGGGAATCTCCGTTCCCGTCCCGCCTGTCGTTCCAGTGGCCACGGCAGTCATGGCTCCGCCCTCAGCTTCCGTTCCCGTGCGGATGCCTGTCACAACCAGCTGGGCGCTGGGGCTTTCCGGGTCGGAATCCTGCCCGACGGTGCCGGGCTTGACATTTCCGTCAACCGAGGCCGTATTCTCTTCGATGGAATTGGTGTCGTCCACGGCCACAGGCGGATCGTTCACCGGTGTAACGCTGGTATTGATGACCACCGCGTTGGAGGCGTCGGAATAAATGGCCGTCCCCCCGGAGTTCGCTCCGCTCACATTCACTCGATCTCCCGTTCCGGACATAGTCCCGCCCGTCTCGATGAGCCGGGTGGTGAGCCCGGTAGGCGAACCATTCCAGTCGGCCTTGGGCAGGAAGCGTACCTTGGCGTCGGCCTTAAGCACCAGCCCGCTGGCTGCGGAAACAGCGGGAATGGTTGTCCAGGTATTGCCGTTGTCATCGGAATACTGCCACACACCCTTGGTGATGGACTCATCGGTCATACCCACGACCACAACCCCGTAAAACGCGTTGGAATCGCTGCCGCCATGAGCGGCCTGGTCATCCTTCGTATCCCGGAATTTAGCCGAGACCAGATTGCCGATGGTCTCACCCACTGGTTCCGTCGTGTCCTCATCGATGGCGGACAGAACAACCGGATTGGCGTCCGATCGGGTAGGGGCGTCATTCACCGGGTCAACGGTGATGTTTACAGTAGTCGTGACGGTTTGGGGGCCGCCGGTGCCTACATTGCCCTGATCGTTGAACGTCGCCGTGAGCGGCACCGGATTTGTGCTGTTGTAGTCGGCATCGGGTGTGTACCGGAGGGATGCCAGAGCCGCATTGATATTGGCCAGCGAGCCGGTCAGCGTCACGGTCCCCGAATTATCGGCCCCGCCGGAAATCACCGCGCCGGACAAATTGCCGATGGCAACCTTGCCCGAAGGCACGGTGATGGTGACCGTATTATTGGTGCTTGAAAAGGTGTCGCTGTCGGCAAAGACGATCTTGGCCGCATGTCCCGCGCCGGAGCCGCCGTCAAAGACCACGGTGGAGTCCTCGGACATGTTCACTGTGGACGGGGCGTTCACCGTGGGAGCGTCGTTGGTGTCGGAGACCGTGATGGTAAAGCTTTTGGTTACGGTATTGCCGGTGCCGAGACTGGTGGCCTGGTTACCCGTGTTTTCCGCGCCGTTCCCCTTATCGCCCTCTGCTGCGACACGGTCGTCGGCCACCACCGTAACGGTGATGACCTTGTCCACGTTGGTGTTGTCCGGGGTATACTTCAGGCTGTTCAGGGCCGCCTTCACCTGGGCCGCCGAACCGGAGATCGTCACCTCCGCCGTGCCGTCGTTTGTGACCGCCGCACCGTGAGCATCGCCGACATTCAGTTTGCCGTACGGCGCATTTTCATCCTTGGCGGTCAGGGTGACCTTCACAAAATCCGTCGCACCCTGAGCGGTATCCTTGACGTCGGACACATCGAAGCCGTTCAGGTCGATGGACGTATTCTCGGTCATGGTCTTGTTGCCGGGGACCTCCAGGACGGGGACATCGTTCACCGGCACGATGACGATATCCTGGTCAAGGTGCGCAGTATTTCCCGCCGGGATATTCGCATGGCCGAAATCCGTGAAGGAGCTCCTGAGATACAGCCTGCCCTCTCCTGCGCCGGGACCGTTGTAATCCGCAGCGGCCTGAAAACGCAGGGCGTTCAGGGCGTTCTGCACGTCAGCCATCTTACCCCTCAGGGTGACGGTATTTGTCTCATTACCACTGGCCGTAACGCCGTCCGTTCCGCCCAGCAGCAGTTTGCCTTCGGTAGCGGGGTCGGCCGGTTGGGTGTGGAACGCGTCCCTGAACAGCGCCACCGTCACCGTGACATGCTTGTCGAAGCTGTCGGCGTCGGACAGGGTGAAACCGTTCAGAGCCAGTTCAACGTCCTCGTTCACGCGGAAAGGCGTGGTATTGGCGATGCCCGGCGCATCGTTGGTGGTGGACGAACGCAGAGCGATGTACGCGGTCACGCGGTTATTGGCGTCGTTCACCTCTTTGTCCGTGTCAGGCGCGTTGTAGGGGGCCTCGTTTTCCCTACCGCCGTTGGCTGTCTGTTTACCGTCGACGAGAAGAAAGTTGCCGGAAGAATCACGCAGGCGGTCGTCCGCGACTATCCGGATTTTATCCGTGGCGCTGTCTCTGTCACTGCCGGGGTCCACCCGCAGACTGTTCAGGATGGCCTGCACCTCGGCGCGGGTTCCCTGAACCACGAGGGAGTTGCTCTCCTTGCCGGAAACATGAGCGTCGCCAGAGGCCGGATCAGCCGCAGTGTAGGTGAGCTTCGCGCCCGGAACAGGATTATCCCCCGCGTCCACCACGCTCACTTCCACCCGCAGAAAATCCTTCTCCCCGGTGGTGATGGCATCCAAGTCCGAGTCCGTTATGCCGATGCCCGGCACATTCACATAGCCGCCCGTGGAAAACACGTCCATGGAACCTTCGGTCGGCTTCAGTTCCGGCTTGTCGTTGGCCGGGGAGCCCACGGTAATCAGAAAGACGTTATTATTGGTCGCATCGCCCGTATCTTCGTTCACACCGTCGCTGATGACGAAATGAAACTTGTCATCGTAGGAACCTAGTCCGTCCGTGATCCGCTCCCCGGGTTCCGCACCTCCGTGCCAGTAGTATATTCTTCCGTCGTTGATGTCCTTCTGAGTGAAGGTGGAGCCCACCGACAGCAATTTTTCGTCCAGAAACAGCCAGCCGTGGGCAGGAGCCCCGGTGATGCGGTATTGACGCTGCACCACGGTGTTGTCCGGATCGATGGCGGTGAGGTGACCACTGTCTATGCGCACAAAGGCGCCTTCGGAAATATTCAGCACCTCGTTTTTCCCCTGAAGTGCACCACCTTCCGCAATGGTTCCGGGTATGGTGGGATCGGGAGCCCCCGGCTTGTCGGCCACCATGGGCGGATCGTTCTCAGGCAGGATGCTCACCGCCGCCGTGGCCTGCAGGCTCAGGTGGGACTGCGCGTCTCCGCCGCCAGCGATGGTGCCCGCCACCGGAGAAGTATCCACGGTGAAAGGAACAGACGGCTTGGACAGATCATCCCGGACTTCGTATGTAAAAGTGACTCTGGGGCCAGCGGCGTAGGTCAGCGGCTCCGTGCCGTCGTGCACATAGCGCAGGCCGGAAGCTTTGCCGTCAGCCGTGGCCGTGAGGATATCTCTGGAAAGCCACTCATTGGTTTGTACAGCCACCCAGGCCGTGCCATCCCAGCGTTGCAATGTCCCGTGGGCGGGCAATGTGCTGATCCGGAACCACAGGGCGTCCTTGTCCGGACTCGTATCTATGTCGGCCATGCCAATGGTCTGGACGTCCAGCCGGACAGCCTTGTCGAGGCCTTCCGCCACCTTGGTCTCTCCGCCCGCAGCCGTGGGACGGTCGTTGGTAGGCGTAATCTTGACGGTAAATGCACCCTTTTGAGTGGCCTCCACCGTTCCGGCGCTGACGGTGTACTCGAAAGTTGCCTGGTGCATTTCGCCGCCGTCGCTGACAAAGCGGATTTTATCCGCGTTGATGTCCGCCTGGGTGAACACCGCTCCTTCGGCCATGGGCACCCAGTCGTTGCCGGTGTATTTCTGGAGCTTCCCATTGCCGGGGACAGTAGTCAGAGTGTACACTGTCTCCTTCGGACTGAGCTCGACCGTCCTGTCGTCAGCCGGATCGGGCGTGCCGCTGTCGCTCTTCTGGGAGATTTTGTACTCCAGCATGGCCTTGGTCAGAATATAGCCGTCCGGAGAGCCCACATTGGCCTCGTTCCATTCCGTGATATTCTGATTGGTGGAACTGCCGGAAGGAGTGAAGTTGTAAGTAATTGTCGGCTGCACCGGGGGAACTCCGCCTTGATCCGGCTTGGGCGTGATGCTGAAATGAAACTCCCGCACCGAGACAGCGCCGTGGGCGTCCCGTATGGCACCTTCGCGAATCTCGCCGGGAACACCATCATTCATGGCATAGCCAAAGGCCGAATCACATACCGTGAAGGTGAACTTGTCCGGTGTATTGGGCCCTATAGGCACGTTCATGGTCTGCTTGTAGCTCACCCGCCCCGCGTCGATGTCCTCCTGGGTGAAGCGGCCACCCACGCCGAGAATGGCCCAATTGCCGTCCGATGTTCTCAGGTGCAGTTCGCCCTGTTGCGGCAGCCCGGTGAGCGTGTAGACCAACTGTCCGGCGGGCGTGGTATTGGCCGTATCGGTGGGGTCCCGATCCACGTCGGTGACTTTGAGCATGGAGTCGTCCACCGTCACCGTGGCCCACTCCTCGATGATTTTGGCCCTTTGTGCGTCGGGATGGCTGTTTTGTAACGCCGGATCGTCGTTGTTGGGCTCCACCGCCAGCGTGACGGTTTGAATTGTGGTCAGCGCCGCGCCGCCGCCCTGTCCGCCGCCGCCGTCCGTTACCGTAATGCGGTAGGACGGAGGCACAGCTCCGGGCGCGTCGGGTTCCGCACCGTTATGGGAGAATTTGAACTTTGAAAGATTTTCCCTCTGGCCCTGGGTCAGAGTCACGGCGCCGGTCAGCTCCTCACCGGGATCAAGCCTGTTGTTATCGTCGGCGTCAAAGAAAAACACGCCCTGAGCCGCACCGCCGCTCAACCCCGGATTGATCTGGTCAATGACGATGGAGGAATTGGCCCAGGAGTCGGCCGTATCGCCCAGCTCGATTTCCGGCTCCACGGATTTGATCTGTCCCTCAATGATGCTGATCCGGTCCTGCTTGACGACTGGAGCCACGTTTTTCGGGGTGACGGTGACGCTGAGCTGCGCGGGTGTCGATCCGCCGCCGCCGTCATTGACCTTGACATCAAAGGTATCCGTGATGTCTGCGGTCAGATCCGTGCCGTCATGCGTGTACCGCAGCTCGGCCAGATCGGAAACCGGAATGACCGCGCCCCTGTCCACCAGACCGCCTTTGTAGGTCAGACGGCCATGGACGGGCAGGGTGTCAACGATCATCATCTGCTGTGCGAGCACCTGCTGGCCGCTGGCAATGTCCGGGTCCAGCGCATTTTCGTCTGCCGCCAGGTTCGCCAGAGAAAAGGGGGCTGATCCCCCTTCGGCCACGGACAGGGGAACCCGGGAAGACAAATCGGGCGCGTCGTTGACAGCCGCGAAGTCGAGCTGAAACGTCTTGGTGGCGGAGGCATCAGTCTCGGCAGTGATCACCAGCGTGGCCTTGCCGCTGTAATTGGCGTCAGGGCGGTAAACCATGCTGTTGCTGTTGCCGCCGCCGGCATCGTTGGTGTGCCCCAGCAAGGCCATGTTGATGTCGCTGCGCGCGCCGCTGAAGCGCAGTTCGGCCGTGCCGTTTCCATAGCCCGGTTCAAAGGTCAGCCCGTCCGTGTGTTTCAGGTGAAGCGTGCCGTGGTCCGCCTTGATCGTCATTTTGATATTCGCGGCGCTGGAATCGATTCTGACCCACTGAACCAGCATGTCCGAGTCCTCGGTGCCGAGCCGGATCAGATTTTCCACACCAGTGATATGTGGAGCGCCCAATAGATCGCCGTAGTCCTGAACCGCCACGGCAGCGGTCTCCACTTCTCCGCTTCTGAACTCCAGAGTCCAGTTGCCGCCCTTTTCCGCACTGCCCGTGGCATCCGTGGAAGCGGCCACATCGGCTCCGGTCAGGGTCGCCAGGTGGGTGGCAAAAGCCTGTCCGGAGCCGGACTTGGCCACATCGCAGCCGTACAGCACAATATCGCCCCCGTCGCTGAAAGCGGAGCGCCAACCCTCGATCTGCCCGCTGCGCGCGACAAGAGCCGCCTCGTTCAATATGGTCGAACCCAGACGAATTTCTCCGTCCGCGCCGTGGGAAAAAATATGCAGGGCGTCCACCTGCCGGTATCCGCTCAAAAAATCGCTCAAAACCGTAAGGCCGTCGGTTTTCGCGTCCAACCGGAGAAGTACGGCATCCGGTCCCAGGTCCTTTTCAATCTGGGCGGAGTCCCGTACCGAAGCGTCGATGACAAAAATCTCCACGGGGGTCTCTTTAGCGACGTCCCGGCCCGCATCATCCGGTGCCAAATTTTCGTCATGGATAAAGGCCAGGCCGGGAAACTGGACATGCACGCCGCCATCGTCAAGATGATCCACTGCGTCGGCGGAGGAGGCGTCGAACAAAAGACGGGGTTCCAACTGGAAAAAAGAGTGGCTCATGAATGCTCTCTTGCAATGTCTTCCGGGCTTCAGTCTGGGTACTTCGCCCTTATGGATGAACATGACATGGTGCGGGAGGCATGCCTCCGATTGACTTTCCCGTCGGGAAAACCAAATGTGACAATTTTTCATACACCATGACAAAATAAGACCTCCCGGATCAGAACTGAGCATGACCTCACCTGACCGGTACGATCCAAACCTGGTAATCGTTATCATCAAAGCAACATATATGCCTGAAATAGTCTGGGCCAGAGCACCAGCCTCGCACTCAGATAAAACGACTGAAAATCCATGCAACCCGGCATATGTTTCCCACGGAGTGAAGATGGATCGCGTCAAAATCATCGGGGCCGGTCTGGCCGGATGCGAAGCGGCCTGGCAGCTGGCCGAATCCGGAGTTGGCGTGGAGCTTTTCGAGATGAAACCCCATGCCTTTTCCCCGGCCCATAAGAGCCCCCTGCTGGCCGAACTGGTCTGTTCCAATTCGTTCCGCTCGACAGAAACGGAAACAGGCATCGGGCTGCTCAAACGGGAAATGGAAGATCTGGGCAGCCTTGTCATGCGCGTGGCCCGGAAATGCGCGGTCCCCGCCGGCAAGGCCCTGGCCGTGGACCGGGAAATTTTCTCGCGGGAAATGACCTGCCTGCTCACGGAGCACCCGCGCATCGACCTTGTCCGCCGGGAAATCCTCCGTCTGGGCGACGTGGACGATGGCTCGTGCCCGATCATCGTGGCGGCCGGTCCTCTGGCCGGGGAAAGTCTGGCTTCGGATCTGGGCGGAATCATCGGACAGGAAGCCCTGGCCTTCTACGACGCCATCGCGCCCATTGTGGCCACGGATTCCGTGGATATGAACGTGGCCTTCTGGGCCTCGCGCCACGCGCCGGAAGAAAAGGACTATCTCAACTGCCCCATGACCGAGGAGGAATACCTGCGTTTCGTGCGGGAGCTCCTGGGCGGGGAGAAAGTCGCCCTGCGGGAATTCGAGCAGGAGGTGCATTTCGAGGGCTGCCTGCCCATCGAAGTCATGGCCGGGCGCGGCGAAATGACCCTGGCCTTCGGTCCCCTGAAACCCGTGGGCCTCGTCGATCCCCGCACGGGCCGACAGCCCTTTGCCGTGGTGCAGCTCAGGACCGAGAATCTGGACAGGACGGCCATGAACATGGTGGGCTTTCAAACCAAGCTCACCTATCCGGAACAGCGCCGGATCTTCGCCCTCATTCCCGGCCTCGCGCAGGCCGAATTCCTGCGCCTGGGCAGCATCCACCGCAATACTTATGTGCATGCCCCGGTGGTGTTGACCTCGCATCTGGAGCTTCTGGCCCGCCCCGGCACCTATCTGGCCGGGCAGTTGAGCGGCGTGGAAGGCTATCTGGAATCCGCGGCCACAGGTCTGTGGCTGGGGCTTTTTCTGGCGGGAAAGGTGGACCTGCCGCCCGTGGAAACGGCCTTGGGCGCTCTTTTGGGACATCTGCGCACTCCGGCCAAAAATTTCCAGCCGTCCAACGCGCATTTCGGGCTCATGCCCGCCCTGAACCGCAAGGCGCCCAAAAAAAAGCGCAAAGAGCTGTACGCCGCGCGGGCCAGAGAGAGCTGGGCCGGATGGCGGGAAAAATCCGGGCTGGCTGGCGAGCCGGAATAGCAAGACTGAAGAACGAATGCGGCCGCACCCTGGAGACCGCTCCGCCCAAAAAATCACGAAGCCCGCGGCTCTTACACGCCGGTTCCACACATAAAGAAAGAATTCCTCCGGCCGCCGCGCCGACAGCGGCGACAACCGCTTCAGCCGCCGTGCCTTCCATGTTCAGAAAATACACTTATTTTTCAACATATTGAGTCAAAAACAAACAATCGAAAAACCTTCTCTCATCTTTTACTGTTCCTGACGCCCAAAAATCATCTTTCTGTTCTCCGTTGGGTTCCTTTTGTGTTCATTTCTCCGGCAGCCTTGTCACTTCAATAGGGTAACCATCCGTACTCACAGGAGACCAGTCCAGCCGGAGACAAAACGGACATCAAAGAAAAGAACCGAGATCCAAAGCCCACAGGGACAGAAAAGCGCTGGCCGCAGACAGACAAAGGACACACAGTACCGCCGCCGCCATGACCAGACGGCGCATGGCCCGGAGAGAGGCCGAGTTCCATGTTCCGTCCACCGGGCCGAGAAGGGGCTTTTCCTTTACCTCGCCGAAATACCGGGTCGGCCCGCCCATGCCGACACCCACGATGTGCGCGGCCGCGCTCATGGGCCAGCCCGCATTGGGACTGTCCATGGTGCGGGCGTCGCGCACAATCAGCCGCCACGGCACGGGACGGCCCAGCACAAGTCCTGCCAGCCACAGAAACAGGGCCGACAGCCGGGCCGGAAGCCAGGCCAGCACATCGTCGGCCCTGGCCGCGCCGAAGCCCAGATCCCGGAAGCGCTCTGTGCGGTAGCCCCACATGGAATCCATGGTGCTCACGGCCTTGTACGCCCACAGACCGGCCGGACCCAGCAGAGAGAGCCAGAAAAACGGAGCCACGAACCCGTCGTTGAAATTCTCGGACAGGGTTTCCCCGAGAGCGCGGCGGACATCACTCTCGTCCATGTCCGCCGTGTCCCGGCTGACCAGCCCGGCCAGATGCGCCCGCGCCTCGGCCAGCCGCCCGGAATCCACCAGCCGGGCAGCCCGGTCCACCTCGCGCACCAGACATCCCAGAGCCAAGCCGGCGTATCCCAGATACAGAGCCAGCAATCCGCCCAGCAGCGGCAGACTCGTGAGCAGTTCCGCCGCAGCGGCGCAGACGAGCATCATGCCCAGCACGGCCGCGCATCCGCCCGGACGGGGTCCCCAGGGAAAAGCCCGGGCCGGGCCTTCTAGGCGGTGCACCGCCGCGCCGATCCAGCGCACCGGATGCGGCCAGTGGCGGGGATCGCCGAAGACGGCATCCAGCAGGGCACACCCCGGCAGAAAAACCGCCAGAGCGAGATTGACAGACGAGGCATGGATGTCGGGCATACATTATCCGGCAGAAGAAAATGGGTGAAAGGATCTGCGCCGGCACGGCCGGGGAGCAGAAACAAAGACGCATTCCCGGCGGGACATGTCGGCGTCTGAGGAAAACTATCCGTCCTGCCCGGCCTCGCGCCGGTCCAGTTCGCCGGTCTGGCGGTATCCTTCGTACAGAAGCACGGCCGCGGCGTTGGCCAGATTGACGCTGCGGACCTGCCCCCAGATGGGCAGGCGGACCACATGCCCGGCCTGATCCAGCATCTCCCGGGGTAGTCCCCTGGTTTCAGGACCGAGCACGACAAAGTCGTCTCCACTGAAGGAAAACCGGTGATAGGCGGTCCCCCGGCGGGCGCTGGTCAACACGATCCGCCCCGGTTCGCGGCCGGCCAGAAAAGCGGCCCAGTCCGGCCAGACGGTTTTGCGCACATAGGGCCAGTAATCCAGGCCCGCCCGCTTCAGGTAGCGGTCTTCCAGACTGAAACCCAGAGGCTCGATCAGGTGCAGCCGCGTATCCGTGGCCGCGCAGAGCCGGGCGATGGTGCCGGTATTGGGAGGAATTTCCGGCTGGTAGAGGACAATTTGCATCTTGGATTCTCTTTGCGTATTTTCCGGCCGTCATCGGCGCGGACTGGATTTCCTTGGCCGCCCGGTCCATGCGCGTCAAGAATCTCAAAAATCCGGAGCAGACATGCATCTTCTCGTCACCGGGGGCTGCGGCTTCATCGGCACGAACTTCATCCAGCACATGCTCGCCGCACACGACGATGTGACCATCGTCAATCTGGACAAGCTGACTTATGCGGGCAACCGCCGCAATCTGGCGGAGGTGGAAGAGAAACATCTGGGAGGACGCTACCATTTCGTGCATGGCGACATCGGCGACGGGCAGCTTGTGCCGGAGCTGATGCGGCGGTTTTCCTTCGACGCGGTACTCAATTTCGCCGCCGAATCCCATGTGGACCGCTCCATCGCCGACCCGTTTCCCTTTGTCACCACCAACGTGCTGGGCACCCAGAATCTGCTGGAAGCGGCCCGGCAGGCCGAAATCCCCCGTTTCGTACATATCTCCACGGATGAAGTATACGGCTCCCTCGGCCCCGACGGACAATTCACGGAAGACACGCCCCTGGCGCCCAATTCCCCGTATTCCGCATCCAAAGCGTCCTCGGATCTGCTGGCCAGGGCCTATTTTCACACTCACGGCATGCCGGTGATCATCACCCGCTGCTCCAACAACTACGGCCCCTATCAGTTCCCGGAGAAGCTCATTCCGCTGGTCTGGCTCAAGGCTTCCCGGAACGAGCCCATTCCCGTTTACGGCGACGGCCTCAATGTGCGCGACTGGATCCACGTTCTGGACCATTGCAGGGGTGTGGAAGCCGCACTGTTCAAAGGAACTCCCGGCGCGGTGTACAACTTCGGCGGGGATGCCGAGCGCACCAATCTGGACGTGGTGCGGACCATTCTGCGTCTGTCCGGGCGCGACGGAAAACTGATCTCCTTCGTCAAGGACCGTCCCGGCCACGACCGCCGCTACGCCATGTCCTTCACCCGCGCCACACGCGATCTCCAGTGGACTCCGGCCTTTTCTTTCGAAGACGGCATGGCCCGCACTCTGGACTGGTACAGAAACAACGCGGCCTGGCTTGAAGAAGTGCAAAGCGGAGCCTACCGCCGGTTCATGGAGAAGTGGTACGCCGAGAGGCAGTCATGAGCAGCGCCGTGGTGCTGGGCGGCAAGACCGGTCTGCTGGGTCAGGCCCTGAGCGGTCTTCTGGCCGCCAGAGGATGGATGGTCCATGCGCCGGGACGCGACGACCTGGACATCTTCGACCGCGAGGCAGTGGCGGATTATGTGCGGGCTGCCGGGGCCGACGTTCTGTTCAACACCGTGGCCCATACCAGAGTGGACCAGGCCGAGGACGAAGCGTCCGAGGCCGACCGGCTGAACAGACAGCTGCCCCTCCTGCTGGCCAAGGCCGCTCCGGATGTGCTGCATGTGCACTTCAGCACCGATTTTGTTTTCAACGGCAGGAAGGATACGCCCTACACCACTGCCGACACGCCCGACCCACGCTCGGTCTACGGACAGACCAAACTCCAGGGCGAACGCGCCCTGACGGAACTCGGTCTGCCCCGGCTGCTCATCATCCGCACATCCTGGCTGTTCGGGCCGGGGAAAATCAATTTCGTATCCCGCATTCTGGAACTGGCCGCCTCCCGGCCGGAGCTTTCCGTGGTCCACGACCAGATCGGCAGCCCCACCTATACGCCCGATCTGGCCGAAGGCGCCCTGGCCCTGGTGGAGGCAGGAGCCTCCGGTCTGTTCCATCTGGCCAATTCCGGCCAGGCCAGCTGGTGCGAACTGGCCGCCGAGGCCGTGCACTGCGCCGACATTCCCTGCCGGGTCGTGCCCATCCCCTCCAGCGAGTATCCGCAGAAGGCCTGCCGCCCGGCCTATTCCGTTCTGGATCTGTCCGCGTTCACCGCCGCCACGGGCATCACTCCGCGCCCCTGGGTCCAGGCCCTGCGGGAATTCGTCTATTCGCGGCTGCATGAAGACGCGTAGCACACGGCTGTTCCGGAACGCACCCTCGTACAGGCCAGCCCGCATGCGGTCCGTGGCGGTCGCCGGTTGACTTTACTGGCCCCGTACTTACCGGGGCTTTTTCCGTTCCCTGAAAGAAACGCACATCGCATATCAAGGAGTGCCGCATGACCCCTGAAGATACCATCCCGAAAGACGCCGCGCCGCCCGAGGAATCCGAAACAGCCGCGGAAGCTCCGGAGCCGTCGCTGGAAGAACTGTATGAGCGGGCCCTGGCCGACCTGGAAGAACTCAAAAAGGAAAACCTGCGCGTACTGGCGGACAGCGAGAACTTCAAAAAACGCATCCAGCGCGAAAAAGACGAATATTGCCGGTTCGCCGCATCCGCCATTCTGGAAGAAATCATCCCGGTCATGGACAATCTGGATCTGGCCCTGTCCCACGGCAGGCAGAACGAGGCCTGCAAGGAACTGGTCACGGGCGTGGAAATGACCCAGAACATTTTTCTGGAAACCATGAAGAAACACGGCCTGGAGCAGGTAGCCGATGTGGACGTGCCGTTCGATCCGACCGTGCACGAAGCTCTGGGGCAGGTGGAAAATAACGAGCTGGAGGAGAACACCGTGTGCCAGATGCTGCAAAAAGGCTACAAGCTGAAGGAGCGGCTTCTGCGTCCGGCCAAAGTCATGGTCAGCCGCAAGGGGGCCTGAAAATGCCGCAGACCGTCGCCGTGCTGGGGGCCAGTCCCAAGCCCGAACGCTATTCCAATCAGGCCGTGCGCATGCTCATGGACTATGGACACGATGTCATCCCCGTCGCTCCGGGCCGGAAGGAAATCGAAGGGCTGCCCGCCGTGCCGGATATGGAAAGCATCGACAGGGCCGTGGACACCCTGACCCTGTATGTGGGGCCGGACCGCAGCGCGCAAATGCTCGACGCCATCCTGGCCTTGAGGCCCGGCCGGGTCATCCTCAACCCCGGCACGGAGTCTGCCCTGCTGGAAGAGAAGCTGGATCGCGCGGGCATCCCCTGGCAGCACGCCTGCACACTGGTGCTGCTGCGTACGGGACAATTTCAGGATTTCCGGCCCGGCACAAAGGTGGAGCGCAAAAAACGCGGATGAAAAAAATGGAGCGGGTTGGCCATGATGACATCGGGCAGAATGTGATACCAGCGATACCCCAGCTCCTGAAACACACGCTTGGCCTGAGCCGCGCATCCGGCCTCGCGGGCGGCCAGCAGGGCCGCGTCACGCTGGCAGCAGGAAGCCGATACCAGTCTGAACAGCGCGGGCCTGAAGCCATAACGCACAAGCAGACGGCGCAGGCGCTTGAACTCGCGGTAGCGGGAAAAAGCGTCGGCTTGGCACAGCACTACTCCCCACGCGAACAGCCCGGTCAGCCCCATCCAGCCCCACGCCGCCCAGGATGTTTCGGGCCGGGCCAGCACAAACCACGCCTCTGCTCCGGCCGCCGCGGTCAATCCGGATATTTTCACCGTGGTCAGATGCGGAAACGGCGCGGCGCGTAAATAGCGGCCCAGTTCCTGAAAAAATGGATATGACTGCATGGATTTTGCGGTGGCGGTTTGGACGGGCTTCGTCAAGCAGGCGGAGCGGGCTTACTCGCAAGGATGAATCTCCCCCATGCGGACCGTTTCCCCGCCCGGCAATTCCCCGTTAAAATCACTGGTTCCAGATAGGCGACGATGAAAGGCAGACGTTGCGGAATCCCGAAAACACCTTGTACGACTCACCGGATTGTAATACCATCGTCTCCGGGAGCATTCGATGGATTCCTTCTTTGAACGTATCACCTATCTTTTCGATCCGCTGCACCATTTCTGGGAGCGCGAGGGCATGCACCGGCGATTCGCCCTTGCTCTGGTTCTGGTCTTCCTGGGGGCTATGGCCGTCATCGAAATGAACCGCCAGGGTGTGCTGCCCGAGGTTCTGGCCGCACACACGCCGACCAATCATTTCCATGCCGTGGACCTCGCCTTCACTCTGGTCCTGATCCTGGAAGTGGTCAGCCTCATCTTCACTCTGCCCTGTTCTTTCTCCAAATCCGTGGGCAAACAGTTCGAAATTCTGTCCCTCATCCTGCTGCGCGACGCGTTCAAAGAGCTTTCGTCCTTTGCCGAGCCCATCACTGTCACGGACCTGACCCCGGTCCTGCATATTCTCGGGTACGGCTTCGGCGCTCTGGTCATTTTCGCCCTGCTCGGCGTCTATTACCGCGTTCAACCCGTGAAGAAACAGGAAAAAAGCCTGCCCCACGACCTGTTCCGGTTTGTGGCGGCCAAGAAGGGTATCGCCCTGCTCATCCTCGCCACGTTTGTCGTGCTGGGCGCACAAAACCTTTACGCCATGTTCGCCGGCCTCCCGCATCCGGATTTCTTCCCGGTTTTCTACACCCTGCTCATCTTCACCGATATTCTGGTGGTGCTCATTTCCCAGTGCTTCCGGCCATCCTTTCAGGCCGTGTTCCGCAATTCCGGCTACGCCCTGTGCACCCTGTTCATCCGCCTGGCCCTGGCCGCACCGCCCATGTACGATGTGGCCCTGGGCGTGGTGGCCGGGTCCTTCGCCATCACGCTGACCCTGGTCTGGACGAAGGTTTTCACCACCGCGAAACCATAAACCGGAGCCTAGCCGGACAGAAACATATCCGGCAGCCGGGGCTGCTTGCCAATGCTGTGCGGCTCCCCGTTTTTCCATCCGAAAGGCCGTCAGCATGCGGCCAGCACGTCGCAGATGCGCTCCGCCGCCTTGCCGTCCCACAGCCGGGGCTGCTGACCGGTTTTCCATTTCCCGGACAGGATTTTCTCCGCGCTGGAAGTGATCGCCTCCACAGACGTGCCGACCAAGGCGTTGGTACCCACGGATACGGTAATGGGGCGTTCCGTGTTTTCACGTACGGTCAGGCAGGGAATGCCCAGAGCGGTGGTTTCTTCCTGGAGACCGCCGGAATCCGTCAGCACCACGCGCGCATCCTTCCACAGATGCAGAAATTCCATGTACGGCAGTGGTTCGGCCAGATGAATGCCGGAGGCCGGAGTCAGGCCGAAACGCTCCATGTTGGCTCTGGTCCGGGGATGGATGGGGAAAATAAGGGGAAGCTTTCCGCTGACATCATTCAGGGCGGTAAAAATCCGGCCCAGAGTTTCGGCGTCGTCCACATTGGATGGCCGGTGCAGCGTGACCACTCCATATTCAGCGTGACGGGCCTTGAACGCCGAAGTGGCAAACGCCAAACAGTCCGTCCTTTCCAGTTGCCCGAGCTGATAAAAAAGGTTGTCGATCATGACGTGCCCCACAAAGTGGACACGGTTCGGATCCTTGCCCTCACGCAACAGGTTAGCCTCGCCTTCCTCCTCGGTAACAAAAAAATAGTCGGAAATGGCGTCCGTGACCATGCGGTTGATTTCTTCGGGCATGTCCAGATCGAAGCTCCGCAGCCCGGCTTCCACATGCGCCACGGCAATCTTGAGTTTCTTGGCCACGATGGAGCAGGCCAGGGTGGAATCCACGTCACCCACCACCAGCACCATGTCGGGCCGGTGCTCCAGACACACGTCTTCGAAAGCGGTCATGATGCGGGCTGTCTGCCGGGCATGGCTGCCGCCGCCTGCACCCAGATGAAAGTCCGGCTGACGGATGCCCAGCTCCCGGAAAAACACGTCGCTCATGTTCTGGTCATAATGCTGGCCGGTATGCACGATGGAGTAGGTCAGTTCCGGCCGGGCATCCAGAGCCCGGGCCAAGGGCGCGATCTTCATGAAATTGGGCCGGGCTCCGGCTACAAGATGAATATGCATGTGTTTGTCCTCGGTTGCGTATTCCGTAACTCACACCAAAAACAGAAGCAGAAAAGTATGTTACCGGAGCGATACCCGCGTCAGTATCTCCAGATACTCCCGGGCCAGCGTTTCGCGATTGAAACGCCGGGCCACGAACTCCTGCCCGTTGGTGCCCAGCGTCACCCGAAGCTGCGGGTCCGAAGCCAGCTTGCGCACCGCTTCGGTCAGAGCGGCCTCGTTTTCCGGCTCCATACACAGGCCGCATTGGCCTTCTTCCACCAGCTCCCTGCTTTCTCCTTCCACACCCAGTACGATGGGCCGCCCCATGGCCATGGCTTCAAATATTTTGGATGGAAGTACGGTCTTGAAAAGTTCCGACTTGATGAGCAGCACCAGACAGGCGTCGGTGGCAGCCAGAAAAAGCGGCATCTTTTCTTTGGGCTGCTGCCCGAGCATGGTCACATTATCCAGCCCTAACGCCTCTTTCTCCCGAAGCAGCTTCTCCCGCTCCGCACCGTCTCCCACCAGCAGAAAATGGATGCTCTTCTCCGCTTCCAGCAATTTGGCCGCCTTCAGTACCGCACCCAGCCCGTGGGCCATGCCGTGGGTGCCTATATACGAGGCCACGAACACATCTTCACCCAACCCCAGTTCTTCCCGAACGGCATTCATGCGTTCACCGGGAGCATAGCGCTCAAGATCCGCGCCGTTGGTGATGATGCTGATCTTCTCCTGCGGCACGCCTCGCCCGGCGATATGCCGGCTGAACGCCCTGGTCAGGGAAATGATGTGGTCGGCCTTGCGATAGAGAAAGGATTCCACGCCTTCGAGCAGCCCGATAACGCGGCGGTTGGTGATGGCCCCTACAGCAATGATGGATTCCGGCCACAGATCCCGGATTTCCAGAACCCAGGGACGGCGCTTCAGGCGGGAGACAAAATACCCCGCCATGCCGCAAAAAAACTGGGGAGACGTGGAAACCACCAAGTCCACGTCCCGCACACGCCAGCACTGGCCTACGGCCGACAGCATATAGGAAATATAGTTAGCTGTACGTTTGGCGAATCCTTTGTTGGCACTCAGATACGTGCCCACGCGGAGCACGCGGATGCCGTCCATCTCCTCCCAGGCGTACGGGGAGTTTTCGTAGCCGGGGTACACTTTACCGCCGGGGTGGCTGGGGTGGCAGGTCAGCACCGTGACTTGGTGCCCGGCCCGCACCCAACGCCTGGCGTTTTCATAGGTGCGCGAGGCCGGAGCATTTACCTCTGGCGGGAAATAATGGCATAAAAAAAGAATATGCATATCTACTCCACGGTCAGCACAAAGCCGCCTTCCCAAGGCAGAGCCGCCTGAGTTTTCACGGTCACCACCTGGCACACAAGCCGCCTGCCGAACTCCGGACAATACCACCCCTGTTCCAGGCTCACGGCTCCGGCCAGAGATGAAATATCAAGTTTCACGCCTTCAGTCCGTACTTTCACACGGCCGTCCACGCTCACGGCCGCAGTACAGCGAGGATGCAAATGCAGACGCAGTTCCAAATTATGGCGGCCCACTCCTTCCACCCTGTCCCGGACTTCAATCCGATTTCCGGCCCAGGCGATTCGCCGCATATGTGTCGGTCGGCCCGGCAGAAGGCGATAGCCATCGTGGCCGCTTTCAAAAGTCAGAACCGCGTTCGATTCGTCCGCCCGCAAAAAAAGAGGCTTGGCCCGTCTGGCCACCCGGTGCGCACCCCAGACTTCGGACTGATTCCGTCCGTCGACGGTCAGGCTGTTGTGTCCCCTGTTACCCCGGCAATACTGGCGGATTTCCCCGTCGATATACTGGCTGCATCCGGCGTCCACGATAATCCTCTCCCCGCCCAAAGAGAGCTCGAAACTCAGAGTATCGCAATGCGCATGCCCCGGTTGGTAATTCGGCCCTATAGGCCCACCATCAACGATCAGCACATCTCCCGGACGTGGATTCATACGCACATAGCCTGTTTCCGGGAAGATGCGCAGCCGCTCCCGATCAACACCAGCGGCGGTTCCACCCAGCTGGAAAAAATATTCCTCAAGCCGGGCCGGGCTCGCCTCGATACCCAGCGCGGCGTCATTGAACAGGGCAATCTCTCCATCGGGATGGGTCATGGACTTGGCAAAATCCAGCATCCGGGGCAACAGCGCCTCCAAATCCGCCGCCAAACCATCCAAACCCGCCACATCGCATCCACGGCACAAATTCCACAAATCCAGACAATCTTCGAAAATCATGCAGTGATACATGGGGCTGCGTTCAAAATGCCCGCCATCGGGAAGAACCTGCTCCCGTAATTCCTCGCCAAGCATGCCCAGCCCCAGTTCCAGCCACCGCCCGGCTTCGGCTCCTTCAAAAAAGACTCCGGCAAAGACCAGCGCCTTGGCATTCTTGAAATAGTGATTGGCCAGCAGATGATACTCGATGTTGCGCCGCAGCCATCTGGCCTGTGTGGCTAGGCTCTCCAGCCACAACGCGGGAACTTCGCCCATGGCGAGAAAATATTTGATCCAGTTGACCAGACGCAGCGAGACAGGAAAAGGCTCCCAGGCATCGGGCATCCCTTGGGGAACGGCCGTAATCCAGCTTTCAATCAAAGCTTGGCCATTGGTCCGCTCCGGTTCGTGCAGAAAATCGAAATAATGCAGATTGTAGCGCCAGAGTTTATCCTGCTCCGGACTGGTCCAGTCCATCCGGGAAGGATCAAACTCCTTGCGTACATTCAGGAATGTGAATGCCCATGGCTCCCTGCCGCAACACCGGAGCAGAGACGGCGCAAAACGCAAGCCTGGCCTGAGGGAAATACCTGTCGCCGGAGCAACCGATATACAAGGACGCAAGCGGCGCAGTATCTGATAAACCGCCTGCCTAGGTCTGAGATGGGAAACAGTGCGGAGAAGACGAAGATACGGCATGGCCTCTCCTATGAGGACACTTCGTCCCGCATCCCGCCGAAGTCATTGCTTGCCGGGCATACAGGCTTTGCGGCGGATACCTCGCCCATGCATTCCGGCCTGCAAAAGCGGTTCGGAGCCAGCCGTCCGCTCATCACAGCCGACCGGCCAGCTCCAGAGTTACGCGGCTCACTTCAAAGATTTCCTTGCGGCTGATGGGCGCCATGCCGCCCTGACTGATGGCCCGGAAAAAAGCCTTCATCTGCTCCGTCTGCCCCTTGTCCTGCCGCCATAGACGGATATTTTTGAAACCCTTGCCAAATCCGTGTCCTCTGAGACTTCTGAAGTTGTCCAGATGCAAGATGCGGCCGCCGCAAAATACTTCCAGCCGTTCCTTGGGGAAAGATTTGGTACCGTTGGCCAGATAGTGAACCGTGCCGATGGAACCGTCATCAAAGCTCAAATTCACGCTGAAACTGTCTTTAGCCGGGCTGGTCATACCCATGACATCATAGGAGACGATGGAGCGGCCAGCCACATGCCTCAACAGATCAATGAAGTGGCAGGCCTCGCCGATCATCCGGCCCCCACCGACTTTGAGATCCTGGGTCCAGTGGTCCATGGGGATGGCCCCGGCATTGACGGTCATGACCATGGCCTTGGGCTCCGGCAGCACGGCCAGAGCCTCGCGCAGAGCCATAACGAGAGGAGAAAAACGGCGGTTAAACCCCACCATGAGAAGCTGACGCGGATGCTCCGCCGCCAGTGTCTCAATTTGAGCCAGCTCCCCCAGAGTCAGGCAGAGCGGCTTCTCCACAAACACATGCTTGCCTGCCTGGAGTCCCTTGCCGACCAAAGCGGCGTGAGAGTTGTGCCGGGTGGTAATGACAACCGTATTGATGTCCGGATCCGCGAAGATGGTTTCCATGTCCGTGGTGGACGAAGCAAAACCGAATTTTCGGCCCAGATGCGTGCCGGAAACACCGGAACTGGATGCAATGCTTCTGAAGCGGACGCCACCAGCCTTTTTCATAGCAGGCAGCAGCACGCCGCCCGCATAACCGCCCGCGCCAATCATACCGATCACCGGGGCGCCCGCAGCAGCAGGCTCTTCCGAGCCCAATGTCACGGTCTTACTCAAATCCACCTGATCAGGTTCGTAGGTCAGCACGATACCGATATAAGGCTCGGTATTGTCGGCAATCATCTGATAGGCTTTCTCTGCTTCCGAAAGTGGAAACCGATGCGTAACGAGAGGAGTCACATCTATTTTTCCGGCCGCCATCAGATCCAGAATAGCCTCGAAATTGCGCTGCTCGGTCCAGCGCACGTAAGCAAAAGGATAATCCTGCGCCTTGTCTTCATAGACGGGGTCATAACGGCCGGGGCCATAGGAGCAGGACACCTGAAAGGACAGTTCCTTTTCATAAAAAATGGTCCGGGAGAGCTCCAAACCTGTCACCCCTACCAGCACGATGCGTCCGCGCTTGCGGCACATGTCCGCGGCCTGCAGAACCGGCTCTGAAGACTTGGTGGAGGCCGTGATCAGCACGCCATCCACACCTCGCCCATGGCTGAAACGTACGGATGCCGCCACAGGATCTTCGCCTTTGGATAAATCCACTGTCTGCGCCCCAAAGGTCCGAGCCAAAGCGCATTTGGAGGAGTCAAAATCAATACCCAGTACTTGGCAGCCATTGGCCACAAGGATCTGTACAGCCAGAAGCCCGATGAGACCAAGGCCTGTCACCACGAAGTATTCTCCAAGAGTTGGCTGAGCCAAACGGATGCCCTGGAGGGCAATGGCTCCGACCACGGTGAACGTGGCAGCCTCGTCCGTCACGGTCTCGGGAATTCTGGCACACAGATTGGGGGAAATGAACACGGCCTCGGCATGATGACCGTTACTGACCACTCTGTCCCCGACCTGGAAATCTGCAGTCAAAGCGGACCCGATTTCCGCCACCCGGCCTACATTGCAGTAACCAAGCGGCAAGGGCGTATCCAGCTTGGCAAAGACGGAATCAACAGTGGGCATGAGCCCATCGGTCTTGATCTTGTCGATGACCATCCGCACCTTGTCCGGCTGTTGTCTGGCTTTCTGCAGGTAATTTCCCTTGCCGAAATCGATAAGCATGCGCTCGGTGCCCGCCGAAACAAGGGATGCCGAAGTTTTGATGAAAAGTTGGTGCCGCCCGGTCTGAGGGCATGGCTTGTCGATCAGCTCAGTAGCGCCGTTTTTGAGATTCTGCAGGATTTGTTTCATAATTTTATTCCAAGTCTACGGGTCACATGTATATATGAAGTGGCACAAACTACTAATACTGTTCTACATAATAAAAATTGAGAGGGGTTAGCATAACTATAACATTCAAGAGATCAATTATATGCCTAAATTCATTTGCCATGGATGTAAGATATTAATGTCTCGCCTAAAATATATCCCTATATATCAAATTATAAGGCAAATCTAGAGTATTACCTTTCATCCCCATTGCCGCACTTGATACTTTCTAAATATTTTACGTTCTTATTTTATATACTGATCGAATTTCAAGAAATAATGATTGCAAAAAAAGTTAGCATCTATACCTAATAATTTTTGCAGGATTCCCACAAACAATAGCGTATGGCGGAACATTTTTTGTTACAACGGCCCCAGCTCCAACAATTGCCCCTCGACCGATCTCCACACCATGTAATATAATTGCACCATGTCCTACCCAAACATCATCATTAATTTTAATCGGCTTTATACAGTCTCTTCCAGAAAGGCGCATTGGTATATTTATATTATCAAATTTATGATCTCCTCCTACTAAGGAAACACATGAGGCAAACATAACATCATCACCTATTTCAGCTGGAGCGCCTAAATGACATAAATATCCCATATAGAAATTATCTCCAATTCTAATCTGCCTTCCTTTTGACGCTCTGCATCCGTAGGCGCAAAAAAAATTTTTCCCAATTTCTATATTAGGATTTTGTAATTGTAAAAAAAAATACCGAACTCTTCCCAGAATAAATCTTAATATAGTTTTCATAATTTAAATACTACTATAGCGTATCACTCAAAACAGATTCTATTAACTTTTTTTGATATATTGGATTATAATATTTGTCTATTTTGGCCCGACATATCTCCCCCATAGCTGAAGGATTAGCTTGCTTCCTTTTTGACCAATATTCAATATGACGCATTGTAGTCTCTAAGTCATCAATATTGACAAAAGATCCTGTTTCTCCATCAATTATTGCCTCACATTCTGGCTTATGGGTATCAAATTTATCATGTGTAACGACAGGCGTTCCATATGTCATAGCGTGTATTGCAGTAAGCCCAATATCTCCAGGAACAAGCATTACGTCTGCTAGCATAATATATTTGGCAAGCAACACCTCATCATAGCATGGACCTATAAAATCAATACTTTCTAGAACATTATAATTTTCCGCTAACTTCTTTAATGCACCTATCTCAGGACCGCTTCCTACAAATATGAGCCTATATTTCTTTTTATAACGATTAAGCTCAGACAAAATTAGTACAGCTTTGTCTAATTTTTTGTCTCTAGTTATTCTCCCCACATAAATAATTATTCTTTCAAATTTACTACTAGCTGTTTTTTGAAAGGAGGCTTTCTTCTTATCAATTAAATCATTATATAGTTTTTTTTGTTTTTCAAAATCCAAAGAATTATATATAATATGAAGCTTTTTTTTATTCATTCCTTTTGCTTCTAATATGTTTTTAGCTCGCACACCATAAAGAAATAAGCCATCAGATAACATATAAAAAAATTTTCGGAAGAGCCAACGTAGACCCATCTCATTATATTTAAGACCATGAGTCCACATATATATTTTAATTCTTAGCATTTTACACAAAAAACAAGCGATCCAGGTTGAAATAAAATACATATTGCCAAGAAAAATTATCGCTTTATATTTTCCACGAATTATCTCTTTTAGTAATCCTTTTTGCCAAAGAACATCTTTGGTTATCCAAAAATTTTTTAAACCGACCCAATTCCTTGAAATATCAGGATATCTTTCAAGATCTATCAATTTTATTGATGGTATATTAGAAAGCTCCCCAGCTGCAATGAAATATTCGTACGGAGACGTTGAGTCTTTTTTGCAAAGATAGTTAAAAACAGCTTCTCGATAATGTGCAACATAATGATATACAATGAGGATTTTGTCCTTCATAATAAGCCCTACTCATTGCTGTCCGGCTAAGGGATAAGAAAAAAGTCCAAAATCTCAGTGATATGTGATAAAAGAAATCACCACAACATCTTGCCACACAAGGAGATTTTGGACTTGAGTCACCATAATACAATGTTTTTCAGAAACTCGAAAAACGGCACAAAACCGGGCGCTCGTCGCGTAAATGCGGTTTCAAGGAGCAGTTCACGGTCATGGCCTTCATCCAGCTTGCCGCAAGACGTTCCATGCGCGATGGCCTGCGCTGCCTTGAGGCTGCGGGAAACCGCCTGTATCACTGGGGACTGAAAAACGTGGCCCGCTCGACCTTTGCTGACGCGAACAATTCTCGCCCCGTAGGCTTTTTCAAGGATCTGTTCGCCGAGATGTACGGCCTGTGCGCCGCAAAAGCCCCGAAGCACAAATTCCGTTTCAAATCCAAATTGTTCAGTCTGGACGCCACCACCATAAAGCTTTGCCTGTCGCTTTTTCCCTGGGCCTCGTTTCGGCAGGCCAAGGGCGGCGTCAAAGTACATACCTTGCTGGATCACGATGGCCATATCCCGGCTTTCGCAACCGTCACCGACGCCAAAATCCATGAAAGCCGCATAGCTCAGGCTATGGAGTTGCCCAAAGGCTCCATCGTGGTCTTTGACAAGGGCTTCACCAGCTATCCCTGGTTTCGGCTCCTCGGGGCAAAGGGCGTCTTTTTTGTGACCCGGCTCAAGCGCAACGCCGTTTTCAAACTCCTGGAGCGCCGCCTCGTGAATCGCAAGACCGGCGTTACTTCCGATCACATCATTGAAGTCTCCAGCCGGGGAAAATCCTTACGCTTGCGCCGTATCGGCTATCGTGACCAGGAAACCGGGAAACACTACGAATTTTTGACCAACCATTTCCGGCTTTCGGCGAAAACCATCGCCGACATCTATAAAGACCGCTGGCAAATCGAGCTCTTCTTCAAGGAAATCAAACAAAATTTGCGCATAAAGACCTTCGTCGGCAACTCGGAAAACGCTGTCCTGATCCAGATTTACACGGCCCTGACGGTTTACCTGCTCCTCGCGTACCAGAAATTCCTCAGCCGTCTCGGACTCTCCGTACAGCAACTCTTCCAGCTCATTCAACTCAACCTGCTCGGCGAGGCATCCTTGGATGAACTCCTGAATCCCAGACGACGAAAATTCGATAATTCATATAACTTCACACTGTTAGATTGCATCGCTTAGCCGGACAGCAATGAGCCCTACTCAATTCTTAATGGTGAACTAGTTTTTTCACTCCTAATAAAATTAACATATTTAAGCGTATTAAGCGAAATACGGTCTCTTTTGACGTTTATTTTAAATCTTAAATCCAAACTAATGAATATAGTATATAATAATTTTATATTCTTAGTACGAACAAGGCGAATAATCCATAAAAGAGACTTGGAGATAAAATAAAAAAAATATACATTTTTTGGATAAATTCTCAGTATTGTCTTTAATTCATTAATACAATTGTATTTAACAACAGACTCTGATTTGCCCAGATAGTCTGAACCTTTATGTAGCAATACACGTTCTGGCCAATAAGCGACTTTAAAACCATTTTGATATATCAATAAGGAAACATAGCGTTCTTCGTATTGCCTAAAAAAATCTGCTGGGAACTGCCCAATAGTATTAAATAATTTTTTTCGAATAGCAGATGCCCCCCCCTAAAAGACGAAGAAAGATATAATCCATTCTGAGTGGTTTTCGATATTGCCTTGTCAAGTGGCGGATCTGTCTTCCCGGAAAGATAACCGTCTACACGTATATAGAGCGCTCCAATTTTTGGATATTTATTGAAGATGCTTACCACCCCCGATACAACATCAGAGCTAGCCCAAACAGCATCGGTCTCAAGAAAAAAAATTAGCTCTCCCTGTGCTGAAGAAACACCAATGTTTCTCCCTCCAGGGCACCCCAAATTTATCTTACTCTCTATAAATTTTAGAAAAGGAAATTCTTGTTTAACAGCCTGAAGGGAGTTATCTGTAGAGCCATTATCTACAAAAATAATTTCTTTATTCTCATAATCCTGTTGAAGAGCTGAACGGATTGCTGCAAAACAATTTTCAACACCATCGTTCCAATTAAGGATTATAATTGAAGTAAGCATCTTTATTCCTAGTTGGCATCTTCTGTCTCGATTTTTATAATCATGTAGCCATATCCAAAAAGCAAGGGTATTACTAACCTCACATTAAACCATGCATCTGCTGCAATGTCAAAAAATATAAATGTTAATGTAATAAGAAGCGAAGTAGTAGATAAAATTTTTATTTTAGGAAATGAAGACTTTACGCCCTTCTTTAATCTAAAAATAATTCTTAATAGTAGAATAATGTAAAGAAATACAGATAACAAACCATAATCGCGAAAAATCATAAGGTAAGAATTATCACCATAAGTAGTCTGATCAGTCTTCGCAGACCCTCTTCCAATTAAAATACGGTATGGGTGCTCAATTGTTTCTGAGATAAAATTGGACCAGTGCATTACTCTCAATTCAAGAGTATGGGTATTATCTAGAGAAAATCGAGACTGATTATCGTAATAGTCAGCGATAAAGTATTTAGTAGTGAAAAAAAGTAATGGGAAAAGCATAAAGAGAGAACATAAAAATAACGTTTTTTTTAGACTAGCTGCACTCTCAACGTGTTTAACAAAAAAGAATATCCCGCAGCATACCCCAAATAACGATGAAAATATTGCCGTCCTAGATCCAGTCATAATGATAGACAAAAATAATAAAATAATAACTGGAATTAATACAATTTTATGATTTAGCACTAGAAAAGAAGATGTTGCAACTAGACATATTGCCAGCCACAACCCCCAGTAGTTTGCGTTTCCTATGGTCCCAACTATGCGACGCCAGCTTTCTCCTGTGATTAAGGTATGGTATTTTTCCCCATAAATTGGGATCATTATACTGTTAACATTGAATATATCAAAGTATTGTAAAAAACTTATTGCGATAGAAATAAACAGAATTGCTATCAAAATAAATTTTATTGATTTTGTATAAATTATTTCAGTGGCGGCATAAGCGCCAGCTATTATAGCCATAGAATATATTATATAACGAAGCAATATCATCAAGTCTCGATAAATAAATTGATACCCAGATAAAAGTTGACCCATCAGACTTATAGCAGCAAGTATAAGCATCGAATATATTAGAAAGCTCTCTATTCTAACTAGTTTAAAAACACTCCTTCGCGTGGCACATGCTAAAAAAAATAGTGTAACGATAATAAAATATTCTGGCCTAAAGAAATAGTAAGGCGGAAATAGAAATGCACACCATATCAATATAACTGATAAAAAATTTATCATTTTACAAGCTTTCCAAATGTTGCTGGAACATATCTAAGAAAACTCCATGCTATAGATGTCAAACCTAGCAAAATTAGTGCCGAGCTCGAGAGTGTTGTTAATAAAATAGCAAATGCCTTTTCTTCTACCGAAAACAAAACGTAGTTAACAGATAAAATTATTGTAACAAAAAGAATCATTAAGAATGAGCGCCATTGACATCTATAAAGCTTGTTAAATAGATATGATATAGAAAATCCATTATAGAGCAGTATGTAAAAAATAATAGCCATAATTATCCAATGTAAAAAAACTGTATTTAAACATTTAAAAAAATACAGTAGAAGGAGGTATAGCATGCAGGCGAAGATGCTATACCTCGCAACCTTCCCCCCGAACCCTTGAGAGACAAGGATGAGGCTTTTGAGAGAAAATGCAGCCTCTGCACTCATTACTCCCACAGCAAGCGCACAGACTCCTTGGTATTGCTTGAAAGAGTCTCCTAGCCAGTAGGGTAGCCATAATGGACTAAAACAAGCAATTACTGCAATGGCAGAGATAATCAGAAATTCATAAAAAGAAATTATAATATTGTATTTAAAAATCTTATCATTATTCATGTTCAAAAAATTCATTCCCGATGTGACCGGGATAACCATTGGGCGAATAACATTAACGAAGATTTGATTTATATACCCACGCAAAGTCACAAATATAATTGAAAATACCGCAGCAGCTTCAGCAGAAAGAACATTATTTGCATAGACAATACTCATTCTAAATACTAAAAAATTCGCTATCCCTCGAAGTGACAAAGGGATAGACTCTTTAATAAAAATTTTTATCTCCTCAATACGAAGAAAATAAACATATTTTTTTGAATTTAAATAAAAAATTAACATAAAATATAAAAAAAACTTTGCTACATGCGTCCCCAATAGGATCAATAAGTAGCATAAATTTGTCCCACCATATCCATTAAATATATTTATAATGAATATCAGCCGACATATTATTTCGATAGCATTTAATACGTTAACTACAAATGTCTTGAGTTGGGCATGGTAATATTGCTCAGCTACATATAGCAGTTGCTCAAAAATAAAGTACACAGCTATACAATAGATGATAACTGCTGGCTGATTATCTAAACCAAAGAGGAGGAGTAGTGGACGAGACAACAAAATAATGAACGAGGCCATTAAAAGTGTCAACAGTAGAAATATTTGTAAGGCCTTGCATACTTGTTCGTAGAGGTTTGCTTTATTCTTTCCAATGAATTTAGAAGCAGACAATCTGAAGCCATCGAAAAGCATCGACATCAATGCCGAAAGAGATAGAATAACTGCAAGCTGGCCATATCCGGCCAAGCCAAGCCCCTTATCTCCAATAAGGATGGGGACAGTGACAAGACCACATAGGGTTTGCACTATTTTCAAAGCATAGCCAGTCCCAATTGCTATAATTATTTTTTTCAGCATTTGATTTGTTCAAATATGTCATTTAGATTTTTAGTCATAGCATTAGTTGATATTTTTTATACGTATCTGCATTTTCCTGCAATTAATGTTGTCATTTCAATGTTACCAAATAATATAGCGCAAAAAGAATAATCATACCACTCTAACCGGCCACAAATCTTGTTTTTTTACAATACTTATCATTGCAAACCCTAATAAATAGCATGCTTATTACTAATAAAAATATGCCAAAATGATAGCTTTGACCCATTAAAAGATCGGCCTTGAAGAATAGGCGTCTAGCTTTCCTCAGAGAAGGGTCGCAGCTGATCACTCCTAGGGTGTGTTTGCAAACTATTTGATCCAAATCATTGAAGCTGCCAGGTAAACGAAAGAAAGAAAAGTCTGGGCAAGCTTTTCATAACGTGTTGCCACTCTGCGGTACTCTTTGATTTTACTGAAAAAGCATTCAACAAGGTGCCGTTCCTTATAAAGATGCCGATCATACCGACGAGGTGTTTTACGATTTGAGCGTGGAGGAATAACTACGGTACAGCCTCTTGCTTCAAGAAGTTGAACTAACGGCTCGCTGTCATACCCTTTATCGGCAATGACAGTGCAATCACGAACCCCTTCAAGTAATTGTGGTGCAACACTGATATCCGCGCATTCACCTCCTGTAAGGAAAAACGATACAGGATTGCCGAGCGCGTCTGCCTGTGCATGCAGCTTGGAGGTAAAACCTCCGCGACTGCGGCCCAGAGCTTGTCTGTGCTGCCCCCTTTTGCGCCAGCCGAATGTTTGTGGGCATGGATGTACGTACCGTCAATCATTACCGCTTCGAGATCGGGGTCAGACGCCAGAGCGAGAAAGACTGCTTTCCAGGATCCTTTTATCTGCCAACGCCGAAAGCGGGAATACACGGCATTCCATGAACCATACTCTCCCGGCAAGGCCCTCCAGGGAGCCCCGGTGCGCAGCAGCCAGATGATTGCATTTATGAATGTTCGTTTATCTTTGGCCGGACGGCCGCCTTTGGGCGAACCCTCAAGCGGCAGAACGGGCTCAAGCCGTTGCCAGGTTTCATCGGAAATATCGGTATAACACATGTCCAAAAGCTACACCAAACCACGCTGGTTATAAAGTTTGCAAACACACCCTAGTGTTGGCATATCAAATGCGGTGTTTATTTTGTTAGCAACAGCAAAATCGTTGCCCCTAACTTTCTCGGAGGAAAAGGGAACTATCACTAAGTTATAGCTTCCGTAGCTTGATAATTTTTAAGGCCAACACAAGTACCTTCTCGCATAAACCCTTTATCTTATTCTCATAATTCGTTGCTCTAAACTAATATATCACCTAGGGCATACTTATAGCTGCAGCGGCTATACATTTTGGGTAAATTTGCAAGCTCCTGTGCCTTTGTAACCTTCAGAGACTCTAGATGATGAACCTGATCATCCTATGGAGAAAGAATTTAGCATCGTAACTAGAAAATTATTTGGAAAAGATATATGATGATAGCCAAAATCTGCTATGGCATCGTCGCCAATATTTTATGACCGTGAGTATATGCCTGAATATTAATGGTTTTCATTTTTTTGTGCTCTCATTTTTTTGCTGATATGCAACATCTCCCTAGCAATTAGCGATCTAAAAGAGGAGGCTCCATATTTTGATACTTCATGCAATGAAATCTGGTGAGGATATTTTTCCCCATAATAACTCATATATCTTTCAAGAATAGCTTTGTATGTTGATGCATATCTTAAGTCAGTTATTGCATTTTGAAGGGCAACTCCATGGATTGTATTCAAAAGACCGTCAGATATTGGGTATGTCAACATATGATCTCTGTACTTTGAATCAAAATCTGACCATTGGCTGCCAAAGCTATCTTGATATGCATAGGGCATAATCCCATCATATTTATTTGCAATAATCTTGAATCCATAATTAATTCTGAACTCTTCTGGTTTAAATATTCCTACTTGAGGATTTGCATACGAGTAAATTTTGGCTTTTTTTTGATGAAATTTCTCGGCTATTTTTTCTGATGGCTCGTAGGCTAAAATATATATGACATCTTCTATTATTTTATCTTGAAAGTTTTCTGCTTTACCTGCCAGGAATATTCCCACCCCATTGGCCTTTAATATAGGTAAAACCCTATTTAGAGTATCCTCATATTTTTTCTTATCAGGCTCATCAATAAGATAGAAATAAATCTTCTTATATTCTTTGAATAGTGAATCAGATTTTATTTTCATTAGGCGCTGTTTATATTTTAACAAATCGTTTTTCCTTAAGTAGCTAATAAGCGCGCTATCAACAATGAATATTTTATCTTTCTTTGGGAATAGCTCATTCCTTATTTTCATGTACTCTCTATATTTATTATCGTACAAGTATACAGTTGGATATTGAATCCCTTTCTCGAGCATATCCCTAAATTCAGTTTCGAGTTGGCTTCTTGTCTTTTGCTCAGATGATAGCGTTGCTTCTTTTGCATGAAAGATTCCTCTATAATAAATCGCTGTATCAACATTTGAGTCAATAAGCTCTAGAGGGATGGTTATTATCGGGATACTAAATGTATGTTTACTTTTGTCACCTAGTTCAATACCAATTATTAGCTCATTTATCTTCTTGCTCTCCTTTTCAAAAATATATAAAATTTGTTCTTCTGGAATTTCTATGGCACCTTTTGTTTTCTTATCTGTTATAAAATATTTTTTAGCGTTATGTGGAATCCTTCTTTTTTTATTCACCCCATAAGATAGATCAAACTTTTCTATATTTATGTATTTTTTCGATCCAAATATGTCTACTTTAATCAAATTTACTGTATTTTCTTTATCAATCTTTAATATCCCATGGTCTTTAGCCAGTATTTCATATTCTATGTTTCTTTCTTTATATTTGCTATGAAATACAGATTTTTTTGAATTTCCATCTTTATACCATGGCAGTAAAAAATAAACATCATAGTTATTATCATAATCTGCAGGATCATCTGTCCTACAAATAAAAATATCAGATATTTGCAATTTATTTTTATTTAATAGCATTACTTCTACAATTAACTTTTCATTTTTTGCCTTGAAGAAGCTACGCGTAGAATTTTTTTGCTCCCGCATAAGACCTCTAGCGTAAATTGCAAAATTATGATCCTCTTTGATAAGCTCAAATATTTCCCCCTTGCATATTGATATATTACCCACAAATATCAGCAATGCTGCCAGAAGAATCGATACTAGGGAGCGCATGGATATATTTTGAAAACATAGAATATATATTCTGTGCGTCATATGTTTTTTGATAATCATCTTGATTATGAATTAATATGGCTCTAGACTATCAGTTTTTTGTTCTTTGCCACCAAAAGTTTGAGGCTGGCGAGGAGTTGTGGCAGCGCTCGATTGTAGCGCCATTCACACTCCTTGAGGTGGAGCTCGAAATTCTGCTTCACTTCATTAAACTTTGCCAGGCGGCGTTTTGTAAAGCTCCAGAATGCTTCGATACCGTTGATGTGGACCGATTTTTCCGCAAAATGTCTGGATTTGTTGATGCGGAAGCATTGCTGTCCGGCTAAGGGATAAGAAAAGAGTCCAAAATCTCAGCGATGTGTGGTAAAAGAAATCACCACAACATCTTGCCACACAAGGAGATTCTGGACTTGAGTCACCATAATACACTATTCTCCCAGACGCTATCTCTGATTCCCAGACATGTTTTTCAGAAACTCGAAAGACGGCACAAAACCGGGCGCTCGTCGCGTCAATTCGGTTTCAAGGAGCAGTTCACGGTCATGGCCTTCATCCAGCTTGCCGCAAGACGTTCCATGCGCGATGGCCTGCGCTGCCTTGAGGCTGCGGGAAACCGCCTGTATCACTGGGGACTGAAAAACGTGGCCCGCTCGACCTTTGCTGACGCGAACAATTCTCGCCCCGTAGGCTTTTTCAAGGATCTGTTCGCCGAGATGTACGGCCTGTGCGCCGCAAAAGCCCCGAAGCACAAATTCCGTTTCAAATCCAAATTGTTCAGTCTGGACGCCACCACCATAAAGCTTTGCCTGTCGCTTTTTCCCTGGGCCTCGTTTCGGCAGGCCAAGGGCGGCGTCAAAGTACATACCTTGCTGGATCACGATGGCCATATCCCGGCTTTCGCAACCGTCACCGACGCCAAAACCCATGAAAGCCGCATAGCTCAGGCTATGGAGTTGCCCAGGGGCTCCATCGTGGTCTTTGACAAGGGCTTCATCAGCTATCCCTGGTTTCGGATCCTCGGGGCAAAGGGTGTCTTTTTTGTGACCCGGCTCAAGCGCAACGCCGTTTTCAAACTCCTGGAGCGCCGCCTCGTGAATCGCAAGACCGGCGTTACTTCCGATCACATCATTGAAGTCTCCAGCCGGGGAAAATCCTTACGCTTGCGCCGTATCGGCTATCGTGACCAGGAAACCGGGAAACACTACGAATTTTTGACCAACCATTTCCGGCTTTCGGCGAAAACCATCGCCGACATCTATAAAGACCGCTGGCAAATCGAGCTCTTCTTCAAGGAAATCAAACAAAATTTGCGCATAAAGACCTTCGTCGGCAACTCGGAAAATGCGGTTCTGATCCAGATTTACACGGCCCTGACGGTTTACCTGCTCCTCGCGTACCAGAAATTCCTCAGCCGTCTCGGACTCTCCGTACAGCAACTCTTCCAGCTCATTCAACTCAACCTGCTCGGCGAGGCCTCCTTGGATGAACTCCTGAATCCCAGACGACGAAAATTCGATAATTCATATAACTTCAAACTGTTAGATTACATCGCTTAGCCGGACAGCAATGATGCGGAAGTGTTTGTCGTACCCCACATCCACCAGTCCGTCATAGCCTTTCCAGTAGTCGGAATGGATAATACTCTCAGGCGAAACCTTGCCCCTGATGATGGCTTGAAGCGTTTTGGCCGAGCAGTCGGTGACCAGCTCTGTGTAAACCGCTTCCTCACGCTCATAGATGCCGAAGACTGGCTGTTTAAGCGTGCCCCGGCCTCTTTTTCGAGGACCGGGCCGTCCACGAACCCGAGTGGGGCCAAAGAAACTTTCATCAACCTCAACCACACCAAGTATTTGTTCTTTTTGTGATACCTGGTGGAGATAAATCAACCGCCTGAAGGCCAGAAAATACCTGTTCACGGTCTTTCTGTTCAGCTTCAAAAGTAGAGCGGTTTTGGTAGCGTCAATGTCGATGCAAAAGCATTCAATGATTTTTCCGACTTTGTATCGACTTAACCTGCTGTTTTCAAACATTTTTCTAGCCTATCAGACACTGGCCTGATGGTCTAGACCCTTAATATTATTTTAGCTGAATTGAATATAATTATATCTCTTCTAAAGTCAAAGCAATCTAGCATCACGATATTTTTTTAGTGGAATACCCTCCTAAGGCATTTTTTATCTTTTTCTTAAATTCATTTATCCATTGTAATTGCCTTTTATTATTTTGCGCAGTAAGAATTTCCTCCTGTGTTCTTTCTCCTTTTTTTACTATTATTTCCACCTTGTTAGCGGAGGGGATGTGTTCTTCACCTTTTTCTTGCATCTGATTCCTCATCACCTCCAATTCAAGAAACACCAACTGCGCCTCCGTACTCCATGCAGCCAGATGTTCCTCCAATACTTTCAAACGCCGCTCTATGGAGAGCAGCCGATCCTCCGTATTGTAGGGGATATCCAGGCCAGCTGAAGGCTCAGGGATAAGAGAACCTGTGGACTGCAGGACCAAAGCCATCTCTTCGATCACACTGTCCACAATCTTCTGGTCGATGCTGGGTTGCCCATCCGCATATCCGTGCAACAATGCAGCGTCGCATAAAATATTGATCAAACGAGGCACCCCTTTAGAAGCGATATGGATGCCTTCCATAGCTTCATCGGAAAAAAGCAGAGGATTTCCGCCAGCTTGCGCCAAACGGAAGCAAATATAGGCCTTGACCTCTTCCTGGGCCAAAGCCGAAAGGTGGTAGGTTGAAGTAATGCGTTGGGTCAGTTGGGTCAGAGTGGGATCAGCCAATTTTCTGCGCAGCTCGGGCTGACCAGCAAGTACGATTTGCAACAACGGCCGAGAGGTGCCCTGAAGATTGGAAAGGAGCCGCACTTCCTCCAATGCGTCGCGGGACAGATTCTGCGCTTCGTCCACAATCACGATGGACCGACGGCCATGAGTAAAGCGGTCGATCAAAAAATCATTGAGCAAGGCCAAGTTTGCAGTCTTGTCCTGGCCGGGGCTGCCAGCCTCAAACTCCTGGATGATGAGCCGCAGCAACTCGTCGCCGCTAACATTTGTGTTGAAAACCAGAGCCACATCGGCCACATTTTTGATCTTTCCCAGCACATGCCGAAGCAGCGTAGTTTTTCCGGTGCCTATCCCACCGGTCAGAACCACCACCCCGGTACCCTCGGACAGGCCATACCTCAGATGTGCAAGAGCCAGTTTGTGCTTCTGACTCATGTACAAGTAGTGGGGATTGGGCATGATGGTAAAGGGCCGTTCCCGCAACCCGTAAAACTTTTCGTACATATGAAAATCTGCTTAATGTTAATACGATGGCTCTATTTGGCCCGCTAAAACCCCAGCCTCTCTGCTGCGGTCAAGATGTCCCACTGGTATTATTCAGAACAACACCCAAAAGATTTCTCCCTTCCAGCATTTTCAACGCCGTGTTCAAGTCGTTGCGATCAGTTTTTCCCTCGTCCACAACGAGCACAATACCATCCACGTACTCCGCAAAAACCAGAGCATCCGGAATATCAAGCAAATGGGGGCAGTCAAAAATAACATATCTGTCCGGGTATCGGGTCTTCATTTCCTCTACCAACCGCTCCATTGCCGGAGAGCCCAAGATATCGGCGGAGTCGTCCTGTGAACCGCCGGCAGGAAGCACCACCAGCTTTTCCATCCCGGGATTGACAAGGGTCTGGGTCAGCGGAATTCCCCGTAAAAGATGATCTGTCAGACCCGGCCGATTACCCATACCCAGGCCGCAGGAAATACCCGGCCAGCGCAGATTTGCGTCAACCAGCAACGCGGTTTGACTGGCATCGCGGGAAATAGTGATCGCCAAATTAGTGGCCACGGTAGTCTTCCCCTCACTCCGGCCGGGGCTGGTGACCATTATCGTGTTAAGCTTTTTAGGACGGGTCTGCTGCAACAGTTGGGTGCGTACAACATTGAAGGCGTCCCGCAATTCCTGCGGCGCATGTGCTCCCAGAAGCCTCCGCTCTTCCATTCTATGAAAGCATGCCTGCTCAACGGATGTCTTCTCATAACGGACCGCGACACTAACACGGGGCTCCTCATGATGTTCCCGGGAGGGAGGTCTGTATTCCGGAGCAGACTGCGGCGAGCCTTCAAACCAGAAGGAGTTCTCTTCCGAACGTTCCAAAGATCCATCCTTTCCATTGACTCTACGCTCCGCCATTTCGGCCTTCTCAAGAGCCTTCATGATTTTACTCATAGACTTTCCTCTTTGAAGACTACCCTCTTATACTAGACTTCATACTGCGTATTATCATCTGAAAATAAGAGATATGATTCAGACGCCGAAAATTCGTCCCATTACCTGATAAAAAAGGACATCCAGCGGACGCACGAAGATGTGCACCACGCCGAACAGTACCACCAGCACTCCTACCGCTATCGCGAACGCCCAAAAGAGACGCCTCTTACGTCTGGCTGCACCTTCGGCAGTGCTGATATGCGGGATACGCCCCAACAACGGAACATCAGTCAAAACGCGAAGGCCACGCACGCCCCGAACGGAACTATCCAAAGCCTCAGCCAATGCCCCGCAGCCGGCACCGGCCCCTAAAGACAACACAAAGCCAACCAGCAGCAACAACGGACGCTTCGGTTTGGATGGGACCTCCGGGAGCATGGGGGGCTCAATGAGAGTCAGTCTCTCTCCTACCCGTTCCTGTTCCAGTTCTCTGGACTCTCTGGCCGCCATGAACTTCCGTGATGTCTCCTGATACTTGAACTGCGCGTTCTGGTAATCCCGTTCAAGCCTCCGGTACTCCTGCTCCACTCTGGGCGCGTCCTCCAGGCGCCGGACCAGTTCTTCCTGACGCGCACGCAACGCCGCCGCTCTGGTCCTCTGCGTCTGCAGATCAATATCTGTCGCCTGCAATTGACTTTTGAGAGCCACCCAGGCCGGATTGTCCCCGGTCGCAGATGCAGAAGAATTCCTCCACTTCTTCGAACCGGCTCCACGCTTTTCCAGAGCCTTCACCCTGCGTTCGGCGGCTCGCACATCCGGATGATTCGGGCCATATTTGCCTTTCATCTCCGTAAGCCGGGCGCGTTCCGCTTGCAGGTCCGCCGCCAAGTCCATATTTCCGCCCGATCCTTCCAGGGAGGCAATCTGCTCACGTAATTTGATGACGTCCGGATGCTTTTCCGAATGTGTTGCGCTGAGAGCAACATAGCGGGCCTGCAGAGCCCGTAACTCTTCTGCCGGCGCCAGCACATGCGTACCATCTGCGGTAACCAGAGTTCGCTGCTGCGAGACGGTGGCAAGCTGACCTTCCAGAAAAGCCCGGCGCTCCAGAAGCCCCCTGATATGCTCTTCCAGCGCCTGGACCTCACGATCGGTGCGCTCCAATGTCTGCAGATTAAGCTGCGTCAGTTCCGGCAATACACCCAAGTGCTCTTCTTTGAACCGGGCGATCAGTTCTTCGGAATGAGCAACCTCGTCCCGCAACGCGGCAAGTTGCTTCTCCAAAAAGGAGTATGCGGTAGAAGCCTTCTCCTCGCGGTTCTTCAGATTCTCTTCCAGAAAGAGGGATACCAGTGTATTGGTCGTTTGCAGCACCTGGGTCGGATTCTTCCCTTCAAAAGCGATGGAGAACGCAATCGTAGCCGTAGCCGGCCGGCCGGTGTTGCTGGCCACATCCGCCTTGATGGGCGTCATGGAGATGTTCTCACGCATCATCTCCACAAGCGCCTCGGAAGTCATGGTCTTGCGTTCATCCTTGTACAGTCCCACCCGGTCAATGATACTCATCAGGTTGGTCCGGTTCAGCACCACCTGCATGATGGCCTGCAGCCGTTCCTCCACAAAACCGGTCACAGTGGAGCGCACCAGTTCCTGCGGCACTTCCTGGCCTTCTATCAAGATGGTGGCTGATGACTGATATTTGGCAGGAAGCAGCATCACCACAGTCGAAATGATGCAGAAAAGCACGACAAAAGGGATCACCATCTGCCAGAAGCGGCGCTGGACGACACCCACGATATATCCGATATCCATTTCTTCGGAGGGCATCCCAAACTCCTTACAAAGCATCTAGGCGACCGCCTGATGCATCAATTCTCGGACCTCAACCCAAGACGCCACGCACAAAAAGGCTTTTTTCCAGGGGACAAAACGCGGCGCCGACAAATATATCTTACCAGTCAGTGGGAAAATCCATGGATAGATTCAGATACACCTTGTTGCGATCTGTCGTCTTATCGGAAACCCTGTTCTCTTCCCGGATGAACTGGTATCCACCTTCCACTGTGACATCTTCGCCCAGGCGATACCGCGCAACGGGCCCCAAAAGATACGTCTGTGTATCCTTGTCCTGTACCAAGCCTCTGGTTTTTGATTGATACCACGCCGCCTGCATGCTACAATAAAGCCGCTCCGACAGATTTCTGCCAAAAACAGCACGCAGTCTGTCACGGGTGATGAGCTCGCCATAGCTTGATGGGGACTCGGATCTGTCCGCAGTCACATGCAACTTCCATACTTCATCCGTCCAGGTGGCCGAGAGGGAACCGGAAAAAGTCAGCCGCTTGTCCTCCATGTCTTCACCCCGGTCCAAATTCACAGACGACATGGTCTGACTGATTCCGCCCATCATCTGGAACTCCAGCATTTCCGTGGCTCTCCAGGACAGGCCGGCCAAACCGGTCAGCACCAGCTGATCCGTTTTCCCCCCGGGATGATCAAAACGATAGAGATAGACACCCGCCTGACCCATCACCCGCCACAGCTCATTTCGCAAAGCATGACTCCAGGTGGCCGTCGAGCCCAGTGTGCGGTAGTCCGTATACGCGGCCCGTTCATAGTCCACGGCCTGCGCACTGACGTCCACAGCCAGCTCATCCCGTTCACTGACCAGTACTGTCAGGCCGGGCGCAACGCTGTAAAGATTCCTGGGAACGGACTCCGTGACAAAACCGGACTCGGCGTACTCCGTCTCCACCGTATGGTCCCGCATCCAGGATACTCCCATTCGCAGACGCGTGCGTTCGCTCAACGAATAGCCCAGTTCCGCACCCGCATGTCCGTTGTCCCTGTTATATTCGCTGTGCTCCGCGTACCGGAAAGCATCCAGCCGGCCAGTAAGAGACAAGGAAGCCACCTCGCCTTCCATAACGACCTGCAAGGCCGGGGACAGCAATATTTCCAGATCGGACTCCCCCTTGCCCAGCACGCTGTCGTCATAAGTTCCGCGGGCTTTGACGGATGGCGTGATCATGGTTCCGCACAGCCCGTCGGACACGGCGGTCAGAAACAGCACGCCCGCGCAAAGCCATGCACAGAAAGAGATCGGACGCATATCAGGGAACAAGGACGACATCGCCGGGCTCCAGCAGAATATTCTGCTCCAGACTCTTCCCGCTCGCCACCCTGTCGTAGTCAAAAGGCAGGAAACGCTGTTTTCCCTCTCCGTCAACGCGGACAATCCGTATCGACCCGGAAGAAGCGAAGGGGGTCAGACCTCCGGCCATGGACAGCGCCTGCAATACGTACATGGGGCCATCCATGGGAAAAACGCCTGATTTCTGGACCTTGCCGAGTACGGAAACCCTGAAACCCCGGGGCTCGACCAGCATGACAGTCACAGGCGCGCCATGAATGTATTCGTCCATTTTCTCTTCCAGAACACTCCGCAATTCATCGACGGAAAGCCCTGCGGCCTGGATGTCACCAACCAGAGGGAAAGAAATTCTGCCGTCAGGCCGGACGAGCACCTGACGGGTCAGATTCTCGTCTCCCCAGACGGAGAGTTCGAGCACATCCCCGCTGTTCAGAGCAAAACGTGCTTCCTGAGCGACTGCCGCGGAGGCGGCCAAAACAAAAAAGGCAACAGTCAGGTGGACGAATAAAAGACGCATAAAAACTCCGTGATGAAGAAATTACGCGCGCCAATTCATATCCGGGCGCGCCATGACCACAATTCCGACCCATGTATGCCATATAACCTGCTGGAAAGTATAGTCCGGAAACAGCCTCCGCGCAAATGAAGCAGCAGCATGCCGTCAGGGGAGCAGAATTTTTCCATCGAATCAAGTCAGCAAGCCAGTCCTTCCGGACCGACGCAATGGAGCAGTTGGAGTGGAAATCTTACAAAAGCAAAATGTCCCAAACAACAAGACAGTCTTCAAAACCCATACAGATATTGTCTGATAGAACCGGACAAATACCGAACAGCTCACTTCCCTTTTGTCAGCAGCCGCTGTATACATTCAAATTTTGCGTGACAGATAATCCCAACCCCAGAAATCGGTCCGCCACTCAGGACGTCCAAAGTAAGCGCGTACAGACCGCAACAATCCATACCTCCAAGCCCCAGCCCGCCGGTACTGACACAAAGCATGTTCAGCACCGCCGAGGGACCTGATCTTCCATGGCAGCCATACTTTTCATCCATAAGCACAATGATATTTTCCAAGCCCTCGCACCGATCATGAAAAACCATCGGTGCGCTTATTTCCCGTCAATTGAAGCGGCTCTGGAAAACCTCAAGAGCAACGCATACGATGTCATTGCTCTCGATATCGATCTGGCCCTCGATCTGAGCACCTCTATCCAGGAACTGGCCAAGTCCAGAAACAACCCGCACATTCTGGGCGTTGCCGGTGCCTGCACTCCGGAAAAAATGGAGCAGGCCCTGCGCGCCGGCCTGTGGGATGTCCTGTGTGCTCCCTTCGCCTTCGAAGATCTGGAGCAGGCCATCAACCGCTGTCTGCATCATCGGGACGCCAAAAAAGGAGCAAAGCGCCGCGACCATATCAAGCGGGATGCCATTCTGGGCACAAATTCATGCCTCAACCAGTGTCTGGAGAATATCGCCACCGTGGCGCGCAGCAATGTGAGCGTGCTCCTCCTGGGTGAAACCGGGACGGGGAAGGAGCTTTTCGCCGGCGCCATTCACGCGAACAGCGCCCGGTCGTCACAAAATTTCATCGTGGTCGACTGCACGAACATCCCCAAAACCCTGGCGGAGAGCCTCCTCTTCGGTCATGAACGCGGCTCTTTCACCGGCGCTGCGGATTCGCGAGACGGTCTGTTCAGGCAAGCCGACGGAGGGACGATCTTTCTGGACGAAATCGGCGACCTGGACATCGAAATTCAGAAGTCGCTTCTGCGGGTTCTGCAGAACCGCAAATTCCGTCCGCTCAGCTCAAAAAAGGAAATCAGCAGCGACTTCCGGCTGGTCGCCGCCACCAACAAAGACCTGGAATCCATGATCGAGGAAGGCACCTTCCGGAAGGATCTCTACCATCGCCTCTGCGCCAGCGTCATCCATCTGCCTCCCCTGCGCGAACGCAAGGAGGACATTCAGCCCATCGCAAACTTTCATGTCCGTCAGATTTGCCTCGAGCTGCAGTGTCCGGAAAAAGAAATTTCCTACGAGCTCCACCACGCCCTGACTCTCTACGACTGGCCGGGGAATGTGCGGGAGCTGATCAACGCCCTTTACGCCACGGTCCACAACGCCATCGTGGAAAACCGGCTCTATCCCCAGCACCTGCCCATGGATATCCGCACCCAGGTTCTTCTCAAGCGCCGGAACAAGCATGTTTCCGTCATGCGACCCTACATGCCCAATCCGCTGCCGGCGCATGGCGATGCATTCAATTCCGACGATTCAGAGCCGGTCCCGGAAGACTCGCCCATCGCGTCCGGTGTATCTTCACCGGACACACCGCCGGATCACGCAAACGCCTGGAGAACTCCACCGTTTCCACAGACATTCATGCCCAACCCGGAGGATGAGCTCCCCCCGCTGCGGACAGTCCGAGAATTTGCCATACACCAAATGGAAGCCGCGTACCTCGAGCAGCTCATTACCCGCAGCCAGGGAGATTTCCGCCGGGCGATGGATATCTCCGGACTTTCCAGAGCGAGGCTGTACGACCTGCTGAACAAGCATCAGTTATCCATCGGCAGACCCGGCGGCCGCACTCGCGGCAAATAGCCCCATCTTCAGCGCAGAATTCAATCTGTCCCAGACGGCGAAGATGGGCCGGTCCCGCTCCGCATCCAGGCACTCAATTCCGCTCCTGATCCAGGAAGGAATGCATGCCACACAGGCCGCACACGCCACACCCGGCCTCCGGACAGGGCGGAGTGGCCAGGGCGTGACGATACTTGACCCACTCGGAGTAGAGGAACTTTCTGGACACGCCCACGTTAAGGCGCTCCCAGGGAAAGATATCATCTCTCCCGGCTTCCCGCCCGAGTATGGAGTCCGCCGACGCCCCGTTTTCACGCAATGCGGCGGACAGGCCGATATCCGCAGCTTCCTCCAAAAAAGGAAAAAGTTCCTCCCCGCCCCTGGCCAGCAGGGCCTGCACTCTGGCCTGAGCCGGATTCTCGCCGGAAAAACGCATCCCCCTGTAGCCGGAAACAATTTTCTTGATTCTCTTCATGGCCCGTTTAAGCCAAGCCTCGTCGCGCATGGCCGCCCATTGCAGGGGAGTCCAGGGTTTGGGGACCAGACAGCTCACGGACAGGGAAACAAGCTCCACACCCTTGTTTCTGCCGCCCCTGCCCAGATTTCTGGCCTCATCCACACGTCCCAGAAAGCCGTCCAACTCCGTCCAGTCTTTTTCGGATTCACCGGGCCAGCCCGTGATCATGTAGACTTTAAGGGTATTGAACTGCATCCGGCTGATCCGCTCCACCGCTTTCAGAAAAGCGCCCTCGGAGAAATTCTTGTTCATGGCCGCGCGCAGTCTGCGACTGGCTCCTTCCAGGGCCAGCGTCACAGAACGGGTACCTGTGTGACGCAGGAAGCCGAGCAGCTCCTCGGTCAATCCGTCGGCCCGCAGGGAAGACAGGGAGAATTTCACTTTGCGTTCGGCAAGCCAGCGCAGAAAAGGCAGCAGATCGGGCCAATCCGTCAGGGCCGTGCCCACCAGACCGACCTTGTGCGGAGAGCATTCCTCCACAATGCGTTGCAGGCGCGCCATGTGGGCGTGGCGGGGCGGCTTGTAGATGCTGCCCGCCGCACAAAAGCGGCACCCGTAAGGGCATCCCCGGTTTACCTCCAGCAACAGCATGTCCCGGAACTGGGCCTCGGAACTCACGAAACAGGAATAGCCGGGCTCCGGCAAGTCGGTGTGTGCGGTCCAGGCTATCCGGCGGCGGGCAGGCTCCCGGCTTCTTCCGGGTATGAAAACGCCGGGCATCCGGGCTACGCTCTCCAATGCGGCGTCTTTTTCCGCACCGCTCATCCATTTGGCGGCCAGAGTGCGGCAGACCGCATCCAGGCCAGCCTCGGCCTCACCGACGAAAATGCCGTCCAAAGCGGGCAACAGAGGAAAGGGATTCAAAAAAGCGATGGGGCCGCCGGCCAGTACCAACGGCCATTGTGCGCGGTCCGAGGCCCGGATGGGCACGGAGGCGGACCGCAACATGCTCAGAACGGAAGGGAAATCCCCCTCAAAGTTCAGGCTGAACAGAACGAGGGGGAAAAGGCCCAGATCGCGCCCGGAGTCAGCGGACCTGGGCCTCGGGGAAGCGGGTTCCCAAAAAAAGCGCTCTACTGCCAATTCCCCGCGCGGCGCGAGGAGACGGTACACCACCTGCCAGCCCAGAGTGGACAGGGCGTGGTCCATCCGGCCGGGATAGACCAGAGCCACGGGCAGGCGTCCGCCCCATTCTTTCAGTTCGGGAACGGCGCGCCCGTAGTACAGGCGCGGAGCCGCCCCCATCTCATGCACCCCAGACACGTTAAACGCGCCGGGGTACTAATCGGCCTGCATTCTGATGAAGGACGGAATTTCGAATTCCTCCTCGTCGAACAGAAATTCCGCGTCATCCCCGCTGTTGGCGGCGCGGGCGCGAAAGTCCGGCTGAGGATCCTCTTGGGCCGCGTTGTTTTTCGCGTTCCGGTAGTACGTCGGGACGTTGTAGTCCGTGTTTTCGCTCAGGACGAATTTTCTGCGCGGGCGCAGACCCGGAATGACCGCTTCCTGCCGGGACGCGCTCTTGCCGGAGGAAAGCGACGTCACCTTGCCGCTCTGTTCACGCACAGCGTTGCCCTGAATGCCCGTGGCCACGACAGTGATGCGGATTTCATCCGTGCACTCCGGATCGAACACCGCGCCGAAGTAGATGTTCGCATCTTCGTGGGCGGCATTGTGGATGATGTCGGACGCCTCAGACACTTCCTCCAGACTCAGATCCGGCCCGCAGGTGATGTTCAGCAGCACGCCCTTGGCTCCGTCGATGGTCACATCTTCCAGCAACGGGCTGGTGATGGCCTTCATGGCCGCCTCGCGGGCCCGGCCTTCGCCGGAAGCCACGCCCGTGCCCATCATGGCCAGACCCATCTCGCCCATGGCGGCCTTGACGTCGGCAAAGTCCAGATTGATGAGGCCGGGCACCATGATCAGATCGGAAATACCCTTCACCGCATGAAAGAGCACCTCATCGGCCCGGGCCAGCATGTCCACGAAGGATGCCTTCTTGGCCGCCAGGGTCAGCAGGCGGTCGTTGGGGATGGTGATGATGCTGTCCACAATTTCGCGCAGTTCCTTGATGCCGCGCTCGGCCTGCTGCAGGCGGCGCTTGCCCTCGAAGTGGAAAGGCTTGGTCACCACGGCCACGGTCAGGGCGCCCATGTCCTTGGCCACCTGGGCGATGACCGGAGCCGCGCCGGTACCCGTTCCGCCGCCCATGCCCGCGGCGACGAAGACCATGTCGCAGTCCCCCAGCACATCCCTGATCTGGGTGTGGCTCTCCAGAGCCGCGTCCCGGCCCATGTCCGGGTTGCCGCCCGCGCCCAGCCCCTTGGTCAGTTTGTCACCGAGCTGAATCTTGTATTCGGCTCCGGAGCGTTTCAGGGCCTGCATGTCCGTGTTGGCGGTGATGAAGGTCACACCCTGCAAGGCGCCCTTGATCATGTTGTTGACCGCGTTGCCGCCGCCGCCACCCACGCCGACCACCTTGATCAGCGCGCTGTCCTGAGGTTCCATTTCCAGAAAGTCCATGATTCCACCCATAATTCCCCCTCGTCGCAATTGACATTACCGCCGGGACCGGCCGCCCCGGCGACTCCGTTTCAGAATCCCGGTCAGCTGATGTCCGCAAACCACTTTCTCATCCGCGCCAGAATGGAATGAAAAATATTCTTGTCGCGGATACGGATCCTGCTGTCCTTTCCATGTTTTTCCGCTCCGTACAGGAGCAGACCCACCGCCGTCGCGTACATGGGGCTGTCCACCACATCTTTCAGACCGCCCACTCCGGCGGGCGAGGCCGTGCGCGTCGGCAGATTGAAAATCTGTTCGGCCAGTTCCTGAATGCCCTCGATGCGGGACGCGCCGCCGGTCAGTACCACGCCCGCGCCGACCAGTTTCTTGTACCCGGAACGGGTCAGCTCCTGATCCACCAGGGCCAGCAATTCCTCCATGCGCGGCTCGCAGATTTCGGCCAGAACCTGCCGGCTCAGCCTGCGCGGCTCCCGGCCGCCCACGCTCGGCACCTCGATCACATCTTCCGGGCTGACCATCTCGGCCAGGGCGCAGCCGTATTTGATCTTGATTTTCTCCGCGGCCTGGGTGGGCGTACGCAGGCCGAAAGCGATGTCGTTGGTCAGATTGGCCCCGCCCAAGGCCACCACGCCCGTATGCTTGATGGAATTGCCGTGAAAAATGACCAGATCCGACGTGCCGCCGCCGATATCCACCAGCGCCACGCCGATTTCCCGTTCCTCGTCCGTGAGGACGGCCTTGGACGAGGCGAAGGCCTCCAGCACGATGTCCTCCACATCCAGGCCCGACTTGTGGCAGGACTTGACGATGTTCTGGGCGCTGGTCACGGCTCCGGTGACGATGTGCACCTTCACCTCCAGCCGCACACCGGCCATGCCCAGCGGGTCCACGATGCCGGACTGGTCGTCCACGATGTATTCCTGCGGCAGGATGTGGATGACTTCCCGGTCCAGCGGGATGGCTACGGCCTTGGCCGCGTCGATGACCCGTTCGATGTCCCGGGCCGTCACCTCTCCGCCTTTGACCGCGATCACCCCGTGACTGTTGAATCCCTTGATGTGGCTGCCCGCGATGCCCGCATACACTGCCCGGATCTCGCATCCGGCCATCAGTTCGGCCTCTTCCAGCGCTTTCTTGATGGACTGCACGGTCTGCTCGATATTGACCACCACGCCCTTGCGCAGGCCCGTGGAAGGGCTGGTTCCGATGCCGATGATGTCCACACCGCCATCGACGGCCACCTCTCCCACAACGGCGCAAATTTTGGTCGTTCCGATATCCAGACCGACAATCAGTTCAGACTTGGCCATACACTCCCCCGTCTCCTCCCGGCCGCGACCGGCGCGCAATTTCCTTGAACTTGGAATAATCGAAAATCTTCATCCCCGCGTGCATGCGTCCCTCAACTCTCCGGCAACGGCTGTTCAGCGCCCAGCCTGATCCAGGCCCGGCCGGGCATGACAAACATGGAATCCACGCGGTTCAGTTCTCCACGGCTTTCCAGATCGGCCCAGAGCCTGATCAAGCCGTCCAAGGTGGCCGAAAGGTTCGTTCCGTCCAGCTGCACGAACACCTGCGGCCGCTCCAGCAGCAGACTGAACTGTTCGGCGCTGTCCTGACGCACCCAGGCGATCTGGCTCATGCCGAAAGGCAGCGTGTTCCGGGCGATTTCCTCCAGCAGCCGGGTCACGCCCGGGCTGACCGGCACACCGTCCTCCTTGTCCAGAAGCGGCAGGGAAATGAACTTGTCCGCGCTCACGGCCGCAATGATCCGCCCGCCGGCGTCGGCATAGCACAGGTGATCATCCCGCCGGACCAGGAAGAACGGTTCCCGCTCCTTGACGACTATGGTCAGGCCGTTGGGTAGCACTCTGGTCACGCTCACGCTTTCCACCCAGTCCGAAGCCGCAATCCGCCGCTGCACGTCCGCGATGTTGACGTCAAGCACATTGGCGTCGGGCCGGAGGCCGCCGAGAGCCATGATTTCTTCCCGGTCCAGACGCTGCCCGCCCTGAATGGTCAGCGCCTCCAACCGGAAGAACTCGTGACTGGTGATCCAGCGATAGCCGTGCAAAATGCCGAAACTCGCAGCCAGTATGAAAAAAATCCCGAGCACCAGACGGGTACACAGGGACAGCGCCCGCCCCAGGCCCAGAACAAGGCCCCCGGCCATGGCACCCGTCCTGGCGGTTCTGCGCGGTTCCACTTTTCTGGAAACATTTCTGCGCATTCTTCTGCCCATGACCGCCGCGCCCATGTTCAGATCTCCCCGTCCACAAATTTCTGTCCCACGGTCCAGATACTGCCCGCGCCCAGGGTCAGGAGCAGATCGCCCGGCCGAAGAATCCTGCCCAGTTCCGCACCCAACTCGTCGAAACTCTCGAAAAAGCTGACCGGCGTGCGGCTGACCTGGCGCACAGCCTGGGCCAGACTCTGGCCGCTGACGCCGGGGATCGGAGCCTCGCTGGCCGGATAGATCTCCGTCAGCAGCAGCTGATCCACCGGCTCGAAAACTTTGGAGAACTCCCCGAAAAGCGCCTGCGTGCGTGAGAACCGGTGCGGCTGAAAAGCCACCACCAGACGCCGGTCCGGATAACAGGTCCTGGCCGTCTCCAGCGTCGCGGCGATTTCCGTGGGATGATGGCCGTAGTCGTCCACCACCAGCACGCCGTCCCGTGAGCCTCTGTGTTCGAACCGCCGTCCGACCCCGGCGAACGCGCCCAGGCCCCGGATGATATCCTCCCTGGAAATGCCCGCCTCCTCGGCCACGCCGATGGCTGCCAGGGCGTTCAGCACGTTGTGGCGGCCGGGATGGGCCAGCAAGACCTCTCCCCAGAATTCGCCGTCCCGGTACACCCGGAAATTCGACCCCGCCTCGCAGGTGACGATCTCCGCCCGCAGGACGTTGTCCTCCCCGAAACCATAGGTCAAAACGGGCCGGCGGACACGGGGCAGAACGGAACGCACGCCCGGATCGTCGCCGCAGACCACATTCAGGCCGTAAAAGGGCACGCTGTTCATGAAGCTGACGAAGCTGTCCCGGATTTCGTCCAGCCCCTTGTAGAAATCCAGATGGTCGGCGTCGATGTTGGTCACCACGGACAGAAGGGGCAGCAGACACAGAAACGATCCGTCGGATTCGTCGGCCTCGGCGATGAGATAGGCTCCCTGGCCGAGCATGGCGTTGGCCCCGTAGGCGTTCAGCCGCCCGCCGATGATGACCGTGGGGTCGAGTCCGGCTTCCATGAAAATTGTGGCCAGAAGGGACGTGGTGGTGGTTTTGCCGTGCGTTCCGGCCACGGCCACGCCGGTCTTCAGGCGCATGAGTTCGGCCAGCATCTCCGCTCTGGGAATGATGGGCACGCCGCGCAGACGCGCCTCGGCCAGTTCCGGGTTGTCGTCGCGCACGGCCGAGGAGCGGACCACCACCTGCGCGTCGCGGACATTTTCGGCCGCATGTCCCGTGAACACCGTCGCGCCCAGCCTTTCCAGCCGGTTCAGCACCGCGCTTCTGACCAGATCCGAGCCCGAAACCTCGTATCCCAGATTGATGAGCACCTCGGCGATACCGTTCATGCCGGAGCCGCCGATGCCCACCATGTGGATTTTTCCGATCTTGGATTTCATGCTCATAAAATTCACCTGCCCCGCGCCGCGAGTTCCAGAAGCTGTTCGACTATCTTTTCCCCGGCGCCGGGATGCCCCATCTCCCTGGCGGCCCGCCCCATCTGGTTCAGACGGCCGGACATCTGGAAAAGATCGGCCACGGCCGAAGCCAGGCTGACGCTGCCCAGCTGGTTCTGCTGCAACACCATGGCCGCACCGGCCTGTTCCAGAAGGCGGGCGTTTTTGAGCTGATGGTCGTGTGTGGCATACGGAAAAGGTATCAGCACGCTGGGTTTTCCGATCGCGGTCAGCTCGGCGATGGTCGTGGCTCCGGCCCGGCAGATGACCAGATCGGCGAAATGATACGCCGCGCGCATGTCTTCTATGAAGGCATCCACCCGCGCCTCCGGATACCGCTTCGCATACGCCTCGCTCACAGCCGCGAAGTCGTCCTTGCCCGTCTGAAGCCAGATGCGCAGCCCCTGGCTTCTGAACGCGTCCATCTCCTTCAGCATGACCTGATTGAGGGCCGAAGCTCCCTGGCTGCCGCCCATGACCAGCACGTTGCGCCCCGCTGTCCGGCCATCTTCCGGCAATTCCAGAATCCGCCCGCGAATGGGGTTGCCCGTGAGCACGGTCTTCGCCCTTGCCGTCTCCGGCAGTTCCATGTCCGCGAAGCTGGCCAGCACGCGGTCCACCCGTCGGGACAGCACGCGGTTGCTGACGCCGAGCACGCTGTTCTGCTCGTGGACGGCCGTGGGAATACCCATCACGACGGCGGTCAGGGTGCAGGAGAACCCGGCATATCCGCCAAGGCCCAGAACCACATCCGGCCGGAAGGAGCGCAGCAGCCGCCAAGCCTGGAGCATGCTCCGGCCGAGCCAGAACAGCGCGCCCAGACTGCGCACACCCCGGCCCAGCACGCCCCTGGCCGGCAGAGCCGCGAATTCCAGCCCGGCCTTTTCCGCCCACAGCCGCTCCGGCCCCCGATGTCCGCCCACGAAGAGGATGCGGCAGTCCGGCAGACGGGAGCGCACCGCCTCGGCCACGGCCAGGGCGGGGAAAATATGGCCTCCGGTGCCGCCTGTGCTCAGAATCAGCCTGTTCATGTCCGCACCTTGCGCGACAGATTGAGCAGCACTCCGGCGCAGAAGAATCCGGCCACCAGATGGCTGCCGCCGTAACTCAGAAAAGGCATGGGCACGCCCTTGGGCGGGATGGCTCCAAAGACCACGCCCATGTTCAGAAGCCCGCCGATGATCAGGATGGCTCCCATTCCGAAAGCCGTGATACGGTCGCGCATGCCTTCCTGCCGGACGCTTATGACCATCACCCGCCACAGCACCACGCCCAGCAGAATGACGACCAGGGAAATGCCTATAAATCCCAGCTCTTCACCCACCACGGACATGATGAAATCGTTGTGCGCCTCGGGCAGGAAAAAAAGCTTCTGCCGCCCTTCGCCCAGCCCCAGGCCGAACCAGCCGCCGGAGCCCAGCCCGTACAGGGACTGCACCAGCTGGTAGCCCGTGTTCTGGGCGTCCTTGAACGGGTCGAGAAAGGAAAATATGCGCCGGAACCGGTACGGCGAGTTGACCACCAGCAAAATTCCCGAAACCACGGCCAGCATGACGGCCGAGCCCAGAAAGATGATCCGCGTGCCGCCCACCAGACACATCAGAAAAAGGAGTGCGGCCAGAAACACCGCCCCGCCGAAGTCCGGCTGCAGCAGAAGCAGCATGCACAGCATGCCGGTCATCATGATGGGCGGCAGAAAGCCCACGCTGAAGGTCCGGACCTTTTCCTGCTTGTTGGCGAAAAAGTAGGCCAGATAAAACACCAGAGCGATCTTGGCCGCTTCCAGAGGCTGCACGGAAACAGGTCCCAGACGCAGCCACCGGCTGGCTCCTCCGGCCTTGTTCCCGAGCGGCGAGAACACCGTCAGAAGCAGCAGCGCCGCCGCCAGCAGAATCCAGAAATAGGTCCTGCGATAAAAGAACTCCATGTTTGCGCGCATGGTGGTCAGCAGGATGCCGAACCCCAAGGCCATGAACAGCCCCTGCTTCCAGAACAGGGCGTATTTGTCGCCGAAAACCTTCTCCGCCATAATGCCGCTCGCACTCATGACCATGACCAGTCCCAGGGACGACAGCATGATCACCGCCCCCAGCAGGATGTAGTCGAAGCCGTTTCCGGCTCCCTGAGTTTCGCGGCGGCCCGGAATCATTGCGGTTCCTCCATCCATTCCCGCACGGTTTTCTGGAACACCTGTCCGCGCTCTTTGTAATTGGCGAACAGATCGAAACTGGAGGTGGCCGGAGACAGCAGCACGCACTCCCCGGCGCGGGCCTCGGAGGCCGCCCGGTGCACGGCGTCTTCCAGGGTCGCGTCCCAGAAGATGTCGAGCCCGCAATCTTTCCAGGCCGATTCAAAAAGCTCGCGGGAAGCGCCGAACAGATAGATGCCGCGGACCTTCTCCCGGATGAGCGGCAGGACCGTTCCCAAATCGCCGCCCTTGAACACGCCTCCGGCCAGAAGCCGGACCGGCCTGTCCTGGCTCTTCAGGGCCGCGATGGTGGAATCGACGGTCGTGGATTTGGAGTCGTCCACGAACATGATCCCGGCATGCTCGGTGACCGCTTCCAGGCGGTGGGGCAGCGGCAGAAAGCCGTCGATGCCCCGCTGCACCTGATCCTGATCCAGTCCGAAATGGCGGCAGACCAGAAACGCGGCTTCCATGTTGGCCAGGTTGTGCTCGCCGGGCAGTCCGGGGCAGGAAAAACGGTCCGAAGCCGAGAAGTATTCCCGCCGGGCGCGGGTGAAATCCCGGCCCTCCAGTTCTTCGCGCATGGACGCGGGCGCAATGGCCAGATCGCCGGGCTCCATATGCGCGAACATGGACAGTTTGGCTTCCAGATATTCTTCCATGCAGTCGTGATAATCCAGATGGTTGGCCGAAAAATTGAGCAGCACCGCCACGCAGGGATGAAACGTCGGGGAATTCTGCAACTGGAAACTGGACACTTCCAGAACCAGAATTTCGGCCTGCCGGTCCCCCAGCACATATTCGCACAGGGGCGTGCCGATATTGCCGCCGGTGAAGACCTCCCGGCCGTTTCGCTCCAGAATGCGGCTGATCAGCGTGGTGGTGGTGGTTTTGCCGTTGGTGCCGGTGACCGCCACAACGGTTTCGGAGACGAACCAACTGGCCAGTTCCAGCTCCGAGATCACCCGTGCCTGCGGCGGTATCATGGATTCCATGCGGGAACGGGGCACGCCGGGGCTCAGGACCACCAGATCCGCCCCGGAAAAATCCTCGGCCCGGTGCTCGCCGCACACGACGGTATATCTCCGGCTTTCCGCAGCCACTCCGGCCGCGGCGGCGCTGCGCTCCAGCACGCTCGTCTCCGCGCCCAGTTCGGCCAGCAGCCCGGCCGCGGCCAGACCCGAACGCCCGGCCCCCACCACCACGGCCCGGAGGCCTCGAATCCGGCGGGCCCGATCGGATTGCAAAAGCGCGCGCATCACGGCCTACCGGAGTTTGAGCGTTCCCAGTGCCATGACCGCCAGCAAAAGCGACAGGATCCAGAACCGGATGATGATTTTCGACTCATGCATGCCCTTTTTCTCGAAATGATGATGCAGCGGAGCCATGCGGAAAATCCGCTTGCCGCCGCTCATCTTGAAATATCCCACCTGCAGGATGACAGACAGGGTTTCGATGACAAAAAGCCCGCCCACCACCACCAGCAGCAGCTCCTGTTTACAAAGCACGGCCGTGAAACCCAGGGTTCCGCCGATGCTGAGGCTGCCCACATCACCCATGAACACCTGAGCCGGAAAGGCATTGAACCACAGAAATCCCAGCCCCGCGCCGACCATGGCTCCGCAGACGACCGTCACCTCGCCCACGCCGGAAACCGGAGTCACCTGAAGATACTGGGCCAGGTTCGCGTGGCCGGCCACATAGATGAACACGGCGAAACATCCGGCCGAAACCACAGCCGGTCCGATGGCCAGGCCGTCCAGACCGTCCGTGAGATTCACGGCGTTTGAAGCCCCGATCATGACGAACATGCCGAAGGGCACGTACAGCCAGGACAGATCGGGGTTCACGTGTTTGAAAAACGGCACCGCGAGCCGGGTCGAGTACTCCGGGAAGGACACCAGAAGGGACATGGCCCCCAGGCTGACGATCACCTGTCCCAGCAGCTTGGCCCGCGGCGACAGGCCGTCGTTATGCTTGCGCACGATCTTGATATAGTCGTCGGCAAAACCCACCGCGCCGAAACCCGTGAAGACCAGAATGGCCAGCCAGACGAACTTGTTGCCCAGATCCCCCCACAGGAGCACGCTGAAAAGCATGCAGAATCCGAACAGCAGGCCGCCCATGGTCGGCGTGCCGCTCTTGCTCTGATGGTCCGGGCCGCAGCTTTTGATGTACTGTCCGAAGCGCAGCCTGCGCAGCCATTCGATGAACGCTGGGCCGATCATGATGGAGAGGACGAGGGCCGTGAGCATGGCATAGACGGACCGGAACGTGATGTAGCGGAACACGTTCAGGATGCTTATCTGGTCGCTCAGCGGATACAGAAGATGATAGATCACGCCCAGCTCCTCTCCAGCGCCGCATAGAAATTTTCCATTTTACAGCCGCGCGAGCCCTTGAAAAGGACCACACCCTTCTCGGAGCGCAAATCCCGCATGACCCCGAGAACATCCTCAGGGGCAGCCGCCGGAATGAACTCCCCGGAAAAACCTTCCAGCCCTTCGCGCACATGTCCGGCATGAGCGCCGTAAAAAAAACAATGCGTGGCCGGAGTGGCCGCGATGCGTCGTCCGAGTTCCCGGTGTTCCCGTTCGGCGTCGGCGCCCAGCTCACGCATTTCCCCCAGCACCAGCACCAGACGGCGGTCTCCGGCCAGCCTGACGGCCTCGTCCAGAGAGCAGGCCATGGACACGGGATTGGCGTTGTAAGTGTCGTCAATGAACGTCCAGCCTCCCACCCGGCTGACCGCAAAACGCTGCGGCGCGGGCGAGTAGGCGGCCAGCCCGGAGGCGATGTCCGCAGGAGTCAGGCCCAGTTCCATGCTCATGGCCGTCACGGCGGCCACGTTCTCGGCCACATTGACCTGATCCGGCACGCGCAGCCGGATCTCTCCGGCCGGAGTCCGCAGGACATAGAGCAGCCCCTCGCCGTCGGCTTTCTTCTCCAGACAGGCGTATGCGGCCCGGCCGTTTCGCCCGGAAAACTCCACCACTGCCGTCCCCCGGCCGGCGCAGGCTTCCCGCAGGGCCGGATAGTCGGCGCCGACGCAGGCAAAGCCGTCCGGACGGACGTAATCAAGCAGCGTGCTTTTCTCCCGCGCCACTCCGGCCAGACTGCCCAGCCCCTCCAGATGACATGGCCCGATATTGACCACCAGCGCCGCGTCAGGAGCCAGAATGTAGCCCAGATCGTCCATGTCGCCGGGACGGCTGATGCCAAGCTCCAGCACCCAGAAATCCTCCTCGCCGTCCATTTCCAGAATGGACAGGGGCAGGCCGATCTGATTGTTCAGATTGCGAAAATTCTTGCCTGTGCGTCCGGCCACGGCCAGGACCCGGGCCAGCATCTCCTTGACCGTGGTCTTCCCGGCGGAGCCCGTCACGCCGATCACCCTGGCCTTGGTCCTCTCGCGCCAGAAACGGGCCAGACGGCCCAGGGCGAGGGTTGTGTCGCGCACCAGAATGACCGGCACCGGAAGCTCCAGAGGACGGCCGGAAATCACGGCGCAGGCGCCGCCTTCCACGGCCTGGCGGACGAAACCGTGCCCGTCCAGATTGCGGCCCACGATGCAGAAGAAAAGATCGCCCTGCTGGACGGTCCGGCTGTCGATGCAGACCCGCGAGACCTCCTGCTCCGGCCGCGTGTCCACACTGGTACCCAGGGCCTGGGCTATTTCCCGAAGAGACATCCTCACCGCACAAGCTCCCGCACCGTCTCCACATCGGAGAAATGGCGTTTTTCCGTGCCGATTATCTGGTAATCCTCATGCCCTTTGCCCGCGATGAGCAGGGCGTCGCCGGGACGCATGTTTTCGATGGCAAGGCCAATGGCGCGCCTGCGGTCCGCCTCGCGGATGACCCTGGGCGCTCCGGCCAGACCGGGCTCGATCTGGTCCAGAATGGATTCCGGGTCCTCCGTGCGGGGGTTGTCCGAGGTCAGCACGGCCACATCGGCGGACCTGGCCACGGCCCGGCCCATGAGCGGCCGCTTGCCCGCGTCCCGGTCTCCGCCACAACCGAAGACCGTGATCAGGCGGGCGAAACCCATCTCCTTCAGGGCCGCCGACACCTTCTCCAGAGCGTCCGGGGTGTGGGCATAGTCCACGAAAATATCCAGCCCCTGTTCATTGGGCACCCTTTCCAGACGGCCGGGCGCTCCGGCGGCGTGCTCCAGACAGAGCATCCGTTCCGGCTCGAAGCCGAGCAGAAGGCCCGCGCCTTGGCAGGCCAGCAGATTGCTGGCGTTGTGCTTCCCGGCCAGACGCGTGGTCAGTTCCCACTCACGGCCCCGATACTCCATGCGAAGCCGCATGCCCCAGGTGCCGGACTCGACGATCCGGCCGCGCAGGTCCCCTGCGCCCAGGCCGTAGCCCATGAGTTCCGGACGCACGTCCTTCAGCCTGCGGCCATAGGCGTCGTCCAGACTGACCGCGCCCCGCGCGCATCCCGGATGTTCCCCGGCAAAAAGCCGCGCCTTGGCCGCGAAATAGCTGTCCATATCGTGGTGATAATCCAGATGATCCTGGGTCAGGTTGGAGAAAATCCCCACTTCCACAGGCAATCCGGCCAGCCGCTCCTGAGCCAGCGCATGGGAGGAGACTTCCATGACCACATACTCCACGCCGTCGGCGGCCATGCGGCCCATGATCTCGTGCAGACTGAGACCATCGGGCGTAGTCATGGTCGCGGGCAGGGTCGTGCCGGGCCAGGACACATGCACTGTGCCGATGAGACCGGCGGAAAATCCATTGGCCGCGAGCAGATGATGCAACAGATGCGCGGTGGTGGTTTTGCCGTTGGTGCCCGTGATCCCGATGATTTTCGGCAGCCGGGATTCCGTTTTGAAGGCCGTGCGGGCCAGAACGCCCAGCGCCCGGGCCGGGTTGTCCACGGCCGCGTAAACCACGCCCTCCCGGCGGGAAATCCGCGCCTTACGCGCATGGACCACTGCCGCAGCACCACGTGAAACGGCTTCGTCGATGAAACGCGCCCCGTCGGTGCGAAGACCGGAAAGAGCGACAAAGACATCGCCCGGCAGTACCTTTCCCGAATGTGTGCGCAGTTTCGCTTCGCCCCGCAGCATGTTTGCGATCGGCTCCAGATTCACGGTCATTTCCCTACTCCGGCCGGTATGCCAGCCAGAGACGGCATTTCTTGTCTTCCGGCCATTTTTCTCCGGGCAGCGGCTTCTGTTTTTCCACCACCACGCCGTCACCGCTCAGGGTCGGCACGATCCCCCTGGCCACCAGCACCTCCAGGGCCTGACGCACCGTCGCGCCCTGAAGATCGGGCATGGTCGGCTGATCGGCGGAGATGGCGCTGGCCCGGCTCACCGGGGCCACATACCGCTCCGGCGTCACTCGGGCGACCTGGTTTTTCTCCGCCGGTTCGGCCAGCATGCCGGAGGCAGTCAGCAGCTGCACGCCGATTTCCCGGACCTCCGGGGCCACCAGCACGCCGCCGTAATGCCCGGCCTTAGGCTCATCGACCATCATGAACACCAGATACCGGGGCTTGTCCGCCGGAAAAATCGCCACAAAGGACGCCACGTAGTCGCTGCCGTAGCCACCCGCGGGGCTGGCCTTCTGGGCCGTGCCCGTCTTCCCGGCCACACGCACGCCCTCGATTCTGGAGCGGGTTCCGGTGCCGTCCTCCTGAACCACTTCCTCCAGCATGGACATGACCATCCTGGACACTTCGGAATCAAAGACCCGCTTTCCCTCCACGGGCCGGTCCGGCTCGTAGAGCAGGCGCAGCGGCAGGCGCACGCCGTCGTTGGCGATGCACAGATAGGCCTCGGCCATTTGCAGCACGGTCACGCCCAGGCCCTGGCCAAAGGCGATGTTGGCCAGATCCACCTGCGTCCACTGCGACGCCGGCCGCACCAGCCCCGCCGACTCGCCCGGCAGCGGCAGACCCAGCGGCCGGGCGAAACCGATTTCGTGCAGATAATGACTGTACTTCTGCGCCCCCAGAGCCAGACCGATCTTGGCCACGCCGATATTGCTCGAATAACGCAGAATCTTGTTCACGCTCAGGTTTCCGTATTTGTGCGTGTCCTTGATTCTCCGGCCCTTGACGCTCCATTTGCCGTTCTCGCAGAAATATTCCGTGGACGGCGTGCAGATTTTCTCCTGCAGGGCGGCGGCGATCAGAATCGCCTTCAGGGTGGAGCCCGGCTCGAAAATATCCACGGCCAGGCGATTCTTCCATTCGCCCCGCGTTTTTTTCACGACATTGGGATTGAAATACGGGTAATTGGCCCAGCCCAGAATATCTCCCGTGGGTATTTCCACCACCAGCGCCGTGCCGTATTTTCCCTGGGCCCTCACCACGCTGCGCTCCAGCGCCTGCTCCGCCGCCAGCTGCACCTGGCTGTCGATGGTCAGCTTCAGATTCCGGCCGTCAAATTCGGCCCCGTCGCCGCGTTCGGGGGAGGACAGCCGGTTTCCGGCCGCGTCCTTCTGCACCCTGTACTTGGTCGAGGAGGGCGCCAGCAGATCGTTGAAGCTCTTTTCCACACCCTCTATGCCCTTGCCGTCCACATTGACGAATCCGAGCAGCTGCCCGGCCAGATGCCCCTGCGGATACTGGCGGGAAGTTTCCGCATCCAGATACACGCCGGGCAGGTCCGCCTTGCGGATAGCGCTGGCCTGAGCGTCGCTGATCTTGCGGCCGACCCAGACAAAAGGTTTCTTGGGGTCGAGCAGCGCACTGACCTTTTTGGGCTGCACACCCAGAATGGGAGCCAGACGCCGGGCCGTGGTCCAGCGGTCCACGATCTCCCTGGGGCGGACATAAACGGACTGCGTGGTGATGGACTTGGCCAGCAAGAGCCCGTTGCGGTCGTGAATCTCGCCACGCTTTCCGGACACGGTCTCCGAAGCCCAGTACTGGCGGTTGGCCATCTTCGCGTACTGCGGCCCCTTGACCACCTGCACATGATACGCGCGGGCCCACAGCCCCATCAGAGCCATGGCAAACACGAAACCCGCGAAAATGATCTTTCCGCGGCTTCGGTCACGAGGCGGCTTGTTCTCGCTTCTTTTTTGGGGTCGCGCTCTGTTTTTCAATGTTCTTCCAAAATACGGATCTGGTCCCGATGAGGCGGCTTGAGCCCGGCTTTTTCGGCTCTTTCCCGCAAGGTGGCCGGAGCCAGCAGATAGTGACGCTCCACCTGAAGCTTGGAGTACTGCTCCCGCTTCTCCTGAAGCTCGCGGTCCAGAACCTTCAGCCCGTAGGCCAGATCGACCCGTTCAATGTTCACCCAGACAAGGGCCAGACCGAGAATGATGGTCAGCAGAAACATGCAGGCCAGTCCCCAGAAACCCGATCCCCCGCTCGTGTTCACGATTCCTTCCCGACGCGTTCGGCCACCCGCAGCTTGGCGCTCCGGCTGCGGCTGTTGCGGCGCATCTCTCCGACACCGGGAACAAGAGGCTTGCGCATCGGCAGGATCAGCTTGCGCGCATGCCCGCACCGGCAGACCGGGTATTCCCAGGGGCAGAGACAGTCCGTGCTTTCCCGGCGGAAAATCCGCTTCACGATTCGATCCTCCAGAGAGTGAAAGGAGATGACCGCCACACGTCCGCCGGGACGCAGGAAGTCGATAACCCGGCCCAGAAAAGTCTCGATTTCTTCCAGCTCGCGGTTCACCGCGATACGCAGTGCCTGAAACGTCCGCGTGGCCGGATGGTTGCGGGCCAGGGCGCGCCGCCTGGCCGGGTAGGCCGCCGCCACGATCCGGGCCAGTTCCAGCGTGGTCTCGATCTTTTTCTCTTCCCTGGCCGCGACCACGGCCCGGGCGATACGTCCGGCCAGGGGTTCCTCTCCGTATTCCCAGATCAGTTTTTTCAGGCGCTCGCAGGAGGCGGTATTCACGATATTGGCGGCAGGCTCCGCTCCGGAATCCGGATCCATGCGCATGTCCAAAGGTCCGTCGTGCACAAAGGAAAAACCGCGCTCCGCACTGTCCAGTTGCAGGGAGGACACTCCCAGATCGGCGATGACCCCGTCCACGGCGTCCCAACCCGCCTCGGCCAGGGCGGACTCGAAAAACCTGAAGGACATGTGCGCGGTCACGACCCGCTCTCCATACGGGGCAAGCCTCGCGCGGGCCGCATCCAGAGCCTGCCGGTCCCTGTCCAGACCGAGCAGCCGCGCCCCGCCGGAGGTCAGCTCCATGATCCGTCCGGCATGGCCGCCAAGACCCAGGGTCGCGTCCAGATACCTGCCGCCCGGCCGGGGCGCGATCCAGTCCATGACCTCGTCCAGCATGACCGGAATGTGACCGGCCGCCGCATCCACCGGATGTTCGGAATCGTTGTCTGTCATGCCACCTGTCAAAAACGCAGTTCAAAGCCCTGGGCGGCCAGGTCGTCCATGGTCTGATCGAAATTGCCCTGCACGGCCCTGCGCTGCTCCTCGAAGCGTTCCAGATCCCATATCTCGAACTTTCTGCCCACGCCCGCCAGGACGATCTCCTTGTGCAGGCCGGCGTAGCTGCGCAGGTGCGGTGGAATGAGCACCCGCCCCTGCTTGTCGAGAGTGACTTCCACTGCCCCGGAAATGAAAAAGCGGTGAAGATCGCGCATCTGCCGGTTGGCCATGTTCAAAGAGGAAAAGCTCCGCTCGATGGTTTCCCATTCGGGCAGAGGATAGGCCGCCACACAGTCGTCGAAATTGGTCAGCACGAGCCTGCCTTCCGGAGACTGGACGAAAACCTCGTCACGGAACTCCGGAGGCAGCATGAGCCGTCCCTTTGGATCCTGCGACCTGTATGCGTGTCCCCTGAACATGTTTCCTCGCGCCTTTTTCCACTTTTTACCACTTTTTCCCACTCCCTATGCGCCAACCCCGAGAGGCGTCAAGTCCATCTCCCACTTTTCCCGCATCATTCCTTAATAAATGCGATGTGATCCGCCTGGCTCTAAAAATACAAATCGCATCGGGATTCCTTTAACTATCTGGAAAAATGAAATTGTGGAGAGAAACGGCGGATATGACGGCTGTGGGAAAAGAATCGCCTCCGGCGCTGCGGACGTTGTCTTGCGGGAGAAAAAACGGCAGATTGCGCCGCATACATTTTCTTAAGGAGAGAGCGCATGGAAAAAAGAAAACCGTCCCTGCTCTGGGCTCTGGCGGCCCTCATCATCCCCATCGGAGTCATTCTCTATGGCACGGTCTGGGTGGGAGTGCGCCCGCCGGTTCTGCCGCTGCTCGCGGCCCTGGCCCTGGCGGCCATCATGTGCCTGCCCATCGGATATTCCTGGGCAGAATTGCAGGAAGGCATGTTCGAGGCCCTCGGACGCATCCAGATCGCCATCGCCATCCTGATACTGGTGGGCATGATCATCGCGGCGTGGATGGCCTCGGGCACTATTCCGGCCATCATCTACTGGGGTCTCAAGCTCCTCTCTCCGCAGTATTTCCTGCTTTCGGCCATGCTGCTCTGCTCCATGGCCTCCCTGGCCACGGGCACGTCCTTCGGGACCATGGGCACTCTCGGCGTGGCCCTGCTCGGCGTGGGCGAAGCCCTGGGATTTCCCGCGGCCATGACCGTGGGAGCCATCGTGTCCGGGGCCTATCTCGGAGACAAGATGTCCCCGGTGTCCGACTCCACCAACATCACAGCCAGTATCTGCGAAACGCCGCTGTTCCGGCACATCGGCTCCATGTGCTGGACCACGATTCCGGCCTTTGTCTGCGCCGGCGTCATCTACGCCTTTCTCGGGAAAACCCAGGCCCAGGCGCCTCTGGACAACCTGCAGGCCCTTCTCGCCACCCTGGAAACATCCTTTTCCCTGTCCGTCTGGGCCTTCATCCCGCCCGTGCTCATGATCATCCTGGCCTTCCTGCGCCAACCCGTGCTGCCGACCATGTTCGTGTGTCTTCTGAGCGCTGTGATCATCGCCCTGATCCAAGGCGTGGAACTCGCCCCCATGGCCAAGCTCCTGACCTCGGGTTACGTTTCCAACACGGGTCTGCCCGAGCTGGACAAACTGCTCTCGCGCGGCGGTATCATGAGCATCATGCCCACGGTGCTGCTGCTCTGTTCGGGGGTGGCTTTCGGCGGGGTCCTGGAAAAGGCTCAGGTGCTGTCGGTCATTCTGGACGCCATGCTGCGCGGTGCAACGTCGGCCGTGCGCCTTGTCTTTTCCACGCTGGTGGCGGCCTATATGATTCTGCTCGGCACGGGCAGCCAGATGCTGGCCGTCATCGTGCCCGGCCGGGCCTTTCTGGAACCCTTCCGCAAGGCCGATGTGCATCCGGCCGTGCTCTCCCGCACCTGCGAAGATGCGGGTACCATCGGCTGCCCGCTGGTGCCCTGGAGCGTGCACGCCTTTTACATCGCCGGAGTGCTGCACGTCACAGCCTGGGATTTTGCGCCCTACGCCTTCCTGAACTGGATGGTGCCCGTCTTTTCCATACTCTGCGCCATGACCGGCTTCGGCATCTGGAAAAACGGCACCCCGGCGCGCGGATAAGCCCCCGCCGGAGAGAATTACAATGAAAAAGCCACCTTCGGGTGGCTTTTTTGTGTGACCAGAAAACCCGCGGCGGCCCGATGGCGGCCTAGTCCGCCTGGGCCAGCAGTTCGCCGGCCCGGGCCAGAGCGTGATCGATGTTGCCGCAGATGTTCGGCCGGCCGATCAGTTCCTCCGTGCCCATGCGCGCAAAGACCATACGAGCCCGGTCCCTCACTCCGGACAGAACCACATGGACACCTCTGGACCGACAGGTGCGCACGAAGTTCTCCAGAGCGTTGATGCCTGTCGAATCCACCGTCGGCACCTTGCGCATCCGCAGGATGAACACCTTGGGCTGCCCTTCCAGACGGGACAGCACATCCTGAAACCTGTCCGCCACGCCGAAAAAGAACGGCCCGTCGATTTCATACACGCGCACGCCCTCGGGGATAACCAATTCCTCAATGTTCTTGCCCGCCGCACGGGCCATTTCGCCAAGCTCACACGAACAGATGGAGGTGACCTCACTCATCCGGCGCATGAACAAAATGGCCGCCAGTATCACGCCCACGTACACTGCTACGGTCAGATCCACGGCCACGGTCAGCGCAAAGGTCAGCAGCATGACCGATGAATCGGACTTGGGCGCGCGGAATGCGCGCATGAACTTGCGCGGCTCGCTCATGTCCCAGGCGACCACCACCAGCACCGCGGCCAGGCTGGCCAGAGGAATGAACGACGCCAGCGGGGCCAGAAAAAGGATAAAGCCCACCAGCACCAGAGCGTGGACCATGCCCGCCACAGGGGTCTGCCCGCCGGAGCGGATGTTGGTCACCGTGCGTGCGATGGCTCCCGTGGCCGGAATACCGCCAAACAGCACTGAAGCGATATTCGCTGCACCCTGGGCCGTGAGTTCCACATTGGAGTTATGCTTGTCGCCGGTCATGCCGTCGGCCACCACGCAGGACAGAAGGGACTCGATGCCCGCCAGCAGGGCTATGGTCATGGCGTCCGGCAGAAGCAGGCGAACCTGCTCCATCGTCACCTGGGGAATGACCAGGGTCGGCAGCTTGGCGGGAATGCCGCCGAAACGGCTGCCGATGGTCTCCACATCCAGCCCGAAGACCCAGACCGCCACGGAAGCCAGCACCACACCCACCACCGGTCCGGGAATGCGCGGGATAAAGCGGCGCACGGCCAGGATGGCGGTCAGACTGAGCAGCGCCACGCCCAGGGTCGCCGGGCTGAACGTGGACGCATGCTGACAGTACGCCTCCCATTTGGCGAAAAACTCCGGTGGAGTTTCCCGCATGGCCAGCCCGAAGAAGTCCTTCATCTGGGAGGAAAAAATGAGCACGCCTATGCCCGTGGTAAAACCCGTGGTCACCGGGTGGGGAATGAACTTGATGAGGGAGCCCAGACGGCACAGGCCGAAAACGAGCAGCATGGCTCCGGCCAGCAGAGTGGTCACCACCAGACCGTCGTATCCATGCTTGTGGATGACGTTGAAAATGATGACCACGAAGGCCCCGGTGGGTCCGCCGATCTGGTAGCGGCTGCCGCCCAGAAGGGAAATCAGAAACCCGGCCACAATGGCCGTGAACAGCCCCTGATCCGGCGTCACGCCGGAAGCGATGCCGAAAGCCATGGCCAGAGGCAGGGCCACGATGCCCACAGTCAGCCCGGCGATGCAGTCCCGGATGAACAGCCCCCCGCCATACCCTTCGCGCAGCACCGTGAATGTCCGGGGCACGAAGGCATCCCGGCTTCCCGGTGTCATTCCTGTCATGAACATACGTCTTCTCTCCGTTCTCCGTCAGATTCAAAGCCCAAAGCCGACGGAGCTACTCGCGGACGCAAGGCTCCGCAAGCATTTCAGACGGACCTGGCGCGGCAGGTCAAAAAAACGCCCCGCCCGGATGATCCGGCGCGGGACGGTTTTTTAACGCCCATCAGGTTCGGCGTGCTATTTCTTTCCGAAAAACACGGGGATATCCGGGCGCCCCATGATCCTCGCCCGCAATTCGCGTTCGGGAATCCTGCCCCATTCGGGGCTGGTGGCCCGGTAAAACAGAAAGCCCAGCACGATCCAGACCAGCATGATGATCCTGGGGGCCAGACCGATGAATGCCGGGGACATGGGCAAAAGCAGCAGGGCGATGCAGATCAGCGAGGTCAGCACGCCGACGGCGCAGACCAGAATCTTCCCGGCCTTGTTGGAGATGTTAGGGGTGTGCCTGAACATCCGCCAGGCCGCCAGGCAGGTGAACAGATAGGCGATGGCGGTGCCCACCGAGGACATGTCCACGATCCAGCCCACAACGGCGCGCCCGCACCACGGCGTGAGCAAGACAATGCCGATGGTGAACACGATGGCCTTGTGCGGAGACTGGAAACGCGGATGAATTTCCGCGAACCACTTCGGCAGTATGCTTCCTCTGGCCATACTCAAGAGAAGACGCGTGGTGGCCACGTAGAATCCGTTGATGCCCGTGCAGACCGCTCCGAGAACGCTCACGGCCAGCACCACCGATCCCAGACGGCCGAAGACGATATTGCAGACCTCGCCCGTGGCCCAGGCCGTCTGCCCCTGGGCGCGCAGAACGTCCATTCTGGCAAGCATTTCCGGATAGGGCACGAGAAGCGCCACGGAGAGCGTCACCAGGGAGTACAGTACCGCTCCCCATAAAATGGCGGCCAGCATGATGTTACGGGATTTGCTGTGCGGAAAGGAGAACTCTTCCGCCGCCTGGGGCACGGTGTCGAACCCTACGAACAGAAAGGGGGCGATGGCGAGGATGGACAGGATCGAGAGCAGAGGCGGACGGTGCTCCGCGAAAAGGGGCGCCAGATTGCTCAGATGCGTGCTTTCCGTGCTCAGGACGCCGCCGAAAAGCACCAGCACGCCGCCGCTTAAGGCAAAAGCCAGAATGATCTGGATGACGCCCGCAATGTTGATGCCGCAGTAATTCATGATGCCGAAGAAGAGTGTGGCGGCGTACATGAGCAGCACCTCGCCGAAATACACCTTCCAGCCGACGATGGTGTACAGCTCCCCGAATTCGAACACACCGGGAAAGAGAAAACGCACCAGCAGGGCCAGAGCCGAGATGTTGATGGCGATGATGACCACATACCCGAGCACCAGCGCCCAGCCGCAGACAAAGGCGCAGGTTGGCCCGAAGCCGCTGTAGGCGTAGGCGTACTCCCCGCCCGCCACAGGAACGTACTCGATCATGTAACCATAGACGACCGCCACGAAGAGCAGGAGAAACGCGCCTATGAAAAAGCCGAGAACGGCGGCCAGCGGACCGGCCTGGGGAAGAAACATGTCGCCGGGAAGCACGAAGCAGCCCCATCCGACAATGGAACCGAGAGCCAGAGCCCAGACCTGAGCCGGAGTCAGGGTTTTGGCCAGTTTTCCGGGAGCGGTGTTTATGTCTGACATACATCTTCCTCGCTTTTCGGGTTGTTCACGAAGCCACGCACGAACGCACCCTGCCGCCCTGGACGGCCGCCGGAGCCTGCCCGTCCTTCGGTGCGGTGCGGATGGTCACCACCTTGTTCTGAGTGAAGAAATCAATGCCATCCTTGCCCTGCACCTTGTTGGTGCCCAAAAGCGAGCCCTTGATCCCGCCGAAGGGAATGTACGGATGCGGGGCGCAGATGCCGACATTGACGCCGACCATGCCCACGTCGGCCTCGCTGCTGAAGCGTTCGGCGTAATACTGGCTCCGGGTGAAGATGCAGGCGCCGTTGCCGTATTCCGAGGCCCGGATGTGATACAGAGCCTCGTCCATGTCCGCGATTTTGATGGTGCCCACCAGCGGCCCGAAGACTTCGGTGGTGAACAGCGGATTGCAGGGCGTGATGTCCCGGATGATGACCGGCCCGACAAAGAACCCGTTTCTGTTCTTTTCAGGCAGATCCAGTTTGCGTCTGTCGAGAATCAGTTTGCAGCCGCCGCCGTGAGCCAGAGCTTTTTCCGTGTAGTCGCAGACATTTTCCACGGCCTCGCGGGAAATGAGCGGGCCCATGTACACGTCGGGGTCCATGGCGTCGCCGACCTTGAGCTCGCGCGAAGCCTCCACCATGCGTTCCAGCACTTCCTCGTAGATTTCCGGCACGGCGGCCACGATGGAACCGGCCAGGCAGCGCTGTCCGGCGGACCCGAAGCAGGAATTCAGGTAGTTGGAGATGAAGAGGTCCAGGTCGGCGTCCTCCATGACCACCAGCATGTTCTTGGCGCCGCCCAGCAGCATGGAGCGCTTGGCCCCTCGGGCGCAGCTGGCCGCCATCTTTTTGGCCGTGCCCGTGGAGCCCACCAGGCAGACTCCGGCGATGCTCGGATCGTCGTACCAGATTTCCGTCAGGCTCCGGTTGCCGTGAATGACGTTGACCACGCCTTCCGGCAGTTCGGCTTCCATGAAGATGTCACACATCTTCTGCATGAAGTAGGGGGATTTGGTGGAGGGCTTGAAGATGAACGTATTTCCGGCTGCCAGGGCGTAGGGAATGAACCACCCGAAAACCAGGGCCGGAAAGTTGAACGGCGCCACGCCGGCGAAAACGCCCAGGGGCTGGCGCACCACCTTGCCGGTGATGTTGTTCGCGATGTGCTCCAGGGTGGCGCCCTGAATGAGGGCCGGCGTGCAGGCCGCGGCTTCAATGATCTCGATGACCCGCTGCACTTCGCCGCGGGCCTCGGAAATGTGCTTGGCCTGGTCGAGGGCGATGGCCTGCGCCAGGATTTCCAGATCCCGGGCCATGTATTCGCGGATTTTGTACAGAAAGGACATGCGCTTCGCCACCGGCATGTGTTTCCACTTTTCGTAGGCCTTGGCCGCGCTCTCGACCGCCGCACGCGACGTGTTTTCGTCCGACATGGGAACCACGCCGATCTGTTCCCCTGTGGAAGGATTGTACAGCGGCGTCTCGCCGCAGCCGGCATCTTCCCGCCATTGTCCATCGATGAAATTGCGGATTTTTATCTGGCCCATATGCTCCTCCCGTGATGAAAATTTTCCAACTATGATTTCTCCATAGAAAAATCCTGTCCTGCGGACTTTCTTCATCCTGCCAAAGAATAACGAAATCCTGCCAAGTTGGTTTTATCGCGACCCGGAGAATCGGAGGAAAAAGACGGGAAAAACGGCGGTCAGGGCATCCTGCCCGGAGTGCAGCCGAAAAAATCCTTGAACGCGGAGATGAACGCGGAGACCGACGCGTAGCCGCAGCCAAGGGCCACCGAGGTGACACTGGCCCCGGTTCTCAGTTCCACGGCCGCGTGCTGAAGCCGGATTTTCTGCCGCCAGCGGCCGAATGTTTCTCCGGTCTGCTCCTTGAACAGACGGGCCAGAGTGCGTTCCGACATGCCCAGCAGATCGCACCACTGGGGGACGGTGCGGCAGATGTGCGGCTCCTTGAGCAATGCGGTGCACAGCCCGATCAGGCGGCGGTCGTGGGGCATGGCGAGAGGCATGTCCGTTTCCGGGGCCAGGACGAGCTGGTCGAACAGCACGGCCACGGCTCTGGATACGACGCCCTCCGGGTAGGGCCAGTCCTGGACGGACAGAAAAACGATGAGTTCCCTGACGAGCGGGGAAATTTCCAGCGCGTGGTAGGACAGAAAACGCGGGTATTCTCTTAAGACATCGGGCCGGACATAGAGGCTGCAATCAATGGAATCTTCGGGCAGATACCATTCGTGGGACAGGCCGGGCGGAATCCAGACGGCCCGGTGGGGCGGGGCCAGATAGTTGCCGGGCTCGGCGCAGACGACCATATAGCCCGCGCGGACAAAGGCCAGTTCGCCCCAGTCGTCATGGATGTGACGATTGCTCCAGGTGCCCGCCCGGAGGCTGTCGTTGAACCAGAAAACAGGACGGGACAGCCGCGAAAAGGGCACATCGTAGCTTTTGACCTCGATCTGCCTGTACGATTCCGGCATGTTCATGGGAGTCTGCCGCCCCGCGCGGCCCGCCGGGGCAACGCCTTTCTGGAGTGAAGCCGAGCCATGCATGAAAATTAGCATCTCGCCGCCGGCCCCTCAATGAGAAAAGTCCACTGGCGGCGCAATTTCATTGGGACTTCACGGCAAGGATGCCTCTACGTGCTATTTTATCCAAAAAGATAATTCTGTTTGATTATTTTTTTGTTCAGCATATTCTTTTTCTGTACAGCATAGCTGACAACAGTACCACAAGGGAGAGAATATGTCCGCCAAAACAAGCCTTCTGCTTGCGGCATACCTGTTCGCCGCCGTGTTTCCCGTTCCGGGGGCCGCCCACACCCTCGAAGAGATTGTCGTCGTGGGCAGGCCCATCATCGAGGACAATCATGTGGACCGCTTCGCCTCCACATCCACGGTGGTCACCGAAAAACAGATGGACAACCTGAACGCGGCAGACCTGGGCACGGCCCTGCGCCGCACGCCCGGCGTGAACATTTCCCGGTACAATCCCATCGGCTCTTTCGGCGGGGCGGAGGGCGGCGGCATCTTCATCCGGGGCATGGGGGCCAGCCGCCCGGGAGGCGAAATCAAGACCTTCATAGACGGCGTGCCCATGTACATGGGCGTATGGAACCATCCGTTGCTGGACCTTCTGTCCATCGACCCGGCCCATTCCCTGCGCGTCCATAAAAGCCCGCAGCCGCAGATTTTCGGCAATGCCTTCGCGGCCATCAACATCGACCCCAAACGCAGGCGGGAGGAAGGCTTCGAGACCGGCCTGCACCTGGCCGGAGGCAGCTTCGGCACCTTCATCGAAAAGGCCGAGCACGGCGGCAGAACCGGCGCGGTGGATTATTTTCTGGGCCAGAGCTTCCGGCGTTCGGACGGACACAGATCCCGCGCCGACGGACAGCTCTCCAACTATTTCGGCAGGATCGACGCGGAACTTGGCTCCAACTGGGATGTCAGCCTGTTCGGACTGTATACGGACAACTTCGCGCACGATCCGGGCGAAGACGGCAGGGAATCCGCGACCCGCGCGGGCAAGTACGCGACCCGCGCGGGCATGGGCGTCGCGTCCCTCGGACATGAATACAAAAATTTCGAGGGCGCGCTGAAACTGTTCGCCAACTCCGGTCAGGGGGACTGGCGCGACCAGCGGCCGCCGGACAAAAGGAATCTGAACAAATTCACCTTCTCCGGCGTGCGCGTCCATGAAAAAATACGCCCCTGGACCGATGGGGAACTGACCATGGGCCTGGACTGGGACGTCATCACCGGCGAGGCCGATTTTGAAAAAAGGTCCGGCGCGAAATCGAGCTGGGACGGCCCCACACAACGCATCTTCTCGCCGTACGCGGCCTTCAGCCAGCTTTTCGGCGACCCGGACGGCCTGCATGTCATTCCGTCGGCGGGGCTTCGGCACTACACGCACAGCGAATTCGACAGCGAAACGGCTCCCCACGCCGGAATCATTTTCGGCTACAAGGACACGCGGCTGCATGCCGGGTATTCCCGGGGCGTCATCTATCCCGGCCTGGAAGTGGTGATCCTGTCCGAGCACGTCATTCCAAGGCTCGGAAAATCCTGGCGCGATCTCGAAGCGGAAACCCTCGACCACTACGAAATCGGCATCTCCCACACCTGGGACCGGCTTCGCGCGGATCTGACCTTTTTCCGGGACAAGGGCAAAAACCGGTACCTGATCGTCCCGCCGCCCCCCCGCCGCCGGTTTACGCCAACCTGGGCGACTACACCGTCCGGGGTGTGGAGGCGACCCTGAACTTCTCCCCCACAGACGACCTGTCTCTGTTTCTGGGCGCGGCCTTTCTGGACAGCGACGAGGACAAACGGCCGTACGTCCCGGCCTCAACCATCAGCGCGGGCCTGAACTGGCGTTTTCTGGAACGCTTCCACCTGAGTCTGGACGCCCAGCGCGTCTCGGACATGTACGTCACCGCCCAGGCCCGGCGCAAAGGTCCGGCCGGAACGGTCAGGTCCGACGGCTATTTCTTGCTGAACGGCAAGCTGGCTTACGCCGTTCCCGTGGACGATTGGAAGATGGAAATCTTTCTGGCCGGGGAAAACCTCACGGACAGTGACTACGAGTACCTGCCGGGCTACCCCATGCCCGGCGCAAACGGCATGCTCGGCCTGACGCTTGCGTTCTGAACATGAACGGGCAGCGAGCCTTCTTCGACAGCCGGGCCGAGGGGTGGGAAGAACGGTGCTACCCGCCCGACGTCCGGGTCCGTCTGGAAGAGCTGGTGCGGGAGTTCGGCGTCACGCCCGGCTCCCGCGTGCTGGACGCGGGCACCGGACCGGGCGTGCTCCAGCCCTGTCTGCGCCGCATTCTCGGAGGTGACGGCATTCTCGCGGCCTTCGACATTTCGGGCAACATGATCCGCCAGGCCCGGCGCAAGCAGCTCGCCCCGCGGGACCTGTTCTTTCAGGGCGATGCACTGCACATGGCCGTGCGCAGGAACTGGTTCGACCATGTCATCTGCTTTGCCGCATTCCCGCATTTCGCCGACCCGGCCCTGGCGCTGGAAGAACTGGCCCGCGCGGCCAGACCGGGCGGAGAAGTCATCATCGCGCATCTGATGAGCCGCGAAGAACTGACCAGACATCACGGCTCCGCGAAAGCCGTGGCGGACGACCTGCTTCCCCGCGCGGCGGACATGGAACGCTTCTTCCTCCGGGCCGGACTCTCCAGACCGGACATCACTGATCGTCCGGGACGCTATCTGGCCCGCGCCCGGAAAACCGGCACAACGCAGCCGGACGCGGAATAACGTGCCAGGCGCTCCCCCGATTGCCTGCCGGGCCTTCAGGACATATGCTCGGCCTCGGACGTTTTCTCCGCCGGACGGCCTGCACCGGGCAGTCCGCCCATGCCGGGAAACGCACGGAACCAGCCATGACCACAACTGCCCCCAGTTCCCTGCGACCTCCGCATCTGGAGGTCCACGCCCTGACCTGCCGTTTCGGCCGTGAACCGGCCGTACAGAACGTGCATCTGGATGTGGCTTCCGGCGAGCATGTCGCCATTGTCGGCGGCAACGGATCGGGCAAGACCACACTGCTTCGGGCCATCATGGGACTACATCGGGGCTGGACCGGCTCCATCCGCCTGAACGGGACGGAACTGCCCGCCAGTCCGGAAAAAGCCCATCCCGGCATGGCCTGGATGCCCCAGCATCTGCCCAAGGGGCAGTTTCCCTTTACCGTGGAAGAACTGCTCCGGGCCGGGACCGAAGAAACGGCGGTTCTGGACGCGGCCGGAGAACTGGGCATCGGCGGCCTCCTGCAGCGGCCGCTGTCAGCTCTGTCCGGCGGACAACGGCAACGGGCCTACCTGGCCAGAGCCCTCGGCATGCTGCATGAGGGCGCGAGCCTGTTGCTGGCCGACGAACCCACGGCCGCTCTGGACTTTGGGGGTCAGGAACAGGTGGCGGAGATACTCGCCGTCCTGCCCGCGACCATGATCGTAGTCACCCACGATCCGAACATGGCCTGCAAATGCCACCGTGTCCTGCACATGGCCCAGGGCCGCGTCCGGGAAGCGACGGACGAATGGATACCGGCATCCTGAGCGTGCTGACTCTGCCGCCGGTGCAGCATGGCTTCGCCGCCCTGATCCTCTCGGGGCTGGGGTTGCCGCTGGTGGGCGTGTTCATCGTGGGGCTGAACATTTACCCTATCCGCTTCACGGTCATGCACGTGGCCCTGCTGGGAGCGGCTCTGGGACTGGTCTTTTCCCTGGAACCGCTCATTCCGGCCCTCATCCTGTGCGCTCTGGCCGGACGCCTGCTGGCCCTTTTCTCCGAACGCCCGGCCGGAGCCCCCGGAGCCATGGGCTTTCTCATGGTTCTGGCCATCGCTCTGGCGTTTCTGGTGCTTTCCATAAGCGGCGTCCACGCCAACGCCGCCTTCGAACTGCTCTGGGGCTCCCTCCTGGCCGTGCGGCCCGTGGAGGTCCTCCTGCTGGGCCTGATCAGTCTGGGACTTGCGGCTCTCTTTGTCTGGAAGCGCCGCAGTCTGGCCCTGCTCCTCTACGACAGGGAACTGGCCTGGTGCTCCGGAGTGCCGGTCCGGAGTCTGACCGTAGCCCTCTATGTGGCCATCGCCGTGGCCATTGCCGCATCCATCCGGCTGACCGGCGCGCTGCTGGTGGACGCGGTGACCATTCTCCCGGCCCTGGCCGCGCGCAATACCGGCTCCAGTCTGAACTCCATTGCTGCCTGGGCGGTTTTCTTCGGTCTGAGCGGCAACGTGGCCGGTTTTTTTCTGGCCGTCCTGCTGGATCAGCCGCTGGGTCCCATTCTGGTGCTCACGGCCGGAACCATCACCTTGTGCTCCTATTTCTGGAAAGAAAGACAGACATGAAACGCATGCTCTTTTTTCTGCTTTTTCTCGCCCTTCCCGCCACCCTTCAGGCCGAAGCGCGTGTTGTGGCCTCCACCGGATGGGCCGCCGCCCTGGCCCGCGCGGCCGGAGCGGAACAGGTGCCGGTCATCGCCCCGGAAAATCTGCAGCATCCGCCGGATTACGATCCCAAGCCGTCGGATCTGCTCAAGGTGCGCGGCGCGGATTTCGTTCTGCTTGGAGGCTTCGAAGGCTTTGCCCAGCGTCTGCGGGACGCCGCCGGCGGTACCGCCCGGATAGTGAAGGTGCGCCTGAACAACAGCCCCCAGACTGTCCGCGAGGAAGTGCTGCGCTTGGGTGAGCTTTTCGGAACCCAGGACAGGGCCGCCGCTTTCGTCCGGGAATTCGACCGGGAATACGCCCGCCTCGCAGGAGAGTTGCGGCAACATTTCGCGGCCAGAGGCAAGCGGGCCGTGGCGCATAAATTCATGACCGTCTGGGCGGACTTCGCCGGGCTCGAACCGGCCGGAGTCTTCGGTCCCGGCCCCCTGCAACCCGGCGAGCTGCTGCGGCTGGCCGGACAGAAACCCGATCTGGTGCTGGACAACGCGCACATGCCCACGGGCGGCCCCATTGCCGAATCAGCCGGGTGCGGCCGGGCCGTCATGATCAATTTTCCAGGACCGGGCATGGATCTGCTGGACGTATTCCGGGCCAATGCACGGGCTCTTATGGACGCAACAAGCGAATAAAACCGCTCGTCAGGCGCAGTCTCCCGGCCCCGGCGGAAATCCCGTTCCTTCCGGAACCGCACCTCACACAACAGGCATCCACGCCGTCACGCCTGTCCGGGCTCCGGCTGCGCAGCCATGTCCGCGAAGACGGCGCGGCGTCTCCATGAATTAAAAGAGGGCCCAAGCGTCCCACAGGGGCCAGCCTTCTTCCGCCTCTTTGCGTCCGCAGCGAAGTGTGCTACCGGGTTCCACCATTCCGGGAAAAGGCCCCGGCCGTCCTTCCCGGAGCGGCAGCATCACGGCGGAGACACTATGACGGACAACCCCATCATCATTCTTCAAGGGCTGGAAAAGCGCTTTTCCGGTAAAAACGCCGATGTGTTCGCCCTGCGGGGCATCGACCTCGCCATGGGCCAGGGAGACATTTTCGGCATCATCGGCAAAAGCGGCGCGGGCAAATCCACGCTGGTGCGCTGCATCAACATGCTGGAGCGCCCCACAGGCGGCAGCGTCCTCTTTGAAGGCCGGGATCTCTGCCGTCTGCCCGAGTCCGCCCTGCGCGAGGCCCGGCGCTCCATGGGCATGATCTTTCAGCAGTTCAACCTGCTCATGCAGCGCACGGCCCTGCAGAATGTCTGCTTCCCGCTGGAACTGACGGGCATGCGCCCGGCCGAAGCCCGCAAACGGGCCTCGGAGCTGCTGACTCTGGTGGGCCTGGCCAAGCGCATGGATTCCTACCCCTCGAAGCTTTCCGGGGGCCAGAAGCAGCGTGTGGCCATCGCCCGCGCCCTGGCCACCAATCCGCGCGTGCTGCTCAGCGACGAGGCCACCTCCGCCCTGGATCCGGCCACCACAGACTCCATTCTCGCGCTCATCAAGGACATCAATGCCCAGCTCGGCATCACGGCTGTGGTCATCACCCACGAAATGAGCGTCATCGAAAAGATTTGCAGCCACGTGGCTATCATCAGCAAGGGAAAAATCGTGGAGCACGGACCGGTGGAAGACGTTTTCTTCCATCCGCAGACCGAAGCCGCCCGCCGTCTGGTCCTGCCCGAAGCCCTGCAGAACCTGCCGCAGACCAATCTGTACCGCCTCATCTTCAACGGGCGGTCATCCTTCGAGCCAATCATCGCCAACATGGTGCTGGAATGCGGCTGCCCCGTGAACATCATGTACGCCGACACCCGCGACATCAACGGCGTGGCCTTCGGCCAGATGCTGCTGCAGCTGCCCGAACAGGAGAAACCCCGCGCGCAGATCCTGGCCTATGCCAAAGCCCGCGGCATCATGCTGGAGGAAATGAAACATGTTTGACCGGCAGACCGTGGAGATGCTGCTCACGGGCGTGTGGGACACGCTCTACATGACCGTGGCGGCGACGCTTTTTTCCTATGTGTTCGGCATGGTCATGGGAGTGGTGCTGGTCATCTGCCGCAAGGACGGCATCCGGCCCCACGCGCTGGTCTACAATGTGCTGGACGTGGTGGTGAACCTCACGCGCTCCTTTCCCTTCCTGATCCTGATGATCGCGGTCATTCCCTTCACCCGTTTTCTGGTGGGCACCACCATCGGCAACAACGCCACCGTGGTGCCGCTGGTGCTGGCCGCCGCGCCCTTTGTGGCCCGGCTGGTGGAAGCCTCCCTGCTGGAGGTGGACAACGGCGTGGTGGAAGCGGCCCAGAGCATGGGAGCCAGCACCTGGCAGATCGTCACCAAGGTGCTGCTGCCCGAAGCGCGGCCCTCGCTGATCAACGGCAGCGCCGTGTCGGCCATCACCATCCTCGGCTATTCGGCCATGTCCGGGGCCGTGGGCGGCGGCGGGCTGGGCAAGCTGGCCATCATGTACGGATACAACCGCTACCAGACCGATATCATGATCATTACGGTGATCCTGCTGATCGTCATCGTGCAGGTCTTCCAGAGCTTCGGCAGCTGGGCCACGCGCCGCAGCGACAAACGTTTGTAGGCCGGCTTCGCAGCCTTACATCAACCTCGTTACCCAAGGACAAGACCCATGAAGAAACTCTTTCCGGCTTTTGCCATCCTGCTGGCCACGGCTTTTCTGTACTGTAACGCCCACGCTGCGGGCACCATCACCGTGGGGGCCTCCCCCACGCCCCATGCGGAAATCCTCGCCGAGGCCGCCAAGCTGTTGCAGCCGCAGGGCTATACCGTGAAGATCGTGGAATATTCCGACTACGTGCAGCCCAACATGGCGCTGGACAGCAAGGAGCTGGACGCCAACTACTTCCAGCACAAACCCTACCTGGATGATTTCAACGCCCAGAAAGGCACCAGACTCGGTTCCATGGGCCCGGTGCATTACGAGCCCTTCGGCATCTACGCGGGCAAGAGCAAGAGTCTAAAGGATCTGAAAGAAGGCGCGCTGGTGGCCGTGCCCAATGACGCCACCAACGAGGGCCGCGCACTGCTGCTTCTGGAGGCCGAGGGCTTCATCAAGCTGAAGCAGGGCTCCGGGCTGACCGCCACCATCCGCGATGTCGAGGAGAATCCCAGGAAGCTCAAAATTCAGGAAATCGAGGCCGCCCAGCTGGTGCGCTCCCTGCCCGATGTGGACATCGCCATCATCAACGGCAACTACGCCATCCTCGGCGGCCTGAACGTCGCCGACGCTCTGGCGGTGGAAGCCGCCGACTCCGTGGCCGCGTCCACCTACGCCAATATCCTGGCCGTGCGCGAAGGAGATGAAAAGCGCCCCGAACTCCAGGCCCTGTACAAGGCCCTTGTCAGCCCCGAGCTGGCCAAGTTCATGGAAAAGTACAAGGGCGCGGTTTTGCCTTCCGTGAAATAGCTTTTCCTGTCCGTCTCACCGAATCCTGCGGCCCGGGCCTGTTTGGCCGGGCCGTTTTTATTGCGATTTCTCCGGAGCGGGAGACAAGATAAACGGCTTCGGACGGAAATTCGCCCAGTATTTCCGCGGATCAGGAAGGCGGCCAAATGCCTGGAGCAGACAAAAAAAAAGCCCCGCAAAACGCGGGGCTTCCGGCATATACCAAGCCGCTGTCTCTCAGATCATGAGAAAATTGTGAACACGCCGCCCGGACCGTATTGACATCGGGTCCGCAGTCGAAGCGGCCATAGCGCCCTTCATGCGGAGGCGGCGGCAAAAGCCCGGGCAAAGCCCTGAGCCGCTCCCCGGATGACGGCTTCGTCCACACAGAACGCCAGCCGAAAATAGCCGGGATAGCCGAAGCCCGATCCGGGCACGGCTAGAATCCGCTCCTCCATCAGCAGTCTGACGAAAGCCGTATCATCGTTGCCGCGAGGAATGCGGGGAAAAAAGTAGAACGCCCCCTGAGGCAGAGAAAAGGAAAATCCGGCCGCCTCAAGCACCTCGGCCATGGCTTTTCTCCGGGCGGCGTAAACGGATACGTCCACCCCATGTCCCAACGCTTCGGCCAGAAGCCGCTGCCCTACGGCCGGAGCGTTGACAAAGCCGAGAATACGGTTGGCCAGCACCAGCCCTTCCATCAGCCGCGCGGCCTCGGGCATGGCCGGGTTCACGGCCACATAGCCCACGCGCTCTCCGGCCAGAGCCAGATTCTTGGAAAAGGAGCTGACCACCACGCTGTGCTCATAAAGGGGAAAAATCCCCGGCACCTCGGCCTGATCGTAGGCCAGAAAGCGGTAGGGCTCGTCCGAAACCAGAAGAATGGGCCGGCCGAACCGGCTCGAAGCCCGGCGCAGCACATCCGCCAAAGCCGCCAGCTCCTGCCGGGAGTACACGCGCCCCGTGGGATTGTTGGGCGAATTGATCAGCACGCAGCGGGTATGTTCGGTGATGCTCTCAGCCAAAGCACCCAGATCGAGCTCGAAGGTCAGCGGCCTGGCGGGCACGGAGCGAAGTGTGCCACCGTGGTTTTCAACGTAGAACCCGTACTCCACAAAATACGGCGCGGGACAGAGCACCTCGGCGCCCGGTTCGAGCACGGCCCGGAAAAGGGCGTTGATGCCGCCCGCCGCGCCGCAGGTCATGATCACGTTGGCGGCGGACACGGCCGCGCCCTGCTCCGCACTGACGGTTCTGGCCAGTTGTTCCCGCACCTGCGGGTAGCCCGCGTTGGGCATGTAGCCGAAAGCGAACGGCTTTTCCGCCTCGTCGGCCAGTTTCCGCAGACCGGCAGCCACGGCGGCGGGCGGAGCCAGATCGGGATTGCCCAGGCTGAAATCATACACATTGTCCGCGCCGTACTGTTTTTTCAGTTCGATACCGGCCTCGAACATGCGCCGGATCCACGACGCTCTGGACAGATAATCTTCAATGCGGGAGCTCAGAATCATGTTTTCTCCATCAAGATAGTACAAAATATGGCAGCTATCTCGGATGCTACTGAAATAGAACCAATTTACTCTGTTTTATTATCCCCATTTAACTGTCGCACTACTCGCATAGCATCTCCCTTTATCTCAACATATTTGACAGTTTCTAAGAATGCAGAGAAGGATTCAAATCCATATTCTAAATACGACCACCTTGGTTTAATATATTTTTCCATTGCATTTATTTTTGCCCATCCTTGTTTGTTTTGAAATTTTGGCATTGCTTCATTAATTATCGCCCTCAGTTCAAGATAAGGAAATTTTCTGCAATACATACGAGTTGACTCATCATATCTGAACTGCAATCCCCCTAACGCTTTTAATATTCCTGATAATTTTGCGTATCCATGGCTACGTGGATCAAAATCAGGCTGAGTCTGACTCAGATATATACCTATCTTTGATACAGAAGCCCATCCTGTATCTTCTTCTGCACTATCCTTTATTGCTTTATACAAAATATTCCTTAATTGTCCTTCAATTTTTTGTTGTTTTTTAATAGAATTATCTTTTTGCTCACCATCTCCATTTGTATATATTTGCAAGCATGGCTCAGAACCAAAATTCTCAATATAAAAAAATCTATCACAAGATTGCCGAAATGCTTCCGGTGTTGTATTCTTTCCAAATCCATAAACAGTCAATCCACTAGCTCGAATTCGAGAAGCCAATGGAGTAAAATCACTATCACTCGATACCAAGCAAAATCCATCGAATGTGGAGCTATATAACAAATCCATGGCATCAATAATCAAGCCCATATCCGTCGCATCTCTACCTTTTGTATAAGCAAATTGCTGAACTGGAACGAGAGCATGCTTTAATAGTATATCTTTCCACCCCTTCAGGGTTGGACTGCTCCAATCACCATAAATTCGTTTGACACTGGCTATTCCGTACTTGGCGATCTCTTCAAATAACTCTTGAGCCAATCCTGCCGAAGCGTTGTCGGCATCAATCAATACCGCGAGCTTCTTCTGCTCTTCACTGTTCATGCCGCTCCTCACGATCTACAACTTCTGGATATGGCTGAATCATCCCCGTGCGGCCTCGATATCCAGCCCGGCGTTTCTGTATTCGTTCAGCTTGTTGCGCAGGGTGCGCACGGAAATGCCCAGCAGCTCCGAGGCCCTGGTTCTGTTGCCCATGGTCGTGTCCAGGCTTTTCATGATCAGCTGCATTTCCATTTCCTGAATGGTCGGAATGCGGCCGCCGGCATCCGGCAGGACGGGGCGCTCCGCGGGCGGGGCTTCTTCATCGGCCGCAGGCGTCCATTCCTCTCCGTCCATGAGAAAATGCACGGGACGGATGGCGCCGGAACCGGCCAGCAGCACGGCCCGCTCCATCAGGTTCTGCAACTCGCGGACATTGCCGGGCCAGGCATAGGACAGAAGCCAGTCCCGCGCTTCCTGTGAAAGAGTCATCTCGCCCAGGCCGTACTCGCGGGCGTAGCGGCGCATGAAGGTTTCGGCCAGCAGCAGCACGTCGTCGCCGCGCTGGGACAGGGCGGGCAAGCGCAAAGGGATGACATTCAGGCGGTAGAAAAGATCCTGACGGAAATGCCCCTCCTCCACATGCCGCTCCAGATTCCGGTTGGTGGTGGCCAGTACCCGCACATCCACCCGGACCGTTTCGCCGCCGCCCACGCGGTCAATCTCTCCTTCCTGCAGGGCGCGGAGCAGCTTGGCTTGCAAAGCCAGATCCATCTCGGAAATTTCATCCAGAAGCAGAGTCCCGCCCGAGGCCAGCTCGAACTTGCCCAGCTTTCTCGCAATGGCGCCGGTAAACGCGCCCTTCTCATGTCCGAACAACTCGCTCTCCAGCAGATGCTCGGGCAGGGCCGCGCAGTTCACGGCCACAAAAGGCCCGTTTTCCCGGCCGGAATGGGCATGGATGTAGCGGGCGAACATTTCCTTGCCTGTGCCCGACTCCCCGGAAATGAGCACCGTGGCTCTGGACGGAGCCACCTGCCTGGCCAGGGCCAGCACCCGGGCCACGGCCGGATGTTTGCCGATGATGGAAAAATCCTTGGGGGGCGGAGCCGAAGACGCGGACGGAGCGGGCCGGACGGGAACTTCGCGGGGGAGCATCGCCCTGATCTTCTCCCAGGTCAGGGGGGCCAGCCAGTAATCCTCCGCGCCAAGCTCCATGAACTGCCGCGCCTCCCCGGAACTGCCCTTTTCCGAGAAAACCACCACTGGCACATCGTATCCGGCGGCCACCTCCAGAAAATCCTGCGCCCGGTAGCCGGGCAGGGAAGGCAGGGTGAACACGAGATCCGGCTTTTTGGATTCCAGCACCTTCAGGGCGGAAGGCTTGTCTTCCACCACTACGGCCTGGCAGTCATTGCGCTTCAGATCCGCATGAACGGGGGAAATGAATTCAGGGCGGGAAATGAAAAGGATACGTCTGGCCGTCATGGACCGGGCGTTATCCGTTCCCCCTGTTTTTGGCAATATGAAGCGCTCCTTGCCCGCCGCGTCCCCCTTTGCTAGGTGGCGCTGACAATTTTTGATTTGAACGGAATGGCCTCCGGCGGGCCGGCAAGCCTCTGCCCCCTTTGCAGACACAGGGACAACTGTACAAACGCCTCTCCCGCCAAGTCGGGTTCTGGATAATCGCTCCGGAACACAGTCCGACAAAATGGGTCCAAGGCCCTGGCAGGATGCGGGGCCTCCCGCAAAAAAATATCGCAATCATGGCCATATTATCTCCCAACCCCAAACCCGTGCTGTTCCGGGTCACCAACAACCTTAAAATTGGGGGTGTGCAACGCCGTCTGCGCGCGCTATTGCCATTGCTCACGGACCGGTACGACGTGCATGTGGTCACCTACAAAGAGCGCGGCGTCTTTTTTGACGAACTTGCCCAACTCGGTGTGCATGTCCATTTTTTGCCGAGCAAAGGACACTGGGATCCTGTGGCTATCTGGAAGCTGGCCCGTTTGTTCCGCCGACACCACGCCGATATCGTACACACCCATTCGTTTGGGGGAAATATTTTTGGCATCTTGGCCGCGGCTCTGGCTCGTGTGCCGGTGCGCATCGGCCAGGTCCATTCCCGCGGGCTACACTGGTATGGCAAAAGCAAATTCAGAAGATTCCGGCAAATTCTTGAAGAATCTGTAGTCCACGCACTATTTTCCCACAAAATTCTTTTTGTTTCTGAAGAGTCGCTCGAATATTTCCAGAAAAAAACCCATCTCCCAAATGCACGGCTCAGTGTATTGCATAACGGTCTGTCTCTGCCAGAAAACCAACAACCTTTTCTGAAATCCGCATTCAACCTTCCGGAAGACCGCTTACTGGTCGGATTTGTAGGGCGTCTGACTCCAAAAAAAGGAATTCCACTTTTTTTACGTTTTATACAACGTATAATCAAATCAGAGAATGATACATTTCATTTTGTTATTATTGGAAGTGGAAATATATCCTCGTATAAAGAAATGGCAAAAAAACTGAATATTTTGCAATTCATTACCTTTACAGGGGAGATACAGGACATACACAGGGTATATCCCCTCTTAGACGTACTCATGTTCACCTCAAAAGCAGAGCATGAGGGAATGCCAGGAGTTGTTCTCGAAGCATGCGCCCATGGTTTGCCTATTCTTGCCCAAAAAAGCAGGCCCATCCAGGAGATATCCGCCTATTATTCAAGAATTTTTTACCTCAATGACGCGGAAACTCCGGAAGTCCAGATCCGCCAGGCGTTGAACTCCCCCCCCGCAGATCTGGCCATGTTTACATCGGAGTTCTCCATTACAGCAATGCACCAACGCACAGTGAAAATATACCAGGAGCTTCTGGGAAAAAAATAATGAGCATTCTGTCATTTACTCAAGCACTCTGCAGGCCAAGCATCCCTGTATTATGCTACCATCAAGTGCGGCCAGACAGCGGCATGTCTCCCGAAAAATTCGGGACACATCTTGATATCATCAGAAAGATTGGCTTTGATACAATATCATTACTTGATCTTTATGAAATCATTCAAGAAAAAAAATCCATAACATCTCCATCAGTTGTTCTGACATTTGATGACTGTACCCTGGATAACTGGATATATGCGATCCCAGAGTTGCAGAAAAGAAATATGAAAGGCGTCTTTTTCGCTATCACAGATGATATCATGGATGGATCTGCCCGTAAGCGATCGGACCAGACAGCATCGCCCCTGGAGATACCGCCAACACCACACATCATGAGCAGAGCCCTCCAAGGCGACAAATACTTTTTCATGAACCGAAGCGAAATTTTCGCAACGGTCCATGAGCTGGGCATGGAGGTTTATTCGCACACAGCCGCCCATCAGGCTTGCTATCTGGACATGACTCCGACAGGACAACTCTCTGACCGGGCTCACTGGAGCCATCACGCGCTCTCTGGCTATGATGCGCCTCCTTCCACCCCGACATTTCCCATAGGCAGCGCCTATGCCCATAATGGTTGGGGAAAATCCTGGACCGGCGAAGAGCTCCAAATCAATTCTCCGGATCTCCGTAAGAAATTTTGCATCAAAGATTTTTTACAAAGTAAAAAAACTCTTGAAGAGATTCTCGACAAACCGTGCCCCTTTCTTTGTCTTCCCTGGGGGCAGGGAGACAACATCACTCTTGAAGCGGCGCAAGAAGCAGGCTTCCTCGGAGTGCTTAATCTCAGATACAATGCAGTGTGCGGCAAGACAGACCCGTTCTCCATAGGGCGTCTCTCTGTCAGTAGCAGAAGAAAAAAAATCTGGCTGCTCACTAAACTTTTACTTCTCGCGCATAGCACCTCTGCGCGTACTATCAACCGCCTCAGGTGGAGAAGGCCATGAATATCGCCTTTGTTAACTCCACCCGCAAGTGGGGCGGTGTGAAGAGCTGGACCCTGGACGCGGCCCGGGCACTGAGCGCCCGAGGGCACGAGATATCCATCATCGGCCGTCCGGGACCGTTCGTGGACAAGGCGGCTGGTCTGGGCCTTCGGGCCAGAGCCGTTTCTTTCGGGCCGGACTTCAACCCTCTGCTCGTGACCAGAATGCTGCGCTGGTTCCGCTCCGGAAAAACTGACCTCGTAGTAGTCAACGTGGGCAAGGACATGCGCAGTGCGGGCGTCGCGGCCAGGCTGCTCGATATTCCGGTAGTACACCGCGTGGGTCTGTCCGGAGACATGGAAGACACTTTCAAGGTCAGGGCCATGCACAAATGGGTCCGCCCGGCTCTGCTCGCCCCCTGTGCCCAGATCAAACACGGCCTGCTGAAAGAACTACGCTACCTCGGGCCCGAAGAAATCTCCGTGGTGCTGACGGGCAAGGAACCCGCCCCAGCCGTGCCGGAAAACGTCCATCGCCCCGTGTGCTTCATCTCCACCAGCCAGCTCAACGCCGACAAAGGACACAAGGACGCCCTCGCGGCCATGAGCCTGCTTAAAAAGCAGGGCCACGATTTCGAATATCATGTGGTGGGAACGGGCGCCATCGAAGCCGAACTGAAAGCTCTGGCCGACAGACTGGGCCTGAACGGACGGGTTTTCTGGCATGGATTTCAACCCGACGTACGCGCCCTGCTACGCCAGGCCGACGTTTTTCTGCTGCCCTCGATGAACGAGGGTCTGCCCAACTCCCTGCTGGAGGCCATGGCCGAAGGGTTGGTCTGCGTGGCCAGAAACGTGGGCGGCGTGGCCGAAGTCTGGCCTGAGGACGCTCCCGGCCTGCTTCTGCCCTATGGGGCCCGGCCGGAGGAGCTCGCCCGTATATTGATGGAACTGCTGGACGCGGGCGATGAACATATTCTCGCCCTGCGGCGGATTTTCTACGCTACGGCGCGGGAAAACTCCCGTGAACGCATGGTCTGTGAGCTGGAGCGCTTTTTTGAAGAGGTCGCAGGACGTGCAGTCTAAACTGATGGAAAACGGCGTCACCGCCCTGACCGGCATTTTCTTTCTTCTGTTGTGTCTGGCCCCCGCCTCCATGGACGGACTGTTTCTCGCCGTGCCCGCCGTCATTTTCTATCTGCTGTGGAAGGAAAAACGCATCGCTTCCTTCTTTCTCGACCCGCCCCTTCTGGGCTTGCTTGCCTTCATCGTCCTGGCGCTGCTGAACGTCCTTCTGGGCGCGGGAGACTACAGCAAAGCCGTCAAGCTCGGACGCTGGATTCCGCCATTTCTGCTGGGCAAATTCTTCGTCTGGAAATGTCCCGCCCGTCTGGCTCCCGCCCTGCTTTACGGTGCGGGCTTCATTGCCACGCTGTTCGCCGGCGCGGCCATCCTGTACGCTCTGGGTCTGGACAGCATGGGCGATGCATCCATCACCCTAGACGACCCGGAACTGACCTTCAAAAATCTCAGCAGAGCGGCCCTCTACGCGGGGCTGGCCGCGTTCATCCTTTTTTGCCATTTTCTGGAAGCGCCGTCTCTCTGGTACGCGAACCTGCCGCCCACTCTTTTCCTGGCCGGCGTCCTGATTCTCGCGGGCAGAAGGGCGACTTTTTCCGGGTTTCTGGCTTGCTCGGCGCTGCTTCTCGCGGCCCGCAGAAAATTCGTTCTGCTCGGTCTTGGTCTGGCTGTCGCCGTGGGAGGAATCATCGTCCTGAACCAAGCTGACCGGTTCAATATCGCGCCGGAACACCTGGCCACCCACCAGGGCGTCACGGAACGGCAGTCCGTCTGGTACGCGGCCTGGAAAATTTTTCAGGAACATCCCGTTCTGGGTGCGGGCGTGGGCACATTCCGGGAAAAGTCGGACCCCTTCGTTCAGGAGTGGTTCGCCCGGCACCCGCAGCACCAGCGCCACGAAATTTTATCCGAACCCCACAACGTGATCCTGCACACCCTGGCCGAGAACGGCCTGACCGGAACGCTCCTGCTGCTCCTTGCCTTCGCCGGAGCCGGTGTAGCGGTCTGGAAAGCGCGGGACGCCACACCGGGCGCGCTCTGCCTGTGTGGCTGCCTGGGTCTTGTCTTCGTCCATATCCAGCTTCAGGTGCACACCGTGACCAATGTGGCCGTGCTCATCTTTCTGTTGCTGGGCATGGCTCGCGGACTCGTTCCCACACCGGAGCAACCTTCGTGAACCTGGTCTACGCCGCCAGGTCCAAAATCCCCTCGCGGCACGCCAACGCCGTGCAGGTGGCGCATATGATCTGCGCCCTGGCCCCCTTGGTCGACAGCCTGAACGTCTGTCTGCCCGGCGGACTGTCCCGCAGGTTCAGGTTCCGCGCCGGGACATGGCTGTCGGCCTACGGTCGGAAATTGCCCGGCAACGTGCATGTGCATTTCATGCCGGACGGCCCGGATCACGGTTTTGAAAAACGCGTATTGGCCGTACTGAAAGAGCCGGAGCTGATTTTCACCCGCAGCCCGTGGCTGGCCTGGAAATTGGTCCGGGAGGATGTGCCGGTGCTGTTCGAATCCCATGCGGTTTCCCGCGATGCCGCACAGGTGCGGATACCGGATTTCATCCGCGCCCTGAACGATTCCCGGTCCGGTGCGGTGGTGGCCATTTCGGAACACATCGCCCAAGAATATCTCGCCGGCGGGCTGTCTCCGGAACGCGTGCTCATCGCCCCGGACGGCGTGGATGTGGAAGCCTTCGCCCACCCCGCATCCGGCGGTCTGGGCAGGCTGTTCGGCCCGGTCGTGTACGAGCGTCCGGCCATGGTTTACACGGGTTCTCTGATCCCCGAAAAAGGGGCGGCCTTTCTGGCCGAAGCCGCAGTCCGTCTGCCGCATCTGCACGTGGTCGTCATCGGCGGCAGTGCGCGGGAGTCCGCCCGTCTCGCGGCGGATGCGCCACCTAACCTCTTCACACACCCGGCCGTGCCTCACAAAAACATACCCGCCATCCTGCACGATGCGGCCATGCTGGTCATGCCCTACATGCCCACGGGAGACCTCATTTCGTACATGTCTCCCCTGAAGCTTTTTGAATATCTGGCCACAGGCAGGCCCGTCCTCTCGGCCGACCTGCCCGTCCTGCGGCCCTTTCTGCGCCACGGAGAGAACTGTCTGCTCTTCGCCCCCGGCTCCATGGACGACCTCTGCGCTCAGGCCGGGCACATTCTGGACATGACTCCGGAGGCGCTTGCCGCCATGCGCACCCGCACCGATCTGCCCACCTGGGAAAACAGGGCCCGGACCATCCTTGACTGGCACCGCGCGTTGCGGAAAAAAGCCGGGGCATGACCGGACATGCGCCGGACGGCACCCCCAAAAACTCCATCGAAAGACAGACTTCAAGCCACACAGGACATGAGTATCGCCCAAAATCAAAGCCTCCGGCTGCTGCGCCGCTGCCTCGGATATTTCAAGCCATACAGGCTGTACGTCGCCGCGGCCTTCACCGCCCTCGGTGTGGTGGCCCTGAGCACGGCGGCGGCCGCCTATCTGGTGCAGCCCGCCCTGGACAGGATTTTCATCGAAAAGGATGAAACCGCCCTCAAGCTCGTGCCGCTTCTGTTGATCGGCGTATTCCTGACCAAAGGCGTGGGCCTCTTCATCCAGAAATTCCTCATGTCCTACTGCGGGCTCAAGGTGCTGGAACAGCTCCGTTACGAACTCTTTGCCAAAATCATCTGCCTGCCCGTGGATTTCTTCGGCGAAACGCGGGTGGGCATGCTCATGTCGCGCATCATCAACGACGTGAACCTGATCAGTTCGAGCCTGCCGGAAGTGATCCGCATCACCCAGAACAGCCTGACCATGATCGGCCTTGTCGCTCTGGTCATCTACCGCGACGCGCAGCTGGCTTTCTGGGCCTGTCTGGTCTTTCCCCTGACCGTGTACCCGGTCATCTATTTCGGCCGGAAGCTGCGCAAGATCGGACGCAGTTACCAGGCCAAGATCGCGGATATCTCCTCGCATCTGCAGGAAAGCTTCAACGGCCTGCGCGTGGTCAAGGCCTTCGCCACCGAGGATCTGGAAAAGGACAAATTCCGGCAGGCCAGCAACAAACTGGTACGCATCGGCATCAAAGGAAAAATCTACAACCAGCTGTCCTCTCCCGTCACGGAGTTCATCGGCGCGGTGGGCGCGGGGCTGGTCATCTGGTACGGCGGCAGCCAGGTCATTGCCGGAGAACGCACCCCCGGCGAATTTTTCTCTTTCATGACCGCCCTGGTCATGCTCTACGACCCCATCAAATCCATCAGCCAGGCCAACAACACCATCCAGCAGGCCCTGGCCGGAGCCGAACGGGTGTTTGAAATTCTGGACGGGCCGGATCTGCGCGAGGAAGCGGGTGGAGAACTGGAATACGCGCCGCCGTTCGTCTCTCTGGATTTCGAGGATGTGTCCTTCACCTATCCCGGAAACCCGGAACCCGCCCTGCGCCACATAAACCTGAGCATCCGGGCCGGGCAACGCGTGGCCTTTGTGGGGCCGAGCGGCGCGGGTAAAACCACCCTGGGACATCTCATCGCCCGCTTCCACGACTGTCAGGAAGGCCGCATCCGCATCAACGGCCATGACGTGGCAGAATACACCCTGGAATCCCTGCGCCGGGGCATCGGCATCGTTTCCCAGGACCCGTTTCTCTTCAACATGACCGTGGCCGAGAACATCGCCTACGGCCAGCACATGGACCGCGAAGCGGTAATGCAGGCAGCCAGAGCGGCCTACGCGCATGATTTCATCCTCGAACTGCCGAACGGCTACGGCACGCTGGTGGGGGAAAAAGGAGTGAAGCTCTCGGGCGGCCAGAAACAGCGCCTGACCATTGCCCGGGCCATCATGAAAGACCCTTCCCTGCTCATTCTGGACGAGGCCACCTCGGCGCTGGACACCCAATCCGAACGCATCGTACAGCAGGCGCTGGATAACCTCATGCGCGGGCGTACCAGTGTGATTATCGCCCACCGGCTGTCCACCATTTTGTCCGCCGACACCATCGTGGTCATGGAAAACGGCCGCATCACGGCCCAGGGACCGCACCAGCGGCTGCTGGAGGAGAGCCCGGCCTACCGGAAACTGTACGAACTCCAGTTCAGGACGGAAACACCCGCCTGACAGGAACGATTAAACACCAGACGGGCATGGGCAACCCGGTCCCCACGCGGTACACTTTGGAGCCTCTGCAGGCGCGAAACGCAACATTTCACCATCAATCGAACCATGCACTTAAGCTCACTGGAAAAAATGCGCGACTTCACCGCGCGCCATCTCGCCGACGCGGCAGACCGCCCGCTGGAGATTCTCGATCTGGGCAGCGCGGACATAGGCGGCACCTACGCCCAGTTCTTCGACAATCCCAAATGGAATTACCGGGGCGTGGATCTCGCTCCGGGGCCGAACATCCACGTGGTGCTCTCCAATCCGTACAACTGGCGGGAACTGCCGACCCACTGCGCGGACGTGTTCATTTCCGGCCAGACTTTCGAGCACATCGAATTTTTCTGGCTGACCATGCTCGAAATCGCGCGGGTACTCAAACCGGGCGGACTATGTTGTATAATCGCTCCATCGCGCGGCCCCATCCACCGCTATCCTGTGGACTGCTGGCGCTTTTACCCCGACGGCTTCGCCGCCCTGGCCCGGTACGCGGACCTGGAAATTCTGGAGATACTCCATGACGGCGAGGACTGCCCTTCCTCTCCCGACAAAAGTGAAGAGTGGGGAGATCTGGTGCTGGTGGCCCGGAAAAAGGAAAACAAATCGACTGCAAGCAGTGGATATATAGACATATCTCCCGAAGCACAGATGAACGCCCAGCGGGCCCACCTGCAAGGGCAGATTGACCGTCAGAGAGCGGAGTTCGAAGAAAGCCGCCGGGAGCTGGAGCGCGACCTCGCTCTGGCCCAAACGCTGGTCCGGGAGAAACAAACAGAAATCGAGATCACCGAGGAACGCTGCCAGCAAACCCAGGAGCTCCTGCGACAGCGCGAAAATCTCCTCCGGGAAATCAAAACCCGGCCCTGGCGGGTGCTATGGCGTCATCTAAAGAAAAGATTGCAGAAGTACTGACTTGGAAAAATACTGATTAACCGCCACTTAATTCCGACTTCAGATCAAAAATGATTTCTTAAAGGGAAGAAAATCGGCTCCTCACAGTACGAATTATAGTTTCTACCTCAACATCTGTTTCCAACATGATAAAAGAAAAAATATACACGCTTGGTCAGCTAGGGAAAAAATTCTTCCAACACATTGCCAACCATGGTATTCGTAGCGCCAGCCTGAAAACGTTATCCTTCGTACAGACACGGTTACGAATAGCCCGCCATATTCCCCGGCCAGAAGGCCTTGATCCCCGTGAATGGGACATCCCCAGAGAAGAACAAAATAGTCTGGCCCCCCCCCTGGCCCAGTCAAACTACTGGCGTACTATCTGCCACAATTTCATCCCATCCCGGAAAATGACCGATGGTGGGGAGAAGGATTCACAGAGTGGACCAATGTCACTAAGGCCACTCCCTTATATCCAGGGCACAATCAGCCCGATCTGCCCGGCCCATTGGGATTTTATGACCTGCGCGTACAAGAAGTCATGCGTCGCCAAGTGGCTATGGCCAAGCATCATGGCATCTATGGCTTTTGTTTTCATTATTACTGGTTTTCCGGAAGACGTCTCCTAGAACGGCCTCTGGAGGGCTACCTGAACGATCCGAATTGTGATCTCCCCTTTTGTCTCAACTGGGCCAATGAAAACTGGTCCAGAAGATGGGATGGCAAAGATCAGGAAATCCTTATCCAGCAAGTACACAGCCCTGAGGACGATCGGAGCATCATGCAGGACTTGCTGCGCTACTTCTCCGATCCTCGATATATCCGGCTGGATGGTCGTCCTCTCTTTCTCGTCTATCACGCCAAACTCCTGCCCGACATGAAAGCTACTCTGGAGAGATGGCGTCAGTACTGCGAGGAGCTGGGTGAATTACCACCCTACTTTGTCATGGTCCAATCCTTTGACAACTGGGATCCACGACAATATGATTTTGACGCTGCGGCCCAGTTTCCTCCACATCTCAGCCACAAACCAGAGGGCTATAAACACACGTCCATTCAAGGAATCAGCTCAGATTTCACGGGTACGGTTGTCGCCTACGAAGAAATGTATAAGCAAACCTTGGCTGGTCTGAACGCGCCCTTTCCACTTTTCCCTTGTGTTTGCCCAGGTTGGGACAACACTCCCCGCCGCGGAAACAATGCCTTTATCTATGCTGGAGCAACTCCTGCCAAGTATGAGCAATGGCTTGAACAGGCCTGCTCCCATGCACTCAAGACTCTGCCCGAGGACCAAGCTTTCGTCTTCATCAACGCCTGGAATGAATGGGCGGAAGGAGCGCACCTCGAACCCAGCCAACGTTATGGATATGCTTTCCTGAATGCCACGAGCCGTGTTTTGACCTCCACAAGCGCTGCCGGCCGTGCAATACTTGATCCGTCACTCCGCCTACGCCTTCTTGTCGTATCCCATGACGCGGCCCGAGCCGGGGCCCAAATCCTTCTGTTGGAGCACTTGCGGTGGCTGACTCGTCATGCGGCGGTAGATATATATCTCATCCTCCTGCAAGATGGCCCATTACTGTCAGATTTTAAATCCATTTGCCCTGTACTGATTTGTGCTCCAGAGCATATACAAACCAATACAGTCCGAGAATTTTGCGGAAAAATAGACCTTATTTTGGGCAATACGGCAGTCGTTGCATCCGCCTACGACGTTTTGTCAACGTTTGATGTGCCCATTGTTACCTATGTTCATGAATTGGAGCAATCTCTGCAAAAATTTGCTGGGCAAGTAACGCTTGAAAAAATGTGTCATCATACCAATCACTATGTGGCCGCATCAGAGTCAATTCGGCGAAATCTAGTGTCTCGACATAATATTTCACCTGAAATAGTGCAAACGATTCACGCATCCATCACTCCTCCGTCCATTCACCCATCTCCTCGTCTCCGTGAAGCACAGCGCCAAACTCTGGAACTTCCTCAAAATATTCAGATTGTCCTTGGTTGTGGCTCCCGGGACTGGCGTAAGGGAGTTGATATTTTTGTAGAAGTGGCACGGCGGGTTCTGAAAAACCCAGATTGCCCGCCAACCATCTTCATTTGGATCGGCGGAGGAGACGATCCGTCCATTACCTCCCCCCAGATGCTCGTAAAACGCTACGGTCTGGATACGCAGGTATTGTTTCTCGGAGAACAGTCCTTTCCGCAACCTTATTTTCAGACAGCCGACATTTTCCTACTTCCTTCCAGAGAAGATCCCTTCCCTTTGGTCTGTCTGGAAGCAGCGGCCTGTAAGATGCCCATTGTTTGTTTCGATGACGTGGGAGACATGCCTGGATTCGTAAGCCTTGGCGGTGGATTTGTGGTCCCTAGAGAAAATGTAGAGGCCATGGCCGAGCGGGTGCTTCTCTTATTAATCTCCCCTGACCTTCGAAGCAAACTCGGACAAAAAGCTTTTGATAACTTTCACTCCATGCATACCACGGACATTGCCGCTCCCTTCTTGTTGGCTTTGTGCCGTGAGAAAGCAGGTAAGCCAGCTCCGGTCAGCGTTATTGTGCCGAACTACAATTACGCCAATTATCTGGAGCGTCGTCTGGCCTCCATTTTTGAGCAAAGCTTCCGGGACATAGAAGTCATTGTCCTTGACGATGCGTCCACTGATCAGAGTCTGGCACGCATCGCTCGCTGGCAACAGCGTACAAATTTGCAGTTGGTGAAAAATACCAGCAACAGTGGCAATGTTTTTGTTCAATGGCGTAAGGGATTGGAATTGGCCAAAGGAGAATTTATCTGGATAGCTGAGGCCGACGATGACGCCACTCCATCCTTTTTGGGCGCACTTCTAGCTGCTTGTTCTCGCCCGGGCGTTGTCATGGCGTACAGTATACCCCAGGTTATTGATGGAAAAGATCGACTAGTCCGCGATTTTAATTACCGCAAAAACTACCTTACTTATGCCGCTCGGGACCGGTGGACCCATAACTACGAAATTTCAGGACTGCGAGAAATCAGGGAAGTTCTGGCTATCGCAAACTGCCTGCCCAACGTATCGGCTGTAGTTTTTCGCAAACCTGACTCTGCGTTATTTGAAGATTGTCTGGCCTACCGCTGTTCTGGCGACTGGTTTTTTTACTTACGCTTAGCAGCATTGGGACGAGTTGCTTACGTTCATGGAGATTTGGCCTTTCATCGTCGCCATGATCAGAGTGTCATTGGAAAAGATCAACAGGCCAAACGCCATATTTTACGACAAGAAATGGAGCAGATTCATCATTTAGCACAAAATCTGTTTGGTCCGCTGTCAAAAGAAACTCTTGACCGAATGCAAACCTTTCGTGAATCTTTAGATCAGTAAAAACCCTCTCCTATATGAAAGATTAGAGGAGAAGGTTACTTCATAGATGGAAAAGCAAAAGAGGAAATATATGAAAAATATAGAGAGGCAGCTCATAGAAAGCATTTCATTCTCTCCAAAATCCCTTGAATTTCCAGATTCTTGGATTGGACACCTTCCCTTTGCAGCTTTTTTAATAGAAAAATGTCGACCCGAAATTTTTGTTGAGCTTGGAACACACTCTGGCAATTCATATTTTTCATTCTGCCAAGCAGTAAAGGAAAACAAAATCCAAACTAAATGCTACGCTATAGACTCGTGGAAAGGAGAAGAACACGCTGGAATATACGGAGAAGAAATTTTTGAAAAAGTCAATACGCATAATCAAAAGCATTATGCATCTTTTTCAAAATTAATGCGCATGCAGTTTGACGAAGCAGCTGACTATTTTTCAGACTCTTGTATAGGGCTATTACATATAGATGGATTTCATACATACGATGCTGTTAAACACGATTTTGAAACATGGGAAAAAAAACTCACCCCCAATGCATTTATTATTTTTCATGACATCAATGTCCGAGAGCAAAACTTTGGAGTTTGGAAGTTTTGGGAGGAAATGAAGGCTAGATATCCCCTGAACATTGACTTTCTACACTCCCACGGTCTTGGTGTCGTATTTACAGGAAATGACGAACAAAGCTTTCCATGGATGCACCCACAAACGGAAGAACAAAAAATTGTCCAGACATTCTTCCAGAATATAGGAGAAAAACAATTTCATGCGTACAACCTATTACGCGAGCAAGAAAAAAACAAATATCTTAAAGATGAGATAAATAATCTTCATATTCAATTTGAAAATCTCAAAGCAGAGCACAATATATATAAAGCAGAGTATAATATGCGTATTGATACGCTACAGAATGAGCTGACCCATAAAGAATCCTTCTTCCGTGAAACAGAGCACAATCTATATGCCGAAATCTCCTTCTTGCAGCAATCTTGCAACGAGTTTACGCAAAGCCGCTCTTGGCGTATAACCAAGCCTTTACGTATTGTTGGCCAAATAATTCGAAATAAAAAAAAGTTCTTAATTTAAACAAGGCGTTAGGTCCAGGCCTCATTAATTGAGATAGAAAATGATGGAAGCCGCGAGGCACAGAGCTGAAAAGAAGGTATGCGCGCAGCGGTCATAACGCATGGCTATTCTCCGCCAGTCCTTGATCCTGCCAAACATGATCTCGATCTTGTGCCGCTGTTTATACAGATCTTTATCGTACGAGCAGGGTCTCTTCCGGCTCCTTCTGGGCGGGATGCAGGGCGTAATGCCTCTGGCACGCAGGGCATTGCGGAACCAGTCGGCGTCATAGCCACGGTCCGCCAGCAGCTCCCTGGCCTCGGGCAAAGCATCTATGGCATCCATAAGCAGGGCGGCTCCTTTGTAGTCGCTCACCTGGCCTTCTGTGAGCGTCATGGCCAGGGGCCTGCCGTGGCCGTCGCAAAGGGCATGGAGTTTTAGTTCAGCCCGCCCTTTGTGCGTCCGATGCAGCGGGAAAGAGCCCTTTTTGAGCAAACTGGCGGCGGTACGATGGGCTTTGAGGTGGGTGGCATCGATCATCAATCGTCCATCTTTTCCCGCTGTTTTTGCCAATTCGGTAAAAATATTGTTGAAGACGCCCATCCGGCTCCAGCGCAAAAAGCGATTGTACAGCGTTTTATACGGGCCATACTCACGCGGCGCATCTTTCCATTGCAGGCCATGTTTGATGACATAAATGATTCCGCTGATGACTTTCCGGTCATCGACCCGCGGAATACCATGTGATCGTGGAAAGAAGGGCTTGATACGTTCGAGTTGTTCGGCAGAAAGGTAGAAAAGTTGGCTCATGACGTCCTCCCTGAGCACAACTAACCAACTTTCCTGATTTTTACAATTAATGAGGCCTGAGCCTAGATAGTGTCGTCAAACTATGAATAATATGGTAAGGGTCATGCCTAGTCCATGAGTCTCCATTCGACTATAAGGCTAGTCACGACAATGAAAAACAAGTATGCGAAGCGTTCAAGAATTTCAGAGGCCAAAGTCCGACAAATAGTGAAGCTGTTTGCCGTGGATTTGAATGCCCTGCAGATAGCTGAAATAGCCGGGGTAAATCGTAATACCGCGAACCGTTATCTGGCTGCTTTCCGAGAGAGGATTGCCCGGTTCTGCGAGGCGGAGTCTCCTGTTCAAGGCGAAGTTGAGGTTGATGAAAGCTATTTTGGCGCACGCCGCGTTAAAGGAGTCAGAGGCCGAGGAGCCAAGGGCAAAACCATTGTGTTCGGCTTATTCAAGCGTGAAGGTCGCGTTTATACCGAAATTGTCCCGGACTGTTCAAAAATCACCCTCCAAGGGATCATCCGGGGCCGCGTGAAACTTGAAAGCATTATTCACTCTGATGGCTGGCGCGGCTATGATGGTCTCGTAGACCTAGGCTACCAAAAACACTTCCGGGTTGAGCATGGCAACAATGAATTTGCCAATAAAAACTCACACATTAACGGCATTGAGAGCTTCTGGGCTTTTGCCAAAACACGACTTGTTCGTTTTAGGGGTTTGCCCAAGCACACTTTTTACTTTCATTTGAAAGAATGTGAATTTCGCTTTAACCATAGAAACGAAGATAGTTATAAACTTCTGCTCAAAATGCTCAGAGAAAATCCACTCAGCTAGGCATGACCCTATGGTAATATCTCTTCATGTCATAACGGGGGGGTATGTACGCACATCGACGACACGATATTTCTGACAGAGTTTGGGAAAACATACAGGCGCATCTCCCCGGCAAAAAGGGGAGCGTTGGTCGCCCGGCCGGAGACAACAGGCTGTTTATTAACGCGGTGTTCTGGATATTGCGGACGGGAGCGCCATGGCGTGATCTGCCTCCTGACCTTGGGGACTGGAAAAATACCCATCGCCGGTTTTGCCGTTGGCGTGACCGGGGTGTTTGGGAAAAACTCCTTGAGGTGCTCATGGCTGAGCCTGACTATGAGTGGCTGATGATTGATGCGAGCCATTGCAAAGTGCATCCCCACGCTGCCGGAGCGGTTGGCGGCAATCAGGCGATGAGCCGTACAAAAGGGGGCTCAACACCAAAATACATCTGGCCGTGGATGCGCATGGTATGCCGCTCAGAGTTGCTGTCACAGAAGGTACCAGAGCTGATTGCAAGGAAGCGTGTGCATTGATTGACGGCTTGAGCGCGGAGATGCTTTGGCTGATCGCGGATATGACAGCAATGAACTTATAGACAAGTATCATTGCTGTCCGGCTAAGCGATGTAATCTAACAGTTTGAAGTTATATGAATTATCGAATTTTCGTCGTCTGGGATTCAGGAGTTCATCCAAGGAGGCCTCGCCGAGCAGGTTGAGTTGAATGAGCTGGAAGAGTTGCTGTACGGAGAGTCCGAGACGGCTGAGGAATTTCTGGTACGCGAGGAGCAGGTAAACCGTCAGGGCCGTGTAAATCTGGATCAGAACCGCATTTTCCGAGTTGCCGACGAAGGTCTTTATGCGCAAATTTTGTTTGATTTCCTTGAAGAAGAGCTCGATTTGCCAGCGGTCTTTATAGATGTCGGCGATGGTTTTCGCCGAAAGCCGGAAATGGTTGGTCAAAAATTCGTAGTGTTTCCCGGTTTCCTGGTCACGATAGCCGATACGGCGCAAGCGTAAGGATTTTCCCCGGCTGGAGACTTCAATGATGTGATCGGAAGTAACGCCGGTCTTGCGATTCACGAGGCGGCGCTCCAGGAGTTTGAAAACGGCGTTGCGCTTGAGCCGGGTCACAAAAAAGACACCCTTTGCCCCGAGGATCCGAAACCAGGGATAGCTGATGAAGCCCTTGTCAAAGACCACGATGGAGCCCCTGGGCAACTCCATAGCCTGAGCTATGCGGCTTTCATGGGTTTTGGCGTCGGTGACGGTTGCGAAAGCCGGGATATGGCCATCGTGATCCAGCAAGGTATGTACTTTGACGCCGCCCTTGGCCTGCCGAAACGAGGCCCAGGGAAAAAGCGACAGGCAAAGCTTTATGGTGGTGGCGTCCAGACTGAACAATTTGGATTTGAAACGGAATTTGTGCTTCGGGGCTTTTGCGGCGCACAGGCCGTACATCTCGGCGAACAGATCCTTGAAAAAGCCTACGGGGCGAGAATTGTTCGCGTCAGCAAAGGTCGAGCGGGCCACGTTTTTCAGTCCCCAGTGATACAGGCGGTTTCCCGCAGCCTCAAGGCAGCGCAGGCCATCGCGCATGGAACGTCTTGCGGCAAGCTGGATGAAGGCCATGACCGTGAACTGCTCCTTGAAACCGAATTGACGCGACGAGCGCCCGGTTTTGTGCCGTCTTTCGAGTTTCTGAAAAACATGTCTGGGAATCAGAGATAGCGTCTGGGAGAATAGTGTATTATGGTGACTCAAGTCCAGAATCTCCTTGTGTGGCAAGATGTTGTGGTGATTTCTTTTACCACACATCGCTGAGATTTTGGACTCTTTTCTTATCCCTTAGCCGGACAGCAATGGACAAGTATAGACAAGGTTGTTGAGTCCGGCTGCCAGCCCGTCATCCCGCCCAGAAAAAATCGCAGGGAACAGCGCGATTATGACAGAGAACTGTACCGTGTACGGCACCTGGTCGAGAACGCCTTTCTTCACCTCAAGAGATGGCGTGGCATCGCCACGCGTTATGCAAAACGAAGCCTCTCCTTCCTTGCCGCCGTGCAAATCAGGTGTATCTCATTGTGGGCAGAAATAATTTGAAGACACTACCTAACCAACTTTCCTGATTTTTGCAATTAATGAGGCCTGAGCCTAGGTCAACTTGGATAAGTATTACCCTACAAAAACTATACCCGACCATTTTCAAAAGACTCCATAAGGTCTGAAAATCCCACATATGGGATCATAAGATTTCCATCATCCGACTCCTTCCAATCCTCCACCGCCGGCCACACGAATGACTTCATCCAATGAGGTCACGCCGTCACGGACTTTGGCCAGCCCGTCATCACGCAGCAGCCGCATGCCTTTGGCCACTCCGGCGGCGGTCAGGGCGGAGGCACTTTTCCGCAGCAGCATGAGCTCGCGGATTTCGTCATCAATTTCCAGCAGCTCGAAAATGGCCACGCGGCCCCGATAACCGGTCTGGCCACAATGAGCGCAGCCCTTGGGACGAAAAATCTCCCCGCCGTCCAGACCGAAACGCTGCCGTACTCCGCCGGGCATGGTGTAGGCTTCCTTGCAATGCGGACAAAGCACGCGCACCAGCCGCTGGGCCATGATGCCGATAATAGAGGATGCAAGGAGATAATCCTCCGCGCCCATTTCCAGCAGCCGGGCCACGGCACCGGCGGCATTGTTGGTATGCAGCGTGGAAAAAACGAGATGGCCGGTCAGAGCCGACTGGATGGCGATATCCGCCGTTTCCTGGTCGCGGATCTCACCGATGAGGATCACATCCGGGTCCTGACGCACGATGGAGCGCAGGCCCCGGGCAAAGGTCAGTCCCGCAGTGGTATTGACCTGCACCTGGTTGATGCCGTCCAGCTCGTATTCCACCGGGTCTTCCACGGTGATGATCTTCTTGTCCGGCGAGTTGATGTCGTGCAGTGCCGAGTACAACGTGGTGGTCTTGCCGCTGCCGGTGGGGCCGGTAACCAGAATGATGCCGTAGGGCTGACGGATGAGACTGTTGAAGCGCGAAAGTTCCCGGTCGGGAAAGCCAAGGCTGCCCAAGGAAAAGGAAATGCTCTGCTTGTCGAGGATACGCAGCACGATGGACTCGCCGTACATGACCGGCAGACAGGACACGCGCAGATCGATATTTTTGCCCGCCACCTTGATCTGGATGCGGCCGTCCTGAGGCAGGCGGCGTTCGGCGATATCCATCTGGGCCATGATCTTCACGCGGGTGGTCAGCCCCTGAAGCATACGCTTGGGCAAAACCTCGTGCTCGTAGAGGAGACCGTCGGCGCGAAAACGGACCTGCACCCGGTCCAGAAAAGGCTCCACATGGATGTCGCTGGCCCCGATCTCCACGGCCCGGGTCAGCATCTGGTTCACGGTCTTGATGACCGGCGCCTCGGAGGCCAGATCCTTCAGGCCCTCCACGTCGGCGGTCAGTCCCGCGTCCTCGACGGTTTCCTCGGGAACAGCCTCATCCGCGCCGAAATACCGCCGAATCCAGGACCGGATCAGCTCCTCCCTGGCCAGAACCAGACGCAGTTCATGCTGAGGGTACAGCCGGGCCAGCACGTCCCGCACGCGCACGGCCAAGGGGTCGTGCACGGCGAAAACCACAGCCTCCGCGTCCTGCCGTACGGGAAAGACCAAATTTTCATCCAGAAATGGAACCGGCAGAGTGGCGAAAGGTTCCGGCGAATAATTCTCGGACAGGGCTCCCGTCACTTCCAGATCGAAAAACTCGCTTGCGGCCCGCAGATAGTCGTCATCGCTCATGACGCCCATACGCACGGCGGTCAGATAGAGCGGTTCGTCGGAACGTTTGACCTTGGCCAGCCGCTCGCTTTCCTTGCGGGAAATGAGGTCGAGATCGTAGAGCTTCTGCAAAAAAGACATGAATTTCACCCGGTTCTTCTGATATAGCCGCACTACGGGCGGTTTTCCCACGTCTGATGCGGCTATTCCGTCACCATCAGATGCGTTTCGCGGTCAGGGACGCCGACCAGGCCCGTGGCCAGAGAAGAACTGTGCGACTTGAAGGCCAGGGCGTCATGCACCCACACATGCTGCACATGCTCTTCCTGAGTTCCCTCGGCCACGGCCACGGCCACGGAATAGTCCCCCGGAGCCAGAATGGGCATGCGAAAAGCAAACACTGCCTCGAGCACCTGCCCGCAGCCCACGGGAAAGCCTTCGCCATAGCGCTCCCATGTGTTGTCGCCAAAAAGAAACTGCCCCAGCCTGTCCTTGCACATGAAACCCACGATGGGCTGACTCATGGTGCGGAGGGCTCTGGCCCGGACCACCACCCGCACCATTTCTCCACCCTGGATGCTTGGCAGCATGCGGCCGGATTCATTGCGCAGGGAAACCTGAAGCAGCTCCACGCCGCCTTCACCGAATCCCTGATCGACACTCAACCCGGCATATGCAACCGGATTGTCCTCGGTGGAAAAGTCGGAAACGGCCGCCTCGGGAGCCTCCTGCGGCATGTTACTTTCCGTAGCGGGTTCGGCCGGGCCGTAAATCCCGGCCAGGTACCTTTCGCACACGGATTTGGCGCGGCCCTCGGCCTCCACCCGGCCATTTTTGAGCCATAAGGCCCGTTCGCACAGGGCCAGTACGGCGGAGGTGTCGTGACTGACGAAAAGAATGGTCCCTGTTTTCCGGAACTCCTGCAGAAAGCGCATGCACTTCTGCACAAAAAACACGTCTCCCACGGCCAAGGCCTCGTCGATGACCAGAATATCCGCCCGCACATGGGCCATGACCGCAAAGGCCAGACGGAGAAACATGCCGCTGGAGTAGGTTTTCACAGGCCGGTCCAAAAAGTCCCCTATGTCGGCGAAGGCCGCAATGCCGGAAAAACGAGCCTCCACGTCCCTGCGCTCCATGCCCAGCAACGCGGCATTCACATACACGTTTTCCCGCCCGGAAAATTCCGGATTGAACCCCGCGCCCAGTTCCAGCAGGGCTGCCACCCTCCCATGCACTGCAATCTCGCCCCGGCTTGGAGTCAGAGTCCCGCAAATGCACTGCAACAGAGTGGATTTTCCCGAGCCGTTCCGGCCCACGATGCCCACGGTTTCCCCCCGGCGGACTTCAAAGCTCACCTCCTCCAGGGCGCGGACTTCGGAATAATAAGTGCGCCGTCCCCGGAACAGCGACTGCTTGAGCCGGTCCAAGGGGCAGGCATAAATATGGAAGTTTTTGCTGACTCCGCGCAGGGAGATGGCCACGTCAGACGACATCGGCAAATCCTTTGCGCGCCTTGGCATAAAACCACCAGGCGGCTTCCAGAGCGGCCAGGGCGGCCAGCGTGTACACGGCAAGCCCGGACCAGTCCGGCATGTTGCCAAGAACAAGCACGTCCCGGACGGCGGCAATGACCGGAGCCAGGGGATTAATGAGCAGAAACTTGCGGAACTCCTCGGGCACCGCGCTCAGAGGGTAAAAAATGGGGCTCAGAAACATGAGCACCGTAAGCAGGATGGACATGAGCTGATCCATATCCCGCACATATACGCCCAAGGTGGCAAGCCCAAGGGCGCAGGCGCAGGTCAGCAGACACAGAGGCGCCAAGACCACGGGCAACAGCAGGACCGTCAGCGGCAAAGCAAGATGGGATACGGCCAGAAACAAAATCAGCACGCAGGCGCTGAGGGCTGCGTTGAACAGGGCGCTGCCCAGAGCTACGGCGGGAAGAATCTCCAGAGGAAAAATGATCTTGGTGATGTAATTGGGCTGGGAGACGAAAAGTGACGGAGCCCGACCCGCGCATTCGGCGAAAAAGGCGTACACGATGAGCCCGCAGAACAGGTACGGTGCAAATTCCACCGGAGAATCGGCCTCTCCCCATCTGGCCCTGAAAATAACGCTGAATACGAAGGTATACACGCAAAGCATGAACACCGGCACCAAAACGGGCCAGACCATGCCCAGCATGGTGCCCTTGTAGCGAGCCGCGATCTCGCGGCGCGTCAGCTGGGCCAGCAGCGTACGGTGTCGATAGAGAGAGACGAAAAAGCCGCCGGGTTTGTGGGTCATCGAAGGCATTATCTCTGAATGGCCGAAAGTTTGTGGAATGTGAGGAAGTTTAAGGAGGTGGCGCAAAACTGTCTAGCGACCTGTGCAGCCCGCACATCGGCCCGGATTTCCCGCGCTTTCAACCGCGAATGCCGGATGAAATCACGGTTCGTCCGGAGCGGGCGTATATTCCGGCACCAGCGTGGCCAGCAGGGATTTGATCCCGGCGGCATCGAAGCGCTTCGCAGCTGCGAACAGCTCCTCCAGGTGTTCACCCGCGCAGTCTGCGCAGGCCGCTTCACTGCCCAGAACCATGATCTGGTCATGACCGGTTTCCAGCACGTCCTCGCCTTCGGTGATGAGTTCCTCGTACAGCTTCTCTCCCGGTCTGAGCCCGGTGAAAACCACGGGAATATCCTCGGGTTTCTTGCCCGAAAGGATGATCAGGTCCCGGGCCAGATCGGCGATACGCACGGGCTGTCCCATCTTGAGCAGAAAAATTTCTCCGCCCCGCCCCTGCGCGCCGGCCTGAATGATGAGCTGCGCCGCTTCGGGGATGGTCATGAAGTAGCGGGTCACTTCAGGATGCGTGACCGTCACCGGACCGCCCCGCGAGATCTGGTCGCGGAACAGGGGAATCACGGAACCCGACGACCCCAGCACGTTGCCGAAACGGACGGCCATGAACGCCGTACCTTGGCCTTGCAGCCCAAGCATGATGCGCTCGGCCACCCGCTTGCTGGCCCCCATGACATTGGTGGGGCGCACGGCCTTATCCGTGGAGACCAGAACGAAGCGTTCCACACCATGCCGGACGGATGCTTCCATGATTTCCATAGAGCCGCGGATATTACTGTGCACGGCCTGCCAGGGGTTTCTCTCCAGCATGGGCACATGCTTGTAGGCCGCGGCGTGAAACACCACCTGCGGCGCGTGCCGGGCCAGTACGCTGTCCAGAAGCCCCCGGTCCTGCACCAATCCCAGCACGGGCACATAACGGGTAAATTTGTGCCGATGGCGCAGTTCCATTTCTATGGCGTAGAGATTTTCCTCGCCCGCGTCGTAGAGGATCAGAAGACGCGGTTCGAAACGCAGAATCTGACGGCACAGCTCCGATCCGATGGAGCCGCCCGCACCCGAGACCAGCACCACCTTGTCCTTCAGATACCCCTCGATGCCCCGGATATCGAGCTGCGTTTCGGAGCGGCGCAACAAGTCTTCATAGCGCACGTCCCGCATATCCTTGACCGAGACCTTGCCGCGCACGATATCCGAAAGGGCGGGCAGCTTCTTGAGGCGCAGGCCCGCGCCCTCGCTCAATTTCACCAGATGGCGGACTTCCGCCGCATTCATGTCCGCCGTATTGACCAGAAGTTCCTGAGCGCCGGTTCTCTGCGCCACGTCAGCCAACGCGGTCATGGGGCCGAACACGGGCAGATCATGGATTCTGCGACCTTTGCGGCTCAAATCGTCATCCACAAAGCCCACCAGGACCAAACCGGAATCCTTGGTATCAAGAATTTCCCGGGCCATGCGCGCGCCATCGTCCCCCGCACCAAAAAGCAGTGCGCGCACACCCGCCATCTGCGGCCGCAATACGGACGGCAGCAGGGCTGTGGCGCCGTCCTTGAGGGGCACCTGATGGGCCACACGGATCACAATACGCATGGCGCAGGACAGGCAAAAGGCCAGCAGAGGATCGAGAATCAAAACCGAACGGGGGTATATCTGCTCGTGCCCCAGAAAGGTCACATACACGACCAGGGAGATACCGGCGAAAACCATGGAACGGGCGATATGCCACAAATCCATGAGGCTGGTGTACCGCCACATGCCCCGATACAGCCCGGCAATCCAGAAAAACGCGATCTTGAAGCCCACAGCCGCGGGTAAAAGGGAAAACATCTGGCGGAAAAAGGCTTCGGGGATGTCGAACTCGAAACGCAGGCCATACGCCAGCAACAAGGCCAAGCTGAACAGCCCGGCCTCGGACAGGAGCATCACAGCCAGATTGCCGTATCGGGAAAGATTCATACCGCCGCCCCATCGCGCAGGGCGGCTCGCAGTACCCGGACCACAACTCCGGCGTAGCGGCTCATGTCGTCGGGGGTGATGGTGGGATGAACCAGAAGAAGCAGACTTCTCGCGCCCAGAGAGCCGGCAACAGGCAGCGGAGCAGCCGGCCCCATTCCGGCGCGAACAAATGCCTGTTCGCGGTAGATTTCCGGGCAGACACCGGCAAAAGCGGGCATGCCTTGGGCCGTGATTTCAGTCACTACCCGGTCACGGCTCCAGCCGTCCCGTAAGAATACAGCATCGAGAGCCAGATAAAATTTATAGTATGCGTGAAAGTAGTCCGGCCCCGGCACATGTATCTCCACACCGGCCAGCTTGCCCAGCTCTCTGACGAGGAATGCTGCGTTTTCGCGCCGTCGCGCTACCCAAGTATCCAGTTTCCCCAGTTGGATGCGGCCGATGGCGGCCTGCATCTCAGTCATGCGCCAGTTGGTCCCGAAATTCTCGTGCACAAAGCGGAAGCCCGAACCCGAATGCGGCGCATTCATGAGCTCCCAGCTTTTACCGTGGTCCTTGTAAGCCCAGGCCCGCCGAAAAGCCGCCTCGTCATCCAGGAGCAGCATCCCGCCTTCCCCGCCCGTGGTCATGATTTTGTCCTGACAAAAGGAAAACGCCGCCGCATGACCGAAAGAACCTACGGGACGCCCCTTGTAGCGCGCGCCATGAGCCTGGGCGCAGTCTTCGATGACGATCAGGCCATGCTTCCGGGCCAACTCCAAAATGGGCTCCATGTCGCAAGGCCAGCCCGCCAGATGCACGCAAACAATACACTTGGTCCGGGGCGTGAGTACGGCCTCGATACTTTCTGCGGTCACATTGCGCGAAACCGGATCCACATCGGCCAGCACGGGACGTGCTCCCCGAGCCACCGCGCAGCTAGCCGAAGCGATGAACGTCCAGCAGGTGGTGACCACCTCGTCTCCGGCTCCAATGCCGAAGGCCTCCAGAGCCAGTTCCAAGGCCAGAGTCCCATTGGCCAGAGCGATAGCGTGACGCCTCCCCGTATAGGCCGCGAATTCCTCCTCGAACGACCGGCATTCCTGCCCGGTCCAGTAGTTGACGCGGCCGGACCGCAATACACGAAGCGCGGCCTCCTGCTCGTCAGGAGCGAAATACGGCCAGGGAGCGGATAAGTTCATGACTGGTACCTTACAATACGGGCGGGAGAGCCCATGACCACGGCATTGTCGGGCACGTCCCGAATAATCGTGGAGCCAGCCCCTGCCAAAACATTCGAGCCGATTCGCACACCCTGAATGACCTGACTGCCGATTCCAATCCAGGAGTCCTGACCAACATGTACGTTGCCGCCCAGATGGACTCCGGGACAAACATGTGTGAAATCTCCAATAAGACAGTCATGATCCACAGAGGCACACGTGTTAACAATAGCATGGCAACCCACAAAGACCCCGGGTTGCAATACAGCCCCGGCACAAATGACTGTTCCAGAATCAAGCGAGGCTGCCGGATCGACCCAAGCTGCGGGATGCACCAAGGTAGTCCACAAAGCTTTTGTACACATGGCGACAATGCGCCTTCTGATTGCCCCATTACCAATACCGCTCACTGCCGCACCTCGCTCCACCAACGAAAATTCGGTCAGAGAGCCCAAGACAGGAATACCCATGACCGAAGCCCCATGCAGCGATGGCGCATCGTCATAAAATCCTGCAACATCCAAGCTCAGAGCCCGCAATATCCCCAATACGACTTTACCGTGACCGCTCGCCCCCAAAATACAGATTCCACTACTGTGCATCCGGACTTCCTGTAAATCTAGGCATAGTCTCGTGTCCTGACGCACTCACGCCTTTTTTGCAAAAAACAGTTTTTACCGTCAGCCACAGAATTTTCATATCCAGAGACAAGCTCCAATTATCCACATACCAGATATCTAAAGAAAATTTTTCCTCCCAGGACAAAGCATTACGGCCATTGACCTGGGCCCACCCCGTGATGCCGGGTCGCATCTCATGCCGTCGAGCCTGTTCCGACGTGTAGAGAGGAAGATATTCCATAAGAAGTGGACGAGGGCCTACCAAGCTCATATCTCCACTCAGCACATTCCACAGCTCGGGAAGTTCGTCCAAAGACATACTCCGTAAAGAACGCCCCACAGAGGTGATTCTCTCCGAGTCGGCAAGAGGCTCACCGGAAGCATTCACAGCTTCGCGCATGGTTCGGAATTTGATCATGCGAAAAGGACGCCCATGCAAGCCTGGACGCGTCTGCACAAAAAAAATAGGGCTCCCCAACCCCACACGCACGATCAAAGCCACGACGATTAAAATGGGGGCAGACAAAATCAGGAAAGCCAGAGAAAAAATAACATCCAAAAAACGTTTCATGGTTCACATGGCCTTGTAGGCCCGCGTCCAAGGATACTGGTCTTCCACCAGTTGAAAATATGGCTCAAAATCCTTGGGATTGCCGATCAGCATCTGTACCATCATGGATTTATAAATTTTAGCATCCATAATGAAGGCCTGGCTGGAACGCTGATTCAGCACCAGATGCAAACCGGAGCTGTTCTGCCAAGTCATGCGTCGGGTGGCATTGCCGTCATCAATGACATCAAGCGAGTCAATGGGGGTCTGACGGGATTGTACCGTGATATGTCCTGTTTGCGTATTGATGCCGAATTGCCCCTGAAGCTGCTGGAATTGGCCTGGAGCACCGGTGCCGGATATCAGGTCCCAATTACCGTAAAAACTGATCCAATAGGAAAGACGCAGATTTTCCCAAGATACCACAAAATACTGATCTGGCAGATCTTGCGGTAACTCCAGAGCCTTATGCGCCAAGCTGCTCACAAACTCCGTCGCGTTCTCCGCACCCAAAACGTCCAAGCTTTTCACGGGGTTGTCCCAATAGTAAATGGACGCATTTTGTTGCCGAGATGATTCCCGCTGGGCGTGGGTCACAAAGCGCATAAGCTGGCTGGCCTGCATGGGCGAATGCGCACAGTGCACCCGGGCAAGAGGATAGAGCCAAGGCCCATCATGAGCCCCGCCATCGGCAAAGGTCAGACGTTCGGCATAGTATTGTCCAGCATAACCATAGTCCCACCACTGCCACAGACGCGCATCAGAGGGAATTTTTTCGCGCAAATCCAAGAATGTCTGTGCGTAAACACGGGGCAGCACTGGCACCGGCGACATGCTCCCCATAAGCTCGCCCATGGGCCAGAATACGAGAACGCACATTGCCAGCTGGGCGATCCAGCGCCGCCCCTGGGGCTGCCCGAGCATCCGCATCGCCTCGGCCAGACCAAATCCGAAGCCGGCGCCCAACGCCACGCCGCCAAACATGGCAAAGCGGTTGCCCAGCTTCACGCTGGCCATGCTCAAGCCCAAGAATGGCAACAAAAGAAGAAGCTGCGGCCGCCGGTATACGGCGAGCGCATACATAGCCACGCCTAGAATAAAAAGCCACGAACTGCCCGCCACGCGTACGGCCACCTCACCCCAAGCCAAGTTCTGTGCCTCGCGAACACTCTGAGTAATGCCTGGCAGTTGTAAAGCCGTTTTGTTGCCCACTTCCGTGACACCTTTGGCATATCCGGCAATGGCCTGAAGATAGGCACTAATATTTTTATGCAAGCCAAAATGATAGGAAAGAAACAGGGCAACTACGCCTAGAGCCACAAAAGTGACCTTATGGCGTAACAATTCGGGACGAAAAGTCTGGATACCTGCCAACACCAGAGCGGCGCCAAGGCCGGGCACACCGCCGAAAGTCAAGGCATAGACAGCAAGCAGTCCGGTCCATAGTTCCGGCCAGTCCTTTCTGGGGGCCAAAAACAGACTCGAGAGAAAAGCCATACCCAGCACGGCCAGCAGAATACTTCCGCTTTGACTGTACATGTTCATATTCAGGGCGCCACACGCTCCGCTCAAAAGCAGCAGCACTGAAGACATGCGCGAATGCGGCGGCAGTTCTTCCCCCGTGCACCGCCAGGAGCCACGGGTTCGCGCCATGAACCAGGCGATGAGGAAGCAGGCAAAAGCCAAAGGAAACAGCAAAGAGATCAAATCCGTATCGCAAAATCCAAGCCGCGTACGTACCAAAAAGCCGATACTTGACGCGGACATGACCGCAAAAACCACTCCCCCCTCGGTCAGAAGCGTGGCTCTGGCCAGGAAGCAGGCAGGCAGAGCCATCCAGGGGATGAGCAACACGGGCAGCCAGAAACCGATCACGCCGAGAGGCAATCCCGTTAGTTTGTGTATCCATTGTATCATCTTCGCAAATGTCGACGATACGTAAAACCCCACCCCCTTGGCTCCAGCCAGCCACGCGTAAGCATCGTGAGTGGCCATGAGCGGCTCGGGGCCCACCTGGTAAATATCCGCCTGCCACCCGGCATATTCGATCAGGCGCAGCCCTGCGTTCAGAAAAAACGCCAGAAAAAATGCCAGAAAAAACTCACCGTTTTCCCCCAGCCTCCAGAAAACATGTGATTCTGAAGCACTGCCAGTCACTGCCACAGAAACATTTTGCTTTTTATCTGCCGCCATCACTCGTTTACCTTGTATAATTCCAAGTACTGCCGCACCACATGCTGTACATCAAATTCATCCACGGCTTTTTTCCGACTTTGCATCCCCATCTCCTCACGCAAAGAACGGTCCGCCACTAACCGGCCCATGGCATCGGCCAGAGCCCCGACATTACGTACCGGTACCAACAGGCCGTTCACGCCGTGACCCACAACCTCCCGGCAACCTGCGACATCCGTAGCAACAATGGGTTTACCCGCAGCCGCTGCCTCCAGCAACGTGCGTGGCACCCCCTCCCGATAACTGGGCAACACACATATATCGGCCAGCGCGGTCAATGCAGGAATATCATCCCTGTGCCCCAGCCAGCGAACAACCTGCTGGGCAAGCAGATACTTCCGGCTGGCCGAGGATGGATTTCCTTCATCCACATCTCCCGCCAGCAAAAATACGGCCTGTGGAAAGCGTTGCCGCAAAAGCGCCGAGGCTTCCATATACTCGGCCAAGCCTTTGTGCCAGATGGCCCGCGCCACCATGAGTACGACCATCTGCCCCGGCTCGATTCGCAAATCCTTACGCAGTCCGGCAAGTATTTTTTTACCCACAGCGTCAGGGCGGAAGACCTGCGTATCCACTCCGGAGCTGCGAATGAGACGCGCCTTTCTTCCGCGCACAATATCCCAGGCGGCATAGGCCAACAAATCGTCGCGGTTCTGGAAGACAACTCCCTCCATTATGCGAAAAGCTTGGCGCTGAACAAAGTTCAGCATCCATCGCGCGATGCGTGCCTTGGGAGCCCGGTCCACGTAAAAACTACCCAGCCCTGTCACAGCGCCAAAAATACGTGGTACTCCGGCCAGCCACCCGGCCAGAGCGCCATACAGGTTGGGGCGGAGAGTGAATGTGTGCAGCACCTCCGGGCGCAGCTTTCTCAGGCGGACACACAAGGAGGTCAATGTGCGCAGCTCTAACAGCGGATTCCTGGATTTCCGGCGCAGGAAGTATTCTTCGACCCGCACTCCGGCCTCAGCAAATTTTTCAAAGAACTCTCCGCGCGGACACAGGGCGATCACTTCGTGACCGGCAGCCACCAGTGCGCGCATGACCGGCAGGCGGAACAGGTATAGATTGGCATCCACGTGGGACAGGAAAACAAACCTCACGCCAGCCCCGCCGTGGGGCGCCGCGTCTCTTCCAGCCAAGCCTGGAACATAAGGACATCCCATAAAAGATACGACCAGTTCCGCGCTCCACCCAGATGCTCGGCCCATTTGCGACGTATCGGCTCTGGAGCAAAAAACCCTTCCGCACGCAAACGGCTCTCCGCCAGCAGAGCCTCGGCCCATTCCCGGAGAGGACCGCGCAACCATGCATCCAAGGGTATGCCGAACCCTGCCTTGGGGCGATCCACCAAGGCTAAAGGGACATAGCGGTACAAAACCTGCCGAAGCAGCCACTTGCTCTGCCCGTGTCGCAGTTTCATACTCAGCGGCACTGACCAGGCGAATTCCACCACGCGGTGATCCAGAAAAGGCACCCGCGATTCCAGCGACACGGCCATGGCCGCCCGATCCACCTTCACCAGTATGTCATCGGGCATATAGGTCTGCTGATCCAGATACATCATAACATTTTCCACATCACCCAATTCCCGCCATGGCGCCGGCTTCGCCAGCAAGATTTCCGGTTCACGCGCCCCGAGCATCAAGGCTTCAGGTTCTTTCCAATGGGAAACCAAAGCCTGATAAATACCTCTCGGATCGGCGGCGTCCAGAATTTCCGCCAATTTGTGCATCCTGTCACCGGGGTTGGAATAGCGCCATCCCTTAGGCAACAATCGCATCGCCACTGCGAAAAATGTATCCCAGGAAGATGTGGGAATCCGTGTCAGGAGACGGCAAAATCGCCTTCGGACCGGACGCGGCCAGAAGCGTACGGCATTCCAGATGGAGCGGGTCCAGATGTAACGGTTGTACCCTGCAAAAAGCTCGTCGCCGCCATCACCAGAGAGAGACACGGTCACATGCCGTCGGGCCAGCTCGGCAACCAGAAATGTAGGGATCTGCGACGAATCGGCAAAAGGTTCGTCATAGATGAGCGGCAGCCTCGGGATGACGTCCAGAGCCTGCCGCGCGGTCACATACAATTCCGTGTGATCCGTACCCAAATGAGCGGCTACGGCTTTGGCGTGTTCAGCCTCGTTATATCCGGCCTCGACGAAACCAATGGAAAAAGTCTGTACCGGCCTCGAGGATTGCGCCTGCATCAGGGCAACCACTGTGGACGAATCCAATCCCCCGGACAAAAATGCGCCCAAAGAAACATCGGCCACCATCTGCCCGGAAATGGCCTGCCGCAAAAGTGCGTCCAACTCCGCCACCGCATCGCTGTCTGAGCCGGAAAAAGGCGCAGCCAAACCTTTTCGCGCGACATCGTCAACAGACCAGTATGTCTGCGGGCAGGTATCCGGAGCGTCCTGCGTCACGCATAAAAATGTACCGGGCGGCAACTTGCGGATGCCTGTGTAAATGGAGTGCGGTGCGGGCACGGCATTGTGCCGCATGTATAGAGCCAGTGCACCGCGATCGATGTCCGCGCCGAAAGCGGGGTGACGGCGCAGGGCCTTCAATTCCGAGGCGAATAAAAAAAACCCTCCCTGCCAACCATAATAGAGGGGCTTTTCTCCCATGCGGTCCCGAGCCAGAAAGAGATGTCGTTCCCGTGTATCCCACAGCGCAAAGGCAAACATGCCCACACTATGGCTCAGAGCTTTTTCCAGCCCCCATGACTCAATGGCAGCCAGCAGGGTTTCTGTATCTGAATGGCCGCGCCAGGAAGTATGCCCAAGGAGCTGGCGCAATTCCAAATGGTTGTAGATTTCGCCATTGAATACCAAAATAAAACGCCCTGATGGAGAATGCATCGGCTGTGCTCCAGCCTTGGACAGGTCCACAATGGACAGACGGCGATGCCCAAGTGCAATACCTCCCTCAGCATCCAGCCATACAGCTCCGGCGTCCGGCCCGCGATGCCCCAAGGCCGAGGTCATGGCATCAATGGGGAAAAGGTCACCCGATTGGGAAAAAATACCAACTATGCCACACATGTGTGTCGCACTTCCTCAAATATCTTTTCATATTCCTTGGCGATTTGTCCAATCTCGAACAACTCTTCCACTCGTGCTCGAGCCCGGTTCCCCACAGCAGTTCTTTCTGTAGACGACATAGAGAGCACGTCTACCACAGAGCCTGCCAATGCATGCATATCTCCCACAGAAACAATTCGCCCAGTGTCACCCACAATATATGCCGAATCTCCGGCATTTGTGGCAACGCACGGCACGCCGCAAGCCATGGCTTCGCCCAATACGTTAGGAAACGCTTCTCCATAAGAAGAAGAAACCAACACATCAAAAGAGGCCATCATGCGGGCAATATCTGTACGAGAACCAAGCAGGTGAAGCCGAGCACGCAAACCTGAATCTTCTATCTTTTGACGAAGAGTTTCGTTCTCCCAAGTGACCTCTGTTCCTACGAGCACAAAATGTACATTCGGTCTGGCCTTGGCGATGTGCTGGGCGGCATCTAAAAAGCCTACATGATTCTTTTGTGGATCAAATCTGGCAACAACTCCAACAAGATGTGCATCGGCTGGCACGCCGAGTTCAGCTCGGACAGATTTTCGTGCCTCGGGATCTGGTTTAAAACCCTGTAAATCAAAGCCATTTGGGATAATCTGAAATTTCTTTCTTTGATATCCGAGTTCTACATGGATATCTCGCGCAGCTGCAGAGCAGGAGATAATTCGTTCAGGGACAACTCGGGATAATTTCCCACACAAATTTACCAAAGCTCTTGTTGTCCACTTTGTTTTACTTGCATCTAAATCACTATTGCGAATATTCCAGAGGACAGGGATGTTCGCCATCCAAGCAGCTACTCCGCCCAAAAAATCCGCATGATACATCCAGGTGGAAAGCAGATCGAATTTTTCAGAACGGAGTAAGTAGACCAAACGCCACAAGACAGAGATATCCGGCAGCCCACGCCTCATATGCAGACCTACCACACGAACACCAAGGGCCTCAATCCGGTGAGCCATCTCTCCGCCTGAAATGAGAGATACAACCACGCCTTGCCGTAAACATGAGCTGTGCTTCAGCAGTTTGTACAGCATCATTTCTGCGCCCCCTACGGAAAGGCCGGTAATAAGAAAACAAATTTTCATCCCAAGAATTGACCGTTTTTTCAAAATGAAAATATGGCAAGCTCTACCTAAAACTTAGGTAATACCTAGGTTCAGTCCTCATTAATTGTAAAAATGAAGAAAGCTGGTTAGCTGTGCTCAAAGGAGGATGCAATGAACCAACTTTTCTATCTTTCTGCCGAACAGCTCGAGCGTATCAAGCCTTTCTTTCCACTTTCGCACGGTATTCCACGCGTCGATGACCTGAAAGTCATAAGCGGCATCATTTATGTCATCAAACATGGCCTGCAATGGAAAGATGCACCGCGTGAGTATGGTCCGTATAAAACGCTGTACAACCGTTTTCTGCGCTGGAGCAGGATGGGCGTCTTCAACAATATTTTTACCGAGCTGGCAAAAACAGCCGGAAAAGATGGACGATTGATGATCGATGCCACCCACCTCAAAGCCCATCGCACCGCAGCAAGTCTGCTTAAAAAAGGGCTCTTTCCCGCTGCATCGGACGCACAAAGGGCGGGCTGAACTCCAAACTCCATGCCCTTTGCGACGGCCACGGCAGGCCTCTGGCCATGACGCTCACAGAAGGCCAGGTGAGCGACTACAAGGGAGCCGCCTTGCTTATGGATGCTTTGCCTGAGGCCAGGGAGCTTCTGGCGAACCGTGGTTATGACGCCGACTGGTTCCGTGATGCCCTGCTCGCCAGAGGTATTACGCCTTGCATCCCTCCTGGAAAGAACCGAAAGAGGCCCATCTGTTACGATAAAAATCTGTATAAACAGCGGCATAAGATTGAGATCATGTTTGGCAGGATCAAGGATTGGGAGAATAGCCATGCGTTATGACCGTTGCGCGCATACCTTCTTTTCAGCTCTGTGCCTCGCGGCTTCCCTCATTTTCTATCTCGATTAATGAGGCCTGAGCCTAGAGTATGTTTGCAAACTATCTAATCCAAATCATTGAAGCTGCCAAGTAAACGAAAGAAAGGTTTGAGCAAGCTTTTCATAACGTGTTGCTACTCTGCGGTACTCTTTAATTTTATTGAAAAAGCATTCAACAAGGTGCCGTTCCTTATAAAGATGCCGATCATACCGACGAGGTGTTTTACGATTTGAGCGTGGAGGAATAACTACGGTACAGCCTCTTGATTCAGGGAGTTGAACCAATGGCTCGCTGTCATAGCCTTTATCGGCAATAACAGTGCAATCACGAACCCCTTCAAGTAATTGCGGCGCAACACTGATATCCGCGCATTCACCTCCTGTAAGGAAAAACGATACAGGATTGCCGGGCGCGTCTGCCTGTGCTGCCCCCTTTTGCGCCAGCCGAATGTTTGTGGGCATGGATGTATGTACCATCAATTATCACCGCTTCGAGATCGGGGTCAGACGCCAGAGTGAGAAAGACTGCTTTCCAGAATCCTTTTATCTGCCAACGTCGAAAGCGGGAATATACGGCATTCCATGGACCATACTCTTCCGGCAGGACCCTCTAGGGAGCCCCGGTGCGCAGCAACCAGATGATTACATTTATGAATGTTCGTTTATCTTTGGCCGGACGGCCGCCTTTGGGTGAACCCTCGAGCGGCAGAACGGGCTCAAGCCGTTGCCAGGTTTCATCGGAAATGCCGGTATAGCACATGTCCAAAAACTACACGAATCCACGCTGGTTATAAAGTTTGCAAACACACTCTAGGATTTCCAAAGGCAATGCGCTTCCATCAACGCCCACCGCCTGTCACTCAATGCTCTTCTTTCCGTAGTGGCATTAGAGCATAGCTGCTACTGATTCTCAACAAACCCTAATGTGCACAACAGCCAAGAATGATGCCATATTCTTCGCATATCGAGTAGTGATCCGAAGCCAGTGTTTCAATTCCAGAAACGCATTTTCTACCAGACGCCGGAGGCCATATAGATATTTGCCGTAATCCTGCGGAGCTTACACCTCTTCCGGGGAGGGATAACCGGGTTGATCTACTTTGCTCCAAAAGTTTTCAGCACCTATGCCTTTTCGGCACACCTACAAGCCCATATACAATCAGCAATGTACCTGCAGTAATAGGACGCATCCCATAATTAAAATCCAATTTGATTATGGATGCGTCTGACTCAAACCTATATTTTGTTCCACCCGACAGACGTAGGTACTCCCTTGATGAAAAATCCCCCTCCTCCGGACATAGCCAGCATTTTTTCTGGCTTGTCGACTAAAAAGTCATCACAAGCTTTGGTTGCTCCTGGACATGTTGTAAAGCCATAATCATCACAAAGAATGATTCCACCTTCATTAAGACGTGGATAAAAAAACTCAAGACTTTCTTTTGTGGGCTGAAAGAGGTCTACATCAATATGAACAAAGGAAAATTTTCTGTCTGAAATTTTCTGAAATTTATCTGGAATCCATCCTTTATAAAATATAATATTAGAAAAATCTGCCAAATTTTTACGTACTAAATCCTCCTCATAAGAAAGATCTCCTTTAGCCCAATGCTTTCCATCAACATCAGCAGGACAAGAAACACCCGAGAACGAATCAAAAACGTGATGGGTTCTTTTCAATGTACAAGATGAATTAATCTTACATATAATATATGTTCCCAACCCTCTATATACCCCACATTCTACTGTATCACCATGCACGCTATCTGTCAAACGAACAAGCTGAGAAAGCATCCACCGCCTATCAGTATTTAGACTATCAAGCTCGTCAAACACTGAAAGTATTTTATTAAACCCATCATTATCCCACCACATCATTTGTGGCCACTTAAATCTATATTTCAACATGATAATACGAGCTATTTTTCTTAAAAAGAAAATACGAAACATATCATACTGATCAGTACGAATCAAATAATATGCCGACTTTATTCCTCGAAAGACACGAGTATGAAATATTTTCCTCCAAAAAAAATTATTTCCCGTCATGATTCTTTCTCCACTATTTTTTACAACAAAAAAATAAGTTCGCCTTATATCTTCTCATATTAAGCTTATATAATAAGTCATTTAACCTTGAATAAATCCAAGTTAGAACATTCAGACGCTCACGAGAAAGCCATCCTCTTTTAACAACACTTACACATAAGAATGTATTTTGAAGCATCTCTCTCAAATTATATTTGTTAAATTGCTGAAGATGACCCCATCGATGAAATCTATTTCCACATCCGGGGCAAATTATAATTGATTCGCTCAAGACTTCATCATTTGGCACTGTCCCCATAAAACGTCCACCTTTCCGAAGGACTCTATACACCTCACGAAATGTTTCTTTCAAAACATCTCCCTCAAGATGCTCTAAAACTTCACTCATAATTACTACATCAAAAAAATTATCTAAAAAGGGAATTTTATTTGAAAAGCCTACTCTTGCCTTTTCAATACCGATTATATGCGTCAACTCTTCAATTGCATTTTCACTCGGATCTAACGAATAAATATCCAATCCTTTATGCAGAGCAATCTTCTCAAAAAGTCCACCTCCAATGCCAATATTCAAAACCTTTTCTTTTTTTTTACATCTTGAAGCAAGAAAATGGAGACGTAGATAACTCCCACCAAAAATCGACTTTCCTTCTGCTTGATAGTAGTCCCAAAGTTTTTTTTGTTCCATTCTTACTCCCTACACTTCTACATTGCATCAAAATTAATTCACGTGAAAATTATGGTGACAGGTAAAGCACACTTAGCTGATTCTGAAATCCATCTCCTAAACATAAACGGATAGCGCTCTTGCAATTAATTTTGTCATGGACAATTTACTCCAATATTTTTGCGAAACAGTCTCGATACATCTGTTACGTTCCAGTATGCTATCTCATAATCAAATTTACAACAGAAACGGCTTCTCATGCTGTCTGAATTCAGATAGCGTGGCGACTATGCCGCCGCGAACGAACCGAAAACCACGTTTTTCGCCCAAATAACCTCTACAATCAAATTTAAATTTGATTGCAAGATATGTTCTCGCCATCGATATCAATACAGGCATCATCAAACATTTTTAGCATATTTACTTGAAGAAGCTAACTTCTATCGTTTTCCGTCCAAAACAATCGAGCCTCCTCTCTACCATTTCGAATTGTTACAAGGCTCGCAATAATCAAGATCAGCCCAAGAGCATACATCAGTGTGCTCGTCAACATAAAGGCAGAAACGGCGTAGATCCGTATCAAAAAAAAATTTCCAACGAATTTAACTAGAATCATTATAAAGTATATAAAGATGATTATACAATATCGTCTTGTAGAAAAAAAAAGTTGCAATCCCAAAAAGAAAGAAAAATAAAAAGGGATGCTCCACAAAGAATAAAAAAATACTCTGCCCACATATTTCGTATCAGCTACAGTAAAAGCACCTCGCTCAAAAAAAATTTTAACGATATCATCAAGAAATAATGCACACAGAGATCCCAATAAAGTCCCCAAAATAAATACGATAACCATCCATTGAATTGTAAGTCGAAGGACAAAAGAACTTCTTGCCTGCATAGAAAGAAGAGGGAGCATAGATCGAGCAATCACGATCATTGCAAAAGAGCTCAGCAAAGAAAACAATCTATTTGCATAGTTGAATATAGAAACAGATCCAGTTTCCAAGCGAGCTGCCCAAACTTGGTCAATAATCCCAGGAAATATTGTTAGAGCCTGAATAGCAGCTAGCGGAAACAGCACCCTTGAAAAATTTACCCACTCTGGAGATGAAAAAGCCCAACTTGGACGAAGAGGAATATCTAAAGAAAACAGACAAAAAATTAAAAAAATACACTGCAGGAAAAAGCCAACCACAGTTCCCCATAGTAAAGGGTTAAAAAATATGTTTGAAAATATAAGAGCTAAAAAAATACATATAGAAGGAATTATCTCTGCAAGAGTATTCCAGTGTCGTCCAGCAATAAGAATCAAAGGCGAAAAAAAAGCAATTAGGCAATTAAAAAAAAGAGTCGATAACAGAGGTACATACATATCATCCGCAAGTCGAGCTTGCATTGAGTCAAGTCCCAGAAAACCATGCCCGATTACGAATGAAAGCAGAGCATACACTCCGCCCAGAAGAATAATTGCCCAAAATAATACCCACCCAAAAACCTCAGAAAAAAAAAGCAGTCCTTCCTGCGGAGATCGACGATAAAGCGGAGCTCCAAGAGGGATAACTGCGGTCATTAAAACCCCCCCAATATTACTCCTGGCCAATTGATAATATTGAAAATTAGTACATATATATCCACCATCGGTGAAACGCCGTAACGCCAAGCAACTGCAACTTCTTTTGCCCCACCAATAATTTTTCCTAATAGCATAAAGAAACTAACAAGGAAAAAATTTTTTATCAACTCATAGTGATCTGTGATCTGTCGCGAGCAATGCAGATAAAACTTATTCATTTTTGAAGATTGATTGCCCAATCCAAAAACTCTTTTAAATTTTTTTCCCACTCGTAATTCTCCCAAAAACGTTCATACCCACGCCGAGCTATAGACACACGCTCCTCTTCGTGTACAGAGTAATAGGCCATAACCTCAATTGCCTCTTCTATTGAATCATAGTAGATAGCTTCTGTCCCATCCTCAAAAATAAACTCGTGAGCACTCGCTCCACCCTTATCACAAACCATCATCATGCCATGTGCAGGAATTTCATACATACGAGCGTTTCCTGTTTCATAACATGCATCAGAAACATGCATATTAAAACCTATCTTTGCATTCCAATACAATATTTTACGCTCTATATCTGTAAGGGAATGAACTCTATACGGATATATTTTCCTCCCATAAAGACAGCGCAAAAATCCTTCATATCCCTTAAATTTCCATCTCCCGTAGATATTTACCCTCTCCTTAAAATATTTTTTAATTTTTATTAGCCTATCTATTTTCATTGGATGTGGATTTCCAACATAACAAATATCAATTTTACGTCGCCTAAAAAACTCTTCATTATCTTCTTGTGGCTTTTCAAATTTTGAAAAAACAAGAGGAAACCAACGAGCAGGCTTCCCCCAACGACTAAATACATCCTTAAATAGAAGGTCATCAATGTAGCTTGGAGAGATATAAAATGCCCCGTCAAAAGCCCATAAACAAGGCAAATCCCTCCGCAGAGTTGAATAAGGATCATCTATAAATCCAAGAATTTTGATTGGTTTTTGCAGATACTTCCACCAAACCTCGGGATGAATAAAATTATATGTAGACATGACAATTAAATCATAATCTTTAAATTCATCCACAAAATCCTTTATCATCTGCATATACTCAATATTTCTCTCTCGATACAGTCGATCTATTCCACCAGCATCCAGTAAAGCACACCGATAATTCCATCCATGAACCCCAAAGCGAAACAGATCCCCTAAACCCCAATGAGCAAAACGGCTAAAATATTTTAATGGATCAAAAGATTTCAGTCTGTATCCATGGAAATTTTCCATCGCTGGAAAATTAAAAAGGCATACGTTTTTCATATTAAATACAAGGGCTATAATTTTACACATTCAACATTTAAACTAATTAAAATTCCATTTTCCTTATCCATGTGAGGGATATAAGCCTGAGAAAAGTCATCCACATCTGCATGTTCAGTTTCCCGCCAATCATACCGCTGAATCTTTCCAAATCCAGCAGAAGCAAGGACAGCGGACAGGCTCTCGAAGTCAAATACATTATAGTGTATATTATAAAGATAATCCTGTTTTCCAAATATTGGGCCAACAATCTTTGAGATGTCCTTATATCGCCTATAAACTTCACAAAGCTTTTCAAAATCAGGGACAGCAGTACGCAACACTCCATTTTTTTTAAGTACACGATACCACTCCGAAAGGACAGTCCCAACCTCCCTTCTTTTGAAGTGCTCAAGAACATGACAATTATATATTATATCAATACTTGAATCAGGGATGAAAGACAGATGGTCAATTGTTGAAACATGATCAATATGTGGATATTCTATCGCATCTATATGAATATATCCGCCAATGTATCTTTTCCCGCATCCAAGATGAAGCTTCATGAGATAATCCTTTATTTTCTGACTAAGAAAATTTAAAAATGGCATTAATCGATGTGTCCATTTTTACAAAATTCAGCACTTCTTCGATGGAAATTATCTTCTGCCCATCTTCAAAATATCCGGTGTAACCTATATTTGCTAAGAGATAAAATATCTCTTGAACCGAATCTCCCTGTTCCATTAGGGTATACTGACACAGTTCGATAAATACCACTGGGCTAAATACAGAAAGTGCTTTTTGAGCTCCTTGGAGAACTTTTAGATCATATCCATCTGTATCTATTTTTATGAGGTTCAGCTTACCAATCTTATATTCATCAACAAATCTATCTATTGATACTGGCTCCGAAAAGCTACATTCTTCTTCTGCATATACGGCAGGACTTTCAGAATCTAATTTCCAGCTTGAACGTATCCTCTGCCTTGGTACGCTTAGCTCTCCATTTGTAACAATATTTTGCAATAAAGTAATATTCCCACTAAATTCTTTGTTCAACTCCACATTTCTTTTTAATTTTGACATCGCAAAGTCTGTTGGCTCAAAAGCATAAACATGCCCAGATTTTTCTACAATTCTGGACATGACTAATGTATGAGCCCCTACATTGGCCCCAACTTCAATAACAACATCTCCACTTCTTAAATTGTCGCGCAAAAATTTTAATGTTTTTGGCTCCCAACCACCAAGAAATATATTGAAATCAATCGCTTCTGTTAAATCAATGCCATACTTAATTCCTCCCCTAGAAACAACCCTATAGGGGAATATCCTTCCATAAACTGTTAATAATTTAAGAATATATTTTCTAATCCCTAAAAAATTTATAATTTTTTTTAATATATCTACTATCATTATCCCCTCACAGAAAAAAATTATTCATCTTCGAAAAATATGCGTAGTCTCCTTAACTCCGCAAGAACACTACATTACCTGCCAATATGGCCGCTGTAAAAGCATTTTTTTTGACTCATCAAATTCTTCTCCCGTCACAACCAACACTCGCAGTTTACGCCGGGTTTTTTCCTCGGTGATGCGTATGTAATCTTCCAAACAAGCGGAATCCACCTCGCCCACGAGGAGCAGATCAATGAGCCCCGAGTCCTTGCCCTGAGCGTAGTCGTCGAGGATATACACGGCCTGAATCTGGCCCAGGCTTTGCCGGACTTCTTCGATGACCCGGTCAATTCCGAGACTTTTTTTCACAATGGAATGCAGCTCCGGGAAAAACGGATGCCCCGTATTGGCACGAAAGAACAAGGATCGCCCCTGCTTCTCCCGGGTCAGATATCCAGCGTCAGCCAAGCTATCGAGCTCTGTTTTCACTGCATGGGGAGAAACAGAAAATTCCGCAGCCAACTCCCGCAGATAACAGGACACATCGGGATTCAAAAAAAGCTTCAGGAGGAGCTGGATACGCGTCTTGGACGTGAAAAGCTCAGACAACATACTTTTGTGTACAATTTATCTGAACAAAAATCAAGCACAGAAGTAGCAATATCTTCCCCGACCCAGCTTTATTTCTGTAGCCTTCCCTTATAATCGATCCATTGCTAGGCTCAGGCCTCATTAATTGTAAAAATCAGAAAAGTTGGTTAGTTGTGCCCAGGGAGGACGCCATGAGCCAACTTTTCTACCTTTCTGCCGAACAACTGGAGCGTATCAAGCCCTTCTTTCCACGTTCACATGGTATTCCGCGGGTCGATGACCGGAAAGTCATAAGCGGCATCATTTATGTCATCAAACATGGCCTGCACTGGAAAGACGCGCCGCGCGAGTATGGCCCGTACAAGACGCTGTACAACCGCTTTTTGCGCTGGAGCCGGATGGGCATCTTCAACAATATTTTTACCGAATTGGCAAAAACAGCGGGACAGGATGGCCAAGTGATGATCGATGCAACCCACCTCAAGGCGCATCGAACCGCCGCCAGTTTGCTCAAAAAAGGGCTCTTTCCCGCTGCATCGGACGCACAAAGGGCGGGCTGAACTCCAAACTCCATGCCCTTTGCGACGGCCACGGCAGGCCTCTGGCCATGACGCTCACGGCAGGCCAGGTAAGCGACTACAAAGGAGCCACCCTGCTTATGGATGCCATAGATGCTTTGCCTGAGGCCAGGGAGCTGCTGGCGGACCGTGGTTATGACGCCGACTGGTTCCGTGATGCCCTGCGCGCCAGAGGCATTACGCCCTGCATCCCGCCCAGAAGGAGCCGGAAGAGACCCTGCCCGTACGATAAAGATCTGTATAAACAGCGGCACAAGATCGAGATCATGTTTGGCAGGATCAAGGACTGGCGCAGAATTGCCATGCGTTATGACCGCTGCGCGCATACCTTCTTTTCAGCTCTGTGCCTCGCGGCTTCCCTCATTTTCTATCTCATTTAATGAGGCCTGAACCTAGATAGTGTCGTCAAACTATGAATAATATGGCAACACCTCTTCATGTATGACAGGAGGGGCTATGTACGCACATCGACGACACGATATTTCTGACAGAGTTTGGGAAAACATACAGGCGCATCTCCCTGGCAAAAAGGGGAGCGTTGGTCACCCGGCCGGAGACAACAGGCTGTTTATTAACGCGGTGTTCTGGATATTGCGGACGGGAGCGCCATGGCGTGATCTGCCTCCTGACCCTGGGGACTGGAAAAATACCCGTCGCCGGTTTGCCGTTGGCGTGACCGGGGTGTTTGGGAAAAACTCCTTGAGGTGCTCATGGCTGAGCCTGACTATGAGTGGCTGATGATTGATGCGAGCCATTGCAAAGTGCATCCCCATGCTGCCGGAGCGGTTGGCGGCAACCAGGCGATGAGTCGCACAAAAGGGGGCTCAACACCAAAATACATCTGGCCGTGGATGCGCATGGTATGCCGCTCAGAGTTGCTGTTACAGAAGGTACCAGAGCTGATTGCAAGGAAGCGTGCGCATTGATTGACGGCTTGAGCGCGGAGATGCTTTTGGCTGATCGCGGATATGACAGCAATGAACTTACAGACAAGGCTGTTGAGTCCGGCTGCCAGCCCGTCATCCCGCCCAGAAAGAATCGCAGGGAGCAACGCGATTATGACAGAGAACTGTACCGTGTACGGCACCTGGTCGGGAACGCCTTTCTTCACCTCAAGAGATGGCGTGGCATCGCCACGCGTTATGCAAAACGAAGCCTCTCCTTCCTTGCCGCCGTGCAAATCAGGTGTATCTCATTGTGGGCAGAAATAATTTGACGACACTATCTAACTTGGGGTGGTTTACAACTTGGCAAAGCACACTTTTGAAAAGGACGAGAATTTCGCTTCAACCATAGGCACGAAGATATCCACAAGCTTACCGCCAAACTACTCAGGCAAAACCCCACTCTACCAGACATGACCTTCTGTAATCCAGATTCTGCGAGGCAGAACCATTTTCGGGTTGATTTCAAAGACACCAGGGCAACAAATAAGTTTTTTTTGGTTCAAAACAATCTGTTATTGAGCCATAAAAAAATAAATATTAATAAAAACAAACTGATGACAATGAAGGAACGCCTTGTGCATAAAGGTACAAACGACAGATGTCGTCCACACTTGCGACTATCGCTTGTTCGGAAAAAATCCAGAATTGGAGTTACGAGCGTGATTCTGTCTGCCTCGGAAGAATTGAAACTAGACGTCCGGAAGCTCATTTATCCCGGCAAAAATTTACTTCAAAGGGACTGGATAGGGCATACAGGGTCCATTTTTCACTTGTCTGCCAGACGAAGTGAAACACCGCTTGTGCGGCGCCCTCGATCTCCATACAGTAAGACGCTCCTTGTGAAGGGGGAAAAAGAACTGCGGAAGATGCAGGCCGACCCTGGAGGATGGAGATGACGCGCCCGGGCCTGAATGCACTCGGCTTCGAGCTATCTCCACAACGCGAACTGTCCATAATGCGTCACTCTGCATCACCGCCTCATCCCCCGCCATTTCTCCTTTTCTTCACAAGTTCTTTTTTCTGAGATTTCTGTCGAGAGTTCTTGAACATTAATTTTTAAATTTGAGTGTATTTTCTCGTAAGCATTCTGTTCTCCGAGCGTAAGACCGTTAAAGAAAATAGGATTTTTTAGATTGGGGAGAAATAGTGCATGAAAAATCATCTTACAATATGGCTGCATAGGAGAAATTTATGCTGAAAAAAGTATGTCTTGCGATATTGGATCACTTTGAGAGTTATATCTGTCAAGTACTTCTGGTTTTTTTTGTCATTACGCTTTTTTTGCAGATCATCATGAGAGCCCTGAACCATCCCTTGGCCTGGTCGGAAGAAGTATCCCGCTATGCCTTCCTCTGGTTCATTCTTTTCGGGGCCTGTTATGCTACACGCCTCTGTGCCCTGAACCGGGTGGCTCTTCAATTCGCGAAGTTTCCTTCGTGGGTCGCTACGTACTGCATGTTGCTCAGTGACATCATCTGGCTGGCTTTTGCCTTGATTATGGCTTGGTACGGCTACTTGGCCTATCAGGACCTCGTGGAGTTTCCCTACTACACTCCGGCGCTTGATTGGGATTTGAGCAAGGTGTTTCTGGTGTTTCCGCTCAGCTTTATCCTGATGGCCATTCGCATCATTCAGGTCAACGTCATCAAGTTCATTCTGAAAGAAGAGATTGCCGACCCTGATCAGGCCGCCCTGGAAGAGAGCGCTACGACCCTGTTGACGGAAGAAGAGGAAAAAGCATGAACGCCATGTCCCCCAACGAAATAGCCGTTGTTCTGTTTGCCGTATTTACCGTGCTGTTGCTTCTGGGCAGCCCAATCATGGTTGCCTTGGGCATCGCCGCCATGGCGGCATTTTATATGGTCGGGACCGACTTGGGTGTCATGATACAGATGGCCGCCTCATCGCTGACCTCTTTTCCATTGATGGCTCTTCCCTGTTTTGTGCTGGCCGGTTCCCTGATGGAGTGCTCCGGTATTTCCCGCAGACTGGTTCGTATCGCGGAAAATATCGTCGGGCCCATTCCAGGGGGGCTGGCTGTGTCCACCGCTCTGTCCTGTGTGTTTTTTGGTGCTATTTCCGGCTCCGGACCCGCGACGACCGCCGCCGTGGGTATGCTGATGATTCCGGCCATGATGCGCCGCGGATACGACGGCGGTTACGCGGCCGCGGCCACGGCTACCGCTGGCGGCGTCGGCATCATCATCCCGCCGAGTATTCCCATGGTCATTTATGGTGTCGCGGGACAGCAGAGTATCTCCAAGATGTTCATGGGCGGAGTCATCCCAGGAATGATGATCGCAGTCGGGCTTAGCCTCATGCATGTTTTCATGTGCCGCAATCTCAAGACCAAGGGGCTGGAATGGTCCATGGGAGCGTTGCTGCGGGCCATCAGAGACGGCATGTGGTCCATTCTGGCTCCGGTAATCATTCTTGGGGGAATTTACGCGGGTATATTCACGCCCACGGAAGCCGCTGTGGTGGCCATATTTTACACGCTGTTCATCGGATTTTTCGTTCACCGGGAACTTACCCTGCCAGGCCTCATGAACTCTCTGAAAACGACATCCTGGCTGACCGGGCGTGTTCTGGTCATTGTCTTCACGGCTTACGCCTTTGGAAGGATCCTGACCGAGTACAGAATTCCCATCGAGATCGCCAACTGGATCCTCGAATTCACCAAGCAGGCTTACGTTGTCTGGTTCATGGTCGTCCTGCTGTTGCTCTTCCTTGGGATGTTCATGGAAACCCTGGCCATCATCCTGCTGGTGACACCTGTTCTGCTCCCGATCATGCAGGCTTACGGCGTTGACCCCATCCATTTCGGTGTGATCCTCGTCTGCTGCTGCGGAGTCGGTTTTTCCACACCGCCTCTCGGCGAGAACATGTTCATAGCTTCGGGCATAGCCCACGTGTCTCTCGAACGTGTAGCGCTCAAGGCTCTGCCCTTCGTCTTTGTCAATATCTTCGTCATCATGGTGCTGATTGTTTTCCCCGACTTGGTGACGTGGTTACCGAACATGCTGAATGTGACCGAATGATAATCCGGGAGGAGTTTCCTCTCAAAACCTGTCAACCTGAGGAGATTGCCATGAAACGTTTTGCTGTATGTCTGAGTATTCTGCTCTTTCTCGGCTTTTCCGGTTTGGCCGGGGCCGCTCCCATGACTCTGAAAATGGCTCTCGGCGATCCGGAAGACTCCGAAATGGGCGTGGTCGGGCATGAGTTCAAAAAATATGTGGAGGAGAAATCCAACGGCGAAATCAAGGTACAGCTTTTCTTCTCCGGTTCTCTTGGCGACGAGACCGAGACCATCCACAATGTCCGTAAAGGCACCCTGGACCTGAGCCTCGTCGGCATCGCCAACACCGTGCCGTTCGTGAAGAATCTGGGCATCCTGACCCTGCCCTACCTCTTCAACAATCTGGATGAAGTTGTAGCAGCCACGAACGGAGCCCCTTCGGAGCTGATGAACAGCTACGCCGTTAAGGGCGGCTTCAGGATTCTGACCTGGACTTACACGGATTTCAGATATCTCTCCAACTCCAAGAAACCCATCACCAAAATCGACGATGTGAAGGGTCTGAAGTTCAGAGTCCCACAGAGCGCCGTGCTACTGGCGACCTACAAAGCGTGGGGAGCGAGCCCGGCTCCCATCTCTTGGGCGGAGACGTTCACCTCTCTGCAGCAGGGCGTCGTGGACGGACAGTGCTACGGCTACATCGGATTCAGGGCCATGAAGTTCCAGGAAGCCAAGCAGAAGTATATCACAGAAGTCCACTACACCTACCAGTTACAGCCCCTGATCATTAGTGAGCGTGTCTTCAAGAAGATGACTCCCGAACAGCAGCAGCTCATGGTTGACGCGGGCAAGGTCGCTCAGGAAGCTGTTTTGAAGTATCAGATCGAAGAATCCGGCAAGGCGAAGGAAGATCTGATCAAGTTGGGCATCCAAGTCTCCCAGCTGGAAGACGAAGAAGTATGGAAGAAGATGGCCATTGATACCGTATGGCCGGAAATGGTCGACTTTGTCGGCGGCAAGGACGCCATCAATGCATTCCTAAAGGCTTGCGGCAAGGAAGAGTGGAAATAGCCTTTCCATAGTTCTCCGTACCATATGCCCGCAGCCTTGTCGGAATGACAGGTTCGCGGGCATACTCTTTTTGGCGGTCCCAAAATACAGAGAACTGCATGTAAGTCGTTTTTGGGTTGTAAAAAATCAAGCACCGAGTCTTTTGTGCGGACACGAACAGACCCGAACATGTCCTTATCCTTCATGTGGGCAACTTTTCACAAATTCCTAAAAGAGGCATGTTTTGTGCTTCAATATCCAGGCAATGACGCGGCCCAGTCTCTATGTACGGTTCCCCGGAACCAAAGGAACATGGGCACGTCGGAGAAATAGAATTTCACAACGTTCACCATGGAGAGGTACTTATGAAATTTAGCGGAATGGTTGTCGGAGTCCCGAAAGAAATCATGCCTGGGGAAGACCGGGTTGCCGCCATCCCGGATACCGTCCGGAAAATCACCAGCGAAGGCGGAACCGTGCTGGTGGAAAAAGATGCGGGGCAGGGTGCCTTTTTCCCTGACAGTGAGTATGTGGCCGCCGGTGCGAAAATCGTTGATGACGTTCAGGACATCTTTGCCAAGGCCGATGTCATTCTGAAAGTCAAGGAACCTCTCTTCAACGAGAAGGTGAAGAAGCACGAGTCGGATATGTTTCGGGAGGGTCAGTACCTCATCACCTTCCTGCATCCCGCCGCACCGGTGAACCACGAGCCCATGAAGAAGCTGGCCGCGACAGGCGTCATCAGCATCACCCTGGACGGCATTCCCCGTATTTCCCGCGCCCAGAACATGGACGCCTTGACCTCCATGAGCACCGTGGCGGGCTACAAGAGCGTCCTGATGGCCGCGAACCGTCTGCCGAAGTTCCTGCCTATGATCGGCACGGCGGTCGGCGCGATCAAGCCGGCCCATGTTGTCGTCATCGGCACCGGAGTCGCCGGTCTGCAGGCCGTGGCCACGGCCAAGCGCCTTGGCGCGGTGGTCAGCGCCATCGATATCCGTCCCGCGGCCGCTGAACAGGCCAAGTCGGTCGGTGCCAAGCCCATCGATACTGGCGTTCCGGCTGAAATCGCCATCGGCGAGGGCGGATATGCCCAGCGCCTGCCGGAAGAATGGCTGGAAAAGGAACGGGAACGCATCAGCGATGTGGTCAAGAGCGCGGACATCCTGATCACCGCGGCTCTGATCCCCGGAAAACTCGCTCCCATCCTGGTCACCGAAGACATGGTCAAGGGCATGGCCTCCGGATCGAGCATCGTGGACATCGCCATCGACCAGGGCGGCAACTGCGCCATCTCCGAAGCGGGCAAGGTCGTCGTCAAGCATGGTGTGACCATCGACGGCACCAAGAACATCCCGGGCATGCTGCCCACCAGCTCCACCTGGATGTTTGCCCACAACATCTACAACTTGCTGGAATTCCTCACCAAGGATGGCAAGATCGTACTGGACATGAATGATCCCATCGTCGCTTCCTCCCTGGCGACCAAGGACAAGAAAATCGTTCATGCCGGAGCACGCGAGGCAATGGGGCTGTAATATTCACGGGGCCGTTTTTCTCTGGAAAGATGGCCCCGTCAGTTCAACTCCGAAGGAGCATCGATGCATCCCTTTTTTCTGATCGTCATTTTCGTGGTGTCCACACTTCTCGGGTACAAAATCATAAGCCAGGTGCCGAGTCTTCTGCATACTCCCCTCATGTCCGGGATGAACGCCCTCTCCGGCGTGACCATTCTGGGCGCCGTTACGGCGTTCGCCGTAGCCAGGCATACGGGCAGCGAGCTGTTCGGCACTCTGGCAATCATCCTGGCGATGGTGAATGTGGCCGGCGGTTTTTTTGTTACCCACAGAATGCTGAGCATGTTTGACCGTAAAAAATCCTGAGCCGAGGCATCAGGCAAATTGATCGTTAAGGAAAGATTGATGAGCAATTTCATCTATACAATTCTCGCCTTGGGCCTGTCCGCGGCCATTTTGTACGGCATCCATCTGATGAACAGCCCGAAAACGGCGATCAAGGGCAACCGTCTGGGGGCCGCCGCCATGGGTCTGGCGATCATCATCACCCTGTGGAAAGACGGCACGCTTTCCATGACGGGAATCTGGGTCTCCATGCTGATCGGATCGGGCCTGGGTCTGTGGATGGCCGCCCGCGTCAAGATGATTCAGATGCCCCAGATGGTGGCTCTGCTCAACGGACTGGGCGGCGCGGCTTCGGCACTGGTCGCGCTTCTGGTGCTGACGGACTCGGGGGCGCCGACGGTTTTCACCAAAATGACGGCCGGTCTGGCTCTGTCCATAGGCGCGATCACCCTGTCGGGCAGCCTGATCGCGGCGGGCAAGCTGCATCAGGTGCTGAACTCCAGACCGATAGTCTTCAACCGCCATTCGGCCCTATGTACCGGCACCATCGTCTTTCTCCTGCTAATTCTTTTTCTCATCATGACCAGCAGTTCCGAAACGCCGGTGTTCTATACTGTGGTCATGTTGCTCGTCAGTCTCGGTTTCGGCGTTCTTTTCACTGTGCGCGTGGGTGGGGCGGACATGCCCATCACCATCTCCCTGCTGAACTCCCTGAGCGGAGTGGCCGGGGCCATCGCGGGCATGAGCATCAATGATGCCCTGCTGGTGGCCGTCGGCGGCATCGTAGGCGCGTCCGGCCTGCTGTTGACCCAGATCATGTGCAGGGCCATGAACCGTTCCCTGATGGACATCCTGCTGGGCAAGACTACCATGGCGACTTCGGCCTCCAAGCCCGCGTCCATGTCCACCACGGCCGCTCCGGCTGCTCCCCCGGAGGAAAAGCCATCCGAAGATTCCCTGGCCAAACGTCTGGCGCAGGCGAAAAACGTGGTCATCATTCCGGGCTACGGCATGGCCCTGGCCCAGGCTCAGCACAAGGTCCGCGATCTGGCCGACGCTCTCGAAAAGCGCGGAGCCTCCGTTTCCTATGCCATCCATCCGGTGGCCGGAAGAATGCCCGGACACATGAACGTGCTGCTGGCCGAAGCCGATGTGGATTACGAAAAGCTGATGGAAATGGATGCCGCCAATGAGGCGCTGCAAAAGGCCGACCTGGCCATTGTCGTCGGTGCCAACGACGTCATCAACCCGGCCGCCCGCCATGCGGAGGGAACACCCATTTACGGCATGCCCGTCCTGATAGCCGACGACGCCAAGCACGTAATCATCTGCAACTTCGACACGAAACCCGGTTACGCTGGAGTGGAGAACCCTCTCTACACCAGCGACAAGGCTACGCTGCTTCTTGGCGACGCCAACGATACGGTGCAAAGCCTGCTGACAACGCTGGCTTCCGCCGACTCCGCGGCTTCCACCTCTGCCTCCACCGGCGGAACGGATATCGGGCCGCTTCTGGCGCAGGCGAAAAATGTGGTCATCATTCCGGGTTACGGCATGGCCCTGGCTCAGGCCCAGCACAAAGTCCGCGACCTGGCCGACGCTCTCGAAAAGCGGGGGGCCAACGTCGCCTACGCCATTCACCCGGTGGCCGGAAGAATGCCCGGACACATGAACGTGCTCTTGGCCGAAGCCGATGTGGACTACGAGAAGCTGATGGAGATGGACGCCTCCAACGAGGCACTCCAGAAAGCCGATCTGGCCGTCATCGTAGGAGCCAACGACGTCGTCAATCCGGCCGCCCGCCACGCGGAAGGAACGCCCATCTACGGCATGCCCGTCCTGATGGCCGACGCCGCCAAGCATGTGATCATCTGCAACTTCGACACAAAGCCCGGCTACGCTGGAGTGGAGAACCCTCTCTACACCAGCGACAAAACCACGCTGCTTCTTGGCGACGCCAATGACACCGTACAGAGCCTGCTGACAACGCTGGCTTCCGCCGACTCCGCGGCTTCTACTTCTGCCTCCACCGGCGGGACAGACATCGGGCCGCTTCTGGCACAGGCGAAAAACGTGGTCATCATTCCGGGTTACGGCATGGCCCTGGCCCAGGCTCAGCACAAGGTCCGCGGGCTGGCCGACGCGCTCGAAAAGCGGGGGGCCAATGTTGCCTATGCCATTCACCCGGTGGCCGGGAGAATGCCCGGGCACATGAACGTGCTCCTGGCCGAAGCCGATGTGGATTACGAAAAGCTCATGGAGATGGACGCTTCCAACGAGGCACTCCAGAAAGCCGATCTGGCCATCATCGTAGGGGCCAACGACGTCGTCAATCCGGCTGCCCGCCATGCGGAAGGAACGCCCATCTACGGCATGCCCGTCCTAATGGCCGACGCCGCCAAACATGTGATCGTCTGCAACTTCGACACGAAGCCCGGTTATGCGGGCGTGGAGAACCCCCTCTACACCAGCGACAAAACCACGCTGCTCCTTGGCGACGCCAATGATACCGTGCAGAGCCTGCTGACAACGCTGGCTTCCGCCGACTCCGCGGCTTCCACCTCTGCCTCCACCGGCGGAACGGATATCGGGCCGCTTCTGGCGCAGGCGAAAAATGTGGTCATCATTCCGGGTTACGGCATGGCCCTGGCTCAGGCCCAGCACAAAGTCCGCGACTTGGCCGACGCTCTCGAAAAGCGGGGGGCCAACGTCGCCTACGCCATTCACCCGGTGGCCGGAAGAATGCCCGGACACATGAACGTGCTCTTGGCCGAAGCCGATGTGGACTACGAGAAGCTGATGGAGATGGACGCCTCCAACGAGGCACTCCAGAAAGCCGATCTGGCCGTCATCGTAGGAGCCAACGACGTCGTCAATCCGGCCGCCCGCCACGCGGAAGGAACGCCCATCTACGGCATGCCCGTCCTGATGGCCGACGCCGCCAAGCATGTGATCATCTGCAACTTCGACACAAAGCCCGGCTACGCTGGAGTGGAGAACCCTCTCTACACCAGCGACAAAACCACGCTGCTTCTTGGCGACGCCAATGACACCGTATCCCGGCTTGTCGGCCTCGTCAGAGAGAACTCTTAAATTGCGCGCGAGCGCACCCACAACTCAGGAGGAGACTATGCAAACGCCCAATTCCGCATCTGTCATCGCCGCCGACAAGAAACATGTCTGGCACCATCTGACGCAACACAAGATTTACGAGAACACGGACCCGCTGTTCATCGTCGAAGGCAACGGCATGCGCGTGAAGGACATTGCCGGGAAGGAATATCTGGACGCCGTTTCCGGCGGAGTCTGGACCGTCAACGTCGGCTACGGCAGAAAAAAGATCGCCCAGGCCGTCAGCGATCAGCTGACCAAGCTCTGCTATTTCGCCAACTCCTTCGGCAGCATTCCCACAGCGCTTTTCGCGGAGAAGCTGATCAGCAAAATGCCCGGCATGTCCCGCGTGTACTTCTCCAACTCCGGCTCGGAGGCCAACGAAAAGGCGTTCAAGATTGTCCGTCAGATTTCCCAGCTCAAGCACGACGGCAAGAAATACAAGATCGTCTATCGTGACCGCGACTATCACGGAACGACCATCTCGACGCTGAGCGCCTGCGGTCAGTTCGAGCGGAAAAACCAGTACGGTCCCTTCACTCCCGGTTTTGTGGAAATGCCCCATTGCTCCGTCTACCGTTCGCCGTATGCCGACAGCACGGATCTCGGCAAGAAATTCGCCGATGAACTGGAGAAAGTGGTTCAGAAAGAAGGTCCCGATACCGTCGGCGGCGTCATTCTGGAGCCCATTACCGCCGGCGGCGGCGTCATCACTCCGCCGGAAGGCTATTTCGAGAGAATCACCGAAATCTGCAAGAAGTACGGCCTGCTGCTGATCATCGACGAAGTGGTCTGCGGCCTGGGCAGAACCGGCAAATGGTTCGGCTACCAGCACTACAACGTCCAGCCCGATATCGTGACCATGGCCAAGGGCGTTGCCAGCGGCTACGCGGCCATTTCCTGCACCGTAACGACAGAACAGGTGTTCAAGGATTTCATCGCCGATCCTTCGGACCGCGACAGCTACTTCCGCGACATCAGCACCTTCGGCGGATGCACAGCCGGACCTACCGCCGCCCTGGTGAACCTGGAAATCATTGAAGAGGAAAATCTGCTGGAAAACACGGTGAAGATGGGCGACTACCTCATGGGCCGGCTGCTCGAGCTCAAGGACAAGCACGCCATCATCGGCGATGTGCGCGGCAAGGGCCTGTTCGCCGGTCTTGAGCTGGTCAAGGATCGCGCCACCAAGGAACCCGTGGAAGAAAGCGTCACGGCCCGCGTTGTCGGCGAATGCATGAAGCAGGGCGTGATCATCGGCAAGACCACCCGCAGCTTCCGGGAACTGAACAACACCCTGTGCCTGAGCCCCGCGCTCATCTGCACCAAGTCCGACATTGACGAAATCATCAATGCTCTGGACAACGGCTTCAAGACTGTCTGCGCCTAATGGCGAGAAAAGGGCGGCTCCTAAGGCCGCCCTTTTTTATCTCTCGGTTTTCAGTCCGAACTGCTGGGCCTTGCGCATGACCGTGGACTGACTCACCCCCAGCCGTTCCGCCGCCTTGTACGTACTGCCCGTTTCCAGAAGCGCGCTGCGCACCATCGTATATTCCAGATTTCTGACGGCCGCCTTCAAGGTTTGAGGCGTATTGTCCAGCCCCGCATCGTCGGGTATCGCCGACGCCCCCAGAATATGCCGGGGCAGATCGGAGGGTACCACCAGCTTGTTTTCGCTCATGGCCACCAGAAAATCCACCGTGGCGCGCAGTTCCCTCACATTGCCCGGCCAGGAATAGGACATGAAATGCGCCAGGACCTGCGGGGCGAACACCTTGGTGATGCCGTGACGGTTACAGGCGTCGTCCAGAAAATAGTTGGTCAGCTCCACGATGTCTTCGGCGTGCTGGCGCAGGGGCGGAAGCTGCACGCTCAGCACCCGCAGCCTGTAGTACAGATCCGCGCGGTATTCCCCGCTCTCCACCAGTTTTTCCAGGGGCCGGTTGGTCGCCGCGATAACCCTGACATCGACGGAGATGCTCTTCTCTCCGCCGACGCGGTGAAAGCTTTGGTTGTCTAAGACATGCAGCAGCTTGGCCTGCATGTTCAGGGGCAGTTCGCCTATTTCATCCAATAGCAGCGTTCCCGTGTGGGCCAGTTCAAAATAGCCCTTTTTCCCGTGCTGCCCCGCGCCGGAAAAAGCGCCCTTTTCGTAGCCGAAAAGTTCCGACTCGATGAGAGACGGCGGGATAGCCGCACAGTTGACCGTGATGTAAGGGCCGGAAGCGCGCGAACTCTTCTGGTGGATGATGGAGGCCGCCAGACTCTTCCCGGTTCCGGTTTCCCCCAGAATGAGCACTCCCGACGAGGACCGGGCCGCTTTTTCCAGCTCGTGCAGACAGTTGCGCATGAGCAGGCTTCCGGCGAGAAAGCCGCCGCTTTCCTGCCCCAGCATGTCGAGACGTCTCTTGTACGCGCGGATTTCCTGTTCCGTTTTGACCAGACGGCTTTGCAGCATGTCGAGTTCGGTGATGTCGCGGATGGAGGCCACCACTCTCCAGACATTTCCATCGTGATCGAAAATGGGTGTGCTGGTATTCAGACAACGCTTGCCCGACGCATAGTCGTCGAACAGAGTCACGGAGCGCTTTTCCTTGAGAGCCTGAAGCGTGACGCAGGACGAAAACTTTCCTTCCCGCATGGGCACGGTCACGTGCTTGCCGATGACATCTTCCGGGGTGATATCCGCGATGCGCTTCAGAGCTTTGTTGACGTGAACCGTGATGCCATTGCCGTCGATGATCCAGATGCCGTCATGGATGGAATCCAGAATGACATGCAGCTGCTCCCAGAGGAGTTCATTGGGATCGTACACCGGGTCCGGAGGCAGTTCCAGAAGATAGAACGCCTGGGCCTGGGTCTGAGAAGAATCTTCCGGAAAGGCATACATCCAGACAAAAGCATAGCTTTTCCCCCGGTGTGTGAACTTCATGGTGGTATTCGGAGCGCTGCCCAGGACATGGGGAACAATGTCTGCGATATCCGCGTCCCGGAGCAGCTGGGAAAAAGGCAGGGAAGGAAGGGGCTGCTTCGTTTCGAGAAATCCGCACAGCTTGCCGTTGGCCTGCACAAGAAGCCAGTCATCTCCGGAGAACAGCCCGAAGCCGACATTGGCCGGGCATGTCCGTGCCAGAGTTTCCGCCAGTTTTTTGAAATCGTGCATGAGGTTCTTCCCTCGCATGTCTCCGCAAAGAATATCGGCCGCCCATGAAAACACAGATGGATGGCTCGGTGGTCTTAAAAACAACGGGGGCGTCGAGGCAGAAGCAGGGGTTGACTTGGGGAGAGACGAGGAGCGCCAGGCAGACTCTGCCGCCGCATGGGACCGGCAAGGCGAAATCCTCCCGTCAAACATGAGCCGCTTCCTTGGGACAGATATATCCCCCTTGGACCGGGGTCCAGTTTTTTGAGGGCTTTTCCGGCCGTGTAGATAAGTCTTTTTTGAAGCCCGGCCGGGAGGGAGCTTCCAGAGCCCGGAACGGATTTTAACAGCCGGAATTTCCGGGCCAGAGCAGCTCTCCCAGGCCGGAGTCGCGGCGGACAGGCATCTGTGTGGCAAGCACCGCCTGCCGGGCCGTGCCGATCAGGGTAAAGCGGCTTCTGGCCCGGGTCAGGGCCGTGTAGAGGAGTTCGCGGCTCAGAATGGGACAGGGAGTTTCCGGCAGCACCAGCACGGCATGATCGAACTCCGAGCCCTGACTTTTATGCACGGTCATGGCGTAACAGGTCTCATGCCGGGGCAGGCGGGCCGGAGAAAAGGTCCGAAATCCCTCCTGGCCGGAAAAATACACCCGCAGTCCTTCCGGCGTGGGCAGAACAAGCCCTGTATCGCCATTGAAAAGCCCGGCCGTGTAGTCATTTTCCAGAATCATGACCGGCCGCCCGGCGTACCAGTCCTCCCGCACGCCGAGGATGTTCCTGACCAGCGCGTTCAGGGCCTCGGTGCCCCGCGGTCCCTGACGGACCGGAGACAGCAGGCGCAGACCCTCGAAGCGGCTGAAAGCCTGATCCGGTGCCATCGAGCCCAGCTCCAGGTAGGTTTTCCGGACAAGGGGAGAGAGTTCCTTTCGCAGGGCTTCCGGCTCCGGGCAGGGCCGCAGGAACAGATCCGGATGTTCATCCTTCAGCACCCGCTCCACCTCCCGGGCGCGCCCGTCCCGGACCAGAGCGCTCAAGCGGCCGATACCGCTGCGTTCATCGAAGCGGAAGCTGCGGCGCAGTTCCACCATGTGATCCAGAAGCGGAGCCGGACATTCGGCCACGGGCACCATGTGCCCGGTGCGGCGCTCCAGCTCCGCCGCGAACTCCCGGGAGAACTGGTTCATGCCGTCCGGCGGGCACAGATTGGCCAGCACGGCCCCGGCTTCCACCGAGGCCAGCTGCCCCCGGTCACCTAAAAGCACCAGAGATGCATGGTCCGGCAGGGCTTCCAGCAGCAGGACGGCCATCTCCATATCCAGCATGGAAACCTCGTCCACCACCAGCATGTCCAGCGGCAGAGGATTGTCCGGGCCATACCGGAAACTTCCTCCCGGCCGCCAGCCCAGCAACCGGTGAACGGTCTGGGCGTCCTGAGTCAGGCAGGCGGTCAGTTCTGGCGGGTATCCGCCGGGAAAAGCACGGCCGAGCGACTCGTTCATGCGCCCGGCGGCCTTGCCTGTGGGCGCGGCCAGGGCGATGGCAAAACGTTCTCCGGCGTGGATGGCCGCCGTATGGCGCAGAATCCGGGCCACGATATGGGTTTTTCCCGTTCCCGGACCGCCGGAAATGATGCAGAACCGGCTGCGCAGAGCGGCAAAGACGGCCACTTCCTGCCAGTCGGGGAGGTCTGCGGCTTCAGATTTCCGGTGGACGGAAGGGAGATTTTCCGTCCGGGGCGGATGGCTGGCCAGACGCAGAATCTGCCGGGCCAGCAGATTTTCATCGCGGAAGAAACGCTGGAAATAGAGGCGACGCCCGCTTAGAATCATGGGCGCGGCAATATCATCGGGGGCACCCACGGCGTCCGTGTCCAGCAGCCGGATTGCCGCCGACAGAGGCTCCGGTTCGTCCGGACACAGACCGGCGAAGCGCTCCCGGATATCCTGCCCATCGAGATCCAGGCAGACATGGCCGTCGCGCACGGCCAGGGAAAGCAGAGCCGTCAGGACCGCGACCCTGCTTTGATGTTCCCGGGGAACCAGCATGGCGGCAAAACGGGCCTGATACAGATCCGCTTCGGAAAAAAATCCGCTGGCCCGCAGCCGGGGCAGAATGGATGGAGTGGCGAACATCACGCTTCCCTGCGAAGGTATGGCCCGGATGCACCACGGATTTTTCCCGCAGTTCTCTCTGCCGGGAATGCCGGCCGGGGCATGAATTCTTCTTTCCGGTTAGCGGCGGTCATCTCGGCCCGGAGCCTCTGAAGGATGGCCGGACAATTCTCTCCCTCCGCTCCTGAGGGTAAAGTCGCCTGAACGGCGGCAGGGTGGACGCGGTCCGGGCTGGAGAGAACTCCATGACGCGGACAAGGGCCGTTTCCACGGGCAGCCGGTCCAGCACCCGGACCCGGTAGGCCGGGGCAAGGGACACGTTCTTTGCCCGGAGCATATCGAAATAGCGGCGGTATTCCGGGTCCGTGCTGTTGGAGAAGAGGCCGAAAGTGTTTTCACGCCAGTATCGGCCGCCAAAACTGGTTTTATGGCCGCCCAGAAAGGAAAACGCCACTGTGCTCCCGGTTTTGCGCACGCGGGACAGAAGCAGGATGTCCGGTGTATCCGGGCCGGGCCGGAAAAAAATTTCAGTCCGGATGGAATCGGCCGTGGTCAGGGTGGAATCACTGACCGGACTGCGAAGCGCGACCTTTATTTCACCCAGACGCGTCCAGTCCGGGCTCACGGGAATGATCCCGGAAGACCACGACCGGGACTCGCCCTGCCCGGAAGGGCATACGGGCCCGGACGCGCAGGCTCCGAGAAACAGAAGCATCAGAATCAATGCGGGCATGGCAGCTCCGTTTGTCCGGATCGGCGACGCTCAGTCCACGCGCACAACAGCGGCATGGCAGCTGAACACGGCCCAGATCCGGTCTCCCTGGCGCAGGTCGAGCCGCCGGGCGCTTTCGGTGGTGACAAGGGCGCACAACACGGTGCCCGTCCCGATGGCCACAGCGCATTCCGTGGTCAGCCCGCCGCAGGTGACGCGGGCGATGTGCCCCGGTATGCGGTTTTCGGCGGATGAGAGCGGCTCTGTGTCGCTTTTTTCCAGGCTCAGCCAGGAGGCCTTGACTTCGACGGCGGCCAGACGGCCTTTCTGCAATCCCAGAATGTTCAGGCTTTCCTGGGTGATGATCGATGAAACCACATGCCCATCGGGGGTGGTCAGCTCCACCAGAGCCTGAATGTCCGAGTGACGGATGCGGGTGATCTTACCGAAAAAGGAATTGCGCGCGCTGGTTCTGCGGGCGCTTTCCCGCTCCAGAAAGGAGGCTGTGATGGCCTGGATTTCCCGCTGGGAGAAAGACACGTAGGCCGAGGTCAGATTGGGGCTGGAATGACCCAGATAGACCTGGACGGCGGGCAGGGGCATGTTGGACTGCATGAGTTCCACCCCTCTCGACTTGCGGATCATTTCCGGGCTGCCCAGATTTTTGGGAAACCCGCAGGCCAGGGCCCGCTCGTAAAACTTGCGGCGCACGAAGGCCGGGTCCACGTGCAGCGTCGCGCCTTTGCGAAAATCCACCTCCGCGGCCAGAGCCAGGATTTCCCGGGCCAGGGGTCCGGCCAGAGGGACGGACCGGACCTGTTCGCCGCCGCGCCGTCCAAAGGATACCATCAGACGTTCATGGTCGATGTCCACATCGGGATTTAAGGCCAGCACCTCATGCAATTTGGCTCCGGTATGCCGGATGAGCAGAAAAATAAGTAGTACTCGCTTGCGGGCCGCGGTGACGTCCGCCCGTTTGGACGCGCCAGTCCAGCGGCGGAATTCCTCTTCCAGCTCGTGCAGTTGCAGCGGGTTCAGGCAGTCGTCCGATCCGGCCACGATGCGGCCGTGGTCGGCGGGGCGGGGCATGTTCATTCGTCCATGATGAGCCCGTTTCGCCCCGGATGCAAGAGCCGGAAGAAAGAATTCTGGAACGGACCATTTTCCGGGGACCTCCCGGGGGTGCATTGAAACGGCATTCGATATAGGAACACCTGACCAGACTGATTCAAATATATCTGAAACCGGAAGGATATGTGTAATGCCGATGGAAAAACCCGCTTCGCTGACGACAGCGCTGGAAGATTATCTCGTGACCATTTTCAAGCTGGAGGCGGCGGGCGGCGCGGCGCGGGCCAGCGACATCGCCACGGCCCAGAACGTGTCCCGGTCCACGGTGACCAGCGCCCTCAAGGCTTTGTCCGCGCGCGGGCTCATCGAATATTCACCGTACAGTCATATCCGGCTCACGCCGCAAGGAGAGCCCCTGGCCCGCGAGATCGCCCACCGGAACCTCATTCTGCGGCGCTTTTTCCAGGATGTGCTGATGCTCGATCAGGAAGTGGCCAGCGCCACGGCCTGCCGGGTGGAACACGCGGTGGATGACCAGGTCATCAAACGACTGGGGCAGTTCATTCTCTATCTGGAGCGGTCCGGACTGGAGCTGGACCGTTGGCGGGAGGATTACGCCCGGCTCATCAGGGAGATGCCGCACCCCGGCCCAACCGGATTTCCAGGCCCCTGACCGCTGGTCTGGAGGCCGCCGCACACGATTCAGAGTGGCGCGGGGGCTGGCTGTCTTTCAGAAAATCCCTTCGTGGACATAGCGTCCACGAGGGGATTTTTCCTTTGGTGGGTAGCATTTTACGAGTGACTGATTTATATCGGCAGCAACTCTTGCCGGAGACCTCGCATAAGTTTCCATGAAAGACCAAGCAGTATGGAAAGCAACATGTCTTGAAGTCATGTCAGGTAATAAGAAGGAATGTTTTTCCGGATTGCGATCATGTTGTACTGGAGGGCTGTGATATGAAGATTTGCGAGAAAATTCTATTCACTGGCGGTAAAATTGTGACCATGGATTCCGAGCAAAGCGTTTGTTCCGGCGTGCTGGTGAGCAACGGACGTATTGAAGCAGTCGGCGAGGGCGATGAATTGTGGGCCCTCGTCGGCGGGAAGATACGTCATGTAAATTTACGCGGGTGCGTACTCTATCCCGGCCTGATCGATACACACAGTCATCTGCCCATGTACGCGGCCTGGAAGTATTACGCTTATTGCGGGAGTGCGGACAGCCTGCAGACCGTGCTGGACAGGCTGGCCGGACAGGGGCGGACGCATCCTGAAGAAGAGATTGTTGTCGGCTATGGTTTCGATGACACGGACATTCCCGAGCAGCGCGGACCGGACAGAGCGGAACTGGACGCCATATGTCCGGACAGGCCGCTGCTCCTTCTGCACATTTCCGTACATGCGGCTTATGCGAACAGTCCCATGCTGCGGCGTCTCGGCATCGACCCGGGCGCACCTTCTTCCGATCCCGACGTAGAATGCAAAAACGGCATGCCCACGGGACGCATTACGGAGCATGTGGCTTTCAGGGCCATGGAGCTCATGCCTTCTCCTTCCCAGGAATCTTTCAGGAAAATGCTTTGCGAAGCGGTCCGCGATTACAACGCGCAGGGATTTACCACGACCATCGGCGGCGGATCGGGCCTGGGGGGATTTCTCCCTTCATGGAGGTGCGGGCCCTACTCTCCCTGGAAAAAGAAGAAAAACTAAATCTGCGCGTTTATCTTTCCTGCATCTGGCCGGAGTATGAGAAGGTCGCCGCGGCGGGCATGATGGATGGGATCGGAACACCGATGGTCCGGCCGGGAGGCGTCAAGCTTTTCGCTGACGGGTCCATCCAGGCTTTCACTGCAGCCATTCCGGCAGGGTACCACAACAGGCCGGATCACCGGCCCTCGATTATCGGCTCACAGGCGGAACTCGATGAGACCGTGTACCGTGTGCACGCGGCTGGCAGACAGATTCTGGTACATGGCAACGGCAGCGGCGCCATCGAAGCGATCATCGCCGCAGTGGAAAAGGCTCAGGGCAGAACGCCGCGCCCCGACCCGCGCCATCTGCTCATCCATTGCCAGATGGCCTCGGACGACCAGTTGCGCCGCATGAAAAAAGCGGGCCTCTGGCCGTCTTTCTTCGGTCTGCATGTCTGGAACTGGGGAGACCGCCACCGGGATATCTTTCTCGGGCCGGAACGCGCCGCACGCATCGATCCCTGCGGAAGCGCGGTGCAATTGGGCCTTCCGTTCTCGCTTCATGCCGACACCCCGGTGCTGCCGCAAATGACCATGTTGTCCATCCACACTGCGGTGAACCGGATGACCAAGTCCGGCCAGGAATTGGGGCCGGAACAGCGGGTCAGTGCTCTGGAGGCCATGCGCGCCTATACCAGTTACGCCGCCGCCATGTGTTTCGGCGAGGCGAGCCTGGGTTCCATCGAGCCGGGAAAGGAGGCCGACTTCACCCTGCTCGGAGATGACCCCTGCGAGGTTCCTTCGTCGAAAATCCGGAATATTCCCATACTGGCCACGTTCTGCGGCGGCCGGCTGGTCTGGGGAAGCATAGACTAGACGCCGGACCGCACCGGAATTTCGCGATTGCGTTCAGACTGTTTTTTACCGGTAACCAGGAGAAATTTCATGGACGCTCAAAGTTGGTATCTCGGCTATGTGGTAGTGTACTTCGCGGTCATGTTCAGCATCGGTATTTACTACTTCTTCAAGGTGAAAAACGCCGATGATTACCTCATCGGAGGGTGGAACATGGGTTTCTGGCCCATCGTCGGCACGGTTATCAGCACATGGTGCGGCGCATCCGTGTTCATTGGCACCGTGGGGCTCGGTTTTACGGTGGGAGCCTCGGGCTACGTCCGCTTCAGCTTCGCCTCAGTACTTTTTACGCTCATCCTCATTCTGATCTTCGGCCGGGCGCTTCGGCGTCAGAGGCTCTACACCCTCGCCGACCTGTTCGGCCAGCGGTACGGCGCTACAGTCGGCATCATCCCGTCGCTGCTGTCCGCCGTGGTGTACGCGATTCCGACGACGGCCATGCAGTACATCGCCATGTCCACCATCTGGACGGTGGTGTTCGGCATGGACCTGACTCCGGCCCTGATCCTCTCGGCTGTGCTCGTTCTTGCCTTCACCATACTGGGAGGGCTGCCGGGAACAATCATCACCGATGCCCTGCAATCCATCCTCATCATCGCCGGTATCACCATACTGGCCGCCTCCTGCGTTTCTTTCGCCGGTGGGGCGGGACGGCTCATCGAGATGACGCCTCCGGAGTTTCTGTCGCTTTCAGGACCTTACGGGGCGTCGGAGGTCTTTTTATTTTTCCTCTCCGTGGGGCCGTTTTATCTCGTCTGGCAGTCGTCCTGGCAGCGCATCTTCGCGGCGAAATCGGAAAGCGTCTCCCTGAGAGCAAACACTCTGGGCGTGGTCATCTGCGCTTTCATCCTGTTTTGCCCCATCGTCATCGGGTTGGCCTGCCGTCAGTTTCTGCCGCTGGACACTCCGCCCGACCTCATCTTCTCGACAGTTACCCTGAAGCTGCTCTCTCCCCAAGTGGGAGGACTAATTTACTGTGCCCTGCTGGCGGCTCTGGTGACCGGCGCCGACTCCTTCATTCTGCAGGGCAGTTCCAACCTGACACACGACTTTTACCGTCGTCTCATCAACCCCGGCGCGACGAACCGGCAAATGATGTTCGTCTCCCGTCTGACCGTGGCGATCATCGCGCTCGCCGCCCTGTTCGTAGCCTTCAAGTTCACGGGCATTATCGCCATCTATCAATGGGCGCTGCGCCTTACTGCGACGACTCTCATTCTGCCTTTTCTGGCGACCATGCTCTGGAAGAGAACCACGCGGACAGGCGTGCTGTGGAGCATGGGCGCGGGACTGGTGTCCACTCTGATCTGGCCGTATCTGGGCACGGGCGTTGACCAGACCTTGGCCGGTTTCGCCTTTTCGGCCGCAGGACTGATACTCGGAACAGTATTCAGCGGCCATCATCCCGAGGAGCATGCCGTGGCCGTGCTGTACGAAGATTTGCCCACGGCCCAGAGAAACTGACACACAACCATTCCCCCGACCCAAACACACGCACCCGGCAATCATGGCCCACCGGATGCGTGTGCTTGTTTTCTGGATGGACCGGCCTGTGGAAAATGTTCCGGCCGGACCTTGAAACTCTCTGGTGAAGATGAAATGGATCGGCTCCGCGCGGCAGACGGGCTGATCTTGTCAATCCCGGAGAAGTTAATTAGCTGATTCTAACTATTGGCAATCCTGAAACCTTGTCTTTCCCGGGTTTCATTGCAGGATGGAAAACAAGGAGGAGCCCATGCGGCATCTTGACCTGAATACCCCGGTGGCCGGTCTGTGCTCGGTATACCCGGAACTGGTGAACATTCTGCGGGATCTTGGTTTCACGGAAATTACCCGGCCCGGCATGCTGTCCACGGCGGGGCGGTTCATGACCATCCCCAAAGGGGCCAGGCTGAAGGGCATCGATCTGGCTCTGATCCGCGCGACCCTGCGCAAACACGGATTTGAAATCACGGAGGACGTCAATGAGTGAACTCATCAATAACCGGGAATTCCGCAAAAACACTATCAAGGAGCTGCTGCGGATGCTTCATGACGGCCACGACCTGAACGAAGTCCGGGAACGCTTTGCACAGGCTTTCAGCGGTGTTTCTCCGTCCGAGATTTCCGAGGCCGAGCAGGCCCTCATGGCGGAGGGAGTGCCTCTGGAGGAAGTGCAAAAGCTGTGCGACATACATGCCGCGGCTTTTACGGGTATCATTCAGCCAACCCCCTCCGTTCCGGCGGTTCTCGCTCCCGGCCATCCGGCCTGGGTGCTTTCGGAGGAAAACACGGCCATAGGGGCACTGCTGGACCGGATCGACTCCCTGCTGCAACAGTTTGCCGGCGGTGCGGAAACGGCTCTCCCCCCGGAGTTACTGGAAGCCCTGGGGGATCTGCGGCAGGTCGAGCTTCATTACATGAAAAAGGAGAATCTCCTGTTTCCTTATCTGGAGGCGCACGGCATCACCGCTCCGCCCAAGGTCATGTGGGGCGTGGACGATGAAATCCGGGCCGCGATCAAGGAAGCCCTCGCGGCGGCCGAAACCGGCGGAAAGGACAGATCCGGGCTGGACAAGGCCGTCCGAACCGCGCTGGAAAAGATCCGGGAAATGATTTTCAAGGAAGATAACATATTGCGCCCCATGCTGCTGGAAACCCTGACCCAGGAGGAGTGGGGTCGAGTCGCCGAGGAAGGAGCCGAGCTGGGCTTTTGTCTGATTCCGACGCCGCCCCTCTGGAAGCCGGTGAATATCCGGCAGGCTGTGCCGACCGCTCCTGCGTCCGGAGATGTCCGCCTGCCCACCGGCGTCTTTTCCACTGCCGAACTGACACACCTGCTCGACACTCTGCCCGTGGACATCACGTTCGTGGACAAAGACGATACGGTGAAATATTTTTCCCAGAGCGCGGAACGCATCTTTCCGCGCACCAAGGCCATCATCGGCCGCAAGGTGTCCAACTGTCATCCCCCGGCCAGCGTGCACGTGGTGGAGGCCATCGTCGAAGCCTTCAAGTCGGGAAAAAAAGACCACGAGGATTTCTGGATCACTCTGGGGGACAAGTTCGTCCTCATCCGCTATTTCGCCGTGCGGGACAGTTCGGGCGCGTATCTCGGCACTCTGGAAGTGACCCAGAACATTGCACCCATTCAGAAAATCAGCGGAGAGAAGCGCCTTCTTTCGGAACACATGGAACAGCCGGATTGAAATCCGGGACACGTTTCCGTGAGGCCCAATCTTTGGGAGGGGTTGCGGCGGAAGTATGAAGAAATGATCTGCGGCGTCCCGCGTGTATCCGTGCGGGACGCCGCAAGTTTTTTTCAGAGCGGCGATGAAGATGTGAACAAAGGGGCGTTCGGCGCAGCGCTGCACCGGCCTGTCCACTGCTCCACCGTGACCCGCAGCAAGGGGCTGAATCCGGGCCGCGAAGGACGGCTGGCTACCCCGGAATAGTCCTCGCCCATGACTTCCCCCAGCAGGAGGAAGCCGCGCGAGATGGCCTCCGGGTCCGGATCGAAACGGCCTGTTCCGAAAGCGCTGACCCCGGCCCACCAAGTCAGGCGGCTGTTGGTCAGGGTGTACTTGAGCAGTACCTTCGGATTGGAGCACAGGTTCTTCCAGGTGCCCCCTCTGGGGTTGATCATGAAGCAGACGTCCCCGCCGTCGCTGTACGGCGTGGCCTCCACGGCATAGGGAACCCCTTCGGAAGACGCGGAGCAGATAGTGGCCCATTTGCTCCGCCGCACCAGCGTGGCTATCTCTTCATCGGTCATGGGACGCATGGCGCATCCCCCGTCCCGCCCGCTCCCAGGCGCGCGGCCATGTCCCGGAAAGCGGCCTGCGCCGCCAGCAGATCCGCCTCGTCGGGGTGCTTCTCCGCCTCCCGGATGCGGGCCTGGCGTTCGGGCGTCATGGGATGCACGTCCGAAGCCATCTTGCGCATCATTTCGAGCACGGCCGGGTCGATACGGCCCTGACAGATAAAGGTGCCCAGCACTTCGTTTCCGGCCATCAGCTCTCTGGCCTTGTCCAGGCACTCCCGGGCGTGATCCGAATCCGGCCAGGCCCCAAGGGTGCCGAAAAGCCCCACCTTCCGCCCCTGGACACGCTTCATGTAGTCCTTGGCCTTGGCGTCGGGTTCGCCCTTGTCCACCCAAAAACCGATGGCCACGAAACCGTAATCACCAGGGTCGGGAGCCGTCTCCACGGAATGAATGTCGCAGGGCGCGGGCAGAATCTCATGGATGGCCCGGGCCACTTTCTCGGTATTCCCGGTACGGGACGAATAGACCACGAGAGATTTCATTATTTTTCCTCCCGGACGCAGACCGCGTCCCTCAGGGCCATGTAGGCGTCACGCACGGCGTCGATGAGCTTGCGGCCTTCCCGGCCCACATAAACCGCGCACATGCCTTCACCCCTGGTGTTGTAGAACTGCACGCTGTGGCTCTCCAGGCCGAAGAAGGGCTTGGAAAGAAAGCAGATGGCCCCCAGATCCTTGACGAAGAAATGCCCGCCCAAAGGATGATTTTCGGCGTGCAGGTTGAACATGCCGTGGCCGTGTTTTCCTCCGGGCAGAGTCCCCTTGAACTCCATGATCATGCCCGGCGTGCAGGCGATGACCGTAACCGCCTGCCAGGAAGCCATGGCTTCCCATACCCGGTCGAACGCCTCGACCGGGGCGAAGGCGTGCATTTCGGCTGGCAGAGCCTGAGCCACGGCGCCTTCGGTGACGCCGAAGCGCTGGGCCAGATCGCGGAGCATGACGCCCGGATTTTCCTGAACCGCGGCAGTCACGTCCTGGACAAGGGAAGAAGGAATTTCAAAGGGTTTCATGTGATCTCCTTGGGCTTGTGGATGTTTTGAACAGAGCGAAGTCTCAAAAATGCTAAATTCCGACACCGACGGGACGGCGACGCGCCGGACTGTTCATTTGTGGAGGGCCAGCCAAGGGGGATTGTGCCCCCTCCTCGGCCCTTCCCGCTCCTTCGGACGCTCCCTCGCAACGAATCGGAGCCGGTGGCGCATGTGCGGCTTCATGCCACGCACCGAACGGGCCGCATTTCCCGCTTGCGCCCTTTCGTCGTCTGCATTCCGGGCGGAAAAGGACCACGGCGGTTTGTTTCCCGCGTTCACAGCGGCAGGCGCAGGGCCGTGTGGCAGGTCAGCTCCAGAAGTTCCAGATCGTGACTGATGAGCAGCACTATGGCCCCCTGCTCCGCCGCCGTGCGGATGGAGCCGGCCACCAGACGCATGTTGCGGCCGTCCAGTCCGCTGGTGGGCTCGTCCAGGATGAGAATTTCCGGATTCTTGGCCATGCCGCAGGCAATGACCAGCCGCTGTTTTTCGCCGCCGGACAGAGACTGCGGATGCCGCGCTTCCAGATGCTTCAGATTGAACAGCTCAAGCAGTTCGTCCACGCGCCGGTTCGTCGCCTCCTCGGCGTTTTTGGATTCCGGCGTCACGGAGATGGCCAGTTCCGCACGCACCGTGTGCATATGCAGCTGGTGGTCGGTGTTCTGCAGCACGATACTGGCCCGGCGCAGCAGGCCGTCCGGGCTGACCGCCTCGCCCCGCAGCAGCAGCGTGCCCGCCTGCATGGTGTGCAGCCCCGTGAGCAGACGGGCCAGAGTGGTTTTCCCCGCTCCGTTGTCGCCCAGAATGCCGGTCACTCCGGCGGGCAGAGTGAAGGACGCATTTTCAAACAGAGGAGCCCGGCCGCTGTGCGCGAAACAAATCCCCGAGGCTTGCAGCACCGGTGGTTCGGAACCGGCCCTGGGCAGGATTTCGCGCGGGTCGGCCACATGGTGGGCGCGCAGGCCTTTCTCCCGCCGGAAGCTATCATCGTGGAACAGGCTGAATTCGCCCTCGGCCACCATGCGGCCCTCGGCCATGACCATGACCCGGTCCACGACGTTTTCCAGCCAGTACAGCCGGTGGTCCACCACGAGAATGGCCATGCCCGATTTTTTCAGCTCCAAAATGGCCTCGGCCAGGGCGGCGGTGGCTTCCGGGTCGAGATTGGCGCTGGGTTCGTCCAGAATGATGGCCTTTGGCCCCAAAGAGATGATGGAGGCCAGAGCCACCTTCTGTTTCTGCCCCTCGGACAGATCCAGAATGGACGCGTCCAGCAGCTTCTCCAGTCCGAAGGACTGGGCCGCCCGCTGCACGGCGCGCAGCGTCTCCCCGGGCGGAGAGTCGCGCCACTCATGGGCGAAGGCCAGCTCGTCCTCCACCGTCAGGGCGAAAAACTGGTTTTCCGGATCCTGAAAAAGGGTTCCCGCCGCGCGGGCCAGTTCGTGCAAGGAGGAATCGGCAGTGTCCCGGCCGTCGACCACGACCCTGCCGCACAGATCGCCTCTGAAAAAATGCGGACACAGGCCATTGGCCAGACGGACCAGGGTGGATTTGCCGCAGCCGCTGGGGCCGGTACACAGTACGGCCTCTCCGGGCCGTACCCGGAAGCTGACATCCGTCACGGCCGGAGCCCCGGCTCCGGAATAGGTGTAAGTGACATGATCGAAAGCAAGCATCAGAACATGCCTCCCCCGGACCATCCAAGCCGGGCCTGCCAGAAAAGTCCCACGGCCGCACAGGTCAGGGCCGCGCCCGAGGCAAACCAGTCCCGGCCGGTAAAAGACAGGGGGCGGCAGGGCCTGACTTTCCGGGCGTAACCCAAACCTTTCAGCTCCGCCGCGATGCCCAGTTCGTCCGCCGCGCGCAGGGCCCGGAAAACGAGAGGAACGAACAGCAGACGCGTGTACAGGCGGGGCTGACGCAAAACGACGAGAGGAGAGAGCCGGTAGCCCCGCGTCTTGAGGGTTTCGGTGATCTGGCGGATGTCGGCGATGAACGACGGAATGAACCGGATCATCACCGCCGCCGGGATGACCACGCATTGCGGCAGCCGCAGGGACTTGAGGGTGGACAGCACGGTCTGGATGCGGGTGGACAGGGCCATGGCCAGAATGACGTTCAGCATGATGGCCGTGCGCAGAAAAGGCGTCAGCAGCGTGTGCAGCTTTACCTCTCCCATGCTGGGCATCAGAAAGTGCATGCCCAGCAGAAATCCCAGAGCCACTACCCACATGGCCACGAGGGCCAGATGTCCGATGGCCAGCACCTTGGGGCGCTTTACGGTCCAGGCGTAGACCAGGGCCGCGCCCAGCAGGAAGCCCAGCGGTTCCGGCCGGTTGAGCACGGCCACGGCGATGGAGCCCAGAAGTGAAACGCCCATCTTGGTCCGCGCGTCCAGACGGTGGACAAAACCGTCGCGCGTACCGCTACTGATGAATGATACCCGCATGCCGCAGCTCCCTGACGAAACGTGATCCCACCGGAAGGCCCAGAAGCGCTCCGGCATAGCCGATAACGACGAAAAGGCCGGTCATCCACAGAAGCTGCGGCTGCTCCCGCACAAAGAACCATGAAATGCCCAGAGACAGGCCCTTGGATACCAGATCGAAGCAGGCCACGCCGAGCATGACGGCCCAGGCCCGGCCATATCCGCCCAGAACGAGAATCAGCCCCTCGGCCACGAACCCGGCCAGAATGACGGAGGGCAGCAGAAAGAATCCGCCGCCCATGAGCAGCATGGAGACCATGATGCTGACCGCGTTGAACAGCAGCAGAGTGCCGGGCTTGCGGATTTTGAACAGCAGGACCAGCAGAAGCGACGTGAACAGGAGGTTCTTGAGGATCAGGGTGAGGGGATTCATGCCTCCGCCGATCAGGGCCACAAGCAGGCTGGAAACTTTGACCAGCGCCGCGAACACGCCGATGGTCACCAGTTCGCGGACCATCCAGTAGGGTTTGGGGTATGTGTCGGTCATGGACTCTCTTGAGGATGGAATTGGTTTTGCGGGCCCGGGGCGGAACGAAATCAGGCCGCACTTCTTTTTTTGAACAGATACGTCACCGGCCGGGCCGGGCTGCGGTAGCCCCGCTTGCTGAAGAATGCTTCCTGCCCGGCAAAGGGATTGATGCGGATGGGGACATCTCCGGCGTACGCTTCCGCCTTGGCCAGCAAAGCCGTGCCGATGCCCTGGCGCTGCACCGAGGGATGAACGGCCAGTTCGCCGATGAACGCGGAAAATGACCCGTCGCAGAAAGCGCTGATGTAGCCGACGAGTTTTCCTTCCCGGTCGCGGGCGTGGGCAATGAACGGATACGCGGCCAACGAGCGTTCGACGTCCGCCATGGAGTATGCGGCCGCCTCGCCCCAGCCTACGGAGCCGAAGAGTTCCGTCAGTTCTTCCGGCCGGATGTCCTTGTTCGCGAATACGGTGAATTCCAGGCTGTTCATCTCTCCTCCCCGATGCTTGCGGGTGCGGACGCCCATTCATGGATATGTCCGCGCGTTTGAACAGCCGCTTCCGGGGCCGGGAACTTATCCCGGAAAGACCGGAAGCGGCTTCATGCTCAGAACGTGAACCCGGCCTTGATCACGGCGTGGGCTCCCGCGTCTTCGATGGAATTGGCTGCGGTGGTGTACTCCTTGTCCAGGATGTTCAGCAGGTTCAGACTGATGAAGTGCTGGCGCTCGGCCCCGAAAGTGGTGCCCAGAGCCAGATTCAAAGTCTGCCAGGACTTGCTGGTGTCCGTCGAACCGTCGCGGGCCTTCAAGTGCGCGTCCGAAGCGGCCCGGACATAGAGGTCGGCGAAGGCGCTGATGCCGCGTGCCTCAAAGTCGCGGTCGTAGCGCAGGCCGGCGCGTCCGGAGAATTCCGGATGTCCGCTTTTCCAGGTGCTGAAATCCCCGGCCTTGAAATGGCGGCGCAGCCATGTGGCGCTGGCGTACGGCGTGAGCCCCGCGTCCTCGAAGGTATAGGAAATGGAGGCTTCGGCGCCGTGCGTGTCGGCCTTGTTTATGTTGGCGAACTGGTTGCCGCCGGTAATGGCCCTGATGGTGATGTAGTCCTTGGCGTTGGACAGGAAGACGGCCATGTCCAGATTCAGATTGCCGTTGTCGAAGCGCGCGCCGAGTTCGTAGTTGTTGGAGGTTTCAGGCTTCAGATCCGGATTCGGATAGGTGGGCTGTACGCCGCCGTGCACCGTGCCGATGTAGAGCTGCTGCAGGTTGGGGAAACGGTAGCCCTGGGAGAAAAGGGCGCGCAGCGTGGTATACTCCAGGCCGCTCCAGGTCACCCCGGCGCTGAACACCGGATGAGAATCCGTGTGGCTCTTCGTTTCCAGCGTGGGGTTGTTGGTATCGCCCAGCTCCGTACGGGTCCAGGTCTGGCGCGCGCCGAGAGTCAGAGCGAAGTCCGCGGGCAGCGTCCATTCGTCCTGCAGATACAGGGCGTGGCTGACGGATTCGGCCTCGTACTCGAAATTGGACACTTTGGTGGTGGTCGCCGGAGGCCGGCGCGGTATGCGTCGGGTCGTGACGGATTCAATATCCGTGGTGGAGTCGAGCTGATCCACGTTCAAATCGTAACCGAGGATCAGATAGTGGTCCGTATGGGGCAGAATGTCCGTCTGGAGGGTGGCCCCCCAGCTTTCCTGATCGTTTTTCGTCCACTGGGTCTGCTCCATGGATATCATGGGGTTGGGCCTGACGCCGATGATGTTGATCAGCTTCTTGGTCACGTCCTGATGGAAGGCGTCCAGACGGACGCGCGGCAGAAAGGAGGTCATGTCCCGCAGTTCGGCGAAGCCGTTCAGTTTTTTGCGCTCCCACACGGGCAGATCCAGATCGAATTTGCTCAGAGGCCCGCCGACGGTGCCTTCGGGAGTTCTGGAGTTCACGTTGCTCCAGTATTCATCATAGGACAGGCCGAAAGACGCCTTGTCCAGGTCGTAGCCCAGGAACGCGCTGGTATCGCGGGACATGTAGGACGTGTCGCTCAGCGTGCCGCCGGGTACGCGGCGGTCGCCCTGGTCGTTATAGGAGCCGCTGGCGCGGTAGGAAAAACCGCCCACACCGCCGAAGACCGAAAGATATTCCGTAAAGCCGTCGGTGGAGGAATCGAACGTCAGACTGCCCTCCACACTCACGGGCTTGGGGCCGCCCTTTTTGGTGATGATGTTGACCACGCCGCCGATGGCTTCGGAGCCATACAGGATGGAGGCGGGGCCCTTGATCACTTCCAGACGTTCGATGCGGCTGGGGTCGATGAGCAGAGCCGCGCCGTCCATGGATTTCTGTTCCGAAATTTTCTGGCCGTCGATAAGGATCATGACCCGCGCGCCGCTCTCGCCGCGAATCTGGACGCGCTTGGCTCCAGGCACTGACTGGTCGAAGACCTCGACGCCTGGGATGTCCTTCAGGGCATCAGCGATGTCCACATGCGGCATCTCACGCAGCTTGTCCTTGGACAGCACATCCACGGAAGCGGGCACGTCCTGCTTGTCGTGCTCCGTACGGGTGGCCGTGATGACCATCTCTTTCACCCGGACTTCTTCCGCCCATGCCGGTCCGGCCGGGAAAAAAACGGTCAGTGCGAAGAACGCCGCGACCGCTCCCGGCAGGGAAAACGCCTTCTTCATGATACATCCCCTTTCAAAGTATGGTTGAGGTATTTGATGAGCAGGTGGGCCATGGTCACCTGCCAGAACAACCCGGCCACGGTCAGATTCAGCCACGGACCGTCGGCCTCCAGAAGCCCGGCCTGCCGCCACTGCTCCGCGACCGGGGCGGCCAGTTCGGCCAGAGGAAGGTTCAGCCGCGCGCCCATGCGGGGCAGATTGACGTTTCCCGTGTCGAACTCCTGAGCCAGCATCTTGTCCATCAGCGCGCTTTCCGGGGCGGCCATGAGTCCGGCCAGGGGTTTTTGACCCTGAAGCACGGTTTCCCGCCAGGAGGCGTAGTTCCGGTCCAGAAAGTAGGACCAGCCATGCACGGCTCCGCCTCCGCCCGGTCCGAAGGCCAGACAGTGGCCCGGTCCTTTGACCAGATTATTGTAGATATTGCGTTCGCGGGTGGTCCGCCCCCAGTGGCTGGCGGAGAGCCGCCGCCAATGGGCCGAAGCCATGATACGCACACCTTCGGCATACATGCGGGCCTGCATCGCGGTTGTGGCGGGTGCGGCGATCTTGCCCGCCTCCATGGCCCGGTGCAGAGGCGTCTCGCCGAGGATGTTCAGCTGGTAGAGATCCACGCCATCCAGATCGAGCTCCTGTAACAGCGCCAGATCCTTCCGCCACAGGTCCATGTCCTGATCGGGAAAGCCGTAGATGAGATCGATGACCACGGCGGCCTGATCATAGCCGGACAGACGGCGCAGGGCGGAGAAGACATCTTCCCGCGACGCCTTGCGGGCCATGGACCGGCGCAGAGCGGTATCGAAAGTCTGCACGCCCAGGGAAAAGCGGTTGGCTCCGGCCTCCAGGCAGGTGTCCATCTTGTCCGGCCCGAAATTGTGGATGCGGCCTTCCACGGTAATTTCGCAGTCGTTGGCCAGAGGCAGAGCCTCGCGAATGCCGCGCAACAGGCGGCGCAGATCGTCCGCCTCCAGAGATGTGGGCGTGCCCCCGCCGATGTACACGCAGTGCACGGGCCCGGACCGGACCATGGGCGTATCCCGCCACAGTGCCAGTTCCCGGAGCAGGGCGTCGGTATAGCGGGCGCTTTCCTCCGGACCGTAGGCCTTGGTGTAGAACCCGCAGTACAGGCAATGGGTTTCGCAGAAGGGCACATGAATGTAGGCGGCCGTTTTGCCGGTGCGGGGCATGGACAGCATTTCCTCAAGGCGCTCGTTCATCTCTTCCCGTTTGACGGGGACACCGCCAAAACCGGCGTGGATGGCCAGCTTGCGGGGAAATGCGTCTTCCAGAGGATTGCCGTCCGTGCGGGCGAAGCAGGCCTTGAGCGGGTCGTCGCCTCCGGCGGGGCTGTGGTGGGTCTGGCCGTGCATCATCTGGCCGATATTCTTGCTGAAAACTGGTTTGGATGCAGTGGTGTTCACGATGATTCTCCCTCAGGCCGGACAGTGATTTTATTAGCTCCGGCTGATCTAGTTTGAATGTTCAAACTCAAGATAAATTGTCAAGAGACATTTACAAAAGGGGCAGATCAATTACTTGGATTTTTTCTAAAAAATTCAATGAATCAGGCGAGATAGTATGTTCATATTTTTTTTCGAGACATGGTCGGGACATTGCTGTCCGGCTAAGCGATGCAATCTAACAGTGTGAAGTTATATGAATTATCGAATTTTCGTCGTCTGGGATTCAGGAGTTCATCCAAGGAGGCCTCGCCGAGCAGGTTGAGTTGAATGAGCTGGAAGAGTTGCTGTACGGAGAGTCCGAGACGGCTGAGGAATTTCTGGTACGCGAGGAGCAGGTAAACCGTCAGGGCCGTGTAAATCTGGATCAGAACCGCATTTTCCGAGTTGCCGACGAAGGTCTTTATGCGCAAATTTTGTTTGATTTCCTTGAAGAAGAGCTCGATTTGCCAGCGGTCTTTATAGATGTCGGCGATGGTTTTCGCCGAAAGCCGGAAATGGTTGGTCAAAAATTCGTAGTGTTTCCCGGTTTCCTGGTCACGATAGCCGATACGGCGCAAGCGTAAGGATTTTCCCCGGCTGGAGACTTCAATGATGTGATCGGAAGTAACGCCGGTCTTGCGATTCACGAGGCGGCGCTCCAGGAGTTTGAAAACGGCGTTGCGCTTGAGCCGGGTCACAAAAAAGACACCCTTTGCCCCGAGGATCCGAAACCAGGGATAGCTGATGAAGCCCTTGTCAAAGACCACGATGGAGCCCCTGGGCAACTCCATAGCCTGAGCTATGCGGCTTTCATGGGTTTTGGCGTCGGTGACGGTTGCGAAAGCCGGGATATGGCCATCGTGATCCAGCAAGGTATGTACTTTGACGCCGCCCTTGGCCTGCCGAAACGAGGCCCAGGGAAAAAGCGACAGGCAAAGCTTTATGGTGGTGGCGTCCAGACTGAACAATTTGGATTTGAAACGGAATTTGTGCTTCGGGGCTTTTGCGGCGCACAGGCCGTACATCTCGGCGAACAGATCCTTGAAAAAGCCTACGGGGCGAGAATTGTTCGCGTCAGCAAAGGTCGAGCGGGCCACGTTTTTCAGTCCCCAGTGATACAGGCGGTTTCCCGCAGCCTCAAGGCAGCGCAGGCCATCGCGCATGGAACGTCTTGCGGCAAGCTGGATGAAGGCCATGACCGTGAACTGCTCCTTGAAACCGAATTGACGCGACGAGCGCCCGGTTTTGTGCCGTCTTTCGAGTTTCTGAAAAACATGTCTGGGAATCAGAGATAGCGTCTGGGAGAATAGTGTATTATGGTGACTCAAGTCCAGAATCTCCTTGTGTGGCAAGATGTTGTGGTGATTTCTTTTACCACACATCGCTGAGATTTTGGACTCTTTTCTTATCCCTTAGCCGGACAGCAATGTGGTCGGGAGATATGGTGGAACCGCTGCATGCCCGGCAAGATACCGAGTCTTTGTCAGCAGGGGGCAAAACTTCGGGCGGTGAGCGAGACAAAAAAATGCCTGAATCTCTGGAAATACCTGCTTCGGGCGGAGAGAAAACCGTGGGACGATGTTTCCCGACTCGCTGTTCCACACCGGAAAATTTGGAGTCACCTGCGGGATGTTCACCGCGTCCGCAGAGCTTTCGCCGAGTCGGCTGGATATCCGTCAATGGAAAGCCGCGCGATGCACTTAGTGCGCGCCACGACAAGAAATGCAGAAAGTATCTGAGAGGAGGAAAAGCAGAAACACCTGAGAGGAAAGCTGCGCACACTCTTTTTTGATCATCCCTGTTCTCAGCTTTCTTTTCATCGCCAGCACGAAAATGAACAGGAGCCATTCATGGATTTGATCCAAGGCCAGAGGCGGCGGAGACATCACAAACAAGACAAGCTGATCAGGCGGGTTGAACTGCGTTTTCCATACACCTAACGCAGTCCTACACCGCCCGGTCAGCCTAGATTGCAAATACTACTGACCTAGCATGCACGTTGAAGCGACAGAGCAGATTTCCCTGTCGATCAGCCAGACATTCACACCGGATCAGAGCACAAGACTATGGATTCGCGGACAGTTATGGTTTGGCTTTCTCCTTGGCGTATCCTTCGTGGTAGCCTTCCTTCATATTTTCCGCGCCTTTTTCCACCTTTGCCTGGGCCTTTCCAGCAGTAGAGCCGACTTTAGCGCATCCAGCGGAAAACGTAAGTCCCAGAAACACAAGCAGAACTATCATTCGTACAAACATGAATACCTCCCATACTGTATAATACCGACAATTTCCCGGACACAAAACGAAACGCTGGCTATTATGCGGCCGGACCGCATTTCTTCCAGGGATTTTCCTCCCCGGCCCTGAGTCTCTGAATATTGCCCCAGTGCTTCCAGAAGACGAGAACCACCAGCGCCACGGCCACGGGGACGACGCCGAACAGGCCCTGAAACAGAAGCACCAAGGGCATGGCAGCGACCATGATCATGGACGCCAACGATACGTAATTATAGACATACAAGGCCAGCAGAAAAGCCACTCCGCACAGAACAGTTCCTGAAAAGGAAATGGCCGCAAACGCACCCACCCAAGTGGCCACTCCCTTCCCTCCTTTGCCGTTCAGAAAAACGGAAAACATATGCCCGCACACGGCCGCAAAAGCCGTTAGGCTCAAAAAAAACGCGGAATCAGAAAACATGCCCGCCAGCCACACAGGGACAAACCCCTTCAGGATGTCCAGAACCAGTGTCAGGGCTCCGTATTTGCTTCCGCACAGACGATTGACGTTGGTGGCGCCGATATTGCCGCTGCCCTGCTCTCTCGGATCGATCCCGCAACAGGTTTTGGAAATGACCAGTCCAAAAGGTATGGCCCCCAAAAAATAACTGATGACCAGCCAGAACAGAGTCACCATGCGCGTCCTCCCTGGAATGAAAGCAGTCTTGCAGCACTGCCAGGCCAGTTACGTAAAAATATCCCGGCAAACAAGTCCGAGTTTGAGAACTACCCAATTTGCTTGGATTTAAAATATATTTTAAGATTTAAAAAAAATTTGTTGACTGCGACATCCATAATTTGAATAATCCATTCAACAAAGAAGCTGATAGGAAACAGCAATGTCCACGAAGAGAAAAGAATCCATTTTCAGAGCATTGGAGCACGCTGCGGAAGGGCTTGCCGCCATGTTCCCCAAAAATCTGGAGGTAGTTCTCCACGACCTGACGGAGCCCTTGCAATCCATACGGCACATCAGTGGCAATGTCACCGGACGCAAGGTCGGCGATGCCGTGACAGATTTGGTAATCAAGGCTCTGCACCGGGAAGGAAAAGATGTCAGAGACCGGCATAACTATAAGACAACGAGCCGGGATGGCAGAACTCTGAAATCAAGCACCATCTTCATCCGGGATGATGACGACGATGTCATCGGTGCGCTATGCATAAATTTCGATACAACTGACTATAAAAATGCAGCCCACGCATTGGAAATATTTACAAACATTTCCAATGAAACTGGGATTCAGGAAAAATACGAAACATTCACTGGGCCTATAACAGAAACAATAGAAAACATATTCCATCAAGTAGAGGCAAAAATAGGAAAAGAGTCTCCGACAATGAGTAGAGATGAACGCATAAATGCAGTCAAAGAATTAGAAGAAAACGGAGTGTTCAAAATAAAAGGGAGTATTGACCATGTTGCGCTACTTATGGGTATATCAAAATACACAATATATAATTATCTTAAAATAATACAAACAGAAAAAGATATGCAACGCTTTTAATTAAATTTATTCTGAATGGGGCGCACAATGGTCCAGGCCATTTCAATCAATACATCTCCTGATACATCTCCCGTGGCTAGCATTTTATACAACCAAGCCATACATGCAATACCTCTTCATTTTATTCCCAGACAGCTTCAGTTAGAATTTCCCACAGCAAATTTTATTTCAGGAATTCTTTCCACCCAAACCCACCGCCTGAAAAATATTTCCGCCGTTATCTTCACAGAGAAAGATTCAGAATCAGGCGGCAAGTCTTCTCACAAACATAATTTTGGAAGTCGAGTCTATCTCGCAAATTGATACAACTACTGGAGGCATCCATGAATCTCGCAAAGTTTCCCCGCCGCCGCTACACCGACGGCCAGACTCCCCTGGAATTCCTGCCGCGCTTCACCCAAGCCGTGGGTGGCCCGCGAATCTACATCAAACGCGACGACCTGCTGGGGTTGACATCCGGCGGGAACAAAACCCGGAAGCTGGAATTCCTTGTGGCCGACGCGCTGGCGCAAGGTGCGGACACTCTCATCACCTGCGGTGCGGTGCAGTCCAATCATTGCCGGCTCACGTTGTCCGCCGCGGTCAAGGAAGGAATGAAATGCCGTCTGGTACTGGAAGAGCGAGTACCCGGCTCCTATAACCTCGAAGCGTCAGGAAACAATTTTCTCTTCCAGCTGCTGGGAGTCGAAAAAATCACGGTAGTCCCGGCGGGCAGCGACATGATGGCCGCCATGAACTCTGTGGCGGAAGACCTGAAGGCCGAAGGACGCAAAGGCTACGTCATCCCCGGCGGCGGCTCCAATGCTATCGGCGCCACGGGCTATGTAGCCTGCGCTCAGGAAATTCAGGACCAGCTCTTCCAGATGGGTGTGGAAATCCATCGGCTCTGCGTCGCCTCCGGCTCGGCCGGAACCCATGCCGGCCTGCTGACCGGCTTCATCGGGTGCAACATGAACATTCCCGTGGTGGGTATCGGGGTCAGCCGCGATCCTCAGGATCAGAATCCGCTGGTACACAAACTGGCGGTGGCAACAGCCAAACATCTCGGCATACATCAGGAAATAGAAAAGGAATCTGTAGTCACCTTCGGTGATTACTGGCGTCCGAAGTATTCGGTACCCAACGCTAAAATGGTGGAGGCAGTGAACCTCATGGCCAAAACCGAAGGCATTCTGCTCGACCCTGTGTACACGGGCAAGGCGGTGGCCGGACTCATTGATTTGTGCCGGAAGGGTTACTTCAGGAAGGACGAGAACCTGCTGTATGTGCATACCGGCGGTTCACCGGCGCTCTACGCATACCGGAAAGTTCTTCTGGGTCTGGAGAACGCCCCCGAATGAAAACGCAATCCCGAAATGCCGATGGTATTTCGGGATTTTTTCAAGGAGATGCCAATGAAAAGAAAAGTGGCCGGCATTCTCGGCGGCATGGGACCGGAAGCCACTATCGATCTGATGAAACGCGTCCTCCGGGCCACCCCTGCCCAGGACGACCGGGACCACGTGCATCTGCTTGTGGACAACAACCCCCAAGTCCCCTCGCGCATCCAGGCACTCCTCGAAAAAACCGGGGAAAGCCCCGGTCCATGCCTCTGCGACATGGCCCGCAAACTCGAATCCTGGGGAGCGGACTTTCTGGCCATGCCCTGCAACACGGCCCACTATTACCATAAGGAAATTCAGGAGGCCGTGTCCATTCCGGTCCTCAACATCATTTCCCTTTCAATTGAGGAATGCCTGCGCCGGAAGCCGCATTTACGACACGTGGGTCTGCTCGCCTCCACAGCGGTTTTGAATCTGAATCTTTATAACGAGGCGTTTGCCTTGCATGGAGTGGAGGTAGTCGTCCCGGCGCCGCCTATGCAGGAGCGCGTCATGGCGGCCATCCGGCAAATCAAGACCGGCCGCTATGGCGGGGAAATATTTGCGGTTCTGCGGGAGGCAACGGACAGCCTCCTCAATGCGGGCGCGGAAATCATTCTCGTGGCCTGCACAGAGCTTTCCATTGTCTCAGAACAACTGGAGGCGTCCGTACCCATTATGGACGCCGCCCAAATCCTGGCGGAACGCATTGTCCGCGAAGCGAAACCGGTCAGCTGAATATATCTGAAACCCCAAAACACAGGAGATTGTCATGGCGGCTCGTACTCTCGGACTCCCGGCAAAAATGGGGATCGGCTTCGCCTTGGGCGTGGTTCTGGGACTGATTTTTCAGTTCGGCGGCTGGGACATTTCCTGGATCAAACCGCTGGGCGATGTTTTTATCCACTTGATCCGCATGATTGTCGTACCTCTGGTCTTCTTATCGCTGGTGGCCGGAGCCGCCAGCATGGGCGATCTGAGCAGGCTGGGGCGCATTTCCATAAAGACACTGTGTTACTATCTCGGGACCACCGCCATTGCGGTAGGCATTGGGCTTGTTTTCGCCAACATCTTCCAGCCGGGGCTGGGGCTCAGCCTCAGTACCGAAGGCCTCCAGGCCAAGGAAATCAGCCCGCCCGGCATCGCCCAGACCCTTTTGAACATCATCCCGCTCAACCCCGCCCAGGCCCTGGCCGAAGGCAACCTCCTGCAAATCATCTTTTTCGCCATTTTCTTCGGCTTCGCCCTCTCCAGCATGGGAGAAGCGGGGAAACCTCTGCTCAGAATTTTTCAGGTAGGCAACGAGGTCATGATCCGCATCACCGCGGCGGTTATGCGCTTCGCTCCCTATGGCGTTTGCGCGCTCATCGCCTACACGGTGGGCAAAAGCGGCCTGCAGGTTCTCCTGCCTCTGATCAAGCTGATCGGAATCATGTACCTCGCCGCACTGACGCATGTCTGCATTGTGTACTTTCCAGCGTTGAAGTGGGTCGGCCGCATTTCCATCTTCTCCTTTCTGAAGATCATGAGCCAACCGCTCCTGATCGCCTTCTCCACCTGTTCCAGTGCCGCCGCCCTACCCGCCAACATGAACTCCACGGAAAGACTCGGTGTACCCCGGGAAATTTCAAGCTTCACCATCCCCCTCGGGACGACCATAAACATGGACGGAGCGGCTATCTATCTTGGCCTCGCGGCCGTGTTCGTCGCTCAGATTTATGGGATCGATCTCAGCCTCTCTTCGCAGTTGACCGTCTTGCTCATCGCCATGCTCGCCTCCATCGGTTCTGTGGGAGTTCCCTCGGCAGCCCTGGTTGTCATGTCCATGGTCTTTACTCAGGTGCATCTCCCCATGGAAGGAATCGCCCTGGTCGCTGGCGTGGACAGAATCCTGGACATGGCCAGAACCACTTTGAACGTCATGGGCGACTCTGTAGGTGCGGTTATCGTCGCCAGCCTGGAGAATGAACTTGCGCCAGAAGATACTCAGGAGGCAGCATAAGTTCTCAATCTTTCATTACCAGCCAACATCCTGAATCTGGAGGCGGCTATGAATACCCATCAAGACACTGACCCGAATCCGAAACTGCAGCTTTATGCAGGGACATGGGGTGGACTCATCCCGCTATGCGTCCTTGTAGCCGGACTTGTCTGGCTCTCCCTGGCCGAACGGGGAGGAACCAAACCTTTCTGGGCCTGCGCGTGGATAGCCCTTGTCATCGGCCTGTTCTGCGCAAAGGACAAAATGGAGTACTGCCACGCGGCCCTGCGCGGCCTCGGGGATAACGCCGGAGTGGTCATTGTCGCCGCATGGCTCTTTGCCGGAGTCTTCGGCAAGCTCATGGCTGCCGGAGGACTGGTGGACGGTCTGCTCTGGCTGGGCATGACCACCGGAGCCAAGGGCAGCGCTTTTACCTTGTGCGTATTCCTCGCGGCCATGACCTTCGCCCTGGGAACTGGGACCAGCACTGGCACCTGTATCGCTCTCACTCCGGTGCTTTATCCCGCAGGATACTTTCTGGGAGCCGACCAGATTTTTCTGGGACTTGCCATCTTGTCCGGCGCCGCCTTCGGGGACAATCTCGCGCCCATTTCCGACACCACCATCGTCTCCGCCTATACCCAAGAGGCATCCATGCGCGATGTGGTCCGCAGCAGATTTCCCCTGGCCATAGCTGCCGCCATCATCTCCGGATGCGTCTTTCTTATTTTCGGAGGAGGCGGCGAAACGGACAAGCTCACCGATATCGCCCGGACCCTGCGGCCCCACGGTATCTTCATGCTTCTGGCCTTGGTCGTGGTGGTCGTCTCCGCCTTGCGTGGACGGCATATCGTCGAATCCCTCATTTACGGCAACATCACTGCGGCGGCAGTAGGGCTGATCACAGGAGGCATCGACATCAATGCGATATTCTCGATTCCCGGCGAGCGCGGCATGTCCACCGGGCTTATCGAAGATGGAATCCAGAGCACCGTAGGAGCAATCATCTTCGCCCTGCTCATTTTGGCCGTGACCCGGATACTCATCGAGAGCGGTGTCATGTCGAAAATTCTTTCCAAAGCGGAGAAATTCATCGCGCAAAGTGTCAGGCAGGCAGAGTTCTTTATAGTGGGCGTGACCATTGCGGCGTCCATCCCCCTCTCAGCCAATGCCCCGGCAGAGCTTCTGGTCGGACCGAGTCTCGTCCGGCCGGTAGGCAAACGGTTTGGACTCGCCCCGGCCCGGAGCGCCAATCTGATGGATTGCGCCGTATGTACAATCTTTTTCATCTTGCCCTGGCATATTGCAGTGGCAGTATGGTATGGAGCCATATCCGCGGCTTGTGAACTTCACGGCATCCCGGTTCCACCTGTCAGTGCCGCTCTTTACAACCCCTACTCGTGGGCGTTGCTGGCAGTGCTGCTTTTTTCCATCATGACAGGCTGGAACCGCAGGTTCGCAACTGAAAAAAATCCTATCGAAGACAAGCCATTCTGATCTCCACCGGCACAATCATCTGCGCCGCAAAAAAAACGGGCGCTGTGGCAGCCCCACAACGCCCGTTCTCCTGTCCGGCCATCCCGGATCATTTTCCATGCGTTTCCACATAGTGCGCGGCAGCCAGCGCGGCCGTGCAGCCGTCGGCGGCAGCCAGGACGATCTGATTGGCGAACTTCTGACGCAGGTCTCCGGCCACGAAAATACCGGGAACATCTGTACTACATTTTTCATCCGTGACCACATACCCGGAGGCATTCATCTTCACTCCGGCCGGTACCAGGCTGTTGTTCGGTGAAAAGCCCACGAAAATAAAAACTCCATCGGCTTCGATGGCGCGCACGGCTTCAGTCTTCACATTCCTGACCGTCACGCCCGTCACGCCCTGATCATTCCCGGCGATATCCGTGACCACGGAGTCCAGCACCAAGGTTATGCGCTCCTCGGCGAACACGCGCTGCTGCAGGATGCGGCTGCCCCTGAATTCATCCCGGCGATGCACAAGATACACCCGCGAACAAATCTTGGCCAGGTAAAGGGCGTCTTCCAGGGCCGTGTCGCCGCCGCCCACCACGACAACGATCTTGTTCCGAAAGAAAAAACCGTCGCATGTGGCACAATAGGATACGCCCTTACCGTACTGCTCAGCTTCGCCCGGGACATTCAGCTTCCGGGCCTCGCCGCCCATGGCCAGGATCACGGTACGGGTATGCAGACGGGAGCCGTCGGCCAGCACCACATCGTGGAAATCCGAACCCGGTTCCACGCCACTTACTTCGCGTTCCCTGATATCCAGGTCATAGCGTTTGGCATGATTCAGAAACTTCTCGCACAGCTCAAAGCCGCCGATTTCCTCGATGCCAGGATAGTTTTCCACATCCTGGGTCAGGGCTATCTGGCCGCCGGGCATGCCCTTTTCCACCAAAACGACGTCCAGAGCAGCCCGCTTGGCGTAAATTCCGGCGGAAAGGCCTGCCGGGCCGCCGCCCACAATAACCAGGTCATGGATATGTTCGTCCATGTTCATCCTCCTTGATACTCCTGTCCGGAGTTCTCCACGGGGTCTGCCTCCAACCCCGAAAAAAGCGTTTTTATGGATATGTTGCCGGGATCGCCGCTAGCGAGAATATCATTTCTCTCCAGCTCCGGGTCAAGTCTCATAAGCGTGCCGCACAATGTGTCAAGGCTGCCGAGACGCTGGGCGTGGTCAAAATCCACCAGCAGCAGCCGCGGACGCGGAAACATTCGCCCTACTTCCGGAAAATGTTCGAAACGCCGCCGAAGCGGCCCGTGCAAAGAACGCAAGCGATCCGCCAACTCCGTCACATGAGTCTTCGCCGTATCGCCTCGCAACCACGCACGCCACCGTGCAAGACAATGCGCCACTCCGCCCGGTCCGGCCAGACGCAGATCGGCATCCGCATACCGCTGCAAAAGAAACACCACGCCATATCCTCCGGGATGCACCGCCAGCAGATCGGCATTTCCCGGCGGCAGCGGCGCATCCACGGTTAGGAACACCCCATGGCGCAGAAAAAGCCTGTCCTGTACGGCCCGGCGGCGATCCGTGACCCCGCAGGCCCGCCGCCTGACCAGGGCATAGTCCGCGCCCAGTCCGTTCAGGGAAGAGACGCACGGCGGCGCCGGTGAAGTTTCTTCGCACAGCACGCTCAGACTCCCCGGATGGCGGCGCAGCAGGTATTCCGAAGGCACACGGCAGTGCAGCCCCCGGCCGCGCAGCTCCACACGCAGCAGAAGGTTGCCACGCAGCCGCAAAGAAACGGCCTCCCGGTCCACCCGCACGATGACCTCGGGATCCGAAAGAACCGTACGCCACCAGGAATCCGGCGCGGCATACAATTCATTGCAGCGGCGGCACAGCTCCTTCCAGGCCGGAACAGTCACACGCACGCCCGGATTGATCGAGGAGGCATCAGGCACGGCACAGAGCGCAACACCTCCATGTCATTGCCCGGAAGCGGGAACTGCGCGGCTTTGCGCCATCTTCGAATCAGGAAGGAACAACCGCCGCCCGAACAGGCGGTAGTCGGCGATGATCCGCTGGCCGCGCCCGGAGACCAGCCATCGGGCAAAAATTTCCGCCAGATCCAGACGCACATGGGGCTGTTTTTCCGGGTTGACCAGCACAATCCCGTAAGATTCGATCAGCCTGCCGTCACCCTCGCAGACGGCTTCCAGCCGCAGGCCCTGTGGCCGCCCGTATTTGTAGCGCACATACGTGACCCGGTCGGTCAGAACGTAAGCCCTTTTCTCCTCGGCCGCGTCCAGGGCCCTGCCCATCCCGTCGCCAATGGACAGAAAGCCAGCCATGCCTTCGGGGCGCACGGACTCAAATGTCATCCGCTCCCCCCGCTCCGTAAGAGTGGTCTTCCCGACTTGCAGGGGAAGGCCCGTCGCCTTCCACAATTCCTTCTCCCGCTCATGAGTGGCGCTGCCATCTCCGCGGGAAACAAACATATTCTCCGAAGCCGCGACGGCCCGCAGGCAGGCCGCGGCGTCCGCGCCGCCGGCTCCGGCCGGATCGTCATCCGGGCCGACAATCAGAAAGTCTCCGGACATGACCTCGTGCCGCTGCAGGCCGAAGCCTCTGGCCACAAGCCGCTCCTGCCGGGCCGGGTCGGACATGAAGACGACATCGGACCCGCCGCTCATGGCCTCCTGAATGACTGTGCCCAGATTTCCGGGATTGACCTGAACATCCACACCCATATCTTTTTTGAACTCGGGTGCGAGCACATCCAGAAGCCCCGACGCTTCCAGATCAGTGGTGACGGACAGCCGCAGCGCGTCCCCCCAAGCGGGAGCCGCCGCGAAAACCGCCAGCATCAACAAGCATGTCAGCATCGCCTTCCGCATACATCCTCCGGGAGTTTCGCGGCGCAAAAACGCAGACCGCATGCCGCATCATAAAATGAACATACGCCCTTTTCAAACGGCAAAGGAGGCTGCGTGAGTCAGAGTCCACACGCCGCCTTAAAGCCGCGTACCGGCGGACGGAACGGCATCGGACCCGGCGTCCGGCGCGGGAGTCTGGCGCTGGCGAATGTACGGCAGCCTGAAGTCCGACGAGGCCAGGACCACACCATCCTGGATATTCAGAACCCGGACGTTGACGTAAATCTGACGCTCAATGACCGTATATGTGCCAACCAGTATGGACAGCGCTTCCAGCTCGGGATTTACCTTCGAAAGATTTCGGGACAGGGCGAAGACACCCGCCTTCCGCCTGACCGCAAGTTCGTCCTCGCGCAACTGGATTTCCTTTACGGCATACCCATGCTGGCTCAGGCGGGAGGCCACCTGCTCGGACAAAAGCCGCCCCAGGTTGCTGGTGCGCTCGAAATCACCCGAATTGACGAACGAGGCCACGAGCATCGGATACCCCGCGACATCCGTATCCTCGAGCTGGTCGTGCAGGTCGTCGGCCGCGCCGTAAGAACTTTGCAGCAACTGCGGCTGCATCCCCGGAAGCGAGGAAAGAATCCTGGGCATCCCGGAGCAGGCGGTCACCATTGCCAGAAGAAAAAGAAAAAATGCTTTCTTGAAGCCGCGGGCAGGCATCAGACACCTCATGCAGACAAAGGAGTTCCGGCCGGAAAGCATGCCGCCCGGACCAATATAAAATAAAGATCAAGTTTTTTCCAAACATGCCGATTATGCATACTACAACATTCCTTATGCCAAAGGATGATATGAAAATGCGCCAAATTTTTCTGATTCTGACGCCCCTTTTGATCATGGCCGGCTGTTCCGGCGGCTACCCCTTCCGGACCGACCGGCAGCACGAGAAGTACCTGGTCACAGCTGAGCAGCCCGTCTCCACCGGCTATCCGGTCTCGACGCAGCGCACCATGCAGTCCATGCAGCACTGGGATCTGCTGGCCGACAAGGTCGCCTCCCAGGGCAGCAAGGCTCTGGAGCATTTCTTCGCCGGAGCAGACATGGGAGTGTACGTGGCTCCGGCCGGAACGACGCCTTTTGCCAAAGCCTACCGGGAAGCCCTCATCACCCAGCTTTTTGCATATGGCGTACCAGTAACTTTCAGCCCGGAAGGAAGCGTCACTCTCGAAGTGCAGATCCAGACGCGCGGCCCCATCCGGAGGGTCGGAAACCCCGGATTTCAGGAAAGAAGGAAGAAACACCCCGGCATCCGCAAAACAGTGGAGCCCGAATTTCTGCAGGTAAAAGACGAAGAGGGGAAATACCAGCGCATCCCCATCATATCCGAGGAAGAGGGATACTTCGGGTCCAACGATTCAAAAGCGGAAATCCAGGTCAATACGTCCCTCGTTCATCCCGGCGGATACGTGTACAGGGATTCCAGCATATTTTATGTCGAAGTGTCCCAGATGCATAACTACGTTCACCGCAAACCCCTGGGCGATGCCTATCTCAAAAGATACACGCTGGTGGACAACTGATCCGGCAGAAACAGGACAACAATCAACCCGCTGACAGAAAAATGATCAAAACACTCCTCACCCTCATTCTCGTGTTCACGGCGCTGCCCGTCTGGGCCCTGGAAAACTGCCGGGCGTCGCGCATCGAGACCCTGTGCGCCAATATCACCCACAAACTGATTGCATCCATCCAGGTCCGGGTCGACCGGAGCTCGCCCATCATGGCGGTGTCCTTTGTCAATCTGCACAACATGGAACAGACCTCGGAACTGGGCCGCATACTGAGCGAAGAAGTCACCAACAACTTTTTCCAATTCGGCTACACAATCGTCGAAGCGCGGCTGCGGGAAGAAACTCTGACCACGCACAAGGAAAGCGGCGAGTTCGCCCTGAGCAGACAAATCCGGCATCTTGCTCCGGCGGTCGATGTCCAGGCCATACTCAGCGGCACATACGCCATTGCGGACGACAGCGTGGCCGTCTCCACCAGAGTCGTGGACGCCCGGACCAAGGCCCTGCTGGCCGCGGCCCACTGTCATCTCAGGCTGACGCCCGAGGTCGCACGCCTCATGCAGCATCCTTCTCCGCCGACCCAGGCCAGGTATTCAACGCGGCTGCTGCAACTCGGCAACCGGGATGACGCCACACAGATCCAGGGCAAGCTCTACAATCTCGGTTTCTACACCGGCAGAATCGACGGCCGCTGGGGTAAAGGCTCCAGAGCCGCACTGGGCAGATTCCGCGCCTCCATGGGCCTTCCATCCCATCCGCACTGGGATATGGAAACCCAGAAAGCGCTGTTGCCGGATTTGTGATTCCTCTGGATAAACTCCCTCTCTCAACGCAGGATGGCTGGCCCGCAACGGACCGGCCGTCTTTTTTCGGATGCCGGAAAACCGCGAAGCGAAAGGCCCGGAAATATCCCGCCTTCGCCCGCAATCCAAACTTTTCCTTCCGGAACCACCCGTTCTTGCAATGATTTTCAGCTGTGCTAACTTTGCATCGTGAAATCGGACAGACGGGAGAATCAACTTTTTTCAGGAGGGAGAACAATGTCCATGTTTACCAAAATTCTCTGCCCCGTGGATTTTTCCGAAGCAAGTGCCCCCGTGGCCAAGGTGGCCCGGGAGTTCGCCCTTGCCTTTAACGCCGAAATCGTGGCGCTCTATGTGGCGCCGTCCATGATTCAGTACGAAATTTTCGATCTGCCGGCGGTCTCCCTGCCCCAGCTCGTGGGTGACATCACCGTGGGCGCGGAAAAAACCATGGTGGAATTCGTGGCCAAGCATTTTCCGGATGTGTGCGCCACGGGCAAAGTGGTCAGCGGTGACGCGGCCGATTCCATTGTCACGCTGGCCCAGGTGGAAAAGGCCGACATCATCATCATGGCCACTCACGGACGCCAGGGTCTGAACCGCCTCCTCTTTGGCTCCGTAGCGGAGAAAGTCGTCAAAACCTCCCCTGTTCCGGTCATGACCATCCGCCCCGAGGCGTAAACAACGGCATGGGCGGACTCCGTCCATGCCTTTTTTTCCGTGACACGCCGAGACATTCGCGCCGCATACGCCGTTGCCGGATACGCACTGACCATGGCCGCCCTCACATGGGCGGTCATGCGCGGCGCCGAAGCCTCCGGATATTCCTGGCAGTGGTACAGGATACCGGCCTACATCGTTCTGCCCGACGGTTCTCCGGGCCCGCTCCTGCGCGGGGCGGGCGTCACGCTGATGATCTCGCTCTTCAGCTTCGCGGGCACGTCCGTCCTGGCTCTGGCTGTCGCCCTGCTGCGTCTTTCCGCGTCCCCCGTGGGCCGGTTTCTGGCCTGGACCTATCTGGAGCTGATCCGCAACACGCCGCTTCTGGTGCAGATCTTTTTCGTCTATTTCGTTCTGGCGCCGATGGTGGACATGGGCCGCATGCAGTCCGCCGTTCTGACCCTGGTCTTTTTTGAAAGCGCGTACGCCTCGGAAATCGTCCGCGCAGCCATTCTGGCCATCCCCAGGGGGCAATGGGAAGGTGCGCTCAGTCTGGGCATGACCAGAAGCAGCGTCTACCGGCGGGTCATCCTGCCTCAGGCCCTCCAGCACGCCCTGCCTTCGCTGACCGGTCAGGGCGTTTCCCTCATCAAGGATTCGGCCCTCGTCTCGACCATCGCACTGCTGGACCTGACCATGCAGGCCCAGATCATCGTGGCGGAAACATTTCTCGCCTTCGAAGTCTGGTTCACCGTGGCGGGCATATATCTCGTCTTCACCCTGGCCCTTTCCGGCCTGAGCAAATTTCTGGAAAAACAGGAAACAAGGAGATCACATGCGTAACATACTGACAGTTTTACTGGTTCTCATGCTCTGGCTTGCCGCCTCCCCGGTTCAGGCGGCGGAAAAAAGCGTTCTGGACCAGGTTCTGGAACGGGGGACCCTGCGTGTCGGATTCGACACTTTCGTGCCCTGGGCCATGAAGGACAAGGACGGCGAGTACATCGGCTTTGAAATCGACGTGGCCCGGCGCGTGGCCAAGGACATGGGCGTAAAGCTCGAACTTGTGCCCACCAAATGGTCGGGCATCATCCCCGCCCTGCTCACCGGAAAATTCGATATCATCATCGGGAGCATGGGCATCCAGCCCAGCCGCAACCTGAAGGTGAACTTCACGAGACCCTACGAATACTCGGGCATGTCTCTGGTAGCCAGTTCCAAGCTGGCTCCCGGCATATCGTCCCTGCGGGAACTGGACAGCCCGGACGTCACCCTGGCCGTGAAAACCGGGGCTACTTCCGTGATCGCAGCCAAAAAACACATGCCCAAGGCCGTCCTGCGCATGTTCGACGACGAAGCCCAGGCTCTGCAGGAGGTGCTGAACGGCCGGGCCCATGCCATGGTGGCCTCGGCGCCGTTCCCGGAGCAGCAGGCCCTGCGCCACAAGGACAAGCTGTATCTCCCCCTGAAGGGCGATACATTCACCCATGAACCCATCGGGTTCGCCATCCGCAAAAATGACGTGGATTTCCTGAACTATCTGGACAACTGGATTCTTGTGGCGGACTCCGAAGGCTGGCTGAAAGAACGGCACGACTACTGGTTCAAGACCGTGGACTGGGAATCCCGGATCAAATGAGAAAACGCCCCGGCCCGGGAGCGGACGGCTCCTGGGCCACCCAGCGGCTGGCCTTCGGGTGGCTGGACGGGGCGCTGCTGATTGCGCTGGGGGCGATGGTCATCCTCGCATTCAGAAGCGCTGAAACGCATTCCGGCGCGCCCGCGCAGTGGCGGGTGCTGGGCCACTACCTGCTGCGCCCGGACGGCAGCCCCGGTCTGCTGCTGCAGGGACTTTTCACCACCGTCCGTCTGGCGGTCTGGTCCGGCCTGCTGGCGCTGCCTCTCGGCACCGCGGCCGGTCTGGCCCGGACCAGCCGGCACCTGTATCTCCGGCTGATGGCCGGAACATATGTGGAAATCTGCCGCAATCTGCCGCCTCTGGTGCTGGTCTTTCTCTGCTATTATTTTCTGGCTGACCAGCTCACTCCACTTCTTTCCCTGCAGAAAACACTCAGCGCGGCTCCGGAAGCCCTCAAGGCCGCGGCCGAAATCCTCATCGGCCGTCTGGACCAGGCCGACGCCTTTGCCACCGCCTGTGTCACTCTCGGCCTGTACGAAGGAGCCTATGTGGCGGAAATCGTCCGGGGAGCAGTCCAGTCCGTGGACCGGGGGCAATGGGAAGCGGGCCGGGCCATGGGCTTTCCGCCCCTGTATCTCCAGATGCACATCATTTTGCCCCAGGCTGTCCGCAACGCCATCCCTCCTCTGGCCGGGCAGGTCATTTCCACCATCAAGGACTCGTCCATCGTGTCGGTCATCTCCATTCAGGAACTGACCTTCCAGGGATCGCAGCTCATGGCTACCATCTATCTGCCCCTGGAGGTCTGGGCATGTGTGGCCCTGCTCTATTTTGTCCTGACCTTTTCCTGCTCCCTGGCCGCAAGCTGGCTGGAGACGCGCCTGCGCGGCCTGTATACGGCCTGAGCGCCCCTGAAAACTCCACTCCACAGAGCGCAGAAACCGCCTCGCGCCTGACAGCCCGCTACGCCAGAAAATAGCGTCCGGCCGCCACGCAGGCCATGCCCACGGCCACCGTGGCGGCGGCGCTTTTTGTTTTCCAGCCGGTCAGAAAGCACGGCAGGGCCGCCCACAGGAAGACGTTTTGCTCCGAAAAATCGAACCCCTGATCCGTGACGGTCAGGGCGGGAAGCAGCATGGCCGCGAGCACGGCAGCGGGGATGAAGCCGAGCCAGCGGGTGACGGCATCGGGCAGGGTCCGCCGGGCCAGGACTAGAAGCGGCAGAACGCGGGGGACATAAGTCACGGCCGCCATGCCGAGGATGGTCAGAAAGAGCGTCTGCTGATCCATGTATGTACTCCAAGGCCCAGGGTGGCGGCCGAAATGGTGGCGATCAAAACGTGGGACTGGGCAAATCCCGCAAGAAAAAGAGATATGGAGAGGATTCCGGCGGCCAGGGCGACGGCGGCGTGCGTACGGGACTTGAGCTGTCCGAGCAGCAGGGCGATGAACATGGCCGGGAGGGCGTAATCCAGCCCGATGGGTTTCACGTCCGTGACAAAAGAACTCGCGCCCACGCCCAGAGCCGTGCTTCCGGCCCAGGCGCAGTGAGCCATGACGTTGATGCCGAAAGTCTCCGCCTGCCCGGCATCCCCCCTGGCGAAGCGTCCGGCGTGCAGGGCGAAGGTTTCGTCCGTCATCTCCCCGGCAAAGAGGGCCAGCCGGGGGCCGCTCCAGTGTTTCAGGAAAGGGGCCAGGGCGGCGGACATGAGCAGATGCCGCAGATTGACGATGAAGGTCGTGGCCACGATGGTCAGAGGCGAAGAAGCGGCGGACACGAGTCCCACCGCGATGAGCTGGGCCGATCCGGCATAGACCAGCAGGCTCATGAGAATGGCGTTGAGGTCCGATATGCCCGATTTCTGTGCCAGCACGCCGTACGCGAAGCCCACCGGCACATAGCCCAGGATGACGGGCAGAGTCTGACGGAAAGCCGGACCCAGCGGGCCCGGGCGGAAAGCGATGGTCATGAACGCTCCTTTTTCGGGTGCCAGGGAAGGCCCATTTACTTCATCCCGGAACAAAGCCAGACAGCAGCCTTCCGCCGGCGGGAAAGACAGGTGTTTGACAACAGGCCGCGGCGGATGAAACCTTCTTCCGTCCGGAACTTTCCGGACGCGAACCTGTCAATAATCAGCAAGAGTGGGTAACATGGACGCCATTTCTCTGGATATCCCGGAAGTTTTTCTGTTCACCCCGCGCGTATTCGGAGACGAACGGGGCTTTTTCTTCGAGAGTTTTCAGGCGAGCAGATTCAGCCAGGCCACGGGGCTTAACCCCGATTTCGTGCAGGACAACCATTCCCGCTCCACGCGCGGCGTGCTGCGGGGGCTGCATTACCAGCTTCCGCCCCATGCCCAGGGCAAGCTGGTGCGCGTCGTGAAGGGCTGTGTCTATGACGTGGCCGTGGACATCCGGGCATCCTCGCCGACATTCGGTAAATGGACGGGAGCCATGCTCTCGGAGGACAACAAGCAGCAACTGTGGATTCCGCCGGGCTTCGCCCACGGGTTCGTGGCCCTGAGCGAAACGGCCGAGTTTCTCTACAAGACCACGGCCTACTATGCGGCCCAGTCGGAGAGGTGCATTCTCTGGAACGACCCGGCCATTGGAATCGACTGGCACTATGCGGGACAGCCCATTCTGTCGGACAAGGACTCCAGAGGAGTCCTGCTGGCCGAGGCCGAAGTGTTTCCGTGATGCAAAAATTCACGACTGGGCACAGCTGGATGCCGTGACACGGCCGAAAAGCCTTGCCGGCAGGCGTCTTCCGCTCCACCCTGCTGCGGCCATCAGACCTCGCGCTGCCCTTGGTCCCATTTCTCCGCGGGCACGGCTTCCTCGATGAGCATGACCGGAATCTCGTCCCGGATGGGATAGACCACCGCGCATGCGGCGCATTTGAGCCCTTCCTCCGCGCCCAGAAGCTCCAGGCTTCCCTTGCATTTGGGACAGGCCAGAATGTGCAGGAGTTCCCTGTTCAGCGCCATACGTCCTCCTTTCTCGCTTTCACGCATTTCATGAAACGAACATACCACGGCTCCCGTTTCTAGCGGCAACCATGAGTCCTTACAAGGCCGGCACGCGCCGGGACCGTTTCGCCTGACTGTACGGCCTTTTTCCCCTCCCGGACTTGACCGGAAAGGAATTCACGGGCAGAAGTTCGGGGCGGAAATTTTTGCGCCGTGCCCATGAAACCTTTTACCCGAGGAGGATACATCTCTCTGACGTCATGCTCTGAAAAATTCCGGAGCATCATTTTGGAGTTAGAGTTGGTCTGGTTTCACCTATTTCCATAGCGAGGAGAACATGAGTGCTTCTGTGTCCACCAATGTCTCTCAGGGAGCCGGGTTCACCGGTGAGCGGAAAAAACAGGTTATCGGGCTGGTTACTGGCCTTGCGGGCCTGCTGTTCACCATGATTGTTCCCGCCCCCAGCGACCTTGCCCCTCTGGCCTGGAAAACCATCGGTATATCCTTTCTGATGGCCATATGGTGGATGTTTGAAGCCGTGCCCATAGCGGTGACCGCTCTGGCCCCGCTGGTGCTTTTTCCCGCCTTCGGAGTGATGACGGCCAAGGAAGTGGCTCCCAATTACGCTCAGGATCTGATCTGGCTGTTCGTGGGCGGTTTCGCTTTGGCCTATGCCATGGAAACCTGGAACCTGCACCGCCGCATCTCCCTGCTGGTGCTGAAGTTCTGCGGCACCAATCCCAAGATGCTGCTGCTCGGCTTTCTCGTGTCCACGGGCTTTCTTTCGGCCTGGATGTCCAACACGGCCTGTGCGGCGTTGATGATGCCCATTGGCCTGGCCATCATCAAAATGGTCAGGGAAAGCGAGGGCGGCACCGAAGCCGAGAAAAAAGCCGCCACCAATTTCGGCATCTGCGTCATGCTGGGCATCGCTTTTTCCGCGTCCATCGGCGGCATGGCCACCCTGATCGGCACACCGCCCAACGCGGTCATGGCCGGACAGGTGGCCAAAATGACGGGCTCGGCCGTGCCTTTCTCCAAGTTCATGATGGTCGGCGCGCCCATTTCACTGGTCATGATGGGCACCTGCTGGTGGGTGCTGCCGCTCATGTTCCCGATCAGGGATTTGAACCTAGCCCAGGCCGGAGCCGTCGTGGATCATGAACTGGAACAGCTGGGTCCCATGAGCAAAGGAGAAAAACTGACCTTTGCCCTGTTCGTCTTCACGGCTTCGTTCTGGATGCTGCGCCCCCAGATTCTGGGACTTTTCCCTCCGTTTGTCATGGGCGAGAAGACTCTCGCCGTAAGCAAGGTCGTTTCCGACTCCACCGTGGGCATGCTCGCCCTGCTGCTGTGTTTCCTCATCCCCGTGGACTTCAAGAAAGGCCGGATGCTGCTTGACAGCAGCCTCTTCACCAAAGGCATTCCCTGGGACGCCATTCTGCTGTTCGGCGGCGGTTTCGCGCTGGGAGCCGGCCTTGACCATTCCGGCGTGTCCAAGTTCATCGCCGGACACATGGAAGCATTGCGGGGCATGAGCCCGGTCATGGTCATGGCCATCATGGCCACTGTGGTCATGCTGCTGACCCAGATGACCTCCAACACGGCCGTGGCCGCCACCTTCGTGCCGCTGGGCATCTCCATGGCCCAGGGGCTCGGTTATCCGCCGCTGCTCATCGCCATCCCCGTGGCTCTGGGTGCGTCCCTGGCTTTCGCCCTGCCCGTGGCCACGCCGCCCAACGCCATCGTGTTCGGCTCGGGAATCATCCGCATACCGGACATGTTCAAGGCGGGCATGGTGCTGAACTGTATCGGCATCGTGGTCACCATCGTCATGATGTACATCTTCATGCCCATCGCCTTCGGCATACGGCTGTAGCCATCCAGACAGGAAAGGCCCTGCCGCCGATAGCAGGGCCTTTCTCATGATTCTGGAGGAAGCGCGCGCAGCCTTTGCAGAGATCCAGCAGGTAGCCCGTGTTTTTTCAGGCCGTCACGCCCCGGCCATGGACTGGACGCTGGTGAATCCGGCCTGGGCCAGGATGCTGCCCGCGATATTGGAGCGGAATCCCGAACGGCAATAGGCCACGATGTTTTCTCCCTTTGCCAGATCCGGGATATTTCCGTTCAAAATGTCCGCCAGGGGAACATGCCTTGCACCCTGCACATGGCCGCTCTCCCATTCGGCGTCGGTGCGCACATCCAGCAGCACGTCCGACGCGCCTTTCTGTACCGCTTCGCAGGAAATCTGAGCCAGTCTGGCCACGCTCCGGCCGCTCAGGAGCCACGCCTTGATTCCCCCGGAGAGATATCTCTGCACGCGGTCGTAGCCGATGCGGTGCAGCTCCGTCAGCATACGCTCGTAGTCGCGGCGCTCGGCCGTGACCAGAAGTGACAGAGACTGCGGCGTGTGCCCGGGCATATGCAGTACCTGCAAGCGGGCCGACCCGGCCTGGAGCGTATCGCTCTCGCGCAGGGCCCGGAATGAAAAGGTTACCGGAGAGTCCTCGGACATTCAGATTTCCGCGCCCGTGGCGGCTTGCAGCTCCTGATCGCCGCTTTGGGGTCCACCACGGAGCCATGGTTCCGGCCTGAGGACAGCCGATGCAGTACGAGAAACATCCAAGGCCCGGAGTCATAATCTACTGAAAATACATGCATCCTCCATATGATGAAGTTGACGGAAACGGCGCAAAATCCTTGACGGAGAAAATCCGGGCAGTAATAAAAGTGGCGTCTCGCGTCCGCGCGAGTCCCGACGCGTCCCGCGGTTTATGAGCGCGGACCGGCATGGGAGCAACAAGGAGAGAAAGATGCGTCCTGTAGTGCTGATAACCGTTTTTCTGGCTTGGTTTTTGTCCTGCGTCCCGGCTCTGGCCGAAGAGCCTTCCCGGCGGTGGGAAGTGGATACAGAGCATGCGTTCATCGGCTTTCGCATCCAGCATATTGCGGGTCATATCCCCGGAGTCTTCTCCAGATTCTCCGTCCAGATGGATTTCAATCCCGACGCTCCGGAAAAAGCGCAGTTCTATTTTCTGGTGGACAGCGCCAGCGTGCACACCGGCCTGCCCAAACGGGACGAGCAGTTGCGCGGCGAGGAGTTTCTGGACGCGGCCAACGCGCCGCGTATCATTTTCAATTCGAAGGAAGTGCTGCCCGGCGGGGACGGCGGCCTGACGGTGGTCGGCGATCTGACCATCAAGGACGTCACCGCCGAGGTGCGGGTGCCGGTGCAGATTCTGGGCATCCGCGAGCATCCGATGACGGACAAAATGCCCGGCACGCGGGTACTGGGTCTGCTGGCGGAATTCTCCATCAACCGGCTGGAATTCAACGTGGGCTCGAAAAAGTGGAGCCAGATGGGCCTCATGGGCGACACCATCGACCTGACCATCGACATGGAACTCCTGCAGCGGGGCTGAGCCGCCCGCCCCGTCATGCGGCATCTGGAAATAGAACTGGACCACGTACACGTGGACCTGGGCCTGACCCGGGTGCTGCATGGCCTGACGCTTTGCATCTCCGGCCAGACACACTACGCCGTGCTGGGCGACAACGGCGCGGGCAAGACCACCCTGCTCCGGCTGCTGACCGGAGAAATCTGGCCCTCACAGCGCGGCGGCGGACAGCGCGTCTACCGCCTGAACGGCGAGGAAACCCTGTCACCCATTGCCGCCCGCCCGTTCATGCGGATGGTCACGCCGGACCAGGCGGACTGGTACCAGCGGCACGACCTGGATGTCCCGGTCTGGGAAGTCATCTGCGGCGGTCTGGCCGGAACGCCGCTTCTTTATACGCCGCCCACGGAGGAAATGCGCGAGCGTTCCTGTCTGCTGGGCCGGGACATGGGCCTTGGCGGCGTGCTGGACCGGCCCATGCGTTCCGTCTCCACGGGGCAGGCCAAACGCGCCCTCCTTGCCCGGGCCTTCATCTCCGATCCCAAACTGCTGGCCGTGGACGAGCTCACCCAGGGGCTGGACCGCGCCGGACAGCACGCCCTGCTCGGTACCCTGGAGAAAATGGCCGCCACCGGCCACACCCGGCTTCTGGTCAGCGGGCACGGTCTGCTGCCCGTCCCGGCCTGCGTGACCGGGCGCATCCATCTGGAACGGGGACGGATCGCGGACAGTCCGCCATGCGGTTCTTCCCCGCCGCCTTTAAGCCTGCCCGCCCGTCAGCGCCACGACACGTCATCTCCGCGGCACATTCTCCATATGCGCGCCTGTTCTGTGGTCATGGACGCCCATCCCGCCGTGAACAACCTCACCTGGACGGTTGAAGCAGGGCAGTGCTGGGCCGTGCTCGGCCGCAACGGCAGCGGCAAATCCACGCTGCTGCAACTGGCCACGGGCTACCGCCACCCCTGGCCCGGCGGGGAAATATCCTGGTTTGGCCATCAGGGCCGCCCGGAAATTTCCAGCGTGCGCGGCCGTATGGGCATTCTCGCGCCGTGGCTGGCCGAGCGTCTGGAGCCCGGCGTCTCATGCCGCGACGCAATACTCTCCGGCCTGTGCGACGGCCTGGGTGTGCACCGCAATCTTTCTCCGGCCGACGAAGCCGGGGCCGATGAACTGATCCGGCTGTGGGGCATGAAAGACTGGACAGAACGGCAGGTGGCAACCCTTTCCTACGGGCAGTTCCGGCAGGTCATGCTGGCCAGGGCCGTGACCCGCGGGCCGGAGCTTCTGGTGCTGGACGAGCCGTTTTCCGGCCTGGACGCGCCGTGGCGGGAACGCATGGCCATGCTCCTGCGAAACTGGACCGGCCAGGGCCGCACCCTGATACTGGCCACCCATTCGCCGGAATACATGGAAGATCTGCCGACCCACGGTCTGCTGCTGGATGACGGCGCATGTGTTTTTCAGGGCTTCTGGAAAAAACTGTCCGCCCATCCGGCTTTCGGCGAACTGTTCGATCGGGCGGACTGATTCGCGGATATCCGCCCCGGACGTTCCTCTCCGCAATTGCCTTGCCCTTCGGGCAAAGCTATGAGGTTCCGGTACCCCGCCGGGGCAACAGCCGTCTCGCCGCACACACGAACGCGAAAACCCATGCTCGAAACACTGCGCATCAGAAATCTCGCCCTCATCGACGACGTGGAACTGGAATTCCATCCGGGCCTCAATGTGCTGACGGGTGAATCCGGCGCGGGAAAATCCTTTATTCTGCGCGCGCTGGATTTCATTCTGGGGGAGCGCATCGCCGCCGATCTGGTCCGCCCGGGGCGGGAAAAGGCATTGGTGGAAGCCGCCTTCCGTCTGGACGGAGAAGAAATTTTCCTGCGCCGGGAGCTGTCGGCCAAAACCGGACGCAGCCGCCTGTATCTCAACGACGATCTGGCCGCGCAGGAACGCCTGGGAGAACTGCGGCCGCGCCTGCTCATGCACACCAGCCAGCATGGACAGCAGCGGCTGCTCTCGCCGGAGCACCATGTGGAAATTCTGGACGCCTTTCTGCCCGACGCGGAAATCGCCGCCGCTCAGGCCGCTGCCAGAGACGCACTGCAGTCCGTGCTGGACCGCAAGGCCGAAGTGGAGCGGCGCATGGCCAGTCTTGCGGAACGGCGCGAGCTGCTGGAATTCCAGCTGGCCGAAATCCGCAAGGTGGATCCCCGGCCCGGCGAAGAGGAGGAACTCCTGCGCCGGCGCGAGGATTCCCGGCAGAGCGAAAGACTCCGCCAGCAGGCATCCGAAGCCCAGGGTCTTGTGCTCGGCGAAGGCGGGCTCCAGGACAGCCTGACCGCACTGGAGCGCCTGCTCGCCGGACTGAGCGACGGGCATGACGGGTTCCGGGAATACGCCAGGGAAACAGGACGGTTCCGGGATGCTCTCACGGACATGCTGCGCGAGCTGCGTCCCCTGACTTCCCGCCAGTCCGAGGCTTTCGACGCCGAAAAAACGGAAAAACGGCTGTGGGAGCTCCAGCAGTTGCAACGCAGGCTGAAGCGGTCTTTAGATTCCATTGTGGTTCTGGGCGGGGAAATCGAGGAAAACCTGTCCTTCCTGGACGCCGGCGGGCTGGAACTCAAGCGTCTGGAAAAGGAAGAGCGCGATGCCGTGGAATCGCTGCGGCGGGCCACGGACAGCCTCAACGCGGCCCGGCGGGAGGCCGCAGCCGCACTGACCGGAAGCCTGGAGCGGGAACTCTCCGGACTCGGCTTTTCCGAGCACATGCGCGTGCTGGTGGATTTCAGGCTCCAGGCCATACATCCCGGCGTGGAGGAGGCCCGGCCCCGCTTCCTGTGGGTGCCCAATCCAGGACTGGCTCCGCAGCCGCTGGACCGCATCGCCTCGGGCGGCGAACTGTCCCGCTTTCTGCTGGCCCTGGTCAGCCTGCGGACCAGGGAGCAGCTCCCGGCCCTGCTGTTCGACGAAGTGGATTCCGGCATCGGCGGGCGGACCCTGACCAAGGTGGCGGAGCGGATCCGGGAGCTGGCCGGACGGCAGCAGATCATCCTCATCACCCACTGGCCGCAACTGGCCCGCATGGCCGACGAACATTTCGCCATCCGCAAGGAAATTCACGGCGGCAGCACATACACCCTGTGCTCGGCCCTTTCTCCGGAGTCGCGGCGGGAAGAACTGGCCCGCATGGCCGGAGAAAATCCCGCAGCGCTCTCTTCAGCACAACCCCTCACTCAAGGAAATCCATGACCAGACAGACACCCTGCCGGGAACTGACCGTTCTTTCGTGCACGCCCCGCTCCGATCCCACGCTGGTGGACCTCCTGCTCTCGCCGCCCGGCTGGTCGTGCAGGCCGGGACAGTTCATCATGATCAGGCCGCCTCACTGGGGCATGGAACATCTCTGGCCGAGACCCTTTTCCATCTGCGACGTATCCGACGAAGGTCTGCGCATCCTGTTCCAGATTGTGGGCCGGGGCACGGCGAAACTGGCGGAGCTTGAGCCCGGGCAGAAAGCGGTCGTCTGGGGGCCGCTCGGCCGGTGGTTCCGCACGGACCCCTCGCGTCCGTGCCTGATTCTGGCGGGCGGCATGGGCATCGCCCCGTTCATCATGATGGCCCGCACCGGAAATACGGAAAACCTGCGCATGCTGTTCGGACATCGCCTGGATCTGCGGCATTATCCTTACGACGAAATCGCCGGACGCATCCCCAGCGAGGCCATGCAGCAGAAATCGCCCGAAGACATCACCGCCTTCGCACAGGTGCTGTCCGAACGGATTCGGGCTCTGGCCGGAAAAGGACAGGTGCTGGCCTGCGGACCGGAGCCCATGCTCAGGGCGGTGCGCCGGTACTGCCTGGAACACGGCACCGACGGCCAGGTGTCGCTGGAAAACCGCATGGCCTGCGGCGTGGGGGCCTGTCTCGGGTGCGTGGGCAAAACCACCGCCGGAGAGTATGTGCAAAGCTGCGTGCATGGCCCGGCTTTCGACGTGCGCGACATCGACCTGGAGGTATAGATATGGATCAGAGCGTGCGGCTCGGGAGCCTGACCCTGAAAAATCCGGTCATCACCGCCTCGGGCACTTTCGGCTATGGCCTGGAATTCATGCGCTACGGCGACCTGGGCAGCCTGGGCGGCATCTGCCTGAAGGGCATTTCCCTGGCCCCGAGGGCGGGCAACGCCATGCCGCGCATCGCGGAGACGCCCTGCGGCATGCTGAACGCCATCGGGCTGCAAAACGTGGGCGTACAGGCCTTTCTGAAGGACAAGCTGCCGTACATCCCGGCTGGCGCGGTCCTCATTGTCAATCTGTACGCCCAGAGTGCGGAGGATTTCGGCGAACTGGCGGCCATCTTCGCGGAGCAGGACAAGATAGCGGCCCTGGAAGTGAACATCTCCTGCCCCAACGTACAGGAGGGCGGCGTACAGTTCGGCCAGGACCCGGGCATGGCCGCCCGGGTCACGGAGGCGGTGAAGTGCCGCGCCGGTAACAAACCGGTCATGGTCAAACTGAGTCCCAACGTGACGGACGTGACGGTCATCGCCAGGGCCGTGGAAAACGCCGGGGCGGACATGATTTCGCTCATCAACACCCTTTCCGGCATGGCTGTGGACATCCGCACCCGCAAGAGCCGCCTGGCCAACGTGGTGGGCGGCCTGTCCGGCCCGGCAATCAAGCCCGTGGCCCTGCGCATGGTCTATCAGACCGCCCGGGCCGTGAGCGTGCCGGTCATCGGCATGGGCGGCATCACCTCGGCTGAAGACGTGCTGGAATTCATTCTTGCGGGCGCACACGCGGTACAGGTGGGCACGTACAACCTGATGCGCCCGGACAACGCCTTCCGTCTGGTGGATGAGGTGCGCCTGCTGACCGAATCTCTGGGCATCTCCTCCTGGGAGGAGTTCCGGGGTTCCCTGCGGGTGTGAGGACACATGATCAGACGATTCTGCGATATCTGCGAAGCGGAAATTCCGGGGCTGAAAGACGGCCTGCACGAGGAGCGGTACACTCTGCTCATCGAGGATCCGGTCAATCTGAGCCGTCTCGGCGGACAGACCGGCAAAACGCCCCCAGCCATCGAACTGCGCCTGCGGGACTGCCACAACATGGACATCTGTCTCCAGTGCCTGGAAAAAGTGCTGATCCGGGAATTTCACCGCCGCCGGGAAGAGGGCCACGCAGGTTCTTTTTCCGACGGCAGGGACTTCTAAGCGAATACAAGGAGACGGCTGTGCACATCGCCGTGCTGGGGGGAGGCAGCTGGGGCACTGCTCTGGCCGACATGCTGGCCCGCAAGGGAGAGCGGGTCCGGCTCTGGGTCCGCAATGCGGAGGCGGCCAGAGAAATTTCGGAGACCGGCATGAACGCCCGCTATCTGCCCGGTCACGCCCTGTGTCCGGCCCTTGAGGCCCGTTCCGACCCGGCGGAAGTTCTGCACGGCACGGACTGCGTGGTGCTGGCGATCCCCTGCCAGAGTATGGACGGCTGTCTGCGGGATCTGCGCGGATTTTTTCCTCCGGCCCCCCGCATAGTCTGCGCCAGCAAGGGCGTGGAGCTGGGCACCTTCAGAACCATGCGGCAGGTGGTGGAAGACGGACTGGCCGGACTGACCCCGCGCTACGCCATTCTTTCGGGGCCGTCTTTCGCCTCGGAGGTGGCGGCCTGCCGGCCCACGGCCGTGGTGCTGGGCTGTACCGACCCGGACATGGCGGATTTCGCACAGCATCTTTTCTCCACCCGGCATCTCCGTGTCTATGTAAACGATGACGTGACCGGAGTGGAGCTGGGCGGTGCGGTCAAGAACATCATGGCCATCGCCTCGGGCATCGCCGACGGTGTGGGCTTCGGGGAAAACGCGCGGGCCGGGCTCATTACGCGCGGACTCTCGGAAATGTCCCGCCTGGGCGCCGCTCTGGGTGCCCGCCCGGAAACCTTCATGGGCCTGTCCGGCCTGGGCGATCTGGTGCTGACCTGCACCGGAGACCAGAGCCGCAACCGCAGGGTGGGTCTGGCCATCGGCGGAGGCAAAACCCTGGAAGAAACCCTGGCGAACATGCGCAACGTGGCCGAAGGCGTCAAGACAACGCAGGCGGTCCGTGAACTCGGCCTGAAACTCGGGATCGAGCTGCCCATCACGGAACAGGTGCATGCCGTGCTCTTCACCGGAAAAGATCCGGCCGGGGCCGTGCATGAACTCATGAACCGCCCCTTGCGGGACGAATGAACGCGGCATCCTTCAGCAGCTCCGCACCCAGATTTTCCGCTTCCTGGGGCCGTCGAACTCGCACAGAAAGACCCGCTGCCATGTGCCAAGAAGAAGCCGCCCCTCCTCTACCATGACCTGTACGGAACTGCCGAAGAGAGACGCCTTCACGTGGGCGTCGGAATTGCCCTCGGCGTGAAGAAAGGAGGAGTTTTCCGGCACCAGCGCGCGCAGATGGGACAGAATGTCCCGGCGCACGTCGGGATCGGCCCCTTCGTTGATCGTCAGCGCCGTGGTGGTGTGCGGCGTGTACACGAAAAGCAGGCCGGAGCGGATGTTTCCGGCCCGGACCAGTTCTTCCAGACGCGGCGTGATATCCGTCATGGTCTCCCGGGCCGTGGTGTCGATATGCAGCACATGCATGGCGTTTTCCTTGCGATGAATGGTGGTATTTTCCGGGCGGCGCATCCGAGGATGCACACCCCGGCCTCTGCCAGAAGCGGCCGGGAGAAACAATCCTGGTGAAAAATGTGGACGGCGTTAAAGAATTATTGACAGCATGAATACCGGAGAGCTATAGATGGTACTCTATTTAGGCGCGTAGCTCAGTGGGAGAGCACTTGCTTGACGTGCAAGGGGTCAGGAGTTCGACCCTCCTCGCGCCTACCAAAAGAACTCATAGGGAGGCTTGGCCTCCCTATCGTGTTTGTGAGGTAAGACATCATGGCTGTGGTTCAGGGGCAGAATGTGGAAGTCGCGGCGGGCCAGTCCTGCGGCGATGTGCTGCGCGGCGTCCTTTCGGGCAAGAAGATGAAATCCGTCGTGGCCTGTATTTGCGACGGCCGGACCCTTGATCTGGCCGCCCCGGTTCCTCCCGGAACCGCCGCAGTGGAAGCCGTGTTCGCGGAATCTCCCGAAGGGCTGTCCATCCTGCGCCACAGTGCGGCCCATATCATGGCCGAGGCGGTAAAGGAACTGTTCCCTACGGCCAAGGTGACCATCGGCCCGGACATAGAGAACGGATTTTACTACGATTTCGATTACGAGCGCCCGTTCACGCCAGAAGATCTGGAACGGATCGGAGAACGCATGGCCCGCTCCGTGGCTGCGGACCAGCCCTTCTCCCGCGAAGAAATGAATGCGGATGAGGCCAAGGCGCTCTTCTCGGATATGGGGGAGACCTACAAACTCGAAATCATCGATGATCTGGGCGCGGACCGGGTGTCCGTCTACCGCCACGGCAGTTTCGCCGATCTGTGCCGCGGCCCGCATTTGCCCTCCACCGGATTTCTGCAGGCTTTCAAGCTGACCGCCGTGGCCGGAGCCTATTGGCGCGGCGATTCCAGCCGGCCCATGCTCCAACGCATTTACGGCATCGCCTTCGCCACGCCCAAAGACCTGAAGGCCCATCTGACCATGATCGAGGAGGCCAAAAAGCGCGACCACCGCAAACTGGGGCCGCAGCTCGATCTGTTCAGCTTTCACGAAGAGGCCGGTTCCGGCATGGCCTACTGGCATCCCAAAGGCGCTCTACTGCGCACCATTCTGGAAGACTTCGTGACCAAGGAGATGCTCCGGCGCGGCTACGGCATCGTTCGCACTCCGCAGATACTGCGGCGCGACGTGTGGGAAACCTCCGGGCATTACGCCAACTACCGCGAAAACATGTATTTCACGGAGATCGACGGCTCGCCCTACGCCGTAAAACCCATGAACTGCGTGGGGCACATGCTCGTGTACACGTCCACGCAGCACAGCTACCGCGACCTGCCGGTGCGCCTGTTCGAATTCGGGGTGGTCCATCGCCACGAACTTTCCGGCGTGCTGCACGGCCTGCTGCGGGTACGCCAGTTCACCCAGGACGACGCACACATCATCTGCCGCCCGGATCAGCTTCAGGATGAAATCAAGGGCGTCATGCGCTGGATACAGGATCTCATGGGCGTGTTCGGCTTTGAATACGTCATGGAGATCAGCACCCGGCCGGAAAAATCCATCGGCTCGGACCAGGCCTGGGAGCTGGCCACCACGGCTCTCATGGACGCCATGTCCGAAATGGGACTGCCCTACACCATTAACGAAGGCGACGGCGCTTTCTACGGCCCCAAGATCGATGTCAAGCTGCGCGACTCTCTGGGCCGGATGTGGCAGTGCTCCACCATCCAGGTGGATTTCACCTTGCCGGAGCGTTTCGATTTGTTATATGTGGGCGAGGATGGCGAACGCCATCGCCCGGTCATGGTGCATCGGGCCATCATGGGCTCGGTGGAGCGGTTCATCGGCATCCTCACGGAACACTTCGCCGGAGCGTTTCCGGCATGGCTCGCTCCGGTACAGGCCCGGATTCTGACCGTGACGGACGCTCAGGAGGATTTTGCCCGGCAATGCCGGGACGCGCTGCAACAGGCTGGCGTGCGCGTGGAGGCGGACCTGCGGAACGAAAAACTCGGCTACAAGGTGCGGGAAGCCCAGATGGAAAAAATCCCGTACGCTTTGGTCATCGGCGATCAGGAAGCCGGCCAGAAGGCCGTCAATGTCCGGGCCAGGGGAGGAAACAACCTCGGCGTCATGTCCATTGACGCCTTTGTGGAGCTGCTGCGGCAGGAATGCGAGGAACCTTTCAAACATGGAGGAATGAGATATTCTTTCAGCAACTAAGGCCCGCCGGAACAGGCAGATCAGGGCCAAGGAAATCCGGGTTGTCGGAGAGGATGGGAATCAGCTGGGCATCATGAGCGTGCCCGAGGCGCTGGAACACGCCGAGGCGAGCGGGCTGGATCTGGTGGAGGTCGCCCCCAACGCCAAGCCCCCTGTCTGTAAGATCATGGACTACGGCAAGTTCCTGTACGAAGAAAAGAAGAAGTCGCAGGAAGCCAAGAAGCGCCAGACCCAGATCCAGGTCAAGGAAATCAAGTTCCGCCCGCACACCGACGATCACGATCTGCAGACCAAGATCAAGCATATCCGGCGTTTCATCGAGGATGGAGATCGTTGCAAGGTCACTGTATTTTTCCGTGGCCGCGAAATGGCGCACAAGGATCGTGGCCAGTTGGTGCTGGACCGCGTGGTGGAAATGCTCTCGGATGTGGCCAAGGTGGAACAGGCCTCCAAGGTGGAAGGCCGTACCATGTTTTTGCTGCTTTCGGGACTGCCCAAAAAATAACTCCCTCCGGAGCGGACTGTAAAAAATTTCCCGTCATACCTGCGGGAGGGAGTAACTTTGCCGCTTTCGGGCGGCTTCACGAGTCGAGGAGGAATCATGCCGAAAGTAAAGAGCAACAGGAGCGCAGCCAAGCGCTTCACCGTCACGGGCAGCGGCAAGGTCAAGAGAAGCCATTGCAACATGCGCCACATCCTGACCAAGAAATCGCCCAAACGGAAACGGCAGCTGCGTCAGTCCGCTCTTGCCGCACCGTCCTGTGTGGCCGCCATCCGCCGCATGGTGCCGTACATCTTCTAGCTCCGCCGGAAGGCGGACGAAACGATGCAGCGTATAGTCCTTTCCCACTATACCTGATCAAAGGAGCAGAACATGAGAGTCAAAAGAGGAAAAACAGCCCACCGGCGGCACAAGAAGTATCTGGCCCTGGCCAAGGGATACCGCGGAGCCCGCAGCAAGCTGTACCGCACCGCCCGCGAGACTGTGGAACGCGCCCTGTGTTTCGCCTACCGCGACAGAAAACAGAAAAAGAGAGCTTTCCGCAAGCTGTGGATCATGCGCATCAACGCCGCCGTCCGCCAGGCCGGACTCAGCTACAACCGCTTCATGCACGGATTGAAGCTGGCCGAAATCAGTCTCAACCGGAAGGTTCTGGCGGATATGGCCGTGCACGAAAAAGACGCTTTCGCCAAGCTGTGTGACATGGTCAAATCCAAGGCCTAACCGTGGCGCGCGATATCATTCAAAAGCTGGAAAGCCTGGTCCCGGAGCTGACGGAAGCCCTGGGCCAGGCTTCTTCATTGGAAGCCCTGGAAGCCGTGCGGATACGTTTTCTGGGCCGCAAGGGCGCACTGGCGGAACTTATGTCCGGCCTGACCGCCTTGGCGCCGAAGGACCGCCCGGCGGCGGGCAAGGCCGCCAACCAGGTCAAAGCCAAGCTGACCGGACTCTGGGAAGAACGGGCTAACGCCCTCAAGGCAGCCGGACAGCGGCGTTCTCTGGACCAGTTCGACCCGTCCACACCGTCCTGGCAGCCGGAACTCGGCTCTCTGCACCCCATCAGCCGGGTGACCAGGGAAATCTGCGCGGTCTTTTCCGGCCTTGGTTTCGAGGTTGTCAGCGGGCCGGAAGTGGAGAACGACTTCAACAACTTCGAAGCCCTGAACCTCCCTCCCGAGCATCCGGCCAGGGACATGCAGGATTCCCTCTATATTTCCGACTCCATTCTGCTGCGCACCCATACATCGCCTCTCCAGGTCCGGACCATGCTCGCCCGCAAGCCGCCTCTTGGGATCATTGCTCCGGGAAAGGTTTACCGCCGGGACTCGGACCTCACCCACACACCCATGTTCCACCAGATCGAAGGCCTTCTGGTGGATACGCAGGTCACCCTGGCCGACCTGCGCGGCACCCTGACGGCCTTCGTGCGAAGCATTTTCGGAAGCGGCACCAGAGTTCGTTTCCGGCCCAGCTTTTTTCCGTTCACCGAACCCAGCGCGGAGGTGGACATGAGCTGCGTCATCTGCGGCGGCCGGGGGCGGACGGACAGCCAGCCATGCCGGGTCTGCAAGGAGACGGGCTGGGTTGAAATCCTGGGATGCGGCATGGTCGACCCGGCCGTGTTTCTCAAGGTCGGCTACGATCCGGACGCCTGTGCCGGCTTTGCCTTCGGCATGGGCGTGGAGCGCATTGCCATGCTGAAATACGGCATCGGCGACCTGCGCATGTTTTTCGAGAACGATTTGCGCTTCCTCGGGCAATTCGCCTGAACGACAAGGTGAGATCATGCTTCTCAGTCTGAACTGGCTGCGGGAATTCGTACCTTACACGGGCGAAGTCCAGGTCCTGGCCGACAAATTGACCATGCTGGGCCTCGAAGTGGAGGAAATCCGCGATCCCTTTGCCGGTATCGCGGGGATCGTGGTGGGACACGTGGTGGAATGCGGGCCCCATCCGTCCTCGGATCATCTTTCGGTATGCAGGGTGGATATCGGCGCTGCGGAATACCTCGATATCGTCTGCGGCGCCCCCAACGTGGCCAGAGGGCAGAGTGTGGCGGTGGCTCCTGTGGGCACGGTCATGCCCGGCGGGCTGGAGATTAAAAAAGCCAAGCTGCGCGGCCAGCCGTCCCACGGCATGATCTGCTCCGAGCGCGAACTGGGACTGGGCGAGGGGCACGACGGCATCATGGTGCTGGATTCTTCCCTGGCTCCGGGTACTCCGCTGACCCGGGCGCTCGATCTGGAACGCGTCGTACTCGATGTCAGCGTCACGCCCAACCGGGCGGACTGCCTGTCCGTACTGGGACTGGCCAGGGAAGTGGCCGCCGCCTTCGGACTGCCCCTGAACCCGCCCGCAGCCGAACTGACGGAAGACGGTGAGCCCTTCGCAGCTTTCACCATCGAAACACGCGCCGATCTGTGCCCCTTGTACCAGGCCCGGCTGATCCGCGGTGTCAGGGTCGCCCCCAGCCCGGCCTGGCTGCGCTACCGTCTGCTGGCCGTGGGAATGCGGCCTATCAACAATATCGTGGATGTGACCAACCACGTGCTCATGGAGTGCGGGCAACCCCTGCACGCCTTTGACCGCGACCGCCTGCGCGGCAACTGTATTCGGGTGGCTACGGCCAGGCCGGACATGCAGTTTACCACGCTGGACGGTCAGGACCGCTCACTTACGGAAAACGATCTGCTCATCTGGGATCAGGAGCGGCCGGTGGCCCTGGCCGGAGTCATGGGCGGGGGCAATTCCGAGATCACCGCGGACAGCAGCACTGTTCTTCTGGAATCGGCGGTATTCAATCCGGTTTCGGTACGCAAAACCGCGCGGCGTCTGGGCCTCTCCAGTGAGGCGTCCTATCGGTTCGAACGGGGTGTGGACCAGATGGGCAACACCTACGCCATGAACCGGGCCGCGGCGCTCATGGCCGAACTGTCCGGCGGTCGGGTGGCTCCCGGAGTGGTCCGTTCCGAGCCCCGGCCCTTTGCCCCGAAAATCATTTCCTTTACTCCGGCCAAGGCCGCCCGCCTCCTCGGACAGGACATGGAGCCGCAATTCTGCCGAAACACCCTGACCAGTCTGGGTTGCACGGTAGAGGGGCAGAACGAAACGTGGACGGTCACGGCCCCGTCCTTCCGCCTGGACCTGGAACGGGAAGTGGACCTCATCGAGGAAGTGGCCCGCATGTACGGCATGGACCGCATTGAACCCACACTGCCCGTGGTGCGCAAACGCCTGGAGGATCTGGACAAGGCCGATCCGGCCTTCGCCTTTCTGCAGCGAGTCCGGGACTGGGGGCGCGGAGCGGGGCTGACCGAAGTGATCAACTACAGTTTCGTGGGCGGGGCCGATCTGGACCGCTGCGCCCTGCCCGCCGAAAACCGCGTGCATATCCGCAATCCTCTGAGCGAAGAGATGAACGTACTGCGTACGGACCTCGCGCCGGGCCTGCTCAACGCCCTGCGCCACAATATCAGTCAGGACAACGTGCGGGTGCGGATTTTTGAAATAGCGCACACTTTTGTGCCGGACGCGGCCAGCGATACCGGAGTGCGGGAAAACAACCGCCTGGCCTTGCTGCTCCACGGCGGACGCTTCCCGGGCCGCTACCCCTACCCCGAGGGTCACAGCGGCTTTGCCGACATGAAAGGGCTGGTGGAACACCTTTTGCTTTCCTTGGGCATTGTCCGCCCGCAGTTCCAGCGCACCGGCGAGCATCCCTATCTGAGCCCAGCCGTGTCCATATCGGTGCATGACTCCATCGCAGGCAGGCTGGGCAGGATTCGAGACGATCTGGCCAATACCTGTCTGGCCAGAAACGAAATCTGGTATGCGGATCTGGATCTCGACCTGCTGATGGGCATGTGCGGCCAGCCCGCTTTCCGCCCCATTCCCAGATTTCCCGTGATCCGGCGGGACATGACTCTGGCCGTACCGTCTCATCTCGCCATCGGTGCAATCATGGACTCCGTCAGGGAATTCAGCGAACCTCTGCTCGAAGATGTCTTTCTGGTGGACGTGTACGCGCCGGACGGGCAGGATGAACGAAATCTGTCCTTCCGTTTCGTCTACCGGCACCCGGAGCGGACCCTCAAGGACAAGGAAGTAGACAAGGCCAACAGCCGGTTGGGCCAATATCTGACGGAACGGCTGCCCGTGCGTTTTCCCTGACGGACGGAAGCGGCCGGGAGGAAACGGCACCCGTGAGCCCTGCCGCAGAGAAAAGATTCCGCATCGGCCATGTGGCCAAACACCTTGGCGTAGAGCCCTATGTGCTGCGCTTCTGGGAGGAAGAATTTCCCCAGGCCGCGGCGGCGAGGACGGCCAAGGGGCAGAGATACTATACCGAGCAGCATGTGCACATGCTGGAACGCATCCGCCACCTGCTTTACGAGGAAAAGCTGACCATCAAGGGCGCTCGTCAGAAACTCGAAAACCTGGAAGCTCTGCGAGGGCCGCTGGAGATCATCAGGTCCGAACTGGAAGAGATACGCAGATTGTTGGCGGAAAAACCCTGATCTGTCTTCAGATCAGGGTTTTTTCCAGTATAAGTCACACATCCCGACAGACACGGTAAAATCGCATGATACATCGGCAACACTTCATCCTGCGACGTACCCATGGCAAACGAATGCCGCACTGATCAAATTTCGAAAATTTTGTAGTAGAACTTTTCAATTGTAAGGTAGATACTTTTTCTGTTGAGTGCATGGAAAGTCTGCTCGTGAAAATTGACAACTTGTTACCGTCCGGCGCATCCTTTTTTCCGGATGATGCGTCGGACACCGGGCCGATTATTACCGGGGACAAGGCCATGCCGTAGTTTAGCCTGGCCAATCCATCCGGAGATAAGCTCAAACACCGGAACCTGCTCCGCAGTGCGCGGGAAAAGTGTGTGAGGACAAGCCGTTTCGGTGACACATGCCGCAGGGAACCAGGCTTTTACCTCGCCCCTCCATGGCCGAAGGAGAACTGAATGCCGCCAGAACCAAGGCAAAACAAACCCGCCCCCAACCCCATCATCCTTTTGCTGCTTCGGGAGGGAGTGCTCACCAAGCAGCAGGTTGAATATACGCAACGTGTCGCCTCCAAGCTGCACGATGTGCGATCTCTGTGTGAAATTGCGGAAGAACTCGGCTATGTGACGGAGGAGCAGCTCCAGAGCATCGTCAGGAAATACCAGGGAGAACTGCGCATCGGCGACCTGCTGAACGGGCTGGGGTACCTGTCCGACGAAAATCTGCGCCAGGCTCTGGAACTGCAGAAGAAAAGTGCCCCCAAGCAGAAGCTCGGGGACATACTGATCCAGCACAGGTTTCTCTCCGACGAAAAGCTGACGGAAATTCTGGCCCTGCAGCTCGGCCTGCCCATTATCGACCTGGTGTCCGCAGAGCCGGAACCCGCACTCCTGGCCAAAGCACCCACGGAATACTACGAGCAGTACCGCTTCATTCCCTACGACTACAGGCCGGACGGAACACCCCGGCTGGCCTTCGCCGACCCTCTGGATCAACGCAATATTTCCGCGGCCAAGGACTACTTCGGCCAGGACATAGAAATCTGCATCACACGTCTCAGCCAGCTCAACGAAATCCTGGCCCAGCGCAAAGAAGCCGCAGCCATGAGCACCGAGACGGACCCCAACAAGGTCAATGTCGTCGAAATCGCCAACGCCATCATTCTGAGCGCCATACGCAGGGAAGCCAGCGATATCCATGTGGAACCCATGGCCGACAAAATCCGGGTCCGGTTCCGGGCGGACGGCGTCATGATCCACTTCCGCGACTACCCCATCAGCGCCATCTCGCCTCTGGTCAGCCGGTTCAAGATCATGTGCGGGGCCGACATCGCGGAAAAACGCAGGCACCAGGACGGCCGCCTCATTTTCAATCACATGGGCGTGCAGATGGACCTGCGCATGTCCTTTTATGTGACGGTGTACGGCGAACAGGTGGTCATGCGGCTTCTGAAGAACCAGGAGGAGCTGCTGCCCATCGACAAGCTGGGCATGCTCCCGCGCATGCTGGAGCGTTTCATGGAGGACGTGCTGGATGCGCCTTCCGGGGTCATGATGGTCACCGGCCCCACAGGATCGGGAAAGTCCACCAACGTTTACAGCTGCATCAATTATCTGAACCGTCCCGACGTCAGCATCATCACGGCCGAAGATCCCGTGGAGTACAAGATACGGGGCGTGGCACAGTGCTCCATCATGCCCAGCATCGGCCTGACCTTCGAGGAAACGCTGAAGCATATCGTGCGTCAGGACCCGGACATCGTGGTCATCGGCGAGATCCGCGACAACTTCTCGGCGGGCATGTGTATCCAGACAGCTCTGACCGGCCACAAGGTTCTGACCACCTTCCACACCGAGGACAGCATCGGCGCCCTGGTCCGCCTGCTGGACATGGACATCGAGCCCTTCCTGGTCTCTTCCACTGTGGGCTGCATCGTGGCCCAGCGTCTGGTTCGCCGTCTCTGCCCGCACTGCTCCGTGCCCTGCCCGCCGGAGGTGAGCCAGCTCCGCAGGCTGGGCTGCACCCACGCCGATCTGGCCGGAGGAGACTTCCGCAAGGGGAGAGGGTGCAACGAGTGCCGGCACACCGGATACCGGGGACGTGTGGCTGTTTTTGAGATGCTCATTCCCGACGTGCATATCCGGGACGCGGTGCTGAAACGCAAGACAACGCACGAGCTGCGCCAGCTCAGTCTGGAAAAGGCGGGAATGGTCACGCTGATGGAAGACGGCATCACCAAGGCCGGCATCGGATGGACCACGCTGGATGAAGTCCTGCGTACATTGCCCAGAGTCCACAAGCCCCGCCCGCTGGCCGAACTGCGGCGCATACTGGGAGCCTAGGCATGTTCGAAATCTCTTCCATCGATGAACGGATACAGGAATATCTGGAAGAACCGGCTTGGAACCTGCCCGTGTTCGACCGGGGGGCCCGCCTCGTGCAGCAGGAAGCGTCCAAGCCCAATCCCAATGCGGAAAAGCTCACCCAGTGCATCCTTCAGGATCAGGTTCTTACCGCCGAGGTATTGAGCCTTGCCAACGCCCCGTTCTTTCACGGGATAAAAAAGGTCGAACACATTCAGGAAGTGGTGGCCCGCGTGGGGCTGCGCGGAGTGCTCGACTGCGTGATGGCAGCCATCCACCGCAAGGCCAGCAATACCAAGAGCTCCTTCGTACAGCAGTACATGACCAATCTGTGGAAGCACTCCGCGGCCTGCGCTTACGGCGCCCAATGGCTGGTCAGACGCTGCGGGTGGGAAGAACTGATCGTGGAAGCCTACATTGCCGGTCTGCTGCACGACGTGGGCAAGCTGCTGGTTCTGAAGGCCATCATCTCCGTCATGGAAAAGGACAAAGATACCATCCGGCTGACCAAAATCGTGGCCGACGAATTTCTGGACGCTTTGCACACGGAATACGGAGCCAGACTGCTCAGAAAATGGAATCTGCCCGAAATCTATTGCGAGATCTGCCAGGAACATCACCAGGCGCGTTACGACACGTCCAACATACTGCTCGTGGCCGTGCGTCTGGCCAATAGCGCCTGCAGCAAACTCGGTTTCGGCGTGCGGGAAGACCGGGAGATACAACTCGAAACATCCCTCGAAGCGAGCGTGCTGGGCCTTTCCGATATCACCCTGGCGGAGCTGGAAATTGCGCTGGAAGATTATATCGCCCGAAATACCTGAGCCGCTCATCGGCGGCACAAAAATCCAGGAGGCCCGTCATGAAACTGGCTGCGCGCATCACACGGATCAAACCGTCTGCGACGCTGGCGGTCAACACCAAGGCTCAGGAACTGCGCGCCGCGGGACGCAAAGTGGTCAGTCTGGCCGTGGGCGAACCCGATTTCCCCACTCCCGCGCACATTCGTGAAGCGGCCCGGGCGGCCATGGAGCAGGGTCAGACCAGATACACCGCCGTGCCGGGCATTCCGGAACTGCGCACAGCGGTGGCCGGCTATTTCCGCTCATTCTACGGTGTCACGGCGGCCATGGAGAACGTGATCGTCACCAACGGCGGCAAGCAGAGCCTGTACAATCTGTTCCAGGTGCTGCTCGATCCCGGCGACGAGGTGATCATCCCCGCTCCATACTGGGTCAGCTACCCGGCCATGGTGCAGCTGGCCGACGGCGTCAGCGTCTTCGTGCCCACGGAACCCGAGGCAAACTTTCTGACCACTGTGGAACAGCTGGAAGCGGCCCGCACACCCCGCACCCGCTGCCTGATTCTGAACACCCCGGCCAATCCCACGGGCTGCCACTACACCCAGACCCAGCTTGACGCCATTGCGACGTGGGCCGTGGAAAAAGACGTCTTCGTCATCGCCGACGAAATATATGACCGTCTGGTTTACGCCCCGGCCGAGCCCGCATCCCTTTCCTCGTGGTGGGAGCGCCATCCGGAGCATTTTGCCGTGGTCAACGGGCTGGCCAAAACCTTTGCCATGACCGGATGGCGGGTCGGCTACACCCTGGCCCACGAAGCCCTGGTCAAAGCCATGACCAAAATCCAAGGACAATCCACGTCCAATATCTGCTCCATTGCCCAGTACGCCGGGCTGGCGGCCCTGACCGGCAGCTGGGACATTCTGGATTCCATGCGCGAAGCCTTTGCCCGCCGCCGCGATCTGGGATTGGCCATGATCCGCGGCTGGGATGGCGTGATCTGTCCCGAACCAGCGGGCGCGTTCTACCTGTTCCCCAAGATGGACGCTTGGTATTCCGCCGCCGTTCCGGACTCCACGGCCCTGTGCGAATATCTGCTGGAGGAAGCAGGCGTGGCGCTGGTGCCAGGACAGGCTTTCGGCGACGACCGCTGCATCCGTATCTCCTGTGCTCTGGACGACGCCACTCTGAGCCAAGCTCTGGAACGGGTTGGAGACGCCCTGCACAAGCTTAGAAAATAGGCCGCGAGAGGCCCGTCACATCGAATTCTTTAGCTTCCAGAACCGCATCCTCATCGGGAATACATGATTTGAGCGCGGCCGCCTGCGCCGCGTTCGGGGTCCTGTTCCACCGCACAGGCAGAAAGAGGCCGCCAATCAGGATGGCCTATTGTTCTTCCGGGCTGCGGAGCATCTTCATGACACTACGAAAATGATCCTCTTGCCGACCAGCTTTTTTACAGGGCCTACAATGAAACATCGGTGCGAGGAATGTGGTGATGGGTCCCGGCGGTTGCTGGCTCACCAGACGCCTCCCGATGCGGATTTGGACTATATCTGCATGAATGTCCAAGTTCCATCTGGGGATGGGGATATGCTGAATTTTGGCAATATCTGCCGGGATTGTCTGAATTCTGTTCTGGCCGGTGTCGAAGTCGCTTCCGTGGATAACGGGGGAGTGCGGTGATCCCAGTAAAGCTCGACGAAGAGCTTCTTTCTCCGGAGAGGTATCTGTCTCTGACCAGCGAAGAGAGAACTGAGATACTGACAGCAACGCCCCTGGTGAAGCCGCTTGGAGCTTCATCGCTGGATGATGACTTTGCTTTCATCCTCGTGAAGTGGAAAACCCCAAGATACAAGGTGAGTCTGTAGTATAGCGTCGAAGAATCACTATTGAACTATAATTCTTGGTTACTGAGACAACGAACTGGCAAATTTAGCCACTGCGCCCCAAAATCCAAGATTACTGTACTGTAAAGCAAATCCAATAATAGCAATCAGGAATAAAATAATAAGATTTGCCACAATGCCTTGTGATACAGAGATCCAGAAAGATGTGCGGGAAACCCTTTGGAACAATTCATTTTCATATGCTTGAAGCATTTGTTCTGCATTGTTCTCAATAAGCCACCAAGCCTCATTTTTCGTATTAGATGGCACCATGGAAGAGATTCCATTAGACAGAACTTTTTTTATGTCATCTCTCGGGGATGATCTCATTTTTTCATCAATTTATACAGGGATGGGGTTTCTTTTTCCAGAGTAGAGTCAAGTATCTTCTTGATGTCTTCATCTTTATGAATCTTAGAAGAGGCTGCAACTTCATTATGGTATTTTGCGCCAATCTTGTTATTATAGCCAGATGTTGGCGAGCTTATAAGTTTAACCAATACAAGCTGAGCGACTCGTATCCCAGTTGAGATAGATATGGTTATTCCGGAATTATTTATGATAGTCAGGGCAGGGCGGCCAGTATACCCTGGGTTCATGTACATTGTCGTGATGATTATGCCTAACCTGGAGACACTGCTGCGTGGAAAGATTACTCCAAGGCAATCTTTCGGAATCATAATTTCCTCATAAGTTCCGATAAATGCGGTCTCCCCAGGGGCCATGTCCCGCCTTTCAAACTTATCTCGCTCTATATTTGAATCCTCGATATCTTCTCCTAGGGTCAAACCAGTGAGGTTGTACTTGTAGGTTTCACATCCAAGCCGAAGATCAATTGACGCAGGCTGGAGGCTTTCTTTGGAAAAAGGGCGGACGATTTGCTTTCCCCTCTCCATATACTCCATCAATGTGGTGTCGTTTAGCGCCCCGGTCATAGAATCTCCCTAGATAAAACGTTTTTTACCTATTTGAATTATTTTTCATGCTGGTCAAGGAAAAAATGGGGGAAAACATCCCCTCTTTCTCCCCCGACCCACTAAAAGGCGGACTTTTTTATCTCCGCTCTTCATCTGTTCCGTGCCGATTGCGAAAGACTGACATGTCAAAACTATACGCAACACTGTTTACAATTAATGAGGCCTGAGCCTAGCCCGTTATTTCGTTCAAAGATCCATTCTTCGCCCCCAAGCGCCCCCTTCCCGTCCCAGAATCAAGCCCTCCGGACATCCTTATACGTCATTTTGCGTCATTGCCGCCCGCCGCCGTGATTGATAAGGACGAAAAAAGGAGGTGGGGAGAGATGGTAAAGAAAGAGCTTGGCCCGAGCTATTTTTTCCCTAAAGATTGCCGCGATATAGAGATGGGGGAGTGAAAAACGAGCAGCAGAGGATGCACTATTACCCCATATGGCGTATTTTATTCCCTAAACATGAAAAACATTATATAGGTGCATGTATGAGCATTGCAAGTCAATCTACACATCAGAAATTTCCATTTCCATACGATATTGTCTATGATGAAACATTAAACGTTATTCCAGAGGTTGGATTAAGACTAAAAGAAGAAGACAAGATGCTTGGAAGAATCGTTGCGAACACTGGAATGAGTTTATTTTCTTGGGGTGAAAACATTGTAATTATTATAGAAAAACAAAACGAAGGCACTACAATTGTCGGGATAGAGTCATCTCTCAAGTTGGGGATAAATGTTGCCGGGGCACATCGCCATCAAAAAAACTTTAATGAAATTATATCTGCACTAAGTAAGCGCCTTAAAAAAAATACTCATCTTCTTAAAAAAGAAGATGACTGGAAAAATAGATCCTTTGACAACGCAATTGCAATACTCCAGTCGGCTAGAGATGGGTCCGTGGAGGAAATGCACTCTGCATGCGAACGAGTTGCACGAGGACTTATGCAGATAAAGGCTAGGCACAGGCCTCATTAATTGAGATAGAAAATGACGGAAGCGGCGAGGCACAGAGCTGAAAAGAAGGTATGCGCGCAGCGGTCATAACGCATGGCTATTCTGCGCCAGTCCTTGATCCTGCCAAACATGATCTCGATCTTGTGCCGCTGTTTATACAGATCTTTATCGTACGGGCAGGGTCTCTTCCGGCTCCTTCTGGGCGGGATGCAGGGCGTAATGCCTCTGGCGCACAGGGCGTCACGGAACCAGTCGGCGTCGTAACCACGGTCCGCCAGAAGCTCCCTGGCCTCAGGCAAAGCATCTATGGCGTCCATAAGCAGGGCGGCTCCTTTGTAGTCGCTCACCTGGCCTTCTGTGAGCTTCATGACCAGGGGCCTGCCGTGGCCGTCGCAAAGGGCATGGAGTTTGGAGTTCAGACCGCCCTTTGTGCGTCCGATGCAGCGGGAAAGAGCCCTTTTTTGAGCAAACTGGCGGCGGTTCGATGCGCCTTGAGGTGGGTTGCATCGATCATCACCTGGCCATCCTGTCCCGCTGTTTTTGCCAATTCGGTAAAAATATTGTTGAAGACGCCCATCCGGCTCCAGCGCAAAAAACGATTGTACAGTGTCTTGTACGGGCCATACTCGCGCGGCGCATCTTTCCACTGCAGGCCATGTTTGATGACATAAATGATGCCGCTGATGACTTTCCGGTCATCGACCCGCGGAATACCATGTGAACGTGGAAAGAAGGGCTTGATATGCTCCAGTTGTTCGGCAGAAAGGTAGAAAAGTTGGCTCATGGCGTCCTCCCTGAGCACAACTAACCAACTTTCCTGATTTTTACAATTAATGAGGCCTGAGCCTAGGCTAAGCCAAACAGACGGGCCAAAACAATAGGCCTTGGGGTATTGTGATAAGCGCAACACCCTTTAGAGTGTGAGGCCACGTCCAGATTCCGTCTCAGATAATGCCGCGCAGCGGACCTCCCGTCAGGGCCAGTTCGTCCACTCTCTTCTCGATCTCCGGCACATCGGTCAGTGGCGGCGCATGGTATGTCTTCAGACGGGCGTCCAGAACCATGTTCCGGCAGCCCCAGTGCTTGCAGCGGGTAAAGGCGAAAAGGCCGTAGGTGTCTGTCGCCGGGTCCGAACGAGTAAAGGTCACCCACAGAAAATTTTCCCATGATCCGCCTGTAAATTCCACATCATCCACCACCACCACCAGCGGAAAGCCGTCCAGACCTTCCATTTTTTCCAGCACGCGGCACAAATGCTCCATGCCGGGGTCGTGTGTGTCCCGTTCCATGCCGTGACGCGGCCCCTCAAGCAGCAGGATTCCCGGCGCAAAACAACGCACCTCGCCGAACCCATCCGGCAGAGGCAAGTCCCTGGGCGACTGCGTATCGAGAGTTCGTTTGGGGCGTCCGGCAGCGGTCCACAGCGCCTTGGAGCCTTGATTCAGGCTGATGCCGGAATAGTCCAACGTGTCCATGGTAGTGCGGGTGATGAAATGCAGGTCGCGTGACAAATCCAGCCGCTCCAGCACATGCCGGAAGAACTCCGGCACCCGGTGGCAGGAAAGCCCCGGCGCGTCCTCGCGGGCAGCCATGATCACGTACTTGGACAGAGAGGTCTGGGTCGTCCCCAGCAGGGACAGGCCATTGGTGATGAGCTCCTGAGGCTGGCGGTCGGCCGCGTAGGGCACATAGCGTTCGCTGCCCACGGCCAGCAGAAGAGGGTGCACCCCTGCGGCGTCCACGGCATGTACTTCGTGCACGCCGCTGAAGACCTGCGGGACCAGTCCGGCCGTCAGTTCGTGGATGAACGTCCCGAACATGGTGTCTTCCTGGGGCGGCCGGCCAACGGTGGTGAATGGCCAGACGGCGTCCGCACGATGATGTACGCATTCCACTCGCATGACCGGAAAGTCGTGCGCCAGACTGTAGTAGCCCAGATGATCGCCAAAAGGGCCTTCGGGTTTCTGGACTCCGGGAATGATGCTTCCTTCAATGCAGAAATCGCCCTCAGCTAGGACGGGCAGCCCGCCCGGACGCCGGATCATGGGGATGCGATGCCCGCCCAGCACTCCGGCGAACAGAATCTCGGCGATACCCTCGGGCAGAGGCATGATGGCAGCCAGAGTCATGGCCGGAGGCCCGCCCACAAAGACATTCACGGGTAGCGCCTGCCCCCGCTCGATGGCCTGGGCATGATGGGGGCCGATACCGCGATGAATCTGATAATGCAGCCCGACTTCACGGTCCGGCAGGTACTCGTTGCCCGAAAGCTGCACCCGGTACATGCCCAGATTGGACCCCATGAATCCCGGCCGGGCCGGGCTTTCGGTGTAGACCAGGGGCAACGTCACATAGGCGCCGCCGTCCCCGGGCCAGGAAACCAGCTGCGGCAGGCGCGAAATGGTCGTCTGCCGGGCCATGGACGGACCGTCGTGAACGACCTTGGGCAGCGTGTGCCAGCCGGCCAGAGCCAGTTCCGGCCAGAGGCGGGGCCGCTTCAATATGCCGACCGGATCCGCCTTGGCCGCGAAGAGAGCTTCCACCCGGCGCAAGGTGGAACGGAAAATATATTTCGTGCGCTCCAGCGTGCCAAAAATATTGGCAGCCATGGGAAAATCCGAGCCCTTCACCCGGCTGAACAAAAGAGCCGGACCTCCAGCCCGGAAAACGCGGCGCTGGATGGCTCCGGCCTCCAGATAGGGGTCAACGGGCCGATCGATACGGATCAACCGGCCGGTACGCTCCAGATCGTCCAGGCAGGACTTCAGGGTGCGATAGATCATGATTGCTCCGGAAATACCGCCGAAGCGCTTCCCCAGCGCCTCCGCAGCCGTTCTGTCTTACCGGTCGAACCTGATGTGCACGTCGGGACTCTGCCGCCACTGATCGAACTTCTTCCGGAGCCAGCGTTTGAACATATTGCGCGGCCCGGGCAAAAGCATCAGCAGGGCGGCGATGTCCGTCAGAAACCCGGGAGTGATCAGACAGATGCCGGATACAAGAATGAGCAGACCGTCGAGAAGCTCCTCGGCCGGCATGAAGCCCTGAGCCAGAGTTTCACGGATGCGCAGCATGGTCGCAAGCCCCTGGAGCTTGGCCAGGGCCGCCCCGGCCAGGGCGGTCAGAAACACCAGCAGAATGGTGGGGATGAAACCCATGACCCGGCCCATGGTGATCAGCACATAGAGTTCCGCCGCAGGCACGGCGATGAAAAGCAGCAGCAGTTTGCCCATCAGTCCTCCCTGGCGTCCGAGTGCTCGAAAGTCTCGCGGTCCCGCAGGCCCAGAAAATAGAGCACGCCGTCCAGCCCCATGTTGGAAATGGCCTGACCCGCGCCCTGCCGGACCACCGGCTTGGCGTGAAAGGCGATGCCCAGCCCGGCCACATCGAGCATGGGCAGGTCGTTGGCGCCGTCGCCCACGGCAATGACCTGGGCCAGAGAAATATGCTCCTTGGCCGCGATTTCCCGGAGCAGCCGGGCCTTGCCCTGCCCGTCCACGATCTCTCCTGCCAGCCCGCCGGTGAGTGCGCCGTCTCGTATCTCCAGCTCGTTGGCATAGACGTAGTCAATGCCCAGGCGTTCCTGCAGACAGCGGCCGAAATATCCGAACCCGCCGGACAGAATGGCGATGATGTAGCCCAGATTCTTCAGGGTGCGCACCAGACGCTCGGCGCCTTCGGTCAGCGGCAGGGCCGCCGCCACTTCAGCCAGCACCGATTCAGGCAGGCCCTTCAGCAGACTGACCCGCTTGCGCAGACTCCGGGAGAAATCCAGCTCTCCGCGCATGGCCCGTTCGGTGATGGCGGCCACTTCTTCGCCTACCCCGGCCCGCTTGGCCAATTCGTCGATGACTTCGGTCCGGATCAGCGTGGAATCCATGTCAAAGCAGACCAGACGGCGAATGCGGCGGAAGGCGTTGTCTTCCTGAAAACCGATATCGATGGCCTGCTCCCGCGAAAGCTCCAGCAGGGCCGCACGCATGGCCGAAATATCTACAGGTGTGCCGCGCACGGAAAACTCCACGCAGGAGCGCGGCATGGCCGGAGGATGGACGAAGGACCGGCGGCCGGAAAGACGGTTGATGCCGTCGATGCTCAGCCCGTGCCCGGTGATGATCCGGGCCAGGCTTTCGAGGTTGGCCGCGGAGATGGTCCGCCCCAGCAGGGTCAGGATATAGCGTTTGCGGCCCTGCATGGCGACCCAGCTTTCGTAGTCGTCCTCGGACACGGGCGTGAACTTGAGGTTCAGGCCCTGATGATGGGCCCAGAACAGCAGATCCTTGAGCACCGGCGATCCCGCCTCCTGTCCGGGTACCTCAACGAGCACGCCGAGGGACAGGTCATTGTGGATGACGGACTGGCAGATGTCGAGGATGGTCACTCCAGCGGCTGCGAACCGAGCCATGAGTTCAGCCAGAAGGCCGTCCCGGTCCGTGCCGGAAATCTGGATGAGGATGATTTCACGCATGGTCGTTCCGCGAGGGATTCACAGAGTTGCCACATGAAAGATGATATGGACAATGCGCTCGCGGACTGGACTCTGGTTCAGGCGGGTATCCGGATATGCCCGATTCACGCATGACAAGCCCCGATGACCATTCACACCCGCCCATGCGCCAGACTCCACAGGCGAACGGCCGTCCACTCCAGAACCAAGCCGGAATTGGCTCCGGCCGCAAGGCTTTCCTGAGCGCTGTCGGCGATGACTCCAGCCCGGCGCGCGGCGGTAGCGTCCAGACGGGACAGCAGATGGGCCAAATCCGTCTGCGGTGCGCCGTAGCCGGTCTGAACCAGAGAACGCTGAACTTCACCCAGTATGCGTCCGGCCAGCGGCGCATCCACACCACCCTTTTTTGCGGTCCATTCCAGAAAAGCGCCCCGGCCGGACTGGATGAACCCGCTCAGGGCCCGCATCCAGTCCCGCAGTTCCGGGTCTTCCCGGTCCGCCCTGGGCCAGCGCAACGTCAGGGTAAAGCTGCGCGAGACCAGAGTCGGCAGCAGCACCTCCCGGCTGGGGGCCAGCAGGACAAAGACGTTGCCGGGGCAGGGTTCTTCCAGGGATTTGAGCAGGGCGTTGGCTGACGGAGCTTCCAGAACCTGGGCCTCGGCCAGGATGACAACCCGGCGGCCGGAGCCGGATGGCGGGTCGCTCAGCGTGGAGCGGATTTCACGGATGTCCTCCACCTTGATGAAGACTTCCCCGCCGTCCAGCAGTATCAGGTCGCGAAAGGCGTTGCCCTGAATCTGCGTACAGATGGGACACGCACCGCATGGCGGCCGTTCTGCCCGGCAGTTCAACAGCGCCGTCCAGAACAGGCCGAAACCGAGACGTTCACCTGCCGTACCGCCCTCCAGCAGCAGCGAATTGGGCGGATGCGCGGCCAGGCGCTCCAGAAATCCGCCGATCCGGGGCTGGCCGCTCAAAGTGGAGTCCCACAGGGGCATGGCATCAGCGCAGAATGGTCTGATCCCGGTCCGGTCCCACAGAGACAATGCGCACGGGGATGCCCAGAAGCTCCTCGATACGGCCGATATAGTCGCGGGCGGCCTGCGGCAGATCGCCGTAGGCGCGGCAGCCGGAAATATCCCCGGTCCAGCCGGGCATGGTCTCGTAGACGGGCTCCACGTGGGCCATGGCATTCTCTTCCTGCGGCGGATACGCCAGCTCGGCCCCCTTGTAGTGGTAGGCCACGCACAGGCGCAGTTCATCCAGACCACCCAATACGTCGAGCTTGGTCAGGGCTATTTCCGTCGGGCCGTTCAGACGCCGGGACTCGCGCAGCACCACCAGATCGAGCCAGCCGCAACGGCGCGGCCGCCCGGTGGTGGCTCCGAATTCCGCGCCCTGCTTCTGCATGTACTCGCCGGGGCCATCGGACAGCTCCGTAGGGAAAGGTCCCGCGCCCACCCGCGTGGTGTAGGCTTTGACGATGGCCACCACGCGGTCGAAGAGGCGCGGCGTACAGCCCGCTCCGGCCGAAGCGCTGCCAGCCACGGTATTGGAGGACGTCACGAAAGGATAGGTGCCGTGGTCGATGTCCAGATGCGTGCCCTGAGCCCCCTCGAAGAGCACCCCGCGGTCCTGATGGGCCTGGATGGCCGCGGACACGTCGCCGAGGTAGGACGTAAGGCGTCTGGCCACGGGCAGAAGTTCGGCAAAAATATTTTCAGCGGACAGCGGCTCCTGACCGTACAGCCCGTGCAGCAGGGCGTTCTTCTCCACCAGGGCGTTTTCAATCTTGCGGCGGAGCAGGGCCTCGTCGGCCAGATCGGCCGCCCGGATGCCGATGCGCGCAGCCTTGTCCTCATAACACGGCCCGATGCCCCGGCCCGTGGTGCCGATCTTCTCGGATCCGCTTTTGAACTGTTCGCGGGCCGCATCGATGGCCCGGTGGTAAGGCATGATGATGTGCGTTTTCTTGCTGATGAGCAGCCGGGACGGGCTCACATCCACACCGGCTGCGGCCAGCCGGTCCAGTTCCTGGCAGAAGACGAAAGGATCCAGCACCACGCCGTTGCCGATGAGGCACAGTTTGTCCTGGTGCAGGATGCCTGACGGGATGAGGTGTAAAATGGTCTTCCTGCCTCCCACCACCAGCGTGTGCCCGGCGTTGTTCCCACCCTGAAACCGGGCGATGGCCCCGACTTCCGTGGTCAGCAAATCGACGATCTTTCCTTTTCCCTCGTCGCCCCACTGGGCTCCCATGACTATGATGTTTGCCATGAATCCGTTTCTCCTTGCTGGATGTGGCGCTCCTGAACGCAATGGCAAATGGCTTCTTTTCTTACGGGGGCGCGGGCAACGTGTCAATTTATACCGGCCTGAATGTCCATTTCCCCGCACCCGGCACGACCCGGCAGCACGACCATGCGGCCACAGAAACGGATGTTCCGGCAGGGACTCACCGGCCCGGGAATGATGGCCGGATGGAAGTCAGTCAGTTCCCGGCATTCCGGCTCTCCGGACTTTGCCTTGTACTGCCCAAAAAACAGACCGGATCGCGGGCATTATCCGCAATCCGGCCTGAAAACAGATCCGGGGCCAGACGCCCGGACCGTTCCTCCGGCGGGATTGTACCCGCCGGTCAGCGCTTGTCCGGCAGGGTGACGTTGAATTCCAGAACTTCGCAGTCTCCATCCCGGTTTACGTCCACCTTGATATGCTCCAGTTCCACATGCACGTATTTCTGCACCACCAGCAGAAGTTCCTGGCGCAGGCGCGGCAGGAATTCATAGCCGCCGTTCTGGGCCCGCTCGTGAGCCACGATGATCTGCAGGCGGTTCTTGGCCACCTCGGCGCTGCTTTTCTTGGAACGGAAGTAACTGAATATGCTCATGGTCAGCCTCCAAAAATGCGGGCGAAAAAGCCCTTCTTGGACGGCGTGACAAACCGGTGGGGCACATCTTCGCCCAGCAGGCGGGACACGGCATCGGCGTAGGCCTGGCCCGCGTCGCTCTCCTCGTCGAGAATGACCGGCTCGCCGGAATTGGATGCGGCCAGCACGGATTTGGACTCGGGAATGATGCCAAGCAGGGGAATGGCCAGAATTTCCTCCACATCGGCCACGCTGAGCATCTCGCCCCTGGCCACTCTTTCCGCGTCGTAACGGGTGAGGAGCAGATGCTCCTTCACGCTGCCGCCGTCCTTCACCTTCCTGGTCTTGCTCTGCAAAAGCCCCAGCACCCGGTCCGAATCCCGCACCGAGGACACTTCCGGGTTGGTCACCACAATGGCCTCGTCGGCAAAATGCATGGCCATGAGCGCGCCGTGCTCGATGCCCGCAGGCGAATCGCAGATGATGAAATCGAAGCGTCCGGACAGCTCGTCCAGCACCTTTTCCACGCCGTCCATACGCAGGGCTTCCTTGTCCTTGGTCTGGGACGCGGGCAGGATGTACAGATTCTCCGCGCGCTTGTCCCGGATCAGCGCCTGATGCAGCGTGGCGTCCCCCTGGATGACATTGACGAAATCATACACCACCCGGCGTTCGCAGCCCATGACGAGGTCGAGATTGCGCAGGCCCACGTCGAAATCGAGCACCGCCACCTGCATGCCCCGGCGGGCCAGTCCCGTGGCCAGAGACGCGCTGGACGTGGTTTTGCCCACTCCGCCCTTGCCTGAAGTCACAACGATGATTTTCCCCACAGTCCCTCCTGGTCCTGTCAAAATGATTCGATCAGCAGCTGCCGCCCGGCCAGACGGATCTGGGCCGGCCCGCCGAGCGTTTCCTGCGGCATATCTTCACTGACCCGGTACAGCCCGGCCACGGAGACCAGTTCCGCGCGCAGTTCCCGGCAGAATATCCGCGCGCTTTCGTTGCCCATGACTCCGGCCAGGGCCCGGCCGCGCAGAGCGGCATACACATGGATATTTCCGTCGGAGATGACTTCCGCCCCCGGTCCGACGGGGGCGAGTACGATGAGATCCCGGCCCCGGGCGTATATCTGCTGGCCGGAGCGCACGGGTTTGTCCACCACCAGGGTTTCATGACCCGCCTTCTCGCCGGAAGCGGGCCGGGCCGGAGACTGGCGTCCTTCCGGGAACACTCCCAGATGAAGATTGGGAGCCAGGCGCTCGTGAAATTCGTTGCCGCCCTGAATGCCCACGGGCATCATCCCTTTTTCCCGCAGCAGGCGCACCAGCCCGGTCAGGTCCATCCCTTCGCGCAATTGGCCCAGAGCGGAAAAATCCACAATGACGGCCATGTTCCGGAAGAATTCCGGCGTTTCTCCCAGACGTTTCTCCACGTCGCGGGTCAAAACCGCCAGGTTGGTGGTCAGGGGGCGAAAGAGAGTACAGGGCGCGACCTTGCCCTTTATCTCGAAAGACGGCACGGAACTATCCTTGAAATGAAAAGATGGCTGACGGCGGTCATGATGGGCCGGTGTACAGCCAGACTCCGCCAAGCACAAGGGCCGGGGGCGGGGCCTTTTTCCGCCGTTCGCTCCCGAACCGGCGAGCAACATGAAAAGACAAAGCCGCCGGCCGGAAGGCTCCATGCATTACAGCCCGGAATCACCAACGCCGTGACGAAACAACAAGCCAGCCTGTCCCGGAGCATTCTCCGCGCGTCCGGCCCTGTTTTCCGCAACAGATACCCGCATGGCCGCCCCGGCCTGCGAGATCTCCTGCGCTGGAACCGGGAACGCCGCAGGCAGGGGCTCCCCGCACCGCCCAGGGCGGACCTGTCGCCGGTGCCGCCGGACCTGGAACGTATCCACTCCGGCGCACCCAGGGGCCGCGTGACCTGGATCGGGCATTCCACCCTGCTGGTGCAGATGGCCGGGCTGAACATCCTGACGGATCCGCATTTTTCCGCCTGCGCCGCGCCCGTGCCCGGCCTCGGCCCCCGCAGATGGCAGCCGCCGGGGCTCGGTCTGGACGAACTGCCCGGCGTGGACATGGTCCTCATTTCCCACAACCACTACGACCACCTTGATCTGCCCAGCGTGCGTGCGCTGGCGGCGCGCAATCCGGATGCTCTGTTCGCCGTCCCCAGAGGGCTGGAAAGATGGTTCGCTACCCGCGTGCCGCACGCGCAGGTCCGGTCCATGGACTGGGACGAGCGCCTTCCGGCGGACTCCGGCACGGGGCTGGAGGTGTGCTTCGTGTCCGTACAGCATTGGAGCAAACGCGGCCTCTGGGACACGGACCGTTCCCTGTGGGGCGGCTTCGCCCTGCTCTCGGCCGGAATGCGCTTTTTCTTCGCCGGAGACCTGGGATATTCCGCGGCCTGCCGGGATATCGGCCGCCTGTACGGCCCCTTCGACCTGGCGGCCATTCCCATCGGGGCCTACGAGCCGCGCTGGTTCATGCACAATCAGCACATCAACCCGGAAGAGGCGGTGCAGGTTCACCGGGACATACGCTCCCGGCGCAGTCTGGGCATTCATTGGGGAACTTTTCACGGCATCACGGACGAACCGCTGGACCAGCCGCCCGCGGATCTGGCCGAAGCCAGAGAACAGGCGGGCATCCCGCCGGAAGAATTTTTCGTGCTGCGGCACGGGCAGAGCGTGGATATTCTGGAGGACTGAATGCCGGGCCCTGCGTTTCTGCGGCCTCGAAATGATGCGGAGGGTTCAGGGCGCCAGCCCGGCGAACCCGGCCCGGGCCTCCCACACGAAGGCGGCCACCAACCCGGAGTCCTTGACACCGGAAGCGTCTTCCACGCCGGTGTGCACATCCACTCCCGCTGGAGCCACGGCGGCGACGGCCGCGCGCACGTTTTCCGGCCGCAACCCTCCGGCCAGCAGCACCGGCAGCGGAGAACAGCGGACCAGCTCCGCGCTGACGGCCCAGTCGTGCACCCGGCCGGTGGCTCCGCTGGCCCCGGAGGCAGGATCGAAGGTATCGGTGATGAAGGCATCGCAGAAGGGCGCGTAGGCCCGGACAAACTCCTCCGGTGGCAGGCTGTCCCGCCCCACCACATAGCTTTTTATGAGGGCGAGACCACCTGCTTTCATCCGGGCCAGCACGTCTGGAGAAACAGGGCTGTGAACCTGGGCTGTGCGCACGTTCAGAAAGCGGCACAGGTCCTTCAGACGGCGCGGATCGTCCTCGTAGGTGATGACCACGCAGCGTGACGGGCCAAGAACGCCAATGATTTCACGGGCCCGGTCTTCGGACACGTCCTCGGCATGCACGGGCAGACGCAGGGGAAAGCCGAGCAGATGCACTCCCCGGTCCAGCACCATGCGGCCTTCCTCCACCGAGCGGATACCGGCCACCTGAATCAGGCCGGGGCGGAAAATGTTCATGAACGCGAAAGCGGCTGGAAATCGTATTCGCCCACGCCCTGCACCAGAAGATACGTCGCCGTTCCTGCCAGTGCGGCCATCCGGTGCGGACGGTCGGGACGAATGGAGCAGCGCTGGCCGGACGCAAACCGGAACTCCTCGTCCGGCTCGGCCGCATGCACGCAAATTCGCCCGGACAGACAGCACATGTGGTCTGTGACCTCGCCATGCACATGCCAGGGCACGGACTCTTCCGGATCGAGCGGCATGATCCGGACCCGCACATCCTTTGTCCACAGGATGGCTTCCGGCCCGGGCTGCGTCATTTTTTCCCCGCTTCCCGCAGAAGATACCGCGCCGTTTCCAGATCGTAGATCTTGAGTGGATCGCCGTGGGCCTTGCGTTCGGCGAACATCTGCGCCCCGCGCCGGATGATGTCCATGTCCAGCCAGCCGTGCCGCTCCCAGATTTCCGGATAATCGGCATTACTGAGCCGGAATTCAATGACGCCGTCCTGCTCCCGCACATACATGCGGATGCGTTTGTTGTTGGGGTACGGGTAGTAATAAACGCCTTCCTTGTCCTGCACTGTCCGCCTCCTGAAGTAATTTCTGCGGGATTTTCAAAGCCCGCCCTGAATGTCAATCCGGCCCTTTCACACACATCCTGAATTTAATTTGACAGACAAGATGCTTGAGCATATTTATTTTGATATACAAACATTACGATACCCAAGAGAAACCGCCATGCACGATCATCACCATTCCCACTGCCACCACGATCACGACCACGGAGAACGCGGCGCCCGCTTTGTTTTCTGGCTGACCGTCGTCACCATGGCCGTGGAGATCTTCTCCGGCTGGCTGTTCGGCTCCATGGCTCTGCTGGCCGACGGCTGGCATATGGCCAGTCATGCCGGAGCCATGGCCGTGGCCTGGTTCGCCTACATCTATACCCGCAAGAACGCCGACAACCCGGATCTCGTTTTCGGCGCGGGCAAGATCAACACCCTGGCCGGATTCGCATCCGCCGTGGGGCTGCTTCTGGTTTCCGTGTACATGGGCGCGGAATCCGTCATGCGCTTCTTCACTCCCGTGGACATCGCCTTTGCCCAGGCCGCGGCGGTGGCGGTTCTCGGACTCACCGTCAATCTGGTCAGCGTCTGGATGCTCCGGGATGAAGACCATCTGCACGCCCACGACCACAATCTGAAAGCGGCCTACATGCACGTTCTGGCCGACACCCTGACCTCCATCCTGGCCATTTTCGCCCTGCTGGCCGGAAAATTCCTGGGACTTGCCTGGCTGGACCCGCTCATGGGCATGGCCGGAGCCCTGCTGGTGGGACAGTGGTCTCTGGGGCTGCTCCGCGAAACATCGCGCGTGCTGCTGGACTACCGCGCGGACCGGTCCCTCCTGCGGGACATGCGCCAGCGTCTGGAAACCGACGGCCGGACCAGGGTCCACCGTCTGGATGTATGGAGCGTGGGAGCCGCCGGGCTGGCCGCGCAACTGACCGTCGAAGACCCGAGCCCCCGGCCGCCGGAGCATTACCGGAATCTGCTGGCCCAGATTCCGGGCCTCGCACGCGTCACGGTGGAGGTCCGCTCCAGCGCGGAATGTCAGGTGGAGGCGAGCCATGCATGAGACCGGAGAGCTGAGCGATCTGCTCATCGAATTCTATGAAAAATTCTCTTCCTGGGAACAGGCCGTGGTCCGCGACAGCGCCATCACTCTGCCCCAGATGCACACTCTGGCCATTCTGGGCCAGCAGAGTCCGCTGCGCATGAAGGAACTGGCCGCAAAAATGGGCATCACCACCGGCACCCTCACCGTCAACGTGGACCGTCTGGAAAAGCAGGGTCTGGTGGCCCGCATCCCTCACGAGACAGACCGCCGCTCCATTCTGGTCACCCTGACCGAGGCCGGGCAGGCCCTGCATCAGGAGCATCAGAATCACCACCTGCACCTGACCCGTGACCTGCAGGCGGCCCTGACTCCGGAGGAAACGCGGCAGCTTCAGGACATTCTCGCCAAGCTGCTCCAGGTGCTGTAAACCCGAAAGGCCGTGCCCCCGCAGATGCCGCCGGCGTCCCGACCCGCCAGCCGGGACGTCGGCTTTTCTTGGCCCGCGTTTTCGGGTAGCGTCCTTACGCACCGCCCGTCAGGGCCAAACCCGCAAACCAGCCTCGCCATGAACACAGCACCCGCAAACACAGCCCTTCCGGCCCGTATCTGGCCCACACTGAATTTTTACGCCCGCACCATGGCCATTGTCTTCCGGGCCGCATGGCGGACCCGAAACGGCTATTCCATGGGGCAATGGGCCGAAGACAGCCTGACCTTCCGGCGCGGCTGCGAAGCCTGCGGCCTGCGCTTCCATGTGGAAAATCTGGAAGCCTTCGCCGATCTTCCCGGCCCCTGCGTCATTGTGGCCAACCACATGTCCACTCTGGAGACCTTCATTCTGCCGGGGCTGCTGGCCCCCATCAAACCCGTGACCTTCGTGCTCAAGCGCAGCCTGACCACCTACCCGGTCTTCCGACGCGTCATCAATTCCATCTCGCCCATCGTCGTGGACCGGACCAATCCGCGCGAGGACTTCAAGACGGTCATGGAGGAAGGAACGAAGCGTCTGGGGGCGGGGCTTTCCGTCATCGTCTTTCCCCAGACCACACGCACCATGGAGCTGAACCGCCAGGCCTTCAATTCCATCGGCGTCAAGCTGGCCAAAAAAGCCGAAGTGCCGATTCTGCCCCTGGCTCTCAAAACCGACGCCTGGGGCATAGGCACTCTCTGCAAGGACTACGGCCCCATTCGCCCGGAACTCCCGGCGCGCTTCGCCTTCGGCGTCCCCTTGCATGTTCACGGTTCGGGCAAAAGCGAGCATGAAGAGGTAATGGAGTTCATCCACTGGAAGCTGGCCGGATGGAAGATGCCGTGAAAAAACGGGTGGCCATCCTGTACACCGGCGGCACCATCGGCATGAAGCCCACGCCCGACGGCTACGCCCCCGAGCCCGGGCATCTGAGCAGACTCATGGCCTCCATGCCCGATTTTTCCGCTCCCGAAGTACCCGCCTACATCATCCGGGAATACGAGCCGCTGCTGGATTCCTCCAACATGGGCCCCCGGCACTGGCAGATCATCGCCAGGGATATCGCGAAACTCTACACCGGATTCGACGGATTCATCGTCATCCACGGCACGGACACCATGGCATACACGGCCTCGGCCCTGCCGTTCATGCTGGAAGGGCTGGACAAGCCCGTCATCCTGACCGGCTCCCAGATCCCCTTGTGCGAAATCCGCAGCGACGGCCGGGACAACCTGATCACCGCCCTGATGATCATCGCCCAGGCCCCCGTGCCCGAAGTCTGCCTGTGCTTCGGCAACCGTCTGTTGCGCGGCTGCCGGGCCACCAAGGTGGATGCGGCGGGCTTTCAGGCCTTTGATTCCCCCAACTACCCGGACCTGGGAACTATCGGGGTGACCATCCGTACCCGGCGGCCGTGCGTGCCTCCCGAAACGGCCAGGAAACTGACCATCCATGCCCTGTCCGAAGCCCGTGTAGGCGCGTTGCGGCTCTTCCCCGGCATTTCCGCGGAGCTGGTCGCCAACGTGCTGCGCTCCCCCCTGCAAGGGCTGGTGCTCGAAACGTACGGCATGGGCAACGGCCCTTCGGACGACCGAGAGCTCATGGCCGTCCTCGCCGAAGCCTGCGGCCGGGGCGTGGTTATCGTCAACTGCACGCAATGCCTGCGGGGCGCGGTAAACCAGAGCGGCTACCAGGCCGGGTCCGCTCTGGCCGCCTGCGGCGTGGCGTCCGGAGCGGACATGACCCCGGAAGCGGCTCTGACCAAAATGATTTACCTGTTCAGTCTGGGGCTTCCGCCGGAAGAAATACGCATGCAAATGACCAGGAATCTGCGCGGCGAACTGACCGAAGACGAATCCCTCGAATGCGCCCCACATCTGTGAGCACGGCCGGAGAATATCCCGCTCGCTGCGGCCCTATCTACTGCCTGTTCCTTCACGAGGCACCATGGAGCTGATACGCAGCATCCTCAGCATGATCCGGAGAAATACCAATCAGGCTCCATTGCTGTCCGGCTAAGCGATGCAATCTAGGCTCAGGCCTCATTAATTGTAAAAATCAGGAAAGTTGGTTAGTTGTGCTCAGGGAGGACGTCATGAGCCAACTTTTCTACCTTTCTGCCGAACAACTCGAACGTATCAAGCCCTTCTTTCCACGATCACATGGTATTCCGCGGGTCGATGACCGGAAAGTCATCAGCGGACTCATTTATGTCATCAAACATGGCCTGCAATGGAAAGATGCACCGCGTGAGTATGGCCCGTATAAAACGCTGTACAACCGCTTTTTGCGCTGGAGCCGGATGGGCGTCTTCAACAATATTTTTACCGAATTGGCAAAAACAGCGGGAAAAGATGGACGATTGATGATCGATGCAACCCACCTCAAGGCGCATCGTACCGCCGCAAGCTTACTCAAAAAGGGGCTCTTTCCCGCTGCATCGGACGCACAAAGGGCGGCCTGAACTCCAAACTCCATGCTGTTTGCGACGGTCACGGCAGGCCTCTGGCCATGAAGCTCACAGAAGGCCAGGTAAGCGACTACAAAGGAGCCGCCCTGCTTATGGATGCCATAGATGCTTTGCCCGAGGCCAGAGAGCTGCTGGCGGATCGTGGTTATGACGCCGACTGGTTCCGTGATGCCCTGCGCGCCAGAGGCATTACGCCCTGCATCCCGCCCAGAAGGAGCCGGAAGAGACCCTGCTCGTACGATAACGATCTGTATAAACAGCGGCACAAGATCGAGATCATGTTTGGCAGGATCAAGGACTGGCGCAGAATTGCCATGCGTTATGACCGCTGCGCGCATACCTTCTTTTCAGCTCTGTGCCTCGCGGCTTCCCTCATTTTCTATCTCATTTAATGAGGCCTGAACCTAGATAGTGTCGTCAAACTATGAATAATATGGCAACACCTCTTCATGTATGACAGGAGGGGCTATGTACGCACATCGACGACACGATATTTCTGACAGAGTTTGGGAAAACATACAGGCGCATCTCCCTGGCAAAAAGGGGAGCGTTGGTCACCCGGCCGGAGACAACAGGCTGTTTATTAACGCGGTGTTCTGGATATTGCGGACGGGAGCGCCATGGCGTGATCTGCCTCCTGACCTTGGGGACTGGAAAAATACCCATCGCCGGTTTTGCCGTTGGCGTGACCGGGGTGTTTGGGAAAAACTCCTTGAAGTGCTCATGGTTGAGCCTGACTATGAGTGGCTGATGATTGATGCGAGCCATTGCAAAGTGCATCCCCATGCTGCCGGAGCGGTTGGCGGCAATCAGGCGATGAGCCGTACAAGAGGGGGCTCAACACCAAAATACATCTGGCCGTGGATGCGCATGGTATGCCGCTCAGAGTTGCTGTTACAGAAGGTACCAGAGCTGATTGCAAGGAAGCGTGCGCATTGATTGACGGCTTGAGCGCGGAGATGCTTTTGGCTGATCGCGGATATGACAGCAATGAACTTATAGACAAGGCTGTTGAGTCCGGCTGCCAGCCCGTCATCCCGCCCAGAAAAAATCGCAGGGAGCAACGCGATTATGACAGAGAACTATACCGTGTACGGCACTTGGTCGAGAATGCCTTTCTTCACCTCAAGAGATGGCGTGGCATCGCCACGCGTTATGCAAAACGAAGCCTCTCCTTCCTTGCCGCCGTGCAAATCAGGTGTATCTCATTGTGGGCAGAAATAATTTGACGATACCATCTAGGCGTCTTCAAAACCGTCTCCGTCCTGCAAGATTTCTCCAGCCCTCCATTTCCCTCGCCAGCCAAAATTCGCGCGCCCCCTGACATGTCCGAGGGCGGTCCTGCCCCCCGGCCTTTCGTGCACAGGTCGCGTATTTTCCTCCTCACGGCCCGGTCACAACCAGTCCGCTCCAGGCGGGCAGACCAGCAGCGCATCCGCGCCCCTCATCGATGAATCAATCGTCAAAAACATGTTCGCCGTGCAGAAATTTCCCGATACGGCCGGACGTCTCTTGAAGGAAAACAGCCTTCGAAAACATGTATCCCGCCCGATACAAGCCAGTCCTCACTTTCCAGCCTGCATGAGAATCACTTCAGCCGCCGGAGACAGTTGAGCGCATTTATTGCATACGCTTTCCCTGCGAAACATGTCCGCGCCGGTTCTGAACTTTTTTGCCTATCCGGGCGGGACGGTTTCCGCATATTTTCCCCAGGCCATGTGTCAACAAATCTTCACGCATAAACGAGAAAGCCCATGTTCACCTCGATCCGTACGAAGCTGCTGCTCTCATTCTTCACGACAATCCTTGTCACGACGTGTGTATTGTGTGTTGTCGTCGGTGTGGCCAGCAGGGAATCGGCCATTGAAACCTTCTACGCCTCGTCCCTGAAAGAAATGAGGCTCATCGAAAGCGCCATCGATATATTCTTTGACGGCGCCAGGGAAAGCATTGCCGTTCTTTCAAAAGCGCCTGCAGTGCGCGCCGCGGACGACTCCATCACTTCCTACGCCGGTACGCAGACGGCAGGTCGTGGGGAGAACTCCGCCAAAGGGCGCACGGAACTGGCGATGAAAGAGCTTTTCTCGCTGTTGCAGGGAGGACACCCCGAATACGCGGAAATCTACATGGGCACCAAATGGGGCGGGTACGCCTCCTCCTCGGACAGTGACATACCCTCCGGGTTCGACCCCCGAGTCCGGCCCTGGTACAGGCAGGCCATGAGCGCTCCGGGGCAGGTGGTGCTGTCTCCGGCTTATCTGTCCTGGACGGGCAGCCCCGTGGTGGCCTGCGCCATGACGGTCCAGAACGCGGAGCAGGAAACGGTCGGCTGCGTGTCCATCGATGTCAGCCTGCACTCCCTCACGGAACTGATTCACAATACACCCCTCGGGGAAACGGGCTATGTGCTTCTGGTGCAGGGGGACGGCACCATTCTGGCCAATCCCAAGCACGCAAAAATGAACATGAAGAAGATGAGCGAGACCGGCGTGCCCGCGCTGGCGCAACTCCACGCCATGAAGGAAGGGCGGGCCGAAGTGGAGATGGACGGCAAGGCATGGTATGTCCAGATGAGCTCCCTCAAAGGAGTGGACTGGAAGCTGATCGGCGTCATCGAGAAGGACGAGGTTCTGCGGCCCTTCACGTCCATGCTCAAAAATATGCTCCTCGCCGGTCTTGGCGCGACCATCCTCATGTCCGTCCTCACCGCCCTGCTGGGTACCCTGCTGATCAGACCTGTCATCGCCATGACAGCGGCTGTCAGGGAATTCAACGGAGACCTGACCAGGCGGCTGCCGGTCAGCACCAGAGACGAAGTCGGAGAACTGGGCCGCTGGCTGAACCGTTTCTTCGAGCAGCTCGAACGCATGATCAGCGAACTGAGCACCAGAACCAACAGCCTGAAGATTTCCTCCGCCGATCTCAACTCCATGGCCACGCAGCTGGCGGACAACGCGGCCAGCGCGTCCACCCGCACAACCCATGTGGCCGAAGGCGCGGAACGCATGAACGGTAACATGAACTCCGTGGCGGCGGCCAGCGAGCAGGCCTCCACAAATGTCAATACCGTCGCCGCTTCCATGGAGGAAATGACCGCCACGGTCCGGGATATCGCCTCCAACTCGGAAACCGCCCGGGATATCGCCCAGAAAGCGGTGGCCGAAGTCAACGGAACGGCCGAGCGGATCGATCTGCTCGGGAACGCGGTCAATGAAATCGGCAAAGTCACGGAAATGATCACGGAGATTTCGGAGCAGACCAATCTTCTGGCCCTCAACGCCACCATCGAAGCGGCGCGGGCGGGCGAAGCGGGCAAGGGTTTTGCCGTGGTCGCCAACGAAATCAAGGAACTGGCCCGGCAGACGGCCCAGGCCACGGGAGAAATCAGGAGTAAAATCGAGACGATTCAGACCACCACCGGCGATACGGTCCATGAAATCAGCCAGGTTGCCAAAGTTATCGGTGAAGTGAATGAAATCGTCGCCGTCATCGCGGCGGCAGTGGAAGAGCAGTCGGCCACCAGCTTCGAGATCGTGACCAACCTGAAGCAGGCCTCGCAAGGCATTCAGGAAGTCAATGAAAATGTGGCCAACACCACTCTCGTGACCGGAGAAATCTCCGCCGACATCGGGGATGTCAGCCGGAGCGTCCGGCAGGTGCATGACGTCTCCGTACAGGTGAACGCTCAGGCTCAGGACCTGTCCGACCTGTCCGAACGGCTGGAGCGGCTCACCGGACAGTTCAAAACCAGCCCGCCGAGTTTTGACCTCGCCAAGGTCCGGGCCGCACATATGCAGTGGCGTACCCGGCTGGAGGCGGTCATCAACGGCCATCAGGAGGCCGATCCCGACTCCGTGGCTTCCGACCACGAATGCGCCTTCGGCCAGTGGCTGTTCGGACCGGATGGTCAGCAGTTCACGGACAGCCCGCATTATCCCGGACTGGTGGAACACCACAAACGGATACACGACTACGCCCGCCAGATCATGGTCTGCATCCGGAAAAATGAGCAGGACAGGGGCGTGGCCCTGCTGAAGGAAATGGAAAAGACCCGCATGCAGTTCTTTGAAATCCTCGACGCCTTCCATGCCCAAAGCACCTGGAAGGAATCCGCCAACTGAGCGTCCCCCGGCGGCGGATGCGGCCGGGCGGCAAAAGACCGCTGAACACTGAACGCAAAAAGGCCCGCGGTTTTCCACGGGCCTTTTTCTTTTCAGCAACTCCGGGATTACCCGGAGAAGTTCATATGCGCCGGGTTTTTCGTCAATCCCGCACCTCGGGTCCCTTCTGGTACAGATCGGGATCAATGCGCAGCGAGGAGATCAGCTTGCCGGAAAGGGCCATGAGCTTGTACGCGGCGATGTGCTCGTTGACCCTGGCCGTCACCAGCTGGCTGGCGGACTGGAACACTTCGTTCTCGGAATCCAGCACATCGAGCAGGCTGCGCTGGGCAACGCCGAACTGTTCCAGATAAATCCCCCTGGTGCTCCGGTTGAATTCCACGGCGCTCGTATATTCCTGTACCTCATTCAGGGCGGAATGGTACAGCGCCCAAGTGGCCCGGGTTTCATCCGTGACGGCCAGCACCAGATCCTCACGGTCGGACTGGGCCTGCCGCATCCGGGCCCGCGCCGCCTTGACGGCTGCCATGTCCGAACCGCCGTTGAAGAGATTCCAGTTCAGACGCAGCATGGCGGCGTTGGTCATTTTCCACCGGTCCTGATCTTCCACGCCATCCTGATAGGAAGAGGACAGTTCAGCGTAAACATACGGATGGTAATTGGATTTAGCGATGCTCACCCGCTCGCTTTCGGAGTTTATGTCCTCGGCGGCAGCACCAAGCTTGGGATTGCCCGAGGCCGCCTGCGCGGTCATTTCTTCCAGAGTGTTCGGAAGAACTCCCCCCGGATAGGGCTCAAGAGCGATCTTCCCCGGAAAAACGCCGGTCAGGCGCTGATAGTCGGAGAGGGCGGCCTGAAGGCTGGCGTGAGCCTTGGAGAGAGAAGCCTGAGCCATGGCCAGCCGGGCCTGGGTCTGCTTCACGTCGGCGGCGCTGCCCGCTCCGCCCTTTTCCCGCTCCTGCAGGGAAGAAAGGATGGACTTGTGGGCCTGGGCGTTTTCTTCGGCCAGAGCCAGCAGTTCCCGCTGCCGGTACACTTCCAGATTGGCGATGATGGCGTCCAGCGCCAGGGATTCGGCGTTATCCAGAACCCGGTGGTCAAGAGAAGCCAGACGGGTCTTGTCCAGACGCACCTGTCCGAATCCGTCCCCGCCGTCGTACAGACGCTGCGTCAAAACGGCGGACGCTTCGGTACGGCGGTCCCAGTCGTTGTCGCGGTCTTCGGCACGGGTCAATCTGCTGCTGTGGGCATCTGTGCCGATGCCGCCCCGCACATCGATCCGGGGATACCACAGGCCCCTGGATTTTCTCAGATCGTGCTCCACGGCCTCGCGGTTATGCTTGATCATCTCCAGCCGGGGTGCGTACCGGAGCGTATCAACAACAGTCTTATGTATGGTGATCTGGTCCTCCGCCAAAGCGGCTCCGGGCAGCAGATAAGCCAGCACCAGCGCGGTCCCTATTTTTTTCAACATCACAGCCCCCTTGGCAGCAATTTATTAATTAATTTATCATACGTTAATGTACTGTAACAATGGATGATTAGTGTTATCCCAACGGACTCGCGTTCGCAACAAAAAAGACATTTCTGCCCTTTTCATCAGTCACAAAATCCCAAAGCACAAGCCACAATCAAGGTATTTCTCCGTGATACAAAGGCGTCAGCGTCAGCGTGGCGGCATCGGTTGAGCCGTCCGAGTCGGTTATCTGATACGTGATCTTGTCTCCGCCGTCCTGGGAGCTGTCGTGCACAGAGATATGCTTCAGATAAAAGGACGAGGAATAACCCCCAATCCAAGGCATCACGCCACCGTTGGCACTACTGTCCGCCCACTGATCCTCGGTGGGCATGGCCCTGATGCCGACATGCGAGGCGACAACAGGCTGACCGTTCACCTGGAAGAATCGCACCGCATTGGATGTGAAGTCCCCAACGAGAAAAAACTGTCCGCCATTGTCGTCCGTACCGATCAGATTGCCATTCTGGTCGTAAAGATCCAGTACAAACTGGCCGCCTTTTCCATAACCGGGAGCCTCGTTTGGAGCCAAGCCGAGCTTGATGGCTCCATGCTTTCCGCCCAGATCAACAATAAGCGATTGGTCCTGGATACCAAGATGTGGAAGGTTAAAAAGAAAATCAATGGCCGCCATAGGGTCGACAGTGGGATCTTCATCTTGCACACCCAACCCATTGGGCCCATTATGTAATCCTCCCGTAAAGTTGCTAGACAAATCCTGCGCTGGGCTGAGGTCGTTTACGCCGTCCGCCTTGATATTCAGCTGCGATATATCTGTGTGCGTCACAGAATCATAAAGTGTCTTCCATGAGTTGGAATCAGACACGACCTTGTATGTATAGTGTCCGTTGGCATCATCCCAACGAAACTGGTTTCCAGAAGCCAAGGTTTGCCATTCACCGATTTTGAGGCCATCAAATCCAGGGGTTGTCCCTTCTTCTCCATCATGCCAGCCCCCGACTCTCAAAGGCGTGTCTTTGCTGGGATCATCCGCACCCCCCGCCCCCATGCCGGTAATAACGTTGCCTCGCACCTCAATCTCGGGAGCCGTCACTGAAAAACGATGCAGATCATCATTGGCCACAGGCTTGGTATCCTCGACGGTGACGGTCAGCGTGGCAGTGTCAAAGTCTCCATCCCTGTCGACCAAAGTATATTCAAACCGCTCAGTGATCACTCCGTTTGAATGATCCAGGTGGTCCGGCGGCGTGTATGTATACTCGCCTGTCCGGAAATTGAATTCCAGTGTTCCGCCTTCCATCGTATTGAATGTCTGGATTGGCTGACCGGAATTAAACACATGCGTCACACCGTCGACCTTGATCTCCGTGATTGTGGCGTCATCCACAACAGTATCATTGCCCAGCACAGTGCCGGAAACGGGAGATGCGCCTTCTTTAACAGTGTTGTCATCGGGGCGCGCCACCGGAGCGGCATCCGCCACGTTGATCGTCAGCGTGGACGAATGCGTGCCCCCGCCGCTATCCGTAAGGATATAATTAAATACTTCCGGCAAGGGATCGGAGCCCGAATGGTCCGCACTGGAAGGCGGAGTATAGGTGTAATCCCCGTTGGCCTTGATCTCCAGCACCCCACCCATGGGAGTGTTGATGACAAGCGTTCCGTTCTGCGGCACCGGCTGTCCGCCAACACTGGTCAGCACCGTGCCGGTGAGGGTATCGTTCGTGAAGAGGTTTCCTCGAACAGGCGGGTCACCTTCCGTGACATTCTCCACGTCCGGCAGTACCTCCGGCGCGGGAGGTTGCGGCGGAACAGGAGGCTGCGGCGCGGGAGGCTCGGGTTGCGGCACAACATCCGTCACATCAATGGTCAGAGTGGATTGGGCTACGTCCCCGTCGCGGTCAAGGAGAGAATAATTGAACACTTCCCGCGCAAAGGTCCCGCCTGCCGGATCGACATTGGCCGGGGGCGTATAGGTGTAATCGCCATTGCTCTGGATCCTGAGCACACCGCCCAAAGGCGTATTGATAACAAGCACCCCGCTTCCATCAAATGTTTTGCCGTCGAAGGTGGCCAGAGCCGCCCCGTCCGCGAGGATGTCGTTGCCCAGGATGTTTCCGGAAACGGCGCTCCCGCCCTCCGGGACCGTATTGTGGTCGGGAGAAGCCGTTGGAGCCGTATCCGTCACATCGATGGTCAACGTGGACGAGTATTCTCCGCCATCGGTATCGCGCAGGACATAGTTGAATACTTCCTGCAAAGACTCGGACGCCGAGTGGTCCGCACTGGCCGGCGGCGTATAGGTGTAGTCACCGTTGCTCTGGATTCTGAGCACACCGCCAAGGGGTGTGGTAATGATCAGAACGCCACTGGCGTCAAACGTTCTGCCATCGAAAGAGGTCAGGGTCGCGCCGTTGGCAAGAATATCGTTGCTCAGAATATTCCCGGAAACGGCGCTTCCGCCCTCCGGAACAGTATTGTGATCGGGCGAAGCGGCCGGATCCGCCCCCGTCACGCTGATGGTCAGCGTGGAGGAAGATTCGTCTCCGTCAACATCGCGCAGGCCATAGCTGAACACATCTTCCAGCCCGGCCGAAGGATCTGCCCCGGCGGGTGGCGTGTAGGTGTAGTCGCCGTTCCGGCTGATGACCAGCGTTCCGCCGATATCTGTGACAATGGTGATGGTGCCGTCAGGACCGAATTCCCGCCCGCCGACATGCACAAGAGTCGCACCGTCGGCCAGGGTATCGTTCCCCAGAATATTTCCGGTGACAGGAGCCCCGCCCTTGGGCACGGAATTGGTATCCGGCCTTGCCACCGGCTCGGTGTCAAGAATGTCCAGAGTCAATGTGCCCGTGCTCGTGCCGCCGGGGCCGTCTAGGGTGTGTTTGCAAACTATTTGATCCAAATCATTGAAGCTGCCAGGTAAACGAAAGAAAGAAAAGTCTGGGCAAGCTTTTCATAACGTGTTGCCACTCTGCGGTACTCTTTGATTTTACTGAAAAAGCATTCAACAAGGTGCCGTTCCTTATAAAGATGCCGATCATACCGACGAGGTGTTTTACGATTTGAGCGTGGAGGAATAACTACGGTACAGCCTTTTGCTTCAAGGAGTTGAACCAATGGCTCGCTGTCATAACCTTTATCGGCAATAACAGTACAATTGCAAACCCCTTCGAGTAATTGTGGCGCAACACTGACATCCGCACATTCACCTCCTGTAAGGAAAAACGATACAGGATTGCCGAGCGCGTCTACCTGTGCATGCAGCTTGGAGGTAAAACCTCCGCGACTGCGGCCCAGAGCTTGTCTGTGCTGCCCCCTTTTGCGCCAGCCGAATGTTTGTGGGCATGGATGTACGTACCGTCAATCATCACCGCTTCGAGATCGGGGTCAGACGCCAGAGCGAGAAAGACTGCTTTCCAGGATCCTTTTATCTGCCAACGCCGAAAGCGGGAATACACGGCATTCCATGACCCATACTCTTTCGGCAGGGCCCTCCAGGGAGCCCCGGTGCGCAGCAGCCAGATGATTGCATTTATGAATGTTCGTTTATCTTTGGCCGGACGGCCGCCTTTGGGCGAACCCTCAAGCGGCAGAACGGGCTCAAGCCGTTGCCAGGTTTCATCGGAAATATCGGTATAACACATGTCCAAAAGCTACACCAAACCACGCTGGTTATAAAGTTTGCAAACACACCCTAGAGTGTAGACAAATTCCTCGGGCAGAGAATCGCCGCCGGAATGGTTGAGAGATCCGGGCGAGACGTAGGAAAACGCGCCCGTGAGAAAATCCACGGTCAGTTCGCCGCCCCGCGCCGAATCAATGGTCAGAACGGATTGCCCGGCTTCGGGCGTGTATGTGACGCCGTTATGCGTGACAGAGGCGAGAGACGCGCCGTTCAGGGTATCGTTGGCCAGAAAATTGCCCGTCGTGGTGACGCCGCCCTCATATACCGACGCGCTGCCGCCGGCAGCGTTGGGCGCAAGTCCGGACGCGTCCGTTCCGCGGGCTCCGTCAGGGTCGTTCTGGCGCTCGAAGAGAAACTGCCGGGGGTCCAGCCCATCCAGCTTGTACACCCCCGGAATGGTCTGGCCGGGGTCGTCCTGGTATTCGCCCACACCGCTTCCCTGCCCACCGCCATCGGCATCCGGGCCGGCGGCCGGCTCGACATCGCCGCCGCTCAAAGAAGCCAGATATTCCTGAACATTCAGCACCGTGCCGTCGGCAAGAACGATGTTCGGCAAGGGAGCGGTCCCCAGTTCCGTAAAATCGAGAACGATCTGCCCGCCATCGGGAAATGAAAAGGCAATCTGCCGCCCGTCGGCCTGAATGTCGGCCGTACTCAGATCAATATCAAGCACGACATCCTGACCCTGCTCCACCCGGACAAGCATACGCTGTCCCGGTTCCGGCCGGGTCGTGATTCTTTTTTGAGCCATAGTGTTTCCTCCTTCATCCGTCGTCAGGCCGCCGCCTGATTACCGCCAGTCATGTCAGGCTGTTATTCCTCTCCCACCTGCTCCGCATTCTGCGTTTTTGCGGCGTACGCAGCCGCGCCGCATGCTCTGAACTTTTGGAGGATTTAATTGCCTGCTACCTCTTTGCAGTCCGGTATGTTGCCATCATACTTCAGGGTCAAGTATGAAAAATAAAAAAGCCCGCCAAACGGCGGGCTTGTACGTCAAACCGGGACAAAGGCGTTATATTACTGACGGCGGCGGACCAGGGCCAGACCAGCCAGGCCGGAGCCCAGAAGCCACACTGCGGCAGGCACCGGAACAGCGGCAGGAGTGAAGGCCATGTTCCCATAAGCCCAGCCACTTCTGTCCCCGTTGGGACCAAACAGAATCTTCCGGAAGGAGGTAATGTCTCTGCCATGAATAGTGAACGCCTGATAAAGACCACCATTAAGAGCATACAGCTTGTAATTGAATTCCTCAGTACGGCCCATATCGTCGAATATTTTGACCCACAAGTCCTCAGCCTGATGTTGCCACACAGCGTTAATGACACCGACCGTGAAGGTAAAGGCGTTCGCGGCCTGACTCAGGGTAATCCCTACAGGTCCCTGAGCACCCTGCCCATTCGCATAATTGCCTATAAATTTGGTATCGAAATACTGGCCTCCGCCATTGGTCACTTGCAAGGCACCATGGTCACCTCCAACCAATTCACCTGCGGAGTTGAATCCCACTCCGATCCGGGCGTTGCCCGCGTCTACGATGCCTGAGTACGAGCCATAATCCGGCAGATTGATCGACATGGCGGCAAAACCGGTACCGGTGAAAAGCAGCAAGCTCAAAACGGCAGCCATGGCCATTGTTCTCATAAACCCCTCCTGATCAGGACAAAATCTGTCCACTGTATTTTTCAAAAATATTTTTTTGACATACCCCTAAAAAAAGGCTGGTCAAGCATGATTATATGTCTCACACTTTTGTGTGGCGCAAGACATGTTCCGGCGGCAGACGGATAACCCCATACCGGCCGGAAAATCCCAGCAGGACAGGCCGTCATATTTTTTGCACGTCAATATTCTGTTTCCGGATAGCCTCTCCGCCGCCCGGAATGTTATTCTTGCAAGAGGCAAGCCGCGGGCATAATCTTGGAAGATATTCCCGACTCCCAAGAGAAGTACAGCAATACATGCATTCATTATGAGCGATACCCAGACACCGGCAAAATCTTCTATCAGGGTGAGCGTAACCCAGGATCAGGCCATCCCCCGGTCCGCAGCCGATTGCGCCTCGTCCACCCCTCCGCTTCTGGGATGCCTGTCCATCGTCTCCAGACTCATGGGCAAGCCGGTCAGCGTCACGGCCCTGGAAACAGGCCTGCCCCGCACCCAGAACGGCCCCACGGCATATGCCTGCATCCGCACGGCCCGCCGCGAAGGACTGGACACCCAGATCGTGCACAAACCACTGGAGAAAATCCCGGCCCTCAATCTGCCCTGTATCCTGCTCCTTCAGGGCGAAAACGCCTGCGTGCTGACAGAACTGCGCAAGGATTCGGCCCGCATCATCATGCCCGAAAATCCGGACGCACCATTCGAGACGCCCCTGGAAAAACTTCTGGAAAGCTACAGCGGGCATGCCGTCTTCGCCCGGCCCAAGGCAGAACTGGAATCCTGGACCAGGGAACTCAAAATCTTCGACACCAAAGCGTGGTTCTGGGGTACCATCCTGCATTTTCTGCCCATCTACCGGCACGTGATCCTGGCCTCGGTGTTCATCAATATCCTGGCTATCGCCTCGCCCGTATTCACCATGAACGTCTACGACCGGGTGGTGCCCAACAACGCCCTGGAAACCCTGTGGGTTCTGGCCGTCGGCGTGGCCGTGGCCTTTTTCTTCGATTTCGCCCTGCGCAATCTGCGCGGCTATTTCGTGGACGTGGCCGGGCGTAACGCCGACATCCTCGTGGCCAGCAAGCTCATGAGCCACGTCCTGTCCATGCGCATGGACCACAAGCCCGGATCCACGGGTGCGCTGGTCAACAACATCCGGGAGTTCGACTCCCTGCGCGAATTTTTCAGCTCCACCACCCTGCTGGCCATGGTGGACCTGCCTTTTCTCGTCCTGTTCATTTTGGCCATCGCCGTCATCGGAGGCCCCGTGGCCGCCATCCCGGCCGTGGGCGCACCCATCGTCATCCTCGTCGGGCTGCTGGTTCAGGGGCCGCTCAAGCACTTCATCGAGACCGGCTACAGGGAGTCCACCCAGAAAAACGCCCTGCTGGTGGAGGCCGTCAGCGGTCTGGAAACCCTGAAGACCACCCGGGCCGAGGGCCCCATGCTCGGCCGCTGGGAACAGATCGTCGGACAAGGGGCCAAGTCGTCCATCCGCTCCAAGGCCATCAGCACCTTTTCCCTGACCTTCACCCAGTTCGCCACCCAGATCGTGTACGCCGGCGTCATCATCTGGGGCGTGTACCGCATCGCCGAAGGGCAGATGACCACGGGCGGCCTCATCGCCTGCTCCATTCTGGTGGGCCGGGCCATGAGCCCTCTGGGAGCGGTGGCCGCCATGCTGACCCGGTTGCAGCAAAGCCGCATGGCCCTGAAGAATCTGGACGTGCTCATGCAAATTCCCGGGGAACGGCCGGAAGAGGTGCGCCACACCGCGCAGCGTGACCTCAAGGCCAGCATCGCCTTCGAGGACGTGAGCTTCAAATATCCGGGAGCCCTGACCAACAGCCTGTCCCATGTCAGCCTGCACATCGCCCAGGGCGAGCGGGTGGCTATTCTGGGCAAGATGGGCTCGGGCAAGACCACCCTGGGCAAGCTTGTCACCGGCCTGTACACGCCACAGCGCGGCGCGGTGAAGGTCGGCGGACTGGACATCCGCCAGATGGACCCGGCCGACCTGAGGGCTAAAATCGGCTACATGGCCCAGGACAACTTCCTTTTTCAGGGCACCGTACGCGAAAACATCACTCTGGGCGCGCCCCAGGCCGGGGACCAGGCCCTGTTCAAGGCTGCGGCCATCGCCGGAGTGACGGATTTCATCAGAAGCAATCCGGCCGGATTCAATCTCCAGGTGGGCGAGCGGGGGCTCAGCCTGTCCGGCGGACAGCGTCAGGCCATAACCATCGCCCGCGCCCTGCTTCTGAACCCGGATATCGTCATTCTGGACGAGCCGAGCAGTTCCATGGACATGGGCGTGGAGGCCATCCTCAAACTCCGCCTGACCTCGGCCCTGCAGGGCAAGACCCTCGTCCTCGTCACCCACCGGCCCACCCTTTTGTCTCTGGTCTCCCGCGTCATCGTGCTGGACGAAGGGCGCATCGTCGCCGACGGCCCGCGCGACAAGGTGCTGGGCGAGCTGCAGAAAAACCCCGGCGGAGGCGGAAATGCGTAAACGCCGCTATTCCGAAGAAGAACTGGGATTCATGAGCGAAGTGGACGCCGCCATGTACAACCGTGGCCGCGGCGGCGCTTATGTGCTGTCTCTGACCATCTGTCTGTTCCTGGCCTCTTTTCTGGTCTGGGCGCATTTCGCCGTACTGGATGAAGTGACCAGAGGCATGGGACAGGTCATTCCCTCCCAGCGGGTGCAGGTCATCCAGAATCTGGAAGGCGGCATTCTGGAAGAGACCCTGGTGCGGGAAAACCAGATCGTGGAAAAAGGGGACATTCTGGTGCGCATCAGCAATGAATTGGCCCAAAGCACCCTCAAGGACATGGCCAGCCAGGCCCTGACCCATCAGGGGGCCATCACCCGGCTGCACGCCGAGGCCACCGGAACCGATCCCGATTTCTCGGAAGAACTGAAGACCAAGGCCCCCAAAGTCATCACGGACCAGATGGCCATTTACCGGGCCCGCATGGATCAGCTCGAACAGGAGCTGAAAATCCTGCGCAGTCAGCACACCCAGCGGGTCCAGGAAGCCAGCGAGATGAACATCCGCCGCAACCAGGTGGCCAACGACCTGAAGCTGGCCCAGGAGCAGCTCAATATCGCCAGGCCGCTCATGGAGAAAAACGTGTACCCGCGGGTGGAGTACCTGAGTCTCGAACGCACGGTCAGCTCGTTGCGCGGCGACCTGCAAACCCTGAACGTGAGCATTCCCCGCACCCAGCAGGCGGCCCAGGAATTCAAGGAACGCCAGAATCAGAGGCTGGCCGAATTCAAGGCCCAGGCCCTTCAGGAAATGAACCAGCATCAGGTGGAGCTCAACTCCAAGCTCCACGCTCTGTCGGCGGGACAGGACCGGGTCACCCGCACCGATGTGCGCAGCCCCGTGCGGGGCACGGTCAAGCAGGTCATCCTCAATACCGCGGGCGGTGTGGTCAAGCCGGGCGAGCCCATTCTGGAAATCCTGCCCCTGGACGACACCCTGCTCATCGAGGCCAACATCAAGCCTGCGGACATCGCCTTTCTGCATCCGGGACAGAAGGCCATGATCAAGATCACGGCCTACGATTTCTCCATTTACGGCGGTCTGGAAGGGTCCGTGGAGCAGATCAGCGCGGACACCATCGAAAACCAGAAAGGCGAGAGCTTCTACAAGGTGAAACTGCGCACCCAGGCGGCGGCCATCACCTACCGGGGCGAGACGCTGCCCATCATTCCGGGCATGACCGCCAGCGTGGACATTCTGACCGGCAAGAAGAGCGTGCTGGATTATCTGCTCAAGCCCATTCTGAAAGCCCGGCAAAACGCCTTGCGGGAGCGGTAAGGCATTGCGGGCGGCCGTGCCGGTTCTTGCGGCGCTTCTGGTGGCGGGCCTCTTTTTTCCTGCGCGGGCCTGGCCGGACATGGCGTCCATGCGTCTGTTCCAGAGCGCGTCCTTCCGGGGAAACTTCGACGCTTTGCCGAAATGGAAGCGGGTGCTCAAAAAAGCCGAAGGAGAAATCAGGCGTTTTCAGACCTGCTCCGGCCAGTGTCCGCCGGGCGCGTCCAGCTGGCGGCGGATCATGGCCCGTGCGCGGGACCGGCAGCCTCTGGAGCAGATCAGAATGGTCAACGAATTCTTCAACAAGTGGCCCTACCGGCTGGATGAAGAAGCCTACGGCGTTTCCGACTGGTGGGCCACGCCGCAGGAATTTCTCAAGATATCGGGAGACTGCGAGGACTACGCCATCATCAAGTACTTCGCCCTGCGGGAACTGGGCTTTGCTCCCGGCGCGCTGCGCATCGTGGTGCTCAAGGACCGCATCCGCAACATCGGGCACGCCGTGCTGGCGGTGTTTCTGGACGGCGAGGTCCATGTGCTGGACAACATGACCGACATGGTCTTCCCGCACACCAAGTACCGGCACTACGTCCCGCAGTATTCCCTGAACGAGACGACCCGCTGGAACCATATTCCCCTGGCCAAGAAACCCTAATGGAGACGGGCACATGACAACATCGAAAAACGCCGGTTCAAGCGGTGGAAAATCCGAACTGATCATGGGCGCGGCCATCATCGCCCTGATCTTCGCCGCCCTCATGACCTGGGTGGGATGGAGCATCCGGACCAAACAGGCGGAACTGAACGAGCAGATCCGGGAGCGCCTGGAGCTTCTGGCAAGAGGCCGGACCGAGGTGTTCACATCCTGGCTCTCCGGCCTGGAGCAACAAAGCGAACGCCTTATCTCGTCGGATCTGTTCCGCCTGTACGCCACGGACATGGACCTCATCGACGCCGACCCCGGCTTTCTGATCACCGGAGCCATCCCCGAAGGCCGGGAGCACGACCAGATGGCCCAGCTGGCCGACCAGTTCCCCCTCATGCACCGGACCTTCGCGGATTTCACCACCTTCGCCGGGTTCCTGTCCGGACGCATCGTGCACCGCAGCGGACAATCCTATATCGGCTCCGACTCCCGGCTGCAGCCCCTTTCACCGCAGCAGGCGGCTTCCGTCAAGAAAACCTTCGCCGCCCCCATGACGCATTTTTCCAGCCTGCGCCAGGAAGACACGGGCCTCGTGCTGGATATGTTCGTTCCCATCATATCCACGGCACAGGATGAGAAAAAGGCCGCTGCCGTGGTCATGCTGACCAAGAGCGCCAACACCGCCGTAACATCCGTTCTTTCCAACACTCCGCTTTCGGCCAGCGGCGAACGGACCAGAATCATGCAGACAGCCGGAGCCGGATTCCAGGAAATTGTCCCCTGGCAGCCCGGAGGAACGGCCCCGCTGGTCATGCCCCTGGCTCTGAACGACGCGAAAGAACTGCCCTTTGCCCGGCGCGGCGGCGCAAACGGCGAAGTCTATTCTCTGGGAGTGAAGCTGCCGGACCTGGACATCTGGATCGTGCAGGAAGTGGACGCCCGGGAGGCCACCCGGACCCTGCAGCAGTACGCCCGCGTTTCCGTGCTCATCGCCACGCTCATCGCTCTGGCCATCAGCCTGCTTTTCGGCCTGATCTGGTGGCGCACCATGGGCAGAAAACACAAAGACACGGCCGAAAGGTTCCGCGCCCTGGCCCAGGAGCTGGAAAAGCAGCGCAATTTTCTGGACTCCATCAACGACACCATTCCCGACTTCATCGCCGTCAAAAATCTGGACGGCGCCTATACTTACGCCAATCCAGCCCTGGCGGAAGGCGTGGGCAGAGCAGAGGAAGAGATTCACGGCATGGACGATGTGGCCCTGTTCGGATTCGACACGGGCAAACGCTTGGAGCAGTCCGACGAAAAAGCGCTGAAAACCGGCGGCCCCGTGACGACCACGGAACGCATCTATCTGAAGTCGCAGCTCCACCACTTCCAGATCACCAAGGTGCCGCTCAGAAACGACCAGGGCGAACCTGAGGGCGTCATCGCCGTGTTCCGGGACATCACGTCCATGATCCAGGCCGAGGAACGCAAACGGCAGGCCGTTTTTCAGACCGTGGAAGCCCTGGTCAAGGCCATCGAGTTCACGGACCCTTACCTGGCCGGACATTCGGCCCTCATGCGCGAGGTGTCTTCGCTGCTGGCCGACAGCCTGCACATGTCCGCCGAGGAGAAATCCACGGTGGAAATCGCCTCCACCCTCTCCCAGATCGGCAAAATCTTCGTGGACAAGGCCGTTCTGACCAAGGCCGAACAGCTTTCCGAGATGGAAAAGGACCTGATTCGCAAGCATGTGGAACATGCGGCGGGCATCCTGCGCCAGATCAATTTCGATCTGCCCGTTTTCGAGGCCGTGGTGCAGATGAACGAACGACTGGACGGCAGCGGATATCCCAAGGGCCTGCACGACGAGGAAATCGGCCTGCACGCCAAGGTGCTGAGCGTAGCCAACAGCTTCTGCGCCATGATCCGTCCCAGAGCCTACCGTCCGGCCATGACCGTGGAACAGGCGCTGGAAAACCTCCAGGCGTCCGAAACGAGTTACGACCGGCGCATTGTGGATGCCCTGCGCGCGGCCATGGACACGGCGCAGGGGGACAAGGTGCTGCAAAAGGCCCGGGAGTGACGGAAGTCCGACAGGAAGAAAAAATTGGCAGGATGTGACAAAAAAGGGGCGCCATGTTGTGCCCCTTGACGTTTACACTCGTTATTTTCTTTTGAAGAATCTTCCCAGCCTGTTAGAGAGCCAGCCTTCATCGGTACTGCGTTTTTTCCGTTCGAGCATGGCCTTGACCGCCGGAACATAGTTGGCGTCGTCTCTGCGGATATGGTTGAAAAGCCAGCTGTGCAGAAGGCCGTGCAGTTCCGCGGTGACGTTTTCCCCGCTCTTGAATCTGCAGTGAAACTCTCCCACCCGCTGCACAAAAATCTGGTGTACCTTCTTGTGCGGGTTGAAAAATTCGTACCCGGCATCTTCCATGAGGGTTTCCTCAAAGGCGAAATGGGACATGGTATAGTCCACAAGCTCGTCGATGACATTTCCGGCTTCCGCACTGGGACGAAAAGGATGCTGCGGCCCGATTCCTTCGAGAGCATTGATATATTCGAGGATCCTGCGATGCTGCTGGTCAATGATATCGATGCCAGTGTTCAGGTCGTCCTGCCATTCCAATCGAGCCATATATCCTCCGTATAAAAAATGGGTACTCAAGTTTCCAGCGGCATCAAGACGGCCCGCTGTTTCAAAAGCGCCCCGGCATGCGGCAGAAGTTTTTCCGGCAGACCGGATTCATAAAACCGAATTCTTCCTGCCTGCGCGTTCATTGAGTGCATCCTCCGCTCCCGGAAACTGGGCTGTTCCGGAAAATGCAAAAGCCCAGGCTTTTTTGTGCAGCTAAGCCACATTTCCTAGAGAACAGCGGGTCCCGGGTCAAGATGCATCCACGGCGGGCCTGAGAAAAAAGCAAAATATATGCCCATAATCATCATGCCCGAAAGCATTCATCGCTCTCGGACGAACCGGTTTCCACGAAATCACGGTATATCCTCCGGCCGAAGAGAATATCTGGCGGAACGCACCCGCTCCAGTTCTCCATCGACCCAGGAAAAACGGACGGCTCCGTAGCGGGCCGTGGTCAGCACGCGCATGCCCCGTTCCTCGCACGCGGCTACAACTTCGGGATGGGGAAACCTGAAACGATTGTCCGGCCCGCAGGCCGCCACGGCCCAGCCCGCGTCCACCGCTTCGTACAACCTTGGAGAAAGACTCGATCTGGAACCGTGGTGCGGCAGGATCAACACATCAGACTGAAGAGGCGCACTGCTGTTCAGCATTTCCCCCAGCGCCCGGCGCTCCGCATCGCCCGGCAGCAGGGCCAGACCTTTACCCCGCCAGACCAGCCGCAACACCAGGGAAGAGTCATTGCTTGAAACACCCCGATATTCACGGCCCGGATGCAGCACTTCCAGCCACAGATCCGGCCCCACGGAGATCCTGTCTCCACGGCGCAGCACGCGCACTAAGGTCTGATTCCGTTCAAGAAAACCTCTCAGCCGCCGGGAATCCTCCGTTTTATCCAGCAACCCCGTCCATCCGAAGAATCTCACGTCAAAAGTATCCAGAATATGAAACAGACCACGTACGTGATCCGCATCCATATGCGACAGAAAAACCATGTCCGCCCGGGGCGGATGATCCCAGGCCAGAGCCGGTCCCACCACCGCCCGCCCCGGATCGTAATCTGAGCCCCAGGCTCCGGCTCCGTCGAAAAGCAGGGTCCGGCCTGCGGCCGTCCGCACGAAAACGGCCTGACTCATGCCCGTATCCAGCACCGTCATCTCGATCCGGGAAGTCGCGGAGTTCAGCATTTGCCATGCAGCCGGAGCCGAAAGCAGCATCAGGCCCAGACCGAAAAAAGCCAGGCATCTGCCCCTGGATGGCCCCTGATGCGCCAACAGCGCACTGGCCGCCACGAGCACGGCCCAATAGCCGATAACTTCTACGCCGCATGGCCGCAGCACGGCCACCGCGTCGAGCCATCCACCCCTGTCCAGAACTTCCAGGCCGCAAGCCAGCGCGTCCACCGTCCACCCGGCCAGCCAGAAGCATGCGCCCGCGCCGCCATCCCAGAAAAAACTCAGGACGAGCCCCGCGAAACAAAGCGGCAGAGTGGCCAGGCTCAACACCGGCAACCAGACCAGATTGAGAAGCAAAAAAGGCGGAAACTCGGAAAAATAGAGCGCCTGTACCGGCAAGAGGAACAGATTGGCGCATACGGTCACGGCGGCGAGAGTGAGCGGAAACATGACCGGGGGAGGAATTTTTTCCCGCAGCCGGGACAGACTGAAAAGAGGCAGATACAGGACAATACCGGCCACGGCCAGAACCGACAGTTGCAGACTGACATCGTGCACCGCAGCCGGCTCCGGCAGGACGAGCAGACAGACCGCCCACAAAAGCGAGTCCTGCAGGCTGCGCCGCGTCCCGGACAACTGGTGCGCGGCCATGACCGCGAGCATGAGAAAAGCCCGTTGCAGGGACGGAGCGAACCCGCCCAGCCACAAATACGCGGCCGCCACAGGCAGGGCCAGGACAAGGCCCAGCTTCTGGCGGGGGATACGCAGCAGAACCGGCGGGCACATGGCTCCCAGCACCCAGGCCGCGCCGAATCCGAAAGCGGCCGCAATCCCCAGATGCAGCCCGGACAAGGCCAGACTGTGCGCCAGCCCGGCCCGGCGGATGCGGTCCATGAATTCCGGCTCCAGCCGCAGCCTGTCCCCGAAAAGCAAAGCCCGGACGGCCGCTCCGCCACCTTGCGGCAGCAGGGTTTCAATCCGGGCCATCAGCCGGGACCGCCCGGAGACATCCCCGGACCACTCAACGCCCTCATCCCCACGGGAATACGCGCGGTGCCAGACGTTTTCCCGCGCCCAGAAACTCTCCGGACCGGACAGGCCGAAATTCGCCCGGCCCTGAAGCTTGCGGATACGCAGCTTCGCCTCGAACCGGCTGCCCGTCCCAGGCGGGGCCGACACGCCTTCCAGCGTCCAGAGCAGCCGTCCCGGCAGGAAACTTCCGGACTCCGCATCCCGTACCTGCCCGGCGACGATGTTCACCCTGCCGCCGGGGTATGTGCGCACCTCTTCCACCACGCCGGAAACCCGCACCGTGGCGTTCCAGAATTCCGCGGGCGGGTTGTGACCGTTTCCGCCCACAGCCAGTCCGAGAAGAAACGCGCCCCCCAGAAAAAACGCTTCTTTCCCTCGAGCGGAAGCCAGCCCCAGAAGCAGGAGAGCCAGACAGGCGCTCCAGAAATACGCGGCACCCAGCAGACCGCAAGCATATCCCAGAAAAAGCCGCTGCCAGCCGAGCAACACCAGCGGACCGGAAGGATGGATGCCCGGTATCGTCCGGCGCGGCGGCACGTCCGCGCTCACTCCAGAAAGTGCCCGGCCACCCAGCACGTCTGCACCACCTTGCCGCCGGCTTCGTTCAGGACAAATTCGATATTTCCTCTTTCGTCCAGCCGGGGCTCGCATTTCTCGTTATTCCACAGAGTCAGCCAGCCCGGCCCCCACTCGGAATACGGAAAGGGCAGCGCCCCCACGCGATAGAGCCGCTCCACCGTCCAGCCTGCACCCTCCAGAGCGGACGCGTGCTCGCGCATCCAGGGCAGAGAGCGCTCTCCGGCTCTGGCCAGATCGCGGGAAACAAGAGGATGTTTCAGCAGCTCCCGCGTATTATCCAGTTCTTCGATAAAAGACATTTCATCCCTCCTTGCAAAAAAGTTTCCGCGAGCAGATTTCCGCTGAAAAGAGGCCCCCTGTCTGGACAAGATCCAGGGAGAGCGGCACAACCGGCACCGGCCGCCGCACTCTAGAGCCGCGCGGCCGAACTTTCCCCTCAACAGCATCACGGAGCGAGCATGTTTTCTCCCATGTCCGTCGCGGAGCGCATCCAGCCGCTGGATCCCGCGTATTTCAAACAGGCTCAGGCCCATCTCGACACGCAGACCAAGCCCCCGGGCAGCCTCGGCACGCTGGAACATATCGCCTGCCGTCTCGCGGCCATCCGTCAGGGTTCTCCACAGGCCGACCCGGCCCGGATCTATACCTGCGCGGGAGACCACGGCGTGGCCGGACAGAGCGTGAGCCTCTTTCCGCAGGAAGTGACCCGGCAGATGGTGGAAAATTTCATGCGGGGAGGCGCGGCCATCAACGTGCTGACCCGTACCGCGGGAGTGGACCTGAAAGTGGCGGATGCGGGCTGCCTGGGGGGCGGATTTCCCGATCATCCCGATCTTGTCCAGTGCAAGACGGCTCCGGGAACGGCGGATTTCACCACCGGCCCGGCCATGACCCGGCAGCAATGCCTGCAGGCCCTGGAAAACGGCGTGAATCTGGCCCGACAGGCCCATGCGGACGGCATCATCACCCTGGGCACCGGCGAGATGGGTATCGCCAATACCACTCCGGCCACGGCGCTGTTCTGTGCCTATCTGGGTCTTTCCCCCGCCTCCATCACCGGCCCGGGCACCGGCCTTTCCGAACGGGGCGTACAGCACAAAGTCCGCGTCATTGAAAACGCGCTGGACCTGCATGCACAAACCATCTCCTCCGCCGACCCCGTGGATATTCTGGCGGCCCTCGGCGGATTCGAGATCGCCACCCTCGCGGGCATGATTCTGGGCGGCGCAAGCCTGCGCATGGCCCTGGTCATCGACGGCTTCATCTCCACCAGCGCCTTTGTCGCGGCCCATGCCATCTGCCCTCTGACCAGGGAATACGCCTTTTTCTCCCACGCTTCGGCCGAACCGGGCTTCAAGGCGGTCATGGACGCCCTGAAAGCGTCCCCGCTTCTCCAGCTGGGCCTGCGTCTGGGAGAAGGCACCGGCGCGGCCATGGCCATTTTTCTGCTGCGTTGCGCAGCCAACATCTACAACGAAATGGCTACATTCGACACGGCGGGAGTGCACAGCGGGGCGTGAGCGCCTGCCCCGCCCGGGACGAACGCTTTTCTCTCGGCCGGTATTGACGAAGCGGGAAAAGAGCAGCACCGGAAGACAAACAGGAGGCCGATATGGATCAGCTCACGCACGTCGCCGCCATCATCGCCCTGACCATGGGCGCGGCCTGGGCCAGCGGCATCAATTTGTACGCGGCCATCTTCATGCTGGGCATCATGGGCATGACCGAAGGGGCGCAGTTGCCTCCGGGCCTGGAAATCCTCTCGCATCCGGCCGTGCTGGTGGCGGCGGGATTCATGTATGTCGTGGAGTTCGTTGCCGACAAGGTGCCGGGCGTGGATACCGGCTGGGATACGCTGCATACCTTCATCCGCATCCCGGCCGGAGCTGTGCTGGCCGCCGGGGCCGTGGGCACGGTGGACCCGGCCCTGACCCTGGCCGCGGCACTGGTGGGCGGCAGCGTGGCCGCGGCCTCCCATGCGGCCAAATCCGGAACGCGGATACTCATCAACACCTCGCCCGAACCCGTCAGCAACTGGGCGGCCTCCACAGCCGAAGATATCGGCGTGGTCGGCGGCCTGTGGCTGGCCGTCTACCATCCGTTCGTGTTTCTGACCCTCTTCGTGGCCTTCATCGCTTTCGTGATCTGGCTGCTGCCCAGAATCTGGGCTGGAGTGAAAAGAATCTTCCGCTTTCTGGCCGGACTGTTCCGTACCGGCAACGTACCGGGCGGTCAGGGACAATAACCGGCTGAAAAGGGGGTATTCCGGAAAGTTCGAACAACGTGGGCGGTTCCCGGCATAACGCTGCCCTCTGGGCAAAAGACAAGCGACCGGACGATCGCCCGCAATAAGCTTTCAGGCTGGACCGGCTATTTCTCCGCGCCTTCCCTCGCGGCCTCAACATGCTTCCGCAGGCCATCTTCCATTTCCACACGCACCGCGCCGTCGCCGGAACGCACATGTACATCCATCTGCGGAAAGGGAATTTCCACGCCGTGCTCCCGGAATTTGCGGTCAATGGCTTCCCGGATTTCCGATGACGCGGACACGCCCAGATCCACATGCCGGACCCAGAAACGCAGCGTGAAGTCCAGCGAACTGGCTCCGAAATTGGAAAAAATCACCGCCGGCTCGGGGCTGCTCAGAACCGCCGGATGCTCCGTGGCCGATTCCAGCAGCAGCTTCTTCACCAGCTGTATGTCCGACCCATAGGCCACGCCCACCAGCACGTCCCGCCGCATGCGCACATCGTTGCGATGGGTCCAGTTGGTCAGATTGTTGGCGATAAGCGTTGAATTGGGCACGAAAATCTTGGCGTTGTCGAAGGTCTGCACCTCGGTGTTGCGGATATTCACACTCATGACCTTGCCCCAGACCCCGTTGACCTCGATCACGTCTCCGGGCTGGATGGCCCGGTCGAACAACAGAATCAGGCCGCTGATGAAGTTGCTGATGATGGTCTGCATGCCGAAGCCGATGCCCACGGACAAACCGCCAGCAATAACGGCGAAATTGCTCAGGCTGATGCCAAGCAGATTCAGGCTCACCAGTCCGAAGAGCATCCACAGGCAGTACATGCCGATACGCTGCAGGGAGGCCGCCGCACCCCGGTCGATATTCTTCCACCCCAGACGATCCCCTGCCAGCACTGTTTTCCATACGGCAATCAGGGAGCGGACCACCTGGAAAAGAAGAAGCACCACGCCGAGCCGCAGAAAATTGAAGGAAAAATTCCCCCAGCTGAATTCCAGGGTGGAGAGTTTCTCGAAAACCACGCTGGTGCCCAGATTCACGGTGATCCAGGTGATCACCCCCAAAGCCGTGACCAGATAGACGAGCAGAGTCAGCGCCGTCACGCCCAGGTCCGCCGCCACGGCGCGCATGCCGGTCTTGTCCATGCGCTCGAAAAACACGCGCACCACACTGACAGCCCCCAAAGACAGCTGTATGGCCAAAGCCACCACGCCCCACAGCGTGCTGGCCAGAATGGCCAGATTGCCCCAGCCGAGGATGGCCACGGCCACCAGCACTGCCAGCACATAAGGATGCGCCCTGCGGATGAAGCGTTCATAACGCCGGACAGGCTGGATCATCCCGAAAAAGAGGCTGCTCAGCACCAGCAGAATGACCCACACCAGATGCTCGAACCAGTCCGGCAGGCGCAGCAGGTCCAGCAGGGCCACAGTGATCGACAGCACGCCCAGAGGCCAGAGAGGCTGCAATATCTGGCGGGGCGGAATGCCCTTCACGTTCCGGAAAACCCAGGCCAGGGCCTGTACGCCGATAAGCGCGAAAAAGTGCGTGCAGAACAGCAGAAACGAGGTCTGACGGACCTTGCCCGAAAAAAACGCGGCCAGCAGGGAAAGGCCCAGGGAAAGGCACAGGATGCCCAGGATCGCCGCGACCCGGCCTCTGGTGTGAATGTTTTCAAACAGCTTGTACAAGTGGCGGACGGCCACGCAGCTGACCACGATGAACGGCAGCCAGAACAGCGCGAAAGTCCCGGCCCAGCCCGGCTCTTCGGTAATGGCCGTGAACTGTTCCTCGGCGAAGGTCTTCATGTTGGCGTACCAGTCCGCGATGCCCGCGAGGCTGTTCTCTCCGGAGTCGGGCAGCAGGTGGAAAGTCTTCTTTTCCAGAAAATCCGCTTTCCAGATTTCGGTCAGTTGCGATTCAAAACTTGTGATCCAGCCGGAAACTCCGGTCTGCACGTCGCTGACGGAAGAATTGATCGCTTCCAGCTGCTCCCGCAGCGTCTTCATCTTTTTGGAGGCCGCATCCGCGCTCTTGCGCAGGGCCTGGATTTCTCCGCGCAAGGTGGCGTTCATGCCGGTGGTCCATTTGCGCTCCAGATCCTCGGACAGGGACTGGGCGACCTGCTGTTTCGCCGCCACATCCTTGCTCAGAAGTTCCAGCTGCTGGAACTCCTTGGTCAGGGAAATCTGGGCGTATCTGGCATCGGCCAGGGCCACGCGCATGTCGTAGGGATTGGTTTTGACCATGCGTGCGACCACTTCGAGGGTCTGTACGCGCTCCCGCGCCTTGGCCAGCATGTCCGTGATGACGGGCCGGCTCTGTTCCAGACGCTTCTGCAGGGCTTCCACATCACGGGAAAGGACGTCCGCCTCCTGGGTCTTGGTGCGGATGAACGCCGAGATCGCCGAGGACTCCGTATCGAAAAACTCCGCCCCCATGGCTGCCATGGGAGACAAAGCAAGAAACAGCACCAAAAGCAGGATGATTCGCTTCATTGACGTCCTCAAATCATCTGATGCGCGGCCCGCGCAATGACGGTCGATGTTCCGAAATTCTCCAATCCATGCAGCACGCCGGAACGAATTAAAGATAGCCCCAGCTTTTCAGGCGGGAATAGGCGTGCTCGGCCATTTCACCCTGATTGGTCGTCTTCAGGTAGCGGGCGTACTGTTCGGCCGCGTGCTGCTTGTCCTGCATGCCCTCATAGGCAAAACCCTTCAGGAAGATCGTGGCCGGATTGCCCGGCAAAAGCCGCTCGTAGTTGCTGAAATCGGTCAGGGCTGCGGCATAGTCCTTCTGCTGAATGGCCGCCACACCATGAATGTGATGCGCCTGAGCCTCGGCCGGGTAGCTCTTGCGGGCCTTGTCCGCATAGCCCCGCGCCGCCTTGGGATTTTTCTGCGCGATCTGGCATTTGGCCATCATGACCAACCCGGCGTAGTCGTCGGGAGAAATCTTCAGACCCCGGGCGTAACGATCCTCGGCCACGGCGTAGTCCTTGGAGGACATGGCCTTGTCCCCCTCCTGAAACAGCTTGAACATGGGAGCCAGCTTGCGCAGCCGGGCCGTGGAATCCATGTACCGCTCCCTGTTCAGGGACTGGCCCTTTCTGTCGCCAAAGCGGGTGCGGGAGGATTTCACGGCGGTTTCATACCGTTCCGAACTCATGGGATGGGTGGAAAACATGGTCTCGATGGCGCTCGGCTGACGCTTGTTCATGGACCGCAATACGTCCATGAGCCCGACCATGCCTTCGGGAGTGTATCCGGCCCGGACCATGTATTCCATGCCCAGATCGTCAGCCTGGCGCTCGTCGTCCCGGCTGTAGCTGGCCAGCAGCAGGCCCGCCCCTGCTCCGCCCAGGGTTCCGGCCAGGTCGCCCAGGGTCTTGCTCTTGGCTCCGGCCAGCAGCGTTGCACCGCCCACCAGGGCGCCCAGAAGCTTGCCCTTGGACATGCGGGCCGCCGTATGCCGGGCGTTCACATGCCCGAGCTCGTGCCCGAGCAGGGCGGCCAGCTCGGCTTCGTTGTCCAGCTCCGCCAGAATGCCCCGGGTCACGGCGATACTGCCGCCTGGAAAGGCGTAGGCATTGATGTAGGTCGCGTTCACCACATGAAAATTATAGGGCATATGCGGACGGTGGGAGACCCTGTCCAGAGCCGTACCCACACCCGCCACATAGGAATTCAAGGCGGAATCCTGGGTCTGGCCGTAGTCGGCCGAAAACTGGTGGGGAGAAGCCGTTTTATCGAGCCGGATCTCCTCACCTTCACCCATGAGCATAAACTGGCTCTGGCCGGTGACGGGATTGGCCGCGCAGCCCGCCGCCGTGGACAGGGCGGCCAGGGCCGAGAGCTTGATGAAGTCGCGGCGGGTGAGAGTGCCCGCATAGGCGCGGTTCGCGAAAGGCAACGGCATGGCGAATTCCTCCGGTTGAAGTCATGCGTTCCGCTACATCACCCGGTGGCAGGCTGACAACCCGGCTCCACACCGTCCGTCATTTTGCCTTGACATGGCGGAAGGTTCGAAACAAACGCCCGATTGAATTTGTATGGCTCTAGACCATCAGTTTTTGTTCTTTGCCACCAAAAGTCTGAGGCTGGTGAGAAGTTGTGGCAGCGCTCGATTGTAGCGCCGTTCACACTCCTTGAGGTGGAGCTCGAAATTCTGCTTCACGCCGTTAAACTTTGCCAGGCGGCGTTTTGTAAAGCTTCAGAATGCTCCGATGCCGTTGATGTGGACCGATTTTTTCGCAAACTGTCTGGATTTGTTGATGCGGAAATGTTTGTCGGGCCCACCACCAGCCCGTCATACCCTTTCAGCAGCCGGAATGGATAATGCTCTCAGGCGAAACCTTGCCCCTGATGATGGCTTGAAGCGTTTTGGCCGGGCAGTCCGTGGCCAGCTCTGTGTAAGCCGCTCCGTCACGCTCACAGATGCCGAAGACCGGCTGCTTGAGCGTGCCCCGGCCTCTTTTTCGAGGGCCGGGCCGGCCACGAACCCGGGCGGGCCAAAGAAACTTTCATCAACCTCAACCACACCGAGTAGTTACTCCTTTTGGGGTACCTGATGGAGATAAATTAAACGCCTGAAAACCAGAGAATACCTGTTCACGGTCTTTCTGTTCAGCTTCAGGAGCAGAGAGGTTCTGGCAGCGTCAATGTCGATGCCGAAGCATTCAATAATCTTTCCGACTATCGACTTAACCTGCTGTTTTCAAACATTTTTCTAGTCTGCCAGACGATAGTCTGATGGTCTAGAACCTTTCATTTTAGAGACGTCATGGAAAAAGAAAAACCGCTCAGGGAAAAACTGCTGGCGGCCGCGTCCGAAGCATTCGTGCGGAAAGGCTTCCATAGGGCCACCATCGCCGGGATCTGCGAGCGCGTTAAAGCCAATATCACCGCCGTGAACTATTATTTCGGGACCAGGGATGCCCTCTACCAGGAAACCTGGTGGCACTGCCTGACCGAATCCATGCGCAAGCATCCGCCGGACGGCGACATCAGTCCCGACGCTCCCGCCGAGGAGCGCCTGCGCGGCCAGATGCGGGCGCTCACGGAAAGGCTGACTGACCCGGAAACCAAGGATTTTTTCATCTCCCAGATGGAAATCGTCAATCCCACGGGGCTGTTGCGGGAAGCCATGCACAAGGAGCTCAATCCCCTCTGGGAGAAAGCCCTGTCCGTGGTGCGTGAACTGCTCAGACCCGATGCCGGAGAACAGAAAATTTATTTTTGCGGGTCATGCATCGCGAGCGTGTGCATTCAACCCATGCTCATGCTGCGCATGCGGCAGAATTTCGGCGGCGGGACCGGAGACGGGCGGCCATGAGCGTGCGCTTGCTGCTCTTGCCTGTTGTGCTTGCCTTGGCGGGATGCGCATCCGTGGGGCTGGATTACGCTCCGCCCCGCCTGGATATGCCGGTTGGCTGGAGCCAGGCCGAAGACACGGACACCATCACTACCGCTTCACCGGATGACATCGGCCGGTGGTGGAAACGTCTCGGCGACCCGCTGCTGGCCCGGCTCGTAGAAGAGGCTCTGGAAGCCAGCCCCGGCATGCGTCTGGCCGTGACCCGGCTGCGCGAGGCCCGTGCGCGCCGCGCCGTGGCCCTGGCCGGATTTTTTCCGTCCGTCAGCGCCACGGGCCGTGCAACCCGAAGCCAGTCCAGCAAGGAAAGCGGTTCCGGCCGGATCGGTGAATTGTACAATGCCGGTCTTGACGCCTCCTGGGAGGTGGACGTCTTCGGCGGTGTCCGCCGAAGCCTTGAGGCCGCAACGGCTGATACCGAATCTGCCGAAGCCTCTTTGGATCAGGCGCGGGTTTCCCTCGCCGCCGAAGTGGCGCTTAATTATGTGATGGTGCGCGGTTTTCAGGAAAGACTGCGCATTGCCCGTGACAATCTCAGCAGCCAGTCTGAAACTCTGGAAATCACCATGTGGCGGGCCGAGGCCGGTCTTGCCGGGGATGTGGATGTGGAGCGGGCGCGTGGTGATTGTGAGCAGACTCGGGCCCGGCTCCCCGTTCTGGAAGCCAGTCTGGCCGAGGCACGGCACGCTCTGGAGACGCTCTTGGGCAAAGCGCCCGGCGCCCTGGCCGAACGGCTGGGCTCCGGCGGCGAATTGCCCGTGGTTCCCCACCGGTTCGCCGTGGGCATCCCGGCCGACACGCTGCGTCAGCGTCCGGATATCCGGGCGGCGGAACGCTCCCTGGCCGCGGAAACGGCTCGCGTGGGCGTGGCCGAAGCGGCCCGTTATCCGTCCCTGACGCTTTCCGGCAGCATCGGTCTCGAAGCGCTGACCCCGGGTGGCCTCGGCGGAACGGATGCGGCGGCATGGTCCCTTTTGTCCGGCATTACCGCGCCGGTCTTCAATGCGGGCAAGCTTCGCAATCAGGTGGAAATTCAGGACGCCGTACGGGAACGGGCCGCCGTCGCCTACGAACAGGCCGTACTCACAGCGCTGCGGGAAGTGGAAGACGCGCTGTCCGGCCTGTTGCGGAGCCGGGAACGGGCCGTGGCTCTGACCGATGCTGTCGCGGCCGCGAGCCGCGCGGCGGAATTGGCGCGGTGGAACTATGAGGCCGGATTGAAGGATTTCCAGATGGTGCTCGAAACCCGGCGCACCCTGCTGTCCGTGGAGGACAGTCTGGCCGAGAGCCGGGCGGACGCCGTGACCTCCGTCATCAAACTGTACAAGGCCCTCGGCGGAGGATGGTCCGCGCAATCCGGGCCGGACCCGGCACTCTGAGGAACAAAAAACATGAACGACAACACACGTCAGGGCGAAGCCCTGAGACAACTCATTGCGGCGCATTCCTCCGGCCGTTCCAGACGCCGTTGGATATGGCTGGCCGTGATCTTTCTGACCCTCGCCGGAGCGGCTGCGGGATATTTCATGCGTTCCGGAAATGACGCGGCAAGGCCCCGCTTCAAGACCGAGGCGGCGGCCATCGGACAACTGGTGGTCAGGATTTCGGCCACGGGCAACCTGGAGCCCACCAACCAAGTGGATGTGGGCAGCGAACTTTCCGGTATCGTGGATGAGGTGCTGGTGGACATCAACGACCGCGTCCAGGAAGGCCAGGTCGTCGCGCGCCTGAACACCGCCACGCTGCAGGACGCGGTGACCAGGTCCAAAGCCAGTCTGGCCATGGCCGAGGCCCAAGTGGTGCAGATGCGGGCCACCCTGTCTGAAACCCGCACCGCACTGAATCGTTACCGCGACGTGTCGCGTCTCTCCGGCGGCAAGGCTCCGGCCAGGACCGAGATGGACGCGGCCGAGGCCGCTTTCAGGCGGGCCGAGGCCAATGTGGCCAGTGCCGAGGCGAGCGTGGTCCAGTCCAAGGCGGAACTGCGCTCCGCCGAAACCAATCTGTCCAAGGCGAGCATCCGCTCCCCCATCAGCGGCGTGGTCCTGAAGCGCAAGATAGAACCGGGGCAGACCGTGGCCGCGTCGTTCGAGGCGCCGGTGCTCTTCACGCTGGCCGAAAACCTGTCCACCATGAAACTGCAGGTTGACGTGGACGAGGCCGATGTCGGCAAAGTCAGCGAAGGGCAGAGCGCCACCTTTACAGTCGATGCCTGGCCCGGCCGCCAGTACAACGCCACCGTCACCAGAGTCAGCTACGGAGCGCAGACGAAAGACGGAGTCGTCTCCTATCTGACCGTTCTGGCGGTGACCAATGAAGATCTGTCCCTGCGGCCCGGCATGACCGGAAACGCCGAGATCACCACCCTGACGCGCGACAAGGTTTTGCTTGTGCCCAACGCGGCCCTGCGTTTCACGCCGCCGACGGGTGATCCGGCAAAGCAGTCCTCCGACCTGATGGACTCGTTCATGCCCCGGCCGCCGCAGCCGGCTCCCAAAACCCAGGCCGTCAACGCCTTTTCGCCCCATGTCTGGGTGTTGCGCGGCGGGCTGCCGGAGGCCGTCGCCATCCGTACCGGCGCCACCAACGGATACATGACCGAAGTGACCGGCGGAGAACTGCGGGAAGGCATGGAGGTCATCACGGAATCCTTGGTAAACGCGTCATGAGCAGTCCTCTCATCCGGCTGTCCGGCGTCACCAAGACCTACGGGCAGGGACGCCTTGCCTTCCAGGCCCTGAAGGGCATCGACCTGTCCGTCGAAAACGGGGATTTCGTGGCAGTCATGGGGCCGAGCGGCTCCGGCAAGTCCACGACCATGAACATTCTGGGCTGTCTCGACACACCTTCCGGCGGCACCTACGAATTCCTGGGCGTGCCTGTCGAACGTCTGGAGCGGGATCAGCGCGCGCTGTTGCGGCGGCATTTTCTCGGCTTCGTGTTCCAGGGCTTCAATCTGCTGGCACGCACCACGGCTCTGGAAAACGTGGAACTGCCGCTCATCTATCGCGGTCACGCCGCATCCGAGCGCCGCACCCTGGCCCGCGCCGCCCTGAAACAGGTCGGGCTGGAAGGCTGGGAGCACCACACGCCGGCCGAACTGTCCGGCGGGCAGCAGCAGCGCGTGGCCATCGCCCGGGCCATAGTCACTTCGCCTTCGGTGCTGCTGGCCGACGAACCCACGGGAAATCTGGACACGCGCACCAGCGAGGAAATCATGGATCTGATCGTCTCCTTCAACCGCGACCAAGGCATCACCGTGCTCATGGTCACCCATGAACCCGGCATCGCGGCCTATGCGCGGCGCGTGGTGCGTTTCGTGGACGGACGGGTGGACAGCGACTGCCGCAATGGAGAAACCGCCTGATGCTCTGGAACACACTTCTTCTTGCCATGCGCGCCATCCGCCGCAATCTCATGCGCTCCTTTCTGACCATTCTGGGCATCGTCATCGGCGTGGCCGCCGTCATCACCATGGTCACTCTGGGCAACGGAGCCACCAAATCCGTGTCCGACGAAATTTCCAGCATGGGCAGCAATCTGGTCATGGTCAGTCCGGGCCAGCGTTTCGGACCGGGTTCCGGCTCCGCCCCGAAGTTCAAATCCGCCGACGCGGACGCCGTGCGCAGCCAGATTTCCGACGCCGAATACGTCGTCCCGCAGGTCCGGACCTCCGGAACCACCGTGTACCAGGCCAACAACTGGTCCACTGAGATCTGCGGCGCCACGGAAGATTATTTTCCGTCGGGCAACTGGAAACTGAGCGCCGGGCGCGTTTTCAGCGACACCGAGGAGCGGGCCGGCAAGGCCGTTTGCGTCATCGGGGAAACAGTGCGGGAAAAACTCTTCGGCGGTCAGAATCCCGTGGGCAGCGAGATCCGCGTCAATCAGTTTTCCTGCGAAATTGTCGGAGTGCTCAAGTCCAAGGGACAGTCGGGCATGGGTTCGGATCAGGACGACGTGGTGGTCATGCCCCTGCGCACGGTGCAGCGCAGGCTGACGGGCAGTCAGGACATCCAGTTCCTGAGCCTGTCCGTCCGGGACGGGGCATCCATCGACGCCGTCAAGGAGCAGCTCACGCTGCTTTTGAGAGAACGGCGCAATATCGGAGAGAACGAGGATGACGATTTTCAGGTCATGGATACCCGCCAGCTGGCCGAGGTCCTGACCGGCACCACCAGGGTGCTGACGATGCTGCTCGGAGCGGTGGCCGCCGTGAGTCTGCTGGTGGGCGGCATCGGCATCATGAATATCATGCTCGTTTCGGTCACGGAGCGGACCCGCGAAATCGGGGTCCGTCTGGCCATCGGCGCTCTGGAGCGGGAGGTGCTGATGCAGTTTCTCATCGAGGCCGTGGTGCTGTCGAGCCTCGGAGGACTGGCCGGAATCGCGCTGGCCATGGCCGCGTCCAGAATTCTGGCCGGGATCATGGGCGTGCCCTATATTTTCGATCCGCTCATCAACATCGTCTCGTTTCTGTTCTCGGCGGCCATCGGGGTCATTTTCGGCTACTTCCCGGCGCGGCGCGCGGCCGGACTCAATCCCATAGACGCCCTGCGGCATGAATAGGGCGCCTGCCGTCCGAAATGCCCGCTTGCGCAAAGCGCGCTCCGCGAAGATTTGAGCGAGAATCCCCGTGGGCACTGGCATTACCGCCAGCGGGATGTCACCCGCTCAAAACGGCGAATAGGTCCTTCTGGAAAATCACCGGCTTCTAACCCATCCCACCTTGAATGGGCGTCCGTCCACGCCGACACGCAGCAGGCAATAGTGGTCGGCGTCGGCTAACTCAATGGTAATATCCGGGTTCTTTCCCGGCGGTTATACAAGCCGGGTCGCAAAAACTTGAAGCACTTGAGCCTCGGGCATGAACTTATGAAGCGTTTCCAGCGATTCCGGATAGTTTCCGCTCCGGACTCTGTAAAATTCAATGGATTGAACCAACGAAGTAATCGTGGTTTCCGAGAGCTGCTTCTGCAGATCATCGTAAACTCCGCCGCGTTGCACAAATCCGAAGTAAAAAAGAGCCGGGCAAAGGATAATTGTGCAGGCTATTCCCCCGAATCCGGCCAGCGCAAGCGTCCGGCCTCCCGCCTTGCCATATGATGGCGATGACACCGAAAGGCACGTCGATCAGGGGAATGAAAGACATGCCGCCCAGGATGAACGGAAACGCGCTCAGTTTTTTCTGTTATTCTTCCATGATGTTCTTCCCCCTGTGGGTTCTCAGCTTTCGCTCTGCCGGTCCAGGCCCCGGTAGTTCAGGGCCTCGGCCAGATGCTGCACGGTCAGGGCGTCTTCCCCGGCCATGTCGGCGATGGTCCGGGCAATGCGCAGCACGCGGGTGAAGGCCCTGGCCGACATGCCCAGACGCTGTACGGCCTTCTCCAGAAAAGCGTGCTCAGCCTCCGTCACCGGGCAGAACCGCTCCAGCCATTTGCCCGACAATTCGGAGTTGGAGGAAAAATGCAGCCCGGCGTACCGCGCGCGCTGCACCGCCCTGGCCGCGTCGATGCGTTCACGCATGGCGGCAGAGCCCACCTGCCCCGCACCACGCTTCAGATCCCGGTACGGTACGGCCGGGACTTCCACATGCAGGTCGATGCGGTCCAGAAGGGGCCCGGAAAGCCGGGAACGGTACCGCTGCACCTGCACGGCCGAACAGGAGCACACATGTTGCGGGTCACCCAGATAGCCGCACGGGCACGGGTTCATGGCCGCCACCAGCATCACGTTGCCCGGATACTCCAGAGACACGGCGGCCCGGGCGATGGTCACCCGCCCCTCTTCGAGGGGCTGCCGCAGAACTTCCAGCACATGTTTTCTGAATTCCGGCAGCTCGTCCAGAAAGAGCACTCCACGATGGGCCAGCGACAGCTCCCCCGGACGCGGATACTGTCCGCCGCCGATGAGCCCGGCATCGGAAATGGTATGGTGGGGAGAACGGAACGGACGGGAGACGATGAGCGCATGGCCTGAAGGCAGCCTGCCCGCAGCGGAATGAACCTTGGTCACTTCCAGGGCCTCGGCGAAGGTCAGAGGCGGCAGGACCGTGGGAATACGGCTGGCCAGCATGGTTTTGCCGCTGCCCGGCGGGCCGATGAAAAGCAGATTGTGGTTTCCGGCGCAGGCGATCTCGATGGCCCGCTTGGCCCGCTCCTGCCCCTTGACCTCGGCGAAGTCCTGCATGAACCGCGTGCGGCCGCTCCAGAGGTCGTCCACCTCGCAGCTCAGGGCAGGCACATCCTCTTCGCCCAGAACGAAACGCACCACCTGTCCCAGAGAAGAGCACGCATGTACGGGAAGCTCCTGAACCACGGCCGCTTCCGGCCCGTTTCCGGCCGGAACCACAATGCCCCGCGCTCCGGCCTCGCGGGCGCGCAGGGCCAAAGACAGCGCGCCGGGGACGGGTTTGAGTTCCCCGGAAAGGGAAAGCTCCCCGACCAGATAGAGGCCCGAGAGCTTTTCCTGCGGCACCACTTCCGCTCCCGCCAGCAGCCCCAGGGCCAGCGGCAGGTCATAGGCCGACCCTTCCTTGCGGATATCGGCCGGGGCCATGTTCACGGTGATGCGGCTGGGCGGCAGCCGGAATCCCGAATTCTTCAGAGCCGAGAAAACCCGTTCCTTGCTTTCCCGCACCGCCCCTTCGGCCAGACCAACCATGGTGAAGGCCGGTATGCCCGCGCGCGCCAGATCCACTTCCAGCTCGATGGAAAACCCGTCGATGCCGTGGAGGGCGGCGGTGGCGACCTTGGCGATCATCTCATTCCACCAGCTGGCCGATGCGCTCCCAGCGGATGCTGAACAGGCTTTCCCAGGACCAGTACAGAATGAGGGCCTTGCCCGCGATGGTCTTGCGCTCGACAAAACCCCAGAAGCGGGAATCGTAGGATTCGTCACGGTTGTCGCCGAGAACGAAATACTTGCCCTCCGGCACGGTGATGGGGCCGAAATTGTCCCGCTGGGGCACAATGGCGGAGTGCACGTGCTGCACGTAGGGCTCGTTCAGCATTTCCCCGTTGCGGAAGACCTGTTTGTCCCGGATTTCGATCACGTCACCGGGCGTGCCGATGACCCGCTTGATGAAATCCTTGGAGGGGTCCTCCGGAAACTCGAAGACGATGATGTCTCCGTGCCGGGGGCCTTCGCGCTCGTAAACCATGATGTTGGTGAAGGGGATCTTCACGCCGTAGGCGAATTTGGTCACCAGCAGATGGTCGCCGATCTGAAGCGTCTGCAGCATGGAGCCGGATGGGATCTTGAACGCCTGGATCACGAAGGAACGGATGAAAAAGGCCAGCACCAGCGCCACGATGAGCGCTTCGGCATATTCCTTGAGCATTGTCTGCCAACGGGGATTCATATGTCTGCCTGATCGGTGTTGAGGGGTAGGGAAGATTCCGGCCGGGGTGCAGCCGTGTCATTCATCTGGTTGCAGCGCGGCCAGAAAAGCTTCCTGAGGGATTTCCACGCTGCCCATGCGCTTCATGCGCTTTTTACCTTCCTTCTGTTTTTCCAGAAGTTTACGCTTGCGAGTGATGTCACCGCCGTAACATTTGGCCGTGACGTTTTTGCGCAAGGGGGCGACCCGTTCCCGGGCGATGATCTTGCTGCCGATGGCCGCCTGGATGATGATCTCGAAAAGCTGGCGGTGGATGACCCGCTTCAGTTTGAGAGCCAGGACCCGGCCCCGGTAGGCCGCGTTGGAACGGTGCACGATGACGGCCATGGCATCCACGGGCTCGGAGTTGATGAGCACGTCGAGCTTCACCAGGTCGGCCTCCCTGTAGTCGATGACCTCGTAGTCCAGCGAGGCGAAGCCCTTGGTCACGGACTTGAGGCGGTCGAAAAAGTCGTACACGATTTCCGCGAAAGGCAGTTCGTAGCTGATGACCACCCGCGTGGATGTCAGGTAGCGCATGTCTTTCTGGATGCCGCGCTTCTCCTCGCAAAGGCCCAGCACGTTGCCCACGAACTCGCCCGGCACATGGATTTCCATGCGCACGAAGGGTTCGGCGATGGAGGCGATCTTTTCCTGGGGCGGCAGATTGCTCGGATTGTCGATGTCCAGCACCGCGCCGTCGGTTCTGGTCACCCGGTAGATGACCGAAGGAGCCGTGGCGATGAGTTTGGCCTGAAACTCCCGCTCCAGCCGCTCCTGAATGACCTCCATGTGCAGAAGGCCCAGAAACCCGCACCGGAATCCGAAGCCCAGGGCCTGGGATGTTTCGGGCTCGTAGTGCAGGGCGGCGTCGTTGAGTTGCAGCTTTTCCAGGGCGGATTTCAGAGTGTCGTACTCCGCCGGTTCCACCGGATAGAGTCCGCAGAAGACCATGGGCTTTATGGCCTTGAAGCCGGGAAAGGGCTCGGCCGTGGGCTGTTCGGGATCGGTGATGGTATCGCCCACCTGGGCGTCTTTCAGTTCCTTGATGGCGCCGCACAAAAAGCCCACCTCGCCCGCGCCCAGACTGGCGATGTCCATGGGCTCCGGCGAAAACACGCCGAGCTTGGTGACCTCGAACTTCTTGCCCGTGGCGCACATCTGGATGCGCTGGCCGTTTCTGATCCGGCCTTCCAGAATGCGGAACAGCACCACCACGCCCTGATAGGAGTCGTACCAGGAATCAAAGATAAGAGCCTTCAGGGGCGCGTCCGTATCACCCTTGGGCGGGGGCACCTTCTCCACCAGATTTTCCAGCAGCGTGTCCACGCCGAGACCCGTCTTGGCCGAGACCTGAATCACATCCGTGCAATCCAGGCCGATGACTTCCTCGATCTCTTCGGACACCCGTTCGGGCTCGGCACTGGGCAGATCGACCTTGTTCAGCACGGGCAGCACTTCCAGATCGTTGTCCAGAGCCATGTACACGTTGGCCAGGGTCTGGGCCTCCACGCCCTGGGTGGCGTCCACCACCAGCAGGGCGCCGTCGCAGGCGGCCAGACTGCGGGACACCTCGTAGGAGAAGTCCACATGGCCGGGCGTGTCGATGAGGTTCAGAATGTATTTTCCGCCCTTTGCGGAAGTGTAGGGGATGCGGACAGTCTGGGCCTTGATGGTGATGCCGCGTTCCTGTTCCAGCTCCATGCGGTCCAGGTACTGGTCTTTCTTCTGGCGGTCGGAAATGAGCCCGGTCTGTTCCATGATCCGGTCGGCCAGGGTGGACTTGCCGTGATCGATGTGGGCGATGATGCTGAAATTTCTGATGTGCTCTTGTCTGGCCATAGGCGAGCGGGCACTCCCTTTTTTACGGATACCAAATGGCTGCCGATAGAAAAATTCCCCGCCGATGTCCAATGACCCGTAAGGCGGCCCGGCTGCGGGCGGCGGGGCTTGAGATGTTCGCCGATCGGACATAGAGCGGTCTGGCCCGGCGGAAACCGCACCGCAGGTCCGGGCGGTCCGCAAACCGGCAGCTTCCATGACCAGCCTCAAAACCCTTCTCCTCCATCCGGACTCTTCGGTCCGGGCCCGGCTGCGGGACATGCTCGCCCCCGTCAAGGAAATCCGCGTCCTGGGCGAGGCCGTCTCTTCCTTCGAGGCGCTGGAAATGCGCTCTTTCATCCCCTACGACATTTTTTTCCTGGGCACGGACCTGCCCCACGGGGTCAGCGGCATGGAGCTGGCCGCCTATCTGGCCCAAAGCGACGACCCGCCCGCTCTGGTCTTTCTGGCCTCGGAGGAGGACCACGCCTTCGCGGCCTTCGAGCTGGGCGCGGCGGATTACCTGCTCTGGCCCGCCAGCCGGGAGCGGCTCATGCGTACCATCGACCGCCTGCGCCCCCTTGTACCCCGCAAGACGGCGTCCGCGCCCGCAAGGCCATCCCGCGCATCGGGCCCGGACGAAGCGCCCCTGCGTCTGGATCTGGGCGACGAGGAAGACGGCTTCGTCGACGCCCTGCGGCAGGCGTGGGACGTGAACCGCGAACGCACGCCGGAAATCGAGAAGCTGCCGGTCAATCAGGACGGACGCCACATCCTCATCCCCTACACGCAGATCGTCTACGTGGAGGCCTACGAGGACTACAGCTTCGTGCACACCGCCCAGGAGCGGTTTTTGACCTCCTACCGCCTGAAAAACCTGGAGCCGAGGCTGCGTCCGCACCGCTTCTGCCGGGTGCACCGCAAATATCTGGTCAATCTGGACATGGTCACGGAAATCGCTTCCATGCCCGGAGGAAATTTCATGCTGCGCACGGCCGGGCGCAAGAAAATCGAACTGCCCGTGAGCCGCCGCCGCATCGGGGAGCTGAAGAAAATCCTGCAACTCTAGAATCGTTCGCCTGGCCCCAGCCGCCGCTGACCGGGAAACGCTTCCTTCCGGCCGCTCCGCCAGGTTACGCTATGAGTAAAGTACGCCGCACCAAGGAGACAGTCATGAACGACTCCGCCCACAACGGGGAACTTGTATTCCGCCCCCTGCCCCAGACGGTCATCGAGGCCAACGTCAATCCTCAGGAACTGAGCGCGGCGTACGCCTCGGCCCGAAACAAGGGTCTGGAATTCTGGGCGGACGCGGCCCGGGAGCTGGACTGGTTCCGCCCGTGGAACGCGGTGCTCGACTCTTCCCGCGCGCCCCGGCACACATGGTTTCCGGGCGGGCAATGCAACATCGTCCATAACGCTCTGGACCGCCACATCCTCACCGTCAACAAGAACAAACTGGCCCTGATCTGGGAAGGCGAGGCCGGAGACGGTAAAAAATACACCTACTACGAGCTGTACCGCGAAGTGAACCGCCTGGCCAACGCGCTGCGCTCCCTGGGCGTCTCCAGAGGCGACCGCGTGGTCCTGTACATGCCGCCCATTCCCCAGACCGTGACGGCCATGCTGGCCTGCGCCAAGATCGGGGCGATCCACTGCGGCGTGTTTTCCGGATTCTCGGCCAAGGTGCTGCGCCAGCGGGTCGCCGAACTGGGCGCGAAGCTGGTGTTCACGGCCGACGGGTTCTACCGCAACGGCCGGCTTCTGCCCCTCAAGGCCACGGTGGACGAAGCCCTCATGAGCGGCTGCTCCTGCGTGGAAACCGTCATCGTGGCCTGCCGCGCCAACCTGGACGTGGACATGAGCGAAACCAGAGACGTCTGGTACGAGGCCATCATCCGCCAGGAACGTCCGGAATCGGCCACGGAAGTCATGAATGCGGACGACCCGCTCTTCATCCTGCACACCGCCGACTCCACCGGGGAATCCAAAGGCGTGATTCACGGCCACGGCGGCTACATGGTCGGCCTCCACCGTACCATGGACTGGATTTTCGACATCAAGCCCACGGACATTTTCTGGTGCACCGGCGACATGGCCTGGATCATCGGGCACAGCTACGCTGTCTACGGCCCACTGGTGGCGGGCACCACCACGGTCATGTACGAAGGGCACCCTCTCTACCCGCAGGCCGACCGCATCTGGGACATGGTGGACCGTCACGGCGTGACCATTCTCTACACCGCGCCGACCATCATCCGCATGCTCATGCGCTACGGCGGACAGTACCCGCACATGCACGATCTCTCCACCCTGCGTCTGCTGGCCACGGCCGGAGAAGGCATCTCCCGCGAGGCGTGGCTCTGGCTGCACAGGCACGCAGGCCGCTCCCAGTGTCCGGTTCTGGACACGTGGTGGCAACTGGAGACCGGCGCCTGCATGATCGCGCCACTGCCCGTCTCGGCACTGAAACCCGGCTCGGTGCATCGTCCCCTGCCCGGCATCGAGGCCGATATTGTGGACAGCGAAGGGCAGGCCGTTCCTCCGGGCAAAAAGGGCGGTCTGGTGCTGACCCGCCCGTGGCCGTCCATGCTGCTGGGACTTTACCGCAAGGCCGAACTGTATGAGGCGGCGTACTGGAACGCCCGGAAACATTACCGGACCGGCGACACGGCCAGCCGGGACGAGGACGGCCTCATCTGGGTGCACGGCAGAAACGACGGCGTGATGAACATCGCCGGGCACCGCATCGGCTGCGCCGAGGTGGAAAAGGCCCTGATGGCTCACAAGGCCGTGGCCGAAGCCGCTGTCATCGGTGTCCCGGACAAGATAAAGGGCGAGGTGGGCCGGGCTTTCATCGTCCTGCGGCCGGACTTCGCCGTGCTGGATGACCGAGATGAAATCATCCGCATGCTGAAAGCCCATCTGCGCAAGGAAATCGGCCCGGTGGCCGTGGTCCGGGGGATGGATTTCGTGGACTCGCTGCCGAAAACCGACGGCGCCCCGGACCGCGCGGCCCTGCGGAGAAAGATGGAAGAAACGGAAGGATAGCGTATTTTCTGCGAGACACCCGCATCCCGCCAGAGGCAAGCCCCTGAAGCCTTTTTACCGTCCGGTTTCTGAAACTTCCCGGGAACCGGACGTTTTTTGACCCGCCATTTCCAGCCGCTCACACTCCGGCCACATCCCTGCCGCTCGCTTCCCCCCACAAAATCATTGTTCGCCGACAATACGGTTGCTTTTTTACAAAACGGGCGTACGATGACATGAAATTTTTAAAAGTAGCATATTTTAAAATAATTTGAAATCTCCAAAGAAAAATTCAGACTAAATATTCTCCATCGATAAAGGATGAAATTTTTTATTTTCGCATGTTACAGAGAAATAGGGTTGGCGTTTCCTCCATATGAGTATCATAAAAATGGAAATAGTTTGAAAATAAGCATCACATGCTGCCATTTGGTGCAAAACAGAATCGATTTCACCGGCTGACGAGGAAAAGGCGAAAAAACGGGAAAAGCAGCTCAGGAGGCGAACATGTGCGGGACAGGAACGGACTGGCTTGATGAAAGGACCATCCATGACGCTCTGGACGGTGTGAAATCTCCGGACAGGGGGCAGATTGACGAAATCATCGCCAAGAGTCTCGAACTGAAGGGCCTTTCTTTCGACGACGTGGCTCTGCTCTGCCAGACGAATACGGACGATCTGCTCGCCCCGGTCTTCGCCGCCGCCAAAAGAATCAAGGAGGCCATCTACGGCCGGCGTATCGTGCTTTTCGCGCCCCTCTACATATCCAATCTCTGCGCCAACGAGTGTCTGTACTGTGCCTTCCGCCGCTCCAACGGACAGCTTGTCCGCCGGGCCCTGAGCATGGGGGAAATCCGGGACGAGACCCTGGCCATACTGGACCAGGGACACAAAAGAGTGCTCATGGTCGCCGGGGAATCCTATCCCGGCGGGGACTTCTCCTATGTGCTCGACGCCATCAGGGCCATTTATGAAACCCGCAACCGTATCGGAGATAGCATCCGCCGGGTCAACGTCAATGTCGCACCGCTGACCCTGGAGCAATTCCGGGAACTCAAGGACGCGGGTATCGGCACATACCAGCTCTTTCAGGAGACCTATCACCGGGAAACTTACGCCCGGGTGCACTGTGCCGGGAAGAAGACGGATTACGACTGGCGGCTGACCGGCATGGACCGGGCCATGCGCGCGGGCATCGACGACGTGGGCATCGGTGCGCTTTTCGGGCTGGCGGATTGGCGTTTCGACCTGCTGGGCCTCATGATGCACATCCGGCATCTGGAAAAAGAGTTCGGCGTGGGCTGTCATACCATCAGCGTGCCGCGCATCGAACCGGCGGTGGGCTCCGAAATGGCCGCCGCGCCGCCCAACGCGGTTTCGGACCGCGATTTCAGGAAAATCGTGGCCATTCTGCGGCTGGCCGTGCCCTACACGGGCCTTATCATGTCCACCCGCGAAACAGCGGCCATGCGCGATGCCACCCTCGAACTCGGCGTGTCCCAGATCTCCGCGGGCTCCTGTACGGACCCCGGCGGCTACAGGGACAAACGCGACGAGGCGGCGGCCCAGTTCCAGCTCGGCGACCACCGCTCCCTGGCCGAAGTGATCAAAGACCTCGGCGAACGCGGCTACATTCCTTCCTTCTGCACGGCCTGCTACCGCACCGGCCGGACCGGACACGACTTCATGGAGCTGGCCAAGCCCGGAGCCATAAAGTCCAAGTGCGGGCCCAACGCCCTGTCCACCTATCTGGAATACCTCATCAACTACCGCCCGGCCGGGCTGGACGCCCAGGGCCGCAACGCCATCCGGTCGGAACTCATCTGCATGAGCACCCGCGACCAGCGGGCAGCGAAAAGCCTGCTGGAACGGGTCGAACAAGGACAGCGGGACGTATTCTGTTAGCGGGGGCATCGTGAACGCACTCGCGCTGCAATATCCGCCAGTATCCGGCGGTTTTCCGGCCATCCTCCCGCAGGAGGAGACGGCAGACCCGCGGATGTGGCTCCGGAGCCTGAGCCTGGAACGTCTCCGTGCCGCGGCGGACCGTGTCCGGCAGCGCGCCGTGGGAACACGGGTCTTTCTGCGGGGCCTTGTGGAATTCTCCAGCTACTGCCGCTGCAACTGTCTGTACTGCGGACTGCGCCGGGACAACAAAAACCTTGCCCGCTACCGTCTGAGCGATGCCGACATTCTGGCCGCCGCGCGCCGGGCGGCAAAAGAAGGCATGGATACCGTGGTTCTGCAATCCGGAGAAGACCCGGCCAACACCAGAGAGCGCATCGCCCGTCTGGTGGGCATGATCAAGAACGAAACGGGCCTGGCCGTGACTCTTTCCTTAGGCAACCGGAGCACCGCCTCATACCGGACGTGGAAGCGGGCCGGGGCCGACAGATACCTGCTCAAGCACGAAACCGCCGATCCCCGCCTGTACGCGCTGCTGCATCCCGGCGACACCCTCGCCCGGCGTCTGGATGCCCTGCGCCGCCTGCGGGATCTGGACTACGAGACGGGCACCGGGTTCATTGTGGGGCTGCCCGGCCAGACGGACGAAATCTTGCGGCGCGACGTGGAACTGGTGCGGAAGCTGGAAGTCCGGATGTGTGGCGCGGGCCCTTTTCTGCCGCAGCGGGACACTCCGCTGGCCGCCGCTTCGCCCGGAAGCGCCGAGACCACCCTGAAAATCATGGCTCTGCTGCGCCTGCGCGTACCCGGGCTGAACATCCCCGTCACAACGGCACTGGCGTCCCTCATCCCTCAGGAGGGGCACCGGCTGGCCCTCGAGGCCGGGGCCAACGTCATCATGCCCGGCTTCACTCCGGACGGACAGCGGGCGCATTACCGCATCTACGACGGCAAGGCGCGGGTGGACAGCATATCCGCCCGCACGGCCATCACCTCGGCCATGCGCACATGCGGGCCGAAGGAGGACGCATGACGCGACAGCCCAGGGCCATGTGTCCGCATATCGCCATTTTCGGACGGTGCAACGCCGGGAAGTCTTCCCTCATGAACGCCCTCGCCGGGCAGAATCTGTCCCTGGTCTCGCCCGTGGCCGGAACCACGGCTGATCCCGTGGAAAAAAGCGTGGAGATCCCGCCGCTTGGCCCCGTGGTCATCATCGATACGGCCGGGCTGGACGATACCGGCGGACTCGGCGAGTTGCGCGCCAGAAGAGCGGAATCCGCCCTGGCTTCCGCCGACCTCGCCCTGCTCGTCAGCGACGGGAGTTGGGGACCGTGCGAAGAACGGCTCCGGGCGATGCTGGCGGAGCGGGGCATTCCCGCCGTCGTGGTCTGGAACGGCAGCGGCCGGGAGCATCCCGCCCCAAAAACAGCGGAAATTCTGGAACGGTCGGGACTGCCCCAGGTTTTTGTCTCGGCTCTGCACGGCACGGGCATGGCGGAACTGGTCCGGGCAATATCTCTGGCTCTGCCCGAGGCGGCTCTCGCACCGCCGCCCATGCTGCGCGATCTCGTTCCCGCCGGTTCCGTGTGCCTGTTCGTGGCTCCCATCGACGGCGGCGCGCCCAAGGCCCGGCTCATCGCTCCGCAGGCGCAGGCCCTGCGAGACTGTCTGGACGGTCATGCCGTCGGGGTCATGGTGCAGCCGGAAGAGCTGGGGATGGCTCTCACTGCGCTGCGCCATCCGCCGTCCCTGCTGGTCTGCGATTCCCAGGCCGTGCATGTCTGCGCGCGGGAAGCACCGCCCGAAACGCCCCTGACCACCTATTCCATCCTCATGGCTCGGATGAAGGGCGACCTCGCCACGCTCGCCGCCGGAGCGGCGGCCATCCACTCTCTCACGGACAAGGACAGGGTCTGCGTCAGCGAAATCTGCGCGCACCACGCCCAGCCCGACGACATCGGCCGGGTCAAAATCCCCGCGCTGCTCAGGAAGTTCACCGGCGCGGAGCTGGAAATCCATTTCGCTTCGGGCCGGGACTTTCCGGACAATCTGGAAGACTTCAGGCTGGTCGTTCACTGCGGCGGCTGCATGGCCAACCGGGCGGCGATGCTCACCCGGATCGCCGAAGCCCGGCGAAGAAACGTGCCCATCACCAACTACGGAGTGGCCATCTCGCTCATGCACGGCGTGCTGGAACGTTCCCTCGAAATATTTCCCGGCGCTCTCGCGGCCTACAGATCGGCGCGCCCAGACAAAGCGGACCGGCGGGACGGGAACACCCCGCCCGCAAGGCCCGTCCCCTCCCCAACCTCTTACCCCATGGAGACGGCTTATGAGTGAACGCATACTCATGGAAGGCATCTACTACGAAGACAGCTTTCCCGACCCGAAAACGGACCCGGACAGTCTGTTCTTCATCGAGATCGACAAGGACAGATGCATCGGCTGCGACACCTGCCTGGATTACTGTCCCACCGGGGCGATCTGGGGCGATTTCGCCGAACCCCATGAGATCAGGTTCAGGGAGCTGTGCATCAACTGCGGACAGTGTCTGACCCACTGTCCGGAAAACGCCATCTACGAATCGCAGTCCTGGGTGCGCAAGGTGGACGAAATGCTGGCCGACAAGTCGAAAAAGGTCATCGCCATGCCCGCTCCGGCCGTGCGCTACGCCCTCGGAGACTGCTTTGGCCTGCCCGTGGGCACGGTCACCACGGACAAGATGCTGGCGGCCCTCAAGAAACTCGGCTTCACGCACTGCTGGGACAACGAATTCGGGGCCGACGTGACCATCTGGGAGGAAGGCGACGAGTTCGTAAAACGCCTGACCGGAAAGATCGACGCCCCCCTGCCGCAGTTCACCTCCTGCTGTCCCGGCTGGCACAAGTATGTGGAAACCCTGTATCCGGAGCTTCTGCCGCACCTGTCCACGGCCAAGTCGCCCATCGGCATGCTGGGCGCCCTGAGCAAAACCTACGGAGCCGACACCCGCAAATATGACCGGGCCGACGTGTACACCGTGTCCATCATGCCCTGCACCGCCAAGAAGTACGAAGGCATGCGCTCGGATCTCTGGTCTTCGGGATATCAGGACATCGACGCCACCATCGACACCAGGGAACTGGCCTACATGCTGAAAAAGGCCGGGATCGATCTGGCCGCCATGCCCTCCGGCGAGCGGGATTCGCTGATGGGGGAATCTTCGGGCGGCGCGACCCTGTTCGGCGTGACCGGCGGCGTGATGGAAGCGGCCCTGCGTTTCGCCCATCACACGGTGACGGGCAAAGCGCCTGCATCCTGGGATTTCACTCCGGTGCGCGGTCTTAAGGGAGTGAAGGAAGCAAACGTCCCCATCGGCGACGTCACGGTCAAGGTGGCGGTGGTGCACGGCGGCAAGCGTTTCAAGGACATCTGCGAAGCCATCAAGGCCGGGAAGGCGCCCTGGCACTTCGTCGAATTCATGGCCTGCCCCGGCGGATGCATATGCGGCGGCGGGCAGCCCATCATGCCGGGCGTGATGGAGTCAGCCTCCATGGCCACCAAACGGTTCATGGCCAGTTGCCGCAACCGGCTGAAAATGATGGAGGAAAACCGGGCGTGACGCCGCCCATCCACATGCGGGGGCATCCGGCGTTTTCACGGAAACGCCGTCAGATCGCGGATACTTCAAGAGTGAAAAACATCAGGGAGCGAACACAATGATCAATGTCTCACGCCGCTTCATCCTGAAAGGCGGGCTGATTCTCGGAGGCGCAACGCTGCTGGGCCTCAGGTTCACCAGCCGGGCTCTGGCCAAAGGCAAGGAACTCAAGGACTGGATGGGAGACCGCATCGGCAGCGTCTATGCCGCCGACAAGGCTTTTCCCGTCCGCGCGTCCCAGGACAACACCCAGGTGCAGGCCCTGTACAAAAATTTCCTGGGCGAGCCCGGCAGCCACGTTTCCCACCAGTTTCTGCACATGCATTTCACCGACCGCTCCAAGAACATCGGCCATCTGAAGGAAGCGGGAAACTATCCCAATCCGCGCGCGGCCGAATTCGAGGGCAACACCTACCCCTACGAATGACGCCGCGGACCGCAGCGGTCTCCCCAAATCCGGCAGTTGAGTGCCTTGCGTGACAAAGGCCGCATCCAAATGGATGCGGCCTTTGAAGGATCGGACCAGCCCGAAAGGAGAACGGGAACCCGGCGTCAGCCCTGCCGCGCGCCCAGCTCCCGCCCGGCCAGGAAGGCGGCGTAGTTGGCCTGCCAGATGGCCGGTTTGGGACTGACATTCCGCAGGGCCTGCATCCAGTATTCTTCCGGAAAGGAATCAAAGGGCGTGACCCGGCTCAGCACGCCGATCATGACCACGTTGGCGCTGCGGCCGGCGGCGTCGCCAAGGCTCAGGGCCGTGCCCAGAACGTCCACGCCGATGACCCGGTATCCGGCCAGGGCCTGACGCACGGCGTCCATGGCAGGGTAGTCTCCGGCCTTGAAAAAGGGCGGCACAATGGCCGTATCGGCCAGCACGACCGTGCCGCCGGGACGGAGCATGTCCAGAAATCCGGGCCGGAAGACCTCGCTGCGCTCCATGCAGACCAGGCACTGGCAGGTGCCGGGCATGAGCACCGGAGAATGGACCCGGCCGCAGGCGAAGGTGCTGATGACCGGCCCGCCCATCTGGGCCATGCCGTGGGTTTCCCCCTTGACGATGTTCTGACGGTCGTAGCCCAGCAGGTAGGCGAGCTGGGTCAGCACCCGGCCGAAAAAGAGATTCCCCTGACCGCCCACGCCACGCACGGCCACGGACAGAAAGGGCGGCAGTTCCCCGGACAGACCCGGAAGTTCGATCCGCTCGGGCGGTACGGGCAGTTCCGGGCAGCTGTCCAGAGCGCAGACATTCTGGTCTTTGGCCGGGGCAATGGCGCCCACGGGGCACATCTGGGAGCAGGCCGCGTTCTGGCGCACGCAGCCCGTACAGATGTTGTTGAAATGCGGCAGTCCTTCGGCGTCGGCCTCGATGCCCGGACAGATCTGGCAGGTGCCGCAACGCTTGCACAGCTCCGCGTCCACTTCCATTCTGAGCCCGTAGGCTTCCTTGGGCATCTTGCGGATGCACACGCCCGTGACCACAAGCGTGGTGAACTCGCCCTTTTCCGCCGCGGCCAGAGCGTCCTTCAGGGCCTTTTGGAGACCCTTCCTGTCGTAGCCGCTGACTTCCACCACGCTCGCGCCGTGGGCCTTGAGGCTCGCGTTCAGATCGAAGATATTGGGCTCTCCGGCCAGGTTGACCGGTGAGGTGGGTGAAGGCTGGCCGCCGGTCATGGCCGTCCAGTTGTTGTTCAGGATGACCTTGACGCCGGGGATGCCCCGGAAAATGGTGTTGCGCGTGGCGTCCATGCCGCTGTGACATTCGGTGCCGTCGCCCAGCACGGCCAGGCATTTTCCGGCCGACTCGGGCCGGGACAGCACATAGCCCAGCCGTTTGGCCTCGCTTGCGCCCATGGCCAGCACGGTATCCATGGCGTTCAAAAAGTGCAGCAGGGTGTTGCAGCCGATGTCTCCAAACACAGCCTCCAGGTGCCCTTTCTTGCGCATCCGTCCCACGATCTGTCCGAACAGGCGGTACGGACAGCCCGCGCAGATCATGGGCGGCCGGGGAGGACAGGCCATGACCGGCGCGCCCGAAGGACAGTCGAGTCCCAGACGGGCGGCGATGAGGGCCGGAGTCCATTCCGTGACGGTCTCGTCCTCATCCTTGCCCCGCACCTCGATGCCCGCCGCCAGAATACCCTCCTGGATGAACCGGTGCCCGTCCTCGATGACATACACCGGGCCGTTCACGGAGTCGCGAAAGCGGCGGATCAGCTCCAGGGGCAGGGGATGGGTGAAGCCCAGGGACAAGACGTCGAGTTTCCGGCCCGCCGCCACTTCCTCCACGAAAAGGGTGTTCACGCCGTGGGTGATGACGCCGATTCTGCCTTCGCCCCTGGTCCAGATGTTCAGGGGGCTTTGCTCCACCTTTTCGCGCAGGGCGGGCATGCGCGTGGTGCGGACCTGGTCGTGGAACATTCTGGCCCGCACGGGCAGGGTGATGAAGTCGCTCATGTTTTCGGGAACGGGCACGCGCTCCCTGACGGCCGTGTCCATCAGGCGGACCAGCCCTTCGCTGTGACAGAGCACTCCGCTGGCGATGATGGCCACGGGCGTGTTCAGCTCCCGGCCGAGATCCGCCGCGATGCGGGCCGCCTCGTGCAGCTCCTGATGATTGCGGGGCTCGAATACGGGAATGCAACAGCTCCTGAGCATGGGCCGGGGGTCCACCAGATGCTGGGTGGAGCTTGGCGTGTAGTCGCTTGCGATGTAATAGACGAGGCTTCCCCGGCGGCTGGTGTAGAAGGCGGCGCTGGTGATCACGTCGGCGGCCTGGAAGAGGCCCGGAACCTTCATGGTCACCACGCAGTCGCTTCCGGCCAGGGTGTGCCCGAAGCCCACGCCCGCGGCCACGGCCTCGTTCACGGACCAGCCCACGGAAATCATGTCCTGAACCTGAGACAGGCCTCTGTCGATGACTTCGGTGCTGGGCGTGCCCGGATAACCGTCCGCAGCGTGAATTCCGGCCCGCACGCAGCCCACCGCAAAGGCCATGTTCCCCTGCATGACCACGCCCTTGCCATTTTCCCCGGTGCACAGCGCCTTCACAGCGTTCATGATTCCTCCAGATGCGGATGTCTTTTTCAAAGGTGCGGCCGGTAAAAACCCTGCCGGCCGGCCGCACCGTCAGGCGGTACGCCAAGGACCGGCCTTTCTCAAGCCCGGACGGGCCGGAAATATGCATCAAACGCGAAAGGGCGCGATTTTTTGGAAATCACGCCCCCAAGCGGCCGCCGTTTTCCGGCATCTTCCGGCCACATGGCCGGATATCCCCAAAGGCCGGGGCTCACTTGCCGATGCAGAATCCGTCGAAGACCGCGTTCAGCACGTCTTCCGGGGCCGTCTCGCCGGTGATTTCAGCGAGCATATGGCAGGCCATGTCCAGCCGCACGCCCAGCACGTCATAGGGCACGTTCTGCTTCAGCTCGGCGCGCATGGCCGTCAGTTCCTCTCCGGCCCGGACCAGGGCGTCACGCTGACGCAGATTGGGGGCCAGCAGATCTCCTTCGGGAAAGCCGCTTCCGGCCAGGGTTTCCCGCACAACGGCCAGCATTTCGGGCAGGCCTCGGCCGCTTTTGGCCGAAAGCTCGAGAACGGTCTTGTCTTTCCACGGCGCTTCGGCAAACCACGCAGGCGATTCTGAAACAAGATCCATCTTGTTGGCCAGCACCAGCAGGGGAACATCCTGATCCAGAAGGGACAGATCCTCGGCTCCGGGACCCAGGTCGGCATCGATGACCAGCAGCACCAGATCAGCGCTGGCGGCCAGTTCCCGGCTGCGCGTAATGCCGAGGCTCTCCACGGTTCCGGCGGCGTCCCGCAGCCCGGCCGTGTCCACCAGACGTACCGGCAGTCCGTCCAGAGACACGGGTTCCTCCAGGTAATCCCTGGTGGTGCCCGGAATCTCCGTGACAATGGCCCGGTTCACGCCGAGCACCGCGTTCAAGAGACTGGATTTGCCGGCATTGACCTGCCCGGCCAGCACTACCAGCGCGCCGTCCCGCCAATGCCGGACCCGCTCGTGGTTTCCGGCCAGATCGGCGATGGCGGCTCCGGCTTCTTCCAGGGCCGCATCCAGAGCTGCCGGAGCCAGACAGTCCACTTCATCCTCCGGAAAATCCACGGCCACGCAGAGCTGTACGCGCAGATTCTCCAGCAGCAGCCGCAGTTCCTCCACCCGGCGGGAAAAATGTCCTTCCAGCTTGGCTCCGGCCAGACGGATGGCCGTTTCCGATGGCGCGTTGACCAGTTCCATGACGGCTTCAGCCCGGGCCAGATCCATGCGCCCGTTCAGAAAAGCCCGCTTGGAAAATTCGCCCGGACCCGCAGGCCGCACGCCCAATTCCAGGCACTGCTCCATGACCGTGCGCAGGATGGCCATGCCGCCGTGGCAGTGAAGCTCGACCACATCCTCTCCGGTGAAGGACCGGGGGCCGGGCATGAATGCCACGAGGGCCTCGTCCACAAAAGTGCCTTCCGGCGTGCGAAGCTGTCCGTGATGCAGATGATACGGCCGGAAACCCGCGAAGCCGGATCTCCCGGAGTGAAACAGCGCCATACCCACGGACCGGGCATCGGGCCCGCTCACGCGAATGATGCCCACGGCCCCGGCTCCGGGCGGGGTGGCTATGGCCGCAATGGTGTCGTTCATGCGTAAAAAAGGCGGGGAAGACCCGCCTACTGCTCGTTGGGATGTTTCCGGCGGCCCCGGCCACTGCTCCGCCTGACGGGCAGGATGAGCACCCGCTTCGTGCTTCCCTCGCCCTTGCTTCTGGTATGCACGTCCCCGTCGTCCTGCAAGGCCATGTGTACCACGCGGCGGTGAAAGGCGCTCAGGGGCCGGGTACTCTGCACCTTGCCGGTTTTTTTAGCTTTTTCGGCAAGGGCCAGGGCCATCTCCGTCAGCCGGGTTTCCTGATCCCGGCGGAAATCTCCGGCATCCAGACGGATGCGGGGGCAGCCGGGACAGGTCCTGGCGGCGATGCGGTTGGCCAGATACTGCAAGGCCGCGATAACCTGACCGTCCTGACTCATGAGCACCTCGGCGTCATCGGCCTCGATGCGCACGGCGACCGGCCGGGCCGTCATATCCACATCCAGCCGCACGCCAGCGCAAAGAGGACGCAGCAGGGCGGGCAGAATCTCCCGCACACATGCCTCCAGCCGCCGGACTTCGTCTTCCGGCATGGGGCCGGGCGCGGCATCCCGGCCGTCATCCTCTTCCGGAGAGTCCGCTTCGGACATTCCAGCCTCTTCCCGAATCCTGCCGGCCGCGTCTGCAGAAGGCTTCTGCGGCGGGGCTTCTTCCATAGGAGCGACTTCAGGGCGGGCCCCCCCGGAATCCGGGCGTTCCGCACGGTTTTCCACGGCCAGGGCCACAGCGGGTCTGCGCCGCCCGGCACGAACCACCGCCTGTCTGGCACCAAAGCCGAAGAACCCCTGCGAGCCGCCGCTGACAATCTCGATCTCCAGACCATCCCGGTCAACGGCGAAAAAGCGGCAGGCATCCGCTATGGCCTGATCGACGCTCTTGGCCCTGAACTCCCTGTGCTCACTCATGAGATATTCCTCGCGGCACGGCCGCAAGCCGCAGCGTCACTTCGCCTTCCTGACCATAAGCCACTGCTGGGCGATGGACAGGACGTTGTTCACCAGCCAGTACAGTACCAGTCCCGAGGGGAAATTGAGGAACAGGAAGGTGAAGACCACGGGCATGAACATCATGATCTTGGCCTGCATGGGATCGCCCATGGGCGGCGAGAGACGCTGCTGCAGGAACATGGTCGCGCCCATGATAAGCGGCGTGATGTAGTACGGGTCCTTGGCCGAAAGGTCGGCCAGCCAGACCATGTCAGTAAAGGGCAGATGCGGGATGAACGCCGCGTGCCGCAGCTCGATGGCCCCCAGAAGGGCCTGATACAAGGCGAAGAATACCGGGATCTGGAGCAGCATGGGCACGCAGCCGCCAGCCGGATTGACCTTGTAGGTCTTGTACAGCTGCATGATTTCCGCGTTCATTTTCTCGCGGTCGTCGGCGTATTTCTCGCGGATCTTGGTCATCATGGGCTGAAGCTTCTTCATCTGCTCCATGGACTTGTAACTCTTCTGGGACAGAGGCCAGAACAGCGCCTTGATGATGATGGTCAGAATGATGATGGCCACGCCGTAATTGCCCACGTATCCATAGAGAAAATTCAGGAACTTGTTCAGCGGCTTGGCGATGATGTCGAAAAATCCGTAATTGATGCTGGCCTTCAGATTCTTGGGCATGCTCTGAAGGTCCCGCTCGGTCTTGGGACCGAAATAATAGGAACAGGTCCGCAGCTGGGTGATGCCCGGATCGAGAAGCAGCTGATCGGCGGCCGTCACCCGGTAGATTCCATCTTCCAGCTTGCCCCGCACGATCATGTCGGCGGAAGTGGGCGCCAGAGCCATCAGGAAATAATTGCTCGCGACCCCGCCCCACTGGACCGGACCGGCCGATTCTAGGCCCAGCTTCAGATCTTTCTGGTCGTCCTCCTCTTCCAGACCGCCCGCCGCCATGTAGACGATCTTGGTCAGATTGTAACGGTCATTCTCAGCGGTCAGACTCGGGCTGGAAACGGAGAACGCCAGGTTGCCCTGAAGCTGGGCTGGCGAGGTGTTGGTCACTTTGACCTCTTCCTTCACCTCGTAGGAGCCGCCGGTGAAAGACAGTTCACGCACAATCCGCACCCCGCCCAGCACGCCCGTGAGCTGTATGCCGCCGCTTTGCCCCTCGGCCAGGACCAGATCGTCTCCCTGAGCGGTCCATTCTCCCTGAGCCCAGGTGGGGGAAGCGTTCCAGATCAGGCCCAGCGGCGCTTTGCGCAGGGACTGTTCCGTGACCAGATCGATATTCGAGGAAAGGGGATCAATGGTTTCCTTATATGCCTTAAGCGTGAAACTCTCCAGAATACCGCCCGACGTGTTGATGACCGCATGATAGAGCGGGGTGTCCACGGAAATTCTGCGGCCCTGCCGGTCAGGAGTAAACTGGACGGTCTGCTGCCCGGCCTCGGGAGCGGACACGGCAGTTCCGGCGGCCTGCGGCGCGGCGGACTGGTTCACTCCTGCTGCGGTCCGGTTTTCCGTGGCCACGGGAGCGACCGGAGGAAAAAAATAATTCCAGGTCAGCAGCACCATCAGGGACAAAGCCACTGCCAGAATGACGCGTCTACTCTCCATGAAAGTCTCTCTTTGCGAAGTTAGGGGAAGGAACCGGGTCGTAACCGCCGGAGCACAGAGGATGGCACCGCATGAGGCGCCGCAGGGTCAGCCCCAGACCCCGGCAGACGCCATGAACCAGCACAGCCTGCCGGGCGTATTCGGAGCACGTCGGAGTGAAGCGGCAGCAGGGAGTGTAAAGCGGAGAGATCAAATATTGGTACAGGGACAGAAAAAACACGCAGATACGGCGCATGGACGCTCCGGCCTAAGACCCGGCAGGGGTCATCCGTTGTAAAAGCGGCGCAAGTTCCGCCGTGATCCGCACAAGGTTCATGGGATCCACACAAATCCCCCGCTTCGCCACGACAACAATGTCCACACCCGAGGGCACATGCTGCTGGTGCAACCGGAAAAACTCCCGCAGCAGCCGTTTGAGCCGGTTTCTGCGCACGGCATTGCCGGCCTTGCGGCTCACGGCCAGACCGACCCGCCATGTCGAGCCGTTGTCTTCCCGATTGCGGACAAACAAAATGAAGTTCCCTGAAAAAAAACGACGGCCCAGATCATAGCAACAGCTGAACTGGGGCCGTCTGGTCAACCTGCGTGAGCGGGGATGCGTCAGACCGCTAATCTTTTTCTCCCTTTGGCCCGTCTGCGGCGCAAAACGGCCTGACCATTCCTGGTCCGGGAGCGCACCAGAAAGCCATGGCTTCTCTTGCGCTTGGTATTGCTCGGCTGGTATGTTCTCTTGCTCATTTCTGTTTCCTCCCAAAAAAGTGAGTCAGGTCGGTAGCGCCAAAAACCGGCCGCGTCAAGACGCCATCTCCCGTGCAGACAAGGCCCGCGAGTCTTTCAACAGCGGATACGGCCTTTCCGCCGGGCGGTGGTCCGGCGGACGCCGAAGCCGACCGTGCCAGCGGAACACATTACAAGGAGCCGTCATGTACTTTTCAACTCCCCAGTGGGACCTGAACCTGCTTTTTCTCATCAACCAGCAGGGACACAGCGAAATCCTCAACCCGGTCATGTTGCTTGTCTCCGACTCTCTTTTTCTCTCTGCCTTCGGCCTTGTCGCATCGATCATAGCCATGTGGCGCTATAAAGTGTCTCTCACTGTTGTACTGGGCCTGGGACTCACCCTGATCGCTTCCAGCCAGATCTGCGATTTCGCCAAAAAGGAAACGTACCGCGTCCGCCCGTATCACAGCATCGGCGGCACATGGTTCCATGACGACGGGACATGGAAGCAACGGCCGGAAAACGTGGCACCCAGATCAGGAGGCTCGTCCTACCCCTCGGGGCACTCGGCCAACGCCGCCGCGGCCGCTCTTTTCCTGTACTTGGCTTTCCGGAAGAAAATCGTCTGGCTGCTGCCCCTTCTGATCGGCTACTCCCGTATCTATCTGGGCAAACACTTTCCTTCGGACGTAGTGGCCGGATGGGCGCTGGGCATGGCCGTGGCCAGCATCCTTGTTCCGCTTTATCCGGCGCTCTGGAGACGGCTCTTTTCTTTATGGATGAGGTACAGATTGCGGGTATAGATGATAAAGCCCGTGGACTGCCCAACCATGAACACTATATCGCGGCGCAGCACAGCATAAATCAGCAGAAACAGACTGCCCAGCAGACTGAAGTACCAGAACGCGATGGGGATCACGCTTTTTTTTTCCTTTTCCGAAACAATCCACTGCCAGAAAAAACGCATGAAAAAAAAGCCTTGCCCCAGAAAACCGATCGCCAGAAGCCACCATTCGGCTGAAAAATTCATGACCGCCCCGTTCGACAAGCCGCGCTTTGCAATCCTCTCAAAAGCGGCCGCTGTTATTTCACATTGGTGGACGCGACAGTGTATCTGAAATGCCGTTTCTGCATCCAGCGCACGGCCAGCAGATCATAGGCCGAGGACCAGGCCCGGTCCCAGATACCGTATTTGGAAGTACCTTTGTAGCGGGGCCGGTGATTGACGCGCATTTCCTCCACCACGGCTCCCTGCATCTTCATCAGTGTGGGCAAAAAACGGTGCATACCCGTGAACATGGGAATATTTCTGGCCATGTCCGCCCGCATCACCTTCAGCGAGCAGCCCGTATCCCGGACGGTTTCCCGGCTGATGACATTACGCACCCAGTTGGCGAATCTGGAGGCGCAGCGTTTGGCAAAGGAATCCTGTCGTTTGGCCCGCCAGCCGATGACCATATCCGGTCCTTGGGCATACGCCCGGAGCATGGCGGGAATGTCCGCGGGATCGTTTTGAAGATCGGCGTCCAGCGTAACCAGCACATCTCCGGAAGCGAAACGGAAGCCCGCCGCAAACGCGGCCGATTGCCCGCAGTTCCGGGCGAAAGAGACGAAGCGCACGCGGGAGTCGGCCTCGGCCAGAGACTGGATGATGCCCAGACTGTCGTCGGAGCTGCCGTCGTCCACCAGCAGGATTTCCCAAGGCTCCTCCACCCCGGCCAGAGCGCGTGCAATCTCCGCATGCAGAGCCTGGAGATTTTCTGACTCGTTATATACCGGAATAATTAAGGAAATCTTTGAGATTCGTGTATTCATAGGAAAATATGCATAGAGTATTTGACAACCCTTGTAAATACGCATAGATTTTAAGCCTCACATGACGCGGGGTGGAGCAGCATGGTAGCTCGTCGGGCTCATAACCCGAAGGCCGTAGGTTCAAATCCTGCCCCCGCTACCAGAACTTGCAGGCGCTTATGGATTCCTAACCATAAGCGCCTTTTCTTTTTCCTGGGGTGTGTGTTTGCAAACTATTTGATTGTAACGCGACGCTTAGTTTTGAATTAAATGACGCTTAGTTTTGAATTTCCCAAACAAGCTTTTTCGCACGCATACTGAGTCCCTTGTGACCGCAATCTGCGTGCGAAAAATATCTTATCAGTAATTCGTAATAAAGACTTCCTTGGCTGGCTTCGCACCTTTGTGTAAGGTAGCGGGATATTTGGCGCGGATTTGCGGGATATTTGGCGCGTTAGATTTGTGCCAAATATCCCGCAAATCCAATCAATATTTACCCGGCCGTCCCAGTTCAATCTCGTTCAAATCTGCCATCAGTAATTCGTGATAAAAACCTCTTTGGCGGAAGTGGCCCCTTTGCCAACAGTATAGGTCAACTGCTGTCCCTCGATATTAAACCCGCCAAAAACCTCCCGAACCTCCGGCAAGTCATTGAGCGTGAGTAAGAAGCGGCCCTTGATCCCGGCCAGAATGTCCCGCAGCCGGACAAAGTCCTCCCGAGAGAACATCTCCTTGCCGTAGTAATCCTCACAGCCCCAGTACGGCGGGTCCACAAAGAAAAATGTGTCCGGGCTATCATATTTTGAGATGACCCGCTCATACGGCAGGCACTCGACGTATGTCCTAGCCAGCCGCAGGTGTGCGGCGGAGAGGTCCTCCTCGATGCGCAACAGGTTGAGTTTGGGCGGCCGGGTAGTAGCCGTCCCAAATATCGGCCGTACAATACGGCCGCCAAAGCAGCACTTCTGGAGATAGAAAAACCGGGCCGCCCGTTGCACATCCGTCAGAGTCTCAGGATCGACCCGCCGCATCCGGTCAAACTCGTCCCGGCTGACCAGCATCCACTTGAAGTAGCGCACAAACTCCTCGATATGATGCTGCACCACACGGTACAGCGTGACCACATCCCGGTTGAGGTCGTTGAGCACCTCGACATCTGACTCCGGACGCTTGAACAGCACCCATGCCGCGCCCGCGAAAACCTCCACATAGCAGCGGTGTGCCGGGATCCGCGCAATAATCCTCGACGCCAGTTGAGACTTGCCACCAATCCAGCCAGACAATGGACTCCGCATCGATATCCTCCGTTGCGGTCTGTCCTGGCCTCTGCTACCTGCCGCCTACCTGCCACGATCCCCAATTGCGGTAGGTTTGGGAGCAGCGGCCAGTCCGTGATCCGGCGGCCCCACGCCGGGTCAGTGGAGGTGCTACATCACCTCTGCCTGCTCTCTTACCATTAATATTAGTCACACCGGAGAATACCGGAACTCCACCCGCCATCGTTGCCAGCTCTCCATCCCATCCCGAACAGCCCACACCTCCAGCACTACTGGGCCGGTGTACTGTGCCGGGCCGATCTGAGCGCTGTCCCCGGCCACGTCGGTCACAATAGCCAGCTGGGCATTATTGTCCTTACGGACCAATCGCAGGCTGTACGTTGTACCCGGCTCGGGACCGATCCCTGCGGCCTCTGCATCAATAACCCGATCGGCCTGCAGCTTGCGGTCCCGGTGTGCCCAGCTCACGGTCAGCTCCCCGGCGGCAGACACCGGCTCCCGCTCACCGCCAATGCGGATCCGGCCCGGCGGGTAGGGCCTGCCCTGGCGGAGCCGGGTGACGAGCGTGTCCACAGGAGCGGCACTCTCCGGGAGCGTGCCCTGGCTGGTCTGGGTCAGCATTCGGGCCTGCACAGCCACACCCGGACCGTAGGCCGAAGGATCCCACGCCGAATTATTGTCAAAGAACCAGATGCGGGCCCCGGCATTGTGCGCGGCGGGCACGGTATCGATGCAGCCACGGCCGATGGTCAGCCGGGCGGCATCGAAATTGATGGCGTCGATGCGCACAATCTCGTCGTCAATAAGCGCCGTTGTGCCCACCTCAACCAGATCCAGATCGGTCACGCCCAGAACATCCACGGTCGTATCGTACTTGCCCAAGGCCGCGCGGATGGTCCCGGACGGGCAAAAAGCATCGCTGTCCCGCTCGGCAAAGGCATTGCCGCCAACCCGTGTAAACAGCAGATATGAGAGGGCCGTCGATGATGGCTTGACGCCCAGTGCGGAGATATACGTCGCGCCGGGATCGAGGGCATCGAGATCACCGGGGCCAAGGTCCTGGGCCAGGTCGCGCCAGGTTGTCTCCATCAGCCTCCTGACCTCGACCGGACGCGGTGTGGTGTCCGCCGGGACCCAGAAGGACGACTGCGGCTCCGAGAGCGCAGCGGCCGGGAGCCCGTAAACATCCTGAACAGCGCTGATGGTGATGGTCGCATCGGTCAGGGAGCCGACCTCGACCCGACCCGCGCGCAGTACAATATTACTGATACCCCGACGCGGGTCAGAGAGCCGAAAGAGCCCGCCCGGCTCGATCCGGTATGCCCGCCGGTCAAGGCGGACCTTGAAGCGCTTGAGCCCAGCCGCACGCTGGGCAAGCTCCCGGACAGCAACACGCCCGGCCAAGTCAGCGGTGGGGATGCCCGGGAAGTCAATCGTCGTGGATGTGACCGCTCCACTTGACTGGATGGCGGCAATACTGCGCTCGCGGCACTGCCGGGCCTCATTGCCCAGCTGATCATACCACTTGATGATGACCTCATTGACAGCCCCGCTGCTCGATGACGAGTCGTCGGCATCGAGGCCCAAAAGGCCCGTATCCGGAGTGAAAAGAGGCAGGGCTGCGGGGTCATAACCACCGCGCAGCAAGGAAAGGTGAATCAGGCCGTCGAAGCGGGAAAGGTACAGATTGCCGGCAATGTGATCCAGAACACCCTGGATAGCCGACAGTCATGGCGTATCCGTCGACTGGCTCAGGACGGGCGAGGGCGAGATGCGCCGGGGCACGACGCCCCACAAGGATGTACACGGGGAGGCAGAGTGGGACGGACAGGAGCGACGCGGAGAGCATGACCGCAGGCGCGGACAGCTACAGACATTCGTATGCGACAACTGTGAACTGGTGATGGTCCCCATGCTGGACGCCGTATTAAGCGGCGGCACTGGCAGCCTGGAGACAGGTGGAGACGTGCTTAAAACCTACGCTTTCCGCTATGACTTCCTAAAACGAAAAGGCAATCCAAAGGAGATGGGTCTTTTCAGGGTGTCGGGTGACAGCATGTCCAACGACATTTTGGACAACGACGTAGTTCTTATTGATAAATCCCAGAATCAACCGGTCCCTGGGAAAATCTTCGCTGTTTCTATTCACGGCCTCACTTACCTAAAACCATTGCTGTCCGGCTAAGGGATAAGAAAAGAGTCCAAAATCTCAGCGATGTGTGGTAAAAGAAATCACCACAACATCTTGCCACACAAGGAGATTCTGGACTTGAGTCACCATAATACACTATTCTCCCAGACGCTATCTCTGATTCCCAGACATGTTTTTCAGAAACTCGAAAGACGGCACAAAACCGGGCGCTCGTCGCGTCAATTCGGTTTCAAGGAGCAGTTCACGGTCATGGCCTTCATCCAGCTTGCCGCAAGACGTTCCATGCGCGATGGCCTGCGCTGCCTTGAGGCTGCGGGAAACCGCCTGTATCACTGGGGACTGAAAAACGTGGCCCGCTCGACCTTTGCTGACGCGAACAATTCTCGCCCCGTAGGCTTTTTCAAGGATCTGTTCGCCGAGATGTACGGCCTGTGCGCCGCAAAAGCCCCGAAGCACAAATTCCGTTTCAAATCCAAATTGTTCAGTCTGGACGCCACCACCATAAAGCTTTGCCTGTCGCTTTTTCCCTGGGCCTCGTTTCGGCAGGCCAAGGGCGGCGTCAAAGTACATACCTTGCTGGATCACGATGGCCATATCCCGGCTTTCGCAACCGTCACCGACGCCAAAACCCATGAAAGCCGCATAGCTCAGGCTATGGAGTTGCCCAGGGGCTCCATCGTGGTCTTTGACAAGGGCTTCATCAGCTATCCCTGGTTTCGGATCCTCGGGGCAAAGGGTGTCTTTTTTGTGACCCGGCTCAAGCGCAACGCCGTTTTCAAACTCCTGGAGCGCCGCCTCGTGAATCGCAAGACCGGCGTTACTTCCGATCACATCATTGAAGTCTCCAGCCGGGGAAAATCCTTACGCTTGCGCCGTATCGGCTATCGTGACCAGGAAACCGGGAAACACTACGAATTTTTGACCAACCATTTCCGGCTTTCGGCGAAAACCATCGCCGACATCTATAAAGACCGCTGGCAAATCGAGCTCTTCTTCAAGGAAATCAAACAAAATTTGCGCATAAAGACCTTCGTCGGCAACTCGGAAAATGCGGTTCTGATCCAGATTTACACGGCCCTGACGGTTTACCTGCTCCTCGCGTACCAGAAATTCCTCAGCCGTCTCGGACTCTCCGTACAGCAACTCTTCCAGCTCATTCAACTCAACCTGCTCGGCGAGGCCTCCTTGGATGAACTCCTGAATCCCAGACGACGAAAATTCGATAATTCATATAACTTCACACTGTTAGATTACATCGCTTAGCCGGACAGCAATGTTCCGCAGGGGATTGTTTTTTCCTTGCCAAAGGAAGTCTCCTTGGCTTAAAAACAACTCTCCCGAATGCGGAGAGGTGGCCGAGTCTGGCTTAAGGCGCACGCCTGGAAAGTGTGTGTACCTTAACGGGTACCGGAGGTTCAAATCCTCTCCTCTCCGCCATTTCTTCTTTATCATCAAGCGAAGCCGGGTGGCGGAAACGCTGCTAACCCCGTCAGGTCCGAAAGGAAGCAGCGGTAACAGTTGTTTCCGGGTACCTGGCTTCCCTGGCAGGAACGAGTTCCTCGTGCCTGCCTTTTTTATTGGCACTAGGCTCAGGCCTCATTAATTGTAAAAATCAGAAAAGTTGGTTAGTTGTGCCCAGGGAGGACGCCATGAGCCAACTTTTCTATCTTTCTGCCGAACAACTGGAGCGTATCAAGCCGTTCTTTCCACTTTCATACTGTATTCCACGCGTCGATGACCTGAAAGTCATAAGCGGCATCATTTATGTCATCAAACATGGCCTGCAATGGAAAGATGCTCCGCGTGAGTATGGCCCGTATAAAACGCTGTACAACCGCTTTTTGCGCTGGAGCCGGATGGGCGTCTTCAACAATATTTTTACCGAATTGGCAAAAACAGCGGGAAAAGATGGACGATTGATGATCGATGCAACCCACCTCAAGGCGCATCGTACCGCCGCAGGCTTGCTCAAAAAGGGGCTCTTTCCCGCTGCATCGGACGCACAAAGGGCGGCCTGAACTCCAAACTCCATGCTGTTTGCGACGGTCACGGCAGGCCTCTGGCCATGAAGCTCACAGAAGGCCAGGTAAGCGACTACAAAGGAGCCACCCTGCTTATGGATGCTTTGCCTGAGGCCAGGGAGCTGCTGGCGGACCGTGGTTACGACGCCGACTGGTTCCGTGACGCCCTGTGCGCCAGAGGCATTACGCCCTGCATCCCGCCCAGAAGGAGCCGGAAGAGACCCTGCCCGTACGATAAAAATCTGTATAAACAGCGGCACAAGATCGAGATCATGTTTGGCAGGATCAAGGACTGGCGCAGAATTGCCATGCGTTATGACCGCTGCGCGCATACCTTCTTTTCAGCTCTGTGCCTCGCGGCTTCCGTCATATTCTATCTCAATTAATGAGGCCTGAGCCTAACGCCTCCGATGGATCAATCCCCGATTTGGCATAGGCGTCAAGAACTTCATCGACAAAATCGTAGGCCGTGTTCTCTTCGGCCATCGCACCGGCAATGGCGCCAGTGGAAACGCCAAGAATACTTGATGTTGAAATGATTGACTCTTTTACTCGTTGATTGGAAATATAACTAAAAGCCTGAGGGCTATAAGCCTCATTCGTCGCACCATTCAGATAGGTAAACGTTGCCATAAAAATATCTCTCCATTATACGGTTGAAGAAATCAGTGTCGTCCATTGCACATACGAATAAACCACTGTGGTTCGATTTGCCGGTATACGCATTCAAAACCCTTCCAATTGCTAGGGAGATGGTTAAGAGAAGGAAGAACTCGCTCTTCAGACTGAATTGTTGAAACTCCTTTCTCGGGATGAAATTGTGACCCTAGAAATCCTTTACCGACAATGTTAATCGGACCAAATAATATTCCATCTTGAATGTACGGCACCTCTGGAAAAAAGTAGTAATCCTTCCAGATTACGCCAAAAAGCAGCGTATTACGGTAGTACTTCCTATAATCTCCTTGATCCGGATGATCGATTCTCGGGGTCGTTGCAGGTTGAATGCGCAACTCTCCATATTTGTGTTTATTTATGATATTTATATGGATGGATCCAGACAGGATATCTCTGTGATGTCGTATTGCCGTTTCAACTGAATATGGGTTTGGAAACCAGCTTCCTCTTGCGTCAATACTGTCAATCCCCGCCCGCTTGAAGAGCTCCAGAGTATCGCCCTCCTTGAACCACAAAGATGAGTCTTTGTCCGGCGATCGGGGGTATTCCCGATAGCGGCGCACCGCCTCAACGAAATCGGCACGATGCGCCTTGAAGTTTTCAATCATCTCTTCATCGCTTGGCAGAGGATTGAAAATCCATAAGGAGTAATAGAACAGTGCACCGATTATCGGAAGCCAGAGCCAGTTTAGATACTTCCAGCGATGACTTTTTTTCGTTTTAAGTTTCATTCGTCGCCCCATTCAGGCAGGTAAACGTTGCCATAAAAATATCTCTCCATTATTACGGTTGAAGAAATCAGTGTCGTCCGGCGATGGGGGTATTCCCGATAGCGGCGCACCGCCTCAATGAAATCGGCACGATGCGCCTTGAAATTTTCAATCATCTCTTCAATCGCTTGGCAGAGGATTAGAAATCCACAAGGAGTAATAAAACAGTGCGGCTTGCCGGCAGACAGAGCAAGTCTAAATACTTAACGATAATATTTTTTCATTCGATGCTATGTGGTAAGCACTTGGTAAAGGTATGTTCATACCTATAGATAAATGCCTCGTCCTCACAAGCGATGATGAATTGCATTTTGTCCTGACATAGATGTCAAGAACTTCATCGACAAAATCATAGACTGTATTATATTTAGTTATTGCGCCTGTAATAGTGCTAATGGGAATATCAATTATTGTATTGTAATGGAATGATTTTGAGAAATGAGTTCATTTAAATCTTATAATTCGAGACCAAAACTGTTATTTATTTCTAAAGATCTTTTTAGAACTTGTATTATAAAATTTTTTCTTTCGCAATTCAATTTTGGCATATCATATCATCGGAACGGATTAAATCATTAACTCCACGTCTATCCGAAACTACAATCTAAATTTTCATGCTACTTTAGCCATAAATTTTATTCCAGCTATTTCCTGATATCACATCATCCCTGACGCCGCCGAATATATGATCGTCATTGCTCGGAAGATATGAAATGTCGTAGAGCGTTTCGATGCTGTCCCCCTGGTCGGAGCCGAAAATATATTTCGGTGCAATGATCCATTCCGAAGACTCTCTCATGTTGTTGACCGTCATCGCCGCGCCTCTGTCTTCATAGTAACCGCCAGTGGAGGCCAGATCTGTGGGCGCCCAGGATTTATCCTCCATGCGGAGCTTGTTCTCCAGATAGAGCATCTTGCTGCGTGCTTGCAGGTACTCGTCCGTTCATTGCTGTCCGGCTAAGCGATGTAATCTAACAGTTTGAAGTTATATGAATTATCGAATTTTCGTCGTCTGGGATTCAGGAGTTCATCCAAGGAGGCCTCGCCGAGCAGGTTGAGTTGAATGAGCTGGAAGAGTTGCTGTACGGAGAGTCCGAGACGGCTGAGGAATTTCTGGTACGCGAGGAGCAGGTAAACCGTCAGGGCCGTGTAAATCTGGATCAGAACCGCATTTTCCGAGTTGCCGACGAAGGTCTTTATGCGCAAATTTTGTTTGATTTCCTTGAAGAAGAGCTCGATTTGCCAGCGGTCTTTATAGATGTCGGCGATGGTTTTCGCCGAAAGCCGGAAATGGTTGGTCAAAAATTCGTAGTGTTTCCCGGTTTCCTGGTCACGATAGCCGATACGGCGCAAGCGTAAGGATTTTCCCCGGCTGGAGACTTCAATGATGTGATCGGAAGTAACGCCGGTCTTGCGATTCACGAGGCGGCGCTCCAGGAGTTTGAAAACGGCGTTGCGCTTGAGCCGGGTCACAAAAAAGACGCCCTTTGCCCCGAGGAGCCGAAACCAGGGATAGCTGGTGAAGCCCTTGTCAAAGACCACGATGGAGCCTTTGGGCAACTCCATAGCCTGAGCTATGCGGCTTTCATGGATTTTGGCGTCGGTGACGGTTGCGAAAGCCGGGATATGGCCATCGTGATCCAGCAAGGTATGTACTTTGACGCCGCCCTTGGCCTGCCGAAACGAGGCCCAGGGAAAAAGCGACAGGCAAAGCTTTATGGTGGTGGCGTCCAGACTGAACAATTTGGATTTGAAACGGAATTTGTGCTTCGGGGCTTTTGCGGCGCACAGGCCGTACATCTCGGCGAACAGATCCTTGAAAAAGCCTACGGGGCGAGAATTGTTCGCGTCAGCAAAGGTCGAGCGGGCCACGTTTTTCAGTCCCCAGTGATACAGGCGGTTTCCCGCAGCCTCAAGGCAGCGCAGGCCATCGCGCATGGAACGTCTTGCGGCAAGCTGGATGAAGGCCATGACCGTGAACTGCTCCTTGAAACCGAATTGACGCGACGAGCGCCCGGTTTTGTGCCGTCTTTCGAGTTTCTGAAAAACATGTCTGGGAATCAGAGATAGCGTCTGGGAGAATAGTGTATTATGGTGACTCAAGTCCAGAATCTCCTTGTGTGGCAAGATGTTGTGGTGATTTCTTTTACCACACATCGCTGAGATTTTGGACTCTTTTCTTATCCCTTAGCCGGACAGCAATGTTTTTTCATGATTATTGCCGGCTTTTCATTTCAATGGGGTTTGCTTCCAAACTTACATCTGTGTAAGTACTTCCCAAAAAAGATAGTCTGGTTATGGATGGGAGCCATGTGTCGCCCTCTTATTTTCAGTCACCTTGAATAAGGAGAAGGACAATGACTACTATAGCTGTCACTGGTGCTGCTGGACAACTTGGCCGATATGTTATTGCTAAACTGAAGGAGAAAATAGCTCCATCTGACATCGTTGCCATTGTGCGTAACACTTCCAAATCCAAAAATCTGGGCGTAGCCGTACGGCAAGCTGATTATACCGATCCAGGTGCATTGGGCGCCGCGATGCAGGGGATAGATAAGCTGTTATTAATCTCTGGAAACGAAATAGGAAAGCGTATTGCTCAGCATAGAAATATCATTGATGCCGCAAAAAAAGCGGGTGTGAAGCATATCGTGTACACAAGCTTGTTGCGTGCTGATACGTCTCCTCTGAGTGTCGCTCGGGAGCACCCTGTCACCGAATCTGATCTGAAACATTCCGGTGTTGACTACACCATTTTGCGCAATGGCTGGTACACTGAAAATTACACCAGTTCAATTCCTGCGGCGCTGGAGAACAATGCCTTTTATGGCAGTGCGGGCGAGGGTAAAATTTCTTCCGCCGCCCGTGAGGATTATGCCGAGGCTGCTGTGGCCGTACTGACTTCTACCGGGCATGAAGGCAAGACTTATGAGCTTGCAGGCGATACCGCGTACACTCTGGCGGATTTAGCTGCTGAAGTTTCCAGACAGTCAGGCAAAAAGATTCCTTATGTGAATATTCCTGAAGCTGACTATGCTGCCGCGCTGGTTCAGGCGGGTGTGCCAGAAGATTTTGCCGCTCTGATCGCAGGCTGGGACGCAGACGCAGAAAAGGGTGCATTGTTCAGCGAAGACCGGACTCTTTCCCGATTGATTGGCCGCCCGACCACACCGCTGGATAAAATGGTGCAGGCTGCACTGAGGGTATGACTTTGTTTTCCGGCTCTTTTGAAACGGAACAGGCACTGGACCGGGTTACGCGGGCAAAGCCCGCGTAACCTACAATCCCCGATACCGTTGTGTTCCCATGAGGGCTTGGAAGCCTTCCGGTTCCGTCACTTCCACGGCTCCGGATTTTTGGGCGAATCCCGCGTCCTGAAAGCGCTGTCCCTGGGCCTGAATCAGCACCCGCGTGCCGCGCGGACCGAGAATCAGGGTCTCGTACAGGCGCACCACTTCGGGCAGGGTGGTCCGCCGCAGGGCTTCGGTCAGGCGTGTCCGGCCGTCAAAGGCGGCGTTCCCCAGACGCAGGTCCGCCTCCAGCCATCCGAATTCCTCTTCCAGCGTATCCGGCGTTCTGGTGATGGAGGCCAGCGCGCCCTGGCGCACGGTCTCGAATTCTTCTGCGGTTACGCCGCGCATCTGTTCCAGGGCGTGGAAGAAGAACGAGCCGAAGCGGTCCGCCAGTTCCGCCGTGCCCGCCACGGGACTCTGAGCACCGAAACCGACGCCCGCGCAGTGAGCGAACATGACCGGGAACGTCGTGACGATGTATCCCAGCTGTTCTTCCGTGCGCAGTCGGCTGTAGAAGCGGGTGGACAGCAGTTCCTCCAGAAGCATTGCCCTGGCCCTGGCGTTTTCGCCGGGTTCGGGGTCAAGAAAGAGTTCCACCAGCACGCTGTCTTCCAGTGCGATGCTTTCCCGATAATCCGCCGTCACGCCCGGAACGGGCAGAATTCGCCGGGATTCCGCCGGTCCGGACGCCGTGGCGTACGGGGCGAGGACCCGCCCCAGATCCGTCAGAGTCCCGGCGGAGATATTGCCGAATCCGAACACCGTGCAGTCCATGTCGCCGCGCACGGCGTGCAGCCAGGCCGTCCAGTCTTCAAGCGTTATCGTTTTGGCCGCGTTTTCCAGGCTTTTCCGGCTCCAGGAAGGCACGCGCACCAGATTGCCCATGGTCTGCATGGCCTGGCCGAAAACGCCCCGTTTGGCCATGTTGGCCAGGCCGCGCAGGTATTCCGCCCTGGCCTGTTCGAAGGCCTCCGGACCGATTTTCTGATCCAGAAAAGCCAGAACCCTGGGCAGCAGGTCGGCTTGGTGCTGGCTGAAGCCGCCGATGCGGACAAGGAGCCCTCCGTCGCCGGATACGGAAAGGTCGAGCCCGGCCTCCTGGGCCTGATAATGCAGCCCGGCCTGGTTCTGGTTCCACAGTTCGAGCAGGATACCCTGCATGGCCTCCTGGGCCGGAGTGGAGGAGAAGTGCGCGGATTGCAGCCGGGTCAGGAGGATGGCTTTGGGTTCGTGCCGGAATCGGGAAGCGGCCTGCCATACGCGCAGGCCGGGCTTGTCCACGAGCCTGTGCGGCTTTCCGGGGGCGCTTGCCACCAGGGAAAAATCGTCCGGCACAAAGGGATTGAGCACCGGGAGCCGGAACTCTTCCGCACGGGCGGCTTCCTTCCAGCGGGCCAGGTCGTCCTGCCCGATGGGGCGCACACTGTACGGGGTTTCGTAGAAGAATGCTTTTTTGTCCGCAGGCTGATCCATCCCCACCTGAAAGACGCGGGCGCGGTCAGGAGTCATCCGGGAAAGGATGCCGGCCACGGCCTCGCGTGCAAAGGCGTCCATCCTGTAGGGGCCGTAGTTCACATCCTCCACGGGGTAGCGCAGCATCAGTCCGGCGGCTCCCAGCACATAATCGAAACCGCTGCTCATGGGCGCGAAGCGGAACTCCATGTTCATCATGTCCCGCGTCTGGTCGAAATATTCCGGGCCGATGCCGCGCGTTCTGAGCATTTCCAGATAGGCGAAGATCATGCCCAGCACTTCGTCCCGGTTTTGGTCCCCTTTTTCCGTAAGCCGCACGGACAGGGACAGGGACACGCCGTTGCGCAGGGTTTCCGTGTCCCCGCCCGCGGAAAGGCCCAGCGCCAGACCCTTCCGGCGCAGTACGTCCACCAGGGAATGTTCCGTTTCCGTCCCCAGCACGGCCGCCAGGGCCTGCACCGGCTTGGATGTCCGGTCGTTCTGGAAGCCGGGGAGGACGAATTCCACCGTCAGGCTGCGGACTTCGCCCACAGGACGCACGCCGAAGATCAGTCCCTGTTCCTGGTCCGTGACCGGCGGCGCGGCGGGAGCCGGAATTTCCGCCCCGTCTCCGGGGATGGCGGCCAGTTCCTTCCGGGCCAGGGTTTCCAGTTCATCGAGGGACTGCGGGCCGTACAGTGCGGCCTTCATCAGGTTGCCCCTGTAGTGCCGGCGGTGAAAGCGGATCAGTTCTTCCTGCAGCACGCTGCCCGGCTTGTCGGAGAGGGTTTCCAGATTGCCGCCGGAGAACCGCGAGGCCGGATGGGCCGGATTCAGCGTGGACAGGGCCAGCATGGCCATGCGCCGTCCGTCGCTGTATTTGAGGGATTCCATCTCCGCGTTGACGGCGTTTCGCTCCTTGTCCGCATAGACCGGGTTCAGCAGGGGGCGGGCCAGCGTGTCGGCCATGCGGTGCAGGGCTTCGGCGAAGGCGGGCGGGTCCACTTCCATCATGTACGTGGTGGATGTGTAGCCGGTGGAGGCATTGGTCCGGCCGCCGTTGCGGCTGATGAAAGCCTGATAGTCCTCCGCTCCGGGATAGGAGGCGGAGCCCAGAAAAAGCATGTGCTCCAGATAGTGCGCCAGACCGAGCTGGGAGTCGGGGTTGTCCAGGCTGCCCACGCCGACGGCTACGGCCGCCGCAGCCTTGGCCGCGCGTTCGTCGCGGACCAGCAGCACCTCCAGGCCGGAATCCAGTTTCAGGGCGCGGTACTGGCGGGAATCCGTATCCGAAACGCGGATCTGCCCGGCCACGGCCTGTCCGGTGAGCAGCAGCACAAAACACAGTGTACGGATGGAAGTCATGTATGCTCCTTGTCTTGGAGGATGGGCAATGCCCCTCCCGGATGAACAGCCGGTGCACGGGCCGGCGGAAAAGTTTGTCTTGTCCCGATCATGGGTCTGCGGATGCCGGATGGCTCGCTTCGCGGCAGACGTGGCCTTGCCCCGCGGATGAGGCATGTGTAGCCATAGCACCCATGCCCGGACTGGACCACTTCTTCAAGCTACTGCGCGCCGCTCCCGCTGGAGCGGTCTTCAACCCGTGGTATCAGCGGGATTTGGAACACGACGCCTCCCCCGGGGCGCCGGGCATCCGCCGGGCCCAGTTGCGGGCCTATCTGGAAGAGCGGCGGCAGGCCCGGATCATCCTGCTGGCCGAGGCTCTGGGATATCAGGGCGGGCATTTCACCGGCATTCCCATGACCTCGGAGCGGCTGCTGCTCGGCCATTTGCGTCCGCAGGGTCTGGAGCCGGGCATGGTTTTTTCCGGTCCGGCCCGGCGCACCAGCCGCGAAAGCCTGAAGTCGAGCGGCTTCACGGAGCCCACCTGCACCGTGGTCTGGAAGAGCGTGTGCGAGGCGGGGCTCGATCCGCGCATGGTCATTTTGTGGAACGCCTTTCCCTGGCATCCGTACAAGCCCGAAAAGGGCATGCTCAGCAACCGCACACCTTCCGATACGGAACTGGTGCTGGCCCGCCCCGTCCTTAAGGCCCTGCACGACTACGTTCCCGGCGCGGCGGTATTGGCGGTAGGGCGGAAATCCGGCCGGCTTCTGGCGGACATGGGTGTCATGGCCGGGGAGCTGCGCCATCCGGCCAATGGCGGAGCGGGGCTCTTTCGCGCCCAGTTCATGCGGGCCGCGAAGCTATTCTCCGGAAATGTTGACACTCGCGGTACAGGGGATATTCTGAAATAATCCAGCGACATTTTGCGGAGGCACCCATGAAGTATACGGCTTCCTACACGCCAGATTTCAGCACCCGCGACGCCCATCCCGGCGTCAACCCGCTCTTTCCGGAGCGCTGGTCGCCGCGCTCCTTCTCCGGAGAGCCCATTGCCGCCGGAGATCTGGCCGTCATCTTCGACGCGGCCCGCTGGGCTCCGTCTGCGTACAACGAACAGCCCTGGCGCATCCTGACTTCCACTCCGGAGACCTTCGACACTTTTCTGGGCCTGCTGGTGGAACCCAACCAGAAATGGGCCAAGAGCGCGTCCCTGCTCGGCTTCATTCTGGCCCGCCGGAATTTCACCCATAACGGCGCGCCCAACGACTGGGCCGTGTTCGACTGCGGCGCGGCCTGGGTGTCTTTCACCCTTCAGGCCAGCAGCCTGGGGCTGCATACCCATTGCATGGCCGGGATCAAAAAAGACGACGTTTACAAGGCCTTCGCCATTTCCAGGGAAGAATTCGAAGTGGTGGCCGGTTTTGCCATGGGCGTGCTGGCAGCCAGGGAGAAGCTGGAAAAGCCGTACATCGACTGGGAAAAGCCTTCCCCGCGCAAGTCGCTGGACGAAATCTGGAAGCGGGGCGCCTGGTAGGGCCGCAGATTTCAGCTTTGGCATCCGCTCAATCCGGATCGTGTCCCTGAAAGAAAAGGCCGTGAAATTCACGGCCTTTTTGCGCTTCATGGCTGTATGAAAATTTAGCGGACGTCAGGACACCCTGCTGCCGTTTGCCACCTTGCCGGTGGGGGTCAGCAGCTGGAGCCCGTTTTCCTGCTTCACGGCCAGAACCATACCCTGAGAGACCAGCCCGCGCAGCTTGCGCGGTTTCAGATTGGCCACCATGACCACCTGCCGTCCGGCCAGTTCCTCCGGTTTCCAGAATTCGGCCAGACCCGCCACGATCTGCCGCGGCTCTTCCTCTCCGGCGTCTATTTCCAGCACCAGCAGCCGGTCGGCCGCAGGGTGAACCTTGGCCGCGAGCACCGTGCCCACGCGCAGGTCGACTTTGGCGAAGTCCTCGAATTCAATGTGGGGCGTATTCACCAGTGACGTAGCTTCGGGGGATGACTGGATTTTTGCGGCGTCTTTTTCCTGACGGGGGAACAGGTTGGATTTTTCCTCCACGGCTGTTCCCGGAGCAAGGCCGAACCAGGAGTTGGCTTCACCTTCCAGATCCGCGTCGCCGAGGCTGAATTTCACGCCCAGCTGGGCGAGCATGGTTTCGCTGGCCGAGGGCATGACCGGCCACAGATGCAGGGCCACCTTGCGCATACCTTCCAGCACCACATACATGACCGTGCCCAGCCGGGTGGAGTCTCCATTCTTGTACAGGGTCCAGGGCGCGGCGGAGTCGATGTACTTGTTCAGATGGCGGATCAGATCCCACAGGGATCTGAGGGCCTTGGAAAACTGGAAATGCTCGAACTGGTCCTGGAAGTTGGCCATGGCGTTGTGGCCCACGGTCAGCACTTCCCGGTCCATGTCCTCAAGGGCCGCGCATTCGGGCACGATGCCGCCGAAATACTTGTGGGTCATGGACAGGGTCCGCGAAAAGAGGTTGCCCAGGTCGTTGGCCAGATCCGCGTTGAAGCGGTTCACCAGCGCCTCTTCGCTGAAGGAGGAGTCCTGGCCGAAGGTCATTTCCGACAGCAGGAAATAGCGGAAGGCGGCGAGTCCGTACTTCCGGGCCATGTCCAGAGGGGCGACCACGTTGCCCAGGCTTTTGGACATCTTGGCTTCGTTGATGGTCCAGTATCCGTGCACGCGCAGCCCCTTGTACAGGGGGATGCCGGCGGACATGAGCATGGTCGGCCAGAACACGGCATGGGGCTTCAGGATGTCCTTGGCCACCAGGTGATGGGCTCCCGGCCAGTATTTGCGGAATTTTTCTCCGTCGGGGTAACCCAGCGCGGAAATGTAGTTGATAAGGGCGTCGAACCAGACATAGGTCACGAAATCTCTGTCAAAGGGCAGTTCGATGCCCCAGGTCAGCCGGGTTTTGGGCCGGGAAATGCACAGATCTCCAAGGTCTTCCCGGAGCATGGCCAGGATTTCATTGCGGTAGCCTTCGGGCTGGATGAATTCCGGGTATTCCTCGATATGCCGGCGGAGCGGTTCAAGATATTTGCTCATGCGGAAAAAATAGTTCTTTTCCTTGATGAAGGCCGGAGCTGTCTGATGATCCGGGCATTTGCCGTCCACCAGCTCCTTTTCCGTGTAGAACCGCTCGCAGCCGTAGCAGTAATGCCCGCCGTACTCGTCGAAATAGATGTCTCCGTTGTCGAAGACGCGTTGCAGCACCTCCTGCACGCACTGCTTGTGGCGTTCCTCCGTGGTCCGGATGAAATCGTCGTTGGCGATCTCCAGATCGGGCCAGAGATCCCTGAACAGCTGGCTGATGGCGTCGGCATAGACTTCAGGCGTCCGGCCTCCGGCTTCCGCGGCCTGGACGATTTTGTCTCCGTGTTCGTCGGTGCCTGTCAGAAAATAGGTCATGTCGCCCTTCAGACGGTGGAAGCGGCTCACGCTGTCGGCAACGATGGTGGTGTAGCCGTGCCCCAGATGCGGGCGGGCGTTCACGTAATAGATGGGTGTGGATATGAAAAAAGATTTCATTGGTTCTCCTTGAGTCGCCTGAAAATCTATTCCGCCGGAGCTGGGGACTGGCCGCCGTCCCGGGGTGTCCCGGATTTTCGCCGCCTGTCGCGGCGGCGCGGGTCCCTGCGCTCTTCGGCTTCCGGTCTGGATGAAGAGCGGGGCGGGCGGGCCTCCTGACGCTGTGGGCGAGGGTGCGGTTCATTCCGTTCGGTGCGCTCCGGCTGCTTCCGCCCGGCGTCCTGACGGTCGCCCTCGTGCCGGGGAGGTCTGTTCTGCTGCGACCTGAAAGCCCGCCGGGGGCGTTTGGCCGAACGGGTTTCCGGATCCGCCAGAGCGGCCAGCTCGGCCGGAATTTCGCCGCTCACGTCCCCGTGGCCGGCCATGCGCGGCTGGTCCGGTGACAGCATGGCGTTCCAGTCGTCCAGAGAAAAATCCAGCTCCTCTCCGGCCTCGTTCATCACGCTGACGGAATCGCGGAACATGTTGGCCCTGAGCGTTTTCATGGCCCCGTGGGTGGTCATGTATTTGCGGCCGATACGCGGGGCCCGGTTCTGGAAATCGGCGTAGTTGTCCTTCTCGTAGGCCAGACAGCACAGCAGGCGGCCGCAGACTCCGGAAATCTTGGCCGGGTTGAGGAACAGGTTCTGGTCCTTGGCCATCTTGATGGTCACCGGCGCGAAGTTCCGCAGGTACCGGCGGCAGCAGCAGATTTCCCCGCAGCCGCCCAATGCCCCGATCATCTGGGTTTCGTGGCGCACGCCGATCTGGCGGAGCTCGATGCGCGTACGGTAGGCCCGGACCAGATCCTTGACCAGTTCACGGAAATCCACCCGGCCCGGAGCGGTGAAATAGAAGATCATCTTGCTCTTGTCGAAATAGATCTCCACATCCACCAGTTTCATGTCCAGTCCGAAACGGGACACGCATTGCTGACAGAATTTCTTGGATTCTCCGGCCAGCTCCTGGTTTTCCTGCCAGATATCCAGATCTTCCTGAGTGGCGGGGCGGTAGATGGGTTTCAACGTCCCGGCGTCGAGGCCCTCGGGCAGGGTGTCGCGAAGGCTCATTACTTCGCCGAAGCCGATGCCTTCCTCGGTTTTGACGAGCACCCGGTCGCGCATGTTCAGCACGAAGGGCGAGGTCGTGAAAAAGTAAATCTGTCCGTGGCGTTTGAAGGAAACGCCTGCGTATTGCGCCATATATGTTCCGAAGCCGTCCGGTGGACAGCGCTGAAGTCCTTAAATGGTTTCGTGACGGGGACCATTTTTTGTAACGGCAGACGCCGGAAGTGACAAGTCGTTCTCCCGAAGAAGACCTGGGCGGAGGCCGTCAGATAAAAGCGCCCCCGGAATGTCTCCCGGAGGCGCTTTCGAGGCATGGCCGGAGAGCGGGTTACTGCTCCACGCCGAGCCTGCGCGCGATTTCCCGGGCGGCCTTCCGTCCCGCGCCCATGGCCAGCACTACGGTGGCCGCGCCGGTGACGATGTCTCCTCCGGCGAAAACCATGGGAATGTCCGTCTCCCCAGTTTCCGGATCGGCCTTGATGTAGGCCCACTTGTTCAGGGTCAGTTCCGGGGTTTCGCGCAGCAGCACCGGGTTGGGGCCGGTGCCGATGCCCAGAACGGCCAGATCGGTGGGGATGTCGAAATAGGCATCTTTCACGGGCACGGGCCTGCGCCGCCCGGAATCGTCGGGTTCGCCAAGCTCCATGCGCTGAACCGTCAGACTGATCAGCCGGCCGTGTTCGTCGCCGTTGAAGGCGATGGGTGCGGCCAGGTTTTCCAGTACGACGCCTTCTTCCAGGGCATGTTCCAGCTCTTCCAGCCGGGCGGGCATTTCTTCCTTGGTCCGGCGGTACACGATGGTCACTTTTTCCGCGTTCAGGCGCAGGGCCGTACGTGCGGCATCCATGGCCACGTTGCCGCCGCCGAGGACCACGACATGGCGTCCGGCGGCCACCGGCGTGTCCACTTCCGGAAATCTGTAGCCGCGCATCAGATTGACGCGGGTCAGATATTCGTTGGCGCTGTACACGCCGAGCAGGCTTTCGCCCGGTATGCCCAGAAATTTGGGCAGCCCGGCGCCCACGCCGATGAATACGGCCTGGTAGCCCTCGTCCATCAGCTCCCGGATGCCTACGGTCTTGCCCACCACCCAGTTGGTCTTGAACTCCACACCCATACGTTTGAGGAATTCCACCTCCGTGCGCACGATGGACTTGGGCAGGCGGAATTCCGGAATGCCGTATACCAGCACGCCGCCAACTTCATGGAGGGCTTCGAACACGGTGACGGGGATGCCCAGCGCGGCCAGATATCCGGCGACGGTGAGGCTGCTGGGGCCCGATCCCACACAGGCCACTTTCAGGTCGTCTCGCAGCAGGCGGCACTCGTCTCCGCCTGTGACGGCGTCGCAGGGATTTTCCGCGTAGTAGGAATCGGCCACAAACCTTTCCAGCCGCCCGATGGCGATGGGCTGTCCCGTGGGCAGAAGCTTGCATTTGAGCTCGCACTGCTTCTCCTGAGGGCAGACCCGGCCGCAGATGGCGGGCAGGCTGTTGGTGGCCTTGATCACCGAGTAGGCTTCATCCAGCCGTCCTTCCGCCACATGGCGGATGAACTGTTTGCAATCCACCTCCACGGGACAGCCCAGCTGGCAGGGAGCCTTCTTGCACTGCAAACATCGGCCGGCTTCTGTTCTGGCCTGTTCAAGCGTGTATCCGAGGGCCACTTCGCTGAAGTTGCCCCGCCTCAGCTGTGCGTCCTGCATGGGCATGGACACGCGGGGAAGACGCTTAGTTTTTTGATTCATGGCATTCACAGTAGCGTTTATAGGATTCTTTTTCCTGAGTCACGTAGGACCCAAGCCGTAACATGAGTTCGTCGAAATCCACCTGATGCGCGTCGAATTCGGGGCCGTCCACGCAGGCGAAGCGGATATTGTTGTCCACCCGCACCCGGCAGGCGCCGCACATGCCGATGCCGTCCACCATAATGGAGTTCAGGCTGACCACGGTCTTCACGCCGAAGGGCCGGGTCACTCCGGCCACGGCCCGCATCATGGGCACCGGTCCCACGGCCACCACTTCCTTTATCTGCGGGTCCTCCTCCAGGCGTTTCTGCAGAATCTGGGTGACGAAGCCTTTTTCTCCCCGGCTGCCGTCGTCTGTGGCCACCAGTACTTCGTGGCTGAACTTCCTGAGTTCCTCCTCGAACAGCAGCAGGTCGGCGGAACGCGCTCCGATGACGGAAACCACCCGGTTGCCGGCCTGGGCGTGCCCCTTGGCGATGTGATGCATGGCCGCGATGCCCGTGCCGCCGCCCACGCAGATCACCGTGCCGACCTTGTGGATGTCCGTAGGTTGCCCCAGAGGGCCGCACAGGTCCAGAATACTGTCGCCCTGCTCCAGAGCCTCCAGCATGGCCGTGCTCCGGCCCAGTACCAGATAGACGATGGTGATGGTGCCTGCCCCGGCGTCGGCGTCGGCGATGGTCAGGGGAAAGCGTTCGCCGGATTCATTGATCCGCAGGATGACGAAATTCCCCGGTTTGGCTTTTCTCGCGATTTCCGGAGCATCCAGGGTCAGTTCCGTGGTTTTCCCCGGAATCAGTGCCCTTTTCTTCAGAATTTTGTTCACCGGCACCTCCATGCCCGAAGGCGTTTCGAAGGCTCTGGCGTGAAGCCCTCTTTTTCCGCCTGTCTGTCAGAATTTTCGGGTGATAGTAAAGGAAAAAAACATCTGCCGAGTTCAATAACCCTTTGAAATGCCGGATTCCAGTCACGGAAGGGACAAGACCCCGGCTTCATGCGCTTAAAAATCGGCCCAGCGCTGATATTTCCTGACTGAGGAGGAAGCCAGCTCCGATTCCAGCTCTTCCCGGCTCACGGCCGCGGCGCCGACCTGGCCGACGACCAGTCCCGCCGCGCAGTTGGCCAGAACGCATGAATCCAGCAGGTCGAACCCTGAACTCAGGGCCAGAGCGATGACCGCGATCACGGTGTCTCCGGCGCCGGTTACGTCAAAGACCTTTTGGGCCGTGGTGGGCAGATGAAAAACGCCTTGTCCCGGCAGGAACACGGCCATGCCGTCCGCGCCCAGGGTGATGACCAGACTTTCAAGCCTGTGCCGCTCCACGATATGTTTCCCGGCCCGGATGATGTCTTCCCGCCCGGCAACGGGCAAGCCTGCGCCTTCGGAGGCTTCCTTGGCGTTGGGCGTCATGCAGTACAGATTCCGGTAATGGGGAAAATTGCATGTTTTGGGATCGAGGATGATTTTCCGCCCGGCGGCACGCTCGTGGAGCCAGGTCAGAAATTCGGCGGAAACGACGCCCTTGCCGTAGTCCGAGAGCACGATGATTTCGAATCCGTCCACGAGCCCGTCCACGGTTCTCCGCAATGCCGCGGACTCTCCGGCGTCCAGCGGCAGGGTGGTTTCCCTGTCCACACGCAGCATTTGCTGGTGCGCGGCCATGATCCGGGTTTTGAGAGTGGTTTCCCGGCTCGTGGAATGAATCAGCCGGGCGTCGATATACAGGGCCCGGCAGAGCCGCTCCAGTTCGTCACCGTGTCCGTCCGCCCCGCATACGCTGACCAGCGTGGGAGACCCGTCCAGCAGGGCCGCGTTCTGGGCCACGTTTCCCGCTCCGCCGATCTTGAAATCCTGGTTTACCACGCGGACGACGGGCACCGGGGCTTCGGGCGAAATGCGTTCCACCACACCGTGCTGGTACCGGTCGAGCATGATGTCGCCGATGACCAGCACTTTCGCCCCGGCCAGTCGGGCCGTGTCGGCGGACGGACTCACGCGTCCTCCTGTGAGATCTTTTCCAGCGCCCTGGTGATGCGTTCCCGTTCTTCCTCGCTGGCGTAGGACAGGACGACCTTGCCCTTTTCCCTGGTGCCCGAACAGCTGATGGTGAAGCGGCCGCGCAGTGCCCGGACCAGTCCCCCGATGTCTTCGGCCGGAATCGCTCGGGCCGGCCGGTGGGGGCGTTTTTCCCGGAGCCTGCGGATGGCGTCTTCCAGCGCCCGCACGGTGAGTCCCTTGTCCGCGGCGGCCTGGGCCAGAGATTCCATGGCGGCGGTGTCATCCAGCGCCAGCAGGGCCCGGCCGTGACCGGCGGAGAGCACGCCTTTTTCCAGCAGGGTCTGCGCCTTTTCCGGCAGCTTCAGAAGGCGCAGACAGTTGGCCACCGCGGGCCGGCTTTTGCCGATCCGGTCGGCCAGCTCTTCCTGCGTGATTCCGAGATGATCCCTGATCTGCCCGCAGGCCCGGGCTTCCTCCATGGGATTTAAGTCTTCACGCTGCAGGTTTTCAATGAGGGCGATGGTCATGCTCTCGTAGTCGTCCATGGTCCGGACGATGCACTGGATTTCCGTCAGACCGGCCAGTACGCAGGCCCTCCAGCGCCGCTCTCCGGCCACGATTTCATATGTGCCGTCGGGCATGGGGCGCACCAGAACGGGCTGGATGAGGCCCTGAGTCCTGATGGACCCGGCCAGCTCTTCCAGCGCCGCAGAGTCGAAATGCTGCCGGGGCTGATGCGCGTTGGGTTTCAGGGATTCTGCGGGCAGGTTGACGGTCTGCGCTCCATGGCCGGATTCGACAGCAGGACTTTTGATGAGTACATCCAGACCCCGGCCAAGCCCTCTTTTTTTCATGATCATGGTTTTCTCGCGGTGTTTGCCCGGTCCGCCGGGCTTTCAATTTACTGCAAAAGCGCCACCCAAGGAGTGCGTATGAACAAGGATACGGCCATCAGATATCTCGTGGACGCCCAAGGCAAGGCTCAGGGCGTGTTTCTGGAAGAAGAAATGTGGCAGCGGGTCTGTTCGCATGTGCTGACCGAGCTGGAAAAGCTTTTTCCCTCTGAAACCGGTCCTGCCGAGCCGTTGGCTGACCTGGCCCTCCTGGAAAAATACTGGGACTTCCGCTACGATCTGCCCACGGATGTGGCCTGCGATATTTGCGGGGCATCCTCACCCGACTGGCAGGCTGACGAGCCGCGCAAGTTCATCCTCAGGGCGGCCAACATGGGCGGGCTGCTGTCTTTTCAGTGTGTGTCCTGCAAGGCCCGCGTGACCAAGCGTCATTTCAAGGACAAGGTTACCGTGAGCTGCACTCCTCAGTTTTCCTGCACCTGCGGCTGAAGCCGGTCACACTCCAGAAGTTCCTGGGCCAGATTGATATATGACTGCGTGCCCAGAGAGCGGATGTCGTACAGGATGGCCGGAAGACCGTGGCTGGGCGCTTCGGACAGACGCACATTGCGCGGGATGGCCGTATTGAAGACCAGTTGCTTGAAGTGCTCCCGGACCTCCTTTTCCACCATGAAGGACAGCCTGTTCCTTTTGTCGAACATGGTCAGCAGAATGCCCAGGATATCGAGGGATGGATTCAGCCGTTCGCGGATCAGGGCATAGGTCTGCATCAGCTGGGCGATGCCCTCCATGGCGTAGTATTCGCACTGCAGGGGGACCAGCAGCCAGCGTGCCGCGCACAGAGCATTGACGGTGATGAGTCCCAGAGACGGCGGACAGTCGATCAGGATGAAGTCAAACCCGCTTTCGACGTTTTTCACGATTCTGCGCAGAATGAATTCCCTGCCCGGAATATCGCTCAGCTCCATTTCCGCCCCCACGAAATCGGGTGTCGAAGACAGGATCTGCAGGTATTCCATGTTTGTTCCGACGATGAATTCCCTCGCATTCTCCGGTTCAAAAAACGCCTGATATATCGATCCGCGCAGCGCATCCAAATCCACGCCCAGGCCGCTGGACGCGTTGGCCTGGGGGTCGCAGTCGATGACCAGGACTCGTTTCTCCATGGCCGCCAGTGATGCGGCTAGATTGACGGTAGTGGTGGTTTTTCCCACGCCGCCCTTTTGATTTGCCAAAACAAGGGTCTGGGCCAAAAGCGCCTCCTTGCCAGAATGTTTCATGAGAAACAAAAGCGGTCCGGCACCGGGCGTGCCGCGCCGCTTTGCGTTCTTTCAACTTGCGTCGCCGGGGTGGGCGAACGGGCTATATGCCGTAGTATTCCGTGTACCAGTCCACAAACCGGGCGATGCCGTCTTCGATTTTTGTATCGGGTTTGAAGCCCACGTCACGGATCAGATCGTCCACGTCGGCGTATGTCGCGGGTACATCCCCCGGCTGCAAATCCATGTAGCCGCGGATGGCCTTTCTGCCCAAAGCATTTTCCAGCACAGAGATGAAGGTTTCCAGCTCCACGGAGTTGTTGTTGCCGATATTGTAGATTTTGTATGGTGTGGGCGATGTGGAGGGATCCGGCTTCTGGCCATCCCACTGCGGATTGGGTTCGGGAATGTGCTGGGCGACACGGAAAACGCCTTCGACGATATCGTCGATATAGGTGAAATCCCTGCGCATTTTCCCATGATTGAACACCTTGATGGGTTTACCCTCCATAATGGCCTTGGTGAACAGGTAAAGGGCCATGTCCGGGCGCCCCCAGGGGCCGTATACGGTGAAGAAGCGCAGGCCCGTGGTCGGGAGATTGTACAGATAGCTGTAGGTGTGGGCCATCAGTTCGTTGGATTTTTTGCTGGCCGCGTACAGGCTGACCGGGTGATCCACATTGTGGCGCACACTGAAGGGCATGAGGGTGTTGAGCCCGTATACGGAGCTGGAGGAGGCATAGACCAGATGTTTCACCTCGTGATGGCGGCAGCATTCCAGCAGATTGGCGAAGCCCACCATGTTGGAGCTGATATAGGACTGCGGGTTGATCAGCGAGTACCTGACCCCGGCCTGTGCCGCGAGATTGATCACATGGGTGAAGCCATGCGTGGCAAAATATGCCTTCAGGGCCGCCTCGTCGGCTAGGTCGATGGGCTCGAAATGAAACTTGCTTTCCTGTTGCAGCAGTTTCAGCCGATCCTTCTTCAACTGTACGGAATAATAGTCATTCAGATTGTCCAGTCCGAACACGTTTTCTCCGGCCTGGAGAAAACGCCGGGCAAGATGAAAGCCGATGAATCCGGCTGCGCCGGTGATGAGAATTTTCATAGATGCTCCCGTGAATCGAAGATAGCCGCCCTCTATCTTAAGCATGTTTCTTGAGCAATACGGAAAAGATGCCCCGCGGGCGCGGGGCAATTCAATAAGAAGTATGAGCGTGTTTTATGGAGTTCTGCGGCGCATGAGGAGTGATTGTCGTTTGGCATGGTGGGGCCAGTCGCCTGATTCCGCGATGTCGATGGGAACGGAATGTTTCATGTGAAACGTGGCGGCTATGCTTATGCCATGACGGTGGAGCCACCATGGAGGCTTGTGAACCGCCGTACCCAAGGGATTAAGGAGATGCTGGGAAAATATCCTGCAATATTTTCCAGGCAGTGTTTTTGGCGGCCTGATTTCCCTGCGCCATGTCCGTGATGTCGGGGAGCAGGAAAAGTCTCGTCTGGGGGCAGGTATCCTTCAGGCCGGTTTGCAGCGGTCTGATTTCAGACGCGTCTTGGACAAAGCAGATGACCACGCTGGGACAAAAATGTTCGAGGCCATGGCGAAGGAGTGCATTCCCTACATCCAGTGGCCAGGCGGAGATATCCTGTTTTTTCCAGCCCAGATGGCCGCAAACGGATTCCTGAATTTTCCGAAAGAGAGCAAGGCGCGGGGATGGGGTCGGCAGGCCCAGATCCGCAGCCAAGCCTGGATAGGTCCACAAGGTGCGCACAGGGCATTGTTTCTCGTGAAACAACGCGAGAAGATATGGCGGAATGGTGTAATTATTTGGAATTTTTTGAGAATTATCTATTTCTGAGTCACGGAGAGCCGCCGGTTCCGCACGATCCGGCGAAATCCCCCGCCACAGGCAGAAAACGCCTGCCCGTTTGAGCAGGCGTTCCCGTTCGGTCATTCGGTACTCGCCGAGATCCAATCCCAGATCCTCCAGGCAATTTCCGTCTTTTTCATCTGAGGCCAGTGGTCTTCGCGTCCCGCCCGGTCAAAAACGGCCACCCGGTTGGTGGAAGCGGCAAATCCCGCCCCCTCTTCTCCGATGGGGTTGGCCACCAGCAGGTCCAGATTTTTTTCCTTCAGCTTCTGCCGGGCGTTTTCCCACAGATTTTCGGCTTCGGCCGCGAAGCCGATGGTCTTCTGCCCAGCCTTCTTGGATACGCTCAGGGTCGCCAAAATATCGGGGTTCTGCTCGAAGTTCAGCGACAGCCCTCCTCCATCTTTTTTGAATTTGGCCTGAGGGCATTCCGGCGGGCGGAAATCCGCCACCGCCGCCGTAAAGCAGCCGATATTCTGGGAGGGAAAACAATCCCGCGCGGCTTCGAACATCTCTCTTGCCGAGGTCACGGGCACCGTGCGGATGAAGTCCGGCATGGCCAGGGAAATGGGACCGTGGATGGCGGTCACGTCCGCTCCCCGCAGCGCGGCGCTGATGGCCAGACTCGTCCCCATGAGCCCGGTGGACGGATTGGACCAGAATCTGGCCCGGTCAAAGTATTCGCGCGTGGGGCCCAGGGTGACCATGACCTTGAGCCCGGCCATGTTCTGCGGAGCCAGTGCGCGCAGGGTGTGAATGAAGATTTCGTCGATACCGGACATTTTGCCCGCGCCCGTATCGCCGCAGGCCACTGTGCCGCAGGCCGGGCCGATGCCGCGCACGCCGCGCTGGAGGAGGGTTTGCCAGTTTGCCTGAGTGGACTTGGCATTCCACATGTTCGGATTCATGGCCGGGGCGGCCAGGATCGGGCCGGTGTAAGCCAGAAGCTGGCAGCTCAGGATGTCGTCAGCCAGTCCGTGAGCTACCTTGGCCAGCAGGTTTGCCGAGGCTGGCGCGATCAGAAAGGCGTCGGCCACGGCCGGTTCAAGGTGTCCGAAGTGCTCCTCCGGGTTGAAAAGCCTGGTATGGATGGGGTCGGCTCCCACCGCGCCGAAGGAGAAGTCCGTAACGAACTGATGGGCGCCGGGCGACAGTGTGACGCCCACCTGTATGCTCATACTGGTGAACACCCGGGTCAGCTCCAGGGCCTTGTAGGCGGCGATGGAGCCCGTCACGCCTAGTTGCAGGCGTTTGCCGCGGAAGGTGTCGAAAAGGTAATGCTCGGGAATCATTGGGGAAGATTTCTCTCGTTTTCAAGGGTTGATCCGAAGGGCGGATTGCCGGACATTCCGGATGGCGAATATGTATCCATGTGCTGCGTTCCGCCGGAATAGGCCGGTGCGACCGCAGGAACGCGAGGCGAAACCCAGATCTCGGCCCATGTGTAATAGATGGGATCTTCTTCGATGGTGATTACGGTAATGCGGTTGTCTTTGGAGAAGACCAGCAGGTACCGCTGATATTTCTGGTAGGTCAGAAGGGTCCAGCCATCCTTGGGCATGTTGTTGTAAAAGAAATCGAAAAGGGAAATGGGTTCTACCCGGCCCTTGAACTTCATGACGCCGGACTTGCCGCCTTCTACCGGAGCAATGGAGGATTTTTTGGGCTGGATCTCCATCTCCGAAGGGACGCGGATATCGTTGAAGTCATAGAAAAAACTGGAGGGCATGGGCGCGGTCTGGGGTTCCGGGGAGCTCGATCCCGTGAGGTTGGCGCATCCCCAGGCCGGGAGCAGCAGGAGCAGCAGAACGATTTTCAGATAACGCATAATACACTCCTCGGTTGATGTTATGTAATTCCGGCGGAAAGAAGGCCGGACGCATCCGTGGGGAAAGGTGTTCTCTAAAGATTGGCAGCCAGTTCGCGGGCTTTGTCCGCTTCATGCAGCCATCCGCCCTGTTCCAGCGACTGCGCGGCCAGCAGATGCATGGCCGCCAGCCCTTCGGGGTAGACGCACTCCAGCAATTCTCCGTGGTATCCTTTGAAGACGTTGCTCACCAAGGCGCTGCGGGTGTGGAAAAAACGGGCCAGCAAGGGATTTTCGCGGTGCCGGGGAAGATAGAGGATGAACATGCGCTTGCAGTGGAAAAGGATGAAGCGTACGCGGCCGACTTCACGGGCGATGCTTTCGGATGTCTGCTGGATGACGGCGTACAGCTCCGTGCCGATATGCTGTTCCTCGGGCAGCAGCGCGTCGTTTTCCTGGAGGCGTCCGAACCGGGGCTTGTAGTTCATCTGCTGGTAGGCGTCTTCCTTGAGTTTGATGCATTCGTGGAAGATGTATCCCAGCGCCCAGTCCAGATATTCTCCCAGAACGCTGGTTTTTGAAGATTCATTCCTGAAAAGCAGATGCGCGGTATCCTTGAGCCGCCAGAGCAGGCCTTTGCTGTTCTGCCGTCCCAGAATATCGTTGAAGAAATGAAAGCTGACCTCTCCGCTGGCGTCGTATTCGGCGAAATGACTTTCCAGGGCGCTGGCGACCTGACAGAAGTCGCGCAGCACGTCCCGTACAAAGGAGTCCTGTTTGGAAAGAAGCCAGTTTGTGGACATTTGCCTATCCCGTCAAAATTTTACGGCTGCTTACGGTACCCGTCAGCGAAGGTCAAATTTCTGAAATCATGCCCATGCCTACATCTTTGAAAGTTGCCGCGGCGGAAGAGGTCTTGCGCGCGATCTCCGCAGGAGAGACTCTTGTTTTCACCAACGGCTGCTTCGACATCCTGCATCCCGGCCATGTGGATTATCTGGAACGGGCCAGATCCCTCGGAACGCATCTGGCGGTCGGCCTGAACAGCGACGCTTCCGTCCGCCGCCTGAAAGGCCCGTCCCGTCCCGTCAACGATGAGCGCAGCCGCGCCTTGGTTCTGGCCGGTCTGGCCTGCGTGGATCATGTCGTCATTTTTGATGAGGACACGCCCTGGGAGCTGATCCGGAAGCTTCGCCCCCAGATTCTGGTCAAGGGCGGTGACTGGCCGGTGGAGCGGATCGTGGGGCGGGAGCTGGTTCAGGAACGGGGCGGACAGGTACTGTCCCTGCCGGTTCTGCCCGGATACTCCACCACCAATATCGTGCGGCGGGTTCTGGCCCTGCACCGGGAGGAAGTCTCGCATGACTAGTATAAGCCATCGACGGATCGTCTATTCCATCAACTATCTGCTCGGAGTGCTGCTGGAAGGCGGAGAAATCGGCCCGGAACTGGCCAAGAACATTCTGGAGCACGCCCGCAAGAATGACATCGACCCCGAGCATCCCGACGGGATCGACTATCTGATCCGGTTCAACATCCGCCTGCCCGGCAAGGATCCGGGGCTGCCCCCTGTCTGGCTCAACGAGGAGGCCATCCTGCGGGCCGTGGCCCGGCGGGAGGGCCTGGAGTTCCGCAAGGTGGATCCCTTCGACCTGGATCTGGAGGTGACGACCAAGACCATTTCCGAAAGCTTCGCCCGCAAGAACACCCTGGTGCCCATCATGATCAGGGACGGGGAGCTGGAGCTGGCGGTGTTCAATCCCTTCCGGCCCGAGCTGTGGCTGGACATGGAGCGGGTCAGCGACCTGCCCTACCGGGTGTTTCTGAGCACCAGGCAGGAGATCGAGCGTCTCATCGACGACTACTACCAGTTCCGCACGGCCATTCAGGCCGCCGAAGTGGAGTTCATGTCCGGCAGCGAGATGGGCAATCTGGAAGCCCGGGTCAGGGTCGAGGAAAAGTCGGACCCCACATCGCAGAAGCACATCATCAAGGCCGTGGATTACCTGTTGCGCTCGGCCCTGAGGGAGCGCGCCAGCGACATCCACATTGAACCCAAGCGGGACCACTCTCTGGTCCGCTTCCGTATCGACGGCATTCTGCACGATCTGCACAGGCTGCCCATGACCGTGCATCTGGCCATGATCAACCGCCTGAAGGGCGTCAGCCGTCTGGACATTTCCGAGAAACGGCGGCCCCAGGACGGCCGCGTGCAGCTGGTTCTGGGCGGCCAGCCTACGGATGTGCGCATATCCACCATCCCTGTGGCCTTCGGAGAAAAAATGGTGCTGCGTCTGCTTTCCAGCGACACCACGCTTAAAAATCCCGAAGAACTGGGGATGCTTCCGGCCCAGTTCGCCACCTACAAGAAATTTCTGCGCAGCACCTACGGTCTGATTCTGGTCACCGGTCCCACGGGCAGCGGCAAATCCACGTCCCTCTACTCCACCCTGAAGACCCTGGCCAATCCGCAGGTCAACGTGGTGACCCTCGAAGATCCCATTGAGATGGTGGTGGACGAGTTCAACCAGATCGGCGTGCAGACCAAGATCGGCGTGACTTTCGGGCAGATGCTCCGACATATCCTGCGGCAGGATCCGGACATCATCATGGTCGGGGAAATGCGTGATCTGGAAACGGCGGAGCAGGCGGTGCAGGCCGCCCTGACCGGACATATCGTCTTTTCCACCCTGCATACCAACGACGCCAGTTCCGCCCTGGTCCGGCTTCTGGACCTGGGCCTTGACGCCTATCTCATCAACGCTTCCGTCATCGGGTGCATTGCCCAGCGTCTGGTGCGCAATATCTGCCCGTCCTGCCGGGTGCAGTATACCCCCGATTACGCGCAGATTCAGGCTCTGGGGCTGGAACGCTACATCGCGCCCGGCCAGAAGCTCTGGAGAGGCGCCGGATGCGAAAGCTGCCGGCAGACAGGTTTTTACGGCCGTACGGGTATTTTCGAGGTGCTCATGTACGATACCGAGGTCAAGGACGCCGTGCGCAGAAATGTCGAACTGTCCGAACTGCGGGCGCTGGTCCGGAAAAAGGGCGTGCCGTCCCTGCTCGACGACGGTATGGAGCGCGTGGTGCGCGGGATCACCACATACGAGGAAGTGCTGCGCGTGGCCGGAGCCACGGCCGACGAGAACTGAGTTTTCAAAGCGGCCATTGTCCCTTCCCATGCGGCGGCGTGGCTCTCAGACCGGGCAGGCGCCGCCGCAACATGGCCCGCCAAGACTCAAATAGGCGGCCAGAATCCTTCTCTCTCCTTCCAGCCGGTCCGGAGCAAGGGGCGGGCACGGATGGCGGGTCAGCATTTCCTCCATCTGACCCCAGCGCGGAATCTGGTAAAACCCCCGGCCGATCTCCGCGGCTGTCCGTGTTTCCACCACCAGTGCTTCCATGGAATCCGTCACCACCACCAGCGGAAAGGGCGCGGGCTCATGAATCCGGGCCGCGGCCACGCTCTGGCGCACGAAGGTGCCCACCTCGCCGGGGTGAAAGAAAAGGGCCAGGGCCGGGCGGCTGTCCGGGGTAAAAACGGCGATGTCGATGGTGGCGGACTGGGCCTCTTTGCCCGCATGAAAATCGATCAGGTATTTGGGATGGACGGTGGAGCGCGGGTAGAACTTGTCCTCCACCAGCATCCGGGCCAGAGCCTGGCGCAGGTCCTCATATGTCGTGTCCATGATTTCCCGCCCGCTGACGTAATCCGTGATAAGCTGGTTCAAGCTGACTTCATGCATACGGCTGTCTTTTTTTCAGTCGCTTTTTACAGGGCCCGTGGCCTCCGTTCCTTTGGTTTACCAGATTTTTTTCTTAAGGTATGGAAGTCAAAACGCAAGGCATCGGCGAATTCCGGCCTTTTCGGGCCCACGGCCTGGGCGGCCGCCAAAACAGATTGCACAGGAGGTCCTTATGGATACATCAGCAGCCTGGACCGCTCTTGCCTCCCATGTGGCGGAAGTGCCGCCCATGCGCGAGCTCTTTGAGCACGACCCTGACCGTTTCGAGCGTTTTTCCCTCAGGACCTGCGGCATTCTGGCGGACTACTCCAAGAACCGCATTACCGGCAGGACCATGGACCTGCTCATGGACCTGGCCCGCGCGGCGGGGGTGGCCGAAAAAATCGACGCCATGTTTCAGGGCTACCGCATCAATATCACGGAGAACCGGGCCGTGCTACATACGGCCCTGCGCAAAAACGCGGATGAGGCGGTGCTTCTCGACGGTAAAAACGTGGTGGAGGATGTGCACCGGGTACTCTCCCGGATGGATGGATTCGTCTCCAGGGTCCGTTCGGGCGCATGGCAGGGATTTACCGGCGAGCCCATCTGCGACGTGGTCAACATCGGCATCGGCGGGTCCGATCTGGGTCCTAAAATGGTGGTGGAAGCCTTGGATTTCTACCGCCAGAAGAATCTGAATTTCCACTTTGTTTCCAACATCGACGGCACCCATATCGCCCGCGTCCTGAACAAGGTCCGCCCCGAAACGACGCTTTTTCTCGTCGCCTCCAAGACCTTCACCACCCAGGAAACCCTGACCAACGCCCATACCGCGCGGGACTGGTTTCTGGCCAACGGCGGCACCCGGGACGGCGTGCCTCTGCATTTCGCGGCCCTGTCCACCAACGAGGCGGCAGTGCGGGCCTTCGGCATCGATCCGGCCAACATGTTCGAATTCTGGGACTGGGTCGGCGGACGCTATTCCCTGTGGTCGGCCATTGGACTGCCCATCGCCCTGTCCATCGGCATGGACGGATTCCGCGAACTGCTGGCCGGAGCCAGGGACATGGACGAGCATTTCCGCACGGCTCCTTTCGAGCGGAATCTGCCCGTCATCCTAGCCATGCTCGGCGTCTGGTACCGGAATTTCCACGTTTTCGATTCCCACGCCGTGCTGCCCTACGACCAGTATCTCGAATTTTTCCCCCGCTACCTGCAACAGGCGGACATGGAGAGCAACGGCAAGCGCGTGGCCAGAGACGGCCGCGATGTGTCCTGGGACACGGGGCCCATCCTGTGGGGTGAGCCCGGCACCAACGGCCAGCATGCCTTCTATCAGCTGTTGCACCAGGGCACGACAGTGATTCCCTGCGATTTTCTGGCTCCGGTGCATCCCCTGCACGAGGTGGGGACGCATCACGCCATTTTACTGGCCAATTTTCTGGCCCAGCCCGAAGCGCTCATGCGCGGCCGCACCAGAGAAGAAGCCGAGGCGGAACTGTCCGTTCTGCCTCCGGAAAAGCGGTCGGCACTGGCTCCGCACAAGGTTTTTCCGGGCAACCGCCCGTCCAACTCCCTTGTGTACGACCGCCTTGCCCCGCGTGTGCTCGGAAGTCTCATCGCCCTCTACGAGCACAAAATTTTCGTGCAGGGCATTGTCTGGGACATCAATTCCTTCGACCAGATGGGTGTGGAGCTGGGCAAGCAACTGGCCAACGCCATCCTGCCGGAGCTTCTGGAGGGAGCTACCGGCAGGCACGATTCTTCCACCGCCGGGCTCATCCGCTACTGCCTCTCCCGCCGGAACGAGCTGGAAGAATAAGAAATGCATCTTGCCGCGATCAAAGCCGATATCACGGCTCTCGATGTTGATGCCGTCGTCAACGCCGCAAACAATTCCCTGCTTGGCGGCGGCGGTGTCGACGGCGCCATTCACCGCGCGGCAGGTCCGGAGCTTGTGCGGGAGTGCAGAGTTCTGGGCGGGTGTGAAACCGGTCAGGCAAAGGCGACAAAAGGTTACCGGCTCCCTGCCGGGTATGTGATCCATACGGTCGGTCCTGTCTGGCACGGTGGAGATTCGGGTGAAGCGGCTCTGCTTGCCGCCTGTTACTCGAACTCCCTGGCCCTTGCGGACAGCCTCCGGTTGCGGTCTGTCGCCTTTCCCTGCATCAGCACAGGCGTTTACGGGTTCCCTAAAAACAGGGCGGCGGAAATCGCCGTGCAGACTGTTTCCAATGCAAAATGCACATTCATCGGCGAAGTAATTTTTTGCTGTTTTAGTGATGAAGATTTTCTGATCTACAGGACGTTGCTCGGCTGACCCGAAGTCTGTTCATCCGCTTGACCGGCCGTACTCAACATGGCGTTCTGGAGACAAGGTCACGCCGTGCACTTGGTGTCCGGCCGTACGCAAAAGTGGACGCAGGTGTGATTTCTTCCGGAAAGTGCGGCTCTTGACCCTTCAAGCGGCCGGGTGGCATGTCCCCATCCTGCCGCGTCAATTTTTTCCGGCCCGAACATGAAGCTCAATCCTTTTCGCGTCGATCCGGCGCATCCTTTCCAGCTGGTCAAGTTTCTGTCCGTCAGCACTCTGGTTCTGATTCTGGGATCGAGCATTGTTCTGTCCGTGGTCATAACCAACTATGCCAAAAGCGCCCTGCTGAAGAAGAACACGGCCTTTGCCCGGCTTCTGGCCGAGAACTTGAACCACCAGATTTACCGGCGGTTCACTTTGCCCGTCGTATTGGGCTACGGACGGGTGGAGCTCAAGCGCAAGGAGCAGTACGACCGGCTGGAACAGGTCATTGAATCGACCATCCATTCCTTTCATGTTCTGGACCTGCGGATCTATGACGAACAGCGCGAAGTGGCCTTCAGCACGGAGCCCGGCCAGATCGGCAACGCCACTCTCGGCGGGCCGGCCGTGCAGACAGCCATCAGCCAGGGAAAACCCACCTTTGCCCTGCAAAGCCGCCTGAGTCTGTGGGACGCACTTTTCGCTCTGAATCTGGAGTCCGGCGACATGGTGCTGCGCACGGTGCATCCTCTGCGGGCGGAGCGCGACCTGCGATTCAGGGAGCAGCCCGGCCCTCTGCTGGGCGTGCTGGAATTTTCCCAAGATATCACCAGCGACTACGAAAGCGTGCTGCATCTGCAGCGGCTCATCTTTCTGACCACCGTTCTGGGATCGGCCGCTCTGTACGCTCTTATTTTTTTTCTGATCCGCAAGGCCGACCGGGCCTTGGCCGAGCGGGTCCGGGACAAGGAACGTCTGGAGCGGGAACTGCTGCAGAACGAAAAACTGGCCTCCATGGGGCGCATGGTGGCCAGCATCGCCCACGAGATCCGGAATCCTCTGGGAATCATCCGCAGCAGCGCGGAGCTTTTGCTGAAACGGGAGCAGGACCAGGGCGGTTCGCGCCGCAGGATTCTGGAAGCCATCTTCCATGAATCCAAACGGTTGAGCCAGACGGTCAATGACTTTCTGGATTATGCCCGGCCCCGGCAGCCGGCTTTGGAAGATGTGGATCTGGAAAAAATCGCGCGCAATGCTGTGGGTTTTCTGACCCAGGAAGGATGTGGAAACGCGGTGAGCGTGACTTGTGAACTGCCCGCAGGGTATACGGTCCGGGGAGACCGGGATCTGCTCTACCGGGGGCTCTACAATCTGATCAGCAATGCCGTGCAGGCCTGCGGGCAATCCGGCGAGGTACGCATTCTGGGTCAGAGCTATGATGGCCGCAAGGCCCTGCTGGTGCGGGATTCCGGATCGGGCTTCGACCCGAAGCTCCAAGACAGATATACGGAGCCTTTTTTCACCACCAAGGAAACGGGCACAGGGCTGGGCCTGGCCATCACGAGCTCCATCTTCCAGAGCCACGGCGCGGAGATGATACTGCGCAACGCTCCGGACGGCGGTGGTGAAGTACTCGTCGTTTTCGCCGAACCTGCTCCCGCCGCCTCCGGGACGGTTCCGGGAGCGGATCAGGACGAAGGGGTGCAACAGAATGGGGATTGAAATGGGCAGTCAGATTCTGATCATCGACGACGAAAAAAACTACCTGCTCATCCTGGAGGCTCTTCTGGAAGAGGAGGGCTATACCGTGACGGCCCTGAGCGATCCGGCCATGGCTCTGGCCTACCTGGACGAGTCGGAAGTGGATGTGGTCATCACGGATATGAAGATGCCCGGCATGAGCGGACAGGATGTGCTGGAGCATGTGCGCAGGAATCATCCGCATATTCCGGTCATGATCATGACCGCCTTCGGCACCATCGACCGGGCCGTGGAAGCCATGAAAAGCGGCGCGTTCGACTACATCACCAAGCCCTTCGCCAACGACGATATTCTGCTGTCCGTGCGCAAGGCCCTGAAGCTTTCTCATGCCGAGCGTCAGAACCGCCTGCTGCGCGAAAGTCTGGCCGAAAAATTCGGCAAGGACGCCATCGTGGGCAATTCCAAGGCCATTCAGGATGTCTTGGCCCTGGCCGGACGGGTCGCGCCTTCCCGCAGCACCGTGCTGGTCACCGGCGAGTCGGGCACGGGCAAGGAGCTGGTGGCCAGGGCGTTGCACATCGCCTCGGACCGCAAGGAAATGCCTTTCATTTCCGTCAACTGCATGTCCCTGAGCGCGGGACTGCTGGAAAGCGAGCTGTTCGGGCATGAGAAAGGTTCCTTCACCGGAGCTGTGGCCCTCAAGCGGGGACGGTTCGAACTGGCTCAGGGCGGAACCCTTTTTCTGGACGAGATCGGCGAACTGTCGCCGGAACTGCAGGTCAAGCTGCTGCGCGTGCTGCAGGAACGGACTGTCGAGCGGGTCGGCGGCACTGAAACCATCGCCGTGGATTTCCGCCTGGTGGCGGCTACGAACAAGAATCTGCAGGAAGAAATCGCGGCCGGTCGCTTCCGGGAAGATCTGTTCTACCGGCTGAATGTCGTCAATATCCATCTGCCGCCTCTGCGCGAGCGGCGGGAGGACATCCCCATTCTGGCCGGCCACTTCCTGCGCAGATTTTCTCAGGAAAACAGCCGCCAGGTACAGGGATTCACGCCCGGCGCCGTGGATTATCTCTCGGCTTACGAATGGCCGGGCAATGTGCGGCAGCTGGAAAATGTCATCGAACGCTGCGTGGTTCTGGCCACCCACGACGTCATCGATGTGGACGACCTGCCCCCGGAGCTGCGCGATGAGGACACGCAGTACAAGAGCGCCGTGGATCTGTTGCCTCTCAGGATCAATCTTCCGGACACTCTGGAGAAGATCGAGGCCGCGCTTATCCGCCGGGCCATGGTGCACAGCGGTTTCGTGCAGGTCAAAACGGCCGAGCTGCTGAATGTGTCCAAGAGTCTGCTCCAGTACAAGCTCAAGAAGTACAACATTCCTACCAAGGCCTGAGCCTGTGCGCCGTGTTCAATACCCTCTCTTTCAGCTGACTGGCGGCTTCTTTGAAATAGTTTTCCCGGATATTTTTTCTTGCCAAAAGGAGCCACCCCCACTATGGATTGTTCTTCCGTCGTGCCGGGGTAGCTCAGTCGGTAGAGCAGGGGACTGAAAATCCCCGTGTCGGCAGTTCAATTCTGTCCCCCGGCACCATGGATTTGATCGAAAAGATTCATAGCAGACCGGAATGACTGATACAGTCATTCCGGTCTGCTTGTTTATCCGGGATAGAATAAGGTAAGTAACCCTATTTTTGACGGTATTTCTGTCGGTATAGCTCCCCCTCAAAGCGCTGAAAACCGTCAGGAGAAATATCGTCATGCTCCTCTCTGATACCGTAGTACGCAATGCTTACGGGCAAACTGCAAAACTCGCGCTCAGGCCTTGGCGCTACAGGTGCACAGCAATCGGCTCTGGTCCAAGATGGACATGGCTTTGGAAAGAAGTAGTCAGGGCTGGGGCGGTGAGATTACTCTAGAAAGCGGCTTGCCAGTGCTTTCGTAAGGTCTTCATGGCCCTGAAGTGTAATTATACCAGCTTTCAGATATAGGTCTGACTTTTCAGCCAACGCCAGAAAAACCACACCATCGCGTCTGATGGCGGCAAAGGAAGCGGCAAACAGCCCCATGCCTTCGCCAGAGGCAATACGGGCCAGCAGAACGTCATGTTCAGCTGGTTCTTCTATAAAGTGCGGCTCAAACCGGGCCAGAGCAAAGCGTCCTTTCGTGAAATCAAAAAAGGCCGGGTTCATCTCGCGTCTGAACCAGAACAGTTGCCTGTCGCTGACGCGTTCAAGCGGGAGCACCTTCTTCTGATGGAGCTGCCATGCTTCCGGTATGGCTGCCACCAGCGGTTCTTTATAAGCGATTTCTCTGACAACCAGGCCCGGAGCTTCCAAAGGCAAGGCCACAAGGGCGGCGTCCAGCTTTCCCTTCCGCACTTCTCTGGCCAGTTTCGGAGACGCTGCCCGGACAATATGCAGCCGATTTCCATATTGCTCATGCAAGGCAGCTTCCAGTTTTGCGAACACGCCCTGCTCAAAAGCTGTCGTGAATCCTATCCGTAGCGCTTTTCCTTCGGACCGAAGTTCTTTCTTCAGCCGTTCAGATGTTGTGTCCGCCATTCTTAGCAAAGGCCGAATTATTTCCAGTACCTTTGCCCCTTCATTTGTCAGGCTGAGGCCTTTGCTGTGCCGTTCAAACAGCATCACGCCCAGACGATCCTCCAGTTGTTTAATTTGGCGGCTCAATGGAGGCTGCGCCATAAACAGCCGTTTCGCCGCCCGGTGTAAATTGTTTTCTTCCGCCACCACCGCGAAGTACTGCAAGTGCCGGATTTCAACTGCATCCTGTGAAAGTTGGAATAATGTTTTTGTCATACCGAAAAGATATCGTAAAAGAAGTACGATGCAAACCGCTACTCTCCGCCTATGTTTAGAAAAAAGGAGGGTTGCAATGAAAATAGCGTTATTTCTGGCCGCGACCATGATCGTATCTGGAGTTTCCGGCACAGCCCAGGCGGCTGAACAACGTCCATTTATCGAGAACATTCAGGCCCCAGTGGGCATGCTCTATGACTCCCATGATAATCTGTACGTTGCTGAATGGGGTGCGGGGAGAGTCAGCAGGTTTGATACACAGGGTAAACGGACTACAGTGACTGATTCCGTATGCAACCCGTCCGGGCTGACCTTTGACAATAAAGGCAGACTCTTTGTCGCCTCTTATGGCGACGGCAATGTCTATCGCCTCGATGAAAACGGAAGCTTGCATTCCATCGCTTCCGGATTTTCGTCGCCAACAGGACTCTTGTGGGCCAACGACAATACTTTGCTGGTGGCGAATCGTAACGCAGGCGAGGTGGTCAGGGTCTTCCCTGATGGCAGGAAAGAGGTCGTGTCCAAGGGGCACCGAACTCCGGTGGGCATCGCCCAGACAGTCAACGGCACTATCTATGTGAGTTGCTACGGCGGTAGCGTTGACCGCATCGGCTCGGACGGCAGATCGGTCACTGTCAGCACGGAGCTGAACACTCCCGGTGTCGGCATCATCGCAGATGGTGATAGTGTGCTTGTGGTGGATTACGGTGGAACAGCAGTTATCCGCGTGGCTGCTGACGGTAAAGCCGCGCCTGTGGCTGAAGGGTTACATTCACCAGTGGGCCTTGCCCGCATGCCTGACGGGCGGATTATTGTTGGCACCTGGAGCGACAATGCTGCCTTCGTTTTTACTCCAGCAAAATAAGCATGAGGAAATATAGTATGACACAGTCCCAAAATATGCTTCAAGAACGTTCGCTTGGCGATGAGTTTTCAGCTTCGGCCATTTCCTTTGGCGCCATGGGTATGTCGGAATTCTACGGCACCCCGCCCGATGACACTGCATCATTGGCCGTTCTGGATAGAGCGCTTGAGCTGGGCGTTTCCATGATCGACACCGCCGACATGTACGGACGCGGTCACAATGAACGGCTCATTGCCAAATTCATTGCCCGGCATCCGATGGAATACACAAACGGACGGATACGCATCGCGACAAAGTTCGGCATCGACCGTGACCCCAATGATTCCTACAAGCGTAGCATCAACAATTCACCCTCCTATATCCGCAAGGCTTGCGAGGGATCTCTGCAACGGCTCGGGGTGGAACGGATAGATCTGTATTACGCTCACCGTATCGATCCGGATGCGGACATCTCCGAAACCATGGCTATTCTTACCGATCTGAAACGTGAAGGAAAAATCGCTCATATCGGTCTGTGCGAGGTTTCAGCAGTCACACTGGAAAAGGCTCATGCCGTGCACCCCGTGGCCGCACTGCAAAGCGAATACTCATTGTGGACGAGGGAAGTGGAGGATTCCATTCTGCCGCTATGCCACAGATTGGGCATAGGTTTTGTGGCCTACAGTCCGCTTGGCAGAGGCTTCCTGACAGGGAAATACACGACAACGGAGCATTTGGAGACCGGAGACTTCCGCCTTTCCAATCCACGTTTTCAGGGAGAAAATCTTCGCAAGAACTCAGCTCTCTTGGCTGTTGTGCAGGCAGTTGCAGACAAATACGGTTGTACGCCTGCCCAAACGGCCTTGGCTTGGCTCCTTAGCCGTTATGAGCACCTTGTCGTCATTCCCGGCACTCGCAGTATCGCCCGGTTGGAGGAAAATTGTCGTGCCACAGCAATAACTCTTTCGGAAGATGACATCGCCCTGCTCAATGCCGCTTTTACGCCGGAAGCCGTTCATGGCCAGCGTTATACGCCGGAAGGTATGAAGGGAGCCAACGCATAACGGAAAATTCAAGTGTTGGCGACCACGTTGCCGTCATGGGCCAAAGGACGTGAAGTGCCGCGCCATCCGGCTCAGAGCATTTTCAGCTCCCAGTTCCACAGGCCCTGCCGCTCCTTGAGCTCAATTTTGTCCGGCACGGGCTCGTGCATGCGGGCCAGCAGGGCGTAACCTGATTTTTCCAGCTCGGCCCATTTCCGGCTCAGATCTAGTTCCCAGTTGGGGAAGGTCCAGACCAGCTTGCCGTACGTGCGGGACCAGAACTGCTCTCCTTTGGGGCTTTGGAAGGGTTCCCGCTCCCGCAGGTTTCCGGACACGATCCGGGATACGCACAGCGGGTGCAGCCCCTTGGCCACGATGCCCAGAGGCAGCGGAGACAGGGCGGGCAGGGCCAGCAGGCTTTCCCCGTCCAGCTCCGGGCTGACAAAGGCCCCGGCAAATCCCATGCGCCCCAGCTCGGCCAGGGCCAGCGGATTGGCTGTGTTACACATGGGCCCGGCCCAGAACACACAGCGGTCCGCCCGGCCGAAAAGCCCTGTCTGCCACGGCGCGTTCAGCACGAAGCGCCGCGCCCCCAGCCGGACCATGTTTTCCAGACATCGCTCCCACTCCCGCTCCTCCTCCGGCCAGACGACCGGCGGCAGCCACCACCAGACACGCCCGAAGACATTCCGGGAAACCGTTCGTTCCAGCCCCGGAACAAGCCACATGGCCTGCTCGCTGCGGTCACCCAGGCGCTTGGGCAGGACGCGCCAGACGTCCATCTCCTTTGCCCCGCCCCTGTGCCGGGCGGGTTTGGGCAGGACCGGGGAGAAGACCGATTCCGGGGCGGATGGGGCGGGCGGCAGCTGGCTGCGCAGGTCCGCCAGAATGGCACCGAGTTCCCGCTCCCGGCGGTCCACCAGAAACACAGGGCTGCCCTGTGCCGGGGGCTTGGGGGCTCTGGGCACATCGATGCGCCCGCCTTTGGGCACGTCCCGGCGGATCTTCAGCATCTGGTGCCCCGGCTGGTCTTCATAGCCGATGCGCAGAAGGTCGCCGCTCCTGAGGGATTCACGGGGGACGATGTAGGGCTTGCCGCCGCCCTGAACCCTGCCCGCCAGATGGCCGGAGCCGGTCTGTTCGCGGTCTGCCAGCGGGTTGGACGGCCGGTGTCCCAGAAAGTTGTAGTGAGAGCCGGGGCGGCCCAGAGCCATGTCCAGCAGGGCCAGGGCGGTTTTGCGCTGCTGCGGGTCGTTGCCGCCGTCGCGCAGCATGGCGTAGGCCTTGACCGTGTGATAGACGTAGTGCGGCCCCTTCTTGCGGCCCTCGATTTTCCACGACGTCACCTGGGGTACGCCGGCCAGGGGGCGGACCAGCACGTCCAGAGACAGATCGTCGCAGGAAAAGAACGGAACTCTTTTGCTTTTCTGCTGATACATGCGCCGACAGGGCTGCACGCATCTGCCCCGCAGGCCGCTTTTCCCTCCCAGATAACTGGACCAGTAACATCGGCCGGAAACGGCGTAGCACAGGGCTCCGTGCACGAAGACTTCCAGGTCCAGCCCGTCCGGGCAGGCCGCCGCGACGGCCTTGATTTCGTCGATGGAAAGCTCTCTGGGCAGGACCAGACGCCGTATGCCCATCCCGGCGATGCGGGACAGGCCGGAGACGGTGCCGCCATTGGCCAGGGTGGACAGATGCAGCTCCCCGGTGAATCCGGCCTGCCGGGCCAGGGCGGGCAGGGCCAGATCCTGGATGATGAGCGCGTCGGGCCGCACCCGCCGGGCCAGGCGGTCGATGAGCCGTCCGGCCTGGGCCAGTTCCGGGGCCTTGAGCAGATTGTTCATGGCCACATGCACGCGTACGCCTCTGGCGTGGGCCAGTTCGGTCAGGGAGGCCAGTTCGGCCAGACCGAAATTGTCCGCCTCCATGCGCGCGGAAAAATTTTTGAGCCCGCAGTACACGGCGTCGGCTCCGGCGGCCAGGGCGGCCAGAAAGCTGTCGGCGTCGCCCGCCGGGGCGAGAATTTCAGGAGTCATGGCGTCCATCACTGGGTTGGGTTTTCAGCGCTCCGGCACTGCTCGGAAACTGGGACGCTTGTGGCGCGGAACATCGGCCTCTTGCAAGGAAAATCATACGATTCTCCTGCGCCGGAGGCGCGGCGGAATGGCACGCTCCGGCCGCGTATTTTCTCCTTTCCTTGAATTTCCGGCGAGTCTCATCTATGAGAGCCTGTCCTCTGACATCTCTTCCGCAACCCGCGAAGGAACACAGCGTATGGATTTTTTCACCGGCAGACTCTGGCATCATCTCTCTTCCACGGAAACCCTGGAAACTTTCGAGACCGATCCGGACAAGGGGCTGGACCGTTTTCAGGTGCAGCGCCGGGCGGCCGAATTCGGCCCCAACGCCCTCACCACCAGAAAGGGTAAGACCAGACTTGAACGTCTGCTGCTCCAGTTCCATATTCTGCGCATCCTGCTGGTAGGCGGCACCCTGCTGCTGGCCGGGGCCGAGATCATGGCTATGGCCGTTCTGGCCTTTCTGGTAGTGGAATTCGAAAAGAGCATGCGCATGCGGAAATTGTAATTTCATTCGGAATGGAGGCCGGATTTCCGGTCTTTTTCATTGCCGGTACTCGATAAGGAGGTCTTTTATGCAAAGCGTTCGGGATACGGCGCGTGAACTCATGAGAGGTTACTGCCGGGTCTGCCCGGTCTGCAACGGCCGGGTCTGTGCCGGAGAGGTGCCGGGCATGGGCGGCCTGGGCACGGGAGCGGCCTTTCAGGCCAACATCACGGCCCTGGACAGGAAAAAACTGGTCATGCGTCTGGTGCACGATGTCACCGCACCGGAGCTGAGCCTCTCCCTGCTGGGGCTTGATCTGTCCCTGCCGGTGCTGGCCGCGCCTATCGGCGGCGTGGCTTTCAACATGGGCGGCAAGCGCACCGAAGAGGAATATATCAAGGCCATTGTGGATGGCTGCGTCCGGGCCGGAACCACAGGCTGTACCGGAGACGGCGTGCCGCCCGAGATTCTCGACTCCGGTCTGGCCGCCGTGGCCTCCGCCGGCGGGATGGGCATCCCGTTCATCAAGCCGTGGGAAGACGAGGAACTGTTCCGGAAGATAGACAAGGCAAGGCAAAGCGGCGCCAGAATCATGGGCATGGACATCGACGCCGCCGGGCTGGTGACGCTGCGCAAGATGGGTCGTCCGGTATCGCCCAAGCCTGTCTCTGCCCTGCGGGAAGTCATCCGGCGGGCGGACCGGCCGTTCATCATCAAGGGCGTCATGTGCGTGGAAGACGCGGAGCTGGCTCTGGAAGCCGGGGCTCAGGCCATTGTGGTTTCCAATCACGGCGGCCGGGTGCTGGACCAGACGCCGGGCGGGGCGGACGTGTTGCCGGGGATCGCGGCCCGGATGAAGGGCCACCTCGTGATTCTGGCAGACGGCGGGGTGCGCTCGGGCGTGGATGTGCTGAAGATGCTGGCCCTGGGCGCGGATGCGGTGCTCATCGGGCGGCCGTTCAGTGTCGCTGCCGTGGGCGGTCTGGCCGACGGCGTGGCCATGTATGTGGAAAAGCTGCGCACGGAACTGCTGCAGGCCATGGTCATGACCGGTACGGCCTCGGTGCGTTCGGTTTCGCCGGACATTCTCGTGGACGGGGCGTGCGCCGGGTAGGCGCGCCGATTCCGCCGGATCAGGCTCGGGGACCGGACCGTTTCGCGGCGGTCCGGCCCGCGGGCCGAAGCTTTTCATCGGAACCGGATGCGTCCGGGCGCGCCTTCGGCGGAGAATCAGTCCTTCAGGGTGCGTGCAAGCCAGACGTCCACCGTATTGGTCAGAAGCTGGGCGATGGTCATGGGGCCCACCCCGCCGGGAACGGGCGTCATGGCTGAAGCCACGCCTTTCAGTCCCTCAAAATCACAGTCTCCGGCCAGGCCGGTGTCTGTCCTGTTGATGCCGACATCCACCACCACCGCCCCCGGCCTGACCATGTCCGCGGTGATGAATCCGGGGCGCCCCACCGCCGCGAAGACCAGCTCCGCCGAACGGACTTCCCCGGCCAGCCCGGCGGTGCGGGAATGGCAGACGGTCACGGTGGCGTTGGCGTGCAGGAGCATGAGGGCCAGAGGCTTGCCGACGATGTTGCTGCGTCCGACGACCACCGCCTTTTTTCCGGCCACGCCGATGCCGTGACGCTCCAGAAGTACCATGACTCCGGCCGGGGTGCACGGGCGCGGGCCGGGCAGCCCCAGGGCGAGGCGGCCCATGTTGACCGGATGAAAGCCGTCCACGTCCTTGGCCGGGTCGATGAGATTCAGGCAGCACTGGCTGTCCAGCCCCCGGGGCAGCGGCAGTTGCAGGAGAATGCCGTCGATGGCCGGGTCGGCGTTCAATTCCAGAATGGCCGCCTCCAGTTCGTGCTGGGAAACTCCGGCGGACAGCCGGATGCCTCTGGAGACGATGCCCGTTTCGGCGCAGGCTTTTTCCTTGTTGCGGACGTAGACCTGGGAGGCCGGATCGTCTCCCACCAGAATGACCGCCAGGCCGGGGGGGCGGCCATGCCGTGCGGAGAGAGCCGCGACCCGGTCATGCAGTTCCCGGCGGATGTCCGCCGCTGTTTTTTTGCCGTCGATGATGAGCATGGGCGTACTCGTGTGCGAAGAGGGTTTTCAGGCGGCCGGGCGGTTTCTCCGGAGTCGCGCACTGGGAACAATGCCTGGGGGCGCGTGGTCAGAAGGGCTGGTCGCCTGTGCGGATTTCAGCGCCAAGGGCTTCGCCCGCCTCCAGAACTGCGGATTCCGATTCGGGCCTGGTGATCCAGCCGCCGTAGGCGTCGCCCTCGGTGTCCCAGTTCCAGAGAAGGAGCCCCTGGGGCAGAAGCTCGCCGTGAGCCCGGATCATCAGCTCCGGCACTTCCGTTTCATCGAGAAAATCTTCATCAAGAGGGTCGTCCACCCCGAATGTCAGTGTCGCACCCCAGCGCTTCGCGATGCCGGAAAGGCACTCCACAAAGGATTCCGTGTCCTTCCAGTCCACAAAGTAGGTCAGCTCCCAGTCGGTGATGTCATTCAGGAGCCACAGCGCGCCGTCTTCGGCGTTTTCCCATCCCCGGTCGATCGCCGAAATCGTCTCCGCCGGGTCTTCGCCGGGCGGGGTCAAGGCGTGGACCAGTTTCTCCACGGCTTTCTTCTGCGTATCTTCCATGGTTTCTCCCTTTTGGTTTCAGAGGGACAAGGCCCGGCCCGGCGGATGGTCGGCGAAGATCCGTTTCGGGCCTTGTCCGGGACCGGAAATGGTTCGGGGAGGCGCGGCCTCCCCGGAAAATGACAGAGTGCGGGTTCGGGCCGGAGCCGGTTACTCGTCAAACCAGTTGGCAGCCATGGCCGGTCCGAAGTACACGGCCTGAGCGTCCAGATCCTCCTCGATGCGCAGGAGCTGGTTGTACTTGGCCATGCGGTCCGAGCGGCACAGGGAGCCGGTTTTGATCTGCCCGGCGTTCACGGCCACGGCCAGGTCGGCGATGAAGCTGTCCTCGGTTTCGCCGGAGCGATGGGAGATGACCGTGGCGTAGGCGGCTTCCTTGGCCATTTCGATGCAGTCCATGGTTTCCGTCAGGGTGCCGATCTGGTTCAGCTTGATTAGGATGGCGTTGCCCACGCCGCGCATGATGCCGTCGGCCAGAAGGGTCGGATTGGTGACGAAGATGTCGTCGCCTACCAGCTGCATCCGGTCGCCCAGCACCTCGGAGAGCACTTCCCAGCCCTCCCAGTCGCCTTCGGCCAAACCGTCTTCGATGGACACGATGGGAAACTTTTCGGCCAGATCGGCGTAGTAATCCGTCAGTTCGCGGGCCGTGAAGACCTTGTTTTCTCCGGCGAAGCGGTATTTGCCGTCCTGCAGGAATTCCGAGGCCGCGGCGTCAATGCCCAGGGCGATCTGGCTGCCCGGCGTGTACCCGGCCTCTTCAATGGCCTTGACGATGTACTGAAACGCCTGCTCGTGTCCGGCCAGATTGGGGGCGAAGCCGCCTTCGTCGCCCACGGAGGTGGCCAGACCATCCTTGTGCAGGATTTTCTTCAGGGCATGAAAGGTTTCCGCGCCCATGCGCAGGGCCTCCCGGAAGCTTTCCGCGCCCAGGGGCAGGATCATGAATTCCTGGATGTCCAGATTGTTGGCTGCGTGCGCCCCGCCGTTGATGATGTTCATCATCGGCGCGGGCAGGACCTTGGCGTTGATGCCGCCCAGATACCTGTACAGGGGCAGACCCAGGAATTCCGAGGCGGCCTTGGCCGTGGCCATGGATACGCCGAGCATGGCGTTGGCTCCCAGGCGGGACTTGTTCTCCGTGCCGTCCAGGTCGATGAGGGCCTGATCCACGTCCACCTGGCGCGTGGCGTCCAGTCCGACCACTTCCGCTGAAATTTCTTCCATCACGTTTTTCACGGCCTGTTCCACGCCCTTGCCGCCGTAGCGGCTCGCGTCGCCGTCGCGCAGTTCGAGGGCCTCGCGGGCTCCGGTGGAGGCGCCCGAAGGCACGGCCGCCCGGCCCGTGGCGCCGGATTCGAGGGTGACTTCCACCTCGACCGTGGGGTTGCCTCTGGAATCCAGAATTTCCCTGGCCCAAATGCCTGTGATCGTACTCATGATTGCTCCCTGGATGTATCCGGTGAATGGTTGAAACAGACGGCCATGAGACCCTGCATGAGCAGGTCCGGAGCCAGATTGTCGATACAGGAGGTCAGGGCCGCCATCTGCGGCGCGAAGCCGCCCGTGGCGATGACCCGCGCCCGTGGCAGACGCTTTTTCAGACGCGCGGTGAGGCCCTCCAGCATGGCGGCGAACCCGAACAGGACGCCGTGATTTAGACTCTGCCGGGTGGAGGTGCCGATGTCCAGTTCATCGCCGTCGAACTCCAGACTGATGTGCGGCAGCTTGGCGGTCTGGGTGCCCAGAGCCGTGACGGAACTGAGCACGCCCGGACAGATGAGGCCGCCCAGATAGGCGTTGTCGCGTACGCAGTCGAAGGTGGTGGCGGTGCCGAAATCCACCACGATGAGCTCCGGGTCGTCGAAGAGCGTCCGCGCCGCGAATCCGCCCAGCAGCCGGTCCGCGCCCACTTCCTGGGGTCTGGCGTAGCGGTTTTCGAGGGGCAGGGGGATATCTCCGGGCACGAACAGGGCCGGGCAGGAAAAAAAACGGGCGCAGGCCGCCGAGAGCAGGCTGTTCAGGGGCGGCACCACAGAGGACAGCACCCAGCGGTCCACGGCGTCCGGCTGCACGCCTTCCCTGGCGCAGATGGTGCTGACGGCCAGACCCAGAGAATCGGCCGTTTCCCGGTTGGAGGAAGGCAGGGTGTAGGAGCGGCCCATGCCCTTCGCATCAGCCAGACACAGCTTGATGTTGGTGTTGCCCACGTCGAAAAGGAGCGCGGTCCGCGAATGCGTCATGGCGGCTACGTTTACCTCTTTGAGGCGAAAATTCAAGGGAGGCCGATGCTCCCTGCCGCGGATCGGTGTCTGGACGAGTGGCAGCCGTGTTAGGGCGGGATGGATGAAGCGGCAAAAAATTCTGGCCCTGTCCGGGGGAGAAGACATAGTGTCGCCGCAGAAAATCGTCCCTTCATGCGGCGGAGGATTCCCGTGAGCGAAACCATTGACGGCGGACAGCCGGATCTGCGGACGGCATACCGGCATCTTGCCGGATATTTTCCCGGCGGAGCCGTTATTCTGCACGAAGGCCGCGTGGTCCTTGCCAACGAGGCATTTGCCCGGAGGACAGGTCTTGCGCTTGCGGCGGTCGAGGGCCAGCCGCTGGCCGGTCTGGCCGTGTCCGAAGACCGGGAACGGGTCGCCCGCTCCTGTACGGAGGCTCTTTCCGCGGCGGAAGGCTCGGTCGGGTTTTCCATGGCCCGGACAGGCGGCAGGATGGAACTGACGCTGATCCGTATCGGGCAGGGGCCGGAAGCCGTTCTGCTGGGAGTGGCTGCCGACGGACGAATCCGCGATATCGAAAGTGGCGTCGGCGAGATGTGTCACTCGCTGAGCACGCAGCTCATGCACGTTGCCAATGCCAAGGACGGCATCGTGGAAGAGCTGGAAACCCTGCGGTCTCTGGCGGCCGAAACGGACCTGGCCCGGAATACTGTCTGGGCGGACATCCAGTCATCTCTGGATACGTACTGCAATGGCCTGGATCACGCCTATCGCAGCATCACGGCCGCAATGAGGACGTTCAACGCCCTGTTCGCGTCCATCGCGAAGGGGCATCCGGACATCTGATTTCCGATTCCCGTTTACCTGACAGGGAGGAATTGTGCACTGGATCGGATACGCGCTTCTGGCGGTTCTGGCTCTGGGCGCGGCGGGGCATGCGCTGCTGCACAAGAGCGATTCCCGTTCCGCCCTGGGCTGGATCGCCGTGTGCCTGACGTTTCCGCTGGCGGGGCCTGCGCTCTATGTGCTGTTCGGGGTCAACCGGGTCCGCCGCAGCGCATCCCGGCTGCGGCGGGAGGTGGGCCCGCTGGCGTCCGGAGGAAGAAATCTCGTGCCGTCGCCGGAGAATACGGCGGCCGTCGCCGCCCGGCCATACGGATCATCCTGGCGTCTGGAAAAGGTGGGGCACAGTCTGTTGGGGACGGAGCTTACGGCGGGCAACTGCATCGAGCCCCTGATAAACGGAGACGAAGCCTACCCGCGCATGCTTCAGGCTATCCGCGAAGCCAGGCGGAGCATCTATCTGGTTTCCTACATTCTGGGCACGGACAAGCTGGGGCGGCGGTTCATCGGCGAGCTGCACGCCGCGATGCAGCGGGGCGTGGACGTGCGGGTACTGGTGGACGGGCTGGGCGAAAAATATTCCTGGCCCACGGCCTCCAGCCTGCTGAAAAAGAAGGGGGTTCCCATGGCCCTGTTCATCCCGCCCCGGCTTTTTCCTCCGTCTTTGCACATCAATCTGCGGAACCACCGAAAAATTCTGGTGGTGGATGGGACCACCGGATTCACGGGCGGAATGAACATAAGGCAGGGGCATCTGCTCGGGGCCAGTCCCCGTCACCCGGTGACGGACATGCATTTCATCGTGCGCGGTCCCATCGTGGAGCAACTGCGGGAGACGTTCCTGGACGACTGGTTGTTCGCCACCAAAGAGCGGCTCGTGTCGGACGCCGTTCTGCCGGAAGCAGCGGGGGACTGCCTGTGCCGGGCGGTCATCGACGGGCCGGATGTGCCTCATGAGCCGCTGAGGACCCTGCTGCTCGGCGTCATTTCCGCGGCGTCGGATTCCATCCGGATCATGACGCCCTATTTCCTGCCGCCCAAATCCATGCTCTCCGCCCTCAAATCCGCCTGCTACCGGGGCGTGGACGTGCGCATCATTCTGCCTGGCCGCAACAATCTGCCTTTCGTGCACTGGGCCACGCAGCACATTCTTGAGGATCTGATCCAGGCCGGAATCACCATCGCGTTCCAGCCGGAACCCTTCTGCCACACCAAGCTGCTCCTGATCGATGACGCCTACGTGCATCTGGGCTCGGCCAATCTGGACAACCGCAGCCTGCGGCTCAATTTCGAGCTCACGCTGGAAGTGTTCGACCGGGCGCTGAACCGGGCCCTGACCCGCCATTTCGAAACGGTCATGGCCGGAAGCAGAATGGCGACAGTGGGCGAGCTGCGCGCCCGGTCCCTGCCGGCGCACATGCGGGACGCCTTTTTCTGGCTTTTTTCACCCTATCTGTAGGGAACTCGGCCGGGATGGCGGAGGCGCGGCGGCTTCGTTCACACTTCCTGAAAGAACGTGTCCCGCTGGACCGGGGTGAAGCCCGTGGCCGTGATGACCCGGACCAGTTCGTCGATGGTCAGCCCTGTGGGTGAATCCGCCCCGGCGGCGTGGCCGATCTTCTCTTCCACGATGGTGCCGTCGAAATCGTCAGCCCCGGCCCACAGGGCCATCTGGGCCGCCTTGATGCCCACAAAGACCCAGTACGCCTTGATGTGAGGGATGTTGTCGAGGAAAATCCGGGACAGGGAAATCATGCGCAGGTAGTCCTCGCCCGTGGGGCCGGCTGCCGCCAGCTCATTGTTGCGGGGCTGATAGGCCAGGGGAATGAAGCAGACGAAGCCCGGGCTTTCGTCTTCCAGCTCGCGCAGGCGTTCCAGATGGTGTATGCGGTCTTCCCAGGATTCAACGTGGCCGAAGAGCATGGTACAGTTGGTCCGCATGCCCATGCCGTGCGCCAGACCGTGGATGCGCAGCCAGCGCTCCCCGCTGATTTTTTCCGGGCAGAGCTTCGCCCGCATGGCCGGGGCGAAGACTTCCGCTCCGCCGCCGGGCAGAATGTCCAGCCCGGCCCGGCGCATGTCTTCCAGAACGGTGGCTTCGTCCAGACCTTGGGTATCGGCGAAATGAGCCACCTCCACCGCGGTGAAGGCCTTGATCACGGCCTGGGGGCGGATTTCCCGGCACAGGGACAGCATGTCCAGATAGTACTGATAGGGCAGGTCGGGATTGAGCCCGCCGACGATGTGTATTTCCCGCACGGGCTGGTTTTTGCGGGCCTGCAGCTCTTCCCGGATCTGGTCCAGGGTGTAAGCGTATCCGCCGTCTTCGCCCTTGCGTTTGAAATAGGCGCAGAACCGGCACTGATTGCGGCAGATGTTGGTATAGTTCAGATGCTGGTTGTAGACGTAGTAGGCTCTGTCGCCGTGCCGCGCCCGGCGCTGGCGCAGGGCCGCCTCGCCCAGTTCGTGCACCGAGGCCGTCCGGGCCGCCTCCAGGGCGAAGCCGGGGTCTATCCTTTCGCCGGGCTTGAGTCCGGCCAGACGACGCCTGACCGCTTCCGTGCTTGTGGTCATTCTCCACCTCGAAAAAAAGGCCGCACCCATGTGGATGCGGCCCCGGATTTCTTCGCTCAGGCCAAGGGCTATTCTTCCTCGCCCTCGGCGTTTTCTTCCATCTGCTGGCGGAACATGTCGCCCAGATTGGTGCCGACCACTCCGCCCTGGCCGGTCCGGAATTCGGAGGCTCCGCGCTTGCGTTCGGGTTCCTGGGACTTGAGGGACAGACCCAGTCTGCGCTCGTCCGCGCTGACATGAATGACCTTGGCCTCGATGGTGTCGCCCTCGTTGAAAGCTTCCTTGGGGGTCTTGATCTTCTTCTTACTCATTTCGCTGACGTGGATGAGCCCCTCGATACCTTCCTCCACTTCCACGAACAGGCCGAAGTCCGTGATGTTGGTGATGGTTCCCGTCAGCTGCGTGCCCACGGGATAGCGGCCCGGCACATCCAGCCACGGGTCGTCGGAGAGCTGCTTGATGCCCAGTGTGAATTTCTCGTTGTCCTTGTCCACGGTCAGCACCTTGGCCCGGACCACATCACCAACCTTGTAGAGTTCGTTGGGATGACGGATTTTTTTGGTCCAGGACAGGTCGGAAACATGGATCAGGCCGTCGATGCCGTCCTCGATGCCGATGAACAGGCCGAATTCGGTGATGTTCTTCACGCCCGCTTCCAGGATGGTTCCCTCGGGGTATTTCTCGGCCACCAGATCCCACGGGTTGGGGGCGACCTGCTTCATGCCCAGAGAGATGCGCTTGCGGTCCACATCCACGCCCAGAATGACCACGTCCACTTCGTCTCCGGCACGGACCATCTGGGACGGATGGCGGAGCTTGCGGGTCCAGGACATTTCGGAAATATGCACCAGTCCTTCCACGCCGGGCTCCAGCTCGACGAAGGCGCCGTAGTCGACCAGATTGGTGACCTTGCCGGTCAGTTTGAGGCCTTCGGGGTATTTTTCGGAAATATTGGTCCACGGATCGGGCACCAGCTGCTTCAGACCGAGGGAAACTTTCTTTTCCTCCTTGTCGAAGGAAAGCACCTTGAGCTGCAGTTCATCGCCCAGATGCACCATTTCCCTGGGATGCCTGATGCGCTTCCAGGACATGTCGGTGATGTGCAGAAGGCCGTCCAGACCGCCCAGGTCGATGAACACACCGTATTCGGTGATGTTCTTGACCACGCCGGGCACGGTCTGGCCCTCTTCGAGGGTGGTCAGCAGCTCGCCGCGCTTGCGGTCGCGGTCTTCCTCGAGCAGCACGCGGCGGGACACGATGACGTTGCTGCGGCGGCGGTTGATTTTCAGCACGCGGAATTCGAAATCCTGGTTGACCAGAGCGTCCATGTCCGGAACCGGGCGCAGATCCACGTGGGAGCCGGGCAGGAAGGCCTCGATGCCCTTGATCTCCACCACATATCCGCCCTTGATGCGGCGCACGATGCGGCCCGTGACCACATCGCCGGACTCCAGCAGCTTTTCCAGTTCGTCCAGCACCTGCATGCGCTTGGCCTTGTCCCGGGACAGGACAATGGAGCCTTCGCGTTCGTTCTTGCGCACGACGTATACATCAACGGTGTCGCCGACCTTGACCGCCACCTGGCCGTTTTCCATGAATTCATCCAGCGGAATCTGGCCTTCGGACTTGAAATTGACGTCCACGAGGATGTAGGTTTCGTCAATTTTGACGACTTCACCCGAAACGATAACTCCTTCTTCGATGTCGCCGAAATCGGAATCAAGATAGTTTTCGAGCTGGGACGCGAAGTCCATGTCCATCAATTCGTCCATGGATTCCGGCGTGGTTTGAGTGGTGTTCATGCGTTTACCCCCTACAAGAAATAAATTTGGGCACTCCTAGCAGAGTGGTTTTGCCCTGACAACCAGAATAATCCGCGCCGGAAAGGACGGGGCGGGCGTCTTTGTGTTCTGTTCTCCCGATTCCGGGGCCGCCTTGTCCGGTCGTGCCGGGCGGGGAGACAGTCTTTTGTTTTTGACCTTGCCGGTCCGCTTTCGGTAATCCACCGGCAGCCCGGCTCCGAGCGGACTCCTGTGAGGATGTCCGGCGGCCGGAATATTCATTCTGGAGCATTTGCTTATGGACATGAACGCGAACATCTGGACCCATGTGCGGGCCCGCATCGACCTGCGCGCGCTGGCGGATAATTTCCGGCTGATCAGGAATGTGGCATCCAATCCGGTGCCGGTGATCAAATCGGATGCCTATGGGCACGGCATGCCCGAGGTCGCCCAGGCGCTTTTTGCCGCGGGAGCCCGGACCATGGCCGTCGGCACGGTGGGGGAAGGCGTGTTCCTGAAGGAACACCTTCCCGAGGCGGATGCCCTGTCTCTTCTGGGCCCCCTTGACGAGGCGGACTATCGCGTGGCCTGTGAGCGGGATCTGCTCGTCGTGGCCGGGAATGAAGAACAGCTGCTGCGTCTGGAGGAAACCGCGAAACGGCGTGGTACGGCGGCGAGAGTGGCGCTCAAGTTCGAGACAGGCATGGGGCGGCTGGGCTTTGCCCCTGAAGAAGCGGAACAGCTGGCCGAAACTCTGCGCGGCCTTCGCCATATCCGCGTGGGACTTATCTGTTCGCATCTGTCTTCGGCCGAACTTCCCGGTCAGATCGAATACACCAGAGAACAGGGCCGCCGGTTCGACCGGATCATGCGCATTCTCTCCGGGCGGGGCATTGTCGCGCCGGGCAGTCTGGCCAACTCCGGGGCCGTTCTGGCGCACCCGGAGCTGCATTATGCCTGGCAGCGGCCGGGCATTTCCCTGTACGGGGGCAACCCCTTTCACGGTACGGACTGGGAGGAGAAGGGCCGGGGATTCCGGCAGGTCATGGAGGTTTCCACGCGGCTTCTGGAAGTCCGGACGCTGCGGGCCGGGCAGGCTGTAAGTTACGGGGCCACCTATGTCGCTTCCGGGGATATGCGGGTGGGGATAGTGGGTACCGGCTATGCGGACAACTATCCCCGCGGTCTTTCCGGGAAAGGCTGGATGCTTCTGCACGGCCGCAGGGTTCCCGTTCTGGGCCGGGTGTGCATGCAGATGACGGCGGTGGATCTGAGCCATGTCCCCGAGGCCCGGGTCGGGGACCGGGTTTTCCTTCTGGGCGGCGGCGGACCGGAACATATTTCCGCCGATGAGATGGCCGACTGGTGGGGAAGCGTTTCCTACGAGGTTTTCTGTCTGCTCGGAAAAAATCCGCGGGAATATGTCCGCTGAGTTCCGGCGCGTGGATGGCTCTTTGAAATACCCGGCATGGCGGCCGAGTGCGGGGATTATCGTGTCGCATGAGTGACGGCTCACGGCATGATTTTTCCTGCGGAACCGGGGCCGGGAATTCGGAAGAGCTGGACTGCCGGGGATTTTGCCGTGACTGCGGCCGGGAACATCTTCTCCCCGCCGCTCCGGCTCTTCCCGCCGCCGGGCTGCTCATGAGAGAACTCGTCCGGCATAGGAATGTCGGCCTGGGGCAAGGCCGGGAGCCGCGTCTCGATCTCGGCTGTCTGGACGGTCCGGCCGGGGGGCAGATGTTCGGCGTGCTGGTTTACCGGGATCGGTGCGGAAACCGGGGCGTGCTGAAGGCTTTTTCCGGCCAGTATAACGGCATTTGGAATGTGCCGGGCTGGGTGCCGCCCATCGTCGATCCGGAAGAATTCGCCTCTGTGGTCCGCGATGACGAGGCCCGCATCAAGGAGCTGACGCGCGGCATGAAAAGCCTGTCTGCCGGAGATCCCGCCAGGGCGGAGCTTTCGGCCCGGCGGAAGAGCCTTTCCCGTGGACTCATGGCACGTATTTTCACCCTGTACCGGCCCGCCAATTTCCGGGGGCAACGCCGGGCGCTGGAAGAAATTTTCATCGGCCGGGGCATGCCCACCGGCACGGGGGAGTGCTGCGCCCCCAAACTGCTGCATCACGCGGCCTGTCTGGGCCTGTGTCCTCTGGGGCTGGCGGAATTCTATCTGGGCCGGGGGAACCGTTCTGGAACGCGCCAAAGCGGCTGCTTCTACGCGCCCTGCGTCGGAAAATGCCGTCCGATTCTGGGCTTTCTCCTGTGCGGGCTGGATGAAACGGCCTGTCTGAGGCCGGAAGAGCCTGTCACATCCTGAAAACCCTTCCTTGCCAGCGTCTTCCGTTTTGTGCATGCCCTTCCGCATGCCCGACCGCTCCATTTACCGCCGCATCCTGCAAGTCTCCATACCGCTGGTGGCCAGTCTGGGCGCCACCACAGTCATGGAATTCACCGACCGTCTGTTTCTGTCCCACTATTCTCTGGACGCCATTGCCGCGGCCACGCCGGCAGGCATCATGGCCCTGCTGCCCCTGGCCATCTTTATCGGCACGGCCGGATATGTGTCGGTATTTGTGGCCCAGTACGTGGGGCAGAACCGGTGCGAACTGGTGGGACGCATCGTCTGGCAGGGTCTTTACGTAGCCCTGCTGGGATCCGTGATCCTGGCCCTTCTGGCCGGATGTGCGGAAAAAATCTTCCTGCTGGCGGGGCACGCCGAGGCCGTGCGCGAGCAGGAAATCATCTATTTCCGGGTGCTCTGCCTGGGTGCCGGAGCGCAACTGCTGGGAGCGGTCCTGGCCGGTTTTTTCACCGGACTGGGGCGGACCAGGGCCGTGATGGTGGCCAATCTGGCCGGCATGGTATGCAACATCCCACTGGACTACTGCCTGATCAACGGTGTCGGCCCCTTTCCCGAATGGGGCATTTTCGGCGCCGGAGCGGCCACTGTCTGTGGCTGGCTGATTATCGCGGCGATTCTGTTCCGGGCCATGAGCAGCCGCGAACACGCCCGCTACCGGCTACTTCGGGACTGCACCTTTCGTCCGGCCCTGTGGCTGCGCCTCATCCGCTACGGCCTGCCCAGCGGCATGGAATTCTTTCTGGATATCCTGGGCTTCACCATACTCGTTTTCGCGGTGGGACGGCTCGGCACTCTGGAACTGGCCGCCACCAACATCGCTTTGAACATCAACTCTCTGGCTTTCATGCCGCTGGTGGGTTTTTCCCTGGGGACAAGCACCCTGGCCGGGCAGGCCCTGGGCGCGGGCCGGGCCGACGACGTGCCGTCCATCGTCCGGGCCAGTCTCATGCTCACCTTCAGCTATCTGGCCGCCATGTCGGCCCTTTTTCTGTTCGCGCCGGAGCCCATTCTGGAGCTCTTTCAGCCCAGGGACACCGATCCGGCCACCTTCGCGGCCGTGGCTGGCATGGGACGCGTGCTGCTCATGATTGTGGTGGTCTATCTCTTCTTCGACGGCGTGAGTTTCATCATCTACGGGGCCCTGAAAGGCGCGGGCGACACCTTTTTCGTCATGACCTCGAGGCTGGCGGTGGTCGTGGTGTTCATGGTCCTGCCCCTGCTGGCCGGAGCGGTCCTCGGTTTCGGACTGTACTACTTCTGGGGCGTGGCCTGCGCGTTTCTGATCGTGCTGGCTCTGGTGGCTCTGTGGCGGTACCGGCAGGGAAAATGGCGGGACATGCTGGTAGTGGAACGCACGCCGGAGGCCGCCGGATAGACGTGCGGCACGGGCCGGAAAATTTCCGGGCGGACGTCGGGCGGCTTCTGTTCCGGCAGGTGTTGACGCGCCGGAAGGAAAGATGCTCCCTCCCTCGCCGTGGCGGCGGGCCGGAGGTGTGCCCGTCCGTTGCGGACAAAGATCGCGGGTGCGGGAAATGTTTCATGGATGGAAGCTGAGCCTGCTGGGCTCCGGCGGCAATTTTCTGCTTCATGGCGGCCTCATCTACATGATGAACGCCTTTACGGAGCCTCTTGCGGCAGCCCGGGGCTGGGAGCGCGGCGACATCGGCGTGGCCATGTCCGTGGCCGCCCTGTGCGGCGCGCTGAGCATGCCGCTGCTTTCCTCCCTGAGCCTGCGGATGAGCCTGCGCCTGCTGATGACTCTCGGCGCGCTGATCGGCGGGACGAGTGTCATCGTCATGGGACAGGTGCGTTCGCTTGGCCTGTTCACGCTGTTTTTTTCCATTGCCTGGGTCAGTGCGCAGGCTTTCGGCGGGGTCATCGCCAACATTCTGGCGGGCAGGTGGTTCGAGCGCTACCAGGGCCGGGCCTTCGGCGTCTGCAACATAGGCACGTCCCTGTCCGGGGCGGTTCTGCCCTTTGTCCTGATGGTGCTTATCGAGCATTCCGGCGTGAGCACGGTCTGGGCCATATACGGCTGCACCGTGCTGTGTATGGCTCCGGTCTGCTGGGTCATGGTCCGGGACACCCCGGAAATGCTCGGCCTGCACGTGGACAACCTGCCCGGCGCGGTGTCTCTGGCTCCTCCGCCCACCGTGGTCGTGCCCCTCCGCCGGCTCCTGCGCACTCCGTCCGTGTACCGGACAGGTCTGGCCTTCGGCTGCGCTCTGATGGCCGGAAGCGCGGTCATGAGCCAGCTCAAGCCGGGCCTAGTGGACGCGGGTTTCTCCTCCTATCCGGCCATGGCCTTCATGTGCATCGCGGCTCTGTGCGCCAGCCTGGGCAAATACCTCTGGGGCTGGCTGTGCGACCGCTACAATCCCGTGACCGTGGCCCGTGTGCTGATGGTCTGCAACGCCCTGACCCTGAGTCTGGTCCTTCTGCCGCAGAACGTGTTTACCGTGGCGGTCTTCGCCGTTGCTTTCGGCACCTGCGTGGGCGGGGTGTGGACCACCCTGCCCGCCGTGGTGGCCTTTCATTTCGGGCGGGAATATTTCGTCGGCGTGTACCGCGTGGTCGGAACCTTCGTTCTGCTCAGAGCCGCGGGGTATCTCATTCTGGGCTGTTCCCATGCTCTTACCGGCAGCTACGATGCGGCTTTTGCGGTCTTTGCCGCCATGTTGCTGGGCTGTTTCATCCTGACCCTGGGCCTGGGCAAGGTTCCGGGAGAAGGCATGCGGCCCGCAGGGTGAGTCTTCCCCATCTTTCCCCTTTGCACGGCCGCCCGGCCGGACTCCACAAAAAAGATTGCCGGATCAGAAGGATTCAAATAAATAAGCCGCCCCACGTCGGCTGCGGCAATGTCCGGCCCGGGTGAAAAATATCCGCGCATCCTGCAGGAGCATATACGATGTCACAAAATACCCGAGACGGCTTTACCAGTACCTTCGGCGTGCTGGTGGCCACTCTGGGCTCCGCCGTGGGCCTGGGCAATATCTGGAAATTTCCGGCCCTGACGGGCACCAACGGCGGCGCAGGTTTTCTGCTCGTCTACCTTTTGGCTACCCTGCTGGTGGGCCTGCCGGTAATGATCGCCGAAACCATGATCGGCCGCGCAGCCCGTGGCGACGCAGTGACGTCCTTTGATCGTCTCGCGCCGCCGAATCAGAAAGGCTGGATAGCCGTGGGCTGGATGGGCTTTCTGGCGGCATTTCTGATTCTGGCCTTTTATTCGGACGTGGCCGGGTGGGTCTATGCCTACATTTTCAAGGCCATGTCCGGGAGCATCGCCACGACCGATCCCAAAGCGGCCGAAGCCATTTTCGGAGAGCTGGTGTCCGATCCGATGACTTCCCTGTTCTGGCAGTGGGTGGTGCTGGGCGTGGCCTGCTGCATCATCATGTTCGGCGTGTCCAAGGGGATCGAGGCCGTCACCCGGCGTCTGATGCCGCTTCTGTTCCTGCTGCTCGTCGTGCTGTGCGTGCGCAGCCTGACTCTGTCCGGAGCGGAGCAGGGCCTGGCTTTTCTGTTCCGTCCCGATCTTTCCAAGATCACGCCCACGGCCATCCTGACCGCTCTGGGTCTGGCCTTCTTCAAACTGTCCATCGGCATGGGCACCATGCTCACCTACGGCAGCTACTTCCGTCCCGACCAGAACATCCCGGCCACGGCCATGCGGGTCATGCTGGCCGACCTGACTGTGTCCCTTCTGGCCGGCATGGCCATTTTCCCCTCGGTTTTCGCCTTCGGCTTCGAGCCCGCGGCCGGGCCGTCGCTGGTCTTCATGACCATACCGGCGGTCTTCACATCCATGCCCGGCGGCACGGTGTTCATGACCATCTTCTTCATCCTGACGGCCATCGCCAGCCTCGGGGCCATCCTGTCCCTGCTGGAGGTGCCGGTGGCCATCCTGTCCGAACGCTTCCACGTAAACCGCAAGGCCGCCTCCCTGATGGCCACCGTGGGCATCGGTCTGCTCGGCGTGCCGGCCACATTGTCCTTCGGCGTGCTCAAGGATTTCACCATCGGCGGCCTGAACAGCTTCGATCTGTTCGATTTCCTGAGCTCCAACGCGCTCATGCCTCTGGGCGGCATTCTGCTTTGCCTGTTTGTGGGCTGGGTGTACGGGCCGCAGCGGACGGAACAGCAACTGACCAACCACGGCGCCCTGACCAACCGGAATCAGGTGCGGGCCATTTTCTTTCTGCTGCGCTACCTCACGCCGCTGCTCATCATTCTGGTGCTGCTGCACGGCCTCAAGGTCATCTGATCCCGGCGGGCCTTCCGCCTGCCCCTCTTTCCGGCCCGGACCCGGGTTTTTCCATCGAAGCCGGACCGGAAAGAGGATCGCTTGCCCGTTCCTTCGCGATGCTCTTTACTCCGTCCCCATAGTGGCGTTATCTGCGGTTTCCACTATCGCCGCCACGGAGGGGAACATGAGCGCTCTTGTCACGACGGTCCGCGTCAAGTGGGCGGCCAGCCTGCTTCTGCCGCTTCTGGTCTACAGTCTGGTTGACGCAGACATCCATCCCAAGCTGCCTCTCTTCTTCGCCATCACCACCTGGGCCGTGACGGTCTGGGCTCTGGAGCTTCTGCCCACCCTGCCGTCGTCCGCGGCCATGACCTTTTTGTTCGTGCTGTGCGGCGTGGCCACCCCGCAGGTGGTTTTCGCGCCCTGGGGTTCCTTTCTGCCCTGGCTCTGCCTGGCCGCTCTGGTTCTGGGAGACGCCCTGGAGGAAACGGGTCTGACCCGGCGCATGGCTCTGCGGCTCATGCTGCTGGTGGGCGCGTCTTTCCGCCGGGCCGTCATCGCGCTCATGCTCACGGGCGTGTTCATGGCCTTCATTCTGCCGGACATCATGTGCCGGGTGATCATTTTCGTGGCCATCGCCCACGGCCTGGCTCTGGCTCTCGATCTGCCGCCCCGGTCCCGTATTTCCTCGGCCCTGATCATGGCCGGATTCTGCGCCGCCACATCCCCCGGCTACGGGTTCCTGACCGGGACGGAAATGGCGCTCATCGCCATGTCCGTGGCCGAACCGCTCATCGGGCCGGTTTCCTGGGGCGAATACGCCCTGGCCAATCTGCCCTTCATCACCCTGTACTGCGCTTTTTCCGTCTTCATGTGCACATACGTCATTCCCCGCGGGGAGCACGTGCCGGAGGAGGACCATCTGGAGGAAGTGGTGCGGCAGCGCCTTCAGGAGATGGGGCCCATGACCGTTCAGGAATGGAAGCTGTTCATTCTGATGGTCGTGGCCATCACCGGCCTCTTGACCCAGAAATGGCACGGCATGCCGGGCACGTATGTGTACGCCTTCATGGGCATGCTCTGCTATCTGCCCTGGATGGGTCTGGCCAGGGCCGAGAACGCTAGGCATCTCAATGTCGGGTTCATCGTCTTCGTGGTGGCCTGCCTGAGCATGGGAGCCGTGGCCGTGCATCTGGGCGCGGCCAAGTGGATCGCCAGCCTGCTGGTGCCTTTCATGGAGCAGCTTTCGCCCACCTGGAGCGTATTCACGGCGTATCTGTCTTCCCTGACCATCAATTTCGTGCTCACGCCCCTGGCCGCCGTATCCTCCATGAGCGCGCCCATGGTGGAAATAGCCCAGGCCCTGAACATCAACCCCAGGCCCATGCTCTACGCCTTTCTGTACGGCCTTGATCAGTACATCTTCCCGTACGAATACATCCTGTACATGTACATTTTTTCCACCGGCTACGCCACGGCCCGGCACATGTTTCTGGCTCTGGGACTGCGCATGGTCTTCGCCGGCGCGGGAATTCTGCTCGTACAGGTGCCGTACTGGTCTTTTCTCGGACTCATGTAGCCATAAAACATGTAACGGAGGAACGTCATGGGTCATCCCACCATTTATCCCACGGGTGTCACGGTCTACAATCCGGACAAGGCCTGGAACGGGTTCACCATTCTCTCCGCCCCGGAACTGGGTGCTCTGCTCATCAACATGAACGGGGCGGAAATCCGCCTCTGGAAGGATGTGCAGGGCTTTCCCAACAAGCTTTTCCCCGGCGGGCACGTCATGGGCAGCACCGGTACCCGCGATCCCAAGTACGCCCTGCAGGACCAGCTGGACGTGATCCAGGTGGACTGGGACGGCAATATCGTCTGGAAGTTCGATCAGGCCGAATTCGTGGAAGATCCCGGCTCCGAGCCGCGCTGGGTGGCCCGCCAGCATCATGATTTCCAGCGCGAGGGCAGCCCCGTGGGCTACTACGCGCCCGGGCTCGAACCCAAAACAGCCTCGGGCAATTCTCTCATCCTGAGCCACAAGGACGTGAAATGCCCCTTCATCAGCGACAAGCCCATCCTCGATGACGTGATCTACGAGGTGAACTGGGATGGCGAGATCGTCTGGGAGTGGCTGTGCTCCGACCATGTGGAAGAGATGGGCTTCACCGAGGCGGCCCTTAATGCCATGTGCCGCGACCCCAATTTCCGGGGCGGCTCCCTGATCGAGGAAGCGCCCGGCGTGGGCGACTGGATGCACATGAACTCCATGTCCGCCCTTGGTCCCAACAAATGGTTCGACGCCGGGGACAGCCGTTTCCACCCGGACAATATCATCGTTGACGGCCGCGAGACCAACATCATCTGCATCATCGACAAGAAGACCGGCAGGATCGTGTGGCAGATCGGCCCGGACTACGACACCAGCGCGGAACTGAAAGCTCTGGGATGGATTGTGGGCCAGCACCACGCGCACATGATTCCGGCCGGACTGCCGGGAGCGGGCAACATCCTGGTTTTCGACAACGGCGGATGGGCCGGGTACGGCAATCCCAACCCCGGCGCTCCCAAGGGTGTGAAGACCGCCCAGCGCGATTATTCCCGCGTGCTGGAAATTGATCCCGTGACCCTCAAGATCGTGTGGCAGTACACCCCGCGCGAGGCCGGATTCCTGGTTCCGCTGGACGCCTCGCGTTTCTATTCGCCGTTCATCAGCTCGGCCCAGCGTCTGCCCAACGGCAACACGCTCATCTGCGAGGGTTCTGACGGCCGCATCTTCGAGGTCACGGCCGAGCACGAACTGGTCTGGGAATACCTCTGCCCCTACAAGGGCAAGGTGGCTCTGCCCATGAACTGGGTCTACCGGGCCTACCGCGCGCCCTACGACTGGGCGCCCCAGGCCGGTCCTCAGGAAGAGACGCCCATCAAGACCGTGGATGTATCCACCTTCCGCATGCCCGGAGCCGCTCCTCTGGGGCCGCAGTCCACGGTTACCGTGGCCGGAACCAAGGGCTACCACGGCGGAGCCGGGCACTGCGTGGGCACCACGGATTGAAGAAGCGGGACGGTGTTGCGGAGTCTCACCCCGCAACCCGCCAAGGGCAGCCCCTGACCCGTTCCGGATGGAAGGTTCTCCGGCTGTGCGCGGATTTTCCGGAAGCCGGGTGACGGCGGAAAATGGAGAAAAACGAATGCGGTGTGTTTCACTTTTTGTGTTGTGGCTTGTGCTTCTTTTGGTTCCGGCCGGAGTTTTCGGCGGAGAAGAGGACGACAGGGTTTTCCGTTTTACCCTCACACCCTGGACCGAGCCGGGCCTGTCCGCGCCCGAGGCCATCGGCCAGCTGGTTCTCCGGGACGGAGTGACGGTGCCTGCGTTCGTTCTTTCCGTGGATGACGCTGCAGAAGACGGCCTGGTCCGCCGGAAACCGGAACGCATGAGCCTTGACGCCGCCGTCAAGGTGCAGTTCGCCGCACGCCTGGCCGCGTATTACACCGGCTACTGGGGCAGGGAGGGCTGGCTTCTTGCGCCCGCGACCTGGAGGCTGATGCGCGCCCAGGCGGGAATGAACGGGTCCGCCGTTTTCGTATTCGCGCCGCCCAGAGGCGAGACGGGTTTTCTGTCTTTTCAGAGCACCGGGGCATGCGCGGGCTGCGCGGCGATGGAGGCCAGCCTCTATTTCCCGGATATCCGGGCTCAGGTGGAAGAAGAATACGGCATGGCTTATACATCTTCCGAGCCGCCGCTGGACTCCATCGTCGATATCCGGCCTCACACCAGGGCCTGGCGCGTCGTGCTCGGCGGGAGAAATATCGACGGCATTACATTCTACAATGGGGACAGCGACGATCCTTTTTTTACCTGGAGCGTGAGCCTGCCGGATCAGGACGGGGATCTGGCCACGCCGGTTCTGAACTGGCTGTTGCCGCCCCAAAAGTAGCCACTGTCGCCATTTTTCAGTCCGGCCGTGCCGGAGACCGCCGGTTGTCAGCGGATACCGGAACGGGTAAGAGCCGGGCTTCAGATCAACCTGATTTTACGGGGAAATTCCGTGGATTTTACCGAAACAGAACGCAGAATTCTGCGTATCGTTCAGGACACCCTGCCCGACAGCGCCACTCCCTTCGCGGATATCGCTGCTCAGGTGGGCAGCACCGAGGAAGAGGTGCTGGATCTTCTGGAGCGGCTCAAAAAAGGCGGGCAGATCCGCCGCTTCGGGGCCACGCTGCGCCACCAGCAGGCGGGCTACGGCTTCAACGCCATGGTGGCCTGGTATGTGGAGGACGGCGTCGATATCGATGAAGTGGGGCGGATCATGGCCAAACGGCCGGAGATCTCGCATTGCTACCTGCGGCGCAACTGCATGGACTGGCCGTACAATGTCTACACCATGATCCACGGGAAAAGCCGCGAGGACTGCATGCGCGTGGTGGAGGAATTGTGCCGGCAGACGGGCGTGACACAGTACGACACCCTCTTCAGCCACAAGGAACTGAAGAAAACATCCATGCAATATTTCTGACGGAGCGGACCATGAGCGTTTCACAGGAGCTTTTCCAGCAGGCGGCGCGAGTCATTCCCGGCGGTGTGAACAGTCCGGTGCGGGCGTGCAAAAGCGTGCAGTGCGAGCCGCTGTTCATCGCCTCGGCCCAAGGTAGCAGGCTGACCACCGAGGACGGCCGGGAAATGATCGATTTCGTCATGTCCTGGGGTCCCATGCTGCTTGGGCACAATCATCCGGAAGTGGCCACGGCCATTGCCGCCGCGGCCGCCAAAGGCACCAGCTTCGGCGCGCCGTGCCGTCTGGAGGTGGAGCTGGCCCAGGCCGTGGTGGACGCCGTGCCGGGCATCGACATGGTCCGCATGGTCAACTCCGGGACCGAAGCGACCATGAGCGCACTGCGTCTGGCCCGGGGCTACACCGGCCGAAACGGCGTGATCAAATTTCACGGCGGCTACCACGGCCATGCCGACTCCTTTCTGGCCAGCGCGGGCTCCGGAGTGGCCACGCAGTCCATTCCGGGAACTCCGGGAGTTCCCGAAGACGTGGTCCGGCATACGCATCTGGCGCACTACAACGACCTGGAAGCGGTCCGCCGTATTTTCGAAACCTGCGGGGATGTGGCCGCCGTCATTGTCGAGCCCGTGGCCGGGAACATGGGCCTGGTTCCGCCTGCGCCCGGATTTCTGGAAGGCCTGCGCGCTCTGACCAGGGAACACGGCGCTCTGCTCATTTTCGATGAAGTCATCACCGGGTTTCGGGTCAGTTTCGGCGGAGCGCAGGCCGCCTTCGGCATCGAGCCGGACTTGACCTGTCTGGGCAAGATCATCGGCGGCGGATTGCCTGTGGGCGCTTACGGCGGCAGGCGGGAGATCATGGAAAAGATCGCGCCCAGCGGTACCGTGTATCAGGCCGGGACTCTTTCGGGCAATCCGCTGGCCATGGCCGCTGGCCTTGCCACCCTCAGGCTGCTGGCCGGGCAGGATTACGCGGGTCTTGCGGCGCGCACGGAGGTGTTTTCCCTCGAACTGGAGAACATCCTGCGCGGCAAGGGCCTGCCCGTATGGCGGAATCAGATCGCGTCACTGTTCACCATTTTCTTCACGGAGATGCCGGTGACGGATTTTCCCTCGGCCCAAAAAGGGGACGCCCGGCTTTTCGCATCCTTCTACCGCCAGATGCGGGAGCGGGGCGTATATCTCGCTCCATCCGGATTCGAATGCGCCTTTACCTCCTTCGTCCATTCGGAACAGGATCTGGAGCGTGCACTGGATGCGGCCCGCGCGGCGCGCTTCTGAGGCATCCTCAGGCATTCTTGACTGAAGACTGACAAGGGCTGTATGAAAGTTCGGCTTGTGCTCTTTGTAACTTTTCTCTCCGGAGGTAGGAAGAGGATGAAAAAATCACTGTTGACAGGCTTGGCCTGCGCGGCGCTGCTGTCTTTTGCCGCCGCCCCCATGCTGTCCGCCGCTGATGCTCCCGGCGACGATTATGTCATCACCGCGCCCGAGGGCATGAAGGTCAAGGAGAAAGACGGCAAGCCCGGAAAATTGCAGAAGGCGGTGCCGTTTCCGCATTCCAAACATGCGTCCGTTGAGTGTGCCGAATGTCATCACACCATGGAAAAGGACGGGGGGGCCATCAAGAAGTGTACGACTTCCGGCTGTCATGACTCTCTGGAGTTTCGGGACAAGGCCAATGCCAAGGACATCAAGCTGGTGGAAAACGCTTACCACAAGCAATGTATCGACTGTCACAAGAATCTGAAGAAGGAAAAGAAGCCCACCGGCCCCACCGCCTGTGGCAAGTGTCACACGAAGTAGCGCGCGTATTTCCGTTTTCCGCGACAGCACAAGCGAAAGGTTGTTTCCTGGTTCGCCCCTCCACGAGGACCGTGTGAGGGGCTTTTTTTTCCATCCGGAATAATGTAGCCGGAACCAATGCTTTTTGACCGGAAGGCAAAAAAGTGCCCTTCACGTCTCCAACGTCTCAGTAGAGGATTACGATATGGCTACCAGACCCAACATTGATGGCGACTCTTTCATTGATGACGATATTATCGATCTTTCGGAAACGGAAATCGTGGAAGAAGGGCGGTCTGCTCATTTTCGGTCCGATACTTTTCCCGGTGAGAATGGTATTGACTTCGGAGGGCTGGATGATCTGCTGGCGGAAGAGAGTGCTCCGGCCGCCGGGCCGGGGACCGCTCGTTCCGGTCTTTCCCACCCGTCGTCTTCCATGCCCTCCGCATCCGATACCGACCTGGATTATCTGGATGACATGCTGACCTCGCTGCAGGCTCCTCCTTCGCCTGAAGCGAGCAGTCTCGATGTTCTCCTCGGAGACATTCATCTGGACATACCCGAGATGCCCGCTCCCTCCGCCCGGCCGGCGCCTTCGGCCCCTGCTCCGGCAAGGGAGAACGTTTCGCCGTCATTTGAAGTTCCCGGGCTGGGGGCAGATTTGTTCGACGCACCGTCCGAAGCGCCTCATGACGCTCCCCGGGATCCTTTCGATTTTTCCACCGGCGAACTGGATTTTTCGCTGCCTGATCCCGGCATTGGAGACGCATTGTCCGGGGCCCTGGCCGACGATTCTCTTCCTGGAAATCCGGAAAGCGCGACGCCTCCGGCTCCGGAACGCCAGATCCCCGGAAAGAGCGCGACCGCCAAGGAAGTGACCGTCACTGACCTGGAGATCATCAGCGCCCGGCTGGATGTACTGGAGGGACTGGCCGCCGGAGCCGAAGGCCCGGCTCTGGACCCCGCCCAGGTGTTGGCTGCATTGCCGGAAAATCCGGGTGAGCTGCCCTTTGTCGCCGCCCTGCGCGCAGACATTCTGGGGGAAGCGGGCCGTCTGGCCGAGGAGAAAATTCAGGCCGGGTCAGTCGCCCCGCAGGTGGAAGAACTGCGCCGGGCGCTGGATGCGCTTTCGGCCCGTCTGGAAGTTCTTGAAAATCGCCCGGAGGCTCCCACTCGCGTGGAAGCGGAGCAGATTCTGGCTGCGTTGCCGGAAAATCCGGGTGAGCTGCCCTTTACCGCCGCCCTGCGCGCGGACATTCTGGGAGAAGCGGACCGTCTGGCCGAGGAGAAGATCCAGGCCGGGTCATCCGCCCCGCAGTTGGAAGAGCTGCGTCAGGCTTTGGACACCCTGTTGGTCCGTTTCGAACTGCTTGAAGGTCGGCCCGTGGAGCCGGGCCGCATCACGACGGAACAGATTCTGGCCGCATTGCCGGAAAATCCAGGTGAGCTGCCCTTCACTGCCGCCCTGCGTGCGGAGTTTTTTGGAGAAATGGACGAGTATGTGTCCGTCTCGACGGGCAATATCGACGATCTGCAGCAGGCCGTGGACGCCCTGCAGGACCGGGTAGCGACCCTGAACGAATCTCAGGCCAGACTGGCCGCCACACCCATGCATGCAGCGCCCATTCAGGAGCTCGGGGCGGAACTGGCCGCGCTGCGTGAGACTCTCCAGCAGCAGGAGAATACCCTGAGCAGCCTGCGGGAAGCGCTGGCCGCAAAGGATGCGGAAATCGCCACATTGCGCGCAAGCGAGGAGCTTTTGCGCAGGAACCTCGACGAATCTGACCGGGTAAGAGCGGAATCGCTCAATGCCTTGAGGACGGATTTGGAGACTTTTGTACAGGAACAGGTTCCGGAGGCCGCGGCGAAGATCATCCGGGAAGAAATTCAGGGATTACTGCGGGACATGGATTCCTGACCGGCCAGTGACCCTCCTGCTCGACGCGGGGCGCGGCCTGTGCTAGAGACGGAAAAAAGAAGGGAGGGCTGCACAGGTTTTTCTTTCCTTTTTACCGCCCGGTTTCCCCAAGGCAGGTCGATACCATCCCCCCGGGCGGTTTTTTATGATCCCGCCGCGTTCAGATTGCCGTCCGCCGATAGAAATTGTCTGCTGCGCTTGCAGGGCGTCGCGTCTTAAGCCCCGGGATCTGTGCGGACCAGTCGATACGCAATGCTCTTGACCCAACCAGAGGTTTTCATGGATCAGGCTCAAAAACAGGCCCTGCAAGTCACCAAGGAAATCGTTGTCAAATTTATCGAAGTGGGTCGCATCTCCCCCGCCAATTTTTCCGAACATTTCGCTCCCATTTACGACGAAGTCTATAAGACGGTGACCGGCTCCGGTTCCGAGGACAGCGGCGTTGCACCCGAGTGATCACGGCCGGCGCGTGGCCGCTCTGTTCGACGGCATTGCGGGCTGGTACGACTTCCTGAACCATTTTTTGAGCGCCGGGCAGGATGTGTTCTGGCGGCGGCGGCTAGTTCGCCATGTATGCCGCCGTTCTGCGCCCGTCGTTCTGGATCTGGCGGCGGGCACTCAGGATGTGAGCCGGGAGATTCTCCGCCAGTGCCCTGAGGCCCGCGTGCTGGCCATGGATTTTTCCCGGCCCATGCTCCGCGCCGGGGCGGGGAAGACTGCCGCCCTGCCGGTACAGGCCGACGGCCGCGCCTTGCCCCTGCCCGATACCTGCGTGGATGCCGTGACCATCGCCTTCGGCATCCGCAACATCGTGCCCAGGGCCGATGCCTACCGGGAAATCCTGCGTGTGCTTGTTCCGGGCGGCCGGCTGTGCATCCTTGAATTCGGCACGGGGCGGGCCAGAATCTGGAAAGGGCTCTATAATTTTTATCTGAGTTCGGTGCTGCCGCGCATCGGACATTTTTTTTCCAGGGATCCGGGCGCCTATCAGTATCTGGCGGATACCATCCGCGCTTTCCCCGACGCCGGAACCCTGTGCCGCGAACTGCTGGAAGCCGGCTTCGACCGGGTAGGCTGTCGGCCTTTGAGTTCCGGCATTGTGTACATTCACGTGGCACAGAAACCTTTTGTGAGGACACTATGATCAGTTTCGAAGACATCGTTTCGGGCAAATCCGCCGTGGCCGTGGTCGGCCTCGGTTATGTGGGATTGCCTCTGGCCGTGGCCTTGAGCCGGCATTTCCGGGTCATCGGGTTCGACATTTCGGAAGGACGCGTCGCCGAGCTGCGCCGGGGCGAGGATTCCACGCGCGAGGTGGAGCCCGCCGCGTTGGCGGAAGCGAAAGTCAGCTATACCAGCGATCCTGCTCAGCTGGCCCAGGCCGGGGTCATTGTGGTGGCCGTGCCCACGCCCATCGACGGTAACCGCAAGCCCGACCTGCGCCCCGTGGTGGGCGCGAGTTCCACCGTGGGCGCGCACATGTCCGCCGGGGCTGTGGTGGTCTATGAATCCACCGTGTATCCCGGCCTGACCGAGGAAATCTGCGTGCCCATCCTGGAAGAACGCTCAGGTCTGACCTGCGGGAAGGATTTTACCGTGGGTTATTCGCCGGAGCGGATCAATCCCGGCGACCGGGTGCATACGCTGGAGCGCATCGTCAAGGTGGTGTCGGGGCAGGACGAACCCACAGCGGATCTGCTGGCCCGGCTCTACGGGACCATCATCACGGCGGGAATTCACCGCGCTTCCAGCATCAAAGTGGCCGAGGCGGCCAAGGTCATCGAGAACACCCAGCGGGACCTGAACATCGCTCTCATGAACGAACTGGCCCTCATTTTCGACCGCATGAACATCGACACCACGGAGGTGCTCCAGGCTGCGGGCACCAAATGGAACTTTCTGCCCTTCAAGCCGGGTCTGGTGGGAGGACACTGCATCGGCGTGGATCCCTACTATCTGACCTTCAAGGCCGAATCCATGGGCTTTCATCCCCAGGTCATCCTGGCGGGCCGCCGCATCAACGACGGCATGGGCAAATTCATCGCGGAAAAGACCGTGAAGGCCATGATCAACGCCGGATGCCAGGTGAAAGGCGCGCGTATCGGCCTGCTGGGGCTGACCTTCAAGGAGGATGTGCCGGATCTGCGCAACAGCAAGGTGGAGGATATTCTGCGCGAACTCCATGACTATCATGTGGAGGTGCTGGTCCATGACCCTCTGGCCGATCCGGAAGAGGCCAGGAAGGAATACGGAGTGATCCTGCAGCCCCTGACGGCGCTGCGCGATCTGGACGCCTTGATTCTGGCCGTGTCGCACGCGGAATTCGCGCGCATGGATGCGGCCGCGCTGCAGGCCATGTTCCGGTGCCCTGAAGCCGGAATCGTCATGGATGTGAAAGGATGCCTGGACAAGACGTCTCTCTCGGGGCTGACCTACTGGCGGCTGTAAATCTGAAGGGAAGCATGCGTCTTCGGACCGGTTTCAGAGGCTCTGGCGTCCGGAACCGGTCTTTTTTGCGGAATGCCTGGCTGTGTCCGCAAGATGTTTTCAAAACCCGCAACCATTCTGGAACCGGCCGCCGATGATCATCCTCGCCTGCGCCACGGAACGGGAACTCCGGGAGATGCTGGCCGGGCTGGAAAAGCCCGTGGAAAACGGTGCTGTACGCGTGGCCGGCTGCCGCATCCTCCCCTGCGTCACGGGCGTGGGGCCTGTCGCTGCGGGGATCAGCGCGGGAGAGGCGCTGGCCCGGCATCCGGAGGCTACAGGCATGATCAATGCGGGCATCTGCGGCAGTTTCGATCCGGAACGCTTCCCTCTGGGCGGAATATGCGTGGCCCGGAAAGAAGTCTGGCCGGAGTACGGCGTGCGCACGGATGTGGAAACAACACCTCTCGATTACCCGATGTTTCCGGATATGGAACTCGATGCGGCCAACGAGCTGCGCCTTGATCCGGTATTCTGCGCCGGAGAAATGAACCTTCGCCTGCCGGAAGCCTGGAGCCAGGGCGTGAGTCTGACCGTGGCCGGGGTGAGCGGCTGCCCCGGCCGTGCGGATTTTCTGCGCGAGCGGTACGGTGCGGCCACGGAAAACATGGAAGGGTTCGCCCTGGCCCTTGCCGCGCGGCGGCGGGGGATTCCGTTTCTGGAAATCCGCACCGTCTCCAACCTTGCGGGAGAGCGGGACAAAAAGAAGTGGAATTTCCGGCAGGCCTTCGCCTCTCTCCGGAGTGTTTTGCCCATGATGCTGGAGGGCGCATGAAAGTCCTGTCCGTGGCCGTGTCCCCCTGCCCCAACGACACCTTTATTTTCGGCCCTTGGGCGCTGGGCTTTACGCCGCATCCGGCCGGACGGGACAGCCGTTTTTTCTGGCATGACGTTCAGGAACTGAACCAGGGGGCTCTGACCGGCACCTGGGATGTGACCAAGGTCAGCGCGGCCACGGCCCTGCGCCTTGGCGCCACGCACGGGATTCTCTCCTGCGGCGGGGCCTTCGGGCTGGAGCACGGCCCCAAGCTGGTGGTCCGTTCCGGCTGGCGGGGAACGCCCCAGACCATCGCCGTGCCCGGTCTGGATACCACGGCCATGCTGGTGCTGAAGGCCGCTTTGTCCCATCCCTTCACACCCATACCCATGGTTTTCGACCGCATTGTGGACGCGGTGCTCGCAGGTCGGGCCGACGCGGGTCTGCTCATTCACGAAACGGCCCTGGTGTATGGCCGTTACGGGCTGGATCTGCTGCTGGATCTGGGCGCATGGTGGCGCGAGCATACGGACGGCCTGCCCTTGCCGCTGGGATGCATCGTGATCCGTCGCGCTCTCGGAGCCGGATTGCGGGAGACCGTCGAAGAATGCATCCGGTCCGCCATTCTCTTTGCCCGAGAACATCCCCAGGCCGTGAGGCCTCTGGTGGCGGCCCTGGCCAGAGAGCTTGACGCCGCCACGCTGGACCAACATATTGCCGCTTACGTCAACGATTTCAGCCTGGATATGGACACCAGCGGCAAGGCCGCTCTCGATACGCTGCAAACTTTTCGGAACCGCCCATGAACAATGGCATCGCACAGCTTAAGACCGCTTTTCTGAACGAACTTCCCGCCATTGACCGCGCCATCCAGGCCAGCATCCGGGAGCTTCCGCCCCTGGTCCGGCCTGTGGCGGAGCACGTCATGAATGCCGGAGGCAAACGCCTGAGGCCCATGCTGACCATTCTTTTCGCCCGGGCCGCAAATTTTCAGGGGGAGGCCCCGCACTCCCTGGCCTGTGCCCTGGAGTTTCTGCATTCGGCCACCCTCATGCACGACGATATTCTGGACAACGCCGAACTGCGCCGGGGGCGGCCCGCCGCGCACACCCTGTTCGGTGTGCCCGCCACCATCCTGGCCGGAGACGCGCTGCTGGCCTTGGCCAACGAAATCGTGGCCTGTTCCGGCAATCCGGCTCTGACATCCTGTATTTCCCGGGCCATCATGCGGACGGCCGCCGGGGAGATCATGGAAATCGCCATGCTCCGCAATCCCGGCGTCACCCGTCAAGAATATATCGAAATCATCACCGGCAAGACGGCCTATCTCATTCAGGCGGCCTGCGAGTTCGGTGTTATCGTTGCGGGCGGGGACGAAGAGGCCCGCAGCCGGGCCCGCCTGTTCGGACTGAATCTGGGCATCGCCTTCCAGCTGGTGGACGACGCCCTGGATTATACATCCGCTGCGGAAACTTCAGGCAAGCCTCTGGGCGGCGATTTGCGCGAGGGCAAATATACTCTGCCTCTGCTGCTTTATCTGGAATCCCTGCCCGCAGCCCGGCGCGGGGTTCTGGTGGAGGAACTGTCCGGCGCCGATCTGCCCGGAACCCGTCAGGACGCCATTGTGGCCGATGTGGCCGGCGGGGGCTTCGCCGAAAAAACCAGACAGGAAGCGGGAATGTATCTGGACCATGCCCGCCGGGCACTGGAGGGTTTTCCGGCGTCTTCGGAAAAGGACATCCTGCTGGCCATGGCTGATTTCGTGCTGATCCGGGAAAAATGACCGCTCTCCGCCGGGGCTGTCTTGCAAAAATTTTTCCGGCCCCTCAAATCATCGGACGGCCGGATGTTTCCAGGCCAGCCAGTATTCTCAACATGTTCAGCGAGGAGAACACACATGCCCGTCCGCGTCGAAGTGGCCTTGCGTCCGGCAGTGACCGACACCCAGGGGAACAAGACCGCCCATAAGATCCGGCACGAGCTGGGGCTGGCCGTGGACCGGGTGCGCATCATCCGGGTGTACACCATCGAGGGGCTGAGCACGGCCCAGATGGAGGAAGCCATGGCGGCCTGCGCCCTGCACGACCCGGTGCTGCACGAGGCCCGCATGACCCCTCTGGCCGGGAACTTCGACTGGATCATCGAGGTGGGGTTCCGCCCCGGCGTCACGGACAACGAGGGCCGCACGGCCGGGGAAGTCCTGCGCACGGTGCTCGGACTCTCCGGGCGGGACGTGGCCGTGTACACTTCGACCCAGTATCTGATTGACGCCCGTCTGGACCGGGAACAGGTGGAGCGCATTGCCAGGGATCTGCTGGCCAACGAGCTGATCCAGCGTTTCCAGATCGCGGACCGGAACGCCTGGGCGGCCCGCCCCGGCTTCCCGGCCCGTACCGCCGCCGTGACCGGCGCGGCCTCCGCCGAGGTCGCCGTGGTGGATTTGCACGCTCTGGATGACGACGGCCTCATGCGCCTGTCCAGAGAAGGCGTGCTGGCTCTCAATCTGGAGGAAATGCGCCGCATCCGCGATTATTACGCCGAGCCCGCCACCAGGGCCCGCCGCGAGACCCTAGGGCTGCCCGGCGCTCCCACTGACGCGGAACTGGAATGTCTGGCCCAGACCTGGTCCGAGCACTGCAAGCACAAGATCTTCAGCGCCCGCATCGAATACGAGGACCGCGCCGCGGGTATGTCTTCTGTCATCGACAGCCTGTACAAGACCTGCATTCAGGGCAGCACCAGGCTGCTGCGCGAACGCATGGGCGCGGAGGACTTCTGTCTGTCGGTTTTCAGGGACAATGCGGGTGTGATTCGTTTCAGCGACGACATGAACGTCTGTATCAAGGTCGAGACCCACAACAGCCCCTCTGCCCTGGACCCTTACGGCGGAGCCTTGACCGGCATCGTGGGCGTGAACCGCGACCCCATGGGTACGGGCCTGGGAGCCAATCTTCTGTGCAACACCAACGTGTTCTGCTTTGCCTCGCCCTTTCACGATGCCCCGCTGCCGCCCAGACTGCTGCACCCGCGCCGGGTGTTTGAAGGCGTGCGTGAGGGCGTGGAGCACGGCGGCAACAAATCCGGCATTCCCACCGTGAACGGGGCCATTGTCTTTCATGAGCGCTTCCTGGGCAAACCTCTGGTTTTCTGCGGCACCGTCGGCACCATGCCGCGTCTGGCGGCGGGGCGGCCCAGTCATCAGAAGAAAGCCTTGCCCGGCGACCGCATCGTCATGGCCGGAGGACGCATCGGCAAGGACGGCATCCACGGCGCGACTTTTTCCTCTGAGGAACTGCACGAAGGCTCTCCGGCCACGGCCGTGCAGATCGGCGACCCCATCACCCAGCGCAAAATGTACGACTTTCTGATGCGGGCCAGGGATCTGGGCCTCTACAACGCCATCACCGACAACGGCGCGGGCGGACTCAGTTCTTCAGTGGGAGAAATGGCCCAGGACTGCGGCGGATGCGACATGGATCTGGCCCGGGCGCCCCTCAAGTACGACGGCCTGCGGCCCTGGGAGATTCTGGTTTCCGAGGCTCAGGAGCGCATGACCCTGGCCGTACCCCCGAAGCATCTGGATGAATTCATGGCTCTGGCGGCGGAAATGGATGTGGAGGCCACGGATCTGGGCGAGTTCACCGATTCCGGCTATCTGCACGTGCGCCACGGCGACCGCGTCGTGGCCGATCTGGATATGGCCTTCCTGCACGACGGCGCTCCGCAGCTGCGGCTTAAGGCCGTGTGGGACGGCCCGTCAGGCGGGATCGGGGAGAACGCTGAGCATATCTCCGACCATCAGGCCTTTCTGCACGACATGCTCGGCAGGCTGAACATCTGCTCGCGCGAGTATGTCATCCGCCAGTACGACCACGAGGTGCAGGGCGGCAGCGTCATCAAACCTCTTGTCGGCGCCCGGAACGACGGTCCTGCCGACGCGGCCGTGATCCGCCCCGATCTGGGCAGCCCGAGGGCTCTGGTCATTGCGGCGGGCATCTGCCCCAAACTGAGCGATCTGGATACCTACTGGATGATGGCCTGCGCCATTGACGAAGCCGTGCGCAATGCCGTGGCCACGGGTGCGGACATCCGTTACATGGCCGGAGTGGACAATTTCTGCTGGTGCGATCCGGTGCAGTCCGAGAAAACGCCCGACGGCCACCATAAGCTGGCTCAGCTGGTCCGCGCCAACCAGGCCCTCAGCCATTACTGTCTGGCCTACGGAGTGCCCTGCATCTCCGGCAAGGACTCCATGAAAAACGACTACACCGGAGGCGGCGCGAAGATCTCCATTCCGCCCACGGTACTGTTTTCGGTTCTGGGGGTCATCGATGACTGCTCCAAAACCATGACTTCGGATTTCAAGGCTCCCGGCGAGCTGATCTATGTTCTCGGGCTGACCGGAAACGAGATGGGCGGCTCGGAATACGCCGGGGCCCTCGGCCTGGGAGGGCAAGTCCCGCAGGTGGATGCCCTGTCCGCGCGTCTCCGTTACGAGCGGATGTTCATGGCCGTCCGGGAAGGGCTCGTCACTGCGGCCCACGACATTTCCGATGGCGGTCTGGCGGTGGCCCTGGCGGAAATGGCTCTGGCCGGACGCACGGGAGCATGTGTGGACGCGGCGAAAGCGCCGCATCTGGACTGCTCGGTGGAACAGATTCTCTACAGCGAATCGGCCAGCCGGTTCGTAGTCACGGTCAGGGAAGGTGACCGGGCGGCGTTCGAGAATCTTTTCGCCGGGGATTTTCTGGGTTGCCTGGGACATACCACGGACGACGAGCACCTGACCATCGGCGCGGGAGAGAAAGAACTCCTGCGTGTTCATGTGGAAGCGCTGGCCGCTTCCTGGAAGAAGACGCTGGATTTCTAGCGCGGGGGGCCTGCTCCGAAGCCCGGAGCGGGTCTGTCACCTCAGATCAACGGAGGATAGAATGTCGAGCGTGAAAAGACTGTGTTACTGCGTCAACAACGAATGGCGAACCAGCGCGACGGACAGGTACACGCCGGTGATGAACCCCAGTACCGGGCGTCAGATCGCCGAGGCCCCCGTCTGCCTGCCGGACGAGGTGGAATCCGCCGTACAGGCGGCCAAAGCCGCTTACCCCGCCTGGGCCGGCAAGCCCGTGGGAGTGCGCACCCAGATTCTGTTCCGCTTCCGGGAACTGGTGAACCGGCACTTCGAGGACCTGTCGGTGCTGCTGGCCACGGAGATGGGCAAGAATCTGGATGAATCCCGCGGCGACGTGCACAAGGTCGTGGAAGCCTGCGAAGTGGCCGTCAGCGCACCCATGGAAATTCAGGGCTACTCCCTGATGGAGGCCACCCGGAGCCATGATATCAGCCTGTACCGGGAGCCGGTGGGCGTATTTCTGGGCATCGCTCCGTACAACTTTCCGGCCATGATTCCCTTTGGCTGGTTCATGCCCCTGTGCCTCGTGGCCGGGAACACGATGGTCATCAAGGCCGCCAGCATGGTCCCCCAGACGGGCATGCGGCTGCTCGAACTGCTCATCGAGGCCGGGCTGCCCGAAGGCGTGGTCAACCTGATCACATGCAGCCGTCAGGAAGTGAGCAGGCTGCTGTCCCATCCCGACATCCGGGGCATATCCTTCGTGGGCTCCACCTCCACCGGTGTCAAAATCTATTCCGAGGCCGCGGCCGCAGGAAAGCGGGTGCAGTGCCTGACTGAGGCCAAGAATCACGCTCTGCTTCTGGAGGACGCGCCTCTTGAATGGTCCGCCCAGCGGATCATTAACTCCGGTTTCGGGTGCGCCGGGCAGCGGTGCATGGCCCTGCCCGTCGTGGTGGTTCAGGAATCCGTGGCCGACCGCTTCGTACAGATCCTGAAAGGCATGGCCGAGCGGCTGGTGGTCGGCGCGGCCTACGATCCGACCACCCAGCTCGGCCCGGTCATCAACGCCGCGCACAAGCAGTCCGTGATCAACTGGATCGACAAGGGCGTGGCCGAAGGGGCCTCTCTGATTCTGGACGGCCGCAAGTGCGCACCCAAGGGCTTTGAGGACGGATTTTTTGTCGGCCCCACAATCTTCGACCATGTTGCTCCCGGCATGACCGTCGGCGATCAGGAAATCTTCGGGCCGGTGGTGTGCATCAAGCGGGTCAGGGATTTCGAGGAAGGGCTCGGGCTCATGAACGCCAACCCCTTTGCCAACGGCTCCTCCATCTTCACCCAGAGCGGCCACTACGCCAGAGAATTCGTCCGGCATACCGATGGCGGCATGGTCGGAGTCAATGTGGGCATCCCCGTGCCTTTGGCCTTTTTCCCCTTTTCCGGAAACAAGCAGTCCTTCTTCGGCGACCTGCATGTCCTGGGACGGGACGGCCTGCGGTTCTACACCCGGACCAAGTCCGTCACCACCAAGTGGGTTTCGCCCCGAGAAATGGGCGAGGCCCAGAATCGGGTCAGTACCTGGGAGGGCACCATCAACCGCGATCTTTAGACACGCTTTCTTGCGGGTTTTCATCGCGCCGGCGGCCGGAGAGACTTCCGCGTCCGCCGGCGCGATTTTTCCGGTCAGTCTGAAATGCTGTCGGCGTACGTCCATCTGGCCCAGTTGCCGCTGGGCAGATCCAGAACGCCGGTTCCGCCGCGCAGGAGCATTTCCCCGCAGTCCAGCACCTCCGGATCAAGGGTCTGTTCCAGCAGATTTCTGAGCACAATGGGCGAGAAGCCCGGCGTGTGCGAAGTCAGGATCACAAAGAGCGGCCTGTCGCTCAAGACCTGGCGGACCAGTTCCAGCGTTTCGCGTACGTTTTTCTCGACCTTGTACAGTTCTCCGCGTTTGCCCCGCCCAAAGGACGGCGGGTCCAGAAGCACGCAGTCGTATTTGCGGCCGCGCCGCGCTTCCCGGCGCAGAAAAGCGCCCACGTCGTCCACGATGAAACGGATTCCGGAGCTATCCAGACCGTTCAGGGCCGCATTGGCCCGGGCCCATTCCACCATGCCTCTGGACGCATCCAGATGGCAGCACCGGGCTCCGGCCCTGGCTGCGGCCATGGTGGCGCCGCCGGAATAGGCGAAAAGATTCAGAAATGCGGGCGGTTCCCGGCGGCGGGCCGCGGCATCGGCCACGCTCCGGGCGATCTGGTCCCAGATGTCCAGAGTTTCGGGGAAAATGCCCAGGTGTCCGAAGTCCGTGGTGGACAGACGCATGCGCACTCCGCGTACAGAGATCTCCCAGGCTCCGGGCAGTCGTTCACGGCCGTGCCAGTTCAGGCCGTCCTTGCGGTCAAAGGAAGCGCTGGCGCTGTCCCACAGTTCGGGCCGTGCCGGTTCCCATACGGCCTGGGCGCAGGGGCGGCTCAGGATCACGGGGCCGAAGCGTTCCAGCTTCCGGCCGCCGCCGCTGTCCAGCAATTCGTAGTCGTCGGGGATGTGCATGCCGCCTCCATACGCGAAAACCCTTCCGGACGTATGTCTGGAAGGGTTTGTGTTCGTGGTGGGCGATACGGGATTTGAACCTGTGACTTCCACCGTGTGAAGATGGCACTCTCACCACTGAGTTAATCGCCCGAAGTGAAGAGCGTTTAGCTTCGGCTTCGCTGGACTGTCAAGAAATTCCCCGCCCGGGCTACAATTTTCTTTGCAGCTCCAGAAAAGCGTACGCATCGGGCGCGAACACCCGGTCCCCGCTCATGCCGGTGACATCCAGAAAGCCGAGCTTGATCCAGAAGCGCAGGGCGTTCCAGTTGCGCAGGGCGACTCCGACCCTGATCCGGCGCAGAGAGGCCTTCCGGCACAATTCCTCCAGCCGCAGGCATACTTCCCGCCCCAGCCCCCGGCCCTGAACGGATGGATGCAGAAAGAGTTCGCCGATGTACAGGGTCCGCACCTGCGGGTAGCCGATATACAGGCTGAGCAGACCGGCCACTCCGGGCGTGGATGGAATACACAGCGTCAGATTGTGGAGCAGTTCGGGCCGTCCGCTGGGCGGCAGGTTTTCCCCGTGCAGGAATTTCGATGTCATCTCCCGGGCCTCGCTTTCCCGGTCCAGCAGGCGCAGCAAGGGTTCGTTTCCGGCATAAACGGCCAGAACGCTCCCTTCGTCCGCCGGTGTCGCCGGGCGGGCCAGAAGATGTGTGGTGCGGAAACTGTCGAATGTCATCGCAAGAAGAAGGTCAGCCGCCAAGTTCTTTGCTTCGTCTGGCGGAGGCGGCGACCGCCTGATTGACCGCGAAACGGAAGCGGTGTTCGTCCAGCGCGTTGAGCCCGGCAATGGTGGTGCCTCCGGGGGAGGTGACCATTTCCCTGAGGAGGGCTGGATGTGTTCCTGCTTCTCCGGCCATGGCCACGGTGCCGGATAAAAGGGCCTGGACCATTTCCGTGGCCTGCGGTCTGGCCAGCCCCAGCGTTACGCCTGCGTCGATGAGGGCTTCCATGAAGGCGAAAATATAGGCCGGACCGGAACCGATGAGCCCCGTGTATGCGTCGAAAAGCCGCTCCGGCAGGGCGTGGGCCTTGCCGATGGCCGCGAACATGGACATGACCGAGGCCTTGGTTTCGTTGGTCAGCAGAGCGTGGTCCAGACACAGGGCGTAAACGCCCCTGCCGATCATGGCTGGCGTGTTGGGCATGACGCGGACCACTGAAGCGCGCTGGCCGGCCCACTCCACAAGCTTTTCCAGAGTGATGCCCGCCGCGATGGATATGATGCAGGTTTCCGGCCGGATGGCCGGTTCCAGATCCGTCAGCACGGATCGCATGATCTGCGGCTTGACCGCCAGAAGAAGCATGTCCGACTGCCGGGCCACATCCCGCCCTGTCGGCAGGATATGCATGATGTCCGACTGCCGGTTTCGTGTATCCTCGTCCGGGTCGTAGCCGAACATGTGGAACATCCCGGCCGGGGCGAGTCCCCGGGCGATGGCTCCACCCATGTTGCCAAGGCCGATGATTCCTAGCGTCTTCATCATCCCACCAGTTCCAGTGTGCTGAAAAAATAGGCGATTTCCACGGCGGCGGTATCCGGTCCGTCCGATCCGTGGCAGGAATTTCTTTCCACATCCAGAGCGAATATTCTGCGGATGGTGCCTTCGGCCGCGTGGTCCCTGTTGGTGGCTCCCAGCAGCTCGCGGTATCTGCGGATGGCGTCGGCCCCTTCGAGGCACATGACCACGCACGGCCCGGAACTCATGTACTCTGTCAGACTGGCGAAAAAAGGCCGTTCGCGGTGCACGGCGTAGAACCCTTCGGCCTGGGATCTGCTCAGGCGGAGCATTTTCATGCCCACGATACGCAATCCGGTCTGCTGGATGATGCGGATGATTTCGCCCTGCAGGTTGCGTTCTACGGCGTCTGGCTTGATGATGGCGAGGGTCCGCTCCATGGGGTTCTCCTTAACATGGTTCGAATAGTTCTGGACTTTCTACCTGTTGCGCGGGAAAAATACAAGAATGCTGGACGGCTGAGTGAGATATTTCACCGCCCGGCGGAGAAAATGGTTGTTCTCTCGCGCCGCTGTCAGCTATGGTCGCTCTGAAGCCTTTGACATGCAAGGAGGAAAGCATGAGCAAGAAGCGTCTGTACGAGATCATCTACGAGGTGAGCCGGACCGTGAACTCCAGCCTGGACCCGGCCGAGGTGCTGCACCGTATTGCCGAGCAGGTCACGCGGGCCATGAATGTGAAGGGCTGCTTCATCCGTCTGCTGGACCGTTCCGGCAAGATTCTGAAACCGGCCGCCTATCATGGGCTGAGCGAACGTTACGCCAGAAAGGGCGTGGTTGAAGTGGCCAAAAGCGGCCTGGACAGAGAGGCTTTTGCCGGGAACGTGGTCCAGATCCCGGACGCTGGCACGGATGCCCGCTTCCAGTACGGCAAGGAAGCCGCCGAGGAAGGGCTGGTTTCTGTTCTGGTGGCTCCCATGTTCGTGGAGGGCACCCGGCCCATTGGCGTACTTCGGGTGTATACGGGTGAAAAAAGGGAATTCGGAGCCGAGGATATCGGCTTTTTGCAGGCTATTGCCGACATCTCGGCCATCGCCATCGAAAACGCGCGTATGCACCAGACCCTGAAGCGCCAGATGGATCTGATCAAGGCCTACGATTATCAGGTGTTCGAGGACTAGCGCCGTTTTTTTCCGTGAAGAATATGCGTCTGGGGAAGCCCGGTTCGATGTGCAAGGCGTGTGGCCGGTCGTGAACCATTCCCCTTCGCCTGAGATTTTTCGAAACAGCTTTCACAAAAAATTATAGCTCAACAGATGAGGGAGCCTGATCTATGGGAAAAACACGTATCGGAATCAACGGGTTCGGCCGTATTGGCCGCCAGGTGCTGAAGACCATCTGGGAGCGGCACCGCGACACTCTGGAAGTAGTGGCTATCAACGATCTTTTCGACACCAAGACCAACGCGCATCTTTTGCGGCATGACACCTCCTACGGTAAATTCGCCGACACGGTGGATGCCACGGACGATATCATCCGCGTGAACGGGGAGTGGGAAATCCATAGTTTCGCCCAACGCGATCCCAAACTCATTCCCTGGAAAAGCTGCAACGTGGACATCGTGATCGAGTCCACAGGCATTTTCCGGACCGGTCCGACGGCCGGGCAGCATCTGGAAAGCGGCGTCAAGAAGGTCATCATCACCGCGCCTTCCAAAGAGGAGGATTTGACGGTGGTTCTCGGCGTAAATGAGAAGGAGTATGATCCGGCCAGGCACCATGTCGTTTCCAATGCGTCCTGCACCACCAACTGCCTGGCCCCGGCCGTAAAGGTCATGCATGAGAAGTTCGGCGTGGCCAAGGGTGTTTTGACCACGGTGCACGCCTACACCAACGACCAGCGCATTCTGGACCTGCCGCACAAGGATCTGCGCCGGGCCAGAGCGGCCGCCTGCAACATGATTCCCACCTCCACCGGAGCAGCCAAGGCCGTGGCCAAGGTCATTCCGGAAATGGCCGGGCGCTTCGACGGCTATTCCGTGCGCGTACCCGTTCCCGCCGTGTCCCTGGTGGATTTTGTGGCCGTTCTGGAGCGCGATACCACCGCCGACGAACTGAAGGCCGCCTTCAAGGACGCGGCGGAAGGAGCATTGAAAGGTATTCTGGGGTACTCCGAAGAAGCTCTTGTTTCTTCGGACTTCATCGCCGATCCGCGTTCCGGCGTGGTGGAGGCTGACTTTACCACTGTGCAGTCGGGCAATCTGGCCAAAGTGCTGATCTGGTACGATAACGAATGGGGCTATTCCTGCCGGGTGGCGGACTTGGCGCATCTGATGGCCCAGAAAGGTTTCTGATCATCTCTTGAGGCGCAAAAAAGGCGGCTTTCGGGCCGCCTTTTTTGTTGTCGGGAGATACGCGGGCGGACCCGCCTTTTCAGCGCATGAGATAAAAGCCCAGATCGCTGTCGTAGCTTTTCTGGTCCACGAATTGACAGCCCACATAGCGGTCCCGGGCGTACTTCACCTGTGCCAGACGGATGATCTCCGTTCGCTTGGCGTCGTCCAGACGGAAATGCATCTTGACGAGGCGGTTTCTGGTCAGGGTGTGGTACAGCATGGTGGTGAAGGCCGCTCCGTTCAGAGACAGGTTTTCCAGCAGGATGTCTCCAGCTTCCTGGTTGTCCGGGTCTTCGTAGCGTCCGGCCAGGCGGACGCTTTTACGGTAATGCTGACGGCGTTCCGTGGTCTGCTTCTCTTCGTTCAGGAGCGAGAAAAGGTTGCTGGCCATGCTCCGCAGCTTCCGGAATTCGGACTCATGGGGCTTGTTTACGCCGGGGATGCTCAAAAGGGCTGAAAAGTTTTCCCGGGTTCCGCTGTGTACATCCAGAGTCACAGACAGATTCGCTATGTCTCTTGCCGCACACTCGGAAGCGATTTTCATATTGACTCGTTCTTTGGCCTCGCGGGCGGCTGCTTCTCCCGTGTTGGGCATGATCACCGCAAGCTGCTTGGCCCCGATCCGGCATGGGATATCGGCCTTGCGGGATTCGCTGAGGAGAACGCTGCCCAGGATCTTAAGAAGTTTGTCGCCCATGCGCATCCCGTGTTCGGCGTTGATGTCCCTCAGGTTATCCAGAGTCAGGATCAGAACGCTCGACGGTATGTTGTAGCGGCCGCATCTTTCGATTTCACTGTGCATATGCCGGAGGAAACAGCGCCTGTTGGGGAGTCCCGTGAGAGTGTCCGTTTCGGAGAGGCGTTTCATCGCTCTGAAATAATAGACTCTTTCCAGGGCGAGAGAGGCCAGATTGGCGATACTTTCCAGTTCTTTCAGATTGTCGGGCGTAAAAGTGACTCCGCGATAGCTGTCCATGACTTCCATGACGGCATAGACGAGATCGCCACTTCTTAAAGGTACGGCCATAATGGAAGTGACATCCTGGGTTTTCGCTGTCAGCCACTGCGTCTGGAAGCGCGGGTCTTCCCCGGTATCCTCCACGAGCAGGGACGTGTCCGTTTCCGCCACCCATCCCGCGATGCCCTTGCCTTTGCGCAGCCTTTTTCCTTCGAGCAGCTCCCGTTTGGCACCGACAACTTCGGAAAATACCAGCTCGCGGCTATCCGGCTCCACCAGCAGGACGGCGAAATGCTTGGCCTGGAAATACTGGGCCACATGGGTGCAAAGCTCGCTCAGCGTCCGTTGGATGCTGGGCGGACCGGAAAGATTTCGCAGTGCGTTCAGAAGCGTGTCGAGGCAGGATGAAAATCCGGAGGCATCCATGAATATCTCCTTGGCAGAGCCTGAGGCTCTGGGGATGGACGGTGCATCAGGTGATTCTATTTCCCATTATTGATACACGGTTATATGTCAAATATCCTGTAGCCTGCAGACGACGATTTCCGAGCTCCGCGTTTTTGCCCAGCTTTCCAGAGCGGCCAGCGTGGATGGGTACGGGTGCCCGATGACGACGGCCGTGCCGTTTTTTCTGGCCAGGGTCTCCGCTTTCTTGAGTTGCAGCATGATAGCGTGTTCCTTGGGCGTGTTGTCCAGAAAAATGTGACGTCTGTACTGGCGCATGCCTAAGGCCGCACTGACGCTGGCTACACATGTTTTGGGCGTGGTCACGCTGTCCAGAAAGAGTTTTCCGCGTCCTTTGAGGTGGGCCAGAATGATGTGCATGGCTTTCCTGTCCTGGGTCAGCCTGGAGCCCATGTGATTGTTCACTCCATCGACTTCCGGCAGGCGGGCGAGGTTGGCGGCCAGGATCCGTTCCAGCTCTTCCGGAGACATGTCCACGCGCAGGGTGCCCGGCCCGGAATCGGCCTTTTGCGGGTACCCTTCGGGTTCGCAGGGAAGGTGCAGGAGCAGCTCCAGATTTTTTTGCCGGGCCACAGCGGCCACTTCCCGCGCCTTGGTGTTGTACGGCAGCACGGAAAACGTGACCGGAAAGGGCAGTCCGGCCAGGCGGCGGGCTACGGCGGTGCTTTCACCGAGATCATCGATGACGATCACCAGTCTGGGAGCCGAGCCGGAGAAGGCGGACTGCTCCGGCGGCATCGTCAGCGGAAGAAACAGATGGTGGGTAGGCTCCCCGAAAATGGAGATTTCCAGATCCCGTGGGTTTTCATTGACCGTCCCCAGCCGGGCGTCGGGAGCGAGTCTGTCCAGATTCCGGCGCAGTTCCGCCAGAAAGGGAAAAATATCCTGCTGCTCGCCGATGGTCAGATTCTGGTAGAAAAACTCCTGCCCGCCGTACTTGCGCGCTTCCACTGTCTTGTGGCGAAGCATGCTCTGGGATTGCCCCACAGCGGTCAGGGATTGCAGAATAGCCAGATCCACCTGCCGGACTTTGGCTTCAAAATCATCGGGCTGGACTTCATACTCCCGCGGCGGCTTTTCTTCCCCGGACGGGCCAGGCGGCACGGGCGGCTGCGGTACGGCCGGGCGTTTGGCCGGGGAAGATGGCTTGGTCGTGGCACCCGCAGACACGGGGGACTTTTCTTCAGAACGCGGCGGAACCTGAGACATCCGCAGCAGTGTGAATAGCGTCAGCCCGGCCAGGGCCACAACGGAGAGCCAGAGAAGGGCTCTGAACAGGGGAAACCGGGAACGGGAGCGCCTGGCCGGAGCTTTTCTGCGTTTTCGTTTCTTGGGCGGCATGGAATAAAAAAGCCGGGCGGTTTCTGGCCGCCCGGCGAAAGGCTAGTTGGACAGTTCCATGAAGCGGGGCAGGGATTTGACCAGATTCAGCCCCATGCGCAACTGGTTATCCCTGGCCAGCAGTTCCTTGGCGTCCGAAGTCTCTTTGGGCGCGGACGCGTTGCTGTCGGGGTTGTCCAGATGTTTGGCCAGATTGGCCTCGCGGAAGTCGCCCAGCAGGGGCTCTTCTTCCGTGTCCGGCATGGCCAGAGCCAGCTCCACATCGGGTTCGATGCCTTCGGCCTGGATGGAGCGGCCGCTTGGCGTGTAGTAGAGGGCGATGGTCAGCTTGACGGCCGAGCCGTCGGACAGGGGCATGATGGTCTGCACCGAGCCTTTGCCGAATGTCCGTTCGCCGACCAGAATGGCCCGCTTGCGGTCCTGAAGTGCTCCGGCCACGATTTCCGAGGCCGAGGCCGATCCGGCGTTGATCAGCACCACCACCGGGCAGGTCAGGTCCGCGGGCTGCTTGGAGGCCGTTTCATCCCGTCTGCTTTTGGGATCGCGGCCCTGAGTGTAGACGATGAGGCCGTCACGCAGAAACATGTCTGCCACGGAGACGGCTTGGTTGAGCAGTCCGCCGGGGTTGTTGCGCAGATCCAGAACAATGCCTTTGAGGGGGGTGGCGGCCGTGTATTCCTGTATCTTGCGGCGCAGGTCCTCCGTGGTGTTGGCCTTGAAGTCGGTCAGGCGGACGTGCAGGTAGCCCGGCTCCAGCTCTTTGGTCTTGACGCTGATCAGGGGAATGATGCCGCGCACGATGGTGATTTTTTCCGGCACCTGGGAGTCTTTGCGCAGGATGGTCAGCACCACGGGTTCGCCCTTGGGGCCGCGGATTTTGGATACGGCATCCTCCAGAGAGATATCCATGGCGGACTGGCCGTCGATTTCCACAATGGTGTCTCCGGGCTTCAACCCGGCCTTGTCCGCCGGAGTATCCTCGATGGGCGCGATGACGGTCAGCCGCTTGTCGCGCACGCCGATCTGCACGCCGATGCCGCCGAATTCACCCTGGAATTCCTCCTGCATCATCTTGAACTTGTCGAGGCCGATATAGGTGGAGTGAGGATCAATGGAATTGAGCATGCCCTGGATGGCTCCGTGGATCAGGTCCGTGCGGTTCACTTCCTGGACATAGTTTTTCTCGATGAGATCCAGCACCTGGCTGAACTGTTTGAGCGCTTTGTACTGATCGGTGTCCCTGGTCTGGCTGGACGAAGCCGTGCCGCAAAGAATGATCAGCAGAAGCATCGTGCCACAGATATGGCTGAGACGCATGATATCCTCCCCCAAAGAATGACGAAATATATTGAAATCACGAAAAATCACGAATCCGCGCCGGCATGTGCCACCCGTGTTTTTTCATCACGATTGCAACCAATTCAACGGATTGACGGCTTTCTGCCGGAAACGCAATTCAAAGTACAGTCCATTGCCGCCGGCCGCCGGGTAAAAACCGCATACGCCGATCTGCTGGCCGCGCTCCACTTCCCGTCCGACGGTGACCTGGGTTTCGGACAGAAACGCGTACAGGGAGTAGTAGTCCTCGCCGTGAAAAATAATGACCACCTGCCCGAATCCGCGCAGCTGGTCGTTATGCACCACCTTGCCCCAGGACATGCTGCGCACCGGCGTACCCGCGGGCAGGGCCAGTCCGACACCGTTGCTGCCCGGATTCTTATCCGGAGCGAAGGAGACCACTCTTTTTCCTTTGGCGGGCCAGGCCAGTTTCCCCTGCAGTTTGGAAATTTTTTTGGTGGATTGCAGGCTGATCTGATGCTTCAGTCTGGCGATGGAGCCCGCCAGATCGTGGAGTTCCTTTTCGCTTCGGGCCTTTCGGGCGCGGACCTCCTTTATCTCTTTCTGGAATCGCCCTTTCTTTTTGTCCAGGCTGGCGCGGGAGGCCTTGATTTTCTCCAGCTGGGCCGCGACCCTGGCCGCATTCTGGTCCAGCGCCGCCTGTTCGTCGGCCACGGTCTGGCTCTGGCGTTCGATGTCTTCGCGCAGAAGCCGGGCCTCGCGGTACAGGGCGGAAATCCATTCCTCCTCGCGGTCGGCCGAAGCCCACTGCTCCGGAGCGGAAAGGCCCCGGTCCCTGGCGGACAGATAAATGGGCCACAGGGTACGCAGCAGAACGGCCAGATGCGAGGCGGTTTCTTCCCGTTCAGCCAGAAGAGTCGTCAACTGCCGCGCTCCCTCGTCCTGCTTTTTTTCGAGCTGCTCCAGTTCCTGTTCCAGGCGGGCCAGTTCCTCTGCTGAACCTTTGATGGACGTTTCCAGATCGGCCAGGTTTTTGTGCAGGGTACGTTCCTTTTCCGTGAGGGCGTGCACCGCTTTTTTCTGGTCGGCCAGCTGCTTGTTTTTTCTGGTTATTTCGCTTTCCAGATCGGCCCAGGCGGAACCGGCCGCAAAAATGAGCAGCAGGAGCGGAAGGAAGATGCGATTCCAGACCAAGGCGGGCAACCAGCCGGAAAGCATGCGGTTCATGGGCGTTCTGGATGATGCTTTTTGCCTGGGAGGTCAAGGTTCGCGGTCAAGAAACGGAGCCAGCGGACAGCCCGCGCAACGGGGCGTTTTTTTGGCGCACCACGTTTTTCCCACCCGGACCAGCAGGGCGTGGAATTCATTGAACAGCGGTGTGTCCGCAGGCAGCACGTCCATGAAGTAATCGCGCAGTTCCTCGTACCCGATGTCTTCGGGCACCAGCCCGTGCCGGTTCAGGATGCGCCTGGTGTAGGCGTCTACCACGAAGGAGGGAAAATCGAGGGCGTAGAGCAGGATGGAATCGGCCGTTTCCGGTCCGATGCCCGAGATGTCGAGCAGCCGGGCTCGCAGGGTGCTCATGTCCCGGGAGCGCAGTTCCTCCATGTCGAGGTCGCAGGTTTCGTGCAGGAAGTGGAGAAAATTGCGGACGCGCCGGGCCTTGATCCGGAAAAATCCGGCCGGGCGGATGAGTTCGGCCAGGGCCTGTTCCGGCAGTTCGTACAGGGCCGGGGGGTGCAGAAGGTTTTCGGAGCGCAGGTTGTGCAGGGCCTTTTCCACGTTCGTCCAGGCCGTGTTCTGGGTCAGAATGGCTCCCAGGGCGATCTCAAAGGGCGTTTCACCCGGCCACCAGTGGCTCGGGCCCAGTCCGGCCAGCATGGCGTCGTGGACGCCAAGGAGCAGGGCTTCGCGTTTCATGCGCGGAACAGGAGCAGAACCCAGTCCTGGGCGCGGGTGATTTCCGGCTCGGGCAGGCCCTGTTTCATGTAGGCTCTGGCTAACCGGTCGGCCTGGTCCTGGAGGATGCCGGACAGCATGAGCACGCCGGGCCGGGCCAGACAGGCCGCGATACCTCCAGCCATGTCCACCAGCGGATTGGCCAGGATGTTCGCCAGGATCAGGTCGAAGCGGCCACCGGCGGCCTCAATGCCGCCCGTACGCAGGTCCAGCAGTTTTTCCACGCGGTTCATGGCCGCATTTTCCCGGGCGTTGTCGATGGCTACGGAATCGATATCAAGCCCCAGACCCGTCAATCCCAGTTTGGCGGCGGAGATACCCAGAATGCCCGAGCCCGTGCCCAGATCCAGAAAAGTCTGGCCGGGCCGGATGCGTCCCTCTTCAGCCAGGCGGACCAAGCCGTGCAGGCACAGGGACGTGGTCTGGTGGTGCCCGGTGCCGAAGGCCATCTTGGGTTCGATCAGGATGGGCTCGGCCTCTTGGGGCGTATCCGCCATCCATGCCGGAAGCACGACGAAACGCGAGCCGATGGGGATGGGCGTGAAATACTTCTTCCAGGCGCTGGTCCAGTCCGCGTTGTCCACGGTGTCCGTTTCCATGCGGAGAGCAGGACAGGCTTGGTGCAGCACGGCCTGAAGCCCGGCGGACTGTTCCGGCCGGTCGAAATGGACGGTCAGGCGGCGCAGCCCGCCCTCCGTTCCATCATCCTGCCAGCCCCAGAGCGCGTGCAGAAAAAGCAGCCCCGTCAGCAGATCTTCGTGATCAGGAGGAAAAAAAAGGCGCAGGCGGGAAAGTTTACCGGTCATGGGAACCTCGACTCATTCCGGAGAAGCGGGGGAGTCCGCGCGGCCGGACAGGATTTCATCCAGGGCCTGGGCGAAGCCTTCCAGTTCCCGCTGGGTGATGACGAGGGGCGGCAGAAGGCGCAGCACCGTTCCCTGGGTCAGGTTCAGCACAAAGCCTTTGTCCAGCAGGGCGCGCCAGATATCGGCTCCGGGCCGGGCAAGCTCGATGCCGACCATGAGGCCGAGGCCCCGGATCTGGACAATCTGTCCTGGGTGCCTGTCTTTGACCCGTTCAAGTCTGTTCCGGAACCACTCGCCAAGGCTGGCGGCCTGCTCGCAGAGCCCGTCGCGTTCGATGATGTCGATGACCTTGGCGGCCACGGCGCTGATCAGGGCGTTGCCGCCGAAGGTGGTGCCGTGGCTGCCGGGCGGAAATCCTCCGGCCACCTCCTCGGTGCACATGACCGCGCCCATGGGCAGCCCCCCGGCCAGAGCCTTGGCCGCAGTGATTATCTGGGGCTTGAGGCCGAAATGCTGATGGGCCCAGAACTTTCCGGTGCGGGCTATGCCGGTCTGGATTTCGTCGACCATGAGCAGGACTCCGCGATCCGCGCACAGCTTTTCCAGTCCGTGGGCATAGTCTTCGGGAAGCGGGATGACGCCGCCCTCGCCCTGGATGGTCTCGACAAGCACGGCGGCGGTGCGTGGGCTCATGATCCGCTCCATCGCCGTGAGATCGCCGAAAGGGGCCAGGGCGAAACCCTCGGGCAGAGGGCCGAAATGGGTCTTTATCTTGTCCTGGCCCGTGGCGGTCAGGGTGCCCAGGGTCCTTCCGTGAAAGGAGCCGGACAGGGTGATGATTTCGTACCTGTCCTCTCCCCGGACCTCGCGCATGAACCGCCGGGCCAGCTTGATGGCCCCCTCGTTGGCCTCGGCTCCGGAATTACAGAAAAAGACGCGCTGGAGATGCGTGGTGGCCAGAAGCTTCCGGGCCAGTTCCACCTGCTCTTCCTGATAGAACAGATTGGAGGCGTGTACGAGCTTTCTGGCCTGGGCGGCCATGACTTCCGCCAGTTCGGGGTGACAGTGCCCCAGATTGCAGACCGCGATTCCCGCCAGAAGGTCCGTATAAACCCGGCCTTCGGGCGTATACAGTCTGGTGCCCTGGGCCCGGCTGACAGCCAGGGGGTAGCGGCCGTAGGTCCGGCACAGCAGGGCAGATTCGTTCTTTTTGATGTCTTCGGTATTCATGGCTGCGTTCTCCATGCGGGAATCGGGTTATGCCGTCAACAAAGGGCCGGGGCTGCCGGGCGCGCGAAAATCTTTTCATCCGCCCATATGGTGCCCGGCGTCAATCGATGAATTCCGGTCCGGGCGTCACCCGGAGGATTCGGATGGTCCGGCCCTGTTTCTGCATGAATGCCCGCGGGCGGGAAAAAACTGCCGCATTTCCGCAAGGAGGCATTCATGGGTTTCACCTCATCCATCCATATCGGGGCGTCCGGCGTCATGGCCCAGCAGGAGCGCATGTCCGTCATTTCCGACAATATCGCCAACCTGAACACGGTGGGTTTCAAGTCCTCGAACATGCTCTTCAACAACCTGATCAGCAAGCAGCTTACCGGGGCGGACGCGGGCAACCAGGTCGGCCAGGGCGTGGGCGTGAGCTCCATTCTGCCCAACATGTCTCCGGGGGCGCTGGAATCGACCAACACGCCCACGGATATCGCCGTCGGCGGGAAGGGCTTTTTTCTGGTCTCCCCGGACAACGCCAAAACGACCTATTACACCAGGGCGGGGAATTTCCGCTTCGACGCGGATGGCTATCTGCGCGATCCGCAAGGCCATATCCTTCAGGGATACAGGATGCCCGCGACCTCCATGCTGCACAGGGAGCAGATTCTGCCCAAAGCCGGAGCCGTGACCCTCGAAAATATCCGGCTGAGCACCCACGGAGACGCCGGCATCGTCTCTGAACCCGAAGCGACCACGGAAATACGCATGGCGCTCAATCTGGACTCCGGCGCGGAAGACCGGATCTCCCGCACTGAAAGCCCCTTTACGGCTTTGTTCGATTCCTGGGACGCCACGCGGGAAGAGCCCCTCGGCGCGGAGAAAAGCGCCTATTCCTCGGCCCTGAAAATTTACGACGCAAACGGCACGGCCCACGCGGTGACCGCCTATTTCGACCCGGTTTCCGGCATCGCCGGGGATACCGCCGGACACCGCGTCTGGGAATATCTGCTTACCGTGCCGCCTTCTTCGGACGGCTCGGGACTGAACGCCAAAAAGGGTATTCTCATGGCCGGGACCCTGACCTTTTCGCCATCGGGCGAGCTGGTCAACATGACCGCGTTTTCCGGGACGTCCGACGACAAGGCCAACTGGCGGCCGGTTTCCTTTTCTTCCGACGGCTACCCGCAGGTTCCGGTTCATCTGGCCGGCAGCGCTCCCACGGCCATTTCTCTGGACATGGGGCTTCGTTCCGACAGCGGGTGGAGTATGCCCGAGGGAGCATCCATGGCTGGCCTTGGCGCCACTCTGGATAGTCTTCCGGGGATGGGCGGCGTGCAGAGGCAGGTGCTGGCCCTGACCAATTTCAGTTCCGCCTCGAGCACTATCTACCAGTCCCAGAACGGGTACGAGCGCGGCCTTCTGAAAACCGTGTCCGTCAACAGTCAGGGAGTGCTGACAGGCTACTTCTCCAATGGACAGTCTCAGGATTTGTACAAGATTCCGCTGGCGGATTTCGTCAATCCTCAGGGCCTGTTCAGGGAAGGGGGGAACCGCTTTTCGGCATCCAGAGATTCGGGAGCGGCCACGCTGGGATGGGCCGGAGACGGGAGGCTCGGGCTGGTGGCGGGTAATTCTCTGGAGAACTCCAACGTGGATCTGGCCACGGAGTTCGTGAACATGATCATCACCCAGAAAGGCTTCGACGCCAACAGCAAGGCCATCACCACGGGAGATCAGATTATCCAGACGGCGATCCAGATGAAGAAATAGCGGCCGGGTTCGCCGCGGGCCCGGATTTTCACGGCCGCCGGACGCGATCCGTACGGGTTTCGGACAGAAACTCCGCGCGCTGCCTCCATTTCCGTCAGACGTATGTCTCGCCATGGGCGACGACGGCCACGGGACCGTGAATCCAGGCCCGGAAGCCGTCTTCGCTTTTCTCCACCCGCACGCCGATATCCTGGCCGCTGGGCTGTCGGATGCGCATGTCGAGGGGAAAAATTTTCCCCTTGCCCAGCCACAGCGCCAAAGCCAGGCTTCCTGAGCCGCATCCGGTTTCCAGATGCGTGGAGTCCGTGGCACGCACCCAGACCACCGGGCGGATGGCGCGGTCTTCGTGCCAGATGCAGCCCACGGCCTCCTGATCCAGACCGTATTTCCGGCGCAGTCCGGACGCCTGGGCGGCCCAGTCCGCCGGGAAGGGATGCGTGGTCTGATCCAGGCACAGATGCGTGATGCCCGGCAGGGAAACCAGCCCCACACCGGGAGCCAGCTCTGCCGCCATCTCAGGCGAAGACGGCAGGGGCATCCGGGCCCAGTATTCATGGCCGTGCGGGCCGGAAACAGTTTTTACCCGCAGAACCTCCTCCACGCCGGAAACGGAGATGTCCGCGTGCAGGGAGCCATCCGTTTCCTTCATGAACAGGGCCGGGTTCTCGCGGAGCATGACCGCGGCCGCCGCGCGGCAGGCGTTGCCGCAGAATTCTCCGCCCATCATGTCCAGCCGCACGGGCCGGACATGCAGGTCTAGATAGCCCACCTGCTCGGCCTGAAGATGATGGACGTCCATCAGCCGTCTGGCCGTCGGCGCCCGTTCCCCGGCGGGCACGGGATCCAGAATCAGAATGGTCGAATTGCCGCCGGGGCTGAGCTTGAAGAATCGAAGGCCGCGCATTGCGCTCTCCTTGTGTGTGTTGATCCGCATCCGTTGCAGGCCGGTTCCGGAAGGGGAAGACGGCATTGACCATGTCCGTGCTCGGGGATAGGCGTTTCTTTTTCACGCCAACGCCAAAATGACATGACATCATTCCTGAACGCCATCCTGCTGGGCATTGTGGAGGGGTTGACCGAATTTCTGCCTGTTTCCTCCACCGGACACCTGATCATCGCCGGGCACCTGCTCGACTTTACCGGCCCCAAGGCCGAGACCTTTGAAATTTTTATCCAGCTCGGGGCCATTCTGGCCGTGGTCGTGCTCTACTGGCCGACCTTTCTGGGGCTGATCCGGCCGTCCGACCGCAGATTCAGCGGCCTGTACGGCCTTTGGCTGCTGTTTCTGACTTCTCTGCCCGCAGCGCTTCTGGGCTTCGTAGCCCATTCCTTCATCAAGGAGCGGCTGTTCAGCCCCATGGCCGTGGCCCTGGCTCTGGCCGCAGGCGCTGCGGCCATTATCGTGGTGGAGCGTCTGCCCGCCCGCAATGCCTGCCGCAGTCTGGATACGCTCACCCCCGCTCTGGCCTTGGGTGTGGGCTGCTTTCAGTGCCTGGCTTTGTGGCCCGGATTTTCCCGGTCCGCATCCACCATCATGGGCGGCATGATTTTGGGCGTGGAGCGCCGCACCGCCGCCGAATACTCCTTTGTGGCGGCCGTGCCCCTCATGTTCGCGGCCACTTCCTACGACATGCTGAAAAGCTGGCACCTGTTCACCCCGCAGGACCTGCCGGTGCTGGCCACGGGTTTTGCCGTTTCTTTCGCGTCGGCCTGGCTGGCCGTAAAAACCTTCATCGCCCTTCTGGGCCGCCTGACCCTGCGGCCTTTCGCCTGGTACCGTCTGGTCGTTGCGGCCATGGTGGTGTGGGTGTTCTGGCCATGAACGGCGTTGAGCACGAGGTCAAATACCGCCTGGCGGACCATGCCCGCGTCGAGGAACTGCTGCGCCGGAAGGCCGCACCGCGCGGCGGGTGGCATTTCGAGTCCAACATTCTGTACGACTGCGGCGGCGTTCTGTGCGATTCCCGGCGCGTTCTGCGTCTTCGCCGCACGGAAGACGCCGTTACTCTGACCTACAAGGAGCCCGCAAGCGGCCCCTCCGGCATGAAAAACCGGCGGGAACGGGAGTGCCGCGTGGCTCCGGCGGAAGAGATGGACGGAATTCTGCTTGGTCTGGGGTACAGACCGTGCCTGGAGTACGAAAAGTTCAGGGCGGTCTGGAGCATGGATTCCGCCCTGGTTTTTCTGGATATTCTTCCCGTTGGATATTTCCTTGAGATTGAAGGGGCGCCTTCTTCCGTGAGTGAGGCCGTCAGCGCCCTGGAACTCGTCCGGATGTCTCCGGAGCGCGAAACCTACCCGTCTCTGGCTCGCGTCTGGATCGAGGAAAACGGCGGCGGCCGATGTATGTTTCCTGCCGCGCAACGGGCCGCCCTGGGGCGGACCCTCGGCTGCCGAATTTTCACTCAAGGAGAATCCCATGCTGACTGAAACTCATCTGGAAAAGTACGCCCGCGTTCTGTTCTGGGGTATGCAGAAGGCCCGCGTCACGCCTTTTTCTCCGGGGGACGTGGTGCTGGTGCGCACGGATATTGCGGCCCTGCCCCTGGCCGAGAAGGTCCAGGCCCTGCTCCTGGAGAAAAGGCTTTATCCGGTGGTGCGCATCAACCATCCCAGCTTTCTGGAGAAAGGATATTATTCAGGGGCCGACGATACGCTGCTGTCCAGGAATCCTCCGGGAGAAGAGGAGTTATACGCGTGGACGAGCGGGCTCATCTCCCTGCTGGCTCCGGATTCCGTCACTCATCTGAGCGGCGTGAATCCGGCGAAAATCGCGGTGGCCACCCGCGCCAGAAAGCAGCTCCACGACATCCTTGACCGGCGCGAGTCCAAGCGGCTTTTCGGATGGACCCTGTGCCTGATGCCCACTCCTGCCTTGGCCTGCAGCGCGGGCATGACGGAAGACCAGTATGCCGGGCAGATCATCCGGTCCGCCTATCTGGACGAAGAAGATCCCGTGGCCAGATGGGAGGATTTTTTTCAGCGGGCCGAAACGGCCAAGGCCTGGCTGAACCGGATGGCCGTGGATCATTACCGGGTGCGGTCCGCGTCCACGGATCTCAAGATATATCCGGGCGCCCAGCGACGCTGGATCGGGGTTTCCGGGCACAACATCCCGAGCTTTGAACTTTTCACCTCGCCGGACTGCCGCAGGACCGAGGGTGTGTTCCATGCCGATCAGCCGTGCTACCGCAACGGCAACCGGGTGCAGGGGGTGACTCTTCGCTTCTGGAAGGGCCGGGCGGAGCTCGTCTCGGCGGAAGAGGGCGGGGAATTTGTGCGCGCCCAGTTGAGCATGGACGCCGGAGCCTGCCAGTTGGGCGAGTTCTCTCTGACCGATAAACGCTTCTCGCGCATCGATGCCTTCATGGCCCATACACTTTTTGATGAGAACTACGGCGGAGAGCATGGCAACTGCCATGTGGCCGTGGGATCGTCCTACGCGGACACCTACGCGGGCAGTCCGGAAGAATTGACCGCCGAAAGGAAAAAGGAGCTGGGCTTCAATGATTCGGCCCTGCACTGGGATCTGGTCAACACGGAACCCAAGACCGTGACGGCGATGCTGCAGGGCGGCGGGAGTACCGTCATCTATGAGGACGGCATGTTCCGCGTCCCGGATGAAGTATAAAAAGGCGGGACGGCGCCTTTCGGGCGCCTGAAAACTCAGCCGCTGTCCATCGACAGACCGGCCTGATACTCGCGGATGGCCGCAAGAGTCTGCTCACAGACATCCTTAAGCTCAGCGTGCAGAAGGGCGAGACGATCCGTCTCCCGATTCCGGATGGCCTGTTCCAGCGCCATGGCGGCCTGCTGCAGGGGGACGGCTCCCACCGTGCTTGCGGAGCCTTTCAGGGCGTGGGCCGCGCGAGCGGCCTGGGTGAGATCCTTGTGGGCCAGGAACATGCCGATTTCCCCGACATTTTTTTCAGCGCTCCTAGCGAACAGATGAAAAAGATCCGCCAGAAGCTCCGTGTCTCCCGACAGGCGCTCGAGAGTTCCCGCAACGGTCAGCAGCGGCGTTTCCGCCGTGTCAGGTTCCAGGGAGATGCCGAGCATGCCGAGAATACGGGAATTTTTCATACTTATGCTTGCCTCCGGTCCCTGTCTTTGTAATCATTCTTCCCAACCTCACGCAACAGCAACAGGACCCGATAGTTATGGAAGCCATGTCCTCCAATCTCGAAGATTATCTCGAGACCATCTTTTCCCTGGAAGCGCAGCATTCAGAGGCCCGGGCCAAAGACATCGCCGACGCCATGGGCGTGCAGCGGGCCTCGGTGACCAACGCACTCCAGAAGCTCTCCCTGCGCGGCCTCATCAACTACCAGCCTTACAATGCAGTGACGCTTACGCCCGAGGGTTTCCGCACAGCCTCTCGTATTGTGCACCGGCACAAGGTGCTGTTCGACTTTCTGCACACATTTCTCCGGATTCGTCCCGAAATAGCCGAGGATACCGCTTGCAAACTGGAGCACCACATCGACGACGAAAGCCTGGAGACCCTGACCCGCTTCGCCCGCTTCATCATGACCTGCCCCAGAACCGGCAAGGACTGGCTGGAAGCCTTCACCCGCACCTGCAACGAAGGGGACATCTGTTCCGACTGTGAAGGCTGTATCCGCTCCTGCCTGGAGCGCCTGGACAGCAAGTGCGGCTGATGCCGCGGTGTTGCCTTCGTAATCCTCCGCTCCAAGAAAGCCCTGCCCTGAGAGGTCGGCCGCGCAAAAGAATCAAACGGAATCCTTTTGCCGTGAGGAATGCGTGAATACCATCGTCAATGTGCGCCAGATGGGTCTGCAGGACCGGGGTGTGATCAGGGCCGTCAGCGCACGCGGCGAGCTTGGCCGCCGCATCCGGGATATGGGGCTGGTTCCGGGTACTGAGATCAGCGTCGTGGGCCGTGCGCCGCTACGGGATCCGGTGGCTCTGCGTCTGCGGGATTACACTCTGACGCTGCGCAACAGCGAGGCGGATTATATCTCCGTCGAACTTTTTTCCGCCGAGCGTCCCGGCCGCCGCGGCGCGCGGCACGGCGCGCCCGGAGAGAGCAGTCAGGGCTGCGGCGGATGCCGTCATCAGGTGCAAGAGCCATCTTCCTCCCGCAGGACACTGGATGAGCTGAAAGAGGGAGAAAAAAGTGTCGTGAGCGGTCTGGCGCAGCCTCACTGCCGCCATACGGGCCGTCTCATGGCCATGGGCTTTATTCCGGGCACCGAAGTCCGGGTGCTTTCCGGAACTCAGGACATCCTGATGGTTCAGCTCCATTCCAGCCGTCTTTGTCTGTGCCGGAGCATGGCTCAAAGCGTGCTGGTCGATGGTGACGCTTCCTGCCCGCAAACCGCCTCTGTTCTCCCGGAATAGCCGCCTGCTTTTGCCGGGCGAGGGCGGCCCGGCCTGAAATTGTCAGAAACGGGCCTTTGTCCGGTTTGGAAACGGGCGGGGTCTTTTTCCGGCCTTTGATGAGATGCATTTCCCTGCCGGGAGAAAATCCGATACAGGCCGTTTCATGCCGCCCCGCTACATCGTGCACGAAATCCATACGGGGATGTTTCCGGTGTGCAGCGTTCTCATCCATGGGCAGCGGCACCAACTGCTTTGGGACACGCTCAGCCATCCCCGGCACTTGTCCGCCATTCGGCCCGCTCTTCATAAATCCTGTCTGGTGGCCTACAGCCATGCGGACTGGGATCATGTACAGGGAACGGCCGCTCTGGACTGTGCCGTGGTTGTCGGGCACCGGGAATGTGCCCGGCGTTTTGAGTGCGAGGCGCCCCGGACCCTGCGCGACCTCCAGGCCCGGGAACCCGGCATGTGGGACGGCGTGCACCTTGTTCCGCCGACGGTCATATTCGACGGGCAGCTGGACCTCGACCTTGGCGGGTGTACCGTGCATCTGCGGCATCTGCCCGGTCATACGCCGGATTCCATCGTGGCTTTCATTCCGGAATTGGCACTGCTGCTGGCTGGAGACGCGGCGGAACTCCCCTGCCCGGACGTTCCGGAGAACTGCCATCTGGATGGCTGGATTCACGGTCTGGAATACTGGGAGAGCCATGACGGAGTACGTTATGTCATTCCCTCTCATGGTCCTGTCGGCGGCAGGGAAATCCTGAGCCAGACGGCGGCTTATCTGAGGGCCCTGCGTGACGGAGCTCCTCTGGACCTGCCTCGCGATGCCAGCGAATTTTACATGCGTACTCATGCGGAAAATCTGCGCCATTGCGGTCTGGCTCCGGGTAGCAGGCCATAGAACATAATTCCCGCATCAGGAGAAAATCATGAAAGCCGTGTTTCACATTGATTTAAACGACGAGAATATTTTCCGTCTGGCTCTGACCAACGCGGAAAATCTGCTCAAAGCCCGGCCCGAAACCCAGACGCACCTGCTGGTGAATGGTCCGGCCGTGAAATTCCTTTGTCCGGCCAATGGTAGTGATGCCTTGGGCCGTGCCGAAAAACTGCTGCGACAGGGGGTGAGCATCCATGTCTGCGAAAACGCGCTGCGCGCTTTCGACATATCCAAGGAGGAACTCCTGCCCGGCTGCGCCACGGTTCCGGCAGGGGTCGTGGCGCTGATTGAATTACAGCAGCAGGGCTGCGCATACATAAAACCTTGACGCCGGGCAGATGTGAGTCGCCTTTTGCGGCTTGATTGGCCGGGTAATTTTGTGTTCGTGCCGGAGCCATCCATTGTTTCTGGCGGACCGGATGCAGCGATAAAATCTGTTCCGCAGGCATTGCTGTCCGGCTAAGGGATAAGAAAAGAGTCCAAAATCTCAGCGATGTGTGGTAAAAGAAATCACCACAACATCTTGCCACACAAGGAGATTCTGGACTTGAGTCACCATAATACACTATTCTCCCAGACGCTATCTCTGATTCCCAGACATGTTTTTCAGAAACTCGAAAGACGGCACAAAACCGGGCGCTCGTCGCGTCAATTCGGTTTCAAGGAGCAGTTCACGGTCATGGCCTTCATCCAGCTTGCCGCAAGACGTTCCATGCGCGATGGCCTGCGCTGCCTTGAGGCTGCGGGAAACCGCCTGTATCACTGGGGACTGAAAAACGTGGCCCGCTCGACCTTTGCTGACGCGAACAATTCTCGCCCCGTAGGCTTTTTCAAGGATCTGTTCGCCGAGATGTACGGCCTGTGCGCCGCAAAAGCCCCGAAGCACAAATTCCGTTTCAAATCCAAATTGTTCAGTCTGGACGCCACCACCATAAAGCTTTGCCTGTCGCTTTTTCCCTGGGCCTCGTTTCGGCAGGCCAAGGGCGGCGTCAAAGTACATACCTTGCTGGATCACGATGGCCATATCCCGGCTTTCGCAACCGTCACCGACGCCAAAATCCATGAAAGCCGCATAGCTCAGGCTATGGAGTTGCCCAAAGGCTCCATCGTGGTCTTTGACAAGGGCTTCACCAGCTATCCCTGGTTTCGGCTCCTCGGGGCAAAGGGCGTCTTTTTTGTGACCCGGCTCAAGCGCAACGCCGTTTTCAAACTCCTGGAGCGCCGCCTCGTGAATCGCAAGACCGGCGTTACTTCCGATCACATCATTGAAGTCTCCAGCCGGGGAAAATCCTTACGCTTGCGCCGTATCGGCTATCGTGACCAGGAAACCGGGAAACACTACGAATTTTTGACCAACCATTTCCGGCTTTCGGCGAAAACCATCGCCGACATCTATAAAGACCGCTGGCAAATCGAGCTCTTCTTCAAGGAAATCAAACAAAATTTGCGCATAAAGACCTTCGTCGGCAACTCGGAAAACGCTGTCCTGATCCAGATTTACACGGCCCTGACGGTTTACCTGCTCCTCGCGTACCAGAAATTCCTCAGCCGTCTCGGACTCTCCGTACAGCAACTCTTCCAGCTCATTCAACTCAACCTGCTCGGCGAGGCATCCTTGGATGAACTCCTGAATCCCAGACGACGAAAATTCGATAATTCATATAACTTCAAACTGTTAGATTACATCGCTTAGCCGGACAGCAATGATGAAAAAACTAAATTTTTTTCTGAAAAACGGGAACCTTCGGGGGCGGGTACTGTCAGACAGCTGCCCCTCCCGCCGAATATTGCGGCATTTGACCAGTCGTTGGGGGATCCTGGTGCTGGTGACCCTCTACACAGGAACAAAACGATTCGGGGAATTACGGCGTGAAATAGAAGGTATCAGCGAACGCATGCTCACGCAGACACTACAAAATCTGGAGCAGGATGGCATGGTGTACCGTCATGATTTTGATAGCATGCCACCGCATGTGGAATACTCGCTGACAAATTTCGGCAAACAGGCCGCGGAACATCTTAACACCCTGGTAGACTGGCTGGAAGAAAATATGGAGGAAATTCTGGCGGAAAGCAGACAGCATGCTCGAACTTGAGCTGGCAGGCATTTCCTTTCACGCCGGAAAAAATTTTGGATGGCTGGAGGCGGACCTGCGACCGGAGAACGCCGCTGATCCGGTTTTCAGGGCTTTACGGCCCCCGGAAGCCGGATCGTTTTATGGGAAGGAAGACCCCGGATTTCTCCGGGGCGGATATTTTCCGCCGGTGCTATCCCGGAGAAAAGACGTCATGCCCGTGCTTCGATGCGGGCTCCGGTTTCATCCGAAAAAACGAGCATAAACCCGCGCGGCACCTCCACATGCACGTCCATGCCGTCGGAAACATCGGCAAAGCCGGGAACCCTGGCCTGGATGCGCAAGATCTTCTCGCCATCCCCTTCATCCGGCACCTGAAGATAGAGCAGCATGGAGCCGGGCAGCAGATGGCATCCCGCGACCCTGGCCCGCACGGCATGGGAAGAAGCGGCGGCCTTGCCCGCTGAAATCCGCACTGCGTCCGGGCGGAACATGAGGGATACTCCAGTCCCGTCCGGCAGGCCGGGGAGATCGACCCGCCCCAGCACAGTCCGGACGCCTCCGTCCCGGACGGTGCCCCGAAGCGTGTTCATCTCGCTGAAAAAAGCCGCCGCAAAGGCCGTGGCCGGCCGCGTGTAGAGTTCCCGGGGCGTGCCCGTCTGCACGACAAGCCCTTCGCGCAAAAGGACAATGCGGTCGCCCATGAACATGGCCTCCTCGGGGTCGTGGGTGACCATGACCGTGGCCACGCCGCTGTCCTTGAGTACCCGCACCGTCTGGTCCCGGACCTGCCCCCGCAGTCTGGCGTCGAGGCTCGAAAACGGTTCGTCCAGAAGCATGATCCGCGGCCCCGGAGCCAGAGCCCTGGCCAGAGCCACACGCTGCTGCTGGCCCCCTGAAAGCTCGTGCGGGAAAACCCGGGCCCGCGCCTCCAGGTCCACCCGCCTCAGGGCCGCGACGGCCTTCTCCCGCCGCGCGACCTGATCCCTCTGGTCCGCAAGGCCGAACATGACGTTTTCCATCACGGTCAGATGCGGAAACAGGGCCAGATCCTGAAAAACAAAACCGATGCCCCGCCGCTCCGGAGGAAGATGCTCCGTACCGCTGGCCACGATCCGGCCGTCGATGCGGATGCATCCCGCCTGAACCTCTTCCAGCCCGGCCACAAGACGCAGCAGGGTCGTCTTGCCGCAGCCGGAGGGCCCCAGCAGACAAAGCACCTCGCCCGCGCTGACTTCGAAGCCGACGCCGCGCAGCACCGTCTTTCCCCCGATGCGGTGCTCTATGCCCTCAAGATGCAGAGACATGATTCTCCTCCGGTGCGCCGCCGCGCTGGCCCGGCCTGGACCCGGCGATGGCGGTGCTGGCCAGAATGACCGGGCCGATACCCGCCAGCACGATGGCCAGGGATGAGCTGGCCGATTCCCTGAGCAGGCCGTCCGAGGCCAGCTCGAAAGAGCGCAGAGCCAGGGTGTTCAGGCCGAAAGGACGCATCATCAGGGTTGCGGGAAGTTCCTTCATGATGTCCACAAACACCAGCACCCCGGCCGTGAGCAGGCTGCCTTTCATGATCGGACCGTGTACCCGGAAAAGCGTCCTTCCCGGAGACAGGCCGAGGGTCCGCGCCGCGCCGTCCATGCTGGGCGTCACTTTCTGCAGGCTGGCGTCCACCGTGTTGACGGCCACGGCCAGAAACCGGACCACATAGGCGAAAACAAGAGCCGCCCAGGTGCCTGTCAGCAGCAGACCCGCGTTCACATCGAAATATTTCCGGATCAGGGTGGCCAGAAAATTGTCCGCGGCGGTCAGAGGCAGCATGATGCCGAGGGCGATGACCGCGCCGGGCACGGCATATCCGAGGGATGCCGCCTGCACGGCCGCGGCGGTTAGCCTGCCGGGAACCAGACGTTTTCCGTAGGCCAGCACCACCGCCACGCCCACGGCCAGCACCGAGCCGATGCCGCCTAGGGCCAGACTGTTCATGGCCATGCCCAGATAGCGCTTGTCCACGAAATCCAGAGTCTCCCAGGTCCACAGGATCATGGCCCCCACCGGGAGCAGAAACCCCAGCAGCACCGGCACGGAGCAGGCGCATACGGCAAGGCAGGACTTGATCCCGGTCAGCCGATAGCGGGGAAGCTGGCGGTAATACCCCGTGGTATGGCTGACGCGGCCGCGCCGGGAAGTGCGCTCCAGCACGAGCAGCGCGAGAATGAACAGCATGAGTACGGCTCCGAGCTGCGCGGCCACGGCCGGTCTGCCCTGCCCCAGCCAGGTGCGGTAAATTCCGGTGACAAAGGTGTCCACGGCGAAGAAGCTGGCCAGGCCGAAGTCCCCCAGCGTCTCCATGAGCACGAGGGCCAATCCTCCGGCCACGGCCGGACGGGCCAGAGGCAGGGCCACGCGCCAGAACGCGCGCCACGCGCCCAGGCCGAGAGTGCGGCCGGCGTCAAGCACGCAGACGGATTGCTCCAGAAAAGCGGCCCGGGACAGCAGATAGACATAGGGGTAAAAAACCAGGGTCATCATGACGGCCGCCCCCGGCAGGGAGCGTATCGACGGGAACCAGTAGTCGGCGGCGGTGCTCCAGCCGAAAAGGCCCCGCAGAAAAACCTGCGCCGGCCCGTTGTATTCCAGCAGGCCGGTGTAGGTGAAGGCGATGACGTAAGACGGTATGGCCAGAGGAACGATCAGGGCCCACTCGAAAAAACGGCGCAGGGGGAAACTGTTCATGCAGACCAGCCAGGCCGTGCCGACGCCCAGAATGAGAGAACCCGCCCCGACCCCGCACATGAGGGTCAGGGAATTGAGGACATAGCGTGGCAGCACCGTGGAGGCCAAGTGCCGCCAGACATCCAGGGAAGGCGTGAAGAGAAAGGCCGCGATGGTCGCGACGGGAGCGGCCGCGAGAACGGCAATCCCCAGTACGGCGGCTTTCCAGGATTTCACGCCCGCCCCTCGCATGACGCTAGAGTATGTTTGCAAACTTTATAACCAGCGTGGATTCGTATAGTTTTTGTATATGTGCTCTACCGACATTTCCGATGAAACCTAGCAACGGCTTGAGCCTTTTCTGCCGCTCGAGGGTTCACCCAAGGGTGGTTGTCCGGCCAAAGATAAACGAACATTCATAAATACAATCATCTGGTTGCTGCGCACCGGCGCTCCCTGGAGGGCTCTGCCGGAAGAGTATGGGGCATGGAATGCCGTGTATTCCCTCTTTCAGTCCGTCATAGCCTTTCCAGCAGTCGGAATGGATAATACCCTCAGGCAAAACCTTACCCCTGATGATGGCCTGAAGCGTTTTGGCCGGGCAGTCCGTGACCAGATCTCTGTGTAAACGGCTCCATCAAGCTCATAGATGCCGAAGACCGGTTGTTTAAGCGTGCCCCGGCCTCTTTTTCGGGGGGCGGGCCGTCCACGAACCCGGACGGGGCCAAAGAAGCTTTCATCAACCTCAACTACGCCCAGTATTTGCTCTTTTTTGGATACCTGGTGGAGATAAATCAACCACCTGAAGGCCAGAAGGTACCTGTTCACGGTTTTTCTGTTCAGCTTCAGGAGCAGAGCGGTTCTGGCAGCGTCAATGTCGATGCAAAAGCATTCAATAATTTTTCCGACTTTGTATCGACTTAACCTGCTGTTTTCACACATTTTTCTAGCCTATCAGACGATAGTCTGACTAGACCCAATTCATTTTCAATTCAGGGTAAAATCGCTCCCACCTCGGGGATACTCCGGCCGCGGTATTCCATATAGTGCTTGGAGTTGCCTGTCCGGGGGTATTGCAGCCCCATAATGGATTCATGCCGGAGTCGTTCATGCCTCATAAGTATATGAAACTTGGCCGCCATTTCCGCGCGCTGCTCCTGCTGGCGGGTCCTATTCTCTTATCCCAGTACGCATATCTCGCTTCGGGCATGGCCGATACAATCATGTCCGGAAGCCTAGGCACCGTGTATCAGGCCGGCGTGGCCGTGGGATCCGCCATATGGGTTCCTGTGCAGATGTTCATCACAGGCACGCTTTACGGCGTCATGATCGTAGTTTCGCAGCACCATGGCGGCGACCGGCACGATGAACTGGCCGCCACGGGACGTCAGGGGCTCTGGCTCGCCCTGATGCTCGGAGTGGCCGGGATGGGGCTACTGCTACTGGTTCCGCCCAATCTGACGCTTTTTGGCGTCACGCCAGATGTAGCCGAACAGGCCGCAGTTTATCTGAACTATCTCGTATGGGGTCTGCCCTTTTCCAGCCTCGCCATTGGCATGCGCTTTTACTGCGACGGGCAAAAAAATGTGCTGCCCGCCACGGTTATTTCCATCATTACCGTTCTGGTCAATATCGTACTCAACTACGGCCTGATGTTCGGCAACCTGGGCATGCCCAGCATGGGCGTTGCCGGCACCGGCCTTGCCACGGGCATCAGCATGGCGCTCTCAGCACTGCTCTTCGCCGCCTATGTGAGCATCACCCCGAATTATCACCATCGACGCCTGCTGTCATCGTGGGCACGCCCCGTCCGGAAAAATATTGGCGCATTGGCGGCCGTGGGGTTGCCCATAGGCATCGCCCTTATTTCTGAATTTCTTGTCCTGTCAGCCATTGCGCTGTGCATCAGCACCGGAGGGGCCGTCCCCATCGCCGCCCATCAGATTTCCTTTAACTTCATGATGGTTCTGTTCGCCATTCCTACCAGCATTGCCATGGCGACTAGTATTCTGGTCGCCAACGAACGGGGAAAGGGCAACCGCAAGGGTGAACAGGAGGCCGTCTTTACTTCCGTGGCCGCCGGATGCGGCGTCGGGCTGGCGTTGACCATAACAATGTGGCTCTGTGCGGAAGCTATGGCGGGGGTGTACTCCGGTGATGGCGCCGTTATCAGCCTAGCCACGAGCATCCTGATGGTCGCGGCGCTGTTCCAACTGGTCGACGCGGTGCAGATATGCCTCAATGGAGCGTTGCGAGGTATTGAGGACACGGTGATTCCTTTTCTTATCACCAGCGGCACCTATTGGCTGCTAGCCTTTCCTCTGGGCTACGCCCTTTCTGGCATGCCCCTGCCTTTCGGCTTGCGTCGGTTCATTCCTAACTATGGGGTTGTCGGCTGGTGGTTTGCGCTGGTGATCGGCATCACGCTGGTAGCCCTGCTACTGGGACGCAGGGTTGTCAGGCTATTTTTTAGCAACAGGGGGGGCTGACGCCCGCGCCGGGGTTCATGATTCTGCATCGGAGCCCTCGCACTCGGGCGTATGAGCTGTTCGCTTGGCTATTAACAATTAACAACGGAAGGAAAAGAATGTCGTACCACAGATCCGCGGGGCAGAAACATCCAAAGCATGTGCTTAACCAAACCCGCCGGGGCATTGCGGCCCTAGCCCTTTGCCTGACCCTAGCCGTTCCGGGTGGAACGCTGGCCGAAGACACGGCCACTGAGGAAAAAGAAAACTACCTGCTCCCGGCCGTTATTGTCACAGCTGGCAAACGGGCTACGGATGTGCAGAAAACGCCTTCTTCCATCTCAGTCCTCACAAGCGAGAAGCTTGAAGACGCCAAGGTGGACACCATCGAACGCGTCATGCAGCGGGTTCCCAACCTGAACCTCAGCCCCTTTATCGGCGGTGCGAGCCTGATGTCCTTCCGCGGGGTGACCACATCACCCGGCACGTCCACGAGCCCCATTGTCATGTATGTGGACGGCGTGCCGGTGGATACGTACTTCAATCTGGACGCACCGCTCATGAACGTTGAACGCGTGGAGGTTCTGCGAGGCCCCCAAAGCGCCATCTACGGCAAAAACGCCATGGGAGGCGTCATCAACGTCATCTCTCGCAAGCCGGACAATGAATGGCATGGCGGCATACAGACCGAGTACGGCTCCTATGAGACTTTCAAGGTCGGCGGAACCATCAGCGGCCCCATTGTTGAAGACAAGCTTTTTTTCTCGATTTCAGGCCGACACGACACCTTTGACGGCTTCATGGAACACGACGATACGTCCGACGGCAACAAGGAGCGTGTAGAACGACTCAAAGGGCAATTGCGCCTTACTCCTACCGAGGACACGGAATTCAACTTCCACATAAACTACACAGCCCGCCGCGACGGCTACTCCAATGCCGTTTGGAGCGACAGCCCCACGCTGGACTCTCCGCTCAATGACGACGACTATCTTGATTCCGACATTCTTAATATGGCTCTCACAGCATCTGTGAACTTTGAGCCCCTTACCCTGGAATCCATCACGACCTTCCGCAGCGAGTTTCTGGACTACGCCTGCGACATGGCGTTTGTGTACAATCCATTGAGGCTGAATCCTCTGGGAGCCCACGCAGAGTATTTCGATACCGGCCGCAAGAACGATCGCAAGGAATTCACGCAGGAGTTGCGCATCAAATCCCCGGACGGCACCGACGGCGTAACCTGGATGGCCGGACTGTTCGGCGGCTATACCGACATGCACATCCGCAGCGTATACAGCGACGGCAAAATTGATAACTATCCTATTCCCATGCTTGGGGTCACTACTGCCGTCATGTACCAGAATCAGCCCAGCCGCGAATACACGCAGGATTATGCCGCCTTCGGCGAACTGAGCGTTCCCCTGACCTCGAAACTGCGAGCCGTCGGAGCTTTACGCGGCCAGTATACGCACAAGAAAATCAACATCCGCAACGATTCCACCATGAGCCTTCCGGCCTTCGGCATCTCGCAGCAACTGGCGAAAGTCGCCAAAACACATGACGATTCCTGGCTGGAGCTTCTACCCAAATTTAATCTCAGCTATCAGTTTACCGACGATTTCATGATGTATGCGGGGGTTAACCGCAGCTTCATTCCCGGCGGCTTCAACAACGTAAGCGCCACCGGTATCGACATGAAATACGATTCCCAGATCGCCTGGAACTATGAACTCGGCACAAAAACAGAATGGTTCGACAAAAAACTCCAGCTTAACGCGGCCCTTTTCTATTCTACCTTTGATGACCTCCAGGTCTTCAAATACGACGCTGCTTCGCGCCAGTATCTGAGCAGCAACGCCGGCTCCGCCAAGAGCTACGGTTTCGAGGTGGATGCCTTGGCGCGTCTTCTGCCTGGTCTAGATGCCGAAGTCGGCTTCGGTTACACCAATGCCGAATTTGACGACTATGTCCATAAAGGTGAGGACTATTCCGGTAACAAAGTTCCTTACACACCCGACTATACAGCCTCGTTCGCCCTTCAGTATCGTCACGAAGCAGGTATTTTCGCCCGCAGCGAAGTACTGCAGACAGGCTCTCTCTACTGGACCGAAGACAACGAACATCAGCGCAGCGACGTCACCCTTCTTAACGCCCGCATCGGCTACGAATATGAAGACTTCGGCGTCTATCTTTACGGTAACAATCTTACCAACCGGAAGTATTTCTCCTACTACACCCCCGTAACCAATATCGGCATGATGGCCCGTCCTCGTGAAGTAGGCGTGCAGGTGCAGTACACTTTCTGACCTGGTTTACTGGAACCTGTCTCCCGCCCGCTCGGGTTCTCCGCGGTGGGCGGAAATTTACCCACCCCGCAGAATGACCACACCTCATGGAAAATACAACAAAGCTAGGTTCAGACCTCATTAATTGAGATAGAATATGATGGAAGTGGCGAGGCTCAGAGCTGAAAAGAAAGTATGTGCACAGCGGTCATAACGCATGGCTATTCTACGCCAATCCTTGATTCTGCCAAACATGATCTCAATCTTATGCCGCTGTTTATACAGATCTTTGTCGTAAGAGCTGGGGCTCTTTCGGTTCTTTTTGGGAGGGATGCAAGGCGTAATGCCTCTGGTGAGCAGGGCGTCACGGAACCAGTCGGTGTCGTAACCGCGGTCCGTCAGAAGCTCCCTGGCCTCAGGCAAAGCATCCATAAGCAGGGCGGATCCTTTGCAGTCGCTCACCTGGCCTTCTGTGAGCGTCATGGCCAGAGGCCTGCCGTGACCGTCGCAAACAGCATGGAGTTTTGAGTTCAGACCGCCCTTTGTGCGTCCGATACAGCGGGAAAGAGCCCTTTTTTGAGCAGACTTGCTGCGGTACGATGGGCTTTGAGGTGGGTCGCATCGATCATCAATCGTCCGTCTTTTCCGGCTGTTTTTGCCAGCTCGGTAAAAATATTGTTGAAGACGCCCATCTGGCTCCAGCGCAGAAAACGATTGTACAGCGTTTTATAAGGGCCATACTCAGGCGGTGCATCTTTCCATTGCAGGCCATGTTTGATGACATAAATGATGCCGCTTATGACTTTCAGGTCATCGACGCGTGGAATGCCGTGTGAAAGTGGAAAGAAAGGCTTGATACGCTCCAGTTGTTCGGCGGAAAGGTAGAAAAGTTGGCTCATTACATCCTCCTTTGAGCACAACTAACCAACTTTCCTCATTTTGCAATTAATGAGGCCTGAGCCTACCCTGACATGCTGAGACGGGTAATAATGTCTTTCTGCCTAAGAATAAATTTGCCGGGCGTGCAGCCGTAGTGCTTGCGGAACGCCTTGATGAAATGGCTCACATTGGTATAACCCGCCTCCCATGAGCACTGGCTGACGTTGGATTCGCCATCCAGAAAGCGCTTGAAAGCATGATTGACGCGACAAAACTGCACGTACCCGCTGACGGTCATACCGAAAAGCTGCTTAAATCCCTTTTTCAGCTTGTACTCATTGAGGGTGAACATCTTGCTCAACTCCTGCAATGACGGCGGCTGCTCAAAAGAGCTCTCAAGCTGGTGCTTAACAAGGGTCAGCTGCGCCACATCCTGCTGACTAAGAAGCATCGGCGCTACCGCACCGGACAGCTTTTGCAGAGATTCAAGCGCAAGGGCAAGAAATTCAAGGCATGCTCCCCGCCTGTACATGTCTTTTGCCTGCCCTTTGACAGGCGGCAGGATCAGCCGCCTGCCAACCTCCAGCAACAGCAGCGGAGCCGTCACCACCTGAATAATGTGCAGCTTCTTGCGGTCAGACGTTCTGAGCAACCAAGGCTGCGCCGGATTTTTGCCGCACAGGCGCTCCAGCGTTTCAAAGCTTATGCAGATGTTGACCATCGAGAGTTCGCCTCGCTGAAAGACGGACTCTCCCCGCACAGTGGAATAGTGGTATACCGCGAGCTGATTTTGCCCTTGGGCGACCACATCCGGCGGGTCCGATTCAATGTATGTCGTGACCAGACCGGCCAAGCACAATGAAAAAACAAGGAACCGCGCCTGACTTAAAGGTATCTCCGTGGCGAACCGTACCTGTAATTCATTTTTTAAAATGTTATGTGGCAATACCTCAAGAAAAACGTCCGGAAACGGCTGGCTTCTTTCGGGAACAACGCCAGCTGCGCCATCTTTGTCCCGGCGGTAGGTCAGGCCTTTTCCCTGGGAAAAGTACTTGGAAACCTGTTCCGTGCACATATTCATGACATCACCCCCCACTTGCCTCCTTATGGCACCCTTTTTAGTCTCTACATACGTAGCTGATACCATTAGGGCGTGTTTGCAGACCTTATGACCAAGCTTGATTGGTGTAGCTTTTGGACATGTGCTCTACTGACATTTCCGATGAAACCTGGCAACGGCTTGAGCCTTTTTTGCCACTTGAGGGTTCGCCCAAAGGTGGTCGTCCGGCCAAAGATAAACGGACATTCATAAATGCGATCATCTGGTTACTGCGTACCGGGGCTCCCTGGAGGGCCTTGCCGGGAGAGTATGGTTCATGGAATGCCGTGTATTCCCGCTTTCGGCGTTGGCAGATAAAAGGTTCCTGGAAAGCAGTCTTTCTCGCTCTGGCGTCTGACCCCGATCTCGAAGCGGTGATGATTGACGGTACGTACATCCATGCCCACAAACACTCAGCCGGCGCAAAAGGGGGCAGCACAGACAAGCTCTGGGCCGCAGTCGCGGAGGTTTTACCTCCAGGCTGCATGCACAGGTAGACGCGCTCGGCAACCCTGTATCGTTTTTCCTCACAGGAGGTGAATGCGCAGATATCACTGTTGCGCCACAATTACTCGAAGGGGTTTGCGATTGTACTGTTATTGCCGATAAAGGCTATGACAGCGAGCCGTTGGTTCAACTTCTTGAGGCAAGAAGCTGTACCGTAGTTACTCCTCCACGCTCAAATCGTAAAACACCTCGTCGGTATGATCGGCATCTTTATAAGGAAAGGCATCTTGTTGATAAAATCAAAGAGTACCGCAGAGTAGCAACACGTTATGAAAAGCTTTCCCAGACCTTTCTCTCTTTCATTTACTTGGTAGCTTCAATGATTTGGATCAAATAGTTTGCAAACACACTAGTTCCAGCCGCCGCGGTCCATGGCCCGTACGGCTTCGGCGTTGTATTTCTCGATCTCGGACAGATTCAGGTTGTCGGCCTTGAATTCGCCCATCTCCGCCACCGGCCCCGTGACCTTGACCTTGGGATTGACCGGGTATTCATTGTTTTCGCGGGCGTAGATCTCCTGCGCCTTTTCACCGGAAAGAAACTCCAGCAGTTTGACCGCTCCCTCGACATTGCGCGCGCTGGCCGTCACCCCGGCCCCGCTCAGGTTCATGTGTGCACCGCGGTCGCCCTGATTGGGCCACAGCACGGCCACCTTGTCCGTTACGTCCTTGTCTCCGGGTTTGCCCGAGGCCAGCATCCGGGCGTAGTAGTAGGAATTGGCCACGGCCACCGCGCATTCGCCCGAGGCCACGGCTTTTATCTGGGCGGTGTCGTTGTCCTGAGGCTTGCGGGCGAAATTGTTGACGAAGCCCTTGATCCAGCGGTCCACCTGCTCCACTCCGTGATGGGCGATCAAGGCCGCCACCAGAGATTGATTATAGATGTTGGAGGAGCTGCGCACGCAGACCACCTTGCCCAGTTCCGGATCGGCCAGGGCCTCGTAAGTGGCGATCTGTTCGGGTTTGACGCGTTTCGGATCGTAAAAGATGACCCGCGCCCTGGCGGACAGTCCATACCAGAATCCTTCGGCGTCACGGTAGGATTCCTTGATGTTTTCGTTGAGCGCGGAAGACTTGACCGCCTGCAGGACTCCGGCCTGTTTGGCCGCCACGAGATTACCCACGTCCACGGTCAGCAGCACGTCGGCCGGGCTGTTTCGTCCTTCGGCCTTGAGCCACTCCAGCAGGGCCGGGCCCTCGCCCGTCAGCAGCTTGTACTGCACTCCGGTCTGTTTGGAGAACTCGTCAAGAAGCGGCTTGATCAGATGCTCCTAGCGGGCGGAATAGATGTTGACCTCGGCGGCGAAACCCACGGAGGCGCAGAACAACGCGGCGGCGGCAAAAACGCCGGACCATAAAATTCGTCTGAAGCAACTTTTCATGCAAAACTCCTGCTTTGGATCATGTGTTGAAATAAAGGAGAACCTGCCTGAACACCATGCCAATCCACCAGTTTTTCTGGTAAAAATTCCCCTCATCCTCTCTGAAATTCTTCATTTTCTGAATTGGCCCCAAGACACTCTAAAGAAAATTATTCGTTGCGACAAATATTTTTCCGCTGCCGGGAGAAATAAATTCTGCCGGGCAGGAGCGCGGCTCTCCGCCAGAAGAGCTCCCGTTCCGGAAAGGCCGGGAAACCGCCGACAGGGTATTCCATAATCCGCAGTGTATTTGACCTTGAGAAAGGCTGCGTTTAAAATCTTTCAATTTCATCGGCGGACAACGTGCGGCACATGCGCCAGGGCTCCGCCCCCGCCCTCCAACCCCAACCCCCGAACGCCCATGCCCAAAAGAACGGATCTCAAGAAAATCATGCTCATCGGCTCCGGGCCCATCGTCATCGGACAGGGCTGCGAATTCGACTATTCTGGCACCCAGGCCCTGAAGGCCCTGAAGGAAGAGGGCTACGAAGTGATTCTGGTCAATTCCAACCCGGCCACCATCATGACCGACCCCGATCTGGCCGACCGCACCTACATCGAGCCCATCGAGCCCGAGACCGTAGCCCGGATCATCGAAAAAGAGCGGCCTTGCGCCCTGCTGCCCACCCTGGGCGGCCAGACCGGCCTGAACACGGCCGTGGCCGTGGCCGAAAACGGCGTGCTGGAAAAGTACAGAGTCGAGCTTATCGGCGCGTCCCTGCCCGCCATCAAAAAAGCCGAAAGCCGCCAGCTCTTCCGCAAGGCCATGGAAAAGATCGGGCTCAAGGTGCCCAGAAGCGGCATTGCCCAGACCATGGATGATGTCCGGGAATGGGGCGAGAAACTGAAATTTCCCATCATCATACGCCCGGCCTTCACTCTGGGCGGCACGGGCGGCGGCGTGGCCTACAACAAGGAGGATCTGGAGCGCATTGCCCAGCAGGGTCTGGCCGCCAGCCTGACCAGCGAAGTCATGCTGGAAGAATCCCTTCTGGGCTGGAAGGAATTCGAGATGGAAGTGGTCCGGGACAAGAAGGACAACTGTGTCATCATCTGTTCCATCGAAAACTTCGATCCCATGGGCGTGCACACGGGCGACTCCATCACCGTGGCCCCATCGCAGACCCTGACCGATGCCGAATACCGGAAAATGAGCGAGGCCTCTCTGGCCATCATGCGGGAAATCGGCGTGGACACGGGCGGCTCCAACATGCAGTTCGCCATAAATCCGGCCAACGGCGAGATGATGGTCATCGAGATGAACCCGCGCGTGTCGCGCTCCTCGGCCCTGGCCTCCAAAGCCACGGGCTTTCCCATCGCCAAGATCGCGGCCAAGCTGGCCGTGGGCTACACTCTGGACGAGCTGCGAAACGACATCACCCGCGAAACCATGGCCGCCTTTGAACCCGTCATCGATTATGTGGTGGTCAAGATTCCCCGCTTCACTTTCGAAAAATTTCCCGGCTCCGACGATTATCTGACCACGGCCATGAAAAGCGTGGGCGAGACCATGGCCATCGGCCGGACCTTCAAGGAAGCCCTGCAGAAGGGCCTGCGCTCCCTGGAGATCGGCTATCCCGGCCTGGGCCGCAATTTCGACGGCCAGACCCCGGAGGCCGAAGACATCCTGGCCGGACTGCGCAAACCCAATTCCCGCCGTCTGTTTCAGATCCGCCAGGCGCTGCTGGCCGGGCTCACCGTGGAGGCTATCCACGCCGCCTCGGCCATCGATCCGTGGTTTCTGCGCCAGATCAGGGATATCGTGGATTTCGAGACGGTGCTCAAGAACACGGGACTGCGGGGTAACCTCTCCGTAAGCAATCCGGAATTCGTGGATGTGCTGCGCAAGGCCAAGGTCATGGGCTTTTCCGACCGCCAGCTGGCCTCCATCTGGAAGCGCAAGGAGATCGACATCCGCTCCATGCGCAAGGAAGCGGGCATCATCCCCGCCTACAAGCTGGTGGACACCTGCGCGGCGGAATTCGAGGCCTACACGCCCTACTATTATTCCGCCTACGAGACCGAAAACGAAGCCCGCACCTCGGACCGGCGCAAGGTGGTCATTCTGGGCGGCGGGCCCAACCGCATCGGCCAGGGCATCGAGTTCGACTACTGCTGCGTGCACGCCTCCTACGCTCTGCGCGAAATGGGGATCGAGTCCATCATGGTCAACTCCAACCCCGAAACCGTGTCCACGGACTACGACACCTCGGACCGCCTCTATTTCGAGCCCCTGACCCGCGAGGACGTGCTGGCCATCATTGAGCAGGAGAAACCCGAGGGCGTCATCGTGCAGTTCGGCGGCCAGACTCCGCTGAATCTGGCCGTGGCCCTGATGCGCGAAGGTGTTCCCATTCTGGGTACCTCCCCCGACTCTATCGACCGGGCCGAAGACCGCGAACGCTTTCAGGCCCTTCTGCAAAAGCTCGACCTGCTCCAGCCCGACAACGGCACAGCCATGAGCGTGGACGAAGCCGTGACCGTGGCCGGACGTATCGGCTATCCGGTGGTGGTGCGTCCTTCCTACGTGCTGGGCGGCCGGGCCATGGATATCGTGTACGACGAAAAATCCCTGCGCGATTATTTCGACAGACATGTCACCGTGGCTCCGGAGCATCCCATCCTCATCGACAAGTTTCTGGAAAACGCTATCGAGATCGACGTGGACGCCCTGAGCGACGGCGAAGACACATATGTGGCGGGCATCATGGAGCACATCGAGGAGGCGGGCATCCACTCCGGCGATTCGGCCTGCGTGCTGCCGCCCCACACCGTGGGCAAGATGTGGCTCCAGGAGATCGAGCGCCAGACTGTGGCCCTGGCCCGCGAACTGGGCGTGGTGGGGCTCATGAACATCCAGTTCGCCCTCAAGGACGAGCAGGTGTACATTCTGGAGGTGAACCCGCGGGCCTCGCGGACCTCGCCCTTCGTATCCAAAGCCACTGGAGTGCCCCTGGCCAAGCTGGCCACACGGGTCATGCTGGGGGAAAAGCTCAAGGAGCTGAACCCCTGGGCCATGCGCAAGGGCGGCTATTACGCCGTAAAAGAGGCCGTACTGCCCTTCAACCGCTTCCCCGGCGTGGATACCCTGCTGGGGCCGGAAATGCGTTCCACGGGCGAAGTCATGGGCATCGATCCGTCTCTGGGGCTGGCCTTCATGAAATCCCAGATCGCCGCCGGACAGTTCATACCGAACGCCGGATGCGTCTTCATTTCCGTCAACGATCACGACAAGGAAGGCATCGTCGTCCCGGCCAGAACCTTCCAGAAGCTGGGCTTCACCATCATGTCCACCAGGGGCACGGCCGCCTTTCTGGCACAGCGCGGCGTGGACTGCCAGGTGGTGAACAAGGTTTACGAAGGCCGGCCCAATGTCGCCGACCATATCAAAAACGGCGACATCCAGCTGGTCATCAATACATCCTCGGGCAAACGGACCAAGGAAGACTCCTCCGAACTGCGCCGGGCAACCATCCTCTACAGCCTGCCGTACACCACCAATCTCGCGGCGGCCAAGGCCCTGGCCCTGGCGGTCAAGGAATGCCAGGCCGCCGGCCTGGGTGTGAAATGCCTGCAGGAATACTACGCGGGGTCAAAGGAGTTTTAGCCCGGCATCTCCCGTGCCTTCCGGAGACAGAAAAAATCGCCCCCTCGTCAGACAGACTGGCGAGGGGGCTTTTTTGAGCCATCCATTATAACTGGTTCCGACGGCAATTTCTACCTGCTGATGGCCGTTACGGGGCAGGCATCAATAGCGTCTTGCACACACTCTGCCGTGGAGTCCGGAGCCGTGACCATGGCCTTCTCCTCCTCCGGGATCATGGAGAAGACCTCGGGACAGAGCTCAACACAAGTTTCACAGCCAATACATTCCTCGTGATCGATGACTATGGACATATCGCCTCCTTTGGTTTCTCTCCATGTATACATACCGCCCAGTCCGGGCAAGGGTCCGCAATCTGGCATGGTTCTGGCTTTGCCCCCGGCGGAGGATTTCATGCACGAGCCCACACCCGATACCATTCGCGACGCCCACGCGCGGCTGCACCCATCCCCGCAGGCGGAGAACCCTTCCGCGCGGCGTCTCTCCGGCATGGAGCTGACGCTTGGGAGTCCCCTGGCCAGTCAATACCTTGACGTCTTCAACAGGGAAATGAAGCCCAGATCCGCCAACTGGGCCATCTGGTGGTCCGACCTGATGATGACCATGTTCATCATGTTCGCGGCCCTGTATGCCTTCCAGATACCGGTCAGCCGGGCAGTACCCTCTCCGTCCGAGCCCATGCCCGTGGTGGTCAGACCCAGACCCGACGACGCGGGCTCCATCCTGGCCCGCGTCCATGACCAGATACGCGACGTGATCCAGCGAGAGGGTCTCGGCGACAGCGTGATCGCGCGGCTGACCCCGGGCAAGAGCCTGCGGGTGACGCTTGCGGGAGACGCCTTCTTCATCTCCGGCTCGGCGACCCTGCGGCCGGAGGGAAAAAACGCTCTGGTTCCCCTCGCCCGGATCCTGCGCGGAGCTCCGCATTCACTGGCCGTGTCCGGACACGCTTCGGCCGGGGAATCCCTGCCGGACGGCTCCGGACCGTGGACTCTTTCCACGGCCCGGTCCGGGGAAGTGGCGAAATTCCTGATCCGGGACGGCGTGTCTTCCGACCGTGTCAGCCTGGCCGGTTACGGCGACCAGCGCCCTCTCCGGAAAGACATGGCGGCCAGCGCCCGGAACAGACGGGTGGATCTGGTTCTGAGCATGGACAATCCCACCGAACCGGTATCGGAAATCGCCCAGAGCGGAAGCGGATTCAGAAGCTGGGTGGCGGAAAAGGAACCTGCCGGCTCCAGATGATCCGACCGGAGCGCCTTTTCAATTGAACGGCGCGCCCCGCTTGCGGGCGTGGAGGAAAAATGGACTGGAAATCACGGATCGGGCTGTTGCTGTGCGCCCTGATTTTCGCGGCGGGCTTTGCCGGCAGCGGAGATATGAGCAGATATTTCAACGCGGCGGGGCTGCTGGTGGTCCTCGGCGGCAGTTTCGGCGCGGCCATCGCCAGCTTCCGCATGCAGCGGCTGTCGTACGTGTGGAAGGTGCTGCGCAACTCGTACCGCGCGAAGATGAAGGAGCCGGCGGAAATCGTGGAAATTCTGGTGGATCTTTCGGTCAAGAGCCGCATCCGGGGCCTGCACACCCTGGCCGAGGACGAACGGGAGACATCCATCATGTTCCTGCGCCGTGCCCTGGGGTTCGTGGTGGACAACTACTCCCAGGAGCAGACCGCCGACATTCTGCACACGGAGATGTTCTTCTTCAAACAGCGCCGGGACGAATCCGAACGCGTGCTGCGGATCATGGCCGACATCTGTCCGGCCATCGGCCTGGCCGGAAGCGTCATCGGCCTGATCGGCATGCTGTCCGGAGTGAACGACACGTCCGTAGTGGTTTCCACCATCCCCATCGCCCTGACCTCCACCCTGTACGGAGTGATTCTGGCCAACTTCATCCTGCTGCCCATGGCCGCCCGCGTGCGCGAGGTCACGGACCATGAACTCCTGCTGCAGAAAATCATCATCGAAGGCATCCGCGCCATCCAGAGCGAGCTGAATCCGCGCGTGCTGGAAGTGAAGCTCAAGTCTTTTCTCACGCCCTCGGCGCGGGAAGGCCAGCTGGTTTCCCTGGCCCGGATCAAGGAACGTTTCGGCCTGCATGGGCAGGAACCCGCCGGGGCCGGTCAAAAATCCGCCGCGGCCCCCCGCGAGGAACAGGAGGCCGTGCCCGTTTCAGAGCTCATGAAGGAAAAACAACCGGAAACACGAAAGGCCGGGTAACGAAAACACGAAAGGCCGGGCTCTGTCGCCGTCCGGGACGTTTATGCCGTCCCGCCGTGCACCAGGGCGCATATCTCCTGCATGGCCTTGGCCGGATTCTCCTGCTGAAACGCGTTGCGCCCCACGCATACGCCCGCCGCGCCCGCGTCCAGAGCCTCCCGCAGGGCGCGGACAAAAACACGGAAATCCCCGTTCCGCGGCCCTCCGCTGACCACCACCGGAGCCGGGCAGGCCGACACGGCCCGGCTGAAACTCTGAGGATTGCCGCAGTAGGGCACCTTGATCACATCGGCCCCCAGCTCCGCGCCGATGCGGATGCTGTGCGCCACCAGGACCGGATCCGTCTCGTTCACGATCTGTCCGCCGCGGGCGTAAATCATGGCCAGCAGCGGCAGACCCAGCTGATGCGCGTCCTCCACGCACGCTCCCAGATCCGCAAGCATGCGGTCTTCGAGGTCGTTGCCGATATTGATGTGCATGGACACCATGTCCGCGCCCAGCCGCAGCGCCTCGGGCACGGAGCAGACCAGAGCCTTGCTGTACGGCGGCAGGCCGTGGCGGGTACCCGCCGAGAGATGCACCACCAGCGACTGATCCAGCCGCACTTCCCCGCCGTGCGCCATGGTCATGCCCTTGTGCAGCACCACCGCCTGGATGGGCAGGGCGCGCGCGGCCCGCAGCACCTCGCCGGGATCTTCCAATCCGGCGATGCTGCCCTCCGAAAGGCCGTGATCCAGCGGCAGAATGACCGTCCGTCTGGATTCGGGGTGAAAAAGGCGGGCGGCCTTGCGCAAATGTCCGATCATGGTCTTTCTCCTTTATCTGTCCGACCACAGACAGCGGTTTCCCTTGACTGTCAGAAATCCCAGCGGAAGACTTCTGTAATACATCGCCCGGCGTCCGCCCGTTCCGCCTGAAGGCATGCTCTGGCCGGAGAGCAGGGCGTGGATGGGGGGCACCTCGTCCAGCACCAGAGCGCCGCCGTCCGGCTCCGGGGGAACGAACAGCCGCAGTGCCGGGTCCACGCTCAGGGAAGCTCCCGCCGCCTTGCCCACTCCGAAACCCTGCCAGCGAAGTGTTTCCGGAAAAAGGCGGCGGGCTTTCTCCAGGATCAGATAGGCCCGGCCTCCGGTGCAAAGAAATTCGTGCGGAGACGGCGGGCCGCTGTCAAGGCCCGTGCGGGCCCGGAACTGCGCCGAAGAAACGATGGCGCCGGGCAATGGCGGGAAAGAATTTTCCTCTTCCACGGCATCTTCTCCGGGCCTGGTCAGGCAGGCCAGAAAAAAACCCTGGGCCGCACTGCCCGCCCCGTCCACCAGCAGGCAGCCCGGCAGGCTCGGGGCAAAGGAAAACCCGGCAAAAGGCGGCAATTCCGTCACCGCAAGGCCCAGATGGTCCACGGCGAAGCGGACCTGGTCCTCGTTTTCGCGCCGGTTCGTGGTGCAGGTGGAATACAAAAGCCGACCGCCGGGAGCCAAAAGCGCGGCCGCCTTGCGCAGCAGCTCCCGCTGCAGAACCTCCAATGGAACGGTTTTCTTTCCGCTCCACATGCGCGCCGCCGCCGGATTCTTTTCCACCGTGCCCCATCCGCTGCACGGCGCATCCAGCAGAATCCACGGCCATGCGCCCTCACGCAGAGGAAGCCGCTGGCCCTCGTAACGGCAGGTGGCCACATTGAAGCATCCCAGATGCCGCATGTTCGCGCGCAGCGTAGCCAGACGGTCCGGGCTCGGCTCATTGGCCAGCACCATGCCGCCGGGACCCACCAGTTGGGACAGAAGGCCGGTCTTGCTGCCCGGACTGGCACACAGATCCAGCACCACGGCATCCCGCGCCGGAGCCAGCGCCAGAGGCGGCAGCATGGAAGACTTGTCCTGAATGTAGATGTAGCCGAAGCGCGCGGCCAGACTGCGGCCCAGGGGTATGGGTTCTCCGGTCAGCACCCGCGCGCCGTCGAAAAACTCCTCCCCATGGAAGGAAAAGCCCTCGGCCTGGAGCAGAGCCTCCACATCCGCAACCTGCTTCGGCGCGCAGACCAGCCGGAAAGAACGATGAGTGTTTTTCATGAGGCATTCTGGAGGGATATTTGACAAGCCCCGCACTAGCCATCAAGAAAAGTCCTGTCAAAAATGGCGGAGGCGGCATGGAACGGATCAGAACCCAGGTGCGGGTGGTGGAGGTCGGCCCCGAGGAGGACGGGCGCAAGCTGCTCTCCTTTCTGGAAGCCCGCCTGGGGCGCCTGCCTTCGGGCCTGTACATGCGCTTGGTGCGAAGCGGCCAGATTCGCCTGGACGGCCGCCGCTGCAAGCCCTTTGACCGCGTTCAGGCCGGGCAGAAGGTGCGCATCCCGCCGGTGGAGGTGGAGCGGAAAGAAGAAGCCCTGCCACGGGGCAGCCTTTCCATTGTCCATGAGGACGGCGACATGCTGGTGATCGACAAGCCCGCGGGGCTTCCCGTGCATCCCGGAACGGGCTGGACGGACTCCGTGCACGGCCGGCTGGATGCCTGGCAGCCCCGCCCCATCCCCGTGCACCGGCTGGACCGGGATACCTCCGGCCTGCTGCTGTGCGCCAAAACCCACAGGTTTCTGCGGTCCATGCACTCCGTCTGGCATACGGTGACCAAGGCGTACGTCTGCTGGGTGGAAGGGCTTTGGCCGCACGGCTCCTGGCATACCGTGATTTCGGAGCTGGGCAAGACCGGCACGCCGCGCGGCGAGCGGATGTGCAGCGGCCATGGCAGGCGGGCTGTTTCCCACGTCCATCCGCTGCGGAAAAAGGACGGCAGGACATTGCTCGTGGTGGTGCTGGGAACGGGACGGACCCATCAGATCCGGGTGCACTTGGCGGACAGCGGACACCCCATCGTAGGCGACGCCAAATACGGACGCGGCCAGGGGCTTCTGCTGCATGCGGCGGCGCTGCGCTGGCCAGGGCACTCCTTTTCGGCGCTGCCCGAATGGCCCGGCCCCTTCGCGCCGGAACGAGGCTGCGAGGAAGAAATCTTCAGTCTGCTGGCGGAAAATTTTCCCGGACGAGAGGACATATGACGGAACATCGCATGCGGAGCGTTTACTGGTGCGCGGCCCTGCTCCTTGTGGCCGCAACCACCCTGGTCAGATGCTGGTTCATAGGTTCGGGTCAGCTGGGGCTTTCTCCGGACGAGGCGCAGTACTGGGACTGGAGCCGGACGCCGCAGTGGTCCTACTACTCCAAAGGTCCGCTCATCGCCTTCATCAACATGGCGGGCACGGCTCTTTTCGGCCCCACGGAGACCGGCGTGCGGGCCGGGGCCGTGTTCGGATCGGCTGTCATGCAGCTGGCCGTGCTGGGCTGGGTCGGTCTGTACATGGGCCGTATCCGCACGGCTTTCTGGACGCTTTTCGCCCTCAACACCACCCCTCTCTTCGCGGCCGGAAGCGTGCTCATGACCACGGACAATCCTTTGCTGACCTGCTGGATCGCCGCCATGGTCTGCTTTCATCTGGCCGTGGACAAGGGCTGGCGGGCGGCCTTCGTTCTGCTGGCTGTTTTCCTGGCCGTGGGGATCACGGCCAAATACACCATGCTCCTTTTCATTCCCCTGGCGCTGGGGGCCGGATGGTGGATCGGAAGAAAGCAGGAATTACCGGACGGCTTCCGACCCCGGCTCGGAAAAGCCCTGGGCGCCGGCGGGCTCGCGGGTTTTCTGCCCATCGCCGTCTGGAACGCGGGCAACGGCTGGGCGGGCATCAAGCATGTCCTCTACCGGGGCGGCATGGCCGGAGAAAAAGCCCGCGTCCTGTTCGATCCGGAAAATTTCTTTGAATATCTGGGCGGCCAGCTGGGCGTCATCACTCCGTGGTGGCTGGCATTTCTTCTGCTTGGGGCGTGGCTGACGGGCCGGAAAATTTTCTCCGGCGCCACCGGGGAGTGTGGCCTTTCCCGAAGCACGGCCATCATCCTCACGGTTTTCTTCTGGCCCGTGTGGCTCTTTTTTCTTCTGTGGAGCCTGCACACCAAAATCGAGGCCAACTGGTCCGCCGCGGCCTATCCTGCGGGAATGATCTTGGCCGGACTGGCCGTGGAGCGGTTCATGGCCAGAAACGCCGGACGCAGGCGCGTCTTCGTGTGGCCCGCTCTGGGCGTGCTGGTCTTTCTCGGCCTGCATCTGCCGGGATACATTCCGTGGGACGGCCCCAAAAACCCCGTACATCGCCTGCTGGGCTGGGAAGAGCTGGGCTCCGCCGTGGCGAAAATGCAGGAGGAGCTGGGCGGACCGGCTTTCGCCCTGAGCGACGAGTACGGCGTCACGGCCGAACTTTCCTTTTACGTGCCGGGACAGAAACGGGCCTTCTGCGCGGCCGGAAGCCGCAAAATGAACCAGTACGACTTCTGGTCCGGCCCGGGCGCGGAACAAACCAATGCGGTTCTCGTGATCAAAGGCAGAAAACCCACTGTACCGGACTCGGTGCGAAGCATGTTCGCCAGCGTCGGAGAACCCGTCATGCTGACCACAACCCAAGGGCCTCGCCAGGGGCAGACTTTTCTCCTTTTCCCCTGCCGGGGGTACACCGGCCAATGGGCCAGGCAGGAAGGAAAAACTTTTTAGACAGGCGGCTTAGGCAGACACATGCGCTTCATCCATAATACCAGCACGGATCCGGCCTTTAATCTGGCCGCCGAGGAATGGCTCCTGCGCCATACAGAGACCGATATTTTCATGCTCTGGCGCAATGCCCCGGCCGTCATCGTGGGACGCAATCAGAACACATCCGCCGAAATCGACGAGGACTTCGCCCGCCAGCGCGGTATCAGGGTCATCCGCCGCCTGACCGGAGGCGGAGCCGTCTTCCACGATCTGGGCAATGTCAACTTCACTTTCATCCAGCTCGGACAGCGCAGCAGCCTGGATTTCCACCGCTTCACCCTGCCCATTCTGGAAGCCCTGCGTGCTCTTGGTATAGACTGCCGGTTCGAGGGGCGGAACGATCTGGTCATCGACGGGCGGAAATTTTCGGGCAATGCCCAGACCATCGAGAAGGACCGGGTTCTGCACCACGGCACGCTCCTCTTCTCGGCGGAAATGGCCGACCTGTCCGGCGTGCTCAAGGTCAATCAGGCCAAGTATGCGGACAAGGCCGTAAAAAGCGTCCGGAAACGGGTCACGAACATCTCCAGTCACCTGAAAGAGCCTCTCTCTGTGGAGGATTTCATCGCCCACGTCATGCGGCATGTCGCAGCGGGCATTCCCGGCTTCCGGCAGGATATCTCTTCCGGCGAGGAGGCGGACATCTCCGCCCTGGCGGATGCCAAATACCGCACCTGGGAATGGAATTTCGGCGCATCCCCGGCCTACGCCTTCACCCGCGTCACGCGCACCGCGGGCGGCGTGGTGGAGGTGCATCTGGACGTCTCGCGGGGAATCATCGCCGAGGCCAGAATCTTCGGCGATTTTTTCGGCGTGCGGCCCGTGGAGGAACTCGAACGGCAGCTGGCCGGATGCGCGCATGAACGAAAGGCCATTGAAGACCGCCTCGGACGTGTGCACATCGGAGACTACATAAGCGGCGTGGAACCGCGGGACGTGCTGCATTGCTTCTTCTGACACGCGCCTTTTTCCGAAGCAGCCGTCCCGGCATGAAATCCTTCCCGGAGGAGTTGCCCGCCCCTCCAACTTTCTTTATCCTCGCCCGAATTGACTGATTCATTTCAGGAAATCAGTCCGCTCAAGGAGAACCGCATGGATCCCGCACTGGCCAAACCGTTCATCAAAGCGACGCAGGACGTTCTTTCCGCCATGGCCGCCCTGAACATCACGGCGGATACGCCATACCTCAAAAAAGACAGAAAGGGCGCGGGAGACGTGTCCGCCGTGATCGGCATCACGGGGGATAAAAGCGGCTCGTTTTCCATTTCCTTCGACCGCAAGACTGCCATCCACCTCACCAGGCAGATGCTCGGCGACGCCATCGAAGACATTGTGCAGGATGTTCAGGACGCGGTAGGTGAAATCACCAACATGATCTCGGGGCAGGCCAGAGTGGGTCTTGTGGACATGGGCCTGAAGCTTCAGGGCTCCACGCCGTCGGTCATCATGGGGGACGGGCATACCATCACCCATATGGTTTCAGCCCCGGTCATGGCCATTCCCTTTTCCTGCGAAGCCGGGACCTTCACCCTCGAATTCTGTTTCGCCTGAAAAGCCGGATGAGCGAAACGGGCAACATCAACGATCAGGTGGCCCAGCTGCTGCTTGGGGCCAGAAATCCGCTGCAGACCGCTCCGGCCGAATTCGACATTCTGGAAATGCCCCTCGAAGGTGTGGCCGCATTCTGGCTGTCCATAAAAAAAACCCTGGATACCAAGAGAAAAGGCAATTCCTTCCTGCAGGAGGAAGCCCGCCATACCCGCGAACCGCAGATCCGCTTCCTGCTCGAACTGGCCTCTTCCTCCTTTTCTCCGGAACGCTGCGAAACCCTGGCCGCCATCCGCAAAAACAACATCCTGGCCGAACTGCACCGGAAATACGTGCTCATGGCCATCGCCCTGCTCGGCATCGTATCCAAGGAAAACCCACAGAAAGTCATGATCCGCTTTCTGTCCAAATTCCACATCGCGCCCATTTTCGAGAAACAGGTTTTCGAGGTGGCCCAGGTCATGCTCAGAAACCTGGAAAACGCCGAGCTGAACAAGGCCAAATTCCTGAATATCGATCACAAGCTGAGCATCGAGGCCCTGATCATCAACCTCATTTTTTACTGCATGCTGGCCCGCCGCAACGGCCCGAAATTCCTGCTCGATTTCCGGGAATACATCGCATCCCGCTACTTCAAGGACGGCCTGGCCCTCATCTGCGACGGGTTTGACTACGATTTCGTCAAATTCCGCCTGAATCTGGTCAAAAAGGAATTCCTCGCCGCCACGGAAACCAAGCTGGACCTTTCCATGTACATGATGGCGGGAATCAAGGCCGGAACACCCTTCGACGACCTTTATCTCATCGCCAAAGCCTATCTCCCATGAAAAAGGCCGCCCTAAGGCGGCCCGTGCATGGTCCATTTCCGGCCGACGACACGCCGAGCCGGAAAAATGTCATTCCTTGCTCTTCTTTTTCTTCTCCGGCCCTTTCAGCTGGAGCTGCCGGTTCATTTCCTTCATCTGGACCGGTTTGCGGTAATGTCTGTCCATGTGCAGGCAGCCCACCGGGCAGTTGTCCACGCAAATGGCACAGTAAACACAGGCATACGGGTCCACCGTCCATGTCTTGCCCGCCTTGTCCACGGTGATGCATTCCGAGGGGCATTTTCTCTGACACATGCCGCACATGATGCATTCTTCGATCTCGATTTCCAGGTTTCCCCGGACGTTCTCGAAGATTTCCCGGACCTCTGCAGGGTAGAGCCGGGTATGGGGTCTGGCCAGAAAATTCCTCACAATGGTCGCAGTCATATCAAGCATGGGGCCTTCTCCTTAGCGCTCGGTGCAGCTGATGCACGGATCGATGGACAGGACGATGACCGGCACGTCGGCCATCTCGCACCCGGGCAGCATGGCCAGAAGCGGCGGCACATTGGCGAATGTGGGGGTGCGGATGCGTACCCGGTCCAGAAATTTTCCGCCGCTGGCCTTCACATAGTACATGAGTTCCCCACGCGGCTGCTCCGTGCGGCGGACGATTTCACCTTCGGGCCTGCCCTTGGGCTTGGCCCAGATATCTCCCCGGGGAATTTTTGAAACCAGCTGGCGGATGATGTCGATGGCCTGGTAGATTTCACGGAAACGCACCAGCGTGCGCGCGTAGCTGTCACCATCCGTTTCCACCACGGGTTCGAAATCCACATACTTGTAGCCGCCGTACCCGGTCATACGGATGTCCTGAGCCACGCCGGAGCCCCGCAGCTGCGGCCCGGCGGCCCCCAGCTCGTAAGCCTGGTCCCGGGTCAGCACACCCTTGCCCACGGTGCGCTTCTTGACCGTATAATCGTTGGTCAGCACCGGCTTGATTCTGTCCAGCTCCTGTTCCAGTTCATCGGCCACCTGCAATACCCAGCGCAGCTGGTCGTCGCTCATGTCCCGACGCGTGCCGCCCACGCGGTTCACGGACATGATCACCCGGTTGCCGGCGGTGGCCTCCATCACGTCCAGCACCCGCTCGCGAATGCGCCAGCAATGCATGAACAGGCTCTCCATGCCGAAAGCGTCGGCCAGCAGCCCAAGCCAGAGTAGATGGGAATGCATGCGGTGCAGCTCCGACCAGATGATCCGCAGAAAATCAGCCCGGGGCGGCACTTCCACGCCCAGCAGATCTTCAATGCACATGCAGTAGTTGTGCGCGTGAATACAGCTGCAGATGCCGCAGACGCGCTCCACCACCTGGACCATCTGGTCCACGTCCTTGAGGGTCACCAGCGTCTCCAGGCCGCGATGCACATAGCCAAGGGTCGGCAGCGCTTCCGTGACGATCTCGTCCTGCAGCACCAGCCGCAGATGCAATGGTTCGGGCAGGACCGGATGCTGAGGTCCGAAGGGGACGATGGTCGCCATGATTACGCTTCCTCCCTGGCGGATTCCTTTTTCTCCATGCTGACCTTGCAGAACGGATATTTCTCCACTTCTTCCTCAAGGTAGAGACGGCCGCCGAAATCGAGTACCAGTCCGTCGAACGTGACGCCGAAATGGTCCTGGGTTTCGTTTTCAATCAGAAGGGCCGCGAAATAAACTCCGGAAATGCTGGGCACGCTCTCACCCTTGGCAACGGTCAGGCGCACATGAAGCAGCTGCAGTTCCTTGTCGAAGTGGTAGATGAGGTCCAAAGCCCCTCCAAGATCGACACAAGACAGCGTGACAAAACGGTAGCCCCGCCGCTTCATGGCCCGCGCCTCATCCAGCAATTCCGCAGTCGTCAGATTCTTCGCTTCAAGAGCCATTTCCTACTCCGTTACCTGGCGCGCTTTTCTGTTGGCGTAAAACTCCCGGGCTTGACGCAATCTCTCCATCAACGGAACATCGTTCCTGCCGGGACGGCACTCCTTGAGCCGGTCCAGGGCCAGGACAATGCCGTCAATGATGGCTTCCGGCTTGGGCGGACACCCCGGAACATACACATCCACGGGAAGAACCTTGTCCACGCCGCCCACCACGTTGAAAGAGTCGCGAAAAATACCTCCCGCCGTTCCGCACGCCCCGACAGCCACCACGGCCCGCGGCTCCGGCATCTGATCATAGATATTTTTCAGGGCCTTGGCGTTGCGGTAATTGACCGCGCCCGAAACCACCAGAATATCCGCGTGTTTGGGATTGCCGATATTCAGGATGCCGAACCGCTCCACATCGTACACCGGGGTCAGACAGGCCAGAATTTCAATGTCGCAGCCGTTACAGCTCCCGCAGTCGAAATGGACGAGCCATGGAGATTTGACTCTGGCTTTATGCAGAAAGTTCTTGAAAAAGCCCATACACACACTCCACTCGCCCGCTAGAGGGGTTTGGCGAACAGCAGCGCCATGTTAAAAAACGACAGACTGATGCCTACCGCCCACACATAGGTCAGCATCCACTTCCAGGTCATTCTGGGCGTGATGTTGTCCACAACGATTTCAGCCATGTACGTCGCCACCATGAGTACGATAATTCCGGTCCAGCTGGTGCTCCAGAACAGGCTGCAGATGGCCAGGACGAGCACGATGTCGTACCAGTGCGCTATTTCCAGTATGGCCAGGTACGGGCCGGAGTATTCGGTCAGCACGCCGCGGACGACCTCCTGATGGGCGTGATGACTGGTCGAGATATCGAAGGGCGACTTGCGCAGCTTGATGGTCAAAGCGAATGTCAACACCAGATAAAGAAGCGGCAGCATCAGGAAAATGGGCCGGCCGTAGGCCAGGATGTCCGCGATCTTGAAGCTGCCCGTGACGAAGTAGATGCCCACAAACACGATGACCAGCAGGGGCTCATAGGTCAGCATCTGGATCAGTTCGCGCTGGGCCCCCAACTGGGAATACGGGGAAGGGACGGCCAGGGCTCCCACGGCCATGAACACGGCGCCGATGGTCATGACAAAAAAGATCATGAGCAGGTCACCCTGCATGGCGAAAAGCGCGATGCACAGGACCGAAGCCAGAAGGTACACATGCACGCAGAAAATCTGCCAGTAGTTCACAACGGCCGGTTCCTTGCCCATGAGCTTGATCACATCGTAGAAGGGCTGAAGGATGGGCGGCCCATACCGGCCCTGGAACCACGCCGTCAGACGACGATCAATGCCGGCCAGCAGGCCGCCGGCAATGGGGCTGAGAAGAACCGCGGCAATGACGTAGCATATGGTTTTCGTTTCCATCTTCAGAACACTCCCGCCAGTAGAACGGTCAGTATGCCGAGGGCCACGAGATTGACCCAGCCGGAAATTTTCTCCTCGCCGATGAGGTTCTCCATGTAGTAATTTTCGGTCTTGAAGTCCGACCACACGCCCAAGGGGCCCTTGAAGCCCAGCCGGGCGGGCTGATCCGCATCCTGGAGTCCGCAGACATAGGGTGTGGAATAGGCCCCGCGCCGGAAAAGGCGTTTGGCCGACGAGGCCCGCACAGCATAAGTGACGCCCAAAGCGAGGATCACGAAGATTGGATACAGGGCGAACATACCGATATTGTTGGAGATGACTCCGCGTGCCGCAACATAGAGATCCGTAGCGTAAAAGCGCTCAAGAAGCGGCAGCACCATGGATGTATAGAGCCCCGGGGCCACAAAGCTGACCACCACGGCCATGACCGCCAGACTGACCAGGGGGATGCGCACCAGGCCGGACTGCTCCTCCTGAAGCATGCTCTTTTCCGAAATAACGGAGGTCATGAGCAGACCGAGCCAACGCCCCCAGAAAACCATGGTCAGCGCCGAGCCGATGGCCAGCATGAGCACCACCAGAGGCAGACGCGCCGAAGCCTCCACGGCCATCCACTTGGAAAGCAGGGCCCCGAAGGGAGGCAGGAACATGGTTACGATGCCCACAACGGCCAGCAGCGTCGTCACCGGCATGACACCGATCAACCCGCGCATGTCCTCGATATTACGGCTGCCGATTTTCTGCTCGATGGTGCCCACGCATAAGAACATGAGTGCCTTGGAAATGGCGTGAAAGACGATGAGCAGAATGGCGGCGGCCATGGCCGCCGGCGTGTTGATGCCCGCACAGGCGATGATCATGCCCAGGTTGCTGATGGTGGAATAGGCCAGAATCTTTTTGCCGTTGCTCTGGGAAAGGGCCAGCACAGCGGCCATCAGGAAGGTGAAGGCTCCGAACAATGCCACATAGTTGCTGAAAAGGGTGCCCGCAAAGGCCGGCGCCAAGCGGATGACCAAGTACACCCCGGCCTTGACCATGGTGCTCGAGTGCAACAGGGCCGATGTCGGCGTGGGCGCCACCATGGCTCCGCACAGCCAGCTCTGAAAGGGTACCTGGGCGGCCTTGGTGAAACCGGCGAAGCACAGGAAACCGATGGGCAACAGCGCCAGCTTGGCCGTGGAACCGGCCGCGATGATTTCCTGCAGGGACAGGGGGAGGCCCTGAGAGCGGAAAAAAAGCATGGCGAAAACAAAGGCCACACCGCCCAGCATGTTCATCCACAGGGCTCTGGTGGCATTCTTGACCGCGATGTCCGTACCGTCATGCTTTATGAGCATGAAGGAGCAAAATGTGGTGACTTCCCAGAAAAAATAGAGCCATAGCAGATTGTTGGAGAAAACAAGACCGTTCATGGCCCCCAGAAAGAGGACCACGAAAAAGAAAAACCTGCCTTGCCGCGAAGTTTCCAGCTTCAGGTGGTGCTCGTGCTCCTTCATGTAGGACAGGCCGTAAACGCAGATCAGGGAGCCGATGACGGAAATGATCAGACACATGATCATGGAGAACTGATCTCCGTACAGGGCCGCGCCCATGTTTTCCGTGGGCTTCATAAAGAACTCAAGAAAGGCCAGAGGAACGAGCTGTAGCAGGGTCAGTCCCGCCACCAGTTTATTCCTGAGCTGGTAACTGATGCCCAGAATCACGAACAGCAGGGCGAAATCGAGAAAAGCGAGCAGTGCATCCGGATCGATCCCGAGAAAACTCTCAGGAGTCAGGGAAAAGGCCTCGCCCCGCACCAGAAAAAGTGACGCCAAGGAGATTGTCACGCCGGTTCCCACAACCAGCATGGTTCTCAGAGTGGGAATATTGATCAGACATAATCCCGCCGTGACAAACGGCAGAATGATGCTGATCGCCAGCATCTGCAGGATGAGCATAGACAGGGAACCTCCTTGCGTTAACTCCAGTTATCGGCACACATTTATCAGAAATCAACTGGAACGGCTGGCTGATATGCTTGTCTATACCGGGCAAGGGATGCACGATCTACAATACCAAACAGAAAGATTTGGCTAGCTTAAGAAAGGAGCGGCGTCAATACCAGGAAATGAAAGATAAAACAGTAGAATCAAACGTACATGAAAGTTAAAGAAATACTGTTTGTTCAATCAATGTATATAATGTGGTATTACGTCCAGAAAATCGAAAACAACATGCTTTCTCCAAAAAGAAGCGTCAGAATCGCTCCCAGACATAGAAATGGGCCAAAAGGAATCTTCATGTGCAGCCCCTTTCCGGACTGGAACAACGCGGGCAGAAAAGCAAGAAGCGCCGAGAGAGAGGAGAGAAGCACCATGACGGGCAATCCGGAAACGCCCACCAGAGCGCCCAGGCTGAGCATGAGCTTGACATCCCCCATGCCCAGGGCCTCCAGCTTCCTCAGACGCAGATATGCCTGCTGCAGCAGCAGAAAGCTGCCCGCGCCAGCAAGAGCTCCAAACACGGTTTCAAGCCAGTCCACCGGAAAAAAAAGCGGTGTGGACAGGGCCAGCAGGGCCGCCGGATAAGTCAGGATATCCGGCAGAGTAAACGAGTGCAGATCGATGAAGCTGGCCACCAGAAAAATTCCCAGAAACACCATGTACACGACCCACTGCAGGGTCAGACCATATGTCAGCGCGAAAAACATGGCCAGAACGCCGGAGAGGAGTTCCAGTAAAGGATAACGCCACGAGATATGCTGCCTGCACGACCGGCACCGGCCCCGCAGCAGAACATAGGAGAGAAGGGGGATATTTTCCCACCAGGAGAGAACATGCCCGCAGGCCGGGCAATGAGACGCCGGCCAGAGCACAGACTGTCCGCTCAGGTAACGGTGCACGCAGACATTGTAGAAACTGCCCAGGCAAAGCCCCAGAATCAGGGCGGACACGGGAAAAAAATACGGCTCGGCGAGAATATCAATCATGAGGGCGACCTTTGTTCACAGATTATTCTTTCCTGTCCCGCCTGGACGGACAGGTCATCCGGACATGATCTCATGCGTCCAAGTGGAAGACGCCATCACGGCTTTGTCCACGAGGTCGAAGGGCAGTCCCAGATGGCTCGCTCCGGCCTCCAGTCCGGACCAGTCCCCGCGGTCCAGTTTCTCCAGCAATATGATCCACTCGGAATCCGCATTCCCAGCCTTGGCAAGGACGGACCTGAGCATGGGGTCCAGAGAAATCTCTTCCAGCACCTGCCCCATCTGCTGATCGAGAATGGCGTCGAGCAGGGAGAAGAAACCCAGCAGAAACATGCTGTCGGGCTCAAACGGCGCGGAGTACTCCTCGGCCAGAAGCTGCAGAAAGCGCCCGCGCTGCGCTGACAGCCGGACCAGTTCGTGGGCCCTGTCCGTGGTGCTGATGTCTGAAAGAACAATGACCTGCAGCCACTGGCGAAGATTCTGCAATCCCAGCATGGATACGGCCCGCCGGATGGATTCCACGGGAGTACGCAGGCCGAATTTGGCCGAATTGATGTAGCGCAGCAGCCGATAGGAGATGGAAAGATCCGTCTGGATGATCTGTTCGAGCCTGTCGATGTTGGTATCGGGCGAAGCCAGTTCCTTCAGCAACTTGATCTTGGTCGTTTCTCCCGAGGCAAGCTTGCGCCCGGGGACGATTTCCGGTTTGCTGAAGAAGAATCCCTGAAAATATGTGAACCCGAGGCGCTGACAGACCTTGAACATGTCCTGGTTTTCCACCTTCTCCGCCAGCAGAACGACCCCGTATCTGGCCAGATTCCGTGCAATACCGGCCACTTCAGCCGGGCGTTTGTGCAGGATATCCACTTTGACGAGATCAGCTATCTCAAGCAGGGGCTCAAATCCGGGCTGGCCGACGAAGTCGTCCAGAGCCAGAATATAACCTTGGCTTTTCAGCTCCTTACACGCGGCCAGAACGTCCTTTTCCGGCTGCACATTCTCCAGAATCTCCACCACACACCTGTCCGCCGGCAACACATAGGGAGCGAGATTCACCAGCAGGTTGCGCGGAAAATTGATCAGCGCCTTGGCCTCGGCGCGCAAGCCCGCGCTGGCGATGGCATAACCATCCGCGATGACCTGGGCCGTCGCCTGATCCCCATCCGTCACCATGGCCGCCTGCGCTTTTTCACCATGCCGGAACAGCAGTTCATAACCCCAGATTTTCTTATCCGAGGTGAATATCGGCTGGCGGGCCACAAATATTTTTTCGTGGGTCATGCCTAGTCCATGAGTCTCCATTCGACTATAAGGCTAGTCACGACAATGAAAAACAAGTATGCGAAGCGTTCAAGAATTTCAGAGGCCAAAGTCCGACAAATAGTGAAGCTGTTTGCCGTGGATTTGAATGCCCTGCAGATAGCTGAAATAGCCGGGGTAAATCGTAATACCGCGAACCGTTATCTGGCTGCTTTCCGAGAGAGGATTGCCCGGTTCTGCGAGGCGGAGTCTCCTGTTCAAGGCGAAGTTGAGGTTGATGAAAGCTATTTTGGCGCACGCCGCGTTAAAGGAGTCAGAGGCCGAGGAGCCAAGGGCAAAACCATTGTGTTCGGCTTATTCAAGCGTGAAGGTCGCGTTTATACCGAAATTGTCCCGGACTGTTCAAAAATCACCCTCCAAGGGATCATCCGGGGCCGCGTGAAACTTGAAAGCATTATTCACTCTGATGGCTGGCGCGGCTATGATGGTCTCGTAGACCTAGGCTACCAAAAACACTTCCGGGTTGAGCATGGCAACAATGAATTTGCCAATAAAAACTCACACATTAACGGCATTGAGAGCTTCTGGGCTTTTGCCAAAACACGACTTGTTCGTTTTAGGGGTTTGCCCAAGCACACTTTTTACTTTCATTTGAAAGAATGTGAATTTCGCTTTAACCATAGAAACGAAGATAGTTATAAACTTCTGCTCAAAATGCTCAGAGAAAATCCACTCAGCTAGGCATGACCCTTTTTCGTAAAGGGGAGCTGTTTCCTGGTTCATGATGTATCAGGGGATAAGGGGGGCGAAAGGCAGGCCGGAACGTTCCTCAAGACCGAGCATCAGATTGGCGTTGGCCACGGCCTGGCCGGACGCGCCCCGGCACAGATTGTCAATGGCCGAAACCACGATCAGGCGGTCCGTACGCGGATCCACCACCAGACCGATATCGCAGAAGTTCGTGCCCCGCACCCAGCGTGTTTCCGGGAGCACTCCGTCGGGCAGCAGCCGGACCCATCCCGCGTGGGCGTAAAATTCTTCGTAGCAGGAGCGGATTTGCTCCAGCCCGGCTCCGGCCGAGAGCCTGGCGTAGGCCGTGGTCAGAATGCCCCGATTGATGGGCAAAAGATGCGTGTTGAAGGACAGACGAATGTCCTTGCCCGCGGCCAGGCTCAATTCCTGCTCGATCTCGGGAGTATGCCGGTGTCTGCCCAGATTATAGGCCCGAAACGTATCCGACACTTCGCAGAAAAGCGTACCCACGCTGGCCCCCCGCCCCGCGCCCGTAGTACCGGACTTGGAATCGATGACCAGATCGTCTCCCGAAATAAGCCCCGCCCGCAGAGCCGGATACAGGGCCAGAATGGCGGAGGTGGGGTAGCAGCCCGGATTGGCCACCAAATCCGCTTCGGCGATCTCCCGGGCATAGAGCTCCGGCAAACCGTACACGGCTTCGGACAGCATTTCCGGCCGGGTATGTTTCTGCTTGTACCAGCTTTCGTATGTTTCCCGGTTGCGCAGGCGGAAGTCCGCGCTCAGATCCACCACCCGCGCTCCTTTTTCCCGCAACTCTGCGGCCATCTCCATGGCCGCGCCATGAGGAACGGCCAAAAAAACCAGATCACAGTGCTCCGCCAGAAAACCGCTGTCCGGCGCGGCGATGCGTATCTCTCCCGCATCCATTCCGTGCAGAAACGGATAAATATCCCGCAGCATGCGCCCCGCCTCCTTGCGGGACGTGACCCGTGTCAGCCGCATGTCCGGATGGCCGAGCAGAACACGAACAAGCTCCATGCCCGTATAGCCCGTCACCCCCACCAGCCCGACACGCTTCATTCCTTTCTCCCGTTGTTGCATTGCGGGGGAAGCGCTTCACGCCTCCACCCGGAATCCGGCCATCTGGAACCCGTGAAAATCGCTTCACCGAAAAATGATTTTCGGCCCGTTCACGGTAACCATGCCGCCGAGCCGCCTGAATTTCAGGCTGAAGCTGTTTCTATTTCAATGGGTTCTAGTCCGTATGCTGCACGTATTTCATGCGCAGCTCAAAAAGCATATCCCGCAGCAACCGGCTTTCCTGATCGGTGAGGTTGCCCCTGGTTTTGCTCTCCAGCATGCACAAAATATCGATGGTCTGCTTGGCCGCCGGAATGTTCTTCACAATCCGCCCGCTTTCAGGCTCCGGCACGTCTCCCAGATGCACCAGGGCCGAAGAGCTCATGGACAGAACAAACGTGCCGAAATCAAGCTGCGGCAAATCCGAACAGACGCACTTCAGATCATCCTGGCCGTCTTCACTCATTGTCCCCTCCCTCTTCAGCATAGCCGTTTTTCAGGGCGTCTTCATAGGCTTCCATGGCGTCCTCAAGATACGTTCCGGACGCGGCATGCCCACCCGATTCCACCAGCCCTTTGCGCAGGGCGTACAACCCGGCCAATACGTCACTCCAGTCCACATGACCCATGTGCCCGAAACGGAGCATGGTCTTTTTCCATGCCCCCTGCCCGCCGGACATGATCACTCCGCAGGACTCGGCTGCGATTTTGAGGATACGTCCGCTGTCCGCGCCCTCAGGCAGCGTGATGGATGTCAGTCCCCAAGTGAAGTGCGTCTTGGCCAGAAGTTCCAGCCCCAGACTGCGGACGCCCGCCCGGACCATGCGGGTCATGGCCCACTGCTTGCGATATACGGCCTCCAGTGTTTCCCTGTGGAACATCTCGAGGCTCACGGCCAGCCCCTGCAACAGATTGACCGGAGAGGTGAAAAGCGTCTGGTTGCCCGCGTTCTTTTCCTTTTCGGCCAGCAGATTGAAATAGAAATTGCCGGAATGCGCCTCTCTGGCCCTGTCCCAGGCCCGGGAGCTCAGGCTGACCAGAGCCAGTCCCGGCGGCAGCATGAGCCCTTTCTGGGAGCCCGTCAGCAGGCAGTCCACGTTCCAGGCATCCATGGGGCAGGGCGAAACACCCACGGCCGAGATGCCGTCCACCACCAGCAGCACATCCGTTCCGGCCGTTACTTCGCCCAGTTCCCGCACGGGATGCAAGACTCCCGTGGAGGTTTCCGAAGCCTGCACCAGCACGCCACGGATCTCCGGCCTCGCGGCCAGCGCGGTGCGCACCTGCTCCGCCGACACGGCCCGGCCGGGCTCAAGCTGTATGGATGTGGTCTCAAGCCCGTGAGCTGTGGCGATCTCCCGCCACCGCTCGCCGAATTTCCCGCCTTCCACCACCAGCACCCGCTCCCCCGGAGAAAAAAGCATGCATACGGCGGCATACATGGCGCCGGTGCCGGAGCAGGAAAGAGGCAGGACCTGCTGCGACGTGCCGAAAAGATACTGCAGACCGGGCTGGATGCCCTCCATCACCCGCACGAAATCCTGCTTGCGATGATGCACCATGTCCCGCGACAGCGCCAGGCGCACCTCTTCAGGCAGGGGCGTGGGGCCGGGAGTGAGCAGACGCGGCTTGTTGAGCATAAGCATATTCCCGTTGCAAAAGAATTGACGCGAAAACCGGTGCCTCAGTGGGCCTCGTTCCAGCTCGGACCCGTGCTCCAGTCCACGGCCAGAGGGGCATTCAGGGCATAGACGGAGGACATGACACCCTCCACCGCCTCTCCCACCTGGCGGGCAGTCTCCGCCGGCGCTTCCAGCAGCAGCTCGTCATGTACCTGTAAAATCAGGACTCCGCCTGCTTGATCGATAACCGGGCTTTTGTCCACTTTCAGCATGGCTTTCTTGATGATGTCCGCCGCCGAGCCCTGAACCACGGTGTTGATAGCCATGCGTCGGGCCTGCTGCGCCAGATTGACGTTGCGCGAATGAATTTCCGGCAACATGCGCCGCCGTCCGGCCAGGGTGGTCACATAGCCCAGGGCCTTGGCGCTCTCCTCGATCTCCTCGTAAAACCGCCGGACGCGGGACAGCTTTTCGAAATATACGGCAATGAACTCCTTGGCCTCCTTGAGTCCTATGCCCAGTTCCCGCCCCAGTTTCTGCGGTCCCATCCCGTACAGCAACCCGAAATTGATGGTTTTGGCCCGCCGCCGCTCGTCGGTAGTGACTTCGGTCTTGTCGAACAAAAGCCTGGCCGTGCGCGCGTGAATGTCGTCTCCTTCGGCAAAGGCCGCCAGCAGGGTCGGATCGCCGGACATGTGGGCCAGCACCCGCAGCTCGATCTGTGAATAGTCCGCCGCCACCAGCAGATTTCCCGGCGAGGCCACAAAACAGGAACGCATCTTCGGCCCCAGAGCGCCGCGGATGGGAATGTTCTGCAGGTTGGGATTGCTGCTCGAAAGGCGGCCCGTGGCCGTGGCCAGCTGGTTGAAGGTGGTGTGCACGCGGTCCCGGTCGTCGGCCAGCCGGGGCAGAGGTTCCAGATAGGTGGAGCGCAGTTTTTCGTACATCCGAAATTCCAGCACCTGATCCACAATGGGGTGTCTTCCGGCCAGACTTTCCAGCACCGCGCTGGAAGTGGACTGCGCGCCTCCGGGAGTCTTCTGCCTGCTGCTCAGGCCGAGTCTCGAAAACAGGATGTCGCCGAGCTGCTGGCTGGAGCGGATGTTGAATTCTTCCCCCGCCAGCTCGTGAATGGAGGCGCTCAGGCGGTCCAGCTCCGCCTGCACCTGATCCAGAAATTCCCCGAACCGTTCCCTGGAAATGCGCACACCGCGCCGCTGCATCCGGACCAGCACATCCGTAAGCGGCGTCTCCAGATCGCGCATGAGTGAAAGCAGCTCCGAGGCCGCCAGCCTGGACCGCAATATCCGGCCTACGGCCAGAGCCGTCTGCCCGAGGCCGCCCGGGCGTAATCCAAGCTCTTCCTCCAGCCCGTCGCGGATGCGTTCCAGGGAATAATTGCGCTCCTCGGGGCTCAGCAGATAGGCGGCCAGCTCGATATCGAAGATTTCGGCGCACCGGCTCGTGTCAAAGACGCCGGCTTCGAGCAAAGCCTTGTAGGAAGGCACGTAGAGTGTAGCTCCTTCCAGAGCCCGGGCCAGTTCGCCCACGCCGCCCGTGAACATGAAATCGCCCCTGTCCGTTCCCAGCAGCCAGCTGTCCTCCACTGCGCAAAGGGCTGCTTCCCGGCCGGCCAGATTCTCCACACGGTCAACCCTGGCCGGTGCCGCCCATTCCGCCGGAGGCGTTTCCACGGGAGCTGGGTCCGCCGAGCCGGCGGATGGTCCGGCCAGGGCTTCCAGTTCCGCCGACAACGAACGAAATTCATATTCGCGCAGAAAACGGGCCGCGCCAGCCTGATCGACGGGCTTCACGGCGAGGTCTTCCAGCCGCACTGCCGCGCACTGGTCCGTACGCAGGGCGGTCAGCTCCCGGTACATGAAAACCGTCTCCATGTGCGGGCCAAGCAGGGTCTGCTCTCTGGCCGTGAGCCTGTCGAAATTCTCCCGCAACAGATCAAGGTTCGGGAAGCGGCGCAAAAGTCCCATGGCCGTTTTGGGGCCGACTTTGGGGATGCCCGGAATATTGTCCGCCGAATCCCCGATCATGGCCTGGTAATCGGCCCACTGATCCGGTGTCAGCCCTGTTTCTTCCATAAAACCATCGAGAGTGATGATCTTTTCCCTGCTCTGGGACGGATCCCACATGATCACATCCGTATCCAGGCACTGGCGCAGATCCTTGTCCGCGCCGACAATGACCACGCTAAGCTCCCCCTTGAACCGCCCGGCCAGGGAGGCGATGCAGTCGTCGGCCTCCACTTCTTCGGCCTCGACCACCGGAACGCCGAGCAGACGCAGACCCTCCTTGAGGGGTTCGATCTGGACGGCCAGCGCCTCGGGCATGCCCGGCCTGTTGGCCTTGTAGTCCGGAAAAAGGCTGTTACGGAAGGTCGGTCCCCGGCCGTCGGCAACAAAAGCGAGGTAAGCGGGGTGCTCTTCCCGCAACAGCTTCAGAACCAGCTTGAAGACCATGAACATGGCGCTGGTCGGAAATCCGTCGGCGCGTTTGAAATCGGGATAGGCGTAAAATCCCCGGTAGATGAAGGCGTGTCCGTCAATCAAAAAAAGAGGCCCGGCTTTCAGCCCGAGCCGCGCCTTAAGCGTCATACGGCCTCCGCCGTGGCGGTTGAATCTGATTTCCGTGAAATTCATTTCCGTCCGGGCTTCGGGCGGATCAGCTTCCTCAAAAGCCGGACCGGAAAATCGGGCGCCAGCGGGATCGCCGGAAAATGCCCCGCTATTCTTTCAGCGCGGGCTGGCCGCTTTCCTGGTCCTTCTTTTTCCCGGCTTCGCTGCCGGCATGCAGCCGGTCCCATACGAACTGGCTGGCGGACAACCCTTCCAGCTTCTCTATGGGAATTTCGGCCCGGGCCATGGATTTGTGCCCTCCGGCGGAACCCACGTCCCCGAACAGACGCTTGGCGAACTTGCCCATGTCCCGGCGCAGCCCGTCTCCCCGGAATACCACCACCAGCTTGTCCTCGTGGATGCCGCTTATCATAGTGGAAGACAGGCCGTGCACCCGCAGGAAAAAATCGGCCAGAATGACCAGAATGTCCGAGGAATCCACCTTCCCCATGAAAATAGTGATGGTTTTGCCGACTATCCGCATTTTGCGGAAAGCCTGGGTGAAATACTTGAGCCATTCCAGACGGAATTCCGAGCGGATGATCTTGTGCAGCAGCGGCTTGTTGTAGAATTTCGATAAATAGCGGAAGGCTTTCATGTCGTTGTCGTGGAATTCCCGCTCGAAACTCTGGGTGTCCGTCTTGATGCCGTAGAGAAGAGCCGTGGCCAGCAGCTTTCCGGGTCTGAGCCCCAGATTGTAGAGATACTCCGTCATGATGGTCGAGTTGGAGCCGTATTCCGCCAGAATTTCCACGAAATCGGCGTTCACGGGCATGCCCGCCACCTTGGGATGATGGTCGATGACCACGGAAAAATGCAGGCCCGCGAAGTCCGGGTGATGGTGCGGCTGGGAATCCACCAGGGCGAAATGGTCGTACTGCGCGATGAGCGGCGGTGTCAGCCGGGTGATGGGGATACGCAGATAGCGGATCATGGCCAGATTGTCGGGCCGGGAAATCTCGTTCACATAGGCGATGGTCGCCAGTTCCACCCGTCCGGCCAGGATGCGCTTCAATGCCAGGGCCGAGGCCAGGGCATCCGGATCGGCATTGATGAGAATCAGCCACCGTTGCTGTTTCCTGAACAGCTCCAGAAGTTTTTCCAGTTTTGGACCGAGCTTCCGAAAATACGCCATGGCTCTCTCACTTGAGTTTCTGGGGCAGCCCCGCAACCAAGAGATACACGCTTGTTCCCACCCTGGCAATTTCGCGGTTGAGCCCGCCCAGATCGCGGACAAAAGCCCGTGTTTCCCCGTCAAAGGCAAGCGGCCCCAGGCCCATTTCCGTGGAGACGAGAATAAGACGCCCGCCCTTCCAGGCCGTCAGTTCCGCCATCAGTTTGCTCTGCGCCGCGCCACGGGCCGCCGCATCCGTAAAGGCGCAATTCACGGAAAAAAGCCAGAAATCCAGACTGTCCACCAGAATACCGCCTGCCCGTCCGGACAATGAAGCCAGCGTTTCCGGAAGCTCCGTGTCCACCTCCACCACCGTGATCTCCGGATCCCGCTCCTGCCGGTGGATGCGAATCTGCTCCCGGAAGGCCAGATCTCTGGCCTTCCCCGTGGCCACAAAAGTCCAGGGTTTTGGAGACGAGGCCAGAAGTCCGAGGGCGAAGTCGGATTTTCCGGATTTGTTGCCGCCAAGAACCAGATCAATCATGCCCGTCTCCTACCGGCATGCCCCACCGGGCCAGCCACCCGCGCAGCAGGGCCAGCGAGTGGCGCAGCTCTCCCAGATCGAAAACTTCCACCACCATGGTCACGTCCCTTTCCAGGAGGGAAAAAATGTCGCGCAGCAAACGCGGGTCCTTAAGCTCGGACAAACCCGCATGCCCTTTTGGGGATTCGCCCCCATACACGTGCAGCATCCGCACCCGGCCGAAAAATCCGGGCAAATCGAGAATCCGCTCCTGACCGTAGCTGAAGAGATGCCCCAGATCCAGGCAGACGCCCAGATCCAGAGCCCTTATCTCATCCCAGATGTCCCACAGATCGCCATGCCGGACATTTTCCAGACAAAGAAACGAACCTGAGGCGGGATATGTTTCCAGCAACCGGGACAATTCGCCGGGAAGGGGTGGATGAAGCACATATGCATCCGGCTGGAGAAAAGAAATTTTCTCTTCAAGACCGGCCAAGGCCCGCGCCACACTCACCGCCCCGGAGCTCCAGGGCAGATCCAGAGGCAGATGGGCATGAAAGGAAAGACCGAGTTCCGGCAGATCCGAAGGCAGGTCTGCTTCGTCATAGTCCAGGCAGGCGCGCGTTTCCAGCAGCATGAGAGCGACTTCATCCACCAGACCTGCGAGAGCGTGACAATTGGTGCCCACACGGTCGGGAATCACGCAGGATGGAGCGGCCAGTTTCCAGCGCATCAGAACAGGGAGAGCTGCCGCTCGTCGCGGCGGACATGCCGTTTCAGCGCGCTTTTCCGGATCATGTCCTGCGGCAGTCCGCGCACGAAGGAAGACAGGAAAGACGTACGGATTTTGCCGTAGAACTTCCGGCTGGAGCAGTAGCTCATGAAAATTCCGGTTTTGGCTCTGGTCAGACCCACATAAAAAAGTCTGCGTTCTTCATCCATATCCGGAAGGATCTCCGACGCGGGCTTGCCCAGCAGCATATCCATGCCCGCAAAGGGTACGATGCCTTCCTCCAGGCAGGGCAGAAAAACCGTATCGAACTCCAGGCCCTTGGAGCCGTGCAATGTCATGATCTGCACCTTCTGGGCTCTGGCGCGGATGGCGCACAATTCCGTTTCAAGCTGCGTCATGTTCATTACTCCCTGCCAGCCGCCATAAGTCTGAAAGGCTTTGACCAGACCGAGAAAGGCCGAATTTTTCCAGAACAACCCATCGAAGGGAGGGGTTTCGGAAAGATGCGCGGCCAGGGCCAAGGGACCCTTTTTTATGATCTCTTCCGGGCACTCGGGCGCGTCCGAAGCGGCGTCGGGCAGGCCCAGCATCCGGCCGGCCATGGATAAAAGAAGCGCCACTCTGGAATCCGCGAAAAAAGGCTCATCTTCCGGTACGCTGACCGGTATTCCGGTGGCGTGCAGTTTTCTGGCAATGGGAGCGGTCAGAGCCTTCAAACGGACCAGTACGGCAATATCTCCGGGGCCGATGGTTTCCTGTGCATTCCGGTCCGCCTGCCAATGGCCCGTTCCGCCGAGCAGATCGCGTATCCTCGCGGCGATCCAGTCGGCCTCCTGCTCGGCACTTTTTGCCTCGAAAAGGGAAATGGAAGCCGTGAGATTTTTCGACGCCACAAGAGTCTGCCGTTCAGGCAGAAGCGCCGAGCTCAAATCCAGAATATCCTGTGCCGAACGGTAATTTCTGCTCAGCCGGATGCGCTTCAGATCAGGCCATGACTGCCTGATCCGCTCTTCCAAGCCCCGGACAGCCCCGCGGAAGCCGTAAATGGACTGATTGGGATCGCCGATGGCGAAAAACCCTGTTCCTCTTTCCCCCGCAAGCCCCATCACAAGATTCAGCTGCAGCAGGGAAAGATCCTGCACCTCGTCCACCAGTACATGGTTGAAACGCTGCCCGTAGCTGCCGGATTTGACCTTTTCCATCCAGAACTCCAGCAGATCCGTGTAGTCCACAAGATGAAAGCGGGTTTTCTGGTCCAGATACCGCCTAGCATATTCATTGGGGATGCGCCGTCCGCTTTCCCTGGCCAAAGAAAGTTCGTTCCAGGCCGTTTTCAAGGTTTTGCCCTGCAAGCCGGGATTGGCCGCGGCGAAAAGTTTGCGACTGCTTTCCTCTGAAAGAAGAGTGGGAGACTCGCCCAGGACTTCCGTCCAGTATTCCAGCGCCAACGCATGCAGCGTATCTGTCCGGGGCAGAGGTTTCCGGCAGGTCTTTTCCAGGCGTTCCTTCAGTTCGCGGGCGGCCTTGCGTGTGAATGTCACAACCAGCATGCGCCCAAAATCCGCTCCCCGTTCTTCCAGACGCCGGATCCGTCCCATCAGAGTCTGGGTCTTGCCTGTACCCGGCCCGGCCAGCACCAGAACAGGGCCCGGCCCGGCCACCATGGCTGAAACCTGCATCTCGTTGGGGGAAAAATCTTCGACCAAATCCCTGTCCTGAACAGTGGAAACCGGTTTTCTCCATTTCTGGCCGATTTCCTCGTTCTTCTCCGCTTCACCGCCCAGGGAAAAAGTACGGCCATGCCTGAACTCCAGCAATTCTCTGGGCGTAAACATGGATATCCGGCCATATTCGCCGTCATATCCCGAATGTCTGCGCACCTGTCCCTTGCGCATCCTGTCCACGGCCTCGGCCAGAAGCGCGGATGACTTTTTCAGGTCTTCCACAGGAGCCCGCCGCAGAATGTCGAGCTCAGAGCCGAAATCCCGAAGCAGCTGGTTATACATGCCCATTACTTTTTTGGTTCCGGACCCTGAACCGAGAATCTCGGACAATACTTCAGTCAACGGAACCAGAGAAGAAAACTTCTGGGCGGCGGAACGAACGGGAGTTTCGCGGTCGGCCAGTTCAAAGACCCGGTTCAATACACCGATGGTCAGTTCCTTGCCGCAGACAGGGCAGATGCCCTTGAGCCGCGCTGTTTCGGCCGGTTCCAAAACAATGCCGCATTTGCGATGCCCATCCAGATGGTATTTGCCTTCCTCCGGGTAGAATTCGAGAGTGCCCTCGAAACGGGCCGGGCCAGTATCCTTGCGTAATGCCGCACGCAGGGCCGGAAAGGATATTTCTCCGGACAGAAGATTCGCTTCCCGGCCGAGCTTCTCGCCGGAATGAGCGTCGGAATTGGAAATGAGCGTATACCGGTCCAGAGCGCTCCATAGCTGGTTCATTTCCGGATCCGAAGACAACCCTGTTTCCAGGGCGAATATCTCGGAGCTCAAATCCTCGAAACAATCTTCCAGACGGTTGAATCCGGATTTGGAGCCAAAAAGAGAAAACCATGGAGTCCAGATATGTGCGGGAACAAGAAAAGCCAGAGGATCGGTTTCCAGCACCATTTCCAGCAGATCCCGGGCGGGAAGACCCAGAATCGGCCTGCCGTCCGAAGCCAGATTTCCCACCTGTCCCAGACGAATATTGAATTTCCGTACCGCTTCCAGTCCCGGCATGAACACCAGATTATGTATCTTCCGGACTTTTCCCCCTTTCTTGTAGATGGAACTGATTTCCGTACACAGAACGAAACGGATATCCTCCGCTCCACCAGTGCCGGAAAACCATGGTAATTCCTGATCCAGGCCGCTTTGATCTTTAAGCCGGAAAAATCCGTTTTCCACGGACTTCAGCTGATCAGAAATCATCTCAAGCCAGCCCGGATGGGTAAAATCTCCCGTAGCCAGAAGCTGAATTCCCTTCACCGAGGCCCAGGCCGCCAGATTCCGGGGAGTCAGATTTTTGCTTGTGGCCCGCGAAAACCTGGAATGAACATGCAAATCGGCGATAAAATTTTTCATGCTGTTTTCCAGGAAACCGGGATGTCTTTCCGTGCGGGAGCATCTTCCAGAACGAGAGTAAATCGTGTGCCCTCTTCGGAAGTGGTAAGATCGATGCGGGCGTTATTCTGTGCAGCCAGACGCTGGGCTATGGACAACCCGAGACCCGACCCCACCGGTTTGGAGGTAATAAACGGAACAAAGCATTTTTCCATGATTTCCTGCGGTATTCCCGGGCCATTATCCTCCACGGCCAACCCTCGTTCTCCCTGTTCCCAGATTTCAAAAATTCGAATTTTCGGATTTTCCCTTCCATCCAGAGCCTGACAAGCGTTGATCAGAATATTGATCAGAATCTGATGCAACTGTCCTTTGTCAAAAGGAAAAAGTTCAGCACCAACCTCTACGATGAACTGCACCTGCGGATAACGAATTTTCAAAGGCATAAGAATATGAGCTGTTTCTTCCCGCAAATCGAGAGCCACGGGAGAAGCCTTTCTGGGGTGGGCGAAAACCAGAAATTCCTTGAGCAGTGCATCCAGCCTGTCCACATCCCTGATGATGACATTGGAAAGGCGTTCAAAGAATTCCGAATCCATGCCATCGGAAAGAAGAAGCTGAAGACTGGCCTTGATCCCGGCCAATGGATTTTTCATCTCATGGGCGAGTCCGGCGGCCAGTTCCCCTACTGTAGCCATTTTTTCCATTTCTCTGAGCTGTTTTTCCAACCGCTGTACTTCGGTTATATCCGAAAAAAGAAACATACAGCCTTGATCTTCTGGGAGTTCCGTCATCTTGAAACCAAAAACAACATCTCTTTTTTCACTCCATACCATTTTCCTGTAAACGGAAACAATCTGCCGTTCATTCCAGAATGAAGCAAATTCCGGATAAAAATCAGTGAAAGGCATCCCAAGAACACTGTTACGGCTCTCACCCGGTATCCATTCCAGCGCACGTTGATTGATAGTCGTAATTCTACCCTGCATATTGACAACCATCAGACCTGATTCAATCCAATCAAAAACACGGAGTTTCAATTTCTCAGCATTATAAAGTGCATTTTCTTTTTCAATAATTTTATGAGTCAACCTTCCTTCTTCATATCTGCTCATCTTAACAAGAACAAGAATAAGAACAAGCGCCAGATTCAATAAAACATAATTATAAGCTATACTCGAACCATTTATTCTATCCTGACCCCATAAATATGGATAATAAAACTGGATACATGATACTATAAAAATAACAAAACATATCAAAAATGAAGAAAACAAAGATTCTTTAAAACCAACTATTCTTCCGTAAAAGAATATAAGAACTATATACAAAAAATAAAAACCACTGAAAACACCACCTGTAAGTATCACCCACCATGTTATCAGAAATAAATCTGTAATAAATTGAAATACAAAAAAATAAATAGAATAATATACTTTATGAACATAAAATATATGAAATATCACTAAAGAAAATCCAATTACAAAAAAAGAAATACACTGAATATCTCTATAAAGTTCAAACTGCATTCCTCTATTGAAAAAATTGAATGTCTCCAGAATAAATAATCCAAAAAGGAGAATCATGATCCCCAGGCGAATCATGGAAACCCTTGAGAAAAAGACCTTGAATTCAGGAGAAAATTTCAATTCAGAATATGCCACAATCTTTTTGATCTCCCTGAAGTTTTTCTATCGCATGTCTGATGGCTGGAAGCACAGAAAGCAGATTTTCCCGGACAGCTTTCAGACTCCCAGGAAGATTGACGACCAAAGACAGACCCATTGTCCCCGCAACAGCTCTGGAAATGGCTCCACGAGGAGTTTTTTTCAGAGCAGCCGCCATCATGGCCTGTTCAAAACCCGGCAGACGCTTGTCCAGCAGGGTATACGTCACGTCAGGAGTGATGTCCCGAGGCCCCACACCTGTTCCGCCCGTGGTGATCACCAGATCAAACCCTTGAAACAGACAAAAATCCGTCAAGATATGTTTGAGAATGTCCGGTTCGTCGGGAATAACCATCCCTCTGCTCAGGCAAATCTCCATAGCCCCGGAAACAATCTCTCTGATGGCCGGGCCGCTTACGTCCTCGCGTTCCCCTCTGGCTCCTTTATCGCTCAAAGCAATCCAGGCCAGAGACAATCCCCTGTGCTTGAGAAAGCAATCCCTCTCTTCCTGAGCAGGATTTCCTTCCAGAACACGGCAGTTCCAGCCGGCATGGAGTAATCCATCTTCTCCGCAAAAAAGTTCTTTTCGTACAAGCTGCAAAACACAATGTTCATAAGCTATGACGTCACCGATCCGCAAAAAAGAAAAATTCGTCACCCGGCCATGCGCCCAGGCATATTCTTCCCAGTCCGCAGAGGATAAAACAACCAGATCTGCTCTTACTTCCTTATCCCAGACAATGCGCATTGGAAGCTTCCTTGTCACAACCCCTCAAATAGTGGTAAAATCCGCTTCAGTCTTTATGTTTCAACGTACCAAACCCAGTCTGTGTTGTCACCATAAGGGCTTGTCCCCCATCCACGTCTTGGATAATGATGGATGCTTGGTTTACCCCATTATCCAAGGAAACAACGATGAAAGGCATCATCCTGGCCGGCGGGTCCGGTACCCGGCTCTATCCCCTGACCATCGGTACGAGCAAACAGCTGCTTCCCGTCTATGACAAACCCATGATCTATTATCCCCTTTCGGTTCTTCTTCTGGCGGGAATCCGCGATATTCTGATTATCTCGACTCCAAACGATCTTCCCCGCTTCAAGGATCTCCTCGGTACGGGAGAAAATCTGGGTGTCCGGTTTTCCTATCTTGTCCAACCTTCTCCAGATGGTCTGGCACAGGCGTTCATCATCGGCCGCGAATTCATTGAAGATGACTGCGTCTGCCTGGTTCTTGGCGACAATATCATCCATGGCGTGGGGCTGTCTGAAATTCTGGAAGACTGTGCCCGGCTCACCACAGGAGGAATCATTTTCGGCTATCCTGTGCGCGATCCCGAGCGCTACGGAGTAGTGGAATTCGACCATTCCGGAACCGTGATCAGCATCGAAGAAAAACCGCAGCGGCCCAAGTCAAAATATGCTGTTCCCGGCATCTATTTTTATGATAACGATGTCGTGAATATCGCTTCCTCTCTTCATCCTTCGGCCAGAGGAGAACTGGAAATCACCGATGTAAACAAGGAGTATCTGCGCCGTAAAACACTACGGGTGGAACTCCTTGGACGAGGATACGCATGGCTTGACGCCGGAACTCATGAATCCCTCCAGCAGGCGGGAAGTTTCGTTCAGGCCATCCAGGAACGACAAGGCTTCAAGATCGCCTGCATCGAAGAAATAGCATTCCTCAAAGGCTATATTGATTCGCATGCCCTCAAAGCCCTGGCCCTGAAATATAACAAAAACGACTACGGCAAATACTTGCTTGAATTATCTGAATCTCCTTTAAATTCATGAAGATATGATTTTATCTACAATCCTGCGGAAAAATATGTTTGCTATTTTCCCTTCTGTTTCTCTGTCCCCTGTTTTTATGAAAAGCATGACTTCGAATCATTGCTGTCCGGCTAAGCGATGCAATCTAACAGTTTGAAGTTATATGAATTATCGAATTTTCGTCGTCTGGGATTCAGGAGTTCATCCAAGGAGGCCTCGCCGAGCAGGTTGAGTTGAATGAGCTGGAAGAGTTGCTGTACGGAGAGTCCGAGACGGCTGAGGAATTTCTGGTACGCGAGGAGCAGGTAAACCGTCAGGGCCGTGTAAATCTGGATCAGAACCGCATTTTCCGAGTTGCCGACGAAGGTCTTTATGCGCAAATTTTGTTTGATTTCCTTGAAGAAGAGCTCGATTTGCCAGCGGTCTTTATAGATGTCGGCGATGGTTTTCGCCGAAAGCCGGAAATGGTTGGTCAAAAATTCGTAGTGTTTCCCGGTTTCCTGGTCACGATAGCCGATACGGCGCAAGCGTAAGGATTTTCCCCGGCTGGAGACTTCAATGATGTGATCGGAAGTAACGCCGGTCTTGCGATTCACGAGGCGGCGCTCCAGGAGTTTGAAAACGGCGTTGCGCTTGAGCCGGGTCACAAAAAAGACACCCTTTGCCCCGAGGATCCGAAACCAGGGATAGCTGATGAAGCCCTTGTCAAAGACCACGATGGAGCCCCTGGGCAACTCCATAGCCTGAGCTATGCGGCTTTCATGGGTTTTGGCGTCGGTGACGGTTGCGAAAGCCGGGATATGGCCATCGTGATCCAGCAAGGTATGTACTTTGACGCCGCCCTTGGCCTGCCGAAACGAGGCCCAGGGAAAAAGCGACAGGCAAAGCTTTATGGTGGTGGCGTCCAGACTGAACAATTTGGATTTGAAACGGAATTTGTGCTTCGGGGCTTTTGCGGCGCACAGGCCGTACATCTCGGCGAACAGATCCTTGAAAAAGCCTACGGGGCGAGAATTGTTCGCGTCAGCAAAGGTCGAGCGGGCCACGTTTTTCAGTCCCCAGTGATACAGGCGGTTTCCCGCAGCCTCAAGGCAGCGCAGGCCATCGCGCATGGAACGTCTTGCGGCAAGCTGGATGAAGGCCATGACCGTGAACTGCTCCTTGAAACCGAATTGACGCGACGAGCGCCCGGTTTTGTGCCGTCTTTCGAGTTTCTGAAAAACATGTCTGGGAATCAGAGATAGCGTCTGGGAGAATAGTGTATTATGGTGACTCAAGTCCAGAATCTCCTTGTGTGGCAAGATGTTGTGGTGATTTCTTTTACCACACATCGCTGAGATTTTGGACTCTTTTCTTATCCCTTAGCCGGACAGCAATGACTTCGAATGAATCTGCGAAACAAAAAAAGTAAAAATAAAAATTTATTATTTCAAATAGATAGTATAAAAAATAACAAATAATACAGACTAATAATCTCTAATAAACCTTTTTCTTTTACTTGAAGACACTCCCGAAAAACAGGAGAGAGTGGATGCTTATACGAATCATGATATTGCTTGCCTTCATCACCCTGATTTTTTCTTCCGGATGCGCCAAAGTTAGCTCTACCGCTGGAAAGGCCCAGGCTAAGATCGAAAGAAAGGTCCGTGCCGTGGAAGATGGCTATCAGCGGGGATATGCCGAAGAAAAAGCCAAGACGAAAAGACGCTGATATATATCTCCGGCTTGCAGACATAACGGCGACATATGGCGGGTCTGATATGAACAACCCTTTGGCTTTGATCACCGGCGCGAGCAAAGGCATAGGCGAGTCGGTTGCCCTGCGTCTCGCGGAGGACGGCTTCGATCTCTGGCTCAATTACCGCAGCGATCATCAGCGGGCGGAGAGTATCCGGGAGCGTGTTCTGAGTATGGGCCGGGATTGCGTGCTGCTTCCTTTTGATGTGGCCGACAGTCATGCCTGTGCCACAGCCCTCACTTTCCTTCTGGAGGAACGCACTCCCTTCGCTGTGATCAACAATGCCGGTTTTACCCGTGACGGTCTGATGATCTGGATGAAGTCCGAGGACTGGAATGATGTCATTGACGTGCACTTGAACGGCTTCTTTCATATCACTCATCTGATTCTGCCGTTTATGCTGCGTAAGCGGCGGGGACGCATTGTAAATATAGCTTCTACATCCGGGGAAACAGGAGTGCCGGGGCAGGTCAATTATTCTGCGGCCAAGGCTGGGCTTATCGGGGCAACCCGGTCCCTGGCTGTGGAAGTGGCCAAGCGCAATGTACTGGTCAATGCCGTTGCTCCTGGATTTATCGACACGGATATGCTGGATGGTCTGCCTTTGGAGGAAATTCGCGGGCGTATCCCCATGGGCCGTGTTGGCACGCCGCGCGAAGTGGCTGATGTTGTGTCTTTTCTCTGTTCTCCCGGAGCATCCTACATCACGGGGCAGGTGATTTCCGTCAACGGCGGCATTCTGACGTGAAAGCAATACCGAAAACTCTGTAAGTTCCCTGTAGACAACAGGGGGGCTTTTTTCTACTCAGAAATATTCTTTTTTAAAGTAGTTACATATACTTTTTGGCAGAGCTTCTCGCCTATGGATTTATATCCGCCTTTGCCGTAAAAGGGGGATTTGACGGTAATATGTGCAAGCGAGGCGGATTTCATGAGAAATGTGATCGACATTTTTCCCGACGAATTGGAAGAATACAGAGCCAAGACCAGGGAACAGAAATACCTGGTCATTGATGTCCGCCAGCCGTGGGAATACCAGACCGAGCACATCCCCGGCGCGCAGCTCATCCCTTTGCCGGAAATTGAGGAGCGGGTCCATGAAATCTCTCCGGAAACGAATCTGATTTTTTACTGCCGCACCGGCGGCCGATCTGCCGTGGCGGCGGCCTTGGTCAAGGATACCGGAACCCGGCAGGGACGCATCTACAATCTGGTTGGCGGCATTTCCGGATGGCAGGGCAAGAAGCTCAAGGATATTCCCCATCTGGAACTTTTTCCGAGAGACATACCCCGCAGACAGACCCTTTACAGAGCCATGAACATGGAGAAGGGTGCCTGGATTTTCTATAACGATCTCGTCAGGGAATATGCCGAATCCGAATTGGGAGAGATGATCCAGGAGCTGGGAGATCTGGAAAAAAAGCATGCCCAGACTCTTTTTAAATACTGGAAGAAGTATTCCGCCGCGCCGGTTCAGGAATCTTTCGAGGAAGTGTTTGAACGCCTGGATGGACGGATCATGGAAGGGGGGAAGCCCATTTCGGCCTGGGCCGCCCATCTGGGGCGGAATCCGCGTGACCGTGTGCTGCGCCTGCTGGAGCTGGCCTGTGAAATCGAATACTATACCTACGATCTGTACCGCGGCCTCGGCCGACGGAGCCAAGATCCCGGCGAGGCCGAGATTTTCTTCATGCTGGCGGAACAGGAGAAAGCTCACGTGCGGGTCATTTCCAAAGCCTTAGCCCGCATTTTCCGTGATTAATGTTTTTCTGCGCCGGGTTTCCGATTATCCTCAGGCGGCGCAATCCCTTCCCGATCTGCTGGACCGTATCCTCCCTTCCCCGGCTGACCTTAACATCCTGATCAAGCCCAACTTCGTGGCTTTGCGCAATGCTGAGCTGTCCTGCACCCATCCGGCAGTCATTGCAGCGGCTGCGCAGCATCTGCGTGATCGCGGAGCCCGTGTCACTGTGGGCGATTCACCGGCCTTCGGCACTGCGGAGGCCATTGCGTCGAGAATCGAACTCACACCCGTCCTCAAAGAGCTGGGCGTGCGGCTGATTACTTTGTCCCGGCCACGGCGAATTACCACTCATCCCGGGCTGTACATTTCCGCCGACGCTCTGGAAGCGGACCTCATCCTCAATCTGCCCAAACTCAAGGCTCATTCCCAGATGCGTCTGACCGGAGCGGTGAAGAATCTGTTCGGCTGCGTGACAGGAGTGCGTAAAGCCTGGCTGCACGCCCTGCACGGAGACAAAGGCCATGCGTTTACAGGGTTGATCTGCGATTTACCGCGCATTTTACCTCCAGTCGTGAACATCATGGACGGGGTGGAAGCCATGCATGTCACGGGTCCCATTGCCGGCCGGAAATTTTTTCTGGGCATGATTGGCGCGAGTACCGATGTATCGGCTCTGGACACGGCGGCAGGCATGATCCTGCGTGTCTTGCCTGAAGAGATTCCTGTCTGGGCCCAATGTCTGAGGATGGAATTTTCTGGGGCCAGGCCGGAGAATCTGCGTTTTCCACTTCTTTCTCCAGAAGATTTCGACGCGAAGGGTTTTATTCTGCCCGGCACGCTCAAGCCTGAATCTTTTCGTCCCGATGTGCTGGTCAAAAGCCTGCTCAGACGTCTGTGGCTGTCCATGAGGCGGAATTGACGGTGTTTGAGCGCTAAGAAAATTACATTCCATGTATTCCGGCAATACAACATTCTTGGCAGACTTCTGGTGCGGGAGCGGAATATGAACCGCTGGCGCTGGGTTCTTACCGGAGCTGTCCAGGGAGTGGGCTTCAGGCCTTTTGTTTACAGGACCGCGCGGGCAACGGGAGTCACCGGCCAGGTGGCCAACACTTCTTCCGGCGTGGTCGTTGAAATTCAGGGCAGCACGGAAGATCTGGCCGGATTCGAGGATATTTTTACGGCCAATCTGCCGCCATTGGCCCGCATCGTGACGTGGAAGCGGGAAATTCTGCCGCCCTGCGGAGGGGAGACTGGGTTTCGCATTCTGGCCAGTACCGGAGGAGCCGGGCATCAGGTGCTGATCAGTCCGGATGTGGCTGTGTGTGCTGATTGCCTTAAGGATCTGTGTGATCCGGTAAACCGCCGCCACGGCTACGCTTTCACCAATTGCACCAATTGTGGCCCGCGCTACACCATCACCCGCTCCATCCCTTACGACCGTGCCTCTACATCCATGTCCTGTTTTCCTTTGTGTGCGAAGTGCCGGGAGGAATATGAAAATCCTCTGGACCGCCGGTTTCACGCTCAACCCAATGCCTGTCCGGTCTGTGGTCCGCGCCTGTGGCTTACGGATGCGAAAGGAATAAAAATAGCCGAAAATAATTTGGCGATGGAACAGGCCGCGTATCTGCTGGGCCAGGGAGAAATTCTGGCTATGAAAGGTCTGGGCGGATTTCATCTGGCCTGTGACGCGCGTAATCAGGATGCCGTGGAACTTTTGCGCCAGCGCAAAAAGCGACCGGACAAGCCCCTGGCCATCATGCTTTCTGATCTGGAAACAGTGCGGCGTCTGTGTATCGTCTCCAGGGCGGAAGAAACTCTGCTTTCAGGCAGGGAACGGCCCATTGTGCTGCTCCGGGCCAGGGAACACACCGGTCTTGCAGCTGGTCTTTCTCCGGATACGGCTTGGCTTGGCGTGATGCTGCCTTATACGCCGCTGCATCACGTCCTTTTCGCGGAACTTCCTTCGGATGCGGCTCTGGTCATGACCTCCGGCAATGCCGTTTCCGAACCCATTTGTCTGGGCAATAGGGAGGCTTTGCACCGCATCGGCTCCATGGCCGGGTATTTTCTGCTGCATGACAGGGATATTCTGGTCCGCTGCGACGATTCCGTACTGCGCTGTGTAGGCGAAACCCCCCAGTTCATTCGCCGGGCCAGAGGTTATACGCCGGCTCCCGTGGATCTTGGCCGGGAATGCCCGCCGGTTCTTGGCATGGGAGCTCTGCTCAAAAATACCGTATGCCTGCTTAAAGGCAGGCAAGCTTTTGTTTCCCAGCATATCGGTGATTTGGAAAATATGGAAACCCAGGATTTTTTCGAGGAAACCATCGCCCACCTGACGGATATTCTGCAGGTTTCCCCGGCCGCCGTGGTCCATGATCTGCATCCGGATTTTCCAAGCACGCGGTACGCCCGCCGGACAGAATTGCCATGTTTTTCCCTGCAACACCATTTCGCACATATCTATTCGGTCCTGGCCGAAAACCGGTTCGCGGGAAAAGCGGTAGGCTTGGCTCTGGATGGAGCCGGACTGGGGACAGATGGCACTATCTGGGGCGGAGAAGCTCTGCTGGTGGATGGAATTAGGCAGGAGCGGCTGGGCCGTTTTTCCCTGGTCCGCCAGCCCGGAGGAGATGAGGCCGTGCGCGAGCCGTGGCGGATGGGCAGGGCCTATCTGTACGCTTTAGGAGTAACGGATCAGGAATCCATCCCCTGGCTTGAGGAGTATGCTCCGGCAGATGCTGTCGTTGTCCGGATGCTTGAACGCGGCCTGAATGCACCCTGGACTTCCAGCTGTGGCCGCCTTTTCGATGCTGTGGCGGCTCTGCTCGGTCTGTGCCGGCGCATTTCCTATGAAGGTCAGGCCGCCATCCGTCTGGAGGCCCTGCAGGATAAAAGCGCAGAGGGTGTTTACAGATGCCCTTTAATCGAAAGAGATGGCCTTCTGGAACTGGACACTCTGGAACTTTTCACACAAGTTTACGGCGAGTGGCATAGCGGCGTGCCCGTCCCGGTCATCAGCAGGCGTTTTCATATGGGTCTGGTGGCCGGGCTGGATGAACTGGCCTTCCGGCTGTGCCGCGAGTATTCCTGCCAAACCGTGGCCTTGAGCGGCGGCGTCATGCATAATATGACCATCGCCCGCCGTCTTCCATGCGTTCTTGAAGAGCATGGTCTGCGTGTACTCACTCACAAACTGCTGCCTCCCGGAGACGGATGTGTCTCCCTTGGGCAGGCGTTTTATGGCAGTCTTATTCTTGCAACTTCATCGGAGCGGACATGAACATCTTCTCCTCCCTCTGGATTCTGTTGAAATGGCTCTGGTCTTTGTTGACCACTATTCGTCATCTCTTGGCCAATCTTCTTTTTCTGCTCATCATTGCGGCTGTTTTTGCGGCCGTTACCTCGGAGAAAAAAGACAGCCTCTCACATAATTCCGTTCTGGTGCTCGATCCCGAGGGTGTTCTGGTGGAAGAGCTGCCGGCCCCCGATCCGGCGGAGGCTTTTTTGCGGGGCATGGGCAGTAAGCGGGAAAAGAACAGCGAAACCAAAGTGCAGGACATGATCGATGCCATCCGCAGCGCGGCGGAAGATTCCAGGATAGAAGGCATATATATAGCGCCTCAGGATCTGGAAGGATGTGATCTGGTCAAACTGCTGGAGATCGGTAAGGCCATCCGCGCTTTCAAGGAAAGCGGCAAACCTGTCATTGCCGAGTCCACGCTGTTCACCCAGGGGCAGTACCTGTTGGCCTCCTATGCCGACAGCGTTTATGTCAATCCATTAGGCGGCGTGCTCATCAACGGATTTGGCGCATACCAGACGTATTTCAAAGGTCTTCTGGACAAGGCCCGTGTCACATTCCACCTGTTCAGAGTGGGAGAGTACAAGACGGCTGCCGAACCTCTGGTACGCGAATCCATGTCCGAGCAGGCCAGATCGACCACCAAGGAGTGGCTGGACGCGCTGTGGGGGACGTATCTGGATGAGGTGGCAAAAAATCGTGAGCTTACTGCTGCGGATATCACTGGCTATGCGGAGAACATTCATCTGCACCTGAACGGCAAGGGCGGAGACGCTTCCCGTCTGGCCGTGTCCGCGAAACTCGCCGATGAGGTTCTGGCCTCCGACCAGGTGGAAGAGGTGCTGGCGGGAAGAATCGGGGAAGACCCTGATCATCTCAATTATGTCAGTTTCCGCGACTATGTGCGCGTTTCTCCGCCGAAATCCGATGAATCCGACGAGAAGAAATATGTAGGCATTATCCGCGCCAGGGGGGCCATTGTGCCCGGAGAACAGACTGAAGACATGATCGGGAGTCTGTCTGTTGGGGATTTGCTGGAAAACGCACGGGAAGACGATTCCATCGCGGCGATTGTTCTGCGTCTGGACAGTCCGGGCGGGAGCGCTTCGGCCTCGGAGGAGATTCACCGTGAAATCATCCGCACCAGAGAAGCGGGCAAACCCGTGGTCATCTCCATGGGCAGCGTGGCGGCGTCCGGGGCATACTGGATCGCCGCCGCCGCTGACCGTGTTGTGGCCGCACCGACCACTCTGACGGGTTCCATCGGCATTTTCGCGGTGATCCCCACCTTCGAAAACACAGCCAAGGAGTGGGGAATAACCACCGATGGTCTTGGAACCACGCCTTTCGCGGATATGGGCAATCCCTTGCGGCCTCTTTCTCCTCAGGCCGGGGCGGCTATCCAGAGCATTCTGCAAAGCGGGTACGATATGTTCATCACCCGGGTTTCGGAGGGCCGCAAAATTCCTCCGGAGGAAGTGGAAAAATCCGCCCAGGGCCGCGTTTTCACAGGACAGGAAGCTTTTAACCGCAAGCTTGTGGACCAGTTGGGAGATCTGGACGATGCCATTGCCAGTGCGTGCGACCTGGCCGGTCTGGATTCCGTGCAGGTCAAGGAACTGCGGCGGAAATTGTCGCCGAGGGAGAAGCTCATGCAGAGCCTCGCTTCTTCGGAACAGGCCCTCTTCCGGCATGTAAGTCCGTCTTCCAGGCTGCTGGGTCTGGCTCAGGACAAACTGAAGTTTCTGGATACGTTTGCTGACCCCAGCCACATTTATGTGCGCAGTCTGGAGTGCGAGGCCGCTGTTTTTTAAGATCTGCTTTCCGGGCTGTCCATGAGTGATAGTGCTCGGAGTTGACCGGACAGTGGGATCTGTTTCGATCCCGTCTGTCCGGTGAGCTGTCCGGGTTTTTTCCCAGAGTTCTTTTTTTCGGGGAGCGTCTGCATGGAGATTCTCACAGCCATCGGTCCTCGCTGCAGTGCCGTTTTTGCTCCTGGCATGAAATCCGTCTGATCCTTTCTCATTTCTGTCTCATCTTTTCCGGCCTTCCGCTCTGCACATGTCTCAAGATGGCCTTTCTCCACGGCATTTGCTGTCCGGTACCGCCTGTGCTAAGGGCCTGCACCTTGGTGGACACCTCTTTTCCGGGGAAAATATGAGCGATCTTAAAAAAATGTATCATACTCTGAATCGTGATTCCTTTCCGGCCGAACTGACGCTGACCATCGGAGATCAGGTCATCCGATACGCCAAGAAGACCTGGTGTATCGATGGAGAGGAAAAAGGCTTGCGCTACGGCGAAAACCCGGACCAGCCGGCGGCTCTGTACGAGGTGCACGAGGGGTCTTTCTCTCTGGACGGCGTGCGTTTTCAGCAGGGACAACACAAGCTCGTTTCGGCCCTGACGGAGGAAAATCTGGTACAGTCGGGCAAACATCCGGGAAAGATCAATCTGACGGATGTGGATAACGGCATCAATATCCTCCAGTACCTTGCGGCCAAGCCCGCGGCGGTCATATTGAAGCATAATAATCCGTGCGGGGCGGCCTGGACGGCTGACGGACTGGGAACGGCCCTGAGCCGCGCGTTTTTCGCCGACCGTATCGCGGCCTTTGGCGGCACCATTGTCGTGAACCGGACGCTGGATGCGGGATGTGCGGAATTCATCGCCGGACGCTATTTCGAGGTGGTGGCTGCGCCCGATTTCGAAGAGCGGGCTCTGGAAATTCTGTCCGCGAAGAAAAATCTGCGGGTCATCCGCATCCCGGCCCTGGCCCGGCTGGAAAAAATGGTCGGCACGCCTTTTCTGGATATCAAATCTCTGACAGACGGCGGCCTCATCGTTCAGGTGTCTTTTCAGAACCGCATTCTCGGTCCGGAAGATTTTCTTCCGGCCGAATCCACCAAGGACGGCACAACTCTGCTGGCCAGAAAGCCGACCCCGGAAGAGGCGGACGATCTGCTTTTCGCCTGGGCCGTGGAGGCGGGCGTGACGTCCAATTCCATCATTTTCGCCCGGAACGGGGCCACCGTATCCATCGGCACGGGCGAACAGGACCGGGTGGGCTGCGTGGAACTGACCATCCAGAAGGCTTATACCAAGTATGCGGATAAACTGGCCTTCGAGCGCCACGGTCTGTCTTTGTACGAATTGAAGCAGCGGGCGGTGTCGGACAAAGCGCTGGCCGGATCCCTGGCCGAGATTCAGACCCGAACCGAGGCTGACTGGGGCGGCCTGCCCGGCTCCGTGCTGGTTTCCGACGGTTTTTTTCCTTTCCGCGACGGCGTGGATCTGGCCCTTGCCCAGGGGGTGACGGCCATAGCCCAACCAGGCGGTTCCATCCGCGATGCAGAGGTTATTCAGGCCGTGAACGAGGCCACACCGCAGGTGGCCATGGTGTTCACCGGGCAGCGGTCCTTCAAGCACTGAACAGCCTGCCCGGGATGAAATTCCGGCATGGCGGCCGGACCGGTTTCGATAATTTTCTATCCGGCGGTTTTCTTCCGCCGCCTAAGGCGTTTTCATGCTGATCCCTTCTCCACTCCAGCCAGGCTGCATTGTGGAGTTTCTGCAGGACAACCAGCCCGTCACAGCCTGGGTACTGGACATCCAGGGCCCCCGGCTGCGCGTCTTCACCATCGGCCAGCGGGAGATGAAACTGCCCGCCACCCGTGTTCTGCCCTGGGTGGGGCCGCAGTGCGCGCCCGGAGCCAGCCGCCAGGACATGCTCGACCTTCTGCGAACCCATCACGGCCGCCGTGAGCGCGTGGCCGAGGAAGTGGACGCTCTGGAAATCTGGGAGCTGGCTCAGGGCGAATTGGCCGAGGCCGAAATCGGCTGGTTCGCGAGCCTCGTTTTCGAGGACCCCGCGCCGGATCAGATGGCCGGTCTGGGGCGCAAGCTTCTGCAAACCAAGACACATTTCAGGTTTTCGCCGCCCAGGTTCGAAATTTATTCTCAGGAGGTGGTGGACCGCAGACAGGAGGAACTGCGCAAGGCTCAGGAGCGCGAGCGTCTGGTGGGCTTCGGTCAGGTTTTTCTGCGCGGCCTGTGGGAGGCCTTCTGCAACCGCAAGAATACGGCCCCGCAGCCGGACGAGGAGCAGGCCGAGCGCATAGGCAAGCTGCTCATGACCCGCATCGTAAGTCCCGACGACCGGGATTCCGAAATGCTGTGGCGGACCATGAGCCAGGGGCTGCCCGACGATCCCTTCCTTCCCCTGTACCTGGCCCAGGCTTGGGGGCTCGTACCCGCCCATTTCAACGTGTACTTGGCCAGAGCCCAGTACGACTGGGAGCCCCGCTGGGAGGAGTACGCGGCGGAGCTGCGCGCCCTGCGGGAGCGCGTGGAAAAGCTGAAGACCGCTCCGGTGGCGGAAATCGTGACCATCGATGCCCCCACCACCAGGGACATCGACGACGGCTTCAGCCTTGAAGCCACGGCGGACGGTTTTATTCTGCGCCAGGCCCTGGCCTGCCCGCCGTTTGGGTGGGAATTCGGCTCTCCCCTGGACAGCGCCGTACAGCACCGCTTTTCCTCGCTGTATCTGCCTGAGGGCACCAGTCACATGCTCCCCGAAGAACTGGGGACGGACTTTTTCAGTCTGGTCGGCGGTACGGAACGTCCGGCCCTGGTCATTACCTTCGATTTGGACAGTGAGGCCGGTTTGCGGCGGGTCATGCCGGAAATAGGCTGGGTGCGCGTCGCGGCCAACCTCACCTATGCTGGCGTGGAAGAGGATCTCGCCCGCGGTGGCTCTCTCATGATGGAGGAGGCCCGGCGTCTGGCCGGACTTCTGCGGGCCGCCCGCATCCGCGAACACGCCGTGATTCTGGAACAGCCGGATCCGTATCTGACCCTGTGTGGAGACTCCGGACACCCGGAGGTGACCGTGGACGAACCCAGCCCGGCCCCCGACGCCCAGATGATCGTGTCCGAGTTCATGATTCTGGCGAACAAGGCCATGGGAGCCTGGGGCCTCGTGGAAGGGGTGCCTCTTCTGTACCGCACCCAGAACATCACCCTGCCCGCCGAGTGCGCCGGAGTCTGGCGCGATCCTGTGGACATCTACCGGATCATCAACAACATGGGCCCTTCCATTCTGGAATGCGAACCCCGGCGGCACGCCACCATCGGGGCCGAAGCCTACGCTCCCATGACTTCCCCCCTGCGGCGCTATTCCGATTTCATCAACATGGCTCAGATTCTGGCCCGGTTGACCGGAACAGGGCGTCTTCTGGACCGGACCGGACTGGAAAATCTGTTGCCGGTTCTGTCGGGCCGGGCCGAAGCCGTAAATCAGGTGCAGCGGTTGCGGGTGCGATACTGGAAATACGAGTACTTCCGCCAGAATTACAAAAAGATGCGCTGGTCCGGTGTTCTGGTGGACGCAGGCCCTGTGCTGGTGACCATCGCCCTGCCGGAACTGCAGCTTTTTCTGAAAGCGCCGCGCAAGATTTTCGGCGACAAGTTCCATCCCGGCCAGCGTTTTTCCGTGCGTGTGGGCAAAGTGGACCCGCTGGCCGGAGAAATCCGCATTGCCGAAGCCTGGGAAGAATGAAGACTTCGCGGGCCGTCCGGAATCATGTCTGAACCGGATATAAAGCTCTCAATGGAAAGCTCCGGAGCACGTGGAAATTTCTGAGCGGATGTCTGACGCTGCTCTGAAAATCGTACGTCATCCTTTGCCCGGAAATATTCAGGGCGCATATTTTTGTACAAATTTGCATGAAGCGACTGAGAGCCGGCAGGCTCTGTTCCGGGCGGATTCATGCGTTTTTTCCGCTGGTATCCCGCCAAATCTCAGCAGACTTTCTCCGCCGGGAACATGCGATCTCCATCCATGTGTGTTCTGCTGTCCTACATTTTGGGGCAGCTTCTGTTTTTCCGTCCTCCAATTGACCGGAAAAATTGAATCGATTATCCTTTCGCTCGAAAATTAACAGGTATGTGTATCGATGGGATACATATCAGGCCGTTTAACCCAGGGCCGGAAACGGTCCGCAAGACAGACAGATGGAGGAGAAGACATGTCCGTTGACGCCAGTTTGTTCGCCACATGCCCCGGACGACGGGACGCATACCTCGACTGGGTCCAGATGCTCACGGGTCTCGGTCTGGTCCTGTTCATGGCCTTCCACACCCTGCTTACCTCGTCCATCATATTCGGGGCGGAAGCTCTGGACGGCGTCGCGGGCTTTCTGGAGACCCTGCACTTGGACACTTTGGCCCACTTCTTCGTGCCCATCCTTTTCTTCACTCATTTCATCGTTGCCGCGCGCAAGATTCCCTTCAGAAGCGAGGGGCAGCTCGCCATCTGGCGTGACGCGAAACTCCTGCATCACCGCGACACGTGGCTCTGGGTCGTGCAGGCCGTGTCGGCCATGATCATCCTCGTTCTGGGCGCCATCCACATGTGGACCAACATCAGCGACGGCGCCATTCTGGCGGTCACCTCCACGGCCCGCGTGCAAAGCGGCGGCTGGACGCTTTTCTACTTGGTGCTGGTGCCGCTGGTACAGCTGCATGTCTTTATCGGCGTGTACCGCATCGGCGTAAAGTGGGGCTTCATCACCGACACCCTGCGGCCCAAGGCAGCGAAGATCCTGACTGTCATCTTCTGCTGCGTCACTGTTCTGGCCCTTGTTGCCCTGGCCCGCTACGCCACTATGACCGTCTAATTTCAGGGAGCTGTCATGTTGTACACCCATACTTCTGATCTGCTGGTCATCGGTGCCGGACTCTCGGGCGAACGTGTGGCCGTGGAAGCGGCCGAGGCCGGTTTCAGCGTCACCTGTCTGTCCATCGTGCCGGCCAGGCGTTCCCACTCCTCCGCCGCCCAGGGCGGCATGCAGGCGGCCCTGGGCAATTGCGCCATGGGCGAGGGCGACAATGTGGACGTGCATTTCGCCGACACGGTCAAAGGCTCCGACTGGGGCTGTGACCAGGAAGTGGCCCGGCTGTTCGCCGACGCCGCACCTATCGAGATGCGCCGTCTGGCCCATTGGGGCGTGCCGTGGAATCGTGTGGTTCCGGGATCGTCTTTTTATTTCAAGGGCGGGGAAAAATTCGAAAAATTCGAAAAGCCCGAGAAAGAAGGGCTGATCACTGCCCGTTCTTTCGGCGGCACGGCCAAATGGCGGACCTGCTACACTTCCGACGGCACAGGGCACGCGGTCATGTGCACCATGGACAACAAGTGCGCCCAGCTGGGCATCAATGTTCTGGACCGCAAGGAGGCCATTTCTCTCATTCACGACGGGGAGAAATGCATGGGGGCCGTTGTGCGCTGTCTGCGTACGGGCGTGCTGGAAATCTTCCTGGCCAAGGCCACGGTGATCTGTACCGGCGGCTTCGGCCGCATTTACAAGGCCACAACCAATGCGGTCATCTGTGACGGCGGCGGGCATGTCATCGCGCAGGACACGGGTCTGGTTCCCATCGGCAATCCGGAATCCATCCAGTTCCATCCCACGGGCATCGTGCCCACGGACATCCTGGTCACCGAAGGATGCCGCGGCGACGGCGGCACGCTGCTGGACGTGAACGAAGAACGCTTCATGCACATCTACGAGCCGGAAAAAGCCGAGCTGGCCTCCCGTGACGTGGTCGCCCGGCGCATGACCGAGCACATGCGCGCGGGCAAAGGCGTGCAGTCGGCCTATGGAGAGCACCTGTGGCTGGATATCCGCCATCTGGGCGACCGGCACATTTCCACCAAGCTGCGTGAAGTGGATGAAATCTGCCGCCATTTTCTGGGCATCGACCCGCGCACCCAGCTCATTCCGGTGCGGCCCACCCAGCACTACACCATGGCGGGCATCCGCACCAACAAGGACGGCGCGGCCTACGGCCTGAAAGGTCTGTTCTCGGCCGGCGAGGCCGCGTGCTGGGACATGCACGGCTTCAACCGGCTGGGCGGCAACTCTCTGGCCGAAACCGTGGTGGCCGGGGGCATTATCGGAACCAAGATCGTGGAGTTCCTCAAAGGGTACGAGACAGTCTTCAGCACGGCGGCCGTCAACGCCGAGGCCAAGCGGCAGCAGGAGCGCATCGACGGTCTGGTGGCCGGAAAATGGGGCCGCGAGAACGTCTACAAGGTGCGCGCCGAAATGCAGGAAGCGCTGATGAAAGGCTGCTTCGTGTTCCGCAATGAAACGGACCTGACCGAGTGCGTGGAGACGCTTCAGGGCATACTGGAGCGTTCCGAAAAAGTCGGGCTGGTTTCGAGCGGCGCGGGCGCCAATCATGAACTGGCCGCTGCTTTGAAACTGCGCGGCCAGGTCCGTCTGGCCCTGTGCATCGCCAAGGCGGCGCTGGAACGCCGGGAAAGCCGCGGCAGCCACAACCGCGAGGACTATCCGGCCAGAAACGACAAGGAATGGCTGAACCGTACCCTGGCCTACTGGCCCGAAGGCGCGGCACTGCCCGATCTCAAGTACGAGGACGCCACACCCGTCTACGAGATTCCGCCGGGAGAACGCGGCTATGGCGGCGGCAAGATCATCCATGCCGACCCCAAGGAAATCGAAGCCAAGACCATCCAGCGCAACGCCAAATAAACGAGGTGCACCAACATGGGACGACTGCTGCAATTCGAGATATTCCGCTATAATCCTGAGGAAAAAGGCAGCACTCCGCACATGCAGAGCTTTGTGCTGGAGGAAACAGCCAACATGACCCTGTTCATCGTTCTGAACCGTCTGCGGGAGGAGCAGGACCCCGGCCTCATCTTCGACTTCTGCTGCCGCGCCGGCATCTGCGGATCCTGCGCCATGGTCATAAACGGCCGCCCCGGCCTCGCCTGTCAGACCAAAACTGCGGACCTGCCGGAGCAGATCACTCTTCTGCCCCTGCCCGTGTTCAAGCTCATCGGCGACCTGTCCGTGGACACCGGCGTGTGGTTCCGCGAGATGTATCAGAAGACCGAATCCTGGATTCATACCAACAAGGTTTTCGATCCGACCAAGGAAGAGGAACGCATGGATAACGCCGTGGCCGAGCAGATCTACGAACTGGAACGCTGTGTTGAATGCGGCTGCTGCATCGCCGCCTGCGGTACGGCGAGGATGCGCGACGATTTTCTGGGAGCGGCCTCGCTGAACCGCGTGGCCCGGTTTGTGATCGACCCCCGCGATCAGCGCACGGACAAGGAGTACTTCGAGATCATCGGCAATGACTACGGCATTTTCGGGTGCATGGGTCTGCTCGCCTGTGAGGATGTCTGTCCCAAGAAGCTGCCGCTTCAGAACCAGCTCGGTTTTCTGCGGCGGAAGATGGGTATCACCGCCCTCAAGCAGATCTTCAGGAGGTGAGCCGTGCGCACGCTCAACGCTGATGACGTTGTCGAGGCTGTGGCCAGAATGTGCGTGGACGCGAACCGCTATCTGCCGGAGGACGTCCGGGAGCGGTTCGCACACTGTGCGGCCGGGGAAGACACCCCCGCAGCCAGAGAGGTTTTCCGGCAGCTGACCGAAAACTACCAGCTGGCCGAGGAAACCGGCCTGCCTCTGTGTCAGGACACGGGTCTGGCGGTGTTCTTCGTGGATGTGGGCGAGGATCTGCGGGTGGAGGGTATGAATCTGCGCGAGGCCATCAATGAAGGTGTGCGCAAAGGCTACACCGAAGGCTTCCTGCGCAAATCCGTCTGCGATCCGCTGACCCGGGCCAACACCAGGGACAACACTCCGGCCGTCATCCACTTCGACATCGTGCCGGGAGACAGGCTGAAAATCGCCTTCATGGCCAAGGGCGGGGGCAGCGAAAACATGTCCCGCGTGACCATGCTGGCTCCGGCTCAGGGCTGGCCGGGCATCAGGAAGTTCGTGCTGGAGCGCGTGGCCGAGGCTGGCCCCAACCCCTGCCCGCCCACGGTGGTGGGCATCGGCGTGGGCGGCACCTTCGACTACGCGCCCATTCTGGCCAAAAAGGCGCTCATGCGGAAACTCGGCGACACCAATCCGGACCCTAGGCTGGACGCCATGGAGAAGGAACTGCTGGCAGATTTGAACAAGCTGGGCATAGGCCCCATGGGCCTGGGAGGCCGGACCACCACCCTCGACGTGAAAATCGCCATGAGCCCCTGCCACATCGCTAGTCTCCCTCTGGCTGTAAACATCCAGTGCCATTCGTCCCGGCATCAGGAGGTGGAACTCTGATGGCTGAACATTCTTTCAACACGCCGCTGCGGGATGAGGACATTGTCCAGCTCAGGGCCGGGGACGTGGTCCGCCTGACCGGCACCATCTATACGGCCCGTGACGCGGCCCACAAGCGCCTGTGCGATCTGCTGGACAAGGACGAAGCCCTGCCTTTCGATCTGAAGGGGTCGGTCATTTACTATGTAGGGCCGAGCCCCGCGCCTCCGGGCCGGCCCATCGGCTCGGCCGGTCCCACCACCAGCTACCGCATGGACAGCTATGCTCCGCGTCTGCACGCTCTGGGCTGCAAGGCTTCCGTGGGCAAAGGCCGCAGAAACGACGCCGTGCGTCAGGCCCTGAAAGATCACAAGGCCGTGTATTTCGGGGCCACAGGCGGGGCCGGGGCGTTGCTCTCCAAATGCATCACTTCGGCCAGGGTCATTGCTTTCGAGGAACTTGGGCCCGAGGCGGTGCGGGAACTGACTGTGGAGGATTTTCCGCTTCTGGTCATAAACGACTGTTACGGCGGCGAGCTGTATGTGCAGTCCGACCGCGTGGCCGTCGGTCTGGAATAGGGGAGGGACCGTAGGGCTCCCTTCCACTTTTCGAAGTCCGGCGACGCGGAAACCACGCCGCAACACGAGAACCAATCACAGGAGGAACACATGGCGCTTTACACCAAACAGGAGGCCTTGGATTACCATTCCGAAGTCAGGCCCGGAAAAGTGGAAGTGGTGCCGGTCAAGCCCTATTCCACCCAGAAGCACCTGACCATGGCCTACAGCCCCGGCGTGGCCGAAGCCTGCATGGAAATTGCCGGGGACAAGGAACTCTCCTACAAATACACGGGCCGGGGCAATCTGGTGGCCGTGGTTTCCAACGGCACGGCTGTGCTCGGCCTGGGGAACATCGGGGCTTACGCCAGCAAGCCGGTCATGGAAGGAAAGGGCCTGCTGTTCAAGATTTTCGCCGATGTGGACGTGTATGACATCAACCTGAACGTGACCGATCCGGACAAGCTGTGCGAGATCGTCAAGGCTCTGGAGCCGACCTTCGGCGGCATCAACCTGGAAGACATCAAGGCTCCGGAATGCTTCTATATCGAAGACAAGCTGAAAAAGGAGATGGGCATTCCGGTCTTTCACGACGACCAGCACGGCACGGCCATCATTTCCGCCGCGGGGCTCCTCAATGCCTTGGACATCACCGGCAAGAAGATCGGTGATCTGCGCATGGTCGTGTCCGGCGCGGGTGCGGCGGCCGTGTCCTGCACCCGGCTGTACATGGCGCTGGGGATGCGTCTGGAAAACATCGCCATGTTCGATTCCAAAGGCCATATCCACGCCGGCCGCACGGATTTGAGCGACCAGAAACGCGAATTCGCCACACAGAAAGCCTACGCCTCTCTGGCCGAAGCCATGAAGGGCGCGGATCTGTTTCTGGGACTGTCCACAGCCGGACTGGTCACGCAGGACATGGTCAAGGGCATGGCCAAGGACCCGATTATCTTCGCCTGCGCCAACCCGGTGCCGGAAATTTCCTACACCGACGCCAAGGCCGTACGACCCGACGCCATCATCGGCACGGGCCGTTCGGACTTTCCCAACCAGATCAACAACGTGCTGGGGTTTCCCTTCATTTTCCGGGGCGCGCTGGACGTCATGGCCACGGAAATCAACGAGGACATGAAACTGGCCGCGGCCAAGGCTCTGGCCCGGCTGGCCAAGGAACCCGTGCCGGACTATGTGCTCAAAGCCTACAATGTGGACAGAATGGAATTCGGGCCGGATTACATCATCCCCAAGCCCGTGGATCTGCGCCTCATCGAGTTCGAGTCCGCCGCCGTGGCCGAGGCGGCCATGAAAACCGGCGTGGCCAGAAAGTCCATAGCCGACATGGACGCTTACCGGGCCTTGCTGCGTAAGCGCATCGAAGCCTCCCGCAAACGTCTGGACGCCTTCGTGCAGACGTATCCGCAGATATTCTGAATCGTTCGGCTCAAAATCCGCGTGATCCATCCCCCGTCCATGTTGGCGGGGGATTTTTTTGCCATGTCCGGAAGGGCCATGCTTCGGATTGATGTGCGCGCCGTTTTCTTGCTATCAAGGAAGGGATATCGCAATTTTTCATCTTTGAATTCCGGGCCCCGCCAGAAATACGCTGGCGGGCGTGACCGGCAACCCCGGAGGGATCATGCGCTGGCAGGGAAGAGAAGAAAGTTCGCGGGTGGAAGACCGGCGCGGCGTGCGCGGCAAGGGTGTGGTGGGAATCGGCGGGCTCGGCATCGTGGTGCTCATCGTCTACACGCTCATGGGTGGCAATCCTGCGGATCTTTTGCAGGTTATCGAGGGCGCTCCGCAACAGCAGACCACCCAGCCCTATCAGGAAAGTCCGGAAGAAGAGCGCCTGCGCAAATTCTCGTCGGTGGTGCTGCGTGAAACGGAACTGGTCTGGGCGGATATTTTTTCCCGGAACGGGCATCGCTATCAGGAACCCACGCTGGTCATCTATTCCGGGCAGGTGCAGAGCGGGTGCGGGCTAGCTTCTTCCGGCGTGGGGCCGTTCTACTGTCCGCGCGATCAGCGCATCTATGTGGATCTGAGCTTTTACCGGGAACTGCAGCACCGGTTCAAGGCTCCGGGGGATTTCGCCATGGCCTATGTGCTGGCCCACGAGGTGGGACACCATGTGCAGCATCAACTGGGCATTCTGGAAAAAGTACAGGCCCTGCGCTCACGCATGAGCCAGGAGGAGTACAACACCTATTCCGTCAGGCTCGAGCATCTGGCCGGGGTATGGGCCTGTCACGTGCGGAACAAGGGACTGCTGGAACAGGGAGATGTGGAAGAGGCCATGGCCGCCGCGAGCGCTGTGGGAGATGACGCCATCCAGAAACAGATGCGCGGGCATGTGCAGCCCGAAACCTTCACCCACGGCACGTCCCGGCAGCGCATGGAGTGGTTCATGAAAGGCTTTCGCGCGGGGGATCTGTCCCAGGGCGATACTTTCAGTCAGTAGCCGGGAGATCAGGGCTTGTTGAGAATCATCGAGAATTGATCACGGCAGCAGCCAAATAGATGGCTGCATGGCTGCCGCAAAGCGGCTGTCGGTCTTCGCGCCAGGGACTCTATCCGTGCGCACAATCCACCGTACCGCTTCGACAAACAGGCGGTTGAAAGAAAATTATACTTGCAGGTTGGGCTGTTCAATCAGGGGAATGCTCCTTTTATTCACTTTTTTCCTGCCTTATCTGGATAGTTTGACAGGCTATATCGGCAAGATCGGCACCTCCGACATGTGTAATCATCAAGATGATGCGACGCTCTTTTTCCTGTTCTAAAATTTTATAAATTGCCTGTCTTGTTTCTGCATCCACATTAGCGTCTATTTCATCCAAAATGAGTATCGGCTTGTCTGAATATAAGGCTCGTCCGAGAATTATTCTCCTTTGCTCCCCTTTGGACAGATTGTTCCCGTACTCAGCAACAGTATGATCCAGAGAGAAATTGAGCCGCAAGGCACTGAGGATATCGTTACATTTAACGATATTTTGTGACTTGAAGGGGTAACAGATGTTGTCGGCCAGTGTTCCGGGCACAAAATGGCTGTCCTGAGACGCAAATGCGATATGGTTTCTGTAGTGCTGGAATTCATCGATTCGAACGATATTTCCGGCCTTAAGTACGCCTTGAAATGGCACTCCCAACCCGAGAAGTGACTGAGCCAGACGAGTTTTGCCCACCCCGCTTTTCCCCTGAATAACGACCAGACCGGCTTTAGGGAGAACAAGGGATATCGGAACGCAATCACCGGTTTCGATCTCTATTTTACCGTGGACCTCAAAAGGTAAAACCTCATCGATAGTTGCGGGAGAAATCATGGATGTTGGTTCTTCGGGCAGCTCAATAATTCGCAAAAGCCGCTTATAGGATATAAGGCCCCGCTGTATAGTCTGGTAGTATCTGGCCCAGTTCGCCAGAGGAGCATAGAATTTTGTAATGTAAAGCAAGATAATTGGGATTATCCCTATAAATGTGGGGTCTTGTGTCGCTAGATAGGCCACATAGGCGAGTACTGTAACTGTTCCAAGAGATCTTAGAACGCTTTCCTGAAAAAAGAAAAAACCTAAATTCACGTTGCTCTCTTTACGTATCTTATAATTTTCTTGATTCAGTTCAAGCAGTGAGTCAATTTCTCTCTCTTCTGCCTGGCAGGATTTAATACTGCCTAATCCTAAAGCCGTGCGTTGAATAAAACCTGTACTCGCTGATTCTATACTCTGTCTCGACTGAGCGTATCTTCTTTGAAGAAGTCCTGTTTTTCGGCTGACAACGAAGAGGAGGGGTATTATTAAAAATAAAATCGCTAAGATTTTCCAATCAATAATCAAAATGATGACACTTATCCAAATCAAATCTAATATGTCGAAGCATAACGTGTAGAGAGGATTTCCTATCAGATAGTCCAATTGCTGGGTATCGTTCATCAACCTGTGAACTATTTCTCCGCTATTCAATTTTTCCTTGTCAGAATCATTATCAGGGCTCTCAAGAGCATTCCGGTTGCTCTTGAGAATTTTTGAAAAACAAAGCTGTCGGATATAAAGAATAAATTTATCTGAACACAATGAAACATATATTGCAAACGTATTCCTCACGACTTGAAATAAAAGGCTTGATACCAGAAACAGAAAAAGGAAGATAATTACGTTTGACAAATTGCTGATGTTCGTTGCCCAATTGAGGAAATCGTTCAAGAGGCCAATAGGCGAATACGCGGGTGCGGATATCTTTATGTCGCGCCCGATGATGGCGTTAACAGTAGCGCCCAAAAAATGCGCAGGTAACGCCGCGAAAAATGAAGAAATACATGCAAGTAGGGAGATAAGAAGAAAAGCGACCGTTGTGATGCCACTGGAGTGCAGCAGGTAAATAAGCTTGCTCATTGTCTAAACCTGCTCAATTTTATGTAGCAAGAATGAGATTCTGATTTTTCGGGGCGCTCCCATGCAGAACAGTGCCCGTATGAACAAATCTTATTCTCAAAATTTTTTGAGAATGTTGATGAATTAGAGCATGTGCCGAATACGATCATTAATATTCGGCTCACCCTGTCTTAAAAATAGGACAACCGCTCACAGTAAGCCTGCTCTGTATTGAACAAATTTAGGCTGTACCTGCGGCATGTTTCCAATAATGTCTTTTGAGGTAGCTATTGGTTTAAAGGAGAGTTAGTGCCGCTTGTTTTGTACATTGCCGGCGGCATTAATTTTATGATCGCGCGTAAAATTTATAAATCCACCTGAATCTCCAACTAAGAAGAAGATTAGGGGCTATTGAGAATCATCGACTGTCTCGCTAGGGTTTCCGAGGCAATGCGGTTCCATTAACGCTCACTGCCTGTCACTCAATGCTCTTCTTTCCATAGTGGCATTGAAGCACAACAGGCTCCAATCCCTGGCAGACCCTACTCCAGAATGCCGCGCACGGCCCGGATCACATCTTCCACGTCCTTGTCCGAGAGCTTGGCTGACAGCGGCAGGCTTACGGTCTGCCGGCCGATGTCGCGGGCATAGGGGTAATCGTCCGCGTTCCAGCCGAACCGTTCCTGATAGAAGGGGTGCTCAGGCAGAGAAAGATAGTGTACGCCCACGCCGATTTTTTGCCCGGTCATGCGGCCGAGGAAACTGTCCCGGCTGATGCCCGTGCGGCTTTCTTCCACCAGAATCGTGAACAGATGGTGTCCATGCCGGGTGTTTTCCTCCACCGGCGCGGGCAGGGTCAGGGGCAGTGGACTCAGGGCGTCCATGTAGCGTTCCCAGATTTCCCGCCGCCGCTCCCAGTAGGATTCGACCTTCTTCAGCTGCCCGAGGCCCAGAGCGGCCTGCATGTCCGTCATGTTGTATTTGAACCCCGCCTCCATGACCAGGTAGTGCTTGTAGCCCTCGTCGCCGAAGCGCTTCCAGGCGTCGCTGGACATGCCGTGCAGGGCCAGCATCTTCAGGCGCGCGGCGTGGTCGGAGTCCTTGGCCAGCACCATGCCGCCCTCTCCGGTGACGACGTTCTTGGTCACATAGAAGCTGAAGCAGCCGAAATCTCCGAAGGTTCCGGCCTTTTGTCCGTGGTACTCGGTTTCAATGGCGTGGGCGCAGTCCTCGATGACCACCAGATTGCGGGGCTCGGCCAGCCGGGCGAGAGCGTCCATCTCGCAGGGCCGTCCGGTGAAATGGACGGGCACGATGGCCCTGGTGCGGTCCGTGATTTTTTCGCGCACCCGGTCCGGGGAGATGTTCATGGTTCTGGGGTCCACGTCGGCCAGAACGGGAGTGGCGCCGGCGTGGATGATGGCGTTGACGGTGGCGCAGAAGGTCAGGGGCGTGGTGATGACTTCGTCACCGGGGCCGATGCCCGCCGCCAGAATGCTCAGATGCAGGGCCGCGGTGCAGGAGTTGACGGCCACGGCGTGATCCGCGTTTTTGTATCCGGCGAAGTTCCGTTCGAATTCGGCCACGCGCGGGCCGGTGCCGATCCAGCCGCTGCGCAGGCAGGCCACGACTTCTTCGATTTCATCCTCGGCGATTCTGGGCGAACCGAAAACCAGAAAATTCTCACGCATATGCTTCTCCCCGCCCTCATCCCGGCATGGACGAAAGGACGATTACTCTTTATGAATTTTCCATCCGTTTCGGCGGGCTATCCCAACATCCACGGCATAGCAAGGAGGCTCCATGACCGAAAAACGTATCACGCTTTACGCTCTGACCACCTGTTCCCACTGCAAGAAGACAAAGGAGCTGCTGGATGGCTGTGGAGCCGAGTATGACTGCGTTTTCGTGGACAAGCTGCAAGGCGAGGAACGCAAGGAAATGATCGAGGCCATCAAGAAGGTGAATCCGAAGCTGTCCTTTCCGACCCTGCTCCTGGGCGAAGAAACCGTTGTCGGTTTCAAGGAGGCCCGGATCATGGAAATACTGGAGCGGCGATGAATCCCGAAGCATTGTACGAAAAGCTGCGCGCGGTGCAGGAGCCCAGAGGATTTTTCTTCAACAGCGACAAGGCCTTTGTGCTGGATCTGATGGAAGGGCTTCTGGTCAACCGCGAACGCTACGGCTACATGGCCTGTCCGTGCCGTCTGGCTTCGGGAAACCGGGAGCTGGACAGGGATATCTTCTGTCCCTGCGAATACCGCGAGCCTGATGTGGCCGAATTCGGGGCCTGTTACTGCGGCCTGTATGTGAGCGAGGACTGGAACGTGGGCCGCATTCCGCACGAAACGGTGCCCGAACGCCGCGATCCGGAAAAACTGCTGGCAGCTCTCATGGCCGGAGACGACGAGTCTTAGGACCTGAGGATGCTCGTGCCGCATCCCGGAGCGCCGCCCCAGGGGGAATCCGGGCGCGGCATTTTTGTTTTCCGGGATTCCCGCTGCACGGCTTCACTTTACCCGGCGTCCATGAAAATTTGCGGGAATTCTGCAGGATTCACCGTACGGCACTCGGGCGCTTTCCGCATCAAACCAAGCATAACCTCAACGGAACCTTCGGCATGACCAAAATAGTGACCCGCTTTCCTCCCAGCCCCACGGGCTATCTGCATATCGGCGGCGCGCGCACCGCGCTTTTCAACTATCTGTACGCGCACCAGAACGGCGGCACCTTCGTGCTGCGTATCGAGGACACGGACCAGGCCCGCTCCACCCAGGACATGACCGACGCCATCCTCGACGCCATGGCCTGGCTCGGTCTGGACTTCGACGAAGGCCCTTTCTTTCAGAGCCAGCGCGGCGATCTGTATAACAGCTATGTGGACAGGCTGCTGGAAACGGGCAAGGCTTATTACTGTTCCTGCTCCGCCGACGAGGTCGAAGCCATGCGCGAAAAAGCAAGGGCCGAGGGCCGCAAGCCCAAGTACGACGGCTCATGCCGCGAACGGGGGCTGGGGCCGGGGCCGGGCCGCGTGGTTCGCTTCAAGACGCCCCTTGCGGGCAAGGTCGTCTTCGACGACATCATAAAAGGACCCATCGCCTGGGACGTGCGGGAAATGGACGATTTCGTCATCCGCCGCGCCGACGGCTCGTCCATCTATCACATGGCCGTGGTCGTGGATGACGCCCTCATGGGCGTGACCCACGTCATTCGCGGAGACGACCATCAGAACAACACGCCGAAGCAGATTCTCCTGTACGAAGCGCTGGGATTTCCCCTGCCCCGGTTCGGGCACGTGCCCATGATTCTCGGCCCGGACAAGAAGAAGATGAGCAAGCGCCACGGGGCGACATCCGTCATGGTTTACAAGGAGCAGGGCTATCTGCCCGAGGCCATGCTCAGCTACCTGTCGCGTCTGGGCTGGTCCCACGGCGACGACGAGCTGTTCACCATGGGGGAGCTGCTGGAAAAATTCTCCCTGGAGGGCCTGGGCAAGTCGGCTTCGGTCTTCGATGTGGACAAGCTGAACTGGACCAACAGTCATTTCATCAAAACCGCAGATGTGCCCCGTCTGGCCGGACTGCTGGAGGAAATTGTCCGCTCTTCCACGGAATTCACGCCGGAAAGAAGCTATCTGGAGGCCATTGTGCCCCTGTATCAGACCAGAGCCAAGACGCTTAAGGAAATGGCCGAGCAGGCGGCCTTTTTCTTTTACGATGCGCAGGCTCTGCCCTACGACGCGGCGGCCGTGGAGAAATTCCTCACGCCCGAGGCGCGGGAACATCTCGCCGCTCTGGCCCGGCGCATGGAGGCCCTTGCCGTTTTCGATCAGAAGAATCTGGAAGACATGGCCAGCGCCTACCTGGAAGAGACAGGCCTCAAGTTCAAGGCCCTGGCCCAGCCCATCCGCGTGGCCATCACCGGCGGCACCACCAGTCCCGGACTTTTCGAGACCATGCATGTGCTGGGGCGGGAACGCACCCTGGCCCGCTTCGTGCGGGCCGCGGAGCTGTAACCGCATCATGCCCCTGAACGGCGGGCACAACTTTTTCGAACCCGGTCGATAATTTCAGGGAGGCTTCTCCATGCTCTATCTGCAGAAAGGCAATTTCCAGAAACTCGTGCGCTGGATCGGCGGATCGTGGATGACGGCCAACCAGGCAACGGCTCTGGGTATCGCGTGCATTTTTCTTGTTTCGGCATCCTTCTATCTGGGGCTGACCTTTGCAAGCTGCCGCTGGCTCCTTGCGCTGACACCCGTTTTTCTGGTGCTGCGCATGATCATGAATACCCTGGACGGCATGCTGGCCCGCGAATACCAGACCGGCAGCGTGGCCGGGGAGCTTTTCAACGAAGGCCTGGACATTGTCGGCGACACCGTCTGCTACGGCGTGCTGCTTTTCGTGCCCGGCATTCCGCAGCTGCCTCTGATTCTGTTTCTGCTTTTGACCTGGATGGCCGAATACTTCGGAGTGCTCGGCAAGGGCTTTCCGGGAGGCGTGCGCCGCCATGAAACCTTTTTCGGCGGCAAGCCGGACCGGGCCATCTGGATGGGGCTCATGGCCCTGCTGCTCTTCTTTTTCCCGGGACTTACTCCTTACACGGGAGCCTATCTGCTTCTGGCCTCGTGCTTTGTCTTTCTGACCAGCGTGGTCAGAATCCGCAAGATTCTGCAGGCGGCCGCAGGCAAGGAGTATCAGTCCTACACCTGGATCGGGAGATGACATGAAGGCGCTGCACATGGCCTTTCTGCTTCTGCTGGTCGGGATCTCGTTCGTGCTGCTTGAGCGCCGGGGCGAGACGGGCATGCTGCTCGTCATGTCCGTCATGGTCGGGTTGCTCGGATTTTTTTCCCTGGCCTGGCGCTGGATGGAGCGCAAGCAGATGGCTCTGGCCACGGAAATCCGCGACCGGACCATCACCTGGTGGTGGATGATCGCCATTTTCATGCTGGCCCTGTCCACGCACCGCATGGTTTCCTTCGCCTTTCTGGGTTTTCTCTGCTTCGCCTCTCTGCGCGAGTACTATTCCATGCTGCCCATGGAGGAGACACTGGACGCCCGCCTTTTGTCCTTCAGGGACAGGGCTTCCATCTTCGCCAGCTATCTGGCCATTCCGGTCATCATCTTCGTGGCCTATATCCAGTGGTATGAGCTGTTCATCATTCTGGTGCCGGTCTATGTCTTTCTGTTCACGCCCATCGTGTTCGTATTGCAGAACCGGACCACCGGCGGCCTCAAATCCCTGGGCACCGTCGCTCTGGGCTTCATGTTTTTCGTCCACAACCTGGGACACTGCCTGTTCATGATCAACATGGGCGCCATTGTGCTCATGTACTGCTTCGCTTTGACCGAAGCCCGGGACCTGCTTTCCTTCTGGATCGGCAAAGGTCTGGCCGCCCGCGCGCAGACCATGCCGGAGGGCTTTCTCCGCCGTGCTCTGGAGCTGCGGGTTGCGCCGGACATAAGCCCAAAAAAGACCTGGGCCGCGGGCCTTCTGGCCGCCGTTCTGGTGGCGGCCCTGTCCCTTGTCTTCACGCCGCTCATGCCTTCCTTCCCGGACGGGGAAATGTCCTACGCCTACTGCGCCTTCGTGGGGCTGATGATCGGCGTGCTCGGGCTGTTCGGCGACTTGGTCTTCTCCATGATCAAGCGCGACATCGGCGTGAAGGATTCCGGCGCGTCCCTGCCCGGCCACGGAGGCGTCATCGACCGCGTGGACAGTCTGGTCTTCACCATTCCCATCGTTTTTCATCTTATCCGCTGGAAGTATTTCTGACATGCTCCGCGTGCTGCTCCACGCCGCGAGCAGGGTTTTTCTCACCCTGGCCTTCGGCTTCACTCCGGCCCGGCCCCTGGAGGACGCGCAGTGCATAGTGGCCGCCAACCATAACACCCATCTCGACACGCTGGCGCTCTGCCGTCTTTTTCCGCTGCGCCGCGTCAATTCGGTCAAGGTGGTCGCGGCGCGGGATTACTTCGATCATGGGATCGGCGGATTTTTCGGCCGCATGGCCTTCAATCTCATCCTGCTCGACCGCCGGAGTGCCAGAACATCCCTTGAGCCCGTGGAGGAGGCTCTGCGGCAGGGCTTTTCCGTCATCCTTTTTCCCGAAGGCACGCGGGGCGAGCCCGGCGTGATGCGGCCCTTCAAGAGAGGCATCGGCAAACTGGCTCTCGATTTTCCGGAACTGCCGGTTTATCCCGTTTGCCTGCACGGCATCGAAAAAACGCTGCCCAAGGGAGGGCGGCTGCCGGTTCCGTTCACCATCAGGACCGAGGTGCTTCCTCCTGTCTTCGGAAAGGATTTCCTTCATGCCGGACAGCAGGGCCGAAAGCTCCTGACGGCCCGCCTCGAGGAGCATATCCGCGCGGCGGGAGCCGGGAGCGCGTGCCGGTCTTGAACCGCACCGGAAACATCCGGAAACAGAGAACATCATGTACGCATACCAGCGGGACAGCATCTACACCGCCCAGGCCGGGGACGGGCTGGAAGAACTCCTCGCGGCCGAGCTGACGGAACTCGGCGCTGAAAATTCCGTTCCCGGATTCCGCTTCGTGCGTTTCCGGGCCGATTTCGAAACCCTGTGCCGGATTGTGCACCGCTCCCGGCTGGCGACGCGGATTCTCGCTCCCCTGATTTATTTTCCCTGCCCCACGGACAGGGCCCTTTACGGCGCCGGAAGAGACATCCGCTGGACGGACTTTCTGAATCCGGACCAGACCTTCGCCATCACAGCCAATGTCTCGGAAAGCCGCATCGGACATTCCCGGTACGCGGCCCTGAAGCTGAAAGACGCCGTGGCGGACTGGTTCCGGGATCAGACCGGCCGCCGTCCCGGCGTGGAGCCGCGTGAGCCGGACCTGTGGCTGCATCTGCACATCCGGCGGGACCGGGCGACCATCAGCGTGGACGCTTCCGGCGGCTCCCTGCACCGGCGCGGCTACCGGGTGCGGAGTGTGGACGCCCCCATGCAGGAAACTCTGGCCGCGGCCATCATCCGCCTGAGCGGATGGGACGGCGCATGTCCTCTCGTGGATCCTCTGTGCGGATCGGGGACCCTGTTGTGCGAGGCGCTCATGGCCGCCGGAGGCATTCCCGCTGCGGTGCTGCGGACCCGTTTCGGGTTCATGCGCCTGCCGGAGTTTCAGCCTGGATCATGGGCCGCCATGTGCGCCCGGACTTCGCCCGAGGCGGAGCGCTTGGCTCGTGCGGCCGCCCTGATCCGCGGCGGCGACCGGGATCCGGAAGCCGTGCAGGCCGCGCGGGAGAATCTGGCCCGGCTGCCCGGAGGCCGCGGCGTGAGTGTGGAGCGCGGGGATTTCTTCGACCGCCGGGATCTGGCGGGCGCGGCCATTGTCGCCAATCCGCCCTACGGTATCCGTCTGGGTGGAAACGACGACATGGGGGCGTGGTACAAGCGGCTGGGGGACCATCTCAAACGTCACTGTACCGGAGCCACGGCGTGCATCTATTTCGGCGACCGGACCCTGCTCAAGCATATCGGCCTGCGCCCGGAATGGAAAAAGCCCCTCAAGAACGGCGGCCTGGACGGACGGCTGGCCAGGTTCACCCTGTACTGACGACTTCCTGGCTTCGTCGGCGGATGTCCTTGACAGATCGCCGGGATTGCATCACGTTATCGCACAATGTCCGGCTCAGCCGGGTCCGCGACCCTGAGTCCGCCGGACCGCCATTACCATCGTCCCATTTACCACGAGGAGGTTCTATGATCTTCATGCTTCCGGATCTTCCCTACGCCAAAGATGCGTTAAGTCCTTACATCAGTGCCAAAACCTTCGACTTCCATTACGGCAAACATCATCAGGCATATATCGACAACACCAACAAACTCATCGCCGGAACCGATCTGGACGGCAAAACCCTGCGCGAGATCATCACCACCACTGCCGGAGACGCCACGCGGGTCGGCATTTTCAACAACGCGGCCCAGGTCTGGAACCATTCCTTCTACTGGCAGTGTATGAAGCCGGGCGGCGGCGGAGCCCCCAACGGTGATATAGCCGAGAGCATCGTCCAGACTTTCGGCAGCTACGAGAACTTCGCCAAGGCCTTCAAGGAGGCCGGAGTGACCCAGTTCGGCAGCGGCTGGGCCTGGCTGGTGGAAAAGAACGGCAAGCTCGAAATCATGAAGACCCCCAACGCCGACACGCCCATGGCTCACGGCGCCAAGGCCCTGCTTACGGCTGACGTCTGGGAACATGCCTACTATCTGGACTACCAGAACAGGCGGCCCGATTACCTGCAGGATTTCCTGGAAAAGCTGGTCAACTGGGAATTCGTGAATCAGCAGCTGAAAAAGTAACCGCATCGTCTCTCCCTCAGAGGGTCTTTGCCGCGCCTGCGGCGGCAAAGGCCCTTTTTTGAAAAGCTCCGGGCCTCCGTTCACGGCGGCCGGAACTCCACGGACCCGCTTCCCGGCGGGATTTCATGAATTCTTCCGCGAGGGTCTTCCCCTGTTTCCAAAGAGATGACCATGATCACACTGTACACCGCGCCGGATTGCCTGCGCTGCAAGATCGTCAAGGATTTTCTGGCCGAACGCGGTCAGGAGTACACGGCTTACGACTTCAAGGCGGACAAGGATACTTTCAACGCCTTTTACCGCGCCCGCCGCGCGTCCATTTACCGCAATCCCGAAGGAGTGGAGTTCCCCATTTTCGATGACGGGGCGGTCATCCGGCAGGGCACAGGAGAAATTCTGGCCTATCTGCTGGCCGGGCAGGCCCTGGAAGGATGCGCGAAACGCAGCGGCCTGCTGCACGGCTGGATTTCCGGCCTGTGCGTTTCCGCCTGCCCCGAGGGCCAGGAGGAAAATTTCATTACTCTGGTCCGCCTTCTGGCCGGGGGCGGCCTGAATGTGGAACTGCGCTCGGACGGCCGCCGCGCCGGGCTGTTGCGGCAGGTGCTGGACACGGGGGCGGTCCGCCGCGTGATTCTGGACATCGTTGCTCCGGCCCGTCTGTATCCGGCTGTTGCCGGGGGCGGGCTGGACATGCAGGATCTGGAACAGAGCATCACTCTGGTCAAAGGCCATGCAGAGCACATGATCCGCATGCTTGTGACCGCCTGGCCCGGCGAAGAGGGGACGCTCACGCGCCTTGCTCCCGCGGAGGCCGGCGAGGCCGCGAAAATGGTCCTCGACGCCTGCGGTGACCGCATGCTGCCTGTATTCATCGAGGCGCAGCCGGTCGAAGGACTGGAAGCACTGGAGGATCAGGCTTTGCTGCCGTACCGGTCCAAAATCAGGATGTCGCTGGTCAAGGCCGAAATCCGCAAGCCGGATGCACGCTAGAGGCCGTTTTCGGCCATTGCTTTGCAGCCATCAGGAGGCACCATGTCCGCACTGACCTACCCCGAGGATCGCCGCTACCATGCGGAGCATCTCTGGGCCATGCAGGCCGGAGACGGCACCTGGCTCATAGGCGTCACCGATTACGCCCAGAACCAGCTGGGTGATGTCATCTTCATCGATCTGCCCGAAACCGGCGCACATTTCGGCCAGGGTGAGTCCTGTGCGGAGATCGAGTCGGCCAAGGTCGTGTCCCCGGCGTGCATGCCCCTTTCCGGCACCATCGTGGAAGTGAACGGCGCTCTGGCCGATACGCCGGAACTGCTCAATTCCGACCCTTACGGCGCGGGCTGGCTGGCGCGTATCGCCGCTGACGACGAGGCCGAGGCAACCCTGAACGGCGCCGAGTACAGGGCTCTGGTCGAAGGCTAGGCTCGGCCGAAAAGATGTCTGAGCGCGGCTGCGGGCCGCTATAAGGAGCGATTCATGTCCCAGCGCATCACCGTCATCGGCGGAGGCCCCGGCGGTTACACGGCCGCTTTTGCTGCAGCCAGGGCCGGAGCGCAGGTCACTCTGGTGGAGGCTGGTTCCCTGGGCGGCACCTGCCTGAACAGGGGGTGCATCCCGACCAAGACTATCAAGGCCTCGGCCGATGCGCTGGAAACCGCCCGGCGTCTGGCCGAGTTCGGCATTTCCGGCGGCGACGGCGTCAGGCCCGACATGCCGGCCATTCTCGCGCGCAAAGACAAGGTCGTGGGTATCCTGCGGGGCGGGCTGGAAAAAACCTGCGCCCGGCTCAAGGTCAATCTTCTGCAGGGGCGCGGAGAAGTGGTTCACGCCGGACTGGTCCGGATGCACGGCCGGGACGGCACGATCCGGGAGATCGAGGGCGACAGGGTCGTCATCGCCACCGGCTCCCGGTGCCTCGACCTGCCGGATCTGCCCGTGGATCATAAGCGCATCATCAACAGCGACGACGCCTTGGAACTTGCGGCCGTGCCCGGCCGGTTGGTGGTGGCGGGCGGCGGAGTCATCGGCTGCGAGCTGGCCTTCATTTTTCAGGCTCTGGGCTCCGCGGTCACCGTTGTGGAAGGGCTGGACCGCATTCTGCCTGTTCCATCCATTGACGCGGACCTGAGCAAGCTGATTCAGCGCGAAATGAAGAAGCGCCGCATCGGCTGCGAACTGGCCCGCATGGTCCGGGGGGTGGACGCCTCCGGCCCGGCTCTGCGCGTCACACTGGGGCCGTCTCCCTTTGTCGAAGAGGCGGCCGTTCCGGCGCGCCCGGAAAGCGTGATGGAGGCCGACATGGTCTTGGTGGCCGTGGGGCGTGCGCCCAACACCGAGGCTTTGGGGCTGTCCCTGGCCGGAGTGGAAACGGACCGGCGCGGATGGATCAGAGTGAACCGGAGGATGGAGACTTCCGCGCCCGGCATCTACGCCATCGGCGACGTGCTGGGACCGGAGCGGATCATGCTCGCGCACGTGGCCGCCATGGAGGGAATGGTCGCAGCCCGGAACTGTCTGGGCGGTGCGGAAGAAATGGATTATTCCGCCGTGCCGGCCGCGGTCTTCACCACGCCGGAGGTGGCTACCGTGGGCCTGACCGAGGCCCAGGCCAGGGAAAAGGGCCTGAATGTGGCCTGCTCCCAGAGCCAGTTCCGCGAGTTGGGCAAGGCCCAGGCCATGGGCGAACTGGCCGGGCTGTTCAAGCTGGTGACGGACGCGGACACGGGCAGGCTGCTTGGGGCGCATCTGGCCGGGGCTCATGTTTCCGACATCATTGCCGAGCCGACCCTGGCCCTGAAGCTTAAAGCCACGGCAAAGGATCTGGCCGGGACCATTCACGCTCATCCCACTCTGGCTGAAGGCATTTTCGAGACGGTCCATCTTTTCGAGGACTAGGCCAGCACCCGCCTCGGCCCGGAAACCGGACACGCCGGGGCGTTTTTCCGTCCTTTTCCGCATGCTCCGACAGCCCGGCCATATTCCCGACGGCGGAATGGCCGGGCCGGTCTTCAATTGTCTTCCAGCGTCGTATTTGTTAGGGGCGGACATTCATTCGCAACCTGAAATACCGCATGGAGCACTTCATGGCCCGACCCAAAACCGCCCCTCCCGCAGACGCCCGCCGCGAGGCTCTGGAAACCGCGCTGGCCACCATCGAGCGCCGCTATGGCCAGGGCTCGGTCATGCGCCTGTCCGACTCGTCCCATCAGGTGGTGCAGGTCATTCCCACGGGATCCATCGGCCTGGATCTGGCTCTTGGTGTGGGCGGCATTCCGCGTGGTCGGGTCACGGAAATTTTCGGCCCGGAATCTTCGGGCAAAACCACCCAGGCCCTGCACATCATCGCCGAGGCCCAGAAGCAGGGCGGGGTAGCCGCCTTTATCGACGCCGAACACGCTCTTGATGTGAACTACGCCCGCAGGCTCGGAGTCAGAACCGAAGACCTGCTCATCTCCCAGCCCGACTACGGCGAACAGGCCCTGGAAATCGCGGATATGCTGGTCCGCTCCGGCGCCGTGGACGTGGTCGTGGTGGACTCTGTGGCGGCCCTCATCCCGCAGGCCGAACTGGACGGCAACATGGGCGAAACCCAGGTGGGCTCCCAGGCCCGGCTCATGTCCCACGCCATGCGCAAGCTGACGGGTACCATCCACAAATCGCGCACGGCCATCATCTTCATCAACCAGTTGCGCATGAAGATCGGCATGACCGGATACGGCAGCCCCGAAACCACCACCGGCGGCAACGCCCTCAAGTTCTACGCTTCCGTGCGGCTGGATCTGCGCCGCATCCAGACTCTGAAGGACAAGGAAGAGTCCTACGGCAACCGGGTCCGGGCCAAGGTGGTCAAGAATAAGATGGCCCCGCCCTTTCGCGAGGCCGAGTACGACGTGCTGTTCGGCACGGGCATCTCCCGCGTGGGCGAACTGCTCGATCTGGGCGTGGAGCACGGCGTGGTGGACAAGAGCGGCGCGTGGTACGCCTTCGGCTCCGAGCGTCTGGGCCAGGGCAAGGAAAATGTGCGGGCCTTTCTGCAGGACAACGACGAATTGCGCATGCAGATCGAGCGCGCCCTGCTGGAACAGCTGGGCATGCCCGCTCCGGAACAGGAAGCGGCCGAGGACGAAAAGCTTCCGCAGGATTGATCTCCGGGCCGTTCCGGGTAGACGGCCTCCTTGCCGCGGATGCCACGCTGTCGGCATCCCTTCCATGAGCAACCCTGACGAGGTGCAATGTGATCAGCGCTGGTGAAATTCGCAAACGTTTTCTGGAATACTTCCGGGCTCACGGACACAGCGTGCAGCCCAGTTCCTCTCTGGTGCCCCAGGACGACCCCACCCTGCTCTTCACCAACGCAGGCATGGTGCAGTTCAAGAAAATTTTTCAGGGTCAGGAAAAGCGGGACTATACCCGTGCGACCACTTCGCAGAAATGCCTGCGCGTGGGCGGCAAGCACAACGACCTGGAAAATGTGGGGCGCACGGCCCGGCATCACACCTTCTTCGAGATGCTCGGTAATTTTTCTTTCGGCGACTACTTCAAGGAAGAAGCCATCCGTCTGGCCTGGAACTTCGTCACCGGCGAGCTCGGTCTGGACAAGGATAAACTGTCCATCTCCGTGTTCCGGGAGGACGACGAGGCCGAGGCCTTGTGGCGGCAGGTGGCCGGAGTCCCGGCGGAACGCATCTACCGTCTGGACGAGAAGGACAATTTCTGGGCCATGGGCGACACCGGCCCCTGCGGCCCCTGTTCCGAGATTTACGTGGATCAGGGCGCGGACATGGCCTGCGGGCCGGAATGCGGCATCGGCAAATGTGACTGCGACCGCTTTCTGGAAATCTGGAACCTGGTTTTCATGCAGTTCAACCGCTTCGAGGACGGACGCATGGAGCCATTGCCCAAGCCCAGCATCGACACGGGCATGGGCCTGGAGCGGATCACCGCCATCTGTCAGGGCAAGCGTTCCAACTTCGATACAGACCTGTTTCAGGGTTTGATTCAGGCCATGGCCCGGAAAGCGGGTGTCGCTTACGGCCGGGATGCGGACACGGACACGGCCCTGCGGGTCATCGCCGACCACAGCCGGGCCATTGCCTTTCTGCTGGCCGACGGCATGCTTCCTTCCAACGAAGGGCGGGGCTATGTGCTGCGCCGCCTGATCCGCCGGGCCTGCCGTTTCGGCAAACTGCTGGGCTTTACCGAGCCCTTCCTGTACGAGACCGCCGCCCAGGTGGTGCGGGAAATGGGCGAGACCTTCCCGGAACTGGCCGCCAGCCGGGACTTCATGATCCGTGTGGTGCGACAGGAGGAAGAGCGCTTCGGGGAGACCTTGGACAAGGGCCTGCGCATTCTCGAAGAGGAAATGGCCGCCCTGAAGACAGCGGGAAAGACGGCTATCAGCGGGGAAACGGCGTTCAGGCTTTACGACACGTATGGCTTTCCGCTGGATATCGTGAACGATGTGGCCGAAAAACAGGGCTTTTCCGTGGATGAACCAGGTTTTCTGGAGCATATGGCGGTACAGAAGAAGAAATCCAAGGAAGCCTGGGCGGGCTCCGGCGACAAGGGCCTGGCCGGGCGGTTCGCGGCCCTGCTGGGCGGCGGCCTGGAGTCGGAGTTTGTGGGCTACGACTGTCTGAATGCATCCAGCCGTGTCGTGGCTCTGCTGGGTTCCGGCGGAGAGCCTGTGGACCGGCTGGAAGGTGACGGATTCATGGTCACCCTGAGAACGCCCTTTTACGGCGAATCCGGCGGTCAGGCGGGGGATCGGGGGCGGGTCGTTTCGCCCACTGGAACCGCCCGCGTGCTGGATACCTTGAAGCCTGCTCCGTCCCTGAGCGTGCACAAGGTTGAGATGAGCGAAGGCTGTCTGCTGGCTGACCAGGAAGTGGAACTGTCTGTGGAAGAGGGCGAACGCATGGACACGGCCCGCAACCATTCGGCCACTCACCTGCTGCACGCGGCCCTGCGCCGGGTGCTGGGCGAGCACGTCAAGCAGGCCGGTTCGCTGGTCACGCCGTCCAGGCTGCGTTTTGATTTCACGCACATCGCGCCCCTGTCCGCCGAAGAACTGCGCCAGATTGAAAACGAGGTGAATCGCGCCATTCTGGCCGATACGCCTATCACCACCGAAATCATGCCCTACGACCGGGCTGTGGGCGAAAAACAGGCCATGGCTCTGTTCGGCGAAAAATATGAGGCCGATGTGCGGGTGGTGGAAATGGCTGGTGAATCCGTCGAGCTGTGCGGGGGCACGCATCTGTCGGCCACGGGCCAGGCCGGAACTTTCTGTATTCTGTCTGAAGCGGGTATTGCCGCGGGCGTGCGCCGCATCGAGGCTCTGACGGGCTGGGAAGCTCTGCGCTACTGGCAGGGGCTGCGCGACGAAGTGCGTGAAGCCGGGCATATGCTCAAGGCCGCTCCGGGAGATCTGGCAGCGAAGATCGCCTCCATGCAGGAGCAGAACAAGACGCTGAGCCGGAACGTGCAGGCGTTGCAGGACAGAGCCATGTCCGAAAGCGGAAAGAATCTGATGGCCGAGGTAAAGCAGATTGGCGGAGTGAACCTTCTGGCCCGGCAGGTGGATGCCCCGGATATGGACGCGTTGCGGCGGCTCATGGACGACCTGCGTTCCAAAATGCCCAGCGGCGTTATCGCCCTGGCGGCCGAGGTGGACGGGAAGGCCCTGCTGGTGTTGTCCGTGAGCAAGGATTTGCACAAGCGCTGCACCGCTCCGGCGCTCATGAGGAATATTTCCGAAGAAATCGGCGGAGGCGGTGGTGGGCGGCCCGACCTGGCTCAGGCCGGAGGAAACAGGCCCAAGGGTATCCAGGCGGCCTTGGCTAGGCTGGAAGTATTGCTGGGATGATGGAAGAGCTGTAGAGCCGTTTCCAGCCCCGGATGTGATCAGACTAAAGCCCTCGCCGTTGGTGGGGGCTTTACTTTTCTCTTCGGGTCTCGCCTTGACCGCATATCCCCATGTCACTACGTTTCACGCTCATGACGACTCTTTCCATCACAGCCAAAAAGCAGGACATTCTCGACCACGAAAGAAAGATGGCCCATGAAGTGGCCCTCGGAGTATTGGAGAAGCCCAAACCTCCTCTGTGGATGATCTTTGTCCCTGTGTTTTTTGTTTTTTTCGCCCAGAAAATGGGGCAGTACAAAAGCGGGCTCGCCAGTTTCGTGGAAAACTACCTGAAAATGCGCCACTGCGCTCTGGAAGCATGTCTGGAGTTCAGCAAAGAGGAAGACGACGCACGCGGAGAGAAGCTGATCAATGCCGTCGGCCCGATTCCTGAAGAGGCCAGAGAGCCGTTCGAGCGGTGGATGCGCCTTCTGACGGAACATTACGACCTTCTCTTTCAGGCCCGGGGTGAGGATCTGGCCGCCATGATTCGTCATGGATACGGCAGCAGGACGAATTATCTGCTCTTCTGCAACAGTCTGAACAAGGCGGAAAACGCTTATAATCTGGCTTTACTGCCCAAGATGCAGGGCGAGCGCGACGATCTGCTGTATGTCATCGAAAAAATGCATACCTGCGTCACGAATCTGCGGCGCAAGGAAGCGGACAGAGTATTTCCCTAGGCTGCCGCCATTTTTCAAAAGAGTTTGCGACCGTACAAACAAAAACGGACCCCGTTGAGGGCCCGTTTTTGTTTCATTTTTCCAAGATGATGCACTCAATCAGTGCAGCGAGCCTTCGCCTGAAGCATACTGGCGGCATCTCATACGGTGAATGGCTCTGGACAGGGCCGCCTGTGTCGCGGCGTATTCCACCTTCTCCTGCTGCTGCCTGATTCTCTGCTCGGCTCTCTCCTGGGCGCGGCGGGCGCGTTCAAGATCAATGTCCTCGGCCCTCTCGGCGACCTCGGCGAGCACCGACACCTTTGTCGGGGTAATCTCGGCAAAACCTCCGGCAACAAACACATAATACTTCTTGCCGTTGACCTTGTAATACAGCCCCCCGATACCGAGGGCGGAGAGAAACGGGATATGATTGGGCAGAACGCCGAACTCGCCGTTGATGCCCGGAGCGCCGACATATTCGACCTCTTCCCTGAGCACCATCTTGTCCGGCGTCACGATTTCAAGCGTAAGTGTGTTGGCCATATCGATACCCCACGGACAGCTTACTGTTTCTTGGCGTTTTCCAGAGCCTCGTCCAGACCGCCGACCATGTAGAAGCAGGATTCCGGCACGGAGTCATGCTTGCCCTCGATGATTTCCTTGAAGCCCTTGATGGTGTCCTCAAGTTTGACATAGCGGCCTTCCTTGCCCGTGAACTGCGCCGCCACGAAGAACGGCTGGGACAGGAAACGCTGGATTTTTCTGGCTCTGGATACGGTCAGCTTGTCCTCGTCGGACAGTTCGTCCATGCCCAAAATGGCGATGATGTCCTGCAGATCCTTGTATTTCTGCAGGATTCTCTGCACGGCGCGGGCCGTGGTGTAGTGGTCCATGCCGATGACGTTGGGGTCCAGAATGCGGGATGTGGAGTCCAGCGGGTCCACGGCGGGGTAGATGCCGAGCTCCGCGATCTGGCGGGAAAGCACGATGGTACCGTCCAGATGCGAGAAGGTCGTGGCCGGAGCAGGGTCAGTCAGGTCGTCGGCGGGGACGTAAACAGCCTGCACCGACGTGATGGAGCCCTTGTTGGTGGAGGTGATGCGTTCCTGAAGCTCGCCGAGGTCCGTGCCCAGGGTGGGCTGATAACCCACGGCCGAAGGCATGCGGCCCAGAAGAGCCGAAACTTCGGAGCCGGCCTGGGTGAAGCGGAAGATGTTGTCCACGAACAGCAGCACGTCCTGGTTTTCCTCGTCACGGAAGTACTCGGCCGCAGCCAAGGCGGTCAGGGCCACACGGGAACGGGCTCCCGGAGGCTCGTTCATCTGGCCGTAAACCAGGCAGGCTTTGTCCAGAACGCCAGCCTCGATCATTTCATGGTACAGGTCGTTGCCCTCGCGGGTCCGCTCGCCCACGCCCGCGAATACGGAGATGCCGCCGTGGTTTTTGGCGATGTTGTTGATCATCTCCATGAGGATAACGGTCTTGCCCACGCCCGCGCCACCGAACATGCCCATCTTGCCGCCCTTGGGAAAAGGAACCAGCAGGTCGATGACCTTGACTCCCGTTTCCAGCACCTCGATCTTGGTGGACTGCTCGGTGAATCCGGGGGCAGGGCGGTGGATGGAGTAGGTCTTGTCGGAGACGATGGGACCCTTTTCATCCACCGGACGGCCCACGACGTTCAGGATGCGGCCCAGAGAGGCCTTGCCTACGGGCACCTGAATGGGTTGGCCCGTGTCCTTGCCTTCCTGCCCGCGGACCAAGCCGTCGGTGTTGTCCATGGCGATGCAGCGCACCACGCCGTTGCCCAGATGCTGGGCCACCTCGACGACCAGATTGTCTTTGGTGTCGTCAATGGTTGGATTAGTGATGAGAATGGCATTCAAGATACTGGGGAGTTTCCCCTCGGCAAACTCCAGATCGACAACAGGTCCGATGACCTGCACTATTTTTCCGGTATTCACAGCACTCATGCGTTATGCCCCCTTATCCTTTCAGTGCTTCGGCACCGCCGACGATATCCATTAACTGGGTGGTGATGCTGGCCTGTCTGGCTTTGTTGTAGATCAGCGTCAGACTGCAGACCATTTCATCGCAGTTCTTGGTCGCATTATCCATGGCCGACATCCGCGCCGCATGCTCGCTGGCCGACGTGTCGAGCAGGCCGCGATACATCTGCACTTTCACGTAGCGCGGCAGAAGTTCCGCCAGCAGGCCCTCCACCGACGGCTCGAACACGTACTCGCTGGATGCCCCGGCCACAGGCTCCTCCGGCGTTTCCGCAGGAAGAATCTGCACGGTGGCCGCTTCCTGTCTGGCGATGTTCACGAACTTCCCGTAGACGATGTGCACCTCGTCGAATTGCGTGGTCAGATAACCGTCAATGACGAGATCGCCCGCGTCCCCGGCCAGCTGAAAATCGAAGCTGGACATGTGTTCGGTGTACTGCGCCACGATTTCGAACGTTGTCTTGCGGATGAAGTCCCAGCCTTTTCTCCCGATGCAGATGAACTTGACCGTCTTGCCTTCCGCTTCCTTCTGCCTGGCCAGCCTGTAGGCCGCGCCGCACAGGTTCGCGTTGAAGCTGCCGCACAGACCCTTGTCCGAAGTGACCAGAATGATACCCACATTCTGGATGACCTCGCGCTTTTCGAGCAGCGGATGCGCGCTGGCATCGGAGCGGGAGGCCAGATCGACAAGAATGTCGTGGAACTTGTCAGCATAGGGACGGAAGCGTTCGATCCGGCTCTGGGCGCCGCGCAGCTTGGCCGAGGCGACCATGTTCATCGCCTTGGTGATCTGCTTGGTCTTCTTTACGCCGACGATTTTGTTCTGAATGTCCCTGAGTGATGGCATTGACGACTCCTTCGGCGACTCTAGGCCTTAAAGCCGGTCTTGAATTCCTCAATCGCGGCAGCCAGTTTCTTTTCGGTCTCCGCGCCCAGGTCTTTGGTCTGGACGATTTCAGCCAGCACATTGGACTTCTGGTTGCGCATGAAGTCGACCAGCTCGCTGCCGAACCGGATGGCGTCTGCCACGGCCACGTCATCAAGGTATCCGCGCGTGCCCGCGTACAGCACGGCCACCTGCTCTTCCACCGGCATGGGCTGGTACTGCGGCTGCTTGAGCAGCTCCACCAGTCGTTCGCCGCGGGTCAGCTTGGTCTTGGTGGCCTTGTCCAGATCGGAGCCGAACTGGGCAAAAGCCGCCAGTTCGCGGTACTGCGCCAAGTCCAGGCGCAGGGTTCCGGCCACCTTCTTCATGGCCTTGATCTGGGCCGCGCCGCCGACGCGGGAAACGGACAGGCCGACGTTGATGGCGGGGCGGATGCCGGCCATGAACAGGTTGGGTTCAAGGTAGACCTGCCCGTCGGTAATGGAGATGACGTTCGTGGGAATGTACGCCGACACGTCGCCAGCCTGGGTTTCGATGATGGGCAGAGCCGTCAGGGAGCCCGCGCCGAGGTCGTCATTCAGTTTGCAGGCGCGCTCCAGCAGGCGGGAGTGCAGATAGAAAACGTCGCCGGGGAAGGCCTCACGTCCCGGAGGACGGCGCAGCAGCAGGGACATCTGGCGGTAGGCCACGGCCTGCTTGGAAAGGTCGTCGTAGATGATGAGAGCGTGTTTGCCGTTGTCGCGGTAAAATTCGGCCATGGTGCAGCCGCAGTAGGCGGCGATGAATTGCAGCGGGGCCGGCTCGGACGCGGTGGCGGAAATGACCGTGGTGTATTCCAGAGCGCCGTTCTGGCGCAGGGCTTCGACCACCTGGGCCACTGTGGAGCGTTTCTGGCCGATGGCCACATAGAAGCAATGGATGTCGCTGTTTTTCTGGGCCAGAATGGCGTCGACGCCCACGGCCGTCTTACCGACCTGGCGGTCGCCGATGATCAGCTCGCGCTGACCGCGCCCGATGGGCGTCATGGCGTCAACGGCCTTGAGTCCCGTGTACATGGGCTCGTGCACGGATTTACGGGCAATGATGCCGGGAGCCTTGATCTCGACGTTCCGGTAGGTGTCCGTCTGGATCGGTCCAAGGCCGTCGATAGGGTTGCCGAGGGGGTCGATGACCCGGCCCATAACCGCGTCGCCCACGGGTACCTGGAAAATCCGGCCCGTGCGCTTGACCACATCTCCTTCCTTGATGTGCTCGGTTTCACCGAGAAGAGCCACGCCCACCGAGTCTTCTTCCAGGTTCAGGACCATGCCCATGACGCCGCCCGGAAATTCGAGGAGTTCCATGGCCATGGCATTGTCACAGCCATAGACCCGGGCAATGCCGTCACCCACCGACAGGACCACGCCAGTTTCGCTCATCTCGACCTTTTTCTCGTAATTCTTGATCTGGCCTTCGATGATCTGGCTGATTTCTTCTGCTTTGATCTGCATAGCCGCTACTCACCTCTTTTGATATTTTCCTTCAAAATTTGCAGTTGAGCCCGAATGCTGGCGTCGAGAACCCTGTCTCCGATCTTGAGCATGAGTCCGCCGATGATGTCCTGATCCACCTCATAGTCGAGGACGATCTTGCGTCCCGATTCCTTTGCCAGTTTGTCGACGACGCTTTTCTGCACGGCTTCGGAAAGCTTCACCGCCGTGACCAGTTTGCCGCGCAGTACGCCCTGCTCGACATCCAGCAGCGCTCCGTACGCAGCACTGATTTCCGGCAGGAAGGCCAAGCGGTCCTTGTCCGCCAAGAGCAGGCAGAAGTTGCGGATCATGGGGCTTAGGGCCGCTTTCTCCAACACTTTAAGGATAACCCCTCTCTTTTCTTCCACAGTGAAAACAGGGTTGCGGAAGATTTTCATAAGATCCGGGGCATTCTCCAGAAGATCAGCCAGCCTGGACAGGTCCTCGCCGTATTGCGCCGGCGCGTCCTTGCCGGACTGCTCCTGCGCGACGGCGAACAGCGCCTTGGCATACCGTCTTGCTACGATGTTCCCTGTCAATTGAGCACCACCTTTTTAAGATATTCGTTGACCAACTCCTCGTGATCCTTCTTCTTGAGCTGCTTCTTCACCAGCTCCTCGGCGGCGGAAGTGATTTTCTCCGCCAGTTCGGCCCGGATGGCGTCGATGGCCTGCTTCGCCTCCTGAGCAGCGGCGATTTCGGCCTGCGCCTTGATCTGAAGAGCCTGGGCCTCAGCCTTATCGATGATGGCCCGCCGCCTGGCCTCGCCCTGCGCGGTAGCCTCGGCGAGAATCCGGGAGCGTTCGGCTTCCAGATCGGCGATGCTCTCTTCCACTTCCCGCAGACGATCCTGGGCTTCCGTCCGGCGTTCATCCAGATCGGCAAGCTCCACCTCGATCTGTCTGCTGCGGCCGGTGAACAGGGCGACAATGCGTTTGCCCGCGAACTTGTACACCAGAAAGGCGACAATGGCGAAGGTGATAACGCGATAGAGCAAATCCGGCAGCTTGCTGCCGCTGGACGCATCTTCGCTGGCAAACGCCATCACCGCACAGAAAACCAGCGTCACCGTCAGCAATCCGGCAGTCCTGAACTTTTTCAAAATTCCGCCCTCCTTATGGATACAGCTTGCACCACACCCGAAACCATTCATCACGCCCTGTTCAGCACTTTTTCGGCGACTTCCTTCGCGTATGTAGTCACTGTCCCGCGCAGAGACTTGAGAGCAGCCTGTTTCTGATGCTCAATGTCCTTCCTGGCCGCAGCGATCTTCTCGGCAGCTTCGGTTCCGGCGGCGCTCAGCACAGAACTCTCCGTGGCCATGCCCTCCTCTTTCAGGGAATGGCGGATCCCCTGGGCTTCTGTGCGGGCCTCGGCCAAGGCGGCCCGGTAATTTTTCAGTTTGATCTCGGCCTCGGCAGTGAAGTCTTCGATGGAGCGCAGCTTCTGGTCCATGACTTCCGCCCGCTTTTTGATGATCCCGCGGATGGGGCGGTACAGCACAAGATTCAGGACCATTAGAGTAATCACGAAGTTCGCGAACTGAACAAAAAACGTCCAATTGAGTTCGATCATGCTGCCCCCTGACGAGTATGTGAATTTTTGTCCAAAGTCGGTGCACCTTTACCCGATTGCCAGCTTCGTGTCAAAATCTTTTTCTTTTTTCATGGGATAAAAAGGCTGTCGGTTCAAAAAGAATAAGTCGTCCGAAATTTCACGAGAATATCTGGCTCATCTTGACTCTGGCCAGAATCATTGGAGGCAGACACTTGTTCATATCGAATGCAATAGCCGTGGGTTCAGGAGTCGGGATCCTGGGAAAGTGATACACAAGTCTGCAAGGTTCAGTTTTTTTTGAACACAAAGCGGCGCATGGCCACGTTGAGCACAATGCCGATCATGCAGAAATTCACCACGGAAGCACTGCCGCCGTAACTGATGAAAGGCAGTGGGATGCCCACCACCGGCATGATGCCCAGAACCATGCCCATATTGATCAGCACTTGCCAGAAAAAATAGAAAAACACTCCCGCGCAGAGGCAACTGCCAAATTCATCCTTGGCTTCCAGAGCCACGACATAAATCTGGTAAAGGAAGGAGCAGAACAGGATGAGAAGAACCATGGTGCCGGAAAATCCCCATTCCTCGCCGAAAACGGCGAAAGCGAAGTCCGTGTGCTTTTCCGGGAGAAACCGGAGCTGACTCTGGGTGCCTTCCAGAAACCCTTTACCCCAGAATCCGCCGGAGCCGATGGCGATCTGGGACTGAATGATATGGTAGCCCGCGCCCAGAGGGTCGTTGCCCGGGTCCAGAAAGGTCAAGATTCTTTGTTTCTGGTAGTCATGCAGAAAAAACCAGCCAAATGGCAGGCAAAGGGGAGCGAGCACGAGCAGTATACGGAATACGCCGGTCTGGAGGCCCTTGAAAAATACCATGCCCCCCAGGATGAGCAGGATACTGAGGGCCGAGCCCAGATCCGGCTGTTTGACGATCAGGGCCGCCGGAATCAGTCCTACCAGCAGCACCTTGGCCAAGCTCATCCACCCGAGCCGGATCTCCATTCTGGACAGTAGATGAGCAGCCAGAATGAGCACAGCTATCTTGGCCAGTTCCGTGGGTTGCAGGTTGAAAAAACCGAGATCCAGCCAGCGTTTGGCGCCGTAGATGGTTTTGCCGGCCACGGCCACGCCCAGCAGCAGGAACAGCGAAAGAATGAAAAGGGGCCAGGCTGTTCCCCGGAAATGCCGGTAATCGACAGTCACGCAGAGCATCATGACGCAGAAGCTCGCGCCGCCCCACAGCATTTGCTTGTTGAAGTAGGAATCCAGCTCCAGTCCGGCGGCACCGCGCAGTGTACTGGCGGAATAAAGGTTGACGGCGCCGATAAGGAAAAGAAGGACTACCAGCCCGAGCAATCCCCAGTTGATATGGGAAAAAACTCTCCGGTCGATCATGATTCCTCCGCCGGTTCCGGAAATTCCGGGGGAAAAAGTGCGTCGATCACGGCCCCTACCACTGGGCCGGCTTCAGCTCCGCCCTGGCCGCCGTGTTCTATCATGGCCACGATGGCGTAACGCTTGTCGTCCTTTTCCGCGAACGCGGCCATCCAGGCGTGATCCCGGTATTTGTAGGGGATTTCCCGGGTCTTTTTCTTGGCGTACTTGTCCAGCAGCTTCACCACCTGCGAGGTACCCGTCTTGCCCCCCACCCTGATGCCCGGACGGCGAAGCATGCGGGCCGTGCCTTTGGGGTCTTCCACCGTGGCGACCATGGCGTCGACAGTCTGCTTCCGTGTGGCCGGGCTCATGGGCAGCGTTCCGGCCACATCCGGCTTGTCCGCGAGCAGCAGCGTCGGACGCAACAGCGTGCCTCCGTTGACCAGGGCCGATACGAACTTGGCTACCTGGAGCGGCGTGGCCAGCGTATGGCCCTGCCCGATGGAAAAATTCAGCGTTTCGCCTTTCTGCCAGCGCTCGCCGAAGCGTTTGAATTTCCACTCCGGAGTGGGGATGTTTCCTGAACGCTCATGGGGCAGTTCCACGCCCGTCTTTTCCCCGAAGCCACAACGCATGGCGTAATCGCCGATGGCACTCACGCCCAGCCGCTCTCCCACCTGATAGTAGTAGACGTCGCAGGATTCCACGAGAGATTTGCGAAAATCCGTAATCCCATGCCCGCCCCAACGCCAGCAGCGGAAGTCCCGGTTGCCCAGCGTGTACTTCCCCGGGCAGAAAACCGTGCTCCGATGAGTCATGAGTCCGCTGTCCAGGCCCAGAGCCCCCACCACCAGCTTGAAAACGGAGCCCGGCGGATAGGCGCTCTGGATAGGTCTGTTCTGCAGAGGGTGCAGCGGGTCGTCCAGCAGCTCTTTCCATTTGGAATGGCTGATGCCGACCACGAATTCGTTGGGATCATACGTGGGCAGGCTGACCTGCGCCAGAATCTGGCCCGTTCCGGCGTCCATGACCACAATGGCCCCAGCCTTCCCCTCCAGTGCGCGGGTAGCGGCCTCCTGCAGCCGCAGGGAAACGCTCAGCGTCAGATCCTCGCCCATGACGGGCTGGGAGACGATACGCGAGGACAGCACCCGGCCCGAGGCGTCCACCTCGAACTCCTCGAGCCCCTTGGTGCCACGCAACCTGCGTTCCAGCACGAGCTCGATGCCCTGTTTGCCCACGTCGTCGCCCAGCTGCAGATCCGGATCGTTGGCCAGTTCTTCCTCGTTGGCCCTGGCCACATAGCCGAGCAGATGGGCCAGGGTTTTCCCGTGAGCGTAGTATCTTTTGGGCCGGACGACGATGCTCAGTCCCGGCCAATCCTGGAGGTGGGCCTCCACCACCGCCACCAGATCAAAAGGAATGTTGGGGACGATGACCTGCTCGTCAAAATGTTTGACGCGCTTGCGGCCTATTTCGAAAGCCTTCTGCAAATCCTCCCGGGGTATCCCCGTCCATCTGCAGATCTGGTCCAGAGTGCCGGGAATATCCGGGCATTCCTCGCGTACCAGCGCCAGTGCGTATGCCGGAGCGTTTTCAGCCAGAAGCACTCCATCCCGGTCGTGAATGATGCCGCGCGGAGAAAAAAGGGTGCTCTGTCTGGTTCTGTTCTGTTGCGCCCGGCTCTGGTAGAATTCGGTCTTGTAAACCTGCAGATACCACAGCCGGATTCCAAAGACGCAGAAAAGCCCCGCGATCAGAATCAGCAGAAAAAGCGGCCCGGAAAAAATGGGCGGCCTCTCGGGCGGATCAAATGTACCCACGCCGGACCCACCGCCGATATGCCCAGAACGCACCGCCCCAGAAAATTCCGTAAAAAAGCCACTGCCGCAGAATCCAGTTCCACGGGGCGGGCATGCGTACGGGGATTTCCTGAAACTGCACGGCCCCTGACAGTACAAGCCAGTGCCACACGGAAAGAAGCAGGGAAAAGAAGAGAATGAAGAATGGATTACGGGGCTCGAGCAGCCAGCGCGAAAACAGGAAGGCCAGATACATGCCCGCATAGAACAGGAGCGAAGAGCCAAATACCAGATCGCCCATGCCTTCCTGCATGAATATGACAAACCAGGTCATCCAGATGAGCGACCACCATTGCCCGATCTGCAGGCAAACCAGAAGGCCGGGGGCGAGGAAGTCAAAGCCGCCGGACAACTCCTGCGCCCAGAGGGCCACGACAAAATACACGATCCACCATAGTACGGGGGAAATCCCCTCGCCTTTGCCCTCATGCCGACGGAACATGTTCTCTACCGTTTTTTACGCGCCTTCTGCCGGACTCCGGAGCCGTCCGTCGCCTGAGTATCCGCGGCAGAGGTGCCGTTGGAGTTTTCCTTCGCGGCAGAAGCATTGCCCGAGTCCTGCGTGGCGTTCTCATCTCCGGTAGTGGTATTGCCAGCCTCGTCCGGTATCTCGTTTCGGCGGCTCAGAATGAGCAGTTCTTCGTAGTAGCGCAGGGCCAGCAGCGGCTCCGCGTACACGTTCTGAAAGAGGGAGACGTCGGCGGGTGTGACTTCCACCACGCGTGCCACGGGAATGCCTTTGGGAAAAACGCCTCCCTGTCCCGATGTGATCAGGATTTCGCCGGGAGAGACCTCGTCGTTGCGCGGGATGAACTTCACTTCCAGAAATGCCCCAAAACCCCGCCCCTGCACGATTGCGGGCACACGTCCCTCGCTGGTGAGCACGGGGATTCTGCTGGTGGGGTCCGAAAGCAGCAGTACGGAGGAAAAATGCGCCCCGGGCCGGACGATGCGGCCCACCGCGCCTTTGGTCGAGATGACCGGGTCGTTGGCCCGCACGCCGTGGACGGAACCTGCATCCACCAGCATGGATTCCAGAATGGCGTTGGGGCCGAGCTTCTGGCCGATGACCCGGCAGCCACGCATGTCCCATGAAATCTCGGGAGAGAACCGCAGCAGGGCGGCCATGCGGTCGGCGGACTTGGCCTTTTCCGAAAGGCGGGTCAGGTCGCGTTCCACCTCGTGCAGTCTGATGGAGAGGTCTTCATTTTCCTGGCGTACGCCGACCAGATATATGTACCTGGACCAGAAAGCGGTCACATGGTGTTGCACCAGACGTCCGGGAGTCAGGATCCACCCGGCGAGATCGAGCCCCATGAATGTTGACAGCCTGTCCAGATACCCCGTTTTCCAGTTCCAAGTATATATGGAAAAATAGAGAAAGAGCGGCAGGAAGAAAAAAAGAACGAGGTGCCGGAAGCGGGGAAACATATGTTACTCGACGGTCACCTCGCGCAGCACGTCCAGATTGTCCAGCACCTTGCCCGACCCCAGAGCCACGGTGGACAGCGGATCTTCCACAACGGTGATGGGCAGGGACGTTTCCTCGCGCAGCAGGTGATCCAGCCCTTTCAGCAGTCCGCCGCCGCCGGTCAGAACGATGCCCCGGTCCACGATGTCCGCGGCCAGTTCGGGCGGGGTCTGTTCCAGAGCGATGCGTACGGCCTGAACGATGGAGTCCACAGGTTCGGAAATGGCCTTGCGCACTTCCTCGGAAGTGATGGTAATGTTCTGGGGAATGCCGGACACCAGATCGCGGCCCTTGACATCCATGACCAGCTCCGAATCCAGAGTATAGGCCGAGCCGATGGCGGTCTTGATGTCTTCGGCCGAGCTTTCGCCGATGAGCATGTTGTACTTGCGTTTGACGTACTGCAGAATGGCGTCGTCCATCTTGTCCCCGCCGATGCGTACGGACTTGGAATAGACGATGCCCGCCAGAGAAATGACCGCCACTTCGGTGGTGCCGCCGCCGATATCCACCACCATGTTGGATGTGGGCTCAGTGATGGGCAAATCCGCGCCGATGGCCGCGGCCATCGGCTCCTCGATCAGAAAAATCTCGCGCGCGCCGGCGCTCTGGGCGGATTCGCGCACCGCCCGCTTCTCCACCTGAGTGATGCCCGTGGGCACGCAGATGACAATCCGGGGACGGACCAGCCGACGGCTGTTGTGCACCTTGGAGATGAAATGCCTGAGCATGGCCTCGGTCACTTCAAAATCGGCGATGACGCCATCCTTCATGGGCCGGATGGCCACGATATTGCCCGGCGTGCGGCCCAGCATGCGTTTGGCCTCGCTGCCCACGGCCAGAACCTTGTTGTTCCCCCGGTTGTCCCGCTTCACGGCCACCACGGAGGGCTCACGCAGCACGATGCCCCGGCCCCTGACATAGACACAGGTATTGGCCGTCCCCAGATCGATGGCCAGATCGTTTGAGAAGATCCCCAAAAGCTTATCCAAAATTCTGGACATACATTTCCTCATTTATCATGTTCAAACGGGTTCACCCGGCAAGCGGCGGGGATGCGCTTCATGTCCGGCAAACACGACCGGCAGGGCGTTTCGCGTACCAGAACAAATTTGTGCAGGCAACCTCATCCTCCGGCCATGACCGTCAACAGATACTACCCTCTGTCCGTCCATTTCCGGCAGCGTTTCGGCCGGCGGGTGCAGAAAATTTCTCTGGACGCCGGAAGCACCTGCCCCAACCGGGACGGCGCTCTGTCCACGCGCGGCTGTGCCTTCTGCAATGAACGCGGCTCCGGCACGGATCAGGCCAAGCTGGGCAAATCCCTGACCGGACAATACCTGGAAGGTCGGGAGAAATACCGGCGGCGTATGCCGAAGGCGCTGTTCATGGCCTATGTCCAGTCTTTCTCCAACACCTACGGACCGGCGGATCGTCTGCGGAGCATGATCTCCGAGGTGGCTTGCCTGCCCGACATGGCCGGTCTGGCCATCGGCACCCGCCCCGACTGTCTGGACGAGGAAAAGCTGGATATCCTTAGGGCCGCTCCCTTGGAGGAAATCTGGCTCGACATCGGGCTTCAGTCGGCTCGTGACGCCACGCTGCAACGCATCAACCGGGGGCACGACGCCGCCTGTTTCGCGGTCTGGGCACGCCGGTCCGCAGCGAAGGGTCTCAAGGTCTGCGCCCATGTCATCACCGGCCTGCCCGGAGAATCCCTGGAACATTTCGAGGCCACCATGGCCTTTGTCAGCGCCTTGCCCGTGGCCGGAGTCAAAATTCACAATCTCTGCGTCTGCCATGGCTCTTCTCTGGCGGAGGAATGGCGGCGGGGGACCTTGCGCCTTCTCAGCCGGGAGGATTCCATAGTCTGGGCCGTGCGGGGCCTGGAGCTGCTGCGTCCGGACATCGTGGTTCACCGCATGAACGGCGACCCTGACGGAGACGAGCTTGTGGCTCCAGACTGGGCCGGGGATAAAAGAGGGTTCCTCGAAGATATCCGCCGCCGTCTTGAAGCGCTGGATACCTGGCAGGGCAAGGCCCTGGGATACCCTCTGGACGCCCGGTTCAATCCGCCGCCGGGTCAGGAAGGCCATGCTTCCGGCCGGCCCGCCAAACGGTGATCCGCGCCGCTTTTATCCCGAAAACAGGAAAACACATCCGGAAGGCTCGCCATGCTCCTTACCGAAACCTTTGCCAACCAGTGGTTTTCCGTCAGTTTCTTCTGGCGGGACGGGCTGCTCGTCCAGACGGAACTGAGCCCGGACATACTGCCCGCAACGCCGCCCAAGTCCGCCTACGGCCGTGAACTGGAGCGGCTCGTCGCCGGTTACGACCGGCTCACGCGGGACATGTGGCCGGAACTTCCCCTGGATACCCGCAGTCTGACGCCCTTTGCCCTGAATGTACTGCGGCGGCTGCGGCAGGACACCCCGCGCGGCTCCTGGACGACTTACGGCCGGCTCGCGGCGGCCTGCGGGTCGCCCAGGGCGGCCAGAGCCGTGGGTTCGGTCATGGCCAGAAATCCATGGGCCCTGATCTGTCCATGCCACAGGGTATTGGCCGGAGATGGCGGCATCGGCGGGTTCGGCCCCGGCACCGCACTGAAGCGCACCCTGCTCACTTTGGAGAAGGCGTGGCCGGAGCAAAAGCCGGAGTGAGCATTTCGTCGTCCACCGCATCGGCATCGTCGGCATACAGGCGGATCAGGTTGCGCAGATGCCCGAAGCTGGTCTCGTCCATATTCAAAAAGTCAATGGCTCCATCCTCTCCGGAGCGTACAATGCGGCCGTGAATCCTGATGCGGACATCGGCATTCAGCTCCATCTCGACGTCACATTCCCAACCCGGAAGGAGCCAGTCGGCGGTGGAGCAGGAGAGCCCCTTGAGACTCAGATCCCGAACCTGTCCACTCACCGCTTCTCCCGCGAATATGATGGTCAGCGGCAATTCGAGATTGACCCGGGTCCTTCTGCGTCGCTCCTGTCCCATATCGTCCTCCGCGAACATGCAATGAATTTTCGGGCGGCAAGCTGTAGCCGCCCGGCCGCCTTACTCCAGGAAGATCTTCTTTTTCGGCTTGGGCGCGGCTTCTTCCCCGGATTTGGGGGCCTCCCGGCGGGGCTCCTTGCGCGATCCTGACCGGGAATGCCTGCCGGACCGAGAAACGGGAGTCTCATCCTTTGCCAACACGGCCGGTCTGGCGGAGGCATTGCCGGAAGCCTGATCCTTTCCGCCCGCGTCAGCGGGTTCTGCCGTGATGGAGGCTTCTCCCGCCTCCGGCTGTTCCGGAGAGGTCATCCCGTCCGCCTGCACCGCATCGGCCTTGGGCTTTCTCGATCTGCGGCGGCGGCGCTTCTTGGGCACGGCCTGTTCATCCGGGTTCTCGGGCTGCTCCGGAACGGGCTGCAGGGCGGAATCAGAACCCGCTCCCTGCTCCGCCGTATCCACGGCATCCGGCGCGGCGGGCGAACAGTCAGAGCTTTCTCCGGTATCCGCCGGAACGGGGGCGTCTGCTACTCTGGGCTCTGCTGGAGTATCCTGCGGCGTATCAGGACGTCCGGCCTGCTGATCGCCGTGCTCCGTAGTGCTTCCATTCTTCTTGCGCCGTTTACGCTTGCGCTTCTCCCCTTCGGTTTTTTCCGCCGGGGCCTGTCCGGGATGGGCCAGAGGCAGCAGTTTTTCCGAAGGCTGCGCCAGGGGCGCGTGGAAGGTTTTCTGGTAGAATTCATCCACCAGCATGGCCAGCAGGGTCAGGGAATCCTCATTGCCCGCCAGATCCGCCGCAATGCGCGTGAATCGCTGCAGCCGCTCTTTCTGGATGTTGTCCGCCTCCCGCAGATGAGCTTCCAGAAGAAACACGGCCCGCTGCGAGATGAGTGTCTCCAGTTCTTCGTCGGTGGGCACCTGCCGCTCTTCCAAGGGAATGGAAAATTTTTTGGCGATCTGTTCCAGTTCCAGTTCTTCCATGCCCGAAACCAGGGAAATGGCCATACCCGCGGCGCCCGCCCGACCCGTGCGTCCCGTGCGGTGGACATAGGCCTCGTGATCTTGGGGCGGCTGATACTGGAATACATGGGACAGCTCGTGAATATCGATGCCCCGCGCGGCCACATCCGTGGCCACCAGAAACTTGAGTCTGTTCAGACGCAGTTTTTCCAGTACCTCCTCGCGGGCGGCCTGTGACAGATCCGCGCTGATCTCGCCCACATCATAGCCGAAACGTCGCAGCACCACGGATACGAAATGCACATCGGCCTTGGTGTTGCAGAAAATGATGGCCGAGGCGGGATTTTCCTGTTCGATGATTTTCACCAGCACGCGGCTCTTCTGCATGGCCGGGACCTTATATACCACATGCAGTACGTCTGTGGCGTGCACCTGGGTCTGACTCAGGGAGACGAAACGCGGCTCGCGCAGAAACTGCTGGGCCAGACGTTTGACGTGCCCCGGATAGGTGGCCGAAAACATGGCCGATTGCAGCCCGCGCGGCAGGTAGCGCTGCAACTGCTTCATGTCCGGATAAAAGCCCATGGACAGCATCCGGTCGGCCTCGTCGAAAACGAGCATCTTCAGCCAGTCCAGAGTCAGCGTGCCCTTGAGCAGATGATCGAGGATGCGGCCCGGCGTGCCGATAATGAGCTGCGCCCCGGCTTCGAGGCCCTGAATCTGGGCCGCATAGCCCACGCCGCCGTAAATGGGCAGCGAACGTATCCCCATGCTCCGCCCCAGTTCCTCGGCGTCCCGGGCTACCTGTACAGCCAGTTCGCGCGTGGGGGCCAGCACCAGGGCCTGCGGCGCGCCCAGGGCCGGATCGATGCGATGCAGCATGGGCAGCAGAAAAGCCCCGGTCTTTCCGCTTCCCGTCTGGGACTGGACCATGACGTCCTCACCGGACAGCATGGGCGGGATGGCTTGGGCCTGCACCGGCATGAGTTCGGTCCAGTTCAGACGCAGGGCCGCTTCCCGGAGTGCCTGCGGCAGGTCGGCCATGGCGATGGAAGCTTGGTTTGGTTCACTATCCGATGCTCCGGCCGCGCCGGTTTCAATAATGTCTGTCATACCGTTCCTGTGTTCGTGTGCGGGCCTTCCACAAGGTCCAGCACGAATTCGATGATGGAATTGCTGACCAGCATTCCGGTGCGGGTCAGACTGAGGCGGCCGTTTTCCAGACGGACCCGCCCGCCCGAGCGCAGTGGCTCCAGGGCGGTGCGCAATTCCGGCTCCACGGCCGATGCCAATGTCTTCAGATCGAGCCCTTCCCTGGTGCGCAGGGCGAGCATGATCCGTTCACGCCGGGCAATGGTCTCCGAAAGACGCTCTTCCGTATCCGCCCCGGCGGTTCCGGACACGAAGGCGGCGTATCTGTCGAGCCCGGAAGGAGCCGTCCAGCGCCGGCTGTCCATGGTGGATACGGCCGAAGGGCCGAATCCGAGATATTCCTCGCCAGCCCAATATCCCCGGTTATGGCGGCTTTCCCTTCCCGGGCGGGCGAAATTGGACACCTCGTACTGCGAAAAACCGCACCCGGCCAGATACTCCGCCCCCCGGACATACATATCCGCTCCGGCGTCCTCGTCCGGCAGAGCCATCGCCCCGCGTTCCACCGCGTGGGCCAGAGGAACGCCTTCTTCCAGCGTCAGGCCGTAGCAGGACAGATGCTCCGGCGCCATGTCCGCAGCCGCGGCCAGATCGTCCAGCCACATGGCGGGCGTCTGTCCCGGAATGCCCCAGATGAAATCCAGGCTCAGATTGTCAAAGCCGCTGTCCCGGACAGCATGTACGGCCCGGCGCGCCAAACAGGCGTCGTGCGGGCGGCCCAGCGTCCGCAATGTCCCGTCATGCAGGCTCTGCACGCCGAGGCTTATGCGGTTCACGCCAAGCCGGCGGATATCCCGCAGAAATCCCGGCCGGACTGCGGACTCCGGATTGGCCTCCAGAGTGATTTCCGCGTCACCGGCCAGTCCGAAAAATTTTCCCGCGGCCTGGATCAGGGTGTCCATCTGCCCCGGCTCCAGAAGAGAGGGTGTGCCGCCGCCGAAATACAAAGTCCGCGCAGCACGTCTGTCCACAAGTTCGGCCCGGGCGCGCATGTCCCGCAGAACCAGCCGCACATACCGGTCCATGGCCTCCGGGTCGTACGCCGTCGAATGGAACGCGCAGTAGGCGCATTTGCGCCCGCAAAAGGGCACATGAATGTACAGGAGCATCAGGCCGGTCCGGTCAGGGCGCGCAGTTCCGATGCGTAACGCTCCATTTCGGAATACAGACAGCCGCAATACTGTTGCCGGTAAATGTCCCACTCTTTGGAGAGAGCGATGCCCTCGGCCCAGCCGGAGCGGAAATCCTCATAATAAAATTCCGGACCGGCGCTCCCGGCCATGTCCCGGCCCAGAGTCCGGATTTCCTCGTGCTTCTGGAACTTGCTGTACAAAAGCGTGGTGGTGAAGCAGTCGAAACGTCCGCGCCGGGCCACAGCCTGGGTCCGCTCCAGGCGAAGGGCGTAACAGGCCAGACAGCGGCTGGCTTCGCGAAAAGCCACGGCCCGGAAGTATGTTTTGGGATCGTATTCGTCATCCTTGAATATCACCGGAATCCCGAGCTTTCCGGCCACCTGGGCCGCCCCTTCCCTCCGGCGCAGATATTCCTTCAGCGGATGGATGTTCGGGTTGTAGAAAAGACCGGTCACCTGGTGGCCTTCCGCGAGCATGGCCCGCACGGATGTGATGGAGCACGGCCCGCAACAGATGTGTGCCAGAATTTTCATGATGCCGTCTTCAGACTAGCCCCGATCCGGGACGCTCGCGCCGGTTTCAGGCATTCTCGCACAGGGTCCTGCGGCCGGCCGGGACATGAGCCCGTGAATGGTTGGAATATGTCTCCCACGTCGGAGCGTATTCCTCCGCCTGATTGCCCCAGCCAATCCATCCTTTTCTCTGTCCCCGCGCAAAAAGTTCGATAAACGGCCCTTCGCTGCATGACTCTATGATGTCGTACTGTTCGTCCGGTTTGCGGCTGTGCTCGCGCTTCCGGGATGTGATGATGTTGGCCTGGCTTCTTCCCGGCTGCAATGTCCGTGCGTTTTTCCCCCGGACTCCGAACAAGATCATTTCCGTGACGTTTCTGAAATAGAAGCCAACGCCTCTTCTGTCCGGGCCGCCGTCCTTTCTGATCTTGTACCAGATCAGATTCGTCTTGTACGTGAATCCCCAGCTTTCCATGACCAGCAGGCCGTCATGCAACAGGGCATTGGGCGCCCACAGGTAAAGATGCGCCGTGTCCCTGATGATGGACTGCACGGGAAGTTCCCGGATTTCCTGCAGCGTCATGGTCGGATAGCGGGAAAGCCGGTGATGTTCCGGAGCCATCTTGCCCGTGCGGTTCTGAAACTGCCACGGGGGATCCGCCAGCACGGTCGCGAATTTCCTTGGCCCCACTTCCTTCAGGAGATCTTCAGCCGCGCTCATATTCCCGCGTCCTCTACATATGACTGTTTTGTTATGCCGATGACGATAATGGGGCATCCGGCGCCGCTGCCGCCCGCAATGCGAGGCAGCAGCTTGGACATATGTGTTGTGGAATTTCCGTAGGATTTCCCTCTCCTCAGGGCATCGAAAATTTCCTGCAACTCGTCGCTCCGGGTCATTATAATTCCGACACTGATCGCCCGCAGATCGAACAACAGACGAAAGTTGTTCAAATCCCTGTCATAAAACGGGTCCTTATTGTTCCATTCCAGCTCAAGAGCGATCCTGTTCTTATAGCAATCAACCTTGTGGGTCGGTGAATCCATGCTCGTCTTGTCCACGATAACGGATGTAGCGAACTGTTTTTCCGTCCATCCGCGTGCTCCCAGAAACTCATCCACCCATTTTGCCAGTTCGCTCTTATTTCCTCCGCCTTTCTCAATCCATGATTTACGCAGTCTGAACTCACGCAGCATGGCCATCAAGTCGGTCCACTCAGAGGGAAAATCATACTTCAGGATTGCCGAAGCATGCTTCCATTCATGAATTTCATATCTTGAACAGATATCAGAGGGAAAATGCCCTGTGTTCATGGTTGTCCATTCTGAATTGCAGCCGTCTCCGCTATCTCACAACTCCACGCTCTTCAGCAGAAAGAGCAGGACAGGTTTGCTGCGGGCACGATGTCGATCCGCCGCGCGAAAGTCTTTTCGTACTCCATGAGCTTCTCGCGCTTGCGGTTCAGCAGATACTGCATGAGCTCGGCGTCGGTCTGGTACGCAAAGGGCTCCGTCAGTTTGTCCTTGCGCAGTTCCCGGTAGATGTCCTTCAGGGCCTGCATGGAACGCCACTCCAGATTCCTGCGGGTGCCCGCCCCGGCGCAATGCGGGCAGGCTTCGAGGCTGGCCGAGAGGGCCGACGTGCCCAGACGCTGGCGTACGATCTCCAGCAGGCCGAATTTGGAGATGCGCCCGATGTCCGTGCGCGCCCGGTCCACCTTGAGAGCCTGGCGGAGCACCTTCTCCACTTCACGGATGTGCTTGCCGTCCTTCATTTCAATGAAATCCACCACAACCTGGCCGCCGATGTCCCGAAGCATGAGCTGGTGGGGAATTTCCCGGGCCGCCTCGACATTGGTACGCAGGGCCATTTCCTTGAAATTCTTCTCCCCGCCGATTTTCCCGGAGTTGATGTCGATGGCTGTCAGGGCCTCGGTATGGTCGATGACCAGTTGGCCGCCGCTGGGCAGAGTCACCTGGCGGCTGAAAATCTTCTGCAGCTGGGCCTCGATACGGAAACGTTCGAACAGGGTCCGGTCCGTTTCCGTGTGAACCTTGATGAAGGTCTTGCGGCGGGGGAAAATCAGTGCGGCGAAATCCGTGATCTGCCGGGCGGTTTCGTCGTCGTCCACCCAGCACTCGGCGATATCCGGGGTCAGGTAGTCGCGGATGGCCCGGAAGGCCAGATCCTTCTCTTCGTAAACCAGCGCCGGAGATTCGGAAGCAATGGCTTTCTTGCGGATGTCCTTCCACAGGCGCTTCAGAAATTGCAGGTCGCGGGACAGACTGGTTTTGCTCTGGGCTTCGCTGACCGTGCGCACGATGACGCCCAGTCCCTCGTCCAGCTTGAGCTCTTCGACCACCTCTTTCAGGCGGTCGCGCTCTTTTTCATCTTCGATCTTGCGGGAAATTCCGAGCTGCTCCCGGCCCGGCGTGAGCACAAAATAGCGGCCCGGAATGGACAGGTAGGTGGTCAGAAACGCTCCCTTGGAGCCCGTGGGCTCCTTTACCACCTGGACCATGACTTCCTGGCCGGGTTTCAGCACCTTTTGCAGCGGCGGATACTTGCCCCGGCCGGGCACATCGGTCAGATAGTATTCCGGATGCACCTCGTCCACCTGAAGAAAACCGTTCTTATCTGAACCGTAATTTATGAAGGCCGCCTGCAGGGCCTGATCCACGTTGTGGATGCGGCCCTTGTAGATGTTGCCCTTGGTTTTGCTCTGGTGCAGCATCTCCACATAATACTCCACCACCGTGCCGTCCTCCATGATGGCCACTTCGACCATCTCGCCCGGCAGCACGCTGATGAACATCTTGCGCTTGAGTTTTTCGCTCATGAAAAGTCCTTGTCGTAAAATTGTTTCCGGCCGGAGCCGGGTAAAATCATGATCCGGAAGTCCGGGAAATTTCTGGGTGTGCTGGCGGACGCTTCGGTACGGAAAACGGCGCATCCGCCATGGGGCTCCGCATAGGGCATGTAACAATTAAAATGCCCGTTCCGCGGCCGGCAAAGCCCGCCGATGCGCATTTCACGGCAAGGCGTTGCGGAAGATTCCTGCAGGGCAGTTGACTCGTTTCATTCAAGCACTGCTCTGAAATCCGCGCCGCGCGGATTCTTCCGGTGCGAAAGCCCGGAGCCTGTCAGACACCGCCCGTGTTACCTAACCGCGCAAAGTCCTCATAGCAAGAGAAACCCTGCTCCCGGGCCCCCGGACGGCTTGACACGGTCTGACACGCTCACTACTCCCACCTGCCACACTCAGGAGGCCGTATGCTTGAACCCGGACAGCTGGTCATGCTGCTCAACGCCAAGGACAAACGCTACTTCGTTTCCGCGCGGGAAGGCGAGGTGATGCACACCAACGAGGGCATTTTGCACCTCGACGAAGTCCGCGCCGCGGGATGGGGCAGACAGGTGTGCACGCACAAAGGCTATCCGTTCACGGTCATGCGGCCCACCCTTTACGATCTGATCAAATCCGTGAAGCGCCGCACCCAGATCATCTATCCCAAGGAGATCGGCTACATTGCCATGAAGCTGGGTATTGGTCCGGGCTGCCGCATTGTGGAGGCGGGCTGCGGCTCAGGCGGTCTGACCACGGCTCTGGCCTGGCTGGTGGGCGACACGGGCAAGGTCTACACTTATGAACGCCGTGAGGAATTCTACACCCTGTGCCGGGAAAACCTGGAGCGCATCGGCCTGGCTCACCGGGTGGAGCAGTTTCATCACGACATCGCCGACGGCTTTCACCCCCATGCCGCCGACGCTCTGTTTCTGGATGTGCGCACTCCCTGCGACTACGTGCGCCACATTCCCGGCGCGGTGGCTCCCGGCTCGCCCGTAGGCTTTCTGCTGCCCACCACCAATCAGGTCCAGGATCTGCTCGCCGCCATGCAGGACGGGCCTTTCAGGCAGATCGAGGTGCTGGAAATCCTTCTGCGCCGCTACAAGCCCGTGCCCGAACGGCTGCGCCCCGATGACCGCATGGTGGCCCACACCGGCTTTCTGGTTTTCGCCCGCACCTTCACCAGTCTGGACGCGGAGTCCGAGAGCACGCCGGACGCGGAAAACGCCACTGACACGCTGACTGACGAAAACTGATTTTGGAAATTATTTTCCGTTATTTCAGAGAGTTGTATTTTTATCTTGCAAATTCTTTTTCTTTTCCTGTACATTTGACTCCTTTAACCGCATCCGTCGCATCATCTCATATAGTCAAAGGAGAAGGGGCATGACCCGCAAAGACCGCACCGAAGGCATCTTCAGCCGGCGCGAAGTGCTGGATTCCACCGAGCGCCAGAAATACCACCAGATTCATCTCAAGGAATTGCTTTCCTACGCATACAGGTATTCCGAGGACGTGAAGAAGCGCTTTGACCGCGCCCAGTTTTCCGTGGAAAAATTCCGGGATCTCATCGATCTCAAGCACGTGCCCATCCTGAAGAAGAAGGAACTGATCTTTCTTCAGTCCATGGGGCCGCGTCTCGGCGGCCTTCTGACCAAGGATCTGGGTGAGCTGCGCCGCGTCTTTCTGTCTCCCGGGCCCATTTTCGACCCCGAGGACCGCAGCGAGGACTACTGGGGCTGGACCGAAAGCTTTTACGCGGCGGGCTTCCGTTCCGGAGATCTGGTCCAGAACACCTTCAGCTACCACATGGCCCCGGCCGGGCTCATGTTCGAGGAGCCCCTGCGCCAGTTGAACTGCGCCGTGGTCCCCGCGGGGACGGACAATACGGAAAACCAGCTGGACATCATGAAAAAGCTGCGCGTCACGGGCTATGTGGGCACGCCGAGTTTCCTCATGCATCTGGCCCAGAGGGGAGAGGAGCGGGGGCTCAACCTGCGCAAGGATCTGTATCTGGAAGTGGCCTTTGTCACGGGTGAAAAGTTCTCGGAGAAGATGCGCTCCAATCTGGAAAAGAAATTCGATCTGCTCATGCGTCAGGGCTACGGCACTGCCGACGTGGGTTGCATCGGCTATGAATGCTTCCACAAAAACGGTCTGCATATCGCCAACCGCTCCTATGTGGAAATCTGCCATCCGGACACGGGCATTCCCCTCAAGGACGGCGAGGTCGGCGAAATCGTGGTCACGGTCTTCAACAAGACCTACCCGCTGATCCGGCTGGCCACGGGCGATCTGTCCTACATCGACCGCGCGCCCTGCCCCTGCGGCCGCACGTCGCCCCGTCTGGGCAACATTGTGGGCCGGGTGGACACCACCGCCCGGATCAAGGGCATGTTCGTGTACCCGCACCAGGTGGAGCAGGTCATCTCGGTTTTCGAGGAGATCAAGAGATGGCAGATCGAAGTCACCAACCCCGGAGGCATCGACGAAATGCGCCTGCTCATCGAGGCTTCCAGCTTCAAGCGGGAAGAAGAGCTGCTACACATGTTCCGTGAGAAGATAAAAATCCGCCCGACCCTGCAGGTGCTCACGCCCGGTACCCTGCCTCCGCAAATCCGGTTCATCGAGGACAAACGCAATTGGGACTGACCATCCGCCTGATCCTGCTGCTCGCGGTGCTTCTTGCCGGCTGCGCCGGGCGGGCTCCCGAACGTCCGGCGGCCCTGACCGTGCCACCGGGTTCTTTTCTCTCGCAAAACGGAACTGTCCTGCCTGACGCTGAAATTGCCCGGCTGGCCCGAAGCTGCGATTTCATCCTGATGGGTGAAAGCCATACCAACCCTTGCGACCACGCCGTCCAGGCCAGACTGGTGGAAGTTCTGGGACAGACCGGTATGCGCTTTATCATCGGGCTGGAGATGCTGCCCGTCACGGTCCAGCCCGCGCTGGATGCCTTCAATGCCCGGCAGACGGATGCCGACGAGCTGGAACACAAAACGCAATGGGAAAAGCACTGGGGGCATGCGTACAGCATGTACAGGCCCGTGCTGGAGACCGCCCGGCGCTTCGATCTGCCCGTGGCCGCCCTGAACATCCCGCGCGAGACGCTGCTCCGCTTTCGGGACGGCAAACCCCTCACCGCTGCGGAACAGGCCATGCTCCCGCGGGTCATCCCGGTCAGTCCGGCTCAGGAAAAATCTCTGTCCGAACAGGTGGCCATGCATCAGGCCATGCGGGCCATGCAGGAAGGCTCCGGTAATTCCAACGCCACGAAAAAGGGCGCTGACGAGCGCACCCGGAAATTCTTCCTGGTGCAGTCCCTGTGGGACTCCATGATGGCCGGGCAGGCTCTCAAATGGCGCAAAGCGACAGGACAGCCCGTACTCATCCTGGCCGGATCAGGGCACGTGGAGCAGGGTTGGGGCATCGAACACCGCCTGCGCGCCCTTGAGCCGGGCGTACGCTGCCTGCGCATCATGCCCGCCCGCGACAAGGGGGACTTGAAACCCGCTCCCGGAGCATCCGTGCCCGAAGCGGCCGCATTCTTCGCCTGCGCCGCCCGGAACAAGAGCCGTCTGGGCATGACCATCATCTTCGAGGGCGGGAGTGCCCGCCTCGAAAGCATCGAACCAGGCTCCACCGCCGCGGAGGCAGGACTCATGCCCGGCGACGTCATCCTGCGGGCCGGCGACAAGCCCCTCAAGGACGCTTCGAATTTGCATTTCGCGGCCATGGCCGCCGCACGGAAGAATGCTCCGCTGGCTTTGACCGTCCGGCGCGCCGGAAAGACCGTAGAAGCCCGCCTGCCCCTGGGCTCCGGGAAGGAATGAGTCTCCCGGCCGGTAGGCAGCATGGCCGGTTGACTGGCGGTGATGACCATCTGAGCGGCCGGGCAGAAACCGCGTCCATGATGTTCAAATTCCTCGCTCCGGCAGGAAACCGGCCCCGGAAAGACCGAAGAAAAACTTAAGAGTTTTGTCAGAGCGCCCAGCGGCCACCCGCAAAACACCCTCTGCACAGGAAGTCCCGATGCCAGAACTGCCGGAAGTGGAAACCATCGCCCGGGGCCTGGATGCCCAGGCCAGCGGCCAGCGCATCGTCAAGGCGCGCCTGATCACGCCGAAGGTCCTGCTCAGGGGAAAGCCGGAAATGCTGGAAGGCCGGAGCATCCGCCGCGTCGTGCGGCGGGCCAAGCTGCTCATGGCCATGCTGGACAATGAAGACGCCCTGATTTTTCATCTGAAAATGACCGGCCGGGTCTGGCTGGCCGCCGCGCGCCAGCCGTTGCCCAAGCACACCCATCTGGTGCTGGAACTGGAAAGCGGGGACCGCGTGATCTTCGAGGACCAGCGCCGTTTCGGCTATTTCGGCCTGTTCAGCCCGGCCGAGCTGGAAACATGGGATTTCCATGTAAGCCTCGGCCCCGAGCCGCTCTCCATCAGCCCGGAGGAACTGGCCGCCCGGCTGAAAGGACGGCGGAGTGCCATCAAAAGCCTGCTCCTGAATCAGACCGTCGTGGCCGGTGTCGGCAACATCTACGCCGACGAGTCCCTGTTCGCGGCCCGAATCCATCCGGCCAGCACGGCTTCAGCCATTCCGGAAAAACGGCTGCTCCTGCTGTGCGCGGAACTGCAGCGCATCCTGCTGGCGGCCATCGAGGCGGGCGGCAGCACCTTCAGCGACTACCGCAATGCCTACGGGAAAAGCGGCATCTTTCAGGAATTCTTCCAGGTTTACGGCAAGAAGGGCGAACCCTGCCCGGCCTGCCGCCGCCCGCTGGTCGCAGCCACCGTGGCCGGGCGCACATCCACCCACTGTTCCCGCTGCCAGCGCCGGTATCACGGCTGACGGCCTCGGGATGCATGTCTTTTGAGCTGAATTTCGAAACTCAGTTCTTTTTCGGCTCCGGCACATCGCCTGCCGGGCAGATGCACTGTTCCAGTTCCAGATCGTAACCGGAGCGTTCGCGCACGGTACGGCGACACAGGTCGATCAGTTCCAGCACATCCCGGCAGGTGGCTCCGCCCGTATTGACGATGAATCCGGCGTGCTTTTCCGAAACCTGCGCGCCGCCCACGCGGGCGCCCTTCAATCCGGCCTCATCGATCAGCCGGGAAGCGAAGGCCCCTTCGGGGCGCTTGAACACGCTCCCGGCGGAGGGAAACTCCAGAGGCTGCTTCTCCTTGCGCCGGGCCAGAATTTCCTTGCGTCTGGCCAGAGCCGGAGCGGAATCCGCCGGGGGCAGCTCCCAGGTTCCGGCCAGGATGACCTTGTCCCGCAGGGCATCGGCCCGGCGGTATCCGAATCCGCACTGTTCCGCGGGGATTTCGATGACGAGTCCGTTCCGGTCCAGAACCGTCACCGAGCGCAGATGATCGGAAATTTCCTGTCCGTAAGCCCCCGCGTTCATGAACAGCGCGCCGCCCAGAGTGCCGGGAATGCCTGACAGGCACTCCACCCCGCCCAGGCCCGCACGCAGGGCCTCCAGCACCCACGCATCCATGACTTTGCCGCTTTCGGCGAAAACAAGGCCGTCCTCCCGGCGGAGAGCCGTCATGAAAGAGGTGGAGACGATGGGAAGATGGACCTCGCCGTCGGGAAACAGAGTATTGGCCCCGCCGCCGTGGAGCCAGAAGGATGCGCGCCGGGCCCGCAGATCGCGCACCAGGGCAACCATTTCCTCCATGTTTTCAGGAGCATAAAAATCTCTGGCCGTGCCGCCGATGCGATACGTGCAGTAATCTTTCAAAGAGACGTTACGGAGATGTTTCATGGCTGAAGCGGATAGCCGTCCGCCGCGGAGGGCGCAAGACGGGCGGCGGATGTTCCGGGGTGGTGATCCGGATTCTGTTGCGGCCGCCCGCGATGACGCGGGGAATTGTTGACGCGGGGCCTCCCGGAGGACCATGGTGCGGCAACACAGCACACAGGAGCGTTTTCATGCAGCACCTCATCGATGTGAACATTCTGAAGATATTCGTCCCGGAAAGCGGTGTCCGTGAAGACCGGCGGATTTACGAAGCCATCACGGACGCGGCCAGGGCTCATGGCCTGGCCCAGATCGCGGTGTCGCGCGGCATGGCGGGTTCCGGCCCGGATGCCCTGATATACGGGACCGGAGGCCGCCTTTCGGAAGCGCCGGTGATCGTAGAAATCGTGGACACACCGCCGCGCATCGCCGCCTTTCTGCCCTTTGCACGCGATCTGGCCGGAGACGGCTGCGTGACGGTGCAGGAAGGCCGGGCGTCCTTTCTGCTGCCCCTTGCGGCACAGGACATCATGACCCGGAACGTGGCCACCGTGGAGACGCATACGCCGCTGGAAGACGTGGTCCGGGTGCTGCTGCGCCGGAACATCAAGGCCGTGCCGGTCATGGACGGCTCCCGCGTGGCGGGCATCATCACCGGCGGGGATCTGCTCTCCCGTGGCGGGCTGCCCCTGCGTCTGGACATGCACGGGCGGCTGCCCGTGGAGTGCCGTTCCATCCTGGACCACACTCTCCTGGCTGAAAACATCATGACCACCCCGGTGCGCACCCTGCGTCCGCAAAGCCCCCTCCGCGAGGCTCTGGACATCATGACCGGTAGCCGCATCAAACGCCTGCCCGTAACCGGCGATGACGGCATCCTTCTGGGCATGGTCAGCCGCACGGACGTGCTGGCGGCCGTATCCCGGACATGGGCCGCGGCCGCACGCCTGCACGTTCTGCCTCCGGGCATTCACGCCTTTGCCTGCGATATTCTGCACACCGCTGTGCCCACCTGCGGCCCGGACGATCTTCTGGCGGAAATCCTGCCCCGCGTGGCCGCGTCTTCTTTCCGGCAGATCGTGGTGACCGGCGAAAGGAAAACCGTCCTGGGGGTCGTCCACGACTGGAATCTGCTGGAGCGCTGCAGCGGACGGCCCGATCTGGTGAATTCCGTTCTGGCCGGTCTGACCAGGGGCGCTCCGGCTCCGGAGGGGTTCTCCGGCTGCGCCCGGGACGTCATGGAGAGTGATTACCCCCGCGCGGCCCCGGAAACCCCTCTGGCGGAAGTTATCCGGATTCTGGTGGAGAGGAAGAGAACGCGCATCGTCATCGCAGACGAAAACGGCTGTCTGTCGGGCATGGTGGACCGGAACATGATCCTGCGCAAACTGGCGGAAAGGTGAAAACTCTGGCGGCTCTGGCGGCCTGGGGCCTCGCCGTCTGTCTGGGCGCATATGCGTGGCTGCTGCGGCGGGCGGCGCTGGAGGCCGCCGATTTGGCGGTGAAGCAGGGCGTGCTCAAGGTGATGCTTTTCTATGGATCCCTTTCCTGTATCGCGCTGGCCGTTTTTCTGGGACTGGGCAGGGAACGCCTGCGGCTTCTGGTTTTCGTGCCGGCCGTGATCGTGGCCGCGGCGGGATGGGAGATTCAGCGGATATGGACGGAGGCCTTCCCGTAACGGCTCTCCGGCTCAGGTCGGTTCGGTGTTCCAGGCCATGAGCGGGGTCCGGGCCGCAGGCGAAACCAGGTCCGCGCGTACTGCGGTCACGGCTCCGCACCAGGGAAAAAGCTCCAGACCGTTCACGTACCGCAGGCCGGGCAAGGGTTTCCAGGTCATGGGCGGCCCCGGCAGCACCGAGCGGGCTGTCATGTGGCCGGGATGAACATTTCTGTGGATGAGTCCGCGCATTTCGGGCCATCCGAACCAGCGGGCCTGGGACAGGGCGGATTTGCGGCCGGAAAGCCTCACGGACAGGCGGTACAGGGAAAAGCGGTTCAGGAAGGTGATCAGTACGCCCTTGCGGCTCACTCTCGCGGCCTCGCGCAGAACCAGGGCCGGGTCGTCCACGAACTCCAGCACGGTCATGAGGCTCGTGTAATCGAACTCCCGGTCGTCAAAGGGCAGATGGCCTGCCTCGCCCAGATGTAGATGGGCCCGGTCCCCCATTTTTTCCCTGGTTCTGGACAGCATGTCCGGGCTTTTGTCCAGGCCGCTGACATCGAATCCGCAGGACCAGAAAAATTCCAGGAAAATTCCCGTTCCGCAGCCGATATCGAGGAACTTCTGCCTTTGTCTGGGCCAGCACGCCAGCAGCCTCTGCAGCAGTTCTTCCTGCCGCCGCAGGGCGAAGTTTCCCTTCGGGCTCTCGGCCCATTCGTCATACCGACGCGCGCTGTCCGCATCCCAGAGCATCACATTTCCGTCACGGCCCCTTTCGCCGCCGACGAGGCCATCCGGGCGTAGCGGCGCAGAACCGGAGATTTGATATCCTTTACATAGGGCTTCCAGTCCGCGCGGCGGCGGGCCAGTTCGGCGTCGTCCACCAGAAGTTCGAGTTCCCGTCCGGGAATGTCGATACGGATTCTGTCGCCTTCCCGGACCAGACCGATGACGCCGCCTTCAGCCGCCTCGGGGCTGATGTGCCCGATGGCCGCGCCGCGGGTGCCGCCGCTGAAACGGCCGTCTGTCAGCAGAGCCACGTCCGCGCCGAGTCCCATTCCCGAAATGGCCGAGGTGGGCGTGAGCATCTCGCGCATGCCGGGGCCGCCTCTGGGGCCTTCGTTGCGGATGACCACCACATCGCCCGCAGCGATTTTTCCGCCGAGAATGGCCTCCACGGCTTCCTCTTCGCCTTCGAAAACCCGCGCGGTCCCGGTACGGCGCATCATTTCCGGGGCCACGGCCGACTGTTTGACCACTGCGCCGTCCAGGGCGAGATTGCCCTTCAATATGGCGATGCCGCCTTCAGGAGAATAGGCTTCGGCCAGAGGACGAATCACGTCCGGGCGCAGAATGCGCGGACGCAGTTCCGCCAGGTTCTGTCCCAGAGTTCTGCCGGTCACGGTCGGCACATCGGTGTTCAGAAGCCCCCCCTCGGCCAGCTCCCGCATGACCGCCGGAATGCCCCCGGCCTCGTGCAGATCGGAGATATGATGCGGCCCGGCCGGGGAAAGGCGGCACAGGTTGGGCGTCCTGCGGCTCACGGCGTCGAAGATGTCCAGAGTGAGATCGAGCTCCGCCTCGCGGAAGATGGCCGGGAGATGGAGCACCGTATTGGTGGAACAGCCCAGGGCCATGTCCACGGTCACGCCGTTGGCCACGCTTTTTTCCGTGACGATATCCCGGGGCCGGATATTTTCCTTCACCAGATGCATGACTTGCATGCCGGCCTTTTTGGCCAGGCGGATGCGCGCGCTTTCCGGGGCGGGGACAGTGCCGTTTCCGGGCAGGGCCAAGCCGAGAGCCTCGGCCAGACAGTTCATGGAGTTGGCCGTGAACATGCCCGCGCAGGAACCGCAGCCCGGACAGGCGGACTCTTCCATGCGCTCCAGGTCTTCCTCGGTCATGTGCCGGTTTTTGACCTTGCCCACGCCTTCGAAAACCGTGATCAGATCGACTTTCCGTCCCTCGAAGCGCCCGGCCAGCATGGGGCCGCCGCTCACCATGATGGACGGGATATTGAGGCGCAGCATGGCCATGAGCATGCCCGGCACGATCTTGTCGCAGTTGGGGATGAAGACCAGACCGTCAAAGGGTACGGCCGTGGCCGAAATTTCTATGGAATCGGCGATGAGCTCCCGGCTGGGCAGGCTCATCTTCATGCCCTCGTGATTCATGGCCAGGCCGTCGCACACGCCGATGACCGGAAATTCCATGGGCGTTCCTCCGGCCATGCGCACGCCGTCCTTCACGGCCCGGGCGACAATATCCAGATGCATGTGCCCCGGAATGATCTCGTTGGCGGAGTTGACCACGCCGATGAGCGGCCGGGCCATTTCCTCCCTGGTCATGCCCAGGGCGAAGAGAAGGGAGCGGTGCGGTGCTTTTTCCAGCCCCTGGGTCATCTTATGGCTTCGATTCACGATAATTCCCCGGATGTTTAATTGCGAAGAGCGACAAAGGAACTGAGCATGCCCACGGCCGCCAGAACGCCGAGCATGAGCAGAATGTGGATGTCCGGCAGAAAGGAGATGGTAATCCACAGCGGCGGGACATTCAGGATGTCTCTGATGGCGTGATGCGCGCCGAAAAGCAGAAGAAGGGCCAGTCCGGCGCCCAGAAAACCCTGGAAGGCCCCGCCCACCAGCAGGGGAAAACGGATGTACGCCCTGCTGGCGCCCACGAAACGCAGAATTTCCAGCTCCTCCCGCCGCGTCAGCAGGGCCAGCTTGATGGTGTTGCCGACCACCAGACCCACCACGAGCAGCAGAAACCCGGCCACCGGCCAGAAGGCCGCTTTGGCGAAGCCCGCCCAGGAAGAAAGCAGATCCACCTGCAAGGGGTTGAAACTGACTTTTTGCACCTTGGGCATGGCCCGCAGCCGGGACACGAAGGCGCCCGTCCACTTTTTCTGGTCCTCGGCGGGCAGCCGGCACTGGATGAGGGCCGTGGGCGGAAGAGGGCTCCTGCCTTTCATCCATTCCAGATCAACCGTTTTCCGGAAGGATTCCTCCAGTACGCCGAGAGCCTGGTCGGGCGTGTAGGTCCGCACGTTGGTCACGCTGTCCAGCCTGGACAGTCCGGCCCAGACTTCTTTCAATTCCGCCGGGGTGGCCTCGGAGTTCCAGAAAACCTGAAACTGCACATTGCCGTGCCGCTCCCCGATCTGCAGATTCAGGTTATGAACCAGAAGAAGAAATGCCCCGCCCAGAAAACAGACCAGAACAATGGCCGCCATGGTCATGCACAGGGACCACGGCATGCGGAACAGATCCCGGATGCCCTGAAAAAGCAGACGGAAAAAAACGCTCATGTTGCTGCTCCGGCGCGGCCGTCGTGCATTATCCCATTCTCCAGGGTGACCACACGCGCTTCGGGCATGCGCTCCATGATTTCCCGATTGTGCGTGGCGATCATGATGGATGTACCGAATTTATGGAACTGCTGAAAAATGTCCATCATGCGAAAAGCTAGCTCCCGGTCCAGATTGCCTGTGGGTTCGTCGGCCAGAAGCAGTTTGGGCTTGACCACGATGGCTCTGGCCACGGCCACGCGCTGCTGTTCTCCGCCCGAAAGCTCCTCGCAGCGCACTCCGGCCTTCCGGTCCAGATGCATGCTGCGCAGCACCGCCCGTACCCGCTTGTCGATGATGTGCCGGGCGATGCCGCGCACTCTGAGCGGCAGTTCCACATTGGCGAAGACCGTCTGGTCCGGGAGTATCTTGAAGTCCTGAAAAACCACGCTCACGTCCCGGCGCAGCAGATGCTTGCGGCTTTCGGACAGCCTGTTCAGATCGTGCCCCGCCACATCGGCCTTGCCCCGCTGCACGGGCAGCGATCCGTGCAGGATTCTCATGAAGGTGGTTTTTCCCGCTCCGGACGGGCCGCACAGAAAAACGAACTCTCCCTGTTTCATGGAGAAGTTCACGTCCTTCAGGGCTATCTGCCGCCCGAAGGAATAGGACAGTCTTGAAATGGTGATCATGGTTTTTCTTACAGAGCCGTCAGTAAAATCCGCTATGATCCGCAGCCGGAAAGAAGGCCGTGTTTCCGGCATACCGCGCGGCGATGGACCGTCATCGTCCGGAGAAACGCTCGCGGCGGGAGGCCGAAGATGACGGTGCTCGCCTCTTTCAGCCCTATGATTGCACCAGATGGCCCTTGTCCGCAATCAGACAATTTCTGGTTGCCTTTCGGCCGGAAAGGCGAGCTTTGCTCCCCGCTCCTCCATGCCGTGGCGGAACCCGCATCGCGGTTGCCCTTCCATCCTGTTCCCTATGAATGCGCGATCATGTCGAAAGGCCGGGGAAAACTGAATTCCGGATTTTATTTGTCCGGAACAATCTGGTACAGGACGCTGCACAGAGTATGAAAGACTTCCCGGAAAACGGCCGGAAGGCGGAGCCCTGCTTCGACTTTTCGCGGAACCGGCGTCACGCCAAGGAAAAAACATGGTACAGACATCACGGGACGATGCGGGCAGGATCAGAGGTATGGGCGCGGTACTCCATGAGGAGGGCGCGGCCTTCCGGGTGTGGGCTCCCCATGCGGACAGGGTTTTTGTCATGGGCGATTTCAACGGCTGGTCCAAGACGGACTCGCCCATGGAAAACGAGGGGAGCGGCTACTGGTATGCGGACATAGGGGGGGCCAAGGCCGGACAGGAATACAAATTTCTCGTCCAGAACGGGGAGCTGGATCTCGAACGCATTGATCCCTACGCCCGCCAGGTCACCAATTCCGTGGGGAGCGGCATTATCTACGATCCGGACGGATTCGACTGGCAGGGAGACGACTTCGTCATTCCGGCCCACAATGAGCTCATCATCTACGAGATGCACATCGGCTCCTTTTTCACCACGGAGGACGGGCAGCCCGGAAGTTTCGACACGGCCCTGGAGAAGCTCGACCACTTGGTCCGTCTGGGAGTCAACGCCGTGCAGGTGATGCCTATCGCTGAATTCGCCGGGGATTACTCTTGGGGTTACAACCCGGCCCATATCTTTGCCGTGGAAAGCGCTTACGGCGGGCCGGACGGATTCAAGAACTTCGTGCGAGAGGCGCACCGCCGGGGTTTGGCCGTAATTCTCGACGTGGTCTACAATCATTTCGGTCCGAGCGATCTGGATCTGTGGCAGTTCGATGGCTGGCAGGAGAACGACAAGGGCGGCATCTATTTTTACAACGATCACCGCTCGGAAACTCCGTGGGGGGATACCCGCCCCGACTACGGGCGGCCCGAGGTGCGGCAGTTCATTCTGGACAACGCACTCATGTGGCTTGAGGAGTACCATATCGACGGGCTGCGCTACGACATGATTCTCTATATCCGCAGCGTCCACGGCGGAGACGAGGAAATTCCCGAAGGCTGGAGCCTGATGCAGTGGATCAACCAGACCATCCACGAACGCTTTCCGGAGCGGATTCTCATCGCCGAAGATCTGCGGGACAACAGCGCCGTCACCGCTGATGTCGAACATGGCGGCGCTGGTTTCCACAGCCAGTGGGACGCCCGGTTCGTGCACCCGATCCGGGAGGCGGTGATCGTGGCCGAGGATGCCCTGCGTTCCATGGAAGCGGTCAGCGGGGCCATCACCTTCGGATACGAGGGCGACGCCTTCCACCGGGTGGTGTACAGCGAGTCCCACGACGAGGTGGCCAACGGCAAGGCCCGGGTGCCGCAGGAAGTGAGTCCGGACGATCCCACGGGCTGGTATGCGCAGAAGCGGTCCACGCTGGCCGCTGGTCTGGTCTTCACCGTGCCGGGCATCCCCATGCTTTTTCAGGGGCAGGAGTTCCTGCAGGGCGAATGGTTCCGCGACGACGTGCCGCTGGATTGGGATCTGAAGGAGGATTTCCACGGTCTGGTCCGTCTGTACCGCGATCTGGCCCGTCTCCGTCTGAACCGCGGCGGCGTGACCAGAGGGCTCTGCGGCCAGCACGTGAGGGTGTTTCACCTGAACGAGGACGAGAAGGTGATCGCTTTCCAGCGCTGGGACGAACACGGCCCCGGAGATGACGTCGTGGTGGTGGCCAACTTCGGCAACGCGTTCAAGGAGGATTACGTCATCGGTCTGCCCGGCCAGGGAGTCTGGCGTCTGCGCTGCAACAGCGACGCCGTGGTCTACAGCGACGACTTCGGCGACAGTCCCGCCGGAGATATCGACGCGCGGGAGGGGGAATTCGACGGCCTGCCCGCCAGCGGGGCATTGTCCATCGGCCCCTACACGGTGTTGATATACAGTCAGGACAGGCCGGAATAGACGTTCATCGATGTGCTGTCGTGGCGGAACAGAATTTCACAGTTCCGCCACGATCCGTCCCGTTTCCCGGGCCTCGTAGCCGGGCAGGGACGCCAGATCCTCCCGCAGTTTGCGCGTTTGCAGGGTGTCCAGCAGGGCGGCCGCCTCGGGCAGAGCTTGCAGGTCCTTGGGTACGACCAGATCGCAGCGCACGGTTTCCAGCGGGATGAAGTCCAGGCCGTAGAATGCGGCGATGGCCCGAAATCCAAGCCCCACGTCGGCCTTGCCGAACAGGATGTGCAGGGCGCTTTCATGGTGGGTGCGGGCCTCCTGCCCGTAGCCGCTGATATCCTCCCCGCGCAGACCGTGCCGGAACAGATACTCGTCCAGCAGGCTGCGCAGGGCCGCGCCCGGCTCGCGGTTCACAAGCCGCGCCTGGCCGCCGGCCAGATCGGATATGGCCCGGAGCTTCAAGGGGTTGCCCGGCGCGACCATCAATCCCTCCTCGATATGCGAAAAAGTCACCACCGTGGCGGGCGTGCCTTCCAGCAGGCTTCTGGCCAGCAGGAGGTTGCCGGGACCGTGGGCTGTGTCGTGCATGTGCGTGCCCGCGAAATGGGCCTGTCCGGCGGCGAGTCTGACCAGGGCGTCGCGGCTGGAGGCGAAAAAGCAGTGCGCCCGGACCTGGGGGGCATGGCGCATGGTGTGCGTGCCCAGAATGGAAAAGGCCGGGTCGCAGCCGAAAATGATGAGGGTCTGGTCCAGGGTGCCCGCCGGGCTGAGCAGGCGGGCCGGGCCTCCTCCGGCGGCCATGACGCCGTCGGCCGGCTCGAAGCCGTTCAGAAAAAGCTGCCTGCCCGTGAGCGGATAGGCCATGACCCGGCCACGCATACGGGCCAGAGCCACGCGCGTGGGGCCCGTTTCCGCTTGGCCGATCAGGGTGGCGTCCGCTTCCGCGCCTATTTCTTCCGTGAACAGGTCTTCCACCGTGCAGCCCAGGCATTTGGCCAGCTTGAGGGCCAGGGCCGTGTTGGGCGTGTATTTCTCCGTTTCAATATCGTAGATGGCCTGGCGTTTGACGCCGGTCAGTTCCGCCAGATGAGCCTGGGACAGCCCCCTGTCCTGACGGATGGTCTTCAGGTTGCAGATCAGCTTGATGTCGGGGTTCACCTTTCGCCTCCCTTTCGCCCGGCCGGGAGATTCCGGGACAGCGCATTGGCAGGGCCTGCGGGTTTCGGTTCGCGATGGTCCGGGGCTCCCATTGTCTTGACGGGAATGACGTGTATAAAATGAAAAGCGGATTTCATTGTGAGCTTTTCCGCTTTGCGGAAGTTTTTCGGGGTCACGTCGTCATATGGGTGCCAGCGGAGCGCTTATGACACAGCTTCCTGTTCCGGGAATCGAGGCCGAGGGCAAGCCTTTTTCGGCAGCCGGGCCCGGCAGTTTCGCCTTCGTTCAGCCGGGGGACTGCTCCAGTCCGGGGGAAAATGACGGCCAGCGGGTTTTTCCGGCGGGAAATTTCACTCTGCCCCGGATTTTATACATCATTTTGTCTCTGCTTGTGCATCTTGCTCTGATCGCCATGCCAGGCCCGCCGTCTGTATCCCGTTCTCAGGTCGTCATGGAACTTTCTCTGGTGGCAGGCCCACCCGGGCCGGAGCCCCAGGCTTCGGCACAAGGCGGAACCGGCAGCAATGCGCCTGCGCCGGAAATCGGACGGAAAGCCCCGGCTCAACCTCCCACAGTGAAGCAGGCGGTGGGAAAACTCGCTCCACAGCGGAGCCGGACAGCCGCTCCCAGCCGGGAAACCAATCAGGACCGGCAAAGAAGTAAGCCACTCTCGCCGGCTCCCGTGACCCGGCCCGTTCGCCCTGTGCCTTCGGAAGAAGTCCGCCCCGCGCGGCTCATGGCGCCGCCCGTTGCTGAGCCACCCGCACCGGCCGAAGCTGCTTCCGCCGATTCTTCCACATCTTCTACCGATGGTTCCGGCAATGCCCCGGTCGCCGCGATGAATGCTTCGGGCGTTCAGTCGTCCGGAAACGGAGCTTCCGGCTCCGGTTTAAGCCGTTTTGGAGGTCCAGGCGGCGGTCCGGCGTATGTCTTTGGCGAGGCGGGGGCGCCGGCCTTCCTGCGCCGGGTGGCGCCGAAATATCCGCGTTCATCCCTGGCCAGGCGGGAGCAGGGCGTGGTCATGCTGCTGCTCAGCCTGGACAGGCATGGCACCCTGCTGGATGTTTCCGTCATGCAAAGCGCCGGACCCAGGCTGGACGAGGCGGCCATCCAGGCCGCGCGGGCATCGAGCTATCTTCCGGCCACACGAAACGGCGAACCGCACGCCTGCACGGTCACTCTGCCCATTCGTTTCACCCTGCGGCAGTGAGCCCCGCCGGGTGCCCGATATGTTTTTCCTGTAAGGGAAAGACATACCGTATTTTTTAAAATGTAATTGACGTGTATAGATTATAGCTCTAGCGTACGCCCATTCAGACAACGCCGTTTGGACACAGACAAAGGAGGGGGAAATGCGGAGCTTCTGGTTGTGCGGCGCATGTGTATTGCTGGCGGTCCTGTTCGGAGGTCCTGCTTTTGCCGCCGAAAAAGCGGGGGAAGGAGCCTTCAGGCTCGGCGAGATCGAGGTGGTGGAGCAGGCCGACGGCTCGCCCAATGTTTCGGTCCAGCGCGTGACTGAAGAAACCATGCGCACTTTCAACACCGACACCGTGGACAGGGCCGTGAATCTGCTGCCGGGCGTGACCGTTTCCCATGTGGGTGCCCGCAACGAAAAAATGGTCTATGTACGCGGTTTCGACCTGAAGCATGTGCCTATCTACATGGACGGCATTCCCATCTACGTGCCCTACGACGGCTATCCGGATCTGGGCCGCTTCACGACTTTCGATCTGGCCAACATCACCGTTTCCAAGGGTTTTGCCTCGGTGCTGCACGGCCCCAATACCATGGGCGGCGCCATCAACATGGTCTCCAAACGGCCGTCGGAAAAATTCGAGGCCGTCACCGGCCTGGGCGTGGGCTCATACACGTACAACGGCTATCTGAACATGGGCACCAATCTGGGCCTGTGGTACGTGCAGGCCGGGCTGTCCCACCTGAACAGCGACGGCTTTCCCCTGTCCCGCTCCTTTGACTCCGTGCCCACGGAAAACGGCGGGCGGCGCAATAATTCATACCATCAGGACAGCAAGGGCAGCCTGAAGGTGGGTTTTACCCCCAACAGCAAGGACGAATACGCCCTGACCTACGCCAAGCAGCACGGTAAAAAGGGCACCCCGCCCTATGCCGGGGAGAGCGAGTCCATCTCGCCGCGTTACTGGAAATGGCCGTACTGGGACAGGGAGAGCGTGTATTTCAACTCCGAAACATGGTTCGGCGAGGACGTGTACGCCAAGACGCGTCTTTATTACGACGTGTTTGAAAACGCCCTCGAAAGCTACGACGACGCTTCTTACTCCACCATGCGGAAGCGTTCATCCTTCAAGAGCGCCTACGATGACCATACTTACGGCGGCTCCGTGGAACTCGGCCTGCTGGCCATCCCCCACAACGAACTCCGGCTGGCCGTGCATTTCAAGCGCGATTTCCACAAGGAGCTGGCTCCGAAGACCCCGGATGTCCATTTTCAGGAGGACATCTTCTCCGTGGGGCTGGAGGATACCATCAATTTCACGGACAGTTTCTACGCCATTGCCGGGGTAGGCTATGACCGCGTCAAAACCCGGGAGGCCGAAAATCTGGTGGGCAAGACGGTGACGGATTTTTCCAGGGGCAGCGCCGATGCCGTCAATCCGCAGCTGGGCCTTTTCTACAAGGTCGGCGAGGCGGGTCTGGCGCACGCCAGCGTGGCCCTGAAGTCGCGCATGCCGTCCATCAAGGACAAGTTCTCCTACCGCATGGGCCGGGCCATCCCCAATCCGGATCTCGATCCGGAACGGGCCGTCAACTACGAAATCGGCTACAAGCATTCCTTTGAGGAGCGCGTCACCGTGGAGGGCAATCTGTTCTACAGCGATGTGCGCGACTACATTCTGTTCAAGACCGTGCCCGACCCGGACAACCCCGGAAAGCGCATCAGCCAGAACCAGAACATCGGCGAAGTGGACATGTACGGGCTGGAGCTGGGCGTGACCGCCCGCATTTTCGATCCCCTGCGGGGCGGTATCAACTACACTTGGCTGGAATACGAGAACCACACCAATGACGACGAACTGCTGGACACGCCCAGGCACAAGATTTTCGCCTTCCTCGAATACAGTCCCATGGAGCGGCTCTCGCTGCTGGCGGACATGGAATACAATTCCAAGCGCTACAGCTCCACGGACGGCGAGCGGGTGGCCGACGGCTTCACGGTTTTCGGCCTCAAGGGCACATATGAGTTTCTGGACAAGAAATATCTGGAGCTGGGTCTCAACAACGCCTTCGACGCCGATTACGAACTAAGCGAAGGCTATCCGCAGGCCGGGCGGACCTGGTTCGCCAACCTGCGCATGGAGTTTTAGGCTGTGGCCCGGGCTTTCCGCTTATCGTGCCCTCGCGGCGGCGCCGGTGTTTGTACGGCCGCCGCAGTGGTCCGGCCCTGTTCCACATTGCCGGAATTTTCCTTGCTTCACGGCGTGTTCCGGCGGGCGGATTAAATGTACGATCATCCGGACAGTTTCGAGCGGTGCCTGGAAGACGCGGTGCGTTTTCACGGGCACCTTTGCGGAGGACAGATCATCGGCGTGCGCATGGCCCTGGCCGGTCTGCGGGAACTGGGCCTGCGCGATCCCAGAGGCGCGGACCGCAAAAAGCTGCTGGCCGTAGTGGAGATAGACCGCTGCGCCACGGACGCCATCATCTCCGTGACCGGACTTTCTCCGGGCAAGCGCAACCTGAAGATCAGGGATTTCGGTAAAATGGCCGCCACGTTTGTGGATTTGGAGGGGGATCGGGCCGTGCGGATCTGCGTGCGGGAGAGCTCCCGCCGCAAGGCCGACGAACTGGCCGCATCCCTCGCCGATGAGGACGACGCGGGAGACATGAAGGAGGCGCGGTTCAGAGCTCTGGAGGTCATGGATGAGGCGGATCTGCTGGAAATCCGGAAAGTGCGGGTCAGCTTGCACCCGAGCGACCTGCCGGGGCCGCCCTCGCGGAGCGTGGTCTGCGCCCGCTGCGGAGAGTCCGTACTGGACCAGCGCGAGGAGACGCATGGCGGGCAGACACTCTGCCGTCCCTGTGCCGCCGGAAAAACCTACTATGAACCGTGCCCGGCTCCGTGAGGTAGGCGCATGAGTTTCAAAGCCGGGGCGGAACTCCGCGAAAGGACGGAGAACATGGATTATCAGCATCTTGACTGGAATCAGATCTGGCGCACGCACCATGCGCGGAAAATGCTGCATGAGCGGCGCGGTCCCGGCCACTGGGACAAGCGGGCCAAGGATTTCACCAGGGCCGTGGCCCGTGGCGACTATGTGGAGCAGTTTCTGGACATCTGCCGGATTCTGCCCGGAGAGACGGTGCTGGATGTCGGTGCGGCCGCCGGGACCTTGGCCGTGCCTCTGGCGTCGCGTGCCGCTTCCGTCACCGCCCTGGAGCCCTCGAAGGTCATGCGGGAACTGCTGGCGGAACGCTGCCGGGACGGCGGCATCGGGAACGTGCGCATCGTCAACGGCCGCTGGGAGGACGACTGGCCGGCTCTGGACATTGAAGCGCACGACGTGACCATCGCCTCGCGGTCCCTCATTGTGGACGATCTGGCCATGGCTGTGGACAAGCTGCGGCGCCATACCCGCCGCCGGGCGTACATCACCACGCTGGTTGGCGACGGCCCCTTTGACCGCGGCCTGATCGCCGGAGCCGGACGGGAGTTCACGCCCGGCCTCGATTACATCGTGGTACTCAATTACCTGCGCCAGATCGGCATCTTCGCCCAGCTGACCTTCACCACGCATCACGAAGCCCGGATTTTTCCCACGCTGGACGAGGCCGTGGAGGGTCTGTCCTGGATGGTGCACGACATTACCGCGGAAGAAAAAATCCGCCTGCGGGAATATCTGGACGGCGCGCTGGTCCGGGAAAACGGAATGCTGCGGCTGCCCACGCGGCCCGTGCGCTGGGCCGTGCTGTGGTGGGACGAGGAGGGACCATGCGGACAGGAGGCCTGAGGACCTGCGGGCTGCTTTTTTTCGTGCTTCTGTTCTGGGGCGGGCCGTTGTCCGTTCCGGCGGCGGAAATCACGGACATGGCCGGGCGTACGGTGCTTCTGCCGGACAGAGAACCCAGGATATTCTGTGCCTCGCCTCCGTCTCTCTACCTGCTCTACTCTCTGGACCCGTCCCTTGCCGCCGGGCTCAATTTTCCCCTGAACGAGCGCGAAAAAAAGTACCTGCGCCCGGATTTCGCCCGGTTGCCCGTGCTGGGCGGATGGTTCGGCCAGGGCCGGACGCCGAATCTGGAGACGCTTCTGACCGTGCGCCCAGATTTCATCCTGGCTTGGTATTCGGTGCGCGGCGCTGCCAACGACGTCATCGAGAACATGGGGCGGACCTTGGGCATTCCCGTGGTCTATGTGCGGCTGGATACGCTCAGGCAATATGCCGAAGCCTTCGAGTTTCTGGGGCGCGTCCTGAAGCGGGAGGAACGGGGCGCGGCTCTGGCCAGGGAAACCCGGCGCATACTGGACGAGGTGGAGCCCGTGCTGGCGGGCATCCCGGAAGAGGGGCGCGTTTCCGTTTATTACGCCCAGGGGCTGGACGGCCTGAAGACCGAGTGCGACACGTCGGTGCACGCGGAGCTGATCAATCTGGCCGGAGGCCGCAACATTCATTCCTGCCAGGCCCGAAGCGGCTTCGGTATGGAGCCTGTGACCCTGGAGGAAGTGCTTCTGGGCGAGCCCGAAGTCATCCTGGCCAAGGAGGAGGCGTTTTTCCGCTCCGTGCGGGAAAACCCGGCCTGGAGCCAGGTCCGGGCCGTGCGCGACGGACGGGTGCTGCTCATTCCGTCCTCGCCCTTCAACTGGTTCGACCGGCCGCCGTCTTTCATGCGCATTCTGGGTCTGTGCTGGCTGACAAAGGAGCTTCATCCCGGCCGCTACTCCAAGGACTTGGTGGCGGAAACAAAATCTTTCTACCGTCTGTTTCTGGGCGTGGAGCTGGATGACGACGCGGCCTGGGCGGTGATCGGCCCATGAGAGCGCGGGCGTATGTGTCGGCGCTGTTTTTTCTGCTTTGCGCCGCAGCTCTGGGCTCGCTGACCCTGGGCCGCTATCCTGTCGGCATGGCCGATCTGGCCGGATTTCTGGGCCTTGGTCCGGACATGGACCCGGACCGGATGCGCCTGACCCGCACCCTCATCCTGGATATCCGTCTGCCGCGCATTCTGGCGGCCGTTTGTGTCGGGGCCTCTCTGGCCGCTTCAGGAAGCGCGTTTCAGGCCATGTTCGTCAATCCGCTGGTATCCCCCGGCCTGCTGGGTGTCCTTTCCGGCGCGTCGCTGGGCGCGGCCCTGGGGATGCTCTTTTCCATCCGCTGGTTCGTGGTGCAGTTCAGCACTTTCGTCTTCGGCCTGCTGGCCGTGGGGCTGGCCATGCTCATGGCTCGCATGTACCGGGGCGACCGCCTGCTTCTGCTGGTCTTGAGCGGCATCGTGGTCTCGGCCCTGTTCACGGCCCTGCTGTCTCTGGTCAAATACATGGCCGATCCGTATGATCAGCTTCCGGCCATCACCTACTGGCTCATGGGCGGTTTTTCCCTGATCGACCGGGAATCCATACTGCTCATGGGGCCCCTCATGCTGCTTGGCATCGGCGTGATGCTGAGCCTTTCGGGTTATCTGAACGTCCTGACCATGGGTGACGAGGAGGCCCGGGCTCTGGGCGTGCGGGTGACGCTGGTCAGGACCGTGCTCATCCTCGCGGCCACGCTGGTCAGCAGTCTGACCGTGGCGGCGGGCGGGGTCATCGGCTGGGTGGGGCTCATCATACCACATGTGGGGCGCATGCTGGTGGGGCCGGACAACCGCGTGCTCCTGCCCGTTTCGGTTCTGCTCGGAGCCATTTATCTCCTTGTCATGGACAATCTGTCCCGGCTGATTTTTCCGGTGGAAATTCCTCTGGGCATCCTGACCGCCATTCTGGGCATCCCGGTGTTCGCCGCGGCCCTGCGTTCCAGCCGGGGCGGGTGGAGCTGATGGAGAAGCTTTCCGCCCGGTCCGTGCATTTCGGCTATGCCGCCCATGCCGTGCTGCACGATGTGTCTTTGGCCGTGCATGAAGGGGAAGTCTTTTGCCTGCTGGGACCCAACGGCAGTGGAAAAACATCGCTGCTCAAGATTTTTCTGGGCCTGCTCCGGCCCCGGTCCGGCTTTGTGCTGGCGGAAGGCAGGCCCGTGGAAGTCTGGAGTCCGAAGGAACTGGCCCGGCAGGTGGCCTATGTTCCGCAACTGCACCGCATGGCCTTTGCCTACCGCGTGCTGGACGTGGTGCTCATGGGCCGCATGGCCCACAGCGGGCTGTTCGGCAGGATGCGCGGAGAAGATGAGACTGCGGCGCGGGAGGCTCTGGAGCGGCTGGATATCGGGCATCTGGCGGCGAAGAGTTACGCGGAGATAAGCGGCGGGGAGCGGCAGCTGACCCTCATCGCCCGGGCTCTGGCCCAGGGGGCCAAAACCCTGGTCATGGACGAGCCCCTGAACGGACTGGATTACGGCAATCAGCTCCGCGTGCTGGAGCGCATCACTCATCTCGCCGCCGAAGGCTACGCCATCCTCAAGACCACCCACTTTCCCGACCACGCCCTGTGGATGGCCTCGAAGGTCGCACTGTTGCGCCAGGGCCGTATCGCCGCCTGCGGCCCGCCCGCCGAGGTCATGACCTCGCGTATGCTGAGCGAACTCTACCAGGCCGACATCCGCCTCGCTCCGGTGAGTCCAGAACTTCGCGTCTGTCTGCCCCTGTCCGTGCTGGAGCAGGAAACCTCTCTGGTTTCGCCGGGGCGGAACCTGTGTGCAGGATAGAAGGTTCCTCCCAGAATTTGGCAGCAGCCATAAAAACAGCTTCCGCCGCCGGGAGTTCGAGGCGCATCTCCCGATACCCTCTGTCTCGCCAGCGGCGGAATTTACGTGTTCCTCTTATGATCCGAAGCTGAAAAGAAATGAATCGTCAGATGCTGTTCTGTCCAAATATCACTGCGACAATATCTGTCAGCTTGAATCTGCGTCCGGCCTTCCCGCATTGCATGCGGAACCAGTCCGGCATTAATCCCGGGAAGCGCCGAAAAAGCGGAGCAGAAACAGGAACAGGTTGATGAAATCCAGATACAGGGTCAGAGCGCCCAGAATGGTGCCGCGCCGGACGGCCAGCGCATCGTCCATGGGTGCGGATTCGCCCATGATTTTGAGCTTCTGGGTGTCATAGGCCGTGAGGCCGATGAAAACCAGTACGCCCACGCCGCTGATGACGAAATCCAGAGCCGAGCTGGCCATGAAGATATTAACAAGAGAGGCTATGATAATGCCGATGAGTCCCATGAACAGAAAGGAACCCCAGGAGGTCAGGTCTTTTTTGGTGGTGGCCCCATAGACGCTCATGGCTGCGAACATGCCCGTGCACACGATAAAGGCCTTGAAAATGGAGGCCGTGGTGTACACCAGAAGAATAGAAGACAGGGTGGCTCCGTTCAGGGCGCTGTACAATAGAAAAAGGCCCGTGGCCGTTCCTGCGGACATGCGGTGTATGGCTCCGGAGATGGCGAACACCAGACCGATCTGGCCCAGAAGAAGCCCCCAGAGCAAGATGGGATTGGTGAAAATGGTTTGGGCCACAGCCGGAGTGGCGGCCACCAGATACGCCACCAGGGCGGTCAGTCCCAGGCCCAGGGTCATCCAGTTGTACACGCCGCGCAGAAAAAGATTGGTGACCTGTACGTCGGTGCGCGGCTGGGAAATGGTCCTGTGGGTCATGGTTCCTCCGAGGATGGGTTGATTTTGTCGAAGTTGAAAGAAAGTAATAAGAGAGATTGCTGGATCTGTGGGGCCCGTATGAGATCCCACACAATGACGGGCCTTACGGGCTTTTCAAATTCAGAACTTTTAGGATATCGGGCCCGTAAGTCAAGGCTGGACGCGAAATGGTTGCCTTCTGGAGGGGCGTGGACAAAATTTGGCGATCAATTTCTCGGAGAATTGCGAGATACACGGCGTTCATTGGGATCGGGGGGTCTGACTTTTTTGGCATGATTCATGATAGTCCTTTTCCGACTTTGAATTACCGGTCGAAACATTTAAACTTATTTTTACGGAGGAAGTTATGAATCGTTTTCGTAAATCCGAGCAGGGCTTTACTCTGGTCGAACTGTTGATCGTTGTGGCCATCATCGGTATTCTGGCCGCCATTGCTATCCCGCAGTATGCCAAGTATAAACGAAATGCTGCTATTGCCAGTTGCCAAGGAGCTATTAAATCTTGCGTTAGTGATGCGGCGTCTCGTTATGCGGAAAATAGCTCCAAGATTCAGTTGAAGTGCCCCATAGATGGTAAGGCAGATGCTGTTACAATTGATATTGATGGGGCTACAGGTATCATGAAAAATGCGACGGTTGCTGAATTCACTGGCCAGAGTGGTTACAAAATTAAGGGTGCCTTTAATTCTGAGATAGGCAATGTTACGTGCGAAGCTAAGAGCAACTAGTTAGTTGAGTGGGAAACAAAAAGTCTCCACAGAGTTTTCTTTGTGGAGACTTTTTATATTAATAAATAGAATATTTTTTGGAGAAAGTCCGCTTTGGAAGCGCCTCTGCCCAAGTATACCAAGTACCCTCTACTTGGTTTTCTTTTTCTTTCCGCTCTTTTTCTTTCCGCTGAAGTTTGGATGCAGGCCGTACAGCACACATCTTTCTGCACCACTTCATCCTGCGCTGTGGTCGGCGAATACATCCGCTTCGGGGAAGGCAATCTGATCAAGCTGGGAGCTATGTTCTTCTGGCTTCTGTGGGCGCTGGTCTTTTTCGGCGGCCGCTATGATAAACGCTGGATATGGGGGCTGGTCTGCCTGATTTTGCTGGGGGCTCTGGCCTTTGACGGTGCCCTGCTGGGCTTTCAGTTTGTGGGGCTCAAGGAAAAATGCGCGCTGTGCATCGGCGTGGCCTCCGCCCTGTTTGTCCAGCTCGGTCTTCTGGTCTGGGTGCGACGGTCTGTACTGATACTTTTTCTCGGCGCGTCAGTATGGATCGGCGGTTTCACTGCCAACAGCGTTCTGGATCTGGGGGTGACAGCTCCGGCCGTGACGGATACTGACTTTCTGAACACTGCGCCGGACGGTAACGCTTCGGCCCATTATCCGCAGCATGTTCTTTTCTTCAGCCTGCACTGCGACCACTGCTCCAAAGTTCTGGGCAACCTGTCCATCAACAAGGAACATCTGCCCGAAACGTGGCTTTTCAGCTGCATCGACAACAAGGAAGACGATCTGTTCCGCTTGAGCCATATTCTGGCATCCAATGCCACCAAGGAAAACCCATTCCTAGAAATATTGCGCTTGGAAAACCTGGAAACAGTGGAGCCTGTTCCCATTTCCGAAAACTTACGGCGCACGGTACGCGAAGCCCGGGCTTACTTCAAAATGAAGGAATTTGGCGGCATCCCCGTGCTTGTGGTGGTGGAACGTCCGGGACGCGAACTGATTTTGCGTGGAGAAAATACGATCATGGACTATCTCCGCGAACGGGAATTTGTGCGGAGAGAGCTTTCTTTTGTTTTTCCTGCTTCGGAATAACTTGATTTATCCGCACTTCGTGAACCCGCAAGACGGGCACACAAAGCATCCTTCCTGAAAGACAAGCTCCCCGAAACATTCGGGACAATCGGCTTTGGACAGGGATTTCGCAAGATTCCGCAGTGAATTGTCCTGAAGGTATCTGTTTTCAAAAACCCAGGACACGGCGTCAGGGATGGAGAGAAGCATATCCTTCTTCTGAAAGACCGGGTGTTCTCCGCCGATGCCTTTGAGCTGCTTGACGATCTCCCGCACATGCACGCCCGAGCGCAAGGCCAGGGAAACCAGACGGCCGATGGCTTCGGCCTTGGCGGTGATGGATCTGCCGGACCGGCCAATGGTCGCGAAAACCTCGAAAGGCTTGCCGTCCACTTCGTTTACCGTCAGGTAGAGGTCGCCAAGGCCCGTGCGGACTTTCTGGGTAAAGCCGTAGACAATGTCCGGACGGTCCATGGGCCTGGATTCCTCGGCCTTCTTTTCCTCTTTCTTGCCGTCGCCGGTACACAGCACCTGCACGCTCTTGCAGCCGTCCCGGTATACCGTCACACCCTTGCATCCTTCTTCATAGGCCATCCAGTAGATTTTATAGATGTCTTCCTGGGTGGAAGAATTGGGTAGGTTCACTGTTTTGGATACGGCGTTGTCTGTATGCTTCTGAAAAGCGGCCTGCATTTTGAGATGCCATTGCGGCTCGATGTCCATGGCTGTGACGAATACGGATCGCAGTTCTTCCGGCAGAAACTCCATTTGCTGGATGGAGCCTTTTTCCACCACTTCCTGCATCAGCTTTTCCGAATGGCAACCCGCTTCATGCAGGGCCTGGACAAAGAAGCTGTTGGCTTCGGCCAGCTTTTCTCCATCCATGACCTGACGCACGAAACACAGGGCAAAGAGAGGCTCGATGCCCGAAGAGCAGCCCGCTATGATGGACAGGGTGCCGGTGGGCGCAATGGTCGTGGTGGTGGCGTTACGGTACGGGCCGAGATTCTGTTTCTTGAACACGGAGGTTTCATAGGCCGGAAAAGGCGTGCGCTCAGTGGCCAAGGCCTTGGATGCACTCCTTGATTCCTTCTGGATGAAATCCATGAGTTTTTCGGCCAGACTGGTGGCCCGACGGCTGTCGTAGGGAAGTCTCAGCTGGTAGAGCAGATCGGCCCAACCCATGATGCCAAGGCCGATTTTGCGGTTCCGGCGTACGGTCTGACTGATGCGCTCCAGCGGGTATTCCGAGGCGTCGATCACGTTGTCCAGAAAACGCACGCTCAGGTGTACGGTCTGGCGCAGACGATCCCAGTCCACCCCACGCACGTCGTCCACTTCCGTGACGAATCTGGCCAGATTGATGGAGCCCAGATTACACGCTTCATAGGGCAAAAGAGGTTGCTCGCCGCACGGATTGGTGCTTTCCATTTCGCCCTGATCCGGCGTGGGGTTGTCCCGGTTGATGCGGTCCAGAAAAATAATGCCCGGATCGCCGCTCTCCCAGGCTTTGCGCACCAGGAGCTCGAATACTTCCCGCGCCTTCAGGTATTCGACGATCTCGCCGGTATGGGGAGCTACAAGCGGGTATTCTTCGTCGTTCTCCACGGAATTCATGAATTTTTCCGTGAGCGCTACAGACAGGTTGAAATTATTCAGGTCGCCTTCGCGTTCCTTGGCGCGGATAAACTCCAAAATATCCGGATGGTCCACGCGCAGGATGCCCATATTGGCCCCGCGTCTGGTTCCTCCCTGTTTGACCTGCTCCGTGGCGGTGTTGAAAATTTTCAGAAAGGAAATGGGGCCGGAGGCTACGCCGCCGGTGGAGCCCACCCGGCTGTCCTTGGGCCGCAGCCGGGTAAAGGAAAAACCCGTGCCTCCGCCGGATTTATGGATGAGAGCGGCGTGCTTCACCGCGTCAAAAATTTCGTCCATGGAGTCGCCCACCGGCAACACGAAGCAGGCCGCCAGCTGACCCAGTTCCGTCCCCGCGTTCATGAGCGTGGGAGAATTGGGCAGAAAATCATACTGGGTCATCATGGTGTAAAACGTCCGGGCCAGCTCCTCTGCCTTCCAGGACGAGTTGGGATAGTTTTCCTCCATGGACGCAATGCCGGATGCCACCCGCCAGAACATTTCCTTCGGACTTTCAATGGGTTTCCCGTCCAGTCCCTTTTTCAGATAACGTTTTTGCAGCACGACCTCTGCATTGGGATTGAGGATGGCTTCCGGCAGATCGGCGGGCATTTTCAGGATGTTCATGGAGTCCCCGTTTTCTAACGATATCTATCTGATCGTATTAATTTTAGTTATGTCTGGATACGAAAAAAGGCAGTTACGTTTGTAACTACCTTGATTTTTTGGTGCCGGAGGGGAGACTCGAACTCCCAAGGGGTTGCCCCCGGTGGATTTTGAGTCCACTGCGTCTACCAATTCCACCACTCCGGCTTGCGAAAAAATCCCGTAGTTAAGCCTGTTCTGAAAGTCAAACAAAGGATTATTTTGGCGGGCCGAGAAAAAACGGCACCCATTCAGCATTCGCCCGTCATCGGTGTAAAACGTCCAGAACAATCCGCGCGGCCCGCAGGGCAGCCCCGCCATTTCCTAACAAGTCCGGGAGCCGCTTCAGCCGATCCAGCATGGCCGCTCTGACCCGCGTTTCAGGAATCCAGCGGCTCATGTGGGTGGCGATGGCGGCCGCGGTGGCGTCGTCTTGCAGCAGTTCGGGAAAGACCGGCGCATTCAGGATCAGATTGGGCAGGGATACGTACGGCGTTCTGACCAAGCGTTTGCCCAGGGCGAAACTTATATTCGAGACCTTGTAGGCGACAGCTGTCGGCGTCTCCAGCAATGCCGTTTCCAGTGTCGCCGTGCCTGAAGCGGCCATGATCGCCCGGCAGGAGCGCATGGTCTCATACCGCCGGGCGCTGTCCGTGAAGGATACGGGGACTTGCGCCGTCCAGAAACGGGTGAGAAGCTCCGGGCTCATACCGGGTGCCACAGGGAGGACGAACTTCAGGTCCGGGAAAACGCCGGATAAAAGGTCTGCCGCTCGGGAAAAAATCGGCAGGAGTCGTGTAATCTCGCTGGTCCGGCTGCCCGGCAGAATGCCGATCCGGTGATCCTGCCGGGGCGTGTCCAGAATGTGTGCGGAGCGTACCGTATCCAGCAGGGGGTGCCCCACATAGTCGATCTTCATGCCGTGGCGGGCGTAGAAATCCACCTCGAAAGGCAGGATGGAGATGAGCCGGTCCACATGCTCGCGCAGAAAGCGCACCCGGCCTTCGCGCCAGGCCCAGAGCTTGGGGCTTATGTAATAGATGACGGGAATGCCCAGAGAGCGGGCGATACGGGCCATCCGGAAATGGAACTCCGGAGCGTCGATGAGCACCACTGCGCCGGGCCGGCGGGAGGAGAGTTCCTCCCGGATGCGGTGCAGCATGGAAAATATGCCGGGCAGCCGGGTGAGTACCTCGGTCAGACCCATGACGGAAAGAGCTTCTGTGTGCAGCGGACTGACCATTCCCTCGGCCCGCATGGCCGGACCCGCCATGCCTGCGATGGACAGATCCGGACACAGTTGGCGCAGGGCGCGGATCAGAAGCTGGCCGTGCAGATCGCCGGATGCTTCTCCCGCGTTGATCCAGAGAGAATCAGTCATGGTCCGCGCATAGTCTCATGCCGGAGAAATAACAAGAAAGTTGCGGGCGGCTTCCAGACGCCAGAAAAAATCCCCCACCGTTCACACGGCAGGGGATCAGTTTTTTCTTCTGGAGCCGGTGCGATTACAGACCGGTTGCTTCTTCCAGATATCTGCCGCGCAGGTTGCGCGTGACCAGCACGGGGCAGGTGGCTTCTTCCAGCACTCCGGTGACCACGCTGCCCATGACCACATTCTCCAGGGCGGACTGGCCTCGCGAGCCGATGATGATCATGTCGCAGTCCAGCTCTTCCTGGGTGTTCAGGATGACATAGTCGGGCCGGCGGCCGCTGCGCGCGAGGAGCTCGGTATTCTTAAATCCGCAGGCCTCCACCATTTTCCTGTATTCTTCGAGCAGGGCCATGGCCTTGGCCTCGTTCGCCTTGCGCAGTTCTTCGGCGCTTTCCCCGCCGATGGCCATGTTTACCGCTTCCACCACATGCAGCAGGTAGAGCGTGGGGTTTCTGGCGTTCAGCAGATGCGCGGCGTATTTGGCCGCGTTCTTGGATGAGTCGGAGCCGTCCACCGGAACCAGTACACGTTCAATTTTGACCATATGCATATCTCCTGACGGATGTTCCGCCGCTGATGGTTGTTAGTGGAAAAAGAGCACGGTCATCAGAATGAAGGAAGGAATCAGAATGCCCACGGACCAGGCCATGTAGCCGAAGAAGCTGGGCATCTTGATGCCGCCCGATTCGGCGATGGACCGGACCATGAAGTTCGGGGCGTTGCCGATGTAGGTATTGGCACCCATGAACACCGCGCCGGCGGAAATGGCCAGCAGGGTGCCCGCCTCGCTCATGAGACGGTGAGCATCGCCGCCCGCGGTGTTGAAGAACACCAGATAGGTGGGGGCGTTGTCCAGAAAGCTCGACAGCAATCCGGTGAGCCAGAAGAACATGGTGTGATTGTCCAGACCGTCGGCGGTTCTGACCATGGAGATGAGGCCGCTCAACGCGCCGTCCATGCCAGCGCGCAAAATGGCGATGGCCGGGATCATGGAGATGAAGATGCCCGAGAAGAGCTTGGCCACTTCGCGGATGGGTTCCCAGTCGAACTCGTTTCTGCGCCGGATTTCGTGCGGCGTGGTCTTCAGGCTGATGACGGCCAGAATGAGCAGCAGCACGTCGCGCACGATGTTCTGCAATTCCACATGTACGTGGTAGATGGTCACGCCGCCTTCGGGCTGCCACACGCCGCTCATGAGCACACCGGCCACCACGCCGCCAAGGAGCAGCAGGTTGTGCGTGCCTTCCAGGCGAAGCTTGCCGTCCTTGCCCGCGTCGGGAGATTCGGGCCAGCCTTCCTTGTTGAAGAAGAAGGTGTCGATGGCGAAATAAAGAGCCAGCAGGATGGCGGCCAGCAGGGTGAAGGGGATGAACATGTGCACCGTGGTCCAGAAGAAGGACACGCCCTTCAGAAAGCCCAGAAACAGGGGCGGATCGCCAAGCGGCGTGAGGCTGCCGCCGATATTGGCCACCAGAAAGATGAAAAAGACGATGGTGTGCACCTTGTACTTGCGGTAGGAGATGGCCCTCATCAGGGGCCGGATGAGGAGCATGGCCGCCCCCGTGGTGCCCATCCAGCTGGCCAGTAGGGTGCCGATCAGCAGAATGACCGTGTTCACCATGGGCCGTCCCACCAGCGAGCCGCGCAGACAAACGCCCCCGGCGATGGTGAACAGTGAAAAGAGCAGAACGATGAACGAGATGTATTCCAGAAAAAGAGTGTGCACCACGGAATAAAGAGCTAGTTCGAAGCCGTGGACAATGGCGAAGGGGGCGAGGAAGGCGATCCCCCAGAAGGCGGCCACTTTGCCGTAATGATGATGCCAGAAATGGGGAGCGGCCAGTGGCATGATGGCGATGGACAGAAGCATGCACGCAAAAGGCACGACCCAGAGCACGCCGAGCTGCTTGCCGATTTCCTCGGCTTCGTGATGCAGGTCTCCCGCGGCGAACGCTTCGGGCAGCAGGGCGAACAGCATCAGCCCCGCAGCGGCCAGACAAGAAAACAACACAACGCTTTTCCGCATCCGATGCACTCCTTGTTGAGCGGCCTCCGGGCGGCCATCTCGTTTGCAGGTTGAAGGGGTCAGCGGCAATGCTCCGTCACCACCCGCACCACGGCTCCGGTCAGAAAGTCCAAGTCCTGGTCGCTCATGACATAGGGAGGCATGACATAGACCAGCCGTCCGAAGGGGCGGACCCAGACGCCCGCCGCCACAAACGCGTCCTGAATTTCGGCCATGCGCACGGGCTGACGCAGTTCCACCACTCCGATGGCTCCAAGTACACGTACATCATAAACGTATGCCAATTCCCGGCACGGAGCAAGGCCGTTTCGCAAGCCCGCTTCTATCCGGGGGATATCCGTTCGCCATCCGCCCCGCCGCAACAGCGAAAGGGAAGCCCTAGCCGCCGCACAGGCCAGAGGATTGCCCATGAAGGTCGGGCCGTGCATGAACACGCCTTCCGCGCACGCTCCCCGGGCCACTTTTTCCGTGGTCAGAGTGGCGGCCAGAGTCATGTACCCGCCGGTCAGGGCCTTGCCCAGGCACAGGATGTCCGGCGCCACTCCCGCGTGTTCGCAGGCGAAAAGGCGTCCGGTGCGGCCGAAGCCCGTGGCGATTTCGTCGGCAATGAACAGCGTGTCGAACTCGCCGCACAGTTCGCGCACCCGCCGCACATACCGGGGATGGTAAAAATGCATGCCGCCCGCGCCCTGCACCACGGGCTCCAGAATGACCGCCGCCACGCGGCCGTGATTTTGCTCCAGCATCCGGCATAAGGCGGCCGTGTCCGTCTCGTCCCAGTCGTCGCCGAAGCGGCACTCCGGCCTCGGGGCAAAGATATGCCGGGGCAGCACACCCGCGAAGCGCTCGTGCATGCCGTTCACCGGATCGCACACGCTCATGGCGGCGAAAGTGTCCCCGTGATAGCCGCCGCGGATGGTCAGCAGCCGGTTCTTTTCGGGACGGCCCAGGCCGATCCAGTACTGGAAGGCCATTTTGACGGCCACCTCCACGGATACGGAGCCGGAGTCGCACAGGAAAACCTTGTCCAGCGGAGCGGGCGTCATCTCCACCAGCTCTCGGCACAGCTCCACCGCCGGTTCATGGGTCAGCCCGCCGAACATGACATGGGCCATGCGGCCGAGCTGCTCCGTCACCGCCGCATTCAGGACCGGATGACTGTATCCGTGGATGGCCGCCCACCACGAAGACATGCCGTCCACCAGCTCACGGCCGTCGGCCAGCCGCAGACGCACGCCCGAAGCCGAGACCACCTCTCGCACGGGCAGGGGATTGACGGTCGAGGTGTACGGGTGCCAGACGTGGGCGCGATCGAAACGCAGCAGAGCACCGTTCATGGAAATATCCTTCTGTTCTTTGCGAAACGCCGCGCCGAGGCACGACTATTTTCAGATATTGCAGACTCGAAACGAGGTACCATGACCGCTATTCCCCCTGAATTCAATCTGCAATCCTACGATTTTGAACTGCCCGAAGAGCTGATCGCCCAAACGCCTCCGGCGGAGCATGGCGCGTCCCGTCTGCTGGTGCTGGACCGGGCCACCGGCGCGACGCACGAAGCCCGGTTCGCGGATATCGTGGAATTTCTGCCCCCCGGCGCTCTGCTCGTAGCCAACAACACCAAGGTGCTGCCCGCGCGCCTGACGGGCCGTCGCGCGTCCGGCGGACGGGTGGAATTTCTGCTGCTCACTCCCCTGCCGCTGATCGCCGTCCGGGACCGGGAAGGCGGCGGGCACGAGGCCGAAGCCGAAGGACTCGTGAAGATGTCCAAAAGTGTCCGCATCGGAGAAACGCTGCATTTTCCGAGTATGGATATCCTTGTGCTGGAAAAGGGGGATTTCGGGCGGATTCGAGGCCGTCTGTCCTGGCAGGGAGACCTGGGTGCACATTTTTTGTCCACGGGGCGGATTCCCCTGCCGCCCTACATCCGCCGTGCCGACGACGGGCAGGACCGACTCCGTTACCAGACCGTCTATGCGCGGGAGGACCGGCTGGGATCCGTGGCCGCACCCACGGCCGGTCTGCATTTCACCCCGGAAATCCTGGAAGCCCTGAGCCGGCGGGGCATGGTCCGGGCCGAGGTGAGTCTGTACGTGGGCTATGGCACCTTCAGTCCCGTGCGCGTGGAAGACATCCGGGAACATGCCATGCACGCCGAGTATGTCGAGGTGCCGGAACGGACGGCCCGCCTCATCCGGCAGGCCAGGGACGAGGGGCGGCCCATAGTGGCCGTGGGGACCACCACGGTCCGCGCCCTGGAGAGTATGGCCGCCCGTCTGGACGGCATCGGCCCCTTCGCCGGATGGACGGATATTTTCATCCGCCCGGGCCATCGCTTCAAGATAGTGGACCAGCTCATCACCAACTTCCACTTGCCCCGCTCATCCCTAATCATTATGGTCGGCACCTTCGCGGGCAGACAAAAGATTATCGATGCTTACCGGCATGCCATAAGCCGGGGCTTCCGCTTTTTCTCTTACGGCGACGCCATGTTCATCCGCTGATCCGCTGTTTCCCGCTCTTTCCACACAGCCGCAACGTCAACATCACCGAGGTATTCCCATGCCAAGCAGAGTCGAATTCCGGGAAGACCGCTGCAAGGGCTGTCTGCTCTGCACCGAGGCCTGTCCCACGGGCATCATCCAGCAGTCGGGACGGTTCAACCGGAAAGGATACAAGGTGGCCGAAATCACTGAGGACATGATGAGCGAGTGCAAGGGCTGCGCCTTCTGCGCCATGATCTGTCCGGACTACGCCATCAACGTGTTCAGGACCAAAGGGGAGGGCGCATGAGCGAGCCCCGCATCTTCATCAAGGGAAACGAAGCCATCGCCCGGGGCGCTCTGGCCGCCGGGGTGCAGTGTTATTTCGGCTACCCCATTACTCCGCAGAATGACATTCCAGAGTTCATGTCCTCGGCTATCGTGGAGGCGGGCGGGCAGTTCGTCCAGGCCGAGAGCGAGGTGGCCGCGGCCAACATGCTCATGGGCGCGGCGGCCTGCGGCGTGCGTGCGTTGACCTCTTCGTCCAGCCCTGGCGTGTCCCTGAAGCAGGAAGCCATTTCCTACATGGCCGGCAGCGAGATTCCCGGCGTCATCGTGAACATGAGCCGCGGCGGCCCCGGTCTGGGAGACATCGGGCCGTCCCAGGGCGACTATTTCCAGGCCGTCAAGGGCGGCGGCCACGGCGACTACCACCTGCTGGTGCTGGCTCCGGGCACAGTCCAGGAAGCCTACGACCTGACCATCAAGGCCTTCGAGCTGGCCTTCGCCTACCGTAATCCGGTCATGATTCTGGGCGACGCCATCATCGGCCAGATGAAGGAGCCCGTGGTGCCCTGGAAGCCCGAAAATCTGGACCAGGCCGAAGGGCAGAGCTGGGGGCTCTGCGGAGCCAGGGGACGTGAGCCGCGGCTTTTGAAGTCCCTGTTTCTGGACGACGGGGCCCTGGCCGGGCAGAACCTGAAGCTGGCCGCCAAGTATGAGGCCATGCAGGCCGAGTCCGACCAGGAAATGTTTCTGACCGACGACGCCGAACTCGTCGTGGTGGCCTTCGGATCCATCGGCCGCATTGTCAAAAGCGCCGTGCGCAAGCTCCGCGCCCGGGGACACAGAGTCGGGCTGGTTCGCCCCATCACCCTGTTTCCCTTTCCTTCGGCCGTACTGCTGGATCTGGCCCGTCAGGGCAAACGCTTCCTGACCATCGAGCACAACATGGGGCAGATGGTGGAAGACGTGCGTCTGGCCATCCGCACCGTGGCCGACTCGGCCTTCCACGGCCAGCTGCCCGGCAATCTGCCCACCCCGGACGATTTCGAGGAACCCATTCTGAAGGCTCTGGAGGAAAGAGCATGAGCCAGGAAACCCGCGTCACCAATTATCCCGAGGTTCTCACGGACCGGCCCACCCACTACTGTCCGGGCTGCCACCACGGCACGGCCCATCGTCTGGTGGCCGAGGCCCTGACGGATCTGGGACTGGTCGAGGACACCATTCTCATCGGCTCCATCGGCTGTTCGGTGTTCATCTACAATTATCTGTCTCTGGACGCCATAGAAGCCCCCCACGGCCGGGCTCCGGCGGTGGCCACGGGAGTCAAGCGCGCCCGGCCGGATAAAACCGTGTTCACCTACCAGGGCGACGGCGATCTGGCCTCCATCGGCATGGCTGAGATCATGCACTGTGCCAACCGGGGGGAGAACATCACCACCATTTTCGTCAACAACACCGTGTACGGCATGACCGGCGGACAGATGGCTCCCACCACCCTGGTCGGGCAGAAAACCACCACCTGTCCCGGCGGGCGCTGCCGCGAGAACGAAGGCATGCCCATCCGCATGACCGAAATCATCGCCTCTCTGGGCGGCGTGGCCTACGCCGAACGCGTGGCTGTGAACAACGTGAAGAACATCCGCAAGGCGCGCAAAGCAGTGGCCAGGGCCTTTGAATGCCAGACAAAAAATCTGGGTTTTTCTTTCGTCGAAATTCTGGCGACCTGTCCCACCAACTGGCATATGACGCCTCTGGCGGCCAACAAGCGGGTGGAAACGGAGATGATACCCTATTTTCCGCTGGGCGTTTACAAGGACGTGCTGGCCGGGGAGGAAAAATGAGCGTGTATCAGGATGCCATCATCGCCGGATTCGGCGGACAGGGAGTCATGCTCATCGGGAACCTGCTGGCCTGCGCGGGCATGGATGCCGGGCTCAACGTGACCTACATCCCGGTTTACGGCCCGGAAATGCGCGGGGGCACGGCCAACTGCACGGTTGTCATTTCCGACGACGTGGTGGGTTCGCCCATCATCCGCTCTCCCTTGAGCCTCATCGTCATGAACGGCCCGTCTCTGGACAAGTTTCAGCCCTGCCTGCAGGACGGCGGGGTCATGATTCTGAACTCCTCCCTCATCGACCCGGCCAAGGCCGAAAAGGACCGGGTCCGGGTTTTCGCCGTTCCTGTCAACGAGATCGCCGATAGGCTCGGTAACACGCGCATGGCCAACATGGTCGCTCTGGGCGCTTACGCGCAGGCCACGGGCATCGTGCCGGTCAAGCGCATTCAGGACAGCCTCGGTTCGGTCATTTCAAACCACTACAGCCATATGATTCCCAAAAACGCCGCCGCCCTCCAGGCCGGAGCCGACTACGCGGCCGAGCACGGCAGCATGTGACACAAGCGTGCCCCGCACCCGTAATCTGCACCTCATCAGGAAAAGGAAAAGCCGCGGAAGAATCCGCGGCTTTTCGCATTTTTCATGACCGCCGAAATGTGCGGCCTTTGCCGACCCTGTCTTATGGGCGGGTGAATCCGTATTTGCTCAGGATGGCCTGTCCTTCAGGGCTTTGCACAAACTGGATGAAGGCCTGTCCGGCGTCCTGCCTGGAAGATTTCTGCAGCAGGGCAATGGGATAGGTGATGGGCTTATGCCCCGTCACGGTAGCCGCCACCCTGACCTTGTCCGCGCGCTGGGCCGCATCCGTGGCGTAGACCAGTCCGGCCTGGACTTCGCCGCGGGACACATAATCCAGAGCCTGGCGCACGCTTTCGGCCAGAACGAACTTGGGAGTGAGGGTCTCGTACAGACCGGCGGCGGTCAGGGCCGCCTTGGCGTAGCGCCCGGCCGGAACGGAATCGGGGTTGCCGATGGCGATGAGCTTGACCTCTTTTTGCTCCATGTCCTTGGGATCGGACAAGGGCAGGCCGTTTTCGGAGGGAACGATCAGGACCAGCGCGTTGCCGGCAAAATTTGTCCGGGATTTCGCGTCGATGAGGCTTGCCGCCTTGTCCATGGTTTCCTGGTCGGCCGAGGCGAAGACATCCACGGGCGCGCCCTGCTCCATCTGTTTGAGGAGGGCTCCCGAGGCCGCGAAATTGAAGACCAGGGTGGTGCCGGGGTTGGCCTTCTCGAAAGGCTCCTTCATTTCACCGAAGGCGTTGGTCAGGCTGGCCGCCGCCGAGACGACCAGATCCGCCGCGTGGAGGGGAAGGGCGAAGAGCAGAAGGGCTGCGAGCAGAGCGGCATGGATGGAAAAGCGTTTCATGAGGACCTCCTGATTATACGGGTTGCGAAGTCTTCCCTGTGATCCGGGAGAGCCTGTTTTGACAACATGGTCACGCATCCGTGAGAAATGGGGACAGACGCGGTTCTTATTCCTTCCAGATGACGCCTGTCTGGCGGCCCGTCACATGGTCCCGGCGATAGGAAAAGAACTGTCCGGACGAAGCCGTGCACAGGTCGATGGAGAAGATGTTCCGGGCCGGAATGCCCGCGCCCATGAGCTGGTTCCGGGTCAGGGTCCATAAATCCATGCGCCGGGTTTGCGGGTTGAAGCAGGAACGGAACGTGGGCGGCCATTCGGAGCTGAAATTGACGAACTCGCTTTTGCCCGGTCCCAGGCTCGGCCCGCGCACGGCCAGTACATGGGCCGGGTCCACTCCGTATCCGGCGCAGAAGCGCCGTACTGCGTTGCCCGGGAAATTGCCCGCGTTGCCGCGCCAGCCGCAGTGCAGGGCCGCCACATGGAGGCCGTCCTCGTCCGTCAGCAGGATGGCCTGACAGTCGGCCGTCTTGATGACCAGTCCGTGCCCGGATTGTCCGGTGCACAGCCCGTCTCCCTGCAGTACCGGCGCGCTGAAGAAATCATCCTCCAGGTTCATGTGCATGTCCTGTCCGTGGACCTGGACCAGCTCCTGCCAGGCCGCAAGACCCAGGGCGCGGCGCAGCTCTTCCCGGTTGGCGCGCACGGCTTCTTCGTCGTCGCCCACTTCCAGAGACATGTTGGCCTGGGCGAACCGGCCCTGACTTTTGCCGCCTCGGCGGGTGGTGAAAACGCAGCGCACGTTGTCCACGCCGGGAAACCGGAATTCCAGCAGTTCCAGGCTCATGAATCCTCCCTGAAATGGCGGGTGATGGAAAATTCCGGTGTGAGGACGATATCCGCCGGGCGGTCCCAGGGCTCCACGGGCAGCGCGTCCGTGATCTGAAAATCATAGGCCAGGCCGATGATCAGCACCGGCGCGTCCACAGAGGCCAGAAAGCGGTCATAGTAGCCGCCGCCGAATCCCAGGCGGAAACCCCGGCGGTCGAAGGCCAGAGCAGGAAGCAGAATGACATCCGGAGCGGATGGGCAGAAAGGCGTGTCCGGCCGGGGTTCCATCAGGCCGAACGCGCCGGGGGCGATGTCGGCACGGGAGCGGATCTGGTGGATATCCATGAGGCCGGGCTCGCCAGGGCGGCAGCGCGGGGCCAGAACAGAGCGGTTTTCCGCCGGCAGCCGGTCCAGAAGCGGCCAGGTATCCACCTCGCCTTTGGCGGACAGGTAGAGAAGGACGGACCGGGCCGCGCGGACTTCGGCCAGCTCCAGCAGCTTCTCCCTGATCCGGGCGCTGTCCGCTGCCGCCAGCTTTGCCGGATAGGTCTGGCGAAGCCGCAGGAAGCGTTCACGCAGAGCGGTTTTTCCGGGGCCTTGCATGAGTCCGTAGGCTCCTTTACTGATGATGTGCGGGGATTCATTTCCTTCCGGCAGAGCCAGGAAAGCTGTCCGGAACATGCCGCTCCGGTCCCCGGATTTCGAAGACATGAGCGGGAATGCCGCGCCGGTTTCGTAAACAACTTCAGGGTAGGTGGCAAATGAGCGACGCCAAAAGATTCTGGATAGCCTTCGGAGATATTCACCAGCGGGTCGCCGCCGTGGACCGCGTGGAAGATCTGGCTCAGGCCAGCGGCGTGCTGCTGAACGGGGATCTGACCAATATCGGCTCGCGCGAGGACGCGATTCATGTTCTGGATGCCGTGGCGCGCAAGAATCCGCGCATTTTCGCCCAGGTGGGCAACATGGACACGGCTCTGGTGGAGCGGGTGCTGACGGAGCGTGAAGTCAATGTCCACGCCCGCGTGACGGATCTTGGCGGCGGAGTCGGCCTTGCCGCCGTGGGCCGCTCCACGCCCACGCCCTTCGGCACGCCCTCGGAAGAGAGCGAGGAACAGATCTGCCAGTGGGTGCACGGGGTGCTCAAGGAGGCGGCGGGCTTTGCCCAGGTCATCCTCATGGTCCACACGCCGCCCAAAGGCGAAGTGGTGGACAGGCTTTTTTCCGGCGGCCATGTGGGCAGCCCCGGCATCCGCGCCCTTATCGAACGCTATCAGCCCGCCGTGGTGGTCACGGGGCACATTCACGAGGGCTTCGGCGAGGAGATGATCGGCCGTTCCCATGTGCTCAATCCGGGCAGCTTCGCCGACGGCGGCTATGTGCGCATCGAGGAGACCGCCGCTGGTCTGGCCGCCAGCCTGAGGAAGGTGGCGTGAGCATCCGGCTTTTTTCCTGGAATGTGAATGGGTTCCGGGCAGTGCTGGGCAAGGGTTTCGGCGACTGGCTCGCCGGAGCGGCTCCGGATGTGCTCGGTTTGCAGGAGGTGAAGGCGGAGGAAGGGCAGATCGGCGAGGCCCGGCATTTTCCGGGGTATGCCTGCGTCTGGAACGCCGCCAGAACCAAAAAGGGCTATTCCGGCACGGCCTGCTACACCCGTCATGAACCCCTGGCCGTACATCGCGGCCTGCCCGACGAGCGCTACCGGGGGGAAGGACGGGTCATCCGTCTGGAGTTCGAGCACTTCCATTTTTTCAACATCTATTTTCCCAACGGCCAGATGAGCCAGAACCGGCTGGACTTCAAGATGGGCTTTTACGACGCCTTCCTGGCCCACGCCGAGGATCTGCGCCGGAGCAAGCCCATCGTGGTCTGCGGGGATTTCAACACCGCCCACCGCGAGATCGACCTCAAAAATCCCAAGGCCAACGAAAACACTTCCGGCTTCCTGCCGGTGGAACGGGCCTGGATGGACCGCTTCATCGGACACGGCTACGTGGATACCTTCCGCCATTGCCGAGGCGACGTGACCGGAGCCTATTCCTGGTGGAGCTACAGGCACGGCGCTCGCTCGCGCAATGCCGGATGGCGCATCGACTATTTTTTCGTGTCCGAGGAACTGCGCCCTCTGATCACGGACGCCTGGATCGACGCCGATGTCCAGGGTTCCGACCACTGCCCGGTGGGTCTTGAACTGGACCTGCCGTGAAATCTTCCCGCCCATCCCGGAAAGGCGCTGAACCCCTGCTGAATCCGGCCGCTCTGGGCATTCCTTCAGGCCTTGAATCTGTGGCCCTGGCCTGCGCCCGGGAGCTGGCAGCGGAGGGCATGCCCGGCAAGGCTTTGCGGCGGCTGTTCGTCCGGCTTGTGGAGACTCCGGCCTTTTTTACCGATCATCCCGTTCTGGGCCGCCTGGCGGCCATGCTCCAGAGCCGGTCCGCGCCCGGCAGAAATTTTTCGGACCCCGTGCCGGAGCCGGGACATTCGGCGCCGTGGCGGGCCTTTGGCGAAGGACTGGACGCCGGGGCCCGGGAACAGATGAATCACGGCTGCTCGCTTCCCGTGGCAGTGGCCGGAGCCCTCATGCCCGACGCCCATATGGGTTACGGCCTGCCCATCGGCGGGGTGCTGGCCGTGGAAAACGCGGTCATTCCGTATGGTGTGGGCATGGACATTGCCTGCCGCATGAGGATGACCGTGTACGCCGAAGACCCCGGCATGCTTCATGTCCGGGCCGACGATCTGGCCGAGGCTCTGGAGCGGGAGACGCGCTTCGGCGTGGGTGCGGCCTTCCATCATCCCCGGAATCATCCGGTCATGACCGAGGACTGGGATTTTTCTCCCGTGACCCGGAAAATGAAGGACACGGCCTGGAAGCAGCTCGGCACCAGCGGGTCGGGCAATCATTTTGTGGAATGGGGCGTACTCGATGGACCCCGCGGGCTGGGAGAACTCGGGCCGGGCAGATATCTGGCGCTGCTCTCACACAGCGGCAGCCGGGGTGCGGGCGGGGAGGTGGCCAGGCATTATTCCGCCCTGGCGCGGGCCATGCGCCCCGGATTGCCGAAGGGTCTGGCCCATCTGGCCTGGCTCGGCCTGGATACGGATGAGGGCCGGGAGTACTGGGCCGCCATGCAGCTCATGGGTCGCTACAGCGCGGCCAACCACGCCCTCATTCACGCCGCCGTATCCGGCAGCCTTGGGCTTTGCGCGGCGTGGAGCGTGGAAAACCACCACAATTTCGCCTGGGAAGAGGTTCATGGCGGGCAGCGCGTCATCGTGCACCGCAAGGGCGCGACACCGGCCGGTGCGGGCGTTCTGGGCGTCATTCCGGGAACCATGATCCATCCGGCCTTCGTCGTGGAAGGGCTGGGCAATCCGCTGTCGCTGGAGTCCGCGGCCCACGGGGCCGGGCGGGCCATGAGCCGGCAGGAGGCCGCCCGGCGTTTCCGGCGCAGGGATATGGAAGAGGTTCTGCGCCGGGCCGGAGTACGCCTTCTTTCCGCCGGAGTGGACGAGGCGCCCATGGCCTACAAGGACATCCGCACCGTCATGGCCGCTCAGCGCGAGCTGGTCCGCATCCGGGGCACGTTCACTCCGCGTATTGTGAAAATGGCGGGATAGGGACCGGGGTCAGTCCTTGCGGAAGTGGCAGCCCCGGCTGTTTTTGTTGCGCAGGGCCGATGTGGTCACGATGTACGCCGTCTGGCAGCCGTGAAAGAGATCCACGGATTCCTTGCAGATGCGGATGGCCTTGTAAAAGGAGTGGAGCCTTTTGTTCAGATTGCGGAGATCCTCGAAGGCCCGTTCCAGACGCGGGGTGGTACGCACGATGCCCATGTAATTCCACATGGTGCTGCGGATGGTGTTCCAGTCCTGATGGATGAGGGCGGGGTCTTCGGTCTGGGTCTTTCCCGAGGTGACCCAGGCAGGCATGGAATCCTGCAGGCGCCGGGAAAGGCCGCACGACGCTTCGTCGTACCGCCCGGCGATGTCCTCGGCCGCGCTCATCCCCCACAGCAGTCCTTCGAGAAGAGATGTCGAGGCCAGACGGTTGGCTCCGTGCACGCCGGTGCACGCGACTTCTCCAGCCGCGTACAGCCCGTCCAGAGTGGTCCGTCCCCGTCTGTCCACCAGCACGCCGCCGCAGGAATAGTGCGCCGCCGGAACCACCGGAATGGGCTCTTTCGTCATGTCGACCCCGATTTCCATGCATTTGGCGTAGATGGTCGGAAAGCGCTTGCGCAGGTCTTGATCCGTGTAGTTGGCCGCGTCCAGAAATACGCAGTCCTCGCCGGTCGTGAGCATCTCGTCCACAATGGCTCTGGCCACGATATCACGCGGAGCCAGCTCCAGCCGGTCGTCGTAGCGGGTCATGAAGCGTTCGCCTCTGGTGTTCAGGAGTCTTGCCCCTTCGCCGCGAACCGCCTCGGAGATGAGAAACTTGCGGTCGGCGCGGTGGAACAGTGAGGTGGGATGGAACTGGATGTACTCCAGATTCATGACCGTGGCTCCGGCGCGGTGAGCCATGGCCAGGCCGGAGCCGATGGAGGCCGAGGAGTTGGTCGTGTGCAGGAAAATCTGACCCAGCCCGCCGGTGCACAGAATGGTGAAATCCGCCATGATGATGTCGGATTCGCCCGTTTCCGCGTTGAAGACGTAGGCTCCCACGCACTGGTTGCTGAGCTGGTAGCGGAACTCCAGCCGGGTGGACTGGTGCCGGGTGGCCAAAAGGTCGATGGCCGTGCGGTTGTACAGAATACGGATATTGTCGTGTTCCTGCACCGCGCGGCCCAGGCTGTCCTGAATGGCGCGGCCCGTGTAGTCGGCGCAGGCCAGGATGCGGTGCACGGAATGGCCGCCCTCCCTGGTCAGAAAGCAGTCGCCGTTTGCCGTGCGTTCGAAGGGAACGCCGACCCGCTCGAAGAGTATCCGTTCCACGGCTTTCGGGCCGTCTTCGCACAGATAGCGCACCGCCTCGGCATAATTGTATTCGGCTCCCGCGACGGTGATGTCCCTGGCCAGAAGTTCCGGGCTGTCGTTCGGGCCGGTATAGATGATGCCCCCCTGGGCCAGGGCCGTGTTGCCGCTGTCCAGAGCCGGACCGGAACTGATCAGAGTCACCTCGTGTCCCCGGTCGGCCAGACACAGGGCAGCGGTGCATCCGGCGATGCCGGAGCCGATGATGAGAACTTCGGTTTTCAGGCGGGAATAGGGCATGGCGGTTTCCCTGTGCAGAGGAGCATGTTGCGCGGGTTCCGGTCCCGCGTTTCGGTTTGGAAGCCGTTTTCCGTTCCGGCTTACCGGCAGATGCGCAGCATGCGGTCCAGAGCCAGCCGGGCCGGTTCCGCGATGCTTTCGTCAACGCGGACGGGAGGCATCCGGTCCAGATTTTTCAGGAGGCGCAGCAGTTTTTCTTCCGTCACTTTGCCCATATTGGAACACAGGACGTCGCGTAGGGGGCGGATGGTCTTTCCGGGGTGCATGGCCTGCAGGCGGTTCACCAGATTCCATTCCGTGCCGATAAACAGAGTGCTCCCGTCGGGGGCGGCTTCGGTTTCCCGGATGAGAAATGTCGTGGAGCCCGCGCCATCCGCCATGTTCACCACCTCCGGATTGCATTCCGGATGCACCAGAATCCGGGCTTCGGGGTGCTCCCGGCGGATTTTTCCGATCCGCTCCGGATGGAATTTGGCGTGAATGGCGCACAGGCCGGGCCACAGGTACAGGCTGCGCGAAGGCTCGGCCGGGCGGACTTTCCGGCCTTTGTCGCGCACATCCAGACGCATGATCCGGGATTCGTCCAGCCCCAGAATATTGGCCGTATTTTTGCCGAGATTGGCGTCGGGCAGAAAGAGTACGCCGTCGCCCTGATCCAGAGCCCAACGCAGCATGACCGGCGCGTTGGCCGAGGTGCATACGCTGCCGCCATGCCGTCCGCACAGGGCTTTCACCGCGGCGGAGGAATTGACGTAGGTCAGCGGGATGATCCGCGCACCGTTCGCGGTCAGGCGGCGGAGCACCTCTTCCGCCAGAGGGGCCGGGGCCATTTCGGCCATGACGCAGCTGGCCGTGACATCCGGGGTGTGCACCTCCTGCCCGTCCAGAGCCAGAATGGCCGCTGTTTCGGCCATGAAATGCACGCCGCAGAAAACGATATACTTGGCCTCCAGTCCGTCGATACGCCGGGCCAGTTCCAGGGAATCACCCAGAATGTCGGCGTGGCGGACAATGGAATCGTTCTGGTAGTGATGGGCGAGAATGCGGAGTCTGTCTCCCAGTCCGGCCCTGATGCGGGCGAGTTCGTCTTTCATGTCCGCTCCTGATGGAGGCGCATGGAGAAGTCCGCTGTGGCGGCGGAATGGGTGATGGCTCCGGCGGAAATATAAGTGGGCCCCAGGGCGGCCAGTTCTCCCACCGTGTCCAGCGTCACGTTGCCGCTGATTTCCGATTCGATATGCGCCGGAATGAGGGCCAGAGCCCGGGCGGCCGTGGGCAGGTCCATGTTGTCGAGCATGATGCGCTGCGGCGAGAGGCTCACGGCTTCGCGCACATGATCGAGGGTCCGGCACTCGATTTCCAGCGGCGGGCAGGGATCGTATGCCCGCCGCAGGGCTTCCACGGCCAGAGTGATGGAGCCCGCCTGATCGATATGATTGTCCTTGAGCATGAGCATGTCTTCGAGATTCAGACGGTGATTGTGTCCACCGCCCGTGCGTACGGCGTATTTCTCCAGATACCGCTGCCCCGGCGTGGTCTTGCGGGTATCCAGAATGCGTACGCCCGTGCCTTCGATGGCCCGGGCAAAGCGCCGGGCGGTATTGGCCACGCCCGACAGGTGGCCGATGAAATTCATGATCACCCGCTCGGCCTTAAGCAGAACCCGTGCCGGGGCGCTGATCCGGGCCGCTTTCTGCCAGCGGACGAGGACGTCTCCGTCCGCCGCAAGCAGGCTTATCCGGTATTCGGTACAGTGCATGCGGTCCAATACGATGGCGATGAGGGGCAGACCGGCCACGATGGTGTCTTCTTTGGCCACAATCACCGCGTGCAGCAGTGAGTCCGGGGGAAACAGCGCATCGGAGGTGAGGTCGCGCCCGTCCTCCTCCAGTGCGAGATCGACGAGCCGGTGCAGCATATCAAGCCGCTCGGCGTTGAAAAATGAAGTGAACATGGATCCGCCGTGTGTATCCTCATCCGCTGAGGCGTGTCAGGCGCAGCAGTAAACCGTGTCGAAGTATGCCGGAGAGAAAAAATTCCGGAAGGGAATGATCGTTTCGAATTCGAGCCCGAAGGAGTAGGTCCCCATACAGGATGTCGGATCGACCTGTTCCCAGCGCACCGTGCCATACATGCTGGATATTCCTTCCATCCCGGCTATGCTGGACTCTGGCAGGAGCAGGGTGATTTCATCAGCGGGCCAGAACAGATAATCCGACTCGATAAGGGCTCCCGTACGGCTCACATTGATGATGCGGGCCGTGCGGGGCGACTGAAGTACCCTGTTGCGGGAGATGATCTGGCAGGGTTGCAGACAGGCGTAGCGTATCCACTTTCTGCCGGGCCTTTCGTGTTTCATGGAAACTTCCTGACACCTATCTTTCATGATTCATTGGCTACGGTTACGAAGCCGGATAAACCCGATCACGAAAAAAGAAAAGCCTCTGGACCAGCCGCATGCCGGACGACGCTACTCACGATATATATAGCTGCCAATATCGCAGTTGAATCTGTATTTGTCTCCTCTGTATATGGAGTGTGTGAACTCAACAGCCCTTCCATTGTCGCTATATACAGTCCCTTCAGCCCAGATGCATGCGCACGTAGCGTCTATTTTGAGGGCTTTTTGTTCGTGCTCAGCAGGGATTACGGCCCCGAGTTCCTGTCTTGAGCGCATCAGATTCATTCCATATTCCTCTCTGATCAGTTTATATATCATATTGTTTGTATTTTTTTTCAGTATATCCGGAAAAAGTTCTTCCGGTAAATAGCATCTTTCCAGGACAAGGGGCATGTCATTCGCAAGCATCAGTCTTTTCAGATAGACTATCTGGCTCCCGACATTTACTTCGAGCTTTTCAGATATGTATTCATCAGCCTCTTTTATTACTGCTATCAATGTTTTATACCTTGGAGTAAGTCCTGCTTTGACAATATCTTCATAGTATGAGGATATTTCTTTGAGTGATCTGGTGAGTACAGGAGTTTTTTCCGAGAGAAGAAATGTCCCTTTTCCGCGAATACGGATGAGCATATGATTGCTTACAAGCAAATCAATCGCCTGCCTGACGGTCATTCTGTGGACATTGAATTTTTTGGCAATGTCTATTTCATTTGGAATTTTGTCTCCAGGGAGAAATTTTTTATTCTTTATTTGGCCTGAGAGCCAATTGTAAATCATTATGTATTTTGATTCGCGTTTTGTATTCATGATGCGCTAATTTCTGGAATCTGCCTTTACTGTTTTTTTACGGTTGCCGGATTTTAAAACGAAACACCCCCGAAAGCGGGCTTCCGGGGGTGTTTGATGATGATAACGGGGGAACTAGCCCTTCTGAGGACGCATGTCTTCTTTCTTGATTCCAGCAACGACGACGGGCTTCTTCATGGCGTCGCGGCGGAAAGGCTCGCCCAGTTCCTGGTTCAGGATGACTTCGATGAAGGTGGTCTTCTTGTTCTCCATCTGGTCTTTCACCGCCTGGGTCAGGGCCTCGCTCAGAGCTTCAGGAGTTTTCACCTGCACGCCCTTCATGCCGCAGGCTTCGGCGATCTTGGCGTAGCTCACATCGCGATCCTGCTCGGTGCCGACAAAGTTGTCATCGAACCACAGAGTGGAGTTACGCTTTTCCGCGCCCCACTGGTAGTTGCGGAAGATGACCATGGTGATGGCCGGCCACCAGTCGCGTCCGCAGGTGGTCATTTCGTTCATGGAAATGCCGTAAGCTCCGTCGCCGGCAAAACCGATGACCGGAACGTCGGGGCAGGCAATCTTGGCGCCGAGGATGGCGGGGAAGCCGTATCCGCAGGGGCCGAACAGGCCGGGGGCCAGATATTTGCGGCCTTCCTCGAAGGTCGGGTAGGCGTTGCCGATGGCGCAGTTGTTACCGATGTCGGAAGAGGTGATGGCGCCCTTGGGCATGACCTTCATGATGGCGCGCCAAGCCATACGCACGGACATGAGGTTGGGGTCCTTCTTGCGGGCACGTTCGTTCCACGTGGTGCCCGGATCGTCGGCTTCGTGATCCATGGTCTCCAGTTCCTTGGCCCAGCGTTCCTTGGCGTCCTTGGCCAGAGCCTCGCGCTCCTTGCGGCCCGCATCGCCGGCGGTTTTATCCAGCGCGTTCAGGATGCCCATGGCGACCTTGCCCGCGTCGCCCTGAATACCGACGGTCACAGCCTTGGTCAGGCCGATGCGGTCGGCGTTAATGTCCACCTGGATGATCTTGGCGGTTTTAGGCCAGTAGTCGAAGCCGCCGTAGCTGGGCAGGGTGGAGAAGGGGTTCAGGCGGGTGCCCAGGCAGAGCACCACGTCAGCCTTGGAGACGATTTCCATGGCAGCCTTGGAGCCGTTGTAGCCCAGCGGGCCCATGGACAGCGGATGGGAACCGGGGAAGGCGTCGTTGTGCTGGTAGTTGCAGCAGACAGGGGCGCTCAGGCGTTCGGCCAGCTTTTTGGAAGCCTCGATGGCATTGCCCAGAATGACGCCCGCGCCGTTCAGGATGACCGGGAACTTGGCGGCGGAGAGCAGCTTGGCCGCTTCAGCGATGGCTTCGGCACCGCCGGCGGGACGCTCGAAGCGTACGATCTGGGGCAGTTCGATGTCCACGACCTGGGTGAACATGTCGCGGGGAATGTTGATCTGGGCCGGAGCGGAGCAACGGCGGGCCTGTTCGATGACACGGTTCAGAACTTCAGCCACGCGGGAAGGATCGCGCACTTCTTCCTGATAGCAGACCATATCCTTGAAGGCGGCCATCTGCTCGATTTCCTGGAATCCGCCCTGGCCGATGGTCTTGTTGGCGGCCTGCGGGGTCACCAGAAGCAAGGGGGTGTGGTTCCAGTAGGCGGTTTTGACCGGAGTGACAAAGTTGGTGATACCGGGGCCGTTCTGGGCGACAATCATGGACATTTTGCCGGAGGCGCGGGTGAAGCCGTCAGCCATCATGCCTGCGTTGCCTTCGTGGGCGACATCCCAGAAGGTGATACCGGCTTTCGGAAAGAGATCCGAAATCGGCATGAACGCGGAGCCGATAATGCCGAAGGCATGTTCGATGCCCTGCATCTGCAAAACTTTCACAAATGCTTCTTCTGTGGTCATTTTCATTGGAGAACCTCCTTTCTTGGCCTCGTTGAAGGTTGTTGCCGCCGACGGGTGGCATATTCGATATCCGGGGGATGGCTCGGAACCATTCCCTGACGAGGCGGTCGAGCCATTTTCTTCCCTGCCCTTTGAACTGAGTGTATTACTAGCCTATCTCGCGGGCAATGACTAGACCTGATTGTGATAAATTTCATGGGAGGACTGTTCTCCTCTGATAATCCATTATTTTTTAGTGGGTTACCCGGGCCTATGGCTCATTGGAATAAAAGATGAGAATGGAGGCGGGATTATATTGTCGAAAAGAAGGCACGGGCGCACCGGTCATAGAGCATGGCAACCCTGCGCCAGCCCTCGGTCCCGCCGGGCACGATTATTTGTCCCGATGCTTGTAAAAATGCTGATCAGAAAAGGTGGGCTGTTTTCGGCTCGTTATGATGACTTTCAGATCATCGACGCGTGCGATGCCATGTAAAAGAGGGAAAAAGGTATGATGCGCTCAACTCGCCGGCAGAAAGAGAAAAGTAGGTTTGTTGCATCCTCGAGACTTTGGCGCACCACAACTTTTTTGCTTCCTTTATAACGAGGCCTGAGGCTAGGGGCAGACCGGGTATACTTGCGCCAGAATTTCCCGGCCTCCGGCGGCAAGCACTTCCTGGGCCACGGCGGCACCCAGTTCAGCCGGACTGCCGGCCGGTCCACTGCCCTGTTTGCGGATGATCCGCTCGCCGCACAGATCGCCGACCAGGCCGGTCAGGTGGATGATGTCATCCGAAAGCTCCGCGAAACCAGCAATGGGTACCTGACATCCGCCATCCAGGGCGAACAGGAAGGCGCGTTCGGCCGCCACGCAAATCCGCGACGGAGCGTGGTCCAGAAAACCCAACAGGTCGTCCAGATCCGGGCGGTCTTCCCGGTATTCGATTCCCAGCGCGCCCTGCGCCACCGCCGGATAAAATTCCGGAGGGGTCAGTTCGGCCATGTACGGCGCGGTCAGTCCCAGACGCCTCAATCCGGCCATGGCTACGATGATGGCGTCAAATTCGCCGCGCATGAGCTTGTCCACCCGCGTATCCAGATTGCCCCGCAGAGACTCGATCCGCGCATCACGGCGCAGAGCCGCAAACTGCGTCTGGCGGCGCAGGCTGCTCGTGCCGACCTTTGCTCCGGCGGGCAGAGCCGCGATATTTTCGTACCGTGCGCTCAGAAAACAGTCCGCAGGCGTCTCGCGTTCCGGGATGATCCCGAGCTTCAGTCCGGCGGGCAGCTGGGCGGGCACATCTTTCATGGAATGCACCGCAATGTCCGCCTCACCGGCCAGAAGGGCCTCCTCGATTTCCTTCACGAAAAGCCCCTTGCCGCCGATTCTGGCCAGGGGCACGTCTAGAATCTTGTCGCCCTTGGTCTTGATGATGCACAGCTCCACATCCAGGCCGGGGTGGGCCGCACGGAGCAGAGCGGAGATATGATCGGCCTGCCACAGAGCCAGCTTGCTGCCACGAGTGGCGATACGCATGGTCTTCATGGGCCCTTTCCTAGCCGCAGGTGGAGCAGCTGCCGCCGGAGCAGCCCCGGCATCCGCCCTGACCACGGGTGGTGATGGCGCTGGCGCTGGGTGAGCCCGAGACAATGGGGCCTCCAGTCCGGAACACCCCGCGGGACATGAGTTTGGTCGTGTTCGCACTGCCGCAGGCCGGGCAGGCGGGGTCGCTTCCGTCCAGAACGACTTCCTCGAACTCCTTGTCGCAGGAATTACAGACGTATTCGAAGATGGGCATGATGTCTCCTTGTCAGACCGTCTCGGGCGTGTCTCCCGCAAAGGGTTCGAGTTCGGTCACGGCTTCAAAAAGATAATGGTCTACCAGCCAGCACAGCATGTGCCCGATGGCGGAATGAATTTCCTGCACGAGAGGTGTGCTGCTCTCCGGCACGACCAGAGAATACCGGCAATGTGCGGTCATGAAACCGCCGTTTCCTCCGCCCAGTCCTACAGTGATCAGCCCTATCTCCCGCGCCACGCGCAGGGCTTCGCACACGTTCGCACTGTTGCCTGAAGTGGAAATGCCGACCAGTACATCACCCGGACGGCCCAGAGCCTGCACCTGCTTGCTGAAAATCTGCTCGAACGCGTAGTCGTTGCCAATGGCCGTCATTGCCGACGAGTCCGTGGTCAGGGCGATGGCCGGCAGTGGCGGGCGCTCCATCAGGAAGCGGTTGACCAGCTCCGCCGCGAAATGCTGGGCATCGGCCGCGCTGCCTCCATTGCCGCAAAAAAGAATCTTGCCGCCGTCCATCAGGCTCCGGGCCATGATTCTGGCTGTTTCGGCAACGAGTCCGGCATTCTCCGCGAAAAAGCTTTCGCGCAGTCTGGCGCCTGCGTGGGCATGGTTCATGATTATCTGCTGAACTTTGTCCGTCATCCGCATCGTTGCACCTTGATTGGAGCGACATTGTCCGGGCTTGGCGCACAACGAAAATCCGCCGGCTGGCTCCGTATGCCGACTCCGCAGCGGGCCGCATAAAAAGCCTGCCTCACCGGAGTATCTGGCTGTGTAAGTTTCCATTCCTCCTTTGGCAAGGCATTCTTCCCCCACGGGAAGGCAGACGTCGCGCCCATAGAACGCGAAACGGGCGCTCATCTTCAGGATAAGCACCCGCATGTAAACGTCGATGGAGCATGCCGGAATACGGTCATGGCAGCATGAAGTCGCGAATGACCATGGCGCCGGTCACGGCCTCGATCAGCGCCAGCACCACGGCCAAAGCGTTGAACCCGGCATGGACCAGAGGGAGATACATCCGTTGTTTTTTGTTGCGGTCCATGATGGCTCCGGTGATGTACCCGCCGGCGATACAGGGCATCATGGCCTGTCCGGCCCAGTAGTGCGAGCCCGTGATGCCGTTGTCGCCCCACTGGGAACTGACCGCGTACTGTCCCAGAACGAGTCCGCACATCCACAGGATATGCGCGTACTTGCCGTATATGACATGCTGTTTCCAGGCGAACGGACCTTTTTGCCCGAGATGATTCGCCCGGAAACGAATCCAGCCCAGATGCAGAGCGTAAAGAGCCAGACCCGTGGCCACAAGTTGCAGCAGAGGATGAATCCAGAGCATAACGCCTCCCCGACAAGCGGCGGACGCATGTCGCGTCCGCCATACAATTTCGATCAGAAGGATGCCGAGTGTACGATCAGGGCCTCAACCTCTTCATCGGAAAAGGGTTTCATGGCCCGCTCCATGACCGTCTTTTTCACTCCACCGTAAGTCCCGGCCTTGTAGCCGACCAGAGCGGTCCTGATTTCCTCTTCCGACATGTCCTTGACGGACTTCGTCATGCCCGATGCCAGCTTGGCTCCGTCCGCACCATGACAGCCTTTGCACGATTTGGCGTACAGGGCGGCACCATCCGCGCCCGCAACGGCCATGGAAACAAATATGAAAATGCCCAGTAACGATCCCAAGAGATATTTCATTTCATCATCCTCCAGCGGTGCTACTTGGCGCACACCATGTTCCGGTTGGCTTCGACGGCCAGAAAGGCCCCCATCGCGTCAACTTCCCCGGCAGTCAGCAGATCTTTCTGGTAGTCCACCATCCGCTGCACCGAGTCCTTCCACCACTTGACGTCATTGCTTTTCACCACGCAGACTTTTTCCATGTCATGACAGCTCAGACAGCGGTCTGCGATCAGGACCTTCATATCTTCTCCAGCCATGGCCGTTCCAAACAGCAGACAGGCCGGGAGAAGCACCGCCAGTGCGTATTTTCCCATAAGTAGAACCTCCGTATAGAATTTACAGGCGGAACTCCTCTAGCCAAGTCTCGGGGAAAATCAACGGTCCCGGGAGGGAAGACGGCGGCCAGAAATCGTTGGTCCGAATTATTCCCGCCAATCCTGAAATTACCCACGGAGCTGAAGCGCAATCCCATACTCCATGCTTCTTCAGGGTCACTCCGCGTGTTCTGCGCGGAACACAGAAAATTTGGCCGCCATGCCGGTAATCGGCGCGGACACAGGCTTGCATCTTGATTCGGAATCTGCTTGAAGCACTCCTTATGGGAAGCACCTACTCCAACATCACCCTTAAGGGCCCTGAAGCACGGGATATTTTACAGGAACTCGGCAATCAGGGCCGATCAGCCTTTGTCTCGCCCACCGAAGACGGCCTGACCACCGTCTATGAGATGGACAGTGACGAAAGCGGAGAGAACGTCCTTACCTGCCTTGCCGAGGATCTGTCCGGCTGTTTCGGCTGTCCGGCTCTGGCTGTACAGGTCGTGGACGACGACGTCTTCAGGTACTGGCTGTATGTGGACGGCGAGCTGTCCGACTCCTACAGGTCGCCGTCGGTATCAGGGCAGTCGGAAGAGGGTGAAATACGCGGCGGCAATCCGGAGACGCTCATCCAGCACTTCAACCTCGACGCCTCTGCTGAAGAAGTGGCCGACGTCCTGCACTGTTGCGACCAGGACTGCGGTTTTTCCCTGCCCACAGACCGTCACCTGAGCCTGGCGGAACTGCTCGAATTGCCGTTGTGTTCGGTTGGTTTCGGATTTTGCGATCTGGATTCCGGCGAATATCCGGAAGAGCTGGAAGACGATCTGCTCCGCATTGACGGCTGATTTTTCGCTCCCGTCGCACATCCGTATCAACCTTTTGGCCCCGCAACAGCTCCAAATCTGATCAGCTCGTCATGTTGTCCATTTGACAATTCCATTCCTCTGTCAGGGTACCATCTGCCGCATGGACAGGGGCTTCCATGCACTACACCAGCGAGTTCAGGTAGGCGTCGCTGTCGTCAATGCCCAGCTCAATCCACATGGGCAGGTGGTCGCTCATGCGGTAGGTGCGCCAATCCTGAAAGCTGCGGCCGGGTTTTTCAGCCCGGTCAGCGGCGTAGGCTGATTCATCGTCCAGTCTATAGACATGCTCGAAGAAGTCGAACACGCCTGCGCGGCCAGTGGGCCTCAAACGAGCCAGGCGTTTGTAGTAGGCAATCTGATCGTAGTGTTTGTTTTTGGGGACATTCGATCCGGGGATGCTGTTCAATTCTTCGGGCACGATGAACCCAGCCTTTGTGATGGCCTCCAGCGTCACGTCTTTACGGTTAAAGATATTGAAATCGCCGAGCAGGATGAGATTGTCAGGCGGTGGCGGCGAACCGGGCTTGTACTGTGGCGCGCCGCTTGGCGGCGTTTTTGGCAATTGTCTGGCTGAAAGCCGTGATTTCGGACAGTCGGCGCGGGTCCACAGCCACGCCTTTGCCGTAGTAGATATGAACTGTGGCCAGAGTCAGGTAGGCCCATCCCGGCCGAAATCCCGCGATATAGGGCGAGCGTGCCAGCTGCACGGGCTCTTCCGGCGCATCTTGATCTTTGGGCAACACCAGCTCGGCAGCCAAGCCGGTAAAGGTGACTTTTCTGCGGTCATACAGGTACGCCATGCGTTCGGCATTGCCGGATATTCCCAGCGTCACGTCGGTCACGAGGAAATCCCAGTCACTCCCCAACAGTTGGCAGAGCCTCTGCAAGGGATACAGACCGTCGCGCACCTCCTGGATGGCGATGAGATCGAAGCGATTCAGAATTTCGGCAAGGTAGTAAGGCTCTTCTTCGCGATAGCCGTATTTGCCGGAGTCGAATTCCCGGATGTTCCAGGTGGCCAGCAGCGGCGTATCGCTTGCCGTTCGGGTGGGAAGCTCCTGGGCAAGCGCCAGCCGGAGACGCTGCAAACCCTCAATGGTCCGTCTGCGTACCGCGGCATCCTTGATTTGCTTCAATCCGGCGTAATACGTCATGTCCTTGCCGCCTTTCAGATCTTGCGAGACATTTAAAGTCCAGCTGTTTCAGGCTGTTACCTGGATTGGACCAGCAAGTTGTTTGCCCATGCAGGCCGATTCCATAAATCGGCACCAGAAGAGTGAGCGAATACATGCCCCATTATTTCGCACAATCCGGCCAGCTTTTTCAAGGAAGTCTTTTGAAGCCTCGTTCCCAGCGGGATGTCGGCGCGGCCTGTTACGCTAAAAATATCTTTTGGCTCAAGCTGCACATCTTTTTTCCATCTCATAGCTATAGAGATGCGGAGGCATTCTCTCTTCAGGCGGGACCAAACCAAAAGAAAACGGGTCACCCTTTTCAGGATAACCCGTTGGTTTCTTTGTGGTGGAGCTGATCAGGATCGAACTGACTACCTCTTGAATGCCATTCAAGCGCTCTCCCAGGTGAGCTACAGCCCCGCTTCAGAAAAAAATATTTGACCTAAGTTTTTGGAGTTGTCAATCGCAAAATTGCTTTTTGGGTTGCAATCAGTGGCCGCCCGTCTCCGACTTTCCCTCCAGCATTATCGCCGCCTATGAGGCAAGGGCCTCGTTCTCGTGTCCCCATCGGAGTCACATCGATAGCGGAAAATGTGGTCATAGCGTGATAGCGTCCTGAAGACGCTCCAGAACCAGCCGTTCCATGGCCGGATCGTTCTCCAGGGTCGGCTGCAGCACAAAGTCCAGATGTGGGTATCGCCTTTCGAGTTCGGCCAGCAGGGCGGGGATGTCTTTTTCGATGTGCACGCCATTATAAAGAAAATAGGGCATGATTACGATACGGCCGCACCCATGGCTCTCTAGAATCTGGACCTGGGTGGGTAAATCCGGCTGCCCCAAGGAAAAAAAAGCGGGCACGACTACCACTTGGGGCAGGCTCCCGGCCACCCGACGGACCATTTCCTCAAACTGCCGCGCAGCTTCTCTGCGTCGGCTGCCATGCCCCAGAACGATCATGCCTGTTTTTTTCATGCCCACCCACAAAAAAGCCGCCCACCTGCAGGCGGGCGGCTGATGTTTTTAGTGCTTGTGATCCTCGTGTACCGGAGTTTCTCCGTCGTGGGAATGCTCCTTTTCGTGATCATGGGGATGACTGTGGATCATATCCCCATGCCTGTGTTCATGGTCATGACTGACCACTGTGGCCTTCTTGCCTCTCATGCATCCACAACCTTTGCACATATCTCCTCCTGTGTTCATTTCGGGGTAGCTGCTTCAACTGTACCGAAAGTTAATCCTTCCTGCCGTGAAGGCAAGGGATACATATGATTTGCACATATTGAAAGAAATGTGCAAAAATAAGCGCAAAAGGTAAGAATGCCTCAAGGCCAAGAAAATGTAATATCCTAATATAGCAGGATTTCCGGTTTTGGCACAGGCCGTGCTAAATGTTTTGTGAACCAGCGAAACCAACCTTCCTCCAGGAAAACAGACAGGAGCATCATGAAAATCAGAATTCTTCTCTTCACCATGCTGGCCTTGGCCGTGGCCGCAGGCGCCTATGCGCACCGAGGCGGAGGCTGCCCCGGTCAAAGAGGCCACGCCGCCAAAGATTGCTCTTCACCAAAAGAATGCCTTGATCAGGCCCGCTGTGGGGGGCAAAATGGACACGGCGGCCATTACCAGGGCTTCATGGCTGACCTGACTCCGGAACAGCAGGAAAAAGTACGTAAAGCCACCGACAAGCATCACGAAGAACTCTTTGCGCTTCAGAAAGAACTGAAGAACAAGGAGCAGGCTCTGGACTCTCTCTTTGCCGCGACTCCGGCGGATAAAGCCGCTGTGCAGAAGCTTGTCAAGGAGATCAACATGCTGCAGTCCAAGAAGACGGAATTGAACGCCGCTTACAGACTGGAATTGACAGAAATTACGGGCAAACCGCTCCCCTCGGCTTCCTACGGAAGCGGTTGCTCGGAAGGCAGAGGACACAGGCCTTGCCCCCAGGGCGGCCCCACAACCTGATCAGTTTCTCAACTTCTCTCCCTCCCTTGTACCTGGCAAAGGCCGCATCCCCTGCGGCCTTTGCCTTTTAGAGGATATTCGTGAAGATCGTCCTGCCATCCGGAAGCAGCCGCACCATTGCTATCGCCACGCTGGCCGTCCTTGTCCTCGGCCTGGCCCTCAGTTTCTCCACTTGGCGCAATCTGCGCCAACAGCAGGAATCCTACCGGGAGCATGCTCTGGAAAACGCCCACAGCATCGCGGCGGGGATCGAAATCAATCTGCGGCGGGAGCTTCGTCTGCCGTCCATGATCGATCCTTCGGGCACGGCGGCCCTGCTGCATCGTACACTGGCCCGAGATTTCCTGCGGGAGTACATCAGGCGCACGGATGCGCGGTTCATCGGCCTGTATAATCCGCTGGGGCATATTCTCCTGTCTTCGCACAGCGATCCGAAGTCATTGCAGGAACAGCTGCCGACCATTGCCTGGGAACGCATGAACGCGGGCGAGTGGAGCGGAGAAATGAATTTCGAGGGGCAGCCCATCATGGTGCTGGGACGCATCAGCCATCTGGCCATGAACATTCTGTGTCATGACGGCAACTGTCCGCCGGACGCCCAGCAGCCTCTTTTACTCGTGGGTGTGGACATGACCCGGCACCTGAAAGGTTTCGAGAAATACCGGCATACAGCCATCTTGCAGACCGGATATATTCTGGCCGTGACCATTCTGTTCTGGGTACTGCTCATGGCCGTCCTGCGGCGCGCGGAGCAGGGCCGCCGCCTGCAACGTCTGGAATCTTTCAACGCCCGCCTTCTGGACAACATGCCCGATGCGCTGCTGACCTTGTCCGCCGATGGAGTCATCATGGCCGCCAATCCGGCGGCACTGACTCTGATGGGGAACCAGGAGGTGGTGGGACAGGGCTTTGCCCATGCTTTTGAAGCCCTGGGTATGGCGGCTCCATGCTGCCCCGAACAGGGCTGGAGCACGCTTCGCGCCGGGGGCAGGCATCTGGAGGTCCTGCAGCTGGCCCTCAAGGATGGCTCCGGACAGATTCTGGTTCTTATCCGCGACCGCACGGAACTGGCCAGTCTGGAGCGGGAGCTGCACCGTAACGAAAAGCTGGCCGCCATTGGCCGCATGGCTGCCGGTGTGGCCCATGAAATCCGCAATCCTCTTTCGGCTCTGCGCGGCTTCGCCCAGTTTTTTTCGAAAAAACTGGCTGGCCGCGAGCCCGAAGAGCTTTACGCCCGGACCATGGTTCAGGAAGCGGACCGCCTGAACCGGGTCATCACGGATTTACTTTTTCTGGCCCGGCCCCGCCAGCTGGATTTTGTCCAGGCCGCTCTTGAGGATGTCTTCGAGGAGACAAAAAACTTGCTGTCCATGGATTTGCAGGCCAGAAACTGCATTTTGGAGTATGACGTACGTGCTGGTACTGTTTTCGCGGATCGGGACGCCCTGAAGCAGGCTCTCATCAATCTGGTCATGAACAGTGTTTTCGCCATGCCGGAAGACGGCGGAAAAATTGTTCTGCGCAGTCTGCCCGGGCATGCGGGCGTATGTCTCCAGGTGGAAGACAGCGGCCGGGGCATGAGCACTGAAGAACGCGAGCACGCTCTGGAGCCCTTCTTCACCACCAGAAACCAGGGCACGGGCCTGGGTCTCGCCATTGTACACGCCATCATGCAGGAGCATGGTGGGACCATTTCCATCGAAACCAGTCCCGGAAACGGCACCACCGTATCCCTTCTTTTTCCGCAACCCCATGAGGAACCCGAAGATGCCCCATACTGTTCTGGTCATTGACGACGAACCAGCCCATCGCCTCATGGTCCGGGTTGTCCTCGGCGACGCCGGTTTCAGGGTACTGGAGGCCGACAACGGCGCCACCGGGCTGAACATTTTGCGCATCAAATCCGTGGATGTGGTGCTGCTGGACATGCGCATGCCCGGCATGAGCGGACTTGAGGTGTTGCAGCGGCTGCGCGAGGGCGGGACCTTTCCGCCGGTGATCATGCTCACGGCCTTCGGCAATGTGGGCAGCGCCGTGGAGGCCATGAAGACCGGGGCCTTCGACTACCTGAGTAAACCCGCGGACAACGACGAACTGCTGGCCGTGGTGCAGAAAGCCGCCGAACACGCCAGTCTGAGGCGGGAGAACAGAGAGCTTAAAAAGCAGATCGGCCGGATGCGCGAAACGCGGATCATTGGCGACAGCCCGGATATGCGCGCCGTTGTGGAGCTCATCGAACAGGTGGGGCCAAGCGAGGCCAATGTGCTGATCCTGGGCGAATCCGGCACGGGCAAGGAACTGGTGGCGCAGATGCTGCACGAGCACAGTCACCGTAAAAACGGTCCGCTGGTCAAGGTCAATTGTGCGGCCCTTCCTGAAAACCTGCTGGAAAGCGAGCTCTTCGGCTACGTCAAGGGAGCCTTTACCGGCGCGGCCCAGGACAAGCCCGGCCGTTTCCAGCTGGCCGAGGGCGGAACGCTTTTTCTGGATGAAATAGGCGAGTTGCCCCTGACTCTTCAGGCTAAAATCCTGCGGGCCCTGCAGGAGCGTGTGGTGGAGCCTCTGGGCGGCATAGCACCCGTCAGCGTGGATGTGCGTTTCATCGCAGCCACCAATCGTCGGCTGCCGGACATGATCGAAAAGGGAACCTTCCGGGAAGATCTCTATTACCGGCTGAATGTTCTGGAGATACGTATCCCGCCTCTGCGGGAGCGGCTGGAGGACATCCCCTTGCTGGCAGACTATCTGCTGCGCAAGCTCGGGCAGAAAAACAGCAAGCCCCTGCGCTCCGTCAGCCGCGAATTTCTGGACGCCCTGATGCGGCACGAGTGGAAGGGCAATGTGCGCGAGCTGGAAAACGTGCTGGAGCGTTCCCTCATTCTGTGCCGTGACGACATCCTCGACGTGCGGGACCTGCCGGATCACCTGCGGGCTCCGGCCGAATCGGCTGCGTCTTCATCGTCTGCCCTTAAGGAGAGCCCTCTGGAAACGGCGGAACGAAACGCTCTGGAAGATACCTTGCGCAAATGCGGCGGCCACCGGGAGCGCACGGCCAAGGCTCTGGGCATCAGCCGCCGCACCCTGCAATACCGTCTCAAAAAATACGGCCTGACCACCAGATAGCGCTACTTCCCGGCCATTCGGGGCATGCGGTCAGGCTGCCCCTTCATCCCCTTCTATTCTTTCCGTTTGCAGAGATCGGGGAAAGATACGTCTAAATATATGATATGAGGATGGGCTGACTATATCCCCATCAGTATCCCGAGAAGCAGCGCCAGTCCCGCCGTAATCTGCGCCTTATGGATACGCAGAGACAATATTGCTCCGGTACAGGCGGCGGCCCACAGAAAGGGCCAGGTGGGCTGGAAGCCTGCCCCGAGCCAGAAGCCCACCGTTTTGAGTATCAGAAGCGGCGGCAGAACACACAGCAGAAAAAGTCCGGAATACAGCAGAAAAAGTTCTGCGAGAGCCCGGCGGGTCAATGTCTGCGGTGTCATGGAATGGACCGGGTGACGGCGGTTCCATGAAATGACCGCATTGTAACTCAGGTTCTGGCGTTTCCGGTAGAGTTGCTCCAGCCATGCACCAAAATAAGCCAGAGGGAGGGAGCAGACGATAGCCAGAGTGATGATGCGCATGTCCGCTTCCGGCAGGCATGCCGCGATGGTCAGCACGATGCTCAGGGCCAGAAGACTTTGCGGCGGGATGAATGTCCCGGCGGGGAACAGATCCAGCCAAAGCAGCTCGAAGAAGATTCCGGCGCCCAGAGCTGGCTGGATTTGCCAGGTGAAAAGAGCCCACAGGGCGGCCGCGAAAAGGGGGCGGTGTACGAAGCCCAGATCAAAGGCGAAGCGGGTCAGGGAAAGGAGGGCAAAAAAAAACCGCTGCCCGACAAAACGAGAATATCGTGTGTTGTAATCATAGAGCCGTCACCTTGGGCGTGGCGGTAGGCACACAGCGGAAATCGATCTCCACGCCCTGATTCGTGAAGTATTGCAGACAGTTCCTGTCATCCTGGCTGAGCGCGATATGCTCGCAGATCTGCTCCTTGCCCGGCCCGTAATGCAGATTGCCGAGGTTCAGCACCTGAAATACCGCTCCGGCCAGGTACGCGGCCCTGGCGTCGGCACAGTCGGCGAACAGGACCAGTACATGCTCGTCGGGAGAAGAAATCCGGGTGCGGCGCAACGTATCGGCCGTATCGGAAACCGGACAGCACAGAAACGTGATGTCGCTCGGCACCGCCAGACTCATGATTTCCCGGCGCAGTTCGTCTCCGGCCAGTTCGTTGTTGGCGACCATCAGGATTCTGGCCCGGAGATAGGGCAGCCAGGCGGCGATGACCTGTCCATGCACCAGACGGTTGTCAATGCGGAACCATTCCATGGCCTAGCTCTCCACTTTGCGGGAAAGCACTTCTCCGGCCACCACGATACCCTGAATGCCCGCATTTTTGGCTTCCAGGGCCAGTTGGGCGAGATCCTGCTCGCGCATGCCCAGAATCCGGAGCAGCATGGGCAGGTTCACGCCCGTCAGCACATCGACTTTTCCCTCCTGCAACAGGGACAGGCTGATATTCGACGGCGTGCCTCCGAACATGTCCGTCAGGATGATCACTCCGTTTCCGGAATCCATCTTTTTCACGGTGCTCTTCAGTTGTCCCAGAACACCGCCCACATCCACCGCGCCTTCCACGGCCACATGCGCACACTGTTCCTGAGGACCCAGGATGGTCTGGGCCGCTTCGAGCAGATATTTACCGAACTGTCCGTGGGTCACCACAATCACGCCGACCATTATTCCTCCTGTCACCCCAGGCTGAAATGACGATGTTCCACTGTCACCGCATAGTCCCGGCTGCGCAGATGGGCGAGAACAGCCTCCGTCACGGCTACGGAGCGGTGGCGGCCGCCCGTGCAGCCGAAGGCCATGGTCAGCCGGTATCGCCCCTCGGACGAGTACAGCGGCAGAGTGAAATCCAGAAACTCCAGGAGCCGCCGCAGGTATTCCCGCCCCGGCTCCTGATCCAGCACAAATTGCGCGATGGGTTCGTCCTTACCGGACATGGGGCGCAGTGCTTCGTCAAAATAGGGATTGGGCAGAAAGCGCAGATCCATGACCATGTCCGCTTCGGCCGGAACGCCGTATTTGAAGCCGAAGGAAATGAGATGCACGCGCATGCCCTGATTGCGGGAGGTCAGGTTGCGCCATTTCTTCTGGATCACCCGGCGCAGATCGTGGATGGAATGATCCGATGTGTCCACCACCAGATCGGCCTGAGCGCGAATGGGACGCAGGATTTCCCGCTCCCTGCCGAGGGCCGTTTCCAATCCTGACACGTCGGCCAGGGGGTGCGGGCGGCGGGTGGTCGCGTAGCGGCGCAGCAGGGTCTGGTCCGAAGCGTCCAGAAAAATCAGGGCCGGGTGGACGGAGAATTTTTCCATGTCCTTCAGCGCTTCCCGCCATTGCCCGGCGAAGTCGGCCTGGCGCAGGTCCATGCCCAGGGCAAGGCCGGAATATTCCTTGGCCATGGACTGCAGAAAAAATTCCACAAGAGCCGGGGCCATGCGCACCGGCAGCCCGTCCACGCAGAAAAAGCCCATGTCCTCGAAGACATCCAGAGCCGTGCTTTTCCCGGAGCCGGACATGCCGGACACGATGACCACGTTTTTTTGTTCAGGCACGGACAGCATGACGTTTCTCCGCTACACGGTCTGCAGCAGTTCCCACAGGCCTCCTTCGTCCGGAGCGGCAAGGAAGGCTTGGCGGAAGGCTTCTTCCTTGAGGCGGCGGGAGATGGCGGCCAGAAGCTTCAGATGCAGGCCGGCCACATTGGCCGGGGCCAGAACCATGAAAAATATGAACGCGGGTTCGCGGTCCAGACTGGCGAAGTCCACGCCGCTTCGGCTGCGGCCCACCACGACAAACACTTCCTCCAGACAGCCCATCTTGCCGTGAGGAATGGCAATGCCGTCCCCGATGCCGGTAGTGCCGAGTGTCTCCCTGTCCATCAGGACCCCGGCCGCGCGTTCGAGGTCGAGGCCGGGAGCCCTGTGCACCAGCGGGGAAACGAGTTCGGCCAGAACCTCTGATTTGGTCCTGGCCGAAAGGTCGGAGATGATCAGATCCCTGTGCAGATAATCCGCAAGCTTCATTCCCTATACCCCGGGGTCGATAAGGCCGAAACCGCCGCCCTTGCGCCGGTAGATGACGTTGACCCGCTCATTTTCCGCATTCAGGAACACCAGAAATTCGTCATCCGTGTTTTCCAGCTGCATGGCGGCTTCTTCCTCCACCATGGGTTTGGGCGAGTAGCGGTCCATTCGCTGAATATCGGGTCTGGCCCGGTCGCCCCGGTCCTCGTCGAAGCCGGCGGCATCCATGCGTGCGGAATCGGTGCCCCTGCGTCTGGACTTGTCCTTGTCGCGGATTTTGCGCATCTGGGCTTCGAGCTTGTCCCAGACCATGTCCACAGTGGAGTACATGTCCCCGCTGTCTTCCCGGGCGGAAATATGCACGTTCCTGCCCGTCAGCACCACGTCGGCGATGTGCCGGAATTTTTCCACTTCGAGGTTGACCTGCAACTCGGCGTTTTCGGTTCCGGTCATGAATTTACCCAGCTTGCCGAAGCGGTCCCTGGCGTATTTCCGAAGGTGGTCGGATGGATCGAAGTTCTTGAAATTGAAGGTAATTTCCATAAGAACTCTCCTGCTGAGTCGGGGATATCCCTCGCGTCCGGACTCCACGGGCGAAAGGGTTTAAAAAATCTGTCTGCGCTTGGAGGACGATTCGATGCCAAGTACCGCCCGGTATTTGGCCACGGTCCGCCGGGCAATGTTCACATCCAGCTTTTCTTTCAATACGGCCGCGATCTTTTCGTCGCTGTAAGGCTTTCTGGGATTTTCCTCGCTGACCATCTTCTTGATGACGGCCCGGATGGATTCCGAGCCGACCTGGGTGCCGTCATCCATTTCCAGAGCGGAGTTGAAGAAGAATTTCAACTCGAAAATGCCGTGGGGGGTGGCTACATATTTGTTGGTCGTGATCCGGCTCACGGTGGATTCGTGCACCTCGATATCGTCGGCGACATCCTTCAGAATAAGCGGCTTGAGTCTGGTCACTCCATGCTCGAAAAAATCGAGCTGGAAGCGGATGATGCTTTCAACCACCTTGTACAGGGTTTTCTGCCTCTGGTGCAAGCTCTTCATCAGCCACATGGCCGAACGCATCTTGTCGTGCAGATATTCCCGCTCCGCCCCCTTGGCCGTCAGGTTCATGTCCTCCATGTAGTAGGGACTGAGCTGAAGGCGGGGCAGGCCGTCGTCATTCATGACAATGACGAAATCATTTTCGTATTCGTACACAAAAACGTCGGGGCTGACATAGACCGTGCTTTCGCTGCCGTAACTGGCCCCCGGCAGGGGATCCAGAGACTGGATGATGTCCAGATAGACTTTCAGATCCTCCAGCTGGATTCGAAATTTACGCAGCAGGGGTTTGTAGCGGCGTTTTTCAATATCTTCCAGATGGTCGCCCACCAGAGAGAGTAAGATAGGATCATCATGTTCCTGTACGTCCAGCTGCACCAGCAGACATTCTCTGGGGGAACGCGCGGCCACTCCCACGGGATCGAAACGCTGAATGTGATACAGGACGGCTTCCACCTGGGCCGGAGAAAATCCGTTTTCGGCGGCAATCTCCTCGGCAGAGGCCTCCAGGTAGCCCTGAGAGTCCAGGTTGCCGATGATGGCTTCGCCAATGGCCTTTTCTTCCTCGGTGATATTGGACAGCCGAAGCTGCCACAGGAGGTGTCCTTCCAGAGACGGTTTGCCCGCGAGCCGGGCCTCGTAGGAGGTCATTTCCTCGAGAGCTTCCGTCTCCTTGAACTGCGCCTGTTTGGCGGTGCTGGAAAAATCGCCCAGATAGTTTTCCCAGTCCGCGTTGTGGACAAGGTCCGCTTCTTCAAAAGTGAACTCCCGTGGATCGTCGCCTGCCGAATCCGGAATTTCCGCCTCTTCGGAGATCTCCCTGGGAGCCTCTTCGAGCATGGGGTTTTCCAGCATTTCCTGCTGTACGGCTTCCAGCAGTTCAAAACGCGACAGTTGCAGCAGTTTGATGGCCTGCTGCAACTGGGGCGTCATGACCAGCTGCTGGGTCAGCTTGAGATTCTGACGGAGTTCAAGACCCATATTCGTACATTTTCACCTTACCGTGCATAGCCGGTTTACATGAAATTATCCTCAATGAATCTGCCACAGAACGCGGGCTCTGGCAATCTTCGGGAATTTTGGAAAAGACTTTTTCACAGGGAAAAGCCCTCGCCCAGGTACACTTTGCGCGCTCTGGAATCGTCCACAATCTCTCTTGGGGTTCCGGACAGAATGATCTGGCCGTCGTAGACCAGATAGGCCCGGTCGCAGATCTGCAGGGTTTCCCGAACATTGTGGTCGGAAATGAGCACGCCGATGCCCCGTTCCCGCAGTCCCTGGATGATGAGCTGGATATCGTCCACGGCCAGAGGGTCTATGCCGGCGAAAGGTTCATCCAGCAAAATGAACTTGGGATTCTGGATAAGGGCCCGGGCGATCTCCAGCCTTCGCCGTTCTCCTCCCGAGAGATAGGCCGCCGGCTGATTCTCTAGCCTGGTGATGCCCAGTTCCTCCAGCAATCTGTCCGCGGCTCGCTTCTGATCGGCTGGGGACAGGCCGGAGTATTCCAGAATGATCTGCAGGTTCTGGCGTACGGTCAGCTTGCGGAAAATGGAGCTTTCCTGAGGCAGATAGCTCATGCCCTGGCGGGCGCGTCTGTGCAGGGGCCAGCGGGTGATGTCCAGTCCGTCCAGCACGACCTGTCCACGCGTAGGTCGTATGATCCCGGCCAGCATGTAGAAGGTGGTTGTTTTTCCCGCACCGTTGGGGCCAAGAAGGCCCAGTACCTCACCCTGGCGGACCTCAAGCCGGATGTCGCGGACCACATCCCGGGTTCCGTAACGCTTGGCCAGATCCAGTCCGGTCAGGCAACTCACCGCTTGCCCCCGGGCTTGTTGTCGGGGGTGATGAAAATAGCTTCCACCCGTTTTTTCCCCCCGATGACCTCGCTGCGGTTCTCCTCGATGTAGAGCTTGATCACTTCGCCCTGGATGGTGTTCGGTCCTTCCCGCAGCACGGGATCGCCCTCCAGAGTCAGCAGATCGGATTTGGCTTCGTAGGTGGCCTTGCCGCAGGTGCCAGACCTGTCCCTGTCGGCCTTGATGCGCACATTGCCTTGGGCCACGATCCTTTTGATGGAGGATTGCTGGTCCATGACGGGCTGCTTGTTTGCGGGGGGCGACGATGCGGATTTTTCCAGCAGTACCGTCAGCGTGTCGGACCAGAGTTCAATGTCTTCACGGATGACATGTACCGCCCCGGAAAAGACCACCTGATCGTTCTTCTGGGAATACCGCATGGAGTCAGAAGTGATCTTGACCGGCACGGACCGGGCGGCCAGGGCCGGGCAGGAAAGGCCGACAAACAGAAGCAGAAGGAAAATGCGCATAGACCATCCGTTTTTTCAGTTCAGAAGCATCCGGACATTGCCTGTGGCCAGAATTTCATCGGATTCCAGAAAATAAGTCATGGCGTCGGACCGGACCTGCATGTTCCGCCCGGCCAGGTCCACGCCGCCGGCCATGGCCAGCTTCCGTTCCGCGCCGAGATAATCCAGCGTTTCCGCGTGCATCAGGTATTCGCCGCGCGTGGCATTTACGCCGTCCCACATCCGGGCCCTGTCTTCCTTTTGCCAGACCTGCCCCTTTGGAGCCGCGACCTGTACGGGAATGTCCTCGTCTTCGCCCCAGTAGGTGATCACGGGGGCGTTCAGGCTCAGTTCCTTTCCGGCATCGGCGTAGTCGGCTCCGGCGGCACGGAGGCTCCAGAGCTTTCTGCCGTCCCTGCCCTGGCTCAGCTCCACTCCTTCCAGACTCAGTTCCACGTCCAGCTTTCCGGCGGCGTCCGGACTCGGGCGTTCGGGCCATACATATTTGCCGAGGATGCCCAGGCCTGCGAGCAGCAGGACGGCGGCCAGCACGGCGGCAAGGCGCTTCACGCCTGGGTCCACTCCCGCCACAGGGATTCCAGTCTGCCCTGGGCCTCCAGAATGAATTCCAGGGCCTCGCGCACAGCCCCCTGCCCGCCGCGAGCCGTCGACGTCCAGGCTGCGAGGCGCAGGATTTCCGGTCTGGCGTTGGCCACGGCCATGGGCAGTCCCACCAGGGACATGGGTGCCGCGTCCACCCAGTCATCGCCGATATAGGCCGCATGTTGAAGGGGAATGCCTGAATTTTCCGAGATCTGGCGCAGGAAGGGAGCCTTGCGATGCTGGCCGGGATAATAATGCCGGATGCCGAGCTCCGCCACCCGGCCGGCCACGGCCGGAGAATCGAGCCCGGTGATGACGGCGAATTCGAGCCCGGCCCGTGCGGCCATCTTGATGCCGAGCCCGTCCTGCACGTTGAAGCGCTTCATCACGCCGCCCGTGGAATCGTAGTACAGGCCGCCGTCCGTCAGCACGCCGTCCACGTCCAGCACCACGAGGCGCACGTTTCTGGCAGCGTGTTCAGCATTCACGGGGCACGCTCCAGATGGACAGAAGTTCTTCGAGCAGGGGGCGGACCTTGTGCAGGGGCCAGGAGTTGGGGCCGTCGCACAGAGCCTTGTCCGGGTCCGGATGCACTTCCAGAAAAACGCCCTGGCAGCCGCAGGCCGCAGCCGCCCTGGACAGATGGGGAACGAACTGGCGCTGGCCGCCCGAAGACAGGCCTTGTCCTCCGGGGAGCTGCACGGAATGGGTGGCGTCGAAGACCACCGGGCAGCCTGTCTCCCGCATGATGGCCAGAGAGCGGAAGTCCACCACCAGGTTGTTGTAGCCGAACATGGAACCGCGCTCCGTCAGCCAGATGTCGTCGAATCCGGCGGAGCGGATTTTGTCCACGGTTCCGCGCATGTCCCACGGGGCCATGAACTGGCCCTTTTTGACATTGACCGTGCGCCCCGTGCGGGCCGCGGCCAGAAGCAGATCCGTCTGGCGGCAGAGAAAGGCGGGAATCTGCAGTACATCGGCCACCTGGGCCACCGTCGCGGCCTGATGCGGTTCATGGATGTCCGTAAGCACGGGCAGGCCGGTGCGGCTTTTGATCTGTGCCAGCCAGTCGAGGCCTTTTTCCAGTCCCGGCCCGCGAAAGCTCGTTCCGGCCGTGCGGTTGGCCTTGTCGTAGGAACTCTTGAAGAAAAGCGGCACGCGCAGGGCGTCGGCAATGGTCTTCAGCTCGCAGGCCACGGTCATGGCCAGGTCCAGGCTTTCCAGAGCGCATGGTCCGGCGATGAAAAAAGGACCAGAATCGGCGGGGCGGCCGGTCATGAGGATTGTCCTGCCTTGTGCTTGTAGGCCACAGCCGCACGGATGAATTCACGGAAAAGCGGATGTGGCCGCATGGGCTTGGAGGTGAACTCCGGATGGAACTGACAGCCCAGAAACCATGGGTGATCCTTTATTTCCACGATTTCCACCAGAGTCCTGTCCGGGGAAAAGCCACTGATGGCCATTCCGGCCTCCTCGAACCGCTGCTGGTAGGCGCTGTTGAACTCGTAGCGATGGCGATGCCGTTCGGACACTTCGGGGGCGGCATAGGCCTCGAAGGCGCGGGTGCCGGGTTCGATGGCGCATGGATAGGCCCCAAGGCGCATGGTGCCGCCCTTTTCACTGCCGGCGTCGCGGCGTTGTACGCACTGCTTGCGGAAATCGAACCATTCTTTCATCAGGTAGATGACCGGATCCGGGGTGGTCAGGTCGAACTCTTCCGAATGGGCCTTGGTCAGCCCCATGACATTCCGGGCGTATTCGATGACGGCGCACTGCATGCCCAGACAGATGCCGAAAAACGGAATCCCGTTTTCGCGGGCGTGGGTGATGGCCGTGATCTTTCCTTCCACTCCGCGGATGCCGAAGCCGCCGGGCACCAGGATGCCGTGGGCCGGAGCCAGCTTTTCGGCCACGTTTTCCGGGGTGATGCCCTCGGAATTGACGTACAGAAAATCGATGCCCGCGTCATTGGCCACGCCGCCGTGGGTCAGGGCCTCGTGCAGGCTTTTGTAGGCTTCCTTCAGATCCACATATTTTCCCACAATGGCAATGGTCACGCTGGTTTTGGGGTGATGCAGGCTGTGGATGAGTTTTTTCCATTCCTGCAGATTCGGATTTTTGGCCGCCAGACGCAGCAGGATGGCGATTTTCTGGTCCACCCCTTCGTCGTACAGGGTCAGGGGCAGTTCGTAGATATGATTGACGTCGATGGCCGTGAACACGGCGTCCTTGTCCACGTTGCAGAATAGGGCGATCTTACCCTTGATTTCCTCGTCCAGCTCCACTTCCGAGCGGCAAAGGATGATATCCGGCTGGATGCCTAGGCTGCGCAGCTCCTTCACCGAATGCTGGGTGGGCTTGGTTTTCACTTCTCCGGCGGTCTTGATGTACGGCACCAGTGTGAGATGGATGTACAGTACATTGTCCTTGCCCAGGTCCGCCCGGAGCTGCCGGATGGCTTCCAGAAAAGGCAGGCCCTCAATGTCCCCCACGGTGCCGCCGATTTCCACCAGAGCCACGTCCAGATCGTCCCCGGCCAGGGACAGGATGGACGATTTGATCTCGTCGGTGATGTGAGGGATGACCTGCACGGTGCCGCCCAGATAGTCCCCCGCCGCTCCTTGGTGATGACCGTGTTGTAGATGCGGCCGGAAGTGTAGTTGTTGCGCTGGCTCAGATGAATGCCCAGATAGCGCTCGTAGTGCCCCAGATCCAGGTCGGTCTCGGCACCGTCGTCCGTGACGTAGACCTCCCCGTGCTGGAACGGATTCATCGTGCCGGGATCAACATTGATATACGGGTCGAGCTTCTGGATGGAAACCCGGAGTCCCCGGGCCTTGAGCAGGGCCGCGATGGACGCGGCCGCCAGTCCTTTTCCCAGCGAAGACAGCACGCCTCCGGTCACGAATATGAATTTGGTATGCATCGCGGTCCCATCCGGCTGAAAGTTTGTCTGCCGTTTGTTGGTAAAACAAATGGGGCTCCTTCCCGGCCGCCCCATCTCGTATACTATGCCGCGAGCATTTCTGGCAACGGATGTGCCGCTTGTCAAGGGATGGCCAAGGACGGCGAGGATTGGAGAATTTTCGGGCTTGCGCCTGCCATGACCGGCCTGTAGTGATTGCCCCGATTGAGAAATGTGGTCGCGGAGGGATTGATGGCGAACGTGAAGACCCTGGTGGTCACCGGCCATGGGACGAATTGCGAGCGGGAATGCGCTTTTGCCGCGGATCAGGCCGGTTCGGACCAGACCGTCATTGCGCATTTTTCCGACCTGACCTCGGACAGAATCTGCCTGGCCGACTACAACTTCCTGATTCTGCCCGGAGGCTTCCTTGACGGCGACGATCTTGGCTCGGCCCAGGCCGCGGCGCTGCGCTGGCGGCATATACGCACCCGCCGGGGTGCTCCGCTGATGGACGAATTGCGCCGCTTTCTGGACGGAGGCGGACTGATTCTGGGCATCTGCAACGGTTTCCAGCTGCTGGTGAAGCTTGGGCTTCTGCCCGCTCTGGGCGGCGCATATTTCACCCGTCAGGTATCCTTGAGCCACAACGACTCCGCCAGATACGAGGACCGCTGGGTCACCTTGAAAATAAATTCCGCTTCGCCCTGCGTGTTCACCAGGGGGCTCGATTATCTGTATGTCCCCGTGCGCCACGGCGAAGGCAAGCTGGTCCCCGGCGATGAGACTATTCTGGACCGCCTGCGGGAGGAAAATCTCATTACCCTGCAATACGTTGACCCGCAGACGAAAGAAGTGACGCAGGCGTATCCGGCCAATCCCAACGGCTCTCCGCTGGGCATTGCGGGGCTGACTGATCCTTCGGGACGGATTCTGGGGCTCATGCCGCACCCGGAAGCGTACACGCATCCGACCAACCATCCCCGGTGGACCAGGGGAGAAACCTCCGTTCTGGGCACGGCCCTGCTTCAGGGCGGAGTGGATTATCTGCGCGGCAGATGAGCGGGGCGCGGGAGCGTTGACAGGGACGGTATGACTTTCTATCAATCGTCTCCGCCTGCCGGGCCGGAAGCGCATCTGACCTGGGAACCGTTCATGCACGAAGCCTTGCGTCTTGCGGATATGGCGGAGCAACGCGGGGATATCCCCGTGGGTGCGGTAGTGGTGGACGCCTTCGGACGCGTTCTGGGCAGGGGAGAAAACCGGACTATCCACGGGACCGACCCCACCGCCCACGCTGAAATCCTGGCTTTGCGCGATGCCTGCGCCAGAGCGGGCAACCACCGTCTGCCGGGCATGGTTCTGGTGGCGACTCTGGAGCCCTGCATCATGTGCGTGGGGGCCGTCATTCAGGCCCGGCTGGCTGGAGTGGTTTACGCCGCCCGGGATCCCAAGGCGGGGTGCCTGGAAAGCTGTCTGGAAGGAGCGTCCCTGCCGTGGAGCAATCATCATTTCTGGATTTTCGGCGGGGTGCTGCGGGATGAATGCAGCGCCAGACTGAGCGGATTTTTTCAGCGGCGCCGTGAGGAAAAACGTCTTTTCAAACATGCGGAGAGGTAGCGAAGTCCGGTCGTAACGCGCCCGACTCGAAATCGGGTTACGGACTCATAATCCGTACGTGGGTTCGAATCCCACCCTCTCCGCCATTTCTTGCCGACAAAGTCCGGAGCGCGTCGAAAACTGCCGCGCTTCGGACTTTTTTGATAGGAAGCGCTTTTTTTCCTTCTCCTTGCCGTCGCGACTTGTCCGCCCTTACCTGCGGTAAGAATCTCGTGACGTAGTTTGTAAATTCATCAGCAGCTCGTATGAGAATATCTTAGCCCTTGATATAAGCGAAAGCGTTATGGGCATGGATGGATTCGTGGCTTTCCACTCTGACATGAAACGAGGAAACAAGCGGATGCACTGTAAGTGAAGCCGCAACACAACGAGCCACATCTTCCACAAAGCAGGGATGCGCGAAGGCGTACTCTGTTACAAATTTTTCATCCGCACGCTTGAGTAGACTATACACAGGTGAAGAACCGGCCTCTTCCGCCAGTTCGATCAAATCTTCTATCCAGATATAGCCGCTCATGCGGGACGAAATATGTATCTCGGCTCGCTGGCTGTGCGCACCTTCATCGCTGATGGCCTTGGAACAGGGGCAGACCGTCATCACAGGCACGGTCACGGCAAGAGTGAAAGGGGCAAAGGAGCTTGTTTCCCGGCTTGTCTCGTCTATTTCACCCGAAAGGGTACAATGGTATGTCATTGTCGTCCGGATGCCCGATACCGGTGTGGTACGGACCAGAAAATAGGGGAAGGAAAAAGCTAGGTAGGCACGGTCTGCTTTGAGGCGTGCACAGGTTTCTCGCATCAGGCGCAGGGCCAGTGGGTAATCAAGTGTCGACGTCTCACCGCCAGATCTACGCAACATTCCCTGCAGGGTCTCCACAAAGCGGCTCATATGGGTACCCTTGGCTTCTGCCGGGAGATCCACGCTAAGGGTAATTTCGGCCACTGTGCACTGGGCTTCAACATAGTCGCGCTGTCTAACCAGAATGGGCATGGTCATGTTGCGAATACCAACGCGATTGATGTGCAGTGGAATGCTAGGGGCTTGGCTCTGCACGTCAGCCAGAGGAGGAAGCTGCTGCTTTTGGCTCTGCAATGGCACGGAAGAGGGGGCGTCCATGGAAAATGTATGGGGCGGCTGCCTCAATGACTGACAACCACCCCATGAAATTATTATTTGTTCCAGTCCATGGCCTTCTTAAATTCTGCAAGCACTTCCGGCTTCATGAAAACTGTATGCTCGGGGCCGGGGTAGGTATGGTTCTGCACATCGTCCATGTATTCCTTGTAGACACGCTCCATGATGGGGATGAGATCTTCGTAGATCTTGGAGTGACGTGGAACGTGCGGTTCATAAAGGTGGAAGAGGTCGGAGCCGATGATATGAACACCGTCGGCCTTGTTGCCCGACCCTAGGCTGATGACTGGTATGGGCAAAGTCTCGGTGAGATATTCACAAACTTCCGAGGTGCAGACCTCGCACATGATGGAGAAGCAGCCCGCATCCACCATGGCCAGGGCGTCGTCGATGAGTTCCTTGGCGCGGTCGACGGTTTTGCCCTGCGCGGTGAAGCCGCCCAGCTGGGGCATGCGCATAGGCGTAATGCCAATGTGTCCCTGCACGGGGATGCCCGCCTTGACGATGGCTTCGATATTCTTGCAATGGTGCTGATTGCCCTCACATTTCATCACTTCGGCATTGGCGCGGTGCACAAACTGGGCAGCGTTGTCCACAGCCTGCTGGGGAGACAGATGGAAGCTCATATAGGGCATGTCCACCATGCGTAGCCCATACTGTGAACCGCGATCCACGGCTTGGGCCATGAGCATGACTTCCTCGAAAGTCACGGCCGTGGTGTTGGGATGGCCAAAAAGCACCATGCCACCCGTATCGGAAACGCACAGGATATCTACGCCAAGCCTGTCGGCCACGCGGGCGTTGGCGTAATCGTAGACGGCCAGCTGGGTAATCTGTTCACCCTTGAGCTTTTTCTGGAACAGTTGGGGAATGGTGACCTTCTTGCGCTTGATAGAGGTGGCTTCAGACATGTCGTTTCTCCTTTGTTGTGCCGCGGCTTCTTGACGAGGCGGGGCGTGGTGTCTGTGGTCAATTGGCCGGGCCATTCTGGGTACTGTCTTCGTTCTGCTGCTGGTGTTCGTAGGCCTCAAGGAAGTCTTGTACGGCCCGACTGCCGCTACTGAAAGCCTTGAGGGCCTCCTCATGGAGGGTCTCAAGCGCTTCGCGTTTGTATTCCTGACAGTTGCGATTGAGCAGCATCTCTTTCTTGCGAGGACGTGGCAGGGCTATGTCCATGATATGCACGATGCGCCCGGGCTGGTTGCTCATGATCAGGATGCGGTCAGCCATAAAAATGGCTTCATCGATTTCGGAGGTGATGAAGAATACCGTACCCTGTCGCTCTTCCAGCAATGAGCAGAAATATTCCTGCATCAGTTCGCGCGTCATGGCGTCCAACCCGCGGAAGGGCTCATCCAAGATCATCACTTGCGGGTTGTTCACCAGCATCCGGGCCAGTTCGCCACGCCGCTGCATACCGCCGGAAAGGTGGGAGGGGTATTTGTGCCCAAACTCTTGCAAGCCCACTTTTTCCAGCATGGCTTCCACCATAGCTCTAATTTCCTGATTGTTACCGGTCTTCTTGGCGCGCGGGCCAAAGGCCACATTGGAGTAGGTCGTCATCCAGGGAAAGAGGGCTGTTTCCTGAAAGACCACCAGCCTGTCTCCGCCGGGCCCTTTGACCTGCCTGCCACCCATCAGGATGCGGCCCGCATCGGGTTCTTCATAGCCTGCCAGCAGATTAACCAGTGTGCTCTTGCCGCAGCCGGAAGGGCCAATCAGTACTGTTATTTTGTGCTCTTCCAGTACGAAGGAGCAATCTTTTAAGGTTTGCTTTTCTGTATAGCCAAATCCATAGTATTTGGTGACGCCCTCAATGACCATTTCGTCTTTTTTCATTTCTCTTGCCACTGAAGTCTTCCTTATTTTTAGAACGTGCGCCGCCAGGGCATACACCAGTCGCCCAGCATACGAATGCAGGAGCTGGAGATGTAGCCCGCTATGCCGATGCTGACCATGCCGATGACGATTTGCGGATAATTGCCACCCACATAGGAGGACCAAGTCAGATAGCCCAGACCCGACCTTCCGGCCAGCATTTCGGCGGCCACCACCACTTCCCAGGTGATGCCCATACCTACGGTCATGCCAGTGAAAATGCTGGGCAAGGTGGCCGGCAAGATGATCTTGCAGAAGATGTCCCAGTTACGTGCGCCCAGCGAGATGGCGGCGCGGCCAAGGCGCACATCTACATTGCGCGCGCCGCCCAGCACATTGATGACCACGGTATAGAAGGCTCCGAGGAAAATGACGAAGGTGATGCTCATCTCCGTGGTCGGCCAGAACAGGATGGAAATAGGGACCCAGGCCAGTGGCGGGATGGGCCGCAGGATTTCGAAGGGAGGGAAGGCCAGACCGAAGATGATGCGGCTGGAAGCCATGGCCAGGCCCAGCGGAATGCCCACCACCTGCGCCAACAGAAAGCCTTTGAGCACACGGGCAAAGCTGCTACCCCAGTCACCCCAGTAGGAGGCGGCGAAGATGAGGTCAAAGAAGACCCCTATGACTTCCGAGGGAGCGGGCAAAGCCTGCAACATGGGTAGTTTGTAGGCCCGGCCAAGCTCCCAAAGCAGACCCGCCAAAATGATGGAGGTGGCTCCGCGTCGGAATTTAGGGCTCTTGATCTGTTCGAGTACGGGTATCTTGCGGTTCTTGCTCATCCGATACCTCCCTAGGCAAGTTCACGTTCGCCACTTTCAAAGGCTTTTCTGGCTTCTTCGTGTACAGCCTCCACTACAAGGTTCTTGAGTTCGAAGTAGCGTTCGGAGGTGCGCACCTTGAAGTCGCGTGGGCGGGGGATATCCACATCGATCATCTGCTTCACCCGGCAGGGGCGCGTGGTCATGATGACCACCTTATTACCCAGGAGGATGGCTTCTTCCAAATCGTGAGTGATGAAAAAGATGGTTTTACAGACCCGGTCATAGACCCGTAGGAGGAATTCGTGCATGATGCCTTTGGTCATGGCGTCCATGGCGCGAAAGGGTTCGTCCAGCAGGAGTACCTTGGGGTCATTCATCAGGGCGCGGGCAATCTCGACCCGTCGTCGCATGCCCGAGGAAAGCGAATCCGGGTAGTTGTTGATTGTGTCTTGCAAGCCTAACTCGTTCAAAAGCTCAAGGGCGCGTTTGCTGGCCGATGCTTCGCTTTCACCCTGTACCACAGGGCCAAACATGGTGTTTTCGAGCACAGTGTACCAAGGGAAGAGTGCGCCGTTTTGAAAAACCACCACGCGGTCGGCTCCAGGCGGGGTAAGCATCTCTGGGCTGCACAGGAGTTTGTCGTCCAAATATATTTCGCCGCCGGTGATGCCGTGAAAACCGGCAATGGCATTGAGTAGCGTGGTTTTGCCGCAGCCCGACGGTCCCACCACCATACAGAATTCACCTGCTTCCAGTTCCAGAGAGCAATCGTCTACGGCACAGATGTTGAGGCCGTCGGGGTCATAGACCTTGCTGGCGTGACGGATGCTGATCTTACCTTCTTTTGCGGTATTCATGCCTTACCTCACCGTCCAGCGCATGAGCTGATTGCCTGCAATACGGATCAGGGCGCTGCAGAAATAGCCGATGAGTCCCAGCGTCATCATGCCGATGACAATGACCGGGTACTGACTGAGAACGTATGAATCCCAGATGAGATAGCCTAGGCCGTATTCGCCGGAGAGCATCTCCGCTGCCACCAGAGAGAACCAAGCCACGCCCATGCTGATTTGTAGACCCGTAAAGATGAAGGGCAAGGCTCCCGGTACCACTACTCGGCGAAAGACATCCCTGGGCTTGGCACCCAAACAGCGGGCCGCGCGGAAATAAGCTTCATCAATGGAGTCAACGCCTAGCAGAGTGTTGAGCACCGTGGCGAAAAATGACGCTAGGCAGGCCAAAAAGATAATAGGGGTTTCGCGTCCAGTGAACATCAGGATGGCCAGCGGAACCCAGGCTAGAGTGGGGATGGGCCGCAGCAGCTCCAACGGGGGAAAAGCGTAATCGCGTATTTTGCGGTTCCAGCCCATGAAGAGTCCCAACGGTACACCAAGGCAGGTGGCGATGGTGAAGGCCGCCAGGATGCGCAGACAGCTCCACATGATGTGCTGATAGAAATGCGAAGTGAAGAGACTCGTGCCGTACACCGGGTCGGTAGAAATGAACTCTGTCCAGCAGATGACGGGACCTGGCAATTTCTCGAAAAGCGGCACTTTGAGATATTCGGTCAGTAGCCACCAAAGCAGCACGACGCCTACAATGCCTGCCGCACCCATGCTCAGGCGGGAGCGCATCTCCCTGTCAGAAAGATTATGTCGGATGATCTCACCCAGGCTGTGTTTCTGCGCTTGCGGGGGGGGACTAGCAGAAATTTTGTTGGTAGGCATCTGGCGTGTACCTCCTGCGCTTGAGGTGCCGGGTGTGGCAGCGGGGCAGGAAACCCCGCCGCCACACGGTGGACGGGACTACTTCTTGGGCCCGTCGTAGATATTTTTGGGGATGATCACTCCCATCGGGGTGGTCACATTCATTTCAGCGGCCACCGCGCGGGCGATGGAATCGTCGATGGCACCTTCGGGAGCTTTCCCCACGTTGATGACCTTGGTTTCGTGCAGGAATGTATAGGTAGAATCCAAGAGCTCATGCACGGGCTTGGTGAAGACAAAGGGCTTGGTATCGCGTTCGGGCGCGCCGCCACATTCGGTGGGAATGGCACCGTACAGCGAGAACCAGCTCATCAACGGGGTGAGGCCGGTGGCCTGCTTGGCAACGATGTTGCCCACTTCTTCCCAGTTGGCCGGATCCATCAGGAAGCGTTGGGCCTCTAGTTCGGCCTTCAGCCAGCCTTTGGCGATTTCGGGATACTGCTTCACAAAATCGGCGCGCATGGCGATGAAGCCCGCATCAGGGGTGTTGTAGTTGTAGCCGGTGGCCACAACGCGGGCGACACCTTCACCGGCTAGGTCGCCGATGCGACTGACGGTAGGCTCCCACAGCACGGCGGCGTCAATCTTCTTGACGCGGAAGTTGGTGGCGATGACTTCCAACGACTGATTCAAAATCTGCTTGGGCTTGATGCCGGTCTTCTGCATGACGGTACGCAGGAAGCGTTCGGCACAGCTACCTTTGGGGGTGGCCACGGTCTTGCCGTCAAGCCACCTTACGGCTTCTTCAGGGCTGGTGAACTTGGGTGCGTCGGGGCGCACCATAATGACGTTGCAGCGCTGTCCGGCAGAAAGACCCAGACTGGCCACCAGCTTGATGGGGGCGATGTTGGTCTTGGTGGTACAGACCACGGCGGGCATGTCACCTAAGTAGCCGATGACCTGCTTGCCGGCTACCATGGAATTCACGATGATAGAACCTTGGAGGGCCCCTTCAAATTGCACTTCGGTGCCCGCAGGCAGGTATTTTTTCCACAGTTCCTTGTCACGGATGACAGCGGCGGAATAAGAAATGGTGTCATAGGGCTGGTAGCCTACCACGATCTTTTCCGCTGCCGAAGCATTGGGAGTTGTCAGCATAGGGGGAAAAACCAGAGCCAGGGCCAAGGTGAGAAGATGAAGCAGTTTCATGCAGACCTCCTCAAAGGTTTGGTGTTGTCATTGCCCCGGGACGGAGCTTTATTACTGTGATACCACTTATGCGCTTTCCGGAAATTTTTAACAGTCGCGGTATCACCCAAACTGCAAGGACTGAATGCCATCTTTCTGCAGCAGTATTACGCAGGAAAATGGGGGGAGATTACCCATGTTCTGGCGAAAAATGCGAAGGCCGCCGCAATGCTTGCGACGGCCTTGAGGAGGAAAAGGAACGATATCGTGTTTCAGGGGATGTCCTGCCCATAGGCAAGGGCATAGGCCCCGGCTACGAAAATGGCTCCTCCCACGATATTGCCCAGGGTGACGAAACACATGTTCCGAGTTAAAGCCATGACGCCGAGGGCTTCGACTATACCGGGCTCAAGGCCTGAGGCCGCCAGCGTGGGTGGGTCCAGCACGGCCAGCAGGCCCGCGCTCAAATAATACATATTGGCTACTGAATGTTCGTAGCCACTGGTCACGAAAAGCCAGATGGGGAAAAAGAGCAGAAAAGCCTTGTGTGCCGCCTTTTCAGAACGAGAGGCCAGCCATATCGCCAAGCATACCAGCCAGTTGCAGAAGATGCCCAGGATGAGGGCCTCCAGCCCCCCAAGCTTAGCCTTATCCACGGCTGTTTTGATGATGGCCGTCGCTACCTGCCCTTTGCCGGAGACGAACAGACCTGAAAGGAAGAGGAGCCCGGCCACAAGTACGGCCCCTGTAAAGTTTCCCAGATAGACCAGCAACCAGTTGCGTAACATGTCGACGGGGTTGAGCAGCTTGCGCCGCACGGCCTCCGTCATCATGCAGTTACCGGTAAACAATTCCCCTCCTCCCACGATGATGAGTATAAGCCCCACCGGGAAGAGCAGTCCTGCCACGCACCGTCCGAGACCGTAGCTATCGGGCGAGGCGAGCAGATTACAGGCCGCTACAGTAGAAGCAAAACCCGCAAGGGCAATATAAGCCCCACCCAGCATGGCCAAAAGCCATATCCGAGTTGTGGGCAGGAGCGCCTTGGCTTGCATGGTTTTCCCCAGGCGTTCAAGGCTGATGGCAAGAGGCGGTGTGGCCATCTTGACCCTCCAGATGCTTCCAGGCTGAGCGCATGGTGTTCTTCATGAGCATGGCGATGGTCATGGGGCCTACTCCACCGGGTACAGGAGTTATCTTGCCTGCTACGGCCGAGGCCGCCTCGAAGTCCACATCGCCAGAAAGGACGGCCTTGCCGGTCTTTTGGTTGAAGCCCAGCCGGTTTACGCCCACGTCGATGACTGTGGCTCCGGGTTTGATCCAGTCCGGTCTGACTAATCCCGCCGACCCGGCGGCCACAATGAGCACATCGGCCCGGCGGCAATGCGAGGCCAAATCCTTGGTGCCGGTGTGAGTCAAGGTTACAGTGGCGTTGCCTCCGCGTCCCTTATGCCCCAGCATCACGGCAATGGGCCTGCCCACGATGTTGGAGCGGCCTACCACCACTACTTCGGCTCCATTCAGCTGCACTCCCGTGCGTATCAGTATTTCTTGGATACCTGCCGGGGTGCAAGGCAAAAAGGTCACAGCCTCGCCACCGATGAACAGTCTGCCCAGATTCATAGGGTGGAAGCCATCCACGTCCTTGTCAGGATCAATAGCCAGAAGCACCCGCCTCTCATCAATATGCTTGGGCAGGGGCAGCTGGACCAGGATGCCGTGGATGGCAGGGTCGGCATTGTAGTGCTCGATGAGCGCCAATAGATCTGCCTCGCTAATGTCGGCTGGACGGTTGTCTTGCACTTCATGGAAGCCCAGAGAATGCGCGGTCTTGACCTTGCGGCTCACATAGCTGGCCGAAGCCGGGTTGTCCCCCACAAGGATAGTCACCAAGCCTGGGGCTTGGCCATGCTTGGCTCGCATCTGGGCAACTTCGACTCGCAGCTCTTCTAATATGTTTTGACTGAGTGCCAGACCATCGATGATCGTCGCTGTCATCTCTTCCTCTCCTAGAAGATACCGCTGACGCGGCCGGTTTCGGTGTCCACATCCACCCGCCGGAAAGAGGGATTGGAACCTGTGCCTGGCATTAGGCTGATACTGCCCGCCACAGGCACCACGAAGCCCGCGCCGCCGTAAATAAGCACGTCGCGCACATGCAGGCGCCAATCCTCAGGCACGCCTTTACGGCTGGGATCGTCGGATAGGGAGAGATGGGTCTTGACCATGCAGAGACCGAGTTTCATGGCGTCGTCGCGTTTTTGGATGCTCGTAAGCTTTTTTTCAGCCTCGGCACTGAAGTCTACCCCATTGGCCCCGTAGATTTCGCGGGCTACCAATTCGATGCGTTCCTTGAAGGGCATCTCCCAGTCGTAGAGCGGGACAAACTTGGTCTTCTCGGCGCAGGCGTCGACGACAGCCTCGGCTAGTTCCAGTGCGCCCTCGCCACCGTGCTCCCAGTGGGTGGAAAGCGCCACCCGCGCACCTTCGGCTTCGCAGAGTTCGCGGATTTTAACTATTTCGGCTTTAGTATCGGTGACGAAGGCATTGATGCAGACCACCGGCGATACGCCGGATTTCTTCACTGTGCGGATGTGATGTAGAAGGTTACAGCAACCTTTTTCCACAAAGCCCACATGTTCCTTGGAATATTCCGATGGTAGCGGACGGCCGGGTACGGGTAGGGGGGCGCCGCCGTGGCTTTTCAGCGCGCGTACTGTGGTCACGATAACGGCGGCATCTGGAGTGAGCCCGCTGTAATGGCATTTAAGGTTCCAGAATTTCTCGTAACCAATGTCCGCCCCAAAGCCAGATTCAGTCACATGATATTCGCTGAGCTTCAGCCCGATACGGTCCGCGATGACCGAGCTCTGACCAATGGCGATATTAGCGAAAGGGCCGGCATGTACGAAGACCGGCTGGCCTTCGATAGTCTGGATGATGTTGGGGTTGATGGCCTCCATCATCCAGGCGGTCATAGCGCCATCCACTTCCAAGTCGGCGGTGGTGACGGGTTTGCCGTCGCGATCATAGGCCACGATAATTTTTCCCATGCGACGGCGCATGTCGGCCAAGTCCTTAACGATGGCCAAGATGGCCATGACTTCGCTCGAAACGGCGATATCAAAGCGCGAACGCATCATAAAGCCGTCACTCTTGCCGTTGATACCGTCGATGCCGATAATGACGTTACGCAGGGCTTGGCAGCAGAAGTCGATGACCCAGCCCATGTTGACATTGGCGGGGTCGATGTTCAGGCGCGGCATTTTGGAAAGAGACAGCAATTTTTCATCATTGTAGTTGCGTTCATGCTGCATGCGTGAGGTCAGGGCTACCATGGCCAGATTGTGAGCATTCATGACGGCGTTGATGTCGCCGGTAAAACCCAGAGAATACTGGGTGAGCGGGATGCACTGGGAAAGGCCACCGCCTGCGGCCGAGCCCTTGACGCCCATGGTGGGGCCACCCGAAGGCTGCCGGATGGCGGCGCTAGAGCGCTTGCCCCGCCGTCCTAAGCCCTGCACAAGACCGATGGTAGTCGTGGATTTACCCTCGCCAAGGGGGGTAGGGGTGATGGCGGTCACATCCACGTATTTGCCGTTGGGTCGGTCACCTAGCCGATCCAGCACAGCGCGGAAATCCACCTTGCCCATATAGTGACCGTAGGGCAGGAGCTCGTTTTTTTCCAAGCCCAGAACTTCGGCGATGTGGTGGATAGTTTTCATGTTTTTTTCAGCTTCCCAGGCTATTTCCCAGTCGGCATGTTTTTTGGGATCGAGCATGATGTCTCCTTGGCGCAAAAAGTCCGGTTTGGCCACCTGGGCGGCGGAACCCCTGTAAAGGATGCTGCCGCCACAGTAGGACGCTGCGGCTTTGGCAAACCAGTCGGTAATGCCCCCAAAATGTACAAGAAGAGGCCGATGTTCCGAGGTAGACTCTGGAACCGCCCATGCGAATATACCCCCATACAGTAGGGGTAAGATACCCATAGCATCTTGAGCAAAAGCGTGCTTGATTATAGATACTTCCTGCTTGCGGAATCTATGGGGCATAAGCATATGACTATAAGATTTGCGCATAAGATTGCTTTTTTTCGCCTTGCAGCGTTGTCCGTCGGTTTGGCGATGCTGCCTCTCTATCTGCTCTGGCCTGTTTCACCTGCTCCCCCCACCGATGCCGAGATCAACCTGCCCACCTATGGTTCCGCTCCCCCTCTGCGGCAGGAACTGCCCATCTACCGCTTTGCTGTACATCCTCTGCACAATCCTCAGCGACTCTTTGTCAACTTCCAACCCATCATTGATATCATCAACCGCGAAGCCAAGGACTTCAGCGTACGCCTCATTGCTGCACGCGATTACCAAAGTTTTGAGAAGCGGATCCTCATGCAGGAATTCGACCTGATTCTGGGTAATCCGCTCCAAACTGTCTGGAGCCTCGGATACGGCTACCGAGTGGTTGGCAAGATGGGTGATGACGATCGCTTCTACGGTATCATCATCGCTCGTGATGACTTTGTCCCGACCAACGCTGCCGCCCTTGTCGGCTACAACATGGTTTTCCCTGCACCCACAGCTCTTGCCGCCACCTTAATGCCTAGACTCTATCTGCATGAACAGGGGGCTGATTTCTCTCAGATAAACATCATCTACAGTGGCTCGCAGGAGTCCGCCATCATGAATGTCTATCTGGGCAAGGCCGATCTGGCTGGCACTTGGCCCATGCCTTGGGAGCTTTTCCTCAAGGAACGACCAGAGCTGGGTCGCAGGCTACATGTGGTTTGGCGTACGCCTCCGCTTGTCAACAACGGTATCGCTATCCGTACCAGCATGCCCGAAGCGCATGTACAGCACATTATGAATATCCTGTTGGGTCTTCCGGCCTCGCCGGAAGGGCGCGCCATCCTGCAACGCCTGTCCATCTCGGGTTTTAAAGCCAGTAATAACGACGATTATGTAAAGCCGGTACGAAATTTCATGGAGTGCTATCGCAAGGCCTTCCCCAATGAGGAGCAGTATCTGGATGAACGCCAGCAGTCCTGACCAGCCCTACTCCATCAGTATCAGGAACAAGCTTATCCTCAGCATGACGCTTGTGCATTTGGTGCTCATGGGCTTTTTTGTGGGCGATACCTTTTTCAGGCAGCGGGAATTTCTGTTACATGAAGATCGCAGCTCTGCGCTCAATTTTGCCAGCCTCATGGCCGAGAACGTGCTTTCCTGGGTGCTGGCAGAAGACTTGATGGGTATGGATGAAGTTTTGCAGGCCAGTGCTCAGCTGACTAAGGCCGGTTATGCCTGTGTGATAGACACCTCGGGCCAAGTGCTGGCCCATACCGAAAAAAGTCGGGTGGGGAGTTTTTTGAACGATGCCGAATCGGTTGCGTTGTTGCGCAGCTCTAAGCTGGAGGCGCACATCTGGCGCAGCGCTCCCTCCTGTACTCATGCGGCGGCTCCACTTATCACCCAGAGCAACCATGTGGGCTGGGTATTAGTGGGCATGGACCTGCAGGGGACGGCAAGTTATCTGCGCTCATTGCGTGACAAGGGCATACTCTATACCTTAGGAGCGATGCTCATTGGCGGCTTTACAGCGGTGCTACTTTCACGTCTCATTTTCCGCCAGTTGGATGCAATTATGGAGGGCATCAGCCGTCTCTACAGTGATACTTTTTTGCCCATTTCGGTTTTTTCGGGGGACGAGCTAGGGCATATGGCCAAGGCCCTGAATCAGGCATCGGCCTATCTGCAGACCAGCCGCAGTGAACTCAAGCGCGAAGTGGCCGAACGTATGGAAGCCGAAAAGCAGATCCGTTACCTCACTCGCCGCCTAGTGGATGGCAACGAGGAAGAGCGCAAGCGCCTCGGCCACGACCTGCATGATGAATTTGGCCAGAGTGTGACAGGGCTACTCTTTGGTCTGCATTCACTTAAGACGATGCTCAAACGTGACGATGCCGAAGCCCTCGACCTGTGTGAGCAGATGATTGACCAAGCCAAAAGTTTTGGCGACAGCATCCGCCGTACGGCGGCTGGGCAGTTTCCGGTGGTGCTAGAGCGCCTAGGGCTGGCGACTGAGGCTCCGGCTTTGCTGGGCGAGATGGCCGAACGTCATAGTGGCATCCGACTGATCTATACAGTGGATCTGCCTGAACGACGGCTGCACCAACGTATCGAAGTGACTTGTTATCGCATCTTGCAGGAAGGGCTTTCCAATATCGTACGTCACTCTAAGGCTACAGAAGCTCGGATAGAGCTTTCCGTACGGGATGACAGGGTTTATCTGTATTTGGGCGACAATGGCAGGGGCTTTGACGCCGAAAGTCTTTTGGACCAGACCCACGAATATAGCGGCATTGGCCTTTTGGGTATGCGCGCCCGCGTGCTGGCCGTGGAAGGAGATATGAAGGTGGTTTCGCGCCCAGGCGAGGGCTGTGTCATTATCGTCTTTTTACCGCTGCTCTATCGAGATACTAGGGTGTGTTTGCAAACTTTATAACCAGCGTGGTTTGGTGTAGCTTTTGGACATGTGTTATACCGATATTTCCGATGAAACCTGGCAACGGCTTGAGCCCGTTCTGCCGCTTGAGGGTTCGCCCAAAGGCGGCCGTCCGGCCAAAGATAAACGAACATTCATAAATGCAATCATCTGGCTGCTGCGCACCGGGGCTCCCTGGAGGGCCCTGCCGAAAGAGTATGGGTCATGGAATGCCGTGTATTCCCGCTTTCGGCGTTGGCAGATAAAAGGATCCTGGAAAGCAGTCTTTCTCGCTCTGGCGTCTGACCCCGATCTCGAAGCGGTGATGATTGACGGTACGTACATCCATGCCCACAAACATTCGGCTGGCGCAAAAGGGGGCAGCACAGACAAGCTCTGGGCCGCAGTCGCGGAGGTTTTACCTCCAAGCTGCATGCACAGGTAGACGCGCTCGGCAATCCTGTATCGTTTTTCCTTACAGGAGGTGAATGTGCGGATGTCAGTGTTGCGCCACAATTACTCGAAGGGGTTTGCAATTGTACTGTTATTGCCGATAAAGGTTATGACAGCGAGCCATTGGTTCAACTCCTTGAAGCAAAAGGCTGTACCGTAGTTATTCCTCCACGCTCAAATCGTAAAACACCTCGTCGGTATGATCGGCATCTTTATAAGGAACGGCACCTTGTTGAATGCTTTTTCAGTAAAATCAAAGAGTACCGCAGAGTGGCAACACGTTATGAAAAGCTTGCCCAGACTTTTCTTTCTTTCGTTTACCTGGCAGCTTCAATGATTTGGATCAAATAGTTTGCAAACACACCCTAAAAACTGAGTGGTTGCTTGGAGGCGGTATGAGCGACAGGATCCGGGTAATGATCGCCGACGATCACGCTATCGTCCGGGCAGGGGCCAGCCGTCTCATCAAGGGCGAGCCCGACATGGAAGTCGTCGGCGAGGCCTGTCACGGCGGCGAAGTACTGGAGAGAGCTCGTAAGCTGAGACCACATGTGCTGGTACTGGATATTTCTATGCCGGGTATCTCGGGCATTGAACTTGTACCGGAGCTGCGTCGTCTTCTGCCAACCATGCAGATTGTGCTCTTTTCCATGCACAGACGCGAGGTGCTCTTGCAGCAGGCGCTTAGAGAGGGCGTGCGGGGCTATGTGCTCAAGGCCTCGGCTGTAGAAGATATTCTCTCGGCCATCAGGGCCGTGCATAAGGGGCAGTACTTTCTGAGCCCTGAAATTGAGACCGACATGATCAGCGGCTATCTCGGCCGAGGTCAAGGCAAGGAATGTGACGGCCTATCCGAGCGGGAGCTGGAGGTCCTGATCATGGTTGCATCCGGCCTGACCACCAAGCAGATAGCCAAAAAGCTTTTCCTCAGCCCCCGCACGGTGGAAAAGCACCGCGCCTCTTTCATGCAGAAGCTACACCTCAAAAATATTTATGAGCTTATCCAGTATGCCCTGCAGAAGGGTCTTATATTACATTCGTGATATACTGGCATGTACTGTAGATGCACCCAAGTCTGGACCACCGGATTGAGCCCTGATAAGGTAGGCAAATTTGAAAGATAGCAGCTTTTTCGCATAACATATTAAAATAAATCTATTTTATTTTTCCTGGATATATCTTCTCCAACATTTAAGGATGTGATCCTATGTATGCATTTCATCGCGGTCGCAGACTTCGTTCTTCCCGCACCATGCGCAACCTGGTCCGGGAAACCCGTTTATCGAATGAGGATCTGATCCAGCCTTATTTTGTGGTGGAGTCCGACCCCGGCCTGCGGCGCGAAATTCCATCCATGCCCGGCCAGTTCCAGCTGGGGCTCGACGAACTGATGATTGAAGTGGGCGGCGCGGTGGACGCCGGCCTGAAGGCCCTCATTCTTTTCGGCGTGCCCAGGCACAAGGACCCCGAGGGCTCTCAGGCGGGAGCCGATGACGGCATCGTGCAGCAGGCCATCCGGCGGATCAAGGACAACTGGCCGGAAGTCATGGTCGTGGCCGATACCTGCCTGTGTGAATACACCTCCCACGGGCATTGCGGTCTGGTGACGCCGCAGGGAGAGATCGAAAACGACTCTACTTTGGAACTGCTGGCCGCCGCCGCCGTTTCCCAGGCCCGGGCCGGGGCTGACATCATCGCGCCATCGGACATGATGGACGGCCGCGTGGCGGCCATCCGGACCGCCCTGGACAAGGCCGGTTTCCAGAACACGCCCATCATGTCCTATGCCGTGAAATACGCTTCGTCCTTTTACGGCCCGTTCCGCGATGCGGCCGAGGGCGCGCCCAGATTCGGCAATCGCAAAACCTATCAGATGGATCCGGCCAACGCCCGCGAAGGTCTGCGCGAAGCGGCGGCGGACATTGACGAGGGTGCGGACATCATCATGGTCAAACCCGGCCTGCCGTATCTGGACATCATCCGGCAGGTCCGGGACAGTTTCGACGTGCCCGTGGGCGCGTATCAGGTCAGCGGCGAGTACAGCCAGATCAAGGCCGCGGCCATGAACGGCTGGATCGACGAAACCGCTGTGGCCCTGGAAAGCCTCATCGGGCTCAAACGGGCCGGGGCGGACCTCATTCTCACATATTTCGCGCAGGATCTGCTCGAGGCGGGGCATTTCTGATGGCCGGGCATCCGCACCAGACGGCCCATCCTCACGGACCGGGCGGGCACCCGCATGGAACGGGGCAGGGCATGGTCAGAACCCTGGCCGACGGCACTCCGGCCTGCAAGCTCATTGCCTGGGAAGTGACCAGATCCTGCAATCTGGCCTGCAAGCACTGCCGGGCGGAAGCCCATCTGGAGCCCTACGAGGGCGAGCTGAGCAATGCCGAAGCCAAGGCCCTCATCGACACTTTTCCGGAGGTGGGCACTCCCATCATCATTTTCACCGGCGGCGATCCCATGATGCGTCCGGATGTGTACGAGCTCATGCGCTACGCCACGGACAAGGGCCTGCGCTGCGTCATGTCTCCCAACGGGACGCTGATCACTCCGGAAACCGCGGTCCTTATCCGCGAGGCCGGGGTCAAACGATGTTCCATCTCCATAGACGGCCCGGACGCGGCCAGTCATGACGACTTTCGCGGTGTACCCGGCGCCTTCGATGCTTCCATGCGCGGCATCCGCCATCTGAAGGAGGCCGGGCTGGAGTTTCAGATCAACACGACCGTCACCCGCGCCAATCTGGGCAGTTTCAGGCAGATTTTCGACCTGTGCGAGCGGCTGGGCGCGGCGGCCTGGCATATTTTCCTGCTGGTACCCACGGGCCGGGCCGCAAAGCTCGGCGCGGAGGTGATCACGGCCGGGGAGTACGAAGACGTGCTGAACTGGTTCTACGATTTCCGCAAGACCACGAAAATGCATCTCAAGGCCACCTGTGCCCCGCATTATTACCGCATCATGCGCCAGCGGGCCAGGGAGGAAGGCGTACCCGTCACTCCCGAAAATTTCGGATTGGACGCCATGACCCGCGGCTGTCTGGGCGGCACGGGCTTCTGCTTCATCTCCCATGTGGGGCAAGTGCAGCCCTGCGGCTATCTGGAGCTGGACTGCGGTAACGTCCGCGACACCCCCTTTCCGGAGATCTGGCGCTCTTCCAGACAGTTCAGGCAGTTCCGCAGCCAGAAGGAATACGAGGGCAAGTGCGGGGTCTGCGAATACCACAGGGTCTGCGGCGGCTGCCGGGCCAGGGCCCATTCCATGAACGACAACTACATGGCCGAGGAGCCCCTGTGCACCTATCTGCCCCGCAAGGCCGCGGAGGAATGATGGACGCCCACGACAAGAAAATTCTGGATATCATACAGACCAGATTCCCGCTGGAAAGCCGCCCTTACGCCGCCATCGGCGAACAGGTGGGGCTGACCGAGGCCGAAACCCTGGCCAGGGTCCGGGCACTCACGGAAAAAGGAGTCATCCGCCGCATCGGGGCCAATTTCCAGTCGGCCCGGCTGGGCTGGCACTCCACCCTGTGCGCGGCCCGCGTGCCCGAGGATCGCATGGAAGAATTCAGTGCCGAGGTGAACCGGCTGCCCGGCGTGACCCACAGCTATCTGCGCGCCCATCGCCAGAATTTCTGGTTCACTTTCATCGGGCCGTCCTGGGAGAATGTGCAGGAGACTCTGGCCGCAATCACCCGAAAGACCGGCATCGCCATTTTGAACCTGCCCGCCGACAAGGTGTACAAAATTCAAGTGGACTTCAAAATGGGGGACCGGGAGGAATAATGCGCCGATTCATCCTGTCTCCGTCGCTGCTGTCGGCGGATTTCGGCAACCTGCGGGGCGAGCTTGAGGCTCTGGAAGCGGCTGGGCTTGAGTGGGTGCATTGGGATGTCATGGACGGTCTGTTCGTGCCCAACATCACCTTCGGCCCGCCGGTCATCAAGGCTTTGCGGGCTTCGTCCAAGCTTTTTTTCGATGTGCATCTGATGATCGACCATCCCGAACGCTACATCCGGGAGTTCGCCGACGCCGGAGCCGACCTGCTCTGCGTGCACGCCGAAACCGGCGTGCATCTGGAACGCACCATCAGCGCCATCCGCGAGGCGGGCATGCAGACCGGTCTGGCCCTCAATCCGGCCACGCCCCTGAACGTCGCCGAATATCTGCTGCCGCAGCTGGACATGGTGCTCGTCATGAGCGTCAATCCGGGCTTCGGCGGCCAGAAGTTCATTCCTTTCTGCAAGGAGAAAATCGCCGCTCTTTCAAAGATGATCCGGGAGAGAGGCCTGTCCACTCTGATCCAGGTGGACGGCGGCGTGACTCTGGACAATGCCCGCGAGCTGTCGGATCTGGGTGCGGACGTGCTGGTCTCGGGTTCGGCGTTTTTCGGACATCCGCCATATGCCGGAAGATATCAGGATTTTCAGAGAAAAATGGAAAGCTGATCCGCCTATGCGTCTGACATGCATCCCGGCCGAAAATGGAGCCGCATCCCCAGCGTATCCGGGCAGGGCCGCGCCACTGATTCAAATGTGAGACCCCGCCGCCGCTCCTAAAAGAGAGACAAGGGCACGATGACCGCAAGGGACGGCAGCAGGCTGGAGAGGCGGATGGTCGTGACACCCAGCAGGTTGATGCCGATGCCCAGCACCAGCACGCCGCCTGTGGCGGTGAGTTGGGCGATGAGATATTCCGAAAACCAGGGCTGGAAGAAACCGGCGAAGACCGTCAGCGTTCCCTGATAGAGAAGTACCGGAACAGCCGCGAAGAGCACGCCGGAACCGTATGTCGAGGCCAGGGCGATGGCGGCGAAGCCGTCCAGGAGGGATTTGGTGAACAGGATGGAATGATCGCCCCGGATGCCTTCGTCAAAGGAGCCCAGTATGGCCATGGCTCCGATGCAGTAGATGAGCGAGGCGTTGACCAGCCCCTCCACGAACCGGGCATTGCCCGAGTGCAAAAGAGCCTTGAGCCGCCCGGCCAGTGCGGAGAAACGCTCCTCCAGCCGGAGATACTCGCCGAGGATGCCGCCCATCAGCACGCTCAGGGCCACGGGCAGAAAATTTTCTCCCCGCAGGGCCATCTGCATGCCGATGACCACGACACAAAGCCCCAGCCCCTGAAAGACGATTCTGCGCATGTTCTCGGGCAACCGGCCGTGCAGCAGAAGCCCGACGACCGCCCCGATGACAATGGCCAGGGCGTTGACCACCGACCCCAAAGGAAAAATCATGCCGTACGCTCCGGCATGAGCCGCTCATTAGGGGTGCCAGCGAAAAAGACGCATCCGGAAACGGCGGCGTGGCGGACGGGAGGCGTCATCCCGAATACCGTTCCAGTTTCTTCTTATAGGCCATGATGCCGTTGACCAGCCCTCTGGCCATGGCCGTGAGGTATTCGTCGGAATCAAGGTGCGCCGCTTCCTTCGGATTGGTCAGGTAACCGAGTTCCACCAGGACGGATGGCATCCGGGCTCCGGTCAGCACATAGAAAAACGCGCCCTTGGAGCCGTGGCTGGATATCTTGTACCGGGGCCCCACGCCGCGCATGACTTCCTTTTCCACCAGGGCGGCCATCTGGCGGGATTCATTGATTTTGGAATTGAGCATCAGGTCCGAAAGGATGAACTGCATGTCGCTGATTTTCTTCGCCGAAACTCCGTTCTCCCGCGCGGCGACGCGCACGGCCTGGGCGTCTGTTGCCAGGTTCAGATAATAGACCTCCAGTCCGTGAATCCTCGGGTCCTTGTAGGCGTTGCAGTGGATGGAGATGAACAGGTCCGCGCCTTTGGCGTTGGCCAGGGCCGTTCGTTCCTCCAGCGGGATGAACTTGTCCGTGGTCCGCGTGTAGAGCACCTTGAAGCCCTGAGCCTGGAGCATGTTGCCCATGATTCTGGCCATGCGCAGATTGACGTCCTTCTCCCGCACGCCGTTGGCGATGGCTCCCGGATCCTTTCCTCCGTGACCGGCATCGATCATGACGGTGCGCACTTTCAGCCCGAGCTGTTCCATGAGGGAGCCGGAATACTTCTTCTGTTTTGCGCTGGGCACCAGGGCCGGCTGGCCGGATTTCGATGCCCGAGCGTCAGCCGCACCCCCCCGCTTCCCGCCTTTCTGGGAGCCTTTGGCGGCCGTCTCTTCTCTGGCTGGAGCAGATTTCTGTTCGCGCTGAAGCTCTTCCAGCGTGTCCCGCACATGGTCCGTTCCGGCGGCGTCCGGGCCGGACTCTCCGGCTCCGGAGTCCGCATAGACGTCGATGACCACCCGGTACGGGTCCGGCAGGGCGAAAACCCGGTAATTGCCCGCCCGCAAAAGGTCCACCGTGACAAGGGTGCGGCCGCCGCCTTCGCCCACACGGATCTGGGCCAGAGTGCCGTCCCCCACGTTGCGTGCACGCATGACATCCGCGGCCACCGTCGTCCCCGGGAGGGAGATGCGCAGCTCCTTGTTTCCTCCCTGTTCTTCGAGGGTACGCTCGTAGGCGACCTCCCGGTCCAGATCCAGCACCACCCGCGTATATTCCTGGCCCGACCAGTGCCGAATGCCGTTCAGCCGGGCGGGCGTCCCGCCGGAGCGGGCGGATTTCGCCGAAGCTTTCTTGCCGGCCTGGACGGTGTCCTTTTTCCCGCTTTTCCCGCCCAGGGTTTCCAGATGCTTTCTGGCTTCAGGGGCCATGTCCCCTTTGGGGTAATGGTCGATCACATCCTGGAAAATTTTCCGGGCCGCGTCCGTATCCCCGGCCTGCTCCAGCATGATCAGCCCCTTCCGGTACAGGGAGTCGTCGGCCCAGGAGTGCCTGGGAAAAGCCTTGAGCATCCGGTCGAAGGCGGCCAGGGCGTTCTGGCGGTCGGCTTTCAGGAAAGACCGCTTGCCCAGCTCTTCATGGCAGCGGCCCAGGAAATACATGCACTTGGGAGCACTTTCCCCCCGCGCGTCCCCGCCCAGGGATTTCTCGAAAAACGCCGCCGTTCCGAGCCATTCGTCCCGCAGGGCGGCCCGTTTTTCATTGGCCAGTAAAGCCTTGAAGGAGGACAGGCCGCGCTGGTAATCCTCGCGGGCTCCGGCCTGGGCCGCCGCGGCCAGCGCGCAGACAACGGCCGCCATCCAGAAAACTCTAAGAAATGTTCGCATCCTTGTTCCATGTAAATTCAAGTCAGGTTCCACGTCTCCCAAGGGCACGAGATAACGTAACCTACAGACAATCTTGGACATTCGATAACGGCTCCATGTACTTGTAACTGGCCTGCCTTCGCAATAGCGGACATGCTGCTTTCACCAGACAGGAGAAACTCCGCTTGGCCCGGATGCTCGCGGAAGTCTGAGGTTGGCAATGGCGAGTGGAGGGCAAGATCTTCATCCCTCACCACCAAAATCCATGGCATCCGTTGCCGGAATGCTGTCGTAAATGACCTTGGACAGCACAGCAAAGGCCTTATCCTCAAAGGCTTTGTCGTCCATATAGCGAGAAACGATTTTATCGTTCTCGTTCATGCGTTGCAGCATCAGATCTTCCAGCATCTGGCGCAGTCCCAGCTGGAATTTGTCAAAAGGGTTGGCCCGCCGCAGGCGGATCACTTCCGGAGTATTGGCGGCCTTCTCCTTGATCTGCTCGAAGAACAGCCGGTCTTCCTCGGTAAAGTTGGTGCCGAAGCGGTCGTTCAGCACCTCGATGATTTCGGAAAGCGGCGCCTTCTCCTCCCTGGCCTTTCCAGTGCCCACATCCGTAGGACTCTTCACGCCGTATTCACCATTGTCCTCGCGCAACTCGATGGCTCCGGAAAAGATCCGTTGCAGACGGTAGTACTGCAGGTCCACCTCGTCGCCCAGTTTGACGACACTGGTATCGCGTTCCAGCGACAGGTGCGGCAGCAGGAACCGGCCAAAGCTGTAGAGCATCTCCAGGTCGGGATCAGCATAGGGGATGATCTGACTCAAAAAACTGTACACTTTGACGTAACCGCTCAGCTTGTCGCGGAATTCACTGCGCTGCTCCTCGTCTTTCATCGCCTTGAAGCGATCCACCGCCGGTTGCAGGTGCCGCTGCAGACAGGCATGGTCGGCGGGGTTTTGTTTGCCCGGCGTACGATAGAAGATGCGGGCAAAGGCCTCCACCTCGTTTGCGTGGTAAATCTGAAAGGCGTCCAGCTCGTGCTTGAGCTGTTCGAGCTGGGCGGGATCGGAGCTTTCCTGCAGGCTGGTGGCGTCGTAATAAGGTTTGAAAGCGCGGTAGATGTCCTCGGCCTCGTTGGCGAAGTCGAGCACAAAGGGCGCCTCCTTGCCCGGCGCCATGCGGTTGAGGCGCGACAGGGTCTGCACCGCCTGCACCCCGTCCAGCCGCTTGTCCACGTACATGGCCACGAGCAAAGGCTGGTCGAAGCCGGTCTGGTACTTGTTGGCCACCAAGAGCACCTGGTAATCAGGCGAGGCAAATCGTCCGGGCAGCTGTTTTTCGCTGATCGGTTTGCCGCTCACTACATCGGTGTTCATCCCCGATTCGGTATATTCCAGGCCGGTTTCCGGATCGCGCACCGTGCCGCTGAAGGCCACCAGCGGCCGGATATCGTCATAACCTCGCTCGCCGATATAGCGCTGGAAGGCCTCCATATACTTCACTGCCTGCAAACGCGAACCAGTCACCACCATGGCCTTGGCCCGACCGCCCAAATGGATGCGCACATGGCTGCGGAAGTGTTCGACGATCACCTCGATCTTCTGGGCGATATTGGTCGGATGCAGCACCAGAAATCTGGCCAATGCCCGCGCCGCCTTTTTTTTCGGAAGGTCGGGGTCGTCCTCCACCGCTTTGACCAGCTTGAAATAGGTTTTGTAGGTCGTGTAGTTCTGCAGCACATCGAGGATGAACCCCTCTTCGATGGCTTGCCGCATGCTGTAGAGGTGGAAAGGTTCCGGCTTGCCGCTTGAGCCGACGCGCCCAAACAGCTCCAGCGTCTTGCCCTTGGGGGTGGCGGTGTAGGCGAAAAAGCTCAAGTTTTGCTGCCGGCCGCGCGAAGCCATCACCTCGTTCAGGCGATCCTCCCAGTCCATTTCTCCGTCGTCACCGCTGCTCCCCATGTTCGCGCCCAGAATCGCCTTCAGCTCCCGCGCCGTCTCGCCGGTCTGGGAGGAGTGCGCCTCATCCACGATCACCGCGTAGCGGCGCTTGCCGATCTCCGCTGCCCAGGCCGTTGCCTGCACCCTGGCCGCATCATCCGGTGCATCCGAGTCCCCGGCTCCGGCAACGTGGAGCAGACCGCGCAGTACAAACGGAAATTTCTGCAGGGTGGTGACGACGATCCTGGTGCCGTCGATCAATGCCTCGGCCAGTTGCCTTGAATCCTGATCAATGGCCCTGACCACTCCCTGGGCGTGTTCGATCTGGTAGATGGCGTCCTGCAACTGACGGTCGAGCACCTGCCGGTCGGTGATGACGATTACGCAGTCGAACACCTTGCGGTCGTCGATATCGTGCAGGCTGGCCAGGCGGTGCGACAGCCAGGAGATGGAGTTGGTCTTGCCGCTGCCTGCCGAATGCTGGATCAGATAGTTCTGCCCCGGTCCCTCGGCGCGGGCGGCGGCGATCAGCTTACGGGTGGAGTCAAGCTGGTGATAGCGCGGGAAGATCATCGTCTCCCTGGTCACCATGCGGCTGCCGCCCTTGCCGTCTTCAAGCTTTTCCTGCTTCTTCTCAAGAAAAACGAAGTGGCCGAGAATGTCGAGGAAGCTTTCGCGCTCCAGCACCTCTTCCCAGAAATAGCCGCTGCGGTAGCCGGAAGGGTGCTGCGGGTTGCCCGCGCCGCACTGCACCCCGCCGGGATGACTGCCGCGATTGAAGGGCAGAAAAAAGGTCTTGTCCCCGGCCAGCCGGGTGGTCATGTGCACCTCGTCCGGATCGGCGGCAAAGTGCGCCAGCGCCCGCTGCTTGAACGCAAACAGCGGCGCGCGCGGATTGCGGTCTTCCCTGTACTGCCGTACTGCGTTGCGCCAGCTCTGTCCGGTCCAGGGATTCTTCAGCTCGCAGGTCGCCACCGGCAGGCCGCCCACGGCGAAAAGCAGATCAACAGTGGCGTGATCGCCCGGATGGCAGGGCGCCTGACGGGTGACGGTGAGCAGGTTGGCCCGGTAGTGCGCCAGCACCTCTTCATTCAGACCGTGGGCGGGTTTGAAGTAGGCCAGCCGAAAGGTCTTGCCGTAGAATTTGAAGCCGTGGCGCAGCACATGGAGTGTCCCCTTGATGGCCAGTTCCCTGACCAGAGCGGCCAACAGCATCGCCTCCAGTTGCTCTCCGTGCTGGGTGCGCATCATCTCCCACAGCTGCGGCTGGGTGGCGGCGATAAAATCGGTGATCGCCTGCGGGAACAGCGCCCGCTCTTTGTCCCAGCCATCCACACCGGCCTGCTGCCAGCCTTTGGCCAGCAGCATCCGCTCCACGTAGGACTCGAAGGCTTTTTCGGTGGTCTGGGACATGGAGACCTTCCTTTTCTTTTACTTGGCGGACATCTTAGTTAAGGAAAACGCATTTCCCTTAACTAACAAACAGCTTAAGGTAACGATCAAAGACGTAGATACGGCTACGCTGCTGGCCCGTGACCTCAGTCAAGATATTTAATTTTATGAGAGAGTTGATGGCAGCATTGGCCGTCGGTGTCGAGACTTCCAAAGTTTCCGCTACATCGGCGGCGCTGACAATAGGCTTTCGGTAGAGCAGGTTCAGAGCTGATCGTACGGTCGGCGCACGCTTGCCCAACCCCAGCACGGCCTGTTCCACTTCGGTGCGCAGAGTTAGAATCTGACTGAATATCTCTCGGCCCTTGGTGGCGGTCTGGGCGACGCCATTGAGGAAAAATCGTACCCAATGGATCAAATCGTTACTGACGCGGACCTGCATCAGAGCATCGTAGTAGCTGGCCCGGTTGCGCTCGAAGAAGTCGGAGAGATAGAGCGATGGCTTGGCCAACAGACCGTGGCTGACCAGATAGAGCGGAATCAGCAGACGGCCGATACGACCGTTGCCGTCCAAAAACGGATGAATGGTCTCGAACTGATAATGGCTGATGGCCGCGCGTACCAGATGCGGCACTGCAATCTCCTCGTTATGCCAGAATTTCTCCAGATCACCCATCAATTCCGTCACCCCATCATGGTGGGGCGGGATAAAAGTGGCATCGCTCAAGTTGGAACCGCCGATCCAGTTCTGGCTGGTGCGGAATTCGCCCGGTTGTTTGTGTTCCCCCCGCACCCCCTGCATGAGGATGGCATGGGTCTGTTTGAGCAGCCGGTTGGAGAGCGGGAGGGTTTGCAGTTTGGCGATGGCTGTGTTGACCGCTTCAATGTAGTTGTGCACTTCCCGCCAGTCATCGCGCTTTTCCGGCCGGATTTGTTCTTCGGGCATCAGGGCTTCGTCGATGCCGGTCTGGGTGCCCTCGATCTTGCTGGAGGTCTGGGCCTCCTTGAGAACATGCATTTCGATGAACAGGTCGACATCCGGCACGATCAGAGAAAAAGCGTTCAACTCACCTAAGGCGCGGGTGGCCTGCTCCAGCAGGGTGTTTATGGTGGGGTCTTCCCAGGTCCACTCGTGATTAACAGGCACAGGTTCGAAGCTTTTGTACTGGTAACGCTTCTTCCATTGACCAGCCTTGAATGTTTCGAACTTCATGTGCTGACCTCTTGGCTGGTACAGCTCCGCACATCGATTTTGCCCGTCACGGCGGCGGTGATGAGCGCGGCGCGGTATTCCTGCAAGCGGCTGATGAGCAGTTCGATCTTCTCCACCAGCCGGTCAATTTTGGCCGTTTCGCGGTCAAGGTAGGTGGAGATGGCGGTTTGTTCGGGGAGAGGAGGAACTGGCGCAAATTCGGCTCGCACTCTGGTTCCCGTGATTAGCGGTTGGGCAGTTTTATCGGCTATCTCATTCAGATTTCTTGTACGGAGTACAGATGCCAGATATTTGAGGTCAAAAGTGTTTCGTTGGACGGTTAAAACCAGTGAGTTATCTGTAATCCACGCAGAATAATTGATTTCGTGGACATTTCCACAAAGAGCTCCCACACGCCCAACAGCGAGAACTGGAGTATTTGAATTGGCTGAAGAGCAATAACCCATAATGCCATTCCCCCCTATTACTGGGATGTTGGCATCTACACTTTTTTCGGGAGAAACCTCGAAGGTGGGTATGCCGTCTCCACTTTTTGTTCTGATCCGCCATTTCAGTGCCGTCACCTCCCACCCTTCCGGCACCTGCCCCAGCCATTCAATGCCGGAATCCTTGAAGCGGGTGTGGGGTTCAAGGCCGAATGCGCGGGCCACTGATGCAGGCAGGCCACGGGTGACGGTGCGGGAGATGAGTACTGTGCGTTTCTCCTTAAGCAGCGCAATCAGCCGCCGCTTCTTCGCCACCAGCGTGTCGATCCTCCCTGTCTCCCGGTCGAGAAAATCGGCAATGGCGGTCTGTTCGGGGAGAGGGGGAACTGGCAATAGACAGTTGCCGATAAAATCCCAGTTGGTGCGTGGCATCTTCGACCCATAAGTGGACGAATCAACTAGCTCGATGAAGCCATCCGTCAATAGCCAATAAAGCAAGGCTCTCCGATCAAAACCCTCACTTTCGATCACCAGCAATTCGGTCGAACATAGCCCATCAAAATCAGGATTATATGCCTTGCCTAAGTATGGCCGGAGTTTGCCGAACAGGGTATTTTTCGCAGTGAATCGATTGGCAACACCAGATGGAACAATATCACGATCAATGGGCAGCAGCTTTCCTGTCCATGATTCAATGTTTTCCATGCCAATATACGGAACGGGGCTCTCCTCGTCGGCCTCAACTTTTCTGTCATTCAGATGGGCAGCCTTTTTCAGCCGCTTCACCTCCCAATGCTCCGGAACCTGCCCCAGCCACTGGACGCCGCTCTCTTTATATTCGGGATAGACCGGATACCTCATGCCAGTCCCTTTTTCTGTCGGCGAAAGGCACGAGACTCACGGAAAAGAGCATTCCTTTTCGTGTCGTTCCGTGTTTTCCGTGGACCCATTTCCGCTTTGATCCAGCTCAGGACGCCCCCCTCAGTCAAACAGCCATCAAATAAACCCCTTGAGGATAACTCATTGTTATTTCGACAGTTAATGCCGTCCCACCTCATCAAGAAGGGGTCATCCATCAAATGACCGTCAAATAAAATTTGCCTGTTCATCTGGTCCGTCCTGGCAGGTATTTGAGGAAGTAGGGAGATTGATCATCCAGCATATTCATGGCGTGAGTTCTTGATAGAGCCAACCGCGCACTTCCGCTTTTGCCTTGAGGAGTTTGGCTTTTTTTTCGGTTGCGCTCTTGCCGTAGGCGGAAAAATCGATCAGCACATGTTCCGGAAAAGAGGCTGGATCTGGCGTCACGGGCAGGTCGAGCGCCCTGCATTCTGCCATGGATACAGCCAGCACACCGCTGCTGCCCAGCTTGAGGGTCTTGGTGTAATGCTCAAAGGCATCGGCCGGGGTAATCTGGTCGCCGTCGTAGACGGAGAGCTTCTGTTCATCCTTGGGTGTGGGACGGAAGGCCTGGGAGGAGGCCCGCCCATTTTGCACGAAACCGGGGTGAATCTGGCGTAGCAAAAAGGTGTTGTTATTCACGCGTCACCCCGGTCCGCTCAGTGATTTCCTTTGACAGCCATTGCCAGTCAGCGGGTTCATTCAGGTTGAGTGTCCGCTCCTCTTCCTGCTCATTGGACATATTCAGCGCATGCCATTGGCCCTGATGCCGTTCAAAGTCGACTTCAAGGCTGATCTCCCAATCATTCAGCGACCATTCGGCCTGCACGCCGCCTTCTGCGGTCGGGTAGAGATAAGGCTGGGGCAGTTCATCCGGATAGTTGCGCTGGAACGTCTCTGCCAACCAGTCAAGACCTGCCTTGTCGGGCGCAAAGCCCTGCTTACCATCCAGCCAGCCGTGGCGTAACGATTTAAGCTCTTCCACGCGGGCGGCGATGTCATTACTGTCCAGCAGACTGAGGTGCTCAACGGTTTCCAAGCTTTGCAGCCGGTCGTAACGGCTGTAGCGCCCGATGCCCTGGAGGAGCACACGTGCACCCTGTTTGTAGCCGTTAAAGGCTTCCATCACGGTCAATAGATGCTGGCCTGCGATGGGGGCGGTCACACGGGGGCCGTTGATAACCTGAAGTTCGAAGGTCATCTTGCCTTGGTCGGCTTCGGGGATACTGCCGCGCAGAATGACTTCTTCGGTGAGCTCCTGCATCTGACTGGAGGTCAGCACCAGCTTGCGGCGCGTGACTCTGGTGAGTCGGGCCTTGCGGTCGGCCTCCTGAGGTGCGAATTCAATGGCCTCGTCATCGCGCAGGCCGCGACCAATGCGGTCGAAGTAGGCCAACAGCTCCTCGGGAAGATGTTGGGTGACCGGCTCATTGTGCTCGGCGGCATTAATTGCGCCAATTAAATGTGTACGGGCTTGTTCGAAATAGGTCTGGGCCTGCGGTCGAAATGGAAAGAATGAAAAGAGTTGTGGCTGTTCAACAACTAGGCTTAACCGGGGTGCGGCGCTACCTTCACCGACACCGGACAGCTTAAGAGCGACGCCATCGGTAAAGCCTCTGGGAGAGCGCTTGCGCTCAGGGTGATCCCGCAGGTAGCACCATTTGGCAACCTCAATGAGCATCTCCCCCAGCACAGCCAAATCTTTAAGTAACTCCAATGGAATGGCGTGTTCGTCAAAACGCCGGCCAACCATACGTGGGGTCAGGAATTCGATGATTTGGCTCATGCCGTCACCTCCCGGAGCAGTTCAAGAATCTCACCTTCCAGATTCTTGATTTCGGCCTCGATCTCGGCCAGTTCGCGCGGCGGTTCGTAACGGTAAAAGTGGCGGTTCAGAGGAATCTCAAAACCGACCCTGGTTTTGCTGTGGTCGATCCAGGCATCAGGCACGTGGGGCAGCACCTCGCGTTGGAAGTATTCCTCGATGCGTTCTTGCAGCGGTACGGTCTCGGTATCGCGCAGCTCGGTATCCGGTTCCGGATCGCCCTTCTTGTCTTTGCAGATCTCGGCGGTCTCGTCCCGCTCACCCAAGGCGGCGAGCACCGCTTTCAGCTCGGACGGGGAGAGTTTGACGCCCCGTGCGCGCTCTGCCTTGCGCAGACTCAGCAGAAACTGTTTACGATCCTTGCACATTGTCTCGCCATGCTCTCCGGCAAAGGCGGTCAGCAGATCGCGGATGGCCTGCTGACGAGTCCTGCCTGCCTCGATCTCCTGCTGGCGGACGGTTTCATTCTTCTTGTTACTGGAAGCGAGATTCTTGAAGGCGGTCTGTTCTTCCAGCCGGGCAATGCGCTCCTCTGTAGCCTGGAAGTTGAGGCGCAAGGGGCGTTCGACGGTGATTTTGTGGTAGCCGAAGTCATCGTTGTCGAACAGCTTGCTGACCACGAGTTCCTTCTCCCTGCCGTCAAGGAGGAAGGTGCGGGTCTCGCCATCCTGGAAACTCTCGTAGATGCGGGTGATCTCGGCAATATGATCCGGGTCTTTGGCCTTGTCCTGCGGGTCGCCGATACGGCGGCGCTTGTTGCCCAGCGACTTTTCCATCGGAACCCAGAAGTTGCGGGCATCGATGAGCTGCACCCTGCCTCTGCGTTCTTTGACCTTGCGGTTGGTGATAACCCAGATATAGGTGGCGATACCTGTGTTGTAGAAAAGCTGTTCCGGCAGGGCGACGATGGCCTCCAGCCAGTCGTTTTCGATGATCCAGCGGCGGATTTCGCTCTCGCCGCTGCCGGCATCGCCGGTGAAAAGCGGCGAACCGTTGAAAACAATGCCGATGCGGCTGCCGCCTTTCTCGGCAGGGCGCATCTTGGAGATCATGTGCTGCAGGAAAAGCAGCGCCCCGTCGTTGATGCGCGGGGTGCCTGCGCCGAAGCGCCCGGAAAAGCCCAAGATATCGGCCTCCTGGTTGATGTATTTCTGCTGCTGCCTCCACTCCACGCCAAAGGGGGGATTGGCCAGCATGTAGTCGAAGGTCCACTTGTTGCCGTCGGAAGTACGCTCAAAGCCGTCGGCGGTGAAGGTGTCGCCGAGGATGACGTTGTCGGCGTCCTCGCCCTTGATCAGCATGTCGGATTTACACACCGCCCAGGCTTCGTCGTTCCAGTCTTGTCCATAGAGATGCGGGCGGGCGTCGCGGTTGAGGTGGCGGATGTACTCCTCAGCCACCGAGAGCATGCCGCCGGTGCCGCAGGCGGGATCGTAGATGGTCTTGACCACATCACTCTTGGCCAGATCCCCCTCCGGTGCCAGCAGCAGGTTGACCATCAGTTTGATCACCTCACGCGGCGTGAAATGTTCCCCGGCCTCTTCGTTGGACTGTTCCGCGCCGATCCGGATCAGTTCCTCGAACACATAGCCCATCAGCATCTGGTCCACCCGCTGAGGCGAAAGGTCTATCCCCGCAAAGGCCTTGGCCACCTCGAAGAGGATGTTCTTTTCCGCCATGTGGGCGATCTGTTCGCCAAACCTGAACCGCTCCATGATGTCACGGACGTTGGAAGAAAAGCCGTTGATGTAGCTGTTCAGATTTGGTGCGAGATTGTTGGGGTCGTCCAGCAGCGAATGAATCTTTTCGCCCGGCAGAGCGAGCCGTATCCTCGACAGGCTGTAGAAACGGTGTCCGGAGACCTGCTGCAACCGCGCCCGCTGAACACCTTCGGGCTTGGTCTTCAGCGACTGGAATTCTTCAATGACGGCCTGCCGGGTCGGTTCGAGCAGGCACTCGAAGCGGCGCAGCACCGTCAGCGGCAGGATGACCTTGCGGTACTCGTTGCGCTTGTAGGGGCCACGCAGCAGGTTGCAGATGGACCAGATAAAACTGGCCAGCTGGGTGTGGGTCTCTCCGTTCATGACTTCTTCTTGTCTTTATTGTCGGCTGGCATTTCCGGCCGCGCGTGACTTCAACAGATCAATTCTTCGAGGCAGGAGCTCCGGCAGGGCCATGCCAGGGTTTGGATTCATTTTGACGTAGCCGCCAAATCGTCAAAGAACAGGCGTTATGTGTGGATGCTGCTACTGCCAGAATGAAAAATCATACGATGCAAACTCTGGTTCCCCCGGTCCGCTCATTCCACCGTGACGCTTTTGGCCAGGTTCCGGGGCTGGTCCACATCCTTACCCAGGTACACGGCCGTCTCGTAGGCGAAAAGCTGCACCGCGGGCAGCACCAGAAAACTCTTCAGCGGGCCCCAGACTTCCGGCAGCACCCACGGGTCATCTGCATCCAGAGAGGCGCCGGGATTGACCAGAGCGATGACCCGGCCTCCCCGGGCCTGCACTTCCTGCAGGTTGGAGGCCACCTTCTGGAGCAGTTCGTCGTTCAAGGCCATGGCGAAGGTCGGAAAATGGGCGTCGATGAGCGCAATGGATCCGTGCTTCATTTCTCCGGCCGCGTAACCTTCGGCGTGAATGTAGGAAATTTCCTTGAGCTTGAGGGCTCCCTCCATGGCCAGCGGAAAGTAAAGCCCCCGGCCCAGGAAAAAGAAACTCCGGGCGTCGGCGTATTCCTGACTCAGCTTTCCGGCCCTGTCGCGCAGGGCGGGCAGCTGGGCCTCCAGAATGTCCGGCAGCCGGGTCAGGGCTTCCAGGCAGCGCTCCCGGACATCTGTAGGCAGGGTCTTTTTGCGGTCGCCCCAGAACAGGGCCATCAGCAGAAGCAGCACCATCTGGCTGCACATGGCCTTGGTGGAGGCCACACTGATTTCCGGCCCGGCCTGGGTGTACACCACCCGGTCCGATTCCCGCGCAATGGAAGAACCGACTACATTGCACAGACCGAGAATGGGCGTTCCGGCCTCGCGGGCGATGCGGATGGCGGCCAGGGTGTCGGCGGTTTCGCCGGACTGGCTGATGGTCAGTACCGCGTCGCCGGGCAGGAAAACACTGTCCCGGTAGCGGAATTCAGAGGCGATCTCGACCTGCACCGGGATTCTGGCCCAGGCTTCGAGCAGATACTTGGCCCACAGGCCGGCGTGGTAGGATGTGCCGCAGGCCACGATGGTCAGACGGTCCGGAACGGGCATGTCTTCCAGCTCCGGCAATGTGACCCGCCCCCGCTGGATGCGCCCGGCCAGGCAGTCCCGGACGACCTTGGGCTGCTCGAAGATCTCCTTGAGCATGAAATGCTTGTAGCCGTCCTTCCGGGCCGCCTGCACGTCCCAGGCAATATGCTGGGGCGTCTTGTCCTTCTCCTCCAGGCTCCGGACGTCGAAGACCCGCCAGGACCCGGCTTCCACCTCGGCCAGCTCGCCGTTGTCCAGAAAGACCACTTCACGGGTGTAGAGCAGGAAGGCCGGAATGTCCGAGGCCAGAAAATTCTCGCCCGTGCCGATGCCCATGAGCAGCGGGCTGGCCTTGCGGCTGGCCCAGATTTTTCCGGGATGCTCGCGGCTCAGAAGAGCGAAGGCGTAGGCGCCGTCTACCCGGTCCAGAGCCCAGGAAATGCCCTGGCGCACATCGCCGGTCAGGCGCACGCCCTTGGCGATGACATGCACCAGCACTTCCGTGTCCGTTTCAGACTGGAAGGTTTCTCCCTCGGCCATGAGTTCGGCTTTGAGCTCCGCGTAATTCTCGATGATGCCGTTGTGCACCAGGGCAAAGCGGCCTTCGCCGTCCATGTGCGGATGGGCGTTGCGCTCCACGGGCAGGCCGTGCGTGGCCCAGCGGGTATGGCCGATGCCGCAGACGGAGCCTGCCGTGTCCAGGCCGGAAATTTTCTGGTCCAGCGCGTTCAGCTTGCCTTCGGCCCGGACCACGCGCAGCTCCCGGCCTTCCTCGTAGGCCACGCCGGAAGAGTCGTAGCCCCGGTATTCGAGGCGGCGAAGCCCCTCAACGATGGCCGGAATGGCCGGTCTGTGGCCGGTGTATCCGATAATTCCACACATGTTATCCCTCCCGTTCCGTTTGGACGTGTTTCCAGAATCCGGGCCAGTCCCGCAAAAGCGCCGCCACGGCCCGGCCTCTGTGGCTGCGGGCGTTTTTTACCTCGGGGGGCATCTGCGCCGCGGTCATGCCCAGTTCATCGTCAAAAAACACAGGATCGTAGCCGAAGCCGCCCGTGCCTGCCCGCTCCCGGACCACCCGCCCGCTCCACCGGCCGTGAGCCGACAGTTCCCGTCCGGATGGAGCGGCTGCGAGCATGACGCAGGCAAAATGACATCCACGCTGGCCGTCCGGCACATCGCGCAGGGCATCCAGCAGTTTGGCCACGTTTTTTTGGTCCGTGGCGTCTTCTCCGCTGTAGCGGGCCGAATACACGCCCGGCGCGCCGCCGAGAGCGTCCACGACCAGGCCGGAGTCGTCGGCCACGGCCACCAGCCCTGTGGCTTCGGCCACGGCTCTGGCCTTGATGCGGGCGTTCTCCTCGAAAGTCGTTCCGGTTTCGGGAATCTCTCTGATCTCCGGAAAATCCTTCAGGCCCAGTACGCGGATGCCGGGCACGCATGCGCCCAGCATGGCTGAAAGTTCGCGGATTTTTCCGGCGTTGCCGGTCGCAAGGACAATGGTGTCCGTAAATGATGCAGACGTCGGGGACATAGATTCAGCGATGCGCTCCGCAAGGTTCTGTTTACGGCCGGGCTTTCACCGCGCGGACGTTCCGGGCCGCCGGGGCCGGTTGCCGTCCGCATGGCCCGGCGGGGCAGGGGTCTGCCGCATGCCCGCTTTGACAATCACAGGTCTATCAACTAGCTGATTTCACTTTCCGTGAGTGCCGCCGAAGCCGCAGACGGCGGGCTTCGCATTATCCGCGCATGTGAAGGATTGCCACCCAATATGTCCAAAATCCAGAAAATTAAAGGTTTTTCTGACCTGTTCACCCCGGAGAGCACGGTCCACACACATATGGAAAATCTGGCCCGGGAGACTTTCGGCGCCTACGGCTGCCGCGAAATCCGCGTGCCCATCCTGGAAAAAACGGAATTGTTCGCCCGTTCCATCGGCGAGGAAACGGATGTGGTCCAGAAGGAAATGTACACCTTCGCCGACCGCAAGGGCCGCTCCCTGACCATGCGTCCCGAGGCCACGGCAGGCGTGCTGCGGGCTTTCATCGAAGCGGGCGCGCCGTCGGACGGCGTGACCAAGCTTTTCGCCTGCGGTCCCATGTTCCGCTACGAGCGGCCCCAAAAGGGCCGGTTGCGCCAGTTCCACCAGCTGGATGTGGAAATTCTGGGCACCAACGCGCCCCAGGCGGATGCGGAAGCGGTGCTCATGCTGTGGACCTTTTTGTCCCGGCTGGGCCTGAAGGGCCTGGAGCTGGAGCTGAACTCCCTGGGATGCCCGAAATGCCGGCCGGTCTTTCATCAGCGTCTGCGGGACTTTCTGGCTTCCGTGGAAACCTCGGCGCTGTGCGAGGACTGCTCCCGCCGGGCGGTTTCCAATCCGCTGCGCGTGCTGGACTGCAAGGTGCCCGCATGCCGGACGCTGACGAAAGACGCGCCCCGCATCGTGGACGCTCTGTGCCCGGAATGCGCGGAACATTTCGGACAGGTCCGGCGGATTCTCGACAGCGCCGGGCTTTCTTACCGGCTGAATGACCGGCTGGTGCGCGGGCTCGACTACTACCAGCGGACCACCTTCGAGGTGGTTTCCGGAGAAATCGGGGCGCAGACGGCCGTGGCCGGCGGAGGCCGGTACGACGGCCTGATCCGGCAGCTCGGCGGACCGGATCTGCCCGGCATCGGCTTTGCCTGCGGCATGGAGCGGCTGGCCCTGCTGTGCGGCGAAATCCGCGTCTCCGACCCGGATTTCTACATGGCCGTGCTGGACGATCAGGCCCTGAACACGGCCTTGCTCCTGGCCCAGCGTCTGCGCGAACGCGGATTTTCGGGCGAGGTATCCTTCGACGTGCGCAGCGTGAAGAGCCAGATGCGTCAGGCCAACAAGCTGGGGGTGAAAACCTGCCTGCTGCTCGGTCAGGACGAGATGGACAAAGGGCTTATCGTGGTCAAGGATATGGCTACCGGCGCGCAGAAATCCGTGGCTCAGGACGACATCGAGCAGGCTCTGGGCTTCCGGGGGCGCTAGAATCCGGTCCGGAAACCGGTGGACACCGCCAGTCACGGCAGTCCGGGGCCGCGCCGCTTTCCGGTCTTCAGGCCCGGATACACGACAGAAATTTCCGGGACTCGCCCCCGCCGGGGTGCAGGCCCGCGAAAATATCCCACACGGCAGGACAAACATGGACGACAGAAATACGGAACAACGGACGGACAGTCTGGACGGATGGCGCAGGACGCACACCTGCGCCGAACTCGGCTCGGAACAGCTCGGACAGAAAGTCTGTCTCATGGGCTGGGCGCAGTACCGCCGTGATCACGGCGGGCTCATTTTCATCGACCTGCGCGACCGTTTCGGGCTGACCCAGGTGGTTTTCTCTCCGGAGGTGGCGCCCGACGCGCACGAACGCGCCCATGTGCTGCGCACGGAATTCGTCCTGGCCATCAAGGGCGAGGTCCGCTCCCGGCCCGCCGACATGGTCAACCCCAAGCTGGCGACAGGGGCCATCGAGGTCTATGTCACGGAATACAAACTGCTGAACACGGCCAAAACGCCGCCCTTTCCCATCGAGGACCGGGTGGACGTGTCCGAGAATCTGCGCCTGAAGTACCGTTTTCTGGATCTGCGCCGCAAGGCCGCGGCCGACAATCTCGTACTGCGCAGCCGCGTGGCTCAGGCCGTGCGCCGCTATCTGGACGAACTCGGCTTTCTGGAGATTGAAACCCCGGTGCTGACCAAATCCACCCCCGAAGGCGCGCGGGACTTTCTGGTGCCAAGCCGCGTCAACCAGGGCCAGTTCTACGCCTTGCCCCAGTCGCCGCAGCTCTTCAAGCAACTGCTCATGTGCGCCGGGATGGACCGCTACTACCAGATCGTCAAATGCTTCCGCGACGAGGATCTGCGCGCCGACCGCCAGCCCGAATTCACCCAGATCGACATCGAAATGTCCTTCGTGGACGAGGACCAGATCATGGACATGGCCGAAGGCATGCTGGCCCGCGTCATGTCCGCGGCCCTGAGCAAGGAAGTCAGCCTGCCGCTGCCGCGCATGACCTACGCCCAGGCCATGAGTGAGTACGGCGTGGACAAGCCGGATATCCGTTTCGGCCTGAAGCTGTCGGAGGTCACGTCCATTGTGCGCGGGTCGGAATTCAAGCTCTTTGCGGCCGCCCCTCTGGTCAAGGCCCTGCCCGTGCCCGGCGGGGCGGAGCTTTCGCGCAAGGAAATCGACGACTACACGGAGTTCGTCAGAATCTACGGGGCCCAGGGGCTGGCCTGGATCAAGATCAGGGAAGACGGCTGGCAGTCGCCCATCGCCAAGTTTCTGAGCGACGCCGAGCGGGACGGCCTGACCCGCGCTTTGAACCTAAAACCCGGCGACATCGTGTTTTTCCAGGCCGGAGCGCCAGAAATGGTCAACGCCGCCCTGGGGAATCTGCGTCTCAAGCTTGGCGAGCGGTTCGGGCTCATTCCCGAAAACGAGTTCGCCGCCCTGTGGGTCACGGATTTCCCCCTGCTGGAATGGGAGCCTGAAGAAAAACGCTGGGTGGCCATGCATCATCCCTTCACGTCGCCCCGGAACATGGACGACTTGGCCGCCGATCCGGCCAGAGCCGTGGCCAGGGCCTACGATCTGGTACTGAACGGCACGGAAGTGGGCGGCGGCTCCATCCGCATCCACAACCTCGAAACCCAGCAGCGGATGTTCAAAGCGCTGGGCATCGGCGAAGAGGAAGCCCAGGCCAAATTCGGCTTTCTGCTGGACGCTCTGGCTTTCGGCGCGCCGCCCCACGGTGGTATCGCCTTCGGGCTGGACCGGCTGGTCATGTTGCTGTCCGGGGCCAGATCCATCCGGGACGTCATCGCTTTCCCCAAAACCCAGAAGGCCACCTGCCTCATGACCGAAGCGCCTTCCGAAGTGGCCGCGGTCCAGCTGCGCGATCTGGGCCTGCGTCTGCGGGAGAAGGCCAGGGAGTAGGACATGCCCCGCAGCATCGTGACCTATCCCCATCCGGTTCTGGCCGGAAAAGCCCGGCCCGTGACGGAAATCACGGACGAAACGCGGGCTCTGGCCGCCGAGATGGCCGAACTCATGTATCAGGACAACGGCATCGGCCTGGCCGCGCCGCAGGTGGCCGAGCCCCTGCGCCTTATCACCGTGGACCTGAGCGGGCCGGAGAGACGCGAGGACCTGCGCGTTTTCGTGAACCCGGTGCTGTCGGCTCCGGAGGGCGAGGTGGAATCCGAAGAGGGCTGCCTGTCTGTGCCGGGTTACCGAGCCACGGTGAAACGGGCCGAAAGGCTGCATCTCTCGGCTCTGGACCTGAACGGCAATCCGGTGGAAATGGACGCCGACGGTCTCATGGCCATCTGTCTGCAGCACGAGGTGGACCATCTGGACGGCGTACTGTTCATCGACCGGATCAGCCGCCTCAAACGCACCCTGTACGAACGGAAATACAAAAAATGGCTGGCGCAGAAAAAATAAAAGTCGTGTTCATGGGCACGCCGGACTTTGCCGCCGCGTCCCTGACCCGGCTGCTGGCCTGGGACGGGTGCCACGTGGCTGCCGCGTACTGCCAGCCCGACCGGCCCAGCGGCCGGGGACGGGCGCTCACGCCGCCGCCGGTCAAGGTCCTGGCCCGGGAGCACGGCGTACCCGTGATGCAGCCGGTCAATTTCAGGGACCGGGCGGATGTGGCCGCGCTGGCCGCCCTGGCTCCGGACATTCTGGCCGTGGCCGCCTACGGCCTGATCCTGCCCCAGACGGTGCTGGATGTTCCCCGCCTCGGAGCCCTGAACGTGCACGCCTCCCTTCTGCCCGAATACCGGGGCGCCGCGCCCATCCAGCGGGCCATCATGGACGGCCGTCCGGTTACGGGCATCACTATCATGCGCATGGAAGCCGGTCTGGATTCGGGCGACATCCTGCTGCAGCGAAGCATGGCCATCGGCATCGACGACACGGCCCGGACTCTGCACGACCAGCTGGCCGACATGGGCGGCAGACTGCTGGTGGAGGCTCTGGAGAAAATGCACTCCGGGCGTCTGGCGCGCATTCCCCAGGACCATTCTCTGGCCACCTACGCGGCCAAGCTGTCCAAGGAAGAAGGGCGCATCGACTGGAACCAGCCCGCCCTGACCGTGCACAACCGGATTCGCGGCCTTTTTCCGTGGCCCGGTTCCTGGTTCGACTGGACCGGGCCGTCCGGCGCATCCCTGCGCCTGACCGTGTATCCGGGCCGTATCGGCGAACCCCTTCCCGCAGATGCCCGGCCAGGAGACATTCTGGGACTGGAAGGCGACGAGCTGCTCATTGCCTGCGCCGACCGGGCCTATGCCGTTTCCGGGCTCAAGCCCGCCGGAGGCAAGGTGCTGAGCGGCCGGGAATTTTCGTGCGGCTATCTGGCCCGCCCCGCCGCTGGAGCAACCGGAGACTGACGCCCATGGTCAGAGAGCGGCGGTACTCTCCACTGGAACAGGAAATCCGGGACAGCTTCCAGGTCCGCAAACGGCTGTTCATCGGCCTCATCACCGGCTCTTCCATCCTGGTCTGTCTTTTTCTCGTGTTGCTGTGGGCGGTGCCTGTGGTGGGGCTGCCGTCCATTCATCCGGTTGCGCCCTGGATCTTTGGGGGCGTCATTTTTCTGCTCATCCTGGCCGTCGCCTGGGCCGCTCTGGCCCTGGTGCTGAACATCCTGCTCGGCAGACCCGTGCTTTTCGCCAAGCCCATGCGCGGCGTGACCATCAAACTCTTTCTGCCGCTCATGGCGCTTCTGGGCCGGGCTTTGGGCATCTCCAAACAGCGGGTCCGGGCGTCTTTCATCAAGGTCAACAACGAGCTGGTCAAAAGCGAGGGACACCGCTACCCGCCGGACAGGCTGCTGCTGCTCATGCCCCATTGCATCCAGAACAGCCGCTGCAAATTCCGTCTGACCTACGACATCGACAACTGCAAACGCTGCGGGGACTGCGCTCTGGCCGGGCTTCTGCGTCTGCGCGACACATACGGGGTCAAGCTGGCCGTGGCCACAGGCGGGACCATCGCCCGGCGCATCGTGGTCCAGCTCCGGCCGAAGCTCATCATCGCCGTGGCCTGCGAACGCGATCTGGCCAGCGGCATCCAGGACACCTATCCCTTGCCCGTGTACGGCATCCTGAATATCCGCCCCTTCGGCCCCTGTCTGGACACGGACGTGGCCCTGGAGCGGGTGGAGTGGGCCATCCGCCAGTTTTCCTCATGAATCCGTCCTCATCCGGCAAAAAAGGACGCGCCGCGAAGAGTCCTGCGCCAAGACCGGAGCCGTCCGCCCGGCATATGGCTTTGGAGGCCCTGCGGCTGTGTCTTGATCGGGGACGGGACATCCAGGCCGCCCTGGATCGGGCCTTGACCGCGAGCCCTGCGGCCGGACCCGGCGACGCCGCCCTGGCCACGGAGTTGGCCTACGGCTATCTGCGTTTTCGCGGGCGGCTGGATTTTCTGCTGGATACCCTTCTGGCCGCGCCCGGCCGTACGTCTTCCGCCGTGCGCCGCATTCTGGGACTGGCCGCCTATGAGATCCTGTTTCTGCAAAGCGTTCCCGCATACGCCAGCGTGGACTGGGCCGTGGGGATCATCCGCAGGCGTCTGGGCCGCACGATGGGCAATGTGGCCAATGCCGTGCTCCGCGCCCTGGTCCGTCTGGACGGTGCACCGCTCCGGGAGGATTATTTCCGGGAGCGGACAGCTGGGGATATTTCTTTCCTGTCCGTCTGGTATTCCTGCCCGCCGTGGCTGGTCCGGCTCTGGATCGGCGCTTACGGCCGGGAGGAAGCCGAAGCCTTTCTGCGGGCCTCCCTGTGTGTTCCGCCGCCGGGGGTGCGTGTAAACCGTCTGCACCCGCTCGGAGCGGAACTGTTCAGGCGTCTGGAACCCCTTGCCGCGGCGTCCTCGGCCTGGGGGATGGCTCTTGGAAACTGGCCGGACTTTCTGGACGAAGCGGTAAGTCTGGGGCAGGCCACGCGGCAGAGTTTCGCCACGCAGCGGATTCTGGACAGTCTGGAGCCGCAGGAATGGCCGGAACCCGTGCTGGACGCCTGCGCCGGACGCGGCGGCAAGACATTTCTTCTGCGGGAGGCGGGCAAAACGGTCTGGGCCTCGGACGTGAACGCCTTCCGGCTGCGGCAGCTGCGGGCCGAAGGGCTCCGCCTGGGACTTTTTGTCCCGGCCTTCCTGTCTCCGGGGCAGGGACCGTATCCGCTGCGGCACGCTCCCCGGACGGTTTTTCTGGATGCGCCCTGTTCCGGCCTGGGCGTTCTCTCCCGCCGTCCGGACATCAAATGGAAGCGCACAGGCCGGGACTGCCGCCAACTGGCCGGACTGCAACGGAAACTCCTCGATAGTGCGGCCGGACTGCTCCCTGCCGGCGGGGTTCTGGCCTATGTGACCTGCACCCTGCATCCCGAGGAGAACGAACGGCAGGTGGAACGGTTTCTGCGGGATCAGCCCGCGTTCCACCTGGTCTGCCGGGAAAGGACGGGCGCGGACTCCGGCCTGGGAGAATTCTTTTACGGGGCCGTACTGCGAAAACGCTGACCCCGCCCCGCTTTCCCGTTTCGGCGCGCCACGGGTTTCAAGGCGCATCCGTTCTTGCCAACGCCGGTCCATTCTTCCTATCCTTCGAAAGGAGGAGGTGAGCCATATGTCCCATCCGCATGTTCTCGGCGATCTCGACATCTACCTGTTCAAGCAGGGCCGCCACACCCGGCTGTACGAACATTTCGGCGCGCATCCCGGCTCCGTGGATTCTCCCGGCACCCGTTTCGCCGTGTGGGCTCCCAACGCGTCTTCCGTTTCGGTCATCGGCGACTTCAACTGCTGGGACCGGAACGCCGCCCCCATGCAGCCCCGCATGGACAGCTCCGGCATCTGGGAGTGCTTTGTGCCCGACGCACGGCACGGGCAGCGCTACAAATATTTTCTGACCTGGCCCGGCGGCGAGGCCGAACGCTCGGATCCCTTCGCTCTTTTCTGCGAGGAGCCGCCCGCCACGGCCTCCATCATCTGGGATTTGCAGTACCAGTGGAATGACGATGCCTGGATGCGTGACCGGGCCTCGGCCAACAGCCTGGAAAGCCCGTGGAGCGTCTACGAGGTTCATCTCGGCTCCTGGAGACGCGACGAACACGGCAATTTCCTCAACTACCGCCAGATTGCCCACGAGCTGGCGGACTACGTGACGGATGTGGGCTTCACCCACGTGGAGATCATGCCCGTGGCCGAGCATCCCTTTTACGGCTCCTGGGGTTACCAGAGCACGGGCTATTTCGCGCCCACCAGCCGCTACGGCTGTCCGCAGGATCTGCGCTACTTCGTGGACCATCTGCATCAGCGAGGACTGGGAGTCATTCTGGACTGGGTGCCCGGACATTTTCCCATGGACGGGCACGGTCTGGCCCGTTTCGACGGCACGGCCCTGTACGAGCATGCGGACCCCAGGCAGGGCTTTCATCCGGAATGGAAGAGCGCCATTTTTAACTACGGCCGCTACGAGGTGGCCGGTTTTCTGATCTGCAACGCCATGTACTGGCTGCGCGAGTTCCATCTGGACGGCCTTCGCGTGGACGGTGTGGCCTCCATGCTCTATCTGGACTATTCCCGGAACGAGGGCGAATGGGTGCCCAACCGGCACGGCGGCCGGGAAAATCTGGAAGCCATGGACCTGCTGCGCGAGCTGAACAAGGCCGTGTACGAGGAGTTTCCGGACGTGCAGACCATTGCCGAGGAATCCACCTCCTGGCCCATGGTTTCCCGCCCCACGTACATGGGCGGGCTGGGCTTCGGCCTCAAATGGAACATGGGCTGGATGCACGACAGCCTGTCCTACATGGCTCTGGACCCCGTGCATCGGCAATACCACCATAATCTGCTGACCTTCACCCTGTGGTACGCCTACGCCGAGAATTTCATCCTGCCCCTTTCCCACGACGAGGTCGTCCACGGGAAAAAATCCCTGCTCTCGAAAATGCACGGCGACTCCTGGCAGCAGATGGCCTCTCTGCGTACCCTTCTGGGCTACATGTACGGTCTGCCCGGCAAGAAGCTGCTGTTCATGGGCACGGAGTTCGGCCAGTGGAACGAGTGGAATCACGACAAGGCCCTGGACTGGGAACTGCTCCGCTTTCCGGTCCACGACGGGCTGCGGGCCTGGGTGCGCGATCTGAACCGGCTCTACCGGAGCCTGTCCGCGCTGCACACCCAGGATTTCACACCCAGCGGATTCGACTGGGAAAACTGCCATGACGCGGCCCGGAACGTGCTCAGCTTCTTCCGCACCGGCAAGGACGGCCGGACCGTTCTGATCGTCTGCAACTTCTCCCCTGTCCCGCGTTCCAATTACGTCGTGGGCGTGGATACGGACGGCGTGTGGCGGGAGGTGCTGAACTCCGACAGCCAGGCCTACGGCGGCAGCGGCATGGGCAACATGGGCGAAGCGCGGGCCGAGGCCATTCCCGTGAACAACAGGGCCTATTCCCTGAATCTGACCCTGCCCCCTTTGAGCGTCCTCTTTCTGCAACCGGAACAGGCATGAACAGCAAACACCGCCGCTGCGGCGTCCTGACCCATGTGTCCTCTCTGCCCGGCCCGTACGGGCTTGGCGATTTCGGCCCGGAGTGCGGCCGGTTCATCGATTTCCTGGCCGAAGCGGGACAGAGCGTATGGCAGATGCTGCCCCTGACGCCCGTCAATCCGGGCGCGGGCAACTCTCCCTACAGCGGCTATTCGGCTTTCGCCGGGAATGTGCTGTTCATAAGTCCGGCTCTGCTGCTCCGGGACGGAGTCCTGCGGGAGGCGGACATGGCCGGATTCCCGGAGACACCGCCCGGCCGCGTGCAGTTCGATCTGGTGACGCCGTGGAGGCTGCGTCTTCTGGAGCAGGCTTTTGACAATGCCTATCCGCACCTTCAGACGGACAGGGATTTTCTGGATTTCTGCCGGGAAGAGATCCACTGGCTTGAAGACTACGCGCTGTTCACAGCCCTGAAAAAGGAACACGGCGGCAGCGCCTGGTTCCAGTGGCCCGTGGAGCTTCGCCTGCGGGAAGGTCCGGCGCTGGATGCGGCGCGGGAACGCCTGGGTTACGGCGTGCTGCGGGAAAAATTCTTCCAGTATCTGTTCGCCGGGCAGTGGCGGGAGGTCCGTCGGAAAGCGGCGGCCAGCGGCGTGGACCTCATGGGCGACGTGCCCATCTACGTCAGTCTGGACAGCGCGGATGTCTGGGCCAACCGGAGCCTGTTCGAACTCGACGATACCGGCCTGCCCATCTACTGCGCGGGCGCGCCGCCAGACTATTTTTCCGAAACGGGCCAGCTCTGGGGCAATCCCATCTACGCCTGGGACCGGCTGCGGGAAACGGGCTTTTCCTGGTGGGTGCGGCGTCTCGCGCACGAAAGCTGGCGCTTTGATCTCGTCCGCCTGGACCATTTTCGGGGCTTCTGCGGTTTCTGGCAGGTGCCCGCGTGTGAACCCACGGCCCAGAACGGAGTGTGGATTCCCGGCCCCGGCAGGGCGCTTTTCTCCGCGTTGCGGGAAGCCGTTCCGGACCTGCGTCTGGTGGCTGAGGATCTGGGCCTCATCACTCCGGACGTGATCCGGCTCATGGACGAGCTCCAGTTGCCGGGCATGAAAGTGCTGCAATTCGCCTTTTCCGGGGACATGCCCGAGAACGCCTATATTCCTCACAATATCACCAGACAGAGCGTGGTCTATACCGGAACCCACGACAACAACACCACCCGGGGCTGGTATGAACGGGAAACGGATGAGGACACCAGACGGCGGCTGAACGAATACTGCGGCAAGACCGTGGAGGCCTGGAATGTCTCGGAAACTCTCGTCCGCATGGCCCTGGGTTCGGTGGCGGATCTGGCCATCGTGCCCATGCAGGACTACCTGAATCTGGGTGAGGAAGGGCGCATGAACATCCCCGGCGTGGCCGGCGGAAACTGGAGCTGGCGCATGGAAGAAAGCGCCCGGAATGGCGATACCGCCGCGCGTTTGCGCGGTCTGGCCAGGACCTATGGCCGCATCTGAATGTTCGTAAGGAGAAACCGCATGCGTCTTCCCCAGCCCGCCCGTATACTGCTGCCGCACCAGCCGCCCATGGTCTGTATCGACAGACTGCTGGAGGCCGGAGAGGACCGGGGTCTGTGCGAGGTCCGGCTGGTGGAAGGGCACACGCTTCTGGACGCAAAAGGGCGGCTGGAGCCCTGCGGGTTCGTCGAACTGGCGGCCCAGAGCGTCGCCGCCCTCAAGGGCTGGGAGCGCGTCCGGCGCGGCCTGCCCCTGCCCCTGGGCTTTCTGGTGGGCGTGCAGGATTTCGTCTGTTCCGGCGCGGCCCGCGTTGGCGACACTCTGCGCATAGAAACCGTTTCCCTGGGCGCTTTCGAGGGCTTCGGCGTGGTCCGGGCGCACATCACCCGCGGTGAAACCGTTCTGGCTCAGGGCCGGATCAAGCTTTACGCCCCCAGCGGCGCCGAGGAGGAATAAATGGTCCGTCTTCTTGTGCTCGCGTGCCTCATCTGGGCCGGGCCGTCCCTTGCCGCACCGCCGGACGGGCTGAACGCCACGCTGCGCGGGCTTCAGGACAGGGCCGCGCACATCGCCAGCCTCTCCTGCTCCTTCACTCAGGAAAAGCATCTGGCCATGTTCGCCGCGCCGGTGACTTCCACCGGACGATTCCTTTTCGCCCGGCCGGATAAACTGCGCTGGGAATACTTCTCTCCGGCAAGGGACGGATTCGTTCTGGACGGCGGCAGCGGAGCTCGCTGGACCGGGGAGTCCGATGCCCGCCAGACTTTTTCCCTGCGGGATGACCCAGCCATGCGCCTTGTGGCCCGTCAGCTTCTGGCCTGGACCACCTTTGACCTGCCCTGGCTCCTCCGGGAATACGAGATGAAACTGGAAAGCCGGACTCCGACGGTGCTTTCTCTCACGCCCAGACAGTCCGGCACGGCCGCTGTTCTGGAATCCCTGATCATAGAATTCTCGCCCGAGTCGGACACGGTCCGCCGTCTGGAACTGCATGAGCCGGACGGGGATTTCACCCGCATCATTTTCGCCAACACCACGGTGAACGGCCCCGTGGACCCAGCCCTGTTCCGATGAGTGTTTCCGGCCGCGCTCCCCGTCTGCTGCTCGCGGGATGCGCCGTGTTTTTCGGCCTGTGCGCCCTGTTCGTATCGCGCATCGCCCTGCGCGAGGACATCGCGGCCATGCTGCCGGACGAGGGCCGGGTAGCGGCGGATTTCGACCTGCTGCGTCTGGCCCCTTTTTCCCGGCGGCTGGTGGTCACGGTCAGCCACCCCGGCGGCGATCCGGCCGTGGCCTCGGCGATTCTGGCCGACGCCTTGCGGGCCGAGGGCGTATTCGCCGGCGTGCTGGACGGGCCCGGCGGCGGTTTGGGTCCGGACTTCTGGAACAGGCTGCTGGATGCCGCGCCGTCCCTGCTGGACGAAGAGGACCTGCGCCTGCTGGACCAGCGGCTCACGCCGGAGCGGGTGGGCGCGGAGCTGGACAGGGGCCGGGCTTTGCTTCTCGGACCCGCCGGTCCGGCTCTGAAGGGAGCGCTGGCCCGCGATCCTCTGGGCATCCGCGAACTGGTCCTGCCCAAGCTGAGCGCCCTGGCTCCGCTGGGGCGGGCGCGGATCGAGAGCGGATCGTTTCTCAGCCCGGATGGAAAGCATGCCCTGCTTCTGGTTTCCACGGACATGCCGGGCACCGAGGCCCTGGGAGCGGAGCGGGTCATGGCGGCCTGGCGCAGCGCCCTGAAATCCTTGCCCGAAGGGGCGCAGGCCATGCTGGTGGGCGGACACGTTCACACGGAAGCCAATGCCCGGGCCATCAAGCGCGATCTGCGCGTCATCCTGCCCGCTTCCGCCGCGCTTCTGGCCCTGATTTTTCTTTTTTTCCTGCGTACACCCCGCAGCGCATATGTGTTTCTGATTCCGGTCTGCGCCGTATGCGCGGCCGGAGCGGCCACGGCGGCCGTGACCGGCGGCGTCTCGGGCATCGTGCTGGGCTTTGGGGCGGTCCTGCTGGGCATTTCCGTGGATTTCGGACTGCACGTCTTCTTCGCCCTCCGTCACGCTGCCCAAACCGGCGGCGATGCTGTTCTGGCCCTGAGAAAGACCGCCCGGCCGGTCATCTTCGGAGCCCTCACCTCGGGGGCGGCCTTTGCCGCTCTGGGCGCGGCCGGGATTCCCGGTATCCGGCAGCTGGCCCTGCTTTCCATGCTGGGGCTTGGTGTGTCCCTGCTGCTGGCGCTGTTCGTGCTTCCGCGCTGTCTGGGTCTCTCCGCCGGTCTTTTCCCGCGCCGGGAAAGATCGCCCAAACCCGCGGTCCGTCCATCCGCCGGATGCAGCACAACGCTGCTGATTGTGACCTGGCTCGCGGTGCTCGCGGCGGGTCTCTGGGCCGGTACGCGAATCCGGCTGGACAGCGATCCCCGAAGTCTTGGCTATCTGCCTGCAACCCTGCGCGAGGACGAAGAGAACACCCGCCGGATCTGGGGCGGCATGCGCGAGGCAGCCCTGATTTTCGCTCACGGCGATACGCCGGATCTGGCGCTGGATGCCAATCGCGTTGTCTGGGAGCAGCTGCGCCGGGAGCATCTCGCCGGAAACGCGGCCAGCATCGCTCCAGTGCTGCCCGGCCCACAGGCCCAGACGCGCAATGCGGCCCGGTGGAAAGATTTCTGGGAAACCCGGGCGGCCCGGACCCTGAGCCTGGTGGAAAGCGAAGGCCGAAAACGCGGTTTTTCCGCCGCGGCTTTCGCCCCATTCGCCGCGTATCTGGAACGGGAGCCGGTCCTCGCGGCCGCACCCATTCCCGAAAACATGAGCGCTTTATTCATGACCGAAAACGCCTCGTCCGCGCTGGTTGCGACCTTTGTCCCGGACACGCCGGAGCTGGCTCAAGTGTTTACCCCGGAAACAGAGGCCGGACTTTCGGCCCGGCTGGTTTCCGGCAGCCGCTTCAGGGCGGAACTGGAGCATGCGTTGGGAAGTGATGCCAAGCGGTTTACTGCGTTCAGCCTGATTCTGGTCGTGCTTCTCACGGCCGTGCTGCTGCGCCGCGCAAGCCGGACCGCCCTGGCCCTGCTTCCGGCCGGAGCCGGTGTAACGGCCGTACTGCTCGCCGCCCAGGCTGCCGGCCAGCCCCTGCATCTGTTTCACCTGGCTGCTTTTCCGCTGATCATGGGCCTGAGCGCGGACTACGGCATCTTCATGGTCTGCGGGCGGGATGCGGACACAACGGAAACCACCAGGCGGGCCGTTTTCGTCTCGGGGCTGACCACCCTGGCCGGGTTCGGCGTGCTGATTCTGGCCCGCCATCCGGCCCTGCACGCTCTGGGGCTGACCGTCTTCTCGGGCATCGCCGTGGCCATGCTCACGGCCGTGTTTCTGCTGCCCGGGCTGGAGCGGCCATGATGCGCGGCGTGCTGGCTTTCGTACTTTTCTTCTCCCTTTGGAGCTGCGCCGCCCGGCCTGTGGACAGAACACCGTGGTCTGCCGCGCCGGACCCGGATGCCATATGGTTTCAGACCGGTCCGCCAGCCGCTTCGTACCTGCTGCGGCATGCCGTGCAGTTGCGGGTTCCGGCCGGAAATATGGATTTGAGCTTTGGCGGTGTGATGCGCCTTGATCCTGGCTCCCGTACGGCGCGGGTGGTGGCCCTGGGCGGGTTCGGATTCAAACTGTTCGATCTGGAAATCGGGATGGACAGCCTGCGTATTCACGCCCTGCATCCGTCCGTGGCGCGCATGGGCCGCCTGCCCGAGCATGTGGCCTTCTGCGTGCGGCGAATCTGGCTCGGCTTTGGGCCCAGCCCTGCGGACGGTCTTGTCCGGAAGAAAAATTCCGCCAGACTTTATGGCAGACACGGCGGCGTTTTTCTGGAGCATGAAATGAACGGAAATCTGCGCACAGCCACCAGAGCCTCGGGACCGGACGAGTTCTGGGAACTTGTCTTCGCCCCCGGCGTATCTCCCACTCAGGAGCCCGACCTCATCACGTTTACAGATGAAGATATCGGACTCACGATCCGGCTGGTGGATAAAGTTCCGGTCCCGCCCGGTCATTGAGCGGGGCGTGGGGCAGGGCGTGCTTCCTCTGAAAAGCGGAATGCCTGGACCCGCCAGGTGGAAATGCCGAAGCGGCGTAACGTAAAAAGCCTCCGGCTTCCCGGAGGCTTTGCGCTGGTTTCGGCTATTTTGCGAAGGGTCATGCCTAGCTGAGTGGATTTTCTCTGAGCATTTTGAGCAGAAGTTTATAACTATCTTCGTTTCTATGGTTAAAGCGAAATTCACATTCTTTCAAATGAAAGTAAAAAGTGTGCTTGGGCAAACCCCTAAAACGAACAAGTCGTGTTTTGGCAAAAGCCCAGAAGCTCTCAATGCCGTTAATGTGTGAGTTTTTATTGGCAAATTCATTGTTGCCATGCTCAACCCGGAAGTGTTTTTGGTAGCCTAGGTCTACGAGACCATCATAGCCGCGCCAGCCATCAGAGTGAATAATGCTTTCAAGTTTCACGCGGCCCCGGATGATCCCTTGGAGGGTGATTTTTGAACAGTCCGGGACAATTTCGGTATAAACGCGACCTTCACGCTTGAATAAGCCGAACACAATGGTTTTGCCCTTGGCTCCTCGGCCTCTGACTCCTTTAACGCGGCGTGCGCCAAAATAGCTTTCATCAACCTCAACTTCGCCTTGAACAGGAGACTCCGCCTCGCAGAACCGGGCAATCCTCTCTCGGAAAGCAGCCAGATAACGGTTCGCGGTATTACGATTTACCCCGGCTATTTCAGCTATCTGCAGGGCATTCAAATCCACGGCAAACAGCTTCACTATTTGTCGGACTTTGGCCTCTGAAATTCTTGAACGCTTCGCATACTTGTTTTTCATTGTCGTGACTAGCCTTATAGTCGAATGGAGACTCACGGACTAGGCATGACCCTTTGCGAATACTCCTGATATGGCCGCCGATTGCCAGAAAATCAGACCCGCCGTTGCCGTCCGCTTGCCCGAACGGCAGTCAGTTTCTTCCCTCCTTTGCGCTGAAATCCGCACTCCGGGCCGCTTCAAGGGCTGAAGCCGCCTCGGCGGAATCCTCAAGCAGCAGGTTTTCCAGTTCGGCGTAAATTTTCCGCAGTTCTTCATCGGAGGACATGCGCGTGGCGGAAAATCCGTGGATCAGGAGGCTCCTGTTTCGGGCCTTCACAAAATCACCCTCGCCGACCTTGAGTAATCTGGCTCCCATGGGATCACCCAGTACCTTCAGCAGCCGGGCCGACAGTTCCCTTGGGGCGGTGTAATTTCCGGTTTTACGAATAACCCCGAACCCGCTTTCATTCTCTTTCAACTTGGCTTTCAGCTCCTGTACGGCCGGATGTTCCGGAGGAAGCTGACCAGAATCCAGACCATGCATAAAAAGCCGGGCCTGGCCGATGAGTTCCAGTACCCGGTAAGCCCGCAAATAGGCGTCCTCGAACTGACGGTCCCGGATTCTGCGTTCTCCGTTGGCCAACAGGTCCACCGCTCTGACCCGCACCCAATCGGCACACTCCTCATTGAGGTCGGGTTTGGTTTCGGCCAGCCGCCGCACATGCTTGCACACATCTGTGCCGGGCACAAAGCACTCCCAGCCTTTGTCCGGACATTCCGGCAAGCCTCCGCCCAGCAGTTTTCCGGCCTCGGCGTAATCCAACCGGTCCCAGGCAGCGTAAAAGGCCGCCGCCGCCCGCCCGAACCGGGACAATTTTTGTACATCATCAGGCCATACGCCCGCCATGGGACCGCTGACGTCCGGCAGAATATCCAGCACTGCTGCAAAATTTCCCTTTTTCATAACCAGCAGAGCCTGGTCCAACAGCCGGTGTCCGCTGGAAATCCTCGTGGGGAACTCGTGTATATCTTCTGTTCCGGCAATGACGTTCCCGGTCTTTCCTCTCTGCCCGACAATATATCGCAGCCGGGGAATATCGTAACGGGAGGCGGCCAGAACCAGTGCGGCGCTCATGGCCTTGGTGCCCCGGGTGAAGTCCGCCACCATCCGCTCCGGAGGCGTTCCGGCGGCGATGCGGCCGGCAATGACTTTCTCGAAATGGGCGTAGGTCTTATCCGCATCGTTCTCCTGCCCAGAGCCGGGCAGAGGCTCCATCACAATAGGGATGCCCTGCAGCTCATCATGAAGCAACTGCGCGGAGCGGGCCGTTTCCTGGGAGGGCAGCAACACCACTTCCTGCCATTCTCCTTTGAGAATGGATTTTTTGAGCGGAATGAGCAGAGTTTTTTCTAAATCTTCGATATTACCAGTTCCTACTGTCGCAAAAAGTATCTTTCCTCTATCTGCCATTACAATCTCCATTATTCGTGGTTATGCCGCACACTGGCCCGGAACAATTCTGAATATCCATCCTTCTTCTTCGGAGATGAGACGAAAGACAAGATAGTATATACTGTTCAAGATTCCGATATAATCCCATCATCCCCATTTTTTGTCACGTAGTTATATTCTAGAAGGCATTCTTCAATGTCTTTCATGGCAGAGGTCATCGCAATCCCCTCTTTTATCTGCATAATCTGCGTTGCGTGCAGGCGGACTTTGAGACGTTCCGCTTCGTCGGCTCCTATGGCGGGACACAACGCGGCGCCTGTTTGTCACGGAGACAGGATCTATTTATTCTTCGAGAAGCAACAACTCAAATCCAAACGGAGCGCCAAACTGGCGTGCCTTGTTCAGCACCCAAAGCCATCGCTGGATTCTGGAGAATTGGCCGTTGAATATACTGCAATAACATCACCAGGTACGATATTTCTCAGTTTTGCTTTCATTTTTTTCTCTGTCCGTTGTGGCGGGTGGTTAAAAAAGCCACATTACTGCGGCTTGGGAAAAAGAAAGGCCCTCCGAAGAGGACCTGCTCTAGTTTTGCTTGCGGGCGAGGTAGAGGCCCCATGCTATGACCGCAAGGACCATCGCCAGCGTAAGTCCCCATACCATCATGACGTCCCCTCCATTTTGCGGGTGAGCAACATGCATCCGCCAAAGGCCACCACGGCAATCACGATACCAAAAGGATTGCTTTGGAAAAGACCGACGGCCAAGGCCGCGACGCTGACTTTTTCCAGCCAGTCAGCAAATCTTTTGACCATACCTCCTCCTTAATCCCTGATTTTCTTCCTGTCCATTGCTCCGGCTTGATCCGGCTGTCTTTACTTTTTTGCAGGTACAAGTCTGGGGAGGGCCTTCCTTTCGTCAACCTGTCTGCGGGCGGCGATGCCACCTGGCTCGGCACTCAGGGTCGGTGCGCCGCCATAATCCGGTGTACCGCTCCATGGTCCGAAGACCATTTTGCCGCTGATAATCTTCGCAGCCCCCTCTTTATCGGGTCATGCAGTGATATGGCTTTGTCGGAGTTATACGTGCGCATTGATGCGTGCGTGTCGCAATCCCCTCTTTATCGGGTCATGCAGTGATATATTTTCAAGGGTCATGCCTAGCTGAGTGGATTTTCTCTGAGCATTTTGAGCAGAAGTTTATAACTATCTTCGTTTCTATGGTTAAAGCGAAATTCACATTCTTTCAAATGAAAGTAAAAAGTGTGCTTGGGCAAACCCCTAAAACGAACAAGTCGTGTTTTGGCAAAAGCCCAGAAGCTCTCAATGCCGTTAATGTGTGAGTTTTTATTGGCAAATTCATTGTTGCCATGCTCAACCCGGAAGTGTTTTTGGTAGCCTAGGTCTACGAGACCATCATAGCCGCGCCAGCCATCAGAGTGAATAATGCTTTCAAGTTTCACGCGGCCCCGGATGATCCCTTGGAGGGTGATTTTTGAACAGTCCGGGACAATTTCGGTATAAACGCGACCTTCACGCTTGAATAAGCCGAACACAATGGTTTTGCCCTTGGCTCCTCGGCCTCTGACTCCTTTAACGCGGCGTGCGCCAAAATAGCTTTCATCAACCTCAACTTCGCCTTGAACAGGAGACTCCGCCTCGCAGAACCGGGCAATCCTCTCTCGGAAAGCAGCCAGATAACGGTTCGCGGTATTACGATTTACCCCGGCTATTTCAGCTATCTGCAGGGCATTCAAATCCACGGCAAACAGCTTCACTATTTGTCGGACTTTGGCCTCTGAAATTCTTGAACGCTTCGCATACTTGTTTTTCATTGTCGTGACTAGCCTTATAGTCGAATGGAGACTCACGGACTAGGCATGACCCATTTTCAAAACTCTCAACCCCGAACAGCTCGCCGAACTGAGTCGCAATCCCCTCTTTATCGGGTCATGCAGTGATATCCTTTTTCAAAAATCAAAGACCGCGACAACGTGTGGGCTGTCGCAATCCCCTCTTTATCGGGTCATGCAGTGATATTCAAAAATGAAAAAGGAAAATGAGCAATTGAGGTTACAGCGTCGCAATCCCCTCTTTATCGGGTCATGCAGTGATATCGAGTCCAAACCGGCGGCCGGAGGATATGCGTCAGGACAGCGTCGCAATCCCCTCTTTATCGGGTCATGCAGTGATATGTGAAAAACTTCAGGGTGCGAAGAACAGAGGTGACGAGCTTTGTCGCAATCCCCTCTTTATCGGGTCATGCAGTGATATTGAGTGTGAATTTTCCATCATGAACATAAGCATAAGAACCGAGTCGCAATCCCCTCTTTATCGGGTCATGCAGTGATATTATTTATATTGTTTTTAACTAAACAATTATATTTATATATTTGTCGCAATCCCCTCTTTATCGGGTCATGCAGTGATATGATTTATTAAAAATATAAAGGAAAAAATAATAAATGAGTAGTCGCAATCCCCTCTTTATCGGGTCATGCAGTGATATGCCCGAAGTCGTTGCACGCTTGGCGATCGACGACCCTACTGCGTCGCAATCCCCTCTTTATCGGGTCATGCAGTGATATGATAGGTCACATTGTGCACCTACCCAATAAACATATTTGTCGCAATCCCCTCTTTATCGGGTCATGCAGTGATATTAACTTTTTTAAAAAATTGGAGGGGAATATGAATACACTCGTCGCAATCCCCTCTTTATCGGGTCATGCAGTGATATTTAAAAAAAGAGGAAAATTATGGATACTTATGAAATTGCGTCGCAATCCCCTCTTTATCGGGTCATGCAGTGATATGCAACACAGAGCGATTTGTACGCCGGCGTTTTGAGCGCGTCGCAATCCCCTCTTTATCGGGTCATGCAGTGATATCTTATAGCTTTACCACAATAAGAACAAATAACTGGGTGGTGTCGCAATCCCCTCTTTATCGGGTCATGCAGTGATATGATAAAATCAGGGATTAAGGAGGAGGCATGATAAAACGTCGTCGCAATCCCCTCTTTATCGGGTCATGCAGTGATATCGGCAAGGAGGCGTCCGTCAGCACGTCCAGCCGCACCGAGTCGCAATCCCCTCTTTATCGGGTCATGCAGTGATATGCCGGTTGTTCGGGCCTGCTCCAATGGCCTACTTTCTGCGTCGCAATCCCCTCTTTATCGGGTCATGCAGTGATATCTCACACAAAAGTCCGAGGTGACGACGGACGATGACGGCGTCGCAATCCCCTCTTTATCGGGTCATGCAGTGATATGGCAGGAGGTGCAGCTCAGGCAGAAACAGGCAATATTAGTGTCGCAATCCCCTCTTTATCGGGTCATGCAGTGATATTCCCCGCCTGCGCCTCCTCCAGGAGCTGCATTATACCCCGTCGCAATCCCCTCTTTATCGGGTCATGCAGTGATATGGCGCGGTCTCAAACACGTTTCTTCCCAGGGACTGGCTGTCACGTTTTCCGTCACCGGTACGAGCCTGTCGCTATCTCGAATAAAAATTCCGGGAGAATACTCCTCGATCACAACTACCTCCATGAAATTATTAAAGAATTTTGTTGCCGTAACCACCGGCATCTTTTGCTGGCCCGGCTGGTTACGAAGGAATCGGCTTCAAACAATAAAAACGATTTCCTCACCCACTTCCGGCCCCGGCTGCATAACTCCCAACTTGCGAACCTTGGCCGCACAGGACGAGCACATGGGATAGATACGGACACTGTCTTCCGCCTCGTCGATCAGTTCCTCCAGTTCGCCGGCCAGCCTTTCCATGAGCGTATTGTCAATCAGGGCCTCAAAGACGCTGAACTGAACACGGTCCCCATATCCATCCAGACACCTGGCTACCTTTATCCGCCGCTTGTCGTCCGGGATGTCATAACAGATAACATACCGCAATGGTTTTCCACGCATTGTCAGCCACCATACAAAAAGGGCTGGTACGGACTGCCGTTCCGCAGGGAGGCGGCGAAGCGTTCCACCTGGCGACCGAGAATATCCCTGGGCGTCGGCCTCTCCGCGTTGCCTTGCTCCCGCAGGGGTTTGCCCAGATGCTCCTCCCACTGGGCAAAGAATATCCTGAGGCCCTCTTGGGTCAGACGCACGCCGCCATCCTCGTCCGGAGGTTCAAAGTGTTCCGGACGGATGATACGCAGGTTGCAGCTTCGCAGGACGAAGCGATCGACAATGGGGTGGCGGAGTTCTTCAAGCAGATCGAGGGCAAGGCTTGCCCGGCCGGACCGAAGATCGTGGAGAAATCCGATGCAGGGATCGAGCCCCCTGCCTTCCAGCAATCCCGCAAGCTTCGATGCCAGAATCACGTACCCGAAGGACAACAGAGCGTTGGCCGGATCGGAGGCCGGCCGGTGCTTCCGTCCGTGAAAGGGGATTTCCGCCCGGAAGGCTCCGCCCAATGCCTCGAAGTAGCAACGCGCGCCGCTGCCTTCGACCCCGAGCAGGCTGCCGATCTCCCGGCATGAATGCACCGCCTCCGCCATGCGTTTGAGTTCCGCCAGAGCCCGTCCCAAAACTTCGTTGCCGGGATTGTTGCTCTGGATATCCCGCAGAACGGCGTGGGCGTTCAGAAGCTTGGCGCGCACAGCGTCAGCCGCGCGGGCCAGTCTCGTCTCCGCCTCCGAGGCGGCTGCATACTGACGCAGCCGGATATCCGCCGAACGCGGCATGGCGCCGACAGTGCGGCCGAGGAACTCGCCGCCGCGGGTCAGCCAGGCGGTCGAAATGCCTCGTTCCAGGCAATGCCGCATGGCCGCGGAAGTAATGTGGGCCCTGCCGACGATGCATACCAGCTCCAGCCTGTGCGACTCCACCTCCATCAGGACTTTCCGCCGCCCGGTCCCGCCGCCGTCCGAAGGATACTCCTCGGCGGTCACCAGCAGACTCTCGCCGGACTGGCGCACGGTGGCGCCGGGAACAGTGACGTACAAAACAGGCATCGCGCCACCTATCCATCCCCAAGAATGCCCCGGACCTTCTGCACCTTGACCCACTGCTTGTCCGTGCACTTTTTCTTTTCCCATTTGCCGGCCTTTTCCCAGAATGCCCGCAACGCCTGTGCGGACTTCCGGCGGAGAGGCTCATCCAGCCCGTCCAGTTTGCCGTAGAGCTCCACGGCCTGGTTCTCATTGCCGCCGCTTTCCACCGCTGAGATAAGGCGTTCCTCCGGAGTCATGGCCGCCAGTTCTTCCTGCCGCTGGGCCTCGGCTTCCTGCCGTTCCCGTTCGGCCTGTTCCCGCTCGGCCCGTTTTCTGGTTTCGGCCTCGCGTTCTTCGAGACGCACGTGACGCCGGCGGACGCGCTCGGCCAGAAAAGCGGTGTCGTGCTCTTCCCGCCGGGCGCAGGCCTCGGCGTATTCCCCGGCGCTGACAATGCTCAGTCGCGCCCAGCCAAAAGGATGGATGCCGTCGGCCAGGGTGCGGGTGGTGCCGGAAGGCATGAAGCTTCCATCCTTCAGCCGCCGGGTCTGGGGCTGATTGTTGGTCACGGTCATGCACTCCACATGGGAGTAATGCCCCAGGCGGAGGATCATGGCATCCGGGCCCGGCTCGGCCATGACGGCATCAACGGGCTTTAGGGCGGCGAGGGACCGGTCAAGATGCTGTTGCAGGTAGAAGGCGCCGCGTTCCGTACTGTAGCGCTCCCGGTAGAATTCATTGCACAGTTCCATCAGCTCCCGCAGGGTCCACGCTTTTTCCCTGCCCCGCATGGAGACCGTCAGGGCCGTATCGCGGCTGCCCGCATCGTGTGCGCCTACGGCGATTTTGCCGTACAGGGCGGGGCTTTGGCCGGACATGCTCAGGGAAAGGGTTGCCTCGCACGGATTTTTCGGAGTGCCCTGTTTGTTCGGGTTGTACCGCCGCCGCACTTCCTTTGCCGTCACAATGACCGACTCCCCGAGGGCCGCCGGGAAATCACCGACCTTGAGGTTACGGAAGGCGTTTTCGCTGACCTTGCCCAGCAGTTCCTCCAAAGCGCGTCCATAGCCCTGGCGGGGATCTCTGTTCATGGCCTCTTTGAGGTTTACCTTCCAGTTCCTGTCCAGCCAGTCGATGACGGCCGTGCGGATCGCGCCTTTGATGGACGAGCCGGGAACAAGCAGGGCGCCGGTGAGCGGATTCTTCAGGGCCGGGTCGATAAGCAGCTGATTGGCGCTGTCCCGGGAAGCCAGTTCCCGGTCATATTTCTCATAGATTTCCCGCGAAGCCACCCGCACTGGCGCGCCGCCGTACACTTCCACCAGCGGGGCCAGCTCTTTGGCCAGATGGGCCCGGATTTCCGGAAGAGGCTTTGTGGAAAAAAGCTCCGCCAGTCCGGCCGGGTCTGGATGCGCTTCCACCCAGGAAGGCACGTCCACGGAATAGAGAAACGGATTTCCGCCTTCTTCCTTCATGATGTAGGACAGCGGGTCCATGGTCTCCCCGGTGCCGATGTGGATCGGCGTGAGGGGTTCGAGGCGGATGAAGGCGGTCTGCTCGTGAAGGCGCGTCATATGGTGTCCTCCTTGGCAGGGGTGAAGGCGATGGTCAGGGGCCACGTTACCTGAACCACCCTTGAATCCGGATGCAGACCCCGAAGGACATAGCCGGAGGCGGGCAGACTCTTGAAGACCGAGCCCTCCTCCATGGCCAGGAAGGTTTTCTTGAACGGGTTGGCCTGCCCCAGCGCGCCGCCGGCGCGGCCGGACTTGGCAAAGACGCGGTACCAGCCCGACGCTTCGGACAGATTCATAGCGGAGAGCACCGACAGACTCATCCGGTGGGAGCCGCTGCCGTCGAGTTCGCCGGGCGTGAAGGCTTCATCGCGGGTGAAGTCAAACCATCCCTTGCCCGTGCTGGCGTCCCGGCCGAATCCTGTGGCCGCCACATGCCGAAGCAGCCGCTCGAAGCTGTCGGGGGCGTCCGTCCGGACATAGAGATCGAGCCTGACCCCGGAGCCGTAGAAGGTTGAATCCGAAAGAAACAGGCCGCCTTCCTGCAGAACGCTCCCCGTGGCCCGGTCGATGCTGTTGTGCGCCTCCACATGGCCGGTTCGCCATGTGTTCTCAAAGGGGGCGGGTTTGGGCCGGAAGATGTCCGGGGCCTGGAGCCATCGCTCGAAAAGGCCGGCCAGGCTCAATCCGCCGCGTAAAGCGGCCCAGAGATCGACAGGAACATGAGCCTGTTTCCGGAACGCTTTATAGGCGTTCAGAGCTTCCACCTTGTCCCCTTTGAACATTCCGCCCGGAGCGCAAAAGCGGTCCCGAAAGGCGCTTCTGGACAAAGGCGGCAGGCAGGGCATGGGCAGCATTCCCGCCGGGAAGGCGGAAGAGCAGACAAAGGGCGGGTTGTCCGAGTCAAAAGCGGCAATGAGCCCGGCCACAGCCTCGCCGCCGTCAAGTTCCGCTGCGGCGCACAGAAGCTGACCGTGCAGGGTGTCGCTGCGCAGGGGCGTGCCGAAGGCCCCGCGCGGAGTAATCGTGTACCGGTACAGTGGCATGGCCCGCTCCTAGTCGAGGTTCACACTCGCCAGATCCACCTTTTGCCCGTCGCAGGTCAGATCGCTGAAACTGACCTGCCCGCAGCCTCTGGACCCGCATCCGCCCAGAGCGTCCAGTTCGATGAGCCTGAGCCCCCGGTACACATAGTCGATCAGGTCGGAGGCATCGCCCTCGAACACCTTGAAAGAAAGGTTGAAATCAAAGGCCACACCGGCGGGAACACGTTCCAGCGGCCGGGGGTGCTCCGCGATGCCTTTCACTCTGTGGATGATGTTTTCGTATTTCACCTCCATGGGCAGCTCACCCTGGGCAAAGCGTTTCCGGTCTGGGTCGCAGAGCATGGCGTCGCGCACCATGAGCCGCGAAGGGCCGGTGTCGGAGTCCTTCTTGTCCCCGGAAGAGCCGAAGATGACGCAGGCCGGGCAGTCCTTCTGCCCGCAGCCGCAGGGTCTGCCTTTTCCGACGAAATCGCGGGTCCGCGGATTTCCGATGAAATAATAGACTTCAAGCAGGGAGCGCATCTTGCCCTTGAGGGACGAACCCGGAACATAGGGCTCCCCGGTGATGGGGTGCTTGACGATGGGCTGGTCCAGTCCGCCGATTTCGATGATATCCCTGCCCGCGCCGATGTGCAGACCGGAAACGACCTGGAGCGTGCCGGTGACATGTTTGATCTTTTCGAGTTTCATATAATTTCTCCCCTGTGTCAGGAATTGCTCATGCCGAGGCCATAGCAGAAACCGACCACGGCTTCGAAATGGAGCATGAAGGCCTTGAAATCGTCGGCGGTCTCGATGGCGTCGATGTTCTTCTTCAACCAGTCCGCAAAGGAGGGCGGAACTTTTGCGTTACGCGGGTTGGAGGCGTAGGCCACCTTGGATTTGACCATCTTCACCAGAGGCAGAACCGCAAGAAACGGGTCCGCTTCATTTCCGGTCTGCTGCCTGGAATCCAGCTTCCGCTCCAGGTTTTTCAGGTCCCCGTAAAAACGCCGCAATTGCGCGGAGTTCACGGAATTACGGTCATCCCGTTTGCCATCGGGACGCAAGACAACGAACTTCTTGGCGACATCCTCCGATTCCGTTCCGAGAAGTTCCGGGCGTATGTTCCCTTTGCCGTCGAAGTAGATACTCATCGGTCCTCCTTATTCTGTCCGCATTCTGTAGAGTGCATAGGAAATGGCCAGCCGCATCCGTTTCAGGGTTTCCGGATCCGTACCCAGGGCCTCCAGTTCTTCCCGGTCCTTTTCCGCAAGGACCTTGCCGTTCAGATTTCTGGCGAAGTCGTAACGCATGTGTGAGCGGTACATGCCGCTGCGGCGTCCACCCCGGCCGCTCGAAAAGGCCGCGCAATCGTCGGCGTAGCCCATGAGCCGCCGCAGCAGCCCCGAAGGGATGCCGCCGCCAAGGGCAAGTTCTTCAAGCCACAGGCCCTTGCGACTGAGTCTGGAATATTCCTCCCATCCGGCGGTCACGCCCAGCGCGGTCACGGCATTTTTGGTCCGGCCGTTTCCGTCCGTACTCCGGTAGTTTTTGGACTCGTCCAGCAGGATTTCCGCGTTGCGGGCAATGGTGTTGGCGGGCAGGGCGGGCTTGGCGACAAAAATGCCCGCGGACAGCGTAATGTCGCTGTTGTCCGCGACATAGCGCCGGAACTCCGCCGCCAGTTCTTCCGCGAAATCCATCATCTGGTGCCAGGGGCCGATGAGGAAAAGATCGTCGCCCCCGGCGAACACCGTGTATATGTCGTTGTAGAGCCGGTTATCGCGGATCATGCCGGTCATGACCTCGGCAAAGAAATGATTGAGCATCCGGGAGAGGCCCGCGAACCGGGACAGAGAGAGCCTGTCCCCGAACCCGATGCTGAAAAGCAGCCCCAGATTGTCCACGTCGGCCTTGAAGGCTCCGAGAAAAGCCTTGCCGCGCAGTCCGCCCTGGCCGTCGGCAATACGCGCCTCCTGGGCCAGATGGGTGAAGGTCTTCGGGGCTCCGGACCTGATTTCTTCCTCCTGGTCGGTCTGGCGGCCTTCCTCTTTCCATCTGGTATCATCGCCGGGGGCGAATCTGGGCAGGTGTCCCGCGATGGCGTGACCCGTGAACCGGGTCCGGTCGCGCAGGTTCAGAATGTCCAGGGCGTCCTTGTGCCGTCTGTCGGCTTCTTCCATGAAATGGAGCCATATCCCGCCGAACAGCTGCACGCCGTTTGGTGACGGGGTGCCGGAGAAAAGGGCGAATGGCGCTGTCGGCAGCCGCCCGCCGATCCGGCTGATCTGGGCTTCGCACTGTCCGCAGAGCCCGGCGGGTTTGCCGGTCTGCTGTTCATAGCGGGCGCTGGCCGCGTCCGACACCGGGTTGATCTGGCAGACCGCGCAGGCTCCGGACGAGAAATCCTCATCCTCGCGGCCCGCCACGGGAGAGCGCCCTGCTTCCAGCAGACTGGAGAATTTTCTCATCTTCCGCGCTTCCAGCTGGTCGAAAAATTCATCGAGCCGCCGGCTGAAAACGGCCAGTTCAAAATCCTTTTCACTCATCCGCACCGCATGACTCAGGTTGAGAGACAGACGGCCCTTGAATTCATCAAGAAACCATGCCTGCACCTCGTCGGCGAACGCAGGCAGCAGTGCCTCGACCTTGGGCACCGCGGGCAAAAGCAGGATGAAGCGTCCGCCGGCGTCCATGATTCTGGCCAGGGGAAAAAGCTCCGCCCGTTCCAGAAAGGTGAGAATGACCGAATGGGTGAGAGCCTGCAGATGAAAGGACCGGGCGCGAAGCAGCTTGGCCACGCCGGTACCGTGCGATTTTTCGATGCCGAAGATATAGGACTGGATGCCCGAGAGATCACCCCCCATGAGAATGAATTTCTGCGTGTCCCCGGAGCCGGGCATGTCGCCGTGGTGGTGATGGTACACGAACAGGGCCTGGGCTATGGCCGCGGTGGTCACGGCGTGGTCGTAGAGCGAAATGTCCGGTTCGGTCTTGTAAGTGGAGGAGGGGATGCACCAGGTGTAGCGCTCCAGAAGGGAAACAAGAGAAGAAAGATAGTGCCTGACGCCCATGTCCCGCGGGATCGCGCCAAGTCCTTCGAGAAAGGTGTCGAACAATTCCGGATAGCCGGTTTTGCGGGCCTCGTCCAAATCCGTGGGGAAAGGATCTTCCTCGATGGGGGCCAGGGCGTGGTATTTTCTGGGGGCACCGCCGTTTTCCGAAAAACGTATCTGCGAAAAAGCCGAGAGCAGCCGGGCGGTCATGTAATCACCCGCGTCCTCCTCCTGCCGGGCTCGATCCATGCCTGCGGACAGGCGGTCCGCCCTGGAGAGAACCTGCTCCATCAGGTTGTCTCCCGCAGGCTTGTGGTGAGCCGAGGCCAGCCGCGCGATACGCGATCTGCAGGGCTCCAGCTCCGGAGGGAGCGGCAGATCGTTTTCGATGAAATAATCGCTGTACAGAACATGCAGGTGGCTCGGCCTGCCCCCTTGGGAGACCGGGCAATATTCGCCTTCCAGATCGACGCTTTTGGGCCGCCGCGCACGCTGGGCGAGCTTGCCGATATCGTGCAGCAAGGCGGAAAGAACCAGAATCTCCATTTCAGTCCGTACCATTCAATCCTCCTCGTCGTCTGCTTTGCCGGTAATCCGAAGACCATCCGCAGGCTCCGGCCGCCAGACCATCTCCAGTTTACCCAGCCCGAAAGTTGATTGTTTTCCCAGATGCAGGAGGCCCGCCATTTCCAGTACCGGCAAATACTCTCCGGGTACGCCCGCATAGCGGACCGTGCCGACCATGCCGCCCAGCATCATCCGGCGTTTCTGCCGGTTGGAATACCGCTCCCAATCCAGCCACCGCAGCTTGCAGGAAAGGGTTCGCACCTGGGCGGCTTCGGCCGCGAGACGGGCATATTCCAGATCGGGTTCGCCGTTTCCGTGAACGGCGAAAACGGCCGAGACTCTGCGCAGCGCCGCCCGGACAAGCACGTGAAAAGGAAGCGTGTCCTGAAGCTGGCTGTGAAACTTCAACCGCAAAGGAGTCCGCAGGGCGGCCGTCAGGGTCCAAAAAGCGCCGGAAGGAGCTTCCCGCAGCCGTATATGACCAGCTACGGGCTCGGTGGCCAGCCGCCCGGTTTCCGGGTCAAAAAGGTTGACGCCCGGCTTCTGCCCGACTTCCTGCAGTACAAAGCGTCCGCCACCCGGTCCATTCCCGCGTCTGCCAATGCCCCGCCGTCCCATCATCTCAAAGGCGTTCAGAAAAAACGGCAGACAGGAATTGGCTTCGCCAAACAGAAGCAGATTGAAAGACAGGGATTCGCCTCTGCCAAGGCGGGATAAATGTTCAGAAGGAGGTTCGAGAACGTAGGCCGGAGGCGGCTCCATACCCCGAAGATTTACGCCGTCGGGGAGAAATTTGGGCTCGAAGGTTTTGGCGTAGAGGCATCTTTTGGCAATGCCGCAGCTTCCGCAGTCGCGGGACAGATTGCCGCACATGGAGGTCTTCAGGGCCGTTCCAAAGGCCCCGCGCAGGGTGGAGCCGAGGTAGCCCGGCAGCAGGATGTCGTCTTCAGCGCGGACTGTGATGAAATATCGCCCGAAACGCATGGGCTCTCCCATGTTGAGAATGGAACCCGGATTGCCGTTCGGCAAACCTGTCATCCGGGCTGTTCACGGCATCCTTGCCTGTCCGACCTTCCTTGGCGTGACTGTCTTTGTGGCACATTTGATTCAAAAATGGAACGGCCTGTCCTCCATGAGATGGCAGTTCCTCTTCGCCGATGGATATTGACAACCCATGAAAAGATTCAGGAGCCAGCCATAGAATTGTCAAGCGGACTCCGTTGCATTATATGTGTCGATCTCAAAATCTGAGATAGCCGGAAATATATTATGATGCAGAAAGTCCATCATGCATATGAGAGAGAAGATAAGAAACTGCATATATATACAGGTCATAATATATTTATTCATGATGAACCATGTAAGTGAAGCAGATGCTTCTAAGGATTACTCTCTTTGATGAACTTCATGGAGAAGTTATTCATTGCTGTATTGTTTTGCACGGCATTTATCCTTTCACAGGGGAACATCGTTTTTGCCTTGCAGATTTTGGAGAACCAACGGAACGATTCTTCTTCCTTTGTTTCTGCTGAGGGAAGAGTTGCGTCCACGGAAGTTCAGATCGGGTTGGAAGACATGCTGCTCCGGGCGCAGACGCTGCTCCGGGGACATTTTTACGCCGAGGCCCTGGACCTGCTGGACGGTCTGGATTCCATATATCCGGGTGAACCGCGCGTGCGGGAACTGACGACGCGCTGTCTGGAGGGACAGACCAGTCTGATTCCTTACAGCGGCAGCATTCCGCATGTTTTTTTTCACTCCCTGGTGGTGGACCCCAAAAAGGCTTTTGACGGCGACAGAAAGTCCAGAGGCTATAACGCCTGGATGACCACCGTGGGCGAGTTCCGGAAAATTCTGGCCCGGATGCACGCGCAGGACTACATGCTCATTGATATCGGAGAAATCTGGGAAGCCGTGACGGACGAGGACGGCAACGCGTCCTTCCGCAAGAGGCGCCCGCTGGTGCCTGCGGGGAAGAAGCCGTTCATCCTTTCTGTGGACGATGTGAACTACTACCCCTTCATGAAAGGGGATGGTTTTGCCGACAGACTGGAGCTGGACCGCCACGGGAATGTGGCCGCGCGGTACCGGGAGGGCGAGGAAATCCGGCTCGGAGAGTACGACGTGGTGCCCATTCTGGACAATTTCGTCAGAGAGCATCCCGGTTTCTCCTATCGCGGGGCCAAGGGCATTCTTGCCGTCACCGGCTATGAAGGCTTGCTGGGCTACCGCACTCAGGAGCTGGAAGCCCCGGACCACGCCGACCGCGTCCAGGCCGCGACGGAGGTCGTCAACCGGCTGAAAAAGACGGGCTGGCGTTTTGCTTCCCACGGGTACGGCCATCTGCACAGTTCCAGAATTTCTTTGGAACGCCTGCGGGAGGACACGGCCAGGTGGAAAGAGGAAGTGGGGACCCTTGTGGGTGAAACGGAGATCTATATTTTTCCGTTCGGCGAAGAAATTCCGTACCGGGGCGAGAAGTTCGAATGTCTGAAAGAAGAAGGCTTCCGCGTATTCTGCGGCGTGGACAGCCGGGATTTTCTGCGTGTCCGTAAAGGTTACGTACGCCAGATGCGGCGCAATCTGGACGGATACACCATGCTGAAGCGGCCCGAACGGCTGCGGGATCTTTTCGACGCGGAAGAGGTGCTGGACCCGTCGCGGCCGCCGCTGGAGTAGACTCGGCCGGCTTCCTTCCTCCGGTTCTCTATCCCAGCCCGTATTCCTCCAGTTTGCGGTAAAGGGTCTTGCGGCCGATGCCCAGAATCCGCGCCGCCTGCGACTTGTTGCCCCCCAGAGCATGCATGACCATGCTGATGTGGGACCGCTCGAGCTCCTCCAGGGTCAGAAAGCCGTCCTTTCGCTCTTCCCGTCCTTCCTGGGGGAAAAAGGGGAGTGCCTGGACGTTGATCAGGTCGTTTTCGGCCAGAATCATGCCCCGTTCGATGATGTTCTTCAGTTCCCGGACATTGCCCGGCCAGGGGTTGTCCATCAGCCGCTGCATGGCTCCCGGCGAGATTTTGTAGGTCCGGCCGTCCTTGGGCAGGGACGCGAGAAAGTATTCCACCAGGGCGGGGATGTCTTCCCGCCGTTCACGCAGCGGCGGAAGTTCCACGCGGAACACGTTGATGCGGTGGTAGAAAGCGTCATGGAAACGCCCGGCCCGCACTTCTTCCGCCAGGTCCTTGTTGGTGGCGAAAATGAAACGCACGTCCACGCAGCGTTCCTCCCGGTCTCCCACCCGCCGGAAATGCTGTGTCTCCAGCAGGCGCAGCAGGGCGGCCTGCAATTCCAGAGTCAGTTCTCCCACCTCGTCGAAGAAGAGCGTGGCCTTGTGGGCCAGAGACAGCAGGCCGTCCTGGCTTTGCCCGGCCCCGGTGAACGCGCCTTTGCAGTAGCCGAAAAGTTCGCTGCGCAGCAGTTCCTTGTCGAAGGCGCCGCAGTTCTTGACGATGAGGGGCTGATCGGCGCGCCTGCTCTGCGCGTGCAGGGCGGCCGCGGCCACGTTTTTGCCCGTGCCCGACTCGCCGGTGAACAGCACCGGGATATCCGTGGGCGCGGCTTTTTCGATCAGAAAACGGACATGCTGCACGGCCTTGGAATGGCCGATGAACTTGGGCGAGGGCTTGTGTCCGGTGCTGTGCCGCAGCAGGTCGTTTTCGCGCTGCAGGCGGACCTTCTGGTAGGCCTTCTCGATGACCTGCTCCATGCGTTCCAGTGAGAACGGCTTGGTGATGTAGTCGTAGGCGCCGTTCTTCATGGCCCCCACGGCGCTATCCACGTCCGCATGGCCGGTGATCAGGATGATGGCCACGTTGGGCATGGTTTCCAGCTGGGACATGAGTTCCAGGCCGTTGGAGTCCGGCAGACGGATGTCCAGAATGATCACGTCGCAGTAGTGCCGGCGCAGGTGCTCCATGGCTTCGGCCGCACTGCCCACGGTGTGGATGGTCCGGCCCGGCGAAGCCATTTCGCGTTCGAACAGCTTGCGGATGTTGGCTTCGTCGTCCACGACGAGGATTTCGATGGAGTTGAAGATGCTCATGCGAGGTCCCGGGATGTTCGGCGGGAAAGGGGAAGGCTGACCCTGAAGATTGAGCCCTTGCCCGGATCGCTGCAGACGCGGATTTCCCCGCCGTGGTTCTGGATGACGTTGTAGCAGATGGACAGGCCGATGCCGATGCTGTGCCCTTTGGTCTTGGTGGTGAAAAAGGGGAGGAAGAGCTTTCCCAGCACCTCCGGTTCGATGCCCTGTCCCGTGTCTTCCACGATGAGCAGGGCGTGCCCTTCCGTTTCCCGGCAGGCGCTGATGGTGATGGTTCCCTCGTCCTCGATGGCGTCCATGGCGTTCAGGATCAGGTTGAGCAGGACCTGCTTCAGGTCTCCCTGAGCGCCCCGGATCACGAGAGGTTCGGGATGCAGGTGCTGAACCAGAGCGATGCCCGGCCGGAGTTTGATCTGGTGCTGGAGAATGCGCAGCGTGTCCTGGACCAGCACGTTGAGATCGAGCGTGTCCAGCTTCATGGCCTTTTTGCTGCTGAAAGAGAGCAGGCTGCCCACGATGTCCCGGCAGCGGTTGCATTCCTCCAGAATGATGCTCGCGTATTCCTCGAAACTGTCCACCATGTCCCGGTCCGCAGCTTCACGGGCCAGATGACGCAGCTTGGGGATGCGCCGCTTCATGGCTTCGGAAAAGCCGCTGATGGCCGTCAGGGGGTTGTTGATCTCGTGGGCTACGCCGGCCGCGAGCAGACCCACGGTGGCCATTTTCTCGGCCTGGTGGAATTTGGCCTGATATTCCTTTTCCAGAGTCACGTCCCGTTTGACGATGAGCACGTTGCGGACCCGGCCCCTGTCATCGAAGATGGGAGACGCCGACACTTCAAAATGCGTGGTCCGGCCGGAACTGGTGTCGATGCGGGCGATGCGGTCCGGCTTGCCGGTTTGCAGGGCGGTGCGCAGGGGACATTCCAGACAGGGGCCCTGACGGTCCCGGAAGACCTCGTAACAGTGCCGCCTTTCGGGGTTCGGGACGTCGAAATACTGGTGAAAGACCTTGTTGGTGTAGAGAATGCGGTAGTCCGGGGAAACAACGGCCAGAATGTCCATGATGCCGTTCAGGATGTCCTGATTTTCCTGCTTCTTGTGCTCCAGCTCTGCGTTGTAGGTTTCCAGCTCGGCCATCTTTTCCTGCACTTCGCGGAAAAATCCGAGCTTGGTGTATTCCGGACCGATGATGTCGCTGAGCTTGGTGGGGCTCATCACCACACCTCCCGGCAGATGGCCAGCAGATCTCCGGCTGTGGCCGGACGCGGATTAGTCAGCAGGCAGGCGTCCCTGACGGCTGTCTCGCAAATCTGGGGGAAGGCGGCATCGTCGTCCACCATTTCCCGAAGCCGGACCACCGCGCCCAGCTCCCGGAAGATCTCCCGGAGGCGATCTATTCCGGCCTGCCCCGTCTGGGCGTCGGAAGACAGCCTCCGGCCCAGAATGATTTCGCCGATGACCGCGCTTTTCCGTTCACAGGCGGGAAGATTGTAGGCCATGACGGCCGGGAGCAGAGCAGGGTGGACCATGCCGTGGGTGGTGTCGAAGAAGCCTCCCAGGGAATGGGCTATGGCGTGACAGGCCCCGAGACTTGCGTTGCTGAAGCTCATGCCTGCGGACGTGGCGGCCACGGACAGGTTCTCCAGAGCCTCCGGTTCCCGGTCTTTGAGAGCGGGGAAGATGTTTTCCAGAATGAGATGGATGGCCTTCAGGGCCAGGGTCTCAGTCAGGGGATGAGCGATGAGGGACACGTAGGACTCCACGGCATGGGCCAGCGCGTCCACGGCCGAAGACAGGATCAGTTTGTCGTTCGCCGTGGACAGCATGTCCGGGTCGATGATGGAGACGTTGGGCGTGAGGGACCGGCTGATGAGGGACATCTTCACTCTGCGCCGTGCGTCGGTGATGATGGCGAACTGAGAAACGTCGGACCCGCTTCCGGCTGTGGACGGCAGAAAGATCATGGGCGGCAGCGGATTCAGGATGAGATTGGCCCCCTCGTAGTTCTGAATGACGCCGCCGTTGCTGACCACCGCGGCCACGCCTTTGGCCGTGTCCATGGGGCTGCCTCCGCCCAGGGCCACGATGACGTCCGCTCCTTCCTCCCTGTACAGCTTCGCGCCTTCGTGGACTTCGGTGTCGCGGGGGTTGGAGCTGACCCTGTCGTAACAGACCCAGCCCAGGCCGGAGCTTTCAAGAACTTCGAAGAGCCTGTGTGCCCATCCGGCCTGTTCCAGGCCGCGGTCCGTAACCACGAATACCCTCTTTCCTCCCAGCTGCCGGGCGTAGAGACCCGTGTAACGCCTGCTGCCGTGTCCGAAGATGATCTCCGGAAGAGAAAACTTGCGGATGTCCATGGCTGTGTCCTGGTTATGCGTTGGTCCCGTTCAACCAGAGGCGGTTATGCGGGACTGTGCAAAAACATGACCGCGCTGCTTCCTCCGGATGCATACGACCTGGAGGTGGCGGGACAAACCATCCGGAATGCCGGGTCCGGACATGTCCGGTTCCGGGAATAAACGTACCCCAGCCTGAAAAGGCGGGTAAAGACTTTTCTTGGCTTGGGGCGGGTGTGTCGTATCGGACCGGAAAACAGAGGATTTTCCGGGTCAGGATGACACATGGAGAGGCTGGCTTCCATTTCGGAAAGATGGTCTGGTCCTCCCCTTCATGGTGGCCGGACCGGCCCGACCGCACGGTCCGTCGGGGCTCGTATTCGCTCTGGCCCTGTTTTTGCCAAATGAGAGGCGGAAAGAGGCAAAGGTCATCGGTTTCTCACTTCTGCCCACATTTGGAGGTACAATCATGGCTGTTCAGGAAATGGTGTACGGTTTTTTTATTCCCAGTGTCACATTGATCGGCATCGGCGCGGCCAAACAGATTCCCGAAAAGGTCAAGGCTCTGGGCGGGAGCAAACCTCTGGTGGTCACGGACAAGGGTATCACGGCCTGCGGCCTGATCAAGCAGATTACGGACCTTCTGGATGCGCAGGGCATGAAGTACGAGGTGTACGATGAGACCGTGCCCAATCCCACGGACAAAAACGTTCACGACGGCGTGGACATTTACAGGAAGAAAAAGTGCGATTCCCTCATTTCTCTGGGCGGCGGCAGTTCCCATGACTGCGGCAAGGGCATTGGTCTGGTCGTGTCTAACGGCGGCAAGATTCACGATTTTGAAGGGCTGGACAAATCGACCAAACCCATGCCTCCGTATCTGGCTGTGAACACCACGGCCGGCACGGCCTCGGAAATGACCCGCTTTTGTATCATCACCGACACCTCGCGCAAGGTGAAGATGGCCATTGTGGACTGGCGGGTGGCCCCGGGCGTGGCCATCGACGATCCGAACCTGATGGTCGGCATGCCTCCGGCCCTGACCGCCGCCACGGGCATGGACGCGCTGACCCATGCCGTGGAAGCCTACGTGTCCACCATGGCTACGCCCATGACCGACGCCTGCGCCCAGAAGGCCATCGAGATCATCTCGGAATTTCTGCGCAAGGCCGTGGCCAACGGAACGGACATAGAAGCCCGTGAAGCCATGTGTTTCGCACAGTTTCTGGCAGGCATGGCCTTCAACAACGCAAGCCTCGGCTACGTGCACGCCATGGCGCACCAGCTTGGCGGCTTCTATGATCTGCCGCACGGCGAGTGCAACGCCATCCTGCTGCCGCATGTCTCCAGGGCCAACATGAACGCCAAGATGGAGCGTTACGCGGCCATCGCGAAATTCATGGGCCGCTACACGGACGGCATGTCCTTCCGCGTGGCCGCCGAAAAATGCTTCCAGGGCATCGAGCAGCTTGCCAAGGACATCGGCATCCCCGAGGGGCTGGTGGCTCTCGGCAAGAAATATGGCAAGGACGTACGCAAGGAAGATATCCCGGTCATGACGGCCAACGCCCAGAAGGACGCCTGTGCTCTGACCAATCCGCGCAAGATGAACGATGCTGATGTGGCGGCCATTTACGAGGCGGCCATGTAGTAAGCGAAAAGACCGGCGGAATCAGGCGATATGCGCTCCGACGAAGGATGGATTCTCGAACTGGAAGAGACCGTGTGGGCGTACAGCGGTCGGGAGGGGTTCCCGGGAGAATACCCGCCGTCTTGATGACTCGCGACGGGAAAGAAGAAATCCGGAGACGCTCTTGCGTCTCCGGATTTCTGTCTTATAGACGTCTGTCCCCCCGGCGCCGGTACGGGCGCCGGGGCCAAAGTAAGCAAGAAAATCTATCATTACAGGAGAATACAATGAAAACATCCGCCCGCAACATGTTCGTCGGTCAGATCAGCTCCATCCGTCAGGGCATGGTAGTGTGCGAAGTGGAACTGACCACGTCCTCCGGCCTCAAAATCGTTTCGGCCATCACTAAGGAAAGCCTCGAAACGCTGGGCCTGGCCCAGGGCAAGACCGTCACGGCCACGGTCAAGGCTCCGTGGGTAGTCCTGGTCAAGGACGGCAAGGACGTTAAAACCAGCGCACGGAACAGGTTCTGCGGCAAGATTTCCGCCATCAGCAAGGGCATGGTCGCCGTGGAAGTCGTGGTGGATCTGCCCGACGGTACCAAGGTCACATCCCTCATCACCGACGGCTCGGCCACATCGATGGATCTCAAGGTCGGCGACGAGATCTGCGCCCTGGTCAAGGCCTTTTCCGTCATCCTGACGGTGGAATAACCTCCCTCCACTGCCCTTTGGCTTTTCGTACCACACCCGGCCGCCCTGAATTTCAGGGCGGCCGGGTTTTTCTTTGTACCGGGAACGGATTTTCCGGATTCCCGGAAAGCAGCGGCATTCCCTCAGGCGCGCAGAAGGCGCAGGCCGTTTACGAGCACCAGCAGGCTCACGCCCATGTCGGCGAATACGGCCATCCACATGGTGGTCTGGCCCAGAAAGGTCAGGCCGAAAAAGACCGTCTTGATACCCAGGGCCAAGGCGATATTCTGGGTCAGAATGGCGTGGGTCTTCGCGGAGAGGCGGAGAAACACGGGGATTTTACGCAGATCGTCGTCCATGAGGGCCACGTCGGCCGTTTCGATGGCCGTGTCGCTTCCGGCCGCAGCCATGGCAAAGCCGATATCAGCCCTGGCCAGGGCCGGAGCGTCGTTGATGCCGTCGCCGACCATGCCCGTCCGGCCGGGCAGTTCCGCTACGGCGGCCAGTTTGTCGTCCGGCAACAGTTCCGCCCGGAAGCGCTCTATGCCTGCCTGAGCGGCGATGCTCCGGGCCGTGTGCGCGTTGTCTCCGGTCAGCATGACCGGGGTCACTCCCAGGGCGCGTATTTCGGCCACGGCTTCCCGGGCCGAGGGCTTCAGGGTGTCGGCCACGGCGAAGAGCGCGTGGACTCCTTTTTCGTTCATGAGCAGGACCACGCTTTTTCCGGCTTCCTCCAGCGGAAAAATCCGGGATTCCAGTTGCGGGGAGCACAGGCCGCATTCCTCCACCATGCGGTGATTGCCGAGACTCCAGACCATGCCGTCCATCACGCCCTGAATACCCTGTCCGGGAACGGCGGCGAACTCGGAGATCTCCCGCAGGGACAGGCCTTTTTCCCGCGCGGCCAGAGCCACGGCCGCCGATACGGGATGGTCCGACCGGGCTGCCAGACTGGCCGCCAGCCGCAGACCTTCTTCCCCATCCACGCCGTTTATGCCCTGAACATCGATGCATCGAGGCTGACCCATGGTCAGAGTGCCGGTTTTGTCCAAAGCCAGGGTGGAGATTTTGCGCCCCAGCTCCAGAAACGCGCCGCCCTTGATCAGGATGCCCCGGCGGGCGGCCGCGGCCAGCCCGCTGACCAGGGTCACGGGAGTGGAAATGACCAGAGCGCACGGGCAGGCTATGACCAGAAGCACCAATGCCCGGTAGATCCAGTCCAGCCAACCCCCGCCGAGCAGCAGCGGCGGCAGTGTGCCTGCCAGCACGGCCAGACCGAAAACCAGCGGCGTGTAAACTTCCGCGAAGCGGTCCACAAAACGCTGGATGGGCGCGCGGCCGCCCTGGGCCGATTCCACCGCGTGCAGAATGCGGGACAGCGTGGAGTCGGCGGCCAGAGCCGTGACCTCGTATTCAAAGGAGCCCGCTTCGTTGATGGTGCCCGCGAAAACAGCGTCGCCCGGCCCTTTGTCCACGGGCAGGCTTTCTCCGGTGATGGGAGCCTGGTTGATGCTGGAGGCGCCCTCCAGAATGCGGCCGTCCAGAGCCACGCGCTCTCCCGGCCGGACCCGCACCCGGCTGCCCACAGCTATGGTCTTGGCGTCCCGCTGGGCCCATTCGCCTTTCTCATCGAGGACCGTGGCCTGTTCCGGAGCCAAGCTCAACAGTTCGCGGATGGCCCCGCGCGCCCGGTGCAAGGCTCTTTCCTCCAGCATTTCAGCCAGGGAAAAAAGCACCATGACCGTGGCCGCCTCGGGCCAGTGGCCGATGAGCAGGGCGCCTGTGGCCGCGCAGGACATGAGGGCGTTCATGTTCAGATTTCTGTTCTTCAGGGCGATCCAGCCGTTTTTGTACGTTCCGAGTCCACCCAGCAGAATGGCCGCCAGGGCGAGACCCAGAACCAGCCAGTCCGGCCCTGAGGCGAATTCGGCCGCCTCCGAACCCAGAGCCAGGAGTCCGGCGGCCAGCACGCGCTTCCACGGCAGAGCCGGAGCTTCCGCCGGCTGCTCCCGCTCCGTCCGTGCGCCCATGTTCAGGGATTCCAGCACCCTGGTGATGGCTTCAAGGGCTTCAGGGGCGTGTCCTATACGCACCGTGCGCCGCATGTGATCGAAATGCAGGCCGTGCACGCCGTCCATGCCATCCAGCTTTTTGCGGATAAGAGCCGCTTCCGTCGGGCAGCACATGCCCGGCACGTGAAAAAGCGTCTGGCAGGCGAAATCCTCCAGAGACGCCGGATTTTCTGGCTCGGCAGCCGGACCGGCCGGGGCTTCGTGGCAGCCGCAGCCGGAACACGAGCAGGCCTTTTCCATTGTGGGCAGGGTGAAGTTTTCAAGTTCGAGTTTCTTCATAATGCGTCTCCAATACCGCTTCCGAAGGCGGATATGGCCTGGAATCCGCCGGTTCGCGTCGGTGAAAAGTCCGGCCGCAGGGTTTCTTTTGACCAAGGTAATGTCTCAAGCTACTTGAGGGTCAAGTCTTTTTTTCGGAGGCGGCAAATGAAGATTGGAGAACTGGCCAGACGCGCCGGATGTCAGGTGCCCACTGTCCGCTACTACGAGCAGGAAGGGCTTTTGGGAGCCCCCCGGCGCACGGAGCAGAACTATCGCGTGTATGGCGAGGAGGATGTGGAGCGGCTGCAATTCATCCGCCATTGCCGGGAGCACCAGATTTCCCTGGAGGAGATCAGACAGCTCCTCGATTACCGCGACGAACCCAGGCGGGACTGCACCTGGGTCACCGAGCTCATTGGCACGCGTATCACGGCTGTGGACAAGCAGATACAGTCTCTTGTCCGGCTCAAGAAATATCTGGAGGAACTGCGGGGAAAATGCTCCGGCGGCGGCTCGGCGGGGGGCTGCGGCATCATGCGCAGTCTGGGCGACATGGCCCTTTGCCCCTGTTCCGGCGGCAAAAAAGGCCCGGCGCAATCGTGCGGGGAACCGCAAGGAAAGAAGCCTGCCGAGAACGGCGGCTAGCCCTCTGAAAAAAACGGGAGATGCAGAACAATGTTGCTGCATCTCCCGGTGGGCCTGGGAGGTTATCTGGTCTCAGGCGATCCAGTCGTCATCCGCCTCGATGGGCGCGAAGCCCCGGCGCATGGTGTTCTCGCAGATCACGCGCGGGTCCATGAACTGGAGCAGATAATCCGGCCCTCCGGCCTTGGAGCCGATGCCGGACATGTGGAAACCGCCGAAGGGATGGCGTTCCACCAGCGCGCCGGTGGAGCCCCGGTTCAGATACAGATTGCCCACATTGAAGCGGGCGGAGGCTTTTTCCAGATGCCGGGGACTTCTGGAAAACACGGCCCCGGTCAGGGCATAGGCCGTGGAGTTGGCCCATTCCAGAGCCTGATCGAAATCCCTGACCTTCATCACCGCCAGAACCGGCCCGAAGACCTCCTCCTGGGCGATGCGGTGCTCCGGCGTGATGCCCTCCACGATGGTCAGGGGTGCGTAGTATCCGCCTTCGGGCACGGCGCTCTCGAAAAGAAGCCGTCCTTCCCGCTTGGCCAGTTCCGCGTAGTGCCGCACGTTGTGCAGCGCCTTTTCGTCCACCACCGGCCCCATGAAGCAGGCCGGGTCTTCGGCCGGGCCGATGGCCAGGGACCGGGCTCCTTCGGTCAGGCGGTGGATGAATTTTTCATAGATCGGCTCCACTACGATGACCCGTGAGCAGGCCGAGCATTTCTGGCCCTGAAAGGCGAAGGCGGAATGCAGGACCTCGCGCACGGCCTCGTCCAGATCCGCGTCATCGTCGATGATGATGGCGTTCTTGCCGCCCAGTTCGGCGATGACCCGCTTGATCTGCTTCTGGCCGGGATGGACCGTGGAAGCCTTGTTCAGAATGCGCCGTCCCACCTCCAGAGACCCCGTGAAGGCGATGACGGCGATGTCCGGGTGCTCCACCAGATAGTCCCCCATGACCGAGCCCCGGCCGGGAACATAGTTGAACACGCCGTCGGGCAGCCCGGCTTTGCGGAAGATTTCGGCCAGGGTGAAGCCTACCACGGAAGACGGGCCGGCGGGTTTGTACAGCACCGGATTGCCCGTCACAATGGCAGCGGAGCTCATGCCGCAACTGATGGCCAGGGGAAAATTCCAGGGTGCGATGACGGCCGCGATGCCCTTGGGCTGATAGACAAGGCGGCTCATTTCTCCCGGAGCCCGGCCCATGCGCGCCGGAGCGCCGAGGCGGATCATTTCGCGGGCGTAGTATTCCAGAAAATCGATGGCCTCGGCCACATCGGCCTGGGCCTGGTCGAACTGCTTGCCCACTTCCAGCGTCTGCCAGGCGGACAGGGCGTAAATATCCTTGCGGGCGATTTCCGCGGCCCTGATCAGATACGCGGCGCGCTCCGCGGGCGGCAGGGCTCTCCAGCCCGGCGCAGCTTTTTGGGCGGCCTCGATGGCCAGGTCGATTTCCCTGGTGGACGCCTGGCAGACATCCCCGATGAGTTCCCTCGGGTCGGCCGGATTGACCGATGGCAAAATATCGTCGGTATACACTTCCCTGCCGCCGATGATGAGCGGATATTTCCGGCCGAGCCGGGCGCGGACCTGAACCACGGCGTCCGTGAAGGCCCGCCGCACCGGCTCCCGCGTGAAATCGGCAAAGGGCTCGTTCTCGAAGCGGCCGGTCTCCCGGCCGGAAGACGTACCGGGGGCTGCGTGCTCCTTTTCCCGCCCGGCCGTCAGGAGCGGGTTTTCCAGCAACCGTTCCATTTCGGTCTCTTCGACGAAGGATTGCCGCAGGAAGGATTCGTTGGCCGTGTTTTCCAGCAGGCGGCGGACCAGATAGGCCATGCCGGGCAGCAGATCGCCGTAAGGCGCGTAGAGGCGCACGCGCCGGGCCACGTTGAGGAGGCCTTTACGCACGGGCTCGGCCATGCCGTAGAGCACCTGGAATTCATAGCGGCTCTCGGGCACGTTCAGGCTTCGGGCCGTTTCCATGACGGCGGAAATGGTGCGGATGTTGTGCGAAGCGCAGCCGAAATGGCAGATGTCGTGGTTTTCCAGAATAGTTCTGGCCAGCCGCTCGTAGGCCGCGTCGCTCTCGGCCTTGACGGTCCAGACGGGAATATCCCAGCCGTTCTGCTTGGCGATGACGGTCTCGGAGTCCCAGTACGCGCCCTTCACCAGACGAATGGATATAGGCAGATTTCTTTCTCTGGCCCAGGTCAGCAGATCGGCCAGATCACGGTCGGTGTCCTTCAGATAGGCCTGAAGCACGATGCCCAGATGCGGATAATCGCGGAATTCGTCGCTGTCGCGCAGGCGGCGGTACGCCTCCAGAGTAATGTCCTTGAACTTGTACTGCTCCATGTCGATGCGCATGAAGCCGTTCATTTCCCGGACCTTGCGCAGAATGGGCGTCAGACGGCCGCAGATACCCCGGACGGAGCCTTCGAAATCCTTGGGCGAGGCCTGGGAAAAAAGCGCCGTGGGCTTGACCGAGATATTCACGCGCGGAGCGTGCCCCCAATCCATCTCCTGTCCGCCCAGAGCCGGCCAGGCGGCGTATTCGGTACGCAGAGCTTCCAAAAGCTCCAGATATTCCCGCAGGTAGGCTTCGGATTCCTCCTCGCTGACCGAGGCTTCGCCCAGAATGTCCACGGTGAAAGCGAAGCCGTCCTTGCGGATTTTCTTCAGGTTTTTGAGGGCGCCGGCCGTATTCTCGCCGATGATGAACTGCCTGGCCATGCCCTCGATATTGGAGCGGATGGCCTTGGCCACCAGCCCGGCGGCCAGCTTGCTGCCCAGCCCGGAGCCCATGGCTCCGGCGCCCAGCCTGAGCACCTTGGGGACGTCCTGACCGTCTCCGGCGAAGTATTCGTCGATGTGCCGGGTCAGCGACTCGGACGTGTTCAGGTAGGGCAGCACGTCCACGAAGCGGAAGAGCTGAATCTTGAAATTCTCGTTTTTCATGGACCAGTCCATGACTTTGCCTGTCCACCAGCCCTTGTTGAAGATGGAAGGAGCTTCGCCGGAAATGCTGACGAAAAATTCCTTCCCGCGCTCCACAATTTTTCTGTCCAGACCTGCCAGATCCATCATGTCACTCCTTTTCACGCGGCAAGCCGTGCCCCGCCTTTCTGGATTGTTTGGGACGGACGAAATCCAGGGGCAACGCCTGGGTTTCCTTGAGGGTTTCAAGCACCAGCGTGGTCCGGCTGTCCTGCACGCCGGGGATTTCGCCGAACTTCTTCATGAGCAGCCCCAGGGTGTCGGTGCCGCTGATCCTGGCCTTGACCAGATAATTGTATTCACCCGCGATCCAGTGCACTTCCTGTACTTCCGGAATGGCGGCCAGCAGGCGGCCGATGTCCGTGCCGCCCACGGAATCGGTGGTCTTGACCTGGATGAAGGTGGACAGGCCCAGACCCAGTGCCTTGGGATCCAGACGCGCGGCAAATCCGAGGATGACGCCCCGGCTTTCCAGCTTCCTGACCCGCTCCAGCACGCCGGACGGAGCCATGCCCACCCGCCGGGCCAGATCCGCATTAGTGACTTTGCCGTCTTCCTGAAGAATATTCAGTATCTGAATGTCTATGCTGTCAAACATCTTCATCTTCTCCCGGATGACGGAAGATAATTTCTGAATAAATTTCAGTCAACGAACATAGGCAAAGCACACTCAATCTGAAAACAGGCTGGACCTGAGCGGACAGCGGTCCCTTGAAAGGAGAGGTAAACTCCGTTCTGATCGTTTTTTGGACAAGAACCTTGAGATACATTTTATCTCCTTGATCAACTAGGGGTACTCTGTAACGCATGATTTTCCCCAAAATACCTTTTACAAATTTTCTCTAAATATTGACAACATGTCTCAAAAGAGATACGTTTTGAGCAAAGAACCAAGGAGAAAAAATGGCAAGCATAATGGTGCACATACGTATAAATAAAGAACTCAAGGAAGAGGCATGCACAAACCTTGAGCTCATGGGTTTATCTCTTTCGGAAGCTGTTCGTTTACTGTTGGTTAGAATCGCAACAGAGGGGGCTCTACCCTTTGAGGTCCGAGTCCCCAATGTCAAAACAAAAAGTGCTATGGAGTCCGCAAAAGCTAATGATCTAATTGAGTTTAGTTCTTTTGAGGAGTTGATGTCGGGCAATGATGAAAAGAAACTGTGAGGCAACAAATATTTTTAAAGAAGATTTGGAAAGGTATAAAAACAACTTGGAGGTATTGAATAAAATTAAATATACACTAGAAATATTAGCTAATGATTTAGAAGTATTAAATGGACTTTTTTTCTATCCCATTTCAAATATTAGTGATTCATTTTATGAATGTAAAGCATCCAAAGATATATTCATTATTTACAGAAAATTACCTCCCCATAAAATACAGTTTATAAGAGTAGGAGAAATTAAAGACTTCGAATGCCGCATGGACGACTATACTGTTGGATTTAGTGTGTCATGTGCGTCTATTCCACATTGGGAGAAATGTCAATTTTATAGAAATGAAAAATTTTTACCCGAGGAGCTGAGCATGAAAGCGCATCACAAGCCAACTCTTTCATTTTCTTTAACTGCCTTAATCACTGTTGTTGGGATTATTTCTTGTGGGATGATGTTTTTTGATTTGAAGCTGCATGTCCTTATGCTTGCGTGTTGGCTTGTGGTCGCCTTTTTTGCTCGCTGTCTGGGTTATACTTATGCAGAACTTGAGGTCGGAGCTTATGAACTCATTCAAAGGGCTATGGGGGCCGTGATTATTCTCATGTGCGTCGGGGCTCTTATAGGGGCGTGGATATCGGCGGGCACAGTTCCAATTATGATTTACGCCGGATTAAAAATAATAACTCCAAAGCTCTTTCTAGTAACAAGCTTTATACTATGTTCAATCACATCTCTAACCACGGGTACTTCTTGGGGAACTATTGGAACCGTCGGCTTGGCTTTAATGGGAATCGGAGCTGGTTTAGGATTTGACCCAGGGCTGACCGCTGCCACAATCATTTGTGGAGCATATTTTGGAGACAAAATGTCTCCATTATCTGATACAACGAATATGGCCGCTGCAGTGAGTGGTGTTCCGTTATTACGTCATGTCCGTCATATGGCAAACACTATTGCTCCAGCATTTATCATTTCAATTATTCTTTATGGCATAATGGGATTCAAATATAGCGGAGGAAGTGTTGATTCCAGCCAACTGAATAGTATTTTGGCAGGTATTAGTGAAAATTTTCCTGTCGATTTCGTGCCTGCACTGCCAATGCTTCTGGTTTTATTTCTTCTCATTCGTCAAACAAATCCAGTAGTTGCCATCGTAGGAGGCGCCCTGTTCGGTGTCTTTATTGCTGTATTTTATGTAGGAATGGACCTAAAAACTGCCTTTAATTCAATGTGGGATGGATACAAAGGAGAGTTTTCCGATCCTATTCTAATGAAGCTACTCAATAGAGGTGGAGTCATTAGCATGCTTAATATTGCGGCATTGGTTATTTTTGCTTGCGGTCTTGGCGGCATGCTTCGTCATATTGGAGTTGTTGATGCTATACTCAGCCCAATAGCAAAAAAAGCAAAATCTGGTCTTTCACTTGTTCTTTCGACTTTGATTATAGGATATGGTAGTCTAATGCTGACCGCCTCATGCTACTTTAGCATAGTTCTTAATGGGACTCTGATGGCCCCTCTTTTTCGGAAACAAGGATTTCGTCCAGAAAATTGTTCCAGAATTGTTGAGGATGCAGGCACTCTCGGAGGACCACTTGTTCCTTGGAGTTCCAATGCTCTCTTTCCCATTGGCATGCTGAGCATTTCATATATTGAATACCTTCCTTACTCTTTTCTTTTATATCTCACTCCTTTAATCTCCATTAGTTATGCTATGGTTAAATTTAATATGCCAAAATTAACGCCTCAAGAAATGAAAGAGTACGAGGAATCGGGGAAGAATGATTAGCGCCTTTAAATAGAAAACATTATTTTATAAAAAGGAGATATTATGTCTTCAATCCTTATAAAAAAAGTTGATGTGTATTCTCCTGAACCTAAGGGTGTCATGGATATTCTCATTATTAATGAGCAAATTGTTGCTCTAGATTCAAAGATTAATCTGCCGAGATGGCTCTCAGAAACTAAAGTTATAAAAGGAGATAACTTAAAAGCTGTTCCAGGGTTCATAGATGCCCATGTTCATATAACTGGTGGAGGCGGAGAGTCCGGATTTTCATCTCAAGTTCCTCCTGTACAATTATCAACTCTGATAAAATCGGGAATCACTACTGTCGGCGGGCTGCTAGGGACAGACACTGTTACTCGTAATGTAGCATCTGTTCTGGCAAAAGCAAATTCCTTGTACGAAGAAGGTATCTCTTCATTTATAGTATCTGGGGGATACCCGATAGAGTCTCCTACAATTACTGGAAATATTCGCTCAGATGTTACTTTTATTGAAAAAGTGAGAGGAGGAAAAATTGCTCTATCTGATCATAGAGCTTCCCCTGTATCTCCTGAGCAACTACTTTCACTTGGAATAGATATCCGGGTAGGTGGAATGCTTAGAGGATTTGCTGGTATGTTAATTATGCATATAGGATCAGGTGCAGAATGTCTTGATATAGTATTTCAAGTTCTTGACAAATCACCTTGTCTTGGGAGACATTTTATCGCAACACATATCAATCGAAACTATAAACTACTTAATGATTCTATTAAATTAACAAAAAAAGGTGGATATATGGATATATCATCTGGGCTTAATACAAGCACCATTGGCTCTGAAGCAATAAAGCCTTCCACTGCTATATTCTATGCTTTGGAAAATGGTGCTGTAAAAGAGAATATCCTTATGAGCTCCGATGGAAATGGAAGCGCTGCCAAGTATGGTAATGATGGAAGTGTAAATGGTCTAGTCGCATCAGATCCAATGTCTATATATTATGAATTTATTGATTGCATAAAAGAAGGACTTACATTAACAGAAGCTCTTTCTCCAGTAACTCGAAATGTAGCAAAAGCATTTTCCTTTTTCCCAAAAAAAGGAACAATCTCTGTTAATTCAGATGCAGATATTTTATTGCTAGATAAAAAATTAGATATAAAAACTGTTATATCCAGAGGGGCTGTCATGATGGATAATGGTGTTTTTATTAAAAAAGGAAGTTTTGAAAATTGAAAATATATTTGACAAGGCAGAGCGTAAACAAACTTTCTTATTAGGATGAAAAATGTATACACGTATAGAGCATGATTTTTTAGGAGAATTGGAGATTCCTCAAAATGCTTACTATGGTATTCAAACAGCCAGAGCTATGCATAACTTTCAAATTACTGGCCAGTCAATTGCAAGCATTCCTGAATTAATTATAGCCCTTGCTCAAGTGAAAAAAGCTGCAGCAACTGCAAATGTTCGGTTAGAGGTGCTAGAAGAGGACATTTTTTCTGCTATCTGCCAATCCTGTGACGAGATTATTTCGGGAAAATGGCATGACCAGTTTCCAGTTGACTGCATCCAGGGAGGAGCTGGAACTTCAACAAATATGAACGCTAATGAAGTTATTGCCAATAGATCTCTTGAGATTATGGGATATGAAAAAGGTGAATATCAGTATTGCCATCCAAACAATCATGTTAATTGTTCCCAATCAACTAATGATGTCTATCCCACTGCTTTGAGAATTGCACTTTATTCTAAGCTGGCTGGGCTAATATCGGCACTTTGCTATTTACAAAAAGGATTTCTTCAAAAAAGTAAAGAATTTACAGATGTAGTAAAAATAGGCAGAACTCAGCTTCAAGACGCAGTCCCGATAACATTAGGCATGGAATTTTCTGCATATGCAACTACATTGGAAGAAGATATTAACCGACTTAATGAGGCCCGAGAACTGCTTCTTGAAGTCAATATTGGAGCGACAGCAGTAGGCACGGGGATTTGTTCTCCTTCTGGTTATTTTCCCTTAGTGGTTCAGATTTTAGCTGAAGTCACAGGACACGCTATTGTCCCGTCAAAAAATCTTGTTGAGGCAACGTGGGACACAGGTGCTTATGTGCAAATTTCTAGTGTTCTTAAGCGTACAGCGACAAAAATATCAAAAATATGTAATGACTTACGTTTGCTATCTTCTGGGCCTCGAGGAGGGCTTAATGAAATTATTTTGCCGCAAGTACAGCCCGGTTCTTCTATCATGCCCGGGAAAGTAAACCCGGTGATACCCGAGCTTGTTAATCAAATATGTTTTGATATCATCGGCAAAGATGTGACTATTTCCATTGCCTCAGAATCTGCACAACTTGAATTGAATGCAATGGAGCCTATCATTGCTTTTTGCTTATTTAATGGGATAGATCACTTGACTCGAGGCATAATAACATTACAAGATTTATGTATTTATGGAATAAAAGCAAATAAAGAACATTGTAAACATATTTTAGAAAAAAATATTAGCAGTATCACTACACTAATCCCTTTTTTAGGATACGAAAAAGCCACAGAAATAGCTAGAGAAGCATCAAAATCCAACCTATCTATCTATAATTTTATTATAGAGAAAAAAATTATAGACGAAAAAATATTAAAGGATATTTTTTCTCCAAAAAATATGCTACATCCATATACAGTAAAAAAATGAATGATGTATTTATAAAAATAAATATGGATAATAAATTAAAGATGATTAAATATTCTAGATCTATAGGAATTGTTGGCGGTGTCGGACCTTATGCGGGTATTGAGCTGGCAAGAAAAATTCTTCTTGCAACAAAAGCATCATCTGATCAAGAACATATCCCTATATTACTTCATTCACGGCCTAATTTAATAATGGATAGAACATCATTTCTTATGGATAGATCCCTCGAAAATCCAGGATTAATTCTTGGAGAGATAATGAGAGAGCTTGCAATGAATGGTGCCGTAGTAATAGGAATGCCTTGCAATACAGCACATAGCCCTGCTATTCTAGATACAGCTCTCTCTAAAATAGAAGATATTAAGGAGAAAACTTTTTTTGTTAACATGATATCATCTGTTGTAGAATATATTTCACAATATAGACATATAAATAAGGTAGGAATATTGAGCACAATTGGAACTTATCAGGCAAAAATCTATCAGGATGCTTTTATAAAAAAAGGAATAACGACAATATTTCCGTGTGAAAAAGGGCGGCGCTTCGTCCAACAGGCTATCTCAAATAGAAAATTTGGCATTAAAGCCGTATGCTGTCCGCCGACAGCACAAGCTAAGAATATTTTGCTGGAGCAAGCCAGACTCCTTATACAAAAAGGGTCTCGGATTATCCTTTTAGGATGCACAGAAATTCCTTTAGCTTTAACAGAAGACTCTCTTGATTCAGTACCGTTTATTGATCCAGCGGAAATTCTTGCAGAAAAACTTATTTCTGTTTTTGATCCGGAAAAAATATTAAAGAAGGAGAGGAGTATATAATTTTGATCCTAGACTATCAGGCTATCGTCTGACAGGCCAGAAAAATTTTTGAAAACAGCAAGTTAAGCCGATGCAAAGTCGAGAAAATTATCGAATGCTTTTGCATCGACATTGATGCTACCAATCTATCCCTGAAGCTGAACAGAAAGACTGTGAACAGGTATTTTCTGGCCTTCAGGCGGTTGATTTATCTCCACCAGGTATCCAAAAAAGAGCAACTACTGGACGTAGTTGAGGTTGATAAAAGCTTCTTTGGCCCCGCCCGGGTTCGTGGGTGGCCCGGCTCCAGAAAAAGAGGAAGGGGCACGCTTAAACAGCCGGTCCTCGGCATCTATAAGCGTGACGGAACCGTTTACACAGAGCTGGTCACGGACTGCTCAGCCAAAACGCTTCAGGCCATCATCAGAGGCAAGGTTTTACCTAGGTTCAGGCCTCATTAATTGCAAAAATGAGGCAAGTTGTTTAGCTGTGCTCAAAGGAGGATGTAATGAGCCAGCTTTTCTACCTTTCTGCCGAACAACTCGAGCGTATCAAGCCTTTCTTTCCACTTTCACACGGTATTCCACGCGTCGATGACCTGAAAGTCATAAGCGGCATCATTTATGTCATCAAACATGGCCTGCAATAATATTTTTACCGAGCTGGCAAAAACAGCGGGAAAAGATGGACGATTGATGATCGATGCGACCCACCTCAAAGCCCATCGTACCGCCGCAAGCTTGCTCAAAAAGGGGCTCTTTCCCGCTGCATCGGACGCACAAAGGGCGGTCTGAACTCAAAACTCCATGCTGTTTGCGACGGTCACGGCAGGCCCCTGGCCATGACGCTCACAGAAGGCCAGGTGAGCGACTACAAAGGAGCCGCCCTGCTTATGGACGCCATAGATGCTTTGCCTGAGGCCAGGGAGCTTCTGGCGGACCGTGGTTACGACGCCGACTGGTTCCGTGGCGCCCTGCTCGCCAGAGGCATTACGCCCTGCATCCCGCCCAGAAGGAGCCGGAAGAGACCCATCTCTTACGATAAAAATCTGTATAAACAGCGGCACAAGATCGAGATCATGTTTGGCAGGATCAAGGACTGGCGCAGAATTGCCATGCGTTATGACCGTTGCGCGCATACCTTCTTTTCAGCTCTGTGCCTCGCGGCTTCCCTCATTTTCTATCTCAATTAATGAGGCCTGAGCATAGGGCCTTTATTTTTTCCTCTGACTTCTCCCGCTGTTTCCCCGAATGCTCTTTCCTCTTTTAATTTCAAGGCCGACACCTTATAGCAGCTGGAAAAACGACTGATGGAGGAGCTGTGAAGAAAATTTTGTTTCTTATGGCGCTTGCCCTTTCCCTGAGCCTGACTGTCCTCACACTGCCCGATTCGGCGGAGGCCAAGCGTCTGGGCGGGGGGCGGTCCTTCGGCAGCAAACCTGCGTATTCCCAGAAGTACCAGAAATCTTCTCCCCAGCAGCCCAATCAGCAGGGCGCTCCTCAGGCCGCTCCCACAGGAGGCCGGGGACCTTTCGGTGGGCTGCTTGGCGGTCTGCTCGCGGGCGGACTGCTTGGTTCTCTGCTCTTCGGAGGCGCTTTCAGCGGTATCGGCCTTCTGGATATTCTCCTCATCGGCGGCGGACTTTTTCTGCTTTTCCGTTTTCTCCGCAGCCGCCAGACGGCACTGGAAACACCGGGCGGTTTTCAGCCATCAAGAGAACGACAGTCCTCATGGGACGCGCTGCGTTCAGCCCCTGGCAGTTCCGCTCCTCGCCATGCATCGGCCGTTCCTGCGGGTTTCGACACGGAAGAATTCCTGAGAGGTGCGAAGACCGCCTACACGCGCATGCAGGATGCCTGGGACAGGCGGGATCTGGAAGACCTGCGGCAGTTTACTTCCCCTGAGGTGCTTGCCGAAATTCAGACTCAGGCCGAAGAAGATCCGGCGCCGGGCAATACGGAGATCCTGCTGCTTGAGGCGCAGCTTCTGGAAGTCAAATGTGTGGGCAATCAGACTGTGGCGACTGTGTTTTTCGATGCCATGTTGCGGGAAGATTCTCCGGCTGCCCCGGCCCAGCAGGTCCGGGAAGTCTGGCATTTCAGCCGATACGAGACCGGCGGCAATTCCCATTGGGTGGTGGAAGGCATTCAGCAGATGGCGTGATGGCGGTTGGTTCCCGGATGTATGGCGATGTCTCGCTCGCGTGGTCCGGAATTCCAGAAACTTCTACAGAAACATAAGGAATCAGAACATGAAAAGAATCATTTTCCTGGCCATGTCACTGTGTTTTCTGGCGGTCTCCGCTTCGGCGGCGACTCCCGAGGAGACTCTGAAGCTTCTGATCCTGGGGAACCAGAAATATGTTCTGGAGAATGCTCTGGATGACGGCTTCGTTGCCACGGTTCTGACGGATTCCACCCTCAGGACTTCTCCGGACACTCTTTTCGGCCTGCCCGAATCGCGCCTGAAAACAGTCCGGACTGACGACGGGCTCCCCGCCGAGGGCATTACTCCCGTGATTATCGTGCTGGGTGAGGACGAGGCAAAGGTCTGGAGTGCCTATGCCGGCGTGCTGAAAAAGTCCCCGGCCCTGATTCAGGCGGTACTGAAAGGGCAGACATCCGTTCTCGGTGCGACGCTGAATGCCGAAGACGGTTCGGTCGACATTCTGGGGCCGCATCCTGACCTTCTCGTCATGGCCGGGCAGTATATTCTCGGCAAGCCTGTCCAGGAAAGCGCTTCGGAGAATGCGGAAGCCGTGCCGGAGGAATCCGGTAAGGAGGAGTCGAGCAAAGTCGAGCAGGAGCCGGTTCAGAAAATCGAACAGGAGGCCGGTCTGGAAGAGAAAGAAACATCCGCAGCCCGGAGCACTCCGGCCTCGGAGGAAGTTCAGGCTTCCAGCGGAGGATCGGGATTTTTGGGCGCGTTGCTGTCTGTGGCCGCCATCATCGGCATTGTCATCGTTTTGGATAAGACGGTCCTCAAGTCCTGAGCGGCTCCTGTCCATTTTGCGGCGTGTGTGCAAACCATGCGCCGCCCTGCCGTTTTTCGACCGGCACTCTTCGGATGCTCCGATATGTGACAGGGGTGGGTTCTTGACCCTTTCGTGTGTGCTTATGTATGCGTAAACGCACGATCTTTCCGATCGCCCGGATGATTTGTGTTGCCGATAAGTGCTTCATGTATGAAGGGAACATTTTTTGTTGAAACCTTCATATCCGGATGTCTGCGTTTGAGTATGCTTTGAAGATTTCAAAACAGTTGAAACGGGGCCTGACCCCGGCGTCGTGCGGGGCAGCGTTTCACGAAACAGCAATACCCGCCAGGGACATTTTTCATGAACTGGAAGCATAAGGATCTGCTGGAGATTTCCCAGCTCAATCGGGAAGAGATTGAACATGTCTTCCAGACGGCGGCCCGGTTCGCGGAGGTCAATCAGCGGCCCGTGAAGAAAGTGCCCGTACTCAAAGGCAAGAGTGTGGTGCTCTTTTTTGCCGAAGACTCCACCCGGACCAGAACATCCTTCGACATGGCAGGGAAACGGCTGTCCGCCGACACATTCGCCCTGAGCAAGACCGGTAGTTCCCTGCAGAAGGGCGAGAGCCTGAAAGACACGGGACTTACCCTCCAGGCCATGAATCCGGATGCTATCGTCATTAGGCACTGGGCCAGCGGCGCCGCCCGTTTTCTGGCCGAACGCCTGCGCTGTTCCGTCATCAACGCGGGCGACGGGTGGCACGCGCACCCGACTCAGGCTCTGCTGGACGGCTTTACTCTGTCCCGGGTCTGGGAATCCTTCGAGGGCAAAACCCTGTGCATCTTGGGTGACATCGCCCACAGCCGCGTGGCCCGGTCCGATGTGGAGCTTTTCACCATGCTCGGGGCAAAGGTGCGGCTGTGCGCGCCCAGGACTCTTCTGCCCGCCGGAGTGGCCGCATGGCCCGTGGACGTGTTTTCCGATCCGGCCGCGGCCTGCGCCGGAGCTGACGCCGTGATCTGCCTGCGCCTGCAGCTGGAGCGGCAGCAGGCCGGGCTGCTGCCGGATTTGAGCGAGTACGCGGGCACCTACGGCCTGGCCTCCCGGCATCTGCGGGATGCCGCGCCGGACGTGAAAATCATGCACCCGGGCCCTATCAATCGGGGGCTGGAAATCAGTTCGGAACTGGCCGACCGGGCCGAGAGCCTCATTCTGGATCAGGTGGCCGCCGGAGTGGCCGTGCGCATGGCTCTGCTGCACCTGTATCTGTCCGGCCCCCGTTCGCAGGACTGAAAGTTATGATGGACACCAGCAGCAAACGGATCGGAACGCCGCCCTGCCGGATTTCGGAGGATATGGAAAAATTGCGTGCCGGAGGCTGCCATGCCGCAGATTGAGCTGACTGTTCGCAATGTTTTCTGGCAGGGCCGTGCGTGCGACCTGCTGGTTTCCGGGGGCCGTGTTCTGGAGCTGACAGAACCCGGACGCGAGACCGCTCCGGGAGCCGCCATGGTGGACGGCGGCGGGCTCATGCTGCTGCCAAGCCTCATCGATGCCCACACGCATCTGCGCGAACCCGGCCAGGAGTATAAGGAGACCATCGTCACCGGGCTTGCCGCCGCCGCCGGAGGCGGTTTCGGTCAGGTCATGGCCATGGCCAACACCAGTCCGGTCAACGACTCGGGCGCGGTCACCAGATTCATGCTGGACAGGGCCCATGCCGCACAGCCCCACGGTCCCTGGTTGCGGCCGGTGGGCGCTCTGACCGTCGGACTCCGGGGCAAGGAACTGTCGCCGATGGCGGAACTGGCCGCCTCGGGATGCGTGGCCGTGTCCAATGACGGCCTGCCCGTGGAAAATACGGAAATTTTCCGCCGGGCCATGGAATATGCAGCGGATTTCGGTCTGACTGTCATCGACCACTGCGAAGATCCCTGGCTGGGCCGGGGCGGCTGCATGAACGAAGGTGAGGTTTCCGGACGGCTTGGGCTGAAGGGCGTGCCCACCGTGTCCGAGGCCATCCAGGTGGCCAGAGATATCCTGCTGGCCTCCTATCTGGATCTGCCTATCCATCTGGCGCATATCAGTTGTCGGGAGTCGGTGGAACTCATCGCCCGGGCCAAGGAGCGCGGCATTGCCGTCACTGCCGAGACCTGCCCCCACTATCTGCTCTGGGATGAAACCCTGGTGGAGGGGTATGATCCCCGTGCGCGGGTCAACCCGCCCCTGCGCGCGAAAGACGATGTACTGGCCCTGCGGCAGGCCGTACGCACGGGAGTGATTGATATCCTGGTCACGGACCATGCTCCTCACGCGGATCATGAAAAGGACGTGACCTTCGCCGATGCGCCGAACGGTATTTCCGGGCTGGATACGGCCCTGTCTCTGACTTTCAGGCTGGTGCGCGGCGGCGAACTGGACAGCGCCGATCTTGCCCGGCTGTGGTGCTGGCAAACGGCGGAGATTTTCCATCTGCCCGGGAATCGGATGCGGCCGGGAGACCCGGCGGACTTCATATTGTTCGATCCTGAGCGGTCCTGGATGGTCACATCGGAATCCATGCTCTCCAAAGGCAGGAACACGCCGTGTCTGAACCGGGAAATTCCGGGCCGGGTGATGGACCACTATCTGGGCGGGATCTCCGTGTTCTCCAGGCGGGAGGCCCCGGACGGACCATGATTTAAGATGCGGGACGCCGGACCGCAGGGAAGAGAGAACGCCAACCGGCGTATGACGGGAAAAAAGCATGTCTAATATACTCATTGCCGACGACGACCTGAGCCTGCGCGAAGTGCTGGAGGTCGCCCTGACGAAGAAAGGGCACACTGCCTGGAGCGCGCCGGACTCCACCACGGCACTGAATATCCTGCACAAGGAGCATATCGATCTGATCCTGCTGGATCTGCGGTTGAAGCAGGAAAACGGCATCGACCTGCTCATCCGCATCCGCGAAACCTGGGCGGACATTCCGGTGCTCATGGTCACGGCCTATGCCGACACCAAAAGCGCCATCGCGGCCATGAAATACGGGGCCAAGGATTACATCAGCAAGCCTTTCGATCTGGACGACCTGCTCTACACCGTAAACAGAACGCTGGAGACGGCCCGGTTGCAGGAGGAAAACGCCTGGCTGCGCGGGCAGATTCAGGGAAGCGGCACGAATATCGTGGGGCAAAGCCCGGAGATACAGAATGTATTTGCTTTGGTCCGCCGGATCGCGCCCACCAACATCAGCGTTTTGATCACCGGAGAATCGGGTACGGGAAAGGAGCTCTTCGCCCGCAGCATCCACGAACAGAGCGAACGGGCCTCCCGGTCCTTTCTGGCCATCAACTGCGGCGGCCTGCCGGAAAATCTGGTGGAAAGCGAACTGTTCGGCTTTCGCCGTGGCGCCTTCACCAGCGCGGACCGCTCCAAGAAAGGGCTGCTGGAAATGGCCGAGGGCGGCACTCTTTTTCTGGACGAAGTGGGCGAACTGGCCCTGTCCACCCAGGTGAAGCTTCTGCGTTACGTGCAGGAACGCCGCTTCATGCCGCTTGGCGGCACCGAGGAGATACGCTCGGATGTGCGCATTATCACGGCCACCAACCGGAACATGGAGCAGTGCGTGGTCGACGGGGTCTTCCGGGAAGACCTCTACTACCGTCTGAGCGGCGTGAAAGTGCATCTGCCTCCGCTGCGCGAACGCGGAGAAGACATTCTGACCCTGGCCGATCATTTTCTGGAAAAAGCCTGCCGTTCCCAGAAGCGGCAGGTCCGGGGCTTTACGCAGGCCGCCCGCCAGAAGCTGCTGACTTACCGTTATCCGGGCAATATCCGTGAGCTGGAAAATATCGTGGAGCGCGCCGTGGCTCTGGAGCCCGGCGAAGTAATCACCGAGGATTCTCTGGTCATCTACGGGGCGACGACTCAGAGCGAGCAGAACATTGGCATACAGCTGGTCCTGGCCGGACAGATGTCTCTGGACGAATATCTGGGCGAAGTGGAGAGCAGGATCCTTCACGAGGCTCTGCGCCGGAGCGGCGGACACAAGGGCAAGGCTGCGGAAATGGTCGGCCTCAACTTCCGCCAATTTCGCTACCGCTTGACCAAGACGGGAGAAAAGGATGAAGAAGATGGGTCCGGGCCGGATGCCGAATGACGGTGAATATTCCTTTTTCATCAGGGGCTTGACCCCGTTTTCATGAGGAGAATTTGATGTCCCAGCCGATAAAGGACGCCGTGTCCATCTGCAAAACCATCATGCGCAACGGTTATGACGCCTATGTCATCAACACCGCGTTGCAGCGCCGCATTCTGGGCCAGGCTGAAAAGGGTATGGTGGAAATCTGCACGGACATCGATTTCGCCAGCCTGAACTCGCTGTTTCCGGAGGCCGTCTCCGGGGAGGACGGGCTTGTGGGCCGCCTGCCTCAGAACGGCTCCCTGTTTCTTTTCCACCCGGCCGACGTGACCGATGCGTCCTATCCCGAACTCTGCGTGGCCCGGCTGACGGCGAACATGCTCAAGTATCTGGAAGCGGAAGGGGTGCCCGCGCATCTGACCAGTCCGCACATCCCGCACCCCCCGGACGTTTATGACGGCTTTGAAAACATCTCCGGCGGGCAGATACGTTTTCAGGGTATCCCCGACGAAACCCTGCGGCTCGACTATCTGCGTGCCATCCGCGCCCTGCGCTTTTCCGCCAACTATCACCTGCCCATCGAGGAAAACTCCTGGATGTCCATCGTCCGGGCCTCGCGCCGGGTCTTGGACTATGTATCCGTCTCGGACATCATGGACGAGTGGCGCAAGGTCGAGGCCGAGAACATGTGGCGGTTCGCCGAACTCCTGTTCGACTCCATGATCCTGCACGGCCTGTTGCCGGAACTGGCGGCCCTGAGCCGGGTGCTCCAGGTCTTCAATGAAGAGGAAGGCCCCACCTCTGTCTGGGGGCACACCCTGAAAGTCATGCGTCATTACCCCGAGGAACTGCCCTACGACTGGTACGGCACCCTGGCCTGCCTGTTCCACGACTGCGGCAAGCTCTACGCGGGCGAACAGGGCGAACACGGCATGACCTTCTACCAGCATCATCGTATCGGCGCCAAGGTAGCGCGCAAGATCCTGAAGCGGCTGCGCCTCAATACCGAGGAAGTGGACATGATCTGCAATCTGGTACGCAACCACATGCACTTTCATTTCATGCTCACGGACAAGGGTATCCGCCGGTTCAAGGCATTGGATGACTACCCCCGGCTGATCGAAATGGCCCGGGCGGACATCAAGGCCAGAAACGGCGCCTACAAGGAATTCAATCACAATATGAAAATGCTGGAGCGGGCGGACATCAGCGAGGAGTTGCTGGAGCCCCTGCTGAACGGCAAGCAGATCATGGATCTCACAGGCATTAAACCGGGACCGGCCGTAGGCCTGCTCCGGGACACTCTGCTTCAGGCTCAGATTTCCGGGGATGTGAATACCGTGGAAGAGGCCGAGCGCTTCGTGGTCACCTACAAAGAAAAGGAACAACTGTAATTTTGTTTTCGTCTGTGCCATCCTTCCATGCTTGCCGTTTCGGGCTCCCCCATCCATCCGGGCCGGTTTCAGGAGCGTCAGCTCCCGGGACCGGCTCCGCGGTTGAATCAAGACCCTTCCAGGCGCGGCGGAACAAAGAGCGCGCCTGCCCCGGACCGATCATGCAGCCGAACATCCTCGATCTGAGCTGGCCGGAACTGGAAGCGGCTGTCATCTCCGGCGGCCACCCGCCCTTCAGGGCCAGACAGCTCTGGCAATGGCTGTGGCGGCGCGGCGCCCGGAATTTCGCGGACATGACCAGCCTGGCCCGGGACTTCCGTGAAGAGCTCGGCCGCGCGTGGAATATCGCCTGGCCCGAGCCTCTCGATATCCGCCGCAGCGCTGACGGCACGGTCAAGCTGCTGCTGGGCCTTGCCGACGGCGCGTCCGTGGAGACGGTGCTTATTCCGGACAGGGACCGCTATACGCAGTGCCTGTCCTGCCAGGTCGGATGTCCCATGGGATGCACTTTCTGCAGCACGGGACTCATGGGCCTGACCAGAAACATGACGGGCGGGGAGATTGCGGCCCAGGTGCTGGCCGGGCGGGATTATTTGCGGACCAGCGGATTGGGGTGGGAGGTGAAGAACCTCGTATACATGGGCATGGGCGAGCCGCTGCTGAACTGGGAGGGGGTGAGAAAAAGCCTGGATATCCTCACTCACTCCGAGGGGCTGGAGTTCTCGCGCCGCCGGGTGACCCTATCCACCTGCGGGATTCCGGACCGGCTGGATGTTTTCGGGACGGAAGGGTTGGCTCTGCCCGCCATTTCTCTGCATGCCCCGACCCAGGAAATCCGCGAGACGCTCATGCCCAAGGCCGCCCGCTGGCATCTGGACGACCTCGTGGCCGCTCTGGCCAAGATTTCTCTGCGTCCGCGGGAGCGGTTGACCATCGAATATATCCTGATCAAAGGCGTGAATGACAGCCTCCTGCACGCCCGTCAGCTGGTGCGGCTGCTGTCGCGTCTCAAATGCAAGATCAACCTCATTACCTTCAATCCCGGCCCCGGAATTCCCTATGAGGCTCCGGACCCCGAAGATGTGCTGGCCTTTGAGGCGCTGCTGCGCCGGAAAAATTTCACCGTGACCCTGCGCCGGAGCAAAGGCCAGGACATCGCGGCGGCATGCGGCCAGCTCAAGACGGAAACGCTCACATCAATCCGGAAAGGAAATGCCGATGGAACAGCCTGATTTTGAGAAGTGCGGCGGTTTGGTGCCGGCCATCGCCCAGGATGCGGAAACGGGCGAGGTGCTCATGCTCGCCTATATGAACGAAGCCGCCTGGGCCGAGACTTTGCGCACAGGCGAGGCGCACTACTACAGCAGAAGCCGGCAGAGCCTGTGGCACAAGGGCGGCACGTCGGGACACGTGCAGAAGGTTCTCGCCATCCGGCTGGACTGCGACCGGGATGCGGTGCTGCTCCGGATCCGGCAGATGGGCGAAGCGGCCTGTCACACGGGCCGCAGAAGCTGTTTTTACCGTGAACGCGGCGGGGACGGGCGGTGGACGGACTGCTCGCCCATGATTTTCGACCCCAAGGAGGTGTACAAATAATGGACGGCAGGCAGTTGCGTATCGGAATTCCCAAGGGATCCTTGGAGGAAGCCACAGTCAAGCTCTTCGCCAAGGCCGGATGGAAAGTAACCTCCCATCACCGAAACTATTTTCCTGAAATCAACGACCCGGAATTGACCTGTTCCCTGTGCCGGGCGCAGGAAATGGCCCGCTACGTGGAAAGCGGTCTGCTGGACGCCGGACTTACGGGCAAGGACTGGATCCTGGAAAACCAGTCCGATGTGGTGGTGGTGGACGACCTGATTTATTCCAAAGCCAGCAACCGTCCGGCCAAGTGGGTGCTGGCCGTGGCCGGAGACGCCCCGTACAGGCGGCCGGAAGACTTGGCGGGAAAGAAGATCGCCACGGAATTCGTGGGCTTCACCCGCCGCTATTTCGAGGACGCGAATATTCCCGTGGAGGTGGAGTATTCCTGGGGTGCCACGGAGGCCAAAGTGGTGGAAGGACTTGTGGACGCCATTGTGGAAATCACGGAAACAGGGACGACCATCAAGGCCCACGGCCTGCGCATCATTGCCGAACTGCTGCAGACAAATACCCAGCTCATTGCCAACAAGGCCGCTTGGAACGATCCATGGAAACGGGCCAAGATCGAGAATATGAACACCCTCCTGCAGGGCGCGTTGCGGGCGGAAAAACTGGTGGCCCTGAAGATGAACGCTCCCACAGGTATCGTGGACAAGATCATGGAGCTTCTGCCGAGCATGAACTCCCCGACCATCGCCCATCTGCACAATTCCGACTGGCTGTCCATTGAAACCGTAGTCGAAATTTCTCAGGTCCGGGATTTGGTGCCCAGGCTTCAGGCTGTGGGAGCCGAGGCCATCATCGAATACTCCCTGAACAAGGTGATCTGATGCCCCATCGTTATCGTATACGATGGAGGGGTGAAGCATTCCGGGGGAACAATGCGTAAAAATATGAGAGGTGCGATGTCATGAAACTGTCCGCGTGGATATTGATCCTGTGCTGTGTTCTGGCCGGATGTACGGGCGGACGCGGTTCCCGGAGTATGGAAGGTACGAGCCTGTCCGCTTCGGAAGTCGAGCTGCGCCTGAATCTCGCCGAGTCGTATATCAGCAATGGACAGATGCAGCTGGCGCTTCAGGAACTGCTGAAAGTGGAGGGAGCGGTTTCAGGCCAGTCGCGTTTCCATTTCGACATGGGGCTGGTTTATCTTGGCCTGGATGAAATGGACAAGGCGCGCGAAGGCTTTGCGGAGGCAGTGCGCATTGATGATAACTTTGGGGAGGCTTGGAACAATCTGGGCAAGATTCACGAAGCCCAGAACCGGCCCAAGGAAGCGGAGGCCGCTTACCTCAAGGCTCTTAGCATTCTGACCTATGTCACGCCGGAGTTTCCGGCCTATAACCTGGGAGCTCTTCTCATGGGTCAGGGGAGGGCCAAGGAAGCCGAAGAGTACGCCCGAAAGGCTCTGGCCCGTAACTGGCGTTATATTCCGGCATACAGGCTGCTTTCCGAAGCCTTTGTAGCCCAGAATCGCATGGAGGATGCCGAGGAGGTCCTCAAAAGCGGACTGGAGGCCGACATGGGCAGCACTGCGACCATGCTGGCTCTGGCCGAACAGCAGATCCGGATGGGCAAGGCCGATGAGGCCGGGGAAATGTTCCAGCAGATCATCAGCCAGCATCCCAGATCCACTGAGGCCAAGGTCGCCAGGGATTATCTGAATCTCATGGACTGACACATCCGCTGATGGCGCGGACCTGTTTGCTTCGGGCGGGCCATGAAAATGGCTCGCCCAAAATTTTTCTGGTATCCTGTGATATCTTCTGGCTGAAACCAGAACTAGGCCGCTTTAAGCTGCTTCGACGAAGAAAGAGGACGCGGCTCGACACGCGGTTCGGGATACAAGTATTTTTGGGATCCTGTCATTCGTACAGGTACTCATTACTGATATTGACTATCCAAAGTTTTTTGTCTAACGGCGGCTTACATATATGTATGGCGTACCGATCCAGGCAGATCGGGTTGCTGCTGATCTCCCCCAGATCAAGCTGTATTTTTGACAATCCAAATATGAGTTTCAGATCAAAGATGATCTCGAGGAAGCGAAGAAGATACGATGTAGGCGTGTATTTGGCGTACGTTGAAGGATTTTCGACCATGCTGAGAAGAGAGGGCTTTGATGTGAAATCGGCATAGCCAGGAATATTTATGAAATACCGTCAGGATCCGGATTTGGAATTCCTGAAGGACTGTTCCTCCGGCGAGTTGGACATTCTGGTCGATGTCCTGCTTCAAAGCAGTCCTCCCCGTGACGATCGGCAAAGCGACAGTATGTCTGTGCGAGATTATGTACAGGCCGCCAGTTCCGGGCAACGCTCCCGCGGCATGGTTCAATTTCCCGATCACCCCCTTTATAAGGAACACGCGCCTCAACACACCCGCTACTGGGAAATCATTGCCGGAGAGATCCAGCGGCAGGGGGTAAATCAGCTCGCGCTTGCGGCCCGCAGAGGACTCGGGGCGCTTTATATTAAAATTCTGGAACATATCTGCGGGCTCTTCTCTGTAAAATATCTCCGGGACTCTTCCGCTGAAATTCTGGAGCGGGAGCTGTGTGCGGCTCTCTTTTTCCGGTCTGTACGGCATGTACAACGCGGATATTTGCCTGTATTATGGGATGCCTTTGCCCTGAGGCCGGAGGATGCCAGCATCGACGCGTTTATGCGAAATCTGGTCGAAACCATGCGGCTTGACGACGGGCCGAGGCATTTATTGGCCATGTGCGTGGCCCATGGTTCGGCCATGCATGCCGGCAACATCGGCTATAAGGGCCTCGCATCCGAAAAGTGGCGGGTTGTCCTTGAGCTGCTAGAGGAGCCTTTGGCTGCCGAGCTGAGCGCCGTTTCGCCAGTGAGCCGCACCGGAGTGCACTACTGGCTGCTTATTCCGGCGGTGTTGCAGGTGGCTTGCCTGCGCATTGCCAGAAATGTTGAACAGGCTTGAGAAGCGTACTTCCCCAAACGATAAACGCCCAGGTAAGACATGAAAGAAGACCTCACCGCCTATGTCTACGTTGGAGAGAACAAAAGCGATGACTGGACACCCATCACGTCCCTGAAGTTTTCTCCTGCGGACAGTAACTGGATGCTTGCAGGCAAGATCCCCGAAGAAAAGGATATCGTACCATGGCAGGAGGTCGTCCTGCCGTCGGGAGAGAAATTACTCATCGGCCTAGTCTTTGAGAATCCGGAAAAGAATATTGCTTTGCACGTCAGAGCTACCGACCGCCCTGTGTTGACCCTGATCACCAAGGGGCAGCCCTGCCTGCATTTTGTCAGCCCGGGGGGAACGGACATTACCATCCAGATCCATGAATAAGCGCCGGGGCAGGGCACGAAAATTCTGATGGGATACGAAATCGGGAGTATTCGGCATGGCTGAAAAGCGCGACTCAGTGGTGGAAGGCCCTCCCTGCGAGCAGACCTGGAGCCGTACCTTCAAGGAACTGGATGCAGAAGCCGCGGCCATCCTCGAAGATGAGGAGGTAAAGGCCATCTCCGGGAGCGGAGAGGAATGGTGGTGTCCCAATCCTGACTGCGAGATTGTGGACAAGTAACTTTCATCGAGAAGAAATTGGCGGCCCTGTCATGCGCTTCAACGCTTCAAATAACTGCTGAACAATCGGGTCTTGGCGTGAAAAAAGACCGGGGGATTAATCCCTCGGTCTTTTTGTATTCTGGGAGGCAGAGACAAAATCCGCTGTCTTTGGAACCGTCAAAGCGTAAGGGGCTTAAGTCACCGCTATCCCTGCATGAGCTGCATGGCCATCTGCGGCAACTGGTTGGCCTGAGCCAGCATGGCCACCGCAGACTGGGTCAGGATCTGGTTGCGGACGAAGTTGGTCATTTCGTTGGCCACGTCCACGTCGGAAATGCGGGATTCGGCGGCCTGTAGATTCTCGGCTTGAATCTGCAGGTTGGTGATGGTGTTCTCGAGCCTGTTCTGCAAAGCGCCGAGGTGGGCACGAATGTTATCCTTGGAGACAATGGCCTGATTGATGGCTTCCAGAGCCTGCTGTGCGCCCTGCTGGGTGGACACGCTATATCCAGGCCCTTTTTCGGAACTGTTGCCTACACCCAAGGCTGAGGCCGTGGCATTGCCGATTCTGATATAGTAGTAATCCTCCGCAGAATCATTACCCGCGCCGAAGTGTACCTTCAGTTTACCCGTAGCCTGCAATTTGGAGCCGTCGTGCTCGTTCGAAGAAAGATTGCCGTTCAGCAGATGGATGCCGTTAAAATCTGTGGCATTGGCGATACGGGTGATTTCCGAGGCCATGGCCTGGTATTCGGAGTCAATAATCAGACGCTGATCCGAAGTGTATGTGCCGGTGGCTGCCTGCTCGGCCAGCTCCTTCATGCGGATCAGTTTTTCGTCGATGACCTGAAGTGCTCCGTCCGCCGTCTGGATCATGGAAATGGCGTCGTTGGCGTTGCGTACGCCCTGATTCAGGGATGCGATATCCGCGCGCATGAGCTCCCGGATAGCCAGCCCTGCGGCGTCGTCTGCCGCCGTGCCCACGCGGAGTCCGGAAGAAAGGCGGCGTGTTGAAGTGCTCAGCTGACCGTAAGAATGTGCCAGGTTTCTGGCCGCATTCATTGCCATCAAGTTGTTATTTATGACCAAAGACATGCGTAAACCTCCTTCTGTGCATATGCGTCATTCTTTGCATCTCTGATGCCAGAATTATTTTGTCATTAAAAACAGTAAATTGTACACAGCCACAGACTTGCATTCGTGCCATGAGGAAAAATTCTCCCGCCCTAAAGTTTTTTTCTGACGGTCCGATAAGAAGAATGGAGAATTTTTCCATCGGAGGCTGTTCTCATGAAACTCTCCCCGCTTGCCCTCGATCTGCAGGAGATGGTCCAATCCGGGATGCAGGAGCCGCGTCAGGAATTTGTTGGAGCCCGGAGCGCCCATCATGCCGGTCGCGCAATCCCCGAGACTGACTCCAGTCGGGATAGTGCCGTACCCAGGCTTCACCACGTTATCGAGGCCGTCGAATCGTATATGCATTCTTTGGGGGTGAACCTTAAATTCCATATCGACGAGCGCACGGACGTGGTGCAAGTGGAAGTCCGTGATCCGGATACAGACAAGCTCATCCGCAAAATTCCTGCCGATGAAATGCTTGATCTGGCTGCATCCATCGAAAAGATGCTGGGGCTTTTTCTGAACAGGACATTGTAAGCTCTTGTGCCGTACCACGACAAACGGCCCGCCCCGGAGTTCCGGAGCGGGCCGCTGTCTTTATATCCGCCCAGAGCTATCGCTTGAGCTGAATGAGTGTCGTCAGCATCTGATCCACAGTGGTGATGGTTTTGGAGTTGGCCTGGAAGCCCTTTTCCGTGGAAATCATTTTCACGAATTCCGTAGCCAGATCCACGTTGGACTGTTCCAGGGAATTGGAGGCGATGCTGCCCTTGCCGCCGGTGTTGGCCAGCCCGGTGATCGGCGGCCCGGAGGACCTGGTTTCGGAAAACAGGTTACCACCCTCGCGGTACAGGGCATAATTGTTGTTGAACGTGGCTAGGGTCACGGCGAACAGTTGCAACACCTGCCCGTTGGAATAGCGTCCGGTGATCACACCGTCCCGGTCCACGGAGATATTCTGGAGAAATCCGGCCGTATACCCGTCCTGAGACTGGAAGATCGTCGTGGATCCCGTACTGTAATTGGTCGTGGCCAAGGCGTTGGTTTCCACCGCGCTCATACCGTTCATGGCGGCCAGGCGCCCTTGAGCCTCAGTGGCATCAGCCGCACCTGCGATCGTGTCCCTCAGGTTTGCGAGGTTCCCCCCCGGCGCTGTCCATGACGTGGCCTTGTTGCGCAGTCCAAAGTTGATTTCGATATTGCTGGGCACGTTGTTTCTGGCTCCGGGATCGGACATGTCCTTGGGCGGAATATTGCCAGTGGTGGCGTCGTCATCTGTGGCCGTGATACTGCCATTCTTCGCACCCAGAAAGTTGGCCGTGGTGATCGGATAGCCGTTCTGGGAAAAATTGGCCGGAGTCCAGTTCTCTATGCGACTGGCATTCGTGGCGAATTTTCCAGCGGTATTTCCGGCCGGTGGAGTGCCTCCCGCGCCATCGTAAGGATTGTTGATGGTGTAGGCCGACATGTTCTCCAGCTCGCCCGAAGCGTTGAAAGTCAGCACACCTGTCATGAGCACACCTTTTTTGGAGGTGTCCGCCTGTACGCCCCAGAATTCGCGGTTATCCTCGTTTACCGGCACGGTGATCACATATTCCCAATACCGCTTGCCGCCCGCGTTGTTGACCACGTCCGGATCGGAGACCGGATCCATGAACACGGTCAGGTTGTGAGAAGTTCCGTTATCGTCATACACTTTGATGGTGGACTGATACGCGTACCGGGAACTGCCCAGCGGAGTGCCGTCCGGAGAATTGGCATTGTAGGCGTCGAAAAGCGCCGTGAAAGGCTTGCCGTCGAAGGCGTTGACCGCTGGAGGATTGCCGTCTGCCGCGGACTTGTCGGCAGACTTGGAGTCCACGTTCAAGATCATGTCCACCCGGCTGGTGGCCTGGGGGGGGGACTGAAAGTTCTCCAGTTTGATGTCCTGCGGTACTCCGGCAATCTGTACTCCGGTCGTGGTTGACTGGGTGGAATTGCCGTTGGCCGCCGCACTGGTGTTTGTCTGCTGCACGGCCCAGCCCTGAAGGCGGTATCCGTGCGGGTCGACCAGAAAACCGTCCTCGTTGAAGCGAAAATTTCCGGCGCGAGTGTAGTAGTTGACTTCTTGTCCCGCGGGGGAAACCATAAAGAAGCCGTTGCCTCCCACCGCCAGATCGGTGGATTCCGTGGTGCTCTCCAGAGAACCCTGGGAGAAGTCGCCCATGACCGCGCCCACGGCCACACCCCGGCCCACCTGGCCGATACCCGCGGCTGTGGTCACTTCCTGGCTCAAGGCATCTTCGAAATACATGCGCGACCCTTTGAACCCGATGGTGGACACGTTGGAGATGTTGTTTCCGATAACGGTCATCTTCTCGCCGTGCGCCTTCAGGCCGCTGGTTCCCGAATACATTGATGCTGATAAGCCCATATATGCCTCCTTCCTGCGATGCGCTCTGCGCTGAACTGCTTGAAATTATTCCGTCGTTTTGACCGGCTGCACGACTTTTTTGATGTCGCCGAAGGCGATCTTGCGTCCGTCGCTCAGCCGGAAGTATGTCGTCCCCTCGGCCCGCTCCAGAGCGGAAATGGTACCACTGACTTCCGTATCCACAAGGACCGGCTCTCCGGCAGGGCCTTTGGCTGAAAAATAAACGTCATATGTTCCGCCGGGGGCCGTGGCGCCGCTGTAGTCCTTGCCGTCCCAGGAGTATTGGAACTCACCGGCCTGCATGCCGGAGAGCTTTTCCGTGCGGACCAGATTCTTGTTGGAGTCGTACACGTTGACTTCCACCTCGGATGCGGCGCCCTTCAGAGTGAAGAAAACCGGTGTGACTGCCGTGCCGTTCTTGGTTACGGAGTGCCCGGAAGCGGTGACTTCCTTGCCAATGTAGTTGACCGAGTTCAGCATGTCCTGTTCCTGGGTCTTTTTGACCAGAGAGGTGATGCCCTCGGAAATGTTGTTCATCTGCTCCAGGCTGGAAAACTGGGCCAACTGGGCGATGAACTCCTTGTCATCCAGAGGATTGAGCGGATCCTGGTGCTGGAGTTGCGTGACAAGCAGCTTCAGAAAGGCGTCTTTTCCGAGTGCTCCCTGTTTTCCGGTCTTCTCCGCACCATGAAATGCGCCCTGTTTTTCCAGAATCTTGTCCAGCATGTGTCCTCCTCCGTCAGGCAAAAACGTCCACGCCGCCTGAGGAAATATTTTCCTTATGAGGGAGGTTTTGCATGTCCCGGGCCAGAACTGGTTCGGCGCGACCCAAGGTCCTCAGACGTTGCGCCGTCATGGCCAGCTCGCGGTTCTCCTGATAGCGGTTATGCTGTTCGGCGCCCTGCCACTGGGAGCCGGTCTGGGAGTCGGCCAGCTGCGTCTGCACCTCCAGCCGGGTTACCCGCAGCCCCTGGGATTCCAGCTGGTTTCTGAGCTGTCCCAGCTGGTCGGCCAGGACCTGGGATGTTTCCTGGTTGCCGGTACGCAGAACGGCCTGCACTTCTTTCCCCCGCACCTGCAGGACGACGCTGACCTGTCCCAGATCGGGCGGATCCAGCCGGATGACCAATTGCTTGTTGCCCTGCCCCAGATCGCGGAACGCACCCGCCTCCACCTGCCGGAGCACTTCGGCTCCACGCGCTTTCATCGCCGTGGCGGAGGCGGGTTCCGGACGGGATGCGGCCGGAGTCTGCGGCATGAAAATTCCTTCCACATCCGGATTTTTTACCGTCAGGTGCTCTCCACCCTCCAGAGATCTGGGCGATACATTTATTCTGGTTCCTTCCACCGGATTTGGAATCTCTTTTCCGGGCTGACCGCTTTGTCCCGGCTCCCGGAAAAAATTTCCACCCGGCCGCTCCTGCCCGGCGGAATCCGGCTCCGGGACCACGGACATCCCATTGGGGCGAGACTCCCGCTCCACCTGCTGTCCGGCGGAAGCCTCCCGGCTTTCGGCGGATTCATTCCGCGTCCTGACCCGGGCTGTCCGGGCGGCATCCGGGGAAGTCATGGCGGCAGCCCGCACCGTTTCCACTGCGGAGTCCGGCTCCGGGGCGGCAGGATCCATTTTCTTCCGCACGGAAACCGAAGGATGCGGCCCCCGAGCCACCTTGCCCGGATCCGGCGCATTGGCATCAATACCGGCATCACGCCGTCCCACCGGGCGAATGATCCGGGCCGGTTCGGCGCTTCCCATCCGGGCCAGCCGTTCCTTCATGTTCTCCATCCGGGCCAGAATCTCCTGCAACGCTTCTCTGTCCCGCATGGACAAGCGGATGTCCCGCCCTTCTCCGAAGAGTTCCGAAGCGATCTGGCGCGTATCTTTCCGGAGGGCTTTGCTCTCTGCCTTGTCGCGAACCGCACCGCCGGAGGCTCTGTCTCCGGCATTTTGCAGCATGACCTCAAGCTTCTCCCGCAAGGCATCGAGAAGCTGTGCCACACCGGCGGCATTGGCCTCGGCGAGGGCGGACTTTTCCATACCGGAGCCGATTCCAGACGTTTCTTTCCGCACGAATTCGAGAAGCTCCCGTGAAGACCGCGAAAGCTCCTGCGGCACTCCATCCTTTTCCCGGGGACCATCGGAAGTTTCCGCCATTTTCTTTCCGGCCGGTTTCAGCAGCGCCTCCATCTCACGGATCACATCCGCCAGTTCCTGCGCGATGCCGCCCATGCCATGCCTGTCAGCCGTGCCGGAGACGCTTGCATGGGGCGCTTCTTTTTTTGATGCCATTTCCTCCGGGGCGGCAGATTTTTCCGGGGCTTTCTTTTGTGCGCTCTTCCCAATCTCCGGCCGGGACGCACCTTCGTGCGAAAACTCGCGCCGGAAAGAAGTCTCCTCGCTGCCCCCATGGTCCGGCTCCGGGCCAGATAAAGATGACGGTGCCTCGGGCGAAGAAGCTTCTGCCCCTGTGTCCGCTCCGTCTACAGAGCGGACGGGAGCATCTTTTTCGGCGGCGCTCATGTCCTGCCTGTCCAGCTGCGACGACAGCAGGGATGCGAAGTTCTCGTCGGGCTGCCTGTCCGCAAGGAAGCCGGGAGTGGAAGGCGGCGGTGGAAAACCTGATGATCCGATATGGGGAAAAAACTGCATGATGAACCTCCTGCGGCAGGAGAATCATCAAAAGGCGGGCCAAGCGGAGCCTTTACCGCCTGAAACGTTTACGGCCGGCAAAGTCCGCGTACCCGCTGGAAGGATTTGCAGGTAAGTCCGTGGCGGCTGAATCATTTCTTCGTGAGCCGCTTTATTCGGGAAGAGAGAGGAAAAGCAGGTTTTCTTCGGCCAGGGAGCGTGCCCGCCGGAGGCTGGCCGGAGAGAAGTCATGGTTGGACAGATGGGCGGATATGTAGCCGGACAAAGGGCGCAGTGCCGGAGGCCAGGCGCTCCAGAGTCTGGCTGTGCGCGGCGAGCGCGGATCGGCCAGAGAGCGGAAAAATTGCAGCGAGGAACGGCACAGTGTCCGGACCAGACCAGGCCGGGCCTCCCGCAGGGCTGCGGCCGCTGTCCGGCAATCCGGGCCGTCCAGGCCCAGCGCGTGCATCCAGAACGCCTGCCAGTACGCTCCCGGCAGGCTGGAAATACGTCCGCAGCCTGAAAGGGATTCCAGATGATACAGGCCGTGCTTTTGCCCGGTGCCCAGCATCTCCACCCGGCCTTTTCCCAAGCCGCGCGGGAGCTGTCCGCACAGCATGCAATCCAGAATCCGCGCCACCCGCCCCGGTTCGAAAGAGGCGTGACAGCGGGGCGTATCAAAGCTGCACTCCCAGCAGCCCACGCATCCCCGCGCACTGCGCAGCACCACATGGCCGGGCTGATACGGTCCGGTTTCCCAGGCATGGACGGGCCCCATGGACAGGTTAAGCACCTTGAGCCCGGTCCAGGCGGCCAGATGCATGGGGCCTGTGTCCGGTGTGATCAGGGCCGCCAGCTCCTGCCCGAGCACGGCCAACCGGTCCAGGCTCAGAACGCCGCACGCGCTGGCCACGGCCGTTCCACTCAGCTCCCGTACTTCCCGGCACAGCGTTTCCTCCGCCGGGCCGCCCAGCAGAAGGGGAGTCCATCCCCGCCGCTCCAGTGCCCGGACCAGATGAGCCCAGAACGAAGCCGAAGGCCGTTTTTCCGCCGCGCTCGCGCCCAGAAAAAGTCCCACCCGGCGGACATCCGGCGGCATGCGGCGCGGCTCGGGCCACCGCGTTCCGGCCATGACCGGAGCGGGAATCACGTCCAGGGCGTTCATGTCCGCCCAGTGAAACCGGTTGTGCCGGTTGTTGTGCACCAGAGACATCCGGTACTCCTGCCAGGCTCCGGCTACGCGCAATACTCCCCGGCGGAGATAGCCGCCCGCGAGCTCCTCCGTATCCAGGCTTCCGGCCAGTTCCAGACTTTCCTTGCGATGTCCCAGATTGATCACCAGAGCGAATTTTTCACGCGCAAGCGGCGGCAATTCCTCCGGCTCCAGATAGCGGACGGCCGGACCGACGGGCCGCAGGGGCCGGAAAAAATGGGGATCAGCCGCGACCCAGAGAGGATGGCCCGGATACCGGCGCATGAGCCACAGAAAGAGGGGAAAGGAGAGAATGAGATCTCCCATGCGCTGCATCTGGATGACCAGAATGGGCTTCATCCGTAGATCCGGCGCATGGTGTCGACCAGAGAGGCCAGCCGCAGATCGTAGGTATGCTCGGCCAGAATGCGTTCTCTGGCCGCCGCGGCGATACGCTCGCGTTCGGCGTCACGGGAGAGGTAGTGGCGGACCAGTTCCGGAATTTCGTCTTCTTCGTGGTAGCAGATCACCTCCCGGCCCGGCTCGAAAAGGTTTTCCAATTGCCGGCGGTAGTCCGTGAGCAGGAATCCGCCGCAGGCCGGCACATCGAAGACCCGCTGATTCACGGCACCTTTCATCTGCTGACTGGTGCAGTTGAAGTTGATGCGTGTGGCCGGATAAAATGCGGGCAGATCCTCGTAATAGTTGAGTTCCTCATGGTAGCTCCAGCCGGATGCGGGCAGCAGCTCGAACCAGCCTTTGTCCCCGGCCAGCAGCGGAGAAAAAGGCAGCAGCCGCCGGACCTGCCGCAGCCGGTACATGAGGGTGGACTGCCAGGTGATGAGCGCCTCGAAAGACAGCCGGGCTTCCACGCCGGGCAGAGCCTGGAACAGGGTGAAATGCTCCGGGAAGTCGCGGCGCAGAAATTCCGACACGGAGAGTTCACCTGTCTCCATGAAGGCCTGCCCCAGCGACTCCAGATCGGCCGTCAGCTTCCGCGGGAAATCGTGACTTCTGAGCTTGGAGCGGACCTTGTTCACCATGGAATTGCCCACAAAGGCCACATCCCGCGCAAAGGCACTCCGGCGCGGGGAGAAACGGTGCGTGTCCACGGCCAGGGGCAGATAGTGCACCCGCTCGAAACCCCGCGCCCGCAGGGAATCCAGATTGTCGGCGTCCCAGGTGAACAGCGTCACCCAGTCTGAAGCCAGATTTTCGTAGACGTACAGGATGAGATGGGGATTATCCACGAACCAGGAGGCCAGGGGCAGTTCCAGCCGGGCCAGGAGGCCGGTCAGCACGCCCTCTCTGTCCACACCCAGATGATTGATGGTCAGGACGAAATCCGGGCGGAAACGCAGCACTTCGGCCAGAATGCGCTCCACGAACTCCTGGCTGCCCACTTCCTGGCTGGGCAGCTGGACGAAACAGGCGGCATAGCCCAGGCGGGCGCAGGCAGCTTCCAGCTCTCCCATCAGAAAATATTTGCTGGTCAGAAGCAGAATGCGCGGCACGGACGAGGAAAATTTCGGATGCCGGGCTCTGGACCAGAAATCGATCTTCCCGGCCAGCCGCAGCCGCTCGTCCAGAAGCCGGTATGTTTCGGGCCGCAGGCGTGCGTAAAACGGATGCAGTACCGGAGCAAACGGCAGGCCGCCGTGCTCCAGCTGCCAGGGGGTCAGACTGGTCAGCGCGGCTTCCGGATCGGCCTCGTCCACCCAGAATACAAGGGGATTGCCCGCCCATTTTTCACGCAGGCCCGTCCGCTCCAGTATCGGCGCTTCCAGATCGACCACGGCGACAGGTTGTCCATTGGCCAGGCATTCGTCGACACCCCAGCCCAGCCCCGAACCGAGAAACACGGGCAGGGTTCCGGCGGGGATTTCTTTTGTTCTAGAGAGCTCGTTTTCCCGGCCGCGAGGACCGCCCATATGCCAGGTCCGGCCCTGGCGCAGAACGCGTACGTCGGTCAGTACGCCGTCCGGCGGCATGGGAGCCGCCTCGTAATCAAAAAGAACCGGCATGGCCGTCTCCGGAGGAAAAGAAGAGAAGCCCCTGACGGGCGGAGATAAAACAGGTCACAGTGTTTCAGAATCCAGACACAGCGTCACCGGTCCCCAGTTGACCAGAGAGACATCCATGTCCGCTCCGAAGATGCCGCAGGCCACGCGCGGCCAGAGCCGGGCCAGATCGGCAGCGAAAGCGTCATACAAAATCCGGGCCGCTTCAGGCCGGGCCGCGCCGGAAAAAGACGGCCTGCGGCCCTTGCGGGCGTCGGCGTACAGCGTGAACTGGGACACCAGCAGAATTTCGCCGCCGTGGTCGCGCAGACTCGCGTTGATGGGTCCCGCACTGTCGGGGAAAAGCCGAAGTTCCGGAATTTTTTGCAGGAACCGGTTCCACAGGGGCGAGCCGACCATCTCCGGGGAGTCCGTTCCGCCGAACCCCGCCAGAATCAGATATCCCGGCCCGATGCCGGCCACGGTACGGCCCTCCACAGTCACCGCGGCCTCGCGTACCCGTTGCAGCACGGCACGCATCAGTCCCCGCCTTCGGAGTAATAGGCCCGCGAGCTGTCTTTTTCCGCGACCATGACTTCCTTCAGCCGCACGGGATGGCTGGCCAGAAGTTCCCTGAGGCGGGTGAAGACATAGTGCGCCAGCAGTTCGGAGGACGGGTTCTGACGGGTGAAGGCGGGCAGTTCGTTCAGGTGTTTGTGGTCCAGTTCGTCCGTCACGATTTTCAGAAGCCGCTTCAGTTCCTTGAAATCCATGAGGATGCCCAGTTTCCGGTCCAGCTCCCGGCCTTCGACCTCCGCCTCCACGATGAAGTTATGGCCGTGCAGGCGTTCGCATTTACCTTCATAATGGCGCAGTTGATGGGAAGAACTGAAATCCGAATTTACTCGCAGCCGCCACAGTCCTGTGTTCATGTGTATTTCTTCCTCTCATATTTTTTTCTATCCGTTCTTCTTTCCTCGTTTTTTCAGTTTTTGGCATAAAAATGAATTATTGAATATTTGCTTTTACTTTATTAAATATTTCGTATGGGTCATGCCTAGTCCGTGAGTCTCCATTCGACTATAAGGCTAGTCACGACAATGAAAAACAAGTATGCGAAGCGTTCAAGAATTTCAGAGGCCAAAGTCCGACAAATAGTGAAGCTGTTTGCCGTGGATTTGAATGCCCTGCAGATAGCTGAAATAGCCGGGGTAAATCGTAATACCGCGAACCGTTATCTGGCTGCTTTCCGAGAGAGGATTGCCCGGTTCTGCGAGGCGGAGTCTCCTGTTCAAGGCGAAGTTGAGGTTGATGAAAGCTATTTTGGCGCACGCCGCGTTAAAGGAGTCAGAGGCCGAGGAGCCAAGGGCAAAACCATTGTGTTCGGCTTATTCAAGCGTGAAGGTCGCGTTTATACCGAAATTGTCCCGGACTGTTCAAAAATCACCCTCCAAGGGATCATCCGGGGCCGCGTGAAACTTGAAAGCATTATTCACTCTGATGGCTGGCGCGGCTATGATGGTCTCGTAGACCTAGGCTACCAAAAACACTTCCGGGTTGAGCATGGCAACAATGAATTTGCCAATAAAAACTCACACATTAACGGCATTGAGAGCTTCTGGGCTTTTGCCAAAACACGACTTGTTCGTTTTAGGGGTTTGCCCAAGCACACTTTTTACTTTCATTTGAAAGAATGTGAATTTCGCTTTAACCATAGAAACGAAGATAGTTATAAACTTCTGCTCAAAATGCTCAGAGAAAATCCACTCAGCTAGGCATGACCCTTTCGTATTTATTTTTTTGAGAAAAAATTTATTTTTATAAGTTTCTTTTTAGATAAACCATATCAACTAACTGGAGGCCGCGCTCATAAATCGGATGTTTGTAATTATTTATAAAGAAATTTTTTATGCTATGGGAACGAATAAAGCCGCACTTTTCATAAAAATGGATGATTGATGGACTATCTCCAGTTCCAACTTGCAAGGCAGAATATTTCTCCTTATATTTCTTAACGATAAAATCAATCAAAGCTTTTCCATATCCTTTTCTTTGGCAATCTGGGCGAATAGCAATATTCTTGATTTCGAGAATCTTGTTTCCTGCATCTATGATAATACATTCTCCTTTAACTCCATTATCATCTAAAACATACATTTTCCCATTTGTAATATATTTGTCTATCATATCTTCCTGTTCGTCTGCCAATAACAACAGTGACAGAAAATGTTTCTTATTTTCTATGATTTCCTTTATTTCCATCTATGTGCCTGCTCCCCTAAAAAATTGCGTTATCTTTCCAAGAATTTTTGAGATCCTTCACCAAAGATATCATCGGGTTTTGATTGTTTTTTAAGGTGGAGTTTGGGGGGAGGGTGGCTTCTCCCGCGCCCTGCAAAATCATCCGGTGGCCTGCCGCCACTGCTCGAAATCCCTCCAGAAGTCGGGGCCGGGAGCCACTGCATAGTCGGGTCCGAACTGCATCCGGCAGATGTACTCCTCCCGGACCAGATCGACCTGCACCGGAGCTTCGCCGGGATACTGGCGCACAATGTCCGAAAGCCCTCTCCAGTCCGGCGCGCCGTGCCGGGAGCGGACCAGCAGCAGCACCGGCTCCGAGCCGGATCCGGTCACGGAGCTCAAAGGCTTGAAGGATTCGGCCAGAAGTTTCACTTTTCTGGGCGCGTCCTCGGCCACATCGTCCTCCGGAGTGTCCCGCTTGCCCACGGAGCCCACAAGGAGCAGGGGCTCTTCGGATTCCAGCAGTTCCCGGCTGGCCGCATACGGCTCGGAAAAAACAATGGCCTCGCCCGAGCCGCCCAGATCCTCGATGGCGCAAAAGGCCATGCGGTCCCCGCGCTTGGTGGTGATGGTCTTGATGGATGTGATCAGCACCGGCACCTGCACCGGAGTCTTCTCGGGCAGATCCGCGCACTGGGACAGGGATGCGTAGCCCAGCCGCCGGATTTCCTGCCGGAAAGGCTGAAGCGGATGTCCGATGAGGAAAAAGCCGAAAGCCTCCTTCTCCATGTGGCACTTTTCGTCGTCTCCGAATTCCGGCAGATCTTCCTCGCCCTCGACGCCAAGCCCCGCCAGGGAGCAGGTGTTGTTTTCCTCCACCAGCCCCATGAAGGACAGCTGCCCGGAGGTTTTGCGCTTGGCCCGCTTCTGGGCCATGCCCTGCACCCTGTCCAGGCCTTCGAGCAGAGCCCGGCGGGAGCAGCCGAAACCGTCCATGGCTCCGGATTTGACCAGAGATTCCAGCACCTTCTTGTTGACCTTGCGCAGGTTCACGCGCTGGCAGAAATCCAGCAGGCTGCCGAAGGGGCCGTCCTTTTCCCGTTCCTCGACAATGGACTCCACCGCGCCTTCACCCACGCCCTTGATCCCGGACAGGCCGTAGCGGATGGCCTGACCTTCGACCGTGAATTCGTTGAAGCTTCTGTTCACGTCCGGCGGCAGCACTTCGATGCCCATGTCCCGGCAGGCGCTGACATGGGCCAGAATCTTGTCGGAATTGGAGACCTCGGAGGTGATGATCGCGGCCATGAATTCCGCCGGGTAATGGGCCTTCACATAGGCTGTCTGGTAGGAAATGACGGCATAGGCGGCGCTGTGGGATTTGTTGAACCCGTAGCCCGCGAATTTTTCCATCAGGTCGAAAATGTACTCGGCAGCATCCTGGGAAATGCCGTTGGCCTTGGCTCCATCCAGAAAACGCACCCGCTGTCTGGCCATTTCCGCCGGATCCTTCTTGCCCATGGCCCGGCGCAGATTGTCGCCCTCGCCCAGGGAATAGCGGGCCAGGTCCGAAGCGATCTTCATGACCTGTTCCTGATACAGAATGACCCCGTAGGTGTCTTCCAGAATGGGGTGCAGAATGGGCGCCAGCTCCGGATATTCGTACTCCACGGCCCGCAGGCCGTGTTTGCGGCCGATGAAGTCGTCCACCATGCCGCTTTCCAGTGGTCCGGGCCGGTACAGGGCCAGAAGGGCGATGATGTCCTCGAAGCAGGACGGCTTCAGGGCTTTCAGTACCCGGCGCATGCCGTCGGATTCCAGCTGGAACACGCCGTCGGTCTCGCCCCGGCCCAGAAGCTCGAAGGTCTGGGGGTCGTCCAGGGGCAGCTTCTCCAGAACGGGCGCGGGCTTTCCGTTCTTGCGGATGAGCTTCAGCGCGTCGTCGATGACGGTCAGAGTCTTCAGGCCCAGAAAGTCGAACTTGATGAGGCCCACCAGTTCCACCTTCTTCATGTCGAACTGGGTGACCATTTCGCCGTTCTTGCCCCGGTGCAGCGGCAGGTATTCGACCATGGGCTTCTGGGAAATGACGATGCCCGCAGCGTGGATGGACGAGTGGCGGGTCAGGCCCTCCAGGCGCAAAGACGCGTCGTAGAGCTCGCGGAAGCGGGGTTCGCCGTCGATCAGGGCGCGCAGTTCCGGCTCCTGCTCCAGAGCCTTGACCAGAGTCATTTTCAGGTCGTCGGGGATGAGCTTGGCGATGCGGTCGGCGTCCTTCAGGCTGATGTCCAGAGCCCTGGCCACGTCCCGGATGACGCCCTTGGCTTTCATGGTGCCGAAGGCCACGATCTGGGCCACATGGTCGGAGCCGTATTTTTTGGTGACGTACTTGATGACTTCGTCGCGGCGGTTGTAGCAGAAGTCCACGTCGATATCGGGCAGGGACGCACGTTCCACGTTCAGAAAGCGCTCGAAGAACAATTTGTAGCGGATGGGGTCCAGGTCTGTAATCCGCAGCGCGTAGGCCACAAGGGAACCGGCCGCCGAACCACGTCCCGGTCCCACGGGAATGCCCTGTCCTTTGGCCCAGTTGATGAAGTCCTGCACGATGAGGAAATAGGCCGGAAAACCCTTTTCGATGATGACCTGAAGCTCGAATTCCAGCCGCTCCCGATAGGCGGATTCATCCACAACGTAGGGCAGGGCCGCAAGGCGCGCGGTCAGACCTTCTTCCGCCAGACGGCGGAATTCCCGGTCCAGGGAAGAGCCTTCGGGCACGTCGTAGACCGGGAAGAAATGCTGCTTGAGCTTCAGCTCCACCTCGCACATGTCGGCGATGCGGCCCGCGTTTTCCACGGCCTCCGGGCAGTGGGCGAAGGCTGCTTCCATCTCTTCGGGAGTCTTGTAGTAGAACTCGTTGGTCTCGAACTTCAGGCGCTGCCTTTCCGACCTGATTTTGCCCGTGCCCACGCAGAGAAGGATGTCGTGGGCTTCATAATCGTCCTTGCTCAGATAATGGCAGTCGTTGGTGGCCACCAGGGGCAGGCCCGTTTCCGCCGCCACTTCCATGAGGCGGTCGTTGACCACCTCCTGCTCCTTCAGGCCGTTGGATTGCAGCTCCAGATAGAAGCGGTCCGGGAAAATTTCCATGTACTCCCGCGTCTTGGCCAGGGCCTTGTCCATGGTCTCGAAACGCAGGGTCCAGGGGACCTCGCCCTGCAGGCAGGCCGAAAGGCAGATCAGCCCCTCGCTGTGGCGGCGCAGAAAATTCTTGTCCACCCTGGGCTTGTAATAAAAACCATCCAAAAAACCGGCGGACACGATCTTGACCAGATTGTGATAGCCCAGAAGATCCTGGGCCAGCAGGATCAGGTGGAAGCGGCGCTTGTTCTCGCGGTCGGCCATGTCGTCGGCCACGTAGATTTCGCTGCCCAGAATGGGCTTTATGCCGTGTTTTTTGGCCTCCAGATAGAAGGGCAGGGAGCCGAACAGATTGCCGTGGTCCGTCACGGCGGCCGAGGAAAAGCCGAAATCAACGGCCCGGGCGCACAGATCCTTCAGACGGATGGCTCCGTCCAGCAGGCTGTATTCGGAATGGCAGTGCAGATGCGTGAAACCGCTCATGATCGTCTCGAAAGGATTGGGAGTAAACGGGAAGAAAGCGAAGCTAGAAAAGGCGGGAAGGAAAATCAACAGCCGGAAGCGCCCCGCCGGGGACGCCTCCGGAAACCATGCGGCATTACAGGGAGGCGGCCACCAGCCGGATCAGACGCAGCAGCTGGTTCGTGAAGCCGGCCTCGTTGTCGTACCAGACGATGACCTTGATCATGGTCCCGCCCATGACCGCCGTACACTCGCTGTCCACCACGCCGCCGTAGATGCTGCCCAGATAGTCGCTGGAAACCAGGGGCAGGTCGCAGTAGCCCATGGCCCCGCCTTCGGGGCCGCTGGCCGCGGCTTTCAGGGCGGCGTTGACCTCGGCTGCGGAGGTGGGCTTTTCCACTTCCACCACCAGATCCACCAGCGACACGTTGGGCGTGGGTACGCGCACGGCCATGCCGTCCAGCTTGCCCGCCAGTTCCGGAAGCACCTTGGTTACGGCTCTGGGCGCGCCGGAAGTGGTGGGCAGGATGTTCATGGCTCCGGCCCGGCCCCGGCGCAGATCCTTGTGCGTGCCGTCGAGCATGCGCTGGCTCATGGTGTAGGAATGGACGGTGGTCATGAGGCCGTGTCTGATGCCGAAGGCTTCGTGAAGGGCCTTGGCCACGGGGGCCAGACAGTTGGTGGTGCAGGACGCGTTGGAGATGATGTTGTGTTCCGCCGGGGAATAAAGATGGTCGTTGACGCCCATGACCACGGTCAGGTCTGCGTTCTTGCCGGGAGCGGAGATGATCACCTTTCTGGCCCCGGCCGTCAGATGCCTGGCGCAGCTTTCCCGGTCCGTGAACTTGCCCGTGGATTCCACCACGATGTCCGCCCCGGACCAGTCCCAGGCTTCGGGCGCGTTGCGGGTGACCAGCACTTGGCGTCCGTTCAGCAGAAATCCTTCCTCGTTGGGCACGGCTTCGCCGGAAAAGACGCCGTGCACGGAGTCGTACTTAAGCAGATGTGCCAGGGCCGTATTGTCGCCGCGGGCGTTGACCCGGACCAGACGGATCTCCGGATCGTCGGCCAGAATTCTGGTCAGGTAACGTCCGATGCGGCCAAAACCATTGAGCGCGATGTTCACAGCCATGTTTTTCTCCCTGAATTGGTGGATGCCGCTTCTTCCGGCAGAAATTCCCTTCTTCCCTCCGGCCGGGGCCGTACCGCGATGCCGGCCGGAAGAACGGGGCCGGAAACGAGCCCCGCGTCGGATCAGATCTTGTTGCTGGAGCCCAGCACGTTGCGGATCTTGTGCGCCACCATGTCCCGCACGGCGGTCCGGGCCGGGGTCAGATACTGGCGCGGATCGAAGTGGGACGGATTTTCGGTCAGATATTTACGGATGGTGGCGGTCATGGCCAGACGGATGTCCGTGTCGATGTTGATCTTGCACACGGCCGAAGCCGCGGCCCGGCGCAGCAGTTCCTCCGGCACGCCCTTGGCCCCGCCGATCTGGGCGCCGTACTGGTTGGCCATGTTCACGAATTCCTGGGGCACGGACGAGGCCCCGTGCAACACGATGGGAAAGCCGGGCAGGAGCCGGGCGATTTTTTCCAGGCGGTCGAAATCGAGCTTCGCCTCGCCTGTGAACTTGTACGCCCCGTGGCTGGTGCCGATGGCGATGGCCAGAGAGTCGCATCCGGAGCGCTGTACGAACTCCGCAGCCTGATCCGGGTCCGTGTACACGCTGTGCTCCACGTCCACGTCGTCCTCCACGCCGGCCAGCTGACCAAGTTCAGCCTCGACCCAGACGCCCCTGTCGTGAGCGTAGTCCGCCACTTGCTTTGTCAGGGCGATGTTTTCCTCGAAAGGCAGGTGAGAGCCGTCGATCATGACCGAGGAAAATCCGCCGTCGATGACTTCCTTGCAGATGGCGAAATCCTGGCCGTGATCCAGATGCAGACACACGGGCAGGTCCGTCTCCTCCAGAGCGGCTTCCATGAGCTTGATGATGTAAGGCTGCCCCGCGTACCGCCTGGCTCCGGCTGAAACCTGGAGAATCAGGGGAGACTTTTCGGCCTTGCCCGCCTCCATGATGCCCTGGATGATTTCCATGTTGTTCACGTTGAATCCGCCCACGGCGAAGCCTTCGGCATACGCTCTGGCGAACATTTCTCGGGGTGTGGTCAGCGGCATGGAGGCCTCCTTTTTTGAATGGTCAGTTGTTTTCCATCTGCCCGCGCAGTTCTTCCAGATACGCGGCGTGGGTTAGGTCGAATGTGAGGGGGGTCAGGGTGATGTAGCCCCTGCTCAACAGTCCCCGGTCCGAATCCGGGGCCACGGATTCCGGCGGGATGACGCCGCACAGCCAGTAATAGGCGTTGCCGCGCGGGTCCTTGCGCTCGTCGTACCAGTCCCGGTAGGTGATGCCGGTCTGGGCGCAGACTTTGAGCCCCTTGGCGCGGTCCAGCTTTCCGGCCGGAAAATTGAGGTTGAGCACGCACTGGCGGGGAAAATTTTTCCAGAAAGGGCGCGTCAGCAGTTCCGCCGTGAACGCGGCCTGGGCCGAAAGTTCTTCTGGATGGAAATCATCCACGGACACGGCCAGGGCTGGAACCCCGGCCAGTGCGCCCTCGGTGGCGGCGGACACTGTACCCGAATAGAGCACGTCAACGCCAACATTGGCCCCCGCGTTGATGCCGGACACGATCAGGTCTGGGAGCTTCGGCAGCAGGTGGCTCAGGGCCAGCTTCACACAGTCGGCGGGGGTCCCGGACACGCCCAGGCCGGAGAAGCCGCGCTCCTCGACCTCCCGCACGCGCAGGGGAGAAAAAAGCGTCACGGCGTGACCCACGGCGCTCTGTTCGGTCATGGGGGCGGCCACATGCACCCTGTGCCCGGCGGCGGTCAGGGCCGCGTACAGGGCTCGCAGTCCTGTCGCCCGGATTCCGTCGTCGTTGGTGAGCAGAATATCCATTTTCCTCCAGTGGCCGGATCGTCCTGGTGGCTTGACGCCGGATCATCTTTTCTTCTGGTTCTCACTCAGGAGGTCCGGAACATTTTGCCGGAAGAGCCAAGGTTACCCCGGCCTTCGGGCTTCTGACGGGGCGTCTCCGGCGTGTCAAGATTGCCCGGCCGGGACGCCCTTGCCAAAGCCGGAAAGCAGTCTGTACACGAGCGGGTGGACATCCTGTCCGCATTTTTATGATATATTGCAACTATACGGATTATTTTGAGAATTCAGAAAAATATCTACCTTTGGACCATTACCTTATCCATATGGGAATAGCAACTCGATGGCACACAAGAAAACCTTCATCCGCGACCTGACTGCGGGGCAGAATATCTCGGACATCTTCGCTCTGTCGCAGGCACAGCGCCGGGAAGCCCGAAACGGCCCCTACTGGCAGCTGACTCTGACCGACCGCACGGGCGGCATGGAGGCCCGCATCTGGGCTCCGCAGAGCCTGCAATACGAAAATCTGAAGCCGGAACAATTTGTCGCCGTGACCGGACAAATTGCGTCGTTCAAGGACCAGCTGCAAATGAACGTCACGGATCTGGTTCTTGTGGAGCCGGCCGGGGCGGGGCTCGATCTGACCGACTTCCTGCCGTCCTCGGCCGTGCCTCCTGCGGAGCTGCTGGCGGAAATAGAAGCCTTTCTGGACAGGGAGCTGTCCTTCAAACCCTGGCGCACCCTGTGTGCGAAAGTCCTGGCCGACGCGGATATCCGCGCTGCTCTGCTCACGGCTCCGGGAGCCAAATCCGTCCATCACGCCCATGCCGGCGGTCTGCTGGAGCACACCCTCGGTGTCATGCGCGTCTGCGCGGCCCTGGCGGCCCTCTATCCTTCCGTGGACAGGGAGATTCTTCTGACAGCCGCCCTCTTTCACGATCTGGGCAAGGCCTTTGAACTGACCCATGGCTTCAGCCGGGAATACACCGACGCCGGGCGGCTCATCGGGCACATCCAGATGGGGCTGGAAGCCCTGGAGCCTTTTCTGCGGGCGGCCAAAGATCTTCCCGAGGGGCTGGCCGTGCACCTGAAACATCTGATCCTTTCCCATCACGGCGAACTGGAATTCGGTTCTCCCCGCCGGCCGAAGACTGTGGAGGCATTCATCTTGCACTATGCCGACAACCTGGACGCCAAGATCAATACTGTGAACACGGCTTTGGAAAATACGGCTGATCCGGAAGACGTCGAGGCCAGCCACTGGAGCGAATACCACCGCACTTTGGGCCGTTATCTGTATCAACCCATGCGCACGCCCCGGACGGAAACGGCTTCCGACGCCCGTTCGGCCGCCAAAAAAACGGCGCCCAGACCGAAATCCGCCCTGCTCAGGGCCATGGGCATAGCCGACCCGGAGGAATAGACATGTTCATCACCTTGGAGGGCATGGAGGGGTGCGGCAAGTCCACTCAGTGTGCGCTGCTCGTGGAGCATTTCACCCGTCTGGGATTCGATGTGCTGCGGACTCTGGAGCCCGGCGGCAGCGTCCTGGGCAAGGAGCTGCGGCGCATCCTGCTCGATCCGGCGAACAGCGATCTCTCGCCCGTCAGCGAGCTTTTTCTGTATCTGGCGGACCGGGCCCAGCACGTCGGCACGGTGATCCGGCCGGCTCTGGCGCAGGATCGTGTGGTCATCTGCGACCGCTTTGCCGATTCCACCGTGGTGTATCAGGGATATGGGCGGGGGCTTGAACCTTCCCTGCTGCGCCAGTTGAACGACACCGCCGTGCAGGGGCTCTGGCCCGACGCCACCGTTCTGCTCGATCTGGCTCCGGAGCAGGGACTGCGCCGTGCTCTGACCCGGAACATGCGCGAGAACAAGGCCCGGACGGAGGGCCGTTTCGAGGCCGAGAGTCTGGCATTCCACACCCGCGTCAGAGAGGGCTATCTGACCTGGGCCGCCCTCAACCGGGAGCGGTTTCTGGTGGTGGACGCGGACCGGACGCCGGAACAGGTTTTCGCCGCCATCCTGTGCGGTCTGGAGGAAAAGGGTCTTGTCTGAGGAGTGGAAAAGGCCCGCCACAGGGCTGGTGCTGACCCTGAACGGAGCCGGCCGGCTGGAGGCCTGCCTGAAATCTCTGAATTTCTGTCAGGAACTGCTGGTGGTGGACTCCGGCAGCACCGATGAGACAGTGAAAATCGCCGAAGCCTGCGGCGCGCGGGTGCTGGTCAACCGATGGGAAGGTCCCGCGCGTCAGTTCGCCTTCGCCTTTAGGCATGTGTCCACGCCCTGGGTGGTGTCTCTGGATCAGGACGAGGCGCTGTCCCCGGAACTGCGGGCCAGCATCATGGCGGCCCTGGCCGATCCGGGAGAGTGCGGCGCGTTTTTGTGTCCGCGCGCGTCCTTTTATTTCGACAGGTTTCTGCGGCACAGCGGCTGGTATCCGGATCTGCTGCCGCGGGTCTTCAGGCCTGCCGACACGGATGTGCACGTCTCCGGGCCGCACTACGGCTTCAGACCCAGGGGAAAAACCATGCGTCTGGCCGGAGACATCATGCACTATCCGTATGAAAACATGCGCCAGCATGTGGAAAAGATGAATTATTACACCCAGGTCGCGGCAGAAGAAATGTACGGATGCGGAAAATGCTCCGGCCTCGGTGCGGCCTTCGGACACGGCCTGGCCAGGTTTTTGAAAATATACATTTTTCGCAGGGGATTTCTGGATGGGCGGGCCGGTTTCGCACTGGCCGTCAATTCTTTTTTCTACGCTTTTCAGAAATATGCCCGGCTTGCGGAAATGCGGGCAACGCCAAAGTCATCATGCAGGAAAAAACAGTAACCCTCACTCTTACGGACACAGTTCGTCATCTTTGCATCACGGCTATCCTGCTGTTTCTCTCGGGTTCGGGATCCTCTCTGGCTGGTTCTTACATGGCCATGCCTCTGGAAGATCTGATGAATCTGACGGTCACGTCCATCTCCAGGCGCGACCAGCCTCTGCAGGAGACGGCCGCCGCCGTGTACGTCATTACCGGTGAGGATCTGCGCCGCACCGGCGCGACCAGCATCCCCGAGGCTTTGCGCATGGTTCCCGGGTTCATGGTCGGCCAGCATGATGCCAATACTTGGTCCGTATCCGCCAGAGGCCGGGGTCTTAATCCCACCTTCGAAGACAAGCTTTTGTTTCTCATTGACGGACGCAGCAAATATTGCCCCATTTTCGGAGGAGTGTTCTGGGACTCCATTGAATTCATGCCGGAGGATATCGACCGCATCGAGGTCATCCGTGGGCCGGGCTCCAGCATCTGGGGCAGCAACGCGGTTAACGGCATTGTCAACATTATCACCAAATCCGCCGCCGAAACCCAGGGCGGCATGGTCAGCGCGTTGTACGGCAGTACCGAGCAGGGCACGGCCAGTCTTCGCTACGGAGGATCGTTCTCGCCGAAAAGCGCTTGGCGCGTTTTCGCCAAGCACCGCAGAGTGGATGACCTGCACGATATGGACGGCCGGAAATTTCGCGGGGCCCTGGAAAGCAACTATGCCGGATTCCGGACGGACAGCGAGCCCGACGGCCGATCCCGCTTCGCACTTCAGGGGGATGCGGCCGTGAGCCGCACCAGAGACACGATACTTCGCCCGGATCTGAGCGTGGCCAGCATGGCCGAATATAGCGTTCCAAGCGACATGGAAGATGTGGCGTTGCAGGCCTCCTGGAGCAGAAGCCTCGGCGGAGCGGCGTCCGTATCGCTTCAGGGATTTCTGAGCCACTTCCATATCGACACCGCCGATGTCTACGACATCACCGAGGATACCGCCGATCTGGATTTTCAGCACCAGTTTTCACCTCTGGCCGGGCATACGGCCCAGTGGGGGGTGGCTCTCCGCCATGTCAGGACCCGCATGCGGACCGACCCCCAGACCATCTCCTTCGCCCGGAAGCGCCGGGCCGACACCTTGGCCAGTGCCTTTGTTCAGGATGAAATTTCCTTTGCGGACGGCCGCTGGCTGCTGACCCTGGGCAGCAAATTCGAGCATAACGAACAGACGGGTCTGGAGATTCTGCCCAGCACCCGCCTGCTTTGGCGGGCCTCCGAGCGCCATGCCTTCTGGACCGCCATGTCCCGTTCCGCGCGTATTCCGTCCATAGCGGAGCAGGATGTGTATTATCATCTGGAGATTCAGGAGCCTGATGGCCTGCTCCCCGTGCGTATTTCCCTGACAGGCGACCCGGATGCCTCCGCTGAGCGGGTGCTGATCTGGGAGCTGGGGCATCGCTTTACCCTCTCGCCCTTGTTTTTTCTGGACACGGCCCTTTTCGCCACCCGCGCGGACAACCTGTTCAGCCAGCGTCTTGACCTGTCTTCCGCTTCGCCGCGCATATCGCCAGAACCCCACATCCAGATAGACGGAAAAGCCGGGAACGACGTGCGGGGCATCACCCACGGCCTGGAACTCAGCGCCACCTGGGAGGCCGCTTCCTGGTGGCGGTTGCGCGGGTGGTATGCTTATTTCGAGGACAGCTACCGTTTCCGGAGCGAAGGCATCAATATATTTGAATCCATCTACGGCCGGATCAGTCCCCGGCACCAGTTCTTCTTCCGGTCGTCCATGGACCTGCCGCACAACACCGAGGCCGACATCATGTTCCGTTATGTCAGCGAACAACCCGGTCTGGAAGTACCGGACCATGCCACTCTCGATGCGCGGCTGGGATGGAAGCCCGTGGAGAACATGGAAATATCCCTGGTCGGAAAAAACCTGCTCACGCCCCGGCATAAAGAGACGGCTTCGGGCCTTGTTTTCGGCGATGGCATGGGCGTGGACAGAAGCTGCTATCTCAAACTGCGGATGGATTTCTGAAGATGTCTGTTTCCCGAGAATTTTTTACCCCCCGACGGCTGGCGCCGATTCAGAGCTTTCTGGGGTTTTTCTTTCTTGCGTGCCTCGTGTGCTGCGCTCCCCTTGAAACAAGGGCCGGACAGTACATGGAAATGTGCCTGGAAGATCTGATGGGCCTGACCGTCACGTCCATGTCCAAGCGCGTTCAGGTATTGCAGGAAACGGCCGCCGCCGTGCATATCATCACCGAGGACGATCTGCGCCGCACCGGCGCGACCAGCATCCCCGAAGCTCTGCGTCTGGTTCCCGGTTTCATGGTCGGGCAGCACAGCACGCATATCTGGTCCGTGTCCGCCCGCGGCCGGGCGTTCAACCCCACTTTCGACAATAAACTGCTGGTCATGGTGGATGGCCGCAGCGTCTATTCTCCCGTCTTCAGCGGCGTGTTCTGGGACGCCTTCGATCTTGTTCTGGAGGACGTGGACCGCATCGAGGTCATCCGCGGGCCGGGCTCCAGCGTCTGGGGCAGCAACGCAGTCAACGGCATCGTGAACATCATCACCAAATCCGCCGCCGAAACCCAGGGTTTCATGGCCAGCGCGTTGTACGGCAATGTGGAGGAGGGTACGGCCACCCTGCGCTACGGAGACGCCTTCTCGCCGGAAAACACCTGGAGGATTTTCGCCAAATACCGGAATCTCGATGGTTTGCACGACATGGACGGAGAGAAAACTCATGACGAACAGCACAACCTGCGCGCCGGATTTCGCACTGATCTCAGTCCCGATCGGGATTCCAGCCTGACCTTTCTGGGAGACCTCACTCTGGGGTGGACCAAAAATCTGTTTCTCTATCCGGACATCGCTGAGAGCATGGTGTTCGAGCACAAGGCCTCAAGCGACATTGCCGACCTGAATATGCGTGGGCGCTACAGTCGCACCCTGGGAGCAGATTCCTCTATTTCCATACAGGCATTTTTGAGTCGTTTCTCCCTTGAGACATCCGACCTCTACGACCTGACGGTGAACATGGCCGATCTGGATTTCCAGCACCAATTTCCGCTTCTGCCCGGACACACGGCCCAGTGGGGAGCGGGTATCAGGCGCATTGGAGCCCACACGGAAACCGGTCTCCGCGCCATGGAGTTTGACCGGAAGCGGAGGACGGAAATCCTGCTCAGTGCCTTTGTTCAGGATGAAATCACTTTCGACGAAGGCCGCTGGGTGTTCACTCTGGGCAGCAAGTTCGAACACAACCGCCAGACGGGCCTGGAAATTCTCCCCTCCGCCCGCCTTCTGTGGCACGCCACTGAAAATCACGCTTTCTGGACCGCCGCGTCCCGTTCCGTACGCATCCCGTCCCTGGCGGAGCAGGACGCCTCTTACCATGTGGATATCCAGAACACTCCGATGGGCCTGCCGCTGCGCAGAACTGTCAGGGGCAACAGGGACGTGGGCTCCGAAAAAATTCTGATCTGTGAACTGGGGCACCGTTTCACTCCGTCGACCCGCTTTTTTGTGGATACCGCTCTCTTCGCCACCTGGGGAGACAACCTGTTCAGCGAATCCTTCGATCCGGACGGCGCTTATCTGCGGCTGCCTCCCGCGTCTCCCGCGCCGCATCTGCAACTGGATTCCACGGCCGGAAACGATATGTATGGGACCACCCACGGTCTGGAAATCAGTGCCTCCTGGACGCCGCGCAGTTGGTGGCGGCTGCGCGGATGGTATGCCTATTTCGAGGACAGCTGCCGCTTCCGTGGTGAGGGCATCGACGCCTTCGCATCGTCCTATGGGCGGATCAGTCCTCGGCACCAGCTCTTTTTCCGCTCGTCCATGGATCTGCCGCACAACATTGAGGCCGACATCATGGTCCGGTATGTCAGCGAACTGCCTGGCCTGGATATCCCTGACTACGCCACTTTTGACGCCCGGCTGGGATGGCGGCCAACGGAGAACATCGAAATATCCCTGACCGGGAAGAATCTGGCCACTCCCCGGCACAGGGAAACGTCCACCGGGCTTATTTTCGGCGATGCTGCGGGCGTGGACAGAAGCGGCTATCTCAAGCTGCGGGTGGATTTCTGACATGTTATCGCTGGCACGAGTTTTCCTCGCCGTTCACCTGTTTCTGTGCCTGATATCCGGTATCTCTCGGGCTCATGCCTCCGACGGGGACCTGCCCCAGGTGCAGGCGGCCTACTTTTTCAATTTCATCAAGTTTGTCGCCTGGCCGGAAGCCCCGGCATCGCCTCTGGTCATCCGCACCTTCAGAAGCCCGGCCATTGCCCAGGCTCTGGAGCAGGCACCCGAAAAAAGTGTTCACCAGCGTTTTTTCGATATCATGGACGTCCACCGCCCCCAGGACCTTCTCGGGGCCGACGCGGTGTTCATCCCAAAGGAATACGCCCCGGCCATACCGGAAAACATCTGGGAAGAATTCAGCGCTGCAAGTCTGGTGGTCAGCGACTGGGACAAGACTCTGGACAGGGGCGGCACCATCCGGCTGCTGACCATCGGCGGCAAGATCCGCTTTGCCATCAGCCTGCGCTATGCGACGGAGCTGACCATCAGCTCCAAGCTGCTGCGTCTGGCCTCGGAGATACGGGAATGACATCTTTGAAAAATCCGTCCGGCTTCCGGCCCGATACGCCGGGCCCGAATGCACAAGGGCAGAAGAAGCCCGGACCGCTGACAAGGTATATCGACAGCGTTTCCCTGCGCACCAAATCCATTCTGCTCATGACCCTGGCCAGTTTCATGGCCCTCATCTTCGCTTCGGCGGTGTATGTCGGATATGAGCTGGTCATGTTCCGTTCCAGCGCCGAAAACGAATCCCGGAGCATCTCCCGCATCGTGGGTCTGAACAGTATGGCCAGTCTGGCTTTCCGCGACGATGACGCCGCCAGGGAAACGCTGCTCTCGGTCATAAGCAGGGAATCGTCCATTATTCACGCGGCCCTGTATGATCAGTACGGCAAGCTCTTTACGCAGGTCAGCAACCAGCAGGGCCGGGATTTGACCATCCCCCCCACTTGGACATGGACGTAGACTCCCCGCACAGCCCCGTCATACGCTGGCAGGGAGCCATGCTGACGGTTCTGCATCCCATCTTTCAGGAGCGGAGCCGGGCGGGTTATGTGCGTCTGGTCATGACTCAGCCCACACTCATGCGCCAGCTGACCATTTATCTGGGCATGAGCGTCTGCGTTCTGCTGGCCAGCATACTGCTCGCCTACATTTTTTCCCTGTTTTCCCAGCGTTTCATCACCATGCCCGTGCTGGAGCTGCAAGGCACCATGGAGCATGTGGCCGTCACCGGGGATTATTCCATCCGCGCCCGGACCGCCTCGAAGGACGAGCTGGGCCAGCTGGCTCAGGGCTTCAATGAAATGCTGGGCCGGATTCAGGGCCAGGACAATGAGCTGCGCTCCCACCGCGAACGGCTGGAAGAGAATGTCCGCAGCCGTACGCGGGAGCTTTCGGAAGCCAACCAGATCCTGCAACGGACGGTGGGGGAGCTGCGCCTGGCAAGGGACAGGGCCGAAGCCGCCAACCAGGCCAAAATGCAGTTTCTGGCGAACATCAGCCACGAAATCCGCACACCCATGAACGGCGTCCTCGGCGTGGCCGAAATTCTGGATCACTCCCCCCTGTCGGACCGCCAGCGTCAGCTTTTGCAGGCCCTGCGCCAGTCGGGTGCGGACATGATGGTCATCATCAACGATCTGCTTGATTTCTCCAAACTGGAGGCGGGTAAGTTTTCCCTGCATATCAGTACGTTCAACCTGCACCAGCTGCTGGACAACTGCATTACCGCCTTCGCGCCCCAAGCCCGGGCCAAGGCGCTGGAACTGGTCTGCATCACAAGTCCGGAGGTCCCGGCCCTGATCCAGTCCGACCCGGACCGGCTCCGTCAGATTCTGGTCAACCTCATCGGCAACGCTCTCAAGTTTACGGCCTCGGGCAGCATTGTCCTCAATGTCTCCCTGGAAGAAGAGGAAGGCACCCAGGGCTGGCTGCTGATTTCCGTCCGGGATACGGGTATCGGCATTCCGGCCGCGGCACTGGACAAGATATTTTCGCCCTTCACCCAGGCCGACGAGACCATGACCCGCACCCACGGCGGCACGGGTCTGGGTCTGACCATCGTACACCAGCTGCTCGGCCTGCTGGAAGGAAGCATTTCCGTCCACAGCACCGAGGGGCATGGCTCGGAGTTCATTGTCCGCATCCCCTTCATTCATCCCGAGCGCGGCGGCGAGGAGAACCCTCCGTCCTATGCGGGAATTTCCATCCACACCTGCGGGCTGACACCTCTGTCCCGAGTGGCGCTGGATAACATGCTCGGCCGGTATTCCCTTGTCGCCGTCCACTACGACTGCCCTCAGGATTGCCCGCCCGCCCACGATGGAGGCAAGCGGATCATATTCGTCGAGGGCTCTTCCCATGCCGAGGCCGAAGTAATCCTTTCCCAGCTGCGGCAGCGTCAGACCGACTGCCATAACATGGTTCTCATCTCCTCTGATCTGTCGGCCGCCGCCGACAATCTGCTGCTCATGGCGGACAAGGCCATCGCCAAACCCATCCGCCAGTCCGGCGTCCAGCAGATACTTCAGGATGCGGCCGGGGTCAGGACCGGCGAGGAAGCCGCTTCCGAGATCGTGGCGTTGGGGGCAACCTACAGCGCCCGTGCCCTGCTGGTGGAGGACAACAAGGTCAACCAGAGCGTGGCCCGCGCCGCTCTGGAGCTGTTCGGCCTGGAGCCCACCATTGCCGACAACGGTCTGGATGCCCTGAATCTGCTTCAGAACAACCGTTTCGACATCATTTTCATGGATTGCCAGATGCCCGTCATGGACGGCTACACAGCCAGTGCCCGGATCCGGGAACAGGAACGCCTCGCCGGAAACGGGCGGCGCATCCCCATCGTGGCCATGACCGCCCATGCTCTGGACAAGGACAGGAAGCGCTGCTTCCAGAGCGGAATGGATGCCTATCTGCCGAAGCCCTTTACTCTGGAGGCTCTGGGAAAATGCCTGGCCGAATGGCTGCCTGACCGGGCGCAGGCAATGGATCTTCCGTCGGCCGTGCTTTCAGGCGGCATCCCGGCCGGGACTCAGGAAGACGCGCTGGATCCGCAGACCCTGGCCTCGCTTAGGAAAATGCAAAGCATGGGCTCCTCCGACCTGCTGCACACGCTCTTCGACGCCTATACATCTTCGGCTCAGGAGCTCATGCAGGCCATCGAAAAGGCCATGGGGCAGAGTAACTGGCGGCAAATCCGCGAGCATGCCCACACTCTCAAGTCTTCCAGCCACAATGTGGGAGCCACGACCCTTTCCCGTCTTGCGCGGGATATGGAAATTCTGGCCATGAATGAAGACGTGCCGGAGATAACGGCCCTGTACCCCGTTCTTCTCCAGGAACACCAGAAAGTCCTTCTCGCGGTCGCCCGCCAGAAGGAGGAGCTGTAGCATCGATATGCCCGAACCAACCCATGCTTTCATCCTGATCGTGGACGACGATCCGACTCTTGGCCTTCTGGCCAGGGAAACCCTGACCCAGGGCGGTTTCTCCGTGCAGGTAGCCCAGAACGCGAAACAGATGCGCAGTCTGCTCCGGGATTTTCCCGCCGACATGATCCTTCTGGATGTGCGTCTGCCCGACGCCAGCGGCATCGAACTGTGCACGGAACTGCGCGCTTCGGACGGACACGTACACACGCCCATCCTCATGATCACGGGAACCGACGACAATGAAGCCATCCGTCAGGCCTATGCGGCCGGGGCCACGGACTTCATGCCCAAACCCCTGAACTGGCAGCTGCTGTTCCAGCGGGTCCGGTACATGTGGCGCACCCACCAGGTGCTGCTCAGGTCCAGACAGAGCGAAAGGCTGCTGGCTCAGGCCCAGCATATGGCCATGATGGGCAGCTGGGAAAAACATCTGGGGTCGGGAAAGTTTACCGTTTCCGAACAGTTCGCCCGTCTTTTCGGCAACGCTGAACCTGATTGCGGGAAGGCTTTTCAGTTTTTTCTGGACACTGTTCCTGCGGAAGATCGGGCCGGACTGATCAGAACCATGGACCAGGTGGGAGCCACGGGAAAACCCGCCACTTTGACCCATCATGTCGGCAAGCGGAACGGTTTTTCCCGCACGGTCCGGCACGATCTGGACATCCGGCGCAATCCGCAGGGACGCCCCCTGTCCCTGTGCGGTACGCTTCAGGACATCACCAGCGACACCCTGCGCGCACGGATGGCGTCGGACCGGAATAGGATTCTGGAAAGCATGCTTCAGAACGAGGGGCTCAAAACCCTGTACCAGGACCTGTTCGTCCTGCTGGTCAATCAGGCTCCGGGCAGCGAGCTCGCCGTTCTGACCAGAACCGCCGACACGCCGTGGGACTGCGCCTACTGCTCGCCCGGTCTCAAATCCGGGGCGGGCCGGAGATCGGTGGACGCTCTGCTTGGGATCCTTGAGGAAGGCGATACCCTGCGGGGTGCCAGATCGGTTCTGGTCGGCGAGGTCGAAGGAGCCCTCCGGGCGCATCTTCTGCCCATATCGCTCAACAGCGGCGGCCGGTCCGGCACGGTGATCTGCGCCTTCATCCCGGCCGGACTGCCGGATCAGGAAACCCTTCATCTCGATGACGTGCTCCAGACCGTTTCGGACATGGCCACCGTCATTCTCGACAACCACCGCCTGACCAGCGATCTGCAATATCAGGCTTTCCACGATTCCCTGACCGGCCTGCCCAACCGCTTCTTTTTTCTGGACCATCTGCGCCGGACCATTGCCGAAAGCGGGAAGAACGGACTGAAGCGGGCCGTGATCTTCATCGATCTGGACCGCTTCAAGAACGCCAACGACCTGCTGGGGCACTCCTTCGGCGATAATGTGCTTCAGGAAATGGCCCGGCGGCTGCAGACCGCCACCCGGCCCGGAGACATTCTGGCCCGTACCGGCGGGGACGAGTTCATGCTCATTTCCGCGCCATTGGACAGCTATGCGGAAGTGGAACGCATGTGTGCGCGGTTCATGGAAGTCATTGCCCCGCCTTTTGAGGAGGGGAATTACAGCTTCAATCTGAGCGTGAGCATCGGGGCCAGTCTCTTCCCCGCGGACAGCGACGACCCCGGCATCCTGTATCAGTACGCCGATGTGGCCATGCAGCATGCCAAGAAAAACGGCGGCAGTGTCCTGCGTTACTACGACAGTTCCATCATGGAACAGTTCATGGAACGTCTGGAGCTGGAGAACGACATGGCCCGCGCCCTGGAACAGGAGGAGTTCCTGCTGGAGTTTCAGCCTCAGGTGGACATGGAGACCAGAAAGACCATCGGTTACGAAGCCCTGATCCGCTGGCGCAAGCCGGATGGCCGTCTGATTCCTCCGTCGGCATTCATACCCATCGCCGAGGAAACAGGTTTCATCGTCGTGCTGGGCGGCTGGGTTCTGGAAACGGCCTGCCGGGAGATCAAACGCCTGCATCTGGCCGGACAACCGTGGATACGGGTGGCCGTCAATGTCTCCGCCGTGCAGTTCGTCCAAGACAATTTTCTGGAACTGGTCCAGCAGACTCTGGAGAAAACGGACTTTCCCGCCGACAGGCTGGAGCTGGAAATGACCGAAAGCACGGTCATGCATGGCCTCGGCACCGTGGCGGAGCGTCTTGACGCCCTGCGAAAGCTCGGCATCACCATCAGCATCGACGATTTCGGCACGGGCTACTCTTCCATGTCGTATCTCAAGTCACTGCCCATCGACAGCCTGAAGGTCGACAGGTCTTTCGTCATGGAAATTGGTTCGGGAAATTCCGAAAGCAGGAAATCCGAAGCTCTGGTGGACGCGCTCATCACCCTGGCCGACAATCTCGGCCTGACCGTCACGGCCGAAGGCGTGGAAAACGAAAAACAGCTCGAATTTCTGAGGCAGAAGCACTGCGACCGGGCCCAAGGATACCATACCGGGCGGCCCGCGCCGCTGCCCGGCTTGGATTGAGCCGATTTTCAAAACACGCCCGGTGCTTTGTCGGAGCCTCCCTCGAAGACCTGTCTCAGGGGCCGGCCCGGAAGCCGCTTCCTGGCGGCAATTTCAGATGTGTCGTCTGCGGTGCGCGGAAAAATATGCCAAGAGCCATATCCAAAACTTCCCGCCGCGGGAAAAAAGACTCCCGCCGGGGGCGGAAGCCAAACGGTCGGCTTCGGGCTATCCGGCGGATAATTGTCAGGACGATAGCGGGGGGAGTCCTTTTCATTTCGCTCCTGATTCTGGCGCTGCGCTGGCTGCCGGCCCCCACATCCGCCTTCATGATGACGCGCCATGCCGAAAACCTGTCTTCGCCCCCGGCCCGGCCGCTTGATTATCAATGGGTATCCGGGCGGCGTATTCCGGCGCATATGGCTCTGGCCGTTGTGGCCGCCGAGGACCAGAACTTTCCTCATCACTGGGGTTTCGATCTGAAGGCCATCGGTCAGGCCGTGCGTCATAACAGACAGGGCAGGTCCATACGTGGTGCGAGCACCATCAGCCAGCAGGTGGCCAAGAATCTCTTTCTGTGGTCCGGGCGCGGCTACGGCCGCAAGGCTCTGGAGGCCGGGCTGACGGTGTGTATCGAACTTCTGTGGCCCAAAGAGCGGATTCTGGAAATGTATCTGAACATCGCCGAGTTCGGCGACAATATCTACGGCGTAAATGCGGCGGCCCGGCGTTTCTTCGGCAAGAAGCCGGAAGCCCTGACCCGGCACGAGTCCGCCGTGCTGGCGGCGGTGCTGCCCAGCCCCCGGAGGCTGTCGGCCGCCAATCCGTCGCCTTACGTGCTGCGCCGCGCGGCCTGGATCCAGCGCCAGATGCATCAGCTCGGTCCGGAGTATGTCGAATGGCCCTGACCCTGTCCCGTCTCTCAAGGCCAAGCATCCCATGCTGAACACCGGCATCCTCATGGCGCTCTGCGCCTACGCCTGCTGGGGCCTACTGCCCATCTACTGGAAGCTTCTGCAGCACGTTCCCGCAGACCAGCTTTTGGGGCACCGCATTGTCTGGTCTTTCGCGGCCCTGATCATTTTTCTGAAAGCCACCCGGCGCACGGCCGCCCTGCGCCGCAGCCTGAATCCCGCCATATGGCGCAGCTATGGCCTGGCCAGTCTGCTCATCGGGGTGAATTGGTTCGTCTATGTCTGGAGCGTGAATTCGGGCTATATTGTCGAAGCAAGCCTTGGTTACTTCATCAATCCACTGCTCTCGGTGCTGCTTGGCGTGGCTTTTCTGCACGAACGTCTGAGGCCATTGCAGTGGCTTCCTGTGGGACTGGCCGCTGCGGGAGTGATCTATCTGGCCGTGGATTACGGCCGCCCGCCCTGGATTGCCCTGGTCCTGGCCGGGACGTTCAGCCTCTATAGCCTGATCAAAAAGAAAGCGTCCCTTGGCGCGTTCGAAGGACTGACTCTGGAAACGGCCCTGCTTTTCCCACTGGCCCTGGGCTGGCTGCTCATCAGCGAAGTCTCCGGCACGGGCGTTTTTCTGCATACGGGAACAACATCCAGCCTGCTTCTCGCGGGTGCGGGCGTGGTCACCACTCTGCCGCTGGTCATGTTTGCGGCGGCTGCACGGCGCATTTCCCTGACCATGATCGGCATCCTGCAATACTCGGCCCCGTCCATCCAGTTTCTGCTGGGCGTATTCCTGTACCGCGAACCTTTTTCCCGCGCCCAGTTCGCGGGTTTTGGCATGGTCTGGATCGCCATCATCCTCTTCTGTCTGGAACAGATTCGTCCCGGAATGCATCTGCCCCCTCCAGCCGCAGGCGCGGGAATTGAGTCTCTCTGCCAAAAAACTCTCCAGAGAAGAAATTTTTCCGGTCTGAGAAAGGAATGTATGGGTTATGAGTATGGATTCCCATTTCATCAGAAATTATATGTTTTTCGGATATATGCTTCATTATGAGCAAACCCCCAATGAAGATTCTTGATATTATGCATAAGTGAAAGAATATCTTTTCTCTCTATAGAGTCAACAATCAACTCATGCTCGTCAATAGCAGCGTGATACCATCCAATGGAAATATTTTTTCTTGGAAAATCCCATAATCTGTTTTTTATTGGATGAAGTATTCTTTCTGCAAATATATTCGATGAAACATGAAAAAAAATGTCATGAAATTCGTAATGAATTGAGTCGTATTGCATCATATCTCCATCATTTATCGCTTTTCGCATAAAAGTATTTAATTTTTTCATATATAATATTATTTTATTGGTGTAATTATTAATTGAAGAAGATATTGTTGTATATTCCAAAGAGCCCATTATTTCATATAAAAAAGGAAAATCTTTCAACTCAAGTGTATTAATAACGACTTTGCTGCGTGGATATATAGTTAGATATCCCTCAGCCTCCAAGCGAATGAGAGAATCACGCAATGGTGTATTGCTTATTCCGAGAGCTTTACTAATACTCTGCAAGTCTAGCACGCTTCCAGGAAGCAATATGCCTGCCTTCATTTGCTTCTGTATGTATTGATAGACGATCTCTCTGCCACTTTGGGCGGGTGCTTGCCCAGTCTTTTCGGTTAGTTTCGAAGATTTTTCTTTATAGTTTACAAGTGCATTTGAAAGGGAGGAGCGGCTATGTACGTGGGTGTGCGGGGGGACACTTCCTCGTGTTTTGGTGTTTTTCACATTTTCTCCTATGAGCTTAGGGTGATACCTGCCCAAATTGACCTGACTCCCGTCTTGATAGCTGAGTAAAGGCAGATCTGATGCGGTGATTTGTCTGTGGTCTGTGAGGAGTTCCTCTGCTGTCAACGCGTCTTCCTGGGAGCGTTCTCCATCAGCGAAATGCTTTTCTTATCCACTTTATGCGTCATGGCAAACAGTTAGGCGGAGTTTTTGGCGGCTGTTCGGAGTACGATGAGACAACCTTCAAGGGCCATATCGTGATCAGAGAGGAGGAAGGCCTGTCTGTGGGACGTGATCACGCCAATGGTATCAAAGGGTTCTGGCCCTATGCGAAGGATTGATTGTATCCTTTTATTTGGGTAAATAGAAATTTCAAGTTATAAATTAATTGGTATATCAGTTGATATTTTTATAATGTATTGATTTAAAATAATTTAGGGTCATGCCTAGTCCATGAGTCTCCATTCGACTATAAGGCTAGTCACGACAATGAAAAACAAGTATGCGAAGCGTTCAAGAATTTCAGAGGCCAAAGTCCGACAAATAGTGAAGCTGTTTGCCGTGGATTTGAATGCCCTGCAGATAGCTGAAATAGCCGGGGTAAATCGTAATACCGCGAACCGTTATCTGGCTGCTTTCCGAGAGAGGATTGCCCGGTTCTGCGAGGCGGAGTCTCCTGTTCAAGGCGAAGTTGAGGTTGATGAAAGCTATTTTGGCGCACGCCGCGTTAAAGGAGTCAGAGGCCGAGGAGCCAAGGGCAAAACCATTGTGTTCGGCTTATTCAAGCGTGAAGGTCGCGTTTATACCGAAATTGTCCCGGACTGTTCAAAAATCACCCTCCAAGGGATCATCCGGGGCCGCGTGAAACTTGAAAGCATTATTCACTCTGATGGCTGGCGCGGCTATGATGGTCTCGTAGACCTAGGCTACCAAAAACACTTCCGGGTTGAGCATGGCAACAATGAATTTGCCAATAAAAACTCACACATTAACGGCATTGAGAGCTTCTGGGCTTTTGCCAAAACACGACTTGTTCGTTTTAGGGGTTTGCCCAAGCACACTTTTTACTTTCATTTGAAAGAATGTGAATTTCGCTTTAACCATAGAAACGAAGATAGTTATAAACTTCTGCTCAAAATGCTCAGAGAAAATCCACTCAGCTAGGCATGACCCATAATTTATTATACCGGAGAAGGCATTTTGATACCCATGAAATAGGTTCCTTTTTTAAAATTTTTGTTTTATGTACACGATATCAGATGTATCAGATGATGCTTCAAATATGTAACTTTGGATTTTCAACCAGTTACCTAAGACGAGGTGTGTGTCATGACGAGGAAAGTGTCCGTTCTGATCTGTATGGTGGTGACTTTTCTTTTGTGCCTCAGTCCTGTCTTTGCGGCGGAATATAGGCTGAGATTGCAGACCTATTATTCGCCGTCGACGGCTGCTGGTGCCAAATATTTTGCGGAGCAGGTCAAAAAGAACACCGGAGGAAAAGTGGAGGTGCAGGTGTTCACGGGAGGAGAATTGATTGCCTCTGCCAACATTCTCAAATCCGTCAAGAATGGAATGATCGAAATGGGTCAGGGGATGGGGCATCACTTCTCGGAGTTGAAGACCGGCACCATTGAGTCTGGTTTACCCATGTCATGGATGTCTGCCACTGAAGCCACACTGCTTTATGATGAACGAGGGCTTAGGACTCTCATTGGCAAGGAGTATGAAAAAGCTGGCGTTGTGTATCTAGGCCCCACTTGGGCGGCATCGTATCATACCGCCAGTAAACAACCCATCCGATCGCTGGACGATATGCGTAAGATGAAGGTCAGGGTCGTCGGAGCAACTGCAAAAATGCTGGCATCTCTTGGAATTAATGTAGTGACAATGCCTCCTGAGGATATATATATGGCACTTGCAACTGGACAGATTGACGCAGTAGTATATGGAAATGCCGCAGAATATAAAGAGACAAAATTTTATGAAGTTGCTCCATATATCAATATAACGCCGCTTATTAATCCAATTACGGATACATTGATCATTAATAAAAAAATTTGGGACGAAATGCCATCGGATATACGCGTAGGCATTCAAGCCGCTGCAGATCAGGCTCGATGGTATTGGTATTCTTGGGGGGAAAATGAGAGCCTCAATGTACTCGCCGATATCTTCAAAGACAAAGTGACTACTTTTTCTGAAGCCGATCAGAAGGAATTGGTCAAGGCCGCAGTGGCTGTCTGGGAACAGGAAGCTGAAAAGTCCCCTGAAGCGGCAAAGGGAGTGAAAATTCTGAAAGACTTCGCTCAGGCCATAGGACGGCTTGAATAGCCGCAAGGTCTCCCGGCATTATGCCGGGAGACCTTGGCTTCACAAAGGGACGGAGTATCTTCCGTTGCAGAAATTCGGGATGCAAGATGGAAATATATGGAGCAGGAGATGATAATGGCAATACGATCTGTCGTAAGCGGTATAGACCGCCTGAATAACTCCATAACAAACTGCAACATGTTGCTGATATTTCCGCTTATTGGGGTGATGCTCTTTGATGTGGTTATACGATATTTCCTGAATTCTCCGGTGATCTGGGGGACAGAACTTGGGATGATGATTTTTGGATTATATATGATATTTTCCGGGCCATCTTCTGTTCTGGATAAGGTCCAAGTCGGTATAGATCTTTTCTCTTCCAAATGGAAGCCCCGAACGAGAGGAATGGTAAGCTGTATAACATACATATTTACTGCAGTACTTTTCTTTCAGCTGCTTATCACTTCCGCAATATATGCTCTGGAATCCTGGGAAATGCAGGAGGTATCCTGCTCGGCCTGGGGTCAGCCTGTGTATCATTGGAAAGCCCTTATTCCTGTCGCATTTTTCCTCACGTTCCTGCAAACGATAGCCGAATTCCTGCGTAACTTTTGGCTGGCCCTCACGGGAAAGGAGCTGGAATGAGTCCTTTTGAAGTAACCGGACTGATGTTTTTGTCCATGCTTTTTCTGATGGGAGCCGGCCTCCCTGTCGTGTATTGCCTGGGGGCAGTGGGTGTACTCGCGGGAATATTTCTCTGGGGCGATGGCGCAAGAGACATCGTCTATTTCTCTACACTCGATCTGATGAGCAACATCGTACTTAGTGCCATTCCTTTGTTTATATTCATGGGGTTTGTGCTACACGAATCCCGGATAGCTAAGGATATGTTCCATACGGTCTATATGTGGTCCGGCCGCATCCGGGGGGCGCTAGGTATCGGAACAATTCTGATATGCGCACTCATGGCGGCGATGCTGGGGGTGAGCAGCGCCACAATTCTTTCTATGGGTGTTATCGCTGTGCCTGCCATGCTCCAGAAAAACTACAACAAAAGGCTGGCCGTAGGTATCGTGCAGGCCGGAGGAGCACTCGGCTTTCTCATTCCGCCAAGCATGATGATGGTTATGTATTCATTTATCAGTGGTGTCTCGGTCGGCCGTCTTTTCGCGGGCGGCATCATACCGGGCCTTATACTTGCGGGTATGTATCTAGTGTATATTGCCGTACTTTCCTGGTTAAGACCGGAAATGGCTCCGGCCATCACAAGCGAGGAGCGCCCTCCGTTTAAAGAGCGGGTTGCCGCACTGACAGAACTTATTTTGCCTCTGGCTCTTATTGTCTCCATCCTCGGCTGCATTTTCATGGGCATTACCTCTCCCACCGAGGCGGCCGCGATTGGTGCGTTCGGCTCTCTCGTCTGCGCCGGAGTAAAGGGTCGCCTCTCCTTGGCCATGCTGGGCCGGGCCTGTCGTCAAACTTTTGCTATATCCGGGTTCGCGGGGTACATCATCATTGCGGCTCTGATCTTCAGTAAAGTGTACACAGGACTCGGCGCAACAGCTATGATTAAAAATCTTGTGTTGAATATGGGCGCAGAACCACTGGTTGTTATGGTCTGTATTCAATTATCTTTCTTTATTCTCGGAATGTTCATGGATGATATTGCCATCTTATTCATGTGTATGCCCATATATATTCCCATCATTGTCGGCTTAGGGCTTGATCCAGTCTGGTTTGGTATTCTTTTTGTTGTGAATATGCAAATGGCGTATATTACTCCACCATATGGATTAAATCTTTTTTATATGAAAGCTGTAGCGCCAAAGGAAATAAAATTACACGATATTTATTGGGGAGCTGTCCCTTTTATTCTGATCCAAGCTTTACTTTTAGTTGTTCTAATGTTGTATCCATCAATCATAACATGGCTCCCAAATAAAATTTTTGGATAACAAGATAAATGAGGTGTTCATAGAAATGGTCAATTCATTGCAGTCTCCACGTTTTTGTGGAATCCGAAGTTTTATGCGTATGCCTGTCAAGTATGGAGTTATGAATACAGATGTAATCATCATGGGTATTCCATTTGACAGTGCAACGTCTTATCGCCCAGGTGCACGTTTCGGACCGGCCGCAGTGCGAGAGGCGTCCAATATCCTCAAACCATACTGCCCGGTGCTCGATGTTGATATCAGCGAACATCTTTCTATCATCGATGGCGGGGATATCGACACCATACCCGGCTACGTGGAGGAAAGCCTTGATGCCATGTGTCAGGGACTTATTCCATATATGGAATCACCTGCGATTCCAATATTGATTGGAGGAGACCATCTCGTCAGTCTGGGTATTCTGCGTGCTATGCATGCAGCGCGCGGGCCGGTGGCTCTGGTACATTTTGACGCACATAGCGATACCGTCGGCTCCTATTTCGGCAAACCGTATAATCATGGTTCACCATTTTACTGGGCGATCAAGGAAGGACTGATCATTCCAGAATATTCTACGCAGATAGGAATCCGTGGACCGTTATACAGCAGAACTATTCTTGATTGGCCTAAGAGCCAGGGACTTCGCATTATCATGGGGCAGGAACTGCATGAGCGAGGTATAACTCATGTAGCTGAAGAAGTTGTGACAAGAGCTGGTGATAAGCCGGTATACGTGACTTTTGACATTGATTTTTTGGATGCTTCCTGTGCACCCGGAACCGGTACTCCGGAAATTGAAGGCTTTACTACATGGGAGGCACTTTCTCTTATGAGGCACATCTGTCCACGCCTTGATTGCGTGGGAATGGATCTCGTAGAAATACTCCCGGACAAAGACCTCTCCGGCATCACCGCCTTGGCAGGAGCCTCCGTTATTCACTCTTTTCTCGCATCACTGGCGAAAAGGAGATCAGGAATCTGAAAGAATGTGGCAGCAGAATGGATACACTGCTAAGAAGCGGACAGGGCCTCACGGCAGCCGCAGTACGGGCCGCTTGCCCTTGACTTTCCAAATGGGCCATGGTTGTGAAAGGAACCTCGTGATTTGGCCGGGCCGCTTGTGATTGACGTACAACCGGAGGGAAACCGCATGCTGGGCGAACTTTTTGGAAACATGCTGCACAGCACCATACAGGGCGCTGTCGGAGTGGCGGGAATCTTCATCTACCTTGCGGCCATCGTCACCGCGGCCTGTTACCGCATCAGGGAAAACATGCGGGACGAGCACCATTAGTCCGATTTCGCCCCGACTGGCGGGTACGATCTCTGGGACTGTCCGCAAAAGCGGATCCGCACGAGCTGGCAGGATTTCCTGTCAGCTCGTATGCGTTCGAAGACCGGAGATGTATATTCCTCTTTCCTCCGTAATCCCCTCTTTCAATGCATATCCCGACCGGCCAAGAGGAAATTCCGCTCGCGGCGGGGTAAGGAAATACCGGCAAAACCGTCCCCGGCAGGCAAAGCGGAGCCATATTTTCCACCAAAACGCGCACCATGGAAGAATACGACGCCCTTTCCCTGTTTTCCGGCGGTCTGGACAGCATCCTGGCCTCCCGGCTCATGCAGAGCCTCGGGCACAAAATCCTGGGCCTTCATTTCGTCAGCCCCTTTTTCGGCAAACCGGAACAGATTCCCCTCTGGACGCGGGAATATGGGCTGCCCATCGTGCCCGTGGACGTAGGACAGGAGTTTGTGGATCTCATGGCGGGTTTTCCCGGCCACGGCTTCGGCAAGGTGCTCAATCCGTGCGTGGACTGTAAAATTCTCATGCTGCGCCGGGCCAAGGCACTTTTACCTGCATACGGCGCAAAATTTCTCATTTCCGGCGAAGTGCTGGGGCAGCGGCCCATGTCCCAGCGGGCCGACACCCTGAACACCATCCGCAATGATGCCGAGGTCCGCGGTCTGCTGCTGCGGCCTCTGAGCGCGCGCCTGCTGCCGCCTACGCCCATGGAAGAGTCCGGGCTGGTGGACCGCGAAAAGCTGTATGCCATAAATGGCCGGGGACGGCGCGGCCAGTTCGGGCTGGCAAAGATTCTGGGCGTGACCAGTATTCCGGCCCAGGCCGGGGGCTGCCGCCTGAGTGAAAAGGAGTCCGCCCGGCGCTACTGGCCCCTTCTGCGCGTTTTTTCCCGGCCTCTGGCCGGAGACTTCGAACTGGCCAATGTCGGCCGCCAGCTCTGGAAAAGGGAAGGAGGGGCCGCATACTGGCTGACCATGGGCCGGGATCGCCAGTCCAACGAACGGGTGCTGGCCTTGGCCCGGCCCGGCGACTATCTGCTCGAAGCGCGGGATTTTCCCGGACCGCAGGGCCTTTGCCGCCCGGCTCCGGGATCGTCCTGGCCGGAACACGCGCTGCGGGAAGCGGCCGCCTGTCTGGCTTCCTTTTCTTCCAAGGCCAGACAGCACGGCCAGCCAGCCATGGTCCTGGTCCGGCGGGGAGAGGAAGAGCGGGAATTTTCTGTCGATCCGGCCGCTCCGCACGGTTTTGCGGAAAACCTTTCCTGGGAGCGGACCAGAGAAGAACGAAATGTGTGGATACGAAATGTGACGGCCGCGGACGGCGTCATGTAATATCGCCCGCCGCCCGCGCAGGTTCCCGGGACGCGGCAAAATCCCGCAGCAGCAGATCGCCGCGGTCCAGCAGGTCCTGAATCCAGCCGTCGGAGACCCTGGCTCGCTGCTGCCAGCGGCGCAACTCCGCGCTCTGGTCGAACAGGGGATAGTCGCTGCCGAAAAGCAGCCGGTCGGAAGGGTGGCGGCGCAGAATGGTATGCAGGTCGTCATCGGAGATCATGCCGATGGCGCTCGATGTATCCAGAAATACGTCCTGCCCTACGATGTGCTCAATGGCGTGCCCCCACTGGAACACGCCCCCCAGATGCGCGGCCACCACGCGCAGGGCCGGAAAATTGCGGCGCAGCCAGTTCAGGCGGCGGGCGCTGGATGGGTTCTTCTCCGGCGCGGTGCGGTCCCCCATGTGGAACAGGATCAGAAAACGGTCGGAAATGGTCTCCCACATGGGGCCCAGACGCGGATCGTCCATCCAGAAACCCTGAAAATCGGGATGAAACTTGAGCCCGAGAATACCGGCCGCCTCCAGCCGTTGCAGCTCCTTTTCCCAGTGAGCGTAAGCCGGATGCAGAGAGCCGAAGGGCTCCAGCATGGGATCGGCGCGCAACCCGATGGCCCAGTCGTTGACCACTTCCACCTGAAGCGCATTGGTGGCCGCTGAAAGCAGGATGGTCCGTTCGATTCCGGCCCGTTTCAGCCGGGCCTTCAGGTCGTCCAGCAGGCCCGTGCCCACGGGGTTCAGCCCGTAATGCCTGTGAAGCTGTTCCAGAACCTTGCCCGCGACTTTGGGGTGGAAGGCGTGCGTGTGGACGTCAATGCTCACGGCCGCGCCCCGAAACGGTTTTTTCGGATGGAGACTGTAGTCATAGGGGAACGCTCTTTGCCCTTGCCGTTTCGCCTACTGTTCCGAATCGCCCAGCAGGATGAAGCCTTGGTCCAGCTTGAGTTCGTCCGTCTTGCCGCTGTAGCCCGGCTGCCAGCAATATTCCTCGCCATTTTCCTCGTTCTGCAGGCAGAGTTCATAAGAAGGTGCACCTTCGGATACGGGAATGTGCATCAAAAGCGCCTGATGGTTGCGGCCTTCGCCGAGCCGGGCCGTGGCGACCGGGCGGGGTTTGCGGTACAGCTGGCCCTGTTTGTCCACCGAAAGCTCAAAGAGCCGGGCGTACAGACCGTCCACAATGGGCAGAATCAGGAAGAACTCGCCTTCCTTGCCCGCTGAAAGCAACGCCAGCGCCTCCGGACGCATCTGAAATTCCTGCTGCACGTAGTTTTCGGCATCCGATGAGGATTTCTGAGGGCTGACCGCCGCATAGGGCTGAAAAAATTCTGTCTCGCTCCCGGCCATAACCGGCGGGCAAAGAACCAGCAGAAGCAGTGCGAAGAATGCCGTCAATTTCATGAATCCTCCCTGAACCCGCAATGGATGCATCGCGCTGAAGTTGCAGCCGTTTCTTCCGTCACTTTCCCGTTTCGCGGCAGCATGACGGCAGACTTGTTCAATTCCTGAAATCTGTAAGAGTCAAGCCCCGCAGGAAGAGTCTGCTGGTCCGGCTTAGGCGGCTCCGGGAGGCTGCCGTCCTTCGTCGTCCCTTCGCTCAGGCCAGCATTCTGATGCATATGGCTCCGGCCGCCACCAGCCATACGGCGGCCACGCGCGCGGGCGTCAGTTTTTCCTTGAGCAGCCAGACACTGAACAGCATGCCGAAAATGACGGAGCTTTCCCGCAGAGCCGCCACCAGTGGGACAGGCGCTTTGGTCATGGCCCAGATGCTGATGCCGTAAGCGCCCAGCCCGAACAGACCGCCCAACATTCCGGTTTTCCAGCGGCCCCGGACATAGTTGCGGTAATCCCGCCCCTTGGTCAGCAGCAGCGCCGCCGTGATGGGGATGGCGTTCAGCAGGTGCAGCCAGCACACGTAACTGACAGCGTGACCGCTGGCGCGGGCTCCGTAGCCGTCGCTCACCGTATAGGCCATGATGACGAGGGCGTTTCCCAGGGCCATGCCGGTTCCGGCTGCGGAGAAAGCCCCGCGCCGCACGGCGTCCACGGTCAGGGTCAGGATGCCGCAGGACAGGAGAAAAACGCCGCTGAATCCGCCCGGAGTGAGCCGGACATCCATGGCCGCGAACAGCAGCACAGAGGTGAGCAGCGGAGCCGTGCCGCGCATGATGGTGTAGCTGTAGGCCATGTCCGTATACCTGTAAGCCAGGCTGAGCACGACATAGTATGTGGTGTGGATGCAGCAGGAGGCCGCCAGAAAGCCCCAGCTCTGCGCGGCCGGGGCGGGCAGGAAAAAAAGAACGGGCAGGATGCCCGCTCCGCCGCCCAAGGCGATGAGAGAGGATTCATACAGTTTTTCGGAACCGCCCTTGACGATGACGTTCCATCCGGCGTGGAGCATGGCGCTGAACAGGACGGCAAGAACTATTTCTGCGGGCACGGCGTGGTCCTGACCGTTCAATGGGCCGGTTCGGAAGCCGGCAGGCCGAGCAGCTCTTCCACGGTGAGCGGCGGCGTTTCCGTGTCCCGCCATCCAAGCAGGCGGCAGGAGTGTTTGTGCAGGGACCGGCCGGCGGCAGGGTCCACGGGACCGGGAAGAAGGATCCACAGACCGGTTTCAGCGGCCACAGCGCCGACGCTGGCGGTTACGGGCGGGTGGGCCAGGAGCGTTTCGTCCAGAATCAGGCCGTCCAGAGCCAGTTCGTGCAGCCGCCCGAGATTGACGCGGTCTGCCGTGAACCTGTCGAGCAGGATGCACAGCCCGGCCTCGTGCGCTCTGGCGAGAAAAGCGGCCAGCAGGTCGCCGTGGGATTCCAGCCATGCCTCCCGCGCCTTGAGGAAAATCGTGGAGGCAAGACCGCGCTCCCGCACCTGCCTGATGGCCTCATCCGCGAAGCCGCTCCGCAGAATGCTTTTCAGGCTGATACCGAGAACGAGGAAGATATTCTCCGCGTTTTTCATCCGCTCCAGCATGGCGCAGCTTTCCCGCAGGCACCATGCGTCCAGATCGCGGATGATGCTGCTGCGCTCCACCAGCGGCAGAAATTCTCCGGCGTTTAGCGGCTCCCGGTGCGGGCGGCGCCAGTGCAGGACGGCCTCGGCTCCGGCGATCCGACTGGAATTCATATCGCGCACGGGGACAAAGCGCAGTTCCAGTTCATCGTTGTCCAGAGCCGCGCGCAGCTCCTTTTCCATACGCAGAAAACGCAGCGCCTCGTCATTTTGCCGTTCGTCGTAAAAGGTGATCTGTCCCCGGCGTTCGGCGCGTCCGAGAGCGATCTGCGCGGCTCTGAGCATTTCGTCTTCGCCGGGATGAGGGATGGGAGGCAGCACCACGCCCACATCGCACCGGATTTCATGCTCTGTCTGTCCGATGGTCAGGGGTCTGGCCATTTCGTTTTGAATGCGTTGGGCCACTCGCACCGCGTCCACCGTGCTCCTGATGTCATCCAGAAAGATGAACAGGCGTTTGGGATCGAAATGGGCCGGAACGTCGAGAGCACGCAGGCAGCTGGCCGTGCGCCGGGCGATGAGATCGGCGAACTGGGTGGCTTCGTCGGGATGGGAGGCGGAAGCGTAATCCACGCCCAGCCCCAGGATGGCGAAGCGGTATCCCCGTTGGCGGTCCAGCCGCTGCAAGGCCAGCCGCAGCCGCAGAAGAAACATTTCGCGCTTGTCCGTACCGGAAGGAGCGGGAGCTTCCGCATTGAGGGAGCAAATTGCGTGGAAAAAAGCGATCCGGCCGTCCACGGCATGCGGAAACAGGCGCACCGAGCAGGGCAGAACCCGGTCTTCCGCTGTGCGCAGCTCGGTCTGAAATTCCTGATCCAGCCCGGTGGTCAGCATGGCCTCGAACATGGCTTCCTGCGTGGCCCGGAAGTCTTTCCGGACCATGTCCTGAAGCCAGTTCAGCGTGGGCAGCTCGTGAAGGGTGTATCCGCCGGCCTCAAAAAACGCCTTGTTGGCCCCGGCCAGGGCGCCGTCCGTATATCCCACCACCACCGGTTCGGGAATGGTGTCGATGATGGCTTCCAGCAGACCGTCTTTCAGCTCCAGGCGGCGGTGTTCTTCGAAATCCGCCAGAATACGATCCTCCGGAGAGCCCGACGGGCGGGAGCGTCCGGAAGCGGTGAACCATCCTTCGGCCGTGAGAATAACCGGGTAACTGGCCAGTGCGAACGTCAGCAGGGCGGGATCAACAGATGGTGGCAGCAGGGTGAAGAATGCCGTATCAAAGCGGCTGGCCTGCATCTGGGCCTGGAGGAGTGCCTCCAGATGCCGGAGCTGGCCGCTTTGAGGCCTGAAGATGTGAGCGATCCGCTTTCCGCCTTCCGTCAGACGGAGCATATCCGTCAGGGCGCCGGAGTCGGAAACGCCGTCCGCACCGAAAACCGGCCTTGCAAGGGGAGTGGTGATGCCCGCGGGAAGTCCCTGTTCCGGAGAGGGATCGCACACCAGCAGAATGCCCTCGTTTTGCGCGGCGTTGGCAATGTTTTCCAGAAGCCGCCGCATTTCTTCATTTGAGGCGGCGAGCACGGCGCACACACAAGGTCCCGTGTACGAGAAAATATCCCTTGCAAAGCCGGGGTAACGCACCGGGAATAATTCATTGCGGAGCGGACCGGCGGTCAGCGGCGGAGAAAAAAAATCGGACTCTTCCCGGGTCAGAATTTTGTTGCTCACAAGATGTCCTGGCGGCTCCCGCCGAAACAGCCTCACCCGGTGGTGTGCTGTTTTTGTTTGCCCTGCGACAAGAACCGTATCTGCTCAATGGGCGCTTCTACTCCCACTCTCCACGTTCTTCGCCCTCGAAATCTTCGCTTTCCGACTCGTCTTCGGGCTCCTCTTCCGGGCCGGCATCCGGCTTCGACACGGCGGTCGGGGGCATATCTCCGTTTTCCACGGGCACATGGTCGAAGCAGACCACGGTCTGGTCGTCTTCCATGCGTACCAGCCGCACTCCCTGGGCCGTGCGGCCCACCAGACTGATGCCGGCAATGCCGATGCGGATGATCTTGCCGCCCGAGGTGAGCAGAATGAGCTCGTCCGAAGGCAGCACCATCATGGCGCCCACCACCTTGCCCGTCTTGGGTGTGATGCGCATGTTGATGACGCCCTTGCCGCCCCGGGACTGGGCGCGGAAATGTTCCACCTGGGTGCGCTTGCCGTAGCCGTTTTCGGCCACCGTGAGCAGCTCCTGCCGGGAATCCCTGGCGATGACCACGCCCGCCACCACCTTGTCGCCTTTGCGCAGGGCGATGCCTTTCACGCCCGTGGCCTGCCTGCCCATGGGCCGGACATCGGCGCAGGCGAAACGGATGGAGTAGCCGTCCTCCGTGACCAGGACCATTTCGTCTTCACCCTCGACTTCGCACACGCCGATCAGTTCGTCGTCCTCGCGCATGCTCAGGGCAATTAGCCCGGCCGTGCGGATATTGCGGTACAAATCCACTGAGCTGCGCTTGACCACGCCCTGGCGGGTAAAGAAAAAGTAGAATTTTTCGCGGTCAAAGTCCCGGCTGGTCATGGCCGCGGCGATGTATTCGTTGCTGTCCAGGGGCAGCAGGTTGGCCACGTGCTTGCCGCGCGCCGTGCGGCTGCCCTCGGGGATCTGGTGCACCTTGATCTGGTACATGCGGCCCTTGTTGGTGAACAGGTTCATGTACTGGTGGTTGGAGGTGGTCAGGATGGAGGTGATGAAATCCTCGTCCGCCACCTGCACGCCGGTGATGCCCATGCCGCCCCGGCGCTGCTGCCGGTAGTTGTCCAGACCGGTCCGCTTCAGATAGCCGTTGCGGGACAGGGTGACGACCACCGGCTCGTCCGGAATGATGTCTTCCACGTCGATGGAGCCCGGATCGTGAGCCATGATTTCGGATTTGCGCGGCGTGGCGAACGTGTCGCGCAGTTCCGTCAGCTCCTGGCGCACCACGGACTTGAGCTCTTCCGGATTTTCAATGACGCTGGTCAGGTATTCGATCTGCTTGAGCAGTTCCGCGTACTCCTCCAGCAGCTTTTCACGTTCCAGATTGGTCAGGCGCTGCAGGCGCATGTCCAGAATGGCCTGAGCCTGAACCTCGGACAGGGAAAACCGCTCGCACAGCCGCTCCTTGGCTTCCTGCGGAGTTTTGGAGGCGCGGATCAGGTTGACCACCTCGTCGATGAAATCCAGGGCGATGCGCAGACCTTCCAGAATATGCGCCTTGTGCTGGGCCTTTTTCAGGTCGAAGCGCGACCGCCGGATGATGACCTCGCGGCGGTATTCGAGGAAATGTTCCAGCACCTGCTTCAGATTCAGAAGCTGCGGCCGGTTGTTGACCACGGCCATCATGTTGATGCCGAAGCTCGTTTCCAGAGACGTGTACTTGAACAGCTGGTTGATGATGACGTCCGCGAACACGCCTTTTTTCAGGTCCATGACGATGCGGATGCCTTTGCGGTCCGACTCGTCGCGCAGGTCCGTGATGCCTTCGAGCTTGCGCTCGTTGACCAGCAGGGCGATTTTCTCGACCAGGGTGGATTTGTTCAGAGCGTAGGGAATTTCCCGGACCACGATGGATTCCAGATCCCCTTTCCGCTTTTCCACCTCGATTCTGGACCGGATGCGCACGGAGCCGCGACCCGTGTGGTAGGCCTCGCGGATGCCTTCTCTGCCGTACAGGAGCGCCCCGGTGGGAAAGTCCGGCGCCTTGATGCTGGTCATGAGCTCGTCGATGGAAACAAACGGGTCATCCAGCAGGCGCAGGGTGGCGTCCACCACTTCGCCCAGATTGTGCGGCGGGATATTGGTGGCCATGCCCACGGCGATGCCAGAGGAGCCGTTGACCAGCAGGTTCGGCACTCTGCTCGGCAGTACTGCCGGTTCCTGCAGGGAATTGTCGTAGTTGGGCCTGAAGTCCACGGTCTCTTTCTCGATGTCCGCCAGAAAGGACCCGGCCAGGCGGGACATGCGCACTTCAGTGTAACGCATGGCGGCGGCGGCGTCGCCGTCGATGGAGCCGAAGTTGCCCTGGCCGTCCACCAGCGGATCGCGCATGTTGAAGTCCTGGGCCATGCGCACCAGCGCGTCGTACACGGCGGAGTCGCCGTGAGGATGGAACTTGCCGATGACGTCGCCCACCACGCGGGCGGACTTCTTGTACGGCCGGTTGTAGCTGTTGCCGAGCTCGTGCATGGCGAACAGGATGCGCCGGTGCACGGGTTTCAGGCCGTCGCGCACGTCGGGAATGGCCCGGCCGATGATGACGCTTAAGGAGTATTCCAGATAGGATTTCTGAAGTTCTTTTTCGATGCTGATATTGGACACGTATACCTCGATAGGGCGGGCCGGTTCGGCCTGCTTGCGGAATGCGGGAAAATTTTCAGCGTATCAGTTTGGTCCGGAGCGATTCACGTTCCTTTCTCTAAATAATGGGGTGAACTGGCTGATCCGGTTGGAGAAAAATTTCCGGGCAGCCCGGTTCCACGGCATCCAATCCCCTAAATATCCAGATCGCCCACCGCCAGAGCATTGCGTTCGATGAAGTCGCGCCGGGGCTCCACCTTGTCGCCCATCAGTTTATTGAAAAGCTCGTCGGCTTCCACTGCGTCGTCGATGCTGACCTGAAGCAGGGTGCGCACCTCCGGATTCATGGTGGTGTCCCAGAGCTGCTCGGCGTTCATCTCGCCCAGGCCCTTGTAGCGCTGTATGTTCAGGCCCTTCTGGGCCAGTTCGAGCACCTGCGAGATCAGCGGGAACATGCCGTCGGCGGAAGTTTCGGCATCCTTGCCACGGATGGTGTAGGCCGGGCCGGGGCAGATGGATTCGACTTCCCGGCGCAGGTCCATGGCCCGGCGGTAGCGTTTGGAAGCGAAGAATTCCACTCCCAGGCGCTGGCTGTGCCCGTTTATGTCGGTGAAATGCACATAGAGGCGTGTGTCCGCCTCCAAGGATTCGGACTGGGCCGGGGTTTCCTCGTGGACCAGCTCCATCGTGTATCCGCTGCCCTCCATTTCCCGGACGAAAGAGGCAGGCAGACCATCCACCCGCAATACATCGGGCACGATTTGCTCGGAGCCCGCGCTCAGGGCCAGAAACAGGGATTCGGGCACGCCCATGCCCGCCACGTCCAGGGTCAGCTCCCGCAGGGCCAGAATCCGCCGCAGCATCCGGTCCAGTTCCTCGCCCCGGACTTCTTCGCCGTCCGGCCGGACCAGAGCCAGTTCCTCCGCTGCGCGCCGGACCAGGAAATCGTTCATTTCCTCTTCGTTTTTGATGTAGCGCTCGAAGCTGCCCTTGTGCACCCGGTACAGCGGCGGCTGGGCGATGTAGAGGTAGCCCTGCTCCACCAGCTGTTGGTACTGGCGGTAGAAAAAGGTCAGGATCAGAGTGCGGATGTGCGCCCCGTCCACGTCGGCGTCGGTCATGATGATGATCTTGTGATAGCGCAGCCGCGACAGGTCCACGTCGTCCTCGCCGATGCCCGCGCCCATGGCCGTGATGAGGGCTTTGATTTCCTTGTTCTGGAGCATCTTGTCGAAGCGCGTCTTTTCCACGTTCAGGATTTTGCCGCGCAGGGGCAGGATGGCCTGGAACTTGGGGTTGCGTCCCTGCTTGGCCGAGCCGCCGGCCGAATCGCCCTCCACGATGAAGACTTCGCTTTCCGCCGGGTCCTTGCTCTGGCAGTCGGCCAGCTTGCCAGGCAGGGAGTTGTCGGACAGCGCTCCCTTGCGCCGCACCAGATCGCGGGCCCGGCGGGCCGCGTCGCGGGCCCGGGCGGCATCGATGACCTTTTCCACGATGAGCCGGGCATCCTTCGGGTTTTCGCCGAAGAATTCGTTCAGCTTTTCGTAGACCACGGTGGAAACCAGTCCCGCCACCTCGGAATTGCCGAGCTTGGTCTTGGTCTGGCCCTCGAACTGGGGACTCGGGATCTTCACGCTGACGACGGCCGTCAGGCCCTCGCGCACGTCGTCGCCGGAGACTTTCTGCTTCAGCTTTTTGGGCAGATCGCTGCCCTGGATGTATGTGTTGAGGGCTCTGGTCAGAGCCGTCTTGAAACCCTGAAGGTGAGTGCCGCCCTCGCGGGTGCGGATGTTGTTGGCGAAAGTATAGACGTTTTCCTTGTACCCGGCTGTGTATTGCAGGGCGAAATCGATGGTCACGCCGTCGGTCTCGCCGCTGCCGCCGATGATCCTGTGGATGCCGTTGTCCTGATTCTTGTTCTTGACGAAGGAGATGATGCCGCCTTCGTATCTGAACACGTCCCGGTTCTGGGACTTCTCATCGAAAAATTCAATCTGGATTCCCGGATTGAGATAGGCCAGCTCTTCAAAGCGCTTGGCCAGAATTTCGTACTGGAAATCCATTTCCTCGAAAATTTCCTCGTCGGGGCGGAAATGGACCTGGGTGCCGGTCTTGTCCGTTTCGCCGACCACGGCCAGAGGCGCTTCGGGCACGCCCCGGCGGTAGCGCTGGTAATGGCGCAGGCCTCCCCGGCTGACGGTCACTTCCAGGTATTCGGACAGGGCGTTGACCACGGAGACGCCTACGCCGTGCAGGCCGCCTGATACCTTGTAGGTATCGTTGTCGAATTTTCCGCCCGCGTGCAGCACGGTCATGACCACTTCCACGGCGGGCCGGTTCTCCTTGGGATGGATGTCCACGGGGATGCCGCGTCCGTTGTCCACGATGGTCACGGAGTTATCCATGTGCACCGTGACCTTGATCTGGTCGCAGTATCCGGCCATGGCCTCGTCGATGGAGTTGTCGATGACTTCGTAAACCAGATGGTGCAGGCCGTTTGCGTTGGTGGAGCCGATATACATGGCCGGGCGTTTGCGCACGGCCGAAAGGCCCTCCAGAACTGTGATGCTGTCCGCGGTGTAGGTGGATGGCTTTGTCATGTGAGTACGTTACAAAGTATGTTTACCAGAATGAAGGCCGGTTCGTCCGCCAGTGGCACGCCTGAGCCGTTTTCACGGCCGCGGCGGTCAGACGGCCTCTTCGCTGTAATAGGTGGTTTCGGATATTTCCACGGGCATGGTGATGATCATGTAATTGGCGTCGTCCTTGCCGGTGATGCGGCAGGGCTCGGACGCCCCCACAAAGGCGAGGGTCAGGGTGTCGGATGTGAAATGCCCCATGATTTCCAGCATGATCTTGGTGGACAGGGCGACTTTCTCCAGTCCGCCGCTGTAGCGGCATCCGATCAGTTCCCGGCCTTCGCCCACATCCTGTCCCTGGCAGTGCAGGGCCAGTTCCTCGGGGGCCAGATCGAAAAAGGTGGCCTTGTTGAGTTCGGTATTGAACACGAAAATCCGTTCCAGGGCGTCGGTCAGTTCGTGGCGGTCCACTTCCAGGGAGGAGGTGAAGCGGTCTTTGTACTGGCGGATGAAGTTCCGGTAGTCGGCGAACACATAGGACTTGAGGGGCAGGCTGAAGATTTCGCCGCGGTTGCCGGTCCGCAGGAAGAGGCGCTTGTCCGAGAGGCTGATTTCTATTTCATCATTACTCAGCCATTTGCGGATCTCCAGCAGGTATTTTTTGGCGATGAGCGCGCCGCTCTCGCCCAGAACCTTGTGAATCTCAGCGTTGGTGAAGCGCAACAGACCGAAGAGATGTCCGTTCAGGCCGCAGATTTCCACGTCATCGCCTTCCACGGCCGCGAGCTTGATGCAGTTCATGTTGCCCAGCTCCTCGTCGTCGGCAATGCAGAAGGCGATGCGGTCTATGGCCTCCTTGAAGAAGTCGCCGCTCCAGAGCACTGCGTTGTTTTCCGGAAAGGGCGTGAACTCCTGAAACCAGGACGCATCGTTGGAGGGCAGTTTGTATTTGCGCCGCCCCTGCTCAATGTGCAGGTGCTTGCCGTCCGCATCCAGTTTGAGGGTGATTTCCCCCGGAGGCATGCGGCGCATGAGCTCGCAGAATTTCTTCCCGGACACGCCCGTCAGGCCGCCCTCGCTGACCACGGCCGGGTAGTTGCCCACGAACTCGATGCTGGAATCCGTGGCCATGATGGAAAGGGTTTCGCCGCCGGCCCTGAGCCAGACCGTGCGCAGGTAGGCCGCTCCGGTTTTGGCGGGGATGATGGCCGCGGCTTTGAGCAGGCCGTCGATGATGTCTTCCTTGCGTATTTTCAGAAACATTGCCGGGTCCTCGTGTATGTTGGAAATTTCTGTTCCGCGGCGGGTTCGCGCGCATGTCGGCGGCAAGTAATCGTGCCGGCCATGTTTTCTCCGGCCGCGCCGCTCAAGCGTCTCTGCCCAGAGCCAGACATCGACCGGAAAGGTCGTGTAACCTGTTTTTTATCTCTTTGTCATCTCTTTGTAATTGTTCGATTTTTTTACAGCTGTACAAGGCCGTGGAGTGGTCCCGGCCACCGAAGATCCGTCCCAGTTCCGGGAAGGACAGACCCAGATGTTTGCGGCACAGAAACATACCCGCCTGACGGGCGAGAACCAGCTCGTGGCGGCGTCCCGGAGACAGCAGGTCTTCCCTGGTCACGCCGAAGCTTGCGCACACCTCGTCCATGATCTGCTCCGGAGTCAGCGGCGTGGCGGCGCGGGTGTCCAGATGGCTCAGGATGTTTTCGAAATCCTGGTCGGAGATGCGTTCCCGGACCAGTTCATGGTAGGCCCAGAGTTTCAGCAGGCACCCTTCGAGGTTGCGCAGGTCCCCGAAGCGCTGGGCCAGCAGCAGGATTCTGTCCTTGGACAGGTCCAGGCCGCGCTCCTTGCAGCGGTTCTGGATGAAGCGCATGCGGATATCCAGATCCGGAGCCTTCAGGGTGACGATGAGACCCCATTCCAGGCGGGATTTGAGCTTCTGGTGGAGAAAGGCGAACCTGGCCACCTTGCCCGAGCAGGCGAAAACCATCTGCCTGCGGCGCAGGTGAAAGGCGTCGAACAGAGCCACCAGCTCGTTTTGCAGATGCTGATGCCGGGCGATGTCCTGCAGATCGTCCACGGCCAGGAAATCGGCGGAGAGCAGCACGTCGCGCGCGTCGCTTCGGGACGAATACAGCTTGTGCATGTCTTCGATCCCGGTCAGGCGGACGGTTCCGCCCGCGGTTCCAGCCCTGGCGTTGGCCATGGCCCGCAGCAGGAAGGACTTTCCCGAACCGCTCTCGCCGCACAGTACGAAGGGATTGTATTTGGCTTCGGTGTTCTGGGCCACTTCCCGGGCCGAGGCCAGGGGAAAGTGGTTCTTGTTGTTGGCCAGAAAATTTTCAAAAGTGAACCGGGAGCCAAAGGGCAGGTCGGTTTCTCCGGGCGTCTGGAAGAACGGGGGCGGCTCCGGAAAGGAATCGGACGGGCGGACGGAGCCTTTCTCGTAGGTCACCGGGATCACTCCGGCCAGGGCCCGCTCGAAACGCGGGCGCACATGGGCTGCGAACCATTGCGCGAAGAAACGATGCGGGAAATGCACGGTCAGCACGCCGTCTTCAACGGCCATGCGCAGGGCGGGGCGCCATTTTTCCATTTCCCCGGCGGAAAATTCCCGGAGCAGGGCTTCGTGTATGCGGTCCGTATCCACTATGTTCCTTGATGAAAATCCGCTGCCGGAAGAGTTGAAAAAAACGTATGCCCGGTCTGGCCGGTTTACTCCGGCGGGTGAATGGGTCATGCTCTGCGAATTCGTAATTGTCGCGGGACGTGCATGAGTCTTGCGGCCGCATCGCCGACCCTCATGGAAAGTCCGGCGGGAAAGGGCTGTCGATTTTCATGCCGACGAAGCAATCTGCCTAGTTTGCGGGAAAGGCGAGGTCAAGGCCGCCGGACGAACACCGTCGAAAGGGCGGAAAGTGCATATGCGAGATGGCCGGGCGTTTCCCCGCCTGGCCGAATCAGGAGACGAGGAGCCATCATGGCCGCATCGGAAGTGTATTTCTGGGACCTGCGCGCCTCGCGCAAGGCTCCGTACGAGGTCAAGGTCAAGAGGCTGCTCAAACTGGCTGCGCTGGGCGCGAAGCTGCAAAGCGGCGACCTGACCGCCGTCAAACTGCATTTCGGCGAGGCCGGAGGCACGGCCCACATCCAGCCGCTGCAACTTGTCCCCCTCCTGACTTTTATCCGCAAATGCGGAGCCAGGCCCTTTCTGACGGACACCAATACCCTGTACGTGGGCCAGCGCGGCGAGTCGGCTTCCCACGGGCTTCAGGCCGCCAGACACGGTTTTGACCCCAATGTGCTGGGTGCGCCGGTCATCATTGCCGACGGTCTCAAAAGCGGCAACGAACGGGCCGTGCCTTTCGCGGGCAAACATTTCGACACGTTCTATCTGGCCGGGGACATTGTGGACGCGGACATGCTCGTCACCGTCAGCCATTTCAAGGGGCATGAACTGGCGGGCTTCGGCGGAGCCATCAAGAACGCGGGCATGGGCTGCGCCACGCGTAAGGGCAAGATGCAGCAGCACTGCGGTCTGGGGCCGGAAATACATCCGGATCACTGTGCGGGCTGCGGCCAGTGTGTGGCCGTGTGCGCCCACAACGCCCTGAGTTTGGACGAAAACGGCAGAATCCGGATCGAACGGGACAACTGTGCGGGTTGCGCGGCCTGTTTTCTGGTCTGCAAGACCAAGGGGCTGGAGGTGGACTGGCGGGTGGACGTGAATACCTTTCTGGAACGCATGGCCGAATACGCCGCCGCGGCCCTGCTGTCCCGTCCCCGGCCCAGTCTGCATCTGTCCTTTGTGCAGCGGGTCGGGCCGGGCTGCGACTGCATGGGCTATTCCGACGCGCCCATCTGCCCGGATCTGGGGCTTCTGGCCTCATGGGATCCGGTGGCCCTGGACCAGGCCTGTCTGGACATGGTCAATGCGGCCCAGCCGCTTTATCCCAGCGCCCTGCCTGCGGGCCTTGCGCCGGGGCAGGACAAATTCGAGGCCATTCACGGCCATGTGCGCGGCCGCTATCTTCTGGGCTACGCCGAAGGGCTCGGACTGGGCCGCAGAGAATACACGTTGCGGGCGGTCTGAGTGTCCGTCTGCGGCGGGGCGGTTTTTTGGGACTGGACAAGAAGATGGGCCGGATTATATGCATCCAGTCCTTGAACGCAACAGGATTTCCATATTCGGAGGATTACATAATGGCGCACAAGAAAATCGAACGGAAAAAGGAACTGGACCGCCGCCGCAAACGTCGTCAGGAAAGGCTGAAGGAACGCATCCGGGAAGCCAGGGCGGCCGGCAAAAACAAGTAGGTCCGGTTTCGGGAGGTTATCATGCCTATTTATGAATATACCTGCGAAGATTGTCATCAGATCTTCGAGGAATGGCAGAAGGACTTTCAGGACAGGGCGAAAACCTGTCCCGTGTGCGGCGGGGCCGCTCACCGGCTCATCTCCAGTACTTCTTTCGTCCTGAAGGGCGGCGGTTGGTATGCCTCAGGGTACACCAAGGAAACCGGAGGCAACGGCAAGAAGGAATCCTCCTCCGCGACGGACTCGTCCCAGACGACGGCGTCCTGACGAAGGCAGCTTCGGCTGCCTTTCTCATTTCGGGCCTCACTCTTTTCCCGCGCATCAGCCGCAGGCCGTACACCATCATGATCGAACGCTACACACGCAAGGAAATGGGGCAGCTCTGGACCCTGGAGCGGAAGTTCCGGGTCTGGCTGGAAGTGGAACTGGCCATCTGCGAAGCCTGGCACGCCATGGGCGTCATTCCGGCTCCGGACATGCAGGCTATCCGCGAGAAGGCCGATTTCGAACTGGAGCGGATTCTCACTCTGGAGGAAACCACCAGACACGACGTCATCGCCTTTTTGACGGCGGTGGAGGAAAAGGTCGGGCCTTCGGCGCGGTACATTCACCTCGGGTGCACTTCTTCGGATATCGTGGACACGGCCAATGCCGTGCTTCTGACCCGCGCCGGGCGCATCATTCTCTCGGGTCTGGACGCCCTGCTGGGCACTCTGGAAATCCTGGCCCGGACCCATGCCGGGCGTCTGTGCATGGGGCGCACTCACGGCATTCACGCCGAGCCCACCAGCTTCGGCCTGAAGATGGCCGGTTTCCACGCCGAATTCCAGCGTCACCGCCGCCGCTTTGCCGAGGCCGTGGAGAATATCCGCGTGGGCAAGATTTCGGGTGCCGTGGGCACCTATGCCCAGCTCGAACCCGAACTGGAAAAGCGCGCTCTGGACATTCTGGAACTTGAAGTGGAGCCCGCCTCCACCCAGGTCATTCCGCGCGACCGTTATGCCCAGTATTTCACCACTCTGGCCCTCATGGCCGGGGGCGTGGAGCGCCTGTGCGTCGAACTGCGGCATCTGCAGCGCACCGAAGTGCTGGAGGTAGAGGAAGGCTTCGCCCAGGGGCAGAAAGGCTCCTCGGCCATGCCGCACAAGAAGAACCCCATTTCCGCTGAAAATCTGACCGGCCTGTCCCGGCTGGTCCGCTCCAACGCTCTGGCGGCCATGGAAAACATGGCCCTGTGGCATGAGCGCGACATCAGCCATTCTTCGGTGGAGCGGGTCATCATGCCGGACTCCACCATTCTTGTGGACTACATGCTGCACCGCCTGAACAATCTGCTGAAGGGGCTGCGCGTCATCCCCGAAAACATGGAGAGAAATCTCATGGGCTCCCACGGCCTGTTCTTTTCCCAGAGGGTTCTCCTGGCCCTGGTGGAAGCGGGGCTGGCGCGCCAGGAAGCTTATGTGATGGTACAAAAGGTGGCCATGCGCTGCTGGCGGGAGCGGACATCCTTTGAAGATGCCGTGCGCGCCGATGTGGACATCGCCGCCCGGCTGGACAAGGCCCGGCTGGATAAGGCCTTTGACCTGAATTACTACCTGCGCCACGAACGGACCATCCTGGACCGCGTGTTCGCTTCCGGGGAAAGCATATGACCGACATGAAAAAGCGTCTGGCCCGCCTGCTGGTCGAAAAATCCTACCTTGAGGGAGATTTCACGCTGACCTCCGGCCAGAAGAGCGATTATTACTTCGACTGCAAGCACACGGCCCTGCATCCGGAAGGCTCCTGGCTGCTGGGGCGGCTTTTTCTGGATATGATCCGCGAACAGGGCGGCATCCAGGGCGTGGGCGGCATGACCCTGGGCGCGGACCCGCTGGTTTCGGCCGTGACCGTGGTCTCGCATCTGGAGGGCTATCCCCTGCCCGGATTCATCATCCGCAAGGCCCCCAAGGGGCACGGCACCAACCAGTATCTGGAGGGCCTGAACAACTTTGCGCCGGGGCAGAGCGTGTGCCTGCTGGAGGATGTCATCACCACCGGCGGGACCCTGCTCAAGGCCGTGGAGCGGGTGCGGGAGCAGAATCTGAACATCGTGGCCGTGCTGGGCGTGCTGGACCGGGAACAGGGCGGACGCGAAAATCTGGCCGGGGCTGGTTTCGAGCTGCGGACCATATTCACCCGCCGGGAACTGCTGGAAACCGCCCGGGGCTGACCGCATGCGCCGGGTGCTGCTTTTTTTTCTGCTGCTGGTGGGTACCGCCCACGCCGGGGACGGCTGGAAAGCCTCCCTGACCCCGCATTTCCGCCTGCCGGCTCTGTTTTTGGCCGTGGACAAGGAAAGCCAGCGGACCTACTTCGTGCGTCCCGCGGATGATGCTCTGGACAGGGAGGAGCTTGTCTGCACCACGGGCCGCAGGGACGGCGACAAGCAGAAGGAAGGCGACCTGAAAACCCCGGAAGGGGTGTACTTCATCGGCGACAGGATCAAAAAGAAGCTGGATTACACTCTCTACGGCAATACGGCCTTCGCCCTGAATTATCCGAACCCCATGGACCGGCTGCGGGGCAAGACCGGCTACGGTATCTGGATTCACGGCCGCGGTACGCCCATCACTCCCAAGCTGACCAGGGGCTGCGTGGCCCTGCAGAACCCCCGTGTGGACACTCTGCACGAGCACATCACCCCGCATCTGACGCCGGTGGTCATCGCCCAGACCCTGGACTGGGACAATGCTTCCTCCGTATCCATTTCGGAGGTGGCGCGCGGAACATGGTCATGGATCGGTGCTAGGGAACGCCGGGACCCGGCCTTCTTCGAGTTCTACAACGCCTCTTTGTATGAAAAATCTTCGGGCGCGCCCTTTGCGGACTTTGTCCGGGAGGTGCAGGAAGAATCGGTCAGGCTTCCGTGGGTGGATATCCGTGTGGAGAATCTGCATGTGCTGGAGGGCCCCGGCTACATGGTCAGCTCCTTTATCCAGCATGATTTTCCCCATGCCGGGAAGAGCGGTCACCGCAGGCTGTACTGGACCGGAGACGGGGGAGTCTGGAGAATAGCGGGCGAAGAGTGGGTCGAACTGGGAGCCGAAGACCGCGAGGGCTACGCCCGGCTCGTGGACAAGGAAATCCGGACCCTGCTTCTGCACGGCGAGGCGCTCTGGACTGGCGGCGACCGCGCCGCCCTGGCCGAAATCTATGCTCCCCAGTGCGAAGTCCCGGTCAGTCTGAATGCGAGTAACCCTTTTTCCGGCGAGCCCGTCATCACCATCGCCGAAGACGGAGTACGGGCCGTCCTGTCCCGCCCCGGGAGCACCGCCCATGCCTTTCTGTTCCGGCCCGGCCCTTTTGACACCTGGCTCATCGTGGATCAGAGCGGCGGCTGATGCTTTTTGTCAACCTGCCGCTGCGCTTCATCGAGCAGCATCCCCACTATCTGGACCTTTTTCTCCGTCATCGCCTCCATCCGGAGCTGGGGCTGGACGCCTTGGCGCTGGATCTTTTTTCTCCCGCCCGGCACCGGGAAATCGCCCGGACATTTCGTGACGCGGGGCTCTCCTGCGCCGTTCACCTGCCTTTCTTCGATCTCCACCCCGGCAGCCTGGACCCGCTGGTGCGCTCCGTGTGCCGTCAGCGTCTGCTTCAGGCCGTGGACGCGGCCCGCGTTTACGAACCCGTCCACTTCGTGGCCCATCTGGACGGCCAGCATCTGTGGCCGCCGGACATGCGGGAACAGTGGCTGGCCCATTCCCTTGAGACATGGGGAATGGTCATGGAGCGGGCGGATGGCGTACCCCTGTTTCTGGAAAACGTCTTCGAGCCCACGCCCGCTCAGCATGTGCAGGTCTTGCGGGCGCTGGGCGGCCGGGCCGGAGCCTGTCTGGATATCGGGCACTGGCACGCCTTCGCCGACGGGGCCCGCAAGGCCGACCTGGCGGACTGGCTCTCGGCTCTGGGGGCCTTTCCGATGCATCTGCATCTGCACGATAATGACGGCAGTGCGGATCAGCATCTGGGGCTGGGAGAAGGCACCATCCCGTGGGACGAACTCTGGGACTGGCTTCGCTCGCATCGCGTCAGCGCCACCCTGGAGCCGCACACCGGGCGGGATTTTCATGCCGCCTGGGCTTACCTGGACCGGCATGGTTTGCGGAATCTGTTCTGAACGGGTATACGCGGGGCGACGGCATTTTTTGATCCGTTCTTCCGGGTTCGCGAGCCCTTCCCGCCAGAATCTGTAACCAGAAGAGGACACACCTATGCGCACCAAGATCGTGGCCACTCTCGGCCCGGCGTCCATGGACCAGAACATCATGAAGGAAATGGCGCTCCTTGGAGTGCGTGTTTTCCGGCTCAACTTTTCCCACTCCGACGCGGCCCATTTCGCGCCGGTCGTCCGCAAAATCCGGGAAGTGGAAAAGGAAACGGGCCTTTGTCTGACCATCATGGGCGACCTGTGCGGCCCTAAAATCCGTATTGGTGAGGTGGCCGGTTCGCCCCGCCAGATTTCCAAGGGCGACCAGGTGTTTCTCGGCACGCCGGACATGGCGTCCCGGAGCGACGGGCTGTTCATCAGCCTGGATGTGCCGGAGCTGCTGGAAGGGCTGGCCGAGGGCATGCCCGTCTCCCTGTCCGACGGCATGCTGCAGTTCAGGGTGACGCGGGTGGTGGAGGCCGATCGCCTGGTGGTCATGGAGGCCCAGACCGGCGGCATTCTGACCTCGAACAAGGGCATCGCCTTTCCCGGCAAGACGCTCAGGGTGGCGGCCATGACCGAGAAGGACCGGCGCGACCTCCATCAGGGGCTGGACATAGGCATCGACGCTGTGGCCCTGTCCTTCGTGCAGAGCCGGGAAGACATCGACGATCTCAAGGCCGAAATTTCCCGGCACGGCACCTGGATCCCGGTGGTGGCCAAGGTGGAACGCAAGAACGCCGTGGACAAGCTGGATTCCATTCTGGACGCGGCCGACGCCATCATGGTGGCCAGGGGAGATCTGGGGCTGGAATGCAGTCCGGCGGAACTGCCCGTCCTGCAGAAAAAAATTCTGCGGGCCTGCCGCCATGCCCAGAAACCGGCCATCGTGGCCACGCAGATGCTCCTTTCCATGGTCAAGAACCCGCTGCCCACCAGGGCCGAGTCCACGGATGTGGCCAACGCCATGCTGGACGGCGCGGACTGCGTCATGCTTTCCGAGGAGACGGCCATCGGCAGCTACCCGTTGGAGGCCGTGCGCTTCATGAATGAAATCGCACAGTACGCCGAACCGTATTATCTGGACCGCATCGGCGGGCCCTATGTGCCCAAGGCCGAGAAAAATCCGCCCAAGTTTCTGGCTTATTCGGCCTGCCTCATGGCCGAGAACGCCGACAGCACGGCTCTGGTCTGCCACTCCACCACGGGTGCCACAGCAAGATACCTGAGTTCCCGCCGTCCGGCCCAGCCCATCTATGCCATGACCACGGACACGCGGGTCATGCGCTGGATGAATTTTTTCTGGAGCATCATTCCGGTGGAAAGCCCCATTGAGCCGTACAGCCATCAGAAACGGGCGGAGAAGTTCGTGCAGGAAAGCCCCCTGTTCCGGCCGGGTGAAAACGTCGTCATCGCCAGCGGGCAGGCCACGCCGGGCATGGGCACGGTCATGACCAATGAAATCAAGGTCTATTACAAATAAATTTGTCCATCGTGCTGGAGGGAAGGGGGCTCCACCTGAAATGGTGTGGACAGGCCGGATATCTACGGCTGGACTTGGCACATGGAGGGATGCTTCTCAGATTGAGCGGAAAACGTGAGTCTTGCCGCATGGATAATCGTTTTAAATGTTGCTTTCCTGGCACAAAACAGTCAAATATTTTCCCATGGGGTTGAGCTGAAGTGGTCTCTCATATTGACGTATGATGGCAGAGCTTGTAGTTGATTTTTAGCTTATGGCGAGAAGGAGAGTTGCGTCTCCAGTTTTTACTGCGTTTTTAGGTTGACAGTTTTTGCCGGAACCAATTAGAAGCCTTGACAAAGACAGCAGCAGAGTTTGTTTTCTTTCAACTAGGAGGCGGGTTGTGAGAAAACAGTTTCGCGGTGATATTTTCCCGCAAGGGAAGGGCCAGTGGCCCTAAGGGATGGAAATGAGTTTTTTAACCAAATTGTATGGAGGAAGTTTATGTTGAAGAAACTTGTGTTGGTCATGCTGGTGATGCTGTTCATCACGGCAAATGCGTATGCTGCCAAAAATGATGTGCATCCGTTTACGGAAATTCCGCCTATCGTTAAAGGTGCGTGCAGTCAGGCCGGTTCGGTGACTCTGACTTTTGAAAATGCAACAGAAGTGAGTCCTTCCGTTGCGGAAATCATTGGGCGTCTGAGCCCCGGTGTTACCTTGTGCCAGCCCATTGATGTGTATGTGCGCATTGCCGACGGCACAAGCACTGTCGGTGCCCCTAAGACTACCGGCGTGGTGCAGCAGGAGTTCAAGGCCATTGGTGTAGGCGGCAAGGATGTCGTCTTTCGTGTGGTTGGTGCCGTTGGGACGGATGAAATTCGCATTCTGCCTCTGAACGGAACATTGGAGGCTAATAACACGGGCATGAAGATCGTCCTGTTCAACTCCGAAGGTAATTTTACAGACGGCGAGATGCTGGATGCGACCAAAGTCGGTTACAACGCCAGCACTGGTGATTTCTTTAATGCTACGACGGGTGCGGTGCTGGCTGGTGCGCCTCTGAACAATAACGAAGCCCTTCGGGTCATGGGTGTGGACAACTCTTTGTGTGTGCAGACTGCAGCTGACTATGCGGCGCATGAGGTTCGCATTTATCTGGAGTCCGCTCCCAAGGTATACACCTTCTCGCCTGCTGACTCTGTTATTGCCATTGTGGGTACGAAACCCATCTCTGAGGTTCCGCAGAAGAAGGCCCTGACCGCTCCCGTGCCGCTTGCTGGTGATCAGGGCGGTGCCTCTGGCTGCGACAAGTCCTATTATAATGCAACAGGAATGTGCGAGACTTACGATGCTGGTATGTTTGGGCATTATGCGCTGCACTCTGGCTCCGGATTCCAGGCGGGTATTTACCTGTTGGAGATGGAAATCCTGGTGAATGGCGCTGGCGGTGACAAGGGTGCGTACTTCGCAGCACTTCCCCAGGGTATTCAGCTGGCCAAGAACAGGGCGCAGATGATCCAAGCTTACGTGAATACTGCTGCTCTGGGAAGCATTGAGCGGTTTCTGGGTACCGGCGCGACCACTATGGCTGCTCCTGTTCCCGGTTGCGTGCGCGCTGACGACGAAAAGATCACCAAGATCAGGGGCGAAATGGTGCTGACCCCGGCTATGATCGCCGCGATGGAATATCTGCGTTTCGATGTGCCTACGATCGCCGTGCCTGGTCTGGCTGCCGGGGATATCGTGACCCTGAAGGTTACCCTGAAACGCGGCCGCTGCCAGACGGTGTACTCTGGTTCTCGCAACCTCTTTACCATGGTTGATAAGTGCTCCTCGGCTGCTCCGGCGGGTTCGCTCTTCTTCCCCTACTTTGCAGGAACCGCTGACGGTTATTGGAACGGTATGGCTCTGGTCAACTCCGGTGCCGCTGATGCAAATGCCACTCTGACGATTGTGGAAGAGAATGGCAACAAGGGTACTTTGGAGTTGATAGTTCCGGCTGGCGGCATGGTTGTGAAGCTGGTTGAAAATCTGCCTAAAGAGGCCGGTTTTGTTGCTAATCCCGCGAATACCTCTCCCATGGGTGCTGTCCGCTGCTACATCTCTGTGGCTGCAGTGGGTGGCAATTTGAATGGCTTTGCCATGATGGCTGATGGCGCCCAGTCTATGGGTTACACGGTGCCTTAAGTTTGTTTCATAAACGTAACAAAAAGGCGGAGGGGTGACCCTCCGCCTTTTACTTTGGCATTAAGAATAATGACTTTATCTTTATCGCAGTGTTGGACTCTTTATGCATTTCCATAAACATTACATGAACATGAGTAGGTAGTGAGCTGATTTTAAATTTATGCCAAATTATCAGATCTGTCGTGTGCATCTTTTTGGTATTGCTCTTATGAATTTATTTTTTTTCTGAATAAAGAGGACGTCATGAAAAATTTTTTTTTTGCGTAATAATATTTTATCTACAATTATCCTTGGCCCAAGCAGAAGTGTGGACCGTTTGGACACAAGATCCATTAGGAAATGTCCAAAAAACTCAATGGGAGACGAACAAGACTGACTCCATACAAGAAAATAGCGTCGCCTTTTTTCTAAGAGGCCAGGCAGAACCGCTGTATACTGTATATGAGACTACAAAAGAGATTCGGATTGTATTCAACTCGGGTCTGACTCGTCGTTTTGTGCGTGGCCCGTTGGTTGTCGCTGACATCCCGATGCCTTTGATTATGCATATACCTTCGGAGAGCTCCCAGAACCACATCTGCACTGAAGAATATACCGGCGGTATGATTTTTAGAAATTGTATGGACATAATTCGTGCACGTTCTCTGGAGGATGCAAAAAATCTTCCCACACCCCAGGCTGGCCAGATGGTGTTGGTTCTGGATGATTCAGCGGAACTCAGGGCCATAATCGGATCAGGCTTCCGGGCTGAGCGGCAATGACGCTTGTTTGTCGAAAGGAACTGTCGGTTGTTGTCTACACTGCACGGTCATCTGTCTTTCGGGAGTATGAAGATGAAAGTCAGCGTAATGTTTGTTCAGTGTCTTTGTGTGTTCTTTTTTTTCCCGGCGGTGCTTCTGAGTGCCACCGAGAAAGAAGTATATGAAGCGGACATGATCCCGTGGTCCGGATACTGGTGGCCCTCGCGTCTGGGCGGCATGCATACGGGTGTTGGCTACAGGGGGCACCCTACTGTCTTGCAGAAGTTAGAAGGCATCTCTTCTTCCCAGAGCGCGGCCGTTACCAGCTGGTATGTGCAAAATTTTTTCAAGCCTGACGGCGAGGCTTGGTTTGGACTGTGTCATGCTTGGGCACTGGCGGCTGCCCATGAGCCGGAACCGACCAGGGGGGGGTATTTCGTGGAGTCCCCCTGGGGGTTGGGGATAAAAAAGCATTTCTGACCCTGGCCCACACGCATGATGTCACGTACAGGGGAAATGGCTATGACCCGCTTGTTTTTCATCAATGGATTCTCCGTTTTTTGAAGGAGAACAGAAAGCCTTTTGTGGTGAATTTAGGCACTGACAGGGAGGTGTGGTTTTATCCGGCCTATCGGGCTGAGGTAAGTAAGGCCGATTTTACGGATCGGACGGAATTCGACACTCTGCTCTGGTATGCGGCTAACGGGGTTTTCCCTGATTATGTAGGCATACTCCCAGCGGTGACGCGTCAGACTTATACTTTGTATAAAAACAGTGAAGGCCAGTATACGCGGGGAATTTGGACTGGAGACAGTGTTTCGGATTATCCTAGGGCTTTATGGTCGAGTCTGGAGCGTAAAGGTCCTGCCGGGTTTGACATGGAGGCGGTCATCGCTGCCGTGAGGACCGAAACCGATGATCTGTCCACAGGCTTTTTGCGCCCCGGCGCTTTCAGCGCTTTCGCAGAGGGGACCTGGAGCGGCAATTTGGACGCCATGGCCGGAGAATGGCTGGAAGTGGAATTTTCTTTGCCCAATCGGCAGGCATCCCTTTCTGTAAGTATTTCTGATGGGATTTTGCTTTTATCGGAAACCGTAAGCCAAGCGAATCCGCGTATCCGTTATTTGACCCGGAGGGCAAACCCCACCTTGACTATTACGGCAGATCCGCAGCTGGGTGCTATCCCCTATACTTTGCGTTATGATCTGGCGCGTACGCCTCTGGCGACCATGACCCGCCGGGACGCTAATCTGCTATGGACGGGACTGGCTGGAGTGCCTAACCTCCCGGCTGGCGAGTCAGGTTCTTTGTTGTTGACGGCGCGGGCTCGAAATGGATCTCCCCTCCGTTCGGAGACCTTGCCCGTTACAGGGAACTCCAAGTTCAGCCACTTGGTGAATCTGCCTGATTTTGATATCTGGGCCTTTGGGCGGGCGGAACACTTTGAGGTGACTGTTGGAAAAACTCTACCTTTCGGGCTGGTAGGGTTGAGCGCCAATATTTCGGGCTTAAATGCATTTTCCACGCCTCCTGCTCACGGCAGGCATGCCGTGTATGGGCGTTTTTCCAACAAGGGGAATGCCGTTGCATTTTATGTCAGAAATCACGAAGCGAGAGAAGTAAATGGTACCATTGAGGCTTGGGAGGGCGAAGGGACCGGATGGCTCGGGGCGGCCAACCGGGTTGTAAATACGAGTGTAACTCTCGCTCCCCGTGAACTCCGGTTTTTTTCCTGGGGAGCGCCGCCGCTTCCTTATCTCAGAGTTCCTGGTCAGTTTGCCATTGATTTTGGCTCCGCCAGAGTGAGTCTTGAGGCGTGCTTTGTAGATCGTTCTTCTTCAGAAATGGTGCCTGCTGCCGGAGAGTTCGGGCGGGAGTTTCTGCTCTCCCATTATCCCAATGCCGAAGGGTGGGGGACGACCCTGCATATTTTGAACCCTTGGGCCACGACGGTGGAAGTGGGCATCGAGACTGCGGACGGACGGCGTCTGCGTACAGTTTTTGTGCCGCCTCGCCGTTTAGTGGAGATCGAAACCGCTTCTTTGCCCGTAACAGGGCAGACGTTGCATGTGCGTTCGGATGTAAGTATGGCGGCCCATGCCTGTTACCAAGCCAGCGGAGGAGACTGGGCCATGCTGCCTCTTTCCCGTCCGGATCAGGCCAGAACGGAAATCCTGGTGCCGCATTTGCCGGACGCGCCATGGTGGGCGGGAGTGATTCTGGATAATGCCAATGCGGGGGCGTGCGAAGTCGTGCTGGAGTATTTTGGAGCATCCGGCGAGATGCTGCGCTCCGAGCGGCGGGTACTGGATGCGTATGAACCCTGGGTTTTTACGGCCGCACGTTCTCCGGAAAAAGTATACTTAAAGGTTCGGTCCTCCGCGCCTTTGGGCTGCGGCGTATTGTACGGCTCGGATAATTTATCGGCGGTGGCGGGCTATACGCCGTAACGCGTTGAAGCTCTATTGCTGATCGAATAATAAGGGAAACCATGAAGAAATTGTGTTTGTTTTGTCTGTTGTTGTGCTGGAGCGTGAACGCTCTGGCCCTGGAAATCGCCGCGACCGCTGATTTGCGGGGCACCGTTGAACCATGTCCTGGTTGACAGGGGGCCTCTTACGGGGGAGCGGCCAGGCTGGCGGCTGTATTCAAGGAACTGAAGAAGAATAACGATCTGCTCGTAGTGGATGCGGGTGGTGTAAATTCCGGTTCACCGAAGATTGTGGAGCAGGAACGGTCAGGAGTTCTGCTGAAGCTCATGGACGCCATGGGCTATTCCCTGCTGAATCTCACGGCCGGAGACATTGCCTTGATGGGCAAGGGTTTCCTGAAGGAGACGGCGATTCTGTCTGCCAACTTTCAGGGGCAAAACGCCTCCTTCAGGGTGCTCAGGGAATTTGATCACACGGACGCCCAAGGCCGGAAGTTTCGCTTTTTCGGCGCATATGACGGCCCGGACCCGCGTTTTTCAAGTGCCCGGGAATGGCTGGCCGCCGCGACTCTTCCCGCGGATCGGACATGCGTGCTTCTTTACTACGCAGACCGGCAGCCTGATGCGGAAACGAAAGGGTTTCTGAAAAAATTCGATGCGGTCATCGCCAATGTAAATCTTCCGGAAGATGTACCTGCCTTCGTCCCATTGGCCAAAGGAAAGCAGGTGGCGGTACTGAGTGTACAGGACAAGAAACGGGTCAGCGGCCGCGACATCCTTGTGGATGAACATGTTATCGGCGATCCGGAAATGCTCGACTTGGCCTGGCGGGAGCAGTCGGCGCTTTCCAAGCGTGTGGACGAACTGGAGCGTACGCAGTACTTGCGTATGAGCCCGGAAGAATTCATCAAATCCTACCAGAAGGAATCCCAATGAGATTGAAGACGTTATTGTGTCTGCTGTGTTGTGTGGCACTCTGGGCCTGTGGCGACAAGATGACGGAAGAAGGATTGCGCGAGGCGGCTACGGCCTACGTGGCGGCCATGGAAACCGGGGATGCGGATACCCTGCGCAAGTATGAATTTCCGGATGTGGATGTGCCCCTGGCCATGTCCAAAATGAAAGCGAGCTATTCCAATCTGAGACTGGACAGTGTGAACGCCACGGGAAGCGAGGGCCGGGTGACGATTAATGCCACCGTCTCCATGTTTGGGGCCCGGCTTGAAGTGCCGTTGCAGCAGCAATGGCAGTATGTGGACGGCGGCTGGAAGCTGGTTCGCAAACCCATGAAGTTTGGTTTCGACAGCAAATAGGTCCGATTGTGCTCTATTACCGGGCCGTGAATGCCCAGGGCGAGATTGTCACGGGCTCGCATCCCGCCGCCGGGGGGGAGCGGGATGTGATCCTGCACTTGCAGGCTCAGGGGCTGACGCCTCTGCGTGTACAGGCTTCGCCTTTCACGGCCGGCCGGGGCGGAGCGGCATCCCGGCGGCGGAAGAAAATTCCTTCGGCACGTAGTGGGCGAAAGTGGGATATCACCCTGTTCCCCTCGCGTCTGTCCCCGCGTGATCTCATCACCTTTGCCCAGGATGTGGCCGTGCTGCTGGAGTCGGGCATTTCCCTGGCCAGAGGACTGCATATTCTTCAGGACCTGAATGCGCATCGCCGCAATCTGCACGCTCTGCTCGCGCGTGTGCATGAGGATCTGCGTGAGGGCTCTCCCTTCTGGGAGGCTCTGGACAGGCAGCGCCCCAAGGTGCCGCCGGTGTTCGTATCCATGGTCCGGGCCGGAGAGACGGGCGGAGCGCTGCCGCTTATCCTGAACCGTCTGGCCGCTTACTTGGAGGACATGCAGGAGCTGAAGGAATTCCTGCGCGGAGCCATGATCTATCCGGCTATCCTGACCGTGACCTCCCTTGTGTCTCTGGTAGTGATGCTGATTGTGGTCGTGCCCAGATTCGCCCAGGTATTTACGGACATGGGCATGGAGCTTCCGGCCGTGACTCAGTTCATGTTCACTGCCGGGGAAATCATGCAGCGGCGGTGGTGGGTGATGCTGCTGGCGCTGGCGGGGATCGTCATGAGTCTGGTTCTGGCCCTGCGTACGAATCAGGGACGGCAGACCTGGGACCGGGTGGTGCTGCGTCTGCCAGGCATCGGCGGATTCAAGCGCAAGATTGAAATTGCCCGCTTTTGCCGCACCCTGGGCACTCTTCTGGACAGCGGAGTCCCCATTTTGCAGTCCATGCGGATCGTACGCGGGGTGGTTATGAATTCCCTGCTGAACCAAGCCATCGGGCAGGCCCATGACGATCTGAAGCAAGGTATGGTGCTGTCCGCCGCCCTGGAGAAATCCGGGCTCTTCCCGCCTCTGGCCGTGAACATGGTCGGCGTGGGCGAGGAAACGGGCCGGCTGGGGATGATGCTCGATAAGGTCGGTCAGCTTTACGACAAGGAGCTGAAAAAGGGTGTCAAGGTGTTCAGCTCCTTTTTCGAGCCCATGGTGCTTCTGGTCATGGGCACCCTCATCGGCGGGATGGTCATCTCCATGCTGCTGGCCATCTTCAGCATCAACGACATGAAAATGTAGGAAATGCCGTCGCGCGGTTTGGCTTCTGTTTTTCCGAAACATTGTTTTGCCTGGAAAATCGCCGCATTATCACCCGCCACGCTTTATATGATACGCCGCTGGACGCCGCGCTATTCCGCCCTTAAGAAAGCATCATGCCCATCTCCATTTTCCAACCTTGAAGAAACGGGGAATCTCTCATGAACAAACACGCTTCCCAGGGTTTCTCCCTGATCGAACTGCTGATCGTCATGGTCATCATGGGCCTGCTGGCCGGTCTGGTCGGCCCTCAGCTTTTCGGAAAGGTCGGCACCGCCAAAACGGGCTCGGCCCGGACGCAGATCGAAATGCTGGGCACGGCCCTTGATTCCTACCGCCTGGACAACAGCATGTATCCCACCAGCTCTCAGGGGCTGAACGCCCTGCGCGAGAAACCGCAGGGTGTGGACACCTGGCGCGGCCCTTACCTGCGCAAGCCCGTCCCCAAAGACCCCTGGGACCGCCCGTACATCTACAAGAGTCCGGGTGATCACGGCCCCTACGACCTGTCCAGTCTGGGGCTGGACGGCCAGCCCGGCGGCGAGGATGAAAACGCCGATGTCAACAGCTGGGAGAACTGACGCCTCCGGCTTCACCCTGGTGGAGCTGATGGTGGTGCTGTTTCTCATGGCCCTGTTCGCCTCTCTGGTTTTCGGTCTGAATGCGCGCCAGCGGGACAGTCTGGCCTTGCGCGATTTCGGGGTGAGTCTGGTCGCTTATCTGCAACTGGCGCGCAGCACCGCGTTGACGGAAGGCCGCCCGGCGCAGTGTCTGCTGAACCGTGAAACGGGCCGTATTTCCTGTACGCTGCTTCCCAGAACGTTGTCCCTGCCCCGTGGTATGCAGCTTGCCGTGGATGGGATCACAGACCAGAGCCGGAATCTGCTGCTCATGGAGTACTTCATGGATGGCTCGGCCCTGGGCGGTGTTTTGACGCTGCGCTACAGAGACGACGCGGTTCGCGTCGAGGTGGACCCGCTGCTGGGAGTGACGACATTCCGGTTCGAGGAGAGCCCGGATGCGGATATTTCCTGAACGCCTTCGCTTTGCGTGTTTCCCCCTGATTTTTCGTGTCTCTTCTGGACGTCGGCCCCCGGCGGGTGCACCCGTCCATTGCCGGGGCATTCGTTGCACGGCCTTCACTTCCGGTGGCTTCACGCTGCTGGAAGCCCTCATTGCCTTGGTTATCGTGGGCGTATCTCTTGGAGTCCTCTTTCAGGTGGTGTCCGGCAGTATTAATCTGAGTCTGCACGGACGGGAGTTGTTCGTGATTACGGCCGAAGCCCAGGCCGTATTCGACGCCGTGGCTCCCCGGTCTCTGCCCTGGGAAGAGCTGGAATGGAGCAACAGCACGGAAACCGGGGAATGGACGCTGACTCTGCATCCGGTCATTCTCCGGGACGCTTTCGAGCGGACGGGCGTTACGGGCGGGCATGATCTGTTCAAGCTGGTCTTCGATTACCGCGATCTGGCCTCGGACCGGGCGGTCCGCCTTTTTTCCTATCGCCGGGAACCGCAGGACCGGCTGCATGTTTTCCTGGAGAAAAACCGGGAGCATGTGGTCTGGGACGAACATGACCGGTTCGCGGAGTTCCTCACGCCATGAAGGGGACGCACGGGTTCACGCTGCTGGAAATGATCGTGTCCATGGTCATTGTCAGCGTCATCGTGCTTGCGGTGTACACGGCCTATTCCACCGTGACGCGTACCTGGAGCGCGAGCCAGGAGCAGACCGCGCGGTTCAGGCTGGAGGCCGTGAGCACGCGCTTATTGGTGGAAGACTGGAAGGCTCTGAGGTCCTATACGTTTTCCACGGAGCGGGGGGTATATCCCTTTCTCTTTGGGAGCGCGGACCGGCTGGCTTACGTGACGACGCACGGCCTGGGCGCGCACAGAAGCGTGCGGGGAGGACTTTTCTTCACTCTGCTTTTCATTGAACCCACGGAACAGGGTGTGGCGCTGTATTGCTACAAAACCGACGTGCCGGAGGTGGATTTTTCGGAGCTGGTGCGCCTGTATCAGGCTGGCGGCCAGGATGCTGCGGTGGCGTCCATTGAAAAAGATTTGCTGGACAGGTCCGTGCTGCTCAAAGAAGCCGACGAGGCCGCTTTTTCTTTTGATGCGACGAACGAAACCGCGCTCCCCGAGGAAGAGGAGTCCGTGCTGGAGCCGCACGATCTGGAACTTCTGCCCTCGGAGCGGTGGACAGAGAAAGAGCCTCCGCTGCGCATACGTCTGAGCCTGCGCCGGGGAGATGAGTTCGGGTTCATCGAGGTCACCCGGCCGGTGCCGGATAATTCCACCAATGCCACGGGTTCCGCCAATTCCACCGAGGCGAGGACCAGAATCGAACTGGAGGGGGAATGAGGGCGGCGTACGGGGAGCGGGGTTTCGTGCTCATGGCGGTGCTGTGGCTCATCGCCCTTTTCACCATAGTGGCGCTGGGCTACGCGCGGACCACCCGCTACAAGACGCAGGAGCTGGTCAACGAACTGCGTCTGATGCGGGAAAATCATCTCTTTGCCAGCGCCCTGGAAATCGCGGCCGCGCGGTACGAGCTGTACACCCTGAACCGTCAGCGTTTTCTCTCTTCGGGCCTGGAGGACAGCCTGACGAAGGAGCAGCGTTCGGTCATGTGGTATCCCCGGCACGAGGCCTATCCTCTGGAGATGGAAGGCGAGGAATTTTTCGTGCGCTTGGAACCTGTCGGCGGTCGTATCTCGCTCAGGGCCATGACGCCGGAACTGTGGTTTTCGATCCTGGAAGCCTGTGGAGTGGCGGACGAGGAGGCCCGGCTGGCCATCATGGCCGCCGTGGCCGACTGGGAAGATGCGGATAATCTGCTGCATCTGGACGGAGCCGAAGGTGATTACTATGCGGGCCTGTCCGTACCGTACGCGTGCAAGAACGCACCGATGGAGCATATCGAGGAGCTCCTGCTGGTGCGCGGAGTGACGCCGGATGTTTTCTACGGCACACCGGATCATCCGGGTTTGCGGGATTTTCTGGACGTGGGGGGCGAAAGCGCCAAGCTCGATATCAACAGTGCCCCGCCCATGACCTTTCATATCGCTCCCAGCCTGACTCCGGAAGAGCTCGATGCTATCGTGGCTTTGCGCCGGGAAAATCCGATCATGGCGATGACCGAGGCTTACGAGGAGACCGGTCTGGTGGCGGCTTCGGAACTTGACCGTTTTTTCCATGTACTGCACAACCCCCAAAGTGTTGTGGCGCGGGTGGCCCGTCATCCCGATCCCGGACCGGGAGTTCGGACAGGCACGAGGATGCTGAGCGAGTGAAGAAATTTGACTGGACCGTGTTTTTTCCCGGGCAGATGACCTTTCTGCTCCTGCCCGGAGAGCTGATCGGTGTGCGTTCCGTTCATGTGGGCGGCCGTGGCCGGTCCACGCACGCCCGCAGCTGGGCCTGCGCGGATCGCGAGGCCCTGTCCCGATCCCTGCTGGCGGCCAGGGAAGAACTGGGCGTGGGCAAAGACACGTTGTGCCATGTGGGCCTGCCCCTGGGTGACATGACGCTGGTGGAGTTCTCCCTGCCTCTGGCTGCCCGCGACGACCTGGACAATGCCGTGCGTTACTCCCTGATGCGGCATGTGCCCTTTGATCTGGATGGTTTCCGGTGGGAATTCGACGCCGTGGAGGAGCAGGGAGAGGTGGCTGTGGCCGTGACGCTCATGCACCGGCAGACTCTTGCGGCGGTGATGGACCGCTTCAGCTCGGCCGGCGTGCCGGTGGCCACGGTGTTTCCCGCCTGCATGGTCCTGTTTCCGCACATTCCGGACGGGGGTGTGGCGGCCTTGACGCGCGGCGGCGCGGCGGATGCGGTCATCTGGAACGGGCGGCGGATATGCTGGCAGCAGGGCGGTGCCGAGAGCCCTTCGGCCTTGGTGGCCCGGGCCGCCGGACTGCTGGAGAGCTACGGCGTGGAGAGCCGCTCCGTGGCGGTACTGGGGCCCGCTCTTGAAGTGCCGGAGGCCCGTTCCATCGCCCCCGAAGAGCTCGATCTGGGCGGGCCGCGCCGTTTCCGGATCAATGTCATTTCCGAGCGGGCCATCCGTGGCCGCCGCCGGGCGCGGCAGGCCGTGCTCTGGGCTGCCGCGCTGCTGGTCTGTACACTGCTCTTGCTGCCGTTTCGGGACGTGCTGGTCTGGGAGCGCCGGGTATCGGCTCTGGAAGAGCGGGTGGGGGAATTGCGCCAGGAGGCGGATTCACTCATCAACATGCGTGAGCAAAGCGCCGCTTTTGAAAAACGCATGGAGCGCTGGTCCCGGACTTTTGCCAGCAACGTGGATATGGGGCGGATCCTGCGCGAAGTGACGGAACTCATGCCTGCCGGGGCCTGGCTCGACAACCTGCAGATACAGGAACGCCGGATCGTCGTGGCGGGCAACGCGCCCTCGGCCACCTTCGTACTGGAACAGATGGAGATTTCCTCCCTTTTTCAGGATGCGCGTTTCGACGCTCCCGTGACCCGGCAGGGGCAGCTTGAAGTCTTCCGCATCGCCGCCACCATCAGCCCACAGTGAGGGAGCATGCGTCAATTATGGACCGACGAAGCCTTTCGACGGCTGGCTCTGATGGCTCTGGCCGGAATTCTGGCTGTGGCCATGGCCGTGCGTTTTGTGGCGGATTATCGCGCCGGGCGCATCCAGGAACTGCGCGACCGCTATGAAGCCAAATGGATGGAGTATGAGCGCTACACGCGTCTTTTGGCCAACCGCGACATGTACGTGAAAATGCAGGCGGATCTGGACAATGTGGAGAAAGGCGTGGTCGGAAAGCGTTTTTTCACGGCTCCGAGCATCGCTCTGGCCGAGGTCCGCTTTCAGGATCTGGTCAACGCCGTGGCCAAGAAAAACGGTCTGCCCATCATCTCTCTGAAGACACTGAAAGCCGTCGAAACGGGAGATCTGAAGGAAATGCGGCTGGCCATCAGCTGCCGCACGGAAATCGGCGTACTGAACGATTTTCTGTACGATATTTCAACCCAGGACGCGGTCGTGTTCGTGGAATCCATGGACATCAAGCGGCTGGGGGACAGTGAGGAGCGGCTCTACAATTTCAACGCGGCCCTCAAGGCATACGCTCTATGATCAAGATTTCCATCGCCAAGCGTTACGCCCTGGTCGCCCTGGTGCTGGCAACAGCCGCCGGGCTGTTCTGGTTTGATTTCGGACGGCGTTATCTGCGCGCCTCGGCGGTAAAAGATCCGGACGTGGCGCGGGAAGGCGTGGAGCCCTCCTCTTCCGGCGGATGGGAACTGCTGTTTGAACGGCACGCTCCAGCCAGAGAAGAAGTGGCGGTGATCGCGGAAAAGAATGTGTTTTCGCCTCTGCGCAAGGCCTGGACTCCTCCTCCGCCGCCCGAGCCCGAGAAGGTGCCCGAAGAGCCCAAGGCTCCTCCTCCGCCGCCCAAACGTGATGGTGTGGAACTGCGCGGAACGGCCATGGTGGGAGATACGCGCACGGCCATGGTTCATTTCCGGCCCTTCAACCCGCCGGAGACGCTCCTGCTGCGCGAGGGGGGCGTGGCCAAGCCCAGCAAGGCCGATGGCCCGGTGTTCACGATGGTGCGCATCGAGCCGGATCGGGTGATCATGAAAGACTCTGCGGGCGCGGAATTTCAGGTGGGACTCTACGATCACTCCCGTCAGGCGGCGGCTCAGGCGCCGGTTCAGCAGCAGGCGGTGGTCAGCACCGAGGCCCCCAAGGCGGCCGCTCCTCCCGCCAGTTCAGTGGTGGGCGAAGCCCCCCGTAAAGAGACGCCTGACGCCATTCAGGAAAGAAATGAACAGCTGGTCAAGGAAGGCAAGATGCGGAAGATCCTGACGCCTTTCGGACCGGTTTACCGCAAACAATAGCGCGGATTTTCGCGCTCATAACGGAAGATAGCATGAATCCAGCACGTTCCGCTCTGGCGGGTATGTTGATGATGACCATGATCATGGTGGCGGGTTGTCAGTCCACGGCTCTGGAGCGGGCGCGGCAGATGTCCATGCGCCCCGGTTCCCTGGTGGACCCGGTGTTCACGGATAACGCGACGGAAATCTCTCCTGACGCGAAGGAACGCGCGGCGGAGCACCGCGAGGACATGCGCAACCGGAATCTGCTTTCGGATATGGAGGCTCAGGACCGGGACTTCAACCGGCGGCTGTCCGGCGTGCTGGGCCAGGGGGCGGCGTCTCGCCCGGGAAGCGGGACCATCAGTGCTGGCCGCGCCGTGCGGGGCGAGACCACTCCGGTCAGCTTCGATTTTTTTGACGCGGATCTGGCCGATGTGGTCCGGCTGTTCATGGAGCTGCTGAAGGAAAACTACAGTCTGGACTCCAAAGTGGCGGGCAAGGTGGCCCTGCATGTCCACGCCGACATGAGCCGGGATGAGATCTGGGAGCTGTTCCGCGGAGTACTGCGGATGCAGGGTGCCGTGGCCACTCTGGACAACGGGGTCTGGCGCATTGTGCCTCTGGGGGATGCTCCTGCCACCGTGGACGTGAACGGTATCGTCTTTGACGAGGACGGAGCCCGCAAGCGCGGACAGAGCGTTCAGGTCTTCAAGCTCGATTTTCTGCCGGTGTCGGAGTTCTCCAATGTGGTCAAGCCGTACCTTTCTCCGGGCAGCATGGTGTACGGTCACGAGCAGACGGGCATTATGCTGGTCTCGGATTTTCCCCACACTTTGCGCAAGATCGAGCGACTGGTGGAGATTTTCGATGTCAGCGCCTTTGCCGGACTGTACATGCGGGTCTATTCGCTCAAATATGTGAAGGCCGAGGAAATGCTCAAGGAACTCGATGCCGTGGTGCAGGCCACCATGCTCAAGCAGCAGGGGCGGGAGAAGGTCAGTTTTCTGGGCCTGCCGCGTCTGAACATGATCGTGGCCCTGACCTGGAACGAGGCCAATCTGCCCTTTGTGGAGGAATGGGTTCAGCAGCTGGACCGCATCGCTCCGTCCGTGGCCGCGGCCGGACAGGGCGAGAACATTTTCGTGTACCGGATGGAAAACGGGGACGCCAAGACCGTGGTGGAATCCCTGGAGGGCCTTTTCGCCTCCCGCGAGACCCGCGCCGCCCGAAAAGCGGCCCAGGGAAGTGAATCTCTGGAGGAGACGGACCTGCCCCTGGGCGCGCAACTGGCCGCCGAGGAGGCGAAGCCGGGGGAGAACTTCGTGGACAACACCATGAAGACCGCCGAGGAGCATAGGGCCGAGGCTCAGGCCGGTTCCAAGACTGCCGGATTTTCCGGGGAGCTGAGCGGACCCGTGGCCTTCGTGGTGGACGAGCCCACAAATTCCATTCTGGTGCGCTGTGCCGAGGTCGACTACCGCATCATTCGCGGGGTCATCCAGCAGCTGGATATCTTTCCCCGGCAGGTGCTGATCGAGGTGCTCATCGCGGAGATCAATCTGGACGAGAGCAACAAGCTGGGCGTGGAGTGGCAGCATATCTTCAATCTGGGCGGCTCGGCCACGGGCACACTGGGGGTGGATTCTTCTCTTGGTACGGTCAGACCCGGCGCGACGACTCCCATTGCCGGAGGCCTGTCCTATGTGGTGGGCAATACCCAGCGGTTCAAGTCCGCCCTCAAGGCGTCGGCTTCGGAGAACAATGTGCAGGTGCTTTCTTCCCCGCACATTCTGGCCTCGGACAACCAGCCCGCGACCATCGACATCGGTTCGGAAGTGCCCGTGGTCACAGGCACGACCCAGACCTCGGGCGGCACCGTGACCACCCAGCAGAACGTGCAGTACCGCAACACCGGCGTGCTGCTGACGGTCACGCCGCATATCAACGACACGGGGCTGGTGCGCATGGAAGTGTCCCAGGAGGTCAGCGAGCTTTCGGACAAGCAGGTGCAGGGCATTTCCTCGCCCATCTTCTCCAAACGCAAGGCCGAAACCATGCTGGCGGTGCAGGACGGGCAGACCATCGTCATCGGCGGCATGATCAGACGGTCGCGCACGGACAACTATTCCGGTGTCCCCCTGCTTTCCAGAGTACCCATTCTGAAGAATCTGGTCGGGTACCAGAACAAGGGTTGGGAGAACACCGAGCTTATGCTTTTCATCACGCCGCATGTGGTGTCCCATAACGAGGATGCCGAGTTCGTGTCGCGCCGTTTTCTCCAGCGTCTGGCGGATGTGAAGAAAGGGGTGCAATGATTCCATGGCCGCCCGGACCGGTGTTCTGATCCTCAATTACAATGGCGCTTCCGATGCCATGACCTGCGTGGAGAGCCTTCGGGCTCTCCTCTGCGTTCCTCCGCGGGTGGTGGTCTGTGACAACGCTTCGCCCGACGGTTCGTGGCAGCAATTGACTGACTGGGCCGGACAATGGCCAGAACGGGAGTTTCCGGCGGAAATATGTGAGGCCCTGGGCGTCCGGAACGGTCTGGAATATGCCGGATCCGGTTTTACCCTGACCCTGCTGCATTCCCCCCGCAATCTCGGTTTTGCCGGAGGCTGCAACCTGGGTTTGCGTTATTTGCTGTCCTGCTCCGGCATCGATCGGATCTGGCTGCTGAATAACGACACGGTAGTGCATCCGGCGGCCCTCGATTTTCTGACTCATGCTCTGGACGCGCCCTCTGCCGGTCTTCCCCGCGGCGTGGCCTGCGGGCCGGTGCTCTACCGCGAAACAATCCCGTCTCCCCCCGCGGTGCAGGCTTATGGCGGCGGCCGCTATTATCCGCTTCTGGGCAGCTCTTTTCTGAACGGTAATGGCCGGAAGTACTGTCCGGAAGAGGCCCGCAGGGCGGCGGCCTGGCCCCTGGATTTTCCTTTGGGCGCGAGCATGCTGGTTTCCCGTGCCTTTCTGGAGAGTGTGGGCCTGCTGGACGAGCGTTTCTTTCTGTATTTCGAGGAGATCGACTGGATGCTTCGGGCGCGGGGGCGTTTTACCCTGGCCTACACGCCCCATGCGCTGGTCTGGCACAGGGAAGGAGCGGCCTGCGGCGCAGGGCGAAGCCGTGGAGGGGAGAAAAGCGGGCTTGCGGATTTTCATTTCCAGCGCAGCAGGCTTTTGTGCGTACGCAAGCATTTTCCGTTTTTTTTCCCGCTGGTTCTGGCCACTCTCGCGGTCAGCGCGGTCCGGCGAGTGATGCGCGGGCAGTGGCGGCGGCTGCCCATGCTTTGGCGTTGCGCCGTGGAGGTCTGCCGTGCGGTTTGAAGCCATTGTTGTTTCCTATGGCCGGGAGAAGGTCCTGCTCGAAAATCATGCGGCCTTGCGCGCTCTGTACCCGGAACTGCCTGTGTGCTGGGGCATCCAGGGGACCCTTTCCGGGGAGATTTCGGCCGCCGTGGAGTCGGACCCGCATCTGCGCCTGGAACATCGGGAACAGCCGCATATCACTGCCGCTCTGAACCAGTGCATTCGTTCCTCCGAAGCGGATGTGGCCATCATGCTCGATGACGATGCCAGACCCTGTCCCGGCTGGCTGGAGGCCTTTGAGGCCGCCTTTGCGGCATATCCCGACGCGCCCTACATCATGGGCCGGGAAATCCGGACCCGGTGCCATGGTTTGGGGGGCCTCCTGGCGCGTGGCCTGCTGGAAGCCATGTGCCGTCCTTTTGCCCCGGCCGAGGCCTTGAGTGCCGGCCGGCTGGTGGGATGGATCAACGGCGCGGGCTTGCTGCTGGGAAACTTCGATCTGCCCGGCGTATGCCTGATCAACGCTCCCCGCGGCTGCAACCTGGCTTTACGGCGGGCGGCGTGGGAGAGGCTTGGCGGGTTCAGTGAAGATTTCACGGGGAATCAGTGGGGCTTTGAGGTGGACTTCGGTCTGCGGGCCCGGCATGCCGGACTGGAAGGAATTTTCTGGGGCGCGGCCATGGCCGTTCACGACCAGGAATCTGGCGGCGGCACCAGAGCCGTCCGGTCCTGGGGAAGTCTGCGTCATGCCGTTCACAACCATGCCCAGGTGAATCGCCATTTGGGCTGGAGCGGCTGGATCGGCGCGCTGCCGCGCCTTGCGCGGGCGGCCTGGAAAGGGCGCTGAGGCGGATCGCGGCAAACGAATTTCCGGCGGAATGCCGGAAGCCGCAAGGATTGTAACCCATGCGTGTGGCGCTTATCCATTACTGGCTGGTCAACTGGCGCGGCGGAGAAAAGGTGCTTGCCGCTTTGGCGGAGCTTTTTCCCCAGGCGGACATTTTCACTCATGTCTGCCGGCCGGAAATTCTGCCGCCGGAGTTGCGGAGCCGCCGTATCACGACGACCTTCATCGGCCGGCTGCCCGGAGCCGCACGGTGGTACAAGGGGTATCTGCCGCTCATGCCCATGGCTCTGGAGAATCTGGATCTGCGGGAATACGATCTGGTCATCAGTTCCGAATCCGGGCCGGCCAAAAATGTCATCACCCGCCCCGACGCCGTCCATGTCTGCTATTGCCACTCCCCCATGCGGTATATCTGGGATCTGGCTCCGGAATACAGGGCCGGGATGCCCTTTGTCATGCGGGCTCTGTCCACCCCGGTGGCGCATTACCTGCGTCTGGCCGACGCCGCCGGGGCGCAGAGGGTGGACGCCTTCGCGGCCAATTCGGCTTTTGTGGCCGGCCGGGTACGCAGATACTACCGCCGGGAAGCGCAGGTCATCCATCCGCCGGTGGACACGGAATTTTTCACTCCGGGAGGAAAAAGCGGCAAGGAGCATTACCTCGTGGCGGGGCAACTGGTCGGCTACAAACGCGCGGACCTGGCCGTGGCGGCCTGCACGGAGCTGAATCTGCCGCTGGTGGTGGCAGGTGAAGGTCCCGAAGGGGCAAAACTGCGGCGCATGGCCGGACCCTCGGTGCGTTTTGCCGGGCGGGTCACGGATGAAGAACTGCGCGAACTCATGCGGTCGTGCCGGGCGCTTGTCTTCCCCGGTGAGGAGGATTTCGGGCTGGTGCCGGTGGAGGCCATGGCCTGCGGCACTCCGGTCATTGCTTTCGGGGGGGCGGTGCGCTGGAAACGGTACTGCCTGGCCGCACAGGCCTTTTTTTCGACCGCCAGAGTGTGGAGGCGTTGAAGGAAGTTCTCGGCGTGCTGGAGGCCGGAGGCTTCGATTGCGACCACACGGCTGTGCGAGCCCACGCCGAATCCTTCGGCAGAGAGGCTTTTTTCCGGAACATGCGGGCTTTTCTGCATGACCGGGGAGTGACGGTATGAACCTGTTCGGGAAGATAACCCCCGGGGCACGGATGACGGCCCTGACTCTGGCCGGGGATACCCTGGCCCTGGTCCTTGCGGCCTTCGTGGCGGTGGGGATGCGCTTTTTCTTCGACGGGCAGTTTGAACTCATCCTCTATATCCGTCTGCTGCCGGCCCTGAGTCTTTTCTATGCCCTTTTCGCCCTGCGGGGACTGTACCCCGGGGTGCTGCTCAGCCCTCCCGATGAGTTGAAGCGTCTGTCCCAGGCGGTCACGCTGGGTTTTCTGTTGCTGACGGCCGGGACATTTCTTTCGCGTCAGGGGCATCTGTATTCCCGGGCCATTTTTATCGGAGCGTGGCTGCTGTCTCTGGGGCTGGTGCCGGTCATGCGTTCTCTGGCCAGAAACTGGGGCTGGCGGCTGGGATGGTGGGGTTATCCGGCCGTGGTGCTGGGCGCCAGAGTGACCGGCCGGGCAGTTGTACGGGCCATGCTGCGTACTCCCCGCTTGGGTCTCAGGCCTGTGGCGCTTCTGGATGACGATCCGGGCAAGATCGGACGCCGGATGTACGGCATTCCCGTGGCCGGCCCCCTGTCCGAAGCAACGGAAATGGCCCGGAACATGCCCGGCGGCGTGGCCATTCTGGCCATGCCCGGCGTGGGGCGGGAGCGTCTGAACACCATCATGGAAGAGTACACGCACGGCTTCGGCCGGATCATGCTGGTACCCGATCTGTTCGGAGCGACCCGCCTGTGGGTTTCGGCCCTGGACTTCAAAGGCATGCTGGCGCTGGATATCCGCCAGAAGCTGCTGGATCCGAACCGTCAGAAGTTCAAACGCGCTTCGGAGCTGGTGCTTCTTACGCTGGCGGCGCCGTTTCTGCTCCCGCTTTTCGTGTGCATCGCCGCGCTCATCAAATGCGACAGTCCGGGCCCCGTTTTTTTTCGGCAGCAGCGTATCGGTTTGGGCGGTAAGGATATTTTCATCTGGAAGTTCAGAACCATGGTCGCCAATGCCGAGGAGTGTCTGGACGAATGTCTGGAGCACGATCCGGAACTGCGTGAGGAGTGGGAAAGCCAGCAGAAGCTCCGGCATGATCCCCGTGTGACCAGGCTGGGGCGTTTTCTGCGCGTTTCGAGTCTGGATGAACTGCCGCAGCTCTACAACGTGCTGCGGGGCGACATGAGCCTGGTGGGCCCCAGGCCCATCGTGTGGGCGGAGGTGGAGAAGTACCGGGAAGGTTTCGAACTCTACAAGCGGGTGCGGCCGGGCCTGACCGGGCTGTGGCAGATTTCCGGGCGCAGCAGCACCAGCTATGGCTTGCGGGTGGAGCTGGACGGCTATTACGTGCGCAACTGGTCTCTGTGGTTTGACATCTATATTCTGGCCAAAACACCCCTCGAGGTCTTCAAGGGCCGCGGCGCGTACTGACCGTTTTTTTTGCTGGAAGGATATCCCGCTGGTGCCTGGGGCGGGAATCGAACCCGCACGCCGCTGAGCGGCAAGGGATTTTAAGTCCCTGGTGTCTACCAGTTCCACCACCCAGGCGGAGGATTTTCTGTATAGAGGGCATGGGCGGGCGTCAATGGACGCTCGCCCTTATTGTGCTGAAGGGATGGTGCGGCGCTCATGACGCGCTTTCCAGGCTTCTCCATCCTTTGAGCAGGCCGAAGCATCCGGCCAGCATCATGTCGCCGCCCGGCGCGGGAAATTCGACTCCAGCCGCTCCGGCCAGCATGTTTCTTCTGGGGCCGATGACCACGGTGCGGGCGAAACTTCCCGGCAGTCTTTCGGAAATCACGCAGCCATGCCCGCCGTCTTCGAATACACGCAGACCGGCCAGTCCTCCGCAACGGAACAGCGACAGATGCTCCAGCAGTTTGGCTTGGTCCAGAAATCCGGTATGGTGCTCGTACACGCCCCAGACCCTGTCCTCCCGCACCAGAAAGGCAATGGTGTGGCTGTTGCCGATGTTGACGATCAGCACCCCGTCGCGGGCCGCGCTTTCTTCCACTTCTTTGTCGAACAGGGCGCCCAGCATGGCGGCGGCCCCGGTATCCGCGACCAGACCCGCTCCGATGGCTTTGCGCAGCGCGCAAAGCCGCGTCATTTCCGCCGGGGGTTCGCGGTAAAGCAGACGGAAAAGGCGGCCTTCGTCCTCGCGCATGAATTTTTCCCAGTATCGGAAACGGGAAATGCGGTTGCTTTTTCCCGGATGAAAGCCGTGGTCCTGCACACAGGCCAGGATCATGTCCGGCTGGTCCAGCCCGGCGTGGCGCAGAAATCCTTCCCAGAATCCCGGATCGAAGTCGCTCAGGCGGACCTGGGCGGCATTGAGGGGCGCGCGTTCCGTGACGGTCACTCCGAAGCCGCGTATCTGTTCCAGATCGTCGCCCAGAGCCAGGGCCGCTTCGGGATGGGCGAAGACTCCCAGTCCGGCATCCTGGTGTGCCTTCACTGCCCGCCAGAAACCTCCGCCCATGTTCCGCCCGTGCAGATAGATGTCCCGCCCGGCCGCGGTCAGCTCTCCGATGCGGGCGGCTACGTATCTGGCCGGGGACGGCAGGACGAACTTGGCACAGTTTTCCAGTTCCAGGCCATCTTGATACAGCAGCACGTCCTGGGTACCGCTGCCGATATCGAGTATGAGGCAGGTGCGGGGTTTCACGGCTGTCCCCCTTGGATCACAGTTTTCGGACCGAGTCTGCGGCCCCGGCATGGCGTGCGATACGTTCAGCCTTGGGCCAGGGCTTTTTCCACGGCGTCCGCCATCTCGATGCCGTCGAGAGCCTCGCCACATTCATGGAGAGCCTTGTGGGCGTTGATTTCACGCATCACGCCGATATGTTCACGGTTCATGAAATCCTTCCAGACGTCCATGCATTTTTCCACCTGCCGCCGCCGGGCGTAGCTCAGGCCCAGATACAACCGGGCGAGATAATCCTGAGGATGCTGCCGGACGGCCATGAGCAGGGTATCCTTGGCCTGAACATACTCCTCCAGATGGTAGTGGCACAACCCCAGACGTACGCGGGCCTCCTTGTGCAGGCGGTTGGCCTTGAGCACAGCCTTGTAAAGTTCGCGGGCAGCCGCGTAATCCTTGCGGGCAAAGGCCATGTCGGCGGCGCCGATATCCGCGCCGATGCCCGAAACGGGTCTGTCATCATCTTTCCGCCACCGGCGGATCGCTCCGAAAAGCAGATCGCGCCTGGATATCATCTCCGCCTCCGGGGCAGGTTCCGGGCGGATCCCGCCGCTTTGCTGCGCCTGTGGTTGACATTCACATCGTTCGCCTCCATGAAAAACGACTCTTGCACTACTTCTGTGATCATTCCAAATTTGTATTCCCGGAGGGGACAATGTTCAAGCAACTTCTCGCCGCCATTTTGCTGCTTCTGTGCGCCGTCCCGGCCCTGGCCGAAGGCCCCCGGACCTTTGCGGTGCTGCCCTTCGGCGTGCATGGTCCGCAGGAATACCAATATCTGAGCCAGGGAGTTCAGAGCATGCTGAGCGCCCGTCTGACCCGGCCGGAAAATTTTGTGCCTCTGGATGCCGGAACCGTGAAGAAGGCCGTGAAGACTCTTCCGGCCGATGCCGCCGCCGCCGAAAAACTTCGTCAGTCCCTGAAGGCGGACTATCTGATCTGGGGCGCGCTGACCATCATGGGCCAGGAGTGTTCTCTGGATGTGAATGTGCTTGACCCCTCGGGCGCGAACCGGCCTCACCCCATGCGGACGACCTTGAACGAGGTCATTCCATCCCTGGAAACCGTAGCGGCGGATATCAGCGCCCAGGTTTCTGGCAAGGCCGAAGTCTCCGACCAGAAACCCGTGGTCCGGCCCATGAATCAAGGACTTATCGTCAACGAAAGCCAGGCCGGGGCGATCTATGCCAATCCGTCCATCAAATACGAGGACACGGATGCCTCCATGGGACGCTGGCGCAGTCAGTCCTTGCCTTTTGCCTCTCGGGGCATGGTGGTGTGCGATGGCGACGGCGACGGCAAAAATGAGGTTTTTCTGATGACGGCCTCACACCTGCTGGCCTTTCGTGTGGAAAACAGACAGATGGTGCAGATCGCTGAGATGGTTCTGCCCAAGGGACGTAATTATGTCCGTCTGAACAGTATGGATCTGGGCCGCAACGGACGGCATGAACTGATTGTTTCGGCAGCCCTGAAAAAAGAGCCCCGTTCGCTCATCGTGGGCTTCGATGGCGGAAAGTTTTTCGTCCAGGAAGACAGTATCCCTTATTTTCTCGGGGTGCTGAACATGCCCCCGGCCTTTGCCCCCACACTGGTCGGTCAGGGCGTGGGCAGAATCAAGTACCTGGACAGCAAGATTCATCAGATGATCAGGTCGGGAGGCAAATATACACCCGGCCCAAGCGTGTCTTTGCCTATGGGCGGCAACGTCTTCAACGTGACCTTTCTGCCTGCTGAAGGAGATTATCAGGTCGTCATGATCGATGATTACGACCGCATGCGTGTGTACAACTCCGCGGGCAACCTGCTCGCCAGTACAGAGGAGACATACGCCGGTTCATCTTTGGGCATCGAGTATCATTCGGCTCCCTTGGGTATGAAGCAGCCCGACGGCAGCAGCGAGCCCTTGGACATGGTGTACATCCCGCTGCGGGGGATTTCGTCCAATCTGGACAGAGATAACAGGTTTGAGCTGGTCATCAGCCGGAATATCTCCGTTTCGGCGCAGTTTTTTTCCAGGTATCGGGACTATCCTCAGGGAGAGATCCACTGCCTGTACTGGGATGGCGTGGGTATGTCCCTGCAGTGGAAGACGGCGCGCATCAAGGGTACTGTCACGGATTACGCCCTGACCGATCTGGATAACGACGGCGTGCTGGACCTGATTGTCTGCGTCAATTCCCATACAGGACTGACTGGTACAAAGGAGCGCAGGGCGACCATAATGGCTTACCCTCTGGATTTGGGGCAGGGTTCCACCGCAGGGCCGCAGATTTTGCAGTAAAAAAAATTGAATTTTTGGGAATTTCACAGTAGAAAAAGCTTGCTTTTTTAACTGCCCTTGTCGTACTGGCCTTCCCAGGCGTCAGAAGGTTTGTTCTATCAACGCAAAAGGAGGAAGAATCCATGAAACGTTTTGCTTTTGTAGCCCTGTTGGCGGCTCTGTGCTTCGGCGTCGCTTCCAGCGCTTCCGCCACCGAGCTGAAGGTGAAAGGCAATTTGGACGTATATGGCATCTGGTCCGCGAACCTGAATGATTTCAATTCGGATGTGCCCGATGCCGACAACTACGCTACTACCCAGCGTATGCGCACCTACTTTACGTTCCTGGCCCATGAGAACCTGAAAGCGGTTCTGGGCTTGGAAATGGATCATGTCTGGGGCCAGGGCGGCGCCGACTGGGGAACAGATGGTAAGGGTGAGATTGAAATCAAGCACGCCTATCTGGACTTCAACTTCCCCGACACTCAGGTCAACGTGAAGGCCGGTCTGCAGGAAGTGGCTCTGCCCAGTGTGTTCGGCAATCCCATCTTCGATGATGATGCTGCCGCTCTGATGGTCAGCGCCCCCATCAACGACATGGTCGGTGTGACCGTGGCCTATACCCGCGGCGTCGATGGCTCCGACAACTTTGATGCTTCCGGCAAAGACAAGGACGATCTGGACATGGCTTTTCTGGCCGTGCCTGTAACGACGGATGCTTTGGACATCACCCCTTACTTTGCGTACGCTTGGGCGGGCAAGAATACTGCCGCTCCGGCGGGCAGTGGTGGAGTAGGTTCCAACTTCGCCATCAATGACGACGCTACCGCATGGTGGCTGGGCCTCAATGCTGAAATAAAAGTTCTTGACCCGCTGACTTTTGCCGCTGACGTCATCTATGGTCAGGGTCGCACTGATGACAAGGACATGAAGACCAAGGGCTGGTATGCCGCTCTGGCCGCTTCCTACAAGTTTGACATGCTGACCGCCACTCTGTTCAGCACCTACGGTACTGGGGTTGACGATGCAAAGGCCGACAAGCAGACCTTCCTGCCGACTCTGGCCGAAGGCTGGGGCGTGACTCCTTATATCGGTGGCGTGCGCGCTTTCAACACCGGCTATGATTCCTTCTTCTCCGACGCCTATGGCCCCGTCAGCGACGGTACCGGCCTGTGGACCGTCGGTCTGGACCTGAACGACATTACTTTCGTGGAAAACCTGTCCCATCGCCTGATGGTCGTGTACGCTCAGGGTACTTCCGACAAGAACGCCGGCGTTTCCTTCGATACCAAGGACTCCGCTTGGGAAGTGTACCTCGTGAACAAGTATATGATTTATGAGAACTTGGCCGCCATCAACGAGCTGGGCTTCCTGGCTCCGCACCTGAAGGATGTGAAGGGCGAAGATCCTTCCTACTTCGGTACCATCGGCTTCCAGTACAAGTTCTAAATCAGGCCAAGGTATTGTCGCCTGACGCCATCCGGGCCGGAGCTGCAAAACTCCGGCCCGTTTTGTTTTCTGGTTCGGACAGCCGGATGGCTGGAATCTCGGGTATGGTTTGACTTTCCGGCCTGTCGGGACATAGATACCCCCTGTTGTTCATTTCCTTATTTCGAGGATCGGCATGCCCATTCGTTTCATTTCTCATACATCGGCCACTTCCGGAGAAGAAATCCGGGTCTGGCTTGCCTCCCGCGATATTGCTGCCGATGGAGTGGAAGAGCGGGTACGGGATATCATCGCGCAGGTACGTTCGCGTGGCGATCAGGCGGTGATGGACTACACCCGCCGTTTTGATTGTCCGGACTTAGGCCCTGACGCTCTGCGGGTTCCCGCCGCGCATATCGAGCAGGCCCGTCACAATATTTCTGCCGGAGATATGGCCATTATTTCCGAAGCGGCCCGAAACATCCGGGAATTCCACGAACACCAGAAGCAGAATTCCTGGATGACCATGCCCTCTCCCGGCGTGACTCTGGGGCAACTGGTCCTGCCTGTGGAGCGCGCCGGTCTCTATGTGCCGGGGGCCAGGGGGGAGAAACGCCGCTTATTTCCAGCCTGCTCATGAACGCCATTCCGGCGCAGGTGGCAGGAGTTCCGAATATCCATGTGGTCAGCCCGCCCCGCAGAGACGGGACACTGAACCCCTATATTTTGGCTACTGCCGCCATTTTGGGCATCGAACATGTCTATCTGTGCGGATCGGCCTGGGCTGTCGCCGCCTTGGCCTATGGAACGGAGACTATCCCCGGGTGGATGTCATCGCCGGGCCGGGCAATATTTTTGTGACCACGGCCAAACGGCTGGTGGCCGGTCAGGTGGGCATCGATATGATCGCGGGCCCCAGTGAGATTGCCATTCTGGCCGATGGTACCGCCGATCCGGCGTGGTTGGCTGCGGACATGCTCTCCCAGGCGGAGCATGACCCCTTGGCCTCCAGCCTGCTTATTTCGCCGGATGAGGGCCTTCTGGGAAAAGTCCGGGCAGAATTGTCCCGGCAGATGGGAACACTGCCGCGCAAGGGTATTGCCGCTGATGCGCTGAAAAACTGGAGCGCGTTGATACATGTCGCCGACCTTGAGGCAGGCATGGGGCTGGTGAACCTTCTGGCGCCGGAGCATTTCGAACTGAGTGTTGCTGACCCATGGGCCTGGACAGGTCGGATCAGAAACGCCGGAGCGGTATTTCTGGGGCATCATACACCGGAACCCGTGGGCGATTATTTTGCCGGACCGAATCACGTGCTGCCGACCTTGGCCACGGCCAGATTTTCTTCGGCCTTGTCCGTGGAAACCTTCTGCAAGAAGACGAGCCTGTTGGCTACGGATCGGAATTATCTCTCGCTGCATGGCGAGAAAATCGCCCGACTGGCCCGCCTGGAGGGTCTGGAGGCTCATGCCCGCAGCGTGGAACAGCGCCTGTCCACAGAATGATCAACTTTCTCTGCGGATTTGTGGAATGGGAAAGCACAAAGACGCGGACTTTGCGGTAGAGTCGGGGAGCACTTTCAGCCGCCTTTTAACGGAGAACTTATGCAAGTCGTCACCAAAACGCATATTCGCGAGTATCCTCTGCTTTCCCGTGGAAAGGTCAGAGATATCTACGAGATTGATCCGCAGACCCTGCTCATTGTGACCACGGACCGCATGTCCGCGTTCGATGTGATCATGAATGAGCCGCTTCCATACAAAGGCGTTGTGCTGAACCAGATCACCATTTTTTGGATGGACATGTTCAAAGATTTGGTCCCCAATCATCTGCTGACCACGGATGTGCGGGATTTTCCGGCCAAACTCGCCTCTTATGCTCAGGAACTGGAAGGCCGCGCCGTGCTGGTGCGCAAGGCTAGGCCTTTTCCCATCGAGTGCATCGTGCGCGGCTATCTGACCGGCTCCGGCTACAAGGATTATGTGGCCAGCGGCTCCGTGTCCGGCCACAGATTGCCGGCCGGCTTGGTGAATTCGGACAAATTGTCTGCGCCTCTTTTCACGCCGTCCACCAAGGCCGAGCAGGAAAAACACGACGAGAACATCACTCTGGCCGACGCCAGATCCCGGATCGGGGAGGGACTTCTGAAACGCATTCAGGATATTTCCCTGGCCATTTATTCCCGGGGACGGGATATGGCCGCCGAACGGGGCATCATCATTGCCGACACCAAGTTTGAATTCGGGCTGAACGGGAAGGATATTCTGCTTATCGACGAAGTGCTCACCCCCGACTCCTCGAGATTCTGGCCTGCGGACAGGTATGCGCCTGGGAAGTCTCAGCCCAGCTTTGACAAACAGTATTTGCGGGACTGGCTGGTACGCTCGGGCTGGGATATGACGCCTCCCGCTCCAGCGCTGCCGGAGGAAGTTATCGCCGAGACCCAGAAGAAATATCTGGAAGCTTATGAACGTCTGACTGGTTCCGCCCTGCAACTGCCGTAACGGCGGCCGCTGGTGCGGAAGATTTCCCCGGACGGAAACTGAAATTGAAACCGGAGAAAATTGATGCTCATTCAAGGGAAAAAAGCCCTGATCTTCGGCGTGGCTAACGACAGAAGCATTGCCTACGCCATTGCCAGGGAACTGAAAAATAACGGCGCGTCCATTGCATTGTCTTATGGAAGTGAGGTGTTGAGGAAACGGGTGGAACCCATCCATCAGAGATTAGAAGGCGATTTCCTGTTCCAGTGTGATGTGACCGATGACGAGGCCATCGCGCGTTCCGCCGAGCTGGTGGCGGAAAAGTGGGGCTGTTTTGACATTCTCGTGCATTCCGTGGCTTTTGCCAACCGCGATGACCTGAAGGGCCGCTATGTGGATACTTCGCGTCAGGGCTTTCATCTGGCTCTCGATATTTCGGCCTATTCCCTGGTGGCTTTGTGCCAAGCCTATGAAAAACTGTTGAATGACAACGGTTCGGTCATGGCTATGACCTATTACGGGGCGCAGAAGGTCGTTTCCAACTATAACGTGATGGGAGTGGCCAAGGCCGCCTTGGAGGCCAGCGTGCGTTATCTGGCCATGGATTTGGGGGAGCGCGGTATCCGGGTCAACGCCATCAGCGCCGGGCCGCTGAAAACTTTGGCCGCGTCCGGCATCTCGGGGTTCAGGTCCATTCTGGCCACCATTGCGGAACGTGCCCCTCTGCGCCGCAACATCACCCAGGAAGATGTCGGCAAGACCGGGCTCTTTCTGGCTTCGGAACTCTCCAGATCCATCACGGGCGAGGTCTTCTTCGTGGATGCGGGCTACAATATCATGGGTATCTGAGCCCGCGGAAATTCGGCTCTGTCGTTTCGAGGCCCGGAGGAATCTCCGGGCCTTTTTGTTCTGTTGTCGTGGATTGCTCTTTCAGGGCGACTTCTGTGGATGAGCCATGGGCTGTGTCAGATAAAACGTTGCAGCATGGCGCTCAGCGTGTCCTTGGTGAAGGGCTTGTACATGATATCGTTTATTCCCGCTTCCAGCGCGGCCCTGTTGTCATTGGCCTCGTTCTGGGTGGTGATCATGACTACGGGCAGCTGTTCTTTGGAAAACTTTTTCCGGATGGCCCGGCACAGATCGATGCCGTTGATGTCGGGCATGTTCAGGTCCGTGAGCAGAATTTCCGGCCGCTCTGTCTCCAGCCATTCCAGGGCGCTGGCCGGGAACTCGAACAGCACGGGCTCAAAGCCCAGTTCGTACAACGTGGTCTTGTAGATGTTCAGAATCATGCGCGAGTCGTCCACCGCACAGATACGCTTGCGTGCGCGGGCGTCATCCGCCGGTTTGAGCAGCTCCCGGGCCAGTTCGGCGTGGCCGTTCTCCCGGAGTACGCCATGGAAGAAGCTGCGGACGTCTTGATGGGTCTGCCCCAGGTAGGTCAGTGCCACGGGCCGCATCCGTTCTTCGGCGATCAGGGTCAGAAAGATGTGACTGGCCTGGGCGTCGATGGCCGTTTTGAGGATGCGGCGCGCGTCTTCGTCCTGGCCGCTGGTCAGATTTTTGATGCCCGCCGCCATGATGGGGGTGAAATTGCTGTCAATGGCCTTGGCCGCCGCGATGCAGACGTGCTCCACAGGGTCGGCCAGTCCCTGAGTCAGGATGTAGGCGCCTTTTTCCAGCGGCAGAAGGCCCAGCGCTTCGTAGGCGGCGAAGCGCACATTGGCGTTTCCGGGCTGGTTGTGCAGCAGCTTGCGGATGGGAGCGATGGCCGCAGGGTCGCCGATGTCGCCCAGCACGTTCAGAGTGTGAATTTGCAGATCCGGATCGTCGAAGAGCAGATTTCCGGTCAGCAGGGGTACGGCCTTGGGGCCGATGGCTGTCAGGGCCTTCTTGGCGTAGGTGCGTAAGTGGGCGAAATGCGAGCGGATGGCCTCGTTCAGTTTGCCCAGAGCAGTGGAGTCCTGCACCCGGGCGAAGATGTCCAGAATGAGCAGATCCAGCTGATTGTCCGTGCCCATTCTTTCGGCCAGACGGAGCATGGCCGTGGGTGTGCCCACTTTGCCCAGGGCCTTGATGGCGGAAATGATCAGGGCCCGGTTCCCGGAGTAGAGAAAGTCGCTCAGACTGTTGGTGGCCTGTGGATCGCCGATATCGCCCAGCACGTCGATGCACTGTCTGATATCGTCCACGTCTGTGGCGGACATCAGGACTTCGATGAGATCCGGGGCAACACCTTCCAGGCGAAGCTCTCCGGCCAGGCCGATGATGGTCTGGCGGCCTGGAGTTTGGGGGGCGCGCAGAGCCCGGGGAACCAGTTCGGGCATGGCCAGGATTTTTATGGCCAGGACTTCGCGCACCAGTGGAAGGCCGGCGGCCAGATCTGCCCGCTTCTCGGCGAAGGCGGCGAGAATGGATATGGCAAAATCCGGAGGAGCGGACGCAAAGGCTTCGATGACCTGTTCCCGGACGGCCTGGTCCACGTTTTCCAGATAATCCAGAACCAGTTGGGCCTTGATGGCGTCCCGTTTGACGATATTGCCCCGGATTTCGGTGAGAATGTGCGCGCTGTCGGTCATGACGGACTCACAGAAGAGGAATGAGGTTGCACAGTAAATCGCCCAGAGCCGCGCCGGAACGGCCGGCCTGCTCCAGGATTTCCTCGTACGAGGTGGGGGCCATGCAGTCCGGAAGATTTTTGTTGGTCAGGCAGGAGATGCCCAGCACGTCCATGTTCATGTGCCGGGCCACGATGGCTTCGGACACCGTGGACATGCCGATGGCGTCCGCCCCCAGTGCCCGGTACATACGGGTTTCGGCCGGAGTTTCAAGACTTGGCCCGGCTATGCCCATATACACGCCCTGTTCCAGGCGCTGGCCGCGGACGAGGGCCGCCCGCATGGCCTTTTCCCGCAGTTCCGGGCTGTAGGTCTGGGACATGTCCGGAAACCGGGGCCCCCAGACATCCACATTGGGGCCGGCGAGGGGATTTTTGCCGGTCATGTTGATATGGTCGGTGATGAGCATGAGCCCTCCGGCGGCAAAAAGCGGGTTCAGAGCTCCGGCGGCGTTGGTCAGGATCAGCTGTCTGGCCCCGAGCAGCCTCAGGACCCTCACGGGCAGGGTGATTTCCTGGGCGCTGTAGCCCTCGTAAAGGTGGAAGCGCCCGCACAGGATGGCCAGATGCCGCTTCCCCATTTCGGCCAGAATGAGCATTCCGGCGTGCCCTTTCACGGTCGATTGGGGAAAGCCCGGGATTTCCTCATAGGGAATGCGTTGCCGGATCCATGCCGGGTCGATCCAGCCGTCCAGTCCGCTGCCCAGCACAAGGGCCGTGGGGGGGCGGTGTCAAGACGGCGGCGTAGCCATTCGGTCGCGAGTCCGGTCCGGCACTGGATGTCGGACATGTATCCTCCGGGGCTGGGCCTTCAAGCCGTGCACGAATGAAATGCGGGTGGCGGGCTTTGCCGGCTTTAAGACAAGTATTTCAATTGTTGTGGATGGGAAAAACTCCGGGACGTTCGCTTTTCGTCCGGCGTCCGGGCACCGCCATCTGTGCAGTGTATTTCGGATTATTGCAAACTCCGGACGGGCGTGAATTCCGCAGGGCCGCACCCCGCCCCGGAGGCTTGCTCCTTTCCGGCGAAGAAGATAAGCGCCGCCTTGAGAGTGAAAGGAGGGGCCCCCTGGCCGTTTTTGCGTCATGCGCCGCCGGGTCCGCTGTCTCTCCTGCCTGTTTTCGCGCACCTCTGGGCGGTACTGCCCACGGTCTTGAGCAGGGCCGGTATCCTCCGGGGGGGGAAACGGCTCTTGGCGAATCCATCTTCAGAAAAGGCTTGAGCATGAAAAGCAGCGAATCCAAAAAACATAAGATATTGATCGCCAACCGGGGTGAGATCGCCATCCGCATCATGCAGGCCTGCCGCAAGCTGGGCCTGGATTTTGTGGCGCTCTTCACCGAACCGGACCGGCACAGCGAGCATTGTGTTCTGGCCAGAAACCTGGGAGGCGAAGATTCGCTGTACCGGGTCAGCGCCTATCTGGATGCCAATGAAATCTTCGCCGTGGCCGATCATTCCGGCGCAACGGCCATCCATCCCGGATACGGCTTTTTCGCCGAAGACTACCGTTTCGCCCGCCGGGTGGCCCAGCGCGAACACAAGCTCATTTTTATCGGACCGTCCTGGCAGGTCATCCGGGAACTCGGCGACAAGATCAACACCAAACGTCTGGCCCGCAAACTCGGCGTGCCCACCGTGCCCGGCTCCGACAGGCCCGTGACCGACGACCTGGAAGCCGAGGATATCGCCCGCTCCCTTTTTGCCTTTCAGAAGGAGCAGGGCGTGAACAACCCGGTCATTCTGGTCAAGGCTTCGGCTGGCGGGGGCGGCATGGGCATCGAGGAAGTGGACGACCCGGACAAGTTCCGAAGTGTTCTGCGCCGCATCAAAAACTACGCCAAACGCCAGTTCCGGGACGAAGGCGTGCTCATCGAACAGCGCATTTTCGACTTCAACCATCTGGAAGTGCAGGTTCTGGCCGATCGCACGGGGCAGAACCCGGTACATTTCGGCACCCGCAACTGCTCGGTGCAGTCTCTGGGGCGGCAGAAACGCATCGAAGTGGCGCCGGGGTTCGATCCGTCCTCCCTGCGTTACGCCTTTGACGCCAAAAAGGTTCTCGAGGACATCACCGAATATTCCCTGCGTATGGCCCGGGAGGCCGGATACGACAATGTGGGCACCTGGGAATGGATTGTCAGTCCCACGGGACAGCCCTTTCTGATGGAGGTCAACACCCGCATCCAGGTGGAAAACGGGGTGTCGGCCCGTATCGCGTCCATCAAGGGCCGCGGGGACGTGGACCTCATCGCCGAGCAGATCCGGGTGGGGCTGGGCGCTCCTCTGGGGTACGCGCAGCAGGATATCCGGCTGGGCGGCGTGGGCATCGAGTACCGCATCATCGCCGAAGATCCGGACAACAGATTCGCCCCCTGGGTCGGCCGGATCACGTCTTTCGACTGGCCCGAGCAGCCCTGGCTGACCGTGCACACGCAGGTGCCGCGCGACCGGGAATACGAGATTCCCACGGATTTCGATCCCAATCTGGCCCTGGCCATCATCTGGGGCAAGGACCTGGATGAGGCCAGAGCGCGCGGGCAGGAATTTCTGGACACTCTTACTCTGGCCGGGGAAAACGCCGGCGGCGAACCGCTCAAGTCCAACATCGCGTTTCTGAAGCGCAAAACCGAGAAGATTCTGGTTTTCTGAACAACTTGCCGTTTCGGGGCGACATTTCCTGACGGCCGTTCAGACATTCAGCCGAAGCCGGTTTCCCGGCGAAAATCAACACCCGCGAGGCATACGGCGCCCTATGGATATGGAAAAACGCACGCAGGAACTTCGGGACCGCCTGAAATACATTCAGGATATTTTTGCCCCGGACGAGAACAGCAACGTGAGCATGCTCGAAACCAGATTCGGGGAGTTCGTCTCCCGCGTGCCGGAACTGAACAAGCAGGAAGCCGTCCGGCAGCTGGAGACCCTGGAAGAACTGTTCCGGTTTCTGGAAAAGAAGCTGGAGCGGGACCTGACGCCCATGAACAAGGTGCGCATTGTCCGCCATCCGCAGCGCATCTGCCTGAAGGACATTCTGGAAAACGTCTACGACAACTACACCGAGATCGGCGGCCAGGACGACTACAGCATCGATCCCGCCATGCTTATCGCCCGGGCCTACATCACCCGCAAGCGTGGCAAGAAGCTGCATCATCAGGCGGTCATGGTCATCGGCCAGGAAAAGGGGCACGGGCAGGAATTCAGGAACGGCGGCTCGGTCAAGCCCTGGGGCAACGCCAAGGCCCTGCACTACATGAAGGTCGCGGAGACGGAGAACATCCCCATCCACACCTATATTTTCACTCCCGGCTCCTACCCTATCGAGGATTATCCCGGGGCGGCCCAGCAGATCGCCAAGAATCTCTATGAAATGGCGGGCATCAAGGTGCCCATCGTAGCCGTCATTTCCGAGGGCGGTTCCGGCGGCGCCGAGGCCATCGGGCTGGCCGACACGCGCATGATGCTCTCCCACGGATACTATTCGGTCATTTCCCCCGAGGGCGCGGCGGCCATCGAGGGCCGTCTGCGCGACGGGCAGCGCGCCGAGCCGGAGCTGATCGAGCGCTGTGCCAGACAGCTCAAGATCACGGCTGACGACAACCGGGCCATGGGCTATGTGGACTGGCGAATCAGCGAGCCCGAACTGGGGGCCCGGCCCGAACACTACGATTTTTTCCGTAAACTGCGTAAAGCCGTGATCCGGTCCACGGACGAAATCGTGCTGAACGTCAGCGGCCTGCGGCTTTTTCGCTCCATCGCCCTGAAACGCCACAAGGGGGCGGACGTGTATGTGCGCTGGAGCCTTAATTCCAGGGCAAAGGAACGTCTTTTGTGGATGCGCTACACGAAGTACCGGCGCATGGCCCAGTTCGCCTACACGGATAAGCGGCACTGGTTCAGCCGGGGCAGCGAGTCTCTGGGAGAGATGTGGACGGCCCTGTATTCGTATTTTCGTTACGATCTGTTCGGCAAGCAGCGCAAGAAAGTCACGGAGCTGGCCGAAGACGTGCAGGCGGAAATGCAGGTGGTTGTGGGGCGTTCTTCCCGCTTCTGGAAAAGCCTTGTGGGCAGATTGTCGCTTGGCTCGAACAAGAGGCACGTGGACAAGGAGGGGCTGACTTCTCTTTCGGCCTGGAACGACTCCGCCCAGAGTAACGGGCAGTGGCGCTATGTCAGCCCCCAGGCCAAAAAGGACCGCGCCGTGGCCTGCCCCAACGCGGCGGTACACGGCTGCCTGGACCAGTGGGCCCCGGATCTTTTCGGGGAATGGGCCGGGGTATGCAGTTTCTGTGGTCATCATTTTCCCATGGAGCATCAGTGGTATCTGCACAATATATTCGATCCCGGCTCCATTTACGAGATCTTCTCCGAAATCGAATCCATCAATCCGCTGAGTTTCGACGGTTTCGATCTGAAACTGGACGAGGCCAAGCGCAAGACCGGTCACAAATGCGGATGCATGACCTTCGAGGCCCGCATCGAAGGCACTTCCGTCATGGTGGCCATGTTCATGGCGGCCTTTCGCGGCGGCAGCGTGGGCGCGGCCGAGGGGGAGAAATTCATCCGGGCCATGGAACGGGCGCGCAAGAAGCAGCTGCCTTTCCTTTCGTATGTGCACGGCACGGCGGGCATCCGCATTCAGGAAGGCGTCAACGGGGTCATCCAGATGCCGCGCTGCACCATGGCCGTACGCCGCTACATCGAGGCGGGCGGTCTTTATCTGGTGCTGTACGATACCAACTCCTACGCAGGCCCGGTGGCCAGCTTCCTGGGTTGCTCGCCGTATCAGTTCGCGGTGCGGTCGGCCAATATCGGGTTCGCCGGACCGGGAGTCATCAAGGAAACTACGGGCATGGACATTCCTCCCCACTACCACAACGCTTTCCAGGCCCTGTCGCGCGGACATGTTCAGGGCATCTGGGACCGCAGGGAAATCCGGAACAATCTGGTGCAGTCGCTGCAAACCATGGGCGGCCGCAATCTGTATTACCGCTAGGAGGCCATCTGTGATCGACGTGAAAGAGCTGCTGCGGGAATTGCGGGAGGAACCCTACGAGAAGGTGGTCATCCGCGCCCCGCACTGCGGCAGGGTGGAGTTCGTGGCCAGCGAGCCCGGCGCCAGAGTGACCGGCCCCGGCGGCACCTGGAAGGAAAAGCCGGGTACGCTTCTGGCCCGGCTGGAGCGGGAAAAGAGTATCCGGCCGCTGCACGCGCCGCAGAAAGGAGAGCTCATGTCCTTGGCGGAAGTGCAGAACGGGCAGTTCGTGCAGGCCGGACAGGAACTCATGACCATCCGCCATTTTCTGACCAGGGACGAGGTGGTGGCCCGCATCCTGCGGCGTTCCCTTTCCCTCTTCCTTGCCCCGGAAAAGGGAAAATATTATTTTTATCCGGACGTGGACATCAAGATAAAGACCAAGGGCAGCCAGACCGTGCAGGTGGAGGACGGAATGGATCTGTTCATCCTGTCCCGGATGAAGCGGGAAACGGCGGTCCGGTACACGGGCCCGGCGGGCATCATCTATGCGGTTTATTTTGAAACCAACGATTCCGTTGACCGGGACAGTCCGCTCATCGGCGTATGTCCCGAAGACCATCTGAGTGAAATTCAGGAAGTCGTCGCCCGCGTGCAGAGCGACTGGGAGGAGCGCGATGGGTAAAGTCCTGCAGGTCAGGCTGTATGCCTACACCTATGCGGAAGATGATGTGCGCCGGGAATGGCCGTTGCTCTGGAAATGGGCCTTCGAGGAAACCCGGCCGGGCTTTCCCCTCGAGAGGGAGGGCGTGATGGAACTCGTCCGGGCCCTGGATGACATGCTCCAATTTGAAAAAGGATCGGACACACTGCGTCAGGCGCTGTCGAGGTATCTTCCGTCAGTGACGGAGCAGGCGCGCAAGCTGGAAGAAGCTTTGGCCGACTGGGATCCCAAGGCCGCCAATGCAGCCACCGACCGCATCGAGGAAGGCCTGACCGAACTGGAACGAAACACGCCCCGGCCATGAGCGGGGGAAAGGAGACGATATGGCGGGAAGTCTGAACAAGGTGCTGTTGATCGGCCGGCTGGGCCGCGATCCGGAGATGCGCTACACCGCTTCCGGGCAGCCCGTGGCCAATTTTTCCATAGCCACGGATGAGACATACACCAGCAAGGACGGCCAGAAGGTGGAAAAAACCGAATGGCACCGGATTGTGGTCTGGGGCAAGCAGGCGGAGTTCTGTGGAAATTATCTGTCCAAAGGGCGTCTGGTATATATCGAAGGCAAGCTGGAGACCCGCAAGTGGCAGGACAAGGAAGGCATGGAGCGTACCACCACTGAAATCCGGGCGGACCGGGTGCTGGGGCTGGATTCCCGCCAGTCCGAAGGCGGCTTCGCTCCCGCGCCTCAGTACCAGAGAAACCAGTCCGGCCAGAACGCCGACATGGGCTATGAGGATATGGGCTCGCCGTTTCCATCCGAAGCCAGCGGCATGGACGACGCGCCGTTCTGATTTGCGGATGATCTGCGGAGCCTGCGGGCTTCGGCGCGATTTCTCAGCGTGGATTTCCTAAAGAAATCCACGTTTTTTATTTTCAAGGCGCCTGCCGGAAAGGATTTCTTGAAGGCCGCCCTCTGTCACCGGGGTCTCGCGGCATCGCGCAGAGCCGTCCCTCTCTGGGGATCTGCCAGTTCGCGGACCACGAAGTGAATCTGGCTGCCGCGGCCCAGATCGTCGGTTACGGATGCGCTGTGGCGGCCTGGCTCCAGGGTGACGAAGCAGGGTGTTTCCGGCGAGGCGTGCCCCACGTAGCGGCCGTCCACATACCAGTAATGCACGGCCGCTCCGGTGCCGGGAGCCGCGACCAGGGCCAGCCGCTGGAATTCGGGCGGGGCGTCGGGCCGGATCAGGTACGGAGTGCGGGCCGACGGGGACTGGATGAGCGGGCCTTTTTCCTCCGGCACGTCCGGGCAATCGGGATGGACTTTGGGCAGGCCGGGCAGAGGCGCGCCTTGGGCCATGCGGTAGGCGACCAGTTCGGCGGGCCAGATGAGCGCCGTTTCCTCCCGTGCGGTCCGGCTCAGCAGACAGTCGCCGTGCAGGCGCAGGCCGGTCTCCGGGTCCACGAAGATGCGTTTGTGCAGGGTGCAGACCGGGAGGCTGGTGACCCCGGCAATGGCCTGGGTCAGGGTTGTGGGGCAGGCCGGGCCGGGCCGGTGTCCGCTTAACGCGCAGACCGGAATCCGGCGCAGGGCCGGGGCGGCGAACCGGGGCAGGCTGGTCGTGCCGGGAGAAAGCATCCGGAACAGATCGAAAAGCAGAGGCCCCGCATGGAGGGTCCCGGAAATGTTCTTGCACTGGGAGCCGTCGGGGTTGCCCGCCCAGACGCCGATGGCCAGTTCCTGGCTCAGGCCCGCGGCCCAGGCATCGCGGTGGCCGAAGGAGGTGCCGGTTTTCCAGGCCACGGCGGGCGCGCCGACGGTGAATTCCCAGGAATCGGACATTTCCGGGCGTCTGGTGGCGGCCAGGATGTCGAGCACCATGGCCGAGGCTTCCGGAGAAATGATCTGCGTTCCGCCGTGGCGGTCCCCTCCTGCCAGCGGTCTGACGGGACGGTACTCGCCGCCCGCCCCCAGAGTGGCGTAAAGATTGACCAGTTCCAGCAGACGCACTTCGCATCCGCCCAGAGCCAGAGACAGACCGTAATGGGCGGCAGGCCGGTCCAGAGTGGTCAGGCCGCCCCGCCGCAACAGGTCGTGAAAGGGAGCCAGTCCGCACCGGGCCAGAAGGCGTGCGGCCGGCACGTTCAGGGAGGTGGCCAGGGCCATGCGCGCGCTGATCAGACCCTGAAAGTCCTGACCGTAGTTTTCCGGCATGTAACCGCCGAAATCCGTGGGCACGTCCAGCAGCATGGAGCCGGGGGTAAGGTGTCCCTGATCGAAGGCCAGGGCGTACAGAAAGGGTTTCAGGGTGGAGCCAGGAGAGCGTCTGGACAAGGCGTTGTCCACCTGCCCCTGGCGGGCCGTGTCCCAGAAATCGGGCGAACCCGCATAGGCCAGAATTTCCCGGGTGCGGGTATGGAGCACCACCACTGCTACGGACCCGATGGCCGCGCGGCGCAGCTCCTCCAGGCGACTTGCAATGGCGGACTCCACAATGCCCTGCATCCGTTTGTCCAGACTGCTCCGCAGCACTGCCTGTTCCGGCAGACGGGAACGCAGCCAGCGGCAGAAATGCGGCGCGGCCTGGGGCACGGCGGCCCGCGAGGCCAGCAGCGGGCGGCTTTGGCTTTCGGCAATGCGCGCCTCGCTGAACACACCGTCTCGTGCGAAGCGCTTCAGTACCTGGTTGCGCACCTTCAAGGCCGCCTCGGGATTTTTCAGCGGATTGTAGCGCGAGGGCGAGCGCGGCAGCACTGAAAGAAGAGCTATTTCTCCGAGGGACAGGGCGTCCGGCTTTTTGCCGAAATACTGCCACGAAGCGGCCCCCACCCCCACCACGTTGCCGCCGAAGGGCGCGAGGTTCACGTACCAGGTCAGAATCTGTTCCTTGGAGTAATGGGCGCTCAGTTGCAGGGCGCGCAGGGCTTCCACCAGCTTGGTGCCGAAGGTGCGCGGGTGCGGGTCGGCCATGCGGGCCACCTGCATGGGAATGGTGGACGCGCCGCTGACCACGCGTCCGTGCCGGAGGTTGCTCCACATGGCGCGGATCACGGCCAGCGGGTTGACGCCCGGATGATGGCGGAAATGCCGGTCTTCGGAGTGGATCAGGGCCGTGACCAGATCCGGGGAGACCTCGTCCAGGGTCACGGGAAAGCGCCACATGCCGTCCGGAGCCAGAAAATAGCGCAGAGACTTGCCGTTTCTGTCCAGCACGCGGGTGGACGGCGCGGGTTCGAGCCTGTCCACGGGAAAAGGAAAAAGCCTGTCCAGGATAAAGGCGCTCACGAGCGCCAGCACCAGAAACAGGCTCAGGGCCGTGACCACGCGGCGAGCGCGGGCCACGGCTTTTTGGGTCATTGCTGTTCGTCCCGGACCACGCGCAGGGTGCCGATGGAGCCGGCGGCGCGGATATCCGGGTAATACATGGCTTCGGCCTGAATGGGCGGCATGGTGAACGCGCCCGGCGTCACCGCCCGGAGCACGCTGTAGCGGGTTGCCCATTTGTTGCCCCGCAGACTGGCGAAGACCAGAATGCGGTCATCGCGCAGATCCTGATGGCCTTCCAGCTGGGGGACGTCCTCCATCCAGTCCAGCCGTTCGGTGGTGGCCAGGCGTGGATTTTCCACTTCCAGCCCGGCGGGCAGCAGGCTCTGCACCACCACGTTGTCCAGATTGCCGGACGTGCTGCGCACGCGGGTGCGCATGACGATGAGTTCTCCCTGGCGGACGTTGTTCATGTCCAGAGGCTGTCCGTCCTCGCGCAGGAGGGTCTGCTCCACTTCCAGGCCCTGAGCCAGCGGGCGATGCGTTTCAGTCTTGGGCGCACCGGCCGTGAGGGCCGTGAAGAAGACCTGGCGGTCGGCCGGGGTTTTGGTCAGGGAGATTTCACCCGAGGTAAGGATGCCCTCGGCGGTGAAGGTTCTGGTTTCCTCGAAGGGCCGGGTCTGGCCAGGCCAGGCCAGGGTTCCGGCAAAGGGCCGGTCGTCATTCCAGGCGGAGAGGAACTTGCCCAGAGCCATGAAGGCCAGGCTCGTTTCCTGGGTGGAATACCAGCGGCCCTTGTCCAGCTCTTCGCTGATGCGCTCTATGAGTCCGGCCAGACGGGGATCGTCCGGGCTCTGGGCCTGGAGGATGAGGGCCGTCAGGGCCCGGTCGCGCAGGCCCGAACCCAGATTGGCGCCATTGGCGGGCCGTCCGTCGTCGAAGGTGGGATTGATTTGCAGCAGTTCGAAGCCCGCGTCGGGATTGCCGCTGGCGAAGTAGGCTCCGGCCAGCAGAGTCCGGGACACGCCCTTCATATTCTTGCCGAAGGTTTCACGCAGGTAGTCCTGGCTGCCCAGGTTGGGATTTTTGGACAAGGCCAGCACGTACAGGGCGTAGGCGGCCCGTTCGACTTCCCATCCGGCGGCGTCGGCCGGGGGATTGGTCAGGTTGGTCAGATAGCCCAGGCCGCGGTTGATCATGCGTTCGGGGACCGTATGCCCGGCCTGCATGGCTTCCAGCAGGAAGTGGCAGACATAGGCCGAAACCCAGGGGTCGGTCTCCGCGCCCGGCCAGTAGCCGTAACCGCCCGAAGATGTCTGCATGGTCTGCAGGCGGCGGATGGCCACGTGCACTAGGCCTGCCGGGCCGGTGGTGCTGAACCGGCCGGGAGCCAGCTGCTTGGCCAGACTGCCGAAGTACAGGAGCGGGAAGGCCTTGGAAACCGTCTGCTCGGAGCAGCCGTAGGGATAGCCCAGCAGGTTGTCCAGGTGGCCGGAGAAGCGCATGAGCGGCAGAACGGACAGGCGCACCGTGCGTCTGACGGTTTCCGGCAGCAGCGTGTCCGGCGCGGCGGCGCTGACAAGACCGGATTCGCCCTTGAGGACGCCTGTTTCCATGATGCGGGTCACGGGCAGGGGGGCGCGCTGGTCCAGTTCTTCGGAGACGGTCGCGGTTTCGCCGTTGCCCGTGGCCGTCAGGGTCACTTCCACTTTGCCTTCGGCCTTGCCGCAGGTCAGGGGCAGGTACACGGTTTTCTGCTGTCCCGTTTCCAGGGTCAGCTGCGCAGGGACATCCCCCAGCGCGGCCGGGCCGGACACGGTGGCCTTCAGCTGGAACTGCCCCGCCGAAGGCGTGTCGTTACGCACGGTCAGAGGCACCTCCACCGTATCCCCCAAGGCCAGAAACCGGGGCAGGGTGGGCGTCAGCACCAGTGGTGTGCGCACCCTGGTCATGGCCGTGCCCACACCGAAGGCCTTGCCCTGGTTGGCCACGGCCACAATGCGCAGGGCGCCCTGGAAGTCGGGCAGACGCACATTGTGGGTGATGTTCCCGGAGGCGTCGGCCGTGAGCACGCCGGACCAGAAGGTTACGGGCTTGACCCGGCGGATGCCCTCGGTGCGCATGAAGCTCGAAGCCGCTGCCAGGGCGTCGCCGCCGCCGGCCAGGGGTTTGGCCGCGGACAGGTACGGGAAGAGCATGGCGAAGCTGTCGAGGCTGTTCACCTCAAGGGCCCGTTTGGCGTAGAAAAAGCCGAACGGATCGGGATTCTTCCCGCCGGCCAGTTGCAGGATGCCTTCGTCCACCACGGACACGGTGACTCTGGAATGGGGCCTGGCCGTCAGGTTGATGGCCAGATCCGTCCGCGGGCGTACTTCGGCGGGAGCGTCCACACGCACGGCCATCTTGTTGGACAGGCTGTCCACGAACAGGGGAATGGCCCCGAAGGCCCGCCCCGGCGTGCCGGGCCGGATATCGGTACCTTTGCGGACCAGAATGGCCGTCACATAGACATTGGGCTGCCAGGCTTCGCTTACCGGAATGCTGACCTGTCCGGTATTGCCGGTTAGCTCCACAACCTGGTGATGCCTCACGCCCTGCCCTTCCACGCAGACCAGCACCTTGCCCGCAAAGGGCGCGCGGAGCTGGATGGAAGCGGTTTCTCCACCCCGGTAGCCTTCCTTGTCCGGAATGAGTTCCAGCCGGGCCGGATTCTTGACCGCCCACGGGGAGTAGCCCCAGCCGCCGCAGTAGAATTCCTGCTCGGCCAGGGCGCCGGTTTTGGGATCCGTCAGGCGCACCCGGTAGGAACCGTAGTTCTGGGGCACCACCTCGAAGCTGCCCTTGCCCAGCCCGGCGGGCAGACTCTGGGTGGAGACTTCTACCGGATTGCGCACGGATTCATATACCACCCCCGTGTCGGATTTACGCATGACCGTCTGCCAGCGGTCCTGAAACAGGGTCACGGTCAGTTCCGGATTCTGGGTCTGCACGCCGTCGGCATTGACGGTCACGAATTCGAAAACGGCCTTTTTCCGGGGCTCGAACTCCATGGATTCCGGCTGCTTGATGCCCGGATACAGAGAGTAGGCATGGACCGGCACATACGTTCTGGCCGTGACGCCGCGTCCGCCCTGCTCCTGTACGCGGCTGGTGATTTCCGCCTGCAGGGCCAGAGGCGGGGTCAGATTTTCCGGGATGGCCGCGGTGAAGTTTCCCTGCCCTTCGGCGTCCAGCCGGGAATCCGTGGCCAGCAGCGGCATGGGCTCGAAAGTCCGCCCCGGATCGCCGAATGTGTAGGCTTCAAAGCCCTTGGGCGTGAAGGAGGCGTGGATGAGCCGGATTTTGGTCGAAACGGCCAGATTCGCGGCCGGCGGGCCGAAAAGGTAATGCGAGACCACGTTGAAATCGAACTTCTGGCCCGGACCGGCCTGCCGGGGCGTTTTAGCGATCTCCACGCTGATCCGGTCCGGAATGAATTCCTCCACCTGATAGGCGTACGTGCCGATGCTTTCGCCCCCGCTCATCACGTTCAGGGAATACCGGCCCGTCAGTGACCAGTCGGGGATGTCCAGGCTCACGGTGGCCATGCCCTGGTTCGGGGTCAGTTTCAGGGTGCGCAGCGTCCGGCCTTCGGGATCGCTCTGCTCCAGGGTCAGGGGCGCCGACGGCGGCTCCTGCAACTGGGCGTTGCGGATCAGGATGGCCGCATCCAAAGTTTCTCCTGGCCGGTAGATGTCGCGCTTGCCGTAGACATAGGCCTGAAGCCCGGCTGCGTTGACGGATGTGCCGCTGACGTCGAGTCCCGTGGTGTCGATGCCGAAATGATCCAGCATGAGGAAGCTGAAATCTTCTCTGGCCCAGGCCACGATCATGGCCGGATAGCCCATTTCGTCGTTTTCGGCGGGCCGGGAGAAGCGGGCCAGCCCCATCTCGTCCGTGCGGGCCGAGGCGAGGATCTGGTTCTTGGAGCTGATCAGGGCGACTTCCAGATCGCGCATGGGGCGCAGGGAGTCGATGGAATTGGCCCAGATCATGTACCCGCCATCCCAAGCTTTGGCCATGAGGCCGATATTTGTGCGCAGCACCCAGCGCGTGGCGCCCTGATATTCCGAAGGCAGGGTCAGGTTCAGCTTGTACAGGCCCGGCCGGTTGTCCCGCACCAGTTCGGACATGGAGATGGTGCGTTTTTCCTTTTTGTTGGGCGTGGACTGCAACGAAAAGGATTCGCGGTAGATTTCGCTACCCAGATGGTACGGCACAGAGCTTTCGTCCTCGCCGCCGCTGAAGATGGCATAGCCGTGGTCTTGAAAGAGGGCGCTCAGATTGTTGGGGAAAACCCGGCTTACGGTCAGTACCAGTTCGTCTGTGTTGACGTACTCAAGGCCGATGAGTCCCTGCCCCTGGCGGGGCAGGAACATGCCCTTGGCCGAAAAATCCACGCCGGGCGGCAGGTCCGGTATGGTCACGGCAGTCCGGTAGCTTTCGTTCAGCGAGGCTCCGTCGGCGGCTGTGAGTCCTCTGGACAGGGCCACTTCATACTTTTTGCCGGGTTCCAGACGGCCGGTGATGGTGGCGGTCCGGCCGTGGGTGGACACGGCGGCCTGGATATCGGGCGTGATCTTCATGTACTCGCGGATCTTGTCCGCCTGCACGGGCGCGGAAAACTCCACGGCGATCTGGGACTGATCCGGCCCGGAGTCCGGAGTCAGGTTGACCACCTTCAGTACCGGATCCAGCACGACGGTCATACCGCGCAGAAATTCCCGGCCCAGGGACAGGTTTTTTTCCGCCACGGTCAGTTCGGGAGCAAGCCGCAGTGTCAGGGTACGGGCGTCTTTTTCCTTGAGGATGGGCGCGCTGCGGAAAACGAAATTGCTGGTGCGCCAGGAAGTCTGCAGAAATATGTCGATGACCGTCCCGTTGGCTTCGGTCAGCCGCATGGCGTCCAGAAGATTCTGCGGGTCCACCGGAGCGTTGAAACTGATTTTTCCTTCCAGCTCGACCATGGCCGGCCCGGCTTCAGAGGGCATCTCGTTCATGGAGAACTCCCGCACGGCGAATTCTCCGGTCTGGATGCGGGCCGTTCTCGCGGATTCGGGCATGTCTTCCCCGAACAGGTCCGGATTCAGAGCAATCTCGTACTCCATGTTGAGAGGCAGGGAGGTCTGGCTCAGGAATTTCAGGGTGTACGGGTTTGCCCAGACCCACTGCCCTTCCGTCTCGGGCTTGATTCCGGCCGGGTGCTCCTGTTTGAGGGCGCTCTCCGGCGCTGGCCGGTTGAACTCCACCGTGACGGTGGTTCGCATGGGACTGTCCAGGGTGACGTTCTGGATGCGCGGCCCTTCCTGAAAGGCGTTGGTGAAACGGTCCCGGAGGAGCCAGGCCTGGCCTGCGATCACCAGGCAGAGCAGGACGATGATCCAGTTTTTGACGGTGGAAGACATGCGAACCTCGGCGTGTTTGAGAGATAAGTGGCGTGGATTTGTGAATAATAATGCGGCGATAACGGATAGCCCTGATTGCTGTCCAGAGATAAAGATGAGAGATTGGAGGTAGACGTATTGACAGTGTCTTTTTTGCGTTCAGATATGGAGGATTTGTTCCCAGCGGTTTTGTCGGCAGATTTTGCACGGTAGAAGGTCAAATGGGACGGGCACTGGATTTTTTTCGAAAATTAGGGCAGAAGCCGAAGGTACGTTAGCTATGATTGAAATATTACTGTCTTGGTCTGAAAAGAAAAACGGTTGAATATTATGCGGTACAGGAGTGGTGGAAAATTTAATCTGCTTAGTTTTAAGTAGAACGACAAACACAAAATGCATTTTTGTAAAAGAGTTTTGGGCTCGTAACTATTCTACATGCAGAAGAATTTGATAGGTTTAATTTGGATTCTCTTAATATGAGAATAAAATTTAACTAGTTGTATGATAAAAATATATATTTATAGATAAATTACTTATGTTTCGTAGGACAATTGTAATTCTTGCTAATTCTATTAAACATAAAAAACATTGTGTTGCTGGTAAATGTGTCTCAACTAAGAAATGGATACGTCCTGTTTCAGATGAAACAGGCGGGGCGTTGAGTCGGAGTCAAGTTGCGTATCAGAATCCTTATGGAATATTCATTGCCAAACCATTACAAAAAATTTCAATAGGATTATTGAGGCAAGTCCCTCTTTTGCATCAACCTGAAAATTATCTTATTGATAACTCAGTGTGGACTCAAAATTTTAATATTCCATATACAGGCTTGAGTCAATTTTTGGACAATCCTAGTGACCTATGGGGGACTAGTGATAGGGTTGAGTATTTATCTATTGACTATGGTCTTGTTCAAATAATACAATCTCTATATTTAGTAGTTGTCAATAACTTGGTGTTTTATAAAAATATCAATAACAAAAGGAGAGCCTCATTTACATACAAAGAAAATATTTATGATCTTGCTGTAACAGATCCAAATTTTGATAGTCATGAAAATAATCAATATAGATCAAAAGTGATATGCGTCAGCTTGGGGTCGGTTTATAAAGGTTTCTGCTATAAATTAGTCGTAGCTATTTTTTAACAAGAGGATATTGTTTTGAATATATATACCATAGGGTTTACAAAAAAAAATGCTGAAACATTTTTTAGATTAATTAAATCTGCAAAAATAGCTAAATTAATAGATATTCGTCTAAACGCAGATTCTCAATTGGCTGGTTTTGCTAAAAAAAATGATTTAAGATTCTTTCTGCATGAGATATGTGGGACAGAATATTTTTATTTTCCTGAGTTCGCGCCAACAAAAGATATATTAGAGGATTACAAAAAAAACAGAATAAGTTGGGAAAAATATGAAGTTCGATACTTAGAGCTTATTGAAAAACGAAAACCAATAAAGAAAATTTTGCCAGAGTTTTTCGAAAATAGTTGTTTGTTATGCAGTGAACATGAGCCAATCAATTGTCACCGAAGATTAGCTGCTGAATATGTCAATATGTCTTTTAATGGTATATTTAAAATTAATCACCTATATTAAAATGAATAATATTCTAATCTTATATCCAGAGGAATTCAAGTGTGAGGCAAAGTTTTCAAGAAAAGTTTCGAATATTATACAGCGGATTGAAAATATAACTTTTTATTTTCCAAAAGACTCAAATAATTTTATTTTTAATTTTTCAAAAGAAAATAAATTAAAGCTAATAGAAGAAAAAAATTGGAGGGATTGTAGACTTACTCATGCGATAATTTTCGATGATAATGAGGTATTTAAGGATGAAACTAATTTTATAAAAAAAGAAAATATTCCACTTAGATTGATAAATATAAAAATTACTAGAGTTGTGAATATAAATAAAGATATACAATATAAAAATTTAAAAAGTACTCCTTCATATGAATATATTGGTCGAGGATCTTACTGGGGAAATCCGTATTCTATATATGAAGAAGGAGAAGACAGAGAGGAAGTTATTCGAAAATATAAATATGACTTTGATAATGATAAATTTCCAAACAAAGATAAATCTCAAGTCTATAAACTTTCTGGAAAGCGCCTTGGTTGTTTTTGTAAACCTGAACCATGCCACGGGGATGTATTAGCTGAGTACTTGAATTCTTGGGATGATGGAACATGACAAGAGTTATGGTCAATACAAGCAGCCTCTAATAAAAAGCGGCAGGACACTTCGCCTGCCGCTTTTTATCTTTAAAGCCAGCGTTCTCTATTTCAACATATTCGGATGGTGCAGTTCGGCATCCATTTCTTCGCGGTGGCAGACGGCGCAGTTGCCGCCCGCTCCGATGGGCCGTCTGTTCCCTTGGTAGCGCATGGGCTGGAGGGAATCCAGGCCGGAGTTGAAAGGATTGATGGCCGGGTGCTCGGCATGGGCGGAGCCGTGGCAGGCCTGGCACATGAGTCCGGCCTCGTCCACGCGGTTTTGGTACAGGTCGTCGTTTTCCGCCCACTGGTTGAAAGCCGTGACCTTGACGCTTTCGGGCCGCTCGAATTCCACGTGGCAGGCCAGACAGTCGGGCAGGCTGCTCCAGGGCGCGCGCGGGTTTATGTCCTCCACGGCGGAAACCAGCCGGGGTCGCAGGTGACGCATGAGCTTGTCGGCCTTGGGTTTGTCCTTTTCGGCCTGAAGCAGGCTCAGGGCATGGTCTTCCATGGTGCCGTGGCATCTGGCGCAGGATTCGCCGGGCTGTCTGGAGTGGGCTCCCCGGAAGCTGGCCGTGTAGCTGTCCGTGCCGGTGGCGTGGCAGGCATTGCAGGCTTCCGCGCCGTTCAGACCGGACAGGTAGTTGGCGTGGAAGCCGTGCATGGCCGCCGAGAGGCTCAGCAGCTCAGGCTTGCCGGGAGCGTCCGTCAGCGGGTCGGCGTGACAGCTCTGACAGCTCACGGGAGAGCCGCTTTCCGCTCGGGCCATGAGGGTGGTCTTGTGCCGCCGGTCGTGCTTGCGCAGCACATCCGAGGCCGTCCGGGCCGAGACGCCTATCACGCCGTCCCGGCTCCACGAACCGCCGTGACAGTTTTTACAGCCCAGTTCCGTGGACACGGGCACGGCCACCCCAGGAGTTCGCCGTCCTGACTGCGGGCCTCGATGGTGAAGACCGGGTAGGGGTTGGGCAGCCCTTCGCCATAAGGCAGGACGGGGATGTCTTCAGCTGTGAAAGTCCGCTGCCCGTCGAGAGTCATGGTGCCGGACATCCTCCGGCCCGTCAGCCCGGTGTCGGGAGGCAGGTCCTTGCCCGTAAGGCTGCGGGCGTGTTTCCAGAATTCGACCTGCCGGCTTGGATGCTCGAATCCGGCTGGTGCGGAGAAGGTCAGCACCACGTCGCGTCGCAGTCGGAGATGGTTTTCTGGCCCGGAACGCTCCAGGCGAGGAGAACATAGTCGTCCTCCTCGGGATCGAACGCCAGAACGGCCGGACGTATTTCGGGCCGGGCCGGGCGTTTCTCGCCGGAGGTTTCGGTCTGGCCGTTGATTTCCCGGGCCAGATAGGTGGCGCGCCGTGCGTTCCTGCCGGGTGCCCACGAAAACCGGCATGTACTCATAGACCTTGCCCATGCCGGAGATGAGGGCTTCAAAGCCCATGACGCCGATGCCCGCCGTGTATTTGCGGATATCCTTCATGGGTCCGCCGATGGAATGGCAGCTTGAGCACTGGCCGCGGAAGATTTCCCGACCGGCGTCCACCATGTTTTCCGCTGTGACGGTCTGATGGCGGTTCCAGCCGGAAGTCTTCAGGTATCCCGTGGCCGAGACGGCCTTTTCGGAACCCGCCAGAACGCCGTTGGAATACATGTAGCTGTGGATGAGGTAGGGTCTGCGTCCGGCTTCACGGGTCCACTCGAAGCAGACCATGTACATGAGCCCGATGACCAGAAGCGTGACAGCCACGGAATGCTTGGCCAGGGCGGGCATGCGCGCGGCCATGACCAGGCCTCCGGCGAAGAGCGCGGCGGAAATCAGGATGAAGCCCCGCAGGAAGGGGGCTATTTCCGGATTCGCGCCCAGAACCATGGCTTCCTGGGCTTCGGGCAGGGCATTTACATACCACCAGCCCGAGAGAAGCAGGATGGCGAAGGGCGCCAGAAGCCACAGAGCGCAGTGCCGGACCATGGCTTCGCGCAGGGCGGTTCCCTTTTCCCATGCGGCGGTGACGAAGCCGTACAGTCCGGCCAGCATGAAGACCAGACAGGTTCTGAAGACAAGGGCGGGCCAGAAGGAAGGGTTGAAGAATCCGTCCCAGAAATCCCGGGTGGAGAGCCAGTCGCCGGGAGTGAGCATGAAGCCGATGATGCCGTTGATCATGAACAGCGACATCCATCCGAAGAAGAAATACAGCCACCCGGCGGTCATGTGGGTCTGGGGCCGGATTTTGCCGAAGGTGTAGAAATAGACGAACAGGGCCACGATTTCACCCAGGAAGAAGACCCATTCTATGGCCCAGGCAAAGACGAATGTGTGGATGAGTTGCGCGGTAGCCGCCGGAGAGAGCAGGGAAATAGTGAACCAGATACCCACACCGGTGATGCCGCCAAGGACCATGGTCACCAGCAGGAAGAATTTGGTGTGGCGGCGGGTGTATTCCAGAATGCCCGGCGAATTCCGACGGTAGCCCATCCGTTCCGTCAGCACCAGAAAGAGGCCTCCGCCCACGGCGAAATGGGCGATATACACATGGAAGACGGCCATGGCGGCGATGAGCAGCCCGCCGCCCGCCCAGTGGAGTTCCCAGACCGGAAAATTCATGAGCGCACCTCCATGTCTCTGGCGACGGTTCTGAGGAGCCAGGCCAGAACGGCCAGTCCGGCGGCCAGGGTGAGAATGAAAAGGATCAGGGGTAGATATTCACCGGTCACCGTACGCTGGCCGACCTGAAAGTAGGGGGAGAGATAGGCGTCGCGGACCAGATCGCGCAGGTAGGCCATGAGGACCATGGTCATGAGCAGCAGCGTGGTGGTCAGGCGAACTCTTCGTTGCAGGGCGGTGCTGATGCTGACCATGCCAAGTACTGCGCCCAGGGCGAAAACCATGGTGTGCAGGGGGGCGCCGCCCAGCAGCAGATGCTTGACCCGTTCCGGCATGGCCCGGAGAAACCAGAGGCCGGTGGCCATCTGGGCCATGGTGGCGAAGGCGTACCAGTCCAGACCGTGGGCAATCCAGCGCGGGGCTTCGGGGGCGTTCTTCTTACAGTGCCAGACCAGGGACAGAAACAGCCCTCCCACGGCCACGGAGGAGACCACGATGTGCAGGTATCGGGGAATGAGGGTCGGCTCCCGGAAATGCAGGATGGTTCCCGCTGCGTTGTCGAAATAGGCGGTCCAGTCTTCGGGCACGAGCATGAGAGTCATGTTGTTGGTGAAGATGAAGGCCACGGTCAGCAGGCAGACAGCCGTCACCGCGGCGAACAGGGCCCGCATGGAACCCAGTGTCTCGTAGCGGAAGTCGTAGTAGTAGGCGCTGGCGTAGGCGGCGATGACAAGTCCCACAACGCTCAGCCAGTACACGGCCATGAGAGCACACTGCTGGTGTAGAGGAACTGGCCGTACAGGACCTGCAGAAAGAGCAGGGGCGCGACGCCGAAGTTTACGGCGATGGCCACAGTGAAAGGCAGTTTGCGGGAAATGTCCAGAGTCAGGGGTTCTGTCTCAGCCTTGCCGCGCAGATGATGGACCAGGGCGATGATGGCCGCGCCGAGCATGGCATTCATGACCAGCAGGTGAACGACGAAGGTCAGGATCTGGAACAGATAGAACCACATTGCTGTCCGGCTAAGCGATGTAATCTAACAGTGTGAAGTTATATGAATTATCGAATTTTCGTCGTCTGGGATTCAGGAGTTCATCCAAGGATGCCTCGCCGAGCAGGTTGAGTTGAATGAGCTGGAAGAGTTGCTGTACGGAGAGTCCGAGACGGCTGAGGAATTTCTGGTACGCGAGGAGCAGGTAAACCGTCAGGGCCGTGTAAATCTGGATCAGGACAGCGTTTTCCGAGTTGCCGACGAAGGTCTTTATGCGCAAATTTTGTTTGATTTCCTTGAAGAAGAGCTCGATTTGCCAGCGGTCTTTATAGATGTCGGCGATGGTTTTCGCCGAAAGCCGGAAATGGTTGGTCAAAAATTCGTAGTGTTTCCCGGTTTCCTGGTCACGATAGCCGATACGGCGCAAGCGTAAGGATTTTCCCCGGCTGGAGACTTCAATGATGTGATCGGAAGTAACGCCGGTCTTGCGATTCACGAGGCGGCGCTCCAGGAGTTTGAAAACGGCGTTGCGCTTGAGCCGGGTCACAAAAAAGACGCCCTTTGCCCCGAGGATCCGAAACCAGGGATAGCTGATGAAGCCCTTGTCAAAGACCACGATGGAGCCCCTGGGCAACTCCATAGCCTGAGCTATGCGGCTTTCATGGGTTTTGGCGTCGGTGACGGTTGCGAAAGCCGGGATATGGCCATCGTGATCCAGCAAGGTATGTACTTTGACGCCGCCCTTGGCCTGCCGAAACGAGGCCCAGGGAAAAAGCGACAGGCAAAGCTTTATGGTGGTGGCGTCCAGACTGAACAATTTGGATTTGAAACGGAATTTGTGCTTCGGGGCTTTTGCGGCGCACAGGCCGTACATCTCGGCGAACAGATCCTTGAAAAAGCCTACGGGGCGAGAATTGTTCGCGTCAGCAAAGGTCGAGCGGGCCACGTTTTTCAGTCCCCAGTGATACAGGCGGTTTCCCGCAGCCTCAAGGCAGCGCAGGCCATCGCGCATGGAACGTCTTGCGGCAAGCTGGATGAAGGCCATGACCGTGAACTGCTCCTTGAAACCGAATTGACGCGACGAGCGCCCGGTTTTGTGCCGTCTTTCGAGTTTCTGAAAAACATGTCTGGGAATCAGAGATAGCGTCTGGGAGAATAGTGTATTATGGTGACTCAAGTCCAGAATCTCCTTGTGTGGCAAGATGTTGTGGTGATTTCTTTTACCACACATCGCTGAGATTTTGGACTCTTTTCTTATCCCTTAGCCGGACAGCAATGATAGAACCATCCCCATTCCACGGGAATGGGCAGGTCACGGGGAATGAGGGTGGAGGGAACCATGGGCGTCTCCTGTTGCTATGTTATGGCGGATCCTTAGTGGACAGCTGTTACCCTGGTTACAGGGATTCGTCAAAATGAAACGTTCCGTGTTGTCGAGGAAACGCTTTGCCACGGGAGAATTGCGGGATAGAATGGAGGTAACTTCAACCTCGGCAAGCAGGAGGCGGTATGAAAAGGTTCATGCATTTCACGGTGGTGTGCTGTCTGGTATGTTTGGCTTCCGGTACTGCGCTGGCTCAGGACGTGCGCAAGACCCTGCCCGGTGATCTGACCTTGCGGCAGGCTCAGACCGTGCTGGCCGCAGCCTTGAAAAAGGCCGAGGAAATAAAGGTGCCCGTCAATATTGCAGTGGTCGATGCCGGGGGCAATCTGAAGGCATTTGCGCGAATGGACGACGCTTTTCTGGGCAGCATCGACATTGCCGCAAAGAAAGCCGTCACCGCGCGTTTTTTCAACATGTCCACAAGGGATTTGGGTAAGGCCTCCCAGCCGGGGCAGCCGCTCTACGGCATCGAAGTCAGTAACGGCGGGCTGGTTATTTTTGCGGGCGGCGTGCTGCTGACGGACAAGGCGGGAACCATTGCCGGTGCGGTGGGCGTGAGCGGCGGCACTGTGGATGAAGATGAAAGTATCGCCCTGGCCGGAGCCAAGGCTCTTAAGGATTGAAATCCATGACGTTCGGGCTGATTCGCCGCCGGGAATATCGGCCGGACTGAAATAGTGGTGCCTGAGACGTGATTTTACGCCGCGCGGCATGATTCGGCTGCAAATGGTCGGGCCGGAGCGCGTTTCCGGCCCTTTTGCGTTGTGGTCTGGAGGGGTACGCCCGGAGATCATTTCATTCCTTACCATTTTTGGAACCGCGCTTGGAGGAGAGCCTTCCGGCGCTGAAAACAATGCCGGAAAATGTTCTTTTTGGATCGCTCTTCAGGGCCAGTCCTCACGGCCGGCTCGGGCTCAAAGCCTTCTCCATCGGGGAAAATTTCAATATTTTATTTTTTATTTCAATTAATTATCTCCATTGCTGGAGTCGTGATTTTTTTCATTATCTCTTGACACAAGCCGAAAGGCTTGAATACTGGGAAGCAATTATTTTGTGCCCGTTTTTACAAATTAACGCGGTAGGAGGAGAGGACTGTGGCAAAATGCAAAAGCTGCGTGGTGCTGCCATTCCTGATCGGCTTGGTGGCATCGGTCGTGCTCGGCTGGTGGGGCTTTCCCGTGGTCCTGTACAGCCAGAAGACCCAGCCCATCCGGTTCGATCACGTCGTGCATGTGGATGGTCAGGTCATGGCCTGTGAAGACTGTCATGCGTTCCGGGAAGACGGCTCTTTCTCCGGGTTGCCCACCAGCGAGAACTGTATCGGCTGTCACGAGGAAGTGCAGGGCGAGGACCCGGAAGAGGCCAGATATGTGGCCGAATACGTGAAGAAAGGCCGGGAAGTGGAGTGGCTGGTGTATCAGAAGCAGCCCGACAATGTGTATTTTTCCCATGCCGCGCACAAGGACAAGTTCGAATGTACGGCCTGTCATCATGATCTGGCCAGCATGAGCACGCCGCCCGTCTACCGCGAAAACAGACTCACGGGCTACAGCAAGGACACCATGAAGATGTGGCAGTGTGAAGAGTGCCACGCCAAAAATGGCGCCAGCAACGCCTGTTTCGTGTGCCACAAGTAAGAGAGGAGTGGATTTACGATGGGAATCGATAGAAGAAGCTTTATTTCTTTGGTGGCTGGCGGCGCGGCGGGCAGTCTGTTCACGCCTGTGATATGGAAGACTCTGGATGATATTTCCATCTGGACCCAGAACTGGTCCTGGACTCCCCGTCTCAAGTACGGAGAGGAAGGCAAGGCTCCGGCGCTGTGCAAACTGGGCTCCGACGCTTACGGCATCAGGATAAAGACCATATCCGGGCGGCCCGTGGCGGCGGAAGGCAACCCCGATCATCCCCTGAGCCTGGGCGGGATCTGTCCTTTGGGAGCGGCCAGTGTGCAGCTCCTGTACAGCCCCTCGCGGATCAGGAATCCCAAACTGAGAGACGGCAACAGTTTCAGGGACATCGGTTGGGAAGAGGCAGAAAATCTTCTGGCTGAAAAGCTGAAATCCGCCGGGGCGGACATGGCCGTGATCAGCGGCGACGAGACGGGCTCTGTGACCGACGTGCTGGCCGGACTTGCGGCCAAGGCCGGTTCCGACAAGGTTTTTCTGATGCCGGGCGAGAGCGCTCCGGCGGCCGGAGCGCTGGCCATGTTCGGCGGCGACGGCCAGATCGGCTACGATGTGGAAAACGCCGGTTACGTGCTTTTGCTGGGCGCGGACATGCTGGAATCCTGGGGCAATGTCTGCCGCAACGGCAAGGCTTTCGCGGAGGGCCGGTCCAGAAATGCGCGGTATGTGTATGTCGGCCCCGCCCAGAACGGAACTTCGTCTGTGGCCGACGCCTGGGTCCCCTGTGCAGCGGGCATGGAGCCCGTTCTGGCCATGGGTATCGCGAACTGTCTCATCGCCACAGGCCGGGACCGCTCGGCCTGGCCCGGCTATGCCGATTTCGCCAGATTCGTGCAGACGGCGTATCCTCTGGAGAAGGTATCCGCAGCCACGGGCGTGAGCGAGGAAATGATCAAAGGTCTGGCCCGGGAGCTTATGCGGGCTGGCCGTCCGCTGGTGCTGAGCGCCGCCGGTTCCGGACAGGGTCTGGGCGCTTTCGAGGCTGGGGCGGGCATGTGCCTGAACGTGTTGCTTGAGCGGATCAACGTGGCGGGCGGCGTGCGCGTCCTGCCCTGGAACCCGCAGGTGATCGACGGCGCCATGGACCGCAAGACTCTGTTCGGAAACGACGTGACCGGGTATCTGACGGCCGTGGCCGACGGCGGCGCGGAAGCCCCCGCCCTGCTCATGGTTCACGGAGCCAATCCCGCGTATGCGCTGCCCAGCCTGTCCAAGGTTCTGAGTGCGCTGGACAAGGTCGGGTTTGTGATTTCCTTCAGCTCTTTCATGGACGAGACGGCGGCTCTGGCCGATCTCATTCTGCCCGACAGCTACGCTTTCGAGCGTCTGGACGACGCCTATTCACCCTACGGCTCCCCCCAGCCCAATTACACGGTGGCCGCGCCTGTCATCAAACCGGTGTTCGACACCCGGCCCGCTGGAGACGTGCTTCTGTCCGTGGCTGCGAAGGCCGGTCTGGAGCTTGGCTTTGAATCCTTCGAGGATGTGGTCAAGGCCAAGGCCGAAGTGTTAGGGGCGGACTTCGATGAAATGCTTGGCGGCGCGGCCTGGGTGGGTGAGGAATTCCCGGAACAGATGCTGGTCATGTGGACGGCTCCCCTGCGGGAAATCTCCGTTCCGGCGGCGGACGGCAAGCTTGCCCTCGCTCCCGTGACCCGGCTCAAGATCGGCAGCGCCAAAATGGCCACCCCGCCTTTCGGCACCAACGCCATCCGCTACGACGAGATGCTCGGAACGGACATGTACGTGCTGCTCAACGCCAGGACGGCCGGAAAGCTTGGCCTGAAACAGGACGACGCGGTCAAACTGGCCGCCTCAGGCGGTGAATGCCGGGCCTGCGTGCGCATCTTCGAAGGCGTGATGGATGACACCGTGGTCGCCCCCTTGGGCTTCGGCCACACCGCGTGGGATGATTTTTCCAAAGGCAAGGGAGACAACGTCCATAAACTGCTGGCCGCCGAAATCGAGGACGGAACCGGGTTGTCGCGGTTCGCCACGGCGCGGGTCACTGTGAGCAGGGCGTAGTTTTCCGGGCACCTGGAGAGAAGAAGAGGATATTATGCAAGCACCAGAATTCAAAGTAATGTGGGGCATGGCCGTCGATCTCGACAAATGCACCGGATGCGGAGCCTGTACCGTGGCCTGCAGGGCGGAAAACAACCTGCCCCCCGAAGTGGACGCCAGCAACAAGCTGCGTACCTGCGACTGGATGAATATTTACGAGCTTTCCAACGAGAAGCCCTTTCCGGACCATGAAGTGGCTTATCTGCCCCGGCCGTGCATGCAGTGCGGGCAGCCGTCGTGCTCCACGGTCTGCCCCGTGGTGGCTACACTGAAGGACGAGGAAGGGGGCATTGTCAGCCAGATCTATCCCCGCTGCATCGGCTGCCGGTACTGCATGGCCGCGTGTCCGTACCATGCCCGGTATTTCAACTGGTTTGATCCCGTCTGGCCCGAAGGCATGGAAAAGACGCTCACCCCCTATGCGTCGGCCAGACCCCGGGGCGTGGTGGAGAAGTGTACCTTCTGCCATCACCGGTTCATGGCCGCCAAGGAAAAGGCCCGCATGAACGGGGAGGACCCCACCAAGCTGCCCGAGGATGCCTACGTCCCGGCCTGCGCGGAAATCTGTCCTACGGGAGCCATCACCTTCGGAGACCTGAAAAATCCTGAACACAAAGTCGCCAAACTGGCGGCCAGCCCCCACGCATTCCGTCTTCTGGCCAGACTGGGCACGGAACCGCAGGTGTACTACTACTCCAAGCGGGAATGGGTGCGGAAGCTCGGGGATAATTACCTGAAGAATGCCAAGGGAGGAGACCATGTCTGATAGAGCATACTGGCCCGAAGGGGTGGAGCGCTGTTCCCTCGGAAAATTTCTGGCCTGGCTTGGGCTCATCGGTATTTTTCTGGCTTGGGGCGGCTATGGCGCATACCGCGTGCTGGGCACCGGCATCGGCGTGACGGGCCTGGACAACTATTTCGGGTTCGGCCTGTGGATCACCTTCGACCTCGCGGTCATCGCCCTGGGCGCGGGCGCGTTTTTTTCCGGATTTCTGCGCTACATCATCCGCATCGACGATCTCAAAAACGTGATCAATCTGGCCGTGATTGTCGGATTTCTGTGCTATTCCGGGGCCATGCTCATTCTGGTTCTGGACATCGGGCAGCCTCTGCGGGCTTGGTTCGGCTACTGGCATCCCAATGTCCATTCCATGCTGACGGAAGTCATCTTCTGCATCACCTGCTACTGCACGGTGCTCATCATTGAATACCTTCCGCTCATTCTGGAGAACCGGGTCATCAACAAAAACCGGTTCTGCCACCACTTGGCCCATAATTTTCACGTGTACATGCCGCTTTTCGCGGGCATCGGCACCTTTTTGTCCTTCTTCCACCAGGGCTCGCTGGGCGGCATGTACGGCGTGCTGTTCGGGCGGCCCTTCGTGTTCCGCGAAGGCTTTTTCATCTGGCCATGGACGTTCTTTTTGTTCATCGCCTCGGCCATCGCTTCCGGCCCGGCCTTCACCATGCTCTGCGCCACGCTCATGGAAACCATCTCCGGCCGCAAACTGCTCGGCTATGAAACCAAGAAACTGCTGGCCAAGATTTCCGGCCTGCTTCTGTGCTTCTACATCTTCTTCAAGATCATCGATACTTATGCTTGGGCCAAAGGCATTCTGCCGGGCATGGGGCTGACCTTCGACCAGATGTTCAGCAGTGAGCACGGATACGGCAAAAGCCTGCTCTGGCTGGAGCTTTTCTGGTTCGGCTTGTTGCCTGCGGTGATGCTGCTTCTGCCATCGGTACGCAATCGTCCGGTGCTCATGTATGCCGCGGCGGTCATGGCCGCCGTGGGCGTGACCATCAACCGGTTCGTGTTCACGGTGCAGGCTCTGGCCATCCCGGTCATGCCCTTTGACCGCTGGACCACCTACATTCCCAACTGGGCGGAATGGTCCACCACTCTCATGGTTGTGGCTTACGGCTTTCTGGTCATGAGCCTGTCCCACAGGTATCTGCCGATCTTTCCGCAGGAGGTGAAGCTGAACAGCTGATGCCGGCCTTGGCCGGTTCCGGGGCTGGACTCCGGCGCATAACCCCGCTTTCGGCGGGGTTTTTCATGTTTTTTATCGGGCGAGAAGCGAAGAAGAATGCGTCCCGCTTGACCCGAGGATTTATCCTGAGATAGAGTAAACTGACCTCCGAAAGGAAGCGGAGGTATTTTGGCCCTGAACACGAACTACCAGTCCAAGGAGGGACTCATGAAGAAAACTTTGCTTGCCGTTATGGCCGCCTTTTTCATTTCGTCCGTCGCGTACGCGGCCGATGGCGCGCATTGGGGCTATACCGGAAAGGAAGCCCCGGAAAACTGGGCCAAACTGAGCCCGGAATTTTCAGATTGTGCGGGGAAAAACCAGTCTCCTATCAATCTGACAGACTTTATTGATGCACAGCTCAATCCTCTCAAATTCGATTATAAAGCCGGGGGCAATGAAGTCATCAACAATGGGCACACCATCCAGGTCAATTACGCTCCCGGGAGTACAGTGACTATTGACGGCAAGGTTTTGAGCTGAAGCAGTTTCATTTTCATGCCCCGAGTGAAAGTCAGATCAACGGCAAATCTTTTCCTTTCGAGGCGCATTTGGTTCATATGGACCAAAATGGAAACATTGCGGTCATAGAATGTACACTGAAGGGAAAGAGAACAAGGCTCTCGCCGAATTCTGGTCCCGGATTCCGGAAAATGCCGGGGATTCGAAAAAGCTGGAAAAGATTGTCGACGCTTCGTTACTGTTGCCTGCGGACCAGAGTTACTATCGTTTCAACGGTTCATTGACCACGCCTCCTTGCACGGAGAGAGTGCTCTGGATCCTTTTCAAGGAGTCCGTATCCATTTCCAAGGAACAGGTCGAAAAGTTCGCCAAGATCATGAAGCATCCGAACAACCGCCCGGTACAGCCTGTAAACGCTCGGCCGGTTCTCCAATAAATTGAATCTCTGAAAGGGTATCTCAAATCAGCCTGCCGCCAGGTGCTGCTTCCGAATCTTCAACTTTGGAGCAACACCCGGCGGCAGGCTGATTCATTGCTGGCATCATCGATCGGTACAAAGGGAGAGCTTCTCCGTCTTGCGCTGCGGTTACGGGCTGAGTAGGTTTTTTTCACTATGCCATCGCCATGGAGAGGGACAGATATGCGCCGCTTCCTGCTGCCTCTGATTTGCGTCATGCTGGGTGTTCTGCCTGCCCACGCCTATGATTACCCATTCAAGGATCCGTATGCCGCCACCGTCATGGGTACGCTGCCGGAGGACGAGCTGCCTTTGAGTTCCGTCCGTCCGCCCGGGTTCAGGGATCTGAATCCGCTGCGGGATTTGGGGGCCGTGCGGGTGAGGGAAATCCTGATGCATGACCGCCCCGTCCCGGAGCTACTCTGGTATGACGATGCCCTGCAGTACTCCACGGCTCTGCAGCGCAGGCGCGCGCCTCTTCTTTTCGTTATCGCCGGCACCGGCTCTTCCTACGATTCCGCCAATTGCAGATATTTGCAGCAGGTTTTCCACAGGGCCGGATTCCATGTGGTGACCCTGTCCTCGCCCACGTATCCCAACTTTGTGGTCAGCACCTCTTCCACCCAGGTGCCGGGATTCATCCCTCAGGATGTGGCGGATTTATACCGCTGTATGAATGCCATCGCTGATGAGATCGGCCGGGACCAGATCATCTCCGTGAACCTGACGGGGTACAGCCTGGGAGGAACTCAGGCCGCTTTTCTGGCCGAGCTGGACTCGCGGGAGAAGCGTCTGGGATTTCGTAAAATCTTGATGATCAATCCGGCTGTGAACCTGATGGCATCGGCCATGCGGCTGGACCGCCTTCTTGCGGACAATGTGCGGGACCGGGCTGATGCGGCCCACAAGGTGGCCCATCTGGTGGAAGAGCTTTCCGCAGCCTACAAGTCGAGCAGCGAAGTCAATTTCGGTGATGATTTTCTGTATTCTCTCGGCGGACGCACGTTCACAGAGACGGAACTGAAAATACTCATTGGAGTGGCCTTCCGCGTTTCCCTGGCCAATATGGTGTTCACCAGCGATGTGTGCACCGGTGCCGGATACATCGCCCCTCGCGGGCACGCGGTGACCCGTGAGGAATCGCTTTCGTCCTATATGGATGCGGCTGTGGGAGTGACGTTCGAGGACTATGTGGAAGAATATCTGCTCCCGTTTCTCGCCTTCAAGGACCCATCCATGACCCGGGAAAGAGCCATTGCGGCGTGCAGCCTGGAAAGCATCGCGGCGTATCTGCGGAAAAGCTCTCACATCAAGGTCATGACCAATCGGGACGATCTCATCCTGACGAAGGAAGATCTTTCCTTTCTGAGCGCGACATTTGGCCCGAGGTTTAAGCTTTACCCGATAGGCGGGCATTGCGGAAATCTGCGCTACAGAGACAATGTGGCGGTTATGCTGGACTTCTTCCAGAAGTGAGGCTTTGCATGCGTTCATTTTTATGCTTTTTCGCACTTGTCTGTCTGGCCGCCTGCTCCACCACGTCTCAGCACAAACCGGGGGATTTTCAGGCTCCGGTTCAGCGGGGCCTGGAGGAGAATTCCACCATAGAGCGTCCGTTTCAGGTGAACGATCCGTGGGAAGGTTTCAACCGGAATATGTACCATTTCAACGCGCAGCTGGACCGTTATGTCTATCTGCCCGTAGTGCGCGTGTACGAACAGGTATTGCCGGACAGCGTGCAGAAGGGAATTTCCAACATATTCAACAACCTGAAAGAGATCCCCATCTTCGTGAATTCCGTTTTGCAGGGAAAGGCCAAGAAAGCCTCGGTCTCTCTGGGCCGGTTTATTTTCAACACGACCATCGGCCTTGGCGGCATCATGGACGTGCTGGGTAATGGCGGCATCCCGCAGGAAAATGAAGACTTCGGGCAGACTCTCGGCTTCTGGGGCGTACCGCCCGGACCGTATCTGGTGCTGCCCGTGTTCGGCCCTTCCAATATGCGCGATACGGCCGGACTTGTGCCCAACGCTGCCATGACCTTGAATCCGGCGGATTTCGTCTTTGATGGGCTGAGCTGGACAGTGCGGAGTTCCGCTTCTCTGGGTGTGTACGCTGTGTGGGCCGTGGACGCGCGGCATCAGATCAAGTTTCGCTACTATGAGACCGGAAGTCCTTTCGAGTACCAGCTGGTGCGTTTTCTTTACATGAAGAAGCGGGAACTGGATATTGCCAAATAATTTGAGCCGGTTTGACAAGATGCCTCCGCGATACGCCGCCCGGCTGATTTTGGCCGGGCGTTTGTATTTCCTGAAGGCAGGTGAGGCTTGCCCGCAGTGCAAAGTTTTTTTACGATGTTCCGTATTGGTCAAGTGTGAGTGAAAAAAGCTGAAGATTAGACTGGTTCAGGCTCAAAAGTAATTCGTTTTTTCACGATCTTTCTTTTACTCCGCTGATTTATTCACATGTCAAAAGTTTGGATTCGGGCTGGAGTAAGAAGCAGCCTCGTCCTTGGGAAGGTTAGCCGGTTTGTCCTTTGGTTGATCTGACTGGTTCGATTTTCGGAAATTCATGTGCCGGGAGCACATAGAAATAAGACTGCGGGGATTTTTCAGTATTCCCATGCGGGCCAACAAACAGGAGGGAATTGTTCATGGCGCAGGAGACAAACATTGTTGTAGATCGGGGGGAGAGTAAATTGTCCGATTTGTGGACAAAAGAGGATTATCTGGCCATCTGGCTGGGTTTTCTGGTCATTGCGGTATGCATCGGGGCCTATTTTTACGGCGGTCCCAAAGATGAAATTTCTCAGAAAATGGCTCCTCTGGACCAGATTCAGGCCGCTGAAAAGGAGAGAGCGCCTTTCAAGACCGTGGCTTGGCACAAGGCTCAGGATGACAAGGCCAAATTGCGGGGCTCCAGTACCGCCTTCGGCAAATTTGCCGGCCATTGGACGAAAAAGCCCGGCTCATGGAAAACCAATCCATTGGACTCGTTGGTCCGCACTGAAGCTCAGGCCAAGGCTTTGAACGAGAAGGCCATGCCCAAGTACGAAGCGGCCAAGGCCAAGGCTGCCGAATCGCTTGCGGCGGCCGAGGCGGCTGAAACGGCGGCCGCAGCCGCCGCATTCCAGGATCAGGCTCTGAACGACGACGCCACTGCCAAGATCTCCCAGTGGAGGGACGACCACAAGGCGGCGGGAGAGGCCAAGAAAAAGACGGAAAACAAAGCCCACAACTATATCCCGTCTTTGATCGTTCTTTTTCTCTTCCTGTCCGCTTTTTTTGGCGTGGGCATCGCGCTCATGGGCAAAAATGTGCCCGAGTTCGTCATGGGCTTTGTGGGCGTGTTTCTGGTGTCGATGCTGGCCTACATGCTGGGCGGGCAGGCCATCTCCAAGCAGTACGGCTTCGGTGCCGAGGCTTGGGGTGTGGTCCTGGGCATGCTTATCGCCAATACGGTGGGTACTCCGAGGTGGGTGCTGCCGGCCTGCCAGGTGGAGTTTTTCATTAAAACCGGTCTGGTTCTTTTGGGTGCGGAAGTTCTTTTCAACAAGATCGTGGCCATTGGTATCCCCGGTATTTTCGTGGCCTGGGTAGTGACACCCATCGTTTTGGTGTGCACATACATCTTCGGGCAGACTGTGTTGAAGATGCCTTCCAAGACTCTGAACATCGTCATTTCCGCTGACATGTCCGTGTGCGGTACTTCCGCCGCCATCGCCACGGCAGCCGCCTGCCGGGCCAAGAAGGAGGAGCTGACTCTGTCCATAGGTCTGTCCCTGGTCTTCACAGCGATCATGATGATTGCCATGCCCGCCTTTATCAAGGCTGTGGGCATGCCGGAGGTCCTGGGTGGTGCCTGGATGGGCGGCACCATTGACTCCACCGGTGCAGTGGCCGCTGCGGGTGCTTTTCTGGGACAGAAGGCCATGTATGTGGCCGCGACCATCAAGATGATTCAGAATGTCATGATCGGCGTGACGGCCTTCTGCGTGGCCGTGTACTGGTGCACGCGCGTGGATGTGCAGGCTGGCCGTACCGTAGGGGCTGGAGAAATCTGGAACCGCTTCCCCAAGTTCGTGCTGGGCTTTATCGCCGCGTCCATCCTCTTTTCGATTCTCGATGCGAGTCTGGGTAAGGACATGGGTTCCGCCCTGATCGATCACGGCGTAGTACGTGGAGGTACGCGCCTGTTGCGTGACTGGTTCTTTGCTCTGTCCTTTGCGGCTATCGGCCTTTCCACTAATTTCCGGGAGTTGGCCAAGTACTTCAAGGGCGGCAAGCCGGTTATTCTGTATGTCTGCGGCCAGAGCCTCAACCTCTGCCTGACGCTGGCCATGGCTTATGTCATGTTCTACCTTGTATTCCCCGAGATCACTGCCAAGATCTGAACCGTCAACCAAACCCATGCCGGGAGGTAACCACCTCCCGGCATGTTCAAGGCCTTTTCCCATGTTTGAAAAATCTCTGCTGGTCCGATTGAAAAACTTCGTTCTCGCCTTGGGAACATCCCTTGTCATTGTTTATGTTTTTCTGCCTTTTCTGACCCGCTCATGCGGTGCTCTGACCACCATGGCCCGCCATTTGGATCAGACCGGCATTGATCCCAGCCGCTATTACTACACTGATGTGGAGCAGGTGGACGAAGGAGAGCGCTATCTGCGTGGAGCCTTGGAAGAGAACTGATGAACCCACGCATAAGCCTGTTGTCGTAAAATTTTCCCCTCGTTCTGTTCAACCTGCTCGGCTTTTTCGCTTTATTCCCATCATAATTGGCTGGTGTTCCTAGCTCGTAACAAGAGGGCATGTATGGAAATGCTCCGTTTGCTCCTGCCTTGGCGAGTGAGGCTGGATATCGCTGAGCATGAAGGGGAATCTTGATGATGAGATAATGTCGAGAGGCGAATAAAGCGCTTGTTCTCTGCTAAATTAGGAGGCTGTTTTTTCGGACGGGACTGGGTGAGATGATGGCTGGGCGACTAGGATTCGAACCTAGATTAACGGAGTCAGAGTCCGCTGTCCTGCCGTTGAACGATCGCCCAAGATGGCGTCCCCAAGGGGATTTGAACCCCTGTTATCGGCGTGAAAGGCCGGTGTCCTGGACCTAGCTAGACGATGGGGACAAGCTGTGCAGATAGAAAAGTGGCGTCCCCAAGGGGGTTTGAACCCCTGTTAGCGGCGTGAGAGGCCGCCGTCCTAGGCCACTAGACGATGGGGACGCATTGGTGGGCCGTGAAGGGATCGAACCTTCGACTCTCTGCTTAAAAGGCAGATACTCTACCGTCTGAGTTAACGGCCCCTGCTAAGGAGAATCGTCTCTATAGAGGGCGCTTTTTCTTGTCAAGTCGGAATTCAGCGATTCCGGGCTTCGATGCACTGCAGTCCGCCCATATAGGGGCGCAATGCTTCCGGAATGGCAATGGAACCGTCTTCCTGCTGGTAGTTTTCCAGGATGGCGACCATGGTCCGGCCTATGGCCAGCCCTGAGCCGTTCAGAGTGTGCACGAACTGGCTTTTTTTGCTTCCTGCGGGCTTGAAGCGGATGCCAGCACGCCGGGCCTGAAAATCCTCGAAGTTGGAGCAGGAAGAAATTTCCCGGTATTTTCCCTGGCCTGGCAGCCAGACTTCGATGTCATAGGTTTTGGCCGAGGAAAATCCCAGATCGCCGGAGCATAACGTGACCACGCGGTAATGCAGCCCCAGCTTCTGCAGGATGCTTTCGGCGTGACCGAGCAGTTTTTCCAGTTCTTCGAAAGACGATTCCGGATGGGCGAAGCGGACCAGTTCCACTTTGTCGAACTGATGCTGGCGGATCATGCCGCGCGTGTCCTTGCCGTAGGAGCCAGCCTCCGATCTGAAGCAGGGGGTGAAAGCGCACAAGGCCAGGGGCAGATCCGCTTCGGACAGAGTGGCTTCGCGGTAGATGTTGGTCAGGGGCACTTCGGCCGTGGGAATAAGATAGTAATTTGTGTTTGTTATGTGGAAGAGGTCTTCCTCGAACTTCGGCAGCTGGCCGGTGCCTGTGAGGGATTCACGGTTGACGATGACTGGCGGCATGACTTCGGCGTAGCCGTTTTCTCCGGTCTGCACGTCGAGCATGAAGCTGATCAGGGCGCGCTCCATGCGCGCGGCCCAGCCTTTGAGGAGCACGAAGCGGCTGCCTGTGATTTTGGCCGCGGTTTCAAAATCGAGTCCCCCCAAAGCCGCGCCGAGTTCGTCATGCTCCTTGGGCGCGAAGGACATGCTGGGTTTCTCGCCCCAGACTTTGATTTCAAGATTGTCTTCATCGCTTGCGCCCTCGGGTACGGAAAGATGCGGGACGTTGGGTATGGACAGCAGCCAGTCCGTGGTCTGCTGATCGATGACTTTCAATGCGTCGTCCAGCTCTTTGATCCGGGCGGACATGGCTCCCAGTTCGGCCATGAGTTCCTCAGAAGTCTGCCCGTCCTTCTTCATGCGGCTTACTTCCGTGGAAGCCTGATTGCGGCGGGCCTTGAGCCCTTCGGTTTCCAGAAGCAGATCGCGGCGTTTCTGATCGATGGCCAGAAACTGGTCCAGCTGCAGGGTGCTGCGGCGTTTGCGCAGGCTTTCCCTTACGGCACCGGGGTTGGAGCGGATGAATTTGATATCCAGCATGGAAATGTCCTCGGTATGTATGCGGAGAGTTCGGGTATCTGAAAGGAGTCTTTGCATACCGAGCCTTCGGGTGAAGCTCAAGTGCGCCGGAGGCGATGATTTTTTTCGGACCTTCCCTTGACTTCACTTTCCGAGGGATTATTTGCCCCTCTGTCTCAAGCCTCTGGTTGCGCGAGCGCTGTCAGGGCTGGCGCTCTTCCTTGGAGAAGAATGCTGAATTTTTTTATACCGAAGGAATATCTCAACATTTTGGAGGAAAAGATGAAACTCAAACCACTGCACGACCGCATTTTGGTCAAGCGTCTTGAAGAGGAGCAGGTTACCAAAGGCGGCATTATCATCCCGGACTCCGCCAAGGAAAAGCCCATCAAGGGCGAGGTGGTCGCTGCCGGTCCCGGCAAGACCGCCGATGATGGCAAGCTCGTGCCCATGGGTGTGAAGCCCGGCGACAAGGTCATCTTCAACAAATATGCCGGCACCGAAGTGAAGATCGATGGTGAAGAACTCCTCATCATGCGCGAGGACGACGTTCTGGCCGTGATCGAAGGTTGCTGCAGCAGCTGCAAGAAATAACTTTAAGGAGACGAGAAGATATGGCTTCCAAAATTATCAAATTCGACGCCAAGGCCCGTGAAAAACTGAAAAAAGGCGTGGATACCCTGGCCGATGCGGTGAAAGTGACCCTCGGACCCAAGGGCCGTAACGTGGTTATCGAGAAATCCTTCGGTTCGCCCATCATCACCAAGGACGGCGTGACCGTGGCCAAAGAGGTCGAACTGGAAGACAAGTTCGAGAACATGGGTGCGCAGATGGTCAAGGAAGTGGCCTCCAAAACTTCCGACATCGCTGGCGACGGCACCACCACCGCCACCATTCTGGCTCAGGCCATTTTCTCCGAAGGAGTGAAGCTGGTGGCCGCCGGACGCAACCCCATGGCCATCAAGCGCGGCATCGACAAAGGCGTCGAGGCCATCACCAAGAGCTTGGACAAACTGGCCAAGCCCACCCGCGATCAGAAGGAAATCGCTCAGGTCGGCACCATTTCCGCCAATAACGACGCGACCATCGGCAATATCATCGCCGAGGCCATGGGCAAGGTCGGCAAGGAAGGCGTGATCACCGTCGAGGAAGCCAAAGGGCTGGAAACCAATCTGGATGTCGTGGAAGGCATGCAGTTCGACCGCGGCTATCTGTCTCCTTATTTCGTGACCAATCCCGACAAGATGGTCTGCGAAATGGATTCCCCGCTGATCCTCATCAACGAAAAGAAGATTTCCAACATGAAGGAGCTGCTCCCGGTTCTGGAGCAGGTGGCCAAGCTGGGCAAGCCGCTGGTCATCGTCGCCGAGGACATCGAGGGCGAAGCCCTGGCCACTCTGGTCGTGAACAAGCTGCGCGGCACCCTGCAGGTGGTGGCGGTGAAGGCTCCCGGCTTTGGCGAGCGCCGCAAGGCCATGCTTCAGGATATCGCCATCCTGACGGGCGGCGAAGTGGTCTCCGAGGATCTGGGCGTGAAGCTTGAGAGCATCACCCTGAATCAGCTGGGCTCGGCCAAGCGCGTGGTCATCGACAAGGAAAACACGACCATTGTGGACGGTGCCGGTGAGGCCGAGGCCATCAAGGCCCGGGTGAAGCAGATCAGAAACGAGATCGAGGAAACCACCTCCGACTACGACCGTGAGAAGCTTCAGGAGCGCTTGGCCAAGATCGTCGGCGGTGTGGCCGTGATCAATGTGGGCGCGGCCACTGAAACGGAGATGAAGGAAAAGAAGGCGCGCGTGGAAGACGCCCTGAACGCTACCCGCGCGGCCGTGGAAGAGGGCATTGTGCCCGGCGGTGGCGTGGCTCTGGTGCGCTGCCAGCCTTCTCTGGACGCCGTGAAGCCTGCCGATGACGACGAAGCCGCCGGCGTACAGGTTATCCGCCGGGCCATTGAGGAGCCCATCCGTCAGATCTGCGGCAACGCCGGTCTGGAAGGTGCGGTGGTCATCGACAAGGTGCGCGCGGGCAAGGACGACTACGGCTATAACGCTGCTACCGACGAATTCGAAGACCTGCTCAAGTCCGGCGTCATCGATCCCAAGAAGGTGACTCGCATCGCCCTGCAGAACGCCGCTTCCGTGGCTTCCCTGCTGCTGACCACGGAATGCGCCATTGCCGAAAAGCCCGAAGAGAAGCCCGCTCCGGCCATGCCCGGCGGCGGCATGGGTGGTATGGGCGGCATGTACTAAGTCGTCCCGGGAACCGGGATACCGTTTTCACGAATCGCGAGCCCTCGCCGATAGCTGTCGGCGGGGGCTTTTTTTGGAGATGATCCGCCATGTTGGGCGGACAGTTTATTTCCGGTGAGCGGTATGGCCCGGGCTGCGGGAAAAGTGTCAGAACTCCGGGGCTTGCGTTTCGAGCATGCGCAGGGCCTGGGCGGCGGCTCCCTGTTCCGCCTTGCGCATGCTGCGTTCCGTCCATTCCACCTGCCTGCCGTCGGGCAGGGTCAGGGTCACTGTGTACTTTTTGGCGTGTTCCGGTCCGCGGCTGTCGCTCAAAGTATAGACGGGACGGGCTTTCCAGACGCGTTGCGTGAGTTCCTGCAATTGGCTTTTGAAATCTCTCGGTCGGAAGATTTCCGGTGGCGAGGGCCACTGCCCGGCGTACATGTGCTCAACGCAGCTCTGGGCCGCCTGGAGGCCGCCATCCAGATAGACGGCGCCCAGAAGCGCCTCCAGACCGTCGCTCAGTACGGAATTCTTGTCCCGCCCGCCCTGAGCCTGTTCTCCCTTGCCCAGCAGCAGGCACGGGCCAAGGCCGATGCGCCGGGCTACCGCGGCCAGAGCCTGTTCGCTGACCAGGGCGGAACGCATGCGGGTCAGCTGTCCTTCCTGAGCTTCCGGGAACTTCTGAAACAGTTTGTGGGATACTGCCAGTTCCAGCACGGCGTCGCCCAGAAATTCCAGCCGTTCGTTGTGCTCTCCGCCGTGTTCATTGGCGTGGGACGTATGGGTGAGGGCTTGGATGAAAAGCTTGACTTGGCTGAATTCATAATGAAGTTCAGCCTCTAGCGCATGGAGCGCATCCGCTGGAATTTCCTGAGACATCAAGGTACTCCATGAGAGACGTCCACCTGCACGCTCTGTTTTCTCCGAACTCCATAGCCATAGTCGGAACTGCTGGAAATGCGGGCTCCCCCGCGCGTGCCGTGCTGTCGAATCTTGAGAACTGGGGGTATCAGGGGCAAATTGTGTCCGTCAATTGGACCGGTGCCGCGGATGGCCAGCTCCCGCATCCCTGTCCGGAATTGGCCGTTCTCTGCCTGGAGCCGGAAGAGACTCCCGGCGCACTGGAATGGCTGGCAGATGCGGGCGTGCAGGCCGCCATTGTCATCTCCGCCGGTTTCCGGGAAATCGGCGGCCGGGGGTATCATCTGGAAGAGCGTCTCACGCGGCTCGCTTCCAGCAGGAACATGACTCTCCTGGGTCCCAACTGCCTGGGCGTGGCGTCCTGGGGCGGGAACATGAACGCCTCTCTTGTCTCCCGACTGCCGGGCCGGGGTAACATCGCTTTTTTTTCTCCTTCGGGCTCCATGTGCAGCGCGGTTCTGGACTGGGCGGCCAGCGAGGAGGTCGGGCTTTCCAGATTCGCGAGTCTGGGCAACCGGGCCATCATCGACGAAGCGGCTATGCTCCAGTTTCTGGCCGATGATCCGGATACGGCCGTGATCATGGGCTATCTGGAGGGCATGAACAGCGGCCGCCGTTTTGCCCGCATCAGCCAGACCATCACCCGGGAAAAACCTGTCATCATGCTCCAGGCGGGCATGACTGAACATGGACAGAAAGCCATTTCTTCCCATGCGGGCGCGCTTACCGGCTCCGAACGCGCTTGGCAGACGGCCTTGAGACAGGCGGGCATCATCCGTACGGACAGTCTGTCCTCATTTTTCAATCTGGCCCGCATGTTCGGCTCCCAGCCTCTTCCGACCGGCCCCAATCTGGCCATCATCACCAATTCCGGTGGAGCGGGCATCCTCGCGGCCGATGCGCTCTCCGGGACGAGTATCAATCTGGCCCGGCTCGGCCCTGAAACCATGTCCCGTCTGGAGTCCTGCCTGCCCCGGTACGCCAGGGCGGCCAACCCCGTGGATGTGGACATGTCCGCCCGTCCGGCACAGTATGCTCAGGCGCTTTCCATCGTACTCGAAGACCGGCGCGTGCACATGGCTCTGGTGGTGGCTACACCGGGTGTGGGACTGGACATGTCCGAAGTGGTCCACGCTCTGGCCGAAGGACCCCGGAAAACCGGCAAGCCGGTGGCCGTCTGCCTGCTGGGCCGGGAGGGTGTGGCCGAAGAGAAGCGCTACCTTCAGGCCCGGGGTCTGCCCTGCTATGCCAACCCCAAGGACGCTCTGGCCGCGTTCGACGCCATGTTCGGCTATGCCCAGTGGAAGGCCAGCCCCTATCCAGTAGAGGTCAGTTACCGTCGGGACCGGGCCAAGGCCGGGCAGTTCCTGCGGGACTGTCTGCAGGCGGGAAAGACCGAATTGTCCGGCATCGAGATGCAGACCCTGCTTCAGGCTTATGAACTCCAGTTTCCCCAGGCGGAACTGGCGCGCACCAGCAAAAGCGCGGTCAAGATAGCCAAACGGCTGGCCGGTTCCGTGGCCCTGAAAGTCGCTTCGCCGCACATTGAATACAAAAGCGACGTGGGCGGCGTGGAGCTTGGCCTGCAATCTCCGGAAGACGTACGCCGGGCCTTTGTGCTGCTCACGGCGCGGGTGCAGCGGCTGCGTCGGGAGGCCTTCATTTCCGGGTGTGTCGTTCAGGAAATGGTGGAGGGAAAATTTGCGGAGGCCCGCGTCAGCGTGCAGCGCGATCCCCACTTCGGGCCGCTGATCAGCCTGAGCTTTCCCGGCGACCGGGCCGGGATGCCTCATGAGTCCCTGCGGCTGGCGCCTCTTTCCCTGGAAGACGCGAGCGGCATGATGCGGGATCTGAAGTTTTTCTCCCTGTCCGGGCGGGAGCGCGGGCGAGCCGTTCTGGACGCAAGGGCGCTGGAGGATGTACTGTTTACCGCGTCGCAGATGACCCTGGATTTTCCTGAAATCTACACTCTGGAACTGGACCCGGTGCTGGTCGCGCAGCGGGGGGCCTGGGTGGCCGGAGCGCGGATGACGCTTCTGCCGCACGCGGACTAGCCGGTCTTTTCCGGGCACATTTTTGGGAGGGATGGAGATGGTCGGAATCTACATTGGAGCCACGGCCGGGTATTCCGGAAAAAACATGGTGGCGATGGGTATCGGGCTCAGATTGCAAAAGGACGGCTACCGAGTCGGATACATGAAGCCCGTGGGCGCCCTGCCTCAGGAGAAGGAGGGCCGCCTCGGCGACGGTGACGCCTTTTTCGTTCAGGATGTTCTGGGCCTGAACGAAGACCCCTCCCTGGTCACTCCCGTGGTGGTGAATCATGATTTCAAAATGAAGGCTTTCGCGGGAAAATGTGAGGACCTCATCCCCAGAATCAGGTCCGCCTATGAGAAGCTCGGCCAGAACAAGGACGTGATGATCGTTTCCGGCTCCGGCAGCATGTTTTCCGGAAAATACTGCAATGTGGACGGCATCAGCGTGGTGCGGGCCCTGGGTATCAAAAGCATTATCATTGACCGTTACGTGAAGGAGCTCAACTACGACTATCTCATGGCCATGAAGGAGGCCCTCGGCGAGCAATTGGCCGGGGTGCTTCTGAACGACATTCCTCCGGCTTTCCGGGAAGAGCTGGACACGCTGCTGCATCCGTTTCTGGAGAACAAGGGCATCAAGGTGCTGGGAAAAATTCCCACCGATCCGCTCATGGGGGCCATCAGGGTGTCCGATCTGGCCGAACGTCTGGGCGGCAGGGTGATCACGGCTCAGGACAAGTCCGAACGGGTGGTGGAGAATTTTCTGATCGGCACCATGCAGGTGGAAAATTTCATGACCCACTTCCGCAAGAGCAAGAGGTCGGCCATCATTGTGGGCGGGGACCGTTCGGATGTGCAGCTCGTGGCCCTGGAAGGGCAGTGTCAGTGTCTGGTGCTGACGGGCAACCTCTACCCCAATGACATCATCATGACCCGGGCCGAAGTGCTTGAAGTGCCCATTGTGGTGGTGCGCGACGATACCTTCTCCGTGGCCAAGAAGATGGAAGCCATCCTGTCCCGGCACAAGCTGCGGGATGTGATCAAAATCCAGCATGGCTCCCAGCTGGTCAGCTCCATCATCGATTTCGCCTACCTGAAGGAGACGCTGGGCATATAGATACTCCGCCCGCTTTGTTTTGGCATTTGGCATGTGAAGAGTCGCCCTTTTGGGCGGCTCTTTTTGCATGAAAATTTACCGCAGCATTTCAAGGAAAGCCTCGATGCGGACTTTCAGTTGTTCCGTGTCCGCCGGGGAATAGTCCGTGACGATCTGCAGGAAGGGCAGGTCCAGTTCGTCGCGGACAAATTTTTTGATGGACCACGATTCCACATCGTAGGTCTGGCATCCCTGCCAGGTCAGATCGACCACGGCGTCCGCCTGGAAATCCGCCGCCAGTTCCCTGAGCGTGTCATAGCGGTTGGGGTTGGGGGACATGACCGAACAGGGCGTATCCAGATAGCATCTGGCGAGGGCGGTCAGCGGATCGTCCGTTTCGTCGATCATCTGGCGGACTTTTTTGTAGCAGGTACAGCTGTCGATGCAGACGACGCTGGCGCCGCATTCCTCGAGCAGTTCGATGACCTTGTGGGAACCGAGCCCGGCCGGAACGCCCGTGAGCAGGATACGGGGCGCGTGATCCGCCGCCCGTGCTTCTCCCGACTCGCGTATTTCGGCGGCAATACCCCACAGAAGTCCGATGGCCCGTTCGTAGTCGGACATGAAGGAGACACGAAAGGAGATGTCCAGCAGGTCCATGCCCTTCAACGGAGACGGCTTGAGTTTGGCGAGGTCGAGGACATCCTTCAGGGCCACGCGCAGGCGGTTGGTCAGGCGGATGGCGGCACGCAGCTTTTCCTCGGTGATGGACACGCCGAAATCCCGCTCCAGTCTGGCGACAAGTCCGGCGTACTGCGCCCGCCAGTAGGTGTGGGCCTCCTCGTCCTGAATCTGCGGGAGTTGCAGCAGCACGATCGGTTTGTACTCGGCCAGCAGTTCGTACATTTTTTTCTTGCCGTCGCAGGTGGTGTCCGCCACCACGATGTCCGAGGCCGCCAGATAGGGACAGCTGTCCTGAAGGGCGAAGCCGAAGCTGCTTTTGATCAGCGGACAGAGAGACCGAGGCAGCATGGTTTCCGCCGCCGGGATGGAGTCGTTTTTCGTGCCGCACAGGGACACGGGAATGGCGTCGGCGGCCAGGGCGATTTCAAGGGGCGAGTAGATGCAGTACTGTCCCACGACTTTTTTGCCGCCGGCCTTGGCTTCCTGAAGGGCCAGCACGTTACGCCCGGTGATGTCGCGGAAGTGTTCGAGAGTCGGGTAGGGCATGATTTCTCCTTGGGTTGACGTGGAAGAGGAACGGGTATCCGAACGTTTTTCAGAGCCGGGCGGCGACGAGAGCGGCTCCCAGCGCCCCGGCGATCTGCGGTTGATCGGGGATGTTCACCGGAATGCCGAGCTCCGCCGAAAGGATTCTGCCGAACGACGGGCTTATGCCCAGGCCGCCCGTGAAGGTGCATTCGCCCGTCATGGGGATGCGCGAGGCCAGGGCGGCCATGCGGCGGGCGATGGAACGGAAGACTCCCGCAGCGATGTTTTCGGGCGGCGTGCCCTGAGCCAGCAGGCCGATGATCTCCGTTTCCGCGAACACGGCGCACATGCTGGAGATGGCGGCCGGGGTCCCACGTCCGGCGGCTTCACCAAGCTCCGTAAGCTCCATGCCGAGGATGCCCGACAGTACCTGCAGAAACCGGCCGGTGCCTGCGGCGCATTTGTCGTTCATCATGAAATCCCGCACCGAGCCGTCGGATTCCGTGCTGATGACCTTGCTGTCCTGCCCGCCGATATCGAGCACGACGCCGGTGCGCGGAAAAAGATGCACGGCGCCGAGGGCGTGGCAGGTGATCTCCGTGACTGCTTTGGCCGCAAAGGGCAGGGACACGCGTCCGTACCCGGTGCCCACGATGCAAGACGGTGTGGACAGGCCCGCGTCGGCGCAGGCGGCGGCAAGGACTTTTTCTCCGGCCTCCCTGGAGTTCCAGCCCGTGGGCAGGACTGCGGAACCAAGGATGACGCGGGATTCGGGATCGAAGACAACGGCTTTTGCGGCTACCGAGCCGATATCGACACCGGCGACGGGCATGAATCCCTCCTGATGGTTGGGGGTTGAGCCGGAGCCCCGTTGTTTCCGGAGTCCAGCATATCGAGGATGGACGCGGTCAGCCGGGCGTAGGCCGGTTCGGCCCTGTTCCGGGGATGGGGAAGATCAACGGGAATGACGGCCTGGATGCGGCCGGGCCGGGCGGTCATGACCACTATTTTGTCGGCGAGGTACACGGCCTCGTCCACGCAGTGGGTCACGAACAGGATGGTGGTCTTGTGCTGCCGCCAGATGCGCAGCAGCTCCTTTTGCAGCAGGATGCGGGTGTGGGCGTCCAGTGCGCCGAAGGGCTCGTCCATGAGCAGCACGTCGGGTTCGTTGGCCAGAGCTCTGGCGATGGCCACCCGCTGGCGCATGCCGCCTGAGAGTTCGTGGGGCATGATATGGGCGAAGTCTTCCAGGGCCACCAGTTCGAGATATTTCCGCGCGGCGGCGTTTTGCTCGGCGCGGGATTTTCCGGAAAATTCAGGCCCGAGGGCTACGTTGCCTTGCACGGTACGCCACGGAAGCAGCGAATATTCCTGAAAGACCATGCCCACTTCGCGGCGCGGGGCGAGGACGGTCTGCCCGCGATAGAGAATTGCCCCTTCGCTGACGGGTTCCAGCCCGGCGGCCATGCGCAGAAACGTGGACTTTCCGCAGCCGCTCGGGCCGACGATGCAGACAAAGCCATTTTCGGAGATTTCGAGATCCAGGGCTTCCAGGGCCTGGATGGTCTCGCCGTTGCGGGCGGAAAACCGTTTTTGCACCTGGCGGGCGGAAAGAACCGGAGTTGTCATGTTTTTCGCCTATCGGGAAAGTTGTTTCCAGGAGTAGTGCCGCTTCTCGAACCACTGGAAGGCGAGGTCGAGCAGCGCGCCGACGGCGCTGATGCAGGCCATGCCCGCGATGACGACGTCCGTCCGGCCCACGGTGTAGGCGTGGGTGATGAGGTAGCCCACGCCCGAAAGGCTGCCGGGCAGCATCTCCGCCGAGACGAGGCACATCCAGGCCACGCCGAGGCCGATCCGCAGGCCGTTGACGATGGAAGGCGCGGCGGCGGGCAGGAGAATCTTCAGAAAAATGCCGGACTCCGAAGCCCCGAGGACGCGGGCAGAGTCGATGAGGGTGCGGCTTGCGGTCTGTACCCCGTGCACGGCGCTGGTCAGCACCGGGAAGAACGCGCCGACGAAGATGATGAAGAGCATCGAGAGTTTGAGGTTGTTGAAATAGAAGTACAGCTGCCCGCGGGGCAACCTGGCCAGGGTGGCCAGGCTTTCCACGCCGAACCAGGCCAGTACCAGCGGCACCCAGGCCAGGGGCGGAATGGGCCTGAACATTCCGAGAAACGCATTCAGCAGACGGTGGAGGCCCGCATAGTAACCCATGGCCACGCCGAGAGGTACGCCGATCAGCACTGCCACGGCGTAGCCGCACAGGACGCGGACCAGGCTGATGCCGATGTTGCCCGCAAGGCTCCCCATGCTGATGACGTTTCCGGTGGGATGGGCGAGCAGATCCGCCACCTGGGAAAGGGGCGGGAGAATCAGCTCGTTGCCTGTGGAGCGCGCCGCCCATTCCCAGACGGCGAAGAAGAAGAGCGGCACAAGAAGCGGCGCACACAGCGCGGAGAGGAATTTTGACATGATGATCCCTGACGGTTCCGGGCGGCATTTCCGGAAAGGGGAGCGGGCTCCCCTGCCGTCTACAGTTTGGTTGCTCTGTCGGATTCGATGAGCAGCGGTCTGGCCTGTTCGATGGACTTGTCCTTCAGCGCGCCGTTGAATTTGTGCATCCGGTTGAGCATATCCAGATAGGTCCCCGCGCCGCGCATCCAGTTTTCATTGAAGTCGTTCATGAACACGAGGGTGGACATGCGCCCGGCTTCCGGCGGCAGGCCGATCCATTTGGCCGCAATCTCCCCGGCTTCCTGCGGGTGCGCGTTGCACCACGTGTTGGCGTGTCTGATCAGGTCCACATAGGCGGAGACCACTTCGGGGTGGTTTTGCAGCATGTCTTCGGAGGCCACGGCCACGCAGCAGGGGAAATTGGCCCACTGTCCGGCGGGGGGCAGATCCGCCAGATTGATGATCACCTTGCCGGAACCCGTGGTCTGGGCCACTTCCGGAAACGGCGAGGGGCCGACCACGGCGTCCACCTGACCGGAAGTAAGGGATGCGAGGAGATTGCCCGTGTCCTTGAGGTCCACGAGAAGAATATCGGCTTCCATGTCCGACGGGTCGAGCGTCACCCGCAGTCCGGCCTGGACCAGTGCGCCTTCGAGCACGATTTTCGGAGCGCTCGTCGGCGAATGAAAGCCGATCCGGAAAGGCTCTCCGGCGTCTTTCACGTGTTTCATGAGGCTGTCCCAGCCGGTGAGCGGAGAATTTTTGGGTGCGACAAGGGCCATGCCTTCTGTCTGGAGAGGGCAGACGATTTTCATGGGGATGCCTTTGTCGATGCCGGCCATGATGGCGGTGATGGAGGCGATGCCCATGTCCAGATGCTTCTGGGCGAACAGGGTGGCGGTTTCGGAGCCGCTCTTCGCGACGACGAGATCAAGGATGGCTATGGGCTTGCCGTTTTTGACCAGCTCGTAGCTTTCGCGGTCCACAAGGGGATTGAGGCGGACATTTTGGTCCTTGAATATTTCGCTGTTGGACGCCGCCACGAGAAAGGGGGAATGGTGCGTGGTGAAGATGTAGCCGGCCTTGAAGGCCGGAAGTTCGGCCAGGGCCATGACCGGCAGGCAAAGGAGCAGGACGGCCGTGGCCGCCATGCGGCGAAGAAAGGTGGTGAACATGCGGACTTCTCCCGGGTTGAGGTGAACGAGTGCTCCGAAGCGGGTTCGGAAGCTTCCGGCATGGCGGCAGCCCGTTGCCGGCCGCCGTGCCGGCACAAAAAATCCCGTACGGAACCGTACGGGAGAAGCGATGGGAGAATGTCCGTCAGTGAAGGGCGGAAGGGGAAGCCGCTGTTTTCAGCGCACCGCCCGCAGCGACGGGGACATCCAGTCCCACCGCGGGTGGTGTCAGGTCATGCCTGAAGGAAAATAGCGGAAATGCGGCATAAAACCTCTGCTTGCGCCGGGGCGCTTGGTGCAAGGAACGCACGGGATATAAAAAAACGGCCCATCCATGTAAAGGGCCTGTCCGGTTTTTCGTTCCGGAAACGGCCCCTCCCGGCCGGACGCAGGTTTTCGTAAACGGCCGCGGCGTCAGATGTCCCGGATGGCCTGGGTCAGCTTCTTCTGGTCGTCCTTGAACAGTTTGTAGTTGATGGAATCTTCCAGAGCCTGGCGGCTGGCTTCGATGATGTTGTAGGACACTCCCACGGTGGTCCATCTGCTCTGGCTGTCCCCGGATTCGATGAGCACCCGCACTTCCGAGGCCGTGCCGCCGCTTCCGCGGGCCATGCCGGACAGCACGCGGACCTTGAAATCCATGAGGCGCATCTCCCCCAGATTAGGGTAGAAGCGTTCCAGAGCCTTGCGCAGGGCGCAGTCCATGGCGTTGACCGGGCCCTTGCCCGTGGCCGCCGTGTGCTCGACGACGCCGCCCACGCGCAGCATGACCGTGGCTTCGGTGAAGGGTTCCGCATCGGCGGTCAGCACGGAGTCCATGATCCGGACGCTGATCAGCCGGAAATAGCTCCGCGCCCGGCCCAGCACCCGGTTCACCAGCAGCTCGTAGGACGCCTCGGCGGCGGAGTACTCGTACCCTTTTTCCTCGCGCGTCTTCAGCTCCGTCAGAAGCTCCAGAACAAAGGGGTCGTCCTTGTCCAGGTCGAAGCCGTACTGCCGGGCCTTGAGCAGGATATTGGCCTGTCCGGCCAGATCCGAGAGCAGAACGCGCCGTTTGTTGCCCACCAGCTCCGGTTCGATGTGTTCGTAGGTGCGCGGGTTGCGGCGTACGGCGGAAACGTGGACCCCGCCCTTGTGCGTGAAAGCGGACTGCCCGATGTAGGGCTGGCGCTTGAAGGCACGCAGGTTGGCCACTTCGCTGACAAAGGCCGACGCGTCGCTCAGACGGCGCAGGTGGCCGTCAGGCAGACAGGACAGGCCCATCTTCAGTTCCAGATTGGGGATGATGGAGCAGAGGTTGGCGTTGCCGCACCGCTCGCCATAGCCGTTGATGGTGCCCTGGACGTGGACGGCCCCGTGTTCGACGGCGGCCAGGGAGTTAGCCACGGCCAGCTCACAGTCGTTGTGGGCGTGGATGCCGAGCCGGGCCTCGGGCAGGTCGCGGCGCACGGCGTCCATGATGGCCGCGATTTCTCCGGGCAGAGTGCCGCCGTTGGTGTCGCAGAGCACCAGCAGGTCCGCACGCGCTTCCAGAGCCTTGCGCAGACAGGCCGTGGCGTAGGCCGGGTCGGCCTTGTAGCCGTCGAAGAAATGCTCGGCGTCGTAGAAGAGCTCCCCGGCGTGGGAGCGCAGAAACGCCAGGGAATCGCGGATGAGTTCCAAATTGCGTTCCAGCGGGATTTGCAGAGCTTCGGTGACATGAATGTCCCAGGTCTTGCCGAAGATGGTCAGAACCGGCGCTCCGGATTCCACCAGGGCCAGCAGGTTTTCGTCCGCGTGGGCCGTGGTTTTGGCAGCGTGGGTGGAGCCGAAGGCTGCCAGTTTGGCTGTGCGTGGCCCGTGCTGGCGCATTTCTGCGAAGAATCGCTTGTCCCGCGGGTTGGAGCCCGGCCAGCCGCCTTCGATATAGGCCACGCCCAGGTGGTCGAGTCTGGCGGCGATGCGTTGTTTGTCCTCGGTGGAGAGGGTCAGTTCCTCGGACTGGGTGCCGTCGCGCAGGGTGGTGTCGTAAATCTGGACGGTTTGCATGTGGTTTCCCCTTGCCGGATGAAGTCACGAAAAAAGCCCCCGGCCTGATGCTCGGGGGCTTCTGGTGCGTGAAACGCGGATGCCGTCAGCTCCCCGAGGCCGTATCGCGGTCCATGATCAGAATGATGATGGCGGGGATGGCGTTCATATCGTTTTTGAAACTGAAGGGCTGGCCGTGATTTGTCAAGGCCGCTCACTGGGCGATCTTGATTTCCTGCGCGTCGATGACATCCATGCCGTTGTCCATCTCCCGCGAGCCGAGGACAATGGCCCGGCACCCGCCCAGGCCAGAGGCGTCGATGCCGCGCACGATGTAGTTGGTGGCGGCGGTGACCAGAATGACACCCGAAGAGGTTTCCTTGAGGATACCGTGTATTTCCATCGTTTCTCCGGCCAGGATCGGGGCCGGAGTCAGAACCAGCAGGGCGATGGTCAAAGTATCGCGGATATGGCGGGCAATGCGGTTCATGAATGCCTTCTTTCTCTTATTTTCAACAGGCTGAATACTTGGGTTGAACAAAAAATTACGCTGGAATTATGCGCAAACATGGCTTCTGTCAAACGCTGCTTGTTGGACAGTCGGATCGCAGCAGCGTCTTTTCGTGTCTCTGGCGGATGGGGAGTTGGCGCATGTGGTCCGCTTCCGGCCTGGATGAAGGTTATCTCACGGAAACGCCCGCACCGAGAAGGGTCAGGCCGCGGATGCGTTCCAGAAAGGCCCCCCGCCGTATATCCGGCCGGTCCTCGCCCGGGCGTAATGTGGATATGGACAGCTTGCCGGCCACGGCCCGGCCTTCCACGCCATCCGGAAGAGCGGTGCGCAGGCCCCACAGATTGTGCAGCATGAGCGGTTCATTGTGTTCATCGACACCCAGATACAGGCCGATGTGGCCCGGCAGCCAGACAAGGGAAGCGAAAGGAACGCCCCGCGTCCGGATGGTTTCGAGCTTGGCGTCCGGAGTCAGGCCGTTCAGGGAGATGAACTGGCCGCCCTGTCTGGCCTGCTGGACCGAATTGCGCGGCAGCCAGACGCCGAAAGGCAGGAAGAGGTCGCGCAGGGTGGAAGAGCAGTCCCGGTTTTCAAACATTCCGCCCCAGCCGTAGAGCTGCCCGGTCATGGCGTCGGCCAGTCCGGCCACGGCCCGCGCTGTCAGGGGCAGGGGCATGGGTGCGGCCTGCTGCGCGCTCAGTTCGGCCTCGCCCGTTTCGGCCCAGTTGTTCACGCCCCGCACGGGAACCTTCACCCGCAAGCCCGTGGCCGTCTGGCCGTGTATGGGAAAAATGGCTCCGATATGGGTCTGGCCGAGAAAGCGCACTCCGTCCATGAGCGGCGTGTCGTCCGCGATCAGGGCCGCCATGTGCCGGGATTCGTACGCGGCGCGGAAATCTTTTCCGGCCAGGGCCACGTCCTCGGCGCGGACCCAGCCGTGAGCGAAGGCCGTCTCCACGAGATACCAGGCCCGGTCGGCGGAAACATGGGTCACGAACACGGGCGTGCCGAGCCACAGGGCGCTGTTCTGGAAATAATCGAAGGGAAAACCCTCGCCTGGACGGGCCGGATCCAGAAAGAAGGGCCGCAGGGTCGGCAGGAGGCGCAGGGCGGTGTTCCGGGTGACAATGCCCGGACTGTGCATGGACGGATAGGCGGACATGTTCTGCAGGGCCACCAGACGGTCCCAGCGATCCCGCGGGTAGGGCTGCAGATTTTCCGCGTAACCCTGCTTGCCGCCGTAGGCGCGTACGCCCCAGAAGGCCTGTTCCGGAGACAGGGACGGCTTCTGCAGATGCCAGGGCGCGAAGAACCGCTCCAGAGCTCTGCCGTGCAGTACCGCCCGCTCGGCCTCCGGCAGCAGTGGTGCGTCCGAAAGCGGTACAGCCTCGGAGGCCAGTTGCGGCACATCGAAAACCACTTCGGGGAGAGGCCCGACGCGGGGCTCCTGGACAATGGCCGGTTCCCTGGCGGGAGGCGCTTCGGGCGGCGGTGCGGGTCTGGAAGCGCAGGCGCCCGCAAACAGCAGCAGGAGCAGCAGACAGAGCGGGAGGCTTGGTTTCATGGGGCGGCTCGCTGGAAGACGGGGAAAGCACTCACGCCGGTCCCGGTCCGCAAGGGGGACTGGCCGGAAACACGGCGCGGCGTGCGGCCATCAGTACACTTTCCATTTGGAGAAACCCTTGCCGATGACATTGAAGGTGTTCTCAAAAATGACGAAGGCGTCCGGGTCCAGGGTGAAGATCATTTCCTCCAGTTTTTTCTGCTGAAGGTTGTTGACCACCGTCATGACCACCTGCTTGGGCTGGCCCGTGTAGCCGCCCCGTCCTTCCAGAATGGTCACCCCGCGCTGGGCCCCCTCGATGATGGCCCGGGAAATGGCCTGGGCCTGATTGGAGATGATGAAGACCAGTTTGCGCTGGTTGAACATGCTCAGCACATGGTCCGTGACCTGGCCGCTGACAAAGACCGATATCAGGGAGTACATGACCACGTCCGTGTCCATGAGCCAGAAGCCCACGCCGAGCACGCACATATTGAACAGAAAGCCGATCTGCCCGATTCTGAACCCGAAACGCTGGTGCAGGATCACGGCGATGATATCGAGGCCGCCCGTGGAGCCGAAAGAACGCAGGGCCGTGCCGACGCCTCCGCCGAGCAGGGCCCCCGCGGCGATGGCCGCCAGCAGGCTGTCCTCTATGGGCAGGACCACGGAAGACAGCAGCTCCATCCAGATGGAGACGGCCGCCATGCCGTAGGCCGTATACAGCACGAATCTGCGGCTGACCAGGAACCAGCCGCCTATGGCTATGGGTATGTTCAGAAAGAGCAGCCACAGGCCCGGACTCAGGGTGCTCGTGAAGTAGTAGAAGAGCAGACTGATGCTCGAAACGCCGCCGGACAGAAATTCGTGCGGCACAGCCACGCTCTGGATGCTCAGGGCCACCAGCGAGCTGCCCAGGGTCAGCAGGAACAGGTTCCATGGAATGGAAAAAGCGTAGATGCGTAGTTTTGAATTCATGCGGCCCTCCATGCCCCGTGTGTGAAGGCTATGTCCAGTCTTTCGGGAGAGGTTTTTCCGGTGGATGCCCATGTTTTCCGGCCTGTTGTTTTCACGCTGCCGCGGCCAGGCTCCAGGCCCAGCAGGACAGAGCCGCCCCGGCTCCGCCTGCCGCGAGATTGAGCCCGCGCCATCCGGCCGCCTTCCGCCGCCCGGGCAGCAGGCCGAAAGGAAGGCCGCACAGCAGCCCGAACAGATGAGCCCCCACGTCCACTCTCTCTTCTCCTGCTCCCAGCATGGCCAGCAGGCTCAGGGCGAAGCCGAGAGACAGAAAGAGAATCCGCATGCGGCCTCCGGGTTTCAGGGCTCCTGCTCCGCCCGCCAGCACACCGACAAGCCCGAAGACGCCCGTGGACGCACCCACGCTGAGATGCCCCGGCCCCTGTATCCAGGCGTTGACGGCATTACCCAGGGCTCCCGTGAGCACGAAAAGGCCCCAGGTCAGCCCGGAGCCCAGACGCCTGCTCAGCAGGATGCCGAGGAGGGACAGGGCCGCGGCATTGGAAAGCAGATGTCCGGCGTCGGCGTGCAGAAAGAGGGCGGTCACGCAGCGCCACCATTCCCCGTGCAGAATCCGCCCTGAGTCGGCCCGGCCGTTCAGGTACCAGGCCGGGCGCGGGCCGGATTGCGGGTCCAGCCAGAGGGTCAGCAGCACGCATCCGCCTACGATCAGCAGGGAAATCCAGGAATTGTCGGGCAGGGGCTCGGGGCGCGGCAGGGTCCGGTTCTCGCGCTCGTAGGCCATGATTTCCGCACAGGCCGCCTGGGCCATGGCCGGGGAAACCAGAAGACGCGGCCCGGCTTCCGTCCGGCACAGAATGCCCTGAGATTGCAGAACCAGCATCCAGGTCCGCATGGTTTTCCTGTCAGGGAGGCTCTCCTCGCCGCCGGGGGCCAGCATGGGCAGGATGTCGATCACGGGGAGTCGTCGAAGGAAATCTGCCCGCGCAGGAAGGACCAGGCAAGGCCCAGGTATTCGTGCACAGCCAGATGGCAGGTCTCTATGTTCACTGCGCGGGGCAGCAGGTATTCGGACTCGCCCCGGCACCGGTAATACGCGGGCGCGGGCAGGGGGCGCAGCCCCTCGTGACGGAACAGCTTCACGGACCGGGGCATGTGCGAGGCCGATGTGACCAGTACGAAGGGGTCGTCGCCCACGATGCTCTTGATCTGCACGGCCTCGTCATGGGTGTCCATGGTTTTGTCTGCAAGGATGATGCGCCCCGGGTCGAATCCCAGACCGAGGGCCGCCTTGGCCATGACCCGGGCGTTGGGTTGTTCGTCCTTTATGGCTCCACCGCTCAAGATCAGCACTGCCTCCTGGAAATGTCCGGCCACGCGCAGACCCTCGGCCAGACGGAACAGGGCCGCTTCCTCCAGCATGGCCGCCGGGGGCAGCAGAGGGTTGGTGTGATGCCCCGAGCCCAGCACCACCACCCATTTCACCGGAGTTCCGGCCACGGCCGGGTCGGACAGGTTCAGAGCCGGATGGCGCTGTTCCAGCGGCTCCATCAGCCATGCGGCGACGGTATTCAGGGAAAAGACGTACAGCAGGGCTGTGCCGATGGCAAAAGGAGCCACCGCGTCCCGGAGACGGCGCAGAAAAATATGCAGAAAGCCGAGAGCGAAAAAAAGCAGGCAGACCGACAGCGGCATGAGCAGAGCGCCGATGATTTTCTTGAGCATGAAGCCGATGGAAAGGCTCATTGCCCACCCTCCATGCGCCGTTGCAGCAGCACGGCGTCGGCCAGCACCAGCCGGACCATGGCCGCAAGCACGGGCACAATGCGCGGGATGGCGCAGACGTCATGCCTGCCGCCCACGCGCACATATGTTTCCCGGCCGGAGCGGTCCACGGTCAACTGCTCCCTGGCGATGGAAGCGATGGGCTTGACGGCGGCCCGGAGCACGATGTCCTGACCCGTGGAAATGCCCGCCAGAATGCCTCCGGCGTTGTTGGACAGGAAACCTTCCGCGCGCATGGGGTCGTTGTTCTCGCTGCCCGAAGCGCGCGCCGCCGCGAATCCGGAGCCGATCTCCACGCCCTTGACCGCGCCCACGCTCATGACGGCAGCGGCCAGACGGGCGTCGAGCTTGTCGAAGACCGGCTCGCCAAGTCCCGCAGGCACGCCTGTGGCCCGCACTTCGACGATGCCGCCCACGGTGTCTCCGCGGGAAACAGCTTCCCGGACCACTTGTTCCCACTTTACCGCCGCATCGGGGGCGGCCGCGAAGAAAGGACGGTCCTGAGCGCCGTCCAGGTCCGTTGCCCCCGCAGGCACGCCGCCCAGTTCCACGGCGGCGGCCCGGACAGCCACCCCGATGGTGTCCAGAAAGGCTCCGGCCACGGCTCCGCCCGCCACGCGGGAGACGGTTTCCCGGCCCGAAGCCCGTCCGCCGCCATGGTAATCCCGCAGGCCGTACTTGGCCTCGTAACTCATGTCGCCGTGACCGGGGCGGAATATATTTCTGATGGCTTCGTAATCGCGGGAACGCTGGTCCGTGTTTTCCACGGCAAAGCCGATGCTCGTGCCCGTGGTCCGGCCCTCGAAAACCCCGGACAGCAGCCGGATACGGTCCGCTTCCGCACGCGCGGTGACGGCCGGCCCGCCCTGGCCCGGACGGCGTCTGTCCAGTTCGGCCTGGATCATGGCCTCGCTCAGTCCGATTCCGGCCGGGCAGCCGTCCACAACGCCGCCCAGTGCCGGACCGTGGGATTCCCCGAATGTGGTCAGCCGGAAAAGTACGCCGAAAGTATTGCCCGCCACCTGTCCTCCCGTCTGCCTTCCGTACCCGCCGAAACGGGACGTCAGTACGCCTTGCCCCGCTTGCACCAGTCCGCGTACAGCGTCTCGCGCTCTCCGGCGGACCAGGCACTCCTGTCATACATGCCCGCCGCGCGGCGCTGGCGCATGGCCTCGTACAGGATGGCCGCCGCGGCCACCGAAACATTCAGGCTCTGCACCATGCCGAACATGGGGATATATATTTCATCGGGCACGTGCCGCCGCACATCCGGGTCCATGCCCCGGTGTTCGTTGCCCAGCACCACGGCCGTGGGCCGGGTGAAATCCACGTCCATCACCGGCCGCGCCGAAGCCCCGAAGCCCGTGCCCACGATCTGCATGCCCTGTCCGCGCAGGGAGGCGATCATGGCTTCGGCGTCACGGTGCCGGGTCTGTTCCACCCATTTCTTGGCCGAACCCGAAGAACTGTTGGCCAGAGCGGGGAAGCTTTCCTTGGTATAATAGAGATGCACGCCGAACACGCCGAAGGCGTCGCAGCTGCGCAGAATGGCCGAGACGTTGTGGGGATCGTGGATGTTGTTCAGCACCAGGGTCAGGTCCGGCTGGCGTTTTTCCAGTACGTTTCTCAGCCGGGCCTTGCGGGCGTCGGTCAGATATCTGTCAGGCATGTTTGCGGATGAGCGGCCGTCGGCCGGGAAGATGCCGAAATTTTCATGTTTTCGCCAGACCGCGCGAGGCGCAGCACATATTCCTGATTTCCTTTGGGGCCCTTCACTCCGGCGGGCAGTGCGCCCAGATCCGTCAGGCCGAGTTCCGTGCGGGCGAATTCCCGGATTTCCTCCACGGCCCGCCGTTGCAGCTCTTCCGAGCGGACGACGCCCTTGACCGTATGTTCCGGCCCCAGCTCGAACTGCGGCTTGACCAGGGCCAGTACCTGGCCGCCTCCTTTCAGGAAGCGGACACAGGGCGGCAGAATGAGTTTCAGGGAGATGAAGGAGCAGTCCGCCACGACCAGATCCACCTCTTCGGGGAGCAGATCGGGCGTGGCGTGGCGCAGATTGACGCGCTCCAGATTGATCACCCGTTCGTCCTGCACCAGTTTCCAGTGCAGCTGGCCGTGACCCACGTCCACGGCGTAGACCCGCTTCGCTCCGGCCTGCAACAGGCAGTCCGTGAATCCGCCCGTGGACGCGCCCGCGTCCAGAGCGGTCAGACCGGCGACATCCAGACCGAAACCCTCCAGCGCCGAGAGCAGCTTGTACCCGCCGCGCGAGACGAAGCGTTCACCCTGCCGGACCTCCAGCTCCGCTGTGCGCGGCACCTGCTGCCCCGGCTTGGCCACCGGCGTTCTGCGGCCGTTTCGCGTCAGAAACACCTGCCCGGCCATGATCAGCCGTTTGGCTTTTTCCCGGCTCTCGGCCAGTCCCTGTTCGGCCATGACCACATCGGCGCGGTCCAGGTTTCCGGCCATGCCCTACCCTTGCACGGCTTCATCGGCCCAGAAGATGAGTCCCAGACTGTGCGGATCGCGTAGAAGCGGATGACAGGGCAGGACCCGCACCGTGAACCCGAATTTGCCTGCGGACAGAGGTCTGGCCGAGCCCCGGTAGATGTGCCAGCCGTCCTCGGTTTGCCCTTCGGGATGCATGATGAACGTGGACCGGCTCGAAAAGCTCCCGGTGTAGTCGAGGGGGCCGGTGTATATTTCCACCTGAATGTCCGCGATATCCAGATCCCGCACCAGAATTTCGGCACTGACCTCCAGATCTTCGCCCACGAACATTTCCCCGTTCGAGCCGCTGCGGATGTTGCGGATGCCCAGCTCTCCCCAGCTGGTCAGAAGCTTCATGCGCCACTCGGCCAGTTCTCTGGCCGGGCGGTACCCGTCGGCCGACAGCCGGGCGTAGCTGTCGCTGGAGGGCAGATAGGCCCGCCGGGCATATTCCTCCACCATGCGGTGCCCGTTGAACACCGGTCCCAGAAGCTTCAGGGCCTGCTTCATGCGCTGCGCCCAGCGCCGGGGGAAGGAACTCTGTCCGCGTTCATAGAAAAGCGGAATGACGTCATTCTCCAGAATGTTGTACAGAATCTGGCTCTCCACGAAATCCTGGTATTCCAGGTCGTCGTACTTCTCGGCGTTGCCGATGGCCCAGCCCACGCTGTTGTCGGGCATCCAGGCCTCGTCCCACCAGCCGTCCAGAGTGCTCAGGTTCAGCACGCCGTTGGCCATGGCCTTCATGCCGCTGGTGCCGCAGGCTTCCAGAGGACGGCGGGGGTTGTTCAGCCATACGTCGCAGCCCTGCACCAGATGCCGGGCCACCTGTATGTCGTAGTCCTCCAGAAAGACCATCTTGGCCTGCGTGTCCTTGGCCTGACACAGGGCTATCAGCTCCTGAATGATCTTCTTTCCCTCGTTGTCCCTGGGATGGGCCTTGCCCGCGAAGATGAACTGGATGGGCCGGGCCGGATTGGACATGAGCCGTTTCAGGCGGTCGTCGTCCTTGAGCAGCAGGTAGGCCCGCTTGTACGAGGCGAAGCGGCGGGCAAAGCCGATGGTCAGGGCTTCGGGATCGAGCACGTTCTCCGCGATTTCCAGCTCCCAGTTGCGGCCGCCCCGGGAAATGATCTGCTTCTGCATCCGGCGCCGCACGAAATCCACCAGCCGCTCCCGCAGCCGCTCGTGAGTGCGCCACAGCTCGATGTCCGGAATGGTGCCGAATTTTTCCCCCACCCGTTCGCAGTCCGGATCCTCTCGCCAGGACTGTCCCAGAAAGCGGTCGTAGAGCATGGACATTTCCGGCGCCACCCAGGAGGGGAAGTGAATCCCGTTGGTCACGGAGGTGATGGGCACATCCTTTTCCGGGTACTGGGGCCAGACTCTGGCCCACATTTTCCGGGAAACCTCGCCGTGCAGGCGGCTTACGCCGTTGTTGAACCTCGACAGGCGCAGGGCCAGCACCGTCATGCAGAAGGTTTCGCTGTCGTCACGGGTGTTTTCCCTCCCCAGGGCCAGGAAGACCTTCCAGGAAAGGCCCAGATCGGCGGCGTATTCCTGAAAATAGCGCTCCATGAGCTCCATCGGAAAGCGGTCATTGCCCGCCGGGACCGGGGTGTGCGTGGTGAATACGGAACTCTGGGCCACCAGTTCCATGGCGGCCTCGAAACTCAGACCCCGCTCGTGCATGAGCGCCCGGATGCGTTCCAGTCCGGCGAAGGCGGAATGTCCCTCGTTCATGTGGATGACCCGGGGCGACATGCCCATGGCCTCCAGGGCCTTGACCCCGCCGATGCCCAGCAGAAATTCCTGCATGATCCGCATTTCCAGGTCGCCGCCGTAGAGCTGGGCCGTTATTTCCCTGCGGTCCGGCGTGTTCTCGGCGACATTGGTATCCATGAGGAAGAGGGGAATCCGGCCCACGTCGGCCCGCCAGATGCGGAAGAAAAGCGGCCGTCCCTGCATGACGATGCGTACCCTGAGCGGTTCGGCGTTGGCGTCCAGCACGGGGGAAAGGGGCATCTCGTCGAAATCGTTGGCCTGGTAGCGCTCCTGCTGCCAGCCGTCATGGGTCAGATACTGCCGGAAAAAACCGCGCTGATAGCAGAGTCCTACACCCACCAGGGGGATGTTCAGGTCGCTGGCGGACTTGAGATGGTCTCCCGCCAGAATGCCCAGTCCTCCGGAATACACGGGCAGACACTGGGCGATACCATACTCGGCGCTGAAATAGGCGACCACCGGCCCCTGCCCCAGGCCGTCGAAACCGGCGGAACCGCGTTTCTCCATATATTTCCGGAAGTTCGCAGCAACGGTTGACAGGCGGTCCAGGAAAAATTCATCCTCCGCCAGTTCTTCCAGCATGCCCTGAGGCAGGTGGTTCAGGAACAGGACGGGATTGTGTTCGCTCTTTTCCCACAGCTCTCTGTCCATCTGGGCGAAAAAATCTTCCACCTCGTGGTGCCAGGAGAAATACAGGTTATGCGCCAGGTCCTTCAGCGGTTGCAGCCTTTCCGGCAGTTTGGGTACAACGGTATAGGTGTGGAACGGTTGCATGGGTTTCTCCCCGGGGTGCTGGATGTTGCGGATGGTGCAGGGCCTTTTTCCGGCGGGGCGCTTCCGTCCGGAAGCGGTGTGTGCGCCGGAACATATGGCTCCTGCCCGATATTTGAACTTTTTGGGGCGTGAGCGCCAGAGAAAATTTTACGGAGGACGCATGACCTTCTGTTCCGAGGAAACCACCGTTCGGGTCAAGGTCCGGTTCCTGTCCCCGGTATGTTCCGGGGAGACCTTCACATACGCCACTCCGGGCTCGGCCGGTATCGACCTGCGGGCCTGCATGGAAGAAGCAGAGGTATGCATCGGGCCGGGCGGCCGCCATGCCTTTCCCACAGGGGTGGCTCTGGAATGCACGATGCCGGGAGTGGCCGGATTTGTCTATTCCAGGAGCGGCCTCGGGACCAGAGACGGGCTGGTGGTGGCTCAGGGCGTGGGCGTCATCGATCCGGACTACAGGGGCGAGATCATTGTCTGCCTGCTCAATACCTCGGACCGGGAGCGTATCGTGGTCCGGGGCCAGCGCATCGCCCAGCTGGTCTTTCAGCCTGTCTTCAGGGCCTGTCTGGAACCCGTGGCCGAACTTTCGGAAACCCTTCGCGGCGCGGGCGGCTTCGGCCACACGGGAAAATCCTGATTTCCTGCCCGCAGGGAAATTTTTCCGGCGGTGCGGGCAAGCCGCATAAAACCGGTTATTCCACGGCGGGCACCGCGCCCTTGGCTGCGGGCCGCAGGGGCCGGGTTTCAGCCATCCGGCCGGGGTTCTTCCTCTATTCGCGTCCGGTTTTTTTGAGATGAATTTCCAGGCAGGAGATAGCTGCGGGCGTGATGCCCGAGATACGGCCCGCCTGCCCCAGGGTCCGGGGCCGGATCCTGTCCAGTTTTTCCACCGCCTCGCGGGACAGCCCCGCCACCCGGGCATAGTCCATATCCTCGGGCAGGACAGCCTGTTCCTGCTGTTCGGAATGGGCCGCAAGTTCTCTTTGGCGGTCCAGATAGCCCTCGTATTTGACCTGAATTTCCGCCTCTTCCAATGCCTCGGCCCCGAAGTCTAAAAGTTCCGGCCAAAGCGGTGCAAGATTCCCGATGCCGAGCTCCGGCTGGCGCAGCAGTTCCTTCAGGCTGATGGCCTTCTGCGGCAGCCGGCCGCCCAGAGAGTCCACCAGTTCCCTGGTTGCGGCATCGGGCCGGATGCGGATGGACCGCAGGCCGTCCATGATGGCGGCAAGTTCCGCCTGCTTGCGGGTAAAGCGTGCCCACCGGCTGTCGTCCACCAGACCGAGACGGCGGCCGACGGGGGTCAGACGTTCGTCGGCATTGTCTTCGCGCAGCATCAGGCGATGCTCGGCCCGGGAGGTGAACATGCGGTAGGGTTCGAGGGTGCCCTTGGTGATCAGGTCGTCCACCAGCACGGCCACATACGCCTGGGCCCGGGTCAGTATCAGTTCCGGCTCGCCGGACAGGGCCAGGGCTGCGTTGATGGCCGCCCACAGCCCCTGCCCGGCGGCTTCTTCGTATCCGGAGGTGCCGTTGATCTGCCCGGCCAGATACAGCCCGGCCACGGCTTTGGTTTCCAGGGTGGGCTTGAGTTGCACGGGCGGGACGAAATCGTACTCGATGGCGTAGCCCGGACGCACGATCTGGGCCTTCTCCAGACCGGGAATGGAGGCCACCAGAGCTTTCTGCACATCCAGAGGCAGGCTGGTGGGGATGCCGTTGGGATAGACCTCGAAGCTGTCCAGTCCTTCGGGTTCGACGAAAATCTGGTGCCGGTCCTTGTCCGGAAAACGGGCGATCTTGTCCTCGATGGACGGACAATAGCGCGCGCCCGTGCCTTTGATCACTCCGGTGAACATGGGCGAGCGGTCGAAGCCGGACCGGATGATGTCGTGGGTGCGTTCCGTGGTCCAGGTCATGTGGCAGGAAACCTGGGGCAGGGAGACGCCCGGGCTGTCGAAGCTGAAGGGCCGGGGCGGGTTGTCGCCGGGCTGCTCCTCCATGACGCCGTAGTCCACCGAGGATTTGAGCAGCCTGGGCACGGTGCCGGTCTTGAGCCTGCCCAGCTCCAGCCCCAGTTCGCGCAGACTGCCGGAGAGCCCGTGGCTGGCCGGGTCGCCGTAGCGTCCGCCGCTGAAGTGATGCAGTCCCACATGGATGAGTCCCTGCAGGAACGTGCCCGTGGTCAGCAGGGCGGCCCGGCAGGGGATGGTTTCGCCGAGAGTGGTGACCACGCCGGTGATTCGTCCCCGCTCCACGGCCAGGGAGGCGGCGGTTTCCTGGCGGACAAAGAGCCCCGGTGTGTTGAAAATATCCTTCTGCACGGCCCTGATGTATGCGGCGCGGTCGATCTGCGCCCGTGTGGAGCGCACAGCCGGGCCCTTGCGGGTGTTCAGGACGCGGAACTGGATGCCCGCCTGATCCGCCCATTTGCCCATCATGCCGCCCAGCGCGTCGATTTCGCGGACCATGTGCCCCTTGGCCAGCCCGCCGATGGCCGGATTGCACGAAAGATGGCCGATGCGGTCGGCGTTTATGGTCAGCAGCAGCGTCCGCATGCCCATGCGCGCTGCGGCCATGGCCGCCTCGCACCCGGCGTGGCCGGCTCCGACCACGACCAGATCGAAGCGTTCGGGCATGGCGGGAATGGTCATCTGTCCTCCGGAGAATCGAAAAGCAGACGGGCGAAGACACGCGCGTCGGCCAGGGTGGCCCGGATGGAGGAATGCTCGTTGGGCTGGTGGGCCGTGTGCATGAGGGTGCTCCAGCACACGGCGGGCAGTCCGCGCCTTCTGAAGCACGCAGCCACGGTGCCCCCGCCGATGCCCATGACGCGGGGGGCGATTCCGCGCTCCAGGCGCAGGGCGTCGGTCAGGCGGGTGACCACGGGGCTGTCCTCGGGAGTGAACGGTGCGGCCTGCTCGCGGGTGACGGCTGTAAAGGAGATGGACACACCCCGCTTGGCCTCCACCGCGTCGCAGAGGGCGCGGATTTCGGTCTCGATCTGTTCCAGCGTATATTCGGGCAGCACCCGGCAATCGAGGTAAAAGACATCCTGGCCGGGGATGGTGTTCACGTTGGGCACGTTGGCTTCTTTCCTGGTCGGAGCGAAGGTGGAGCGAGGCGGGCAGAAGAGCGGGTTTTCCAGAGAGAAAACGCCGCCCAGACGCTCCAGATCCAGAATCAGGGCCGAGGCCGCCGTCAGGGCGTTGATGCCCTGCTCCGGCGTGGAGGCGTGGCACTGCCTGCCGCATACCGTAAACCGGAACCAGAATACGCTTTTTTCAGAGATTTCGATGCTGCCGCCGTCTGCGGTCCCGAAATCCGGGATGAGAATCAGGTCATCCGGGCGGAAAAGTTCGGGACGGTGGCGCAGGACATACTCGATGCCCAGCTCGCTTCCCGTTTCCTCGTCCGCGGCCAGCAGAATGCCGAGGGATAGCCCGGTCCTGGCGCCTGTGGTTTCCAGCGCCCGCAAAAGCAGCAGGGAACTGACCAGACCCTGATGGTTATCCTCCACGCCCCGGCCGTAAATGAGATCGCCGTCCCGGTGCAGCGTGAACGGATCTGTTTCCCACAGGGCGGGATCACCCGGAGGAACGACGTCCGTGTGGGCGATAAGCCACAGCGTGCGGGCGCTTTCACCCGGCCGGCGGACCACGATGCTCGGGCGGAAGCCGCAGGGCACGCGCTCGTCGGGAGCCTGGATCTGTTCCCGGGCCGTTCCCGGGAACTGTTCCAGATACGTGTACAGCCAAGCTGCCTTGGCCTCCTCCCCGGAGCCGCCATTGGTCGGGCCGAGGGCTGGAAGGGCGACCAGATTTCGCTGGAGCGCGAGCAGTTCGTCTTCACTTCTGTCGATACATTCCAAAACGGCGTGGGGCATGGCGTTTGTCCGCAGTCAATCGGCTGGCGGTGAAAAAAAAGGCAGGAAATCTCCTGCCTCGTAAACCGCACGAATGGATGGGGAAACTATTTTCCCTTGGCGGCGCGCTTGGACGCCTTGAGGGGGTTGACCTTGGCTTTGGCCTTGGCCGCGGTTTTCACGTGCGTCGAGAAATTACAGTTGCCAAGTCTCCATTTCACGGCGGGCTGAGGATACGATCCACAGTACTTGGCGCCTTCAAATTCCTTGATCCGTTCACAGCCTTCGCACTGTTCCACAATCTGGTTCATGATCATGCCGTTGACCTGCACTCCCTGCTCGGTTTTGACGGCATTGCCGAAATCTGCTGCCATAAGGCTCCTCCATGATGTTGGCCTGTGCCGCGCCTGCAAGCCGGTGGGTAGCGGCATTTGGGTGAGCCACCGGAAATCTGGCTTCCTTTTCCAATCCGCGGGAAAAGTCAAGCCGTCTGCCGAGCCGGGCTCCGAGCGGTAAAAGTGTGCTGCCGCCAAGGCCTGCGGCATCACTTTTCCGGGGAATCCGGCGAGGGCAGGTTGCTGAAATCGAGCTGAATGTCGTCCTCGTTTTCAGGAGCGGGTTGAGGATTCTTATGATTTTCCACCTGGGAGAGCATCGCTTCCAGGTCCGGAATGGACAAGTCCTCCTGCTTGGCGGCTGCGGGCGGTTGCGGACTGTCGCTGACCAGATCGCTGAAGTCGAGCTCCATGACGTCCTCGTCCGGGGGAGTGACCGGCGGCGGGGAGACCGGTGTCGCGCCTGCCTGCGGCGCGCCCAGAGAGAAGTCGATTTCCGGTACCGCGACCGTTCCGTCATGGGCCGGCTTCTGGACCGGAGAAGATGGCGGAGCCTGCGGAGGCTGCAGAAAATCGTCGGAAAAGTCGTCCAGGTCGTCCATGGCGGCCGCAGCGGATTGTCCCACCGGAGACCTCTCCGCCGCATTCTGCGGTTTCGGCGTTTCCGGAGCGGAAGGTTCCCAGTGACGGCTGCCGGTCAGCCAGTTCAGGAAGAGAGCCTTTCTTGTCTCCTCCCAGTTCGCCCCGCATTTCGGGCAGGTACTCAGGCTGTCTGAGGCATGGAATTTACATTTTTTGCAATACATGGAGAGGTCCTGTTGAAGACGATCGTTTGTGTTTTACCCTGATACCGGATGGAAAGAGCTTATGCAATCCGGCGGAAGGCCGGAAGTCTTTACCGGAACAGGCCGGTCTGGATTGCGGGGCTATTCCGGAGGCTTTCTGCGCAGCCTGTCGGCAAATATCCTGGTGGCAGCGGCGAAGATGCCGCAGCTTATGCCCATGAAAAAGGCTTTCACCGGTTCGTATCCGAACCAGCTGGCGATCATGCCGATGGAGCCGCCCACCAGAACTCCGCGCAAAACGGCGTGGCTCGGGGAATTTTCAGATGGTCTTTCGTTCATTGCGTACCTGCCGGCTGTTGAGGCTGAGTGCCCATGATTGTGTGCAGCTGGCCGAGAATGCGGTTTTTATAGAACAGCACGGCATCTTCGTTGGACATGATCATATCCAGCTGTCTGGTGTGGATGAGCAGATGTCCGAGGATTTCCAGGCGTTTCTCCACAAAATTCTGCTCACAGTCGTCGATGCGGGCAAAAAGTGCGTCTTCCCGCGTTCTGGTCTGAAAACCGAATTCGTCGAGCAGTTCTCCCACGAAGCGTGTCCGGCGTTCCCGGCGGTGATAGTCGGCCGCGCCGCCCTTGAACTGGAAGCGGATGTAGTTTTCCCTCGGCCTCGGACCGGCCAGGGCTTCGACGGAGGTGAAGTGGTAGCCGAACCGGGACTGCAGGTTGCAGAACTGCCTGGAGATCATGAAATAGTTTTTTTCGGAGTAGCTCGAAGCCATGGCCGGTTCGAGATTCGTATTGGTTGCGGACTGAAACAGAACCGACAGAAAGCCCTTCCCGTCGAGGCTTGGCGGACCCTCCCAGGGAAAGGCCACGATGCCGCGCCAGATGGCCAGCATGGGGATGGATGCGATGTTGTCCAGAGGGACCGTCTTGCCTCCGGTTTCCTTTATGAAACCGTCGTCGAGATTGATGATCCACCACTGCATCGGGGTGATGGTCTTCAGCTGCTTGCTGGACCGGGAAAAATTGTGATCCCGTCCGAAACTGAACATCTCCTGTACGGATTTTTCGTGGCAGAACCGGGTAATGTCGTGCAGGGTCCGGCAATTGGCAGGTTTGAAATCAAGAGCATCCGGGTTGAGAAGATTCAGGGGCGTGATGAAGCGGTTTACGCGCAGCAGCGTCTGAAAGACGGGACTTCCTTCCATCATGCCGGGCTTGATTGGCTTTCCGTCCAGCAGTTCCTGCTGTTGTCCCGCGTACACGGCCGTGTTGTCCGCATCCAGGGTGATTTCCTGCCCGGCGGTGAAGTGGGCCGGAGCCTCCCGCACTCCGAAAAGAGCGGGCACGCCGAATTCGCGAGCCACGTTGGCCAGGTGTCCGGCCACGCTGCCCTGCTCGGTGATAATGCCCGCGCATCTGTTCAGGACGGCGGCCCATTTGGGAGAGGCCTCCACGCAGACCAGAATGGGGTTCTCGGGCAGCGTCAGGATGTCCACGTCTTTTCTGACGATATGGACCACGCCGCAAGCCGCGCCGGGGCTGGCCGTGTTGCCTTCCCGGAACAGCGGCGGCGTGTCCGGTACCGGGACTTTGGCGCTTTGGCGCACCTCCAGGGGGCGCGCTTGCAGCAGGACAAGCCGTCCCTGAGGCGTGAAGGTCCATTCGATATCCTGCGGGCAGCCGTAGTGGGCTTCGACGCGTGCCGCTGTTTCAGCCAGCTGCAGTATCTGCGCGTCGTTCAGGGTGGCTTCGGCCTGCTGCCGTTCATCGACGGACATCCGGCGGACTCCTTCGGCAGCGGAACAGACCAGGGCCATGTTTTTGAGCGGCACGCTGCGCGCCACGATCTCCGGGGGATTCTTTTTTTCCACCGTGAACTGGTCGCAGGCGGCGGTGCCGTCCACCACGCCTTTGGCCACGCCCCAGGTAGAGACGATATGAATGCACGTATCCTCCCGGTCCAGAGGGTTGACCGTGTAGGCCACGCCTCCGGCCAGGGATTCGGCCATGCTCAGACAGCCCACGGCCATGCTGGTTTCGTCGTCGCGGATGCCCCTCATGTAGCGATAGCTCACGGCATGGGGGGAATATTTGCTGGCGACGATTTCCTTGTATCCGTCGATGAGGCTGTCCCGTCCCAGATTGAGCAGCGACCGGTGCTGCCCGGCGAAAGACGCTCCGGCGCTGTCTTCGCCCAGAGCGCTGGAGCGCAGCGCCACGCGCACCCCCCGTTCTTCCCGCTCGCACAGGCGGTCGTAGGCCGAAAGAATCTCCTCTTCCAGCCCGGCGGGCACCGGCGCGGCGAGAATCATGTTCTGGATTTTGGCGCACAGCTCAAGCAGGGAGGAGTTCTGCTCCTCCGCGTCCTCGTCTTCGGCACGCCGTCTGTCATCTCCGGCGAAATAGCCGGCCATGGAATGACCCAGAACCAGACAATTGATTTCTTCCCAGAGATCGGACTGGCGCATGAACTCCGCATAGGCCCGCGCGGTGATGGCGAAGCCGTCGGGAACCGTCATGTGGAGGACATTTCTGAGTTCTCCGAGATTGGCCATCTTGCCGCCCACATCCGCCGTATCGGCGGCGGTGATTCGCGACAGTTCCAGTATCCGTCCGGGCTGGCCGCCGGATGTCTTCACCTGCAGCTCCGCCTGTATTTCCATCTGGATCGAGCGCATGACTCCGGGCAGGTCTTCGTATTTTTCCGGAGCCAGCAGGCGCATGTTTTCCACGATGGCATAGACCTTGGCCGTCGCGGCCGTGGCGCGGGATCGCAGGAAATGCATGCCGAAATGACGGTGTCCGCGGGCGGCTTCTTCCAGTTCGGTCATGATGTCGAGGGCGGCGTTGTTGGCCGAGAGCAGCCGCCGGAAGGTCTGGTATCTGATCTTGAACTGGGCCTCCTCCCGCGCGCTGTCTTCCGGCGGGAGAGGAGACGGTGGGGAGAAGATGTTTTTGATCCGCTGTATCAGGTGCATGGGAGCTCCGGAGAAAAATGGCCGCCGGGAGAATTCTGCCGGTCCGCGCGGAATGTGCCACAAAAGGCCGGGGCATAGCAACGGCGGGTGGGCTCTGCGCCGCACGGGCGTACGGCCGGGTTTATTTCCCGCCGTTTTCCATGCGGAAGAATCGGTCCACGTGCATGGCGATCATGCCGTCATCGTCGAGTTTCCAGTCCAGATCGCGGACAGAGGCCAGCAGCCGGCCCAGAGTCCGCAGCCGCCGCTGAAAACGTTCCTCGTCATATTTGCGCATCTCGGCTTTGAGGGAGTCGCCGTTCTGGTCGACCCTGAATCCCATCCGGCGCAGGATTCCGGCCAGCACCATGGCCCTGCGCACGCGCTGCTCGTAGGCGGCGGCCCCGCCCTTGAAGGAAAAGGTGACGTAATTGTCGTTGATGACCGGGCCGCAGTAGGAATCCACCGTGGCGAAGTGGTGCCCCAGACGGCCGCTGAAATTCATGTATTTACTGGAAATGACGGCGTAGCTCGCGGCGCCGGCAACGGAGGGAGTGTACGCAAGGTCCGTCATTCCTTCCAGCAGGGCTTTGAGGGGAACACAGCGCAGATTTTCGGGCTTTACCCGCGCCGTGTCCTTTCCGGACGAAATGCCTCCGCCCAGATCGAGGAGCAGAATCCTGAACGGCAGGCGGGCGTGCAGCCTCCGCGCGGCACTGTCCGTGGCGGAAAGGCTTTCTCCCAGGCCGAACATTTCCTGCATGGCCGTTTCATGGCAGAAGCGGATCACGTCGTGCAGAGTCCGGCAGCCGTCCTCGTTGAATTCGGGCGCGAGAGGATCCACCAGATTCAGCGGGTCCAGATATTTCATCGCTTCCTGAAGGGTCTTGTAGACCGGGCTGCCCTGCATCAGCTTGACGGGTTTGCGTTTGGAGAGGAGTTTCCGCACCTGGCCCGCGTAGACTGTCCCGCTGTTGGCATCCAGAGTGATTTCCGCACCGTGGGGCAGAAGGCGGGTGCCCTTGCCCACGCCGACCAGCGTGGGGATACCGAACTCCCGGGCCACGGAGGCCATGTGTCCCGTGACGGTGCCCACGTCCGTGACGATGCCGGCCACCTTGCCCATGGCCGCCACATAGGCCGGGGAGGTCTGCCGGGCGACCAGGATGGCTCCCTTGGGCACATCGGCCAGAGGATGTTCTTCCCCGACCACGTAGGCCAGTCCCGAAGCCACGCCCAGAGCCGCCGACTGTCCTCCATGGATGAGCGGTGGATGGCCGGGAATTTCCCGCTGCATGGTTTGCTCCGTTTCCTCCACCCGTCCTAGGGGCCGGGTCTGGAGGATGAAAATCCGGTCATTTTCGTCCACAGCCCATTCCATGTCCATCGGGATGCCGTAATGCTCTTCCAGGCGCAGGCCGTATCCGGCGATGTCGGCGATCTGTCCGGGCGTCAGGCTGGGCTTTTCTCGCAACGCTTCGGACACGGGCGTGGACACAATGCCGCCGTGCTCCAGCAGGGAGAACCCGGCGGCCTTGTACGCGATGTCCTCCGAGAGGATGCGCAGCCCCTCCCGGCCGATGCGCCAGGAGTCCACATCGGCGGAACCGTCCACCACGCTGACTCCGAGCCCCCAGGCCGAAGCCAGCAGCAGATCGTCGCCGCTGGCGGTGTTGGGGTCCGCTGTGTAGAGCACACCGCTGGATTTGGCCTGAATCATGGGCAGCACCAGAACGCTCATCATCACGTCCTGTTCGGAATATCCCTTGCTGCGGCGGTAGAACACGGCCCGGGCGGTGAAGGCGCTGGCCACCACCGCGCACCAGGCCCGGGGCAGGGATTCGGGCGGCGCACCGAGCACCGTCGCGTGCTGCCCGGCAAAAGATGCGGATGAATCCTCGCAGACCGCCGATGAACGCACGGCCAGCCGCACGCCGGGACCGCACAGAGTGCGCATTTCTCCTGCCTTTTCCCGCAGGGCCGCTTCCAGGCGCGGAGGCAGGGGCGCGGTCATGACGCGTTCACTCATTTTGGCGCAGATCCGTTCGAGGCTCGCGATGTCGGAAATGTCCATCTCGGCCAGCTGCCGGAGGAAGTTATCCAGAAGCCCCGCTTCCTGCAGGAAAAGGGCTGCCGCCGAGGCTGTCACGGCAAAGCCGGGAGGCGTGGGCAGTCCGACTCTGGCGCGGATTTCTCCCAGATTGGCGGCCTTGCCGCCCACTTCCTCCACGTCTTCCAGTCTGACGGCGTCCAGAGGCAGAAGCAGTGTGGGGCTGTCGAAAGTCCGTTTCCGGGAAAGAATCTCCAGAGCACTATGGCAGATGGACTCCACTTTTTCGAACAGGCCGCAGAAGCGCCCCGCACACATGGCGTTCAGGTCCTCCACCAGCGCACAGCTTTGCTCCGCGAGCGTGCGGGTCAGGGTGCGGGCGTCGTCCAGGGTGAAAGAGCGGCCTTCATACAGCATGCGTTCCAGAATGGTCATCTTTTCCAGAATGACATTGTTTTTGGCCAGCAGGCTTTTGAAGAACAGATACTTGCGCCGCAATTGGGGATGGATCGCGGGCAGCCGCCGCACGCCTTCCGGGCTCATGATCCGTCCTCCGCGTCTTCCCGGGGCCGCGCTTCCCGGGGAAGGACGACCGTAACCGTGGTGCCCTGCCCCGCTTTGCTGTCCACGCGGATGCTTCCTCCGAGCCGCTGGAGGATGCCGTGACAGATGGACAGGCCGAGTCCGGCCCCCTTGCCGGGGTCTTTGGTGGTGAAAAAGGGGTCGAATATTCTGGGGAGATTGTCTTCGGGGATGCCGAAGCCGGTGTCCCGGATGCGGAAGAATGCACTCCCGTCGCCGGTCGGACCGGAGGATATGGTCAACCGGCCGCCCTGGGGCATGGCGTCCAGAGCGTTGCCCATGAGATGCAGCAGAACCTGTCTGAGCAGGGACGGTTCGGTGTGGATGCGGGGCATGGGCGCTGTTTCCTCCTCTACCTCCACGTTTTTCTGGGCGGCGTCCCTGCGGCGCAGGGTGAGGGTGTCCGCTATCAGGGTGCTCAGGTCCACATCGCGAACGGTGCCTTCGGTCCTGCCGCCAAAGATCAGCAGCTTGTGGGTGACTTCCCTGCATCTGGCGGTCTGGAGCGTGATCTGGCGCAGGGCGTTGCGCAGGTCCCCGGCGTCGGGCGTGTCGCGGATGGATTCGCGTTTCAGGACATCCTGCATCCACCCGGCCTCCTCTCCGATGATGGCCAGAGGATTGTTGATTTCGTGGGCGATGCCCGTGCCCAGCTGGCCGATGGAATCCAGCTTCCGGACCAGCATACGCTGTTCTTCCGACTGCCTTTGCCGCTCGGCGGATTTTCGCCGGGACTTTTCGATTTTGGCGATGGTCAGGCCGAAGGAACAGACCAGCACCAGAAAAACGGCCAGCCCGCCTCCGGCCAGAGGGATGAGCCGGGCGTCGGCCGATTGCGTCATCTCCCGTTCGTCCCACTGGACCACGATCCGCCATCCGGAATGGGCGGTCGGCAGGACGGCGGACCACAGCCGGGTGCCGCCCCAGGTTCTGGCGTACACTTTGTCGGGTGATTGCCCGGTAAGCCCGTCCACCCGGTTCAAAAGCGCGCCATGCAGGACGGAGCGGGATTGCAAAATGCCTTCCGCGTTGATCAGAAAAACTTCGCCGGTGCGTCCGAGCCGGAATTCTTCCAGAAAAGCGTTGAACAGGCGGGCGTTGACTGCCAGGCAGAGAACACGATTCCGGTCGAGGGCCGTAGCGATGTAAAAGTGGGGCAGGCCGTCGGGGCCGGTGTGTGCATCCGTGATATGAAAGGCCGCGTCTGGAACGGTGGAAATGACCGTGTCCGGACTGGGGGCATCGGCAGGAAAGCGTCCGGCCGTGATCCACCGGTTGGCAGTCCGCAGACCCAGTCCTTCGGCCCAGCCGTACGCCGCGTGCAGGCTCTCCCAGAAGGCGGCCATGCGTTGCCCGACGTGCTGCTCCGGCTCCCCGCGCAGTTCCGAGCCAAGAAGAGACAGGGCAGCGTGGGCGGCGCTTATCTTTTCGTGGAGAAGTTCCTGATTTCGCCGGGCGGCAAGCGAGATGTCTTCTTTATTTCCATCCAGGAATTCCTGGCGGATACAGAATCCGGCATGAACGAGGATTCCGGCCACAGCCAGCAGTACGGGGATGCCGAGCCAGACGAGCAGGACGCGGAAAAGCTCCGTGCGTGGGAGAGTTGTTTCGTAGCGGTGGAACATGGGGCCTCGGTGGTGTGCCTGTTGGATTGGAAGGAGAAATCTTGCCGACATAATAGAGGATGCGAGGAGGACTGGCAAACGTATCCACGGTGGATTCTTTTGCGGGTGCGGAGAAAATTCTCTTGTGAACGGTATTCGGGAGGAATATAGATATTCCTTCTGTCGGGCAGAATTCTGTCGCTGGACTCAAGCCGGTGCACATGGTCTGGAGAGGAGAAAATGTTTACGAATTTTGGGAAAAGATTGTTGATCGGTCTGGCGGTGGCCGCCTTTCTGGTGGGAGTCCATGCCGCGGTGGTGTACTCCACTGTGGGATAGCCGGCCGCCTTTCAGGCGTCGCAAAAAAAGCTCCGTGCGTTGGCGCGGAGCTTTTTTGTTTGGAAAAGTGAAAGACGGCAGGCAGGTGCCTGCCGTCTTTCTGGAGGTGAGGATGGCGTTATGAGGGCAGATTGGCGAGATTGTCGGCAATCCGCTCGTAAAGCCAGTTTCCGTGGCCGATGTGCTTGCCGACAATGCGCAGGCTGATGCCGAGGCACCTTCTGGCCCGGTCGTTGCGTTGCTGCTGGGCGTAAACAAGAGCCAGACTATTCAGAATTTTCGCCTTCACCATGGGTAGCGGCGTCCGGCGCAGCCCTCCCAGAGCGTTCATGAGCAAGGCTTCAGCCCGGTCATGCTGGCGCATGTTGGAAAGCTCCATGGCTTTTTTGCACTGTCTGGCCGCCTTGATGGCGGGGTGGGAGCATCTGGGAGGGTTGAGCGGTACCATCTTGCTGTCTCTCGTCTTGGTTACGCGTTCCGGCTTCACCAGCCGTCGTGCGCTGATTTTTCGAATCAGAATTCTATGCGAAGCTGGCGCCGGCCTGATGGATGATCACGGCCACCATGTAGGCTAGCGCCGTGTTGAAGATCACCGAGAAACCGGCCCATTTCCATCCGAGCTCCCGGCCGATGACCGCCACGGTGACAAAGCAGGGCGCGTACAGGAGCACGAAAGCGATAAGACTCAGCGCCACCCAGACGTTCCAGGCCGGATCGCCGCGCAGGCGGTCCGACAGGGAGGCGCTTTCTTCCGGATCCACTTCGCCCAGAGAATATGCCGTGCCCAGAGTGGAGACGATGACTTCCTTGGCGGCGAATCCCCCGAGCAGGGCGATATTGGTCCGCCAGTCGAATCCGGCCAGACGGGATACGGGCTCCAGCGCCGTCCCCACCTTTCCGGCCAGGGAATGCCGCAGAGCTTCCTGATTCCGGGCGTTATCCACCGTAGCCAGAGCTTCGGCCTTCTCCTCGTCGCTGGACCATTGTCCGGCTTCGATGCTCGCTTTTTGTGCTTCAAAGGCGGCGTCCCGTTCTTCGGGCAGGCCGGGGAAGGTCATGGCCGCCCAGAGCAGCACGGAAATGGCCAGAATAATGGTACCGGCTTTCTTGATATACTGCCAGGCCCGTTCCCAGGTGTGCAGGCACAGCCCGCGCAGGGTGGGCATGCGGTAGGGCGGCAGTTCCATGACAAAGGGAGTGGCCTGCCCCTTGATGGCGGTGGAACGCAGCAGGCGGGCCGTCAGCAGGGCCATGCTCCATCCGGCAGAGTGATCCAGAACAGGGCCTTGGCTCCCGCGCCGGGGAAAAACGCCGCGGCCAGCAGGAGAAAAACGGGAACCTTGGCTCCACAGCTCAGAAACGGGGCCGTCAGCACTGTGGCGATTTTTTCCCTGGGGCTGCGCAGCGTGCGCGCGGCCATGACGCCGGGCACGGCGCATCCGCCGGGTATGCCGCCGGAGATGATGAACGGCATGACGGAGCAGCCGTGCAGTCCGAACGCCCTGAAGACCCGGTCCAGCATGTAGGCCATGCGGGCCATGTATCCCGAGTCCTCAAGGATGGAGAGAAAGAAAAACATGATGATGAGCGGGACAAACCCGAGCACGCCGCCCACACCGTCGATGATGCCGGAAACCAGCAGGAAGCTGAGCAGCCCTTCCGGCAGATTGGCGGAAACGGTTTCTCCGAGCCATCCGAAAAAGCCTTCCACCCAGCCCATGGGGATTTCCCCCACGGCGAATGTCATCTCGAACATGAGATAGATGATGGCGAACATGAGGATGGGGCCGAGCAGACGGTGGGTCAGGAACGCATCCAGCCTGTCCGTCAGGTCGAATCGCTGCTGCGTGGAAGGCCTGGTAATGACTCTGTCCTTGAGCAGTGCCGAGATGAACCCGTAACGGTAATCCGCCACAAGGGCTTCCGTGTCCATGTTCAGGGTTTTCTGACAGTGCCCGCCCAGAGTCTTGGCGATTTCCTGAAGTCTGGTGTGCACATCGGGATTGGCCGCTTGCCCTCTGGACAGGATTCCCGGATCGTTTTCCAGATATTTGATGGCCACCCAGCGGGCGGGACAATGCTGCCCCAGAAAGCCGGAAGACTGGATCAGGCCCTGCATTTCTTCCAGAGCCTTGTCCAGGTCCGCCCCGTAGGAAATATACAGCGGTTCCGGCCGCGCTTTGCCGCGTATGGCGTCGCAGGCTGTTTCCAGCAGGCCTTCCTTTCCCTCTCCGCTGCGCGCGACCATTTCCAGCACCGGCAGGCCGAGCAGGGAAGCCAGACGCTTGGTGTCGATGGTCACGCCCTTGCGGCGGACCTCGTCCATCATGTTCAGAACCACGATGACGGGCATGCCGAGTTCCAGAATCTGGAGCACAAGATACAGGGAACGTTCCAGATTGGTGGCGTCGAGCACGGTCACCACCGCGTCGGGATCGTTTTCCATCAGAAAATTGCGCGCCACCACCTCATCCTGAGTGTAGGCGGTCAGCGAATAGGTGCCGGGAAGATCCACCACCGTCACGTCGAGTTCATTGATTTTCAGGCGGCCTTCACGCTTTTCCACCGTGATGCCGGGGTAGTTGCCTACGTGCTGTCTTGAGCCGGTCAGACTGTTGAACAAGGTGGTCTTTCCGGAATTGGGGTTGCCCATCAGGGCCATGGTCGCGTTCATGAGCAGACTCCGGCGGCCCGCAGAGTCTCGACCATGATCAGGTCGGCCTCACTGTTGCGCAGGGTCAGGGTGCAGCCTTTCAGCCGCAGGGCCACGGGATCTTTCAGCGGGGCGCGGCCGACCACGGTGATCTGGGCGCCGGGGACCAGTCCCATGTCCCTTATCCGCCGGCCAAGCTCGCCCGATGCGGTAACGGTGGTAATCGTGCCTGATTCGTTTATGAGCACTGATCGCAGGGAAGTGCTTTCCGCCATGTGTTTTCCGTCGTCAGCAGGCTGTGTTCACGTTTCGCCTGTTAATGGTCAAAGATTGGATGTATTTTTCCGGGAAGAATCGCAGTCGCATGGCGCGTTCTGGATGGAATGGCTGCAGGTGGAATGTGAGCTTTCCGTTGACCCGCAGGAGCACCCGCACCCGCATCCTTTTCTTCTGCCCAGTCGGATGACCACATAAACGACGGCCGCTAGAATAATACCCAGTGTGATGAAAAGGTCGAGACTCATAGCTGACTCCAAAGAGGTTATCATTCGCCTTGATTAACTTTTTAGGAGCTTTTCCCGCAGAGGGTCAAGGAGAAAGTTAGGAGATACGAATTTAGTCTCAGGAAAGAAGTCGCGGCGTACATGTTGGTCATTCATCCACGCCCTCAGACAGTTCGTGCCCACTCCCTCAGCACGCCGGCAGGCTTGTACATGCTGCCGGCCATTCCTGTGCTTTCTGGGTATTTTCATCCTTTGGAATACGGGGTTTTGATCTGCACATGGTCCGAAAGGCCATGCCAAGTCGGCTGCGTACAGACTATGCCAGGGGCCTGAACGTTCCGGCTCTGATGATGTTTCACGCACCTTGCCACGAACGGAGGTTTATGCAAGGAAGCTGGAAAACCAACATGCCCAAGGAGGTTGCCTATGAAATCCGCGTTTCGTGCTTTTTTTATTCTGGCCCTGCTTGTATTGCTGGGTTCTCCGGTTTATCCGGCCGGGCTCATTGACATTAATACCGCCTCTGTGGAGGAATTGACTAGTCTTCCGGGTATCGGCCCGGCCTTGGCGGAAAAGATTGTGGAGCGCCGGGCGGTCAAACCCTTTTCTTCGGCTGAAGACCTTATGGATGTGAAAGGCATCGGTCCAGCCAAATATGAAGCCATCAAGGGTATGGTTTCCGTAGGCGGTGCCGGTGGGTCCACCATGCGGGGCGCGGCCGCCAAGGAGAAAGGGGAAGACATGCTCAAGAAGACCCAGAAGAAAGGCATGGACAAGGCTTCGGAAATGACCGAGGAACTCGCGCCCAAGAAAAAATGACCCATTGAGAATCGGACTGAACCGGCTCGCTCAGGCGGGCCGGTTTTTTATGTAATGCAGACTCAGGCCCCAACAGGTTGAAATCACGAAATGAAAAAAGCTCTGATTACCGGGATAACCGGGCAGGACGGTGCATATCTCGCCGAATTTCTTCTGGAAAAAGGATATGAAGTGCACGGCATCAAACGCCGGGCCTCGCTGTTCAATACCGATCGCATTGATCATCTCTATCAGGACCCGCACGAAAAAGGCCGCCGGATGTTTCTCCATTACGGCGACCTGACCGATGGCCCGAATCTGATCCGCATCCTGCAGCAGGTGCGTCCCGACGAGGTCTACAATCTCGCGGCCCAGAGCCATGTCAAGGTGTCTTTCGAGTCGCCGGAATACACCACCGATGTGAACGCCCTGGGCACATTGCGGCTTCTGGAGGGAATCCGTCTGCTGGGGCTGGAAGGGAAAACCCGTTTCTATCAGGCGTCCACGTCGGAGCTTTTCGGGCAGGTGCGCGAGGTGCCCCAGACCGAGACAACACCTTTCTATCCGCGCTCCCCATACGCTTGCGCCAAACTCTACGCTTACTGGATTACGGTCAATTACCGGGAGGCTTACAATCTGTATGCCTGCAATGGTATTTTGTTCAATCATGAATCGCCGCTGCGCGGGGAAACCTTTGTCACCCGCAAGATCACCCGCGCCTTGTCCCGCATTTATCTCGGCCTGCAGGACTGTCTGTACATGGGCAACCTGAATGCCCTGAGGGACTGGGGGCATGCGCGGGACTATGTGGAAATGCAGTGGCTCATGCTCCAGCAGGACAGGCCGGACGATTATGTCATCGCCACGGGGGAGCAGCACTCCGTGCGGGAGTGCATCGAGCTGGCCGCACGCGAGCTGGGCCTAGCCATCCGCTGGGAAGGGCAAGGAGTGGAGGAGAAGGGAATCAACGCGGCCAATGGCAAGACCATTGTCGCTGTGGACGCCAAGTATTTTCGGCCGACAGAGGTGGAAACTCTGCTTGGAAACCCTTCCAAGGCGCATGAAAAGCTCGGCTGGGCGCCGCGCATCACTTTTTCCGAATTGGTGCGCGAAATGGTGGCCGCCGATCTGGAAGAAGCCAAACGCGATGAACTTTGCCAGCGCGCTGGTTTTCGCGTGGCGCCGCACCAGGAGTAGTAAAGTGAGGCTGTTTGCTGTGGCGGCAGCGTAACGCCGGGGTTTGTTGCTGATACGTGCTGCTTTGTCCGGAGATATTATGTCCTCTTTCATGCCCGCATCCGCCAAAATTTTTATCGCCGGTGCTTCCGGCATGGTCGGAAGCGCTTTGACGCGGTGTCTGTTGCAGGCTGGGTACGAAAATCTTGTGGGGAGCTATCACCACCGCCATCCGGACAGCCGAATGTTCATCGAGGCGGACGCGGATATATCGCCTTCTGGGTTGCGGCTGGAAAGACTGGACCTGACCCGGCAGGAGGCGGTGGAGACTTTTTTTGACCGGGAACGGCCGGACTTTGTGTTTCTGGCCGCTGCCAGGGTCGGAGGCATCCAGGCCAACAACATATTTCCGGCCCAGTTTATCGGCGACAATCTGGCTATCCAGACTCATGTGTTGCAGGCGGCCGTAAAAAATAAGGTGAACCGCCTGTTGTTTCTGGGCTCGTCGTGTATTTATCCCAAGCTTGCGCCCCAGCCTTTGCGCGAGGAGTATCTTCTTTCCGGCCCTTTGGAGCCTACCAACGAGCCATATGCCGTGGCCAAGATTGCGGGCATCAAGATGTGCGAAGCCTGCAACCGTCAGTACGGCACGCGCTTTGTGGCGGTCATGCCCACCAATCTTTACGGCCCGCATGATAATTTCGATCTGCAATCATCTCATGTCGTGCCGGCCCTTCTGCGCAAGTTCCATGAGGCCAAGCTCTCGGGCGAAGCTGTCACGGTCTGGGGGACAGGCCGCCCGCTCCGGGAATTTCTGCATGTGGACGATATGGCCGAGGCCTCGGTTTTTGTCATGAACCTGCCGGAAGATGTATTCACCCGAACTTTTCTGGCCTATCCGCAGCCATGCTTCCTGAACGTGGGAACGGGTGAGGATTTGACCATCGGAGATTTGGCCGGGCTGTTGGCCGAGGTTACGGGCTTTGATGGCGATGTGCGCTTTGACGCCTCCCTGCCGGATGGCACACCGCGAAAAGTGCTTGATGTCTCCCGATTGAAGGCGCTGGGGTGGTCGCCGCGCATTGCCCTGCCCGATGGTCTCGCTCGGACCTATTCGTGGTATTTGAATCAGAAAGATTCATTTTACCGCTGAATATCTTATTTGGGGTCATGCTTGGCAGAGCGGTTTATGATTGACTATGAAGCTGAGGGTGACAATGAAAAACAAACAGTCAGGGTGTTCAAAAAATTTCAGAGGCAAAAATTCGGCAAAATAACTGAGCTCTTTTTCACCGCAGATGTAACCATCTCTCCTAACAGGTGAAGTCGAGGTTAACAAAAGTTACTTCGGCACACGTCGCGTCAAGAACGTCAGAGGATGGGAGTCAGAGGGAAGTCATTGTATTTTACCTTGGTAAGTAATAGGCGTGTTTATACCGAGATCATTCCTGATTCTCAAATCTACCTTTCAAGGCGTCATTTGGAGCCATGTGAAGTCAGTGGAATCTATTTTGAATGGCTGGTGCGGCTACAACAGTCTTGTAGATTTGGATTATCAAAAGTATTTCTAAGTCAGAAGTAATAAGCTCGCCAGCAAACACTGGCATGCTAGGGTATGCTTGCAAACTATCTGACCCAAATCATTGAAGCTGCTAGGTAAACGAAAGAGAGAAAAGTCTGGGAAAGCTTTTCATAACGTGTTGCTACTCTGCGCTACTCTTTGATTTTACTGAAAAAACATTCAACAAGGTGTCGTTCCTTATAAAGATGCCGATCATACCGACGAGGTGTTTTACGATTTGAGCGTGGAGGAATAACTACGGTACAGCCTCTTGCTTCAAGGAGTTGAACCAATGGTTCGCTGTCCATTGCTGTCCGGCTAAGCGATGTAATCTAACAGTGTGAAGTTATATGAATTATCGAATTTTCGTCGTCTGGGATTCAGGAGTTCATCCAAGGATGCCTCGCCGAGCAGGTTGAGTTGAATGAGCTGGAAGAGTTGCTGTACGGAGAGTCCGAGACGGCTGAGGAATTTCTGGTACGCGAGGAGCAGGTAAACCGTCAGGGCCGTGTAAATCTGGATCAGGACAGCGTTTTCCGAGTTGCCGACGAAGGTCTTTATGCGCAAATTTTGTTTGATTTCCTTGAAGAAGAGCTCGATTTGCCAGCGGTCTTTATAGATGTCGGCGATGGTTTTCGCCGAAAGCCGGAAATGGTTGGTCAAAAATTCGTAGTGTTTCCCGGTTTCCTGGTCACGATAGCCGATACGGCGCAAGCGTAAGGATTTTCCCCGGCTGGAGACTTCAATGATGTGATCGGAAGTAACGCCGGTCTTGCGATTCACGAGGCGGCGCTCCAGGAGTTTGAAAACGGCGTTGCGCTTGAGCCGGGTCACAAAAAAGACACCCTTTGCCCCGAGGATCCGAAACCAGGGATAGCTGATGAAGCCCTTGTCAAAGACCACGATGGAGCCCCTGGGCAACTCCATAGCCTGAGCTATGCGGCTTTCATGGGTTTTGGCGTCGGTGACGGTTGCGAAAGCCGGGATATGGCCATCGTGATCCAGCAAGGTATGTACTTTGACGCCGCCCTTGGCCTGCCGAAACGAGGCCCAGGGAAAAAGCGACAGGCAAAGCTTTATGGTGGTGGCGTCCAGACTGAACAATTTGGATTTGAAACGGAATTTGTGCTTCGGGGCTTTTGCGGCGCACAGGCCGTACATCTCGGCGAACAGATCCTTGAAAAAGCCTACGGGGCGAGAATTGTTCGCGTCAGCAAAGGTCGAGCGGGCCACGTTTTTCAGTCCCCAGTGATACAGGCGGTTTCCCGCAGCCTCAAGGCAGCGCAGGCCATCGCGCATGGAACGTCTTGCGGCAAGCTGGATGAAGGCCATGACCGTGAACTGCTCCTTGAAACCGAATTGACGCGACGAGCGCCCGGTTTTGTGCCGTCTTTCGAGTTTCTGAAAAACATGTCTGGGAATCAGAGATAGCGTCTGGGAGAATAGTGTATTATGGTGACTCAAGTCCAGAATCTCCTTGTGTGGCAAGATGTTGTGGTGATTTCTTTTACCACACATCGCTGAGATTTTGGACTCTTTTCTTATCCCTTAGCCGGACAGCAATGTTCGCTGTCATAACCTTTATCGGCAATAACAGTGCAATCGCAAACCCCTTCGAGTAATTGTGGCGCAACATTGATATCCGCACATTCACCTCCTGTAAGGAAAAACGATACGGGGTTGCCGAGCGCGTCTGCCTGTGCATGCAGTTTGGAGGTAAAACCTCCGCGACTGCGGCCCAAAGCTTGTCTATGCTGCCCCCTTTTGCGCCAGCCGAATGTTTGTGGGCATGGATGTACACACCGTCAATCATCACCGCTTCGAGATCGGGGTCAGACGCCAGAGCGAGAAAGACTGCTTTCCAGAATCTTTTTATCTGTCAACGCCGAAAGCGGGAATATACGGCATTCCATGACCCATACTCTTCCGGCAGGGCCCTCCAGGGAGCCCCGGTGCGCAGCAACCAGATGATTGCATTTATGAATGTTCGTTTATCTTTGGCCGGACGGCCGCCTTTGGGCGAGCCTTCGAGCGGCAGAACGGGCTCAAGCCGCTGCCAGGTTTCATCGGAAATGTCGGTATAGCATATGTTCAAAAGCTACACCAAGCCACGCCGGTTATAAAGTTTGCAAACACATCTTAGGATTCGATTCATTCGGATCAGAGGCTTGGCGAAACATACTATTCTCGTTTGAAAGAATGAGAATTTCACTTTAATCACAGGAACGACGATATTTATAAGCTCGTAATATGGCTATTTATGGGAGAACGTATGAAAACACCTGATGAATGTCGTGGGCTTGAAGATATCCGCTTTGAAATTGACCGGTTGGATAAGGAAATAGTCGGCCTGCTTGGCCGTCGTCTCGGCTATGTCCTTAAGGCAGCGTATTTTAAAAAAAATGAGGCAGATATCCCTGCTGCCGGACGAGTGACGGACATGCTTGTAGAACGGCGCATCTGGGCTAGAGAAGGGGGGATTTCTGAAGATTTTGTCGAAGAATTATTCATGCAAATCGTCGACTGGTATATTGCAACCCAGATCGCTCATTGGCGGAAGATGCATGGTCAGACAGAGGGAGGTGGCGATGCTTGAGGCGCTGCGAAAACCGTTGCTTTCTGCTATGCGGGAGGCAAGCCAGGTTGCTTCCTTGCACGGGCATCCAGTACTTGCGGTGGCAAGTATCGTTATTCCCCGTCTAGATTTACTTTCTATTTTTACTCGTTATTCTCCATATATGGATGTAAATCTCTGGTTCAGTTTTACAAAGCGTTCCATGCTCGGCCTTGGAACAGCCTTTGAGTGCATAGGGACAGGGGTAGATCGATTTTCTTTTGTTTCAGATAGTTGGCATAATATTATCAAGAAGTCCGTTGTGAATGGCGGCACCCCGCCTGTTGCTTTCGGGGGATTCCGTTTTGACACAGCCTCCCCCATGTCCTCCATGTGGACCGGATTTATGGATGGCGTACTCATAATTCCCCGTATAACTATCCTCCAAGGAGAGGGTGAAACGGACTGCTGCCGCATTATTGCTGCAGATCATGTCCCTCCCAAAGCAGATGTCACATCCCGGATCGAATCCATGCTTTCCACCTGGGCAGGGTTGCAGGGTGACTGGGACATGGCATCCGCAAACCCGGAGAGTCGTGTTGCAGTGTTCACACCTGAAGATGCGAAGGCACAGTGGCATGATTTGGTTCAGGCTGCCTTAAGCTCCATATCACGTGGTCCTATCAAGAAAATCGTGGTTGCACGCATGATTCGAGCTAAAGCAGAAGTTCCATTTTTTCTACCAAACATACTGAATAGACTGTGTGCTGATAACCCCAAGGCAACTATATTCACCTTTAGCCGGAAAGGAACTTATTTTGTCGGCGCTACGCCAGAAATACTCATTACTTCAAGTGCTGGATCATTCCAGACTATGGCACTGGCTGGAAGCGCTCCCCGTAGTGAAGATCCTGTGCAAGATTTCAAATATGGGCAGCAACTGTTAGCTTCGGCAAAAGAGCGATCGGAGCATGATTTTGTAGTACAGGATATACTGCGGACGCTAAAGCCATATTGCAGATATATAATTGCTGATAACTCCCCAGCCTTGCATAAATTGCGGAAAGTACAACATCTGGCTACCTTTTTTAAGGGAGAGATGTTGCCCCAGAAGAGTCTTTTGGATATGATATCGTTCCTGCATCCCACTCCCGCTGTTGGCGGGGTCCCGTCTGAGCCTGCATTGACTTTTTTGCGTGAACACGAAGGTTTTGACCGAGGTTGGTATGCTGGCCCTATAGGCTGGCTTGACGCAGAGAGAAACGGAGAGTTCATGGTCGCTCTGCGCTCGGGAGTGATTCAGGGTCGGGAGGCTGCACTTTTCGCTGGTTGTGGTCTTGTAGCGGACTCAGACTCGGAAAAGGAATATCAGGAAACGCAACTTAAGCTTTTGACTATGCTGGACGCCTTATGCCCGAGCCAGAAGGTGGAGAGCAGAAATATATGATTCTAGGTTTAGGCCTCATTAATTGTAAAAATCAGGAAAGTTGGTTAGTTATGCTCAAAGAAGGATGCAATGAACCAACTTTTCTATCTTTCTGCCGAACAGCTCGAGCGTATCAAGCCTTTCTTTCCACTTTCACACGGTATTCCACGCGTCGATGACCTGAAAGTCATAAGCGGCATCATTTATGTCATCAAACATGGCCTGCAGTGGAAAGATGCGCCGCGCGAGTATGGCCCGTACAAGACACTGTACAACCGTTTTTTGCGCTGGAGCCGGATGGGCGTCTTCAACAATATTTTTACCGAATTGGCAAAAACAGCGGGACAGGATGGCCAGGTGATGATCGATGCAACCCACCTCAAGGCGCATCGAACCGCCGCAAGTCTGCTCAAAAAAGGGCTCTTTCCCGCTGCATCGGACGCACAAAGGGCGGCCTGAACTCAAAACTCCATGCTGTTTGCGACGGTCACGGCAGGCCTCTGGCCATGAAGCTCACAGAAGGCCAGGTAAGCGACTACAAAGGAGCCACCCTGCTTATGGATGCTTTGCCTGAGGCCAGAGAGCTGCTGGCGGACCGTGGTTATGACGCCGACTGATTCCGTGATGCCCTGCGCGCCAGAGGCATTACGCCCTGCATCCCGCCCAGAAGGAGCCGAAAGAGACCCTGCCCGTACGATAACGATCTGTATAAACAGCGGCACAAGATCTTTGGTCATGTTTGGCAGGATCAAGGACTGGCGGAGAATAGCCATGCGTTATGACCGCTGCGCGCATACCTTCTTTTCACCTCTATGCCTCGCCGCTTCCATCATTTTCTATCTCAATTAATGAGGCCTGAGCCTAGATAGTGTCGTCAAACTATGAATAATATGGTAATATCTCTTCATGTCATAACGGGGGTATGTACGCACATCGACGACACGATATTTCTGACAGAGTTTGGGAAAACATACAGGCGCATCTCCCCGGCAAAAAGGGGAGCGTTGGTCGCCCGGCCGGAGACAACAGGCTGTTTATTAACGCGGTGTTCTGGATATTGCGAACGGGAGCGCCATGGCGTGATCTGCCTCCTGACCCTGGGGACTGGAAAAATACCCATCGCCGGTTTTGCCGTTGGCGTGACCGGGGTGTTTGGGAAAAACTCCTTGAAGTGCTCATGGTTGAGCCTGACTATGAGTGGCTGATGATTGATGCGAGCCATTGCAAAGTGCATCCCCACGCTGCCGGAGCGGTTGGCGGCAATCAGGCGATGAGCCGTACAAAAGGGGGCTCAACACCAAAATACATCTGGCCGTGGATGCGCATGGTATGCCGCTCAGAGTTGCTGTTACAGAAGGTACCAGAGCTGATTGCAAGGAAGCGTGCGCATTGATTGACGGCTTGAGCGCGGAGATGCTTTTGGCTGATCGCGGATATGACAGCAATGAACTTATAGACAAGGTTGTTGAGTCCGGCTGCCAGCCCGTCATCCCGCCCAGAAAAAATCGCAGGGAACAGCGCGATTATGACAGAGAACTGTACCGTGTACGGCACCTGGTCGAGAACGCCTTTCTTCACCTCAAGAGATGGCGTGGCATCGCCACGCGTTATGCAAAACGAAGCCTCTCCTTCCTTGCCGCCGTGCAAATCAGGTGTATCTCATTGTGGGCAGAAATAATTTGACGATACTATCTAGTATTACGGTTAATGACGAGATGAGACATTAGGCCTGACCTCATTTGCCTTTCATCGAGAAACGGTTGCCCTTTTCAAACTCCGGCATTTGTGCTTGAATCTCTAGGTGTTCTGGCTTGTCCGGCAAACCTATTTTTGGGCAGAAAGCAATGCGGGTGTCGAAAATACGCGAATTTTTCCGCACACACATGGGCGGCCGTCTGGGAAGAAAGCTTTTGGGCTGGCTCCTGCTCGGCAGCAGCTTTCTCACTCTCTTGGGTACCACGGTACAACTTTATGTTGACTATTCCAGAGACAGGAATTTTCTGAATACTCAGCTGAACCAGATTCAGACTTCGCGGGTGCCCAGTCTGAGCAGCGCCCTGTGGTTTCTGGACGAGGCCCAGATTACGGCCCAGCTCGAAGGAATTCTGGGGCTTCGGGATATCGTTTCTGCCAGGGTTGTCACGCTGACGGGCGAATCCTTTTTCCGGGGAGTTCAAGGCACGGACGAACCGGAAGTCCGCAGCTACCCTCTTGTGTACATCTCCCAGGAGAAGCCGGAAATATTGGGCACTCTCGTTGTCACCGCGGACAGAGGGGGACTGCTGGCCCGGCTGAAGGACAAGGTACTGGTCATTCTCATCACCCAGGCCGTACAGATTTTTTTCATATCCGTATTCATCGTCGTCATCTTCCACATTCTCGTGACCCGGCATTTACAGACCATGGCCGCATATACCACCCGGCTCGGCATCGGTCGTCTGCATATTCCTCTCGTTCTGGGGAAGACAGTCCATCCGGAGCGGACCGATGAAATTGATACTGTGGCGAGCGCCATCAACTCCATGAGGGAAAACCTGCTGCGGGATATCCAGGAGCGTCAGGAAACGGAGGCCCGGATAACCTTCGCCGAGGCATATATTCGCAACATTCTCGATTCCATGCCGTCGGTGCTCGTCTCCGTGGACACAAAGGGACGCGTGACGCAGTGGAATCTTCAGGCGGCCCGGCTCACCGGCGTCACGTCGAAGCAGGCTATCGGGTGTTTTTTTGAGGAGATATTTCTGGATGCGCCGGTGTCCATGCCCCAGATCCTGGAGGCCATCGACCGCCAGGAGCCTCTTCGTCTGAACAGCCTTGCCGAGCAGCAGGGGGATACGACCGTTTTCTTCGACGTCACCGTCTATCCCTTGGTCACGACCAAAATGCAGGGAGCGGTCATCCGTATGGACGACGTTTCGGAAAAGGTCCGGATGGAGGAGCTGATGGTCCAGTCGGCGAAGATGCTTTCCGTGGGGGGGCTGGCCGCAGGCATGGCGCACGAGATAAACAACCCTCTGGCGGGGATTCTGCAAAGCATGCAGGTGGTCAGGACCCGGATTGCGCCGGATTTCCCAGCCAATCGCGCCTTGAGCGACGAGCTGGGCTTCAGCATGGAACAGCTATGGGAATATCTGGAGCGCAGGGGGTGTCTGCGCATGCTGGATTCCATCCAGGACTCGGGCAGACGGGCGGCGCGCATCGTGGAAAACATGCTTTCCTTCTCCCGCAAGGGCCTGGGAAAGAAGCTGCCCGTGGACATGGCTGCCCTTTTGGACCGGACCGTGGAACTGGCCGTCAACGAACACGAACTGCATTTCCACGACATCGAGATCGTGCGCGAATACGCTTCCGACATGCCCCCGGTGTCCTGCGAGGAGAGCAAAATCCAGCAGGTTTTCTACAATCTGCTCCGCAACGGGGCTCAGGCCATGGCTGCGGCGAAGACCGCTAGTCCTCGCTTTGTCTTGCGTGTGACCCTTCAGGGGAAGATGGCCTGTATTGAAATAGAGGACAATGGCCCCGGTATGCCTGAAGGACGGCGCAAACGGATTTTTGAGCCCTTCTTTACCACCAAGAATGTGGGGGAAGGCACTGGGCTCGGTCTTTCGGTGTCCTATTTCATCGTGGTGGAAAATCATGGCGGCACCCTCGAAGTGGACTCCGCGCCCGGCCAGGGAGCCCTGTTCATCATCCGCCTGCCTGTGGAGAACGCCGCTGAGAACCGGGAGGAGGTTACGGCATGAACGAACGAAAAATTCTGGTTCTGGACGATGAGCCCGATATCCGCGACAGCTTGGCGGCCTACCTCGAAGACTGCGGTTTTTCCGTCCTGCCCGTGGGCAGCGGTGAAGAGGCGCTGGCTTCCCTGAGCGAAGTATGCGTGGCCATTGTCGATATCCGTCTGAGGGGCATGGATGGGCTGACTTTCATCAAAAAGGCGCATGCCCTGCGTCCGGATATCCTCTATATCATCCATACCGGCTCCACGGAGTTCCAGCTGGACGACGAGCTGCGGGCTCTGGGCATGACCGACGCGCAGGTGCTGTTCAAGCCCGTACTCGATATCGGTGTTTTCGACAGAATCATCCGGGAGCGGATATCGCGTCCAGGGGCGTGACGCCGCCTCTTTCATCCTCCCTTCCCATCCTGCAGGGGAGTCCGTATGAGAATATGGGATATTCATCCCGGATATCTGAACCGCCAGAGTCTGTTGGGCGAACACCGCGAACTGCATGGCATCCTGTCCATTTTGACCAACGGGAAAAAAGGCTATTCCAGGCATCCGGAAACCCTGCGCTGGGTTGGATGTGAAGGCGCGCTGGCCCGGCGGCACAACCTGCTGGCCCGGGAGATGGAGCTTCGCGGCTTCACCGACAAGACTCCTGTGGTTCTCCGCGACGGGGAGGAGCACTGGCCGGAAACATACGTGGACAGTCCCGCCCGGCAGTACGCACTGCTTGCGGACAAGTACGCGGGGCGGGAGCAGGGGCGGATTTCACTGCCCCATTCGGTGCAGCAGCTCTGGAGCCATCACAAGTATTCCGTTCTGGCCCGGGAGCCGGAAATGTACCGGTCCATAGGGCGGCAGGCCGCCTCAGGAGAGGCATCTTTTTCCGATCTGGCCGCCATGCTGGCGGAGGTGTTGCGTACGCCGCCCTCTCCGGGCGGTATCCGCAATGCGGTGCAACACATGTGGGGTCATGTGTCCGGTTTTCCACCTTCTGAATCTGTAGACGGCTGGCCGATGCATGATCTGCTGTGCGAGACGCAAAAGCGCGCCAGAATGCATGGCGAAGCCTATCTGCTCTCCTCCACGGCGCTGAGTGAACTGTCGGCCTGGCTGCCCGCGTGCCCGGACGGGTCTGGTAAACCGGTTTTTGCGGGAAACTGATATGAACGAAGTCTGGTTCGCTCTGGGCCTGACCACTCTGGCCGGACTGGCCACGGGCATCGGCAGCATAGTCGCCTTCACGGCCAAAAGAACGAATTACCGCTTTCTGTCCATAGCTACCGGCTTTTCCGCCGGAGTGATGCTCTATGTCTCGTTCGTGGAAATTTTTTTCAAGGGCCAGGATGCCCTGGTCGCCCACTACGGCGAGCCTCTCGGGTATTGGGTCAACACGGGCTCTTTTTTCGGGGGCATGCTGCTTATCGGCCTCATCGACAATCTCATTCCCCAGGAGGCCAACCCCCACGACGTTCCCGACGTGAGTGAAACGCTGGTGCTGCGCGAGGATGCGCCTTTGCCGGAAAACGGAAGCCCTGCGCCCGGCTCCCGCAACGGGCCGCTCATGCGCATGGGCCTTTTCACCGCCCTGGCCATAGGCATCCACAATTTTCCCGAAGGGCTGGCCACGTTTCTGTCCGCCCTGCAGGAGCCCGGTCTGGGGCTGGTCATCGCGGCGGCCATCGCCCTGCACAACATTCCGGAGGGAATCAGCGTCGCCGTGCCCATCTACTACGCCACGGGCGACCGCAAAAAGGCTTTCCTCTGCTCCCTGACCAGCGGCCTGGCCGAGCCCGTAGGCGCGGTCGCGGCCTATCTGGGGATTCTTCTCTTCTCCGGCGGCACGACTGTACCCGCGCATTTCATGGGAATACTCTTCGGCGGCGTGGCCGGAATCATGGTCTATATCAGTCTGGACGAGCTGCTGCCCACCAGCCGGGCCTACGGCAAGGGGCACGACAGCCTGTTCGGTCTGGCGGGAGGCATGGCCGTCATGGCCCTGAGCCTGCTGCTCATGCGCTGACTTCCGCTGTCAGAGAGTGATCATGCTTCACTGGAACGCCGACCCTACGGCTTTTTCTCTGGGACCCGTAAGCGTACGCTGGTACGGCATATTTTTCGCCGTCGCCTTCTGGCAGGGCCTCATATTCATGCGCCGGGCATACGTCCGCGCGGGGTATGACCCAGGGGAAGCGGACCGGCTGTTCGGCTATATCGTGATCGGCGTGGTGGTCGGCGCGCGGCTCGGACACTGCCTGATTTACGAACCGGCCTTTTACCTTTCCCGTCCGCTGGAGATACTCAAAATCTGGGAGGGCGGGCTGGCCAGCCACGGCGGAACCGCCGGTCTGGTTTTTGGCGCATGGCTGTTTTTCAAACGCTCCGGTCGGGCCGATCCGTTCTGGCTGCTGGACCGGCTGAGCGTTCCGGCGGTTTTGGGGGGCATGTGCATCCGGCTGGGCAATTTCATGAATTCCGAAATCGTCGGCCTGCCTGCTGCCGTGCCCTGGGCCGTGATTTTCGAGCGGGTGGATTCATTGCCCAGGCACCCGGCGCAGCTTTATGAGGCTTTGGCCTACGGCGTGACCGCCTTGCTCCTTGGTGCTGTCTCCGGGAGCGAGGCTGGCCGACGCAAAGGGGTTCTGGCCGGATGGTGTCTGATTCTGGTTTTCGGCTCCCGCCTTGTCCTGGAATTTTTCAAAACCCCGCAAGCCGCTTATGAGGCGGATTTCACGCTGACGGTGGGGCAGTGGCTGAGCGTGCCCGTCATTCTGGCGGGATGCTGGCTGGTCCGGCGGCGTCCATCGTAAACATTCTCTTTGGAGCCGTGTTTGCGGCAGCGGTCTGGCATTTCTTCGGGGAAAGACTGGCCATTTCCGGAGAAGCTTCTCTACTTTTTTTCTTCTTCTCCCCTGGTTTCCTGCCACCACAGCCGGGCTTTCTGGCTCAGAAGTTCCAGATCCCCGCCCGCAGCCACGTTGAGGTAGGACCGGAACAGCCGCACGGCTTCCAGACTGCGTGGGTTGGCTTCGAACAGAGTGGTGAAGAGTTCCGCGTCCTGATTGATCATTTTGGCCGCCGCATCCACGCGCCGGGCAAGGGACGGGGTGAAGAAGCGCTCCATATCCCTGACTGACGGCACGGCGCACAGATAGGCCACGGTGGTTACGAAATTGAGCCCCTGCACATAGCTCATGGCCTGGTCGTGTTCTTCGGCGGTGGTGGTGAAGGTGGAAAATCCGAGGGCGCGGAAGAGGCGGCCGAGATCTTCAAGGGCCTTCCGGTCGCGTCCCGGCACCAGAGCCACACGCAGATCCGGTCCGGCCGTCTCCGGCCCGAACAGGGGATGAGTGCCCGCCACGGGCGTGTGCGTGGCCGCGAGCATGGTTTCCAGGGGTGCGATCTTGAGGGAGCAGATGTCGGCCAGAATCGTTTCCGGTGAGAGATGCGGAGCCACGACTGCCACCACTTCCCGCATGGCGGTGACGGGCACGCACAGAAGAACCAGATCGGCGCCGCTTACGGCCTGGGGCAGGGCATCGGCGTCCAATGGATGATCGAATTCCTCCACTCGGTGTCCGGCGCGGCGGAAGGTCGTGACGAAGCGGCGGCCCATCTGCCCTCTGGCGCCGATCACCACCATGCGGGAGGGCACGTCAAAGCGCATGGGGCACTCCGTTGGCCCGGCGGATCAGCGCCCACGCCGTCCAGAAATCCGGGAAAGATTTGGCCACGCAGGCCGGGTTGTCCAGGCTTACCGCCACACCGCCCAGTTCCAGAAGCGAGAGGCTCATGGCCATGCGATGGTCGCCGTGAGCGGAGAGCTTTGCGCGCGTGCGAAACGGCCCGCCGCGAACGGCCATGCCGTCGGCCCGGGCCGTGATATCCACTCCGGCCTTGGACAGCTCCGCCACCGGAGCCTGGATGCGGTCGCATTCCTTGATGGCGAGGTGCGCGGCCCCGGAAATGACGGTTTCCCCCCGGGCGAAGGCTGCCACGGCTGCCACCGTGGGCACGATGTCCGGGCAGGCGTTCATGTTCACGTCCACGCCGTGCAGGGCCGAAGGAAAGACCGTTACTTCGTCTTTATCCCACAGCACGCGCGCGCCCATGCGTTCCAGAATGTCCACCATGAAGCGGTCGCCCTGGGCCGAATCGCGGCGTAGCCCGGTGACCGTGACCGGCACCCTGCCCACCGTTCCGGCGGCCAGAAAATAGGAGGCGTTGGACCAGTCGCCCTCGATGCGCATGTTTCTGGCCCGGTACGGTCCGGGATTCACCAGAAAGCGGATGTCTGCGGGCTCTGCCCCGGCGGCCCCCGAAACATGAGGGCAAGGCCGCCAGCCGCTGCCTGCGCGGAGCTCCACGGCCGCTTCCGCGCCGAAAGCGTCCATCATGTCCAGGGTCAGGGCCACGTAGGGCCATGAGGCGGTGGACCGTCCGGTCAGGGTGATGACCGTTCTGGACCGGGCCAGAGGTGCGGCCAGAAGTAGGCCCGACAGGTACTGGCTGCTCTGTTCCGGATTGATGGGCGTTTCCCCGCCGGAAAGGCCCTGCCCGGCGATGGTCAGGGGCGGGTATCCGGTTTTTTCCTCGAAGATCACATTCACGCCCTGGGAAACGAGAGCGTCGGTCAGATGGGATATGGGCCGCTCGTGCATGCGTTCTTCGCCGTGGATGCGCCATTTGCCCGGAAAAGCTGCCGCCACGGCGGCCATAAGGCGGCAGGTGGTACCGGATTCACCCACGTTCAGGGATACGGCCGCGCCGGAAGCCGGACCTGGGACCGTACCCCGCACCAGCAGGCCGCCGTGGCAGGGTTCCAGTTCCACTCCGAGGGCGCGCAGGCATTCCTTGGTGCGGCTCAGATCCTGGCTGTCCAGCAGTCCTTCCAGGATGGAGTCGCCGGAAGCCAGAGCCGCGCAGATGAGAGCTCTGTGCGACAGGGATTTGGATGGCGGAGCGGCTATGCGAACGGGGTTCATGCGTCCTCCTGCCCATGCGGCAGCAGGCCGGCTGTACACACGTGGTACGGCACAGTCCTGTTGCTCTGCGCAGAATTTTTTTGGGTAATGGCATCTAGGCCGGCTTTGCGTGAATCCGCAGCCAGAAAGACCCCTCGTGGGGTAGTTTGGGGTGCGGAGTCCGCGGATCGTCCCAGATGCTCCAGATCAAGTTGATGGACGGGCAGGTCCCCTGGGTTGGGACAGGTTTTTACCAGTCGCCGTTGCAGAGCGCGCGACGAAGAGAAGATCTCCCGATAGATAGAGCGCAGGTGTTCCTCGGGAATGGGGCCGCGATTCAGTCGGGTCAGCCGGGTCAGTATCACCTTTTCCCTGGATGGCCTGAACACCGCTGCCGAGGCTGCGGCCTTGATCCGCCCCGCCTCTAGGCTCAGGGCCGCGCGCTGGTTCAGAAGTTCCACAATACGCTTGTCCAGAGCGTCGATTCGCTTCCGGATTTCAGTCAGCTGGTCGGCAATCATAGGTGTTACTCCCTGATGTCTTCGTCGATGCGCATGCCGAAATGCCGTCCCGCCTGGTCCGTGCGGCAGAGCACCGTATCGCCCGTGGCCAGATCGACCACGCTGACCGGCGCGCCGTCGGCCCGGACCAGTCGGATGGTCTCGGCGTTCTGCAGGAAAACGGCGCCGGTTCTGTCGCCGCATCGGGCCTCGATGAGCAGCATGGGCCGGACCTCGGTTTTGCAGCGGCCCACGGTGGCCAGGGTGGTGGAGCCGTCGGCGGCCGCGAGCAGGACTTCCGTCCCGGCGCGCAGCTCTTCCAGATAGGAGGTTCTGTCGCCGGGCATGACGGCATAGGCGTGCACGGCCCCGGCGTTGATCCTGAACGGCCGGGGAGCCACATAAGGATTGGATTCCGTTTCCGCGTTGACCAGAAAGGTGAAGGCGCTGGAGTTGCCCACCAGCATTCCCTGGCCGGACCGCATCAGGGTCATGGTGTCCACGCAGACGCGGTGGCCGAGACCGGCCGGGGTAATGGCCGTGATCGTGGCCGTTTCCAGCGGCAGAACACCCTGGCTGAGCTTCAGCTCGCGGACAATGCTCTTCAGGTCGCCCGCGCCTTGGGGTGTGACGACGACGGTGGCCACACCCCGCTCCAGAATGCCGGCGGCAAGCCTGGCCCTGTCCAGCCCCGCCGCCTCCACGGCCAGCCCGCCGGACTGGGCCAGAATGTTCTCCACGGGAATGATCTCCCAGCCCTCGCGCAGGATCACGGTCCGGCCCTGAGCGAGCAGCCGTACGGTCTCTTCTTCATCGGACTTGTCCTTGAGGGCGACGAATTCCAGTTCCCCGGCGTCCAGAACGGGAATCTTGCTCAGAGCCCGCACTGCCTCCAGATGTTCGGCCTCGGCGATGACGGCGTCCACCCCGGATTCCAGAGCCAGGGTGACTTCGCCCTTGTCGAAGGGCACGGCTTCAAAAAAGATTTTTTTCATGGCGTTTCTCCAGGCGTCAGCCCGACTTCGGCGCCTAGACGGCGTTTTCCTCGAACAGGGCCAGAGCCTGATCCACGGAGTAGTCCAGATGCACCACGCTGTGCAGAGCCCGCACCAGCCGGGCCGGGTCCTCGGCCTGGAAGATATTGCGCCCCATGGACAGCCCCGCGCCGCCGGCGGTGATGGAGTCGTGGGCCATTTGCAGGATTTCTCTGGGCGAGTCCATGCGCGGCCCGCCGGCAATGACCACGGGAACGCAGCAGCTTTCGGTCACTCTGGAGAAGGATTCGGGATCGCCGGTGTAGGCCACTTTGATCACGTCGGCGCCCAGCTCCACGCCCAGACGGGCGCAGTGAGCCACGGTGAACGCGTCCCATTCAGACTTCACCTTGGGGCCGCGGGCATAGACCATGGCCAGGAGCGGAATGCCCCATTCAGCGCAGGATGCGGACACCCGTCCCATGTCCCGGAGCATGTCCCGCTCCGATTCGTCACCCAGGTTCAGATGCACGGACACGGCATCGGCTCCGAGCTTGATGCCTTCCTCCACCGTACCCACCAGAACCTTGGCGTTGGGGAAAGGAGACAGGCTGGTGCTGGCGGAAAGATGGATGATGAGTCCGATGTCCCGGCCGTGCCTGCGGTGTCCGCACCGGGCCAGTCCCTTGTGCATGAGCACGGCGTTGGCTCCGCCTTCGGCCACCTTGTCTACGGTGACCCGTGTGTCCACCAGCCCGTCGATGGGGCCCACCGTGGTGCCGTGATCCAGGGGCACGATGATGGTTCTCTCCGTGTTACGGTTGAAAATTCGCTCCAGCCGGATACTCTTTCCCATGTGCATGATCGTCTCTCCTTAAATAATGAATTTCCGGCGGCGAAGAAAAAGGGCCGCCGGCGGTTGCCTGCGGCCCTCTAATGCTTTGCTCGTGTCGGAAAAAGATTACGGCAACGCCTCCGGACCACAGGAATTGCGACAGTAATAATCGTAAACAAATACGTATGAATTTTGTGTGAACATGGAGCTTCTCATAATGGAGTTGTACCTATGCGCCGCTGTCGGAGGCTGTCAAGAAATAATCCGGTATGTTAAAAGATTTCATCCCGCCGGTCCGTTGGTCCGGGTCGGCCTCCGGAGCTTGCCGCCTGGACAGGCAGAGCATAGTGCGGAGCGAAAGGGAAACTCTGGGCCGTGGAGATCGCGGCCAGAAGACCATGGAGACGCCCATGACCACCGGAAAGGAACTGTCCAAGGTCGTCCGGAAACTCTGCCTGTGCTGCCAGGGGCAAAGCTGGAAGCTGGTCCGGGAGTGCGCCCAGAAGGGATGCTCCCTGCATGTCTTCCGGGACGGCGCAGCCGATGACGATGTCCTGCGTCCGGCCCTGGACGCCTTTTGTCTGGCCTGCGCGGGGAGTCCGGAAGAGGTGCTTCACTGTCCGGCGGGACAGGCCATGGGCTCCCAGCCGCCCTGTCCGGCTCATCCTTTCCGGCCCGGCGCGCCGAGGCAGCGGCTCCGGACGCTGCCCGGTCTGGTGACGCGGGAAGCTTCGCCCGCCCCGGACGCGCGCCCGGCCGGAGAAGCTGAGGCCGCGACGGCGCTCTTCCCGCTGGAATTTTTGGCTCCCGAAGCGCCGGATATCTGAATCGGACGGCGGTCTGGATTCCGTAACAGCATCAGAGGACACACATGAGCAGATTCGACAGAAAAACCAGAGCCAGGCTGGACGCCTGGACAAAGGCCGGGCTGATCTCCTCCGGGCAGGCCGCAGCCATTGACGCCTATGAAGAGGCCCGCAGCGGACCGTCCTGGGGAATCCTGGTCTTTGCGGGCTTCGGCGCGCTGGCGCTGGGCCTGGGCGTTATTTTGCTGTTCGCCTACAATTGGGAAAAGATGCATAAATTCGCCAAGCTGGGCGTCATTTTCGGAGGGCTCGCCCTGGCTCACGGCGCGGGCTTGTGGCTGCGCCGGGAAAATCGTCCCCTCTTGGCCGAGACGGCCCACCTTGTGGGAACCATGCTCTTCGGCGCAGGCATTTTTCTGGTGGCGCAGATATACCATGTCTCCGCTCATTACCCTGACGCCTTCCTGATCTGGGCTCTCGGGGCGCTCCTTCTGACCTGGGTTCTGCCCTCGGTTCAGCAGGGCTGGCTGGCCTCGGGGCTGCTCTGCGTCTGGGCCTTTTCGGAATACATCTCCTACGATGCCAGAATGGCCGCCGCTCCGCTTCTGGTGTTCGCGGGCACGGGCCTTCCGGCCTGGAAGCTGCGCTCTCCGGCTCTGCTCACGGCTTCGGCCCTGTGCACCACCCTCACCGCCATGGCGGGCATTGTCGTGAGCGATGAAACCATTTTCATGATTCTGCTGTCCATGGCCGTGCTCTTCGCTGCTCTGGGCTGGCTGCTCCGGCGGCGCGGGGACTTCCCGCAGGCTTCGGCTGTTTTCAGAAACGTGAGCCTTGCGTTGTACCTCCCCTTGATGTTCGTCTTGAGCTTTTACGACATGGGCAGATTTCTCCTGCCTGAAGCCGGGTTCTGGCAGGATGAGCCGTTCGTTCTCTGGGGCCGGCTGGCCGCGCTCCTGCTGGCAAGCGCCGTACTGGGCGGCTGGGCCGTGTGGCAGGCCGTGCGCCGGGACGAAGCGGGAACCGCCGCCTGCCGCGTGCATCTGCTGCTGCCCATCGCGGTGTATGCGGTCTATCTGTTGCTGGCTCTGGTTTTTTCCGCAGACCTGCCTGGTTTGGAACAGTCATACACGGTTTGGGTGATTCTGGCCGCGCTGGGCAGTCTGGCCTTTCTCCATCATGCCGTGTTGGGACTATGGGTCGGCTCGCGCGAAACCCGGCCCTGGCTGGTGGCGGGAAGCGCCCTGCTGCTGACCGCATGGGTCTTCGTACGGTTTGGCGATCTGTTTGAGAACCTGCTGGCGAGGGGCGCGGCTTTTCTGGTCCTGTCCGGGGCTCTTTTCTTCATTGCGGCCATGTATCACCGCCAGCGGCGGGAAGCGGCCGCCGGGAGGAACGCGTCATGAAAACGGCAGCGGTCGTGGCCGCTATCGTCATACAGTTTGCGGTGCTCGGCTGGATGGCCGGGCAGCGGGAGTGGATCGTGCGCACCGGGCCTTCTGTCTGGTTGTGTACGGCACCTGTGGATCCGAGAGATCCGTTCCGGGGCGATTACGTAACCCTCGGGTACGAGATTTCCACCATTCCGGCAGAGAAATGCGGTCCGGCGCTGCGGGCCAAAATGGATGAAATGAACGCGACGCGGCATTGGCAGCAGGAAACGGTCATCTTCGTGGCTCTGGATGCCCGGGAAAACGGCTCCGCGGAAATCGTCAGCGCCGATCTGACCCCGCCCGAGTCGGGTCTGTTCATCAAAGGGCGGGTTCGGGGCGGCGGTGTCCACCCTTCGGGATTGGCCGGAGTGAGCTACGGCATCGACGCCTTCTTCGTGGAACAGGGGCGAGGCCGTGAACTGGAGCAGATCCCTAAGGGCACGCCCGAAGGAATGCGGGTACCGCTGGAAATGCGGGCGGCCTTCGGCTCCGGCGGCACGGCCGTTTTGACGGGCTATCGCTGGGGAGCTCTGGGCATTGGTCTGAAATCGGCATCGGAGACCAACGGCACCATGGAAATGATCCTGCATAATGTCTCTTCCTCTCCGGTGGCCGTGGTCCTGCCCGAGGACCAGCGAACCCTGCGGCTGCGGGAAACTCCGGGGATGGATGTCTCAGAGCCGCGGATTCCGGTACCCTTTACGGACGGCGACGTGCGCGTAGTGGCTCCGGGCGAATCCGTGGCCGTGCCCGTCCGCGTCCGGCCGCAATGGCGGGAGCGGTTTGAGGACAAGTCATGGGCGGCATTTCAGCTTGTGTACACGGCGCCATCCGCCGCGGAATGTGCGGCTCTGAAGGACGCGGACAAGATCTGGCGTGGTTCTCTGGTCAGCGACAGGTTTGCGCCCAGGGATATCGTGGTGGAGGAGTAGGACCGCGGCATCCCGGCTCTGTCTGCCGGTTTCAGGCCGGTACGGAGCCGGGAGCGGTCCGTTCGGCCGGAGAATGGGCCAGTTCCAGCAGCGCCCGGCAGAGCAGATGCGGGTCAACGGCTCCGGCAGCGCCGGTCAGCGGTGTGACGACGACGCGTACGCCCAGGCCGGCCAGCTCCCGCTCCGGACTGGTGCATCCCGGATAGGCCGTATTCGGATCGAGCAGTACGCAGTCCAGCACGTCGCTTGGGGCGATGGCTTGTGGCGCGTCGGCCCGCAGGTGGCGCAGCAGGATTTCCGTCTGCTTTTTGAGGGACAGGCCGATGCTTTCGGGATCGGGCAGGGTGTTGGGCACGAATACCTTGGGCGCGGCGGTCCGGCTTATGGCCCGGCCCACGCCGGACGGAAGCAGGTTGGCCACAAGGGAGCTGTAAAAGCTGCCCATGGGATAGCAGATCAGATGGGCGGAGCGGATGCGCCCAAGAATGTCTTCCCTGGCGGGTGGCCGCACGGGCCGGGCGGGTTCGTCCGGGCGCACCAGATGCAGTTCCCGCAGAGGCGATGTCAGCGGCGGCACTTCCTTGCCGGTCAGAAGGTGCTGCCCGAGAATGCGCTGTCCGTTTTCCAAAACGCCCAGCAGATGCAGATCATCGTCGAGCATGAGGCGCACATCCCCCCGCGCCGCCACCAGACCGGCATACAGTGCTGTCGCCGGGTCCATGCGCCGTCCGTTTTCCAGATAGGCCGCCGTGAGTACAAGGTTCCCAAGGCTCGCTCCGCGCGGATCGAAATCCGGCCCGGCCTCCCGGAAGACGCCCAGCAGATGCCTGAGGCGCGTGTTTGCGGGCCCGGTCACCGCCGCAAGAAGCGCGTGGTCCCCCCTGGCCAGAGCGGCCAGTTCCGTGCGCAGAATTTCCGGATCGCCCTCCTTGGGCAGCCGGTGGGACAGCATGCCGCATATGGCGGAAATTTCCGGCCGGGAACGGTCGGCCAGGGCCATGAGGCGGCTGCGCATGTCGCCCACGGCGGGCATACGGAAATACCGGCGCAGCACGGCCGAACTGCCTCCGGAGTCGAACGGGGTGACCAGATGGATGGAATGGGGCGTGTGCCCGGCCAGAACGCGGCTTGTTTCCCTCAGGGCTGTTCCGCCGGAGAAAAAAAGAATGCGCGGGCCCGGGGCGGCCTGAACGTCCCGCTTACTGATGGGGCGGCGTGGGATCGCTGTACTCCTCGCCATCGACGGTTTCGGCATCGCGGATGATGGCAATGGTTCTGCGCAGCTGATCCTCGGAAATCAGGTGTTCCGAGTGCAGCCAGTGAAACTTGCGGATTTCCTCTTCGGGATCGTTGCCGAAGTCGATGTCGCCGTACCACTCCAGCAGCTGTTTCTTCCTGCGCTTGTTGATTTCCTCCATGAGTGTATCGTACCGGCCGTCGCGGAGAAGAGATATTTCTCCGGCGTCGGAAGGCAGATAAATCACCTCCGCCCTGATCAGGGCATGGGCGGCCAGACACGCGGGAGCGGCCAGCAGAAAGAGTGGTCCGTACGGGTCGGCATGCAGGAGGGCGTGGGCGGCCTGAACCAGACCCCAGAAAAACAGGGCCACAGCACAGGCGAAAAGCGCGGCGTTCTGCTCCAGACCGGAACCGGGCTCCATCCGGATGGAGCCGTAGGGGACTTCGAGCCTCTGGACTCCGTGCCAGTCCTTGCGGACGCAGATCAGGTTTTCCGCTTCAAAAACGAAGCTCGTGGAGAGAAGAGGGCTTTTCTGAACGATACGCATGCTTACGGCCTCCTGTTGCCGGGCGATACGGTGGCAGGGCGGAGGCGGTTCGTCAAGACGGGGAGAAGACCGGGCCTTCCATATGGCTGAACGGCCTCGCCAGCGGAATGAACGGTTCCGCCGGGAACAAAAAAGGCTTCCCCGCATGAGGAAGCCTTTTTTTCTGGAGCAACAAACCGTTTTTTACCAGTTGGAATCGGAGAAGGGGTCCTGGGCTCCGCCGGAGAAGCCGAAATCGTCTCCGGCTCCCACTTCGACCGGGGCTCCGGAGTCGTTCGCAGCGGCCGGAGCGGCACCAGCGGCGGCAGGGGCTGCCCCCGCCACGCCAGCGACCACCACGCCGGTCTTTTTCACTTCGTCCACTTCCTTCAGCAGGGCTTCCAGCTTGCCCGTGAATTCCACGATGCGGGCTTCGGTGGTCACGAACAGGGCTTCGGCCTCGCTCTTTTTCTGGTCCTCGAATTCCTTCACCTTGGCGGACAACTCGGCGATTTTGGCGTCCTTTGCTTCCAGGGCCTTGGTCAGTTCCTCGACCTTGGCCGCCTTGGCGTTGATCTGGGCCTTGTAGTCGGCCAGCTTGGCGAATACTTCGTCCACCTCGGTCTTGGCTTTGACGGGCATGGGGGCCACGGAGACGGACTGCCCCAGTTCGACGACCTGTCCCTTGGACATTCTGGTCAGTTCCGGATGCTGTTCGTAGATCCAGGCCTTGGCCAGGGCGGCGGCGAAGGGCGTGGAATCGGCGTCCAGGGTTTTCTGGGTCAGATATCCGAGCATCTCGGCCACGGAGGCGTTTTCGTCACCTTTCAGGCAGGCCACAAACGTATCCATGGGAAAAATCTTGCGAGCTTCAGACATGGCGTCCTCCTTAGAAATTAAAGAACAAAGATTTTATCGTCATCGATGAGTTTTTCGCCGATGGGCAGCCGCCCCACATACCGGGCATAGATGAGCGCCGTGGTCCGGTACACCAGATGCCCCAGCTTGGACCAGGGCAGGTAGGCGATGAGCATGAAGACGCTGACCAGGTGCATGTAATAGGTGAAGTAGGCCAGATGCGCGGCCGCCGCCAGACGGAACACCTGTGCGCCGATGCCGGTCAGGGTCACGGCCCAGATCACGCCCAGCAGATACCAGTCGTAGTAGCTGGATACCGATTTGCCCGTATCCGCGTTCAGCCGCCGCCGGGTGAGCAGGGTCAGGCCGGTCAGCAGCAGAATGGCGCCCACGTTGGCCAGGACTTTGACCGGGTGCCACAGGGGCATGGGCGTGTGCCCGATGGGGGCCAGGATGGATATGACCTTGCCGCCCCAATGGGTCACAGCCACGATGGAGGTCACGATGAAGCAGGCCAGAAAACCGTAAAACAGGATCTGGTGCCCTTTGACCCGTTCTTCGTCCTCAGGCTTGTCCACGCAGTTCTTGAAGCGGGAGTGCTGCAGGATGTCGTATCTGATGGTGTCGATGATGGCGTCCTTCAGGGAGGGCTTTTTATAGCCGATAACAAAGGTCTGCGGCACCGATTCCTTGAAGCCGTCGATCATGTTCTTGATACCCAGGGCGAAGCAGATCATCACGAAGATGGCCGTCAGCCCGAACAGGGGGTCGATGGTGAAATCGCCGGGAAAGAGCAGGCCATAGATCACCTGGCCCTCTTCCGTGACCGGGAAGAACGAGCCAGTGATGGAGGCCCGGATCATCCAGATGATGGCCCAGATCACGGCGGGAATGCCCGCCAGAATGGGCAGGTATTTGGGTGAGCTCATCCACTTGCCGATGGCTGCGGGCGGCACCAGTTTGCGGTAGGTCATGTTGCGCAGGGCCCCCAGCAGATCGCCGGGTTTGGCGCCGCGCGGGCACAGGTCCGAGCAGGTGCCGCAGTTGTGGCAGAGCCAGATGTCGATGTCGTTCAGCAGCCTGTCCTTCAGCCCCCACTGGGCCCAGATCATTTCCTTGCGCGGATAGGGATTCTCGGCGGGAGACATGGGGCACGCGACGGAGCAGGTGGCGCACTGGTAGCATTTCTTCAGATCAACGCCGCCCACCTCCTGCAGTTCCTTGACGAACTGCAGGCAGGGCTCAATCCTTGTTGTTTTGGACATACACGCTCCTCCTAATATCCCTTGAACGGGTTGGGACCAAGCTTGACGATGTCCTCGACAAACTGGTCGATCAGCTCCGGCACCTTGTCATACTCGTCGATGGCGATCTGCAGCTGCTGGACCCGTTCCGTCTCGATGCCGAGCTTGCCGAGTGTCTCGCCGATATTGTCCATGCGCCGGTTGCACAGCTCCGAGCCCTTCACGAAGTGGCACTGATAATCCTCGCCGTATTTGCAGCCGAGAAGCAGGCAGCCGTCCGTTCCCTTGGACATGGCGTCCGCGATCCAGATGGTGTTGACGGAGCCCAGGCAGCGCACGGGCACGATGCGGACATAGGGGCTCCATTTCCGGCCCCTGAGGGCGGCCATGTCCAGGGCCGGATAGGCGTCGTTCTCGCAGGCCAGGATGAGCATGCGCGGGCCGCCTGCGGCCATGTCGTCAGGCACGTCCACCTGTTTGATCATGGAACCGATCTGGTCGACGTTGTAGTTGTCGAAGGAGATGACCCGCTCCGGGCACGCGCCCATGCAGGTGCCGCAGCGGCGGCAGCGCGAGGTGTTGGGCAGCGGATTTCCCTTTTCGTCTTCATCCAGCGCGCCGAACGGACATTCTTCCGTGCAGCGTTTGCACTGCGTGCAGCGGACCATGTTGAACTTGGGATAGGACAGGTCGCCGGAGCGCGGGTGCACGGCCATGCCCCGGTTGGCCGATTCCAGACACTGGATGGCCTTGAGGGCCGCTCCCGCCGCGTCCATTTCCGCCGCAGGCAGGGTCATGGGCTGCCGCACGGCCCCGGCCGCGTAGATGCCGGTGCGGCGCGTTTCGTACGGGAAGCAGATATAGTTGGAGTCGGCATAGCCCGAGAACAGGTTCAGGTCGGGCATGGCCGGACCCTGCCTGTATTTGAGGCGCAGCACCGGGTCGAGAGCCGTGGTCGGAACCATGGCCGTGGGCAGCACCAGCATGTCCACTTCCATCTCCACCTTGGGACCCAGAAGCGTGTCCTCCAGAACCACCACGATGTCTCCATCGCCGCCGTCCCGGACCTCGCTGAGCACGCCCTTGGTCATCATCACGCCGGGATCGTTCTGCGCGGCCTTGTAATAGAGTTCGTTCAGGCCGGGCATCATCATGTGTTCGTACACGATCATGGCCACGCCGTCCGGGATGAATTCCCGCACGTAGTTGGCCTGCTTCAGGGCCGCGAGCGAAGTCAGCTCCGACGTGTAAGGCAGATGCCGGTAGGTGTCCTGCTTGACGAAATTGGTCTTGGGCGCGTCGCTTTCCTCTTTCTTCCCGGCGTCGGCCTGCGCCGCGGCGAGGGCTTCGGCCTCTTTGTCCGCGAAAGGTTCGAGCTTGTCGCCGAAGCCCGTCAGGAACATGATTTTCCTGGGCTTTTCGCCGTCCGAGGGCCGGATGATGGCGCCGCCCTTGGCCAGGACCTCGAACTCGCGGGATGTGAGCACGTTTTTAAGCGTTCCGTATCCGAAGGGTTTCAGGAAAGAGGTGTCCTGCGGGACCCAGCCCGTGGCCACCACCACCGCCCCTGCGGACAGTCCGCGTTCTTCGCCGTTCACGGACAGGGTGACTTCGTAGTTGCCCGGCGCACCACTGATGGCCTGAACTTCGCTGCTCAGCAGGATTTCAATCCTGTCACAGGTCTGTACGTCAGCGATTTTCTGTTCCACTCCGGTGGAGTGGGCCGCATCGTACGGATGCCTGAAGGGGGCGGTCTTGTACATGCCCACGGCCGCGCCGCCGAGAATATCCTTCTTTTCCACCAGAGTGACGTCGTATCCTACCGATGCCACATGCAAAGCCGCGGTCAGTCCGGCCCAGCCGCCGCCGATGACCAGAACCCGCCGCACGACCTCCAGGTCCTCTTTCTGCGGAATGCCGGACTTCTGCAGTTTGATGATGCCCATGTTCACGTAATCATTGGCCATCTTGTACAGAAGCTCCGGCGTCTGGCCGGGTGCGGGTGTCTGGCCGGACGGGTCCGCGTAGCACAGCACGCACAGTTCGCGCAGGTTCACACGGTCCACCAGAATGTCCGTGCCGAACTGGTAGAAGTCCCAGTCCACACGGGGTGAGGAGCCGCAGATGCAGACCGCGTCGATGACACCCGCGTCAATGTCGGCCTGGATCATGGAATGTCCTTCGGAGCTTGCCAGACAGGGATGCGTTTTGACCACGGGGCAGGCGTCACGCCATTTTTTCTGCACATCCTCGCCCAGCTTCTGCAGATCGAGAGCTCCGCCGAGGCTTGCTTCGTCGAAATATACACCGATTTTATCGGCCATGTCCTACCTCCCTCTGACCGTCTGGATCGCTTGCATGGCGGCGCCCGTGGCGGACTGGGCCGACTTGGTCACGTCCAGAGGTTGTTTGGCGCAGCCCGCCGCGAAAATGCCCTTTCCTCCGCCGTCCTGGATGAAGCCCTCGGCATCCATGGAAATGTCCAGAGGCAGGGGGGAATCGGCCAGACTGGGCTGCATGCCCGTGGCCAGCACCACGAGGTCGAAACGCTCCACCGACTTGGCTCCGGAAACGGCGTCCTCCACGATCACCCAGACATCGTCTCCGGCCTTGTCCCGGGTCACGGCCGCGACCTTGCCCTTCACCGCGTGGACATTCTCGTCGGACAGTATTTTGCGGGCGAAATTCTCATACCGGCCGGGGGTGCGCAGATCGATGTAGTAAATGGTCACTTCCGCGTCCGGGTACTGCTCCCGGACATACTGGGCCTGTTTCAGGGAGGCCATGCAGCAGATGTACGAGCAGTAATGGAGATGATTTTCGTCCCGCGACCCGGCGCATTGCACGAAGGCCACTTTCCGGGGCGCGTTTCCGTCGGACGGACGCAGAATTTTTCCGTTCGTCGGCCCGAAGGGGGAAGCCAGACGCTCCATCTGCATATTGGTGATGCAGTTTTCTATCTCTCCGGCACCGAGGTTGGTCAGCTTTTTCACGTCGTAGGGCTTCCAGCCCGTGGCGATGACAATGGAGCCAACGTTCAGGGTGATTTCCTTTTCTTCTTCGTTCAGGTCGAAGTAGCCGCATTTCTGGACTTTGGCCTTGTCGGCGGAGCTCAGCGCCGTCTTGTCCACGACGTACCGCTGGGGAAAGGCGAAGGGGGCGTCCATGTACACGGCTTTGCGCGTGCTCAGGCCGAAGTCGAAATCATTGGGTACTTCCGCGTTCAGTTCTCCGCACAGGCCGGAAAGATCGGGACTGTTCGGTCCGGCGTGGCGGGGTCTGATGCGCACCGTGACCTCATAGGCTCCCGGGGCACCGTTTACCTTGGTCACTTCGGCCAGGGTGAAAAATTTGACCTTGGGGTTGTTCTTGATCCGTTGATACTGGATTTCCAGGCCGCATGAAGGCGGGCACAGCTTGGGAAAATATTTGTTCAGCTGCATGACGCGTCCGCCCAGAAACGGAGTCTTCTCCACGATGAAGACTTCGTGACCAAGCTCGGCGGCCTCAAGGGCGGCGGTGAGTCCCGAGAATCCGCCGCCGATGACAAGTATGCTGTTGCTAGCCATGAAGATTCCTCCCAGAACGCTCATGTTGAAGGCCATAAAAATGAATAGAATGGTCCATGCATGATCTATAACCACCTGACCGCTACAGATCATACGCAGACCATTCTATTTCCTGATACAGAAAAGGCTGCGGGACGGCCCGCAGCCTTTTGGCCCATAACTAGTCAGGGATGATCTGGTAGTAGTGTCTCTTGAAGATTTCAGTTTCACCGGTGGCCGGGTTGAACTTTGAGTTCACGAAGCACTTCCACTTGGAATCGTCCAGGCCCATGAAGTCCGCGCGATAGTAGAAGCCGGGATAGCGGCTTTCCTGGCGGAAACGGATGTGCTGCATGTGCAGACGGACGGTCCACAGCCTGTGATACTGTTCCCAGCAGCGGAGCAGTTCGTGCAGGTCGCGGGCGGCCAGCTTCTTGGAGTCCTCTTCGAGCATGTCGAGCAGGGTGAAGCCGGTGTCCAGCAGCCTCTCGGACGTGGTGTACAGGGTCGCCACACCGCCGCCGTATTCATCAGTGGCCTTGATCAGGCGCATCATGAAGTTGTTGGGCGTGATGTAGTTGGGGTTGACCACAGGATCGGTGGAAGCGGCCTTGAATTCCTCGTAGGTGTACCAGGGCTGATAGATTTCCTTCTTCAGCGCTTTGGCGTCGAGGGTCAAAGTGGGCTTGAAGTCTTTGTGATCAAGAGCGTAGCGGACCAGCTGCTTGCCCACGATGCGGCCCTCGGCATGGGAACCGGAGGAGAACTTGTGGCCGGACGCACCCACACCGTCGGCGCAGGTGAACAGGCCGTTGACCGTGGTCATGCGGTTGTAGACTTTTCCGTTGTCGGCCTTGATCTTGTATTCTTCGGGAACCCAGTCCTCGTTCGGGCCGGACGCCCAGATGCCGCAGCAGCCGGAGTGGGAACCGAGCAGATAGGGCTCGGTGGGCATGATTTCAGAGCCGCGTTCCTCGGGCTTGATGTTCATGGCCGCCCACAGGTTGGCCTGACCCACGCACATGTCGAGGAAGTCTTCCCAGGCTTCGGATTCAAGATGCTTCTGCTCAGCCTTGGAGAGTTCCTTGAAGGTGGTCTGCAGAGCGGTGGCCGTATCCATGTAGATGGGACCGCGGCCTTCGCGCATTTCACGCAGCATCATGTGGTTGCGCAGACAGGTCGGGATGACGTGTCCCTTGGCGTAGCCGCGATCCTCGTAGGGCTTCAGCATGGCGCGGTTGGTCACGCAGTAGTCTTCGCCCTTGGCGTTGGTGGCCTTGGCCTTGAACAGCAGGAACCACGCGCCGACCGGGCCGTAGCCGTCCTTGAAGCGGGCGGGCACGAAACGGTTTTCCATCATGGTCATCTCGGCGCCGACCTGCGCACACATGGTGTAGGTGGAACCGGCGTTCCATACGGGATACCAGGCGCGTCCGAGACCCTCGCCAGTGGAGCGGGGCCGGTACACGTTGACCGCACCGCCGCAGGCCACGGACATGGCTTTGGCCTTGATGACATACACTTTGTTCTCGCGCACGGAGAAGCCGACCGCACCGGCGATCTGGTTGGGTACCTTGGCGTCGAGGAGCAGCTTCACGATGAACAGGCGCTCGATGTAACGGTCGCTGCCCAGAGCATTTTTGGCGGCCTCGCCCACGATGACCTTATAAGATTCGCCGTTGATCATGATCTGCCAGCGGCCGGAACGCACGGGCGCGTCGCCCTTGGCCAGAGCCAGACCTTCTTTCTTGGCCTGAGCGCCGTCCAGGTTCTTGCCGTCCTTCTTGATCCAGCAGGGCAGGCCCCACTCTTCAAACAGGTGCACGGAATCGTCCACATGACGGCCCAGATCAAAGATCAGGTCTTCGCGGACCAGACCCATGAGGTCGGTGCGAACCATGCGCACATAGTCATCGGGCTCGTTTTCGCCGATGTAGGTGTTGATGGCCGAAAGACCCTGGGCCACCGCGCCGCCGCGGTCGATGGCGGCCTTGTCCACCAGGAGCACCTTCACGCCGGCCTTGTCGGCCCAGCGGCAGGCTTCGAATGCGGTTCCACAGTTGCCCATGCCGGCGCCAACCATGAGAATATCGGTTTCAAGCTCCACTACTTCCGGCTCAGCCAGGGCCAAACCCTTGACCGTGTCTTTGACAGGAATCTGAGGCATATGTTCCTCCTGAAATTTCTTGCGTTAAAGGCGCTGGTTTAGGCGACGGCGGACTTGAACTTGACCTTCATGTCCGCTTCGGTGACCTCAAATTTCTTGCTCAGGGCTTCCTTCGGAGCTTTCAGGCTGGTCTCGGTGAAGAGCAGCTCGTTTTCCAGATCAGCGCCTTCAGGCTTGCCTTCATAGGGTTTGATGGAACCCTCAACGGTGGTGCGGATGGGGAACTTGAAGCGTTTTACCTCGCCATTGCGGAACTGTACGGTCCACATGATGTCTTCGGCGCCACGCAGTGGAATACAGGTGCCGCCCATGGGAGCGAAGTCGGCGTAAGGCCGGGCCGTGATGGCACCCTGCGGACAGATTTTCACGCAGGAATAGCATTCCCAGCATGCCGCCGGCTCCTGATTGTAGGCTTTCATTTCCGTCGGATCCAAGATCATCAGATCGTTGGGGCAGATGTACATACAGGCAGTTTTTTCACCGCCCTTGCACCCATCACACTTTGCTGGATCAACAAAGGTAGGCATAATTCCTCCGCTTAAAAGTTAAACCAACTTGGCCGTTTTTATGGCCTGATGACTCTTTACCAAATTCTTTGCTTGTGAATCTTTTACCAAGTTGGGACAGGCACGTCAAGCCATAGTTGAGGGAAAATCTTTCCTGTTACAAAAACGGCCCGCCAAGACGTTTCCCGGCGAGCCGTATGTAAGCTCTACATTTTTGCGCCGGAAGCGGCACCCTGCATCTTGATTTCGACCTTTTCCGTCAGGCCGGAATAGTATTCGCGCAGAATTTCCAGAACTTCGTCGCGGCCGAAATGGTCGGCGACCGGAGCACCTTCGGACAGAGCCTTGCGCAACTTGGTTCCGGACAGAACCACGCGGTCTTCCTTGCTGTGCGGGCAGGTGCGCAGGGAGGCCATGCCGTCGCACTTGTAGCAGTAGAAGGTCCAGTCGATCTTCATGGGCTGGGTGATCAGAGCCTTGCCTTCGCCCAGATTTTTGGGGATGCGATCAAAGATTTCCTGGGCTTCGAACAGGCCGTAGAAGTCGCCCACGCCCGCATGGTCGCGGCCGATGATCATATCGGAAACGCCGTAGTTCTGACGGAATGTCGCGTGCAGCAGGGCCTCGCGGGGACCGGCGTAGCGCATATCCAGGGGATATCCGCCCTGCACCACGTTTTCCTTGACGAAATAACGGTCGATCAGGGTGTCGATGCACTTGATGCGCACTTCGGCCGGGATGTCGCCGGGCTTCAGGTTGCCTACCAGAGAGTGGATGAACACGCCGTCACAAACCTCGCAGGCGATTTTGGCCAGGAATTCGTGGGAGCGGTGCATCGGGTTTCTGAGCTGCAGGGCGGCGACACGCTTCCAGCCCCGTTTTTCGAATGTGGCGCGGGCTTCGGCCGGAGTCATGTAGCAGCCGGGGAAGCGTTCGCGATAGTCGCCTTCGGACAGGACTTTGACCGGCCCGGCGATGTTGTATTTTTTCTGAGCCATGACCATCTGCACGCCGGGATGATCTTTGGGGGCCACTTCCCAGAATTTGTCGCCTACGGAATCATCTCCGTTGCCCCTGTAGATTTTTTCGCATTCCCATTTTTTATCGGCCTCGGTCATCTCATAAACTTCTGTGACCTTCATGGTGGCCATGAAGACGCCCTTTTTGGGATCGAACAGGGCGATCTCTTCACCGACTTTCACGGTTTCGTCGGTGTCGAGGGTCACGGGTACCGGCCAGAAAGTACCGTCGGCCAGAGTGAAATTTTCACACACGGATTTCCAGTCGGCTTTTGTCATGAAGCCGTTCAACGGGCTGAAGCCACCGATGCCCATCATGATCAAGTCGCCTTTGGCGCGGGGGCTGATGTCAATCTTTCTCAGACCAGCGGCTTTTTTCTGTTCGGCAGCCAATTCCGCACCCTGAAGTAATGAGCAAACCAAGCCTTTTCCACCATGGGGGGTACAAGAGCCATAACGCGATTCCTCCTAGAGATTTGTTTTTATTGGCGCAAAAACAGAACGTTGGCTTCAATCTGCTCGGGTCGGGCCGCCTTGTCAATTGTTTTGTGATTTTTTTATCAACATCTTGGACTCCGTTTTGTCCGTGTAGCGATAAAAATTCCGCTATACGGCATCGTTTCTTTGCTATTTTATATATTTATTTCAGTATGATATCTTTGAATATGTGCTGGGCTCTTGCAATGGAAGGGCAAACGCTGTTAGGCAGTCGCCTGTTTCTGCGCGTGACAGTATGCACATTTCGGAACTCCCGACTACTCCTTTGGACGTGACACATGGCGGAAAAGCATCCTCCCCTTTCCCTCACACAGGAACTGGCGCAAATTGACGAGAGACTGGTTTCTCTTCTGGCTTCGCGCACGGAGTTGCTGTCCCGGGCCGCCATATCCAGGCGGGCCAAGAGCCTGAGCATCACCGATCCCAATCAGGAAAAGGCACTCTGGCAGGTCTGGCGGGATTCTCCCAAGGCCGAGGGCTTGGAGCCCCAGATGCTGAGGCGGATTTTCCATCTGGCCAACAATCTTGCCTACTCCAGAGCCGAAAACAGCTCCGCCCCCGGAAAATCTCTTTCGCTTTTTCCCAGAAGGAAGCCGGTCAATATTGATCTCGACGCGCCGCGGGATCAAATCCTCCGGAGCATGACATTTTTTCTCGGGGCACTAGGCTCCGCTTCCCTGGCCGTGGCGCCGTTTCAGAGCAACAGCATCTCGCTTGAGTTCATCAACGCCCTCAACCTGTGCGGCTTTAACATCGCCATTCAGGACCGGCAGTGTCTGATCTGGCCCGCACCGTCGTGGTCCTTGGACAACAAGGCGGTGTACGCGGGACAGAGCACTTTTCATTTTTATCTGCTTTTGTGTCTGGCTTTGGGCGGGGTGAACAGAGTCAAGTACACGGGGGCGACCAAGCTCAAAATCCTCGACCTGCGTCCGGTGCAGGAATTGCTACCCAAACTTGGATGCCGGCTGACCATTGTGGAGCCCCACAGCAACGGCCTGCCCGTCCGTGTGGAGACAAGCGGCCTGATTCCGGACAGTCTGGATATTCCACCCGGTATTTCCCGGAAGTTCATCCTGGCCCTGATCGCCGCTGCCACAACCTTTAAAAAGACATTGTCCATCCGGCTGCATGAATCCTACGGAGACAGCAAGCTGTTGCGCAAAGGCATCGCTTTTCTGCAGCATTTTCTGCCGGAAGTGCAGTTTGACGGTTCGGTGATCACCATTCCGGCCGGGTCTGCGGGGCTCGACACCGCACAGATGGACATCCCCGTCGATCCGTTGATGAGCCTGCATCTGCTGGTGTTGCCCTTCTTTACGGATGGTCAGGTGTCACTGCGCGGCAAATGGCCCGAATACACACCCAATCTGCAGGACGTGATGGACATTCTGTATGAATTCGGTCTGCGCATTTCCATTGAGCCCGACTCCATCACCTCCCGGATGGGTGACAGGCCCCCCGGCTTTCTTTGGATATCACGTCCTGTCAGGAATACCTGCCTCTTTTGCTGGCCATGGCCTTTGGTTTGAGAGGGGCCTGCGACATCACTCTCGACACGGCCCGCATTGATGTGGAGCATGCTCAGGATCTGCTCGAAGCCCTTGGCGCCGGTTATTCCCTGCAACCGGGCCTGCTGCGGCTGGGTCTGCCTTCCACCCGCAGGCCCAAGGAAGGACCCTGGCAAAGTCCGGGACCATACTGGACGCTGGCGGGGGCGCTTATTTCCTTTACGCATCCCGGAGTCTGCCTGGCCAACGCGGACAACATTTCCTCCGCGTGGCCCTGGTTCTGGAAGATTTTCATGAATCTGCCCGAGCCCCAGCACTTCATCCGCTCCGTAAGCGACGGCGATGACGCGGACGGTGATGCTGATTTTGATGACTCTCCAAAGCGCAGACGCATCAAGGTCACAGGACATGGACGACCTCACGACGCAGATTGAGTATCTGCGGCGGGAGCGGGCGGCCGTGCAGGCGCGGATCAAGGAACTGCTGCTGGCCGAAGATCCTGGACGGGGCGTTGTTTTCCATGAGGAAATCTTCCGTCTGCAGCAGGACAGTCTGCGCATGGAAACGGAAATCCAGATTCTCCAGGCCCGGTTGCGGCGCGAATCCTGCTGATTTTGCAAATCCCGTCGTCTACTTTATAATAAGCTTACTTTTTTCCAAGGACATTCCATGAAACAGAATCTCACCCGCAAGATCATCGCCGCACACCTGGTCGAGGGCTCCATGACCGCCGGCAGTGAAGTGGCCGTGCGCATCGACCAGACCCTGACCCAGGACGCCACAGGCACCATGGCCTATCTGCAATGGGAGGCCATCGGGCTGCCCAGGGTCAAGACGGAAGTCTCGGTCAGCTATGTGGACCACAACACCTTGCAGATGGGCTTCCGCAACCCCGACGATCATCGCTATCTGCGCAGTGTGGCGGCCAAATACGGCATTGTTTTTTCTCCTCCCGGCACGGGCATCTGTCATCAGCTGCATCTGGAAAATTTCGCCGTGCCGGGCAAAACTTTGATCGGCTCGGATTCCCACACGCCCACGGCAGGCGGCATCGGCTGTCTGGCCATGGGCGCCGGAGGGCTTTCCGTGGCCTTGGCCATGGCGGGCGAACCTTACACCCTGGCCATGCCCAAGGTGTTCAAAATACGTCTTGAGGGGCAACTGACCGGATATGCCTCGGCCAAGGACGTCATTTTGCATCTGCTCGGTCTGCTTACCGTCAAGGGCGGAGTGGGCGCGGTCATGGAATACTGTGGTCCGGGCGTGGCCAGTCTGAGCGTGCCGGAGCGGGCCACCATCGCCAACATGGGCGCGGAGCTGGGAGCGACGGCCTCTGTTTTTCCCAGTGATGAACAGACCAGAGCCTTTCTGGAACTCATGGGCCGGGCCGACGCCTTTACGCCGCTGGCTGCCGATGACGGCGCGGAGTACGACCGGGAAATCGTCGTGGATCTGAGCGCTCTGGTGCCGCTGGCCGCGCGGCCGCATATGCCCGATCTGGTGGTGCCTGTGGCCGAACTGGACGGGCTGGCCGTGGATCAGGTGGCCATCGGCTCCTGCACCAATTCGTCCTATTCCGATTTGCAGGCCGTGGCCTGGATTCTGGCCGGAGAACATGTTGCTCCGGGGACGGATCTCATGCTTTCACCGGGTTCCAAACAGGTCTTGAAAATGCTCATGGCCGAAGGGTTGCTGGACCATATTCTGGATGCCGGAGGACGGCTCCTGGAATGTTCCTGCGGGCCGTGCATCGGCATGGGCGGCTCTCCCGGCAGCGGTGGAGTCAGTGCGCGGACCTTTAACCGTAATTTCGAGGGCCGCAGCGGTACTCAGGACGGACAGATCTATCTGGTCAGCCCCGTCACCGCCGCCTTCTGCGCCCTGCGCGGCAAATTCACTGATCCGGCCACATGGAACAAAGAAATCCCCCGGCCGTCTCTTCCATCCACCGCGCCGTCCATCAGGCATCTGTTTGCCTACCCGCCCGAGGATGCTTTCTCCGTCGAGGTGCTGCGCGGTCCGAACATCGTCCCGCTGTCGCCCTTCGACAGACTGCCCGATATCCTGACTCTGCCGGTTCTGATCAAGGTCGGCGACAACATCACCACGGACCACATCATGCCTGCGGGCGCGGCCATCACGGCCCTGCGCTCGAATATTCCGGCCATCAGCCGCCACGTGTTCGAGCGGGTGGACAAGGATTTCGTCGGCCGGGCTGAAGCCGCCGGACAGGGCGTGATTCTGGCCGGGGAGAACTACGGCCAGGGTTCCAGCCGCGAACACGCGGCTCTGGCCCCGCGCCACTTAGGCGTGCGGATGGTGCTGGCCAAGTCCTACGCACGCATTCACAAGGCCAATCTGGTCAATTTCGGTATCCTGCCGCTGACTCTGGTCAATCCCGCCGATTACGACCTGCTGTCTCAGGGGTGTCCGCTCACGGTGGATCTGGCCGGACTCGCGCCGGGCAAGGAGCTGGCCGCGGTCATGGAAAACGGCCGGAAAATCGCTCTGGCCCATGATTTGACGGGCAATGAAATAGCCATTATCAGGGCGGGCGGTTTGCTGAACTACGTCAACGACAGGCAAAAATAGCCGGAAAATCCGGCCCCTTCTCCCACTTCAAAGAAATCGATCGGAGCCTTCATGCTGGATATACTGCGCCAGGGCGCACAGAGCTGGATGATAAAAGTTCTCTTCGGCATCATCATCGCCGTCTTTGTGCTGGCCTTCGGCATGAACCGCGTGGACCACGACCGGGGCACCACTGTGGCCACGGTCAACGGCGAGCCCATCCTCTTTCAGCAGTTTCAGGACCGCCTGCAACGCAGCCTGGAAATGGTCCGCGCCCAGAGTCCCGGCATGTCTTCGGAGATGCTGGCCCAGATGGGATTCAAAAAGCAGATTTTCGAACAGATGGTCGTGGAAGAACTGCTGCTGCAGAAGGCCGCCGAACTGGGCGTGACCGTATCCAGGGAAGAGCTGACCCGCGAAGTGCATATGCTTCCGGCCTTCCGGAACGAGGCCGGAGTGTTCGATCCGGCGGTCTATCAGAGCGTGCTGCAGAACAATCATCTCACGCCCGGCGTTTTTGAGGCCGACTACATGCGCGGCATGCTCATGACCAAGATGCGTGGTTATATAGGGCTGGCCGGCCGCCTGAACGAAGACCTGATCCATGATTTCTTCACTTACGGCCAGAGTAAGGCCGTTATCGCGTACAGACTTTTTCCCTGGGAGGACTATCGCGGGCAGGTCAACGCCACGGACGAACAGGTGAACAGCTATTACGAGAACCACAAGAGCGAGTATGCCATTCCGGCTCAGGCCCGTGTGGCATACCTGGAAATCACGCCGGCTTCCTTGGCCGACCTCGCCGCTGTGACCGATCAGGAAATCCAGAAGCACTACGATGCCCGCAAGGAAGACTTCAAGGTGGAAGAGGAAGTCAAGGCCCGGCATCTGCTGGTGCGCGTGGCCGAGGATGCGCCTGAGGAAGACGTGAAAAAGGCCATGGAAAAGATCGAGACGGCGCGCAAGGAATTGCAGGCTGGCAAGAAGTTCGCGGATGTGGCCGGAAAGTACACCGAAGATCCTTCCGGAACAGATACGGGCGGTGCTTTGGGCTGGTTCGGTCGCGGCCGGATGGTCAAGCCTTTCGAGGATGCGGCCTTTGGCCTGGAAAAAGGTGCGGTCAGCGAACCCGTGCGCACCCAGTTCGGCTTTCATCTGATCGAGGTGGAGGACAAGAAGCCCGCCTACTACCGGGAGCTTCCCGACGTAAGCGGCCAGATTCGGGAGCGTCTCGCTCAGGATCGTGCCGCCGAGACGCTTCAGGACCGCCTGGATCAGGCCCTGGAAATGCTGCTCGCCGGTGAGACGCTTCAGGCTGTGGCCAAAAGCATCGGCCTGCGTCTCGAAGTCAGGGAAACAGCTCCCTTCAGCCGTCAGCAGGGGCCGGGAGAACTGCCCGGACTTTCGGCCGAAAATGCGGAGGCGCTTTTCGATCTGGCCGTGAACGCCACCACCCAGACTCCGCTGATGGTGCAGGATGGCTATCTGCTGGCCACCAAACTTGAGCAGACTCCGGAGCTTTTCACACCGCTGGACGAGGTCCGTCAGGGCATCAAGGATACTATAGTGCGGGAAGAAGCCCTGAAACTGGCCAAGACCGCTGCGGACAAGGCGCTGCCCGGACTTAAGGACGGAGGAGAAAACGCCACGCTCAAGGAAACCGAGCCCTTTGGCCGTCAGGACCAGATCCCCGGATTGGGGATGGTTCAGCCGCTGACCAAGGCGGCCTTCGGTGCCGCTCCCGGAACTTGGCTGCCGGAAAGCTATGCCGTGCCCGAAGGGTACGTGCTGGCCAAAACCGTCAAGGTGACACCGCCCACGGAAGAGGAATGGGAAGCCGAGAAGACGTCTTGGATCGAGTCCATGAACAGGGGCTCCGAGCAGCAGGCGGTGCAGGCCTTTCTTACGGATTTGCGAAACAAGGCGGATGTCCGTATTATCAATCCGGCGGTTCTTGAGAACTGATGAGAAAGCCCGGCAATGCCGGGCTTTTTTGTGTCCATTTTCCGGGCTCCCCTCGAGGGAGACTTAAGCGCCTCATATGGTCCTGGACCTGCCGGTTCCTCCCATAATCGCCAGTAACGCGATTTCCGGCGGGCGGTTGAACCGCACCGGCAGCACGGACCGACTCAATCCTCGACTACTTATGCGGTAACCTCGATAAAGGCCGCCGATACAAACGGCCCGAAGCGGAAGTCCGCAAGAGGGGATGTTGAATCCGTGGAATGCGGGCAGCAGGGACGGCGATGGCGTGGCGGCTCAGCTGGACGATGGGCGTTCAATGAGAAACGGATAACTTCCCGTCAGGGCAAGGGCGCCATAGGCCGAGCTTGGGGAAACATCTTCTGTTCAGACGCATAGGCACCGGTGGCTCTCTTCAGGGTCCACGTTTATCCACTCCACGGCGGGTGGCAGGTCTTTTTTCAGCGTCAGCAGTGCCAGACCGGCCATGCCGTCCCTGGGCAGGGAAAAGGAACCGGGGTTGAGCATCCATACGCCGCCGCGAAATCCCCAGTCGCGGATGTGGGTATGTCCGTAGCAGATCAGGTCCGCGTTCCGGAATTCGGCGGTCACGGTTTCCGCCACCAGACTGCGCGGTCCCCAACCGTGGGCCATGCCGATGCGGAAGCCTTCGGCTTCGACTTCACGCAGCGCCGGCAGGCTGCCACGGAGCGAAAAAGAATCGCAGTTACCCAGAACCGCGTGGAAACAGTGGTGCGCGTTCAGAAAAGCCCAGGTTTCCTCGCCCACGCAGTCGCCGCAGTGCAGCAGCATGTCGGCCCCGGCGCAGTATCTGTCGAATGCGGTGGCCAGACGCGGAGAGGGGCGCTCCAGATGCGTGTCGGAGAGCACCGCTATGATCATGATTTTCTGCGTTCCGTGGGCGTAACCTTGAATTCGCATTCGAGCCAGAAGGATTCCCCCGGCCCGGCCTGGTTCCCATAGGACGCCTTCAAGGTGGTTAGAAAGGAAAGGAGAAAGGTCCGGAAGGCAGCGTCGTCGGAGATGCGTTGCACCACGAATTCCCCGATGCCGCCATTGTCCAGAATATTGAGGCTGACCAGCGCATAGCCCGGCTGCTCCGGTGCCGCTTTCGCCCAGAGGCGGTTGATGGCCTCCTGCACAATGCGGATCCGCTCCAGATTTTCTTCGGCCTCCGGTTTGGCTGTCCGCGCCTCGGGCGAGGGAAGCACATCTTTCGGTATTTGGGTCTGCATCCGTACCTGAACCGGATGCAGCTCCATCGGAGCGGCGGCCTGGGCCCCGCCTTCTTCCCGGAAAACGCGGTCCCGGAACAGACTCATGGTCTCCAGATTCACTTCCAGTACATCGGGCAAACCATAACGCGGGGCAAGCAAGGCATAAGCCGCCGGGGCGGCATGCAGGCAGACGGCCAGAAAAGCGCAGGCGCACCACCAGCCGTTGCGGATTTTTTTCTCCTCCATGTTGGAGAGAACGGCGAGGGAGCCGGTGTGCCGGGGAAGATTTTCCTCCTCTCCGGAGTCCGGAATCCGCCCGGGCACATCCGCAGGCTTCAGGATATTCGTCCGGAGTCTGATTTTCTGTCGGATGCTCCATCCGATTCTTCCGGCTCTTCTGGAGGACTTTCGGGTCATGCCTTGTCATCAACCTGCGGGGACTGGGGCGTGCCGTTACCTCTGCGCCACCAGGACTCGTCGGGCCGGTCGAACCACCAGCCGGACTGGTCCGTCCGCAGCACGGCCTGGGCCAGTTCGCGGGCCGCATCCGTCTTGAGGCGCAGTACCGCGTGCTTCAGCCATTTGGGGGCATACGGGTTGCCCATATCCTGCTCTTCCTTCAGGTTGGCGATGAAGTCGAGCTGGTCCGCATCCTGAGCCAGATGCGATTCCAGGGTTTCACCCGCCTCCAGTTCCCGCCACAGGGCCAGGGCTTCCTCGCGCAGACCTGTGCCTTCCAGGGCATGGGTCAGGGCCAGTTCCGGATTGGAGGTGTTGTAGATACGATTGACGTAGTTGAAATCCCCGATCCGGGCTTCGTGCACGTCGTGAAACAGGCACAGGAACACGGTTCTGGGGACGTCGGCTCCGGCCCGGCGGGCCAGAATATAGCCGATCATGGCCGTGCGGAAGGAGTGTTCGGCCACGTTTTCCGCGCCCGAACGCAGAAACTGGTATCCCGTGCGCGGGGTGCGCCGCAGCATGCCCAGCTCGAAAATGAAGTCGGCCAGGCGTTTCCAGGTGGCGTCCGTGGCCGGATCAGGAGCGGTATTCAGCATTGATTTTCACATATTCCTCGGTCAGGTCGGAGGCCATGAGCATGGTCCGGCTGTTTCCGGCCCCCAGGTCCACTTCGATATTCACCAGATCCCGGCGCAGGGCCGAGGCCAGCAGAGAATCCCAGTCCGCCTGAACGGGCGTGCCGTTTTGGAAAATGGTCTTGCCGGCTATGCGCACGGTCACTTTTTCGGGCTCGAAAGAAGCGCCGCTGCGCCCGAGGGCGGCCACAATCCGCCCCCAGTTCGGATCGCGTCCGTAGAGCGCCGTCTTGACCAGAGGCGAATTGCCCACGGCTCTGGCGGCCATCCGGGCGTCTGCCGTGGTGTCCGCGCCGGTGACATGAATGTGCATGACTTTGGTACCGCCCTCGGCATCCTGCACGATCATGTAGGCCAGGTCCTGGCATATCTCCAGCAGCGCACCTTCCAGCGGAGGCAGATCGCCCGCCTCGGCCCGGACGCTTGCGCCGTTGGCCAGGGCGAAAACACAGTCGTTGGTGCTGGTATCTCCGTCCACGGTGATGGCGTTGAAGCTTCTCTCCACGCAGCGGGCCAGAGCTTCCTGCCACCACTGGGGCTCCACTCCCGCATCGCAGAAGATGAAGCCGAGCATGGTGGCCATATCCGGACAGATCATGCCCGCGCCCTTGCAGAAGCCCGCCAGCCGGGCGGTGCCGCCGTGCAGCCGTACTTCCCTGGCCGCAATCTTGGGAAAGGTGTCCGTGGTCATGACGGCCTTGGCCAGGTCCATCAGGGTGGCCCGGCCCAGTGTTTCCCGCAGGCCCGCCGTACCTTTTTCCCACAGATCCATTTTCAGCTGGTCGCCGATGACGCCCGTGGACGCGGGCAGCACTTCCGAGGGCTCTAGTCCCAGAATGCCCAGCAGGCGCAGACTGGCCCGGCAGTTGTCCAGACCCTCCTGGCCGGTACAGGCGTTGGCCTGCCCCGAGTTGGCCACGATGGCGCGGATGGATTCGCGGCCGGCTTTCAGATGCTGGCGGGCCACCTGAATGGGTGCGGCCTGGAAACGGTTGGTGGTGAATACACCCGCGGCCACGGCCGGGACATCACTGACCGCGACGCCGAGATCGAAGCGGTCCGGACGCTTGAAGCCGCACTGGGCGACGGCGAAACGAAATCCTGCGGGAATGTTCATGGGGCCTCCATGATGGCGGAACTCCGCGCCATGTTTGACTAATATGTGGCATCACGTCCTGACAGGGGAAAAAATCTTTGTCAAACGGATGCGAAAGGCGCATCCGTTCCCGGAAGTCCTCTCCTTCAGACGCCAAATCTGCCGTTCAGGCCAGAGTGACAAGATCGTAGGTTTTGGCTTCTTCCACCGTGGCCCGGACCATGCGGCCGGAAACCAGCCCATCCCCGCTGACATAAGTGAGGCCGTCAACTTCCGGGGCCTGGAACCAGGCTCGTCCCTCGAAAAGTCCCGGCCATTCCTCGTGGGGACAGTCCACCAGAATGTCCAGCTCCTGCCCTTCCTGCTCCCGGAGAATGTCCGCACTGATGCCGGACTGGATGCGCATGATGGCGTCCCGCCGCCGCTTTTTGACCGCGCCGGGCAGTTGCCCGGGCAGGGCGGCCGCGGCCGAACCGTCTTCCGGGTAATACGGGAAAACACCCAGATGATTGAAGCGCGCTTCCCGTACAAAAGACTCCAGGGCTTTGAAATGGATTTCGGTTTCGCCCGGATATCCGGTAATGAATGTGGTGCGCAGTGCGGCCTGCGGGAAGAAGCTGCGTACCCGCTCGACGACCTCGCGCGGATCGCGCCGGAAAGGGCGGCCCATGGAAGCCAGGATTTCCGGATGTGCGTGTTGCAAGGGGATGTCGAAGTACGGCAGCAGGGGCGGCCCCAGGTCCGCCAGAAAGGAGAGAAGTTCCCGGTCCAGCCCCGCCGGATACAGATACATGAGGCGCAGCCATTTGAGGCCGGACAGCCGGGTCAGATCACGAAGCAGGCCGGGCAGAGCGCTTTTTCCACCCCTGTCCCGGCCATAGGCCGTCACATCCTGAGCGATGAGCACCAGCTCGCTGCGGCCCTGATCGAGACATCGCCGGGCGTCTTCCAGGATGTCCGCTTCCGGCCGGCTTTTGAGCGGGCCGCGAATGGATGGGATGGTGCAGAAGCGGCAGCGGTTGTCACAGCCTTCGGCGATTTTCAGGTAGGCAAATCCCGGAGCCGTGGTCAGCAGCCGGGATGGCGGCGTGTCCTCCCCGCGTCCCAGGAGATTCCGGACATGTACCCCGAGTTCTCCCTGCCGGGCTATTTCCAGAAAAAGGTCCACTTCCGGCAGTTCCCGCCCAAGTTCCTGTCCGTAGCGGCTGACCAGGCAGCCCGTGACCACCAGCAGGGGCCTGGGCCGCAGAGACGCGACGCGCTCCGCCGTATCCAGAATGGTCTGCAGGGATTCGTTCACAGCAGGCTCGATGAACCCGCAGGTATTGACGAGGATGACCTCGGCCTCTTCCGGTTCCGGAGCGTGAATGAGGCCCGGCCCGAATCCGCCGAGCATCCACTCCGTGTCCACCCGGTTCTTGGGACAGCCCAGGCTGATGGTGTGCACGCGTATGTCCATATGCGTTCCTTATGAGAAATGGCTGTCCGGCAGGGCGCTTGGCCTTGCCGGTCGAGAATTCAGGCCTGTTCTTCGCCGGGAACCGGATCCGGCCCCGAGAGCTCCACTCCGATGTCCGTCTCGGACCAGAATTTTACCCGCTCTCTGGTGACGCCGATCCGGGCCAGAGCCGGGACGTTGGCCCGGCCATGCCCCCACAGATCCCCGCTCAGAGCGCACGGCATCCACACGGCACGGATGCGGCCGGTCAATCCTGCCAGCCGTTCCTCCAGAAAGAGGCGCAGAGCCGCCGAGCGGACCATGTTGCCGAAGGCCGGATGCCAGGGCCCGGCCTTCAGTCTGGCCAGCATGTCCGGCTGCGCCGCCAATCCCAGGCGGATGATCCGGATTCCGGCCCTCCAGAAGCCGAGCACGGCCCGGGCGGTTTCCTCCACGGCCAGGGGCAGAGACCATGGCGTGTATTCGCCCCGGGCATGCATGTCCGCCAGAGGCGTGCCGCCAATGACCACGCATGGATAGACGCGGACCACTTCCGGGCGCAACGCGACCACGCGGGCCGCATCTTTCCGCCATAACCCGGCATCGTGTCCGGGCAGGCCGGGCAGAAGCTGAATGCCCAGCTCAAATCCGCCGTCGCGGACATCCTCGCAGGCCCGTATGGCGCGCGCGCCGTCGTACCCCCGGCCGCTCGCGGTCAGAACCGGTGTGGAAAAACTCTGCACGCCCAGTTCCACCATGTCCACTCCGCCCGTTTGCAAGAGGCTCAGGGCCGCCCGGTCAATGCGGTCGGGGCGGGTGGAGACGCGCAGATGCGTCAGCGCGCCATTTTTGCGGAACTGCGCAGCCTGCTCCAGAAATCGTTTTTGCCATTCCGGCGGCAGACCGGTGAAGGTCCCGCCGAAAAAGCCCAGGGCAAAGGAGCCGTCCATTGTCGTGAGAAGCTCCGTCAGCGAGATCAGCGCCCGTTCCAGCCCGCCGTAGGTCACGCCGGTTTGAGCCCGCTGGTCGCAGAACACGCACTTTCCCGGACAGCCCATGCCCGGCAGAAAAAAAGGGACAAGGCGCATGGCCTTTCCCTTTGGTGCGGGATGGGGAAACCGCCACAATCTCATGCTCCTGTCTTTATCCAATGGTGTTGGAATTCGGGATGTTGTCCTTGAAAAAGCAAAACGCATCGATTATCGGAAATCTGCGGAAAATATATATGCCGCAAGCGGCGGCTGTTTTTTCGTGGCGAACACCCCCCAAACAGGAGGAATCATGACAAGCACTCTGACCAAAGCGGAGATCGTGGACAATATCTATGAGAAGTCCGGCCGCAACCGGGCCGAAGTCAAAATACAGGTCGAAGCCATGTTGGACATCATGAAGGCGGCCATCAAGGAAGACAGTTCTCTGCTCATCAGCGGATTCGGCAAATTCGAGGCCTATGAGAAGAGCCCCCGCAAGGGCCGCAACCCCCAGACCAGCGAGTCCATCATCCTATCCGGACGCAAGGTGGTGGTTTTTCGCATTTCCCGCAAGCTGAGAACTGAACTCAATCCGCAATGACGAAGCAGTCGGGGCTTTCCTGAAGAAGTCCGACCCGGACACCTTCGGCCTGTTCCAGAGTATTGAAAGCCCCGATCTGCACTCTCCAGTATATCGTTCCCCCCAATTCTCCCCTGGTGACGCGGGTTCCCCTGTAGCCCCGGCCGGCCAGCCGGTCCCGCAGGCGCAGGGCATTCTCCCGAACCACAAAGGCTCCGTACTGCACGTAAAACGGCCCTACGTACCGGATGGGCTGGTTGCCCACGCTGCGCACATGCACCCTGGCCGTGCCCGGACCGACGACGCCCAGTGCATTGGCGGCGGCATAGGACAGGTCGATGATGCGGTTGTTGACGAAGGGACCGCGGTCGTTGATCCGCACTTCTGCCGTGCGTCCGTTGTCCAGGTTTCGTACAAGAACCCTGGTATTCATGGGCAGAATACGATGGGCCGCAGTCATCTGGTGCATGTTGTAGGTCTCGCCGTTGGCCGTCTTCCGGCCGTGGAACTGCGGGCCGTACCAGGAGGCCACACCGTTTTCGGAGTAGCCCTCGCCCGATGCCAGAGGGTAATAGGTCTGCCCCCGGATGGTGTAGGGGCGGTATGTTCCTCCCTTGCCCTTGCCGCTTTTGCCTGGCGGCGGAGTGATGCTGCCGCCGGGCGGGACGGACCTGAAGCCGCATCCGCCAAGCCCCGCCAGCAGGGCGAAGATCAGCAGGAGTCCCAGAATTTTTGTCGCGTGCATGGGTGTCATGGTGCCTCGTTTTGCCGTTGGGAGAGCGCTATGATTCAGTTTTAGACCGGTAGAGCTTATGCTTGTGAGTACACTGGAGCACATTGAAGGACTCCGTAAACGTCAAGCCATTCTTCTGCAAACCAGTCTTCATCATATCCTGTGATGCCGGGAAATCCTGATATGGATGTGGAATACACATATTTTGCTTCGTGCTTTCCGCCTCCGATGTCAGTATATTTTATGCTCAAGGTAATTTTCGGCAGTTCAGGTTCGATTTTCGGATCTTTTTTAAAAGAGAAAAACAAAATTGCATTAACAAGCTTGCAGTATACAGAAGGAATTTTCATTGTTATCGGTATTGGATCTATAGACACAGGAAGAATATAATTAATTTTTTTAGTTTTCCCGTGCTTTTTGACGTATTTCTCTATGAAAAATGGCGTATTTTCTTTCTTTATATTCATTTTCAGCCAATTATCATCTAACTCAAAATATCTGTACTCTGTGTTATACACTTCGCTTGCGAGCTGGTTTGCCTCTTCGATTACCTTCTCGATTTCAAATTCCCACCTTATTTCTACGTTCTTCGCTGCACTGGACCCTATATTGACGATGGGGATATCTATTTTTTTAGCTTGCTTCATCTTGTATGGCTCCCCTTCAGAGTATGAAGGTAGTTCCAGCCATTCAATATTAATAATAATATTCTCCATACTTTTCTTTTCTGCAGAGTTTTTCATGTAGCCCGTTTTGAAATTGATGGATGAAAATGGAATGATCTCCGGGCGGGACATCATTTCGCGCTGTTTTTTCATCTCATTTGCCGTACGGAATGTGGCCATCGCCGCAAAGCAGGCAGCCAGGCTGGCGCCTGAACCGGTGACAAGAGAGAACAGTGTGAAAGAATCTATTTCTGACAAAACAAAACTATTGACTGCTGCAAAGGAAAATCCCGCAAAGATGCCGATTATTACCGTCAGGGCAATGTGAGGAAGAAACGTCTTCATTTATTTTTCTCTCCGCTGCGGATGGTCTTGAGCGTCTCCGCATAGGCCGTGAAAACATCCGCCCGGTCCAGGGTGCCCAGCACCCGAGTGGGGTCCTCGGTGTCTACCACCGGGAGCTGCGCCAGGTCCGACTCCACGAATTTGAGCAGAGCCGAGTAGAGGTCGTCGTCCGGGCGCAGCAGCACTGGCGGGCGGGCCACATCGCCGGCCACCAGCAGTTCGCCCAGGCAGTCCTCGTACATCACCTTGCGCAGGTCCTGCACGGACAGGATGCCGGTGATGGCGTCGTCCTCTCCGCGTACCGGAAAACAGAGTTCGTTGGAATTGACGATGATATCCGTCAGGGCGCCGAAATGCGTGCCTTCCTCCACCACCGTGACCCGGCTGCGGCGGAAGTGTTTCTCCACGGTTTCTTTCTCCAGGATGTTGGTGGTGGCGTCACCGACGTGGGCCGGAGAGTCGAACTTGTTGCCTGTCTGGTTTTCGTAGAGAGAGACATTCCGGCACAGCACAAGGGAAATGGCCGAGGCCAGCATGAGCGGAGCCAGAAGACCATACCCCTGGGTCAGCTCGCAGACCATGACCAGCGGGCCGATGGGCGCGTGGGCCACTCCCGCGAAAAAGGCGGCCATGCCCACCAGCACGTAGCCGCCGGGCTCCTGTACCACCGCAGGGAAAAAGCGCTGCGCCAGAGTGCCCACTACGCCGCCGCTCATGCCGCCCACCAGCAGGGCCGGGGCAAACATGCCGCCGCTCATGCCCGATCCCATGACCAGCGAGGTCGCCAGAGTCTTGCCCGCGATCATGCCGAGCATCATGGTCACGGAAAGCTTGCCCAGAATGGCCATTTCGAGCCAGCCCTGACCGCCGCCCAGAAGCTCCGGAAAGGCGTACCCGAGAGCGGCCATGGACAGCGCACCCAGAGTCAGGGAAGGGATGAAGCCGAAACGGTCGGTCAGGGGCCAGAATATCCTGTATTTGATGCCCCGGAACGTCGTCACATAGGACCAGCCCGTGGCCGCGCAGACAAGACCCAGCAGGGCGTAGAGCGGCAGTTCCCGGATGTCCGCGAAGGTGAAGGACGGAATGCCGAAAATCGGATCCGCTCCGAAAACAAGAGTGAACAGGGAATACGAAACCACGGAGGAAATGATGGACGGCAGCAGGGCTTCGGCCTCGAAATCCTCCTTGTAGATGACTTCCACGGCGGTGAGGGCTCCGCCCAGAGGGGCCCGGAAAATGGCTCCCAATCCTCCGGCAGCCCCGGCCAGAAGCAGAATCCGCCGTTCCTTGGCCGAGAGTTTGAGGCGTGTGGCCAGCCAGGAGCCGCAGCCCGCGCCGAGCAGGGAGATGGGGCCTTCACGTCCCGCACTTCCGCCCGAGGCGATGGTCAGGATGGACGTACCGACCTTGATGAGGGGCACTGCGGGTTCGATGCGTCCTTCCTGGTAGTGGAAGGCCTTGATCATGGAGTCCGTGCCGTCCGTGCCGGAGTAGCGGGTGAAAGGCACGAAAAATCGCAGGAGCACGGCCGTGAAAAGTCCCACGGGTACCAGAAAGGCAAACAGAAGCCAGGGGCGGGGATCCCCGGACGGTCCGGAAAAAAGCGCCTCGCCGGCAGGGGCGGGCAGGGAAAAACCGGCCAGTTCGTGCAGCAGAAAATGGTGCAGCCACTCGATGGCCACATAGAAGATGATGGCTCCAAGGCCGGTCATGGCCCCCACGACCACGCCCAGAACCAGCCATTTGAAATTGAGAATGGAGCGATAGCTGCGGGTCAGCTCCAGAGGGATGGTGAAAAACGATCGCAACAGGGTCTTCATGACGAATCTCAGAGCCGGGCTTCGGGTGCGGCCAGAATGGTCCGCCCTTGGGCGACATCCCTGCCGATCTGCTCTTTCAGTTCCTCGAGCCCGGAAAATTTGCGTTCCCCGCGCAGACGCCGCACGAAGTGTACGGTGAGATGCTGGCCGTAAAGGTCTTCATCCAGATCCAGAACGTGGACTTCCACGGACAGATCGTCGTTGCCGAAAGTGGGATTGTACCCGACGTTGGCCATGGCCTGGTGGATTCGGCCATGCAGTTCCGCCCAGCAGCAGTATACGCCGGTTTTGGGGAAAAGCTCTCCGGCGGGCTGAAGGTTGGCCGTGGGGAAACCCAGAAGACGGCCGCCCCGGCCCCGGCCGTGAATCACGGTTCCGGGCACACAGTAAAAACGGCCCAGCAGAGGCCGTGCGGCCCAGACGTCGCCCGATTCGATCAGCTTGCGGATACAGGTGGAACTGACCACCACGCCGTCCGCCGTCACGGGATCCATCCGCTCTACGCCAAATCCCCATGTTTCACCCAGGGCCCGCAGCAGTTCGTAATTACCCTGTCGCCCCTTTCCGAAAGCGTAGTCATGACCGATGATCAGTTCCCGCGCGTGCAGGTGTTCCACCAGTATCCGGCGCACAAATTCCTCGGGCGGCATCTGGGCCAGAGAGTGATTGAATTCGAGGCAGAGCAGATATTCGATGCCAAGGTCGGCGATGAGCTCGGCGCGCTGTTCATATGATGTAATGAACGGAGGAGTTTTTTGGCCCGTAAAAAAGCGCACCGGGTGCGGCTCGAAGGTGACGGCCACGGATGCCAGGTCGAGCCCGGCCGCCCTGTCCCGGACCCGGGCGATGAGCCGCTGGTGTCCGATGTGGACGCCATCGAAATTGCCGATGGTGACGCAGGCCCCCCTTTCCAGGCCAGTGGCCCCGCCGGGCCATGTGACGCGCTGCATGCATATCCTCCCGCAAATGACTGGGCCTCGCGTCTATCTCAAAAGGTCCGGAGCTTCAACAGAAGGCGATAGCCCGACATTCACGGCGGATTTTCGTGCCGGGAGCGGCCTGCGGATTTCTAAAAAAAGACTTGCCAAGGCATATGCTCTCGCATAGAGGCATTTCTCACGTCGCGCCGAAGTGGTGGAATTGGTAGACACGCTAGGTTCAGGGTCTAGTCGGGGTTCCCCGGTGGAGGTTCGAGTCCTCTCTTCGGCACCATGAAAGAAAAAATCCGGAATTTCTGTTCAGAGATTCCGGATTTTCTTTTGCCCCCGGAAATCCGGCGTGAGCGAACGGTGGAATGACCGGGCTTTCGCCATTCATGCTTTGTCAGGCATGTCTTTGTTTCAGGAACTCGCCTCAATTTCCGGAAGCTTCTCCGGATTCTCGCCGCTGCCATACCCGTTTTCATCTCCGCGTAATGGGCTTGGGGAATGATTTTCGCAATTTCTCCGCCGGGGAACCGGCACAATGTGAATGTAGTCGTATGCGCAACCGGGGTGTTGAAGCGGCGAACTTTTTTGTTTGAAAAAGATACATCTGGACTGGTAGTGGTTGATGGATGGCTGACAGATTATATCTATGCGAAGTCCCTGCGCCATATTCTCCATGATTTGAGAATAGTCTTCAATATGGCGAATTAACTGTATAAAATTTGCACATATGCCTCTGTGAAAGTCTGCCGGGCCAGTTGTTTTTTTGACAAGAGGGCTGTTTTGGCTTTAAGCGGTAGTCAAATTCATCAGGGTTTGTAGAAAATTTTTTTAGAAGAGATTAACTTTAAACAGGCAAGGAGTCTTTCGCATGGCCAAGGTATTGATTGTATTCGGCTCGACCACGGGCAATACGGAAGGAGTGGCTGAGAACATCGAGAAAGTTCTGTCGGGAGGCGGTGCATCCGTCACCCTGCGCAATGCGGCGGATGTGACGGCGGACGGCTTGACCACCGGCTATGATCTGGTGCTTTTTGGCTGCTCCACCTGGGGCGAGGAAGACGTCGAGTTGCAGGATGACTTCGTTCCTCTTTACGAGAATCTGGAGAAGGCCGATCTCTCGGGCAAGAAAGTAGCGGTATTTGGCTGCGGAGACACTTCCTATACACATTTCTGCGGAGCGGTGGACGCCATCGAGAAGAAGGCCGAAGGTCTTGGGGCGAATATCGTAACCGGCTCCCTGAAGATCGACGGCGAGCCCGTGGCCGCGGATGTGGAGGCGTGGGCCAAGGAAGTTCTGGCCGTAGCCTGATGTGTTCCGTTTCCCGCCTGCCCTTGCGGTTCCGCGAGGGGTTCCGTCGGCCGGACGTGTCTCCCACGCCCGGCCTTTTTTGTTTTCCGAAGGATTATTCCCTGAGAATCTGCGAAGGCTTGAGGCCGTGATGCTGCGCGAAGATTTTGGAAAAATGGCTCAGATTGGAGTAGCCGACTTCCAGGGCTGCCTCGGTGACGTTCCGGCCTTCGTGCCGCAGGAGATGCATCGCCCGCTCCATGCGGATCATGCGCAGATAGGCGTATGGTGGCATGCCGTGCGCCTGGGTGAAGATCTGTTTGAGTTTGGACAGGCTCACGCCGACGCGTACGGCCAGGGCTTCCAGATGCGGCGGTTGCTCCATGTTGGCCTCCAGAATGGAGCGGGCTTCCCGGGCCGTGCGCAAAGATGCCTCCGAAAGCCTGGGGCGTGGCTCCGGCTGGGCAAAAATCCAGAGTATCTCCAGAATGCTGGAGAGCGCCAAGGGCTTTGCCTGGCCCGAATTTTCCGATGTGAGAGCGCGTAATCTGTTCAGAGCCTGGATCATGGCTGGGTTCGTGGGCCGGTGCAAATGCAGAGGAGAATCGTTGTGCATGGCTTCTTCCAGTGCATTTCCGAGTGGCGTGTCCTTAACCAGGGCGCGAAGTTTTTCCGCCGGGCAGGTCACTTCCAGAAACCTGGCGCGGCAGGCCGGATCGCGCTGTGTGCGCTGTCCGTTTCCCGGGCTGTAAATCAGGGCGCAGTCGCCCGGCGCGATGTGCATGTCCTTGCAGGTTCCCGGCTGAGCCAGATTGAGGTGGACTTCCCCGTCCAGACATATGATCAGCAGGCAAGTGCTGCCGTCGCCCTCAAATACAGCGGGGGGGGCGGACTCCGATTTTTTGAACGAAATATGGAACTGTTCAAAGCTCCAGTGGTGATTCTGTAAAGAAAAACTTTCGGAAATATCGGCTGTTGCGCGAAGATCCTCTATCATAATTATCCCTGCCAAAAGATTCGGGCTTTATACTGCAGAACTGTGAATATTGTTAGTTATGACGAATTCTTGGGATTCCTAATAAAATTTCCTTCAAATTGGCAAGAGGGGGCTGGATGCCTGTTGGAAAAGAAAAATGCGGGCAGGTATCTGTATGGTGGTCAGTAATTTCAGTTAATTATCCTGCATGGCCTTGTCTTCTTCTTTGAGATGGTATGTCTCTGTCCGCAAAAAAGTCATATTGACAGCATCTGATACGGGCGTTAGGCAATCAGATTTCATGAGCCCCGGCTAAAATATTATTTCCGTGAATTTCATGAAACTCCCTCCCTTAGTTGGAAAAAAGGGAGGAGCTAAGGTGTGTTTCCTTGTGGTTTATTTGCGGGTTTGAACTTGATTGGAGTGGTAAAAAAAACGGAACAGGTGGCGGTTCGCTGCCGTTGTTGCTAAGCCCTCTCCCGGAGCGTGTCGTGAAAGAACAAGATGATCCCAACAGCGCGTGCCCGCATGAGATGTACAGGCTCTACCTGCTGGAATTGCGCCCGCATGTGGTTGTGGCGCACCACCTGCCAGGCCGGTTGCGGGTCCGGGTACGGCCCGGGCTGGCGGCGATCAGGATGCTCAGCCGCCATGCGGCGGACGGTCCTGACGCGTTGCATCGGCTTTTGCCCGGACATCCTGCGGTGCATGTGAATCCGTTGAGCGGATCATTGGTTCTGGAGTATGCTCCCTCCCTCATTCCGTTCGAACTGCTGGACGAGTTCTTCCGTACCGGCAGCGATGAACAGGCGGCGGCTTTGTTGGACCGCCTGCTTGGTTCAAACCTGCAACCAAAGGAGACCGCATTATGAATGAATCGACTCAGAAAGTTCTGCTGTTTTTGGGTGGCCTGGCCCTGGGAACCCTGGGTGCCTCGATGTTGAACAAGCACTCCAGTTCGCTGCGGCCGGCCATGACCGGACTGACCGCTGGTGCGCTCGAACTGCGTGACAAGGCTGTGGGCATGCTGCAGCGCACCAAAGAGGACGTGAGCGACTTCATGGCCGAAGTGGAATACGCGCGTACGGCCAAAGCCGCGGAAACCGAACCTGTAAAGCCGAAGAAATCCGGGAAGCGCGCTTCTTCGGCGTCCTAAGGAGAAAATGTGGCTCTTTCCATCGTTCATGATCTGCCCGGGAGAATACGTCTGCGCGGGGCTTCCCGCGAGGATGCCCATGTATTGAGCCGGGGCCGTGGCGTCCGTTCGCGCGCTGGTGTGCTCGACGTGCGCCACTCCGCCGCCGGTGTGAGTCTTCTGGTCCTGTATGATCCCTCCGTGTTGGAGAGGGCGGACCTGCTGCTGGCTCTGCACGAGGCTTTCATTACCGAGCCGGTTGCGGGTGTGGAGATGCCGGAAGAACCCCCGCAGACCTTGACGGGCCTTTTTCTGCCGCTGGCCATACGGCCGCTCATGCCTATGGGCCTGCGGCAGCTCCTTGCCCTGAAACAGGCTTGGCCCCGGCTGAAAAAAGGGCTGGGCAGCCTGATCCGGGGCGCGCTGGACGTGGATGTGCTGGATGCCGCAGCCATAGGCCTGTGCCTGTTGCGCCGGGATTTCCGGACATTGACGTCCATCAGCCTGTTGCTCGGTCTGGGCGAGTTTCTGGAACAGTGGACCAGAAAGCGCTCTGAAGAGAGCCTGGCCAATTCCTTGGGCGCGCAATCCGTAAAGGCCCAGCTCCGCCGGGGCGAGGAAGAAATCGTGATCGATGCCACGGCGCTTCGCGTGGGCGATGTGGTGGTGGTGCGCCAGGGCCAGTTTATTCCGGCCGATGGCGTGGTCATGGACGGGGAAGGGCTGGTGGATCAGAGCCTCATGACGGGCGAGGCGGCCTTGCAGGAAAAACGAGCGGGCAAGGCCGTCTTTGCCGGTTCTCTGCTGGAGGAAGGCGAGATCTTCATCCAGGCCACTGAAGACGGGGACAAGACCGTGTGGCGGCGGACGCTCCATCTGCTGCAGGACGCCGAACAGCGCAAGGCCGGCATCCAGGGGCAGGCGGAACGTCTGGCCAGCAGGCTGGCGCCCTTCTCCCTGGCGCTGGCAGCTCTGGTCTTCCTTATTACCCGCGACCCGCGGCGGGCCGCTGCGGTGCTTTTGGTGGATTACTCCTGCGCCATCAAACTGGCCACACCTTTGGCGGTGCTTTCGGCCATGCGGCAGGCTACGGGCCTTGGAGCCACGGTGCGGGGGGGCCGCCATCTGGAAGATCTGGCCAAGGCCGATGCCTTTGTTTTCGATAAAACCGGTACTTTGACCATGGCCTCGCCCGTGGTCAAGGAGATCGTCCCCTATAACGGCTGGAGCCGGGTGGAAGCCCTGCGCTTGGCCGCCTGCCTGGAAGAACACTTCCCCCACCCTGTGGCCAAGGCTGTGGTGCATCTGGCCTCTGAAGAGGGATTGGATCATGCCGAGCGCCATGCCACTGTGGAATATGTGGCCGCGCACGGGGTTGCCAGCTGTTTGGACGGGCAGCGGGTGCTTCTGGGCAGCCGGCATTTTGTGGAGGAGGACGAAGAGGTTGATGTGTCCCAGATGGATACTGTGGTCGAGGCCTGGAACACCGAAGGACGAACCATCCTCTATCTGGCCGTGGGAGGAGAGCTGGCGGCCGGTTTCGCTCTGGAGGATCCCGCCCGTCCCGAGGCGGCGGCGGTGGTCGCCAGCTTGCGGGCCTCCGGCGTCAAGCGGGTGGTCATGCTCACGGGAGACCTGGAGGGCATGGCCGCGCGCATGGCTCCGGAAATCGGAGTCACGGAGTGGATTTCCCAGGTCCTGCCCGATGACAAGTTCCGCTACATAAAGGAGTTGAAAGAGGCGGGGTATGTTGTGGCCATGGTCGGGGATGGCATGAACGACGCGGCCGCTCTGGCCGAAGCCTCGGTGGGCTGCTGCATGCGTCAGGGCGCGGACATGGCCCGGGATGCCGCGGATGTCGTCCTGTCCACAAACGATCTGACCGTACTGCCGGCGTTACGGGCCTTGTCCGTGGCGACGCTGGGCCGCATACGGCGCAATTTCGCGTTCATAGTGGGGATCAATTCCCTGCTGCTTCTGGGCGGACTTTTTGGTTTCTCTTCGCCCGCTCTGGGCGCGCTCCTGCACAATTCAGGTACCATCGCCGCCGCCTTGAACGCCATCCGGCCGTACTCCCTGCCCATGATTCCGGAAAACAGACAAAGGAGTTAAGTCATGATCACACATTCGATTCCCGGTCGCATCCGGGTGCGGCATGCCACGCCCCTGACTGAGGACGCCTTGAATACTCTGACCAGCGATATTCGGAAGCTTGCTCCCTCCGCGCGGGTGGAGCACAATCCGGAGACATGCGGCACGCTCATTGTTTTCGAGGAGAAAGACGCCTCGCCCGCTGTTGTGGAACTGTGCGGCGGACGGGAAGACACCGCCGCTCCGGCGGGCGGCTGTCCCATGCCGCAGCTGAAGATTCCGTGGCCGAGCATGCGTGTCGTCAAACGGGGCATGTCCGCGTCCCTGCTCGCCTCCATGGGACTTTTGGCTCTGAACCGCGAAGGCGCTCACGCGCTCTTCGGAAGCGTCTTTCTGGCTTGCTTGGCGCGTCACGCCTGGGTCTACAGGCGGCGACTGATTCAATAGGCCATCTCTCAGACCGACTTGTCGGTTCGCCGGGGACAGCCTGGCTTCAAACGCGGTATTCGAAGTGGATGCCGCGTTTTTTGTGGTTTGGTGGATTAAAGTTCCCTCAGGCCCATACGCATGGCGTGCGGGAACAGGCCGTTCGGTTTTCCCGGCCGGAAAGAAACTTCGAGCAAAAAGGATGTTTCACGCAGGTTGACAGATATTTTTCGGATAGGTAGTCCTGTTTTTATAAAATTAGCTATAGCTAATAATTATTTTGCGATTTAAGTCATAACTGGTTGAATAAAAAAATAGTCTTTAAAAATGAAATTTACAGAATTTCAGTAAGCCAAATGGAGCCGTTCTCCCGGTTGGACTCTTTTTGGTGGAGAATGGGACGGAGGGTTTTCATATGAATATGTTTGTTGAGGCACTGAGCGGTTCCGGCGGGATTGATGCCGTGACGTATGCGCCGCAGAGAAAAAAAATATGGGAAATGGATCAGGTTTTCCGCTGCCCGGTGGTGGGCATGTGTCTGAGTGTGAAAGAGCAGCGCCTGTTGTGCCGCAAGGTTGGTGCCGGAGTACAGGTCAAGTCGGATTTCGGGATTCACGAGATGATCGTGGCGACCATGAACGGCGAGAATCCGCTTTCCCGGAAGCTGGAGAATATGCTGGCCAAAAAGTACGAAGCGTCCTGTTCCATCTATCTGGACATGGCTGAAGCGGATTTTCTGGATTGCTGGCACCGGGCTCTCGAATCGGGGGATTACGGCGGCCTGCTGTGGGCGGCGGCCGTGCGGCCGCTCAGTAATACCGCGTTGGTGGATGTCTTTGGCTCTTTGCATATGGCCATGCACGAGCACGCCAAGATGTATTGCGACCTGAAGAGGGCCCGGGAGGCAGCCGAGGAAAAATATCTTCAGCTTAAGGGTGGCGTCAGGGAAAACGAAAAGCAGCGCCGCACGCTTCATTCCGAAAATGAGCAGCTGCGCGAGTCTTTGGCGCGCACCAGAGAGCAGCTGGAAGAGCTCCGGCATGAAAGGGATGACGCCGTTTCGCGGATAGCCACAGCTCCTGAGGAGAAGAGCGAGGCCGTTCAGACCCGGATGGACGAGATGCAGGAGGAGATCGCCGCTCTCAGAAAGCAGGTCGAAGAGAAGGATCTCGAGCTGCTGCAACTGACCGGGCAGTTTTTGGATCTGGAGGAAGAACGTGATTCGTTGCGGGAAGAAGTGGAGGCCCACCGGGCTGTGGCCGCGGCCATGCACGATGCGGTGCCGGAGGCGGAAGTGCCGGAAGGATGCAGCTGCTCCCCCGATTGCCCTTCATATGATCTGTGTAAGAAGCGTATTCTCATTGTGGGTGGCATTGAGCGCATGGAGTCAGCGTACCGCAAGCTCGTGGAGGAACGCGGCGGAATTCTCGAATACCACGCGGGACATATGAAATCCGGCGGCAGAGCACTGGAAAACAGCGTACAGCGGGCGGATCTGGTACTGTGCCCGGTCAACTGCAACAGTCACGGAGCCTGTCTCATGGTCAAAAATCTGGGAAAGAAATACAAGAAGCCTGTGCATATGCTGCCTAATTTCAGTCTGAGCACCCTTGCCCGGACAGTGGAAGAGATACACAGTACAAATTAGTCTGTTTCGAGACCTCCCGCATCGCCATGTCCATAGCGGGCTTTTTTTCAGGTGTCCGGGGGCGAAACGCGGCTGATGAGATGATATGATGGAAAGCTTTCCGTAAGGGACTGCACAGAAACGGGCCGTCGGCCTTAGAGGCGGAATACAGAGCCGGTTTCCACCGGAATCAAAAAAGGGCTTACATGTACATGTAAGCCCTTTTATTTGTCTGGCTCCCGAGTGTGATCTCTTCATAACTGCTTTTTCTGTTAACTGGAATTTTAATATCAACTAATTGTCAAAGATTAGATCGTTTCCGTGACATTGCTGTCCGGCTAAGGGATAAGAAAAGAGTCCAAAATCTCAGCGATGTGTGGTAAAAGAAATCACCACAACATCTTGCCACACAAGGAGATTCTGGACTTGAGTCACCATAATACACTATTCTCCCAGACGCTATCTCTGATTCCCAGACATGTTTTTCAGAAACTCGAAAGACGGCACAAAACCGGGCGCTCGTCGCGTCAATTCGGTTTCAAGGAGCAGTTCACGGTCATGGCCTTCATCCAGCTTGCCGCAAGACGTTCCATGCGCGATGGCCTGCGCTGCCTTGAGGCTGCGGGAAACCGCCTGTATCACTGGGGACTGAAAAACGTGGCCCGCTCGACCTTTGCTGACGCGAACAATTCTCGCCCCGTAGGCTTTTTCAAGGATCTGTTCGCCGAGATGTACGGCCTGTGCGCCGCAAAAGCCCCGAAGCACAAATTCCGTTTCAAATCCAAATTGTTCAGTCTGGACGCCACCACCATAAAGCTTTGCCTGTCGCTTTTTCCCTGGGCCTCGTTTCGGCAGGCCAAGGGCGGCGTCAAAGTACATACCTTGCTGGATCACGATGGCCATATCCCGGCTTTCGCAACCGTCACCGACGCCAAAACCCATGAAAGCCGCATAGCTCAGGCTATGGAGTTGCCCAGGGGCTCCATCGTGGTCTTTGACAAGGGCTTCATCAGCTATCCCTGGTTTCGGATCCTCGGGGCAAAGGGTGTCTTTTTTGTGACCCGGCTCAAGCGCAACGCCGTTTTCAAACTCCTGGAGCGCCGCCTCGTGAATCGCAAGACCGGCGTTACTTCCGATCACATCATTGAAGTCTCCAGCCGGGGAAAATCCTTACGCTTGCGCCGTATCGGCTATCGTGACCAGGAAACCGGGAAACACTACGAATTTTTGACCAACCATTTCCGGCTTTCGGCGAAAACCATCGCCGACATCTATAAAGACCGCTGGCAAATCGAGCTCTTCTTCAAGGAAATCAAACAAAATTTGCGCATAAAGACCTTCGTCGGCAACTCGGAAAACGCTGTCCTGATCCAGATTTACACGGCCCTGACGGTTTACCTGCTCCTCGCGTACCAGAAATTCCTCAGCCGTCTCGGACTCTCCGTACAGCAACTCTTCCAGCTCATTCAACTCAACCTGCTCGGCGAGGCATCCTTGGATGAACTCCTGAATCCCAGACGACGAAAATTCGATAATTCATATAACTTCAAACTGTTAGATTACATCGCTTAGCCGGACAGCAATGTTTCCGTGAAACGAAAGCGGCGTCGAGATGCATTCCTTTGACAATCAGAGTACACAACGCCCTGGTATGCATAGAGGATGAGTAGCACCCAACATTTACTAAGTAATTGGAAATAGCAATCTCAGGTTGACGGCACTCTTGGCTGAACTGGCTCATCCAGTCGCGATCACACTTGAAATCTATGGCGATTTCTGTGGGTGTATCAGTTCTCGGGGAGAAGTGAATACCACATAGGCGTTTTTACTAAGATCATCTTTGTGTTGACTGTAGAGAGCACCCATGTGTTGAAACTATTCACTGTGGCTGATCCTGAGTTTGGTGAGGCGTTTATCTGCGACTTCAAAGTTGAGAGGCTCGGAGGCTGAGAATCGACTTTGACATCATTTGGAATATTAATATACCCTATGCTATATGACTTGCAATGACTTTTTGATATTGGAAGGGTACACGATGAGAACTAAAAAAGATACGAGGCTTGGGACTGAGCAGAGCGATCTGGCAGATAAGATCAGAGAGTTACGTTCCAAACTGGGCATGACTCAGGAGCAGTTCGCTGCCAAGGTCGGGGTTACTTTCTCAACCGTTAACCGCTGGGAGAGCGGTAAGAGCAAGCCTTCGCCTTTGGCCATGCGCCAGATCGAAGAGCTGATGGAGCGTACATAGGACAGATACGGAACTGTCCTTTTGCAAGGAGACATGTCGCCATGAATAGAAAAGCACGGATCGGGGCGGCAAAGGCGTCAAGAGTCCCGTGGACGATTTGTAGAGGAGAAACGTATGGAGTTTCCTGTTGAGATGATTGATCAAGTCCGCGAGCTGCATGCCCAAGCGAAGGCGGACACACAGCGCCTCAAGGCCGAGGCGGAAGTAGCCGCTCAGGCGGAAAGGGCCTGGGCGGAGTTTCATGCCTTTCTTGACAAGGGCTGGACGTTGCATCTGCTCGCCTTGCTCGAAAAGGGAGCGCCACGGTTAAAGAAGATGAGAGCGGAAAACCACCCGGCTATTCCGGCAATCGAGGACGCCTATCGCAGGGCAAAAGAGGAGCGTGACCGCATTTTCCGGCGCTTCCCATCGCTCCTTGAGGAAGCCTTTGCCAACAGCGGTTTGTCCATTGATCCGACGAGCAGACATCCCAAATACACCTTGGAAAGTGGGTTCTTTCGATTGGAGATCGACGAGAAGAAGCAAACCGCCCGCCTGTCGGACCATGAAGGGCGCTTGGCGGAAATCCCGGCGGACGTACAGGCTGTTGTTGAAACCGTTCGCAGGGAACGCCAGCGGCTTTTTGACCGGAAATACAATGCCAAGAAGTTCCTCCAGACTGTGCGGTCCCAATATAAGGCAATCATCAGGAAAGAGAAGCAGCCGGACGGTTCGAGCGTGCCCATCCGTCATATCACGCGCAGGCTGGGCAAGAACGTGAAGGGATTTCGCACGGATGAATTCCTTGTCGACCTGTCGCGGTTGGCGCAGGATGGCCCATTCGAAATCGATGGACGGCGGCTGGACTTGCAGCAAACCAAAGACACCAACCAAGGGATGCTCCTGCATGGTGCCGCGGGGCGCGGCTATGTCGGGTTCATCGTCTTCAAGGAGGCGTGATCGTGGATCAAAAAATCGTCGCAACCCAGGTGGTGGAGTCGCTCCGCAAGGGCATTCCACCTCAGCGCGGAGTCGATCTCTATTCCGTGGGCAACGAGAAGCTCATGGAAGGCGTCAAGAAATTCCACCTGAATGGAATCGCGGATCGTGGCATTATTCGCTTTGTCAGCGGCTCGTGGGGCGCGGGCAAGACTCACTTTTTTCGCCAGCTTCGCGAGGCGGCGTTTCATGGCGATTGTCTGGTTTCCAATGTCGAACTGGATGTAAGCAGCGCGGCTTTGAACAAGTTTCAAAGCGTATTCGCCGCCATCGTCCGCCAGATCGCCACACCGTCCTATTACGCCGGACACGCGACTCTTGAGGCCGCGCCATTCGGTACGGTGGTTCGTGAATCCTTGGCCTGGCTCGCCACGGGTTCCCGCCAGATCGGCGACGAAATCCCCTACGAACAATATACCAAGGCTGGCGAGTTATTGATGTCCGACCGCGGCATCGATATCGACTTCAAGAAGATGATTCAGAAGTACTGGGAAACCTTCCTGCCGGAAGCCCCCGATCCCGCCGCAATCGAACAAACGCGCGGCGAAATTCTCCAGTGGTTCAGCGGCGAAGGTACCGTCGGCGCCTTTCGCAAGCGGTTCGGAGTCAGCAAAATTGTTTCAAAGGATAACGCCAAGCTTATGCTTCAGTCGCTTGCGGCGTTCGTCCGTCTCTCCGGTTTCAAGGGATTGCTGATCCTGTTCGACGAGGCGGAACAAGCCTATTCCGTCATGCGCAAATCGGCATTGCGCGAAGCCCACAACAACCTTCTATCGCTCATCAACAATATCGAATCGCTTCCCGGTCTTTTCCTGATCTATGCCACCACGCCAGACTTCTTCTCGGACCCCAAGCACGGCATCGTCGTCTATGGCGCGCTTTCCGGAAGAATCGGTAAACCCGAGGAGCGCCATCCCCGCGCATTGGATACCATTTGGAACCTGGACGCCGTTGAAACCAAGCTCGATGACTATCAGGAGGCTGCCCGGAAGATACGAGCTGTCTATGCAATGGTGTATCCGGAGGCCGATTCAACCTTGCCGTCCGAATCTACCGTCGCGGACAAGGTGGCTGAACTGTTCCGCATCCATCCTTCCCTTGCCGCTGTCCGGTTCTGGCGGCTGCTCGTGACGGCGCTCATCTCCGACTTCGACGACCACATGGAAGGCGAGCCCCGGGAAACAGAGAAACTCTACGATGACGTGATGGACCGCCTCCGGGAGGATTAAGCTATGCAACCCAACGAAGCGCGGCGGGTCATCGAGTCGTTACGTAAGGGAATCCCTCCGGATGGATTCGTGCGGGATTTCACTGTCGGACGCAGAGAGGAAATCAAAGAACTTCAGCGACACCTTTCGGATGCTGGCGGAACCGCTCTATTATTGAAAGCCAACTATGGCGCGGGGAAATCCCACCTAATACGGTTTATACGCGAAGAAGCGCTCGAGCAAAGATTTGCCGTAAGCGTAGTCACTTTAGATTCGAGTTCAGCTATTCGCTTTAATCGAATGGACCAAATCTTCGGAGCCATCTGTCGTAATATTGAAACTCCAGATCGGTGCCATACAAAAGGAATTCGGTGTCTCCTCGATGCTCTCAAGGACCAAATACATGCAAAATCTGGAGGGCCGTTCTGGAATGATCTGTCGAACGGATGGAAGTGGGACTATTCCGAACGCCTCGACAGCCCAGCGCTATTTGTGGCTATACGCGCTTGGGCAACCGGCAATGCGAAGGCCTGCGATCTTATCGAGGACTGGTTGCTGAATCCTTGGCAATATAGGGGGCAAAGAAAAAGACTCTACACCCACCTCGTTGAGAATATGCGAAAACACTTTCGAGATTCAAGGCCCGAATGGAAATTCTATGCTGATGAAGTGTTCATGTTTCACACAGGGGGCTATGCACAAAGCTGGGCGGCATTACGCGACCTCGAACGTCTTGCTTGTGCTGTGGGACTAAAAGGGTTGGTCATCTTGTTTGATGAGTTTGAGGACGTGATTACGAACTTGCGCAACGTCGCGCATCAGGAGGTTGCGTTCTGGAACCTATTCCATTTCTATTCAGGAAAGCAGTTTCCTGGGAAGACGTTTTACGCCGTGACTCCAGGATTTGTTGAGAAATGCAAGATAAGACTGCTTCAGAAAGGTAGATGGGACATGGACTTGTCAATGTTTGACGCCTTACCAAAATTCGAGATGTCTCCTCTCAGTCGACCCCATTTGGTTTCGCTTGGAGAGAAGATCGTCAAAATCCACAGCTTAGCTTACGAATGGAATGGTCAATTTTCGGTGAGCCGGGAAGACCTTGAAGCCTGGATGAAAGAAGCCACAACAGTCCAATTGCAAGATAGAACACGGCAAGCTATTACAACGATAGTGAAACGGCTCGATACACTCTTTCAGGATGCGGAATGAATATCAACCTTGATAAAGCCGTTGCCTCCGCATTTTATGGCCATTTCAAAGAGCTGCGTGATGCGCAACAAGCAGTGATAGAGCCGCTATTGGATGGCCGCAATATTGTGCTTACATCCGGAACGGGGTCTGGCAAGACCGAAGCCGTGATGGCACCATTGGTCAGTAAGTATTGGCGGGATGCCGTCCGCGATGATTATCTCTTTCTGCTCTACATCGTGCCGACCAAGGCTCTAGTCAACGATCTGGAGAAACGGCTCCACCCGCCATTGGCCGCTTTGAACCTGCGCGTGGGAGTGCGGCACAGCGACCGGGACGACCTGAAGAGCGGCCCTACGCCTCATGTGCTTATCACTACCCCCGAATCGCTTGATGTGATGCTGTTTCGGAAGGACCCGGCTTTTGATTCAATACGGGCTGTTGTCGTTGACGAAGTTCACTTGCTCTACAACACGCAACGAGGGCTTCAGCTATCCGTCCTTTTACAGCGCTTACGGCGAAGCCTGTCGCACGACCTCCAATGCGCCGCACTCTCGGCCACGGTGGGAGATCTGTCCCATATACGCGATTTTCTGCTGGGCGCTGAGGAGAACGCCGAATTACTCGCGTTCTCGGCGGCCCGCTCAATTGACGCTCAAATCCGTCATATCGAAAATCCGCATCAATTGCTCTCGCTTGTTCAGAAGATTACGGAAGGACGGCCAACGAAGCTGCTCATCTTCGCGGATTCTCGCCGGGAGTGCGAACGCCTGGCAGGCATATTACAGGATGACGAGACCCTCCGGCATAGCGTCTTTGCCCACTATTCTTCTCTCTCGCCTGAAGTGCGGCTGGACACCGAGCGCAAATATGCCGTGATGCGCACGGCCATTTGCGTGGCGACGAGTACGTTGGAACTTGGTATCGACATCGGCAATATTGACGCAGTGTTGCTATGGGGCGTTCCTTCGGGCGTCGATTCGTTTCTGCAGCGCATCGGGCGCGCCAACAGACGCTCCAACAAGACCAATGTCGTCTGTCTTGTGCCGGATGATTCCGAGTCCGTGCCGCTGGATGCGCTCCGTTTCGCCGTAATGCTGGATGCCGCCTCGAAAGGGGATCTGCCAATTTACGAGCCGTTTGAACTGTTTGGGGCCGCCGGTCAACAATGCCTCAGTATCATTGCGTCGGACGATGGCCGATTCACGCGAATAGCCGATCTTTGCGATTTGCTCAGGCATAAGTCCTGTCTTCAGCGCGATGTTGTCGAATCCATCCTGGCCGAACTTGCGTCGAATGGTTTCCTTCAGCGGCACGGATACAAGAATCGCTATGGCGCGGACGAAGAAGTCCATCGACTCGTCGATATGAAGATGATCTACGGCAACTTCGGGGTAGGTTCTCAGACTGTTGACCTGTTTCACGGGGCAAAACGACTTGGCGAGGTGCCCGCCATCAACCTGTTGCGGATTCGCGGCAGTATTGCCGTGCGATTCGCCGGGAAGAATTGGCGGGTGAAAAAAGTATCGCGTGAAGGAATACACTTGGAGGCCTGCAAGGGAAGGACGGAATCCATAGAGTTTTCTTATGGAGGAAGCGGGATTTCCTCCAATCCATACATCACGGACCGTATGTGGGCATTCATTCATACGGATGGCGCGGTGCAGGATCAATTCAGCATCGCGCTTTCGGAGACAGTCGGGAAATTTATCTCGTCCATACGTAAGTCTTGTGACTTTCCGCAAGTCCCGTTTTCCAGAGCGGCGGAAGGTATTCGCTACTACACGTTTGGGGGTTACATCGTAAACCGTGCAATCGGCCTGTTTTCGGGCAAACCGGAATTCAAGGCCGATGATGTGTCTTTGCTTGTCCCGTCGCAGATTGACTGGTCCACACTCCCGGAGAACCCCACCGAGTATGAGGATATCTTCCATTTGCTGTTTGAAGCCACTGTGGCGCAATCCATCTACCAGAAGCAATTGCCATTGGAACTCCAAGAGCGCGAATACCTTCAGGCTTGGCTCAAGGACACGGCAATTCCTCGCATCCTTGCCCGGTTGCGAAATGCCAAAGCTGTTGCATGCAATACTTTTGATACAGGTGAGAGCTACCGCTTCCGAGTTTTTCGGGCCGGAGCTGTTCAACTTCGCCGGAATCTTGTCACTCCCAATGAGCTTCGCTAGCAGTCATACCTCGATTTGATGGCGCTGGATTTGGCAAGACATCCTTTGGTAAATCGAATTCATTCGAAGATAAGCTGGTTAGAGGTAGTGTCATCAAATTTTGCCCAAATAGCGATGTATCTAATGTGCACAGCAGCCAATAATGATGCTATATTCTTTGCATAGCGGGTGGCGCGACCCCGGGCCAGCATTTCAATCCCAGAAACGTATTTTCTATCAGATACCGAAGGCCATGCGGATACTTAATCCCGTGGGACTTTGCCCCTTTTCCGGGTTTCTGTCGAAAACAAGAAGGGCTTACATATTTCTATGTAAGCCCTTTTACTTGTCTGGCTCCCCGGGACAGACTTGAACTGCCGACAGGGTGGTTAACAGCCACCTGCTCTGCCAACTGAGCTACCGGGGAATGCTCGTTGAAAGACACTTCTTATGGAAATGAAGAGCAGTTGTCAATTATTTATTTGCCGCTGGATGCATTTTGTCCGGCCTGCCCGGTTTTGCCTCTGAACGGCCGGGTATCCTATTCTTCACTTCTGCCGGTGCTTTCAAAGCTTGGCCTGTAGCGCTTCGTGAAATTTGCGGGAGGCCACCTCGTCGCCGAGATAGCCGACCCGGACGGAGACTTCCGTCGTAGTGGAACTCTGGGTTTTGAGCTTGATCCATACGTCCCGGCCTTCGTCGTTGGTTTTGATGGACGCTTCACTCAGTTTGAGTTCGCGGTCCAGCACGCCGAGACCCAGAGCCTGACATCCGGCCAGGGCCGCGTTGTAGGTGCGTTCGAGATTCGCGTTATAGGTCCGGTTGAGCTGCCCGGATACGTAGGTATAGGTGCCCACCGCAGCCACGCCTCCGGCCACGAGAGCCATACAGCCCGTGGTCAGCAGGATCATCAGCAATAATGCATTGCGCGCGAGGTTCATAATTTCCTCCTTTTTGCTGCCCCGGCTCCCGGCGGCCCAATGGCGGGAACCGTCAGACGCCTTTTTGGGTGACAGTGAAAATACGCTGTACCGTCAGTTCAATCTGCCGCAATCCGTTGAATTTCGCCAGCCGCGGCGTATAGGCCAACCGGATCTCTCCGCTGGGCTGCCGCCAGCCGTCCCCTTGTCTCCAGGCCACGGCGCGCATGGTGGTGCCGTCGTTGCGGTCGCTCACGTGCAGCTCCAGATGCCTTTTCTGGCTGAAAAGGCGGTGGCGCAGTATGCTGAGCGGCGGAGACAAAAAAACTGGGCGCGGGTTGCCCTGCCCGTAGGGCTGGAGCAATTCCAGCTCCTTCAGGAGCGTGGCGGACAGGGCGGCAAAAGGCAGTTCCGCGTCTACCTCCAGAGTGGGAGGTGCGGGCTCCGCCCCGAGTTGCTCCTGTGCCGCCTGGGCAAAGAGCTCTTTCAGCGTCGCCAGCTGGAACGGCTCCAGTTTGAGTCCTGCGGCCTGCCGGTGTCCACCGAACTGGTACAGGCATCGGGAGCAGGATTGCAGTGCCGCGTACAGATCGAAATCCGGCGTCGCCCGGCCGGAGCCTTTGAAAATACCGCTCTCCTTGGTCAGAATCAGGCATGGCCGGTGAAAGAGTTCCACAATGCGTGAGGCCACGATGCCGATGATGCCGGAGTGCCAGTGCTCGGAATGCAGCACCAGACCGGGCAGATGCCGCTGCGCTTCGGCCTGGATGACCGCTTCTTCCAGAATCCGCTGCTCCTCGGCCTTGCGTTTGGCATTCAGACCGTCCAGTTGCGCGGCCAGGGCGCGGGCTGCGGCCGGAGTTTTTTCCAGCAGCAGACGCACGGCCAGATCCGGATCGCCGATGCGCCCGGCGGCATTGATGCGGGGGGCCAGGGCAAAACCAATGGCGTTCGCGCCCACCTGTTCCTCGGCCTCCATCCCGCTGACTTCCTTCAGCGCCCGAAGCCCCGGCCTTTTCCCCTGGGCCATGACGAGCATCCCGTTTTTGACCAGAATTCTGTTGTGCGCGTCGAGAGGCACGACATCGGCGATGGTTCCGAGCGCCACCAGATCGAGATATTCGCGCATGTCGGCGGCCGGGCCGGGGAGCAGGCGGTTCAGGGCAGCCATGAGCAGAAAGGCGACGCCTACCCCGGCCAGTTCCCGGCTGGGCCATTCCTGCAGTTTGGGATTGATGATGATGTCCGCTTCGGGCAGTTCCGGGCCGGGGAGATGATGATCCGTGACCACCGTGCCCAGCCCCAGAGCCTTGGCTTCCCGGATTTCCGCCACATTGGTGATGCCGCAGTCCACGGTCAGCAGAACGTCCGCGCCCTGACGGGCCAGCTCCCGGATTCCTTCGGCATGTATTCCGTAGCCGAAGGCCAGCCGGGCCGGGATGTGGTGCAGCGCGCTCACGCCGCGCAGGGCCAGAAAATCCTTGATCAGGGCCGTGGCCGTGATGCCGTCCACATCGTAATCGCCCCAGACCGCGATTTTTTTGCCGTTCTGGATGGCCGCATGCAGAAATTCCGCCCCTGCCCCAAATCCCGGCCATTGTTCCAGAGGGGAGAAATGTCTGAGGCCGGGATTCAGAAACCGGTCCATATCCTTTTCGGACGCCAGGCCGCGCAGGGCCATGAGCCGCACCAGAAGCGGGCTGACTTCCAGACGCGCGGCCAGATGCGCGAGATCGCTCTGGCCGGGAATTTCTGGCGCGGATTTCACACGCCATGTGGTGTGTCTGGAAGCGGTCATGGATGTCCGGTTCGGGCTGGGGCGTTCTTTGACAAGGCAATATCGATGAGTATATTTCTTGTCTCGAAACTGCAACCTGTTTGATTTTTTTGAATTTTTAATGGCGTATTCGCTGTGGCCAGCACGCTGGCATGAGGAAGCATGAACAGAATTTTCACGCCCGTCTCTCTGGACGGGCAGGCCGAGTACAACCGCCTTCTGGCCATGTGCGCCCAGAAGGCTTCGGATTACAGTTTTGTGAATTTGTGGGGATGGGGCCGCGAATACGGTCTGGAATGGTCTTTCTGCGAGAAGTATGTGCTGATCCGCCAGACAATTCCCGATCTCGTCTACTGGGCCCCTGTGGGTGACTGGGCGGGGGCGGACTGGAAGGCTCTGCAGAATGATCTGCCTCAGGATATCTGTTTCAGCCGCATTCCCGAAGAACTGAAAAATATCTGGGAGGCCCGCCTCGAGGACGTGCGGGTCCGGGAATGCCGGGAACATTGGGACTATCTGTACGACCGCGCGGAACTGGCGGAACTCAAGGGGCGGAAGTTCCACAACAAGAAGAACCTGCTGAACCAGTTTGTGCGGGAGTACGACGCCACTTTCGTCGAGCTGGACGAGAAAACCGTGGAGTGCGCTCTGGCCATGCAGACGGACTGGTTTTTATGGCGCAATTCCGAAAACGACCGGACTCTGGAAGCGGAGAACCGGGCCATCGTCAAGGTCATGCATGACTGGTCGCGGCTTGGTTCCCTCATGGGCGGGGGGATTGTGGTGGACGGCAAGATGATTGCCTACACCATCGCCGAGGCGCTGGACGAGAAGAGCGTACTGATCCATTTCGAGAAGGGTTGTCCGCTGTTCAAAGGAGTCTATCAGGCCGTCAATCAGATGTTTCTGGAGCATTGCGCTCAAGGTTTCAGCATCGTCAACCGGGAGCAGGATCTGGGGGATGAAGGTCTGCGCAAGGCCAAGCTCAGCTATAATCCAGTGGATTTCCTGAAGAAATACACGGTCTGCCTGCGCGGCAGCCTGAGGTGATTTCAAAAAAAGAGGCGGCCTTCGGGCCGCCGATTGTTTTGTGTGGGGCGGCTATTCCGGCTTTTCCCGGAAGCCGCACTCCTTGAGCGGGCAGGCCAGATAGGTGCCTTTCTTGGTCTCCTTGCGGACCAGTATCTTCGATCCGCACAAAGGGCAGGGCTTGGCCACGGGATAGTCCCATACCGCGTAGTCGCATTTGGGATACGTGTTGCATGAAAAAAAGACCTTGCCCCGGCGGCTGCTTTTTTCCACCAGCTCCCCGCTGCAGCCTTCTCTGGGGCACGGCACGCCCGTGGAGACCGATTCCGCGTGGCGGCATTCGGGATAATTGGTGCAGGCCACAAAGCGTCCGCCGGCCCTGGTTTTCTTCACTACCAGCCGTCCGGTGCCGCAGTCGGAGCAGGGGCCTTTGTCTTCGGCGGCTTCCGCTTCCGCGATCCGGATTTCACCCTGCTCGTCGCGGGTGTAGTTGCTGGTGAAGGAGCAGGCGGGATAGTTGGAGCATCCCAGAAACATGCCGTTCTTGCCGAATTTCATGGTCAGGCGGCCGTCTTCGCATTGCGGGCAGGAAAGACCCGTGTCCATGCCTGCCTTGAGCTGGGTCATGGTTTCGCGGGCCTTGTCCAGCAGCGGATAAAAATCCTGCGTGAAGTTGCGCAGCAGCTGCACCCAGTCTTCGCCCCCCTCGGCCACCTGATCCAGCCGTTCCTCCATGCGCGCCGTGAAGCCCGTGTCCATGAGCCGCGCGAAATGCTCCAGAAGCAGGTCGCAGACAATGACGCCCAGATCCGTGGGCAGAAACTGCCTGTCCTCTATGTGGACATAATCACGCTCGGTCAGGGTGGAGATGATGGCCGCATAGGTGGACGGCCGGCCGATGCCCAGTTCTTCGAGTTTGTGCACCAGGGACGCTTCGGAGAATCTGGCCGGAGGCTGGGTGAATTTCTGCTCCTTGTGCAGCTTTTCCAGACGCAGTTCCTGCCCTTGCCGCAGTTCGGGCAGAGCGGACGCGTCCGCTTCCTGCGCGGGGGAAACGCTCAGAAAACCCGGAAAGATGAGTTGCTCGCCCTTGGCCCGCCACTGGGCCGGGCCGCTCTGGATGGTCACCACCGTATCCCAGAAGCGGGCCGATGCCGCCTGGGACGCCATGAACCGTTGCCAGATGAGGCGGTAGAGCCTGTACTGTTCCGCCGGGAGCGAGCTTTTCACCTCGTCCGGAGTCAGAGCCGGGTCCACCGGCCGGATGGCTTCGTGCGCATCCTGAGCGCCGCCCTTGCTTTTGTACACGCGGGGTTTTCCGGGCAGGAAATCCGGCCCCAGGTTCCGGCCGATCCAGTCTTTGGCCGCCTCTCTGGCCTCGTCGGAAACGCGCACCGAGTCCGTACGCATATAGGTGATGAGCGCCGTAGTGCCCCGCCCTTCCAGTTCCACGCCCTCGTAGAGGCGCTGGGCCACGGACATGGTCCGTTTGGCGTTGAAGCCGAGCCGGTTGCTTGCTTCCTGCTGCAAAGTGGAGGTGATGAACGGCGGGCGCGGATGGCGCTGGCGTTCCTTCTGGGTGATGTCTTCCACAATGAAGGGCTGCCCGGCGATGCGTTTTTCCAGTGTCCCGGCGTCTTCGGCATTGCCGAGGACGGGCTTGGCCTGGTCCACTTTCCACAGGTCGGCCTCGAAGGCCGGAGGCGCGCCGCCCTGAAGCGTGGCTTTGAAAACCCAGTACTCTTCGGACACGAACGCCTGCCGCTCGCGTTCCCGGTCCACGATGAGGCGCAGGGCCACGGACTGGACCCGGCCCGCCGAAAGGCCGCGTTTGACGTTTTTCCAGAGCAGGGGAGAAATTTTGTAGCCTACCAGACGGTCCAGAATGCGTCTGGCCTGCTGGGAATCGAAAAGGGATTTGCGCAGTTCCGTGGGGTGGGCCAGGGCATCCTTCACGGCCCTGGCCGTGATTTCATTGAACTGAATCCGTTTCAGATTGGAGTTGGCGCCGCGGATGATTTCAGCCACATGCCAGGCGATGGCCTCGCCCTCGCGGTCCGGATCCGGAGCCAGATACACTGTGTCCGCTTCCCTGGCGGCGGCCTTCAGTCTGCTGACCACCTTGGCCTTGCCGGGAATGATCTGGTAGTCGGGGGCGAAGTCGTGCTCCTCGTCCACTCCCAGAGTTTTGGAGGGCAGGTCGCGCACATGGCCCACGGAGGCTTCCACTTCATACCCGCTGCCCAGGAATTTCTTGATGGTTTTGATTTTGGCGGGCGATTCGACGATGATTAAGTCCTTGCTCATAATGGGTGGGGCCTATATCCAGATTGCGAAGCGCAGGGCAAGGGCTAATTCCCGCGCGGCAGGCCGGTTCGCGGAAGATTTTTCCGGTTTTTTCATGCGGCGGAAGACATGACCGATACAGAATACAAGTCCGGGTGCATTGCCCTGATGGGCCCGCCCAACGCGGGTAAATCCACCTTCCTGAACGCAGTGCTGGGCGAGAAGATCGCCATTGTCTCGCCCAAGCCCCAGACCACCCGCAACAGCATCACCGGCATCCACACCACCCGGACGGAGCAGATCGTCTTTCTGGATACGCCGGGCATCCACATGGCCAGGGGCAAGCTGAACCGTTTTCTGGTGGATGCGGCCTGGGGCGCGCTGCAACAGGCCCACGGCGCGATTCTTTTTCTGGACGGCGCGCGCTACGCACAGAGGCCCGGGTTGCTGGAGAGCGATCTGCGGCCTCTGCTTGCCCGGTTCGGCAGTTCCGGCGTCCCTCTGGCTGTGGCTGTGAACAAGGTCGATGCGGTCAGACCCAAGGATCGGCTGCTGGGTGTGCTGGCCGCGGCCGCGGAGCTGTTTCCCGGCGCGGAACTGGTTCCTGTTTCGGCCCGGACGGGCGATGGCATTGACCGGCTGCTGGCGGCCGTGCGTGCGTTTCTGCCCGAAGGACCGCCCCTTTTTCCCGAAGATCAGTTGAGCACGGTCTCCGTGCGTTTTCTGGCCTCGGAGATCATCCGGGAGAAGCTCTTTCTGGCTCTGGAGCAGGAGCTGCCCTACAATGTGGCCGTGGAAATCGAGTCCTGGGAGGAAAATCCGGACCGGACGGTTATCCACGCGGCCATCTATACGTCAAAAAACAGTCACAAAGGGATGATCGTCGGCCGCCAGGGTCAGAACCTGAAGCGGGTCGGCCAGGCCGCGCGGGAGGAATTGCGGTCCCTGCTCGGCGTGAAAGTGCATCTGGAGCTGTGGGTCAAGGTCCGCGAGGGCTGGACCGAGGACGGCCGGTTCATGCTGTCCCTTGGCCTTGGCGCGTGAGATTTTTCCGGCGGGAGATTCCGTTTGCCGGGGACCCGGCCTTGCGGGAGCTTCCGCGTATTCTTTTGGAGCCGGAGATGACGAAAATGATGTCCAGCGTTGAACGCCTGCGGGAAGTTCTGGACCGTATGGCCTTGGCCGCCGGCAATGCCGGCAGACGGCCGGAGGATGTGCGTCTGGTGGCCGTGTCCAAGCTGCATGGGCCCGAGGCGGTGGAAGCCTTGTTCCAGGCCGGACACCGGGCTTTCGGAGAGAATTACATTCAGGAAGCCCTGACCAAGATGGACGCCCTGCCCGGGGAAATCGAATGGCATTTCATCGGGCACCTGCAGACGAACAAGGCCAGGATGGCGGCGGGCCGCTTCGCCCTGATCCACAGCCTGGATTCGATCAAACTGGCCCGTTCGTTGCAAAAAAAAGCAGCGGAGCTTGGCCTGACTCAGGATGTTCTGGTGCAGGTCAATCTGGCCGGAGAGGTCCAAAAAGGCGGCATTTCCGAAGCGGAGCTGCCCGAATTGGCCGAGTTTCTGGCCGGTGCTCCCGGTCTGCGCTGGCGGGGGCTCATGCTGATGCCGCCTTTTTTTGACGACCCGGAGCGGGTCCGCCCTTATTTTTCCCGTCTGCGGGAACTGGCCGCGCGTCTGAGCAAGGATTTCGGCCTGCCGCTGCCGGAGCTGTCCATGGGTATGACCGGGGATTTCGAGGCCGCCGTGGCGGAAGGCGCCACCCTGATCCGGGTGGGCACCAGAATATTTGGAGAACGGAAACAGTAAGTTATGGATCTGGCAACCATTATCGGCATTCTGGTCGCTTTCGGCCTGGTGCTCGCCTCCATGGGCTCCGACGCCATCATGTTTGTGGATGTCGCCTCGCTGCTCATCGTGATCGGCGGAACCATCGGCGCCATACTGGTGACGTATCCCCTGGAAAACGTGCTGGGGGTTATGCGCATCGTCAAAAAAACCTTTCTGTCGAAATCCGGGGAACCGGCGGAACTGGTTTCCCGCTTCATCGAATACGCGGTCCGCGTGCGCAAGGAGGGAATTCTGTCTTTGGAGGCCAGCCTGAAAGACGTGTCCGACGACTTTCTGCGCAAAGCCCTGCAGCTTACGGTGGATGGCCTCGAACCGCAGCTCATCCAGCAGATTCTCGAAACCGAAATTTCCTGTCTGGAGGAGCGGCACCTGAAGGGTGCGGAAATTCTGCAGACGCTTGGCGCTCTGGCTCCGGCCATGGGCATGATCGGCACCATCATCGGTCTGGTGCTCATGTTAAAGAGGATGAACGATCCCAGCACCATCGGACCGGCCATGGCTGTGGCCTTGCTGACCACTTTCTACGGGGCGCTTCTGGCCAACCTGGTCTTCAACCCGATGGCCGGGAAACTGCGGGCGCGCAGTCAGGAAGAAGTGCTTTTGCGCAGCATGATCGTGGAAGGCGTGATATCTCTTTCCAAGGGCGAGAATCCCCGGATTCTCGAAGAAAAGCTGAACGGCTTCCTGCCGCCCAAGGAGCGGCAGACCAAGGCCTGACACGAAACGGCCATGCGGAAACGTAAGCGCGCCTCTTCCGATTCGGACATTCCGCCCTGGATGGTCACGTTCTCCGATCTGGTCACGCTGCTCATGACCTTTTTCATCGTGCTGGTGTCCATGGCTTCGCTGGTCGACACGCAAAAGCGCAAGGTGGCTCTGGGGTCGGTGGCCGGGGCTTTCGGCAAGGGCGCGCGGAACCTGGATGACCTGACCACCGTGGACACCAAAAATTCCGTGTCTCCTGGCCCCATCAACATGTTCGACGATCTCGCGCCGCTGGAAAAACAGCTCTGGGAGCGGCCGGACCAGGATCTGCGTTTTGAGTCCAACCGTTTTGTACAGCGTCTGTCCATCGATGCCGACGCGCTTTTCGCCGCCAATTCCTCCGATCTCTCGGGCCGGGGGCGAGCCTTGCTGGACCGGCTTCTGCCCGTGATGGCCGGCTCCGCGTATCCGCTGGCTCTGTCCGGACATACGGCGGGCGGATTCGGAGAACTGGGGCCGGATTACGAGCAGCCCCGGGACACGCGTGTGGATTTTTCCTGGGAGCTTTCCTTGCGCCGGGTGCTGGCCGTGTACCGCTATTTCGTGGGTGCGGGCATCGATCCGGAAAAGCTGCGGGTGGAAGCCTTCGGGCGTTTTCATCCGGTGGCCGGAAATGAGACACCGGAAGGGCGGAGAAGAAACCGGCGGGTGGACATTACCCTGGACCGCCGTATCAGCGGCTGGTCGCCCGAACTGGCGGCCCGGGACGCGCAGGAAGGGAAGGAGAAGGAAGAAGGGTTCCGGGTACGGGATTTCCTTTTCCGCTTCGATCTTCCGGGAGAGCGGCGCCCATGAGCAGGCGCAAGGAATCCCGCGAGGGCTCGTCGTCGGGTGGCCTGGGGTGGATGGTCACCTTCGCGGATTTGATGACCCTGCTGCTGACCTTCTTCGTGTTGCTGCTGTCCATGTCGTCCATGGACAAGTCCGTGCTGCGGGATGCGGTCGTTCATTTTGCGGGTGAGATGGATCTCGCGCCGAAGCGGGGTGCGGGCCGCATACCGGCGCGGTTTGAACTCGTGAAGAAGATTCTGGAGGATCCGGAACGGGCTTTGCGGGAATCGAAGCGCATCAAGGATCTGCTGTTCCCCGACGAAGTGCTGCCCCCGGACATGATGCGCAGCACGCTGGAGAAGAACCTGGAAATTCTGGCGCGGCCGGAAGGCGTCGCCCTGGTGCTTTCGGACAGTCTGCTCTTCGGCACGGGTCAGAGTGGTCTTGATGAAAACGGGCGGCGTCTGCTGAGCGAGTTTGCCGAATTCCTGGCCGGGACCACCATGCCGGTCAATGTGGCGGGCTATACGGACAACATACCGGGCGGCCGCAAGGACAACTACGCCCTGTCCGGGGAGCGGGCCATGTCGGTGCTGGAGTATTTTCTGGAAAAGGAATTCGATCCGCACCGGTTTTCCGTATCCGCATACGGCGAGACTTTTCCTCTGGCTGACAACGCTTCGCCGGAAGGGCGGGCCAGAAACAGGCGTGTGGAAATTCTGCTGAAAACAAGAGGGCGGACATATCTTTGAGAGTACAGCCCGTAATGCGGCGCATGGGGCGGCCCGTGCGTGATCTTTGGAGAGACTGATGGCCGAGAAGAACGGACAGGCGGCTGAGGAAAAGAAGAAAGGCGGAGGCATGAAGAAGCTCATTTTTCTGGTGCTGATTCTGGCCATCCTCGGGGGCGGTGGTTTCGCGGGCTGGAAATACTTCTGGGTGCCCCGGCAGGAGGCTGCGGCGGAAGCGGCGGAAAAGGCTGCCGAAGAGGCGGAGAATGCGTCGAAGGTGGCTCCGGCTGGGCCGCTGGTGCCTCTGGAGCCTTTTGTGGTCAATCTGGCAGACCCCATGGGGCGGCGCTACCTGAAAATGACACTGGATGTGGAAGTGCTGGACGAGGCCGCTTCGGCCGACCTGACCACGGCCATGCCCAAGGTCAAGGATTCCCTGCTTCTTCTGCTGTCCAGCAAATCGTTCGAGGACATCGGCAGCATGGACCGCAAGCTGGAGTTAAAAAACGAGATTGTGGACCGGCTCAACCTTGTGCTGGGCAAGGGCCGGGTGCGCAACGTTTATTTCACGGAATTCGTGGTGCAGTGAACTGACGCCCTGCGGCACGGCGGATTGCGCGTATGAGCAAAATTCTGAATCAGGATGAGGTCGATGCTCTGCTCCGTGGAATATCGGGGGGGGAGATCGAAACCGAGGAAGAACCTGTTGAGAGTGCCGACGGCATCGTGCCGTTCGACCTGGTCAATCAGGACCGGATCATCCGCGCCCGGATGCCGGTTCTGGAGATCATCAACGACCGGTTCTCCCGGCTCATGGCCGGCGCGCTGGGCAATACCATGCGCAAGCGCATCGACGTGAACCCCATGTCCATAGAAATGTCCAAATTCGGGGATTTCATGCGCTCCCTGCCGGTGCCCACCAGCATCAACATTTTCAAACTGGAGCCCCTGCGCGGCAACGCCCTTCTGGTGGTGGACACCAGACTGGTATTCTCCCTGGTGGAGAATTTCTTTGGCGGGGTGGGCAGCCATCCCAAGATAGAGGGCCGCGACTTCACGCCCATCGAGCAGTCCGTCATCGCCAAGGTGGTGAAAATCATCCTGTCCAATCTGGAAGATGCGTGGCGGCCGGTGCACGAGATCGCCATCGAGCTGCTGCGTTCCGAGATCAATCCGCAGTTCGCCACCATCGTGCCGCCAAGCGATGTGGTGGTGGTCATTTCTTTCGAAGTGGAGCTGGAGAACGCCATGGGCACCATGGTTCTGGCCCTGCCCTATGCGACCATCGAACCCATCCGCGCGAAACTTTACGCCGCCTTTCAGACCGAGCGGCTGGAGATCGACCAGGTGTGGGTGTCCCGGTTTCGTGACCGGCTCATGGAGACTCCGGTGGACATGGACATCACTTTGGGCACGACCCAGCTTACGGGCCGCCAGCTGCTGAATCTGAAAGTGGGGGATGTCGTGCTGCTGGATCAGGACGAAGACGATCTGCTTACGGCGCGCGTGCAGGGCGTCCTGAAGTTTCAGGGTGAACCGGGCCTGGTGAAAGGAAATAAGGCCTTTAAGGTGATCCGGGAACAGGAACTCAATTATTAGAGGTAGATATGGTCGAAGATCAGGACAAGCTGGCCGAAGAATGGGCCAAGGCGCTGGCTGACGAAGAGGAATCCAAAATCCATCAGGACCGGCAGCAGAAGCAGGCCGTGTCTCAGAGCCGGGATTTCGAGTACAGGGATTTCACCCCGGAGGCCAAGAATGCCAAGGAAACCGTACGCAAGGACCTGGACTTCATTCTGGATATCCCTCTGGATGTGTCGGCGCAGCTGGGGAGCACCCGTCTGCTCATCAACGAACTTCTGCAACTCGGCCAGGGGTCGGTCATCGAGCTGAACAAGCTCGCCGGAGAGCCTCTGGAAGTGCTGGTCAACGGCAAGCTGGTGGCCCGGGGAGAGGCCGTGGTCGTCAATGAAAAATTCGGCGTGCGGCTGACGGACATCATCAGCCCCGTGGACAGGGTCAAGCAGCTTGGCTAACGCGACGCTCCCGGTGCCGGAGGCGGGTCTGGGTCTTGCCTCCCTCAAAATGGCGGGAGCCATGCTCCTTCTGCTGGCCCTGCTGTTTCTGGGCCTGGCCCTGCTCAAGCGTTACGGTCTGGCCGCCAGATTTCAGGGTCGGGCGGGCTCGGCCCTGCGTATCGAGGATCGGGCCATGCTCGGGCCGCGCAAACAACTGCTGGTGGTCCGCTTCTTGAATAAGCGTCTGCTGTTGGGTGTAACCGATAACGGCATCAATCTGATCGCCGAGGACCAGGCAGACCATGCGGAACAACCGGATTTTCAGAAAACTTTGGAACAGGCGGGCGGCGAGGATTCTCCTCTGTAGCCTGCCGCTCGTCTTTTGTCCTCTCCTGCTTTTCGGGGCGCAGAATGCGCCGTCCATTTCCCTGCAACTCTCCAGCGGCCAGGCCGAGCCGCAGAAGGTGGCTCTGGCTCTGGAAATCCTCGGCCTTTTCACGGTGCTGTCCCTGGCTCCGTCCATCGTGTTGACGGTCACGTCTTTCACCCGGATCATCATCGTCTTTCATTTTCTGCGTCAGGCCATCGGCACGCAGCAGATGCCTCCCAATCAGGTGTTGGCGGCTCTCGCCATTTTCATGACGGTGGTGATCATGATGCCTGTGGGCAAACAGATCAATGACACCGCCCTGCAGCCCTATCTTCAGGAGGAGATCGGTTACGACGACGCCCTCTCCAGAGCCCAGGGCCCCCTGCGGTCCTTCCTGTTCAAGCACACCAGGGAAAAGGACATTTCCGTATTTTTTTCCATCGCGGGGCTGGAACGGCCGCAGACCAAGGACGACGTACCGACCATGGTGCTCATTCCGGCCTATGTGATCAGCGAACTCAAGACGGGCTTCCAGATCGGTTTTCTGATCTACATCCCTTTTCTCATTCTGGACATGGTGGTGGCGAGTATTCTGCTGTCCATGGGCATGATGATGCTGCCGCCGGTGATGGTGTCCCTGCCGTTCAAGATTTTGCTTTTCGTCATGGTGGACGGCTGGAATCTGATGATCGGTTCCCTTGTGAACAGCTTCGTGTGAGGAGTGTATATGACCCCGGAATTCGTCATCGGGTTTGCCCGGCAGTCCATTGAACTGACCATGTCCATTTCCTTGCCCATGCTCGGCGTGGGGCTGGCTGTGGGCGTTGTGGTCAGCATCCTGCAGGCCGCGACCCAGATCCAGGAAATGACCCTGACGTTTGTGCCCAAGATCATTGCTGTTTTTCTGGCGCTGCTCATTTCCTTTCCCTGGGTCATGGACAAGATGATCACCTTCACTCAGGATATCTTTCTCAATTTTCCACAATACATCAAATAGTGGATGTCTTGTTCTTGCCTCCCGGAGCGGGATCATCCCTGAGAAGGCCAGACCCCGCCACCGTGCTGGCGCAGCATTTCGCCCATGATCATGGCTCCGGCCTGGGCCACATTCAGAGAATCCCACCCCGCGTGCATGGGAATGGACAGTACGGCTTGACAGCGTTTGCCCACATTGGGGCGCATGCCTTTGTCCTCGTTCCCGAGGACGAGAACCGCGGGAAAAGAAAACGCCGTACCGAAGAGAGGCCGCGTCTGCGGGTCAAGGCCGGTGCCGTAGACGGAGAATCCGCTGTCGCGGCAGGTATCCAGCGTTCTGGACAGATTGACGACCTGGCACAGGGGCAGCCGGTCCAGGGCTCCGGCGGCGGCTTTGGCCGCGGCTTGTCCCAGAAAGGCGGAGCGGTCCCGGGGAAAGAGGAGTCCGCCGCCGCCCAGGGCGAGTAGAGTGCGGGCCAGAGTCCCCGCGTTGCCGGGGTCCTGGACCTGATCGAGAGCCAGAACAAGCGGCAATGGGCTGCGGGCGGCCTGGGCGAGAAAGGGTTCTATCTCCATGAATTCTCTGCCCCGGAGGCGGGCGACAACTCCCTGGTGCGCGCCCTGAAACATGCGGTCCAGTTCCCGGCGGGGGATTTTCCGGAAGCGGACGCCGTGCTGTCTGCAGGCCTGGATGACTTCTCCCAGGCCGGGAGCGTCCTCGGCCAGAAAAACCGTATCCAGCATGTGCGGCCGGTCCATGATGCATTCGAGGACGGGTTTGCGGCCGGGAGTAAGGTGCGTGTCCGCTTGGTTCTCGCGTTTTCGGGAAGGCTTCGGAAGAATTTCCACGAGGTTTGCCTTTTATGATTTTTTTTTGTAGCGCGGAAAAAATTTGAAGCCCGTTCAGGCGATTTGGCGCGGCCTGCGGGCATATACATCAACCTGGGGAATATTTTGCGAATCGATATACGTCTTGTCGTACTGGTAGGAATGCTGGCTCTTGCCGGCTGTATGCCTGTCAAGAAAGCCCCGGCTCCGGGAGAGGCTGCGCAAGCTCCCGCTCAGGCTGAGGAATCCCTGAATGCGTCCGCCCTTTCGGACGATGCCGATGAGGATCTGAACTTGGGAGATGAGGGTGTCTTTTCGCCGGAACAGGAAGAAGCCCGCGCAGCCGACCCGCTTTCTTCCGAAGAGCAGAAAATTCTGGATACGGACATTTCTTTCCATATCGGACTGGATACCGTCGAAAATGAGGATGTCCAGCGCTATTTTCATTACTACACCCACACCCATCGCAAGACCATGGCAGGGTGGCTCAAGCGGGCGCAGCGCTATTTGCCGCATATCCGGGCCCGCTTTCTGGAAGAGGGCCTGCCCGAGGACCTGATTTATCTGCCTTTTGCCGAGAGCGGGTTCAATCCTTTCGCCCTGTCCCGGAGCGGGGCTGCCGGAGTCTGGCAGTTCATGCCTCGAACGGGCATCCATTACGGCCTGACCGTGGACGACTGGATCGACGAACGGCGCGATCCGTATGCTTCCACGGAAGCGGCCATCAAGTACCTGAAAAAAATCTACAATGATTTCGGAGACTGGTCCTTGGCTCTGGCCGCTTACAATGCCGGTGAAGGGACCATCGGCCGGGCTCTGGCCAAAACGGGTTGTGAGGATTACTTCAGTCTGTGTGAGGCTTCCGATGATTTGCATCAGGAAACCAAATTGTACGTGCCCAAGTTTCTGGCTCTGGTCAAAATCGTCCGGAATCTGGAAGCCTTGGGCTTCGAACCTCTCGACTGGACGGTAAGCCTTCCTGTTCTGGCAAAACTCAAGGCCAAGCCGGGAACAGATTTGTCCGAACTGGCCAAAGTGCTGGGCATGGACTGGAAGACTTTTCAGGAGCTCAACCCGGTATTGCGCAAGAAGGCGGCTCCGCCCAAGCGTTCCATCCATGTGGCCGTGCCCAGTCGTCTGACGGCCAAGGCCGAGGAATACCTCAAAAAACCCGTTCTGGTTCGGAGCAGCGCTCGGTACGCCTCATACAAGGTTCGGCCGGGGGATACTTGGTGGGGCGTGGCCAAGAAGCACAAGGTATCCGTTGAAGCTTTGCAGGCGGCCAACAAGAAGGGCGCGGCAGGCAAGCTGCAGATCGGACAGGCACTGAAAATACCCGGCGTCGCGGCCCTGGCAAAGGCCGAAAAGGCCGATGCCGGGGAGTGGGCCGCAAAAAGGGCCAATTATGTGGTGCGTGAAGGCGATACGCTGTGGGGTATCGCCAAGCAGTTCAAAATGGATGCGGCCACACTGAGCAAGGCCAACAACCTGTCGTCGAAGGCATTGAAAGTCGGGCAGAAAATCTACGTGCCCGACATGGGGGGCGCGCGGACCATGGCGGCCAAGGCCAAGGCCGCAGCAGTGCGCCAGAAGCTTGCTCATTACAAGGTCCGGCAGGGGGACAGCCTGTGGAGCATTGCCAGACGTTTCGGCGTCTCTCCCGCCGATTTGCGGCAATGGAACAAACTGGCCGAAACATCGGTCATCCGGCCGGGCGATGAATTGAAAGTGTTGCAGTAGAGCGGTTCGGAAGTGTTGAATGCTCCAGGAAGAGCATGCTGATTTTATGGAAATGCCCCGCCGGAGATGGCGGGGCATTTTTTCACGATTGGAAATTCCGGTGGGTGTGCTTTTCTCATGAATCCCATCTGGATGGAGTTTATTTTCGTCTGACGAAAAATGTTTGACGAATTTCTCCTAAAGAAAATTCCGCTTCTGCCGATTCCTTTATCAGGCACGAGAAAACAGCCTGATGTCCGGAAACATTTTCAAGGCAAGGAAGCCGATAATCTTCAAGGAGGAATGTCATGTCTCTTGTTATCAATCACAACCTGATGGCCATGAACGCGAACCGTAATCTGGCCATGGCCTACAACAGTCTGTCCACATCCACCAGCCGCCTTTCTTCGGGTCTGCGCGTTACCGGCGCGGCCGACGATGCGGCGGGTCTGGCCATTCGCGAACTTATGCGTGCGGACATCGCGTCCCTGAATCAGGGTGTGCGTAACGCCAACGACGCCATTTCCCTGATCCAGACGGCCGACGGCGCGCTCCAGGTCATCGACGAGAAGCTGATCCGCATGAAGGAGCTGGCGGAACAGGCGGCCACGGGTACCTACAACTCGGATCAGCGCCTGATCATCGACTCCGAGTATCAGGCCATGGCTTCGGAAATCACCCGTATCGCCAACGCCACGGACTTCAACGGCATCCATCTGCTGAACGGAAATCTTTCTTCGAAGGATGCCGCGGTTGCCAAGTGGGGCGAAAGCCACGACGGCAGCAAGCTTGAGGCCAAGGGCCCCCTCAAGGTGCACTTCGGCTCGGGCAACGATTCGGCTGAAGACTACTACTACATCGCCATCAGCAACTCCACTGCTTCGGCTCTGGGCGTGGGTAACAGCGCGGACACAAAGTCCGACGGTTATTCCATCTCCACCCAGCAGGGTGCGCAGAAGGCTCTGGACGCCATCAATCGGGCCATCACGTCCAAGGATAACATCCGGGCCAACCTCGGCGCGTTGCAGAACAGGCTGGAGAATACCATCACCAACCTGCAGATTCAGGCCGAAAACATGCAGGCGGCGGAATCCCGGATTTCCGATGTGGATGTAGCCACGGAAATGACCAACTTCGTCCGCAACCAGATTCTGACCCAGTCTGCGGTGGCCATGCTGTCCCAGGCCAACTCCCTGCCGCAGATGGCTTTGCAGCTCATGCAGGGATAATTCGGGTAGCCAGACGTTTTGTCTCCGGCCGGGTCGCGGATGCGGCCCGGCCTTTTTCATCCTGAAATATCCTTCTGGCATCAGGATTGCTTTGATCCGGCAAATACATTCACCGCCGAGACCACAGGGTTTGTCATGGCTATCGATCTGAGTTCATCCATCGCATCTTCCGGTTCTTCCCAGGGCAGGACCGCGGCTACGCCACGCCCGCAGGCAGGCAAGGACATCAATCTGACCGGGGCGGCCTCTTCCGGCTCCATCCGCTTCACCGGGCTCGGCTCCGGCTCCGACTTCGACTCCATGATCACCAAACTGATCGAGAAGGAGAAGCTCCGCACCAAGCGGTTACAGATCTGGAGATCCGAGTGGAAAACCAAGAGTGAGGAATTCGACAAGCTCTCCGCGGCCATGCGGACATTGAACGGTACGCTTCAGGGAATGAACACGCCGGATGAGTTTCTGATCAAGAAGATGGCCTCATCCAACCCCGGGGCTCTGACCGCCAAGGCTTCCAGCGGAGCGGAAGAAAATTCCCACACCGTGGACATCGTGTCTCTGGCCACCAGCGACATGCATATGGGTTCGGCAATTTTTTCCTCGCGGGATGCGGTGATCAGCGGGGGCGGCGCAGGAGTTTTCACCTTCGTTTATGGCGGCAGGCAGGTTTCCGTGGATATCGGTCCCGCCACCACGCTGGCCCAGTTTGCCGACCTGATCAATTCCGACCCGGATAACCGCAATCTTGTCCGGGCCGGCGTCATCAACGACGGAAGCGGCTACCGGCTTCAGATCAGAGGACTGGAGCCGGGCGCGGGCAACGATTTCATCGTGGACGACACATTGACCACCGTACCCAGATTTTCTTCCGGAGACTTCATCCGCACCCAGAAAGCGGGCAATGCCCAGCTCAAGGTCGATGGATGGCCGAACTCTCTGACCCCCACGGCGGATGTGCTGAAGGCAACCACCTCGTACACGGCGCCCACCGATGCCCTGGGCGCGGGCGGTACATTCAGGTTCGCCTACAACGGAGCGATTCATACGGTGGCGGTCACTGCCGGACAGACCCTTCAGCAGCTTGCCGACGCCATTACCGCCACCGGTTCCGGGGTGACCGCGTCCACAGCGATTGTGAACGGAAAAGTGGAGCTGACTCTGACCGGCCAGCCCGGCTCGGCCAACCAGATATCCATCGTCAATTCTCCGGGCACGACTCTGACCGGCATGCAGGCCCACGATTTCAGGCAGGAAACCGGGGCCACGGACGGATACATCGAGCGCCCCGGCAATACTGTTTCCGATGTCATCACCGGCGTGGAGCTGAACCTGACCAAAGCGGGGGAAAGCGTTACCTTGGCCGCGTCACTTGACAGCGAGGCGGTCACGGAGCGGGTGCGGACCTTCGTGAAGGAGGTGAACGACGTTCTTGGTCTGATCCGGAATCAGACCAAGGTTACCTCCGTGGGAGAGCGGACTTCCGGCTCGATTCTGACGGGCAACTACGGCGTGCAGATGATCCAGCAGCGTCTGAAGAGCATCCTGGCTCAGAAGGGCCTGGGCTTCGATTACGATCTGGATCCGCTTGTGTCTCTGGCCAGTGTCGGCATCACCACCGACTCTTCGGAAGGCTCGCCCACGTTCGGCCTGCTGACCTTCGACGAGGGCACTTTTGCTTCGGCTCTGCGCGGCAATCCCGATGCCGTGACCCGGATTTTCAGCGCGGACTATACTCCTTCGGCCAAGGAGATTGTAAACGGCCAGGCCGTGGAAGCCCAGAGTTTCAGGGTCGAGTCCTTCATTCAGGGCGTGACCCGGCCAGGCGATTTCGACATCAGCTACACGGTTTCCGGCGGGGTCATTGCGGCCGTTCCACCGCCCACCATCAACGGTCAGCCGGCCAATATCGACGGCAACAAGCTGGTTGCCGCCGGAGGCGGAAATCCGGCCAGGGGCCTGTCCATCGAGGTCGTCAGACTTGTGGACGGCTCCTATTCCGGGCAGGCGCATCTCAAGGCCGGAAAAGCCGAGGAACTGTCCCAGGAGCTGAAGAAGCTGACAGACCCTCTGGCCGGACCTCTGGAAATATTGAAAGACAACTATCAGGACATCATGGACGCCATTGACAGCAAGATCGCCTATGAAGAACGGCGTCTGAGTCTGCTCGAAAAAAACATGCGTCAGCGTTTCGCCAATCTCGAAGCGCTGCTCGGCAAATACGACAAGATTTCCTCCCAGCTCAAATCGCAGATAGGCAGCCTGGGCGGCGGTTCAAAATAACGGGAGACCAAAATGCACAAAGCGGCCAGCGCCTATATGCAGACGCACGTGACCACCACCACTCCGGGGCATCTGGTGGTCATGCTTTACGATGGAGCCATCTCCTTTCTGGAGCAGGCCAAAGTCCGGATGCAGGAGAAGAACTACGCCCAGAAGGGTATCCTCATTTCCCAGGCCCTGGATATCATCGCCGAGCTCGACGGCTCTCTGAACACGGAAAAAGGCGGCGACATCGCCCGGAACCTGCACAGTCTGTATGCATACTGTAACTCCCGCCTGCTTCTGGCCAACCTGCGGATGGAAACAGAGCCCATTGACGAGGTCATAGGCATTCTGTCTTCCTTCCGGTCCGCTTTCGCCGAGATATCCAGAGTCCCGCCGCATCCGGCGTCCAGGGCCGCCGTGCAGTACGCACGCTAGGGCGGGGCTTTTCCCCGGAGACGGTTTTCATGTGCGGTATCGCCGGCTTTTTTCATCCCAGCCATATTCCTTCCGATCCGGGCGTGCTGCGCGCCATGGCCGGAAGTATCGCCCATCGCGGGCCGGATCACGAAGGCCTGTATCAGGACAGCTACTGCGCCCTGGCTTCCAGACGGCTGGCCATTATCGATCTGCCCGGCGGCAATCAGCCTGTCATTCATCCCGAAACGGGTGCGGTGCTTGTCTTTAACGGTGAGATCTACAATTTCCGGGAGCTGCGCGCGGAACTGGCGTCTCTGGGACATGTCTTCCAGACCCGCTCCGATTCCGAAATTCTGCTGGCCGCCTATACGCAGTGGGGCGAGGACTGTCCTTCCCGGCTGGTCGGGATGTTCGCCTTCACCGTCTGGGAGCCCCGCGACCGGCGGCTTTTTCTGGCCAGAGACAGGATGGGCAAGAAGCCGCTTTTCTACACGGTTCTGCCTGACGAAACCCTGGTCTTCGCATCGGAAATAAAGGCGCTTCTGAGATTTCCCGGCGTCGCGCGGCGGTTTAACCCCGTGGCCATGGACCGCCTTCTGGACTACGGATTCAATCTCGCTCCATCCACATTCTTCGAGTCCATATTCCAGGTCATGCCCGGCTCCAGCCTGCTCTGCACGGGGAACACGCGCCGGGAGCGGATTTACTGGCGGCTGCCCGAGGAAACGGCGGCCCTGTCCGAAGACGAAGCGGCGGACGGCCTGCGCCACCATTTGACCGAGGCCGTACGCGCCCGGCTGGCGGCGGACGTGCCCGTGGCGTCGTATTTGAGCGGCGGCATCGATTCCAGTGCCGTGACGGGACTGTACGCCCGGCTGTCGGGGACGCCCGTGCACACCCTGTCCATCACCTTCGAGGACGCCGGGTATGATGAGCGCCATTTCGCCCGGCTGGTTTCGGACCGGTTCGGTACAAGGCATCAGGAGTTCGCCTGCTCCATCGGGGAGCACGAGCTGGAAAATCTGGTCTGGTATCTGGAAACGCCGCTGGTCACCCTGCTCAATCTGCCCCTTTATCTGCTCTCCCGCCAGATTCGGAGCATGGGCTTCAAGGTGGTGCTGTCCGGGGACGGTGCCGATGAAATCCTCGGCGGGTACGACTATTTCAAACTTCTGAAGCTCATGGCCTTTATCGGCCGGAAGGAGACACCGGGCCGGGCCGATCTTCTGCGCCGGGTCTTCCCGGCCCTGTCTTCGCCGGTTCAGGCCTGGGCGCAGTACCGGACGCTCAAATCCTACCCCGTGACGCATCCGGCCCTGCCCTATCGTTTTCAGGTCTTCCAGTTCAAAGACCAGCTCCTTGCTCCGCTCTTCCACGAGCGTCTGACCTCCCGCCGGGGAGAGCGTCTGGGCGAACTGCCCGCTGTCCCTAAATCCGCTCCGATTCTCAATCAGGCGCTTCTTTTCGAAGCCCGCATGCGCCTGCCCAACCTGACCCTGACCCTGGCCGACGCCATGAGCATGGCCAACTCCGTGGAATTGCGTTCACCGTTCATGGATCACCGGCTGGTGGAATATGTTTTTTCCCTCCCGGCCCATTACAAGATGCGCGGACTGAATGAAAAATTCCTGCTCAAGAAAAGCATGCGCGGCGTGTTGCCGGGGACCATCTGGCAGCGCCGCAAACAGCCTCTCGCTCCGCCATCCAAATGGTTCGTCCGGCGTTTCCGTACTGCGGTGGGGGATGTGCTCTCCGCCCGGACCGTGCGCGAAAAGGGCTATTTCCGGCCGGAATTCATCGACCACATGCTGCGGGAGTTCGACGCGGACAGTCCCATGGATTACAGCGGCGTACTCATCGTGGCCTTTTTTCTGCATCTTTTCGATGATCTCTTTCTGCGGCCCGGAAGGGGCCTTGGTTGCTAATCGGAGCGGGAGCGGGTATCGGTTGCGCCCAAGAAGGAGACAGCCTGTACCATGAAAATCACCTGCCCCCAATGCGGTTTTGCCCGCACTGTCGACGACGAGATTCTGCCCCCCAGGGCAGTCATGGCTACATGTCCCAAATGTGCCCACCGGTTCAAATTCCGGGACCGTCCTCCACAGTCTGAGCCCGCAGCGGATCCAAACCTTCAGGAAGAAACGTCTGAACTGCAGACGCAGACGGTTTCGCCGTCTGCGGAGGCTGCTCCCGGCCCCCGGCCCGTGCCGCAGCCTGAACCCGCTGCGGAAGAAGACCTGTGGGAAAATCTGGAAGCACTGAGCGAGGGTCAGGAAGACGCCCACCAGGATCATGAGCCGGAAGCCTCGACGCCGCCCGCGTGGGAGAAGAGCGGGGCGGCTCCGGTCCAGGCTTTTGCCCAGACGGTTCTGGACGTCCTGTCCGACCCCCGGCGTTTCTTCTCCTCCATGCTTATCCGCCGGGAGCTGCTGAAGCCCCTGCTTTTCTTGCTGCTTATCGTCGAGGCTGTGGCGCTGTCCCGGGTTGTCTGGCAGATGCTGGATATTCTGCCTCCCGGAGTGATGATGGACGGGTTCGGCCAGAACACGCAGGCGGTTCTGGCTCTCATCGTGTACCCGTTGCAGGCGGCCGTGGCGTTTTTTCTGGATGTGGGCGTAAACCATCTGCTGCTGCGGGTGTTCAATGCCGACTCCAAGGGTTTTTCAGGCACCTTCCGGGCGGCAGCTTACAGCTCAGTGCCCCTGCTTTTTCTGGTCGTGCCTTACATTGGTCTGCCCATCGGGTTGATCGGGTTCATGGTCTACAAGTTCTTCGGTTTCAAATACGTTCACCGGGCGGGCACGCAACAGGTTCTCGCGGTGCTGACCATCCCCATACTGCTGGGGCTGATCGGCCTTGTGCTCATGATTCTTCTGTTCAGAAACACTCCGGTGGTCTGACGGCGGGTCTGCCCCTTCAACCAGGTGAACCTGCGGGTTCACGCGAGGTATCATGATCGGCATTTCGAAACTTTACTGCGGCACGGTGGAACCCTCCGACGCCTTGCGCTACGGCCGTCATTCCGGCAAACTGCCGTCCCACCTGCTGCAATTCGCCAAGGATAAGAAACCCGTTGTGGTCTGGAACATGACCCAGCGATGTAATCTCAAGTGCGTCCACTGTTACGCGCACGCCGTGGAGCCGAGCAGGCACAAGGATCCCATTTCCACAGACCAGGCCAAGGCCATTATCGACGATCTGGCGGCCTTCGGCGCGCCGGTCATGCTTTTTTCCGGCGGTGAACCCCTGGTTCGCGAAGATCTGGTCGAACTGGCCAAGTACGCCACATCCAAGGGCATGCGGGCCGTCATCTCCACCAACGGGACGCTGATCACCAAGGCCAAGGCCAGGGAACTCAAGGATGTGGGGCTCTCTTATGTGGGCATATCCCTGGACGGAGCCGAGGAAGTGCACGACCGTTTCCGCGCCGTGCCCGGCTCGTACAAAATGGCGCTCAAGGGCGTGGAGAACTGTCAGGCCGAGGGCCTCAAGGTGGGTCTTCGCTTCACCATCAACAAGCGCAATGCGGCGGAAATTCCGCACCTTTTCGACCTCATCGAGGCCATGGAAGTGCCTCGCATCTGTTTCTACCATCTGGTCTATTCCGGGCGCGGATCGGAGCTGATCAAGGAAGATCTGGATCATGCCGAGACGCGGGCCGTGGTGGACCTGATCATGGACCGCACCCGTGCCCTGCACGACAAGGGCCTGCCCAAGGAAGTGCTGACCGTCGACAACCACGCCGACGGCCCTTACGTTTATTACCGGCTGCTGAAGGAAGACCCGGAGCGCGCCGCCGAGGTCATGGAGCTGCTCAGGATGAACGAAGGCAATTCCTCGGGCCGGGGCATCGGTTGCATTTCCTGGGACGGTTCCGTGCATGCCGACCAGTTCATGCGCCATATCACCTTCGGCAATGTCCTGGAGCGCCCCTTCTCGGAAATCTGGACCGACCGGAACATCGAACTGCTGCACAAGCTGAAGGACAAGCGTCCGCATGTGAAGGGCCGCTGTGCCGCGTGCCGCTTTCTGAACATCTGCGGCGGCAATTTCCGCGCCCGCGCCGAGGCCTATTACGACGATTTCTGGGCTCAGGACCCGGCCTGTTATCTGACGGACGAGGAGATCACGGGCGAGCCCCTGTGAATGTTTCGCGGGGCTTTTCCCGCATTCCACCGGGGATGCTTCCCGTCCCCTTTTTCTTTTACGGACCGGCCGATGAGCGCATTGAGCATGAGACAGAATCCGGACGCAGGCGCGCGTCTTTCGCGGTCATGAACCGCGTGGCCATTACCGGTATCGGCGTTATCTCCACTCTGGGCAACGACACGGATACGGTGTCCCGGGCTCTGTACCGGGGACGGTCCGGCATTGTCAGCGACCCCGAGCGGCTTCGGCGCGGTTTTTCTTCTTCCCTCACCGGCGTCGTCAAAGATTTTGATCCTTCCGCCTGGCTGAACCGCAAGCAGCTGAAGACCATGCCGGATTTCGCCGTCATGGCCTATGCCGCTTCCATGGAGGCCGTCAGAATTTCCGGACTGGATCCCGATGACCTGCGCGATGACCGTACCGGTCTGGTTTTCGGTTCCGATTCCAGCTGTCTGGCCGCCCTCGAACAGGTGGAACTGCTTAGGGAGCGCGGGGAAACGGCGCTCATCGGCAGCGGGCTGGTTTTTCGCTCCATGACTTCCTGCGTGACCATGAATCTGAATACGCTGCTCGGCACCCGCGGAGCGTGCTGGACCATCAGTTCGGCCTGTTCCAGCGGCGGGCACGCCGTGGGCCAGGCGGCGGATCTCATCGCTTTGGGCCGCCAGGACCGGGTTCTCTGCGGCGGGGCGCAGGAGATCAACTGGGAGTCCATGTGCAGTTTCGACGGGCTGGGCGCGTTCTCGGCCCGGCTGGATCAGCCCGAGGCGGCCAGTCGTCCCTTTGACCGGGCGCGTGACGGACTGGTGCCGAGCGGCGGGGCGGCCGCAGTGCTGCTCGAAAATTACGATCTGGCCCGCAGGCGGGGAGCGCGTATTCTGGGAGAAGTGGCCGGGTACGGCTTTTCCTCCGATGGCGAGAGCCTGTCCGTACCCAGCCGGGGCGGTCTGGCCCGGGCCATGACCGCTGCGTTGCACGCGGCCGGGCTGACCCCGGACCGGATCGATTATATCTGCGCCCACGCCACCTCCACGCCCGCCGGAGACCGGGCCGAGGCTGAAAACATCCTCGATGTGTTCGGACCAGCCAAGCCTTGCGTCTCTTCCACCAAATCCATGACCGGGCACGAGCTGTGGATGTCCGGGGCCTCGCAGGTGGTGTACGCCACCCTCATGGCCAGGGACGGCTTCATCGCCCCCAGCATCAACTTCGAGGAACCGGACGAAATTTCGGCCGGCCTGAATATCGCGGCTTCGGTCATCGACCGTCCGCCGCGCACGGTGCTGTGCAACGCGGCGGGTTTCGGCGGCACCAATTCCTGCCTCGCACTGCGGTTTGGGACATGACGCCCCGGTTCGTAGTCATCGGGGCCGGTGTTTCCGGCATGAGCGCGGCCCTGCTGCTGGCCCGGCACGGATACGCCGTGACCCTGGTGGAGAAATTTCCCCTTCCTGCGCCCACACTGCGCGGCTTTTTCCGGCAGGGGGCGTACTTCGACACGGGGTTGCACTATCTCGGCGCTTTCGGGCCGGGAGAAATTCTGGATACGTACTTCCGCGCTCTGGGCCTGACCGGACTCGAGCGCCGGCCTTATGCGGCGGATGGCTTTGATTGCATCCGCTACCCCTCACTGAACGCCGAATTTCGCATCCCCGCCGGTTATGACCGGGCTCTGGAGACCCTGGGGGCCGCCTTTCCCCATGAAATTCCCGCCATCCGGACCTATCTGGCGGCTGTGCGAAAGGAGTTCGATGCCTCTCCGTTTCTGAATCCGGACCGGCCTTTTCGGAGCGCCGGGCTGGCCGCTATCGGCGACAGCAGCACGCTGGCCGGATATCTGGATTCCCTGACGGACGACGCGCTGCTCAAGTCCGTTCTGTCCGTGCACTGTCTGTTGCATGGCGTGTCCCCGCAGGAGGTGGCCTTTGCCCACCACGCCAGGGTCGTGGGCTCGTATCTGCAATCCGTGCACGGCGTGGCGGGGGGCGGCCTGAGCCTGGTCCGCGCGTTCGAGCGCGCCCTGCGGGCGGCCTCGGTGGAACTGCGCTGCGGGTACGGAGCGCGGCGGATACTGCTGGACTCCGCCGGAACCGTCCGCGCCGTGGAGACTTCGGATGGCGGCGTTATCGAGGCTCGGGGCGTGCTGTGCACCGCGCATCCGAAATTTTTGCCGGAACTTGCGCCCGAAGGCTTCCGCCCGGCCTACCGGCGGCGCATCAGGGCCCTGACCGACACTCCCTCTGCGTACATGCTGTTCGGCCTTTCCGAGCCTGTCGGCGTTCTTGAAGGGCGAAACCTCTTCATCTGCCCGGAGACGGATGTCGCCGCGTTTTTCCGGCCCGGCCGGACGCCGGAGCAGGGGCCGTTCTACGCCGTGTCCGGCGCGGAAGCGGGGAATGGCAGGCGGACCGTGACTGTCATCGCGCCGGGATATATGGATGATGTGGCGCAATGGGCGGATTCGCGGCCGGGCAATCGCCCCGGAGAGTACGGGCGGCACAAGCGCGCCCGGCTTGAGGCCATGGCCGGGGCTGTGCTGCGCCATGCTCCGGAACTTGCGGGCGTGTCTTTCGTGGATGGGGCCACGCCGCTCACCCTGCGCGATTTCATGCACGCTCCGGCGGGCAGTCTGTATGGCGCCGGGCACACGGCGGGACAGTTCAATCCCGCACCCGTTACGCGCATTCCGGGCCTGTGGGCGGCCGGACAGGGCGTGGTCGCTCCGGGCGTGCTGGGCGCCGTGGTCTCGGCCTTTCTGGCCTGTGGCTGCGTGATCGGGCATGATATTCTGCGGGGGGAGGTGCGCGCATGCCGCTGAGGCGGGTGGTCATCACCGGGCTTGGGGCTGTTTCGCCTTTGGGCCTTGGCGTGGAACCGATGTTTGCGGGGCTGCTGGACGGGGTCAGCGGCGTTGTCCGCGTGCCGGAACTGGAGCATATTCATGGTCTGGGGCCGAGAGTGGCCGGGCTGGTCCGCGATGTGGACGCCAGCGTTGTGCCGCGCAGGATCAGGCGTTCCATGTCGGCCATGTCGGTTTTTTCCCTGTTTGCGGCGCAGGAGGCCTTGGCCCAGGCTGGGGTGGACGCGGAGACGGTCGCGGGTGGCAGGCTGGGGGTGGCTCTGGGCTCCACCGTGGGCAGCGTGTCCACCATGGAGGAGTTCTTTATGCAGTATCTGCCCGGCCAGAGCGTGGAACACACCAAATCCATGCTGTTTTTCCGCATCATGAGCCATTCCTGTGCATCCAATCTGGCTCAGGCCCTGGGGATCACGGGGCGTGTTCTGGCTCCGGCGGCGGCCTGCTCCACGGGGTGTCAGGCTGTGGGACTGGGTTTCGAGACCGTGGCACTGGGCCGTCAGGACATGATGCTCTGCGGCGGGGCGGACGAATTTCATCCCCTCACGGCGGCTACCTTCGACACCATTCAGGCCGCGTCCACAAAATACAACGACACTCCGCAGCGTACGCCGCGTCCCTTCGACCGGGACCGGGACGGTATTGTCTGTGCCGAGGGTGCGGGTGTCCTGCTGCTGGAGGCTCTTGATTCAGCTCTGGCGCGTGGCGCGGACATCCTGGCCGAGGTGGCCGGATTCGCATCCACATCCGATACAACGAGCATCGCGAGCCCGGACCCGGAGCCGGTCCGCCGGTGCATGGAAGAAGCCCTTGACCATGCGCGTCTGCGCCCCGAAGACATCGGCTATGTCAACGCTCATGCGACAGGCACCGTGCAGGGCGACGAGGCCGAGGCCAGGGCCATCGAGCGGCTTTTCGGGGCGGCCACGCCCGTTTCCAGCCTGAAGGGGCATATGGGTCATACCATGGCGGCCAGCGGGGCGCTGGAACTTGCCGCCTGTGTGCGGATGCTTGTGGCCAGGCGGCTTGCCCCCACCCGCAATCTTGACAATCCCGCGCCCGAATGTTCAGGCCTGTTCTTGCCTCGCCGTGTTCTGCCGTTGGAATCCGGAGCGCTCATCAAGAACAATTTCGCCCTGGGCGGAGTCAATTGCTCGGTCGTACTCAGGAGATTCACCCATGACGAATGAGGAAGTCATCGCGCGCACCAACGCCGCCATTGCCACGGAATTCGAGCTGGACCCGTCGGCTCTGAAACCGGAGGCGTCCTTCAAGGATGATCTGGGGCTGGACAGCCTGGACGCCGTGGACATGGTCATCGTGCTGGAGCAGGAATTCGGCGTCAAAATAGGCAAGGATCCCCGCATCGCGGCCATCCGCAATCTGGCCGACCTGCATGCTTTCATGATCGAGAAGAAACAGGCCATGGACGCCTGAATTCCCATGGCCGCACGGCGTCCTTTCCGGGAAATGCTCATGAACGCCGGTTTTTACGGCGGCCTGCTGCTGTTGACCGCGATCACCATCATTTTTTCCCCGCCCGCATACTGCTGGCTGCGCGTGAAGGGGCTGGATTCCGGGCGGGCCGTGCGGCGTATCGTCTGGCTGTACGGACGGGGCTGGCTCCATCTTCTTTCCGTTTTTGTTCCGGTTCGCGTCAGAACCGGTGCCCGGGAGGACTATCCCGTCCCCTGCATCGTGGTGGCCAACCATCAGTCCTTTTTCGACGCCTTCTGCATGGGGGCGCTGCCCATTTACGATCTGGCCTTCGTGGTCCGGGCCTGGCCTTTTCGCATCCCTTTTTACGGGCCGTACATGCTGCTTGGAGAATATCTGAACAGCGAAAATCTTTCCGCCGCGGAATTTCTGGCCTTGGGGAAAGACCGCCTGAACCGGGGTGTTTCGCTGATCATTTTCCCCGAGGGCACGCGCAGCGCCACCGGCAGGCTGGGACGCTTCTATTCCGGCGCCTTCACCCTGGCCATGGAGGCGGGCGTGCCCATTGTGCCTCTTTGCATCCACGGCACGGGGCGGTTTCTGTCCAGGGGGCGGGCCTGGGTCCGCCGGGCGGAGATTTCCATCACGGCCCTGCCGCCCCTGCATCCGGCGGCGTTCGCGGAGTACGGTCCCGGAGCGCATCTGTTGCTGCGCAGGGAAACGAAGAATGTCCTGGACAGCGAACTGCGCCGTCTGGACGGAAGCGCAAATTTTCACTGCCCATGAACCACAACAGAGGAGGAAAAAATGAATTTCCGTTTTCTGCATTTTTCCATCATGGCTTTGTTTGCCTGCGCTCTGCTTTTCATGACGGGATGCCGCATCGCCACTTTGACCAATGTCAGGAATTCGCCCGTTCCGGTCATGAGCCAGAAGCAGAGTGCGGACAATGTCAAACAGGCCATCCTCAGGGCGGGTGCTGAACGCGGATGGCGCATGACCCCGGCCGGAGAAGGGCATATCGTGGGCGATCTGCGGCGCCGCTCGCATCGGGCCGTGGTGGATATTTTCTACACCGACAGAGCCTACGATATCATCTACAAGGACAGTTCCAATCTGAAGTACGACCGGGCGAAGTCCAGAATCCACAGCAACTACAACGAGTGGGTCAGAAATCTCGACGACTCCATTCAGCGGGAGCTGACCATGGGGAGATAGCGCGGTTTTCCGCCGCGTCTGCGGTTCATGCCGGGACGCGGCCTTTGATCCGGAGTCCCCGGGAACCGGTCGCCCCAGAACCGTGTTCCAGGAATATGTTTTGACGGAATGCTGCGTCGGCTTTATGCGGCCATAATATCCACTTTCCGGTTTCGGACGCGGAAATTTCGCGGCCCAGGCAAGTTTCATTTTCGAAGGAGATATTCCCATGACCAAGGAGTTCACTGTTTCCACCACATGCCCCCAGTGTGGCCTGGAAAGCACGGAGACGTATGACGAGCAGACCATGCGGGAGCGTTTCGGCAACGACTCCACAGTGACGGTCCTGTGCGCCGGATGCCAGGCGGACTTCGAGCAGCCTCTGGCATGCGCCGAGTGGGACGACTACTGCAAGGAAATCCCTCTGGCCGCCGACGTGTGAGAGGCGGAGCATATGATCATCATTGCAACGGCATGCGGGCAGTGCCCTTTCCTGAGTCTGGAAGAGGACAGGCGGGTCTGTAATATTTCCCTGCCCAAGCATCGTCCGGTGGACGATGAAAGCGGCCGTCCATCCTGGTGCCGGTTGCGCAAGGAGCAGGTCATTGTCCGGGATTTCAAGTAGTCTCTGATTTGGCGCTTCCCCGGAAAGCCGGATGGATAACCGGCGGGGTGCATTGACAGGAAGTTTTTTTTACTCTAGCAAAGGCCCTTGCAAATTCTTTTTCCGGAACGGAAAAATTTTTATGGCACAACATTCAAGGAGGAATCGAGCATGGCACAAATTGAATTCGAGGGAAAAGCTTTCGAAATCGACGAAGACGGCTTCCTGCTGAAGTTTGAAGATTGGGCTCCCGAGTGGGTTGATTATGTCAAGGACAGTGAAGGTATCGCCGAAATCACCCCGGCCCACCAGGAAATTCTGGATTTCCTGCAGGATTACTACAAAAAGAATGGTATCGCCCCCATGGTGCGCATTCTCTCCAAATCCACCGGCTACAAACTGAAACAGATCTACGAGTTGTTTCCTTCCGGCCCCGGCAAAGGCGCTTGCAAAATGGCTGGCCTGCCCAAGCCCACTGGTTGTGTGTAATTCATTTTTTCCGGACCTTCGTGAGAAAACCCTGCTTCGGCAGGGTTTTCTCGTTTCAGGGACTGGTGTTTTATTCTCAGGACATGTTTGCCGGAAAGTTTTTCGCAGTAACAGAGTTTCTTCAGGGCCGGTCCGTATCATAACCCTGGTTGTGCCGGTCTGGCCTTTCCGGCCAGTCTGTCCAGTTGGGAAAAGGACTGTTCCAGCGTACAGCGTTCGTCGATGCTCTGCTGCAGAAAGGAACGGATGGGCTGGTTCATTTCCAGAGCCAGATCGATCTCGGGATTACTCCCCGGAACATAAGCCCCGATATTGATCATGTCTTCCACCCGGTTGAACGTGGCCAGCATGCGGATCAGCCGTTGCGCGTGCATCCGCGTCTCTTTGGACGTAATGTCTCCGCTCAGGCGGCTCACGCTCTTCAGCACGTCGATGGACGGATAATGCCCCTGGTCCGCCAGCTCCCGGGTCAGGACGATGTGGCCGTCGAGAATGGAGCGCACGGCGTCGGCCACGGGCTCATTGAAATCATCGCCTTCCACCAGCACCGTGTAGATGCCGGTGATGCTGCCCGTGGCCGACCGGCCCGCCCGTTCCAGCAGCCTGGGGAGCAGGGAAAAAACAGTGGGCGTATATCCGCGGGTGGTGGGCGGCTCGCCTGCGGCCAGGCCCACTTCCCGTGCGGCCATGGCGAAGCGGGTCACGGAATCCATCATAAGCAGCACATCCTTGCCCTGATCCCGGAAAAATTCGGCCATGGCCGTGGCCGCGTAGGCCGCGCGCATACGTATCAGCGGTCCCTGATCCGAAGTGGCCACAATGAGAACCGATCTGGCCAACCCCTCCGGCCCCAGATCTTTTTCGATAAAGTCCACCACTTCCCGGCCGCGCTCGCCGATGAGTCCGATGACATTCACATCGGCAGAGGTGTAGCGTGCGATCATGCCCATGAGCGTGCTTTTGCCCACGCCCGAACCGGCCATGATGCCCACTCTCTGTCCTTTGCCCAGAGTCAGCAGCGCGTTGATGCTGCGCACGCCAACATCCAGCGGTTCGTTGATGCGCGGGCGGCTCAGGGGATTGGGCGGGTCGGCATGCAGGGGATTGTAGCGGGCCGGGGAAACAGGATGCTCCGGATCCAGAGACTGGCCGAAAGCATCCACGGCGCAGCCCAGATACCGGTTGCCCACGGGAAAGTGCGGAGGCGTGCTGGTGTTGCGGATGAGGCTGCCGGGCCGTACGCCGCGCATCTCGCCATAGGGCATGAGCAGCACTACGTCGTCGCGAAAGCCCACCACTTCGGCGTTGACCGCCTGGCCGTGCTGGCTGTCGGGCACAATCTGGCACAGGGAGCCAAGCGGAGCCTTGATGCCCCGGCCCTCGGCCACCAGCCCGACCACCTTGGTCACTTTGCCGTAGGACTGGACCGGGCGGAGGCTGTCCAGAAGCTGGAGGGTGCCGTCCAGATCTGCGGTCATGGCATGTCCATGCCCGTTTCGGGGGTGGAAGGGCCGGGCTCCTGATATTCGTCAAGAATATGCCGCACCTGCTCGAAGCGGGAGGTTACGGAGTTGTCCACCAGACCGTCTCCGCTTTCCAGACGCAGGCCGCCAGGGCCGAGATCAGGAGCGGAGCGGATGGTCAGTTCCGGCAATTCCGGCATGATTTCCCGGGCATGTCCGGCCAGTTCGCGGGCCAGGGGCAGGTCGTCCGGGCAGACATGCAGGGTCACGGTGGTGCGCGCCTGAAGGTTGTCTACAGCTTCTTCCAGCAGGGTTTTCAGAATTTCCTCCCGCCGTTCCTCAAGCATCACGCCCAGGGTTTTTTCCAGCCCAGCGCGCATGATCTGAAAGAGCGTGTCTTTGTGCGCATGAAATACCCGCTTTTTTTCATCCATCAGAGCCTGTCTGAGGGAGGCCAGAAATTCCGCCGTTTTTTGGGCCTCGGCCTGTCCCAGGGCCACTGCTTCGGCCTGTCCGGCGCTGAATCCCTCGCCGCGGGCCTGCTCGCGGATACTTTCGGCCTCGGCCAGGGCCTGTTCCAGAATTTCTCTGGCCTTCTGCCGGGCCCGGCCGCGGACCTGTTCCATGTACAGGGCCTCGGTCTCATCGTTCCAGCGCAGATCGGTGCGGCAGTGCAGTGCGGCCGTGCCGCCATGGGGCACCACCCGGCCGGGGGAAAAGGACAGGGCGTGATCAGACAAGGACGTCTCCTCCACTGCCGGCGATGATGATGCGGCCCTCGGCTTCCAAGCGGCGCACCTGCTTGACGATATTCTGCTGGGCCGTCTCCACGTCGGAAAGCTTGACCGGACCCATGATTTCCAGGTCTTCGCGGATCATGTTGGCCGCGCGCTCCGACAGGTTCTTGAAGAACTTCTGGCGCAGGTCCTCCGCCGCGGTTTTCAGAGCCATGGTCAGGTCCTCGTTGCTGATTTCCTTGAGCAGTTCGCGGATGCCGCGCTCGTCGATCTTGATGATGTCCTCGAACACGAACATGAGCTGCTTGATCTCTTCGGCCAGCTGTGTGCTCTCTTCCTCTATGTCGGCCATGATCTCTTCTTCGGTGGCGCGGTCGATGGCGTTCAGTATCTCCGCCACGGAGCCGACTCCGCCGACCTTGCGGCCTTCCTTGCCGCCGATGGCGATGAGCTGGTTCTGCAGTACGCGATCCACCTCCATGAGCATTTCCTCGGCCACGGATTCGAGCTTGGCCAGCCGCATGACCACCTCGGCCCGCACGCCCGCGCTCAGATGCTGGAGCAGATTGGCCGCGCTGTCCGGAGGCAGATGTCCAAGGATGAGGGCCAAGGTCTGGGGATGCTCGTTTCTGAGAATCTGGGCCAGAATTTTGGGGCTGACGTTCTGGAGCTCCTTGAACGGCGCTGGTCCGGCGTCGAAGTCGAGCTCTTCCATGATGTACCGGGCCGTGTCCGAATCCAGATTGGAGGCCAGCATCCGGCGGACCTGATCCTGCCCGCCGTAGAGCATTTCCTTGCCCAGAGCCATGGCCTGGTTGAATTCCCGCAGCACTTCCTCGGCCTGTTCCTTGGTCACGGTGTTCAGTTTGGCCATGGCCTTGGATACGGCCGTTATTTCGGGGCGGTCGAGCTTTTTGAAGACATCGGCGGCAAAGGCGTCGCCCAGAGCCAGAACGAGAATGGCCGTCTTCTGGGGCCTGTCAGTTTTTCGGCCATTTACGCTTCTCCCTGAGCCAGCCACTGGCGCATGATCAGCACTGCTTGGTCCATGTTCTGTTCCACCATCTGCTGCGCCAGATATTTGGCGTTTTCGATGCGCTTGGCCGCGTCCACGGCCGCCAGATCCTCTTCGCTCATGTTCTCGGTCAGAGCCTTCATTTCCTCGGCGGCTCCCAGCTCCTGCTGTTCCTGCACGGTGGGATCCTCCACTTTCGGCCGGAGCAGGGCCAGCACCACGGGCCGGACCACAAAGAAGAGGAAGAGCAGGATGACCAGCACGTTCAGAACCGGTTTGCCCAGCAGCTGGAAATACCGCGAGGCCGTATCCAGGGCGGAGGAGCTTTCACCTTCCACGGGATCGCCGAAAGCGATGGAGGATACCTCGATGGCGTCCCCGCGGACCTCGTCGAAGCCTACGGCCCGCTGCGCGAGCTGGCGGATCTGGGCCAGCTGGTTCGCGCCGAGGGGCTCGAAAGTCCGGGAGCCATCCTGCTGCGTGACATATTTGCCGTCAACCAGGACGGCCACGCTCAGACGTTTGACCGCGCCGATCTGGGCAACAATCTGCCGTTCTTCGCGGTTGATGTCGAAATTGGTGGTGGAGGAGGTGCGCGTGCTCTCCTGAGTTGTGCCGGAGCCGCTCAGCAGGTCGTTCTCGCCCCGGTAATTGGGATCCGGAGTACCGCCGCCCACGTTGGCTGCGCCCCTGTTTTCCTCTTCGTTTTTGACTTCGCTGCGGACCACGGCGGATTTGGGATCGAAGGTTTCCTTGCGGATGGTCGTCCGGTCGAAATCCAGGTCCGCATTGACCCGGACGATGGCCCGGCCGGGTCCCACGATGGGCGTGAGGAGCTGCTCCACGCGCTGTTCCAGCTGGCGCTGCATGTTCATCTGGTATTCGAGCTGGGTGGAGGTCATGCCGGCCATATCCGTGTCGGAGCGGGGTTCGTAGAGCACCTTGCCCCGGCTGTCGGCCACGGTGATGTGTTCGGGGCCCAGCCCTTCCACGCTGGTGGACACCAGATTGACGATGGCCTGCACCTGCTGCTGGGCGAGGTTCCGGCCGCCGCTGAGCTTGAGCATGATGGCCGCCGAAGGCGGGGCCTGCTCTTCCACGAACAGGCTTTTGCTGGGCAGCACCAGATGCACGCGGGCGCTCTCCACTTCGGGAAGCTCGGAGATGGTCCGGGACAGTTCGCCCTGCAGAGCCCGCTGGTAGTTGATATTCTGCACGAAATTGGTCTGGCCGATCTTGTTCTCGTCGAAAAGCTCGAATCCGATGCCCTGTCCGTGCAGCACATTCTCGCCGGCCAGCTTGAGCCGCGCCTCGTATACATGGCTTTCCGGCACCAGAAGGGTCGAGCCGGAATCGGCGATTTCGTACGGAATTTTTTCCTTCTTCAGAAAATTGACCACGCCGGCGGCGTCTTCCTGATACAGATGGCTGTACAGCACCTTGTACTCCGTCCTGTTCATCCAGAAGAGCAGCGCGGAAAGAACGATCAGAAGCGAAGCAAGCAGCCCGCCGAGCAGCACCCGCTGCGGCAGGGAGATGTTTTTCCAGAAATCCGTGGCCCGGGCCAGGGAGTTTCGCACAAATGGGGGCATGACGCGTCCTCGGGAAATTTATCAGAATTGCAGGCGCATGAGTTCCTGGTAGGCCTGCATGACCTTGTTCCGCACGGCGGCGGTCATATCCATGGCCAGTCCGGCCTTTTGCAGCGTGATCATCAGTTCGTGCACGTTCTGGTTCTTGCCTGTGGCGAAGTCCTGAATCATGGCTGTTTTCTCTGCCTGCATCTCGTTCACCTTGCCCAGGGATTCCTGGATGGTGGCGGCGAAGGACCGGGTGGCTTCCCCGGTTCCGGCGTTCTGTGCGGCGACTCCCTTGGAAGTGAGTCCCCCCGCCGCGGAGTATGCCTTGAGGGCCAAAGGTGTAATGGTCATGTGTATCTCCCGGATGCCCGCCTCGGAGCGGGCGCTGGCTTATGTATTCCTTTACTACCGGCCGATTTCCAGGGCCTTGGAGAACATGCTCTTGGCCGTGGTGATGGTGGATACGTTGGCCTCGTAGGCGCGCATGGCCGAAAGCATGTTGGTCATTTCCTCCACCACGTTGATGTCCGGATAGGCCACATAACCTTCGCTGTTCGCGTCCGGGTGTCCCGGCTCATAGACCATCTTCAGGGCACGGCGGTCATTCTGGATGGAGTCCACCCGCACGCCTTTGACTTCCTGATCCAAAGCCGAATTCATGGCCTTGGAGAAGGGGCTCTGGACTTCGGCTTCCCTGAAGATGACTTCCTTGCGGCGATATGGCCCGCCGCCCACGGTGCGGGTGGTTTTGGCGTTGGCCAGATTCATGGAAGTGACATTGAGATGCGTGCGTTCGGCCTTGAGCCCGGATGCGCCGACATCGATGGCGGTCATCAGATCCATTACTTGCCTCCTTCCTGGATGAGCTGCTTCATGCCCGAGAAGTTTTTCTGCATGACGGTGGCCAGGGTGTTGTACATCAGGGTGTTCTTGGCCATGGTCGCTGTTTCCCTGTCCAGATCGACGTTGTCCGTGCCCTGGACCACGCGGGGATTCAGATCCCTGACGACGGAGGCCTCGGTGGCGTCCGGGGAGAATTTGGCGGGGAGGTGTTTGGGGTGCGTCCTGCTGACGGGACCATTCTGGGAAATGCCCAGGGCGGCCTGGAGGTCCTTTTCAAATTCCAGAGTCCGGGCTTTGTAGCCGGGAGTGTTTATATTGGCCAGGTTACCGCTGACGATGTTTTGACGCTGAATCTGGAAGTCCATGACTCTGGCAGTCAAATCGATGTGGTCCGGGAAAAGGCTTTTCATTGCTGAACCTCGTGTGCCTCAAGGCTGTGTGTTTCCTGACGCCGAAAGCCTCGGCGTCATTTGTGCCTACTCTTTAGCAATCACTGTTCCATTTTGTTCAGCATAAAATTTCCAGCAATGAAGAATAGTTATGGCCTGATGGTGTGGCCAGGGAGCCTCTCGACGGGTTGTGGGCAATTTTGGTCTCCTTTTTGCTTGGCTGATTCCGAAACGGACACGGATGCGAGGCGGCAGTCCGCCGGAAGCGCCGGGATATTTTCAGAAAGGAGAATACAATGAGTTCCCATCTCGATTACGAAATCAACAAGGAACTGGGCGAATGTTATCTGTTCATGGGCGATCTGGATAAGGCCGAGGACTATTATCAGAAGGCCGCCGGAAACAATGGCGTGCATCCGGATCCGTATCTGGGGCTGGCCACCATCGCCGTGCAGCGCGGCGACCTGGAGCAGGCCCTGTCCATGTATGAAAAGGCCGACGGCATCGCCTCTTCGGACAAGTCTCTGGCGGGCATGGCGCTGGTCCGCGGCCAGCAGGGAGACCAGGACGCGGCGTGCGGACTTTATCTGCAATCCTTAGGCCGTAACCCCGGCAATATGGTGGCGCTTTTCGGATTGGTTCAGGCCGCTCATCTGGCCGGACGCACTCAGGACGCCGTTGCGCCGCTGAACAGCTATCTGGAGCTGCATCCATACAAGAGCGAGGTTCGCTACGCTCTGGCCGGGTGCCTGGTTTCCTGCGGCCGGAAAGACGAAGCCAAAGCCCAGCTGGAGCTGATTCTGAATCAGGATCCGGCATATGCCCCGGCAGCGGAGCTTCTGGGACAGTTATAATGCCGGACCGCAGCCGGATGTGAGCCCTCGGGCATCGACCGGCCATGAGTGAAAAACGGGCCGGCGGCCGCCAGTGTTCTGTGGAGGCCGCCAGCCCGTTTGTTTTCGATGCGGAGGGAAAATCGCCCGTAATCCGGGGCTACTGCTTGGCCGGAGTCATCCTGTAGCGGTACACTTCGTGGATTTCCTTGTCATAGCCGGGATAGAAGCCCTTGCCCATGCCCAGCACGATGCGCGCGCCGCGGTTGAAAAGCACCAAGAGCTCCCCTGTTTCCGGGTCCATGCTGAGGCCTTCTATCTCTCCCTGCCGTTTCACTTCGGTGAAGGTCTTTTCCAGAGTGACCTGGGCACTGGTCTGATCGGACACATTTACTTTGTACATGTGGTCCGGCTCGTCAAAATCGGCATCTCCGTCATCGGCCGTCACATACAGCGCACCCTTGTGATAATAGACGCCCTGCACCCATTGCGGCACAGGGAATATATGCACCTTGCGCAGATATTTTCCGCTGTCCAGGCTGTATTCGTACAGATAGCGGCCGCTTTCCTCGCCTACCCATGAGCACATCCAGACCGTGCGCTTGTCCCTGTCCACGCAGATGCCCGATACTTCCTGCTGTCCGGAGGAGGGGTCGAACTTGAATGTCCGTTTGAACTTCAGGGTTTCGGCGTCATGGATGGCGATCTGGATATCCTTGCCCACGCCGTCCATGAAATTCTCGGCGCTGATGAAGAGTTCTCCCTCGAATACGTCGATATCGCCGATATGGTTGGACGGAATGGCATAGCCTTCAAAGGGGTTTTCGTTGCTGAGCAGCAGCTTCCCGTCCTTGCCGTACTTGTAGAGGGACTTGCTGCCGCTGACGTAATAATATTTGCCGTCCGTGGCGATGCCCTGTCTGCCTTTGACTTCGAAATCACCCTTGAGGGCGTATTCGTATCCCGCCCGGCAATCGACCGCGCCGGGCATTTTGTCCCCGGCCGCGAAAAGTTGTCCGGCCCCGGCCAGGCAGAGCCCGGCCACCAACAGTCCAGTCAGTTTTTTCATCTGTTCCCCCTTGGGTTTGAATGAATGGAGAAGGCGGAACTTCCCGTAAAAATTACGCGGAAATGCCTTCGGGTCTGTCCGCTTCTGTCAGCTTCTTCTGCCGGAAACAAGGGTGGAAGGTCCCGATTTCAGGATGGACGCATATGAAAACCGTTATCCACAGAAAAACTGGGCAATATCCTGTGGAAAAGATTTTTATTGATACCGCCGGGCAAGGCTGCCTATAGACCCTTTTGTTCCACAAGAAATCTTCAGGCGCAGGGAACCCGGTGCGAGTCCGGGACGGTCCCGCCGCTGTAACCTCTGCAAACACCGCGTACCACGATGCCACTGCCTGCAGGCGGGAAGGCGGTATGCGGAAAGGGGAAGTCAGAATACCGGCCTGAAGCATTCCCTCTTAACTCTCCGCACGCGGATGCGGGGTGTTGGGAACTTCTCGAAACGCTGCACTTTTTCGGGCGTTCATGACGGAAACGAATTCCGCGTGGAATCGCGTGCGCGGCATCGCGCCTGTGAGCCTTTGCGACTGGCCGGGCAGGGTATCCTGCGTCCTGTTCACGGGCGGGTGCAACCTGCGTTGCCCCACCTGTCACAATGGCGGGCTGGCCTGGACTTGGCAGACCCTGCCGGTTCTGGGCCGCAAATCCTTTCTGGAAGATATGCGCAGGCGGCGTTCCTGGCTGGATGGCATTGTGCTGTCCGGGGGAGAGCCTACCTGCGTTCCGGATCTGGAAAATCTGCTGGCGGATCTGAAGACCATCGGCCTGCCGGTCAAGGTGGATTCCAACGGCTCGGCTCCGGATGTGCTGGAGCGGCTGCTGGTTTCGGATCTGGCGCAGACCCTGGCCGTGGACGTGAAAGGCCCCTGGAACCGCTATCCGGAACTGACCGGCGGCATGTCCGAGGCTTCGGCCCGGCAGAGCCTGCAGGAAGTTTTTGCTCTGGCTCTGGCTCATCCGGGGCGGGTATACTTCCGGTGCACCAAGGTCCCCGCGTTGTCCGCAGCCGATCTGACGCGGACCCGGGCCCAAGTTCCGGAGAAACTGCCCCTCGTGTTCCAGGAGTTCGTTCCACCGCCGGAAAAGTGAGACATTTTTGAAACTTCGCCTTTTTTGGAGAATGCATGCCAAAGAACATTGTCAAACGTGACGGCCGTATTGAAACTTGGTCTCTGGAGCGCATCGCCCAGGCCATTCTGAAATCCCTGAACGCCAGCGGAATCAAGGATCCGCTTCTGGCCAGACGCCTGGCCAGGAAGGTGGAGGCCAAACTGGAAGGAATGGCCAGTCCCGAACAGGAAATGGTTCAGGATACGGTGGAGCAGGTGCTCATGGAATCGCGGCTGTACCATGTGGCCAGACGCTATATCGTCTATCGCGAAAAGCGGCGGCAGATCCGCAGTGAAACCGAAACGTTTCTGGACGTGACCGAGACCATTGACAGCTATCTGAACAAGTCCGACTGGCGGGTTAGCGAGAACGCCAACATGGCCCATTCCTTTCAGGGGCTCATGCTGCATCTGTCCGGATCGGTGCAGGCCCGGTACTCTCTGGAAAAATATCCCGAAGAAATCCGCCAGGCCCACGAGCACGGCTATTTTCATATCCACGACCTGTCTTTCGGCCTGGCCGGGTACTGCGCCGGGTGGTCCTTGCGGGATCTGCTGTTGGAAGGCTTCAACCTGGAAGGCCGCTGCTCTTCCGGGCCGCCGCGGCATTTTGACGCGGCTCTGGGGCAGATGGTCAATTTCCTCGGCACGCTGCAAAACGAATGGGCCGGGGCCCAGGCCTTCAACAATGTGGACACGTACCTGGCCCCTTTTGTCCGGCACGACGGCTTGAGCTACGACGATGTCCGGCAGGCCATGCAGAAATTCGTGTTCAACCTGAACACCACCTCGCGCTGGGGAGGGCAGAGCCCCTTCACCAACCTGACTTTCGACCTCACGCCGCCCGCGCACATCGCTTCGGAAGCGGCCATTATCGGCGGGGCGCTGACGGACTCCGTGTACGGTGATTTCAGACCGGAAATGGAAATGATCAACCGGGCCTTTCTGGAAGTAATGCTCGGCGGAGACTACCACGGGCGCATCTTTTCCTTTCCCATTCCGACCTACAATGTGACGCCGGATTTTCCCTGGTCCTCCGAAGTGGGACGACTGCTTCTGCAGCTGACAGCCAAATTCGGGGCTCCGTATTTCCAGAACTTCATCAATTCCGACCTCAAGCCCGAAGACGTGCGCTCCATGTGCTGCCGTTTGCAGATGGATCTGCGCGAGCTGCGCAAACGCACGGGCGGCCTTTTCGGCGCGGGTGATCTGACGGGCTCCATCGGTGTGGTGACTCTGAATCTGCCCAAGCTGGCCTATCTGGCTCAGGGCGAGGAGGATTTTCTGGATCTGGTGGGAGAGTATGCCACCTTGGCCAAGGATTCCCTGGAGTTCAAGCGCAAGATGGTCGTGGACAACATGGAAAAGGGCATGTTTCCCTTTTCCCGGCGGTATCTCAAAAACGGATTTCGCGGACACTTCAGTACTATCGGCCTGGTGGGCGGCCACGAGGCCTGCCTGAATCTGCTGGGCAAGGGCATTGAAACCGAGGCCGGAACGCGCCTCATGATCCGCACTCTGGACTATCTGCGCGAGCTGACATCTTCTTTTCAGGAAGAAACGGGTAATCTGTACAATCTGGAGGCCACTCCGGCCGAAGGCACGAGCTACCGCCTGGCCAAGATCGACAAGAAGCTCTACGCCGACATCCAGGCCTCCGGAAACGGCGTGCCCTATTACACCAATTCCACCCTGTTGCCGGTGGGCCACACCGAAGACGTCTTCACCGCCCTGGAGCATCAGAACCGCCTGCAACCTATGTATACGGGCGGCACCGTGTTCCACAGCTTTCTGGGCGAGTCCGCTCCGGACATGGAGTCTCTTCAGAAATTCATTGTGCGCGCCTTAAGCGAGACCAAGATCCCCTATATCTCCATTACGCCGACCTTCTCGGTCTGCAAGGATCACGGCTATCTGACCGGAGAGCAGGCCGTATGCCCGACCTGCGGAGCGGAAACCGAAGTCTACACGCGGGTGGTGGGGTACTACCGGCCCGTCAAGCTGTGGAACAAAGGCAAACAGGCCGAATACAAGGATCGGGTGGAATATTCTCAGGCGTCCTGCTTTGAGTGAAAGATAGAAATGATGCGGGATGCCGTTCCGTGCCATCATCCGGACGCGGCGAACCCGCTCCCATGACCGTAAAAGGCCTTGGAGAATATCTTCGAGGTCTTTTTTATAACGTCTTCACGAGGCTTCTTGGATTCGCCATGATCGGTACTGACGGCTCGGACGGTCCGCGCCGGAATTCCATGGGCTATCCGCCGCTTCACACGGCCGATTGAGCGCGTGCTTCCGAAAAGCCAACAAAAAACCCCCGTCCTTGGACGGGGGTTGAAATTTTTCGGCCTGAAGATGCGCCTTACTTCACTTCGGGCTTGGTCACGGCGCCTGAACGGATGCACTGGGTGCAGACCTTCATTCTCTTCACCTGGCCGGACTTCAGCTGGGCGCGGACAGACTGGAGATTGGGCATGAAGCGCCGCTTGTTCTTGTTGTTCGCATGGCTGACATTGTTTCCCACTTTCGGCCCTTTGCCGCAGATTTCACAAACTTTCGACATGGTGTCCTCCCTGATGCTTAAATATCTCTTGCGTCCTGAGCCCTGCCGTTTGCGGACGCCATCCGTATCATCGACAATGAGAGCGGACTCTTATACCCGGCGGGGATGGATGGCAAGTGAAAATCCTTGACAGAAAAAAAGATGCGTCTATACGGGTCCTCTTTCGAGGTAATCAATGACCGGACAATGGATAAGCCTGACGAATCTCCCGGCGCACGGCCGGGAATTTTCTTTTGAGGATCAGGGGTTCTGGCGGGATATCTGGGAAGAATTCAGCGGCTGGTGCGAGATTCTTGAGCCCTTTTCCGCCAGGCTTACGATTTCTCCTCAGGCGGACGGGTTTCTGATCCGGGGAACTCTTCGCGGCGTGATATCCACGCCTTGTCACCGCTGCACCGAACCGGCCCGGATAGACATTGTCCAGGATTTCGACTCCTTTGAGGCATTTGAGGATGCCGAAGCTCCCGAAGGGGAGAGCACGCTGCTGCGCGATACGGATAACGGCTGGGAGCTTAATGTTGCCGCTTTGTTACGCGAAGAATGCCTCCTGTCCCTGCCTGAAAAAATTCTTTGCAGCGACACATGTTTGGGGCTATGCCCCCAATGCGGAAAAAACAGGAACCTGGAAAATTGCGTATGCAGCGGTCTGGATGTTCAGTCTCCACTGGCCAGAGCACTGCAGGGCGTTAAAATAAAAGACAACTAGATTTTATGTAGAGGTGCCGTCATGCCATTGCCCAAGAAGAAAACATCCAAATCCAAACGGAACATGCGCCGCTCTCACGATCACGTGGCCGTTCCCAATTTCATTTATTGCGAATGCGGCGAAGCCAGTCTGCCTCACTGCATCTGCCCTGGTTGCGGCAAATACAGAGGCCGCCAGTACGTCAAGGCTGCGGATGCCTAAACCCATCTGCCTCGCCGTGGACGCCATGGGCGGGGATTTCGGCCCGGAAGTCAATGTTCCGGGCTCTCTTGCGGCCGCCCGGGAGACCGGTGCGGCCATTGTCCTTGTCGGCGATGAAGCCGCCATCCGCCAGGAGCTCGAACGTCACCCTCACGCCGATGTAACGGTAGACGTCGTACATACCACGCAGGTCGCGGGCATGGCCGAAAAACCGTCGGACATCCTGCGCCGCAAAAAAGACAGTTCCATTCAGGTGGCTTTTCGTCTGGTCCGGGACGGCCAGGCCCACGGCGTGGTCACGGCGGGGAATTCCGGTGCGGCCTTGGCCTGCGGCATGTTCATTCTGGGCCGCATCGCCGGGGTGGACCGTCCGGCTCTGGCCACCATCCTGCCGACCCTCAAAAAACCCATCGTGCTGATCGACGTCGGCGCCAACGCGGACTGCAAACCGTACAATCTGGTGCAGTTCGGTCTCATGGCCGAGGTTCTGGCCCGGTACGTGCTGGATATTTCAAACCCCAAGGTGGGCATTTTGAGCATCGGTGAGGAAGAGGGCAAGGGAAACGCCCTGACCAAGGAGGCCTATTCCCTGCTCAAGGGTTCTTCCCTTAATTTCGTGGGCAATGTCGAAGGCCGCGACGTATATACCGGCGATACCGACATCATTGTCTGCGACGGTTTTGTGGGCAACGTGGCCCTCAAGCTGAGCGAAGGGCTGGGGGCGGCTCTGGCCTCCATGCTCAAGACCGAGCTGAAGAAGTCCCTGTGGTCTCGTCTGGGAACGCTCATTGCCTTACCCGCGTTCAAGCGCTTCGGGAAAAAGATCGATTACGCCGAGTATGGCGGCGCGCCCATTCTGGGGCTGAACGGCATCGCCATCGTCTGCCATGGAGCGTCCAACGCGCGGGCCATCAGCACGGCTTTGCAGCAGGCCGCGGCCTTTGTCCGCAAGGACGCCAACACCCAGCTCGTTCAGGGGCTGCGCGCCAATACCGAACTGAGTCTGTTTTCGCGGACCGGGCGCACTCTGGCCCCGGCCGGTTCGGATGCGGCGCTGTAATCTCCGACAACGGAATCCGAGATACATGGCTTCAAGGTGCTTTATCGCCGGTCTCGGCGCACACTTGCCCCGAAGGATCGTGACCAACGCGGATATGGAGCGCCTGGTCGATACTTCGGACGAATGGATCCGGACCCGGACGGGCATCGGCCAGCGGCACTTCTCCGGCCCCGATGAACCCTGCTCCGTCCTGGCTCATCAGGCTTCCCTGCGGGCCCTCGACGACGCCGGTCTGACTCCCGCCGACCTGACTCACATCATGGTCGGTACCTTTTCCGGCGATTACAATCTCCCCACCACCGCCTGCCTGTTGCAGGACATGCTGGGTCTCAAGGGCCTGCCCGCCTTCGACCTCGCTGCCGCCTGCTCCGGATTCCTCTACGGCCTGGAAACGGCCAGAGCCTATTGCTCGTTGTACCCGGATGCCCGCATTCTGGTGGTGGGCAGCGAGGTGGTCACGTCGCGCATCAATTTCGAGGATCGCAGCACCTGCGTGCTGTTCGGGGACGGTGCCGGAGCGGCGGTGGTCACGGGACAGGACCATCCCACAGGGATTCGCGTGCTCGATGTCATGCTGAAGGCCGACGGCTCGGTGGGCGAGCTCCTGACCGTGCACGGTGGTGGCAGTGCCTGCGCCCCAGTGCTGGGGCAGACCATCGGGGAAGAGTATTTTGTGCGCATGAACGGGCGGGATGTGTTCAAGCACGCCGTCCGCTACATGAGCGACGTCTCGGCGGCCCTGCTGGAGCGTAACGGGCTGGGCGCGGCGGATGTGGATCTGGTCATTCCGCATCAGGCCAACATCCGCATCATCGAGGCCGTGGTCAGGAAACTTGATGTGGATATGGACCGGGTCTATGTGAATGTGGACCGCGTGGGCAACACTTCAGCCGCGTCCATTCCCATCGCCCTGACCGAAGCCGCCTCCTCCGGCCGCATCCGGTCCGGTATGAAGGTGCTTCTGACCGCCTTTGGCGGCGGGTTCACCTGGGCGGCGGCCTTGTTGCAATTTTAAAGGCGATTGAATAAGCATTCAGCCTTTATTCTCCCCGCATTTTCACGAGGTCATTTATGAACGGAACACGAAAAACGGCCCTGGTCACCGGCGGCACTCGCGGCATCGGCAGGGCCATCGTGAAAAGCCTTGCGGCCCGGGATTACCAGGTCTATTTCACTTACGTCAGCCGCCCCGAGCTGGCTCGGAGCCTGTGTGACGAAATTGCGGCGGCGGACGGTACGGTCCGGGGATTTCAGCTGGATGTCGGCAACTGGGACGCGGTGGCGGAATTTTTCACCTCGGAGATAAAGGACAAGGTTTTTCTCGAAGTTCTGGTCAACAATGCGGGCATCACCAAGGACGGCCTCTTGGTGCGTATGAAGCGCGAGCAGTGGGAGCAGGTCCTCGCGGTCAATCTGACGGGCGCCTTCGCCTGCCTGCAACAGGCCGCGAAAATCATGATGAAGCAGCGCCAGGGCCGCATCGTCAACATTTCTTCCGTCAGCGGGCAGGCCGGCAACGCGGGGCAGGCCAACTACTGCGCCGCTAAGGCCGGCCTCATCGGTCTGACCAAGACCGCCGCCCTGGAACTGGCTCCGCGCGGCATCACGGTCAACGCCATTGCTCCCGGCTTCATCGAGACTGACATGACGGACGCGCTGCCGCAGGATCTCCGTGACAAATATCTGGAGCGCATCCCGCTGGGTGCTCTCGGGTCGGCCCAGGCTATCGCCGACGCGGTGGTTTATTTTGCATCGGACCAGGCGGCGTACGTCACCGGTCAGATACTCGGGGTCAATGGCGGCATGTACATGTAGCCGGGCCCGTCAACACAGCACACAATCTGGAGGAACAATGTCTATCGAAGCGAAAGTGAAGGAACTGGTGGTGGAGCAGCTGGGCGTGTCTGCGGACGAGGTCAAGCCCGAATCCTCTTTCATGGAGTCTCTTGGAGCCGACTCTCTGGATATCACGGAGCTGATCATGGCCATGGAAGAGGAGTTCGACATCGAAATCGATGATGAAGACGCCCAGAAGATCGTCACGGTTCAGGATGCCGTGAACTACATCAAATCCAAGACGGCCTAGCTTTTCGCTCCGGCAAATACGGACTCTCCGGTACCCCGCGCCCACGGGGTACCTTTTTTCAATGGCGGAAACCCGCCCCATACCTGTAAATTCGGGAAGAACATGATTGGAAAACGTGTTGTCGTGACCGGCCTTTCGGCTCTGACGCCCATCGGCAACTCCCTGAAGGAGAGCTGGGACAACCTTGTGGCCGGAGTGAGCGGCATCGGCCCCATCACGCTCTTTGACTGCTCGGATTTTGAAACGAAGATCGCGGGGGAGCTGAAAAATTTCGATCCCGAAGCCTGGGTCAGCGTCAAGGAGGCGCGGCGCATGGACCGTTTCGTCCAGATTGCCGTGGCCGCGGGCAAGCAGCTCATGGCCGACTGCGGCCTGGAGATGACTGACGCGATGGCCCCTGAGGTGGGCGTGCTTCTTGGCTGCGGCCTGGGCGGCCTCGGCACCATCGAGGAATTTCACGGCAAGCTCGTGCAGGCCGGACCCCGCCGCGTGTCGCCGTTTTACATCCCCATGCTCATTTCCAACATGGCGTCGGGACAGATTTCCATCCATACCGGGGCCAAGGGGCCCAACCTGGTGACCACATCGGCATGCGCCTCGGGTTCTCACGCCATCGGCTGCGCCTTCTCCGACATCAAGCTCGGGCGGATCAAGGCCTGCATCACCGGAGGGGTGGAATCCACCATCACGGCCATGGCCGTTTCCGGATTCAATGCCATGAAGGCGCTGACCACGCGCAACGGCGAGCCGCAAAAGGCCAGCCGCCCCTTTGACGCGGGCCGTTCCGGCTTTGTCATCGGAGAGGGGGCCGGACTGCTCATGCTGGAAGAGCTGGAGCACGCCAAGGCGCGCGGGGCCAGGATTTACGCCGAAGTCGTCGGTTACGGCGCTTCCGGCGACGCCTTCCACATGGCCGCCCCCCAAGAATCCGGCCAGGGCATGTCCCAGGCCATGCGTTCGGCCCTGCGGGATGCGGAGATCGCCGCGGAACAGATATCCTTCGTCAACGCCCACGGCACTTCCACCAAGCTGAACGACAAGACCGAGACCACGGCCCTCAAAACCGTGTTCGGCAGGCATGTCTACAAAATGCCTGTCACGGCCAACAAGAGCATGATCGGGCATCTCCTTGGCGCGGCGGGTGGGGCCGAAGCCGTATTCACGGCCATGAGCCTTTTCACCGGAGTGGTCCCCGTGACCATCAATCAGGACACCCCCGATCCCGATTGCGACCTGGACTACACGCCCGGAGAGAGCAGAAAGATGGACCTGGAATACGGCATCAGCAATTCCTTTGGGTTTGGCGGCACCAACGCATCCATCATTTTACGCCGCTTCAGCTGAAGACCGACGGCGCGGGCTTTTCTGCTTCCCGTCGGGCAGCGCGGCCAACGCCGGGAACGCCGCGCGGCGGTATCGAACCACTGACCCGCCACAAGCGGGATGACACGGAGTACTCTTATGGACGAACTCACCCGCCAGGATCCGCAGATAGCCAAGGCTGTCCAACTGGAAACCAACCGGCAGATCACCAAACTGGAACTCATCGCCTCGGAAAATTTTGTTTCTCACGCGGTGCGGCTGGCTCAGGGCAGCGTCATGACCCACAAGTACGCCGAAGGCTATCCCGGCAAGCGTTACTACGGGGGCTGCGAATATGTGGACATGGCCGAAAACCTGGCCATCGAGCGGGCCAGGCAGCTGTTCGGGGCGGAGTACGCCAACGTGCAGCCGCATTCTGGTTCCCAGGCCAACATGGGGGCTTATTTTGCCGCCATTGAGCCCGGAGATACCGTTCTCGGCATGAACCTGTCCCACGGCGGACATCTCACCCACGGCAGTCCGGTCAATTTTTCCGGCCGTCTGTTCAAAACCGTGTTTTACGGCGTGGACCGCGAAACCGGACGCATCAATTACGACGAAGTGGAAGCTCTGGCGGCCGAGCACCGGCCCAAGCTGATCGTCGCCGGAGCGAGCGCCTATCCGTGCGTTCTGGACTTCGCCCGCTTCCGGGCCATCGCCGACACCGTGGGGGCCAAGCTGCTGGTGGACATGGCCCACATCGCTGGGCTGGTGGCCGTGGACCTGCATCCGTCGCCCGTTCCCCACGCTCATTTCACCACCACGACCACGCACAAGACCCTGCGTGGCCCCCGCGGCGGCATGATCCTCAGCTCGGAAGAGTTCGGCAAGACGCTCAACTCCCAGATATTTCCCGGCATTCAGGGCGGACCGCTCATGCATGTCGTGGCGGCCAAGGCCGTGGCCTTCGGCGAAGCCCTCAGGCCGGAATTTCGCGACTATCAGCAGCAGGTGCTGGACAACGCCCAGGCTCTGGCCGGGGAGTTGCGGGACGCCGGGTACAATCTGGTTTCCGGCGGCACGGAAAATCATCTGATCCTGATGGACCTCACAAAGCAGGACATCACCGGAAAGGACGCGGAAATCGGTCTGGACAAGGCCGGCATCACCGTGAACAAAAACACCGTGCCCTTTGAGACCCGTTCGCCCTTCGTCACTTCGGGTGTCCGTCTGGGCACTCCGGCCCTGACCACGCGCGGCATGAAGACCGACGATATGCGCCGGGTGGGCAAATGGATCGTGCAGGTGCTGCAGAATCTGGATAATGAAACCCGCCTGACGGAAACCCGGCTGGAAGTGGAAAAATTCGCGGGACAGTTTCCCCTTTTCGCCTGGTAGGCGCTGCCCCGCACTTTCTCCCGCCAACCACAGCGCCGGGTTTCCGGTCCTGTGGTTGCTTTGTTTTCTTCGGAAGGAGGGCCGCATGGACAAACGCATCCCCTGGGCCGAGTATTTCATGAACATCGCCTATCTCGTGGCCGAACGCTCCACCTGTCTGCGCCGCCGGGTGGGGGCGCTGGCCGTCAAGGACAAGCGCATTCTGGCCACGGGCTACAACGGTGCTCCGGCGGGGCTGGCACACTGTCTGGATATCGGCTGTCTGCGGGATCAGCTCGGCATCCCCTCGGGTCAGCGTCACGAACTCTGCCGTGCCCTGCACGCCGAGCAGAACGTCATCATCCAGGCGGCCATGCACGGCGTGAGCATCGAAGGCGCGGACATTTTCTGCACCACGCAGCCCTGTATTCTTTGCGCCAAAATGCTCATCAACTGCCGGGTGAAAACCATCCATTTCGCCGAAGGCTATCCCGACGACATGTCCCGGCAGATGCTGGACGAAGCGGGCATTCCTTATCATCTCATGGAGCGGCCCGCTCGTGAGTCCTGAAGACTTCATGGACCGGGCCATCGCCCTGGCCCGGCGCGGAGAGGGCCGCACCGCTCCCAACCCTTGCGTGGGAGCGGTGCTGGTCCGCGATGGAGTCATCGTGGCCGAAGGCTGGCACACGGCCTGGGGGCGCCCTCACGCCGAGGTGGAAGCCCTGGCCGACGCTTGCCGGAAAAATGTGAACCCGGCGGACTGCGCTCTTTTCGTGACCCTCGAACCCTGCAACCATCACGGCAAGACGCCGCCCTGCACTCAGGCCATTCTGGATGCGGGCGTCCGCGAGGTGACCGTGGGCTGTGCTGATCCCAATCCTGCGGTGACGGGTGGGGGGGCAGATTTTCTGCGCAGCCGGGGCGTGGCGGTCCGCGTGGGTGTGCGCGAGCGGGAATGCCGGGACCTCATCGCCGATTTCCGCATCTGGCAGACCACGGACCGGCCTTTTTCCATCGTCAAGCTGGCCACCACCCTGGACGGCAGAATCGCGGCCCGCACCGGTCAGACAGCCTGGATTTCGGGCGAAGCCTCACGCCGGGAAGTGCATCGACTGCGTTCCTGGTGCGGTGCGGTCATGGTGGGCGGGGAAACCTTCCGGACCGACAACCCCAGGCTGACCTGCCGCCTGCCCGGATATGAAGGCCCCCAGCCTCTGGCGGTGGTCGTCACCCGCAGGCTGCCGGAAACGCCGCACGACCACATTCTGCTCATCGAAGGGGCGGATCGGGTCATCTTCTGGACATCGCCGGATCAGGCCCGTTCCGGACGGGCCACGCGGCTGAAGGAGCTGGGAGCCGCCGTGTGGGGGCTCCCTGAAGGCGGACACGGCCTGGATCTGGCCGAAGGCATGCACCGTTTGCGCCGGGACCGGAACACTCATTACGTTCTGGCCGAGGGCGGCGGACGGCTGGCCGCTTCCCTGCGTATTCAGGGGCTCATGGACGAACTGCGTATTTTCCAGGCCATGAAGATTCTGGGCGACGAGGACGGGCGCCCGGCGTTTGCCGGCCGGGGCGCAATCTCCATGGAAGAATGCTGGAGTTTCAGGCTGGTGGAGCAAAGTTTCCACGGCACGGATCTGTATTTGCGCCTGCATCCCGAGGAGTAGCACATGTTTACCGGCATCGTGCAGGGTGTCGGCACCGTGGCGGACATCGCGCGTCACGGCGGCGAAACCCGGCTCACCCTGTCCCCCCGCTTCTCCCTCACGGACTATGTCCGGGGAGAGTCCATCGCGGTCAACGGCGTGTGCCTGACCGTGGAGTCCTTTTCGTCCGGCGCCTTCACGGCGTATGCCTCGGCCGAAACCATGACTGTGAGCAATCTCGGCCTGCTGCGGCCGGGGGCGCCCGTCAATCTGGAACGGGCCCTGCGTCTGGGAGACCGCCTGGGTGGACATCTGGTCTCGGGGCATGTGGATGCTCTGGCTACGGTGCGTTCCATCCGCCAGGCCGGGGAATCCCGTCTTTGCCGTCTGGAGTTTCCCGTCCGTCTGGCAGCGCAGATTATCCCGAAGGGCTCGGTGGCTCTGGACGGCGTCAGTCTTACGGTCAACGATTGCGGTCAGGACTATTTGGAAGTAAACGTCATCCCGGCCACGCAGGGGGAAACCACCATTTCCGGCTGGACTCCGGGAACGCGGGTCAACCTGGAAACCGATGTCATCGGCAAGTACGTCGAGCGCATGCTCGGCCCCTGGGGCGCTGGCCCCGATAGTACCCGGCGACCGGGCATTACGCCGGATTTTCTGCGGGAACACGGATTCGGCTTCTGAATTCGTCACGAGGACTCTATGCACAGATGCACGGCCGAGGAGGCCATCAAGGAAATACATGAAGGCCGGATGATCATTCTGGTGGATGACGAAGACCGGGAAAACGAGGGCGACCTGACCATCGCCGCCGAAAAGATCACGCCCGAGGCCATCAATTTCATGGCCAGATACGGACGCGGCCTGATCTGTCTGGCTCTGGAACCCCCTCTGGTGGACAGATTGCAGCTGCCGCTCATGACCAAGCGCAATACGTCCAAGTTCGGCACCAATTTCACCGTGTCCATCGAGGCGAGTCAGGGTGTGACCACGGGCATTTCCGCCCATGACCGGGCGCTTACCGTCCAGACCGCCGTGGCCGACGGCGTCACGCCCGAGGACATCGCCACGCCCGGGCACGTCTTTCCTCTGCGAGCCAAGCCGGGAGGAGTGCTGGTCCGCGCCGGACAGACCGAAGGTTCCGTGGATCTGGCCCGTCTGGCCGGCCTGAAGGGGGCGGCCGTGATCTGCGAGATCATGAACGACGACGGCACCATGGCCCGTATGCCCCAGCTCTGCGAATTCGCGGCCGAGCACGACATGAAGATCGCCACCATCGCGGATCTCATCGCCTACCGTTCCCGCAAGGACTCCTTGGTCCGCCGCGTGGCCGACGCCCGCATGCCCACCAGCCACGGCGAGTTCACCATCATTGCCTATGAAAACGATATCGATGTTCACACGCACATCGCTCTGGTGAAAGGGGAGATCAACGAGGACACGCCTGTTCTGGTGCGCGTGCACAGCGAATGTCTGACCGGAGACGTGTTCGGGTCCCTGCGCTGCGACTGTGGCGGCCAGCTCAGGCACGCCATGCGCATGATCGACCGGGAAGGCGCGGGCGTGATCCTGTATATGCGTCAGGAAGGCCGGGGCATCGGGCTTGGCAACAAGATCAAGGCCTACCATCTTCAGGATGAAGGGCGCGACACGGTGGAGGCCAATCTGGAGCTGGGCTTTGCTCCGGATCTGCGCGACTACGGCCTGGGCGCGCAGATTCTGGTGGACCTCGGCGTGAAGCGCATGCGCCTTCTGACCAACAATCCGAAGAAGATCATCGGCCTGGAGGGCTACGGGCTCAAGGTGGAGGAGCGGGTCCCCATTGAAATGCCGCCCGGCGCCGAGAATGAATGCTACCTCCGCACCAAACACGACAAGCTCGGGCACCTGCTGCATCTGGACGCCGGAAAAAACTGAGCAGAAGTTTTGCGGGACTCCGCCCGCACCCCGCCAGGGACTCGTCCCTGGACCCCTTTTCGGAATCGGTGCGATTTTCAGAGAATCCGGCAGTATCATCCCGAATCATCTCGTCCATCCAAGGAGACGTCATGCCGCATATCAAGACCATCGAAGGCCAGTTGCAGGCCCAGGGGCTGAAATTCACCATCATCGCCACCCGCTTCAACGATTTCATCGTGGACCGGCTGACGGGCGGAGCGGTGGATTATCTGCTGCGTCACGGCGCGGTCCGCGAGGATATCACCATCATCCGCGTGCCCGGAGCCTTTGAGCTGCCCATCGTGGCCAGCAAGGCGGCGAAGGCCGGAAAATCCGACGCCATCATCTGTGTGGGCGCGGTCATTCGCGGGGCCACGCCCCATTTCGATTATGTGTGCAGCGAGGCCACCAAGGGCATCGCCCATGTGGCTCTGGAAACAGGCGTGCCCGTCGGATTCGGTCTTCTGACCACGGATACACTGGAACAGTCCATCGAGCGCGCGGGCAGCAAGGCCGGCAACAAAGGCGTGGAGGCCGCGGCCGCGGCTCTGGAGACTCTGCGCGTGCTGCAACAGATGTAGGAGCGGCTCGTGACGCCCAACCGCAGGCAGCAGCGCCGTTTTGCCTTCCAGCTCGTCTATGCGCTGAGCTTCGGCCAGAACCCGTCGAAGGACGTTCTGGCCGCGTCCTTCGACAATTTCTGGGCCGAGGAAGAGACGGATATGGACCGGGAGCAGTCTTACGCCTGGATTCTGACCGAGGGTGTATTCGAGCACCGGGAGGCTCTGGACAACATCATCGCCGGGCATTCCCGGCACTGGAAACTGGAGCGCATCGCCAGAGTGGAGCTGGCCATTCTGCGCCTGGCCCTGTTCGAGCTGCTTCATATGCCCGATGTGCCGGCCAAGGTGGTCATCAACGAGGCCGTCGAACTGGCCAAGGATTTTGGGGACGACAATTCCGGGACCTTCGTGAACGGCGTGCTGGATGCCGTGGCCAGGGAAAACGGACGATAGTGCATCGCTTCGGATACGGACCGAAAAAATACGGAAAAACAGGGCCTCTTCAATATGGGCGGACTTCAGATGGTTTCCTGAAGATCCGCCAAGAAACGGGTCAGGGGCCTTGGCTCTTGCGGGGTGCGGGGCGGAGCCCTGCAAAAAACAGAGGGAAACATGGCGCATTACGATTTCAAGCAGATAGAAGCGAAGTGGCAGAAAGTCTGGGCCGACCAGAACTGTTTCCGCACGGAAGAGGCTTCGGGCGGGAAGAAATATTATGTTTTGGAAATGTTTCCCTACCCCTCGGGCCGCATCCACATGGGGCACGTGCGCAACTATTCCATCGGCGATGTGGTGGCCCGGTACAAGCGTATGCGCGGCTTCAGCGTCTTTCATCCCATGGGCTGGGACGCCTTCGGCCTGCCCGCCGAGAATGCGGCCATCAAACACGGGACCCATCCGGCCAAGTGGACCTACGAGAACATCGCCCACATGCGCGCCCAGCTGAAGAGCCTGGGCTATTCCTACGACTGGGAACGGGAAATCGCCACCTGCCATCCTGGATACTATCGTTTCGAGCAGGAATTTTTCCTCAGGTTTCTGGAAAAGGGTCTGGTGTACCGCAAGAAAGCGCCGGTCAACTGGTGCCCGGACTGCCACACGGTGCTGGCCAACGAACAGGTGGAAGAGGGTCTGTGCTGGCGGTGTGACGCCGTGGTGCAACAGAAGGAACTGTCCCAGTGGTTTCTGCGCATCACGGATTACGCCGAGGAGCTGCTGGCCGATCTGGACAAACTGGCCGGAGGCTGGCCGGAGCGCGTGCTGACCATGCAGCGTAACTGGATCGGCAAGAGCGTGGGCGCGGAGATAACCTTCTCCATCAAGGAGATGGACGAAACCGTCACGGTCTTCACCACCCGGCCGGACACGCTTTTCGGCGCGACCTTCATGAGTCTGGCTCCGGAACATCCGCTGGTGGAGAAGCTCATCGCAGGTACCGGGCAGGAAGGGACCGTGCGGGAGTTCGTGGAGCGCGTGAGCAGGATGGACCGCATCGTGCGTACGGCCGAGGACCTGGAAAAGGAGGGCGTCTTCACCGGACGCTATTGCCTGCATCCTTTCACCGGCCGGGAAATGCCCATCTACGTGGCCAACTTCGTGCTCATGGGATACGGCACCGGCGCGGTCATGGCCGTGCCCGCCCATGACGAGCGCGATGGTGAATTCGCCGCCAAATACAATCTGCCCGTACGCACGGTCATTGTTCCCGGGGACGGCCAGACCGTGGAGGGCGTCTTTACCCGGCCCGGCGTCATGACAGATTCCGGGAAGTTCGACGGCATGGACAGCGAGGCCGCCAAGAAAGCCATCGTGGATGAGCTGGCCGCCAGGGGTGTGGGTAAACCCACGGTCAACTACCGCCTGCGGGACTGGAACATCTCCCGCCAGCGCTACTGGGGCGCGCCCATCCCGGTCGTTTATTGCGATCAGTGCGGCATTGTCCCGGTCTCCCGGGAAGATTTGCCGGTGGAGCTGCCTCTTGACGTGCAGGTCAATCCCGACGGCCGCTCGCCCCTGCCGGACTGCGCGGCTTTCGTTGATACGGTCTGCCCGGCCTGCGGCAAGCCCGCCCGCCGGGAAACGGACACCATGGACACCTTTGTGGAATCCTCATGGTATTTCGCCCGCTATACCGCCGCCCGCAACGAAGATGCTCCTTTTTCTCCGGAAACCGGCGGCTGGCTGCCCGTGGACCAGTACATCGGCGGCATCGAGCACGCCATTTTGCACCTGCTTTATTCCCGTTTCTTTACCAAGGCCCTGCGCGACGAGGGCTATCTGAACCACGACGAGCCCTTCCAGAATCTGCTGACCCAGGGCATGGTGCTGCTGCACGGCTCGAAGATGTCCAAATCCAAGGGCAACGTAGTGGACCCTGACGAGATGATCGCCAGATTCGGGGCCGATACGGTGCGGCTGTTCTGTCTTTTTGCCGCGCCGCCGGAAAAGGATCTGGAATGGAACGACAAGGGCATCGAGGGGGCCAGCCGTTTTCTGAACCGGCTGTGGCGGCTGGTGGACGAACTGGAAGGCGTGCTCTCTCCCGTGTCCCCGTGCGTGGCCGCACCCGGAGCGCTGAGCGCGGCGGAGGCGGAACTCAGGCGCAGGGAACACGACGCCGTGCGCCGGGCCGAGCGGGACATCGAGAACAAATTCCAGTTCAATACGGCCATCGCGGCCATGATGGAGCTGGTCAACGCCCTTTACACCCTGAAGGACGAGCTGCGGACAAGCCCCTACGGCCCCCTGCTGTTGTCCTCGGCCGTGTCGTCGCTGCTGGCGATTCTGTCGCCCATCGCCCCGCATATCTGCGAGGAACTCTGGGCCCGGCTGGGCCATGCCGGCGGTCTGACCGGACAGCTGTGGCCGGTGTACGATCCGGAAGCGTTGAAGACGGCCGAGGTCACCATCGCCATCCAGGTCAATGGCAAGCTGCGCGGGCAGATCAGCGTGGCGGCCGGGGCCGGGGAAGAAGAGGTGCGCTCCCTGGCTCTTAAAGATCCCAACGTCACACGGCATATTGAGGGCAAAAACATTGTCAAAGTCATCGTCATCCCGGAAAAACTGGTCAACGTGGTGGTGCGCTAGCACTCTGGCGCTTCTGTGCCTGCTTTCGGCCTGCGGGTACCGGCTTTCGGCCCAGGCCCCCATCAGCCTGCCTCAGGACAATACTCGTCTGTACCTGGGCAAGGTCACCAATCCTTCCACTGAAACATGGCTGGAGCCCATGCTTCGAAGCGGCCTGCGGGACGAACTGACCCGCAGGGGCCGGGTGGTCTGGGTGGACAGAGAGCAGGCCCAGAGCCGTGTGACTCTGAACGTACGCCAGTACAGCTCCTCGGATTCGGTCAAGGGTCTGGACGACGTGACCGTTACCTCTCAGGTGGTCATCCAGCTGGAAGTCAGCTTTTTCAGTACCGAGACCAATTCCCTCATCTGGACTTCCGGGCTGGTCACCGCCTCGGAAAGCTACCGCGGCGCGGGCGCCAAGCGGCAGGCCACGCAGAACGCCGTGGATCTGGCCATGCGCATGGTGGCCGACAGACTGGCCCAGCAGTTCTGATTCATGGACAGACAGGGCTTTTCCTTTCTGCTCAGTCCGGACCCGGAACTCATCAAGGACCGGGTGGCCGAGCTTCTGGACGGAACGGGCTTTGCGCCCAGAATTTTCTGGGGAGATGAGGAACTGCCCGCCGACTATTGGCAGGTCCTGACCGTTCCTTCCATGATGGGGCCGCCCAACGCCGTGGTGTTGCGCCGGGCTCAGGAGCGGGACGAGGAATTCTGGTCCCGCATGGACGGCGCTCTGGCCATGGCCCGGCCCTCCGTGTGGCCCATGTTCTGTCTGGAATCGGAATGGAAGGCCGGCAAGCCCGCCCCGGCCAGGGCCGTGACCAAAGGCCGGTACTGGGCGGCGGCCCGGAAAAACGGCTGGATATGGGAGCATCCGGGCCTGTCCCGCGCCACCATCGGCCGCGAAGTGGACGGTTTTGCCGCCCGTCACGGGCTGACTTTCGCCCCCGGGGTCAGGAAAGTCCTGATCGAATCCCTGCCCCTTGCCACTATCGCCCTGCGCAACGAGCTGGAAAAAATCCTGCTTCTGGCAGGAGACGGTGGAGTCATCCGCCCGGAGCATCTGGATACTCTCCAGCCGGAAGAGCCCTTTGAAATCTTCGTCTTCCTGCGTGAACTGCAAAGCCCCGAGGGCCGCCGCCGCGCCTGGGACACGCTTTTGAACGATCCGGCCATGGCCGACGGAGACATGGTTTTTCCCATTTCCGCCCTGCTGGTGCGCGAGGCCCGTCTGCTTTGGCGGCTTCTGCACGGCGAGGAATCCAAGGTGCAGCTCCCTCCCGGCATAAAAAAACAGAAGCAGCAGCTGGCCCGGCAGCTCGGGCCGGATCGCGTCGCCCGCCTGTGGGACCTGGCCCTCAGAACCGACACGGACATCAAGACCGGCCGGATGCGTCCGGCTCAGGCTCTGGAAAGTCTGGTCAGGGACGCGCAGCGCCTGTGGTAGAGCACCATCTCGGACACCGCCAGCGCCTGCGGGAGCGTCTGAACGCTTCGCCCCGGAGCCTGGCCGACTACGAACTGCTGGAACTGCTTCTGACCTACGTCCTGCCCCGGCGGGACACCAAGCCACTGGCCAAGGACATTCTGGCCCGTTTTGGCTCTCTGGACAGGGCGCTCATGGCCGATCCGGCCGCCTTGCGGGACATCCCCGGCCTGGGCGATGCCGTGGTCACCTTCTGGACGGCCCTGCGCGAGTGCCTGGTCCGCAAAAGCGCCGCGCCTCTCGCCCGCCGCGAAACCTTTTCCTCCCCGGAGCAGGTCCGGGAGTTGGTCCGGGCCCGTCTGGGCGGCCTGACCAAGGAGGAATTCTGGGTTATCCTGACGGACACCCAGAACCGGCTGCTCTGCTTCGAGCGGGTCTCCAGGGGCACCGTGGACCAGACCCCGGCCTATCCCAGGGAGATTCTCGAACTGGCTCTGCGCCATCATGCCAGCGGCGTGATTCTGGTGCACAACCATCCCGGCGGTAGTCCGAATCCATCCCGGCAGGACCGGGAACTCACGGACACCCTCTCCCGTCTGTCCTCTGAACTGGGCCTGCGCCTGCTGGACCATCTCATTGTCGCTGGCGACGATTTCGTCAGCTTCCGTGCATCGGGGCTGCTGTAGCCCCGGCCCGCGATTTCCGATCCCGCCCCTGTACGGCGTCGATGCCCCGGATGAACCGGAAAACATATCTCTTGCGGGCTCTTTCCCTTGCCTGGACTGGAAACGGCCTTATATGGGGGCGCAGCTTTTTGCTCCGCGCCTCCGATATGCGCGGACATACCACACGAGGAGGCTCTCATGAGCGATGAAACGCCCCTGACGCCGGAAACAGAAGAAAAGGAAACGGCCGGTGCGGAAAACAACACGCAGGAAGCGGAAATCCCCACGGTCATGCCGCTTCTGGCCGTGCGCGACATAGTCGTGTTCAATTATATGATTCTGCCCCTGTTCGTGGGCCGGGAAAAAAGCGTGCAGGCGGTGGACGCGGCTCTGAACAGCAACCGCTACATCCTCATCTGCACCCAGAAGGATGAAAGTGTCGAGAATCCGGAGCCCGGCGACCTGTATGAGATCGGCACCGTGGCCATGATCATGCGCATGCTGAAAATGCCCGACGGCCGCCTGAAAGTGCTGGTGCAGGGGCTGACCCGCGCCCGCATCACGGAATTCGTGCAGCATGCGCCCTTTGGCAAGGTGCGTGTGGAGCCCATCAGCGAACTGGTGCTGGAAAATCCCGGCCCGGCCGAGGAGGCCCTGCTGCGTTCGGTGAAGGAACAGAGCGAGAAGATTCTGACTCTGCGCGGTATCGACGCCGGGGAAATCATGGGCGTGCTGAATACCGTGAACGAGCACGGCCGCCTAGCGGATCTGGTGGCTTCCAACCTGCGCATGAAATCTTCCGAAGCCCAGCGCATTCTGGAAAGTCTCGATCCCATCGAACGGCTCGGCCTGGTCAACGCCCAGCTGGCCAACGAGGTGGAAGTGGCGGCCATGCAGGCCAAGATCCAGTCCATGGCCAAGGAAGGCATGGACAAGGCTCAGCGCGAGTATTTCCTGCGCGAGCAGCTCAAGGCCATCCGCCGGGAACTGGGCGACAAGGGCGGAGAAAGCGAGGAATTCGAGGAGCTCAGAAGCGCACTGAACTCCATCGGGCTGCCCAAAAAGGTCAGGAAGGAAGCCGACAAGCAGTTGTCGCGGCTGGAATCCATGCATCCGGACAGTTCCGAGTCCACCATTTTGCGTACCTATCTGGACTGGATCATCGATCTGCCCTGGAAGAAGAGTTCCAGAGACCGCCTGGATATCAAGGAGGCGGCCCGCATCCTGAACGAGGACCACTACAATCTGGAGAAGGTCAAGGAGCGCATTCTGGAATATCTGAGCGTGCGCAAACTGAATCCCGGCATGAAAGGCCCCATTCTGTGTTTCGTGGGGCCTCCGGGCGTGGGCAAGACATCTCTTGGCAAATCCATCGCCAGGGCTCTGGGCCGCAAGTTCGCGCGCATGTCTCTGGGCGGAATGCGGGACGAGGCCGAAATCCGGGGGCACCGCCGGACCTACATCGGAGCCATGCCCGGCCGGATCATCCAGTCCATGAAGGATGCCGGAACGGTCAATCCGGTCATCATGCTGGATGAAATCGACAAACTCGGCAGCGATTTCCGGGGCGATCCGTCTTCGGCCCTGCTGGAAGTGCTGGACCCGGAGCAGAACAATTCCTTTACGGACCACTACCTGAACGTACCCTACGATCTGTCCAGGGTCATGTTCATCTGCACGGCCAACATGCTGGACACCATTCCCGCAGCCCTGCTGGACCGCATGGAGGTCATCCGCATCCCCGGCTATACGGAGCAGGAAAAAATCGCCATCGCCCGCCGCTATCTCCTGACCCGTCAGGTCAAAGAGAACGGGCTGACGGAGGACACCCTGATCATCTCCGATGCCATCCTGGCCGAGATCATCCGCGGTTACACGCGGGAGGCGGGTCTGCGCAATCTGGAGCGGGAGATCGGCTCCATCTGCCGCAAGTACGCGCGCAAGGTGGCGGAAGGAAAGAGCGGGCCGTTCCGGGTGACCGGCCAGGCCCTGACCAGGCTGCTGGGACAGCCCAGATTCATGGATGAGGAGCGCGAAAAGGCCCTTCCGCCGGGCGTGGCTCTGGGATTGGCCTGGACGCCGTACGGCGGGGAGATCCTGCATATTGAATGCAGTCTGCTGCCGGGCAAGGGCAAGCTCATTCTGACCGGCAAGCTGGGCGACGTGATGAAGGAAAGCGCCCAGGCCGCCCTGAGCTATGCACGGGGCAAGAGCGCCGGGCTGAATCTGGGTGAGGATTTTTTCGACACCCGCGACATTCATATTCACGTTCCGGCCGGGGCCACGCCCAAGGATGGCCCTTCCGCCGGAGTGACTCTGGTTACGGCTCTCATGTCGGCCCTGACCGGCCAGCCCGTGGCCTCGGATGTGGCCATGACCGGAGAAATCACCCTGCGCGGCCGGGTCATGCCCGTGGGCGGCATCAAGGAGAAAATTCTGGCGGCTGTCAGCCACGGCGTGAGCCGGGTATTCCTGCCCGCCAAGAACGCCCACGATCTGGATGAAATCCCCAAGGATCTACGCAGGCGGATCACCATCCGGACCGTGGAAACTATCGATGAAATCTGGCCCGCGGCGAGCCACGCGCAATCTTTGAACTGATCCGCATCCTCCGGATACGTTGCCAAAAAGCCTTTCCGCTTACCACGGAAAGGCTTTTGCGTTTGAGGCAGAATGATAAAAAAGTATAGCCAGACAATACGATTGGAGGTATGATCTATTTGATTTAAAAGGTTTTTTCATTAACCTGTAAAGGCGGTACAGAGGCCGCAGGGAGAAGTGTCTATGCGATGGATGAAAAAGATGTTGGTTTTTCTAGCAGGAATCTCTGTACTTTTTTGTGCCGGTTCTGCTTTTGCGGAGAGCTTTTCAATAGAAGTCCCCTATGCCGTACATGGAGGCGATTGGTGGTCCGGCTTGGCCTTGTCCAATACGGGGACCGACCCGATTGATGTCGTAATCCGGACATACAATTCTGGAGACTCGGTAATTGTTGGAGAGCTTACGTTGGAACCGTATTCAATGGAAACCCGTCTACTCCCGGGTTTTTTTACAAAGAAGCCGTATCCAACCGCGGATGGGGGGCGGGTCAATTTGGGCATCAGCGCTGACGGCTTTTACGCCAAAAGAGATTTCAAGTTTACTCTGTTCGTGGGCAGCCCCCTGGGATTCAGCTTTCAGAGTTATGATCATCATGACATAAGATTTGACCATGAATGATAGAATTTGTGCGCGGCCTTCTGGCCGCGCATTTTTACATTCTCCTCGACATGATTTCCAACAAGAAGGAGGCCTGTGCGTATTTTGCCTGCGCCCACGGTCTGAATTCCGCCTGTATGGGGTGCTGCCCCCCCTATGCGGATTGTGTGCGCCGATGCAGCCACACCTGCCTGCATTCCAGAGCCCGAAATAGCCGCGCCCCGCTTGTGACGGCGAGGCGCTGAAAAGCCGGAAGTGAGGCATTTCAAAAGGCAAAAGCGAAGCAAGTTCAAATCGCGTTGGTCCTGCCCGCCGGATGTCCGGGCTAACCCGTCACTGGCGTGTTTCAGTGACCTCCGCGGCCGCCTGGCCGTCCGCCCCTCCTTCTTCCCATCCGCCGCCCAGGGCGGAGAACAATTCCACCACAGCGAGCTTCTGTCCCAGGCGGACCCGCAGCAGGTCCATCCGGGCTGAAAACAGGGTGCGTTCGGCGTCATATACTGCAAACAGGCTTTCCAGCCCGACCTGATTACGCTGCTCCACCAGAATCCGGCTCTGCCCGGCGCTGGCTACCCGCCGCGTCTGGGCCTGCACCTGTCCGGCGAAGCCCTTGTTTTTGGCCAGAGCGTCCGCCACTTCCCGGAAAGCTGTCTGGATGGCTTTCTCGTATGCGGCCACACGGATTTTCTGCTCGGCCTCGGCGGCCGCCAGATTGGCCCTGTTCCGTCCCGCATCGAAAATCGGCAGGCGAAGGCTGGGCACGAAAGTCCAGGTGCGCTGTGAGATGTCGAACAGATCTGTCAGTTCCAGGCTGCTCAGCCCGGCCGTGGTCGTCAGGGTGATGCGGGGAAAGAAGGCGGCCCTGGCCGCTCCGATCCGGGCTCCGGCGGCCCAGAGCCGGTGCTCCGCCTCCAGAATGTCCGGCCGCCGGGTCAGAAGTTCTGAGGAAAGTCCGGCCGGAGGAGCGTCTTCCATGATGATTTCATTCAGGGAATGAGCGGGCAGCGCCAGACGCGAGACCGGGACTCCGGTGAGCAGGGACAGGGCGTTGCGGTCCATATCCACTTGGGCGGTCAGACGCGCCGCCTCGGACTGGGCCACGGCCACGGCCTCCTCGGCCTGGTGGCGTTGCAGTTCCGTGGCCAGCCCGTTCTCCACCTGCGCCCGGATGAGCCCCAGAGTATCCTCACGGCTTTTCATGGTCTTTCTGGCCAGGGCCAGGGCCTCGCGATCCCCGGCCAGCGTCAGGTAGCCCTGCGCGATCTGGGACACGAGGCTCATATGCACGGACCGCCGCGCTTCTTCCGTGGCGAGATATTCTTCCAGTGCCGCGTCTTCCAGACTTTTTACGCGTCCGAAGAGGTCCAGCTCGAAAGACGTCACGCCGAGTCCCACGCTCCACTGCCGGCTGATTCCCGCCTCGCCGCGATTGATGTCCGCTGGCGTGCGCTGCACGGAATGCTGCCCTGTGGCGTCTATATTGGGCCAGCGGTCGGCTCGGACAATGCCCAGCTGGGCTCTTGCTTTTTCCAGGGACAGGACGGCCTGGCGCAGATCCCGGTTTTCCTCCAGGGCGGTGGTGATGAGTTTTTGCAGGGCCGGATCGGGAAAGGCCGTTCTCCATTGGAGCGCCTCCGCGTCCGTCGAGGGCGCGGACGAATCCGGCCAGAATCCGGGCACGGGCATGGCCGGGAGCTCCCGCTTGGGAGCCATGGAGCAGCCCATGAAAATGACGAACACCAGAGAAGAGATCAGTCCTCGCATGGACGGCCTCCGGGGATGATGCGTGTGTTTGAGGCGGTCTTTCTGCGGGATGTGCTCAGCCGGACCACCAGGACGAAGAAAACAGGCACCAGCAACGAACCGAGGATGGTGGATGCGATGGTGCCGCCGATGACACCCGTGCCGATGGCGTTCTGGCCTCCGGAACCCGCTCCGGAACTGATGGCCAGAGGCAACACGCCCAGTCCGAAAGCGAGGGAGGTCATGATGATGGGGCGCAGCCGTTGCCGCGCCGCTTCCACCACGGCGGGAACCAGTTCCATGCCGGACTCGTGCAGGCTCTTGGCGAATTCCACGATGAGAATGGCGTTTTTGGCCGCCAGACCGATGGTGGTTAGAAGTCCCACCTGGAAATAAACGTCGTTGTTGAATCCGCGCAGGGTCACGGCGGCCAGAGCGCCGACCACGCCCAGGGGAATGACCATGATGACGGAGGCGGGCAGCCCCCAGCTTTCATATAGAGCGGCCAGGGACAGAAAGACGACCAGAATGGACAGGCTGTAGAGGAGCAGCGTTTGCGCCCCGGCCTGGCGTTCCTGATAGGACAGGCCGGTCCAGGAATAGCCGATGCCTTCCTCCAGTTGACCCGCCAGTTCCTCCATGGCGGCCATGGCCTGTCCGGTACTTTTGCCCGGCGCGGGAGCGCCCAGAATCTCTCTGGCAGGCATACCGTTGTAGCGTTCCAGGCGCGGCGAGCCCATGGTCCAGCGGGAGGAGGCCATGCTCGACATGGGCACCATCTGCCCGTCGCTGTTGCGTACATGCCACAAACGCAGATCTTCGGGCATCATGCGGAAAGGCGCGTCGCCCTGCATGATCACTTTCTTGATGCGTCCCTGGTCCATAAAGTCGTTTACATAGGAACTGCCCCAGGCCGTGGAGACCACATCGGTCACATCGGAAACGGCCACACCCAGCGCGCCCACCTTTTCCCAATCGATATCGATGCGGTACTGGGGCGTGTCTTCCAGGCCGTTGGGCCGGACTCCGGTCAGATTGGGATGCTGAGCCGCCATGCCCAGCAGCTGATTGCGTGCGGCCATGAGTTTCTCGTGCCCCAGGCCGGCCATGTCCTGCAATTCGAAGTCGAATCCGAGGGCATTGCCCAGCTCCATTACGGCGGGTGGCACGAAAGCGTAGACGAGCCCGTCCTGATACCGGGCGAATTCGCCCATGGCCCTTGCGCCGATGGCCTGAGCCCTCAGGTCCGGGCTTTTCCGGGAATCCCAGTCCTTCAGACGTACAAAGGTCATGGCCATATTCTGTCCCTGACCGCTGAAACTGAATCCGACCACACTCAGTACGGATGCCACGCCACTTTTTTCTTTCTCCAGAAAGTAGCGTTCCACGCGTTCGATCACTTCCAGCGTCTGCGGCTGGGTGGCGCCCGTGGGCATCTGGACCTGTACGAAAAGAATGCCCTGGTCCTCCTCGGGCAGAAAACCTGTGGGCAGGCGCAGTATCAGAAAGGCCATGCCGGCCACGATCAGCATGTAGGCCAGCATGGAGCGTCCCCAGCGGCGGACCAGACGGCCGACCAGACCCTGGTATCCGGAGGTCAGACGCTCGAAAAAGCGGTTGAACCAGGCGAAAAATCCCCTGCGCCGCTGAGTGTGGCTGGCAGGTTTGAGCATGGTGGCGCACAGAGCCGGTGTGAGAATCAGGGCCACCAGCACGGACAGTATCATGGCCGAGGCCACGGTGATGGAAAACTGGCGGTAGATGACGCCTGTCGCGCCGCCGAAAAAGGCCATGGGCAGGAAAACCGCCGAAAGGACCAAACCCACGCCGACCAGCGCCCCGGAAATCTGGGTCATGGACAGTCTGGTGGCTTCTCTGGGCGAAAGGCCGTCCTCATGCATGATCCGCTCCACGTTTTCCACCACGACGATGGCGTCATCGACCAGCAGGCCGATGGCCAGAACCATGCCGAACATGGTCAGGGTATTGATGGAATAACCGAAGGCAGCCAGCACGGCGAAGGTGCCGAGCAGGACCACCGGGACGGTGATGGTCGGAATGAGCGTGGCCCGGAAGTTCTGCAGAAAAAGAAACATGACCAGAAAAACCAGCAGAACCGCTTCGAGCAGGGTCGTGACCACACCTTTGATGGAAATTCGGACGAACGGAGTGGTGTCGTAAGGATCAACGACTTTCAGTCCTTCCGGAAAGGCTCCCTTGATGGAATCGATATATGCCCAGACGCCCTGAATCGTGGTCAGGGCGTTGGCTCCAGTGGCGAGGCGGACGGCCAGGGCCGCAGAGGGCTGGCCGTTGTAGCGGGACAGGACAGCCGCGCTTTCCGCGCCCAGTTCCACCCTGGCCACATCGCCCAGACGCACGGCTGCGCCGTCGGCTCCCACGCGGAGCAGGATGTTTTTGAATTCCTCGGGCGTCTGGAGGCGCTCTTGCACGATGACCGTGAAGTTGATGCGCTGGCTTTCCACGGAAGGCAGACCGCCCAGCTGGCCGGCGGATATCTGGACATTCTGGGCTCGTATGGCCGAACGCACATTAGCCGGAGTCAGACCGTAGGACATCAGTTTGTCGGGATCGAGCCACACGCGCATGGCGTTCTGGGAGCCGAAGAGGGTGACCTCGCCCACGCCGTCCACGCGGCTCAGTCCGTCCTGCACATGGGCGGCCACGTAGTCTGCCAGCTGCACGTTGGTCATGGAGCCGTCCTCGGACACGAAACCGATGACGGCCATGAAATTCATGGCCGCCTTGGTGACCGAAATGCCCTGGGCCTGCACCTCCTGGGGGAGCAGAGCCGTGGCCAGCTGCAGTTTGTTCTGCACCTGGACCTGGGCGATATCCGGGTTCACCTTGCTGTCAAAGGTCAGTGTAATGGAAGAGGCGCCGGTAGCTTCGCTGGTGGAGGACATGTAGGCCAGCCCATCGAGTCCTTTCATCTTCTGCTCGATGACCTGGGTCACGGAGTCTTCCACGGTTTTGGCCGAGGCGCCGGGGTACACGGCGGAAATCCGTACAGCCGGCGGCGCGATGGTGGGATACTGGGCTATGGGCAATGTGGCGATGGACAGCACGCCCGCGAGCATGACCACGATGGCCAGGACCCACGCGAAAATGGGACGGTCAATAAAAAAATGTGACATTTTAACCTCTTATTGCTCTGGAGCAATACGCACCTTCACACCGGGGCGCACTCTCTGCGCGCCGGAAACGACGACTCTGTCGCCGCTGGACAACCCCTCCCGCACAATCCAGTTGCCTTCGACGGCTCTGTCCAGAACAACGGGACGAGCGGCAATGGTGTCCTGGGCATCCATCAGAAGCACCTGGGCCTGCCCCCTGGCATCGCGGGTCACGGCATTCTGGGGTACGAGAATGACCCCATCCAGCGTACCTTCCGTGATCACGGCGCGCAGAAACATGCCCGGCAGGAGATCGCGTCCGGGATTGGGCACTTCCACACGAATGGTCACTGCCCCGGTGCCGGGATCGACGCTGGCTTCGGCGAGTTTCAGAGTGCCGTTCTGTGGGTAGGGAGTTCCGTCCTCCAGAGTGAGGCGAACCTGTGCTGCCGCCGCGTTCGCGGACTGTACCTGGCCGCTCTCCAGAGATCTTTTCAGGCGCATGAGTTCCGTGCTGGACTGGGTCAGGTCCACGAATACGGGATCGAGCTGCTGCACCACGGCCATGGCTTGCGCCTGATTCGCCGTGACCAGGGCTCCGGGAGTGACGCTGGAGCGTCCGATGCGCCCGGAGATGGGTGATGTGACTTTGGTCCGCCGCAGGTCGATGCGGGCCGCGTCCAGTTCCGCCTGAGCCTGGGCCACCTGGGCCTGGGCCAGAGCCAGGGCTGCCTGTGCGTCGTCGAAGTCCTGCTGGCTGACGGCTTTGGAAGCGACCAGTTCCCGGTAGCGGCTGGCCTTGAGTCGGGACGGTTCGAGGTTGGCCCGCGCCGAAGCCAGCGCCGCTTTGGACCGCGCAACGGCTACGTCGTATGTGTCGGGGTCTATTTGGTACAGCACTTCACCGGCCTTGACCTCGGTGCCTTCGGTAAAAGCCCGCTTCTGAATGATGCCGCTGACCTGCGGGCGGATTTCCGCAGTCTGGTAAGCGGAAGCCCTGCCAGGAAGTTCGGTGGTCAGCGTTACTGAAGTGGGCTTCAGAACGAGTACGTTGACTTCCGGTAAGGCTCCTTGCTCCGCGTTTTGATCCGCGCTGGACGGCCGATCGAATACGAAGTGCACAAGGGTCAGAGCCAGAACAGGCATGAGCAACAATACTTTTTTCATACGGTGTGCCTTGGTGGATTTTTCAAAAATCAGGGCAGAATGCCCCGGACAAAAATTTGCCAGTTGGCCTTAGATTGGGCCTCGATATCAATCATATTTCCCTGTCGGCAATGCAGAACGGCGACGCTCAGAAATTGTCCAAAAAACTGGGCGAAAATCTGACTGGCGCCAATATCCGTCCGGATTTCCCCTCCCTCCTGTCCGTGCCGGACAAGGGCTTCCACTTGAAGTTGATGGGCATGGTAGCTCTTCAGAAAACGGTCACGGAGTAAAGGAAATTCAATCCACAGAGTATCTGACAGAAGAAGGCAGGGCAGAGCGCGGAAGCGCTGGATCAGGCTGATCTGCTGGTCATAGAAATGCCGCAACTTGTCCACGGCCGTTCCCGGTGTTTCGTGGGCTGCTTTGAGTCCGGCCGTTTTGATGTCCTCCAGCAAATCCAGAATGCTGGCCAGAATGTTCTCCTTGCCTCCGGGAAAATGTCTGTACAGCGCGGGAGCGGTCAGTCCTACGGTCTTGGCCAGATTCCTGGCCGTCAGTCCGCCCAGTCCCTGCTCGGAGAGGAGGGTCAGGGCCGCTTCGGCAATTTGCTCGCGCCGGACGAGAGTGGTCATGCGTTTAGCCATGGAGCGCGTGTTAACGATTGATAACTTGTCCGTCAAGCATCGCGGAAAGCTTGGGAGGCAATGCTTTTTTGCCTTGTTTTCACCAGAAATGTGGAGCTCTTCGGGAATGTTCGACAGTGGATAAAATTTCTCTTGCCGTGGGAGAAAGATTTCTTTAAATATCATTTTTAGGAAAAGTTACTATTAATATTTTGGAGGAGGAATATTCCCATGAGCAAGACCACTGAAAATCTGAAGGCTGCTTTTGCCGGAGAATCTCAAGCCAACCGTAAATATCTGGCATTCGCCAAAAAAGCGGAAGACGAAGGATTGGGCCAAGTGGCCAAGCTGTTCCGGGCCGCGGCGGAAGCGGAAACCATTCATGCCCATGCCCATCTGCGGCTGATGAAGGGTGTCGGAGATACGGCCGCCAATCTGAAGGATGCCGAAGCCGGAGAAGTCTACGAGTTCAAGTCCATGTACCCGGATATGATCGCCGATGCCCAGGCCGAAGGAGAAAAGGCGGCGGAGCGTTATTTCGTTTTCGCCAACAAGGCCGAGGAATGTCATGCCAACCTTTACGCCAAGGCCGCCAAAATGATGGGCGATCTCCCCGAAGTGACCTACCATGTATGCGGCGTCTGCGGACACATCCACGAGGGCGAGCCCTCTGAAAACTGTCCCATCTGCGGTTCCGCGCCCAAGGTTTACTACGCGGTGGCCTGACGCTGCTTCCTTCTGGATGGTTTGACGGCTGTGAACGCGCCCTTTTGGGCGCGTTTTTTATGGGATGGGCTTTTCTATTGGGTTTGCGAGCCGGTCGGAACCCGGAGAGCCAGAGTTGTCCCCGCATTCTCTGCATTCATTTTCTTGGGCTGGTATCGCCCATCAGAGGTCAGCGGGGCGGCGTCCTTGACGCCTGATATCAATTTGCCTATGCGTGACTTCTTTTATTTTGCACAGGACTCCGCATATGTTCGACAGCTTGTCCGACCGGCTGGAATCGGTCTTCAGAAAATTGCGCGGGCACGGCCGCCTCGATGAGAACAACATTCAGGAAGGTCTGCGCGAAGTGCGCATGGCTCTTCTGGAAGCCGACGTCAATTTCAGGGTGGTCAAGGAGTTCATCGAGCGGGTCCGGGAACGGGCTCTGGGACAGAATGTGCTGGCGAGTCTCACTCCCGGACAGCAGGTGGTGAAGATCGTTCACGAAGAGCTGATCGAGCTTCTGGGCGGAGAAAGCAGCGTTCTGGAATTCAAGGGCAAGCCGCCTTACGTGATCATGATGGCCGGGTTGCAGGGTTCGGGCAAGACGACATCCTCCGCCAAGCTGGCCCTGTATCTGCGCCGCCAGAAATATACGCCGTATCTGGTCCCGGCGGACGTGTACCGCCCGGCGGCTATCGACCAGTTGCAGAAGCTCGGCGCGGAGCTGGGCATTCCGGTCTATCCGTCCACCGTTGAGATGAACCCGGTGGACATCTGCGTCGCGGCCCTGCGTGAAGCCGAGCTCAAAGGCTGCTCGGTGGTGCTGCTGGACACCGCCGGGCGTCTGCATATCGACGAGCCTTTGATGCAGGAACTCGCCGGCATCAAAGAAAAATGCCGGCCACATGAGATTCTGTTCGTGGCCGACGCCATGACGGGTCAGGACGCCGTGACCGTGGCCGAGAAATTCGACGAAGCCTTGGACATCACCGGCGTGGTGCTGACCAAGATGGACGGCGACGCCCGCGGCGGCGCGGCCCTGTCGGTGAAGGCCATTACGGGCAAGCCTCTCAAATTTGTGGGTATGGGCGAGAAGCTGAGCGAGATGGAGGTTTTCCATCCGGACCGCATTGCCTCCCGCATTCTGGGCATGGGCGATGTGCTCACACTCATCGAGAAGGCGCAGTCTACCATTGATGCCAAGGAAGCCGAAGCCCTGGAGAAGAAATTCCGCAAGGCGGAGTTCGACCTTGAGGACTTCCGCACGCAGATGCGTCGCATCAGAAAGCTTGGTTCCCTCGAGGGCATCATGAAGCTCATTCCCGGCATGGGGCAGATCCGCAAACAGCTGCAGGATGTGCAGATGCCGGAGAAGGAGCTGTCCCGGATCGAGTCCATGATCAATTCCATGACCATGGAGGAGCGGCGCAGTCCGAAGATTATCAATACGAGCCGCAAGGAGCGTATTGCCCGGGGCAGTGGCAACAGCGTGGCGGAGCTCAATCAGCTGCTCAAGAATTTCGAGCAGATGCAGAAGATGATGAAGAAAATGGCCGGAGGAAAGATGCCGTCCATGCCCCAGGGCGCACGCGTGCCGGGAGGGCTGCCCGGGGGGGGCATGCCCGCTCCATCCGTCGGCCGGTCGGCCGCGGATCTGGCCAAGATCAGGGAAAAGCGCAAGAAGGCCAAGAAACAACGCAGGAAAAAATAGGTGGGGATCGGGTAACGATCCATACGCCATACATTACAGTTCAGGGAGAATATCACATGGCTTTGAAACTCAGACTGACCCGCATGGGCTCCAAGAAGAAACCGTTCTACCGTATCGTGGCCGTGAACAGCGAGTCCCGCCGCGACGGCCGGGCTCTCGATTATGTCGGGTACTACAACCCCATGACCAAGCCCGCCGACATCAAGATCGATCAGGAAAAGATCAGGATCTGGATGGAGCGGGGCGCGCACCCCTCGGATACCGTCCGTTCCCTGCTCAAGCAGGCAGGCTTTGCCGGTTAGTTCCGTCGGCGGTTTCTGTGTTTGCCGTATCCGCTGAAGGTGTCCCATGCCCAAGGAGCTGATTGAATACATCGCCAGATCCCTGGTGGACGACCCGGATGAGGTGCTTGTCACCGAGACTCCCGGCGAACAGGCTGCTGTGATCGAACTCAAGGTCGCCAAGGAGGACCTGGGCAAGGTCATCGGCAAGCAGGGCCGTACGGCCAGGGCCATGCGTACCTTGCTGAGTGCGGCCAGGGCCGGAGCAGGGAAGCGCTTGGTGCTGGAGATTCTGGAATAGCATGTCCGGTCCGCGCCGGGAGCCGGCCCGGCTGGTGCAGGTGGGCCGGGTGCTCAAGCCTCACGGTCTCAGGGGGGAGCTTTGCGTAGAAATCCACGCGGGCTCCCCGTTCCTCTTTGAGGGGATTTCACGCGTCTATCTGGAGCTTCCCGGCAAGAAAGCCAGACCATGTGTTCTTGAGGCCTGGAGGCCGCACCGGGAACGCGTGTTGATACTGGTGGACCGCTGTCAGGGCAGGGATCAGGCCGAAACGTTGCGAGGGGCTCTGGTCCTGGTGCGCGAGCGTGATCTGCCCGACACGGATGAAGACGGACTTTGTCCCGAGGATATTCTGGGACTGCCGGTGGTCCGCCCCGACGGCTGCCGGATAGGCGTACTGGAAGACATGCGGGACATGGCGGGGCAGGAAATCTGGTTCGTACGCGACGAAGCAGGAAATGAAATCCTGCTGCCCGCAGTGGAGGAGATCGTGGTGGAAATCGATCTGGGGCAGGGGCTGATCAGGGTGGACCCGCCCGACGGTCTGGTCGAGCTGTATCAGAATCAGAACGGATAGACCCGAAGACAGCGGGTGTTTCATCCACTGCGAACCAGACGGCCATGCGGTTTTCCATCATCAGTATTTTCCCGGAATTTTTCGAGTCCCCCTTATCCTGCGGTCTGTTGTCCAAAGCCGTGGACAAGGGGCTGATCAGCTTTCAGTTCATCAATCCGCGTCATTATTCCACGGACAAGCACCATAATGTGGATGACCGCCCTTACGGCGGCGGACCGGGAATGGTTATGGCCGTGGAGCCGCTGCGCCGGGCTCTGGAAACGCTGCCCCCGTCGGTGCGCATCCTCATGCTGAATCCCAAGGGCCGTCCTCTGACCCAGAAACTGGCCAGGGAACTGGCTGCGGAAGAGGAACTGGCGCTTTTATGCGGGCGCTACGAAGGTGTGGACGCCCGGCTGGAGGAACTGTGCGCCGTGGAGCCCGTTTCCGTGGGGGATTTCGTCCTGAACGGAGGAGAAAGCGGCGCTCTGTGTCTGATAGAGGCCGTGAGTCGTCTGGTGCCGGACTTCATGGGCCGGGACGAAAGCGCGGACGAGGAGAGCTTCAGCTCCGGACTGCTGGAATACCCGCACTACACCAGACCCGAAGAATACGAGGGCTTGGCTGTGCCCGAAGTGCTGTCTTCGGGACACCATGGGCGGATCGCGGTCTGGCGGCGGGAGAAAAGCCTGGAAGCCACGCTGGCCCTGCGGCCGGACATGCTGGACACCGCACTTCTGACCGACCAGGATATCCGCCATCTGCGGAGCATCGAGCGTGTCCGCCCGGGGCGGAATCTGTATGTGGCTCTGGTGCACTATCCGGTGGAGAACAAGCGGGGAGAGACCATTACAACCTCTTTGACAAATCTGGACCTCCACGATATTGCGCGCGTTTCGCGTACCTATGGACTTGGCGGCTACTATCTGTGTACGCCCCTTGCCGATCAGCGGGAAATGGCCCGGACATTGATCGGCCATTGGAAGGACGGCTTCGGAGCCACCGCCAATCCCGACCGGAGTGACGCGCTGGGCCGGGTGCGGGTGACCGGCCTTCTGGAGGAAGCTATCGCGGACATCGAGTCCCGGACAGGACTGCGGCCCAAGGTGGTGGTCACCAGCGCCAAGGCCGGAGATATGACCTGCAGCCAGGTCGTGGAATGGCTCGAAGCGTTTCCGGTGCTTTTGGTGCTGGGCACGGGCCATGGGCTGGGGCGGGAAGTGCTGGCCGCCGCTGACGGGGCCTTGCGGGCCATACGCTTTCTGGATGGGTATAATCATCTTTCCGTCCGCTCGGCGGCTTCCATCATGGTGGACCGGCTTCTTGGCGACACGGGCTGATGCCCGGACTTACTGGTACGGCAAATATGACCATATTTGGCGGCTTCGGCCGTCTCAGATAAAGGAGAGCATCAATGAACATCATAGAGAAAATCAACAGCGAACAGCTGCGTGCCGACATCCCCGCCTTCAAGGCCGGGGATACCATCAAGGTGCACGCCCGGATCGTCGAGGGCGAGAAGGAGCGCATTCAGGTTTTTCAGGGTGTTGTCCTGCGGCGCAAGCGCGGCACTACGGACAGCACGTTCATCGTGCGCAAGATGTCCGACGGCGTGGGCGTGGAGCGTATTTTCCCGCTGCACTCTCCGTCCATCGACCATATCGAGGTTGTTTCTGAAGGCGTTGTGCGCCAGAGCCGCATTTACTATCTCCGTCGGCTCAAGGGTAAGGCCGCCCGTATCAAGGCCAAGAAAACCTGGTAGTGGCGATCCTGCCGGAGGGCATTGGTTGGTCTCAGGTGGCCGGGGTGGACGAAGCCGGTCGAGGATGTCTGGCCGGGCCGGTAGTGGCTGCCGCGGTTATTCTGCCTTCCGGGTTCGAGCTTCCTGGTCTGACGGATTCCAAAAAGCTTTCCCCTGCCCGCCGCGAGCATTTCGCACAAATTATCAAGGCCCAGGCATTGTCCTGGGCCTTGGGTTTTTCCTGGCCCGGAGAAATCGACCGGATCAACATTCTTCAGGCGACTCTCCGGGCCATGGCCAGAGCTGAAGAGGTCTTGTCCATGCGTCCTGATTTTGTTCTTGTGGATGGCAACCAGGTTTTTCCTTCCGGCACGCCCAAGAGGGCGGTGATCGGCGGTGATGCTCTGTATTCCTGTATTTCGGCCGCTTCGGTCCTGGCCAAGACTTTCCGGGACCGGCTTATGTTTCATATGGACGCGCGCTATCCGGGCTATGACTTGGGCAGGCACAAAGGGTACGGCACCCGGCGGCATTTTGAAGCTTTGGCCCGTTTGGGGCCCAGCCCGGCGCACCGGGTGAGTTTTCGCGGTGTGATCTCTGGCCGTACAGAAAAGGAATTATGCCTGCCCGGCATCTGACGACCGGACAGACCGGGGAGGATTTGGCCGCTGCATTCCTGACCGAAAAGGGCATGCGGGTGGTGGAGAGGAATTTCCGTTGTGCGGCCGGAGAGATCGATCTCATCTGCCGGAGTGGAGAGCTTCTGATCTTCGTGGAGGTCAAGACCCGTTCGGGCACGGTTTTCGGAACGCCCGGAGAGGCCGTGAGCCGGGCCAAGGCCGCCCGCCTGGCTCGGGCCGCCTCGGCGTATCTGAGCCGGGACGGATTGTGGTCGCGGCCGTGCCGTTTCGATCTGGTAACCGTCGTTCTCGGCCGTGACGGCGCGGAGCTGGAACATTGGGAGGATGTCATCGATGCGCGGGACTGTCTGGATAGTGGCCACGCCTCTTGGCAACCTTGGTGACCTGTCCCCCCGGGCGCGGGAAACTCTGGAACGGGTCGGAGTGGTACTGTCCGAAGACACCCGGCGGACCGGCCAGCTGCTGCAACTGGCCGGCATTTCCGGCAAACGCCTGCTCAGTCTGCACGAACACAACGAAGAAGAACGGCTGGGCGAGGTGCTGGATTTGCTTGCGGCCGGAACGGACGCAGCGGTGGTGTCCGACGCGGGCACGCCGCTCATCGCCGATCCCGGGTACCGGCTTGTGGCCGCCTGCCGGGAACGCGGTCTGACGGTATCCCCTGTGCCCGGCCCCTGCGCGCCCATCGCGGCCCTCATGGGCAGCGGCCTGCCACCTTATCCTTTTGTTTTTCTCGGATTTCTTCCACGCCGGGAAGGCGAAATCCGGGCTCTTTTCCGGCAGTACGCAGCTCTTCAGGCCACTTTGGTATTCTTCGAGCGCAAGAACCGTGTCGCCCGGGCTCTGGAGGTGGCGGCGAGCGTGCTCGGAGAGAGGGATTTTTGTCTGGCCCGGGAATTGACCAAGAAACATGAGCAGTTTATCAACGGACGCCTTGGTGAACCGCTTGCGGAGTCTGACGGTTTGCGGGGCGAACTGACCGTGGTGATCGGCCCTCCGCGAGCCGCCGCATCGTCCCGGGAGGAAGTGGAAGGACTGGTCCGGGATATGGCCGGACAGGGGCTTTCGCCGCGGGACATGGCCCGGACGATCCGCGGCCGGACAACAGGCTGGACGGCCAAAGACATCTATGCGCTCGTGTTGGAGCGGGGAGCGAAATAGAACGTGGATGTCCGAACCCTGCTGCGTATTTTCCTGCGCACTTATCTGGTCGGCGCGACATTCAACACCAAAGGCATGCAGAACGTGGGCCTGGCCTATATCATGGACCCCGCTCTGCAGGCCCTGTTCGGGCACGATCCGGGCGCATTGCAGCGGGCCAGGGGCAGGTATCTGAAGCATTACAATACCCACCCCTTCTGGACGCCCCTTCTGGCGGGCATTTTTTTGTCCATGGAGAAGAAGATCGCGCAGGGCCTGCTGACACCCAAAGTGCTGCCGGCCCTGCGTTCCACCACGGTGTATACGCTGTCCGCCTTGGGGGATTCCTTTTTCGGAGGCAGTTTTCTGGTCACCTGGTCTCTGGTGGGCGTGAATCTGGCCGTCACGGGGCATCTCTGGCTGCTCGGCTGTTGGCTGGCCGTTTGCCTTGCGGGCCTGCAGATCTTCAAGGCATACACTTTTGCCAGAGGGTATGCTCAGGGGCTTGCTTTTCTGCAGCGCCTGAAGTCCTGGAATCTCATTGACTGGGGGCAGCGCCTGAAGATGGTCAATGGGGTGTTGACAGCTATTTTTCTGTTACGGGTCGTTTCGTCCGGCGGATTCCATCAACTGGTCTGGGCATTGGGAGTCTGTCTGCTGGCCGCGGCCAGTTCCTGGCATACAAGGGACCGGATCATGCTGCTGATGGTGCTTTTTTTCTGCGCTCTGCTGGCGCCCTGGGACGGCATCTCTGTTTTTGTCGGTATGTAAGGTAGCGGTATGGAAGAAATACAGGAAAAGATCATCCGGGTCGGCAACACTCTGGGCATCCATGCCCGGCCCGCAGGAAAGATATCTCAGGAGGCCCAGCGCTACGAGTCCGCCGTGAGCATTCATTCCAAAGATGGGGAGGCTGATGCCAAATCCATTCTGGATATCCTGGCCCTGGCCGCGCCGCAGGGCGCGGAGCTGACCCTGCGGGCTCAGGGGCCGGATGCGAAAGAGGCGGTACGGGCTCTGAGCGATCTGTTTGCGGACATGTTCGGTGAGAAGAACTGATGGCTTCGCGCATCTTCTTCGGCATCCCCGTGTCGGCGGGAGTGGCCATCGGGCGGACCTACTGCCTGAACAGAAATCATTTTTCGGGTGTTGAGCGTCACGCCGTGCCCGAGGTCGGCATCCCCGTGGAAACGGCCCGGCTCGACCGCGCTTTCGACGCCGCCTGCCGGGAACTGGAACATACTCTGTCCTGCGTCCCAGACGATCTTCAGGACCATTCAGCCATAATCGCCTCGCATCTGATGATGCTGAAGGACCGCAAGTTCCGCCAGCGGGCTCTGGATCATGTCGCCGTTGGAATCAACGCCGAATGGGCTCTGGAACGGGCGGTAAGTGACGTGCAGGATGTGTTCGCGGCCATTGCCGACGATTATCTGCGCCAGCGCATGCAGGATGTGCGGCAGGTGGCCGAACGGGTGCTGGGCAAACTGGCCGGCGGTGATGGAAACGGACGGGCCATTACTCACCGGTCCATTCTCCTGGCCCATGACCTCACTCCGGCCGACACCATCGAGCTTGACGTCAACAAGATCATGGCCTTCGCCACGACCCAGGGCGGTAAAACCTCCCATGCGGGCATCCTGGCCCGGTCCCTGAGGATTCCGGCCGTGGTCGGCGTGGACGGCCTGGACGGGGAACATCCCGAAGGCGAGATCATCATTCTGGACGGCTTTCACGGGCGCGTCATTCTGGACCCGGACGAGGAAGAGCTGGCCCGCTACACGGAGCTCCAGACGCAGTTCGAGAACTATCACGCCGCCATCATGCGCTCCTGCCATCTGCCGGCGGAAACCCTCGACGGTTTCCGGATGCAGGTGCTGGCCAACATCGAGCTGCTCGAGGAAGTCGTGGCCGTGAACGACAACGGCGGCGAGGGTATCGGCCTGTACCGGTCGGAATACAGCTACCTGAACCGGATGGACATGCCCACCGAGGGGGAACTGACCGAGATTTATGTGGACATGGCCTCTCTGGTGTTTCCCAGAAAGCTGGTCATCCGCACTCTGGATGTGGGCGCGGACAAGCTCATGCGCACTCAGAACGTGCCCGAGGGAAACCCCGCTCTGGGGCTTCGGGCCATCCGCTACTGTCTGAAGCATCGCGAGATCTTCAGAACGCAGCTTCGGGCCATTTTGCGGGCCGGGGTGGCCGGGAACGTGTCCGTCATGTTTCCCATGATTTCCGGGCTGCAGGAACTGGTGGAGGTGAAGAAGTTCTACCGCGAGGTGCAGCGGGAGCTGTTCGCCGAAGGCACGCCCTTCCGCGAGGACATGCCCCTGGGCATCATGGTGGAGGTGCCCAGCGCGGTGATCACGGCGGACTTTCTGGCCCGCGAGGTGGATTTCTTCAGTATCGGGACCAATGACCTCATTCAGTATTCCTTGGGCATCGACCGTACCAACAAGGATGTGTCCTATCTGTATCAGCCGCTGCATCCGGCCGTTGTCAGGTCCGTGAAATGGGTGGTCGACGCGGCCCACCGCGCCGGAATCGAAGTGTGCCTGTGTGGGGAAATGGCCGGGGATCCCTTTTGCGTGCCTGTGCTCATGGGCATGCAGGTGGACTCCATAAGCCTCGGCCCGCAGGCCATCCCCGGCATCAAGCGCATTGTCCGCCAGACCTCCGTGGAGGAGTGCGACGAACTGCTGAAGCAGGTCATGGCCAGCCAGTCCGTGGCCCGCAACAACAAGCTCGTCCGGGAAATGATCTTCCGCCGTTTTCCCGAAGAACTCATGTTCTATTCCTCCCTTGCGGAAGAATAGAAAGAGGGTGTTTTCATGGCCAGACCCACGGGAATCAAGATCATCGCGGCCAACCGCAAGGCCCGCCATTTTTACGAGCTTCTGGAGTTCATTGAAGCCGGAATAGTGCTCACGGGTTCCGAGGTGAAGTCCCTACGTGAGGGCCGCGTCAATTTCATGGACGGCTACGCGCGGGTCACGGACGGCGAGGCGTTTCTGTCCGGAGTGCACATTTCGCCGTACGCCAATGCGGGATACGCCCAGCACGATCCGGACCGGGAACGCAAGCTGCTCATGCATCGCCGTGAAATTGCCGGTCTGAAGGCCAAGATGGAACAGAAAGGGCTGACTCTGGTGCCCACCAAGCTGTATTTCAAGGACGGCAAGATCAAGATCGAGCTGGCTCTGGCCAAGGGCAAGAAAATCCACGACCGGCGCGAAGATCTGAAACAGCGGGCCGTGAACCGGGACACGGAACGGGAGCTGAACAGATATTAGGGCGGGCGTGCTTGCCGCCGGACTTTTTTTCATGCGGGTGCGTGTCCGGCCGGATGCCGTGTGCCGTTTTGTGTCTGGAACCGGCCGCTACAGGCCGCTCAGATATTCATCTACGGTCAGGCAGGTCATGCCCGCGTCGCGGATATCCCGGATGTTGGCTTCGTGGATTTCCGGCGCGCGGGAAGAGGATGCGTCCGTGAGCAGGACCATGTCGTAGCCCAGACTCAGACCGTCGAAGAGGGTGGCGCGCAGGCAGAAGGGAAGCTGCGTGCCCGTGACGATCAGGCGGGTGACGCCCCTTCGGCGCAGCATCAGATCCAGTTCCGTGAACATGAAGGCGCTGAAGCGCTGTTTGACCACGCGGTATTCCCCGTCCACGGGTTCGAGCCCCGGCACGATGCGTGCTCCGGGGCTGCCGGGTGCGACCATGGGCTTCTTCCGCAGAGCCTCCAGCCGGGAGCTTTCCACATCCACACCGTCGGGCCGGTATTCGCGCACAACATGAAAGACGGGCCGCCCGGCTTCCCGGAATCTGGCCAGCACCCGGCGGATGACGGGGATGGTGGCGTGGGCTCCGGGCACTTCGCAGGCTCCTCCGGGCATGGCGAAGTCATTCTGCATGTCGATGATAAGCAGGGCCTCGTGCGGCATGGTGCGTCCTCGTCGGTTGTCTTTGAAGAGAATCTTTCCTATGAAACTTGCCGGAATTTTTCATAGACCGCCCGGGCGGGAGCGGCAAGGCCATTCCCCGGCGGTACATCAGGAGCATATATGATCGGTTATCTGACCAAAAAAATATTCGGTTCCAGAAATGACAGGTATCTGAAGAAACTCCTGCCCGTGGTGGCCAGGATAAATGCGCTGGAAGACGAGATGGCCGCCCTGGCCGATGCGGACTTCCCGGCGCGCATAGCCGCCTTCCGAGAGGAGGTGGCCTCGGGACGCAGTCTCAACGACCTGCTGCCCGAAGTCTTCGCCCTGACCCGCGAAGCGGGCAAACGCGCCCTGGGCATGCGGCATTTCGATGTGCAGCTCATGGGCGGCATGATCCTGCATCAGGGCAAGATCGCGGAAATGAAGACCGGCGAGGGCAAGACCCTGGTGGCCACCCTCCCCGTGGTTCTGAACGCCCTGTCCGGCAAGGGCGTGCACGTGGTCACGGTGAACGACTATCTGGCCCGCCGCGACGCGGCCTGGATGGGCCGCCTGTATTCCTTTCTGGGACTTTCGGTGGGTGTCATCGTGCACGGTCTGACCGATGCGGAACGGCAGGAAGCCTATGCCGCCGACGTGACCTACGGCACCAACAACGAATTCGGCTTCGACTACCTGCGTGACAACATGAAATTCTACCGCGATCAGCTGGTGCAGCGCCCCCTGCATTACGCCATCGTGGACGAAGTGGACTCCATCCTCATCGACGAGGCCAGAACGCCGCTCATCATTTCCGGGCCGGGCGAAAAATCCACGACTCTCTACGGCCGGATCAACGCCATCATTCCAAAACTGGTCCGGGAGCAGGATTTCGCCATCGACGAGAAGGCCCGCACCGTGACGCTGACCGACGAGGGTGTGGCGCGCTGTGAAGAAATCCTGAACGTGGACAATCTCTTCGACCCGGCCAACATCACGCTTCAGCATCATATTCTGCAGGCCCTGCGCGCCCATTATCTGTTTACTCTGGACGACCACTACATCGTCAAGGACGGACAGGTGGTCATCGTGGATGAATTCACGGGTCGCCTCATGCCCGGCCGCCGTTTCAGCGACGGTCTGCATCAGGCTCTGGAGGCCAAGGAAGGCGTGAAGGTCGAGGCCGAGAACCAGACCCTGGCCTCCATCACCTTTCAGAATTTTTTCCGCATGTACGAAAAGCTGTCCGGTATGACCGGCACGGCCGACACGGAAGCCGTGGAATTTCAGGAAATCTACGGTCTGGAAGTCGTCGTGGCGCCGCCCAATAAGAAAATGATGCGCAAGGATTTTCCCGATGTCATCCTGAAGACCCAGAAGGAAAAATTCGACGCCATCGTGGAAGAGATCAAGGCCCTGCATGCCAAGGGGCAGCCCGTGCTGGTGGGCACCACGTCCATCGAGAAATCCGAATACATCTCCTCCCTGCTCAAGAAACAGCGCATTCCCCACGAAGTGCTGAACGCCAAGCAGCACGAGAAGGAAGCCGAGATCGTGGCCATGGCCGGGCAGAAAGGCCGGGTCACCATCGCCACCAACATGGCCGGGCGCGGTACGGACATCGTGCTGGGTGAAGGCGTCGTCGAACTGGGCGGTCTGCACATTCTGGGTTCGGAGCGGCATGAGAGCCGGCGCATCGACAACCAGCTGCGCGGCCGTGCCGGGCGTCAGGGTGATCCGGGCTCGTCCCGCTTCTATCTGGCTCTGGATGACACGCTCATGCGTATCTTCGGCTCCGACCGCATTGCCGGAATCATGGAGCGGCTGGGTCTCGAAGACGGCCAGACCATCGAGAATCCGCTCATCACCCGCTCCATCGAGAACGCTCAGAAGCGGGTGGAAGGCCATAACTTCGAGATCAGAAAACAGCTTCTGGACTACGACAACGTCATGAACCAGCAGCGTGAGGTCATCTACTCCCTGCGCCGCGAGTTCATGACCACCGAGGACATGCAGCCCACGGTGGAAGAGTTCGTGGACGATCTGCTCATGGACGTTTACGAGCCCTTGGAAAACAAGAAGAATCACGCCGAACCGGTGGAAGAGCTCCGGACCATGGTCCGGGCCAAGCTGGACGAGATTTTCGCTCTGGAACGGGTCCGCGGGTCCGGCGTTTTCGTGGACAAGGACGACGCCCGCGCCGCCATTCTGGGCATTCTGGACGAATTGCGTCTGGCCGCTCCGGACCAGTATCAGGATATACTGCGTTTTTTCCTGCTGGATGCCCTGGACCGCAACTGGAAAGACCACCTGCTGCAGATGGATTACCTGAAGGAGGGCATCGGCCTGCGCGGCTATGCCCAGCGCGATCCCAAGCAGGAATACAAGCGCGAGGGCTTTGAGCTGTTTGAGGACCTGCTGTTCCGCATCCGCGAAAACACCATGAAGGCCCTGACGCATCTGCGTGTCGAGGTGGTCCGTCAGGAGGAGCTCCGGCACGAGGAGCAGGAAAACGTGAAATACGCGGGCGGCGGGGAGCCAGCGGAAACCAGACCGGATACCGTGCGCCGGGCCGAGCCCAAGGTGGGAAGAAACGACCTCTGTCCCTGCGGCAGCGGTCAGAAATACAAGAAGTGCTGCGGCAGGAAGGGCTGATGCTGTCGCAGTCCGCGGGCTGGTTGGCAGGGATGGGTAAGCCTGGAACCCGTCGCCGATCCGGTTTTTTTCGTTTCAGCCGGGCTTTGTGGATTCAGAGCCAGAACTCCGGATAGCTTCTGTTTTTGGGTATGTTGTTGACCGCAAGGGCGATGAGCACGAGGATCGCCGCGCCCAGTCCCACGGGCAGAAGGGCGTAGGCATAGCCCAGATCGTGGACCGCATCTCCACCCAGAACCGCCATGAGGGCTGTGGCTCCGCCCGGAGGATGCAGGGTTTTTGTCAGATGCATGAGCGCGATGGCCGTGGCCACGGCCAGGGCTCCGGCCAGCCAGGGAAACTGCCCTGCCGCCATTTGAGCCGAGACGCCCACCAGCGCCGAAAGCACATGCCCACCCACTACGTTTCTGGGCTGAGCCAAGGGGCTGAGTGGCGCGCCATACACCAGCACCGCCGTGGCACCGAAGGAGCCGAGCATCAGAGGCAGCCCGGTGACATCCAGAACACAGACATGCAGCAGGCCCACGGCGGCGATTCCCAGCATGGCTCCCAGCCAGGACCAGAATATCTCTCCCGCTCCGACGCGGGGAGGACTTTGCGTCGTACCGCGCATTTTTTTGAAATATTCCAAGGGATAAGCCCTACACGCACAAGGCGCTGATCAGGTCCGTCCTGGTCACGATGCCTACCGGCCGGCCTTCGGCGTCGCAGATGGGCAGGCGATTGATGGACTTTTCCGCGAGCAGGGTGGATATCTCGGCCGCCGTGAGCTCTTTTCCGGCCGTGACCGGTGGGGTGGTCATGAGCTCCGCCAGCTTGAGGGTGCGCATCTTCGAGACCAGACATTCGGAAGTGCCCAGGCAGCGGGACACCACCTGCATGAAGGAAACATGGCTTGCGAGGCCCATGCGGCGCAGGAAATCTTTCTCCGAAATAACCCCGCACACCACTCCCTTTTCATCCACCACCGGCGCGCCGCTGATGCCTTTTTCCGCCAGAAATCTGGCGGCGCTCGCGGCATCCTGGCCGGATTCCAGGCAATGGGCGGGTGAACTCATGATGTCCTCGGCCCGGATGGAGTTGCGCAGCCGCTGCATGGCGTGGGTATAGGCGGAATGGTAAATCTCGCGGAACGCTCCGGGCGTGATGTCCACATAGCCCTGTAAGGCGCGCATGGCTTCCACGATGTCCGCTTCGGAAAGTTCCAATGGGATGATCGGACTCATCTGTACTCCTTCGATCTCAATTATCTGTCTGTTCCGGAAGTGTGCGGCTTGCAGCGCCGCAATCGCCGATTCCAGTTTTTATGCAATATTACGGCCAGCCTCAATTGGGATGGTCTTCACGTCCGCCGCCCAGATAGGCCCGGCGGACCTGTTCGTTCCGGAGCAGGCTGTCGGCCCGGCCGGACAGAACCATGTTGCCCACTTCCATGACGTAGCCCCGGTCGGCCAGTTTCAGGGCGGCCTTGGCGTTTTGCTCCACCAGGATGACCGTGACGCCGGAGCGGTTGATCTCGCGTACCGTGTTGAAGATGGATTTGACCAGGATGGGGGCCAGGCCGAGGCTCGGTTCGTCCAGAAGCAGAATTTTCGGGTCGGCCATGAGCGCCCTGCCGATGGCCAGCATCTGCTGTTCTCCGCCGCTCAAGGTTCCGGCCAGTTGCCTGCGCCGTTCCTTCAGGCGGGGAAAGAGGTCGTAAATCCGCTTGCGGGTGCTCTCCGTGCGTTCGGCGCTGGACGAGGTGAACGCGCCGAGCAGCAGATTCTCTTCCACTGTGAGGGTGGAGAAGACCCGGCGGCCTTCGGGGCTCTGAGTGATCCTGAGGCGGACAATTTCGTGGGCCGGCAGCCTGTGCAGGGCCTTGCCCTGAAAATAGATGCCGCCTCCGGTGATTCGCGCCAGCCCGCTGATGGCGTTTAAGGTGGTGGATTTGCCTGCGCCGTTGGCCCCCAGGATGGTCACGATCTCGCCTTCGTTCACTTCCAGGTCGATGCCGTGCAGGGCTTCCACGTTCCCATAACCGACGCGCAGATTTTCGATTTTGAGCAGCATGCGTGTCCCGTCTGTTTTCCGGTCAGGATTGGCCGGACCGTTTACTCGTAGTCTTCGGCACCGAGATAGGCTTCAATGACCCGCGGATCGGCCTGGATTTCCTCGGGCGTGCCGGAGGCGATCCCGACGCCGTGTTCCAGCACCACCAGAGAGGAGCAGACGCGCATGACCAGCCCCATGTCGTGCTCGATGAGAATCACGGTCACGCCCCGGTCCCGGATGGCGCGGATAAGATGAACGAGTTCCCTGGTTTCCCGATCGTTCATGCCTCCGGCCGGTTCGTCCAGAACAATGAGCCGGGGCCCGGAGGCCAGCGCCCGGGCGATTTCCAGCAGGCGCTGGTTGCCGTAAGCCAGGCTCCCGGCCGGGTTCTGCCACCGGTCTTCCAGGCCCACGAAACGCAGTTCATCCATGGCCCGGGCTATGGCTTCCTTTTCCTCCCGGCGCTGGGCGGGCGTACGCAGCATGGCCGCGAGGGCTCCCGCGCGCATCCGGCAATGGCGTCCGGCCAGCACGTTCTCCAGCAGACTCATGTTCTGGAACAGGCGGATGGCCTGGAAGGTGCGGGCGATGCCTTTTTCCACAATGGCATGGGCGGGGTGCCCCGTCAGGTTCTCGCCGTCAAAGATCACCGAGCCGGAATCGGGGCGGTAGTTGCCGGTAATCAGATTGAAAACCGTGGTCTTGCCCGCGCCGTTGGGGCCGATGAGGCCGACCACTGTCCCGGCTTCCACCTCGAAGCTGACTTCACTGACGGCCATGAGACCGCCGAAGCTTTTGCTCAGGTTTTCGATGCGCAGCAGGCTCACTGGTGTCCTCCGGCCGGGCGTGCGGGAATGTCGTAGTGTTTGGGACCGGGCGGCAGCAGACCCTGATTGCGGAAGATCATCATCAGGATCATGGCCGCGCCGAAGACCAGCATCCGGTATTCTTCCAGTCCGCGAAAGAACTCGGGCAGGCCGATGAGCAGAAACGCGCCCAGCAGCACGCCGGGAATGCTGCCCGCTCCGCCCAGGATGACGATGGAGAACAGCACGACCGATTCGGCAAAGGAGAAGGATTCCGGAGCGATGGTGGTCATCTTGGCGGCGTAGATGGTTCCGGTCATGCCCGCCCAGACCGCGCCTATGGCAAAAGCGGCCAGCTTGTACCGGGCCACGTCGATGCCGCTTCCTTCGGCGGCTACCTCGTCTTCCTTGATATAGCGCAGTGCCCGGCCGAAACGCGAGTTCTCCAGGCGGCTCAGCAGAAAAATGGTTGCCGCCGCGAAACCCCAGATCAGATAGAAGAAATGCATGGGCTTGGCGATTTTGAAGCCGAACAGAAAGGGCCGGTCGATGCCGAAAATGCCGTTGGCCCCGCCGGTGATGCTGAAGACGTTGTTGACCAGAGCGATGCGCACGATTTCCACAATGCCGATGGTCACGATGAGCAGGTAATCGCCGCGCAGGTGGATGATGGGCCGGGCCACGGCCAGGGCGAAGGCTCCGGCCAGCAGACCCGCCAGAGGCATGAGCCACAGCACGGGCACACCGTACATGGTGTTCAGGATGGCTGTGGCGTACGCGCCCACGGCGTAGAAGGCGGCATGTCCCATGTGGAACAGTCCGGCGTGTCCGAGAATGATGTTCAGGCTGAGTCCCAGGATGGCGTAGAGCCCCACGTTGTTCAGCAGTTCGATCCAGTAGGCGTTCAGAAAGAAGGGACACGCGGCCATGACCAGGGCGAAGGCCGGGATCGCGGCCATGCGGAGGGCGGGAAGGCGGGATGTCATACTTTCTCCGCCACGCGTTCGCCCAGAAGTCCCTTGGGGCGGATGATGAGGATCAGGATGAGCACGCAGAAGGAGATGGCGTCCTTCCAGGCGATGGAGATGTACGCCGCACCCAGGGCCTCGATGACGCCGAGCAGGAGACCGCCGACCATGGCTCCGGGAATGTTGCCGATGCCGCCCAGAATGGCGGCGGTAAAGGCTTTGAGGCCGTAAATCCAGCCCATGTCGAAGTTGATCTGGCCGTAATAGAGCCCCACCATGAGGCCGGCTGCCCCGCCCAGTGCCGGGCCGATGCAGAAGACCAGCATGATCACCCGGTCCACATTGATGCCCATGAGCCGGGCTGCGCCTTGATCGATGGCCGTGGCGCGGATGGCCGTGCCGGTCCTGGTTTTTTGGATGAAGAAGTACAGTCCGGCCATGAGCAGGAGGGCGGCCAGAAACATGGCTATGCGGACCGCGGGCACACCGAGGCCGAAGACGTTGATCACAGCCTTGGGCAGGATGTCGTGGGGATAGACCCGGAAGTGCGGCCCGTAGACGGCCTTGATGGCGTTCTGGAAAAATATGGACGCGCCCAGGGCGGAAACAACGGCGGAGAGCCGGTGGGAATGGCGCAGAGGCCGGTAGGCCGCGCGTTCCAGAATGACGCCGATGACGGCCACCAGACCCATGACCATGAGCGCCAGCAGGGCGATGGATGGCAGAGGGCCGATTTTATCGAACAGGCCGAAGGAAATGAGCAGGGTCAGGCCGAGGTAGGCGCCGATGGTGAACAGTTCGCCGTGGGCGAAGTTGATCAGCTTCATGACGCCGTAAACCATGGTGTATCCCAGAGCGATGAGGGCGTAGATGCTGCCCACGGCCAGGCCGTTGGTCAGTTGCTGGAAAAATTCTTCCATAGGGATGTGGGGATAGAGATTTGACTGGACGCGGCCCGTGCCGGAAGTCCGGGCCTCCGCGAAAAAGGAGGCCCGGACTTCATGGCCGGGGCACGAATTTTCCGTCGGCATCGACCTCGTACACGCGGTACAGGTCGCCCACACGGTCGCCCTTTTCATTGAAGGAGATTTTTCCGGTCAGCCCGGAGAAATCTTTCAGATCGTTCTTCAGATAGGCGGCGAGTTTGTCGGGAGCCGTGTCGCCGGTTGCCGCAATGGCCTGGACCAGAGCCCTGTAGGCGTCTCCGGCCAGTACGGCCCAGACGGAACCGGGATCGCCGGCATGAGCGGCCCTGTAGGCGGCCAGGAAATCCTTGGCTTCGGGAGTGTCCAGATCGGCGGGCACGGGCGGGCTCAGGAACATGTAGCCCCGGGCGGCCTTGCTGCCCGCGATCTTGACCAGATCGGGATTATTGGTGGCGTCGCCGCCGAGTATGGGCACGTCCCAGCCCATTTCCATCTTCTGGCGCAGCAGCATCCCCACCTCCGGGTAGTAGCCCGTGAAGAAGATGATGTCCGGGGCGGCGGTTCTGAGCTTGGTCAGGATGGCGTTGTAGTCGCGCTCGCCGGGAGTCAGGGCGTCGAAAAAAACCACGGTCTGATCGGACTTTCCGATCAGGGCGCGGGCTTCGTCGGCCAGACCCTTGGCGTAGGAGGTGTTGTCATGCAGAATGGCGATTTTCGAGTGTCCCAGAGCGGCCAGGACCTTGGCGGCCACAGCGCCCTGATCGTCGTCGCGGGGGCAGGTGCGGAAGAAGAAGGGCAGCTTCTTTTCCGTCAGGCGGATGGCCGTGGAGCCGGTGGCTATCTGGATGATGTCCGATTCGGCGTAGATATTCTGGGAGGCCTCGGTCACGGAGGAGCCATAAGTGCCGATGACGGCCACAATGTCTTTGGTGCTCAGGCGGGAGGCGGCCAGGGCGGCCTGTCGGGGATCACCGCCGTCATCCTCGATGACAAGCTCCACCTGGTCGCCGTTGATGCCGCCAGCCCTGTTGGTTTCGGCCACGAGCAGCTCCACGATCCGTTTCATGTTCTGCCCCTCGCTGGCCCAGGAGCCGGTCAGGGGGCACATGAGGCCGATGCGGACGGGTTTGGCCCAGGCCGGTCCCCACATGAGCAGAACCAGAAGCAGAGATCCGAGGACGCAACATTTTTTCTTCATGAATTCCTCCTTGACGCATCGGAAGTGTTGACGCCGTCGCGCGGGTTCGGCCGAGCCGGGAAGTTTCCGGATTGTGGTGGAAGACATCCCGGTATGTCGCGGGGCCTGCCCGAAGACAGCCTTGGGCGTAAATTTGTCCTTCGGGGCGCATCGTCGTCATCAATTTTGAATATCATTCAATTTTGGAGACGGTTTCAGCAAATTATTCAAATCAGCGCGTTCCGGCAAGCTTCATTCCGGATATTTTTCAGAATCGGATGAGACCCTCCAGGGGGCGGCGCGGAAGCGGCCGCGCTTGGTTCGGATCAGTTATGCTTCGGGGAGAGCTGATGCAGCGTGCCCGCTGCCGGTGAGGCGGAGCAGAGTGGCGGAGGGCATGTGACTGGCGGAGTAGGGGCTTGATGCCCCACCCGTCCTGAAAACAGAAAGCCGGGCTTCGCTTATCTGCTGCGAGGCCCGGCCGGCTATTTCAGGTTTCAAAGGATCGTTACATACGCTTGAGGAGCTGAATGGACAGCGGCACCAGACCCGAGGACAGCTTGCTCCGCCACAGGGCGCTCCAGCCAAGTCCGGTCACGAAGGCCGCAAGCACGGAACACAGCGGCCTGGCCTTGACCGCGCCCCAGGGGTCAAAGCGGCCCGAGGCCGCACGCAGGCGCTCCTTGGCCTCGGCTACGGAGTACTCTTTTTTCTGGCTGATGTCGTCCATACCAGACCTCCGGCAATGCCCATGCAGGCAAGTCCCAGAATACACAGCGCCCAGGCCGGATGCACGATCTCGACCAGCGCCCGGTACAGGGCGGCCACGAAAAAGGCCGCACCCGCAGCTCCGAAAAACAGGCCGAGGATCAGCAACGCGGCCGTGCGCACCGTTTTCAGGACGTTGTGCCGCAGAAGCCGACCTTCGGCCTCGGCCAGATCACAGAGACCGATGACGAGTTCGGTCAGACCTTTCACGCCGGAAGTTACCTGGTGAGGCGAATGAGTTTTGACAGAATGTATCCCGCCCCGAAAGCGATGAGCACGCTTCCCAGCGGATTCTGCCGCACCCGTTCGCTGACTTCTTCGACTCCCGCGCTGCCGGCGTCGTAGGCTTTCTGGACTTTTTCCGAAGCCAGTTTCTGGTACTTTTCCAGTTCTTTTTCCAGCTTGGCGGTCAGTTCCGAGGATTTCTCGACTCCCGCGTCCTTGAACGACTTGGCCAGCTCGCTGAACTGCTTCTGCAGGCTCTGGAGTTCTTCCTTCAGGGAGTCCAAGGTGTTTTCGTCTTTGGCTGCCATGATTTCCTCCTTTTAATATGTTGCCTTACTTCGGCCCGAACAGGAACCAGATGATGAATCCCAGAACGGGAAGTGCGAGGATGAGCACGATCCAGATGGCCTTGTTCATGGCGCTGGCCGAGCTCTGTACGATTTTTATGATGGCCCATACGTCCAGTACAAGGACGATAAGCCCCATCAGTCCGCCGATTTTCATACTTTCAGGTTCTCCTTGGTGCAAAGGGCTCCGGCCGGAAGGTCCGCCGGGCCGGAGCCCGCAGGAAACTACAGCTTGGCCCGGATGGCCTCGTGAATCTTTTTGGACGCGGCTTCGTCACCCAGAACTCCGACACGCACGGAGATCTCCGTGTGCTTGGGGTTTTCCGGCAGGCTCTTCAGAGAAATCCACACATCCGTATCGCCGTCTTTACAGGTCACGGAGGCGGAGCTCAGTTCTTTCTCGGTCTTGGCGATGGGCAGCTTCAAGGATTTACAAGCAGCCAGAGTCGCCTTGTAGGAACGATCCAGGCTGACGGCGTAAGTGTGTTTCAACTGCCCCATGGCGTACGTGTAGGTGCCCACGGCGGCGGCCCCGCCCACCAGCAGCGTGGCGCACCCGCTGCTCAGAAAGAACGCCAGCAACGCCAGCTTCATCATGTTGCGCATGGCCGGAAAACCTCCTCAATTAAAGAGTTTCGAGAATGAGAATTCTTCTCTAAACAAAAATGGAGGTTTTTACAAGATGGTTTCACCGCAAAAAGTGTGCTGACGCATCCAAGACCGTAGGGTTTGCCCATATATATCCCCCGCATGAGCGCATATCTCAGATCACTGGCGGGAGCCGGATCAGGCGGGCAGTTGTAAACACTGTTAACCGAGAAGGTGTGGAAGTTGCGGGTGCCACAGCGGTGCCGTCCGGTCATATCAGCCATTTAGGCCATGATTTGAAGCAGATGCGGGAAGCAAGCGGACACCCCCACGCGCTTCGGCCTCGGCCATGAGCTCCGTGATGATGGGAGCCGTGTGCCCGCATATGTCCGCGAGCTTCAGCCGGGCCACGGATTCCAGCATGGTCGTGGCCGGAATGCTTTTCTGTTCGATCTGCATGGCATCCTCCTTCAGGTTTTTCCTTATCTGAATGGGTCGTTGCTGCAACGGTGGTGTTGCCGTCAACGCGCGTGCCCCGGCGTGAAAAAGCGCAGCCGCAGCGCGTTGCTGACCACCATGACCGAACTCATGGCCATGGCTGTCCCGGCCAGCATGGGGTTCATGACCGGCCCGCCGAACAGGTGCGGGAGCCCCATGGCCACGGGTATGCCGATGGTATTGAAGGCAAAGGCCCAGAAAAGATTCTGCCGGATATTGGTCATGACCGCGCGGCCCAGATGAAGGGCCGTGAGCAGGCCGGACAGATCTTCGGACATGAGCACCACGTCCCCGGATTCCAGCGCCACGTCCATGCCCGAGCCCATGGCTATGCCCAGATCGGCGGCGGCCAGGGCCGGGGCGTCGTTGATGCCGTCGCCGGCCATGCCCGTCACATGGCCTTCGGCCTGAAGTTTCCGGATGGCCGCAGCCTTGTGTTCGGGCAGCACTCCGGCTTCGACGGCCTTGATGCCCGCCTGGCGGGCCACGGCCAGGGCCGGGCGTTCGGCATCGCCGGTCACCAGCCGCGCCTCGATGCCCATTTTCCCGAGGGCCTCCACAACGGAAGCGGCTTCAGGACGGATGGCGTCGCTGATTCCCAGAAGGGCGGCCAGACGTCCGTCCACGGCCACATGGATCACCGTGGCCCCGTCGTCCTCCATCCGCTCCCGCGCTTCCCGCGCTCCTTTCAGTTCCACGCCCAGAGAGTTCATCAGCCGTTCGTTGCCGATGGCCACGCCGCGTTCTTCCACGCGGGCGGTCACGCCTTGGCCGGGCACTGCCTGGAAGTCTCCGGCCTCGGGTACGGGCCCGTCGCAGGCGGCCGTCACCGCCCGGGCCAGAGGATGCTCTGAAAGGCGTTCCACTGCGGCGGCCAAGCGCAGAGGAGCGTTTCCGTCCTGTCCGTCCGGCGTCCAGATTCCGGCGAGAGCGGGCTTGCCCACGGTCAGGGTGCCGGTCTTGTCGAAGACTATGGCCGTGAGTTCTCCCGCCCGTTGCAGGGCCCGGCCGGACTTGATCAGCACTCCGAGCTGCGCTCCGCGGCCCGTGCCGGCCATGATGGACGTGGGCGTGGCCAGCCCCATGGCGCAGGGGCAGGCGATGACCAGCACCGAAACGGCGATGCGCAGGGCGAAAGAGAAACCCTCGTCGCTGAAGATATACCAGGAGAGGCCCGCCAGCAGAGCCAGCGACATGACCGTGGGCACGAAATAGAAACTGATGGTATCGGCCAGATTGGCGATGGGGGCCTTGGAGCCCTGAGCGTCGCGCACCAGCCGGACGATGCGGGCCAGCACCGTGTCCTCGCCCACATGCAGGGCGCGCATGACCAGCGCGCCGGTGGTGTTCAGGGTGCCGCCGAAAATCCGGTCGCCGGGAGCGCGCCGCACGGGCAGAGGCTCTCCCGTCAGCATGGACTCGTCTACATGGCTTTCCCCCTCGGCCACTTCACCGTCCACGGGTATCCTCTCGCCGGGGCGGATGCGAAGCAGGTCGCCGGGTTCGATTTCGGCCACGGCCACGGGCCGCTCGGTTTCTCCATCCACCAGCGCCGCCGTGTCCGGGGCCAGATGCATGAGGGCGCGCACCGCGTCCGTGGTCCGGAATACGGATCTGGCCTCGAAGTATTTGCCGAGGGAAATCATGGCCAGAAGCACGGCTGCGGATTCGTAGTAAAGGTCCATGGCCCGCTCGTGGGGGCTCACGCCGAGCCAGATTTCCACGGTGTTCCACAGGGAATAGGCCAGGGCCGCGCCCGTACCTACGGCCACCAGGGAATCCATGTTCGGCGCCCGGCGGATCAGGGCCGGGAAGCCCCGCACGTAAAACTGCCGCCCGCTCCAGACCACGGGCATGGTCAGAAGAAGCTGGGCCAGAGCGAAGATGCCGGGCGCATGTGCGGGGTCCAGCGTCCGGGGCAGAGGCATGCCCCACATGTGCCCCATGGACAGAAGGAGAAGGGGCAGGGCGAAGAGCATGATCCGGATCACGTCGCGCTTTTGCCCGGCCAGGGCGGCCAGCATGCGGTGTTCCTGGTCGTCCACCTTTTCCGGGCGGAGCGGCTCCACGGTGAAGCCGGCGTTCTGGATGGCTTCGCGCAGGGTGCGCAAGGACAGCCGGGCCGGATCGAATACAAACCGGCCCTCACCCGTGCCCAGATTGACGACAGCCTCGCGCATGCCCTCCATCCGCGAGGCCAATCGCTCGATCCGGGCGGAGCAGGCCGCGCAGTGCATGCCGCCGATTCTGAAGGACGCCTGGGCGGCGGAGGTGGGGGGCTCGGCCTCAAAGCCCAAAGCCCGTACGCGGGTGAGAATCTCATTCAGAGCAATGGACTGGGGATCGAAACGGACCCGCATTTCCGCGGCGGGCAGGCTCACTTCGACGCCGTCCACGCCGGGCATCCCTCCGATCACGCGCTCGATCCGGGCGGAGCAGGCCGCGCAGTGCATGCCGCCGATTCTGAAGGACGCCTGGGCGGCGGAGGTGGGGGGCTCGGCCTCAAAGCCCAAAGCCCGTACGCGGGTGAGAATCTCATTCAGAGCAATGGACTGGGGATCGAAACGGACCCGCATTTCCGCGGCGGGCAGGCTCACTTCGACGCCGTCCACGCCGGGCATCCCTCCGATCACGCGCTCGATCCGGGCGGAGCAGGCCGCGCAGTGCATGCCGCCAATGGATATGCGGGAAGAAGAAAAAGACATGCTGACTCCTCATGCTGCAAAAAAAAGACGGGAAATTTACTGCAAAAAAGTAAGACGCGGAAAATTTTTTGGCAAGCCTTCCGCGGAACGCATAATCCATGCGCACGGTTTCCATCTCCGAGTTGTCCGTCTTTCAATGAACATTTTCGGGGTTGGGAACCTGTTTTCAAATGCGGTATCTGCTGGAGACGGGCATTCGGACGCGCTTTCGTAGGCAGGGCGGATGCGCCCCTTTTTCCGGAAGAATGAATGAACCGATTTTAAATCTTTTCCACTGTACAGCTCGTGTGGATCACGGTATGTCTATGGCAAGATGTATTTCATGGGACTTATCCTCATGAGTTTCTGGCTATGCTCTGCCTGTCTTGCCGCTGTAAAACGGAAGGAGGTTCAAGATGAAAGGTTTTGCGATGCTGGGTATTGGAAAGACCGGCTGGATTGAAAAATCCGATCCGGTATGCGGGCCGATGGATGCCTTGTGTCGGCCGCTGGCTCTGGCTCCATGTACTTCGGATGTGCACACTGTCTGGGAGGGCGCCATAGGCGATCGCAAGGACATGATTCTGGGGCACGAGGGCTGCGGAGTGGTCGTCAAGGTCGGAGAACTCGTCAAGGACTTCAAACCGGGAGACAGAGTCATTGTGCCGGCTATCACTCCTGACTGGAACTCCCTGGAGGCGCAGGCCGGTTTCCAGATGCATTCAAACGGAATGCTGGGCGGGTGGAAGTTCTCCAACTTCAAGGATGGGCTCTTTGGAACGCTGTTCCATGTCAACGACGCGGACGGCAATCTGGCCCTTCTGCCCGATTCGATTCCGACCGGCGAAGCCTGCATGCTGTCGGACATGGTGCCGACGGGTTTCCATGGCGCGGAACTGGCCGATGTCCAGTTCGGTGACATCGTTCTGGTCATCGGCATCGGCCCGGTGGGTCTGATGAGCGTCGCCGGAGCCAACCTGAAGGGCGCATCGCGGATTTTTGCTGTGGGAACGAGGGAGGTCTGCCGGGAGGCTGCCGCTTTTTACGGAGCCACAGAACTCATCGGTTACAAGGAAGGACCCATCGACGCCCAGGTGATGAAAATGACCGACGGCAAGGGTGTGGACAAAATCATCATCGCCGGGGGCACTGTCGATACCTTCAGCGAAGCCGTGAAGTGTCTCAAGCCGGGCGGTAAGATCGGCAATGTCAATTACCTGGGCTCAGGCGAACATATCTGCATTCCGCGTGTGGAATGGGGTGTGGGCATGGGGCACAAAAACATCAACGGCGGCCTGATGCCCGGCGGCCGGTTGCGCATGGAAAAACTGGCCAGTCTTGTGAGCTGCGGAAAGCTCAATCTGTCCAGACTGATCACGCACAGGTTCTCCAAGTTCGAGGATATTGAAGAAGCCCTGATGCTGATGAAGGACAAGCCGAAGGACCTCATCAAGCCGGTTGTGGTTCTGGAAAACTGACGCATGGGAAGAGGACGTTCGTCCGCGATGTGATGACACTATCCCCCGCCATATGGCGGGGGATTTGCCGTTTGTGGGCCGGTGCCGGGCCGCGCGGCTGTGCCCCCGCTCAAAAAGTGGCGTTGCCGCTATCTCCCGGCTATGGCGCGGAGTAAAAAGCCGCAGCCGAGCACAACAATATTTTGCCGGCGGCATCAGTAAAGTTACAAAAGCTTGAGGGCAGAGCGTTTTTGGCCTATGTCGGCCGAAACACTCGCAAGGAGGCAGGCATGTTTTCAGGGCTTATTCTCGGGCTGGGGCTTGGTCTTCTGGGGCTTATCATTTTCTCCCTGCATGAGGAGCATGGGCCCGAAAAGCACGATCACTGATCCCGCCGGACTTTTCCCGTCAAATCCGGGTTTGTCACCAGCCGCACCATGGTTTCACGGCTGGCGGCAAAGCCCGGATTTTTCATTCTCCAGTCAGTCTATTGGGGCGAAGAAACCGCCCCCATTTCTACGGATTATATAACTGCCGCTCTCCGGCCGGAGGCGGGCTCCACTGGTAGGTCCAGGTCTCGGAAATCCTCCGGCCGCCGGCTTCCAGATGCAGGCGCAGGTCGATGGGCCTTTCGGTATTGTCCGGCGGCACCACGTCGAACATGCAGCGAAAGCCTTTTATGGCATGCTGGGGGCGGACGGAAGTGATCTCTATGCGTCCGGCCGAGGAGCTGAGCACGGGCGTGACGGTGGTGTCCGCCCCTATCATGGGCATGTCCCCGCCTGCGAAATCCACGGCGAAGCGCTTGCTGTAGTATTCGCGTTTCTTGCCGATGACGCCCCCAAGGCCGGTGAAGGTGTCCGCCACGCGGGCCAGCCGGACCGGTTCGGGAGGCCGGGTGCCCCAGTGCAGATTGTAGCTGTAGAGCAGTTCCTGTCCGGCTTCGACGGGTCGGGACGGGTTCCAGAAGGCCACGATATTGTCGAACGTCTCGTCCACGGTGGGGATTTCCACGAGCTGCACCGAGCCTTCTCCCCAGTCTCCCAGGGGCTCCACCCACACGCTCGGCCGCTTGTCGTAGAACACGCCGTCGTCGTGGTAATGGTCGAAATTCTGGTCCCGCTGGGCCAGCCCGAAACCGCGCGGGTTGCTGTCCATGTAGGCATTGAAGCGTAACTGGCGCGGATTGACCAGCGGCCGCCAGAGCCACTCTCCGGCGCCGGTCAGAATGGCCAGACCGTCGGAGTCATGAATTTCCGGCCGCCAGTCGTAGGCCATGCGGCGGTCGTTCTCTCCGCTCAAAAACATGCTGGTCAGTGGGGCGATGCCCAGACGTTCGATGGGTTTGCGGGGGTAGATGGCCGCGTCCACACGCATGGTCAGATGCTGGCCGGGCCGGATGTCGAAGCGGTATGCGCCGGTGGCGCTGGGTGAATCCAGCAGAGCGTACACGGTGGCCGTGTCGCGGCCGGGGCCGGGTTTTTCCAGCCAGAAATGGGTGAACAGCGGAAATTCCTCCGGTCTGGGCAGGGCGGTGTCGATGGCCAGTCCCCGGGCGGACATGCCGTACTGCATTTCACCACCCACGGCCCGGAAGTAGCTGGCGCCCAGGAAGGCCACCAGATCGCGTTCCCAGTCGGTGTGGTAGAGAAAGCGGAATCCGGCGAATCCCAGATCTTTGGGCAGATGTGCGCCTTTGAGGCCGGACTTGCCGTACTGGAACAGGTCCCGCGAGTAGGGAATCTGCGCCGCCCGGCCGTTTTCCAGCTCGTAAATGGTCACAGGCGTTCTGAAATAAAGGCCCAGATGGAAAAGCTCCGCCCGGAAGAGAGAATCGTCTTTTCTCCACAGGGCATGCCCCCGGTCGAACCTGATCTGCTGATACGCATCCCAGCTCAGGTTTTGCAGCACCTTGGGCAGCTCGCCCTCGTGGCTGACGTAGGGTGCGGCGGCCAGGGTTCTGGCCCTGCCTTTGAGCCAGGCGTAATCAAAAGGTTCGGAACCTTCAGCCGCCGCAGCCGGGGAGAGCAGACCCGGCAGCAGGATACAGAGCCAGAATATGAAAGCATGTCTTCTCATCATGGGTGAAACCTCCGGCGAACAAGGCGTCCGATAGTCCGGGCGGCCTGGGTGCCTTCTGGGGTATGGTTGCGGAAAATGCGCCTGCCGCAGTGGCATGGCGCGGTCCGAAAAGCGCCGGAGCCGGATTCCAGCCGTTTCCGCGCTATGATTCCTGTTTGCTGATGGCCTCGGACTTGATGCGGTCCAGCAGGTCGGCCAGGGCGGGCCTGACGTTCTCGCGGATGTCTCCGGCCACCATCAGAAAAAGGAGATCGTCGCCGGGGACGAATTCCCCGCTGCGGGCCTCCACCACCACCCGGAAAATTCCCTGACGGGCCTCGATCTCCCGGCGGATGCCCTCGGCCTTGTCCTGATCCACCTGCACCCTGATCCGGTTCACTGTGGAGCCATCCTTGCGGGACCAGGCCCGGACCACCCCGTTGTGTGTGAGAATCATACCCACACTTTTCCGGAAGCCGGGCTCCTGTTTCAACTCGGCGATGCGGCCGCTGATGTCCATGGCATTCTCCCCAAAGGATTTCATTCGCGCTGCCCGGCGCGGGGCGGCCTCTCCGGCTGCCTCGCCCGTTCGCCCAGTTCTTCCAGATGTGCGCGGGCGAAGTCCAGTCCGGGATCGAGCCGCAGGGCTTCTTCCAGAAGTTCGTGAGCCTTGTCCGTGTGCCCCAGAAATTTGTGGCACAGACCGAGATTGGCCAGGTCCATGGCGGAACCGCTGTCCAGCGCCAGAGCCAGCTCGAAGTCGGCGGCGGCTTCGGCGTACCGGCTCTGCTTGAAGTGCGCCACACCGCGCAGGTTGAAATATTCCTTCACTTCGGGGCAGTGGGTGATGGCCCGGTCCAGATGCGGCAGGGCCTCGGCCCAGCGTTCTTCCCGGGTCAGGGCGTAGCCCTGGTAAAAGGCGGCCAGTCCCCGGTCGTCGGCGTCGGGCTGCACGTCCTCCGCCCGCGCGAACCAGCCGGCCGCCTCGGAGAGAGCTTCCCGGCGCAGGGCCGCCAGCCCCCGGAAAAAGGGCAGGTAATGGGCCTCGGGGCGGATGGCCTCCAGCACGTCGAGCCCCGCGTCGGGGTGTTCCGTCTCTTCGGCCAGAATGCGGCCCACGAAAAGTCCCAGAGATGCCTGAGGCGTGCGCTCCCGGAACAGAAATCCCGGCACGAAGCTGTAATGGGCGGGGATGTCGAGGCGTTTTTCGGTGATGTCCACGGAAAAAAGCGCGAAGTCCCGCCACCCCAGCCCGGCGCAGAGGGCGCGCAGTTCCGAGGCGATATCGCTGTCGGCCACAGATGGCAGGTCGTGGATGGACACCATCGGACCGGAGGTCAGCCAGGCGAACTGTTCCGGCCGGGTGAATTTGGGCAGGCCCGAAGCCTCATAATTGCTGCCGGTTTCGAAGTCGCCGCCCAGCTGCGCGATTTCCGTCAGGGCGCGGATGGCCGCCTTTTGCGGGGAAGAGGCCGTGCCCGCGGTGAAGACAATTTCGCTCGCGGCCGGAAATGTGGCCGGGTCCATGACCAGAGCGCCCACCGTGGGCACGGGAAAATCCTGGCTGAAGTCCTTGAGCCAGACGCGTAGTCCTTTGTGGATGAATTTTTCGTACAGTCCGGCCAGGACCGGATCGGTGAAAGACGCGGGATCGATGGTCGGGGTTTCCCGGCGGGAGCGGTCCAGAACGGCGCAGACGTGACGCTCCACCAGTTCGCAGGCGCCTTGCAGGATGGATTCCTCGGGCGTGTTTCCGGCGGAGGAGCCGTTGAACTCGTTGAGCTTTTTGAACCAGCTGAGCGGAACCATGTACTCCCGGCCGGAATTCAGGTCCGTGGCCGGGGTGAACCGCCAGGGCACCAGGTCGAGGATGCGGACGGCTTCCGCTTCGGTCACGGAATCCCCCACGGACCGGATCAGCCATTTCACGGGCAGAAGCCGGTCGCCGAAAGCGGCTTGAGCCTTGCTCCAGGTCATGTCCCTGAAATTTTCGTCCGCATCCCAGAAGCGGAAATAGCTGTATCTCTCGACCAGTTCCATGAGGGCCGAGGCCTCGGCCTGGGCGGACGAAGCGCCTTTTCCCATCTGCTTGCGGGTGGGCATGACGGCTCTGGCGCCTTCGCCGCAGATGGACATGAATACCGGGATGCCCAGCCGCCCGGTGTCGATGCGGCTGGTTTGGGAGAGAATGCGCAGACCGGAATTTTCAAAAGCCGTTCTGGCATGGGCGACGGTTTCTTCTGGGGGACGGGTCTTGTCCAGATCCGTGACGGAACCTTTGGGACAGGAGCGGATGGTGATCATGCTGGTCCGGATGGAAAGGCGCGGGCCGCGCTGGGGTTGGAAAACGGATGGCCGCCTTTTGGCGGGCCTTGGAGGGGAAGTCAATGGCCGGAGCCCGTGCCTGCAGGCATCCGGGCGCGTAGGGGCAACGGCAGGGTAACACGCGATTGTAATCGCCGAGTCCGGTTGACACGGGAATGGCGGGAATATATCAAGCTATCCAGATATTGTGATGAGACACGGAAGGCGGTGCAAATCCGCCGCGGACGCGCCACTGTAACCGGCGGCAAAACCAGCCGGAGCCACTGCCTGCGGATTGCGGGCGGGAAGGCCCGGCGTCATGGGCCGGAAGCCAGGAGACGACTTGTCACAATGGCCGCGATGGGCGCGGCAAGGCAGTATGTCTCGCGTAAAGGCAATGCCCGTACATTTGGATGAGTGTTCATCCAGACGCGCGTGAAATGCACTGCCCTTTCAACCTCAGAATGAAAGGAGCGTTTCCATGCAAACCCACATCCTTGGTTTTCCCTCCATCGGCCAGCGGCGGGAATTGAAACAGGCTCTCGAATCCTACTGGAAGGGAGAGCTTGCCGCCGAATCCCTCCTTGAGACCGGCGCGGAACTGAAAAAACGCCACTGGCAGATCCAGCGCGACGCCGGTCTGGACTATGTGACCACGGGAGATTTTTCTCTGTACGACCGTATGCTGGACGTGACCTGCATGCTGGGAGCCGTGCCGCCGCGGTTTGAGGCGTGCCGCGGCGATGCGCCGCTGGACGGGTATTTCAGTCTCGCCCGCGGCGATGTCCGGCGCAATATTCCCGCTCTGGAAATGACCAAGTGGTTTGATACGAACTATCACTATCTCGTGCCTGAGATCGACGGCGGCACATGGACATCCGCGGATCATCCGGTCGTGGCCGATACTTCTCTTGCCGGAGAATACGGTTTCCGGCCCAAACCGGCTCTGATCGGGCCGTTTACCTGGCTGGCTCTGGGCAAGGCTGGACGAGACGTCCGCAAATGGGACCGCCTGGAGGAAATTGCCGCCGCATATGTGAAGATCCTGTCCCGCCTCGCTCCTCTTTGCGATTACATCCAGCTTGAGGAGCCGGTCCTCTGCACGGAACTTCTGCCGGACGAAGCCACGGCGCGGTTTCAGGCGATCTACGCGGACATGAATGCAGCTTGCGGGGGCAGGATCATGCTGGCCACATATTTTGGACCGGTCCGGCATCTGGATCTGGCGGCGGGCTCGGGATGCGCCGCACTGCATGTGGATCTGGTTCAGGGAAGGAAGCAACTTGAGGCGGTGCTGGGCGTGCTGCCCCCGAGGATGGCTTTGTCTCTCGGTCTTGTGGCGGGCCGGAACATCTGGAAGACGGAATACGCGAGAGCGCTGCCCGCTGTGGAACGGGCGGTCGCTGCCCTTGGTTCGGACCGGGTACTGCTGGGCTCCAGCTGCTCGCTTCTGCATTGCCCCGTGGATGTGGCCGGGGAAACTGCTCTGCCCGGACATATCCGGAACCGCATGGCCTTTGCCGTGCAGAAATGTTCGGAGTTGTCCGATCTGCGCGGCATTTTTGAACGCAAGGAGCAGACACTGCTGGATGAGAATACCGCCGTTCTGCAGGCCGCGCTGGCGCATCCGGACAGTCGCGTGGAAGCCGTGCGGAAACGGGCCGCTTCCGTCACGCCGGACATGCTTTCCCGCCGCCGGCCCTGCTCTGTCCGCCGCGACGCCCAGAAATGGCTCAATCTGCCTCGGCTTCCCACCACAACCATCGGTTCGTTCCCGCAGACTTCCGCCATCCGTTCCATCCGCCTGGTCCGCAGGAAAGGTGGTATCCCGGAAGGGGAGTACATTGCCGCCATCCGGAAAGAGATAGCGGATTGTATCGCGAAGCAGGAAGAACTCGGGCTTGATATTCTGGTGCATGGCGAGGCCGAGCGCAACGACATGGTGGAGTATTTCGGCCAGCAGCTCGGCGGTTTCTGCTTCACGCAAAACGGATGGGTGCAGAGCTACGGCAGCCGGTGCGTGAAGCCGCCCGTCATCTATGGAGACGTGTACCGCAAGCACCCCATGACTCTGGACTGGATACTGTACGCGCAGTCCCTGACCGAAAAGCCGGTCAAGGGTATGCTGACCGGCCCGGTGACCATTCTGTGCTGGAGCTTCGTGCGCGATGATCTGGAGCGAAGTGAGGTCTGCAGACAGATCGCGCTGGCTGTCCGGGACGAGGTGCTGGATCTGGAGAAGGCGGGCGTCCGCATCATTCAGATCGACGAGGCGGCACTGCGCGAGGGCATGCCGCTCACGGCCGCCGAGGCGGAGAATTATCTGCGATGGGCCGTGGACGCCTTCCGCCTGAGCGCTTCCGGCGTGGAAGATTCCACCCAGATTCACACGCATATGTGCTACAGCGAATTCAACGCCATTCTGCCCTGGATCGCCCGAATGGACGCCGACGTCATCAGCATCGAGTCCAGCCGCAGTGGCATGGAGCTTCTGGATGCCTTTGCCGGGTTCGACTATCCGGGAGAAGTCGGGCCGGGGGTATACGACATCCACAGCCCGCGTATTCCCTCCGTGGAGGAGATGGTGGAGCTGCTGCGCCGGGCCTTGCGGCATATCCCCGGGGATCGGTTATGGGTCAATCCCGACTGTGGCCTGAAGACCCGGCGATGGGAGGAGGCTTATCCGGCTCTGGAGAACATGGTTGCGGCGGCATTGCGCGTGCGTGAGGAACTGTAGTAAAGAAAGGCGGAATGCGGAGCATGGCCCCGCATTCCGCTACAGCACCCTCTTTTGTCCGGTGATTTGTGAAATGTCCGGCCTTATCCCCAGATGTCCAGTTCCTGGCGGATCATCTTTTCGGCGGTGTCCCGGCTGCTCGGAGTGTAGTTGCCGGATGCGATTCTGGCCTTGATGTCGGCCACCAGATCGGCGCGCACGCCGTCGCTTTCCTGCGCCGTCTTCAGGACGCCGGCCTTGATCCGGCCTTCCTCGGAGATGGAAATCCGGTCTCCGCCGGGTTCGGCCGCAGTTTTCCGGGCTTCCTGACGTTGCTGCTGCTCAAGCTGTTCGAGCTTGTGCATCTCGTAGCCGCCAGAAGATTTGATGGAATTGATGGTCATGTTTTTCTCCTGGTCCGTTCCGGATCAGAGCATGGTTTCGTTTACCCGTTTCAGGGTCACTTCCCACAGCCGTTGCATGAACTCGTTCTTTTCGCCGTTGGTCAGCTCCGCCACGCCGGAGCCGCTTTTTTTCAGGACTTTCAGCCCATCGCCGTCCGAGGGATAGCGAAAGACCAGTTCCTGCCCGAATTCTTCCCGCATCTGCCGCCGGATGTCGCGCACAACGGGGTTGGTGCTGTCGGAGCCGATGAGGTTGTCCACAATCTCCCGCGCGACCTTTTCCACCATCTGCCGGCGCTTGGCCTCCTGGGAGATGGTAATGGAATCCCCCTGCCCCATGCGGTCCATGTATTTCTTGAACCGCGCAATGCGTCTGCCCGCATCCTGGTGCTGATCGTACGTGCGCATCACGTTTTTGACGAGAAAGGGATTCACGGTCACGGTTTGCTCCTCTTGCATCTTCCTATCGGCCGTCAGCGGCAGAACTTTAGGATTTTTTTCATCCTTTTTCCATAACCGCGCCGAACGCTCCGGACAGCCGCTTTCAGGGGCGCATTCCCGGCGGGGCGCGCCTTGAACACCTGGTGTCTTTGGCTTACAGCCCCACCAATGCGCAGCATATCGGAAATCGTCATGGTTTTTACCACAGGCAACGAAGCGGCCGGAGCTTTTGCCGGACAGGCGAAGGACTGGCTGGCCGGGCGCGGACGGCGGGTCCGTGTTGTCGAATCCCCCAGGGATGCCGCCCATGACGCGGGTGTCTGGGACGGCGCGGACATGGTGCTGACCCTGGGCGGCGACGGCACCCTGCTGGCGGCGGCCAGAGCCGTGCTGGACCAGGGTATTCCCATTCTGGGCCTGAACCTGGGCAACGTGGGCTTTCTGACGGAGCTTTCCCCCGAGGACTGGCGCGAATCCCTGGGCGCTGTCATCGACGGCGGATACGAAATTTCCTCGCGGCTGGTCATCCGTTTTCATGTGCTGCGCGAGGGACGGGAGTACTACCAGGGCTATGCCGTGAACGATCTGGTCATCGGCTGCGGGAGCCTCGCCAAGCTGGTGCGGATGGACATGTGGTACGGCAGCGATCATCTGGGAATGGTCCGCGCCGACGGCATGATCGTGGCCACGCCCACTGGTTCCTCGGGCTATTCCATCTCGGCGGGAGGGCCGCTGGTCTACCCGGAGCTGGACGTCTTCGCCCTGACTCCTATCTGTCCGTTTCTGCACGCCTTCCGGCCCATGATTCTGCCCTTCGAGGAGGACCTGCGGATTCTGCTCCAGGGCGGAGCCGAACGGGTTTTCCTGACCCAGGACGGCCAGACCGGAGTGGCGCTGATGCCCGGGGATGAGGTTGTCGCCTTCAGGGCCGCGCGGCGGCTGCAACTCGTCCGGCCCGTGGGTTCCCACTACGCGCACAAACTCAAATCCAAGGGCTTCATCCGGGAAAGCTGACATGAGCAAGCTGCCTGAATTTTCCTCCATGCGCGAGCTGCGCCTCGGCCGGGACCCGTATCTGGACGCGTGGCTTCTGCACTTCATGACCGAGAACAACATCGAGCCCAGCGTCAACCCGGCGGAAAACGCCCAGCCGGAGCAACTGCGCTTCATGGTCGATCTCGACGACGATCAGGTTTTCGCGCCGTGCTCCGACAACATGTTCGAAAACCTGCTGGAAACATCCAGCACGCCCGCTCTGGTCCGCGAATACGGAGAAAAATGGCGGATTCTGGCTCGTCTGGTCCGGGCCAACATCAAGGACCGCCATACCCGCAGAAAGATTTTCGCCCTGTCCCGGCACAAAATCCGGCAGGTGCTGCATTCTCCCTTTCTCATTCCGTCACGCTTCCTCAAGCAGCTGCTGACCATCTTCATGGCCATGAGCGGCGTGCACGATCCGCAGCGCGCGGAAAAATGCCGGAGAAACGAGCAGGCCGGGCGTTTTCTCGCCAGCCGGGACATGGAACGCTGTCTGAACACCTGTCCGGATTCCGCCATGGGGTGCGCGTCCGTGACGCGTCTGCGCTGGACGCTGGATCTGGTCGAACTGGCCCGGCTTTGCCGGCTGTCTTTGAATCCGGCGGCATGGGCGGACGGCGGGGACAAATCCGGACTGGTGGAAGACGTCTGCGCGCCCTGGCCGGAATTCGAGGGCATTCTGACCCGCGTCATGGGCCCGGACAGCGGGCAGAAAAGCCTGCGCATTCTGTTTCTGCCGGACGGAAGCGGCGAGGTCATGTTCGACATCCGCCTTATCCGGGCCCTCAACAGGCTGGGACACAAGGTCGTGCTGGCCCTGAAGGAAGGATACTCCCCCGATAACCCCGTTTTTTGGGATGCGGAGCACGATCCGGTGCTGGAAAGCGCCCTGGCCGACGCCCTGTTCGTGGACAACAGCCGCATGAGCAAGAACGATCTGCTGCGGGCTCAGCGTGAAAATCCGCTGGTGGTCATTTCCGACGGCACGCGGGAGCGTCTGAACCTGTGGCGGACCAGCGTGACCTTCGCCCGGGCCTGGAAAGAATCGGACCTGATCATCGCCAAGGGCTACCCCAACCATCGCCGCCTGATTCAGAATTCCCACCAGTTCACGCGGGACATCATCTGTCTGTACCGGGACGGCGAAGGCGCCGACCGGATCTGTTTCAAGGAGAAGTCCGCGCGGGTAACCAAAATCACCGAACACCAGATCGTGGCCCAGGCCGACTCCATTATCGCGGGCATGCGCGCGGCCAGAGGCCAGGGGCGGCAGGTCATGTTCTACAGCGCCATCATCGGCAGCATTCCGGGGCAGACCAGGGTGGCCATCAAGATCGTGAATACTTTCGTGGGACATCTGCGGGCCAGGCATTCAAACCTGTTCATCATCAATCCGGCCGAGCATTTCGTGGAAGGCATGGACGGCGACGACCTCATGTTCATGTGGGAGCGGGTGCAGCGCAGCGGGCTGATCGACGTGTGGCGGTTTCAGTCCGTGCACGACATTGAGAAGAGCTTTGAACTCATGGGGGAAACTGTCCCAGCCGAATGGCACGGCAAGGACGCCACCTTTTCCACCGGCTGCACCAAGGAGATGCACATCGCTTTGGACATGCAGGCCGGCCATCCGGAAATGCAGATCATCGGGCCGGACCCGAAACGTTTTTTCCGGCGCATGGAATACGGCGTGGGCAAATATTTCGATGCCCGGATTTCCGGCAAGAGCAGGGGACTGTGAGACCGGCCGTGGCGGATAGCCGTATTCTCCCGGTTTCGCGGGTGGCGACGAAGCCTTGCCCGCTGCCGGGTTTGTCCGGGCGGCGGGCCATTAGCCGGGTTGCACTATTACTGTGGATGGTCATGCTGTCCGCCGTGTGCGCCTGCGCGCCCACTGTCCACCGGGGCGGAGACCTGACCGCACCGCCCGCGCTGGTGGAAACGCGCCCGGACGCCGGGCTGGCCGAAAGACTGGCCGTGCGCGCCGTGCGGGATGAAGAGGCCGTGGGCCGGGCCATTGATCTCAGTCTGGAGTATGTGCGCACCCGCGAGCCTGAAGAGCGGCCTTTCGGAGCCGGCGGTCCGGATGTGACCTGGGAGCGGGTGCGGGAATCTCTGGAGTATCTGCGCGCCGTGCTGCCGGGGCTGAAGACCGATCCGGACGTGCTGCTGCGGGATTTCGTCTGGTACGAGGTGATCCCCGGGCCGCTCATGACCGGATACTACGAGCCGGAGATGGACGGGAGCCTTGCGCCGCACCCCGGTTTTCCCGCGCCCATCTACGGCCTGCCGCGGTCCCTTGAAAGCGTGGACCTTGGAGCGTTCCATCCGCGCTGGAAAGGGCAGACTCTGGTGTATCGCGTGGAGCAGGGACAAATCCGGCCCTTTTTCACCCGCCGCGAAATCGACACCGAAAAGCGCCTTGCGGATGCGCCCATCGCCTGGACCCGCAGCCCCGTGGATGTCTACTTTCTTCAGGTGCAGGGTTCCGGGCGGCTCCGGCTGCCGGACGGCCGGGTCCGCCATGTGCTGTACGCCGGGAAAAACGGCCGCGAGTATGTTTCTCTGGGAGAAGTGCTGATCGGGCGGGGGCTGGTGCCCGGAGAGGAAATGTCCATGCAGCGCATCCGCCGCTATCTGGCCGGGCATCCGGAGCAGGTGGAAGAACTGTTGAACGCCAATCCCAGCTACGTTTTTTTCCGTCTGACCGAAGACGGACCGTTCGGAGCCATGGGCCGGGCTCTGACGCCCATGGTCAGTATGGCCACGGATCCCGCCTTCCTGCCTCTGGGCTCCATTCTGGCCGTGGATGCGGTTTTGCCGGGCCGGGAGAACGGGTCTGCGGCCTTTCTGGGTCTGGCGCAGGACCGGGGCGGAGCCATCAAGGGAAGCCGCCTGGATCTTTTCTGCGGAGCCGGACAGGACGCCGAGTTTCTGGCCGGGCATCTGCAGGCCCGCTCCCGGGTTTTTTTGCTGCTCAAAAAGTAACCGCCGTTTTCCGGAGACAATCACATGACCGATATCGCCCCCCAGCTTCTGAAAACGCTCCTGTGCGACGTCTGGACCGCGCAGATGGAGCAGGTCACCCTCTGGCACCAATCCGGTCCTCCCGAGGATATCCCCGAGCGGCCCGGAGACGGTCTGGTGGAACTGGCCATACGGCAGCACCTGAAGAATTTTCAGCTCTGGCACGTGGAAGACCGGGCCCGGCGGGAGGATGTGGATGATGCCGTCATTACCGCCTGCAAGCGGGAGATCGACAGGCTGAACCAGCAGCGGAACGATCTCATGGAGCGGGTGGACGAGTGGCTGGTGCGCTTCATTTCAGATTTTGCGGCGCAGAAGGAAGGCGCTTCCGGACGGTACAACACCGAAACCCTGGGTGCGGCTCTGGACCGGCTGTCCATTCTGAGCCTCAAGATTTTCCATATGCGCGAGCAGGCCGAACGCACGGACGCGGACCCGGAGCACAAAAGCCGGTGCCGGGAGAAGCTGGATACGCTGCTGGCCCAGCACCAGGATTTGACTGCGGCAGTGCTGGATCTGGTGGATGACTACGCGCAGGGCCGCAAAAGCCCGAAAGTCTATTTTCAGTGTAAAATGTACAACGACCCGTCCCTGAACCCGGAACTGTATGCGGCGCGGCAGGAATGACAACGCCCTGATTTTGCGGCGGCTGGAAAAGATGGGAGCTTTTCGTCGGGGAAGAATGTGTCTTGGCCGGTTCCGGCCTGATCCGCCAGAGCGGAGCCGTCAGAACGGAGACAGCCGTCTGAACCGCACCCTGATCAGGCCGAAGCCGCCGCAAACAATACTGTCGCCCGGATTTTTCATTGCCAGTCAGCCCCCTTTGGCATACGTGGCCTCTCCGGATTTTATCCGTTGTCTTTTCGCTTCCCGCCTTTCAGACTTCCCGCGGGCCTTCAGGAACATATGCGCAATCCCGCCGTGATCGCTTTCATGCACGGCGCGCGGAGCAAATCCGCGAAGGAATATTCATGACCACTTTCGCCGAACTGGGCCTTTCCACCCTGACCATTGAAGCTCTGGCCCGCAAGGGTTTCGAGGAGCCCACGCCCATTCAGATCCAGGCCATCCCCGCCGTGCTGTCGGGAGAGGCTGACATCGTGGCCCAGGCCCAGACGGGCACGGGCAAAACGGCGGCCTTCGGGCTGCCTCTGCTGGAACTGCTGGACCAGACCTCCCACTCGGTGCAGGCGCTGGTGCTGACTCCCACCCGGGAGCTGGCCATTCAGGTGGCCGAGGAAATCAACTCCCTGCGCGGCGGCCGCACCATCAGCGTGACGCCCATCTACGGCGGACAATCCATGGAGATCCAGCTGCGCAACCTCAGGAAAGGCGTATCCGTGGTGGTCGGCACTCCGGGCCGGGTGCTGGACCATCTGCGCCGGGGAAGTCTCGATGTCTCGGGCATCGACTTTCTGGTTCTGGATGAAGCCGACGAGATGCTGAACATGGGCTTTCTGGAGGATGTGCGCGAAATCATGGACCAGACGGCCCCGGACAAGCGCACCATGCTTTTTTCCGCGACCATGCCCGCCGAAATTCTGCGGATCGCCAAAAAATACATGGGCGACTATCAGGTCATCCAGGCTGTTTCCGGCCAGCTCACGACAGCCCAGACGGATCAGATCTATTTCGAGGTTTCGGCCGGGGACAAGTTCGAGGCCCTGTGCCGGATCATCGACATGGACGAGGATTTCTACGGTCTGGTCTTCGCCCGGACCAAGGTCGACGCGGACATGGTTTCACAGCGCCTGCAGGAGCGCGGCTACGACGCCGACACCCTGCACGGCGACATTTCCCAGAGTCTGCGCGAAAAGATCCTGGGTAAATTCAAAAAACGGCTGATCACCATCCTGGTGGCCACGGACGTGGCCGCACGCGGCATCGACGTGCGCGACCTGACCCATGTCATCAATTACGATCTGCCCCACGATCCGGAATCCTACGTGCACCGCGTGGGCCGCACAGGCCGGGCGGGCAAGCAGGGCATCGCCATCACCTTCATCACGCCCTCGGAATACCGCCGCCTGCAATTCATCAGCAAACAGGCCAAAACCGACATCCGCAAGGCCCGGCTGCCCAAGGTCAGCGAGCTGATCAGCATGAAGAAGGAACGCATCCGCGCCGAGTTGCAGGCCATTGTGGCCACGGAGCCGGAGCTGGAGTTTCTGGGCATGGCCCAGGAACTGCTGGAGCAGAGCAAACCCCGCGAAACTCTGGCCGCGCTGCTGCAATACATGTTTCAGGAAGAGCTGGACGCCTCCAACTACAAGGAAATCAACGACGCCTCGGTCATGGACAGAAAGGGCAAAACCCGCCTGTTCGTGGCCCAGGGGCGCAAGGACGGCCTGACTCCGAAGCGGCTGCTCTCCTTTCTGGACGCGAACTGTCACATTCCGTCCCGCAAGGTCTGGGACATTCAGATCATGGACACCTTTTCCTTTGTCTCCCTGCCCTTCCAGGAGGCGGAAAAGGTTCTCTCCATGTTCAACCGCCAGGGTAAGGAAGGAACCCTGGTGTTTACCAAAGCCAAAGGACGGCCGGCTCCATCCAGAAAATGACCGGCGCCGGGCCGGTTGTGTTTTCCGGCCAAAAGAAGAGTCGTCCGGCCGGTGCGGAGTTCACTGCGTATCGGCTTTTTGCGTTCCGGGATCGGAAGACGGGAAGAGCGCGCCGGGGATCATGAAAAAGACCCCCGTCCGGCAAGGACGAGGGTCTTTCGAATCTCCGCTTCGAGAAGTAAAAATCAGTAGCGCGGACGGCTTTCGCGGGGCTGGGACTCGTTGACCTTCAGGGTGCGGCCCTGGAAATCGGTACCGTTGATGGCGGCAATGGCCTTGCGTGCGCCTTCCTCGTCCATCTCGACAAAGCCGAAGCCACGGGAGCGGCCGGTGGCGCGGTCTTCGATGACGTGGGCCGAAGCCACCTCGCCATACTGGGCAAAGAGGGAACGGAGGTCCGCATCGGTGGTGGACCAGGACAGATTTCCAACATAGATGTTCGTAGCCAAAACAATAACTCCGGAAAAAAAGGGTAAAAAAATCGCGGGCTGCCGCCCGCTCTGGACATCGGAGCCGCCTCCCATGAAGGGCCCCGGTCGTCCGCAGGACGGAGCCGCCTAAAATGAAAATGGCGGCGATGTCAAGAAATCATGAAACAACAGTCCGGGCCATGCGTAGGGAGTCTGCACCCATGGTGCTTCCGTCACGCAAATAAAATGCGGAAAACGGGCGGCCATCAGGGCTGGCTTCAGAGCGCATGTTGAGGAACAAAGTTGCGATTTTTGCGAGATGCGGCTACCAGAGCACCTTCCGGTACGTGGCTGCGCCGGAGAAATTCATTCCGCTTCGCGCCCGTGCGAGGCCCCATTTCACCAAACACTTTCACGAGGATGGAGAACATGCTGAAACGAGCCGCTTTGCTGATCGTCTGCCTTGTGTGCATGGCCGCCGGAAACGGCCTGGCTCAGGAGAAAGTCCTGATCAACGGCATCGACGCCAACTATCCGCCTTTCGCCTATGTGGACCAGAGCGGCAAGCCCAGCGGGTTCGACGTGGACGCCGTGGACTGGATCGCCGCGAAGATGGGCTTCACGGTCAAGCATGTTCCCGTGGACTGGGACGGTATCATCCCCAATCTGCTGGCCAAGAAGATCGATTTCATCTGCTCCGGCATGAGCATCACCCCCGAGCGGGCGGCCAAGGTGAACTTCACGCGTCCCTACTGGGAAGTGAAGAACGTGTTCGTGACCAAAAAGGGTTCCGAACTGAAGGCCGACGACATCTACGGCCGGGATGTGGTCGTGGGCATGCAGGCCGGTACGTCCGAGGCCAAATGGATGGAGGACGAGAAGAAGAAACGCGGCTGGAAGTTTGAAATCCGCTATTACGACTCCGCGCCCATGGCCGTGGAAGATGTGGTCAACGGCCGCATCGATGCCGCCGCCATGAACTATCCGCCCGCCCGTGACGCCGAACGCAAAAAGGATGTCCAGATCATCGGCGCGTTTGGCGAGGTGGAAGAATTCGGTGCCGCGGTGCGCAAGGAAGACCAGGAAATGCTGGATACGCTGAACAAGGGCTTTGAGATGCTGAAGGCCGATCCGTACTGGGAAGAGCTGATCTCCAAGCATCTCAACAAATAATCTTCCGCCCGTGCTGGATTTTCCGGGGAGGCCCTTGGCCTTCCCGTTTTTTTGCAATTCGTTCCTTAAGCCCGCCGATTCCGGCCGCCTCTCACCGGCTTTTCAGGATGGACACATGAATGAAACCCTCGCCGTCCTCGCCGATGCCCTGCCCTATGTGCTGCAAGGCGCGGCCATTACCGTCGCCGCCGTGGTCGGGGCCATGTTTCTGGGGCTTCTGATCGGCGTGCCTCTGGCCGTGGGGCAGGTGTATGGGCGCGCTCCGGCCCGGATGCTGTGCGGGCTTTATGTCTGGTTCTTTCGCGGCGTGCCCATTCTGGTGCTTCTGTTTCTTTTCTATTTCGGCCTGTTCAGTTTTCTGGGCTGGAACGTGAGCGCCCTGGCCGCGGCCACGATCGTGCTGGGCATGACCAGCGGCGCGTATCAGTCCCAGATTTTCCGGGGCTCCATTCTCGGGCTGTCCCAGGGGCAGTTCAAGGCCGCTCTGGCCCTGGGCATGTCCCGGAGCCAGGCCATCCGGTCGGTCATTCTGCCCCAGGCCCTGCGGCTGTCCATTCCCGGCTGGTCCAACGAGTATTCCATCATACTGAAGGATTCCGCTCTGGCCTTTGTCCTTGGGGCCAGCGAAATCATGGCCCGTACCCATTTCGTGGCCTCGCGGACCTACAAGCATCTGCCGCTGTATCTGAGCGCGGCGGTGCTCTATTTCGTATTGACCTGGATCGGCGTGGCCCTGCTGCGGGCCCTGGAAAAACGTCTCAGAATAAAGGGCTACGTGCACTCATGACCACGACCACGCGGACACCGCTGATGCGGGTGCGGGAGATTTCCAAAAGCCTGGGCGGGCGGGAGATTCTGAAATCCGTCAGCCTGGATCTGTATGAAGGCGAAATGAAGGTGCTCATCGGGCCGTCCGGCGGCGGCAAAAGCACTTTGCTGCAATGCATGAACCATCTGATCACGCCCGACCGGGGCGATATCGAGCTGGACGGACGAAGGGTGGATCCGCGCAAATCCCGTGAACTGTGCCGCTTCCGTCAGCAGGTGGGCATGATTTTCCAGGATTTCAATCTGTTCGATCATCTGACCGCTCTCGAGAACGTCAGCATCGCCCTGCGCAAGGTACGCGGCATGGGGCGCCGTGAAGCCGCCGAACGGGCCCGGGCCGAGCTGGATCGGGTCGGCTTGGCCGACAAGGAGCGGCTCTACCCGGCGGAGCTTTCGGGTGGACAGAAGCAGCGCGTATCCATCGCCCGCGCCCTGGCCATGGATCCCAAGGTCATGCTGCTGGACGAGCCTACTTCAGCCTTGGATCCGGAGCTGGTCAGCGAGGTGCTGACCGTCATCCGGGGGCTGGCCCAGAACGGCATGACCATGGTCATGGCCACGCACCAGATGGGCTTTACCCGCGCCCTGGCCGATGAAGTGCTGTTCATGCAGGACGGCCGGATCATCGAGCAGGGCAGCCCGCGGGAACTGCTGGCCGAAGGATCGGGCACGCGGACGCTGGATTTCTGTTCGCGGATTCTGGAAATGGAAGGGCTATGAACGGGGAACTGGCATTTCTGCTGGAGCGCCTGCTGCCGGTCCTGAACGAGGGTGTGCTCATGAGCCTGAAGCTCATCATTCCATCTTCCGTTCTGGGACTGGCCTTCGGCGTGGTGGTGGGCGCATGCCGGGCCTTCGGCGGCGGTCCCGTCAAAGCGCTGGCCAACGGCTATGCGGCCTTGTTCCGGGGTACGCCCCTGGTCATCCAGCTTTTCATTCTCTATTTCGGGCTGCCCAATATCGGCATCTATTTCAAGCCGTACACGGCGGCGGTGCTGGGATTCACCCTGTGCAGCGCGGCCTATCATTCCGAATACGTGCGCGGCGGCCTTCTCTCCATCAAGCGCGGCCAGATTCTGGCGGCCCAGGCCCTGGGCTTCTCCACTCTGAGCACGCTGGTCACCATCATCGTGCCGCAGGCGTTCCGCCGGGCCCTGCCCGGATGCGGCAATGAAATCGTCTATCTGATCAAGTATTCGTCCCTGGCCTATGTGGTCACCTGCTTCGAGCTGACCGGCAAGGCCAAGATCGTGGCCAGCGAGACCTTCCGCTTCACCGAGGTGTTCATGGTGGTGGGCGTATACTACCTGATCATGGTCAGTCTGGCTTCCTGGGGCCTGCACCGGCTGGAAAAACGGCTGGAAATTCCTGGATTCGGGCACAGGTGATTCTGACCGGTCCGGCACCGGGTATGGCTGGTCTCTGCGATGGGGCTGGCCGCACTTCAGACTGATTCGAACACCTGGCGGCGGGGATGAGCCTTTTCATCTCAAAATCGTGTGACAGAATGGTGGCGTTCGCCGGTCATGCCTGTATACCGCCGCACCGCTGCCTGTATTCCGCTCAGACCCGGCTGTTCCGGCCCGCGGCGCTGATTCTGGTCTGTTGCGCTTCGGCCGTTTTGCCCTGCTGTTCCAGGGCCGCCGCGAGCACTTCCCAGAAGACCGGAACCTCGGGCCGCAGTTGTACGCTCTGCCGGGCCAGAGACTCGGCGATTTCCGGATCGTCGCCCTGATCGAGGTAGATGCGGGCCAGCAGGTGGTAGGACTGGGCGTCCTGGGGCGCGGAGGTCACGGCCTGATGCAGGTATTCCCGCGCCGTCTCCCGGTCGCCCCGGCGGAAGGCCAGCCGGGCCAGACAGCGGCAGGCCAGACGCTCGCCGTCGGGCATGGCCTGTATCCGCTGATAACGTTCCCGGGCCGCGTCGGGATTGCCCGCTTCCTCGTCGATGAGGCCCAGGCGAATCTGGGCGTAGACATGCTCGGGCGCGATGGCGAGTACCTGTTCGAAAGCCTTCCGGGCGGCCTCGGAGTCGCCGTCCTTCAGGCAGACATAGCCGAAATTGTAGAGCGCCATGTGCCGGTCCGGCCAGCGTTCGGTCAGAGCCTGGAACGTGCTCCGGGCCGTGGCGTACTTGTTCAGGCGCGCGTAGCAGATGCCGAGGGAGTTGCGGGCCAGGAAGTTGTTCTCGTCCACGGCCAGCGCTTTTTTGTATTCGGCGATGGCGTCGTAGATTTCTCCCTGGGCGAAAAGCCGGTCGGCGCTGATGTTCAGGGAAACGGAGTCGAAGCAGGCGATCCTGTCCCCGTGGAGCATGGCCGCATGGTCCAGAGCCTTGCGGACGTTTTCCAGAATTTCGGAGCGGGTGGCGTCCAGAAAGGGAAAGCCCGCGATGCCCACGGTCGTGTCCAACTCGTCGAAACGTTCGTCCTGAAAAAGCTCGTGTACGGCCCGCGCGCACTGTTCATGGTCCATGTCCGGCACATAGTAGACCACGCAGTTGACGCTGTAGCGGCCGCCCAGGGTCCCGGCCCCGAAGATTTCCTCGGCCCGGCCGGTCAGGGCCTGAAAAAATTGCTCCTCGCGCATCCGGTCCACGGCCGAGCGTTCGGCATGCGGCGTCTCCAGACGCATGAGCGCCATGCAGAAGGTCTTGGCCCGGCCCCTGACGCTCTGCCACGCCTGCAGAAAACCCCGGTACGGGTACAGGCCCGTGAGCAGATCCTTATGGGGCGTCTCGTCTTCGGGCGCTACGGGAAGCTGTTCCGTAAGCCCCGCGTGTTCCTCCAGAAGGACCAGCCGGTCTCCCTTTTCGACGGGCCACGCAGAGTCGGTCTGAGCGAGAATCTCGGCGATGGACCAGTTGTCCCGGACATCCACCAGAGACACTTCGGCCTTGTATGCGGCCGGGTAACGGTCTGTGAGCGTAGCCGGGGTTTTCGGATCGGTTTCCGGCCCGCCGACGGCCTGGGGCTGGATCAGAAACCGCTGTCCCTCGCTCGCGTCCACGCTCCGGCCGAGACTGACCACCAGCCGGTTCATGGGCATGACATCGAGAACCGCGCCGTTCTGGGAAAGGATCTGGCGGAAGGAACAGATTTGCCCCCGGCCTCCGGCCTGGGCCGAGACCAGAGCTGTTTCGGCCTTTTCCAGCACGATGCGGGCCTGTTCCTCGGCGGCCCTGCGAAACTGCGTTCCCTGGAAATCCTGGGGATAGTTGGTGAAGCCGATGCAGGCCGAGAGATTGACGTCCTCGCGCAGCGGCTCGAACCGGGCCGTGATGCGCCTCAGTTCCGCGCCGGCCGTATGCGCCAGCTCGCCCATTCTGGTCCGGGAGGCCTGGGGCCAGAGCACGCCGAAGGTATCGCCATCCAGACGGCAGAGAACGGCCTGGCTGGGACAGACCTGGCGCAGGCGATCGGCCGCGCGCACCAGCAGATCGTCTCCGAAAAGGTGTCCGTAGTGTTCGTTGATGCGCCGGAAATGATCCAGATCGGCGACCAGCAGGCCGAAGCAGGCGCTGTGGGTGTGCAGGGTATCGTCGGCCACGGCTCCGGGGCCGGGCATGGCCGAACCCAGAATGCCCGAAATCTCCCGGACCAGGGCCTGATGCAGGCTGGCCTTGTTGTACAGGCCGGTCAGGGGGTCGGTCACGGCCTGTTTGCGCAGCAGGATCTGCTCCAGGCACAGTCCCGCCATGACAGGCAGATAGGGCAGGGCCGGCAGGATTTCGTCCGGACTTACGCCTCTGGCCGCGAAAATGGCCAGCAAAATCCCTCCGTGGGCCAGCGGCAGCATGAGCCGGTCTTCTTCCAGTTCGGCCCGGCCATATGGATGTTCCGGGGACGGAGCCGCATTTTCCGGAGGAGCCGTCGGAAAAATGAGGCTGTAGGAGGAAAAGGACAGGAAGGTCTTCAGTGCCGATCTGAGAAAGGCTTCGTGTTCGATGATATCCTGCCGTCGCAGGCCGCCGTTTTCGGATGGAGTGTCGGTCATGGCATGTCCCTTGTTTCGGCAGGCATTTGCCCCAAGGTCCGGACCTTGTCCAGAATGCCCGGCCCGTCCCGGGCCGGACATGCGTCACGCCGCGGGGAGTTTGAATTTTGCCCGGAAGCGGACTAGACGGCGGCACAAAAGGAGCCATTATGAACGTGACTGTCATGCAGCTCGGGCCGCTCGAAACCAACTGCTACATCGTACATTCGGAGGCCAGGGCGCTGGTGATCGATCCCGGCGGGGAAGCGGAGAAAATCCTGGCCTTTCTGGACAAATCGGGATTGAGTCTGGACGTGATTCTGAACACGCACCTGCATTTTGACCACATCCAGGGCAATGCGGCCCTTGTCTCGGCCACGGGTGCGGCCGTGCGGGCGGGCGCCGCGGATGCGTACCTGCTCGACACGGAGCTGGGCGGCGGCGGAATGATGGGATTGCCGCGCACTCCGCCTTTTTCCTACGAACCTCTGGCGGAAGGGGAGACGGAGTTTCTGGGCGCATCCTGCCGGGTCATGTCCACTCCGGGCCACAGTCCGGGCAGTCTGTCCTTTTATTTTCCCGATCTGAACGCGGTTTTCGTGGGCGATCTGCTGTTTTACCGATCCGTTGGGCGCACGGATTTCTCTGGCGGGTCCCATGCGGAGCTTGCGCGTTCCGTCCGCTCTAAAATATTTTCCCTGCCTGCGGACACTGTGGTGTATCCCGGGCATGGCCCGGAAACCACCGTGGGCTCCGAGCAGCTGAACAATCCGTTTTTCACCGAGTTTGTGCGCTAGCCGCGCGCGGGCCGGAATGGAGCTTCCATGATTCCCGAAGGCGAGCACGATCTGCGGAATCAGTGTTGACATGTGGGTGTGGACGCCGGTTGGCGTCTGCGGTTTTCCCGGAAAGACCGGGAGGTGTTCTGGGTGCGTCCCGAAGTGGTCCCGCAGTTGGAAAACGTCCTGTATATCGCCACGGACTGGACTCTGGAACTGCATCCCGCCGGGGAGTGGCTCCGGGCCGTGTACACGCGCAAGGCCCGGCCGTGAGTTCTCCGCTGGTGCTGTCCCTGAGCCCGCGCGCCGGAGGCAATTCCGAAGCGGCGGCCCGCCTGTTCGCGGCCTCGCTGGCGCGTCCCGTTGCCGCACATTTTCTGCGCGATTATGAAATCCTTCCCTGCACGGGCTGCGGGCGCTGCGCCGGGTCCGGCCGTTGCGTCCTGGCGGGCCGCGACCATGCGGAAGAGCTTTTCTCCATGCTGAAGGCCGCTTCGGGCGTGGCCCTGTGTGCTCCGGTTTATTTCTACCATCTTCCGGCCCAGGCCAAAGCCTGGGTGGATCGCGCCCAGAGCCGCTACGTCGTCCGCCGGGAGCATCCCTGTGCCGGTCCGCCTCTTCCGGCCTGGATCACGCTCATTGCCGGGCGGCCGCGCGGAGAGAAGCTTTTCGCCGGTATTCTGCCTACCTTGCGCTATTTTCTGGAAGTCTTTCATTTTCAGATTGTGGATACGGTCTTGCTGCGCGACCTGGACGGCCCTTCGGATCTGGCTCGGGATGCGGCGGCGGCTGAAGCCGTGGCCCGCATGGCCAGGATGAGCGGATTCTGATATGTCCGGGCCGCTTTCCCTCATTACGGCGGCTTTACTTAAGGGGCGCTGTCAGGTCTGCCTGACGCCCGTCCCTGCGACGGCTGGGCCGCTCTGCGGAAATTGTGACGCCCTCCTGCCGCTTCGGCAGGGCGGATACTGTCCGCGGTGCGGCATCTGCTACGCGGATGCCTCCGCACCGCCGTATCTGTGCCTGAACTGCCGGATCAGTCCGCCGCCGTGGTCGGCTTTGGCCTTTTACGCGCCATACGCGGGGCTGCTGAAGGAACTGATTCACGGATACAAGTTCGGCCACGATCATGGACTGGGATTTTTGCTGCGGCACTTGGCGGTGCGGGCCTGGGAGGCGCATGGACTCCACCCGCCGGATCGCGTCGTGCCGGTGCCCATGCGTTCCGGGAAAGTGCTCGCCCGCGGATTCAATCAGAGTGTGGAACTGGCCCGGATGCTGTGTTCTGCCTTTGGATTTGCTCTGTACCCGGATGGCCTGCGGAAAATCCGTCCGACCCGCCCGCAGTTCAGCCTGAGACGGGCCGCGCGGCGGGAAAATGTGGCCGGAGCGTTTGCCGCCTCTTCCATGAAAGGGTTGAGAGTGCTGCTGGTGGACGATGTGGCGACCACGGGAGCGACTCTTTCGGCCTGCGCCAGAACCTGCCTGGATGCGGGCGCTGCGCGGGCGGATGCCTTTGTGCTGGCCCGCGCGTTGTGAACCCTCAGGGGACATTGCTGTTGACGGCACGCTTTGTTTCGGCCTATGAGCGACCTCTTTCATTTTTCCCGCGGTTGCGGGCGCAGCGTATGAAAGCCTTGACGGGGCGCTTGGGAAGGGGTAGCCACGTCATTCACTATTTTGGAGGTCGGAAAATGTTTGCAATCGTGGAAACCGGCGGAAAACAGTTTCGCGTGGAAGAAGGCCGCAGCCTGAAGGTCGCCAGGATGGACGCTCAGGCCGGTTCGGCGATCACTCTGGACAAGATTCTGCTCGTGGGTGCCGGAGCCGACGTGAAAGTCGGGCAGCCTTTCGTGTCCGGGGCTTCCGTGCAGTGCGAAGTGGTTGATCACGGCCGGGATAAAAAGATCATTATCTTCAAGAAGAAACGCCGTAAGGATTACCGGAGGAAACAGGGGCATCGTCAGGATTTTACCCTGCTCAAGGTAACCTCCATCCAGGCCTAGCGGCTTGTTGAAAAACACAATTTTTCTGCGGAGGCTGTGCGGAATTCTTCCGGCCAGAACCGAATTTTCACGGTGACGGTGTCTGAAGGAGATATTCAGCCTTCCAGCCCAGGAGGAAAATATGGCTCATAAAAAGGCAGGCGGAAGTTCCCGCAATGGACGCGACAGCGCCGGTCAGCGGCTCGGCGTGAAGAAGTTCGGCGGCCAGACGGTTTTGGCGGGCAACATCCTGGTGCGGCAGCACGGCACCAAGGTCCATCCCGGCACCAACGTCGGCGTGGGCAAGGACTATACGCTTTTCGCCCTCGTTGACGGGATTGTGAAGTTTGAAAAATATACCCGCAAGAACAAGGTCAAGACCAGGGTCAGCATCGTTCCTGCTGCCTAGTTTTTTGCCGGAGTCAGCCTTTTCAAGCCGCCGCAAGGGAATTTCTCTTGGGCGGCTTTTTGTTTGCCCGCGCGCGGCGCGGGCGGGGGAAACATGAGATTTGTCGATGAGGCGCGGATTATTGTCCGTTCGGGGAATGGCGGTAACGGCTGCGTGTCCTTCCGCCGGGAAAAGTATGTACCCAGAGGCGGGCCCGATGGCGGGGACGGCGGCAAGGGCGGCGATGTCATTCTGCGGGCCACGGACAAGCTGCTGACCCTGTACGATTACCGCCATGCGGCGGTGCAGGAAGCGGAGAGCGGGCGGCCCGGCGCGGGAAAGCTGTGTTTTGGGCGGGCCGGGGCGGATCGGATCATCGAAGTCCCCGTGGGGACTCAGGCCTACGAGGAGACGGAAGACGGCGAAACGCTCATCGCCGATTTTACCCGTGACGGCCAGGAACTGCCCGTGGCCCGCGGCGGCAGGGGCGGCAAGGGAAATACGCATTTCAAGTCCTCGACCATGCAGGTGCCGCGTTTTGCCCAGCCCGGTGAAGCCGGAGAGGAAAAATACATCCGGCTGGAGCTCAAGGTCTTTGCGGATGTGGGCCTGCTCGGCCTGCCCAATGCGGGAAAGTCCACTTTCATTTCGGCCATTTCCGCCGCGAAACCGAAGATCGCCGCCTATCCCTTCACCACGCTCACGCCCAATTTGGGAGTGGTGCTGGATGATCAGGGACGCAAGCTGGTCGTGGCGGACATTCCGGGACTCATCGAAGGCGCACATGCCGGTCTGGGTCTTGGGCATACATTTCTGCGGCATGTGGAGCGTTCCCGCTTTCTGGTGCACATATTGAGCGCCGAGGATGTGCATCTTGAAAATCCCATGGCCGGATTTCAGATTCTGGACGAGGAACTGCGCCGTTTCGATCCCGCCTTGGCCGGAAAGTCCCAGCTCAGGGTGATCAACAAGGTCGATCTGCTGGACGAGGCGCGTCTGGAGGAAATGCGGGCCGCTTTTTCCGGCCGGGGAGTGCTGTTCATGTCCGCTCTGGAAGGTGCGGGCGTGGAAGAGGTGCTGGCGGCCATGTGGGCCAGACATCACGACGCGGTGGCTGCTGAAGAGGGGGAAGATAGAGATGAGCCGGGATATTGATTGGCGCTCGCGGCGTCGTCAGGCGCTGGAGAAGGCCAGACGGGTGGTCGTCAAGGTGGGCAGCGCGGTGCTGACCACGGACAAGGGCCTTGATCCGCGGGTGATCAATCGCTTGGCGGATCAGATGGCCGCCCTGCACGACCGGGGGCTCGATCTGATACTGGTCACATCCGGCGCCGTGGCAGCGGGCCGTCATGTCCTCGGCGAGGATCCGGCCTGCATGGTGCACAAACAGGCCGCTTCGGCCGTGGGACAGAGCAGGCTCATGCACGGCTACGACGAGGCTTTTGGCCGTTACGGCAAGATCACCGCCCAGATTTTGCTGACCAGGGACGATCTGCGCAGCCGGGAACGTTTTCTGAACGCCCGCAATACCATGAGCCGTCTGCTGGAGTGGCGGGTCATCCCCATTGTCAACGAGAATGACACCGTGGCCGTGCAGGAACTGAAATTTGGCGATAATGACGCCCTGTCGGCCATGGTCGCCAATCTGGTGGAGGCGGATCTCGTCGTCAATCTGACCTCCGCCCCCGGCGTTTTCAGCGACAATCCCCTCACCAATCCCGATGCCGTCTTTGTGCCGTACATTGAGGACATAGCCGGGATGAATCTTCAGACCATGTGCCGGGGCAAGACCGGAGCCGGAACCGGCGGCATGCTCAGCAAGCTCATGGCCGCGCGCCGGGCCGCGCGCCGGGGAGTGCCGACACTTATTGTTTCCGGCAAGGAAAAGTTTGCTCTGGAGCGCATTTTCAATCTGGAGGAACTGGGCACCTGGATCGCCCCCACCGGGAAAATGTTGACGGGCCGGAAATTCTGGCTGGCCTATCATCTGGATCCGGCAGGCAGCATCGCCGTGGACGCGGGAGCCGCCCGGGCGCTTCAGACCGGGGGCAAGAGCCTGCTGGCAGCCGGAGTGGTCCGCGTGGAAGGAAATTTCGGCGTCGGCGCTCTGGTGAGTATCGTCGATCTGGATGGCGCCTCCGTGGGAGTGGGACTAACCAATTTCAAGGCGGCGGATCTGCGCAGAATTCAGGGATTGTCCAGCGTGGAGATTGAAAAAGTGCTGGGTCCCTGTCCACACAGCGAGGTCGTGCACCGGGACAACATGGTCCTTGAAAGTGCGCTGTAGAAATGCATGGGTATGTGGCCGGATGATGCGCCTGAATCTACTCCGGGGGAAGAAGTATCCGGCCAGAAAGATCGCGGGTGGGACCCCCCATTTCAGAGAGCGGCGTTATCCGCATGCAGATGAAAGACCAGAAGCCGTCCGGAACGGAGCCGGACGCAGGCTTTCTCCTCGCTGAAGACGTTGCTCAGCCCCTGGGAGGAACCAAAGGGCAGGTGGGCGTCCTGAAGGGGGTATTCAAGGCCGGTCAGCGTCACGCCGTTCGCATCGCCGCTCACGGGGATGATGGACAGCGTGTCACCGGGTCGCCCCTGAAGGTTCAAGAGACCGTCCGTGAGGTATACGGTCTGGGTGTCGTCCATGATCCGGGCTGCGGTGTTTCGCTTCAGGCAATGCTCCAGAAGCAGCAGATTGCCCAACGTATGATCCAGGCGGCCGCCTGTGGCTCCCAGAATGGTGATAAGACCGGCCTCCCCGTCCAGAGCCAGCTCCAGAGCCAGCTCCAGATCCGTGGCGTCCTTGCGGGTCGGGTGCAGAAAAAGCTCCACGCCCGCGTCCCGGTACCGGGCGAGCAGTTCTGGCGGTGTGGAGTCCATGTCGCCCACGGCCAGATGCGGTGTCACTCCCAGCGCGGCGAGCATCCGGCTGCCGCCGTCCACGCTGATCACACGGTCGGCATCGGCGATGACGGTCCGTATGCGCGGGGACGAGGCGGGCTCGCCATTGGCTGCGAGGACCCAGTGCGTTATCATGTTTTCTCCGGTGGAATGAATTTTGCCCTGTTTTTGCCGCCAACGGATTTTCCGTGGCATTTCGCGGAAATAAACATCTGATTTTTGTAAATCAAGGACATTGCATGTCTGTTCCCAATATACTCGTGGTTGACGACAGCAGGATGTTTCTGCGCCTGCTGGTGCAAAAAGTGCGGCATCACATACCCAGTCAGGTGTTTGCGGCCGATTCTCTGAAAAAAACACAGACTTTGCTGGATGGGCACGATTTTGACATAGCCATGCTGGATCTCAACCTGCCGGATGCATCTCAGGGCGAGGTGGTGGACTTGGTGTTGAAATATGATGTGCCTGTCATTGTATTCGCTTCGGCGTGTTCGGAACGGCTTCGCAAGCGCCTGTGGGCCAAGGACATTGCGGATTACGTGATCAAGGAGGGGGACGACAGTCTGCAATACGCTGTGAGCCAGGCCCGGCGCATTTTACGCAACAGGGATATCAAGGTGCTGGTGGTTGAAGACTTGGAATCGGTGCGGGGGATGATCGCCAAGCTGCTGCGCGTGCACCGGTTTCAGGTGTTCGAAGCGGATGGAGGCGCATCGGGACTTCGCGTATTGCAGGATAACCCGGACATTCGTTTGATTATCGCCGACTATGAGATGCCGGAAATGGATGGCGTACAGTTTCTCCGCAAGGTCCGGCAGACGCACGCCAAAGAGCAGATGGCCGTTATCGGAGTCTCCAGTCATGAAGACGAGCCCCTTTCCACCCGCTTTTTGAAGAGTGGCGCCAATGATTTTCTGAAAAAGCCATTTTCCAGTGAAGAATTCTACTGCCGTATTTCCCAGAATATAGAGTTATTGGAATATATAGAAGAAATAAAGGAATATTCGGAGAAAGATTTCCTGACAGGGTTATATAACAGGCGTTATCTTTTTCAAAATGCGCCCTCTTTTATTGAAGAAGCCAGAAACATGGGTCAAGATGTTTTTCTTTCCATGTTCGATATAGATTTTTTCAAAAAAATAAATGATATATACGGACATGAAGCTGGAGATGCCGTCCTGAAAAATATAGGGGACAAGCTGAAGGATTTGTTTAGTACCCATGGTATGGTCGTTCGGCTTGGTGGTGAGGAGTTTTGCGCAGTTTTACGGGATGACGGCATGGACATCTCTGCTGTTTTGGATCAGTTCCGCATTGATATAGCGGAAAGCTTCATGGAGTATGGGGAATTATCCTTGAGTTATACATTGAGTATCGGCCTGTGCGCCATCACGGACGAAAAGCTGGACTCCGTGTTACGCCGGGCAGATGCCGCCTTGTACCGGGCCAAGCAGAATGGCCGTAACAGACTGGAATACGACAGGGAGTCGTGATGTTTGAAGCTTCCGTATATTCCGCCCGCAGGAAGGAACTCATGGGCCGAATGGGCACCGGCGCGATACTGTTTCCGGGCAGCACCTTGGTGGGTATGAATTACCGGGCCAATACCTATCCGTTCCGGCAGGATGGCTCTTTTACGTACTATGCCGGCTTGAATGCGCCGGGTCTGGTGCTGGGGCTTGACTGCGATACTGGCGAGGAAATTTTGTTCGGATACGAGCCGATGCTGGATGATGTCATCTGGAGCGGTCTGGCCCCATCGCTGGAGGAACTGGCTCATAATGCGGGCGTGGAGCGGACTTTGCCGCTCCGGTGCCTCTCCGATTGGTGTCGTTCAAGGCAGGTGCGGCATCTGCCGACGTATCGCGCCGATCAGGTATTGCTATTGTGCCGTGTTTTGGGCCGGTCTCCCGAAGAGATTGAAGCCGGGAGTTCACCAGAACTCATCCGGAACGTGGTGGCTCAGCGCAGCATCAAGACTGCCGCCGAGGTGGAAGAGATTCGTGCCGCAGTGGAATTGTCCGCCCGCATGTACGAGATGGTCATGATTCATTGCCGCCCCGGCGTGACCGAGCGGGAATTGTACGGGCGTGCCCAGGGCATGATCGCGGCCAGCGGGAGCATGGAGGCTTTCCCCATGATTCTCACTCGCAGCGGTCAGGTTCTGCACAACCATGCACATCACCAGATTCTGTCAGCGGGAGATCTGCTGCTGGTGGATTCGGGCGTGTGCTCTCCCTTGGGCTACGCTTCGGACATAACGCGGACTCTGCCCGTAAATGGAAGCTTTTCTTCCAGGCAGCGGGATGTATACGAGGTAGTCATGCGCGCCCAGCGTGCAGGCATAAAACATATGAAGCCTGGCACGCCGTTTCTGGAATGTCATCTGGCCGCAGCACGGGCGGTGGCCGCCGGGCTTCAGGAGTTGGGTCTTATGCGTGGCGATATCGAGGAAGGCGTGGCCACCGGGGCGCATGCACTCTTTTTTCCGCATGGCCTGGGGCATATGCTGGGGATTGACGTGCACGACATGGAAAGTCTGGGAGAGGATTTTGTCGGGTACGATCGGGAATTTCGGCACAGCGGGCAGTTCGGGTTATCCGGTTTACGCCTGGCCCGAAGGTTGGAAGCGGGGTTTGTGGTCACTGTGGAGCCCGGCGTGTATTTCATCCCGGCACTTATCGCCAGATGGCGGGAACAGGGACTCCATGCGGACTTCATCAATTATGCGGCTGTGGAACAGTATATGGATTTCGGCGGCATCCGGCTGGAGGACGATATACTGGTTACTGAGACAGGTGCGGAGATTCTCAGCCAACGTATTCCTCTTGAGCCAAGCGATGTATGTGCCCGCATGGCCGTAGCCTCGTAGAGGGCATTTTTTGAGTGAGATGGTTCAGCTGGTGGCCCCGGTAGAGCTATCGTCTTCATCGAGTGTGATAGCTCTTAAAGGTGGTGCAGCTCTCAGGGATTTTTCAGACAGCATGCTTTTCCAGGCGCGCCACGGAATTCGGCAGGAATAAAAAAGCCCGCTCCCGACCAAGATGTAGATGCCGCTTTTGATTTCATCGGGCATGGGCAAGCGTTTGACGATCCCTCCAAGCAGCATCATACAGAAGACAAGCCCCCAATTCCTGACGGAAAAAAATCCTCCCAGACAGGCCGGATCGGGTTTACGTTGAAGACGCTTTACGATCTCCTTGGCTACTCCATCGAATACCGCTCTGCTTTTGAGTATTCCCGCTGTCGCACTGACCAGAATTATGCCTCCTGCCATGGGCCATGACGTCTGCCACAAGAGAAGTGCTCCTCTGGTGACCAGACAGCAGCCTACAGCGCCCCACACACATGTGGCCGTGAATATACGGGTGCGTAGTGTGGCACGAGGAGTCAGGCGGTCGAGCCAAGAGGGCAGCATGGTCTGTGCTTAGGGAATTGATGCAAAGTCAAACGCGGGGCAAAAGCCCCGCGTTTGATAGATCACTAGTTTTCGCGCCAGAATATCTGACCTGTCCGAATGGGATGCGGTTCATTGAAAGGTATTTCCACTACAGCTCCTGTACTGGTTGATGCAATCACTTTCGAGTCTCCGCCTCTGCCTTTATGGACGACGGCAGCGGGAGCGATCCCTCGTCCCAGTGAAACCGATTTGCTGAAGATGTTGGTGTCCCGGAAAATCGGGGTAAAATATGAGGTACCCGTCTTATAGTAAAATCCCCAGAGATAGCTCCTTCCTTCATGTTCGCATACATTCTCAGAAGGGGCGTAGCTGGTGAAGGTCACTGCACCTCCAGTGAGGGCCGCCTTACCGAGCACTCTTTCCAGAGGATCATTGGACATGGTATGAACCCATCCCTCTTTGGCGTTGACTGCATCAAGAAGTCTCTGCCAAGTCGGAGGAGTGACCCCTAAGACATTAACGCAGTTCTGATTGTAAGCACCGTCAACACAGCTACCTTTTGTTACAACAATATCTGTACTGTTAAAAAGCTCTTCAAGTTTTACTTCCCGCCATTCAATATTATTTGAGGCGTCAACAGGTTCTCTGATCCCGTAGAAGTCCATTCTACGGGTTTGTTTGATCTCAGGACGGTTAAAAAAACGCCCCGTTCCAAAGTACACCCATACGCGGCCTTCATCATCTGTTGTGATGGAAGGGGATGCTGCAATAGGTTGTTTTGGGCGTATAAGCGTCGAATTGCCTATCCAATTTACAGTTCTACTGCTGTCTGCACCTTGGTTTTTCGTGATCAGGCGGTACATCGTACCTCTGGGCTGCGTCATATCGCCAGCGATGGTACCATAATACACTACATCTGCTTTGAACCGAGCAGAAGCATTCCGATTACTGCCGATATCCAAATCAACAGTGGCAGGGTCGGAAATGAAGGAGCCTGACTCTGTGGTGGCAAAAGTATGCCCTCCAGCCTTGAATTGGCCATTGGATTGCAGAGTCTGGACCTGCTTTTTACTGGCGAGAGCCTTGAGATCAAGCACATACAGCTGACCATTTTGATTGCTGACAGCTTTCTGAATAAGTTCGGGATTGGCATTGCCATTGGCATCGGCAGGTCCTGAGCCAAAAATAAGGTACCACTGATTTTGCTGATCTGTCCTCGCGTTTGCTGTTGCCATAGGAATTACTGTTGGGAAACACGTTGTGAATCCCTGTCTCGGCATTGCAATTTCCCCCAGAAGTCTCGGAGGGGCTTCCGGATTTGTAATATCCATAATGACATAAGCAGAGCTTGTGATTCTGTCTGAAGTTGCGTCGAAGTTTTTTCCATCGGTCTTATCCATGTCCACCTGAATTGCTCCACCACCAAACCGCATCCCGGCGACGAGAATTGTCCCCCATCCATCGGGATAAGTGGAGTTGTCCAGCGGGGTAACGCCGTCAGACATGAAAAAGACGCGAGCATCAAAAACACGTGGAGGTAGATCCATGTAGCTGACATGGATTTGATCTCGATAGGTTGGTTCTGTCAGCCAATGCAAGTGGGGAAGTAGGTTATAAGGTATATATGCCCAGACTTCCTGTCCAAGGGCAAATGGAGTTTCTGTTGAACGTTGCAGATTGAAACTGCTGTCCGTGCTATTGAAAAAACCACCATTAAAAGCATGAAGCATGCCGTCATTTGCCCCGACATAAATCATCTGGCGGCGATTTTTATATCTGACGAGAAAATGTTCGTATGTTTTGTCTCCATAGAGCAGATTGTAATTTTCGACAGGTCTGCCGACACCGATTGGTGTTGAGTAAGCGATATCTCCAAGCCTCCATGTGCGGTTACCGCCACCGTCGGGATAGACTCTTGTGCGGGTTGCAGGAATATGATGCCCGGAGATCGTTTCGGGGCTCATGTCCTGACCCCGGATAAATTTGACCTGTCGCTCGGCGAGGCGGTTGAGGACATTTTTGAACGCACTTGGGTTGGCCCTGCGAAGATCTGCCAGCTCTTTGGGAGTGTATTCAAAGTTCGGTGCGTAAAGGTTCAAATATGCATAGAAATCCTTCGAACCAGCAAGGCCAAGCTGAGGCGAAGCGGCAGGAGCTTGAGGAGGCCAGACAAATGCCTGTATTTCGTCTGTTGCTGGAACCATGTCTTGATTTTTATCGGCAAAAGTGAATATGTATCTATTGGGTGAAGCATCGGCATAGGCGATGCGTTGCGTAACGGTCTGGCTGTTTGTCAGACCATTCAGCCATGGTGAGGATGTCCATAAGAAGTTTATTCTTCTTTGGTCTCCCAGAGATATGGCGTTGTTCAACTCCTCTGGCGAAATGATGCTGTCTCCATTGCTGTCTGTGATAAGGAGCAGACCAGCGCTCGTGGCATTCGACGCATTCATATCTAAAGGGTAATGGACAATCTTGTCTTCTTTGAGATCGAGTTTTTGGTTTTTGTTTGAATCCTCGCGAAGGTTTCCACGTCCATCCACGAACAACGCCTGAACTTGCCCCGCCCAATGGAGCTTCACACCAGGAGCGACAGCATCAGGATATTCAGGGTAAATAGAAGAGAGGTACACAGCCCCTTCACTATTACGGGATTTTGATGAAGTAATCGATGCTGGTGTACCTGAAGAAGCTCTGGACAGAATCCCTTCAAATGTTTTCCGCATCTGTTCTTCAAGTTTTGTGGGGTTGGCTACATAGACATAGCTGTCTGGATTCCCATCACCGTCGCTGTCCCATTCATTTTCCTGATCAGGTATACCATTTTGGTTGATATCTTTGAAGCCACCCCATTTTGCCGCATACCAGAGAGGGTTCTTGAGCAGTCTCGCCGCAGATGTATTGCTTGGAGTGAAGGTTCGCGTGTTGGTTGGCGGAATCTGCGTTGTGCTGGTTCCCCGGCCAGGGCCATCGCGGTCTGGGGGCGTGTCAAGGTAGTAATCCGTGACCCCGGGTTTGCTGGCGACTTCCAGGTAGACACCATCCTTGGTGGTACCCGATATGACATAGCCCGCGTGCATGGTGTAGCCTGCAGACTGGTACTCGTGAGTCAGCTTGACTTCCAGTTTGCCGCCAACAATTTTGTATTCATATCTGACGATGAAATCCATGTCATGGTCCGCACCCTGCTCGACATCTTCAAAGTTGACACGGAACGTTCCATGCGATTGATCTTCGGCGATTTCTTCCACAAAAAAATCAACGATGGTGCATGTCGGCTGAAACGCCCCTTCACTTGAATTCATGTTTTCATGAGCATAAACTTTGACGGTTTTGGCAAAAGGCACAAGGGCTATTTCTTGACTACTTCCTATCGGAATACGGATTTCAGGCAGAGGTGAAGATAACGCCACCATACGCGAGATCATATTTTGTGTCTCTGCCAGATTGGAGCTCAAATCCGTTGTCGCGGCATAGTGCGTGACTGCCGCCGAATAATAAGAACCTTCTTTGGTCGGCTCTTCCTGGCAGAGGCCGCGTACTTTGCCTGTTGCATCCGAAATGTCTTTGGGGCTGCAAGAGCTGTCGTAGCGTCCACTCGCTTGGCCAATAAAGAAACTCCCCTTGATATTTTCGTGTTTGGCAATTTTTTTGAACCGTTCCTCAACATTCAACCCAGGTAAACTGGAGCTGATAGGTTTGCCCCATGCGCTGCCGGGAAGGTGATCGGAGTCGTAGGACGGATAAATATCAGATATGGCCACCATCACCGGCTGTGCGCAGTAGTTGGCTGCGCTAAGAGGATTCTCCCAGGCAGGTCTGGGGAGTCCGAGTTCATCATCGATTTTGGACTTGGCTGTGAATTGTTCCGTTGGACCGGTTCCGCCGGCGAAATATCGTGTCGTTTCGTAGATCATTTCTGCTAGAGGATTTCCCCAATCTGGAAATGCCTTTGACCATGGGGCCGATATGGGCGCTGTTGTCTGCCAGCCTCCATTGTATCTCTTATCTTTGTAATTATAGTCAGATATCCGTAATTTGTTGATCGTGCTTATGATTCCATTTGTGGCGGTGAAGACTCCTGACTCGCCATCAATTTCATCACGGATTGTCCCGATATTTTTGCGCAGGACTCCGCCTGCCATGTTTTGATCATAGGAGCCCGTGAGAAGACCAAAGAGTATGGCGTCCGATTCACCATAATTTTGCAGGATGCCAATGGGTTTGTAATTTCCTTTGGGGTAAAGTTTGCAATTGCGCTCAGGCATGCTCGCTACTCCGACTTCCACCTGAACCATGAAAATATCGGGCGTCCCTAATGAATCATCTACGACTGGAGTTTCTTTAGCGACCCAGCTCCATATTCTTTTATTATTCCCCACGTTCTGTAGCACGCAGAGCAAAGGCCCTCCTGTGTTGGGGTTTGGATCTCGTGTTGTGGAGGCGAAAAAGTGTCTCTTGCCATTTTCAGGGATACTGTATGGGGTGTAATCTCTGATATCATAGCCATCTATCGCTACAGATGTATATTCTTTGCCAAATGAATGTGCATCTTGGGGAATGAAGGCTCTGCGCAAAACAGTCTTTTCTGGCGTGTCAATTATCCTCTGTCCTCCGTAAAGGACCTTTCTGATACAATCCATTCGAGTCATTGTTATGTAATTTAAAAAATTACCACTCCAGTATTGTCCTTTTGAAATATTTTTCTTGTTTGCCGTGGTTTTCTTGGGGACGAATGTCTTGCTTGCCGCATTGTATTCATAAAGCTTGTAACAATCAAAATATCCGTAGTAATCGATATTTTCTTTGTAGTGAATGTCGATCTTTCCGTCGCCATCAATGTCTGAAGCGTCATTGTATGCTTCGTAATATAGCCGATGGTCTCTTGCCATAGTCAACATGACAAGTGGCGGCCTCGCTTTGGTCAAGAATGGAGGGATATAGCTATATTGACCAGCCTCTTGGGAAAATGCGCTGCCATAAAATAAGAATATAAAAAAAAGAAACCATGTAATGCATATAATTTTCTTCATGGTTTTGAAACTCCTTCACTTCATCATAAGTAAATTTTTTATTCAAAGCCCCTGTGAGCTTAATTGCTTACATGTCGCCATCCCATATCGACTTCTGCGTTACTGTTTCGTTTGCCTGTACGATGAGAGCGAATGAGAAAGATGAAAGAAGCTCCGGGTGGGTTGCCATGATATGCCATTGCCATTTCTTGGCTCGTTCCAGGATTCGCCTCGGTGCCTGTTTGCCCTGCGCGGACATAGGTCCCTTCTGTCCCGTTAACATAAATATGTAAGAACTCAGGATTATTGACGGCTGTTGGATCGTAAGGAGCGTCTACCCATGCTGTATCTCCCCCATAAAATGTAGTATTGGTGTCGGCGATTGCTTCTTCCAGAAATTCATGTCCTACATTTGCGCCGGAATCAGCATGTAGAAAAGCAATTTTGCTGTCTCGATCATTTGCTGAAGAGAAGATATTCATATCTGCTACTTCTAGCCCTGCATAACCCAAGGCTGCTAAAATAACCAAAACAATCAGCGCTATAACTAAAGCTGATCCAGACTGATATTCTTTTCCCTGTTTATTAATTTTTTCTGCTGTAAACATAAGTACTCACAACTTGAGATTGAAGTCCTTTATTATTCCAGTTGACTGTACATACGATTTCTTTACAACCATCCATATCCATGGGAGTGCTGTTTGTCAGTACGCAGTTCATGCGATATTCCACCCCGTCGAGTGTCCGATTTATAGATCCCCCCTCCAGCTTGTTGAAGTCTTTTTCCGAATATTGAGCGGAGATCCGTGATTCTAAAAACTCTTCAGCCATGAGAGCGGCCTGTGTCATATAGTAGGCCCTGGCGTCCTGAATTGTCGAACGAGAAATCAATCCCGCTGCTGCCAAGATACCTAGGGCTAGAATGGCCGCGCCTACCAATATCTCGACCAAAGTGAAACCTTGTTGTGCAGATTCTTCTGAAATGCGGCTCATAACTGTTTCTGCCTATGTTTTTTATTGAATGTTGCGGACCTGCACTCTTGTGGTCATCGCCCGGTTGGGAATCTTGAGTCCCTCCCGCTGTGGTGATGGCATGGCCATCACGCTAATCTCCACCATGCGAATATCTTGCAGAGCGGCTTCTGGATTCGTGATTTGTGCTCCATCTTTACGAAAATACGTAAAATTTAAGGCACTAATGTGTTCAGCAGTACGAACCCAGTTAATAGCCCCTTTGGCGTAATATTTTCTGATCGTATTGTCCCCGGAGTTCAATTGATAACCCACAATAGCAGTGTCGGTATTGTTGAGGGCCTGAGGCTGGTCTGTGGAAATCCTATCTCTCGCGCAGAGAATGCTTTGCTTCGTTGCGCTCATGAATCCAAAGTTCTCTCCTCCTGTGGAGTAGCCGCACATGCGCAGGTCATCCGCTATCTGATTCATTGTGGACAAAAGTTCTTGCTGCATGGCCGTTTTTTCCTCCTGACGGGCTGCCATGCGGTTGTGCAGATCAAAGACGTTATAGATGGCAGTAATGATGATACTGAATATCAACGTGCCTACCAGAAGTTCCACGAGGGTAAAGCCGTTTTGCGGTAAAGATTGATTGTTCATCGGCGGATTTCCTTATTGGACCCGGATGTTTCCAGATATACCTACGGAGATATTCATTCGCGAACCAGGTGAAGTCATGTTTATGCTTCCGTTCGGGAGAGTGCCATCAACAGCGATTGGCCTTCCCTTGCCTGTGAAAACATATTTGTTTTTACTGTTGGTATTGACATCAATGGGTGTACGAAATCCTGCCAGAGAAAACGTCCGAAGGGTTGCATTGTCGGCTTGACGGACAACCGACCACCCCATGTCGGTAATGCGGACTTCCATTGGCCTGTTTTCTTTGATCGCTTCAATGCGGGCAGCGTGCAAAGAGGAAACCAGATTGCGCGTCGCTCGCTTAAGGTCAGCGCGGTCAGCGTGGCGGAAGAGCCACGTTCCAGAGACAACGGCCAGAATAGAAAGGATTCCAATAACAACGAGCACTTCTACAAGAGTCACGCCCACTTCCGGAGAGTTTTTTTGTGGCAAGGGAGGAGAAGCTGGAGAGAGCATAAATTTCTCGGGGTAGAGTGTTCCTAATATCTACTAATATAGCGAAAGGTTGCTTACTTTACAAGCTTTTGGGAAATATATTGTAGATGTGCCGAAAAGACGGTTATGGGCACATCTATCGTAGCGCATGGCAATTCTACGCCAACCATTGATCCTGCCGAACATAATCTTAAGTTTATTCCGGTAGTTGCAGAGATTTTTATCATAAATGAGACAGGTCGTTTTCGATTCTTTTTGGGCATGGCGTGATGCCCCTGCCAATTAACGTCCCATGAGGCCAGTTTTTGTCATCACCATGACCCGCCAGAATTGCTTTGGCCCGCGGTAAAGAATCCAAAAAGAGCTCGCCATCTCTGTGATCACTGACCTGGATTTTCGGGGGCGCCAGAAGCGCAGGCTTGCCGTCACCGTCACAAACAGCGTGGCGCTTTGAGCCCTTCCTTTCGTACACTCAATGCACTGGGAAAGAGCCCTCTTAAGCAGACTTGCGCCCGTCTGGTGAGCTTCGAGATGAGTCGCATCGATCGTCAGCCTGCCGTCTTTCCCCGTTGTTTTCACCAGTTCGAAAAAGATATCACTGAGGACAGCCATGCAACCAGCGTGCAAAAATGCAGGCTGTGTTCGATGACACAAATAATTACCGCTTATGTATACCGTGTGAAAGCGAAAAAAAGGGCTTGATGCGCTCGAGTTACCCGGCGAAAAAGTTGGCTCACTGGAGCTTCCGCGACCTTAACCCACCAACTTTTACTTCTGATTAAAGATCAAAAAACACGAAGCGCCATGCCGCTGTCCGTTCCCGTTCATCGGGATTGTGACGGCTTTTCCCGCCGTGGCCTTGACCCAGAGACATGTCGGCGTATTCGGTGCCGGCGATCAGTTTGTTCAGGTTGGTCACATAGCCCTTGTGACGTTTGCCGTAGTGAAAACCCACAGTCCTGGCGGAAATGACCGGCTCGAGGGCATTTTCCGCATAGGGCAGGGGCGGCAGTTCCAGCCCGGCAGACCAGGCTGTCCGCCTGAAGCCACCCAACGTGATGCCCAGCGTCGCGCCTGCCGCGAGTGTCAAAAACTGTCTGCGGCTGAATCCGGATGGAGCTGTTTTTTCCATGTGATGCCTCCTTTGCAAAAGTTTGCGTTTCAGAACGGTTCGGACGGCCGTAAGCGCGCCCTTTACCGCCGAAAATATATGTGCCTGAAGCGGCCTTTGTCATGTACGACGGCCAAACATGCGGGTACTTCGCTCCCATGAATGGAGGCTCGATTCAGAAGATGCCCGCGCACAGGCCCACACCAAGTATCAGAAGCATGACGCCCACGATCCGCCGTATGGCCTGAATGGTCATTTTCTTCAGCAGGCCGCGGCTTTGGCGAAGTGCACCACTGCGGTCATGGCCACGGCGGTTTCCACCGGGAAAAAATCGCCATCGCCGGCATGAGCACCGTGCCCAGGCCGAATCCGGAGAAAAGCGTCAATCCGGATACGGCCAGACTCACCAGACAGATAACCAGATATTCCATGCCGGACTCCTCTGTCGTGTGTCTGTTCAGGTCGATGGAGCCCGAAAGCAGCCGCCGGAAAACGAACGGCTCCAGGTGACGCTCAAGCCAGAGCCCTGGAGATTTCCCGGAACAGATCAGCCACGGTGACCACGCCGATGATCCGCCCGCCTTCTTCCACCACGGCCCGGCCCCGGCGGTAATCCAGCAGAACCTCCAGTCCTCTGGCCAGCGGATCGTTGGCCTTGAGGACCGGGACATCGGTCTGCACCCATTCACTGATTCGCATCTGGGCGCAGCCCCGGCATGCCGTTCCAAAGGCCTTGTCCCAGTCCACTTCCCGGTCTTCGGGCTCGGGTTCCTTGAGCAGGCATGGCCCCATACCCTGAATGAGATTCCACATGCTCAGAATGCCGAGGAAGCGTCCGTCCCGGGTAAATACCAGAATGAAGTTGGTATCGGGCTGTCTGGCCCGGAGATCGTGCATGGCCTGGACGGCCTCGGCCAGACTCGTGTCCTCATCCACGGAGGCATATTCTTCCCGCATGATATCCCAGACTCTTTTCCGCAGTAGCATGGCTGATGTCTCCTTGTGAAAGGCCCGCTATTCAAAATCCGCCAGCAGCGCTCCGATGTGCAGGTCCTCGGTCAGGGCCTCGTTCTGATACATATTGCGGATGCGCCACAGGGCCTGTTGCAGATGGGCGTTGTCGATACCGTTTGCCAAGGCCGTGTACGCTTCCAGAAATGCGGCCAGGTGGTCGCAGATTTTGAGCATCCGGCCGTCCTTTGGGCAGAAGCGGTCCTGGTTGTACTGTCCCTGGAGTTGCTCCCAGCTGACGATGCGGGCCGCGCCGTCCTGAATGATGGTCGATTCGAACTCTGAGCCCACATCGACTCCCAGAAAATATTTCAGCCGCGCCAGCAGATCCGCGTATGAAGGATCGGCCAGAATGGCGAACAGACGCCGGTCCAGTTCCCGGCCTTCATACTCGCGGATGAGTTCGCCTATGCCCTGTACCGACACCTTGACCGGAGAAATGATGTCCCGGGTCAGAAGCTCCGGCACGTCATGGAAAAGCCCCGCGTAGAAATTATTGTGTCGCCGCGCGGGGCAGGCGCTCACGGCGATGCTGAAGAAGTAGGCGAAGCAGGCCACGATGAACATGTGCCCCAAGACCGATGTTTCGGGAATACGCGGCGTCTGGGACCAGCGTTTCTGAAACCGGAGCTGCCCGCACATGTTGGCGAATTTTCCCAGTCCCGAGCCCGCGCCGTCGAGAAGCTCCCGGATGCCCTGCAGGTCGAGGTGATTTTCCAGACCGTTCCGGAAAGTCTTTTCGATTTCGGTCATCTCCTCGTCCCAGGGGTTCAGATCCCGAATGAGATGGAATTCCCAGCGGCTGGCGAACAGATGTGCCGCGTCCAGAATGTGCGAGGCCAGCGTCCCCGCACCGCGCACCTGGGCGGCGAAATGCGCCTCCATGTTTTCCCAGAATCCGCGCCCCAACGGCTGCACGCGCGGCCGGAGCTCCCGCAGCACCCATTCGGTCAACTGCTGGTGATGCGCCGGATTGGCCTTGATCTGGTAAAAAATGGGCGGCTTGATGTCCGTGATGACCAGACGGTAGAGGTAGTCGAAAATGCCGCCGCGCACGATGTCCTCGCCCAGACGGGATTTTTCTTCCTGGGCCAGATTCCTGGAATTGAGCTCGTACAGCAGCCAGGCCACGATCATCTTGTGCGCCTGCTTGTCCACTTCCACCAGCTCCATGGGGCGCATCTTGTCGTTCCACCGTTTCATGAAACTGCCGGAAAAAACGAGCTGCAACAGACTCTTGCGTATGCTGGTCACATATCCTCCATGAACCTCCCGGCGTCGGGGGGAACTTCCGTTCCCGCCGCAGGAGAAAAAAGCTTTACAAGGACCGGCGGGAAGGATACCAGTCACATTCCTTATCCCACAACGCATTTCGTTACACCATAGCGGTTCAATGATAAAGTACAATGTACCGCATCATTGATTTCAGGATGAAAAAATGCCCGCTTTCGTGCGGGATTATCAGGCAGGAGCCATGGAAAATGAAAACATATAGTCCCAAAGCAAGCGAACTGACCCGTAAATGGTACGTCGTGGACGCCAAGGACAAGGTCCTGGGCCGGCTCGCCTCGGAAATCGCCCTGCGCCTCCGGGGAAAGCATAAGGCGGAATTTGCTCCGCACATGGATAACGGGGATTTCGTCATCGTCATCAATGCGGACAAGATCAAGGTCACGGGACAGAAGCTCTCGCGGAAAGTCTACTACCGGCACACAGGTCATATCGGCGGCCTCAAGGAAACCACCCTGGCGGAACTGATGGCCAAAAAGCCCGGACAGGCCATCACCAAGGCTGTGCGGGGCATGCTGCCCAAAAGTGCCTTGGGATACCAGCTCATCACCAAGCTGAAGGTCTATGCCGGCCCGGAACATCCTCACCAGGCGCAGCAGCCTGAAGTGCTGGACATCTAATCCCTGATGGAGAGGACCATGAGTCAAGATTTCTTTTACGGCACCGGGAAAAGAAAGACATCCGTATCCCGGACCAGACTGTACAAGGGCACCGGAAGCATCACCATCAACGGGCGGGAGCTGGCCAGCTACTTTCCCCGGGCCACCCTGCAGATGATTATCCGCCAGCCCCTCAAGCTGACCAAGACTCTGGAGAAATTCAACATCGCCTGTCGTGTTACTGGCGGTGGTCTGTCCGGTCAGGCTCAGGCTGTACGGCACGGCATCAGCCGAGCCCTGCTGGAATTCGATCCGGAGTTGCGCGGCGTACTGAAACGTGCCGGTTTCCTGACCCGGGATTCCCGCATCAAGGAAAGGAAGAAGTACGGCCAGCGCGCCGCCCGTGCCCGCTTCCAGTACTCCAAGCGTTAATCCCCACGGGGAATTGTCTCTGCCAAGGCAGGGGTGTTTTTACACCTCTGCCTTGTTTTTTTATGGAGGTGCGTGTGGCCGCCCGAAAAGTCAGCCCGGTCATGGTGTTCGCCGATGAAAACGGCAATATTTACGACGACCCCGAACTGCTGATGCTGGTCCGGCGGGGCCGGGAGCTGGCTTTGCCCCGGCCGGATGAACTCATCCCTCTACCCGAGGGCAGTGATCTGTATCTGCTCCCCCGGCGGCGCGCGCTGGGTCTCAATCCAGCAACAGGCGTGGCGGAGGCTCCGGGAGAGCAGGCCGTGGCAGCTTTTGTCTGTCCGGCCTACACCTTGTCCGCCACAGCGGCATACGTGGCAGAAGAGGGTGCGCCCAAACTGCCTCTTTTCGCTTATGGAGCCGTAGGATTTGCCGATGGCCGCTTCTGGGTGGCCGCCACCCGCGTGGACAAGGATCGCCGCCAGGTCTTTGCTCATGTTCCGCCGGAACGCATTGAACGCGGTGCGCACGATCTGCTAAAGCGCTATCCGCAGAACCGGCTCATCCAGCATCTGGCCCGCTGCGCTCTGACCTTCTGCTGTCCGGCGGCCAAAAATCTGGCTCTGGGCCGGTATGAAGCACCCCTGCCCACGGCCAGAACCTGCAACGCCCGCTGCTTCGGCTGCATTTCCCTGCAGCCTGAGAGTTCCGGCTTTCCCGCATCTCAGAACAGAATCGGCTTCACACCCACGGCCGGTGAAATTGCCGAAATCATGACTCTGCACGCGCGGCGGGCCAAAAATCCGGTCCTTTCCTTCGGGCAGGGCTGCGAGGGAGAGCCATTGACCGAAGCGGGGCTCATCGCTGAAGCCATTGAACTTTTCCGCAACGGCGGTGGCCGGGGCACGGTGAATATCAACACCAATGCGAGCCGGCCGGAAGTTCTTCCCGACCTGGCCCGGGCTGGCCTGGACTCCATCAGGGTCAGCCTGAACAGCGCCAGCGAGACCTGTTACAACCGCTATTACCGGCCCCAAGGATACACCTTTACCGACGTGCGCGAGTCCATTGCCACGGCCAAGCAAAGCGGACTGTTCGTGTCTCTCAATTATCTTTTTTTTCCCGGCTTGAACGACACGGAGGGCGAACTGGAAGCTTTGACGGAACTGATCTCGTCCACCCGTCCAGACTACATTCAAATGCGCAATCTGAGTCTGGATCCGGAACTCTATCTGAACCTGATGGAGACTTCCGCGGAAGCCTGCATGGGACTTGGAAATTTTATGAAACGCCTGGGTAGAGCCTGCCCCTGGCTCAAGTTCGGATATTTCAATCCGTACCTGGAAAACGGCGTCCCGCAACTCTGGACATAATCTCTGGAGGGAGCAAAGAGGTGGTCCCCAAGATTCGGACAGATGTGATAGCTACTCAACCAGCCAAGGAGAACGCATTATGTCCAAGCGAAAGAACCACGCTCCGGCTTTCAAGGCCAAAGTGGCCCTGACCGCCCTTTCCGGCGAGAAAACCATTGCCGGACTCAGTTCCGAGTTCGGCGTTCATCAGACGCTCATCCACAAGTGGGTAAGGCAGCTCAAGGAATCGGCTGCGGGCATCTTTGCCGGTGAAATCAAGACCGAAGAGGTCAGGAGAGAAAAACAGCTCCAGATGCTTCATGCTAAAATCGGTCAGCTTACCGTGGAACGAGATTTTTCAGCCGAAGCCTGGGGGAAGCGGTGAGCGTCTCCCGCAGGCAAAGCATGGTCAATTCGGGCCATGTGAAGCTCAACGTTGTCCGGCAGTGTATTCTGCTCAAAGTCGCCCGTTCCAGCCTGTATTACAAAAGAGCCGGAGAATCGGCCATAAACCTCACAGTAATGCAGGAAATCGACCGTGCTTTCGCGGAATGGCCGTTTCTTGGAGTGCGCCAGATGCGTCGTTACATGGTGTCGCTGGGATATAACGCTGGCAGAAAGCGCGTCCGCCGTCTGATGCGGTTGATGGGTCTCATGGCGGTGTACCAGAAGCCGAAAACCAGTGTTCCGAACCCGGAACACAAACACTATCCCTACCTGTTGCGCGACTTGACCATAGATCGGAGCAATCAGGTCTGGTGTGCGGATATTACCTGCATCCCCATGCGCAAAGGTTTTCTCTATCTGGTGGCCATCATGGACTGGCACAGCCGCAAAGTGCTGTCCTGGCGGCTCTCAAACACCATGGACACGGATTTTTGCGCCTCGGCTCTGGAAGAGGCCGTGGCGAAATATGGCAAACCCGATATCTTCAACACCGACCAGGGCAGTCAGTTTACCAGCTTTGCCTTTACCACCATCCTGCGAGATAAGGGAATCCGCATTTCCATGGACGGCCGGGGCCGCTGGCTGGACAACGTATTTATCGAACGCCTCTGGCGCTCACGCAAATACGAGAACGTGTACCTGAACGCTTACGAAACTGGCTCGGAAGCCCGCACCGGCATCGGCAGATGGATCGACTTTTACAACCAGACTCGGCCTCACAGCAGTTTGGGCGGGAGAAGCCCGGAGCGTTGTTACCATGAAGGGCTGTTAAAGGCAGCATGATGAGGAAAAAGACAAGCTAGGAAACCGCTGCTAACTGTCCAAACTATGGGGACCACTTCTGGCACACCCATTTTCTATTCAGCGATCTGAATAACGCTCAAGTGGCCGACCACATCGCGCACTGGCTGCAAGAAAAAGGGCTGGATTGAGCGGCTTGGCCGCCGAGCGGGGCAAAAGCTGCCCCGTCCGCATTCATGAAAACCTTGCCGTCTTCGACTTCGCGCTGGATAATGACGATAAAGTCGCCATTGCCACCCTGGACGGCACCTACGGCACCGCGCCACACGCTATCAGGGCATTGCGCGGGTGAAATGGCTGGCCGGACTGAAATTCAACCAATGAGGAACACCCATGACTATGCAACGCATCAATACGCACAGCGCCGGCGGCCCCGAGAGAAGGAACAATGACGCGCCGGATCTGTTTTTTCATTCCGCGCACGGGGCGTGAACGTCCACCCGGTGCGGGTATCCGCTGTTTTGTACTCAACATCCAATCTGCAAGGAGATTCCGATGAAACCTCAGGATGTCACCAACGGGCCGGGCGAGCACGCCATTTTCATGGTTTTCGGCTTGCGGGACGAAAAGGGCGCACTGAATCAGGTGAAGGGGATGTGCGCCGATTTCCCGGTTGTGGCCAGGAGCCTGCGTACACGTCTGCCCGCCTCGGCCGTCAGCTGTGTTATGGGATTCGGTTCGGAGGCGTGGGACAGGCTTTTTCCCGGACGAGGGAAGCCGAAAGAACTGGAAGTGTTCCGGGAAATACGGGGGGCGAAACACACGGCGGTCTCCACACCGGGCGATCTTTTCTTTCATATCCGGGCCGCCAGAATGGATGTCTGCCACGAGGCCGCATCCATAATCAGCGCCAAGCTCCGGGGGGCGGTCAGTCACATCGATGAAGTACACGGCTTCCGTTATTTCGACGGCCGGGCCATCATCGGTTTCGTGGACGGCACGGAAAACCCGGAAGACGAGGAGCGCTTCGCGTCCGCCGTCATCGGCGAAGAAGATGTTTCTTTCGCGGGAGGCAGTTACGCCTTCGTACAGAAATACATGCACGATATGGAGGCCTGGAATGCCCTGTCCACGGAAGAACAGGAGCAGGCCATCGGCAGAAGAAAATTCGATGATGTGGAACTGGGCGACGAGGAGAAACCCGAAAATGCACATAATGCGGTGACCAACATCGAGGACGCGGACGGGAACGAGCTCAAAATAGTCCGGGCCAACATGCCGTTTTCCAATCCTGCCAAAGGGGAGTTCGGCACCTATTTTATCGGATACGCGGGCACTTTTTCCACCACGCGCAAGATGTTGGAAAATATGTTCATAGGCGAGCCGGAGGGCAATACCGACCGCCTGCTCGATTTCAGCACCGCGGTCACCGGAACGCTTTTCTTTGTACCGTCAATGGAAATGCTGGAAGAGCTGGGCGAGGAGGACTGATTTTCAGGATAGATGCGGCGCATCGGAGGCCGTCAGCGGTAGCCCAGGCCTGATCTGACAGTTGTCTCCGTTTGGGACGCTGCGATTGTCAGGTCAGGTCGGGACGGCCTAAAATGATTTCGTCAGTAAACACACGATAGGTGGCATTGAAAGCTTCTGTCTTGATTGACGGGAATGAGCCTAAAGCCGCCGGGTGATTTCGTAGTGGTTGATGACGATTTTGGACACGTAATCCACAGTCTCGCCGAAATTGGGTATGCGCCCGAAGGATGCGTACACTCCGGAAGGATAGGACGTGTTGCCGGGGCCCGCGTTGTATCCGGCCGTGGCGGCCAGAATGTTGCCGTTTCGGGCACGCAGGTTTTCCGCCATCATGCGGACCATGGCTCCGATGCTGTGCTCGTAGAGAACGCGCTGGTCGAATTTTTCCAGAAAAACCACATCCTGCGGATTGAAAATGGACCGCTCGGCAAAGTTTTCCTGCAGGTATTGCCGGGCGTTGTCGCGGGCCTGACTGTATTCGCTCTGAAGTTTTTCCATGCTCTGCAGAGTCGTCAGATACGCCTTGGCGTTGGTTACGGGCTTTCCGGCGGCCAAGGTATTCAGGATGGCGCGCAGGGTTTTGGACGGGCTGCTGAACAGCGTGGAGTTTTCCCGGCGTAGGGTTCTGGTCCGGGTGCGGAGTTGGGCCGCCCGCTCGAATTCCGGTTCCAGCTCCGGCTTGCGCGCTACGCCCGGCGGCAGTTTGTGGGCGTCGGCGCAGACCAGACCGTAGGTGCGGGCTGTGGGGGCGATGAACTGGCATGGTCCCACGGCCAGGGCCGAGGACACGGCGAATTCGTAGAAAAAGGATTCAGCCATGATCTGTCCCATGATCCAGCAGGGATCCACAGGATGGATGGCGGCGTGGCTTATGGCGGCCTGAACTACGTGGCGGGCTATTTCCGTGACCCGGACGTGCATGTCGATGCGACTCAGGGGAAGCTTCCAGACAGGAAGATTGGCCGTCGGGTAGGTGTCGAAAAGAAAATTGAGCACCGCCCGGGCCAGAGTGGCGTCAAATCCGGGAGTGGAAATTCTGGCCAGCAGAAGTGCCGGGTCCTTGTCCTGAATGATCCGGATTTCGGGCTGGTCCGGAAGGGCGGCCTCTTCGGCCCGGGCCGTGCCGGCCATGAAAAAAAGCGGCGCCAGAGATGCCTTGAGCAGGGTACGGCGGGATGTGTTCATGATTGCGTTTCGTTCAGGGACATGCGGGCCACGACCTTGCGGAAGTAGGCTTCGTTTTCTTCCAGCAGAAGCCCGCCGAAACGGATTCTGGCCGTGGTCATGAGCATGTCGATTTTGCGGATCTGGCGTACTTTCCGGGATTCGTCCGTCTCCCGTTCCAGGCATTCGATCAGGGAATGGATATCCTTCTGGGCCTGGATTTCTTCGGGCACATATCCCGCGTTTTTAAGGACAGTGTAGGCCATGCGCAGATGTTCCGGTACAAGGGGGCCCTCTTCCGGCGGCAGAGGGCGGCCCTGGCCGGCAAGGCCGTCGAACACCCCCTGGCGCTGAGCGTCGAGAATGGCCCGTTCGGCCAGTTCCGCCAGAATGTTCATGATATTACAGGAGTTCCTGAACCACGTGGCGGAAGCTGTCCTCGGAAATGATTCCCAGGTGGTCCAGCACTTTTTTTCCACTGCGGTCGTAAATGACGGTTCTGGGGATGGAGCTGATGGACAGCATGGCGCTTATTTCCCGGTTGTCCAGGTAAATGGGGAAATTGGCCTTGTACCGGGTGATGAAGTTTTCTACGGGCCGGACATTGTTGTCCACGGAGATGCCGATGATTGTCAGATCGTCTTCCGAAAACTGGTTCCTCAGGGCGACGAGTCCCGGAAATTCCTGCACGCAGGGGCCGCACCAGGTGGCCCAGTAATTGATGATGAGCACTTTTCCCTTGCTGGCTTCGGTCAGAGTGTGCAGTTCTTTGATGCCGATCTGCTTTACGCCTGCGGCCATGGCCGGAGTGGACAGGATCAGGGTCAGCAGAAGGAGAGAAAGTATATTACGTAGCTTCATGAGAGTTCCTTGAGAATTTTCTGCAAAAGGTTGTAAGGGAAGTTCCCCGGCTAGCCTGATTGGCATTCAGACGTCAACGCTCCGAAAGGAGCTGCCTGCCGGGGTCTGCAAAGTTTCAAAACATATGCGGGGCAAGGCATGAACAGGTTCATCAGTAAAAAAGTGACGGTGGAGGAGCCGGACGCGACCATGATTTTTCGTCCGGGACAATTCAGGCGCGCACCGTTTCGTTTGGAAGAGAAGAATATCTATCTCGTCGGCATGCGGGCCAGCGGCAAGACCACGGTGGGAAAGGCTTTGGCCGCCGTCTTTGGATGCGATTTCACGGATACGGACGTGATGATCGTGAAGACGGCCGGGGAGAGCATTGATTCCCTTGTCGCCCGGCACGGCTGGGAGCGTTTCCGGGAAATGGAAAAACAGGCTCTGTCCGAGGCCGCCGGGCTGCCGGGCAAGGTCGTAGGCACGGGCGGCGGGGCTGTCCTGGCGGAAGAAAATCGCCGGCAGATGGAGAAAACAGGCGTTATTTTTTATCTGGCCGCCGACGCGGCTCTCCTGGTCCGGCGGCTTCTGGCCGATCCGCAGTCGGCGCAGCGTCCGGCCCTGACCGCGCTGGAGCTTCATGACGAAGTGGTCGCGGTCATGTCCGAACGCGAACCTTTATACATGGCCTGCATGGATCACATGTTGCAAGCGCACCGGGAGGTGGATCAGCTGGTCGACGATATTCTGGTGGCTCTTGGGCTCAGGGAATGGGATTATACCCAGAAGGAACGGATTCTTGACCGCTACTGAGGGCAAGGGGTCAGATGCGGGCTACAGCCAGAAACGCGGCATGCAGGGCCGCCGCCAGAGCGACGAAAATCCGCCGGGAATTATCCGCGGAGAATCCGAAAAGTTTATATCGCAGGAATCCGTGAGGGCATCTGGACAGGCAGTCTCCGCATAGCGAGCAGGACAGGCCGGGCCGTCCGGCATCGAGATCGGCCGGGGTCAGGGCGTTGTACCGGCAGGCTTTGACGCAGGCGCCGCAGCGCGTGCATCCGTCATCCATGCGGACCCGCCAGGGCAGCATCCGGCCCGCCAGATTGGCCACAAGACCCACGGGACACCAGACCGTGCAGTGAGTCATGACGCCGTTTCGTCTGGAGTAAAGGAGCATGACCAGTATTCCGGCCAGACCGAAGGCCGCCGCCGCGCCGAGGGCCGTCGAACCCGAGGCGCCGGAATAGCTGAGCAGAAGGGGAACGAGGATGGCCAGAACCAGCATCGCCGCGCGCAGACGGCAGGTCCAGCCGGGCAGCGGGCGCGGCTTTCCGGCGGCCAGCCGGGACAGACGGTCGTCCCAGGCTCCGAAATAGCAGAGATGGCTGCACCAGGCCGAACCCAGCAGAAGCAGGGACGCGCCGAACAGGATGAGCATGAAAAAGCCTTCGCCGCGGTACAGGGGGCCGGACAGGATCAGGGCCGGTACGGGCAGGTGCAGGGTGCCGGTCATGAGAAATCGGGACCATCCGGCCAGGCCGAGGGCCAGCTGGACGAAAAAGACCAGAGAGAAGAAGGTCCAGGCCAGCGACCGTGCGCGTGCGCTCTGCGGCCCAAGGAGCCATTCGGCCAGAATGCCGGCGTAAAGGGCGAAGCAGACCGTCCAGAACGGGCCGGACGCGGGAAAGAAGCGTTCTCCGAGCAGCAGCGGCACGGGAGCTTTGTGCCGGGCCAGGGTCAGTATGGCGGCAGTGAGTATGAAGGCGGCTGTCCGGACCCAGGCTGCGCCGTTCATGCTGTCTGCCTCGCCGCGCCGCATCAGCAGGGCGGTCAGGGCGGCATGGGCCAGACAGACCGTTCCCAGAATGGCGGCCAGGCGCATCCAGGGCTCTTGCGTCAGGACACGCCACTGAATCAGGTGCGCAGTCAGACTGGTCCAGAGGGCGGTTGCGGCCAGGGCGCCCAGAACGAGGAGCGGCCGGGGCAGAAGACGCGGGAAAAATGCGGCGGCCGGGGGAAGAAGGGCCGCCAGGGCCAGCCACGGACCGCCGGAGCGCAGGAAGTGCGCCGCCGTGACCATGCCGCACAGAAAGAGAAGTATTCGCGCGATCGTGCTCATGGCCGGACCAGGCGGTCGAAGTTTTCTTGGCCCATGTCGCGGATCAGGTCGCCCAGCCGCTGGCCCGCCCTGTACCGGCCCATGAGAACGGCCAGTGTTGCGGACAGGATGCGCAGGGCGTCCTTTTCGGAGAAAAATCCCAGCTCGTGGGCCAGGCGTGGATGGCGCCCCAGTTTGCCGCCAAGCAGTACACGGTAGCCCTGCTCGCTCATCTCAAGCGCCGATACCGGACAGACCCGGACGCAGGCCGCGCAGCCCAGACACCGGGCCGTGTCGAGCCGGATGCCCTGATCCAGCTTCAGGGCGTTTTCGGCGCAGGCTGACAGGCATTGCCGGCAGGCTGTGCATTTCTCCGGGTGTACGCTGAGCCGGGCTGTGGCGATGAGCCCGAAGTCCGCGATATGGGGCTGGGCGCAGCCGTTGGCGCAGGATGCGGCGGCGATGCGGAAGTGGTGATGGCGGCGTGAAGCCGCGTACCGCTTGAGCAGAAAATCGGGCCAGCCGCTGGCGGCCACGGTCGCTTCCAGTTTGGCGGAGAGCTCCGCCGTGAACACGGCGCGGGGGCATGAGGTCTGGCAGGTCTTGATGGCGGACGCGTGCATGATGGCACCATGGATCGGGGACGGATGGGAATCTTTGACCCGCGTCAAAAATTCCCGTTCTTGCGTGTGGGAAATCAGCCGAGAGTGATGATGAAAGGCACGGCGTGCAGTGTTCTGGAAATCTCCCGGGTGGGTGAAAAGGACCATGACGCGGCGGTACGGCCGATTTTTCCGGCCAGTTCACCGGCAAGGCGGCCCATGGCCAGAAGCGGGTGGCGGGAAAAAACCTGGGGCAGGCCGTAGGTCAGGTTGCAGGCCAGGCATTTCCCGGGACGCTGCTCCAGATGCAGGAGAAAATGCAGCTCCGAGGGTGTTGCGGCCTGGAATCTGAGCTTGATGTCGTAGGCGCCTTCGGCCGCGTCGCCGTACATGGCCTCGAAGAATGCGTCGCTTTTTTCCAGAGGGAAGATTTCATCCAGATAGTCCGGGGTGAAAATCTGCGTGGGATCGGTCATGCTGTGCTCCTGTTGTCGGTTTCGCCGTGTCCTATGCGCGGCGGACAGTTGCGGTCAAGAACAGGGTTGGCTCCGGGAGAGAAAGAGATGCAGGACAAGATCGACAATCTTGAAATTACTGTTTTCTATTTGCAGAAAACGGTTGATGACCTGAATGCTGTCATCGTAGAACAACAAAAAGAACTCCGGGAACTGGGGCGGATGGTGAAACTTCTGGGGAAAAAGCTCCATGAAATATCCGTTTCGCGGACGGAGCCGCCCCTCGATGAGAGGCCGCCCCATTACTGATCTCGACCCGAAGGAGAAAACATGACCACGACTCATTCCTCCCTTCCGGGAGGGGAGGGCTCGGATGCGCAGATGGTACAGTCTCTGCGTTCCGTCTTGCAGCAGATCGAAGAGCTGCCGTCCCTGCCGTCGGTGGCCAACGCCGTTTTGGATCATATACTCAAGCAGGACTACAACTATGCGAAGCTGGCCCGGCTCATTGAATCCGATCCCTCGCTGATGCTCAAGATCATCCAGCATGCCAATCTGGCGACCTACTCCGGCCGGAGCCAGGTGACCGGGATCGAGCAGGCCTTAAACCGCCTGGGCAGCAGAACGGTGCAAACCCTGCTGCTGTCCGCGCTGATCCGCGATTCTCTCATTCAGGGAAACAGAATTGAAGAGGAAGAGCAGCGGGGGCTTTGGAAGCACTCTCTGGGCACGGCCGTGTACGCGGCCCTCGTCGCGGAAAAAGCGAATCCGGGACTGGCCGGAGAAGCTTTTGTGGCCGGCCTTCTGCATGATATCGGGCGGATTTTTCTGCATAGCTATGTCAACCGGGACTATGTCCGCGTCTGCCGGCACATGGAGGAATTGCGGGAATGCGTGGTGGACTCGGAACGGGCGGTTCTGGGTACGGACCACGCATACATAGGACGGTGGATCGCCCAGAAATGGCGGCTGCCGGAATCCATGCTGAACGCCATTTCCATGCATCACGACGATGTTTCCTCGCTGCGCGAATCAGGAGACATTCTGGCGATGGTGGTTTCTCTGGCCAATCTCCTGACTCATGTCACCCTGCCGGGCGACGCAGGGTGGAATGCCTCAGAACAGCCGCGCCACAAGGAATTGTGCGCAGTCCTCGGGCTTACGGAACAGGACATTCAGGAGATTCACGAGGCATTCATGCCCGCATTCGCCGACCGGGCGAAAGTATTCGATCTGGAAGGCGATCAGGTCGCGCTTTTTCTTTCTTCCCTGCAAAAAGCCAATCAGCGGCTCATGAGGATCAGTCTGGAGCTGGACCAGACCCAGAAGGGCCTGGAGCTTTCCAACCGTTTCGCCATGCTCGGTTCCACGGCCAGCCTTAAAATGAGCAAGGCCCAGACGGCCGAGCATGTTTTTGATTCCGTGGGCACATGCATGGTCGAGGCCGTGGGGGTCAAAAAGGGGTTCGCGTACTGGGTCGTCCCCGAGAGTAAAATGCTACAAGGAGTCATCTGGAGCGGAGAAGGCGGGCGGCGGCACGTGTCTTTTTCTCTGGATGGCGAAGGCAAGCCGGACTTCAGCACGGGGCCGACACTGCCGGACTCCCTCAGGGCGCTGGCCGGCTCGCATTCCGAGCGCTGCGCCGCGTCTTCCCACATGGACCGGGAACTGTGGCTCAAACAGTTCTTCATGGTTCGCGGGTACTATATCTTCCCGCTGATAGGATCGGATTTCACGGGGGAAATGTGCATCCTGCGGATGCCGGACACAAGCCCCAAAATGACTTCCCAGGAATACATGGGGTACTCTCAGGTTTCCTGCATGGCCTCGGCCACGCTGGACCGGCTGCGGCTTTTCGACAATCTGCAGGCCAGGGCCGATGAGCTGGCCAGAGCCTTGTGGAAAAATCAACAGATCAACCTGCAACTGCTTCAGACGGAACGCCTGGCCGCTGTCGGGCAGTTGGCTGCGGGCGCGGCCCATGAGATCAACAATCCGCTGGCCATTATTTCCGCCCGTACCCAGATGCTGGAAAACCGGGAGCAGGACGAGAAAAAACGCCGTGATCTGCGGCAGATTTCGCAGCAGATCGAGCGTATTTCCATCATTCTGAGAAACCTCATGGGGTTTGCCCGGCCCAATGCGCCGCAGGTCACGAATATCGATCTGAACGGGCTGCTGGAGAAAATCATCGGTCTGGTGGAATCCGTTTTCCGGAGACACCGCATCAGCATCAAAAGACAGTTCGATTCGTCTCTGCCCCGCATTCCCGGCGATGCCAATCAGTTGGAGCAGGTTTTTCTGAATCTGGCGATCAATGCCCTGCATGCCATGGAAAAGTCCGGAGGAATGCTGGTCGTCAGCACCTCGCTTGTGGAGAACGGCAAACGGGTTCGCGCGGCCATAAAGGACACCGGGGTGGGGATCGCTCCGGAAAATCTGCAGCGCATTTTCGATCCGTTCTTCACCACCAAGGCCGAGGGGCAGGGCACCGGACTCGGACTATCCACGGCCTATGGCATCGTCGCCAATCATTATGGCGAAATCACCGTGCACAGCGAACTGGGAAAAGGAACGGAAGTGCGCGTTGTGCTGCCGACTGTTTCCACGCTCGACGGCAAAGCTTCGAGCTCCGCGTCCTGACTGCCTGATCGTGCCGACTGCATTCTGGAAAGTCCGTGAATCTCGTATCCATTCTGCTCGCCGCCGCAGGCGGAGCGGCGGGGGCGGCTCTCCGGTTCTGCCTGGCGGAGCTTGTGCTGCGCCATGCCGCCGGGTGCCGTTTCCCTGTGGCCACTTTCGCGGTGAATCTGGCGGGCTGCCTTCTGGCCGGTCTGTTGAGCGGCCTTGCGGACAGATATGGTTTCTTTTCGATTCAGGAGCGGGTTTTTCTTTTCACCGGCCTCCTGGGCGGGTTCACCACTTTTTCCGCCTTTTTGGTCTGGAAACGTTCGCCCTGTTGTGTCAGCACGGATTTTTTCCGGCCGCAGGCTATGTGTTGGGGAGCGTTTGCTGTGGCCTGCTCCTTGTATGGCTTGGTTGCTATCTGACCGCCATGCGCCGGTGAATGGTCTCCCGGCGCGGCCGTAACCACAAACCCGAAAAAATGATGGCTCTGCTCGCCTCCTCTCTTTTCTGTCTGTTGCTGGTTCTGGCCTTTGCCACCCATTTGTTTTCGTTGCCCTCCAACTGGCTGCTGCTGCTGATCATCGCCGGATGGGCTGCCTGGCAGCCGGAAGCGCATGTTTCTCTGGCGCGCTGGATTTTTTTGCTCGGCCTCGCGGCCGCGGCCGAAGTGATGGAGTTTCTGGGGCAATACTGGAGTGCGGGAAAGTACGGGGCCTCCAAAGCCGGGAACTGGGGTTCCCTGGCCGGGGCGATCATCGGAGCCTTTCTGGGAATTCCGTTTTTTTTCGGTCTGGGGGCTTTGCCCTGCGCTTTGGCCGGAGCTTACGGCGGGTGCCTGCTGGTCGAACTCTGGCGCAAGCGGCCGCTCTACGAAGCTAAAAAGGCGGCTACCGGCGCGCTGCTGGGGAAAATCTGGGGATTCGCGGGAAAAATCGCCGCTGGGGCGGTTATTCTGTACCAGGGAATACAGCTGGCATAAGGCGAGATTGATCCGGTCCGGCGCGTGGGGGCTGGCGGGAAGTGGCGGGAGAAATTATTTTCCGGAAAACGAAAGATGCCGGCCGTGCTTTTTCCCCCTGTCCGGGGTGCTTCCGGAGCTTATGACTTTTCCCGTCCGGCACGCAGTTTGGGATTGTTTTTGTGCCGGTCCCGGTCCCGTGAGGTTTTCTTCTCCAGATTGCGCCGCATGGCCTCGGTCAGATCCACTCCGGTCTGGTTGGCGATGCAGGTCAGCACGAAAAGCACGTCGGCCAGTTCGTCGGCCAGATCGGTCTTGTCACTGTCCTTGAAGCTCTGGTCCCCGTAGCTGCGGGTCATGATCCGGGCCACCTCCCCCACTTCCTCCATGAGGATGCCCAGATTGGTCAGCTCCGAGAAATAGCGGACGCCGATGTCCCGGACCCACTGATCGACTTCTTCCTGCAACTGCCGCATGGCGCCTCCTGTTCGTTATTGCGGAGCCCTCAAGGGCCCTGAATTCCTATTCCGACCGCATGACGGCGGAGCCCGCGCATGCGTCGCCTTCTTCCACGCCTTCCAGCCAGAACCGCAGCTGCGCTGTCCGCGCTTCCGTCAGGTCTGCCAGGATTTCTTCCGCGCATACCGGGTAGACGCTGCCGTACATGGCCTGTTTGTCCGGCAGGGGAAAGCGGGCCTCCAGATGCGCGTCCCGGAACTGAATCCAGGCGCGTTGGGCGGCTTTCAGCTTGGCCAGAAATTCCGGCTCGCTTTTGTACTGCTCCTGAAGCTGACGATACACGCTGTTCAGCTCCTTGTCCGCGATTTCAAAGCGCCGTTCACCGGAATCGCCGCAGAAGGCCGGAGCGGCCGCGTACAGCACCAGAAGAAAGCAGAGAGCGTATTTCACAGGTATTCTCCCAAGAAGTTTTTTAGAAGACATATTCTCCGTTCAGCACCGTGCCCGCCTGGACCACGGCCTGAACAGGGGACTTGTTGATCAGACGCACGTCGCCCACGCAGCGGACATTTTCCTCGAAACGCACGTCACCCTCGACGGCCAGACTGGAGCATTCCAGCAGTGACGGCGGATTCTTGGGAAAGCGTTCCAGAAACATGTCGATTTTCTTGTAGTATTCTTGATCCAGCGTGACTTTGGGCATGGGCGGAGTGCGTTCCGGGTTGGGCGCGATGGTGTCCTTGTCCGTGCGGATGAAGCAGTCGGACATGACCTGGAGCAGATCGGCGGTGGTCTTGACCGGAGCGAATCGCTTGCGCGGCACCACCACGGCGCAGGCGTGATGGAAGTTGGTGATGGCCGAACCCATGGCCGTTTCCAGCTGGAACACCTTGGGCGAATCCGGATCGCGCGGGTCCAGGGTCTTGGGATTGATGATCAGATCGAGCGGCATCATGCGGTGGGTAATGAAGACCTCCTTGAGCACGCGCAGGTCCACCCAGATGGAATTGGTGTTGAAGAACCTGTATTTCTGGATGTCGCAGAAGGATTCCGTTTCCTGGTCCGGGCATTGGGCCACTTCCCGCAGGGCGAGCTGGCCGTTTTTTTTCAGACGGCAGAGGTGTCCGCCTTTTTTGTCCTGCTCCGTGCGCCGGGCCACTTCCATGAGGAAGGGCAGCTTGTTTTTGACCATGTATCCCAGCAGCCTGCGGTTCATGATGGCCCCGAGATTGTCCGAGTTGGAGATGAAGACATATGTGTAGCCCTTGTCCAGCAGGGCATCGAGGAGGCCAGAAGTGACCATGGCCGTGTAGATGTCTCCGTGTCCGGGCGGGTTCCATTCCAGCTCGGGGTTCTGGGGCCACGAGGCGGGGGAGTGGTCCTTGTCCAGAATCTTGGGATACCTGTGCTGGAGGAAGGCCAGATCAATGCCCGTGGAGCCGTTGTTGAAGTCCCCGATCTTGAGCATGGTATCCATGTGGGTCTTGAAGCTGTTCATGAAGATCTGCGGGAAATCCACGCCGTAATGGGCCCGGATGGCCTGGGCCTGGAGCAGGATGAGATCGAGAAAGCTCAGACCGTCCTTGACCGGGATGAGAGACTTGGCCGACTCAAGCCCCATGCTTGTGCCAAGGCCCCCGTTCAGCTTGATCATGGCCGTCTTGCCCAAGGCTTCCTCGCCGACGGATTTGTACTGCTCCAGTTCTCCGTAGTCGGCCAGATCGGCGTCGGAGAGGGGTTCGATGTCGCGGTCGGACAGTTTGCCCTGCGCTCCGTACAGAAACTGATTGAAGTAGCATTTGAATGTATTGATGACGATGGCCGGCAGGCCCTGCTGTTCCATTTTCAGGGCGAACGGGCGGAACAGGGCGGCCAGCTGCGGATCGTCGATGGTGATGCAGTTGATGTCCTTGTTCATGTGAAACCCTCATGGAAGATGGTGTATCTGGAAAAATCCCCCAGTGCTCTGCGGAGTCCATACCGGATATAGGATATCCTTTCCGCTTCGTCCATAAACTCCCGCGGGGGCACGTGCCGTCGGCGGATCAGGCGGGGGCGGGAGCATTCGCGCGTTGCTGAAATCCGGGCAGGGACACGGTTATCCGGGCCGTGGACCGGAGGTGTTCCACATGCAGTCCGCCGTGCATGCGTTCCACCAGACGGGAACAGGTGGACAGGTTCTGCTCCTCGTCCTCGAAGGGCAGGCTCCGGCCGTTTTTTCCCGCCGGGCCGGGATCGGCCGGGTGCAGAGTGACGGTCACATGCGTCTGCCCTCCGGATTGGGAGTTCTGGATGCGCAGCATGCCGTTCTGCCGCAGGACGGCCGCGCCGTAACCCAGAATGTGGATGAACACGCGGTGCAGCATTTCCTGATCGGCCCGGACCGGAGCGGAATCGCCGCTTATGTCCACCTGGATGGACTTGCGTTCCAGCCTGTCGGCGAGAAGGCGCAGGGCAAAGGCCAGGGCGGCGGGGACGGAACAGGGCCGCAGCTCGGTGTACAGCGGCTCCAGGTAGGCGTTCATGCGGTGCAGCAGATGTTCCAGACGGCTGCACTGTTCAAGAATGACATCCGTCTCGGCCGCCTCCGGAAATCTGGCTCTCAGCTGCCGCGCGACGCCGCCGAGGGAAACGAGGGGGTTTCGGATATCGTGGGCCACTTCCTCGGTCATGCCGCGGAGTATTTCGAGCTTCTCGTTCTGGAGGAACAGATTTTCCATGTACGTATTCCGCGTCACGTCCAGGATCATGCCTTCCAGATACTCCGGCGGGGCCGCGCCGCGTTCCGCGTGGGCGATGGAGTGGGCCTGGAGAAAGAGCTGAAAGCCTTTCTTGTGCCGGAAGCGGAATTCCATCCGGAATTGGCCTCTTCCGGCCTGGAATCCGTGGCGCAGGCCATCCAGAAACCTCCGGCGGTCTTCGGATGGGATGCGGCGGAGGAAGGATTTGGGAGAGTGCAGGATCTCCTGATGCGTGTAGCCGAGGAGCTGGTTCGTGGTCTGGCTGAGGAACTCGAACTCCAGATGCCTGTTGATGATGAAGATGATCACCGGCAGATTCTGGACCAGCATGTACAGATGCTGCTGGGTTTCCTGAATGTGGCGCCTCAGACGCGACTGGTCCAGACAGTTGCGCAGGCTGTTGATGAAAATGTCCATGTTGGCGACGGGCGTGGTCACATAGTCCCAGGCCCCGGCTTTGAATGCGCTGACCGCGTCGGTGACGGACGTGCGTTCGGAAAACACGATGACAGGCACGGTTCCGCGCATGCTCTTCATGCCGCGCAGCACGTTCATGCCGTCTCCCTCCAGGCCGAGCAGAACCAGATCCGGGGCTTCATGGCGGAAGCGGCGCATGGCCTGCTCTGCGTCATGGGCCTCCCTCACGGTAAAACCGGCCGAGGCCAGATGATCCGCGGGAAAGAGCCACCCGGAGGCCGGGCTTTGGACGATCAGGATTAACGGGAGCATGTGAGACCGCCTTCTTCCGTGGCAAGAGGTGAGGGCAGGGTGATGGAAAAGGTATTCATCCGGTCCGCATGGCTGTAGTCGATCCGTCCTCTGTGCAGCTCGACGATCTGCCTGACGAAGAACAGGCCGTGCCCCGAGCCTTCGGCGGGCCGTGTGGCGGCGGAGCGGAAACGCGCATCGAACAGATGCGGAATGTCCTCGGGGGGAACGGGAAGGCCGCTGGTGGATACGAAGATGCGCACGCCCGGCCTGTCCTTGCCCAGCGCCGAATCGGAAAAGTCCCAGCCGCAGCGCAGGGTTTTGCCCGGGAGCCCTTCGGCAGTACGTGTGGCCTGGGTGTACTTGGCCGCGTTGGCCAGAAGATTGGCCAGAACCTGGGAAATGAGGCCGGGATCGGCCTCTACCAGAACTTCGCCGGCCGGCCGGGAATCGATGATTTCAATGCCTTGATCGCGCAGCAGCGGACGGAACCGTTCCAGCTGGGGTTCGAGGAGCTGGCGGCCGACATGGCAGGGCCGCAGCCGCAGATGGTAGTTGCCTTTTTCAAAATGCTCCCGCCGGAGCAGGCTTTCCAGAAACAGGCTGGACTGGTGAAAGCGCCGGGCAATGGTGTCGAGCTGGTTGCGCAGGTCGCGCAGGAGCAGCGGCAGTGCGCGCCGGGTGGAAAGATCCGGGGCATTGGACTTGGCCGGAGCCAGGGCGTTCACCTTGTCCTCCATATCCCGCAGTCTTTCCTCCATGCGCGAGAACAGAAGCTTGAACTGCATGTTGGGCACGATGATGTTGTGCCCGATGTCGCGCATCAGGGTATTGATGAATGTCAGGCGCTGGCGGTTTTCCAGCTCCGTCTGCCGGAGAGCCAGAATGCGGCCCGCCCGCCGTGCGTATCCGGAGAAGAATTCCTCTTCGCGGCCGGAAAGGGGGCGGTGCAGGCACAACAGACCGGAAATGTCCGGGTTTGAGCTGTCGCGCAGGGGAAAGATGCCAGCGTCTTTGCGGAAGACAGGGCCCGGCGGCGGATAATCTGCCCAGAGCGGGGCCGGTTCATGGGGGAGGGTGGTCCGGCGCAGTATCAGGTTGCCCTTTCGGTTCCGCAGATACAGGGACGCGGGCGCGCTCAGGCATTCGTCGGGGATCAGTACACACAATGACTTGAAGTCCCGCAGGGAATCGTACTCGAGGTTCAGATCGAGGAATATGCCGAGGGCGGCGTCCGGATCCGGAGCGCGATCCAGCCGCTTCAGCCGGTCTTTGATGTCCGACCGGACGCGTTGCTGGGCGGGAAGGTACATGAAAAACAGTTAGCGCAGCCGCGGGATAGGTGCAACCTGACGGACTGGCTCCACTGTGGGAGAGGAAGGATGAATGCGGACGGAGAGGGCCATGCGTCGGGCATGGCCTTGTGTGTCGATTTGTCCTCTGCGGGGAACGGACAGTGCCGGCCCCGCAAGGCGGCAATCCGCCTTGGCCTGAATGGTCAGGATTTGATCCGGGCGATTTTGTGGTCCAGAAAATCGGCCCCGCCGGGGTTGGCTTCTTTCAGAGCCGTGTATTCGGCAATGGCCAGATCCTTCTGTCCGGCTTTTTCGGCGGCAAAGGCCAGCGCACTGGAAATCATGGGCCGCATGGCGCTGCCCGCGTTTTTCTGGGCCTTGACCAGTATGTCCACGGCCTTGGCATAATCATTTTTGAGCATAAGCGCCCTGGACTCGGCCAGAGCGGCAACGACACTGAACTGGTCCTTGCTTTCGGACTCGACATTCTTCCACACGGCGGCGGCTTTTTCGAACTCGTTCTGCTCCATGTACAGGGATGCCAGCTCCAGCCGTGCGCCAAGACGGATGTCCGACGGCGCTGATGCTACGAAGGATTCCAGCTTTTGCATCCGCTCGGCCGGGTCGGCCGTTTCCAGCAGGAGCCCGAGCTCGCTGACCGCCTTGGCCCGTTCCTTTTCCCGATAGACATCCATGCCGGAGTACACGGCCACGGCGGCCACGATGAGGAAGACGGCAACGCCGATGGCCTTTATGTTGTCGAGTATCATCTTGAGGAGCGGATGCACATCCGTGTCCATTTCCTGTTCGATGGTCTTCAGAATATCCAGATTCTCTTTTTCCATGAGGCGAGGCTCCTTGGTCTGAATTGAAAAGTCCGGCCCGTGTATGTCCAAACCGGCAAAAGGTCAAAATTGTTTTGCCGGGGCGGGGGCAACGATTGCGGGCGGGTTTTCCGCCACGGGGAACTTCCGGGCCGCCTTGCGGCGAAGCCTTGTCCGCGCGGGTCTCCTTGTTATATGGCTGGTCATCCCGATTTTCAGCGAGAGAGGAAAATATGGAACTGAAAACGCAGGTGTACAATCTGGCGCGTAACGCGCGGGAAGCCTCCCGGCGGCTGGCCTGTTCTTCCGGCCGGAGCCGCGACGCCGCTCTTCTTTTTCTGGCGGACATGCTTCACGAGGAACGCGCCGCCATTCTGGAAGCCAATGCCAGGGATGTCACGGCCGCCAGGGAAAACGGTCTGGACGATGCCCGGGTGGATCGTCTGTGTATAACGCCGCAGGGTGTGGATGCCATGACGGCCTCTTGCCGCCATGTGGCCGGACTGACCGATCCGGTGGGCGAAGTGGAGCACATGACCCGGCGCCCGAGCGGCATCATGGTGGGCCGCATGCGCGTTCCTCTCGGCGTCATCGCCATGATCTACGAATCCCGGCCCAATGTGACCATCGATGCGGGCATCCTCTGCCTCAAGGCCGGGAACAGCGTCATCTTGCGCGGCGGCTCCGAGGCCCGGCATTCCAACGAAATTTTGGGCGGACTGCTGCAAAACGCTCTGGAAAAGGCGGATCTGCCCCGGGCGGCGGCGCAGGTGGTGCCCACCACGGACCGGGAGGCGGTACGGCATCTGCTGGCCCTGGATGAATTTATTGACGTGGTCATCCCCCGCGGCGGCGAATCGCTGATCCGGGCCGTGGTCCGCGACGCGACCATGCCCGTGCTCAAGCATTATCAGGGCGTGTGCCACATTTATGTACACAGCGATGCGGATCAGGACATGGCCCTTGGTATCGTACGCAACGCCAAAACCCAGCGGCCGGGCGTATGCAACGCGCTGGAATGCCTGCTGGTGCATGAGGACATCGCTTCGGAATTTTTGCCGGGACTTGGTTCTGAACTGGCCGCTCTGGGTGTTTCCTTCCGGGCGTGCCCGGTTTCTCTGCCGCTTTTGGGAAATGCCGCCTCTCCCGCCGGGGAGGACGATTTCGGCCGTGAATTTCTGTCTCTGACCCTGGCCGTGAAGGTGGTGGCGTCCCAGAGCGAAGCCGAGGCCCATATCGCCCGCTACGGCTCCGGGCATTCCGAGGCCATTCTGACCCGCGACCATGCGCGGGCCATGCGTTTTCTGCGCACGGTGGACGCGTCCTGCGTGCTCATCAATGCTTCCACCCGCTTCAATGATGGAGGAGAGCTGGGCCTTGGTGCGGAAATCGGCATCAGCACGTCCAAAATCCACGCTTATGGGCCCATGGGCATTAAGGAACTGACCAGCCAGAAGTTCGTTGTCTTCGGGGAAGGGCAGGTTCGTGAGTGACCTGCGCGGCTCCGTGGGTATTCTGGGCGGTTCTTTCAATCCCGTTCATAACGGGCATGTGCGCATGGCCGTCGAGGTCCGGGAGGTTCTGGACCTGAGCCGCGTGGATCTGGTTCCGGCCAAAGTGCCGCCGCACAAGGGCACGGCCGGCCTGCTCGATTTTTCCCTGCGGCTCGAACTGCTTCATCTGGCTGCGGACGGCGTTCAGGGTGTCGCGGTCTCCGATCTGGAGGGTGAACTGCCGGTCCCCTCTTATTCGTATTCCACGCTGGAACATTTGCGGCGCACGCGGCCCGGCGTCAATCATGTGTTCATTATGGGCGGGGGAGATTTTCTGACCCTGCCGGACTGGCACCGGGGCCTGGAGCTGCCGCTTCTGGCGGATATTGTGGTGGTCCGGCGGGAGGATGTGGCTCTGGAAGCTATCGACCGCTTTCTGGACCGGTACTGGCAATGGAGTTGCGAGGGCCATGGCGTCAGGCGCGTGGCAGGCGGCAGGCAGATATTTTTTCTTTCCATTCCGCGGCTCGACATCAGTTCCAGCCTGGTGCGCGACCGGTTTCTGGCTTGCCGGGAAGTGGCCGGGCTGGTCCCTGAAGAGGAACGCGCCGCGCTGGTCAGACACGGGGAACTGTGCCGGCGGGTCTGGAGTTCCATCCGGACCGGGGCATCTTCCGAATAAATTGCAAGGAGACAGTCATGTTGACTATGGCGGAAGAACGGGACGTGACTCAGAGCGTGAAAGCTCTTCGGAGGCTTTGGTTTATCCAGATCGTTGGCTCGGGTATTGTTGGAGGGGCGGTCCTTTATTCCTACTCCGGTAATCCGGCAAAATTATCTGAGGATACAATTCTTCTTGTGTGAATGATTCTTGCCGGGCTTTCTGTGCTCATCTTTCTGGCTGGCAGGATAATGACGCGGAACCTTCTCCCGAAAGGGAAAGAAGAACTCTCAAAAAGCAAAGATACCGTCACTGTCCAACAAAAATGTAAAGTACATATCAGTGCTTCCATAACAGAATGGAGTATTTTGGACACCATGAATACATATGATCTTTGTCCCTGTGTTCATGTTTATCATGATTTTCTTATTCCCAAAAGAATATGATTTGCTTCTGTTCCTGGAAAATGAAAAGTAAATATATTGGGAGATGTTTGTTGCAAACCATGGAGGAGTTATGATCGGACATATTGTCATGTGGAAACTGAAGGAGATGGCGGAGGGGAAGGGTGCTGCGGAGAACGCTGCGACCATGAAAAAAATGCTGGAAGCTCTGCCTCCGGTTGTTCCCATGGTGCGTACTCTGCAGGTAAGTACAGATATTTTTGCTTCTTTTCCTGAAGCGGATGTGGTGCTGTACACGGCTTTTGATTCCAAAGAAGATTTGCAGGCCTATCAGATTCACCCCGAGCACCAGAAATGCGTGACGTTCATCTCGGCGGTGGTGGCCGAGCGCCGTGTCGTAGACTATGTTTTCTGACTGACGGCCAGACTCTTGGGACACCGACTGACGGGCTGTCACAGTCCAGCGACCAGCCTGAAAACTGCTTGACGGCCCAGAGGGTCTTGAATAGTGGGCGTCTCACCAACGTGCCAACTTAGCTCAGATGGTAGAGCAGCTGATTCGTAATCAGCAGGTCGAGAGTTCAATTCTCTCAGTTGGCTCCAGAAAATCTAAGAGGTTATGTGCATTGCACGTAACCTCTTATTTTATTTTGTGTATAAAATTTTCTGCCAGCTTTTGCCGTGAATACAAAGCGATGTCTTTCTGAAGTAGAAAATAAGAACTATGCGGATTATTTGAAAATTTTTTTCTGGACAAAAAAGAGAAATACAGACATACAAAAATCATAATGAGAGACCGGCGCTTCAAATCTCATCGGTTCAAAGCTGTGAGAGGGGAGTATTTTTCTTTGTTGAGTTCGACCGAAACTTTTCAGATTTTTCCTGTAACCATTAACATGCGGTACAAACCGCATAGGAGAAAGATGATGAAAAAGATGTTGGCTCTTTTGGCTGGAGTAATGTTGTTTTCCATGACCAATGTCAGCTTTGCGGAAGCGGATAACTTCTACGGTATCACCATTCCTTATGCTGTACATGGAACAGACGGGTATTGGTCTGGTCTGGCTCTTTCGAATACAGGTCCTCTCCCTCTCTCTGTAATCGTCTATGAGGTTGGTTCCGGGTCGAAGCAACAGATTAATACCATTGAACTGCGGCCATATTCCAGAGATGTTAGAATGTTGCCTGGTTTTACGGGAGGATTCAAGAGCCCTGATGGAAAGTACAGTCTGCTTTTTGCTACAGCAAAAGGCAATGATGTGGACGACTACTTCAAGGCTACGTTGTACACCGGCAGCAGCAATGGTTTCGGCTTCCAGAGCTTTGACGCCGAGGATCTGGATTAATCTTGCGGATATTTGAACTGAATGTATCCGAATGGTTTATTCGGATATCGTCAAGTTCACCAACTTGATGGTATCTGGCCGGGTAAACCGGGCAGGTATATGACCAAAAGAAAAAAGGACTTTCGAGTTTATCTCGTAAGTCCTTAATTTTTTTTCGAGTTAATGTGACTTGGGTATATTTGTAGCCTTCCCTAGGTTCAGTCCTCATTAATTGAGATGGAAAATGACGGAAGCGGCGAGGCACAGAGCTGAAAAGAAAGTATGCGCGCAGCGGTCATAACGCATGGCTATTCTGCGCCAGTCCTTGATCCTGCCAAACATGATCTCGATCTTGTGCCGCTGTTTATACAGATCTTTATCGTACGGGCAGGCTTTCTTTCGGTTCCTTCTGGGCGGGATGCAGGGCGTAATGCCTTTGGCGCGCAGGGCATCACGGAACCAGTCGGCGTCATAACCACGGTCCGCCAGCAGCTCCCTGGCCTCAGGCAAAGCATCTATGGCATCCATAAGCAGGGTGGCTCCTTTGTAGTCGCTTACCTGGCCTGCCGTGAGCTTCGCAAAAAAGGGCATGGTTTTGGAGTTCAGCCCGCCCTTTGTGCGTCCGATGCAGCGGGAAAGAGCCCCTTTTTGAGCAAGCTTGCGGCGGTACGATGGGCTTTGAGGTGGGTCGCATCGATCATCAATCGTCCATCTTTTCCCGCTGTTTTTGCCAAGGGTCTAGACCATCAGGCTATCGTCTGATAGGCTAGAAAAATGTTTGAAAACAGTAGATTAAGTCGATGTAAAGTCGGAAAAATCATTGAATGCTTTTGCATCGACATTGACGCTACCAGAACCGCTCTGCTCCTGAAGTTGAACAGAAAAACCGTGAACAGGTACTTTCTGGCCTTCAGACGGTTGATTTATCTCCACCAGGTATCCAAAAAAGAGCAAATACTCGGTGTGGTTGAGGTTGATGAAAGTTTTTTTGGCCCCGCCCGGGTTCGTGGGCGGCCAGGCCCCCGAAAAAGGGGACGGGGCTCGCTTAAACAACCGGTCTTCGGCATCTATGAGCGCGATGGAGCCGTTTACACAGAGCTGGTCACGGACTGCCCGGCCAAAACGCTTCAAGCCATCATCAGGGGCAAGGTTTCGCCTGAGAGTATTATCCATTCCGACTGCTGGAAAGGCTATGACGGACTGGTGGATGTGGGGTACGACAAACACTTCCGCATCAACAAATCCAGACATTTTGCGGAAAAATCGGTCCACATCAACGGTATCGAAGCATTCTGGAGCTTTACAAAACGCCGCCTGGCAAAGTTTAATGGTGTGAAGCAGAATTTCGAGCTCCACCTCAAGGAGTGTGAATGGCGCTACAATCGAGCGCTGCCACAACTCCTCGCCAGCCTCAAACTTTTGGTGGCAAAGAACAAAGACCTGATGGTCTAGAGCCTTTGATTTTTGTTATCCGTTCGATAGCCATTTTGATAGTTCTCCAAGTATATTTTGAAGTGTGCGGCAAGTGAATTGGAGGATTTTGTTTTTCTACAGCATGCAGATGGATTCCTGCCTCGGCTATCCAAATGGATTTCAGGTCGCCAACTTTTTTTTGGTTCTGGCGGTGGGCAAAGCCATGAGCGGGTCTTCGGGCCAGGGATGCTTTGGATAGCGGCCGCGCATTTCCGCCCGTACCAGCGGGTAGCCGTTTTTCCAGAAGGAGGGCAGGTCGCGGGTGATGTGCAGGGGCCGCCCCGCCGGGGAGAGCAGATGCAGGGTCAGGACGTGGCGGCCGTCGGCTAGGGTGGGCGGGGCGGCGCAGCCGAACATTTCCTGAAGTTTGACGGGCAGGATGGGGCCGGAGTCCGGGCTGTAGTCGATGGCCCGTTCCGCTCCCGAAGGCACCGTGACGCGGACCGGAGCCAGACGGTCCAGTTCGCCGAGCCGGTGCCAGCCCAGCAGGTTTTTCAGGGCTTCGCCGAGCGGCGCCCGGCTCAGGTCGGTTCTGGCCCGCGCACCGGGAACGAACGGACCGAGCCAGTCCGGAAGATCCCGCTGCAATGGGCCGTCGCTGAAGTCCGGCCAGTCGCCGGGGGCCAGACCGCGCAGAAAGTTGACCCTGTCCCGCAGATTCCGGCTTTCCCTGTCCCAGGGCAGCTGCTCCAGCCGGGTGTGTTCGAGCAGAACGCGGGTCAGCTCCGTGGAATCCGCCTCCAGGCTTTCTTCGGCCACGCACAGATCCCAGAACATGCGTCTGCGTACGGCCACGGCCCGCTCCCTGGCCGGGTCGAAAAACACGGAATCCGCTTCTTCCATCTCGCGGCCGTAGAGTTCTTCCAGCTCCTCTGCGGAAAGCGGCGCTGCCTGACGGATTGTGGCGCAATCCGCTTGCCCGTCCACCTGGGCCACGGCCAGAAACGGACAGCCGGACTGGGGCGTGGGGCCAGGCCATGCCGCCTTGCGGCCGTTAGCCAGCCGGTAGGAGCCGTCTTCCTGGCGGCGGGCGATGCGGTCCGGATAGGCCAGTGCGGTCAACCTGCCCGCAGCTTCGGGCCGGATGGCGGACGCGGGGGCATCAAGCAGGCGCAGGAGCTGATCCCCGGCCTGCCGGAGAGATGCGGGCGGAGCGGCCAGGGCGTCCCGCAGGTCGGCGTGGCGCGTGGCCGGGTCGGAGAGCAGGGCGGCCAGATGGGCCGCTGTGGAGGCCTGCCCGTGTTCACGGGCGGCCAGCAGCATGTTTCCCAGGCGCGGATGCACGGGCAGCCGGGCCAGTTCACGGCCGTGGGCCGTGGCGCGGCCCGCGCCGTCCACGGCTCCGAGACGCTGGAGCAGGCGGACGGCGCTGCGGAAATTTCCCGGCGGCGGAGGCGTGGGCCAGAGCAGTTGGCCGGGGTTCGGTGTGCCCCACAGGGCCAGATCGAGGGCCAGCGGAGCCAGATCGGCGTCCAGTATTTCCGGGGGCGGATAAGGTTTGCGGCTGGTTTCATCGGTCCTGTCCCAGACGCGCATGCACACTCCCGGCCGGGTCCGTCCGGCCCGTCCCCGGCGCTGGGCGATGGAGGCGAGAGACGCGGGCTCCGTGACGAGCCGGGTCATACCGCTGCCGGGGTCGAACCGGGGCTGCCGGGCCAGACCGCTGTCCACCACCACGCGGACGCCTTCAATGGTCAGGGATGTTTCGGCAATGGATGTGGACAGCACCACCTTGCGCGTGCCCGGAGGGGCCGGAGCGATGGCCGCGTCCTGTCCGGCCGTGCTCAGAGCGCCGAAAAGCGGATGCACGGCTACGCCGGGGCCGGGTGCGCCGAGAAGCTCCTCCGTGCGGCGGATTTCTCCGGCTCCGGGCAGAAAGGCCAGAATGTCTCCGGTTTCCGTTTCCAGAGCATGCCGGATGGCTCTGGCCATGCGTTCTTCCAGGCTCGCACCGGGCAGACGCAGGTACTTCGTCTCTACCGGACAGGGATATCCCGGACAGGAGAACATCGGGCAATCTCCCAGCAACCGGCGCACAAGAGGCATGTCCAGGGTCGCGGACATGACTATCAGGCGCATGTCCGGCCGCAAAGGCCGGACGTCCAGACACAGGGTCAGGCCCAGGTCGCCGTGCAGGCCGCGTTCGTGGAATTCGTCAAAAATGACGCACCCGTATCCGGAAAGCTCCGGATCGTGGAGCAGCATGCGGGTCAGCACGCCCTCGGTGACCACTTCCACCCGTGTTTCTTTGGAAACGCGGGTATCCAGGCGGGTGCGGTAGCCGATCCGGCCGCCTGTTTTTTCCCGCAGCAGCCCGGCCATGTGCCGGGCCGCAGACCGGGCGGCCAGACGCCGGGGCTCCAGCATGAGGATTTTACGGCCCCCAAGCCAGGGCGCATCCATGAGGGCCAGAGGTACGCGGGTGGTTTTTCCGCTGCCCGGCGGCGCGTCAATCACGCAACTGACGCCGGCATGCAGGAATTCCGTCAGTCCGGGCAGAAGGGCGTCGATGGGCAGGGATGCGGGCATTCAGAAAAAAAGGCGGATCACGGTCAGAGCCGTCAAGGCGTAGCAGGCGGCCACGCCATCGTCGATCATGACGCCCCAGCCTCCGGGCAGCCAGCGTTCCGAATCCCTGACCGGCCAGGGCTTGGTGATGTCGAAAAGGCGGAACAGCAGAAACCCGGGGATGATCCAGAGGGGCTCTGTCGCCGGTATCAGAAACAGGGTGATCCACTGCCCCCAGAGCTCATCAATGACCACGCAGGCCGGGTCCTTGCAGCCGAGGGCTTTTTCGGTCCGCTCCGCGCACCATGCGCCCGCTGGGAGCAGAATGGCCAGCGCGAGCAGTCTCTCCCCCCAGGGCAGGGGCAGGAAAAGAAACCACGCCGCTGCCGCCGCGGCCAGGGAACCCCAGGTTCCCGGAGCTTTGGGCATGCGGCCGACCGGTCCCAAAGTGGCCAGAAGAAAGGCCAGTTTGTCGGTGAAATCGGGTGGTGTGGATGATGTTTCGCACATGGATGCTTCTGTTTTCCGTTTTGGTCCGGCTTATGAGCTGGAGGTTTTCCTGAAGCCGTCTGTCCCAGGATCAGAACAGGGAGATGAGCATTCTGGTGCCCACCAGAAACAAGATGACGGCGAAGACCTTTTTCAGTTTGTCCACGGGCAGGCTGTGGGCCAGCCGTACGCCCAGGGGAGCGGTCAGGACACTCATGACCGCGATGCAGACCAGGGCGGTCAGGGACACGAAGCCCAGACTGTATGGCGGCAGATTGGGCTCGTTCCAGCCGTTGACCACATATCCTATGGTTCCGGCCACGGCGATGGGAAAACCGATGGCTGCGGAAGTGCCGATGGCCTTGTGGATGGGAATGTTGTGCCAGACCATGAACGGCACGGACAGGGTGCCGCCGCCGATGCCGACCAGACTGGAGACGACGCCGATCACGCCGCCCGCTCCGAACATGCCCGCGTTGCCGGGCAGATGGCGGGACGGCTTGGGCTTTTTCCCGGACAGCATCTGGTAGCAGACATAGTAGAGGAAGATGACGAAGAAGACTTTCAGCGCGCCGGTGCTCATGCCGGCGGCTATGTGGGTGCCCAGGTAGGTCCCGGCGATGATACCCAGCACGATGCGTCTGACCACGCTCCATTCCACGGCTCCCCGGCGGTGATGGGCCATGAAGCTGGACACGGAAGTGAACATGATGCTGGCCATGGACGTGCCGAGAGCCAGATGCATGACCAGTTCCTGCGGAAGGTGCTGAAGCTCCATGCAGAATACGAGCATGGGCACGATGACCAGCCCACCACCGATGCCCAGCAGCCCTGCGAGTACCCCGGCGATGGCTCCCACAACCAGATACAATGCGACGACTTCCAGCATGATGATTTTCCTCCGGAGCGCGGCAACGCGTATTTGTTGGTCAAATTTGTGTAACAGTCCATATTCTTTGTCAATGCGGGTCCGGGTTGCGTGCGCGTCTTGCCATCGGGCTTTGCCTCGGTGAAAATGGACGGACTGGAGTACAGTATAATGGGACATATCGTCGGCAAGGACGTTTATCGCAAGCTGGGGCGGCGTCTGGATCAATCTCCGGCGCGCACGCCGTGGACGCCGGTCTTCCGGCAGCTGGTGGAGGAACTCTACTCCCCGGCCGAGGCCGAGCTGGTCGTTCGGTTGCCGTACCGGCCGTCCACTCTGGAGCGCGTGGCGCGGATGCTGAAAGAACCCGAGACCGTGTTGCGTCCGCGCATCGAGAATCTGTGCGCCAAGGGACTGGTGGTCGATATCTGGGACGGCAGGGAATATCTGTACATGGTCAGCCCCATCGTGATCGGCTTTTTCGAGTTCACCATGATGCGCACCGGTCCGGATCTGCCGATGGCGCGCTGGGCCGAACTGTTCCAGAGCTACATGTTCGGGGAGAAGGATTTTCTGGAGGCCAATTTCGGCAGCGGCCAGCGGGTTTCCGTGATGCGGGCCTTGCCGCACGAAGAGGCGCTGGGCGAACATGTGGAGATTCTGGATTACGAGAAGGCGTCGAGCCTCATCGAGGAGCATACGGATTTCGCTCTGGGGCTGTGCTCCTGCCGCCACGAGAAACATCATCTCGGATATGCATGCTCAACGCCCATGGAGACGTGCACATCCATGGGTTCCGGGGCGCGGTTTCTGATCCGCAACGGTTTTGCCAAGTCCATCGACAAGGCCCGGATGCGCGACATTCTGGCGCGTTCGCGGGACACTGGCCTGGTGCTGTCCACGGACAACGTGCGGGAGGACGCGGGTTTTGTCTGCCACTGTTGCGCCTGCTGCTGCAATCTGCTGCGCGGAGTGCGGGAGACGGGGTACACGGGCGTGCTGGTCACGTCGGGCTTCGAGGCCAGCGTCGATGCGGCGCGGTGTACCGGGTGCGGCCTGTGCGCCAAGGCCTGTCCGGTCGATGCCATCGGGATGGAGAAAACGGAAGTCTCATCCCGGCGGCTGGCCCGGGTCGGAACGGTCTGTCTGGGCTGCGGCGTCTGCGCCCTGAAATGTCCGGCCGGGGCGTTGACGCTTCAGCCCCGCGCCCGGAAAGTCTGGCACCCGCGGGACAGTTTCGAGCGGATCATGCTGCAATCCTTGGAGCGGGACACGTTCCAGACTTTTCTTTTCGACAATCCTCAGAGCCGCACCCAGGAATTCATGCGCGCGCTGGTGGGCGGTTTTCTGAAGCTGCCTCCGGTCAAACGGGCGCTTTTGAGCGAAAAGCTGCGTTCGCGTTTTCTCGACGCGCTGCGGCGGGCTGCGGGGTAGATGGGCACTGCCGGGCGGAAGCCGTTTTTTTTTTTTCGGACGCTTACGGAAATTCGGAAACCAGGCTGTTTTTATTTGAAGGATTACGGCTTTTGCTTTAAATCTCCGCCCGCAAGGACGCCTGTGGGCCAAATGCTTCGGCGTTTTCTGCCATCTCGTTGAATTTTTTATCTTTATCCCCGGAATGATCCGGCCCGGACGCAAGGAGAGCAAGATGTCGTACGTGCAGCGAGTGATGGACACCTTGAAGGAAAAATATGCGTATGAGCCTGTGTTTCTCCAGGCTGTCCAGGAGGTGCTGCAAAGCCTGCAACCCGTGCTGGATAGGAACGGGAAGTACGAACAGTACAGGATTCTCGAACGCATCGTGGAGCCCGAGCGCGTCATCTCCTTCCGCGTGGACTGGGTGGACGACAAGGGCGAAGTCCAGACCAACCGGGCCTATCGCGTACAGTACAATTCCGCCATCGGGCCGTACAAGGGCGGCTTGCGTCTGCACCCCAGCGTGAATCTCGGCATCCTCAAATTTCTGGGCTTCGAGCAGATTTTCAAGAACTCCCTCACGGGCCTGGCGCTTGGCGGCGGCAAGGGCGGCGCGGATTTCGATCCCAAAGGCAAGTCCGAAATGGAAGTCATGCGCTTCTGCCAGGCGTTCATGACGGAACTGGTCCGCTATGTGGGAGCCACCATTGACGTGCCGGCTGGCGATATCGGTGTGGGTGGGCGCGAGGTGGGTTTTCTTTTCGGGCAGTACAAGCGGTTGACCCGGAGCTACGAAGGTGTGCTCACCGGCAAGAATCTGCTCTTCGGCGGGTCTCTCGTGCGCACGGAAGCCACGGGCTATGGCGCGGTCTATTTCGCCCAGAGTATGCTCGAAGCCCGCAAGGAAAGTCTGGAGGGCAAGACCTGCGTGGTTTCCGGAGCGGGCAATGTAGCCACCTATTGCTGCCAGAAGCTGTTGCAGGTGGGGGCTAGGCCCGTCACCGTGTCCGACTCGCGCGGCATGATCCACGATCCCGACGGCATCAGGCTGGATGTGTTGAAACAGGTGAAGGAAGTGGAGCGTGCATCCCTGGTCCGCTACGCCGAACTGGTACCCTCGGCCAAGCATGTGCCGGTGAGCGACTATCCGAAAGGGCGCAATGCCGTGTGGTCTGTGCCCTGTTACGCCGCCTTCCCCTGCGCCACCCAGAACGAGCTCAACCTGGCCGACGCCGAAGCCCTGCTGGCCAATGGCTGCCGGTGCGTGGCCGAAGGCGCCAATATGCCCGCCACTTTGGATGCGGTGCACGCGTTTCTCGGGGCGGGGATCGCCTATGGCCCGGCCAAGGCGGCCAACGCGGGGGGCGTGGCTACCAGCCAACTGGAAATGGCTCAGAACGCCAGCATGCAGAGCTGGGATTTTGAGACGGTGGATGCCAAACTGAGGCAGATCATGTCTGGCATATATGAAAATGCCGCCTCGACTGCCGCCGAGTACGGGCAGCCCGGCAATCTTGTGATGGGAGCCAATATTGCGGGCTTCCGCAAGGTGGCCGATGCCATGCTGGCGCAGGGCATTTGCTGAATGACGACTGAAATTTTCCTCTTATATTTTGTGTAGTTGTGGTATTTTTGATATATTTTTGAAGAAAGTGATTGACAATTTGGGTTGGGGTTCTTTAGAGGGCATTTCCCCGCTGAGTGGGAGAGCTTTTGTCAGCGGGTCTGTTTTTGAATTCAGTTTTTTTCAGAAATTAGTTGACAGGTTTTGATAGTTTGATTTAGTTAGGTTTTCCCGCGAGTCGGGGAGGTTCTTTGACAAATAAATAGCGAGTTGGGAGTGCGGCTGTAAGCCGCATGTGATAAGTCATTGACCGGTCTTAGGGCTGGTTGAATAAGTTTGTAACTGGAGAGTTTGATTCTGGCTCAGAATGAACGCTGGCGGCGTGCCTAACACATGCAAGTCGAACGAGAAAGTTCCTTCGGGAATGAGTAGAGTGGCGCACGGGTGAGTAACGCGTGGGTAATCTGCCCTTGGATTTGGGATAACTTCGCGAAAGTGGAGCTAATACCGGATAGTCTGGCTTTGTAAAAGGAGTCGGTAAAGGATGCCTCTGCATATGCATTCGTCCGAGGATGAGCCCGCGTCTCATTAGCTAGTTGGTAGGGTAACGGCCTACCAAGGCGACGATGAGTAGCTGGTCTGAGAGGATGATCAGCCACACTGGGACTGAAACACGGCCCAGACTCCTGCGGGAGGCAGCAGTGGGGAATATTGCGCAATGGGCGAAAGCCTGACGCAGCAACGCCGTGTGAGGGATGAAGGTTTTCGGATCGTAAACCTCTGTCAGAAGGGAAGAAGTGGTGCGGGTCCAACAGGCCCGTATCTTGACGGTACCTTCAAAGGAAGCACCGGCTAACTCCGTGCCAGCAGCCGCGGTAATACGGAGGGTGCAAGCGTTATTCGGAATTACTGGGCGTAAAGCGCACGTAGGCGGCCTTGTAAGTCAGGTGTGAAATCCCACGGCTCAACCGTGGAACTGCACTTGAAACTGCGGGGCTCGAATCCTGGAGAGGGCGGCGGAATTCCTGGTGTAGGAGTGAAATCCGTAGATATCAGGAGGAACACCGGTGGCGAAGGCGGCCGCCTGGACAGGTATTGACGCTGAGGTGCGAAAGTGTGGGGAGCAAACAGGATTAGATACCCTGGTAGTCCACACCGTAAACGATGGATACTAGGTGTCGGGGACTTGATCCTCGGTGCCGCAGTTAACGCGTTAAGTATCCCGCCTGGGGAGTACGGTCGCAAGGCTGAAACTCAAAGAAATTGACGGGGGCCCGCACAAGCGGTGGAGTATGTGGTTTAATTCGATGCAACGCGAAGAACCTTACCTGGGCTTGACATCCTGGGAATTCCGCAGAGATGCGGAAGTGCCCTTCGGGGAATCCAGAGACAGGTGCTGCATGGCTGTCGTCAGCTCGTGCCGTGAGGTGTTGGGTTAAGTCCCGCAACGAGCGCAACCCCTATCCTCAGTTGCCAGCAGGTAAAGCTGGGCACTCTGTGGAGACTGCCCGGGTTAACCGGGAGGAAGGTGGGGACGACGTCAAGTCATCATGGCCCTTACGCCCAGGGCTACACACGTACTACAATGGTGGGCACAAAGGGCAGCGAAACCGCGAGGTCCAGCCAATCCCAAAAAAACCATCATAGTCCGGATTGCAGTCTGCAACTCGACTGCATGAAGTTGGAATCGCTAGTAATCCCGGATCAGCATGCCGGGGTGAATACGTTCCCGGGCCTTGTACACACCGCCCGTCACACCACGAAAGTCGGTTCTACCCGAAGCCGCCAGGCTAACCCGCAAGGGATGCAGGCGTCTACGGTAGGGCTGGTAATTGGGGTGAAGTCGTAACAAGGTAGCCGTAGGGGAACCTGCGGCTGGATCACCTCCTTATCGAAAAAACCCAACTCGCTGTTTATTTGCAAGGAACCTTGCCGTGTGGGCTTGTAGCTCAGGTGGTTAGAGCGCACGCCTGATAAGCGTGAGGTCGGAAGTTCAAGTCTTCCCAGGCCCACCAGAAAAGAGTGGGGGTGTAGCTCAGCTGGGAGAGCGCCTGCCTTGCACGCAGGAGGTCATCAGTTCGATCCTGTTCACCTCCACCAGTTTTCAGCCTTCAACGCTGGAGTGTCCATACACTACAGCGTCCAAGCCTGAGAGCTTGCAGCTCATTGACAGATGAATAGGTGAAGCGAAGAGAGTTAAGATGTTAAGGGCATACGGTGGATGCCTTGGCGTCAGAAGGCGATGAAGGACGTGGAAGGCTGCGATAAGCCTCGGTGAGCCGTCAAGCAGGCTTTGACCCGGGGATTTCCGAATGGGGCAACCCAACTGGAGTCATGTCCAGTTATCTCCCCGCTGAATACATAGGCGGGCAGAGGCGAACTCGGGGAAGTGAAACATCTCAGTACCCGAAGGAAAAGAAATCAACAGAGATTCCGTCAGTAGCGGCGAGCGAACACGGATTAGCCTAAACCGCCTGGTTTCGACCCGGCGGGGTTGTAGGGCTCCGATAATCGATCCGCAAGTAGATAGCAGAACGGTCTGGAAAGTCCGGCCATAGCGAGTGACAGCCTCGTATGCGAAATCGAACCCGGCGAGCGGAGTACCTGAGTAGGGCGGGACACGTGAAATCCCGTCTGAATCCGGGAGGACCATCTTCCAAGGCTAAATACTCCCTGACGACCGATAGTGTACCAGTACCGTGAGGGAAAGGTGAAAAGAACCCCTGTTAGGGGAGTGCAATAGAACCTGAAACCGTATGCCTACAAGCAGTGGGAGCCCCTTTAAGGGGTGACCGCGTGCCTTTTGCATAATGGGCCAGCGAGTTAATCTGTAGTGCAAGGTTAAGTCGATGAGACGGAGCCGTAGCGAAAGCGAGTCTTAAATGGGCGACTAGTAGTGCGGATTAGACCCGAAGCCGGGTGATCTATCCATGAGCAGGTTGAAGCTTGGGTAAAGCCAAGTGGAGGACCGAACCGTTGTAAGTTGAAAATTACTCGGATGACTTGTGGATAGGGGTGAAAGGCCAATCAAACTCGGTGATAGCTGGTTCTCTCCGAAATATATTGAGGTATAGCCTCGGGAGTTTACTTGCGGAGGTAGAGCACTGACAGGGCTAGGGGGCTTACCCGCTTACCAAACCCTTTCAAACTCCGAATGCCGTAAGTCGAGATCCCGGGAGTCAGACCGCGGGTGATAAGGTTCGTGGTCAAGAGGGAAAGAGCCCAGACCGACAGCTAAGGCCCCCAAATCCATACTAAGTGGGAAAGGAGGTGAAGTCGCTCAGACAGCCAGGAGGTTGGCTTAGAAGCAGCCACCCTTTAAAGAAAGCGTAATAGCTCACTGGTCTAGCGACTTTGCGCCGAAAATGTAACGGGGCTCAAGTATGGTGCCGAAGCTTCGGAATCGTATCTCTGATACGGTTGGTAGGAGAGCGTTCCCATGTGGGATGAAGGTGGATTGGAAAGTCCGCTGGACTGATGGGAAGTGAATATGCTGGCATGAGTAACGAAAAAACAGGTGAAAAACCTGTTCGCCGTAAACCCAAGGTTTCCTGGGTAAAGTTAATCTTCCCAGGGTGAGTCGGCCCCTAAGGCGAGGCTGAAAAGCGTAGCTGATGGGAAACGGGTTAATATTCCCGTACCTGCATATGTTCGTTCGAACGATGGGGGGACGCAGGAAGGTAGGTCATCCGGGCGTTGGATATCCCGGTGCAAGTTGGTAGGGATGCGACACAGGCAAATCCATGTCGCTCTATCCCGAGAAACGATGCCGTGTCGTCAGACATAAGTGACTGAGCCTCCACTGCCGAGAAAAGCCTCTAAGTGAGAACATAAGCAGACCGTACCGCAAACCGACACAGGTGGGTGGGGTGAGTAACCCAAGGCGTTTGAGAGAACTCTGGTTAAGGAACTCGGCAAAATTACCCCGTAACTTCGGGAGAAGGGGTGCCACCTCCGGTGATCGTATTCACTGTGTGAGCTGGAGGTGGCCGCAGAGAAATGGCGGTGGCGACTGTTTACTAAAAACATAGGACTCTGCTAAGTCGTAAGACAACGTATAGGGTCTGACGCCTGCCCGGTGCTGGAAGGTTAAGAGGAGATGTCAGCGCAAGCGAAGCATTGAATTGAAGCCCCAGTAAACGGCGGCCGTAACTATAACGGTCCTAAGGTAGCGAAATTCCTTGTCGGGTAAGTTCCGACCTGCACGAATGGCGTAACGATCTCCGCACTGTCTCAACCAGAGGCTCAGTGAAATTGAATTGGCGGTGAAGATGCCGTCTCCCCGCAGAAAGACGGAAAGACCCTGTGCACCTTTACTATAGCTTGACATTGGATCTTGAACCATCATGTGTAGGATAGGTGGGAGACTGTGAAACGGGTACGCCAGTATCCGCGGAGTCATCCTTGAAATACCACCCTTGTTGGTTTAGGATTCTAATCCAACGCCGTAATCCGGCTTGGAGACAGTGTCTGGTGGGTAGTTTGACTGGGGCGGTCGCCTCCCAAAGAGTAACGGAGGCGCGCAAAGGTTCCCTCAGGCTGATCGGAAACCAGCCGTCGAGTGCAAACGCATAAGGGAGCTTGACTGCGAGACAGACATGTCGAGCAGGTACGAAAGTAGGTGTTAGTGATCCGGTGGTCCCGAATGGAAGGGCCATCGCTCATCGGATAAAAGGTACGCCGGGGATAACAGGCTGATCGCATCCAAGAGTTCACATCGACGATGCGGTTTGGCACCTCGATGTCGGCTCATCACATCCTGGGGCTGGAGCAGGTCCCAAGGGTACGGCTGTTCGCCGTTTAAAGTGGTACGCGAGCTGGGTTTAAAACGTCGTGAGACAGTTTGGTCCCTATCTTCTGTGGGCGTAGGAGAATTGAGTGGGCCTGTTCCTAGTACGAGAGGACCGGAATGGACGATCCCCTGGTGGACCTGTTGTCGCGCCAGCGGCACAGCAGGGTAGCTATGATCGGAATGGATAACCGCTGAAAGCATCTAAGCGGGAAACCAGCCACAAGATAAGTTCTCCCTTGTCGAAAGACACTCAAGATCCCAGGAAGACTACCTGGTAGATAGGCCGGAAGTGTAAGTGCAGTAATGTATTCAGCTGACCGGTACTAATAGATCGTGAGTCTTAACTCTCTTCCTTCACCTGTTTCTCTACATATCTCGTCCTGGTGACCAAGGCGGAGGGGACACACCCGATACCCATTCCGAACTCGGAAGTTAAGACCTCCAGCGCCAATGATACTGCCAGCTCACTGGTGGGAAAGTAGGTCGTCGCCAGGACCTTTTTTTATTTCGAAACCCCTTTCTCTATATCTCCCTCATAGCTCCATAACTATACTGAGACGAAGATACTGTTTTCAACTTGCCGTCGGTGGATCAGTCTGTCTGCGGTTGTCTGCTTTCTTATTTCAATCTCTCCCTGTCTGAATACGTGTGAGCTCTGCTCTGCCACGAAGAGATCTCACCCCTGTCTCTCCACTTCGCTATGTAGATAGTAGGCACTATCCCACAGCTCTGCTTGTTCGAGATACCTCCAGATAGCTACTGTCTCCACAGGCCTTCCTCTGCATAAGTGAAGACGCCCTCCCATATGCTTCTCCTCAGCTGTTTTGCGTATTACTATCTCTTGGCCAGCTCCGTAAGTCTCTCCAGCACAACGGCTGCATGGCCGGCCGCCTTCACTTCGGGCCAGACATGGCGGACAATACCTTCAGGATCGATCAGCACGGTGGACCGGACCACACCCATATACTCCCGTCCGTAGTTCTTCTTCAGCCGCCACGCCCCAAAGGCTTCCAGCGTCTCGTGCCCGGCATCACTTAAAAGTCCCACACCAAGATTATGCTTGGTCATAAAATTTCGGTGGGTTTTCACGGAATCAGGGCTTACACCCAAAATCACCGCGCTGAGAGATGTAAACTGGCCCTGGAGTTTGCTGAATTCCTTGGCTTCCAGTGTGCATCCCGGAGTATTGTCTTTGGGGTAGAAGTATAAAACCACCCACTGTCCACGTAAATCATCAAGCCGGACCTCGGTTCCTTCCGCATTGGGCAGACAGAAGCCGGGAGCCTGTGTGCCGGATTCGAGTATGGGACTATCGGCCATGATTGCCTCCTTTGATGTCGGTTGCTGCCAATTGATTTCAAATCTGCGCCGGGATGTTCAGAGACTGGCGGCGTTTAAACCGGCCAGATAGCCTGACGACAAAGCCGCCTGGAGATTGAAGCCTCCGGTATCCGCGTCCATATCCAGCACTTCTCCAGCCAGAAACAGCCCAGGCTGCACGCGCGATTGCATGGTTTTAGGGTTCACCTCGCACAGCGGCACACCTCCCGCCGTGACGATGGCCTCCCGCAAGGGACGGCAGGCAGTGATTGTGAAGCGCAGTTCCTTCAGCCAGTTCCTGAGGATCTTGCGTTCCGCTGCGGAAACCTGATGAGCGGCTTTGGTTCCGGACAGACCGGTCTGGTCCAGGCAGACGGGAATGAGTTTTGGGGGTAGCAGGCCGCGAAGCAGGTTTTCCACGAACATTTTGCCGTGGTCATCCAGATCCCGCAACAGCCGGGTATCAAGCTTGGCCGGATCGAGAGCGGGCTTCAGATCGATCAGGATTTCGGTTTTTTTCCTGGCTTCCAGGGCCTGTACGGCGGCTTTGCTCAAGGTGAGAATGATGGGACCGGACAGGCCGAAGTGGGTGAAGAGCATTTCGCCCATTTCCGAGCCTGTTTTTTTGCCGTCCACACGCAGTTCGGCGCGGACGTTCTTAAGCGAGAGGCCTTGCAGGCGGGTCGCTGTGTCGCCTTCCGTGACCAGAGGGACAAGGGCCGGTCTGGGGGAAACAATGCTGTGTCCCAGGGAGGTGCCCAGTGCGTAGCCGTCTCCGGTGGAGCCGGTGGCGGGATAGGACGCGCCCCCCGTGGCCAGTACGACATGGCGGCCCCGGTGGGTCTGGTCCGAGAAAAGTTCAAAGCCTGTGTCCGTGAACTGGATTTTCCGGATGCGTCGGCCTGTCTGGATAGCCGCGCCCTGATTCTTCACGTTGCGGACCAGAGCGTCTACCAAGTCTTGGGCGTTGTCGTTTTCGGGAAAAATGCGGCCGCCGCGTTCCACTTTGGTGGGCACGCCCAGGCGTGCAAAAAATTCCACGCTGTCTTCGGTGAAAAAATGGCTGAAGGCCGGGCGCAGGAAGCGGAATCCCTTACCGAAATGATTCAGGAAGTCATCCATGGGCGCGGTGTTGCCGATATTGCCCCGGCCTTTGCCGCAGATGCGCAGCTTCCGTCCGGGACGGTCCATGCGCTCCAGAAGCAGGGTGGAAGCTCCGCGTCCGGCAGCTGTGGCGGCGGCCATGAGACCGGCCGGTCCCCCGCCGATGACGATGACGTCAAACATCGCGCTCTCTTCGTGTCTTCGTGCAGCCATGTTGTGCTTCAGTGCCCCGTTGGATCATATCTTTTACTTGGATTCACTCGGAGCCACGTCTGTCTGTGGGCGGGAACCGGCACAAGTTTCCGGTTGAGGTCCGCCTTTTTTTATGCTGAATTGCCCGCGCCATGACAGAACATTCCCCTCAGACAGCCACTGGCAACATCTCGCGCAACCCTTTGCGCAGACTCTACGACTGGACTCTGCACTGGGCCGCCACACCGTACGCTCTGCCCGCCCTGGCGGTGCTCTCTTTTGCTGAAAGTTCCTTTTTTCCGGTGCCGCCCGATGTGCTGCTCATCGCGCTGTGTTTTTCCACTCCGGACAGATGGCTTCGTCTGGCGCTGTGGTGTACGGTCGCGTCCGTGGCCGGAGGCCTGCTCGGTTATGCCATCGGCTGGGGCCTGTGGGACACCGTGGGGCAGCCGTTGGTGCATTTCTATCAGGGTGAGCAGGTGGTGGAGTCGGTCCGGATCTGGTATCAGGAATACGGATTCTGGGGCGTCCTCGCCGCGGCCCTGACCCCCATTCCTTATAAGGTCTTCACCATCGCTTCCGGTCTGATGCGTTTTGACCTTGCGCCTTTTGTTCTGGCCTCGGTGCTGGGCCGGGGAGGGCGCTTTTTCCTTGTGGCAGGGCTCATCCGGCTCTGCGGCGCGCGGATCAGACCGTTTCTGGAAAAGCACTTCGAACTGGCCGTTTCCGCGTTGCTGGCACTGGGCATTCTCGGCTTCGCGGTGGTGGCGCTGCTCAAATGACTTCACCGGGCGTTTGCACCCATTGCGGCCACAGGCGGTCCAGAGGGCGAATGATTTTTTCTTTCACCCAGGGCTCCGTGCGGGCCGCGTAGTCCGCGAAGTGGGCCGTATGCCGGTGCTCGTCGTAAAATGTGCGGGCATCGGCATAGCTTTCGTACAAAATGAAGTGCGTCCGATCCCCGGGGTTTTGCAGCACCTCGAAACACAGACACCCCGGCTCCAGCCTGCGCGAGTTTTCGGCCTGCTCCACGGCCACTTCCCGGAACTGCTCCACGCAATCTTCCCTGACAAAAATATCGACGATGACGCTGAACATGGTGTCTCCTGGCTGAGATTGCCGGCCGCTTCATCCATAGATGCCGTTCCCTGGGGCGTCAAAGGCTTCGGGGCTGCCCCGCACTGCGTCACAGGATTTCGCGTTCTTCCTGCCAGAAGACCAGACGCCGCAGAAGCGCATCCATCAGAAAGTAGAGAGCCAGAGAGGCCGCGGCCAGCATGGTCAGAGCCGCGAACATGATGTCGATCTGCATGCGGGCGTTGGCGTGGAGCATGGCGAAGCCCAGTCCGGCGCTGGAGCCGACCCACTCCCCCACCACTGCCCCGATGGGCGCCACGGCCGTGGCCACGCGCAGGCCTGAAGCCAAGGCGGGCAAGGACGAGGGAATGACGACGGCGGTCAGAACGGCACTCGGCTTGGCATTCATGATGCGGGCCAGTTCGAGCAGGTCGGATTCGGTGCGGCGCATGCCCGAGTAGAAAGACGAGGCCACGGGGAAAAAAATAATGAGCACGGCCATGGCCACCTTGGAGGCCATGCCGTAACCCAGCCAGAGCACCAGAATGGGGGCCATGGCGAAAACCGGAACGGCCTGGCTGATCACCAGCACGGGCAGGAGCCAGCGTTTGAGCAGAGGCGAGAGGATCATGACCAGTGCCGCGCTCATGCCGAGCGTCGCGCCCAGAAGCAGCCCCAGCAGGATTTCGCTTACGGTTACACCCAGATGGGAGAAAAGCATCTGGTGATGGGTCACGGCGGCCTGGGCCACGGGCAGGGGACCGGGAAGGATATAGGGCGGCACTCCGGTCAGGCTGACCAGAAGCTGCCAGAGGAGAATGAGCCCCGCGCACAGAACAAGCGGGCGATGGAAGTTCATGCAGTTTCTCCGCCCATGAGCTGTTCGAGCAGCTCCGCATACAACCGCATGGTTTCCGGATGGTCCGGAGCACGGGGAGGCAGGCCCGGAAGGTCCATTTCACTCACGGCACGGGTGGGGGTTCCGCCGAGCACGACGAGCCGGTGCCCCAGGCGCAGAGCCTCAAGAGGGTCGTGGGTGACCAGCACCACCGTGGCTCCCGCGGTCATGTTCGCGGCCAGATTCTGCAGGCGCAGGCGGGTCAGGGCGTCCAGGGCGGAAAAGGGTTCATCCATGAGAATGACCGGCCGTTCTTCCATGAGCGTGCGCAGCAGGGCCGCCCGCTGGCGCATGCCGCCCGACAGACTGGCCGGCAGAAGATGTTCGCTGCCCGCAAGGCCTGCCGCGCGAATCAGGCTGTGGGCCTTCTCCCGTTTCCGGGGCGTGATTTCCCGACGCAGGCGCGCTCCCAGCAGCACATTATCCAGCAGGGAAAACCAGGGCAGCAGCAGATCCTTCTGTCCCATCCAGGCCATCAATCCCTCTCCGCCGGGCTCAAGGCGCACCTCGCCGGAGAAGGAAAGGCCCGGCTCTCCGGCCAGAAGCTTGAGCAGTGTTGACTTGCCGCATCCGCTGGGGCCGAGGATGCAGGTGGTGCGGCCGGCGGGAAGATGCAGAGACAAATCCTCGAACAGTACCCGGTCCGCGTATGCGATGCCGACGCGGGAAAGGACGATGGCCGGGGCGTTCATGCCCTTCGCCAGGCCGCCGGAAGCGGTTTGGAATGCCGCCCGCTGCGGACCAGGCGGCGGGCGGGACGCGGAAGCTGCGGCGTATTTCTCACCGGCGGGTTTCCTCAGAAGAAGCGGAAAAAATGGTGCACCGGCCCATGCCCCTGGCCGAGTGTATATTCCGCGCCGCCTTCAATGGCTTGGGTGATGTAGTCCTTGGCCTGACGCACGGCCGTTTCCACGGTTTGGCCCTTGGCCAGACCCGAGGCGATGGCCGAAGACAAGGTGCATCCTGTGCCGTGGTTGTTGCGGGTGGGGATGCGTTTCCCGCTGAGGATCACGGCGCGATCCTCCGCGCCCAGGTACAGGCAGTCATCGCTGTCGCCGGATTCCAGGTGTCCGCCCTTGATCAGCACATTGGCGCAACCGAGGGTCATCAGTTCCCGGGCGGCCTCGCTCACGGCCTCGGCCGTAGTGATTTCCCGCCCCAGCAGGGCTGAAGCTTCGGGAGTGTTGGGTGTGATGATGGTGGCCAGAGGAATGAGTTCGGTTTTCAGGGCGTCAATGGCTTCGTCCTGAAGCAGGCGGTCGCCGCTCTGGGCGATCATGACCGGATCCAGCACAATGGTCCGCACACCGTGCCTGACAAGGCCCTGAGCCACCGTGCGGATGAGTTCCGGAGAAAAGAGCATGCCGATTTTGACCGCATCCGCACCGATGTCGGACAGTACCGCGTCCATTTGAGCGGTCACGAAATCCAGAGGCACGGGGTGGATGCCGGATACGCCCAGAGTGTTCTGGGCGGTCAGGGCCGTGATGACGGAAAGGCCGTAGCAGCCGTTGGCGGCAATGGTCTTGAGGTCGGCCTGAATTCCGGCTCCGCCGCCGGAATCGGACCCGGCGATGGTCAATACTCTATGGTAGATCTTCTGGGTCATGGCTGCTCCTGTGGGTGGGATGATGGGCGTGTAGTGCTTTTGCTAGGTCCGGCCTGCCCCGTGTTCGAGAAATTTCAGCCAGTTTCGAGGACAAACATTCCGGAGCTGGATTTCGTTCAGTTTTCGTCTTCGTGGATACGGCAGCGAAGCTCGAATTCCTCCGGCGACAGGGCGTGGAGGGCGTCCAGCAGCCGGACCTGGAATGTTCCGGGGCCATCCGCGTTCTGTCCGGCCATTTCCCCGGCGACGCCGAGAAAGGCCAGGGCAGAGGCTGCCGCCGAAAACGGATCGGGATCGACTGCGTGAAACGCGCCCGTCAGGGCGGAAGCCGTGCAGCCCATGCCCGTGACCAGAGGCATCAGGGCATGTCCGCCGTCGATGCGCGCCACCCGGCGGCCGTCGGTGACCAGATCTGTCACGCCGGTCACGGCCAGGGTCACGTTCAGTTCCCGGGCCAGCAGCATGGCCGCCTGAGCCGCGTCGTCCACGGAGCGGGTGGCGTCCACGCCTTTGGTGGCGGAGTTTTCCCCGGCCAGGGACAGAATTTCCGAGGCATTGCCCCGGATCACGCCCACTCTGGTCCGGGCCAGAATCTCCTTGGCCGCGCGGGTGCGCAGAGCGGTGGCTCCAGCGCCCACCGGATCGAGGATGATGGGCTTGCCAAGCCTTGTCGCCACTCGTCCGGCCTTGAGCATGGCCGCGACCCAGACATCGGTCAGGGTGCCGATGTTGAGTACCAGCGCACCGGCAAGGGCCGCCATTTCCTCCACTTCGTTTTCGGCGTGAGCCATGACCGGCGACGCGCCGCAGGCCAGCAGGGCGTTGGCCGTGGAATTCATGACCACGAAATTGGTGATGTTGTGGACAAGAGGGCGGGTCTGGCGGATGGCGCGGAGATTGGCGGAAGCTTTGCGGATCAGGCTGGACATGGGCACCTCATGCGGTAATGCGGAAAAACACGGGGTGCGGCGGGAAAGACGGATTTGCACTTCCCTTCGCTGGCATGATCCAGATCAGGTTCAACGGGTATCATCTCAGGCCCCTCGCCACCCCTGCAAAAAAGCCGTGAGCAAACGGCTAGGAAAAGGTCCGGCGGCTGTCAAGGATCCCTGCGCCCGGTGGCGTAAACAGGAGAAAATGCATGACTCTGGCGGAAAAAAAAGATTTGAGTCTGCGGCGCATGAGAGAGGCGCTGGACCGCTTCGGTCCGGAAACCGCCGTGGGCTGGACCGGCGGAAAGGATTCCACGGTGGTGCTCGTCCTGTGGCGGCGGATACTGGCCGAAGCCTTTCCCGGAGCCGCCGTCCGGGCGCTAAATCTGGATACAGGATGCAAATTCCCGGAAGTACTGGAATTTCGCGACAGAATAGCCCGGCTGTGGGGGCTCGACCTGCACGTGGTCCGTCCGGATGTGGATCTGAACCGGTATCCTCTGGCCGCCGATCCGCTGTCCTGCTGCCGGGATCTGAAAATCATTCCATTGAACAGGGCTGTCGCCGAACTCGGCCTTCCGGCCCTGCTGACCGGCGTGCGCGCCGACGAGAATCCCGACCGCGCCGGCCGTCCCTGGCTTGAAGATTACGGCGGACATTCCCGGGCCGCACCCATCCTGGAATGGACCGAACTGGACGTGTGGACCTTCCACGTGCGCGAGGAACTGCCCTGGTGCAGCCTCTACGACCAGGGATACCGTTCTCTGGGCTGTATGCCCTGTACGGGCCAGTCCGGTTCCGGCGAGCGCTCCGGGCGGGACCGCCGCAAGGAGGAGAGCATGGAGCGGCTGAGGAGCCTGGGATATTTCTGATCCATGCACGCCGGTACGGGAAAGGGCGCGGGTTGAGAATGAGCGGGAATCCCCGCGCCCCGGCATGGAGGCTGGAGCCGCCGCGCGTCAATCCACGATGAAGATCTTCGCCCCGCTCTTGGTCGATGAACGGTGAGGCGTTTCGTTGTCCGCCACTTGGTAGGTCATGCCCGGCTTCAGCACGAATACGCGGCCGTCCTTCAGTTCCGTGCGCAACTCGCCTTCCAGGCAGAGCAGAATGTGGCCCTTGTCGCACCAGTCCGCGGCCCGGTAGCCCGGAGCGTACTCGGCCATACTGACGCTGATGTCGCCGAACCGGATGGTCTTCCAGAACGAGCTGCCCTGTTCGCCCTTGTGCTCGACGGCCTCAATGGTTGACCAGTCTGTGGTGCCGAAGGAAATGTCCGATATGCGCATATTGCCTCCTGTGGTCTGTCCGCCTCTGATTTGCCCTGTGAGGGATTTTGTGGCGGAGATTTTGTGTGCTGATGGCGCCAAATGCAATCTCTGGCCGGAAACGCTGGTTCCAAAAGTATTCTGGCCTTCGGGAGCATCGTCAACCAGTATTTCCCAAAGACATGGTTACCCGGAGTTGTGACCCTATGATTTCACTTGGAGTTGAAAGATTATAAAAGCGATCTCCGTGTAGATACGGCCAATTTTTTACCGGCTTCACTGCCCTGATGGTTCTGGACAGCTTCGCATCGGACCCATACATCTTGCGCCATGCTTCCTCCCATCGTGCTGCTTACGGATTTCGGCCATCAGGACCCCTATGTGGGCCAGATGAAGGGCGTCATTCTTCGGCATGCGCCCGGCGTGCCCATTGTGGACCTCTGCCATGAAATCTCGGCATGCAATGTGGCTCAGGCCGCGTTCATGGTGCACGCCAGTTACGCCTTTTTTCCTGAAAGAAGCATTTTCGTCTGCGTGGTGGACCCCGGGGTGGGTACAGCCAGAAGGCTTCTGCTGGCCTGTCTGGATGAGCGTTTTTTTCTCGCTCCTGACAACGGCCTGCTGAACTTTCTCAGAAACGGGGAAGCATCCTGGTGGGTCGTGGGTGCTGATGCCTCTCCTGTCGGCAGCACATTCCACGGGCGGGATATTCTGGCTCCCTTGGCCGCCCGTTTGGCTTTGGGAGAACCGCCTCACCGTCTGGGCGTTCCCATGATTTCCGGGCTGTCCGCTTCTTCCATGTCCGGGGCGAGATTTGGTCCCGATATTCTGGAATGCACCGTCATGCATATCGACCGCTTCGGCAATTGCCTGCTGGATGTACAGATTTCAGCACACCTCAGGACCGGCCGCCCCTGGCGCATGGGGCGGAGAATTGTGACGGAAGCCGATACCTATGCCCAGCTCCCGCCTGGGCGCATCGGCCTGATTCCGGGCAGTCAGGGTGTGATGGAACTGGCCATGAATCAGGCCTCCTGCGCGCGAGCTTTGAATCTTGAAGCGGGCTGCAAACTGACCCTTCGTCCACGGGAGAGACGGCCATGACGTGGTGGAGCCGTTTTTACACAGCCCTGACTTTTCTGACCCGTCTGGGTCGTGCAAGCATTGCCTCCAATGCGGAAATCAGCGCGTCTGTGGATATGTATCCGCTGGTGGGCGGGGTTGTCGGCCTTTTCTGGGTGCTGGCATCATGCCTTCCTCTTGCTTCCTGGGTTCTGGCCTGGCTGATGGTGATGCTGAACATCTGGCTGACCCGGGGGCTGCATTGGGACGGATGGGCGGATCTGTGGGATGGGTGGGGCAGCGGCACTGTTGGGGAGCGTTTCTGGGAGATCCTGAAAGACAGCCGGGTTGGGGCATTTGGCGTAATGGGGCTGGTCTGCGGACTGGGGGTACAGGCCGCACTTTTCGAACGGGCGATTTTTCTGAGGGCTTGGCCTGCCCTGATTCTGGCACCTGTTCTCGGCCGTTATTGCGCCGTGGTTCTGGCCGCCCTCGGGAGAAAGCTGTCTCGGCCGGGATTGGGGCGGAATACACTGGCCGGAGCGTCATCCCGAGCTCTGATTTTCGGGGGCATGACGACCTTGGGCGCAGCATTTTTTTCGCCGATCGAGCATATTGCCTGCGGCACGTTGCTGGCTGTGCTCGTCGTATTTTTTCTATGGTGTCTGGCCCGCCGCGTTCATGGATTGAACGGGGATTTTCTCGGAGCCGGAATTGTGGCCGGTGAACTCTGCGGGCTTCTGCCTTGGGCCGTATTTTCGTAGCCGGGCGGGAGGGCTTTCCTTGTCAATCTACTGAAACAATGCTCCCTGATTGGCGAAAAAGACCTGCGGGCGACCATCCGGCCCGATGGCGGCTTTCTTTCCGGCCGTGAGTTCCATGCGGTAGCCGAAAGATACATGAAGCGGCCCGGACACTCCCAGAGCCTGCGGCGCAAGGTGAAATTCGAACGGCACGCCGTTTTTGTAGTCCAGGGCCGCAGGAAGATACAGCCGCAGATCCTTGGCCAGAACCCGGCTTTGATCGTCGCACAGGTAGATTTGCAGCCACAGATCCTGAATCCAGGACGCCCATGAAGGAATGGCCGTACCTACGGGCCGGGCCACGCCGGAAACGACGATGTTGTTGCCCTCCAGACGGCTGGTATAGGAAAAATTCCAGTATCGCATGGCCAGCCGGTCTTCCTGCCCCAGAATCCAGGGGCGTTTGTCCAGATGAATGACGCTCAGATGCGCGCAGGCCGCCAGAAGAACAAGGACGGCCGCCAAGGCCAGATTGCGTGTGAACATGGCAGTCTCCCGCACTAGAGATCCGGAAATCCTGCTACTATCATCTCGGCCAGGGTCAGATCAACTTTGGGCAGGGAGTGGATTCTGCCCGGCCCCACAAACTGGATTTCCAGCTCCATGAGCTTTGCATACAGCGGCGTACGGTCAAAGATCGGAACGCTGCCGGTGCGTTCACAGATGGTCTGGCTGCGGTGGCATCCGGGAAAGTCGAGCATGCGGCCGTCCGGATAGCGCAGTCTGTTGGGTACGCCATGCAGGCGGCAGATCATCAGGCGGTGCGAGTAGAGGCCGCAACGCCCGTCTTCATTGAGCGGGCACATGATCGTGGGGCGGTTTCCGGCCAGCAGTATTTCTCTGGACTGGCGGACATACTGTTTTGCACGGGTCTGATATGAATGACGGACGTTTTCGGGCAGCTCCGCCAGCCCCCGGAGCAGGTAAGCCCATTCGATGCGGGTGTGATGCTGAAAATAACTGGTACAGCAGTTGTCTTCACACCGGTCGCAGGTCAGCTCCATGGCTTGGGCATGGGCGGCGTAGGCAGCCTGCATTTCCGCATAGAGTGCGGCGAGTTTGCGGAACGCCTGGGCGGGCAGAAGCTTTTTGCTCACGAGGACTCCTCCCGCAGGCTCACGGCGTGTATGATGGCGGACAGGATTTCTTCTGGTTCTCCATCTGTGTCCGCATCCACGGTCAGGTGGGCGTAGCGCGAGTACAAAGGTGCACGTTCATCGTACAGATCCCGAATGCTCTGGCCGGGACGCATGGCCAGCCCCCGGGAGAGGGGATTTTTCAGGCGCCGGGCGATGGTTTCGAAGGAAGAACGAAGGTATACGACACTGCCCATCTCGCGCAGGCGGGCCATGGCCTCTTCGGAGTAAACCACGCTGCCGCCGGTGGCGATGACGCAGCCGGAAAGGCGTAGGCGCAGTACCTGCTCGGCCTCGGCCCGCAGGAATGCTTCCAGACCCAGAAAGTCCCGAATGGATTGCAGAGGTGCACCCCACCACGCTTCCATGAGCAGATCCGTGTCCACGAACGGCAGATCGAGCCTGTCCGCCAGTTGCTTGCCGATGGTAGATTTGCCTGCGGCGGCCATGCCGATGAGAATGATGTTTTTTTCCATGAGGGGGTACGGGCTGACGCGGCCTTGCAGCAGCCTTTTTTAGCCCGGTTCGTTTACGGGTTTTCGTACTGTCCGCGGCGGTGCCAGCCTCATGAACGTTTCGTCAAGTACAGAACTGCAGAATATCTGGGAAGTGTTCCAAGCCGCCTGAAACATTCTGGATGACAGGATGAGGTATGCATCCTCTGCAGGCTTCGGGCGCTTGAGTTGGCCACCTGCGGTGATGGTGGAGCTGAATTTTGCGGGACGGCGGGCAGACTGTTTTGAACGCCGGGGAGTGCAAAAAACTATTCCACCAGAATTTTAAACCGGTGGAAGAGTTTTAGGGACCGGAAGTGCTGTATGCTGTCCAATACCGCGGGCGTATCGGCAGAATTGCCACGGACGTTGTCTATATCGCGGCTTAGGAATTTTTTTTGCGCTTCTCCCAGAGCTTCATATTCTGCATGGTCTTGCGGCGGTCGCGGGCCAGAGATTTGGCGACCAGAGACACATCTTTCTTGTAGCCGTATTTCTGCTTATATTCTTCCACTGTCAGGCCATGGCTCTCGAGATGGCGCTTGGTCAGTACCTTGAAAGATTTGCCACACTCACAACATACAACGCTTTTCTCTCGGATGGCATTTTTGGGGTCCACTGCAGGCTCTTCTTCGGCAGGAGAGACGGCACATGCGGAAACAGACTTGATGCTCTGAGCCAGAGAGCGCATCATGGATGTTATTTCCTCTTCCGTCATGGTACGGACCGCCGCCTGGGCTTTTACGATTTCAATAGCCTGCTTAAGATAATCTTCCATTTTTTCCTCCACAAAAATATGTCGGCTAATTTCTGCACATAAACTATACGCAAATGAGCATTTATTGATAAAATATAATATGTCAAACAATTATTTTCTGGTGTGCATTCTTCTATATAGCTCTTCTGTAGAAATATTTATGGATAGACTTCAGGATGTTATTCAGTTTTACGCCTATCTTTGCTTGTGATATTGAAAACTGCTGATCATGGAACTGATGAGGAGGTAAAGAGAATTGAATATGGAGATGAGGAATTGCTTGGTATCAAAACTCTGCATGCGCTGCTCCTGATCCCATGGATATATGCGGGGTGAATCATGATCCGGAAATGCATGCGTATTGCATGCATCTCCAGTCGGTACCCACTGTCAGGCTTGCCCTGTCGACATGGAAAGTGGAGGATTGTCAGATCAATCAGGCCAGGGCGGATGCTTCGGTCAGAATTTCTGCCACCAGAATATTTTTTCGCAGGGGCGCGGTTGTGGCCCACTTTCCACTGGACGTTGAGAATAGCACCGTGTTCTGAATGGCTTCAGCAAATTTCTATGATAGTTATACGATAAGATGCGTTATGGAAGCAGTATACCGCTGGAATTATTCATTCGTCCAGATGCAGGTCGAAAAGAACGCCTCCAAGACCATCGGAAACAGCTTTTGGAGGTTCTGGATTATGGTAAATTCTCCTGATTGCCGCTCCGAGATCCTTCAAGTCATAGACGACACGTTTTGAGTCGTTCAGCACATCAATAATATCATTTATGATATTATTCTTTTCATCTATACTGGCATTTTCAAAAGATTCAATATATTCATATATAAGTCCGTAATGCATTATTTGTGATTGGGTTATGTTGTTTATTCTGTCAGCAATGCCTCCAAGAGTTCTTCTGTATGATTCTATTTCTGTTTTTTTGATGACATCCGTAATGTCATGAATGATTGTTTGTATGCTTTTTATCTTTCCTGTCCGGATATTTTTTCTGCATCCTATGGTAACTGTGACATCAATTATATCTCCTCTATGGGTTTTTATTTGCATAGGATAGTCACTCAAACTCCCTTTCTCTTTCAGCAAGCCCATCATAATATCTCGTTTTTGAGGATCTGCATAGATTTCGTGTACATTTTTCAATAACGCATCTTTTTTTTCACTGAATCCAAACAGGCGTAATGCTGCATTATTTATATCTATAAAAGCACCATCTGAATCGGAAACAAATATAGGATCTGTTGAGTGTTCAAATATTTTTCTGTATTTTTTTTCACTGACCTTTAACTGCTCTATATTTTTTTTTCTTTCAGTTATATCTCTTATGAAATGATAAACTTTGAGAACCTCTCCATTGCCATAGTCCTTATAGACTACTTCTCCTTCATCTCTGACCCATTTTATAAGTCCATTGGCGCTGATTATTCTATATTCTATTTTTCCATATTCTTCATCGAGGAGATTGTTATAAAATGATTTTACATATTCTTTATCTTCTTCATATACAAGATCTATTGGATGAAATATATTTTGTGTAAATTGTTCATCTGGTATTCCATAAACTCCTTCGATTGCACTATTTGCAGCCTTTATTTTGTCATGGTTTTTATCAAATTCGATTACTACATCAGGTATTGCATTAAGAATTCTTTTCAATTTTCTCGACGATATAAAAAATTCAGTTATATCATTAAGAGTACATAAATATGATTCTTTTCCAAGATAAGATATTTTTATCATGCTTATCTCGGTTATATATTCTTTAGAAAGTTTGTTAAGAAGTTTAATTTGAACCTTATTTGTCAAGCAGGATAAATATTCTGTGTGCTCGATTTTTTTTACATATTCTTTTATAGGTATTATATCTTTTTCTGATATGAAATCAAGAATAGATATATTTTTTAAACCCATTTTCTGAATTCCGGATACATCGGTAAAGCATCTATTGTAGTAAACGATATCCAGGCCACACATGATAAATATGCTTTTCTGAACCAAATTATAAAGATTTGCATCTTGCTCTGTTATAATATGCATACTTTTCTCGTTTAATCTGAAAGGTAATCAGAGTGATTGATGGGGTTGTTTCCAGTTATCTGAAATACTATTGATTGATAAGTTAACTCCATAATCAGCCAATAGTGATCTATTTTTTGAGGTATATACTCTTTTTTTATCCTTGCCTGAGATTCCTCCAGAAAGCGTGAAAACGGTACTGTGTTCGAACCATGTTCACAAGCCCTTTGGGCCATATGGAAGGCGTTCTTTTCCGTGAGTTCCGGATTTCGGAGGACATAAAAGTTTGGGGTGGGGCTGCATGTCTTCCGGGGCTGAAGGTCTCCACGGGTATTGGCCTTTTTGAATCGGCGCGCTATCGGCATTTCTTTCGCCACCTTCAATAAAGATATTTCATGAGCAGACTTTTGCAGGAGATCCAGAACTGTGCTGTTGGCCCGGCCAGACGCGGAGCGAGCGGCGCGTGGAGCATGGATTTTACTTTTCCGCCTTCCTTCATGGGATTTGACGGGCACTTCCCCGGACGGCCCATCCTTCCGGGCATGGTTCAGATCATGGCCGCGACGCTGGTCGCGGGCAGTGGCGGGCCTCTCGCACTGCAAAAAATCAGCCGGGCCAAGTTCTCACGGATTGTCGAGCCGGGAGAAACCATCCGCGTCGAAGCCGACCTCGCGGAGAAAAACAGCCGTATTCAGGCCGTTGTACGGATTCTGGTCGGGGAAGAGACCGCCGCCACCATGACCCTTTTTTTGAGCCCGCCGGATGACATGCCTCCCGCAGTGCCCAAGGGCATCATCCCATGAAAAAAAAATATTTCAAGACCGGGCCGGATGCGCCCGAACCCTTGCGCATGGATACCCTGCGGACCATCCGTTTCGAGGAAGTCGATCCTCTGGGCATTGTCTGGCACGGCCGCTATCCCAGCTACTTCGAGGATGCGCGTGTGGCCCTCGGTGACCGCTACGGCATCGGTTATGCCGATTTTCGCCGTGAGAGAGTGGCCGCACCCATCAAGCAGATGCGGGCGGACTACATTCTGCCCCTGCGTTTCGGCGAGCGCTGCACCATTACGGCTTTGCTGCACTGGACCGAAGCCGCCCGGATCAATTTCGAGTTTGAAATCCGAAACCAAAACGGCCAGCTGACCACCACGGGCTGCACGGTACAGCTCTTTCTGGACGAGCGCGGCGGCATGCTCATGTCGCCCCCTGATTTTTATCTGCATTTTCTGCGCCGCTGGAAAGACGGAGCGCTCTGATGCGGGTGTTGCTCCTGGCCACCAACACGGAGACCGAGCCCTATCCTGTTTTTCCTCTGGGCATGGCCGTGGTGGCGTCGGCTCTTGCGGCCGCGGGGCACACGGTGAAGCAGCTCGATTGTCTGGCCCTGAGCAACGATTTCCGGAAAATACGGGCCGCCTGCCGCTGTTTCCGGCCTGATGCCGTAGGCATCTCCCTGCGCAACCTGGACAATGTGGATTCGCTCACGCCCGGAAGCCACTGGGCGCTGGACCACGTGCGCGACGTGGTAGCACTGGTGCGCGAAGTCTTCACCGGCCCGGTCTTCATGGGTGGACCGGGTTTTTCCCTCATGCCGGAGCTGATTCTGGATCATACGGGAGCCGATCACGGCATTGTGGGGGAAGGGGAGGCCGCCTGCCGCGAATTTCTTGACATGCTCGCCGCCGGACATACGCCGCCCAGACTGATGCGCGGCTCGTCCCGACTGACCGGGCCGCAGATGCACGGTGCGGAGCCGGACCCGGATATCCTCGGATTTTATCTGACGGAGAGCGGCATCGCGAACATTCAGACCAAACGCGGCTGTCCTCACTCCTGTATCTACTGCACCTATCCAGCCCTGGAAGGAGCGGCGGTCCGCGCGCGGGAACCGGAGGCCGTCATCGCGGACATGGAGCGCGTGGCCCGCGATCACGGCGCGCGGGAAATTTTTTTTACCGATTCCGTATTCAACGACCGGGACGGCCACTGGCTGCTGCTGGCCGAAGCCATGGCCCGGCGTGGTCTGCGTATCCCCTGGAGCGGATTTTTCCATCCGGCGGGCATGGACCGGGAACATATCCGTCTGTGTCGGCGGGCCGGGCTCAAGGCTATGGAACTGGGCACGGATGCGGCCTGCGACGCGACGCTGCACGGGCTGCGCAAGGGGTTCGATTTTGCCGAAGCGGAGCGGACCAACGCCCTCTGCGTGGCGGAGCGGGTGCCCTGCGCCCATTTTGTCATCTTCGGCGGCCCCGGAGAAACGGCGGAAACCGTGCGCGAGGGTCTGACCAACCTCGGACGCCTGCGGCACTGCGTCATCTTTGCTTTTCTGGGCATCCGCGTGTATGCGGGAACGCCGCTGGCGCGCCTGGCCATCCGCGAAAACGTCATCGATCCGGCATCCACCTGCATGCAGCCGACCTACTATTTTTCGCCGCACATCGACCCGCAGGCTCTGGAAGCAGAGCTGACCCTGGCCTTCAGGGGGCGGAGAGACCGTCTTTTTCCTCCGTCGGAGGGGCAGGACCGGATGCGCGTCATGCGCCGCTTCGGTTATCGCGGCATTCTGTGGGATACATTGATCCGCTTTCCCGAGACCGGCGGGGCCGCCTCATGACCCCCCGCGTGCTCGTGGCCGTTCCGGTTTACAATCATGCTCCGACCTTGCGGGCAGTTGTTCTCGGCCTCCTCGAGAGACATCCGCACGTGCTGGTGGTAGACGACGGCAGCGACGATCTGGAGCCGGAAGTGCTGGCCGGGCTGCCGGTACGGATGGTCCGCCACGGACGGAACCGGGGCAAGGGTGCGGCCATCCGCACAGCGGCTCTGGAGGCCAGGCGGCAGGGCATGAGCCACATCGTGACCATCGATGCCGACGGCCAGCACGATCCGGCCGACCTGCCCCTGTTTCTGGAGGCCGTCGCGGCCGACCCGCTGGCGGTGATCGTGGGCGCCCGCGATTTCAACACCGAGAATGTGCCCGGCTCGTCGCGTTTCGGCCGCGCCTTTTCCAACTTCTGGCTGCGTGTGCAAACCGGAGTGATTCTTTCGGACGTGCAGAGCGGCTATCGCGCCTATCCCCTGATTGTCCTGGAAAACCTGCGCTGTACGGAAAACCGCTACAGCTTCGAGGTGGAGGTGCTGGTCCGGGCCGCCTGGGCCGGGTTCCGGCTGCGCGAGGTGAACATCCGCGTGCACTATCCGCCGAAAGGAGAGCGGGTCTCCCATTTCAGGGCCTTCATGGACAACGCGCACATTTCCCTTTTGAACACCCGGCTGACCATCCGGGCCATCATGCCCGTGCCGCACCGGAAATTCGGGGAGGACGAGGCGGGGCGCGTTTCGCCCATTCATCCGCTCAAGTCTCTGCGGATCCTGCTGCGGGATGACGCCACGCCCGCCGGACTGGGCCTGTCCGCCGCTCTGGGCATTTTTCTGGGCACGCTGCCGCTGATCGGCATACACAGCATCGCCATCCTGCTGGCCGCCGGATGGCTGCGGTGGAACAAAATCGCCGCCCTGGCCGCCAGCCAGCTGTGCATGCCGCCGCTGGTTCCGGCTCTTTGCATCGAGGCCGGGCATTATCTGCGCCACGGCGTTTTTCTGACCGAAATTTCCCTGCGCACTCTGGGCTACGAAGCCCCGCAACGGCTCTGGGAATGGATTCTCGGCTCCATGCTGCTGGCTCCGCTTCTGGCCGCCCTGACGGGCGCGGCGGTCTGGGTTCTGGCCCGCATCGTGGCCGCGGGACTGAAGCCGTGAACGCTCCCGCCTGGAACAGCCGCAGCATCGGTTCCCGCCTGCAGCACGGCATTTTTTACGCGATCATCCGTTTTCTGGGCAGAACTCCGGCTTACGGCCTGCTTTTTTTCGTGGTGCTGTGGTACTCCCTGAGGCCGTTGACCCGGAGCCGTTCCAGGCCGTACCTGCGGCGGCGTTTCCCGGAGGCCGGACCGTTCATGCGTTTTGTGCATCGGCTGCGGTTGAACTGGAATTTTGGTCTGACCTTGGTGGACCGGACGGCTGCCGGCATTCTGGGAGAACTCCGGATCACGGCCAGTCCCGGCGACGAAAAGGCGCTGACGGACGCCCTGTCCGAAGAAAAGGGGCTCATTTTGCTCACCGCCCACACGGGATGCTGGCAGACGGCCATGGCCGGGCTGGACTCGCTGAATTGCGCAGTGAATGTGGTCATGCACCGCGCTCCGGGCGATATTGATCTGCAGTATTTCGAGCATCAGGGGGTGGACGCGCCGTTTCGGATCATCGATCCTCAGGGTTTTCTGGGCGGCTCGGCGGAAATGCTCGCCGCTCTGCAGAAAAAAGAGATTCTCTGTCTCATGGGCGACCGGGTTTTCGGCCATGAGCGGAACACCGTCCGGGTTTCCTTCCTGGGCGGCACTGTGCGTCTGCCCTGTGCTCCGTACCGGCTGGCTTCGGCCACGGGCGCGCCGGTTCTCGTGTTTTTTTCCCGCCGGACCGGACCGGGCCGGGCCGTGCACGAAGTGGCGGAGATCATCCGCGTCCCCGCCGGGCTGGGCCGCAGGGCGGAAGACTGTGCGCCCTACGCCGGGCGGTTCGCCGCGGCTCTGGAGGCGCAGGCCCGCGCCGTGCCCTATCAGTTCTTCAATTTTTTCAACATGTGGGAAGACGATGACGAACATCAAGGAAGAGCTCAAGCAGGCCCTGATCGAAGGGCTGAATCTTGAGGATGTGCGGCCCGAAGACATCGACGACGACGCTCCCCTGTTCGGGGAAGGGCTGGGGCTGGATTCTCTGGACGCCGTGGAAATCGTGGTTCTGGTGCAGCGCGCTTACGGGGTGGAGATAAAGGACATGGAGGAGGGCCGCGAGGCCTTTCAGTCCATCAACGCCCTGTCCGCCTTCATCAGTCGGCGAAGAGGCTGAAGTGCGGAGGGCCTTGCCGGTCAGCGTGACGGGCATGGGCTGCGTGTGCGCGGCCGGAACGGATTTGCCCGGCTGTTTGGCGGCCCTTGCCGCCGGACGCCGTGCTCCCGCCATACCGGTCCGCTTCGGACGTGCTGTAAAATATCCGGTCTTCGAAGTCCCTCCGGGGGCCGTGGACGCATGGGGCAAGCTCCATCCCGGACTGTCCCGCACGGTGCATCTGGCTCTGCACGCGGCCCGGGAGGCCCTGTCCCAGTCGGGGCTTGACCTGTCCGCGCGGCCGGAGCGGATCGGCGTATGTATCGGCACATCCGTCGGGGCCTCGCTCAATTTTCTCGACTATTACCGCGCCTGGCGGCAGGGGGAAAATCCCGGACTGGAGCCCATCCGCCGCTATCTGGATTCCAGCCCGGCCATGGCCGTGGCCCGGCTGCTCGGCGTCTCTGGGCCGGTTCAGACCGTGACCAATGCCTGCTCCTCCGGGGCCGACGCTCTGGGTCTGGCCGCCGCCTGGATCCGTCAGGGACTGTGCGATGCGGCCGTCGCGGGCGGGGCCGACGAGCTTTCCGTTACGGCCTACAACGGCTTTGCCCGGCTCATGATTACCGACGAAGAGCCATGCCGTCCATTCGACCGCTCCCGGCGCGGCCTGAATCTCGGCGAGGGAGCGGGTATGATTGTACTGGAATCGGCCGAAAGCGCGGCCCGGCGCGGCGCTGTGGAGCGGGGGACCATTCTGGGCTACGGTACGGCTTCCGACGCGTATCATCTGACCGCACCCCATCCCGGGGGCCGCGGGCTGCGCGGAGCCATCGCCGCGGCTCTGGCCCAGGCGGGGCTCGCTCCTGAAGACATGGCCTGCATCAATGCCCACGGTACGGCCACCCGCGACAACGACCGGGCCGAGGCGGCTGTGTTCGGCACGCTTTTTCCGCATACGCCCTTCATTGCGACCAAGGGCATGACCGGGCACACGCTGGGCGCGGCCGGAGCCATCGAAGCCGTGTTTGCGATGGCCCATCTCGCGGCAGGCGAACTTCCGGCCAGCGCCGGATACGCGGAGCCGGACCCGGAACTGGGCGTCTCTCCGGCCGCCGCCGGGACGGAAATCCGGGGTGCGGCAGCTTTGTCTTTGTCACTGGCCTTTGGCGGCAATAATTCGGCCCTTGTCGTGGGCAGGGGAAAAGCATGAGCATGTGCATCGAAGGTCTGGGCGTGGTCAGCACCGCGGGAAACGGGCTGGGCGCTCTGGCCGGAGCCGGGAGGGCGGCTCTGGGCGGACGCGGGGCGCCGCGGGCCGTGCTGGCGGACACGGAAGCGCTGTCCGGTCATCTTCCGCCCCGCGCCCTGCGCCGCACGGATCATTTCACCCGCATGACCCTGCTTGCCGCGTACATGGCCCTGGAAGACGCCGGGGAAAAGACCGCCGGGCCTGAGACCGGCATCGTTCTGGCCACGGGATACGGGCCCTCCCGGCTGACTTTCGATTTTCTGGACTCTCTGCTGGATTTCGGGCCGGACATGGCTTCACCCCAGGCTTTCGCCCATTCGGTGCACAATATCCCGGCCGCCACCGTGGCGGTCATGATGGGCGTGACCGGGCCGTGCACCACCATCTGCCAGCCGGATACGGCCGTGGCGGCCGCGTTCCTGACGGCCCGGACATGGATGGCCGAAGGCCGGGTCGAACGGGTGCTGCTGGGGGCAGTGGACGAGCGTATGGATCTGCTGGAGGACAACGTACGGCGCCTGGCCGGAGAAATTCCGGCCGGGACATCTGGCGGACAGCGGACGCTCCCGCTTGGAGACGGGGCGGTGTTTTTCTGTTTGCACAGGGAAATGAAGAAACGCGGACGCGCCTTTGTCCGGGTCCCGGCCTTCTCCACCGGCGATGCGGGGGAGCCTGTTTTTTTCTCGGGCCGGGCCTCGGCCGAGCGCCGGGCGGCGTTTCCATCCTTTGATCTTTCTCCGGCTTACGGCAACACGCCCGTCGCCATGGCTTTCGACGCCGCGCTGGCGGTTCTGGCCGTGAACGGCGGCCTGGCTCCGGCCTTGAAGGCGGAGAGCGTGCACTGCATCAGCCGAAGCCGTTTCGGAAACACGGGCGGCATAACCGTTTCCAGGGAGGCGTCATGAACGGACCAGATCTCGCCGGAGCCGACATCCATTCCCTTCTGCGCAGTTTTCTGCGCGCAAGACTGCTCGCGCGGGGCCAGGCCCAGTATCTGCTGGACAGCGAGGGTGAGGCATTCCGCGACTGGACGTCGTGCGAAGAGGCTTTCCCGGCCGCCCGTGATCTGACGGACATGCTGGCGCTGGAGCCGGAACTGGCGGATGCCGCCCGGCTGCTTCCGGTCGGGGATTGGGTGGAGAAGGTACTGGCCGCCTGGAAGCAAGGCCCGGGAACCGTGGTTTTCAGGACTTCCGGCAGCACAGGGGCGGCCGTTTCCTGCCCCCAGGCCGGAGAGCTGATCGTGCAGGACGCGCGGGGGCTTGCGGAGGTTTTTCACGGCCGCTCCCGCGTGGTGACGCTGGTGCCCGTGCACCACGTCTACGGCTTTTTCTTTTCCATCCTGCTGCCCAAAGGACTTGGCGTGCCCATGCTGGAAATGCCGCCGGTCCCATCCGGAACATTGCTGGCCTGCCTGCGGCGGGGAGACCTGCTGGTGGCCTTTCCGCTGTTCTGGAAAGCCCTGGCCGGTTGCGGCATGCGGCTGCCCGAAGGCGTGCACGGCGTGACCTCCACGGGCCCCTGCCCGCCGGAAGTCATTCATACCCTTCTGGAGCGGGGCCTGGAACGCATGAGCGAAGTGTACGGCTCTTCCGAAACCGGGGGGCTGGGCATCCGCCACGCCCCGGAAGACCCTTACACCCTCTTTTCGTTCTGGACGCCGCATCCGGAGGACTGTCCGCAGCCGGAAAGCCTCATGCGTACGCTTGATTCCGGGGAAGTCCTCGGGCCCGTCGCCCTGCCCGATCTGGTGCGCTGGGAAAACAGGCGGCAGTTCCGCCCCCTGCGGCGCACGGACAAGGCCGTACAGGTGGGGGGCATCAACGTCTATCCCGAGCGCGTGGCGGCGGTCATGGTCTCTCATCCTCTGGTCAGGGAATGTGCGGTCCGGCTGATGCGGCCCGAGGAAGGGCAGCGGCTCAAGGCCTTCGTCGTTCCGGGGGAGGGCGTGCGGGAGGACGATCTGCGCCGGGAGCTGAAAGGATGGATGGCCGCCCGGCTGGAGGCGGCGGAAATTCCGAAATCTCTGACCTTCGGTCCGGAGCTGCCCGTCAACCCCATGGGCAAGGCCGCGGACTGGAATGCCGGACGGACGCCGGAAGAAGACTGAAGCGGCTTTTCAGCGCGGCAGGGATTCCGGAGCGCCGGGGCTTTCCAGCACGGCCAGAGCTTCCGACCGCAGCTCCCGCACCTGGGCGGTTTCATAGACACAGCCGGGAGTGCTTTGCCCCCAGACCACGCCCGGCCAGTAGGGATCATGCCGCCAGCGGCCGACAACATGAAAATGGAACTGGGGGACCATGTTGCCGATGGCTCCCAGATTGACCTTGTGGCAGCCCAGAGAGTCCGTCAGCAGGCCGGACAGGACCATGATCCCGGCCAGCAGATCGGTCCGCGCGGGGGCCGGCAGCTCGTGCCACTGGGTCTGGCCGGTTTCGGGAACCAGGATGAACCAGCGCACATGGGCGTCCCTGTGCAGCAGAAGCCGTATTTTCCGCCATGTGCCCAGGTCATGGCAGTCCCCGGCCAGAGTCGGATGCAAGATGAAGTCGTTCATGTCCCGCACGCTACGGAAGGGCGGGCGGCCACGCAAGGGGCGCAGGGTTTCGGATTGTGAAACGCCTCCAATTTTTCCGGATTTGCTCAGACTCCAGACATCCCGAAGAACCCGGACATCGCCATGAACAGCCATCCGCCTTCCGTACGCGGCATTTTTTTCGCTCTGGGCGCAACTATCATCTGGTCGGGCAATTTCATCGTGGCCCGCATCCTGAACCAGAGCGTGGAGCCCGCCACTTTGGCCCTCGCGCGCTGGACCGTGGCTTTTCTGGGACTTCTGCCCTTCGCTCTGGGCGCAGCCTGGCGACGGCGCGGCCGCATCCGTCAGTTGCTGCCGGCCATGCTGCCCATGTCCATCCTCGGCGTGACCGTGTTCAACACCGTGCTCTACCTGGCGGCAAGGACCAGCTCCGCCCTGAATCTGTCCCTCATCGCCACCTCCACGCCCGTCTTCATCATGCTGCTGTCCCGGGTGGTGCTGGGCGAACGCCTCGACCTCCGCAAAATTCTCGGACTGTGCCTGGCTCTGGGCGGGGTGCTGTTTCTCATCACCGGCGGAGATGTTTCCCGTCTGCTGGGACTCAGCTTTTCCGCGGGCGATCTGTGGATGGTTCTGGCGGCCATGACTTTTGCCGCGTACAGTGTTCTGGTGCGCAGGATGGAGCACGATCTGCCGCAGTCCGTTTTTCTTCTGGCGCTTTTCGGAACGGGCATCGTGTTTCTGATCCCCTGGGCGGGGTGGGATCTGTCCGCTCACGGAGCGCCCGAGATCACCATGGAAATGGCGGGATGCGTGCTGTATGTGGGCCTGGGGGCGTCCCTGGCCGCGTACGGATTGTGGAACAAGGCCGTGGCCGCCATCGGCCCGTCCCTGTCCGGGCTCATCTACTATTCGCTGCCTTTGTTCAGCGGTCTGGCGGCCTGGTCGTTTCTGGGAGAACCCGTGGGGCCAACGCATCTGGTCAGCGGCTGCTGCATCCTGGGGGGCATCGTGCTGGCCACCCGGCACTGAGCCTCGAAAAATCTTGCCTTTCCTGAAACGTCCACCTAAAGGGGCGCGGATCGAAATACAGGCCGCCCCAAGGGAGAAAAGAAATGGATATAGCCCTGCTCAATCTGTACGTCAGCCTGACCATAAAGCTCTTTTTTCTGGTCACGCCCTTTTTCGTGATTTCGGTCTTTCTGTCCATGACCGAACACATGACCACGGTCGAGCAGCGCCGCGTGGCCACCCGCACGACCATTTCCGTGGCCATCATCAGTCTGGTGCTTTATTTCGCGGGAAATCCCATCTTCGCCACTCTCGGCATCACTCTGGACGGCTTTCGCATCGGAGCCGGGAGTCTGCTCTTCCTTTCGGCGGTGACCATGGTCTCGGGCAAGCGTTCCACCCAGGAAGTGCCCCCGGACGCCGATTTCGCCGTAGTTCCCCTGGCCATCCCCATTACCGTGGGACCGGCCACCATCGGCGGCCTGCTCATTCTGGGCGCGGAACTGGGCGGCATCGCGGAACGCATTGTCGGCACGGCGGCCCTGCTTTCCGCCTGCCTGAGCGTGGGCGCGCTGCTCTTTTCGGCCCGGGTGCTCAAAAAGGTTCTGGGCACCGTGGGCCTGTCCATCATGACCAAGATCACGGGTCTGGTCCTTTCGGCCATGTCCGCCCAGATCGTCTTCACCGGCGTGAAGAATTTTCTGGGCTAGGGGCGTTCTCCAGAAGCCGCCCGACCCAGACGGCGTAACACCTGGGCCACGCGGACCGGAGAGAACCGTTCGGCAACGGCCCGGGCTTTGGCGCACATTTTCGGGTCCGGCCCCCGGCGGACAAGGCGCAGCATTTCGCGTTCCAGATGCCCCTCGTCCACGGCGGCCCAGCGCATGTCCGGCCGGAAATGCGGCAGCATGCGGGCCATGCGCTCCCCCACGGGCTCCAGTGTGAACTTGAGAGGAATGGAGTTTCCCTCGTCCATGAACTCCATGTTCCCGGACCAGCCCGTGGCCAGCACGCAAACTCCGTGACTCATGGCCTCGCTCAGGCCAAGGCCCCAGGCTTCGCTCCGGTGCGGACTGACGTAAGCCAGCGCGCCCCGGTGCAGGGCAGCCATGCGGCCTTCGGAAAGCTCTCCGCCGATGCTGACCACACCCGGCAGCCCGCCCAGAGGCAGTTCCGCCCGGTACTGTTTGATGACCAGCCGGAGTCCGCTGCCCGCCGCGCTACGTACGCGAGAGAAGACCCGCAGCAGCGCGCTCAGATTCTTGCGCGGGTTGACCGCGTCCATGATGGTGAAAAAATAGGGCCGGTCGAAATTTCCGGCCCAGGACAGGTCTTCGGCGGATGGCTCCACTGGTTCCACCACATGCGGCAGCACGCGGACCCGGTCATGTCCCTGCCTGAAGGCCGAAGCGGAGAAAGCCGAGGCCGTCCATATTTCTCGCACCAGCCTGAGGCCGGGAAGGTACGCCTCGGGCAGAGCTTCACTCTCCCAGACGGTGTAACCCGCCACGGGTTTTTCCCGCAAAACCGGCATGGACTCGAAAATCGCCGGCCAGAGATGCGGCTCGTCATGCAGAACAGTCAGGTCGGCGTCTTCCGGCGTGTTCGCGGTTTCGCAACCGGCCAGACTCAGACAGCGCCGGTACGCTTCCCCGGCCCGGCGGTGACTGATGTATGCCGACAGATGCCAGTAAACGCGGATCACGGCCGGAAGCCCGCTCCGGCCGCCGGACCCGCGAACGCGCTTCTAGAAAAATACGTCCACATAATCCACGGCGCTGTCGCAGGGGTTGTCCATGTTCTGCATGCGCCAGTATTTTCTGCTGCCGGATATGGCAAAGACCATGTCTCCGCTGCGCACGCATTCCCGCCCATCGGCGATATGCGAAACCTTCATCACCACATCGCCGCGAAAGACGAATTCCTTTTCCCGGACTTCGATGATGACGCCCTCCATGCTGACGAAGGAGCCTTCCTCCTCCGTGCCGGGGCGGCCGTCCTGTCTGCCGGATATATGCAGCAGACCCTCTCTGTCGGTGACGGTGGCGGAGCCGAAATAGTCCCAGCTGATCCATTGCAGGGAAAACATGTGGCGGCCCAGCAGCATGTCCGTGGCCGTCTGACTGAGTATGCGGGTTTTGGGGCCGAGGGCGTCCTGCTTCGCCTGCCCGGTGACTTCCGGGCACGAAGCGGCCTTGTCGAAGTCCTGTTCAGGAGTCGTCACATAGTCTTGACTTTCCGTTTCCGGGAGGAAATAGATATTTTGCCCGGCGCGCTTCCAGATCTCCCATATTTTCCGGCCGCTTTCGTCGAAATAGAGACGCTGTTCGATTTTTCCGTGCGTCGCGCCCTTCTCGGTATCGACGATATAGGTGAAGCGCAGCCGCCCCTCGCTGTCGTACACGTTTTCCGCGATGCTCGAAGACGAGTCCGTTGGGCTGAGGCTCTCGGTCCGGTACAGCCATGCCCGGCCCTGGTCGTCGCGGTATATGACACGCTTTACCTCGTTCATTCCTTCGGAGCAGGACTCGAACACCCGGGTGCTGGGGCGCAGGGATTTGTCGGCCAGGATGGCTTCGTACAGATGCCGGATATCCTGTATCTCGGGATGCTTGAGCCAGTTGTCGAAAGTGATGGACTCGGTCTGGCCGCTCCAGCTTCTGGTCACGGGCGAGTCAGCCTGGGCGGGCAGGGCGGCCAGCAGGGCCAGGGCGAAAAAAAACACGGTTTTCATATTTCCTCCGTTTTGCTTCCGTCTTCATTTTGTTTCGGGCGGCCGGCACGTTTTCGGGCTCCGGGCTCGCCGTACGCATCCTGCCTGGATAATTGGATTTCGCGTATCAGGACCGCGAAAGATTGGGAAGAGTTTTCCCGCTCCGTTCACGCGGCATCCGGGAGTCGGGGATGGAAAAAGCATGGGAAATGCGTCCTGCGGGAGCTGAATTTCAAGCCCCACACCCGGGGCGATACCGCGGCGGCCTCAAGACCGGGCTTGGCATCGGCCCGGTATGGCGGTAACGTCGTAAAGCATGAATCCGGAACGCGTGGCTCACTTTCAAAGCCGGTTCGAGCACCTGCTTTCACCTCTGGGACGGCTCTACGCCAGGCTCATGCGGCTGCGCTCCGGAGCCTACACCGCCGGACGCCTGCCTTCCTGGCGGTCGCCGGTACCCTGTGTCAGCGTGGGCAACATCTCCTGGGGCGGAACGGGCAAAACCCCGGTGGTCTCCTGGCTGCTGGAGTGGGCGCGCGGCGAGAACATGAGCCCGGCCGTGCTGACCCGGGGCTACGGCGGCAGGCCTCCCAGGCATCCCTATCCGGTGGACATGCAAAGTCCCGCCCGGGAGGCCGGAGACGAGCCGCTTCTGCTCAAGCGTATCAACCCCGAAGCCGCCATCATCGTGGATCCCGACCGGATTCGCGGCGGCAGGCTGGCCTGTGAGAAATTCCGGACCGATCTGCTCATTCTGGATGACGGATTTCAGCATTTGCGCATGCAGCGCGACGTGAACCTGTGCCTCTTCTCCTCCCATGATCTGGAAGCCGGATGGGACCGGGTCATCCCCGCCGGATCGTGGCGCGAAGACGCGTCGGCCCTGAGCCGCGCGGACGCATTCCTCATCAATACCACGGCCGACGATGACGGCTGCCTGGAGATCATGGCCCACATCAAGCTGGCCGGCATGGGCAAGCCCCTGTTCTTTTTTCGGATTTCGGCTCACGGCGTGGCCAACGCCCTGACCGGAGCGGCCATGCCGTCCCTGGAAAAAATCCGCTATCTGCTGGTCACGGGCATCGCCATTCCGGAAAAGGTGGCCCAGACCTGCCGGACGGATCTGAAAGAGCAGCCCATCCGCCATCTCATCTACCCGGACCATCACGCCTTCACCCGCAGGGACTGGGAGACCATCTCCCAGACCGCCCAGGCGAGCCGCTGCACGCACATTCTGTGCACACCCAAGGATGTGGTGAAGCTGAGTTCCTTCGCCGACGACCGGCTGTGGGTGCCGCAGCTTTCCACATCCTTTTTCACCCGAGGGCCCCAAACCTTCAATTCCTGGCTCCAGCACCGGCTGGTGCCTGAGAGTCCGCATGCCAAGCCCCAAACAGAGTCCGCGTAAATTTTCCGTCAAAGCCCTGCTGGACCTGTTGCGCGATTCCGGAAAACCCGTGGCTCCCAAGACGATTTTCGGATTCTTCGGCGCCGACGCGGCCCTGAAGAAGCGCATCAAGTCCACCCTGGCCCAGCAGCTTGAAAACGGCGGCATCGTGCGCACGGGCAAGGGCTACGGCCTGATGGAGGCTCTTCCCCGGATGTCCGGCGTGCTGGACGTGCGCCGCTCCGGCGTGGGCTATCTCATTCCCGATGACCGCAGCCGGGAGGATCTGTTCATTCATCCGCGCAATTTCGGCGGTGCCTGGCCCGGCGACAGAGTGGAGGCCGTTCTGGACGCGACCCGCAGGAGGGAAGCCACTGAAGGCCGGATAGTGGCCGTTCTGGAGCGCGCGGCCAGAACTCTGACTGTCCGCGTGGGGCGGCGCATCCGGGCCGGGCGGTATTTTTGCCAGCCCGTGGATTCGCGCATGTCCTTTGCCGCGCTGGTGGACACGACAGCGCTTGACGCGCCCGAAAAGGGCGACATCCTGATCGTCTCGCCGGAAAAGGAGCAGGAGGCGGGAGTGTGGCTGTGCACGGCTCTGCGGCGTCTGGGCGTGGAGCGCGATCTGACCACGCAGGAGCTTCTGGTCAAGGCCGGACACGGCATTCCCGAACGCTTTCCGGAATCCGTGCTGCGCGAGGCGGACGGGCTGCCCCCTGATCCGTTGCCCGGGGAATGGCAGGGCAGAGCGGATCTGCGCGCCGTCCCGCTGGTGACCATCGATGGCGAAACGGCCAGAGATTTCGACGACGCCGTTTATGTGGAGCAGGAGGAGAACGGTTACCGGCTGCTGGTCGCCATCGCCGATGTGGCCCATTATGTGCGCGAGGGCTCGGAACTGGACGTGGAAGCTCTGGCGCGGGGCAATTCCTGCTATTTTCCCCTTTCCGTGGAACCCATGCTGCCCGAGGCCCTGTCCAACGGCCTGTGCAGCCTGCGGCCCGGTGTGCCGCGTCTGGCCGTGGTGGCGGACATGCGCTATTCCCGCGGTGGAGAACCCGTGCAGTCCCGTTTTTATGAGGCGGTCATCTCAAGCCACGCCCGGCTGACCTACACCCAGGTTCAGGCCGCCCTCGACGGAGACGCGGCCGCCGTGCCCGGAAACCTGCTTCTGATGCTGCACGATGCCCGTGAACTGGCGGAAGCATTTCTGCGCTGCCGGATCGGGCGTGGATGCCTTGATTTCGATGTTCCTGAAATCCGCATCCGGCAGGAAGGAGGCGAAGTCCTGGTGGATACGGCCGTCCGCCTGTTCAGTCACCGCCTGATCGAGGAATTCATGATCGCCGCCAACGAGCGCGTGGCCGAGCATCTCAAGGAGCGCGGGCGGGTTTTTCCGTACCGCGTTCATCCCCGGCCCGACGAGCGGAAGCTGGAAGCCCTCGGCCGGCTTCTGGCCGGAACCAGTCTGGCGGACAGACTGCCGCCCGTGCTGGATCAGTCCGGTTTGCAGGCTCTGAGCCGTGCGGCCAGAGGCACGGACATGGAATACGCGGTGGGCAGACTCATTCTGCGGACCATGATGCTGGCCCAGTATGCTCCGGAGAACGACGGGCATTACGGGCTGGCCTCGGAAGCCTACTGCCATTTCACCTCGCCCATCCGGCGTTATGCGGACCTTCTGGTGCACCGCGCCCTCAAACGGATGCTGGCGGGCCAGCCGGAAGCCCGCACCCCGGAGGAACTGCAATCCGTCTGCGACAGCCTGAACACCTGTGAACGTAAAGCCATGGAGGCGGAGCGGGAAATCCAGAAGCGCGCGGCCATTCTGGCTCTGGAGAAACGGCTGGGCGAGACCATGCGCGGGGTGATCTCCGGCGTGGCGGATTTCGGCTTCTGGGTGGAACTGACCGACATGCCTGTGGATGGACTGGTCCGTCTGGCCACTCTGGACGAATACTATTCTTTCGACCCTAAACGTCAGGAACTGCTCGGGCAGCGTACCGGCCGGGCCTTCCGTCTGGGCCTGATCGTTGATGTGACGCTCGACGCCGTGAATCTGGAGCGGGTGGAAATCAATTTTACCCTGGCCGAATAGCCCGGCCGTATTTCCTGGAGCCGCCATGAGCAGGAAAAAAGTCCGGGAACTGCCCGAATCCCTCGATCTGCCGTGCACGGGCGCGGACAGTCACGCCCATCTGGACGGCCGCGATTTTGATCCGCAGGAGGTCCTGGCCAGAGCCCGGACCTGCGGGGTGCGCACGGTGGGCAATGTTTTTCTGGGACCCGCGGCATACCATGCTTCCCGCGCCGTGTTCGAGGCGGACCGGGATGTCTTTTTTCTGCTGGGCGTACACCCTCACGAAGCTTCATCCATGACTGGCACGGATCTGGAGACCATGCGCCGGGCCTTCAGGACGGATGCGCGGCTTAAGGCCGTGGGCGAGATCGGGCTCGACTATTTTTACGATTTTTCGCCCCGCGCCGCCCAGCGGGAGTGGTTCCGGCGGCAGCTGGATCTGGCTCTGGAGCTGGGCCAGCGGGTGGTCATCCACTGTCGCGACGCCGAGGAGGACTGTCTGGCCATTCTGGATGAAGCGGGCTTCGCCGGGCGGCCGCTTCTGTGGCATTGCTTCGGGCTTAGCTCCGACTGGGCGAAGGAGTTTCTGGACCGGGGCTGGCATCTGTCCGTGCCCGGCACTGTGACCTACTCCAAAAACGAAGCCCTGCGCGAGGCCGTGAAAATCATTCCGGCAGGACGTCTGCTGCTGGAAACCGACGCCCCTTTCCTTGCACCGGAACCATACCGGGGCAAACGGAACGAACCGGCCCTGATCGGGTTCACGGCCAGAACCGTGGCCGGGCTGCGCGGCGAGGATCTGCGTGTCCTGTGGACCCGGTGCGGAGACGTGACCCGGCGTTTTTTTGGTCTGGAAGATGTCTGAAGACCATTCACAGGGCCTGGTTCTTCTACTTTGGCGTACGTCGGGCCAAAGGTGCCAGAATCCGAGGCGCCAGAGGCAAGCCATCGTATTCGGCCTCGTTAAACATAATGGCCGTGTCCATACCGATTTCTGATAGCCGGTGTTGCCTGCTCAAGAAAAATCCCCGGCGGCTCGGGAGCTTCCGGGGATTATGTGACCCAAATCTTTCCTGTCTGCGCTTACTTGCAGGAACACGAACCACCCACGCCGCCGATGCTGGCTGCGTACTTGTCCGCATCCGTCTTGTAGGCGAATCCTTTGAGCAGGCAGACATTTCCGCCTCGTGCGGATTTCATCTGATCCAGCGGACGCATGTCCACTTCCACTTTGCCGTTGGCACAGTACACGCCGTAGGCGTATTTGTCCGCGGCGGCCTGTGTGAACAGAGTGAGGGTCAGCAAAGCCGTTGCGGCGCATAGGGCGATAACACCTTTCATGTGATCTCCTGTGTTGTTTGGTGTTGCGTCATACGAAACTTTTTATACTTTATCCGCCTACCGGCTCTCGCGCAACAGGCTTTTCCGCTTCGCCGCATCTCCTCAGTGCCGTTCACTGATCAGCCTGCGCAGCTGCTCCGGTGTGAATTCATAGGCTTCCCGGCAGAACTCGCAGGTGATGACGGTGCGGTCTTCGCGTCCGGCCAGTTCTTCCGTTTCCTTTTGTCCCAGCGTGATCAGCGCCCGCTCGATGCGGTCCCGGGAACAGGCGCATTGAAAGCGCACTTCCTGATGACCCAGAACTTCATAGGCGATGTCGCTGAAAATCCGGTCCAGCAGCTCCTTGGGTGTGATCCCGCTCAGAAAGAGTCTGCCCAGGGGCGGAAGGTCCCGGATGCGGCCGGTAATGAGGTCCAGAATATTCTCGCTTGCTCCCGGCAGGGCCTGAATCAGAAACCCTCCGGCCACAATCGGGCGGCCGAGGGCGTCCGGAATGGCGGTCAGCCCCACGGCCGAGGGAATCTGTTCGGATTCCGTCAGGTAATAGGCCAGATCCTCGCCGATTTCGCTGGACACAAGATTGACCACGCCCCGGTAGGGTTCTTTCAGCAGCAGGTCCTTGGTCACGGTCAGCAGGCCGGCCCGGCCCAGCGCCGAGGCGATGTCGAACTGTCCGTCAGCCAGAGGCAGGTCCACGCCGGGATCGCCCACATAGCCATGTACCCGGCACAGGGCGTCGGCTTCCACGACAATTTTTCGCAGAGGGCCGTTTCCTTCGAATTTGAGGGCCACACGCTCCCGGCCCTTGAGCAGCGCACCCAACAGGACGCCCCCGGTCAGGGCCCGGCTCAGGGCCACGGACGCCGTGGGCCGGGTCTGATGCCGATCACAGGCGGTCCGGGTGGTGTAGGTGGTCAGACAGGCCAGGGCGCGGACATTGGTTTCGCCGGAGATGGCGCGGATAAGCTGATCGTTCATGGTTTCTCCAAAAGATTGTTCGGGAGACAAGCATCTTACGGACAAGGTGCGAGAGGCAGGCGGCGGCCCAGGAAAATGCCCTCGGGGGACGCATGGATCACATAGGGCATGAATTCCACACCTACATCGAGGGCCTGCCAGAACAGCGCGGCGAATCGGGGATCGATGAAGCCCGCCGGGCCGAAGCATTGGCCGTCGGGGCGCTGCACGGCCAGAAATACGCCCACGCGCGCACCCTGACCCGCAAGCGTCATGAGTTCGCGCAGATGTTTCTGCCCCCGCTCCGTGACTGCATCCGGGAAGCAGGCCACATCATCCTCCACCATGGTCACATTTTTCGCTTCGACCCAGAAATCTCCGGCCGGACCGCTGAGGCAGGCGTCCAGACGCGAATCCCCCAGTCTGGCTTCGGCCTGAAAACGGCCGTATCCGGCCAGTTCGGGCATGGCGCCCGATTCCCACGCCTTCTTGAGCAGGCGGTTGGGCGTCAGCGTGTTCACGCCGATCCAGTCTCCATGGGGCCGGACCAGTTCCAGAGTGTAGGGCAGCCGCCTGCCGGGGGACTGGGCCGGAGAGAGGAATATCTCCATGCCCGGCCGCAGAAGACCGAGCATGGAGCCGGAGTTGTTGGTGTGGGCGACGACGGCCTGGCCGTCCAGCAGGGCGTGGATCAGAAAGCGCTTTTCCCGGGCCACGAAGACGGCCCGGCGGCTTTGGGCGGGAAAGGCGAGTAAATGCATGTTTGGGAGTTGCGTTTCTGTCAGGTTCTTGACAGGTAAGCGGAAAAATACGCCGGGCCATTCACCCTGGAGAGGTCATGTCGTTTGATGCATGCGGAATAATTGGAAAGAGCTCAGCCTTGCAAGAGGTATTTCGGGTGCTGGCCAAGGTCGCGCCCTCGGGGAGCACGGTGCTGGTCACGGGAGAGTCGGGCACGGGCAAGGAATTGCTGGTCCGCGCTCTGCACCACAACAGCGCCCGGGCGGGCAAGGCCTTCGTGCCCATCAACTGCGGGGCCATCCCGCGCGAGCTGCTCGAATCAGAACTGTTCGGCCACGAGAAAGGCGCCTTCACCCACGCCATCCGGACCAAAGTCGGACGGTTTGAAATGGCCGACGGCGGGACCGTTTTTCTGGATGAAATCGGCGAAATGGACCTGGCTTTGCAAGTGAAGATTCTGCGTGTGTTGCAGGAACGGGAATTCGAGCGCGTGGGCGGCGGCAGAACCATCCGGACCGACGTGCGGGTGGTGGCGGCCACCAACCGGGATCTGGAGGAAGAGGTCCGCCGGGGCACGTTCCGCGAGGATCTGTTCTACCGCCTGAACGTCATTCCCATCGTCCTGCCGCCCCTGCGGGAGCGGGGAGACGATGTGCTGCTGCTGGCCCGGCATTTTCTGAAGCGTTTCAGCAGCCCGGAAGACGGCTCTCTGGAAATGAGCGACGATGTGCGGAACATCCTGTGCGGCTATTCCTGGCCGGGCAATGTGCGCGAGCTGGAAAATTTCATGGAGCGGATGTCCATCCTCTGCGACGGCAATCGCATCGAACTTGCGGACCTGCCGGAGAAAATCCTGAAGGAAACAGGCACGGAGCCGCCCCGGCGCGTCGTGCCGTCCGGGGATATGTCTTTCCGCTGGCCGGAGCTCAAAGACCTGCGCGAACAGGGGTTGAATCTGAAGGATTTTCTGGATCAGGTGGAAGAGAGGCTGCTGACCGAAGCCCTGGGTGAAGTGGACGGCGTGAAGAACAAGGCCGCCGAAGTGTTGGGCATCAAACGCACGACACTCATCGAAAAGCTCAAGAAGAAAAACATGCTCTCATGACGGATTTTCATCCTGCGCCTGTCTTATGCGATATAAATTCAGCCTGACCTGGCTTCTTCTGGCTTTTTGCGCCGTATTTTTCTGCCAGAGCGTCCTGGGAGCCTCCCTGAAGTGGAAGCGGCAGGACGACGGCGAGCACCTCGTTTTCAAATTCAAAACCGCATTGCCGCCGGATACGTCCATGCGGCGCGGCCCGTCAGGCATCGAACTGCCGCTGCCCCAGGATTTCTGGAAGAAAGAGCGCATCCCCAAAAAGACGGACTTTTCCGCCTCCGCTTTTGTAAGCGGCGTCGAATACATGCCGGACGCCATTTTCATCCGAACCGGCGGCGCTTTTGAATTTTCCACCTCCACCCGCCCCAGAGCCCGCGAACTGATTGTGGAATTCAGGCCTTCTTCCTCCGATTCGGCCCTGCCAGCCAACGATACCTTGCAGAACGGCACCGCTTTGGATGCGGCTTCATCCGGGATGGAGCCGGAATTTCTTTCAGGAAAAGGCCGTCTGCGCGGAAAAATCTTTTGGCCCGGCCGCTCTCCCATACGGGAAACTTCTTCACAGGGCACTGCCGCAAACCAGACGGCCGTTTCGTCCGGCCCGGAGGCTTCGGTGGACAGGCCTGTCGATAGGAAACCGGCCGGAGAGCCGTCCTCCTCTGCCCGGCCGGAATATTGGTCTGGTGAATCCGCCAATCGCACGACAGGTCCGCCCGCACAGGACTCTCCGGTCAGGGAATCAGCCGCAGGTACGAAGCCGTCCGGGAAGAAATCCGCCTCGCGCGGAGGACGGTTCGTCATCGAGCCGGTGGTGGTGTTGCCCAGTCTGAATCACGCCCGGCCGCTTTCCAAAGAAGGAGAGGCCCCGCAGGAGGAAGAATCGTCTTCTTCCGCAGTGCCGGAAGACAAGAGTCCCGCGGTTTTGTCCGGACAGGAACCTTTGCCGCAGCTCGCTTCATCCGCACCTGCCGGATCAGGAGCCGGAAAAGAAGAACTTGTCAGCGATATTCCGGGGAACGCTTCCGTTCCAGGGCCGGGAGCCGTCAATGCAGGTGATGTTCAGGGCGCACCCGCGGCACGGGACGAAAATATCCCGGCGGATGTGAACGCCTCCGACGGGACTGCCATGCTTCCGGAAAATACGTCTGCATCCGCGGCAAATGCCACGGCCAACGCCACGGAGGAGCTGGAAGTCCTGTCCGCACAGGCCCGGAAGGCGCTCGGCGACGGCAGATTGGACGAGGCCAGGGCCGTCATGGAGACCATGCTGCGGCATCCGGGCGCGTCCGGGGATGTGCGCGAGGAGCTGCTTTACACCCTGGCCGACATCGCCATGCGGGAGGGCCGGGAGGACTTGCCCGGAAACTTTCAGACCATCCTCCGGGCTTACGAGGCCGCAAAGAACGCCGACGTGCATTCCCGGAACATGCCCGAAGTCCTGGCCAGTCTGGGGTATCTGCATCTGGCGGTGGGCAGCGTGCCCGAGGCCAGGGGATACTTCGACCTGCTGCGGCGCAAGTACCCGGACGACCCCCGTGTGCCCGTGACCGACCATTACTGGGGCGAGCATTATCTGAAGCACGGCGAGTACACCAGGGCGGCGGAACATTTTCAGTATGTGGTGCGCAGCCATCCGGACAGCGACGTGGCTGCGGCCAGCACTCTGGGGCTTCTGAAAGCGTTCATGGAACTGGGCTTTTTCGACAAGGCCATGGAACTGGTCCGTACTGTGGAGAAACGCTGGCCGCGCCACTATCTGGAAGATCCGTCCTTTCTGATGACCGCCGGCCACGCGGCCATGGCCGCCGGACAGTTCGACGCGGCCCGGGACTATTTCTGGACCTATGTGAACATCGTGCCCCAGGCCCCGGACGTGGACATGGCCATGGCCCGCATCGGGGACATTTTGATGCAGCAGAACAGGAAGGACGCCGCCAGGGAGATCTATCACCGCGCCGCCGAAGCTTATCCGGACAGTGACGGCGGGCTCATCGCCCAGATGCGCCTGGCCGAGGAAGGCGTGCTGGACCAGCCCTCGGTGGGCGACATGGCTCCGTCCTTCGGCCGTTCGGGGATGAACCCGGAAACGGTGTACAACCGCATTCTGGAGAAAAAGGACAATCCTCTGGCTCCCGTGGCCCGGCTCAAGCTGGCCATGTGGCGGCTCTGGGAGAAAAAATATGCCGAGGCTGTGCGGGAGGTCGAGCAGTTCCAGAAGGACTACCCGGATCACGATCTTCTGGCCAAGGCCAGGGAAGTGATGGACAGAGCCTTGCAGGACTGGCTCGCCGCCGATCTGGCCCAGGGGAATTATGAAGCGGTTCTGGATGTCTGGAACGCGCATTCCGGAATTTTCGAAGGCCGGGAACTGTCTTCGGGGCTGCGGCTGACCCTGGCCACGGCCCAGGCCCGGACCGGACATCCTGAGGAGGCGCTGGCTCTGGCCGAGCCCATCGTCTTCAGACTGCCCAGGGACGAGTACTCCGAGCCGGGTATGGATCTGGTTCTTTCCACACTGGTGGAGATGCAGCGCTGGGAGGATGTGGCCAGGCTGGCCGAGCGGGTCAGGCCGTGGAAGCTGGGGCGCGACCGGCAGCGTCAGGTGGACTATGCCGCGGCCCTGGCCCAGGAGAACCTGCTGCGTCCGGACAAGGCCCGGCCGCTGTGGGAAAAGCTGAGTACGGACATGAATCTGGAGGATACGCAGCGGGGTTACGCGCTGTACTTCCTGGCCCGCGCCACACTGGATGCGGGCAAGGTGGAGCGGAGCGCCATTCTGGCTCAGGAAGCTCTCAACCTGTTCCTCAAGGAAAAGAAGGACGTGGCCAAAATCAGGGACTGTCTGGAACTTCTGGCCCTTGCGGCCGACAGGAATGACCGGTTCCGGGACGCCCTGGCCTGGACCCTGGAGGCCGATGAATACATACCCGAGGGCGACCGGGACTGGCCCGCCCACACCTACCGCAAGGCCCTGCGCTTCCGGAAAAACGGCGACACGGAGAAGTGGAAGGAAAACCTGGAGCATATCATCCGGGCCGTGCCGGACAGTCTGTACAGCCGCATGGCCAGGGCCGAACTGGAGGGCGCGAGGCTGGAGCGGGAAGTGGAAAAATTCCGGTAGAGGCGGGGCCGGCCGCTTCCGGGAAGATCTCCGGGGAAGCCTTCAGGTCTCGCCGGAAAAAGCAGAGGCAGGTTATGGAAACTATGGATCGTGATCCCGTTTTTGCGGGGCAGTTCTACGCGGATTCTTTCGATCAGTGGCTTCCCGTGGTCCGGTGCTGCATGGAGGGGGAGACGCGGGCGGATGCGCTGACGCGTCTGGTGATGGTGCCGCACGCGGGGCATGTGTTCTCCGGGAAAGTGGCTGGCCGGACGCTGGCCCAGGCCAATCTGACGGATACGGTATTGCTGCTCGGTCCAAACCATACCGGCCTGGGTGCGCCTCTGGCCGTGTGGCCCGGCGGCAGATGGCTGCTGCCCGGAGCGGAGCTTGCCGTGGACGGGGAACTGGCGGCGGCCATTCTGCAGGCCGAGCCCGCGTGTACGGCCGACCGTGCCGCGCATTTGCGCGAACACTCTCTGGAAGTGGTACTGCCCTTTCTGTGGGCCGCGAACCCGGAATTGCGTATCGTGCCCATTGCCGTGGGGGACCCGCGTACGGGCGTGCTGGCCGGAGCGGCGGCGAAGATCGCCGAAGTCCTGTCGGGGCGCGTCGTGTCCATCGTGGTCAGTTCGGACATGAACCACTTCGCGTCCGACGAAAAAACAAGGAGAGTGGATCAGCGCGCCCTGGACGCCATTCTGGGGCTGAATCCCATGGAGCTTTACGGCACCGTGCGGGGGGAGAACATCTCCATGTGCGGCGTACTGCCCATGACTTTGGGCATGCATCTGGCCAACATGCTCGGCGCGTCCACGGCCCGCGTCGCGGCCTATGCCACATCCGGCGAGGTGAACGGGGACCTCTTGAGCGTGGTGGGCTATGCGGGTGTGATTGTGGAGTGATTCTTTCATTGCAGGCCGTGGCAATAATACCGCTCATGACTTCGGGGGTATCGTGTGGTATACTGTTGTGAAAGTGGAAAAAGGGTTTGATGCACCGAGTTGCCCGGGAGAAAGGTAAAAAGTTGGCTCCTTGCACCCCTCGTTGCCGGAGATCCCGCCAGCTTTTCATACTTCGTGAGTCATGGGGGCTGAGCCTGGGACTGAGATCACCTGGCGGATGTCCTCCCGAAGGGTGAGCGCGAAAGGCCGGGCCTGAAGAATCAGACATCTTCAGGAGAGACGGCCGGGGCGATGACCGCGCAGGTCAGGAGAATACGCAGAATTTCCGGAACCGGCAGGCCGACCACGTTGGTGTAGGAGCCGCGCACCTCATCCACCAGAAAGGCTCCCGCGCCCTGGATGCCGTAGGCTCCGGCCTTGTCCATGGGCTCTTCTGTGGCGATGTAGGCCCGGAGCATGGCGGCGGAGGCGGGAATCATGTGCACGCGGGTGGTCACGGCGTGACACTGGCTGATTTTTTCCCGGACGTGCAGGACGCAGAATCCGGTGATGACATCGTGCCAGTTTCCGGCCAGCTCCGAGAGCATATGCAGGGCGTGGGCGGCGTTTCGCGGTTTTCCCAGAATCCGTCCTTCCCGGACGACAATGGTGTCGGCGCTGATGACGGTCTGGTCCGGCCGTTTTGCCGCGATATCCTCCCCCTTGATGCGAGCCATGCGCCGGGCGTAGATTTCCGGCGCTTCGGCGGGTTCGGGTGCGGGCTCCCCCAGGCGGCTCGGGGAGACCTCGAAGCACAGACCTTGTCCGGCCAGGAGCGCTTGCCGCCTGGGCGAGGCCGAGGCCAGGGTCAGCGGCCGCAGAGTGCGAAACGGCCCCTGCATCAGGCCGCCTCCGGACCTGGAAGGTTCTGTGGCCGGGTGCGGAGGTGCGGATACGGGCGGTGGATCGGGAGCATTGTTTTCCTCTTTGACTGCCGGACGGAGCTGCGGCATAACCCGCTGGATTTGGCTTTCTTCATGGAAGTGAAGTGATCCGGGCCTTGGGATAATCCATCTTCGGTATGCCGGATCATTCCAGACCGAGACTCAAATTTTCTAATGCGGTGCGACGGCGAATTCAACCCGCCGCGACCGGCCGGAAGAGCGGTGCCCCGCCGCAGCGCCGGAAGCCAGGGTAATGAATGCCCGGGGGAACCAATGCGGGAAACACAGACGGAAGACAAAAAAAAGGGCCTTGCCTCCCTTTTCGAGGACTGCGAGATCAAGGATTTTTTCCGGCGTTACGTGCAGCTGCTGGTCACCGTGGAAGTCCTGATCTTTCTGGTGTGCTGGGTATACCAGCTGGGTATCGACGAAGTGGCCGCCACAGGCGCTGTGGTGGACATTCCCTTCCCCTGGAAGATGTATTTCACGGTGTCCTTCATCGCACCTGTGGCCGTTACATTTTTGACGGGCATTGTGGTGGTGGGCTTCAATTCATTTCTGTACGGGCGGCGGGGCGAGCCCATTTTCAAGGAAGACAGTCAGGACGCCACAGCTGGCCGGCTGGCCAGAATCGCCAATTTCTGTCTGAAGCTGCCTTTTCTGTTTCTTTTGCTGCTGCTGGGCGTTCTGGCGGGCGTGGCGTACAACATGGGCGAGATCGTGCTCTTTCTGGGGCGGTTCGGAGAAGCCGCGGTCCGGTTCGTCCTTCTTGCCCTGGGGGGCCTGCTGCTGGCGGGGACCATTTTCGGGGTGGTGCGCATGGTCCTCAACTACAAGCTGCGCAAGAAAAACATGGAATACGCCTACAAGCGGGAAGTGATGGACCGGCTGGGCATCGCCATTCTGGACGAGCGGACCATGCTGGACAGCCAGGGCCGGGTGTTCGACCTGAAAAGGCGGCCTGTCGATATTCCTCCGGGAGAGATGAAACCTCTGCCTTCCGCACCGTCCGAGGACTCGCTGACGGAGCGGCCCGGGGAAGCCTAGGGGCGGGGCTGCCCCCGCCGCCGGTTTACTTCGCTCCGCGTTTGGACGCCTTCAGGGGGTTCAGCTTCTTCTTTGGTTCGCCGTCGCTCTTTCTGATGCGGTGTTTGTTCTGCTCGAACAGTTCCACCGGCGAGAGTCCCATTTTCTCCAGATAGTCCCGGACGACGTTCCGGCTGACGGCATAGCGGTTGGTGTCCGCCATGTTCCTGTCCACCCTGTCCTGGCTGGTGAAGTAGAGCCCCTTGTCGTCAATGGCCAGCAGGACTTCCGCTCCGTCTTTCTCCATGCTCTGGATGATCATGTCCGAAGTCGTGCCGAACCGGTTGATCGCGGTCGCCATAAATTTCTCCTTGGTGTCGGTTTGAAAACAGCTTTCATCCGGATATGTGCATGGTTTATGGCGCAAGGCCCGGCCACCGCACGCGGCCTGATAAATGCCGGGAAAAGTTTTTCGGCGGGTTTGCGGATCAGGTGTCAGACGGCCGGGCGGGGGCGGCGGACTGACGGCTATTATCCCGGCAAAACGGCCAGCCGCTCCGAGTGGAAGGGTTTGGTGGAACAAAAGAAATCTCCCGTAATCCTGTGACGGACTGCGGGAGATTTTTTGTGTGAAGTCTTGCGGCCACCCTGGAGGTTTGCGCGGGCATTTTTCAGAGACATGCCGCGCGGAAGATGGAAATATGGGCCGTTTGGCCGCCCGGCGTGAGAGGTTATCCTTTCCAGGGGCCGTGAAACACGCCGGGCCGGTCCGGACGCTCGAACCCGTGCGCTCCGAAATAGTCCCGCTGGGCCTGCACGAGACTTGCCGGGAGCCGGGCGCTTCTGAATGCGTCGTAGTAGGCGAGGCTGGCGCCAAGCCCCGGAGCGGGGATACCCGCCGCCGCAGCCAGAGTCGTTACGCGCCGCAGAGCCAGTTGCGCGTCGGCCAGATCTTCGGGAGCCGAGGCGATGAAGGACAGCGGTGCTTCCGGAGCGAATGTCCGGACCAGATCGTCCAGAAAGGCGGCCCGGATGATACACCCGGCCCGCCAGACCCTGGCGATGCGCGCCGGGTCGAGTCCCCAGTTCCAGGTCCTTTCCGCCGCCATCAGAAGGGAGAATCCCTGCAGGTAGGCCAGACGGGTCGCCAGAAACAGCGCCTTCCCAAGCGTCTCGGGAGCGGGGATGTCCAGAGATACATCGGCGGCCGGGAGCAGGGGGGCGTACCTCTGGCGTTCTTCCCGCCGCATGGAAAGCATCCTGGCTTCCACCGCGGCGGTGATGGCCGGAACAGGCACTCCCAGATTCAGGGCGCTCTGGCTGGTCCACAGACCCGTTCCCTTGCCCTGGGCCGTATCGAGAATGGCGTCCACCATGAAGCCGTCGCCGGACAGGTCTTTTGTCCGCAGGATATTGGCGGTGATTTCCAGCAGATAGGAACTGGCGGCCCCTTTATTCCAGGCCGCGAAGCAGTCTGCGGTTTGCCCGGGCGAAAGGTTCAGGCCGCGCCGGAGCAGGTCCCAGGTTTCGGCGATGAGCTGCATGACCGCGTACTCGATGCCGTTATGCACCATCTTCACGAAATGTCCGGCTCCGTCCGCGCCCATGTAGTCGGCGCAGGGGTCTCCATCCGCACTGCGGGCCGCTATTTTTTCCAGAATGTGCCGCATCTGCTCCCAGGCCGGGAGGGGGCCGCCGGGCATCAGGCTGGGGCCGAGGAGGGCCCCTTCTTCTCCGCCGGAAACGCCCATGCCTGCGAAGAACACACCCGTTTCCCGAAGCCTCCGGGTCCGCCGGACGGTGTCCTCGAAGTGGGAATTACCGCCGTCCACGACGATGTCGCCGGGCTCCAGCACAGGGAGCAGTTCGTCCAGAAGCTGGTCCACGGCCGTCCCGGCTTTGACCATGAGGATAATTTTTCTCGGCCGGGACAGGGCCGCCACGCAGGAGGGAACATCCCATGCCGGAGTGATGGACTGGCCTTTGGCCGGGCCGCCCAGAAATGCCTCGGTCCGTTCGCGGGTGCGGTTGTACACCGTGACGGCGAGGCCGTTGCGGGCCATGTTCAGGACCAGATTCTGGCCCATGACGGCCAGTCCGATCAGTGCGATGTCGTTCATGCTGCCTCCGGGAGAGGGATATTTGGGCCGGAAAAACGGCCCGGGGCTGCGGGGTGTCCACCCGGCGATCTGGAACGCCGGTAGCTGGAATCCGCGTCCAGGGCAAGGAACGCGCGACAATCCGGGATGGCGCGTATTTACAAAGTTTCCGCTCTCGGTTAGCGAGCCAATAGATAATCTTTCTGTCATGATATGCGGCTGCTTTAAACGGATTTCAACCGGAAAACAGGATGCCTGTCTTGAAGAATCGTTATACGCCCATCATCGGTGTGTGCGGCGCGCTGGCTCTTCTGATCGCCGGCGGCCACTTCATCCCCACCCCCTCCGAAGCCCTTCCCGTCCGTATTTCCATGCGTAACAAAGGCGGGAACGTCGTTTTCACCCATGCCCGGCATCTGGAATACGTGAAGAAGCTGGATGGAAGCTGCGAGACCTGTCACCACGAAAAGAAAATGCGCGGCATGACACTGGCGCCCGTACCGTGTGGGTCCTGTCACGCCACGGAATTCGACGCAAAATTCTCTTCCGACCATCAGGCCAGCCTGCCGCCCGAGACCTGTACCTATTGTCACCACGCCGAACTGGGCAAACTGCTCTACAGCCACGAAGATCACGCCGCGCAGCACGACTGTACCGAATGCCATCACGGCCCGGATATCGAGGCCGAGCCGGGAGCCTGTAATCAGTGCCACGGCGCCGAAGCCGAGGAGAACATGCCTTCCCTGCGGGAAGCCGTGCACGCCAAGTGCAACACCTGCCACGAGGACATGTTCGAGGAGCAGCTGAAGGGCTGTAAGGGGTGCCACGAAATTCTACCGGGCAAGGCCGAGGGGCCGCAGCCGTCCTGTAATTCCTGTCATTTTGAAACGGACGCCACGCCGCTTCTGACGCGGATGGATTCCTACCACGACCAGTGCATGGACTGCCATGAGAAGGCCGGGGCCGGTCCTTATGGCGAGGACTCCTGCAACCGTTGTCATACCAGGTAGGCCGCCATGAAGAAGCCGTATCTGAACACCTCCGCGTCCGTGACCCCTGAATTGCGTGAACTGTCCGCCCCCGCGCGGCTCAGGGTTCCTCTCCATGAGAAACATAAGCCCACAGTCAAGAAAAAGCAGACCGTGGCCCGGGGCGAGGTCATCGCCGAGAACCCCGCGAAAAGCGCCTACGGAACGGGTTTTCTCCATGCGGGCATGGACGGCGTGGTGGAAGAGATCCTGACGGATGCCATCGTGATCGCCGCTTTGCCGGAGCCCCGGGAAGGAGAAGAAACCACCGTCCCGGCTGGTCCCGAACCTGCCGTTCTGAACGGGCTGGAAGGAGAGGCTCTCTGCCGCAGACTGCTCGAGCTGGGTATTGACACCGGCGTTTTTCATCCGGGCCGGATGCTGATCGTGAACGCTCTCAATCCGGAACCAGGCATGCTGGCGAGCGAATATTTGCTGCTCAAGGAGCGGGCGACCCTCGAGGCGGGCCTCCGGCTGCTGGAGCGGGCCGTGCATCCCCCGGCCGTGAAGCTGGCCGTGGCCAGGGGCATGGACGCGGCCCTGCAGGGCTGCGCTACGGTTCATGTTTCCGACCGGTATCCGTCCACCATCGATCCACTGGTCGTCCATGCGCTGACCGGCACCGAACGTCCGGGCAACGTGGATGTCATTTCCGTTTCCCATCTTTATCGGGCGGGGCGCGTGGCCGAGACCGGCCTGCCCGCGCCGGACGCCATCCTGAGTCTGAACGGCAGCCTGTTCAGGGTGTCGGCAGGAATTCCCGTACAGGACGTGCTGGACGCGGCGGGCATTTCCTCGGGGCCCGGCTGGAAAGTCGCTCTGGGAGGTCCCATGCGCGGCGAGAGTATTTTCGATCTGTCCGTCGGTGTGCCCCCGGACTGTACGGCCATTACCGTGGTCCGGGAGGGGGAGTTTCCCGAAGTGGCTCCCAACCCGTGCATCCATTGCGGGGAATGCGTGCTGGCCTGTCCGGCGCGCATCCATCCGGGCCTGCTGTCGGCCAACGCGGAGTTCGGATTTTTCGACGCGGCCCGCGCCGGGCATGTGGAAACCTGCCTGGAATGCGGCATGTGCACATTTGTCTGCCCGGCCAACCGTCCGGTGATGCAATACCTGCTGGTGGCCAAGCGGCAGCTGGCCGATCAGGACGAGACTCTGACCTCGTGCAGATTGCAGGCCTGAGGACGGAAACGGGGCCCGGACAAGACGTTCGGCGAAAGAGCGGCCTTTTCGGAAATCGGCAGGGACCCGACCCGGGTTCAGATGACTCCCGGGCGGCTTGATAACACGGCGGGATGAAAAGCATGGCTCAAAACAGCGCATTGTTCACGGTTTCCACGGCGCCCTTCTGGCACTGCGGAAAAACCATCAAAACCAATATGTTCCATACGCTGCTGGCGCTTTTTCCGGCGGCGGTGATGGCTGTTTACCGATACGGCTACGACGCGGCGGAAGTGATCGCCTGGGCCGGACTGACCGCCGTGATCACGGAGTTCGCCATCCAGAAGCTCATGGACCGCACACCCACAGCCGATGATTACAGCGCCCTGGTGGACGGCGTGCTGCTGGCCTTTTTGCTGCCTGCCACCGCGCCGGTCTGGCTGGTGGTCGTGGGCAGCTTCCTGACCGTGGCGCTGGGACGCATGGTTTTCGGCGGCTTCGGCGGCAGCCCGGTGTGTGCGCCCGTGGTCGGATGGTGTGCGCTGACCATCTCCTGGCCCGACTACATGGATCTGAACGGCATGCTCCTCAAGTGGGATCTGATCGAACCCTTGAGCGAGCTCAAATATTTCGGCCTGGAGGCTGTTTCCTCCGTGTCGCCGGTGTCCCTGCTTCTGGGGGGAAACCTCGGCGCTCTGGGGGCATCCCAGGTGCTCATGATTCTTCTGGGCGGACTTTACCTGATCGGGATGCGCAGACTGCGTTGGCATATCCCGCTTTCCTTTCTGGCCGGGGTCTTTGCCGCGGCTCTCGTTTTCAATCTGGTGGACCCGCAGACCTACGCACCGCCGCTTTTCCATCTGCTTACGGGCAGCACCATGCTGGCGGCGTTCTTTTTCATGCCGTATCCATCCTCGTCGCCGGCTTGGCCCTTGTCCATGCTTCTGTTCGGATTTCTGGGTGGAATTCTGGCCGTGGTCATCCGCGTGTACGGGATCTATCCCGACGGGGTGCCTTTCGCCGTGTTGCTCATAAACCTGCTGACGCCGTTTTTCGACCTCATTCAACCCCGACCTTTCGGCAGGAGGTAGGCCATGGTCGAGATTATCCGAATGGTGGTGGTTTTGTCGGCCATCACGGGACTGTCCGGATTCGTCCTGTCGGGGCTCAAGGTCGTGACCGAGCCCATCATTGAGCAGCAGGTGCTGGCCAATGTACAGGGCCCGGCACTGAAGCATCTTTTTCTGCACAACACCAACGACCCCATCGCCGACCGCAAGACCATCATCCTGCCCGGTTCCGAGACCGGCGTGCGGGTCTTCCCCGCCCTGCGCAACGGAAAATTGCAGGCTGTAGCCATGGAGGCCTCGGGCAAGGGTTACGGCGGGGACGTGAACGTGCTGGTGGGCTTTGACATCAATGCGGACAAGCTGATCGGCATCAGCGTGACCACGCACAAGGAGACTCCGGGCCTGGGCTCGCGCATCGAGGCAAATTCATTCACCAAGCAGTTCAGGGGCAAGACCCCTGACAAGGCCCGGCTCAAGAAAGACGGCGGAGATGTCGACGCCATTTCCGGGGCCACCTTTTCTTCCGTGGCCGCGGCCGACGCCGTGAAACAGGCCGCCGAATGGTATGCGGCTCTCAAGGGTACCATCAAGCAGACGTGGTAGAGAGGAGGAAATGATGAAGCCGAAAGTCATTGCCGAAGGAGTCAAATGGGTTGGTGTCGTGGACTGGAACCGGCGCATGTTCGACTCGCTGATACCGCTGCCGGATGGCACGAGCTACAATGCCTACCTCGTTCAGGGAACGGAAAAGACGGCGCTTATCGATGCGGTCGATCCGGCCATGCTCGGCATTTTGAAAGAGCATCTGAAAGATGTGGACAGAATCGACTATATCGTTGCCCAGCACGCCGAGCAGGATCATGCGGGCTCCATTCCTTTTGTTATGGAGATGTATCCTGAGGCCGTTGTCGTCTGCACTCCCAAGGCGAAAAGTCTGCTGATCGATCATCTCGCCATTTCAGAGGAACGCATAAGAACCGTCGGGGACAATGAGGAAATTCTGCTCGGCGGCAAGACGCTGCGCTTCATCCATACACCCTGGGTGCACTGGCCCGAAACCATGGTCACGCATCTTCCGGAAGATGGGATCCTGTTCACATGCGATTTTCTCGGCTCGCACATGGCGGCGTCGGACCTTTACTCCGGAAAGAAATCGTGCATTCTTGAAGCGGCGAAGCGTTATTATGCCGAAATCATGATGCCTTTCCGCAAAATGATACAAACGAACCTGAAAAAGATACGCGAACTGGACTTCAGGGTCATCGCGCCCAGTCACGGACCGCTCCACGATTATCCTGAATATATTCTGGCCGCTTATGAAGACTGGATTTCGGACGACGTATCGAACTCGGTCGTCATCCCGTACATATCCATGCACGGCAGCACGGAGATGATGGTCGATCATCTTGTCGCCTCATTGTCCGAAAAGGGCGTTACAGTGCATAAATTCGAGCTGTCCATGACTGATATCGGCAAACTGGCCATAGCTCTTGTGGACGCCGCGACTATAGTAATCGGTACACCTACAGTTCATATTGGTCCGCACCCGAATGTATTTTCAGTAACCTATCTGGCGAATATATTGCGCCCGAAGGCGAAATACGCAGCGATCATAGGTTCTTATGGATGGGGTACGAAGGTTGTGGAGCAGATTTCCGGATTGATTCCGAATCTGAAAGTGGAAGTCCTTGGCACAGTGTTGTGCAAGGGAGCGCCCAAAGAGGCCGCCTTTGCCGAACTGGACGCCCTTGCAAATACAATTGCCGAGAAGCATTCCGCGATCCGGCAGGCATGAAACGCCGTCCGCGGCAGGCAATGAGCAGCCGCCGCTGAACCGAGAAGGCAGGAGAACCGTATGGCCAGCATGATGCAGGAATTCACCAAAGGCTTGTGGAAGGAGCTGCCGCCTTTTCGGCTGGTGCTGGGGCTGTGTCCGGTCCTGGCGGTGACCAATACGGCGGAAAACGGCCTGGGAATGGGTGCTGCGGTCATTTTCGTACTTACCCTGAGCAATGTCATCATTTCCCTGGTGCGCAATCTCATCCCCAAGAAGGTGCGTATCGCCTGTTTCATCGCCATTGCCGCATCTCTTGTGGTCACGGTGGAAATGCTCATGCAGGCTTTCACCTACGGGTTGTACCAGCAGCTCGGCATTTTCGTGCCGCTCATCGTGGTCAACTGCATCATCCTGGGCCGGGCCGAGGCCTTTGCGGCCAAGAACCCGCCGCATCTGGCCCTGGCCGACGGTCTGGGCATGGGCATCGGCTTCACCATCTCCCTGACTTTTCTGGGCAGCATCCGCGAAGCCTTGGGCGCTGGAACCCTGTTCGGAAAGGAGCTTTTCGGACCTGGCTTCCAGCCGTTCACCTTCATGGTGGAAGCTCCGGGAGCTTTTGTCTGTCTGGGGCTCATTCTGGCCGGAATGAATTTTCTGAACGCCTGGCAGGCCAGGCGCAAGGGGCTGGATGTCGACCCCCATTTCGATGCCGGGTGCTCCGGGTGCACGGCCTGCAAGGGACTGGAGAAGATCGTGCAGCAAAAAAAGCTGGAGCGGCTGACCACGGCTCCAGGCGCGGCGCAGGAGTAGCGTATGGGTACTTTTCTGTTTTTCATCTCGGCCATCTTTGTGAACAACATCGTTCTGGCCCAGTATCTCGGCAACTGCCCTTATCTCGGCTGCTCCAAGGAAAAGAGCGTGTCCATCGGCATGGGCCTGGCCGTCATCTTCGTGACCATCATGGCCACCATCTTCACCTTTCTCATCCAGAAGCATGTGCTTGTCCCGTTCAAACTGGGCTATCTGCAGACCATCGTCTTCATTCTGGTCATCGCGGCTCTGGTGCAGTTCGTGGAGATGTTTCTGAAGAAGGCCGTGCCGCCGCTTTACAAGTCGCTGGGCATTTTTCTGCCTCTTATCACCACCAACTGCGCGGTGCTGGGCGTCGCCATTCTGGTGCAGCGAAAGGAATACGATTTTCTGACTTCCGTACTCTACGCCATGGCCGCCGGAACTGGTTTCATGCTGGCTCTGGTGGTGCTGGCGGGCATCCGGGAGCGTTTCGAGATCACGCGGATTCCACGGGCCATGCGCGGCGTGCCCATCGGGCTGGTCATGGCCGGAATCATGTCCCTGGCCTTTATGGCCTTCAAGGGCATGATCGCTTGAGCGGCCGTTTGCCGCCTGATTTTCATGTTTTCATCCTCAGGAACAGCCTTATGATTACCGTCTCCGTTCTGACCCTGTTCGGCCTGGGCTTTGTCTCCGCCGCCATTTTGGCCATCGCCTCCAAAGTGCTGTATGTGGAGGAAGATCCGCGCATCGAGGTCGTCACCGAAGCCCTGCCCGGAGCCAACTGCGGCGGATGCGGCTTTGCCGGGTGTGAGGCTTACGCCATCGCCGTCATCAATGATCCGGACATGGCCCCCGACAAGTGCTGCGCGGGCGGCCCCGATGTGGCCATTCGCGTGGCCGAGCTGACAGGCAAGGCCGCCGGCGATTCCGAGCCCCGGGTCATGTTTCGGCGGTGCATGAAAGTCGAAGGCCAAGTGGCCAGAAAGTACGATTACGCGGGCGTCATGACCTGCGCCGCAGCCAAGATGCTGGGCGGCGGCCCGGACGCCTGTTCCTATTCCTGCATGGGCTTTGGTGACTGCGCCCGGGCCTGCCCCTTTGACGCCATGTGGCTGGAAGACGGCATGGTCCGCATTTCCCCGTCCAAATGCACCAGTTGCGGCACCTGCGCCAAGATATGCCCCAACGGTATTCTGGAACTCATTCCCCGGCGGGCGCGGGTCATGGTCTTCTGTTCGTCCCGGGACAAGGGCAAGGCCGTGCGGGATGTGTGCGGAGTGGGCTGCATCAGCTGCGGGGCGTGCATCAAAAAGTGTCCGGCCCAGTGCATCCGCCTGGAAGACGACCGTATCGTCATCGACCACAAGGCCTGCCTGGATTACGGCCCGTCCTGCGAGGAAGTCTGCGTGGAGAAATGCCCCCGGAAGATTCTGCGCTGCCTGAACCCGGAACAGATCGCCGATGCGCCGGAAACGGAGCCCGCCGGCTATCCCGAGGAATCTCATGTGGCGGAGCTGCGCGCCGGGGAATAGGACCGTGCGATCCCGGGAGAAATCCATGAAGTTCGGCCGTGCGACTGAAACACGTAATATCCGCCAAACGGTACGGAGAGAGAGCATGATCCCTGCATTGCAGTCCGACCGACGGACTTTTCTGAAGCGTCTTGCCATGTTGGCCGCCGGAGCGGCTCTGGCTCCGGTTGTGCGGGTTGTTCCCGCCGCGGCCGGTTCCGGGCGAATCCGGATTCAGGAAGAGCGCATGCTCATGGGAACATTTGTGGGGCTGACGGTGCTGGCCTCATCCCGAATGCAGGGGGAGGAGGCCGTGGTCCGGGCCTTTGCGGAGATGGAGAGTCAGATTTGCGTATTCGACCGTTTCGACGCGTCCACGCCTCTTTCCATTTTGAACAGGGAAGGGCGGCTTTGCGATGCGCCCGAAGAGCTTTTGAGTGTTCTGGATTTCAGCGACGGGCTGTTTATGCGAAGCGGCGGGTTGTTCGACGTCACCGTTGCTCCGGTGGTCAATCTGCTGGCCCGTACGCACGGCGCGCCGGACGAGAACGAACTGCGCGAGGCTCTGGCCCTGGTGGACGCCGGTAGAATGTCCCGCCGGGACGGGGATATCCGCTTTGGTTCACGGGGCATGGCCGTCACACTGGACGGCGTGGCCAAGGGGCATATCGCCGACCGCGCCGCAGCCGCTTTGGAAAGGATGGGCATCGATACATATCTGGTGGACGCGGGCGGTGATATCCGTGTGCAGGGCGCGCCGGAAGGCCGTCCCTGGCGCATCGCCATCCAGGATCCGGACAAGGGCGGCAACTATCCGGCGGTCATCGAACTGCGCTCGGGAGCCGTAGCCACTTCCGGCGGTTATGAATCCGGCTTCGACAAGGCCGGCACTTCGCATCACCTGATCAACCCGGATACGGGCGCGTCGCCCGCATACGTGCGATCTGTCAGTGTCCAGGCTCCCACAGTCATGCAAGCCGACGGGCTGGCCACGGCCTTGAGTCTCATGCATCCGCGCGAAGCCTTGCGCCTGACGGACTCCCTGCCCGGCCACAGTTGTCTGCTGGTCACATCCAGCGGCGCCCGGCTGGCCTCGGACAACTGGGGAATGCGGCTGTAGGACAGGTGGAGAAAAAAATTTCCGGCAACTCTCCCCAATTGGTTCTGCGGTATTTCTGAACACATCTGCCGAAAGTCTCCGGCCAACGGTGTGTTTCGGCTGTTCTGTCCGATGCGGCCGCTTCTCTGTCTGTGGGGTGCTGACAGTCCGGGCATGTGGCTGTGGAAGGCATACCTCCATTGACGATTTCGGCCGCTTCCAGTCCCTGCCGGATTTGATTTCGCCGCGCGTTCTTTTTCTACTGCCTCCAGAAATGCCATACCGCTTCCATTTGTGATGATGCGTGCTTCGCATCGTGGATTTACCATGAGCATTGTTTTTTCCGGGACTCTGTGTCAGCAATGCCCATCACATGACGGTGCATGCCGTTTATACGGAGAGGAGAGAAAGAGGAAATGAAGAAGATACTTGTTTTGCTGCTGCTTCTTGTACTGCTCGGGTTTGGAGCCATTTTCGTGTCCGGAAACATGGCCCGGGACAGCTATATGGATGCCTTGCGTGATTACAGTCAGGGACCACTCACGTTCGCCAATATCCGGTACGAACGGGGTCTGTTTGTTTCCAAGGCTGCAACCCGCGTGGTTCTGGCCGACCCGAAAAAGGCGGAAGGGGAGGAATTCGCCCTGATCATGGAACACATATTCCGCCATGGTCCGCTGCCGCTGGAGACCGGCGAGGAACTGCGTCCGGCTCTGGCGCAGGCGGAGACATTCCTGGCCAGCGCCGCAGACCAGCCGGAAATTTTCCGCAAAATTTTGGCTGAGGCCCCGGCGTTGGAACAGATCCGGGCCAAAGCCTGGATCGGCTTGCTGGGGGCAGTTGACGGCGTGATGCAGATGCCGGCCGTTGCCGTTTCTGACGCGGAAAGCGGGATTTCGTTCGAAATGGAAGCCAGTTCTGTACATTTTTTGCACGACCGGCAAAAGGGAACCCTCACCGGAAATCTGAATTTTCCCGGCTTGCGGGTGCAGGACGAGCATGGAAAAAGTGGCCTGAGCGGTCTGAGCTGCACGTTTGACATGCAGGAGGGACTGCCCTGGGTGTATGTGGGCAACTCGACCCTGAAGCTGGCCCATCTTGAGGTCGCCAGAGAGGAGAAACCGTCCGTCACCTTGAGTGGCCTGCATATGACATCCGAGAGCGGCATCAAGTTCAGCCGGTTGTTCAATGTTCAGAATGCGACCCTCGACAGCCTGATGGTCGGGGAAAAGACATACGGGCCCTTTTTTATGGACATGGCGGTACGCAATCTGGATGCTCAGGCCATGAGCGATCTGAACAAGCGTCTGCGTGACATGTCCGAACAGAAGGAAATCACGGCGGAAGCGGCTCAGCAGATGGGCGCCTTCGCACAGGATTTTTTCACCAAGATGTTGGCCGCCGGTCCGGAATTCCAGATTCCCCGCCTCAGTCTGCATACGGATGAGGGCAATGTGGAGGGGCATCTCGATATCCGGCTGGAGGGTTCCGCCGCTCACATAGTCATGACGCCTCACTGGCTGCTGCAACGGCTGGAGGCCCGGGGCGAGATTTCCGCGCAGAACAGCCTGGTCCGGCATATTGTAGCGCGGAGTCTCGGTGGCGGCATGTCCGAAGAGGAAAATGCGACGCTGATCGACCAGGCTTACGACGCCCAGCTCGGGCCGCTGCTGAGAAAGAATTTCATCGTCAATGACGGCGAGCGGATCAAAAGCAGGGTGGTCCTGAATCAGGGACGGCTGACCGTGAACGGAAAGGCCATACCACTTTCCTGATCCGACTGCACGTCGGCGGGATTGCTCCGTAGTTTTACGGTGCGGATTTTTTCGGAAATCCGCGCCGTTTGTTTTTCGGACGGCGGCAGGCTTTTCCCCAGCGGTGTGTGCCTGTATCCGGTGGCATTCAGAGGTCCGGTTCAGAATGGAAGATGTTCTGTCATGTGGGGCACCAGAAAACCGGCCGGGCCGCCCGCTGCGGAGCTGCAAACAGGGTATGGCAGGGGAATGGCAGCGGTTCGGGCGTGACCGGGGATTGCCGATGGCCAGCGGACACAAAAAAGCGCGCGGACTTTGCCCGCGCGCCGTGTTTTTCCGTGCCGCTTCGCTATTAATGTCCGCTGATCTTGAGCCCCCAGCCCTCAAAGACGAACAGAATGGCGAACCCGTACCACATGGTGTAGAAAACGTAGAACAGCAGGGAGAAGATGACGATGCCCATCTTGTCCTTGATGTTCTCCGGCGTCACCTTGTAATAGTTATAGGCCGTCTCCACCACCTTGGCGTTGATGTTCACCGCCACTTTGGCCTGCTCGAAAGCGTGCTGCTCTTTGAGGGCCTTGTCGAAACCGGCCAGCATGGTGTTCCAGTCATAGAGTATCTGCCGGTCGTCCCTGTTTTCATAATTCGGGTATTTGGCCTTCAGTGCCGCACCGTCGTTATGGTACATCGTGTCCGCGTCATCCAGGCTGGCGCTCAGGATGCCTGCGTAGTCGCCGCTGACGGTCAGATCCCTGCCGCTGGCTTCAGCCATGCCGCCCGCCTTGGTGATCAGGGCCGCACTGTCCGCAGCCTGGCTTTCGTTCTCCATTCTGATCTTGGCATTGATCTGATACCCGGCGACGGACTTGGCCTCTTCCCGCAGGTCATCCACATAGTAGGCCGAACCTTTGGAAATGGAGTTGTACAGGTTGTCCAGATAGGCCATGGCGTTGTGTCCGTCGAAAATGGGCTGGAACATGGCGAAAAGCACGATGAAAAAAATCACGAGCAGGACGCTGCCGCCGGTGAATTCCTTTTTGTTATGTACCATGATTCTACGCCTCCCCTTTCAACACCTTGATGTTTTTGAAAAACGCGCTGAAAACCCAAAGTCCGAACAAGGTGATGACGATGAAAAACAGATACATGCCGATCTTGTCCATCATTTTGGTCGCGCCAAGCCACGTTTCGGGCAGGTAGCCCATGGAAACCAGTTTCTTGGGCAGGGCGAAGAACCGGTTCACGAAACCGGCCATGACCGACAGGGCGAAGAATCCGCGAATGGTGATGCCCGGTACGACCTTGGTCACCAGCGCGCCGATCTGGATGCCCAGAAGAGAGCCCAGCAGCATGCCCATGGCCAGCGTGTAGAAGATGAAGCCGTAGATGGCGTACTGCGTTATGGCGCCATACCCGGCCGTGAAGACGATCTGGAAAATATCCGTACCCACGGTGGTCAGGGACGAAACTCCCAGCACATAGACAAAGATGGGGAAGGTCAGGAAGCCGCCGCCGACGCCCATGATTCCCGCAGCCATACCCACCAGGGCGCCGGAAAGCACGAGGAACAGCCAGGAGATCTTCCGGCCTCCGGGGATGAGCCCCTGGTCGAACGTGACCATTGGCGGCAGGTTCACGGCCTGGAGCTTCCGGGCCAGGCCGGTCATGGCCGCGCCTTCCTTCGTGTCGTGTCCACCGGCCGCTTTTCCGGCTTTCTTGGCATTGAAATAGTCGAACATGCCGTAGAAACCGAGGAAGCCCAGCATGACCGTGTACACGGTGGTGATGAAGGCGTCGCTCAAGACCGGGTTGATGTTGTACAGAGCGCGGTTGATACCCGCACCCACAGTAGTGCCGATGATGGCGCCGATCAGGAAGACCAGGGCCAGAGGTACGGAGACGTTGCCCATCTTGCGGTGCAGAACGCTGCCCATGATGGCCTTGGCGAAAATGTGGAAGAGGTCTGTGCCTACGGCCAGGATGCCCTTGACTCCTGCGCTCATCAGGGCCGGGGCGATGATGAACCCGCCGCCCGCGCCGATACATCCGGATATGAGTCCCGCACCCACGCCGATGAAGATGGAAACACAGAAAATATACATGCTGTAATAGGATGGGCTGTAGGCTTCCTTGCCGCCGATGGTGGCCGGCAGCGCCTGCCCGATTTCGTCGGCGAAAGCCCAGCCTCCCAGAATGACCGGGAGCAGCAGCAGAGCCAAAAGCCAGATCCGTTTCCTGTCGCCCAGAATGACCCGTGCGTTCTCTACCTCCCACCGGGCGAAGGCGCGTGAGCCCTCCACCATGAATGCGCCCCATGTTTTGAAGAATTCCATACTTCTCACCGCCTCCTTTTGGTTTTCCGTTGCTTGAGACCTGAATGCCCGCATGTCCTCTGTCCGGCCAGCGCTCCCGGCGTCACCTCCTAAGTGCTGCGGCTGGCCATCTCACGAGTCCGGGCATCGATGATTTTCTCCTCATGCCGGCGTTTTTTCTCCGCCGCCTCGCGGATTTTCGCCGCCAGTTCCACCGGGCCGCCATCTTTCATCAGGTAGTCGGCGGCACCCAGGCGCATGCCTTCGACGGCCCATTCCATGGACGAGGTTTCCGTCAGCATGAGCACTTCCACCAGGGGATATCGTGCCTTGATGCTCCGCAGCAGGTCCATGGACTGCCCGCCGGAATCGTCCACCTCCAGAATGACCACTTCGATTTCGCCGTGGCGGGCCAGAATACGCATGGCGTCCTGGCCGTTGTCCGTATGGAGCAGCTCCACCGGCCATGCCTCCAGACTTTTTTCGATGGGTTCCATGAACCGGATGTCGCTGTGGATCAGCAGCACGCTCATTTCACGCTCCCCTTGGCCGGACACGATGACTTCCTGACCGTAAAAGGCAATGGACGTGCCAGAATAGCCATCGGTTATGTTTCTGGGACTATGGAAATGGAGGAGGGTATCTCTGTAACACTTTGATTTATTTTGGCTAAAGATAATCCAGTCAGAGAAGAAAAACCGTGGGTATGGAAAATGGGTATGCCGGATGAGCTCGCAGAGAAAAAATCGGGGCGTTTCTCCCCATACGGGAAAAACACCCCGCGCATAAGCGGATGAATTTAGTATCTTGAAATATAAAGATAAATGTGGATTCATGTCTGCTGATGGGGAATTTTTACCCGGAAAGGGCATCCACAAAATCAAAGGATGCAGGCGCCCGGTGAGCTTTTCATGGCCGCGTTTCAAAAAGATCCGGAGAGTGCGGCCGGCCGGAAATTTCGGTATTTTCTGACCCGGCGGTCTTTTCTTCGGAGGATAATGTGTTTATCTGGCCCATCTGGTGGCTTTCCGAAACCCCGAACCAAGGATATGCACATGCAGGAAATACGCGGAACGACCATTCTGGCCGTCAAGGATGAACACGGCGTGGCCCTGGCCGGAGACGGACAGGTCACTCTGGGGCAGGCCATTGCCATCAAGCACGGCGCTCGCAAGGTCCGGCGTCTGTACCGTGACCGGATTGTCTGCGGATTCGCCGGATCCACGGCGGACGCGTTCACGCTTTTTGAAAAATTCGAGGCCAAGCTGGAGGAGTTCGGCGGCAATCTGGTCCGGGCCAGCGTGGAACTGGCCAAGGACTGGCGCAGCGATAAATATCTGCGGCGTCTGGAGGCCATGCTGCTGGTGGCCGACGCTGAAACCATCCTGATAATCAGCGGCACCGGAGACGTCATCGAGCCCGACGACGGCGTGGCGGCCATCGGCTCCGGTGGACCTTACGCCCTGGCCGCGGCCCGCGCCCTGCGCCGGCATACGGAGCTTCCGGCCGGAGAGATCGTACGCGACGCCATGGCCATTGCGGCGGAGATCTGCGTGTACACCAACGACCACATCATTTTTGAAACCGTAACCAGGAACGCCTGATGAATACCCTGACTCCGAAGCAGATCGTAGCCGAGCTGGACAAATACATCGTCGGACAGACCGAGGCCAAGCGCATGGTGGCCATCGCCCTCAGAAACCGCTGGCGGCGTCGCCAGCTGGATCCGGAACTGGCCGAGGAGATCGCGCCCAAGAATATACTCATGATCGGCCCCACGGGCGTGGGCAAGACGGAAATCGCACGCCGTCTGGCCCGGCTGGCTGGTTCACCCTTCATCAAGGTGGAGGCCACCAAGTTCACCGAGGTGGGCTATGTGGGCCGGGACGTGGAGTCCATCATCCGGGATCTGATGGAGATCGGCGTGAATCTGGTCCGGCAGGAAGAGGAAGCCTCCGTGCGCGTCCGGGCCGAGGCCTCGGCCGAGGAACGCCTGCTGGACATCCTGCTGCCGACCAAGCCGCTGGAATCCGGCAGTGTGGAATACGTGGGGCCGGAGTCGTCCTCTTCCGACGCCACCCGGGAAAAACTGCGCCAGTTGTGGCGCGCGGGCAAGCTGGACGATCGCATGGTGGAGGTGGAAGTCTCCGTGCCGGGCGGCGGCATGCAGGCCATGGGCATTCCGGGCATGGAAGGCATGGAAATGCAGATGCAGGACATGTTTTCCAAGGTTTTCCCCAAGCGCAAGAAAACCAAGAAGGTACGGGTCAAAAACGCCTACGAGATTCTGATCCAGTCCGAGTGCGAGCGCCTCATCGACATGGACAAGGTGCATGAGATCGCCCGCGAGCGGGTGCAGGAATCGGGCATCGTTTTTCTGGACGAAATCGACAAGATTTGTGGAGGCGGAGGATCGGGCAAGGCCGACGTGTCTCGCGAGGGCGTTCAGCGCGACCTCTTGCCCATCGTGGAGGGCTCCACGGTGAACACCAAGTACGGCATGATCCGCACGGATCACATCCTGTTCATCGCGGCCGGGGCCTTTCACATGTCCAAACCCTCGGATCTGGTGCCGGAGCTGCAGGGCCGCTTTCCTCTGCGGGTGGAGCTTTCGGCCCTGACCCAGGAGGATTTCTACCGCATTCTGACCGAACCCAAAAACGCCCTCACCGTGCAGTACACCGCCCTGCTGGGCACGGAAGGCGTGCAGGTGGAATACGCGGACGAAGGGCTGCGCGAAATCGCCCGCTTCGCCCAGAAGATCAACGAGGAAACGGAGAATATCGGCGCACGGCGGCTGTACACCATCATGGAACGCATTGTCGCGGACTTGTCTTTCGACGCGCCGGACATGTCCGCCGAATCGGTGCGCATCGACCGGGATTATGTGGCCGCGGCCCTGCAGGACGTGCAGGAAGACCGGGATCTGACCCGCTATATTCTTTAGGCGCCGGACAACGTACATCATTCAACCAGACGGGGAGAGCATGAACCACGAAGCATTCAGAGCGTCCATCCTGCTGGAGGCCCTGCCGTACATCCGCGAATTCTACGGTCAGACCGTGGTCATCAAATACGGCGGACACGCCATGAAGGATGAGGCCCTGCGCCGGGGATTCGCCCTGAACATTCAGCTTCTGCGCTATATCGGGGTCAATCCGGTCATCGTGCACGGCGGCGGACCGCAGATCGGGAAGATGCTCGAACAGCTCGGCATTGTCTCGGAATTCCGCCAGGGCCTGCGCGTGACCGACGACGCCACCATGGACGTGGTGGAGATGGTGCTGGTGGGCAAGGTCAACAAGGAGATCGTGAACCTGATCAATGTCCAGGGCGGCAAGGCCGTGGGGCTGTCCGGCAAGGACGGCAATCTGATCCGGGCGCAGAAGCTGGAGATGGCCGTGGAGCGGGCCGACGCACCGCCGGAAATCATCGATCTGGGCAAGGTCGGCGAAGTGGCGGCCGTGGACATCGGCCTCATCGATTCCCTGCAGCGTTCCGGCTTCGTGCCGGTCATCGCCCCCGTAGGGGTGGACGACGACGGCAGCACCTACAACATCAACGCCGACTCCGTGGCCAGCGCCGTGGCCGTGGCCCTGGGCGCCAAAAAGCTCATCCTGCTCACGGACGTGCCGGGCGTGCTGGACAAAAAGGGTGAGCTCGTCTCGTCCATGACCCTGCATCAGGCCGTGCGCGCCCTGGAGCAGGGTGTGATCACCGGAGGCATGATCCCCAAGATCAAATGCTGCCTGGAAGCCGTGGACGGCGGCGTGGGCAAGGCGCACATTCTGGACGGCCGGGTGGAAAACGTGATCCTTCTGGAAATGTTCACACAGGGCGGCGTGGGCTCGGAGATCACGCGGAAGTAGCCGCTCATTGTACGCAAAAAGCCCCGGCCGAAAATCCGGGGCTTTTTTGTCGCCGTGACGGCCGGAGCCGAGAGAGTCTTGCCGTCAGAGAGAAGCCGCATCCGTCTCCACCTGGGCACGCATGGCCGCCCGCTCCGCATCGATGCGCCGGGCCAGATCCGGGTCGTTCAGGGCCAGAATCTGGGCGGCCAGCCATGCGGCGTTGCGCGCACCGACCTTGTCCAGAGCCAGAGTTCCTACGGGAAAACCGGGCGGCATCTGGACGGTGGCCAGCAGCGCGTCCAGCCCGGAGAGGGAAGAGGCGGTGACCGGAATGCCCAGGACCGGGCGGATGGTCTGGGCCGCCACAGCTCCGGCCAGGTGGGCGGCCAGACCCGCGGCACAGATGAAGACCTGCACTCCGTCTTTCTCGAGCTCGCGTACCAGACGGCTGGTCCGCTCCGGGGTCCGATGGGCCGAGGTCACGGTGAAGACGTGGCTGATGCCCAGTTTTTCCAGCACTTCCACGCAGGGCCGGATCACGCCCTCGTCGGATTTGCTGCCCATGAATACCGCGACCTGCGTCATGCTTTCCTCCCCAGACCCTTACAGGCTATGTCCGTTCTGTGGTAGCTGTTGTCGAAACGAATGCGCTCCACGGCCTCGTAGGCGCGGGCGCGGGCCTTTTCCAGATCGGCTCCCAGGGCGGTCACGCCCAGCACGCGGCCGCCGGTGGTGATGATCCGGTCGCCGTCCCTTTTGGTCCCGGCCTGAAAGACCACCACATCCGGAAGTTTCTCGGCCTCTTCGATGCCTGTGATGACCATGCCTTTGGGATAAGTCCTGGGGTAGCCCTTGGCGGCCATGACCACGCAGCAGCTGGTTTCCGGCCGGAAGGACACATGGCCTGCGGCGAGGTCCCCCGCGGCGCAGGCGGTCATGATGTCCACCAGATCGGAGTCCAGGCGGGCCATGAGCGGCTGGCATTCGGGATCGCCGAAGCGCACGTTGTACTCCAGCACCATGGGGCCCCGGTCCGTCATCATGAGACCGGCGTAGAGCACGCCGCGGAAGGGATGTCCCAGAGCGGCCAGACGGTCCACGATGGGACGCATGCACAGATCAGTCATGGCGGCGTACCGGCTTTCGCCGAGTACCGGCGCGGGGCTGTAGGCTCCCATGCCGCCGGTGTTGGGGCCGGTGTCGCCGTCGCCGATGCGCTTGTGGTCCTGAAGGGACGGCATGGGCACGATGTTTTTACCGTCGCAGAAGGCCAGAAAGGAGGCTTCCTCGCCCGTCAGGGCTTCCTCGATGACCACGGTTTCCCCGGCCGGGCCGAAAACCTTGTCCAGCATCATCTCCTTCAGAGCGTTTTCGGCCTCTTCTCTGGTCTGGGCGATGACCACGCCCTTTCCGGCGGCCAGCCCGTCGGCCTTGACCACCATGGGCAGAGGATGGGTGCGGACGTGTCCCAGAGCCTCCTCGTACCGGTTAAAAACCGTGAAGGCGGCCGTGGGCACACCGGTTTTGCGCATCATGTTTTTGGCAAAAGCCTTGGAGCCTTCCAGCTGCGCGGCAAAGGCGCAGGGGCCGAAACAGGCGATGCCGGCCTCTTTCAGGGCGTCGGCCAGGCCGAGAACCAGCGGCGCTTCAGGTCCGGTCACCACCAGATCGATGGCATGGGCGCGGGCGAAGGCCACGATGCCGCCGATGTCGTCGTCCCTGAGAACGATGTTCTGGCCCAGCCGGGCCGTGCCGCCGTTTCCCGGAGCGATGTACAGGCTGCGGACCTTCGGGCTCCGGCTGATTTTCCAGGCCAGGGCGTGTTCGCGGCCGCCCGAGCCGACAAGCAGAATGTTCACGGCAAGCCTCCGTGTGTGGTTGAAAAATAGGCGGCCCGTGGCGGTTTGCGGCCGGAACCGTCCGGCCCGGACGTGTTACGGCGCGTCCAGGTTCCTGAGAATAGAATCCTTTTTCAGATAGTCCTGCAGCACCGCCGGCGGAACGATGATCTCGTCACAGAAATCAAGGGCCTGGACGACATGCGGAAACCCGCAATAGTGGCATCTGCCCAGGTGCACGCCGTCTTCCGAGATGTGGAAGTCGGTCATGACCGCGGCGGCGTCGGTCACGGTAAAGAACCTGTCGAGGGCTTGCGATTCGTCCTCTTCATCCATGTAAACCTGATTGCAGCCGAACTGGGAAAAGACTTCCGCCCATTCCTGATCGGAAGCCCCGCCGCGCCACTCATCGAATCTCTTCTGTGTTTCCCGGTTCAGATACTCCTTGAAATCCCCAAGACGGGCGGGATCGATTTCCGTCCAGAAATCGATGGGTTTTCTGGTCCGCGCGTTGTACATGACGTTTTTTCTTTCACTGCTGGGATAGGGGCCGCACAGATATTCCGTATGGATGATGAACGAACGGATGAAGCTGTTTTTGAAGGTGTAGGTGAGCCCTGCCGACATACACTCGTCCTTTCGCGGCAGATGGCTCCGGTCAAAGGCATCCAGCAGCGCGTCCTGCTGCATGGTCCGGAGCCTGTCCGGTGAGATTTCCGCCAGGGATACGGCCAGTTCCTTTTTACCGTCGGCGCTGATCCATTTTCCGGTGATGCCGGAGCCTTCAAGGACACATAGAAATTCACCGGTCTTCTCACCCTTGGCGTTTCGTTCGGTCAAAGTGAAAGAGGGGCCCTGTTTCATGCCCTTGAGATCAATGTCCAGGCCGGTTTTCTGATAGAAATACGATCCCCCGGCTTCTCCGTCTCCGGCCGGAATCGCAAGGGACATGCCCACGGAGTAGGGCCCGATAGTGCCCGCATAAGTCTCTGCGAGGGCGGCGGCCGGAAGGAGCAGGAAGGTCAGCACGGGAAGAAAGGTACGGAAAACGGACATGCGGCCTTAGCCTCGGCGTTTGAACAGTTTTTCCAGATCCGGCACGCTCCAGCATACAGTCACCGGGCGGCCGTGGGGGCAGAAATCCTTGTCCGGCAGCAGGTTCCAGGCGTCCAGCAGGGCAAGGGCCTCGTCCGGGGTCAGCGCGTCCCCGGCCTTGATGGCGGATTTGCAGGCCATGACAGCCCACAGATCGTGCATGGAGCGAGCCTTGTTCGCCAGCACGTCTTCCAGGAATTCACGCGCCGCGGCCGGAGCGAGCAGGGTGGGCACGGCCTGGATGAGCAGCCGCCGCGTTCCGGAAAGCTCCAGAGAGAAGCCGAGACCCAGCAGGTCAGACCATATGTCCTGAAGCACGGCGGTCTGGCTCGGATGCAGGGACAGCTCCAGAGGCACCAGCAGGGGCTGGCGGTCACCGCGCGTACCCTGGGCGCTCAGGGCGTGGTAGAGAACACGTTCGTGGGCCGCGTGCTGGTCCATCAGCACCAGCTTTCCGTCTTCTATCAGGATGAGATAGGTGCGGTCGAACTGCCCCAGATACCGGAGCGGCCGCTCCGGAGCGGAAGGGCGCGGCGCGGGCTCGTGCAGGATGCCTGGCGGTTCCGGAGCAGGAGAATCGGCCGCTTCGGGCCGGACCGGCGGGGCGGGTGAATATTGCGGTTCGGCCCGGACTTCGGGAGGATCGGGAAAAAGCAGCTGGGCGTTTCTGGAAGACGCGAATTTGTGATCCGGCGCATAGGCGGCGAATGTTTCCCGGGCATTCGCCTGTATATCCGGAAAGGAGACAGGGGCTGACGCGGCCGGGCTTTCCCCGGTGCCGGAATATTCTGTGGGCCCGCTTTCCAGAGCGCGCAGCACCGCGCTTCGCACCAGCCGGAAAATGTCCTGTTCATCCTGAAAACGCACCTCGGATTTGGCCGGGTGCACATTCACATCCACCTGATCCGGCGGGATGGACAGAAAAAGGACGGCCTGAGGATATTCCTTGCTCAGGATTTTTCCCCGGTAGGCCTCGCGCACGGCGCTTAAAATCAGCCGGTCCTGGATGGGACGCTGGTTCACGTAGATCAGAATGCGGTCCGGCCTGGCCTGGGCCGCGGCCGGGTCGCCGGTCAGGCCGGAGACGCGCAGGCCGTGTTCCCGCCGCTCCACGGGCCGGAGATTGTCCACGATGCTCTCCGGCCATATGGCGGCCAGCCGCCGGGCCAGAGTTTCCCCGGCCAGAAAATGGTGGACGGTCCGGTCCCCCTGGATGAATTCAAATTCCGCCTCCAGATGGGCCAGAGCCATGCGGGTTACGATTTCCGCGCATTTTCTGGCTTCCGTGCCGGGCTGTTTCAGAAATTTGAGGCGGGCCGGAACATTGGAAAAAAGGTCGCCGACCTCGATGTCCGTGCCCCGGGGCAGGGCGGTTTTGGCTGCGCGCGTCGTCACGCCGTGGGCTACTTCCAGCACGGCGCCTTCGCCGTCCTCCCTGGCCGAGGCCAGACGGAAACGCGAGACGGAGGCGATGCTTGGCAGGGCCTCTCCCCGGAAGCCGAAGCTGTGGATGTTCTGCAGGTCGCCGACGCCGGAGAGCTTGCTGGTGGCGTGGCGCGTCAGGGCCAGCTCCAGCTCGTCCTCGGGGATGCCCCGGCCGTTGTCGCTGACGCGGATGAAGGACTGCCCGCCATCGCGGATATGGATGCGGATCCGGGTGGCTCCGGCGTCGAGGGCGTTCTCCACCAGTTCCTTGAGCACGCTGGCCGGGCGTTCCACCACTTCGCCCGCGGCGATCTGGTTCTGCAATTCGGCGGACAGAAGACGGATAGGCTGCCGCATCAGCGCCCCACGGAGCCTATCTGGGCCAGGTTGAGCCGGAATTCAAAGCGGGTGTCCGTGTCCGTGCGGCTCCAGGAGGTTTCGGCGGAGAAGCATTGGTGGTCGTAGCGCAGGCTCAGGGTCTTTTCGAGATCGGCGTGAGCCTCCCAGTCCGTCCGGTACACGGCGGCGGCGCTCCATTGCGGGGAGAGGACGATCCCCCGCCGAAAAAGGCGATGTTCTGACGTTTCTGGACCTGCCGTTTGTACTCGTCGATTTCCTTCAGGAAAGTCAGGCCGAAATTGGCATAGGCGCGGTTTTCCCAGGCGGTGAAAAGGGAATGCTCGTGTTCCGTGACTTTTCCTTCGTAAGGGGAAAACCAGGTCTTGTTGGACAGGGCGAGCCAGGGCGTCAGGGTGGTGGTCAGGTCGGCCAGGACATCGGTAAAGGGCCGCCGGGGATAGACGTTTTCCATGTCCCGGCGGGTGGCCTCGCGGAAATCGTATCCCTGTTCCAGACGCAGCCGGGCCAGTTCGCCGTAATCGATTTTCAGGGCCGTCTCCCCCCGCTGGTCCGGATCGGGCAGGATCTGCCCCCGTTTCGCGGTGAAGACGTTGGTCAGGGAATAGCGCAGCTCGTTGCGGGGCCTGATGCGGTCCAATTCATCGAAGTAGGGGTATCTGTCCTGGTCGGAGTAGGGGATGTATTCGTATTCCAGACGCGGCTGCACGGCGTGCCGCAGGGCGAGCAGGGAGGAGCCGCTTCCGGGCGTGAGACTGTCTTCGTCGGCCATGGTGAAGACGCGGGAAAACTCCGTGTACCCGGTGGCCGTGAATTCGGGCAGAAAGCGGCTGGGCATGCTGTTGTCGGCATCCACGTCCGGGTGTTCGTTCTCGTAGCGTTCGACGACGTAGCCCGTCCATCTGAAGCCCAGCTTGGGGATGAGGGAGCCGTATGCCGAGTGCAGGGGCAGACCGAGCATGGGATGGACATCGAAACGGGAGCCGGTGGTGCCGTATTCCCGCCAGAAAGCGGCGAACTGGGAGCTGCCTTCCAGAGTCAGGGGCGTGGAGGGCAGATTCATCTGGTACAGGTGCAGATTCAGTTCCGGCAGGCGCTGCAGAGTGGGATCGCTGGAGCGCCTGCGGCCGGGCAGTTTGTTGTTGGAACCGTACTCCAGGTTCTGGGTGTATTCCACAAGGCCCTGGAAACCCACGTTGGACCAGTTTCTGGTGAGCAGAAAACGGTTCAGACGCAGTTCGTTGTCGTTGTCTTCCAGATCCCGGCCGAAGTGCTGGAGAAATTCCCGCCGGGTTTTCCTGAATCCCGAATATCCCTTGGAGAATTCCCGCAGATAGTCCTGGTCTGAAACGAGATCCAGGTCCATCTTCACGCTCCAGGCCGGATCCGCGAGAAATCCGTCGAACTTGCCGCGCGCCCACCAGCGGTGACGGTTCTCCCGTTTCATGTGGTCGTTGTCTTCGTAGAGAGAGGTGCCTTCCGTCTGCTGGTCGAACAGGTAGTCCAGCTTCCAGATGCCCTTGGTATGGATGTCCGGGGCCAGCCGGTATTCTGCGCCGAGCATGAGTCCTTTGCCGGTCATGAGGTTGGCGAACAGTGTGGCGTCCTGCTCCTCGTCGATGACCTGATAGTAGGGCTGCTCGTAAATGAGACCCAGATGTTCGCTGTGACCGATCTCCGGCAGCAGGAAGCCGCTCTGGCGCTTGGTTTTGACCGGGATGACGGCATAGGGCGAGAAGAGCACCGGCTGGTCCAGAATCTGGAACCGCGGGGCCCAGAGGTGGGCGTAGCCGTCGATGGTGATGTCGCCCCGGCTGGTCTTGATGGACCAGGCCGGTCGCTCCCCGTCGCAGGCGGTGACCGTGGCCTCGCGGAATTCGTAGGTATCGGGGCCCGTTTTCTTGAGGATGGCTCCTTCAAAATACATGTGCGGGCCGTCCATGAAGACCTGGCCGTTTTTCAGCCACCCGGCGTGAGAATTGAGATCGAATTCCGCTTCTTCGGCCTTGAGATAGTCGCCCTGGAATCTCGCCTGGATATCCCCGCGCAGGTATACCCAGTTGGTGCTGTGATAATAGCGGGCGTAATCCGCCCGGATGTAATCCATGCCCCGGTCCAGCACCACGTTGCCGAAGGCCTCGATATACTGATTGTCATGGCTGGCTGAAGTGCTGTCGGCCAAAAGCCTCCAGGATTCGGGGGATTGACTCTCGGCCAGAGAAATCAGCGGCGAAAGAAGAAGCAGGGCGAGCAGGACGAGGACGCGCATGCCGGATGAGTAAACCATCCGGCCGCTGTTCCGTACCGGAAAAATCGGGGTTTTCGCTGCCGCGCGCCTGTTCTGGTATTCCCGTGCTGTGGGTTTTCGGACCCCGCCGTTTTCGGGAAAAGGGTTTTTCAGCGGTCTGATATGCATGCCTTTGTTGCAGGATTGGGTTGTAATAAAGACGTTCCCGCCAGAAGCAGGATGGGCGCACGGTTAGCATACGAGGGCGCAAATGCCTAGCCCGGAGAATTTCCGCCTCAGACGGATCGGAAAATCAGCCAAAAAGAGATAAAAATATTCTAACATATTAATTTAAAAGATGAAAATATGACCAAGAAGCCCCTGTATTTCGCAAACAGCTTGACCTTTGAATGGAAGCTGATTTACTCGCCATGGATGTTTGCGTGCCCGGTATCAGGAGCCGCCAGGGATTTTGGAATTCAATTCCGGGAGTAGTGCAAGGCTGTTTATGAATCTGCATGAGTTTCTACAGGAACACCACAAACAGATCTGTGTGCAATGGACGGAGGCCGTCATCAGGACGTATCCGGAGGAAGGAGCCAAGTTTTTCTCCGCGCCGTCCAGTCAGTTCGCCAATCCTGTGGGGCATACTTTTCAGGCCAATATCGAACGCATGTTCCTGACGCTGGCCCGCGGGCTGGACGTGACCGAATGTACCAAGGAACTCGACGGAATACTGCGCATCAGAGCGGTGCAGGGATTTACTCCCTCCGCCGCTCTTTGTTTTCTGCCCGCTCTGAAGGAGATTGTTTATCGCGAAATATCGCGGGCGTATCCGCAGGAGAACATGACCGAAGCCCTGCATGACTGGAATGTTGTCGTAGACCGGCTGACCATGCTGGGTTTCGACATCTACATGGGTTGCAGGGAAGTTCTCTGGAAGCAGAAGGCGAATCAGTTGTACGACAGAACGCACAAATTGCTTGAGAAGTCCAATCTTTTGAAAAGGGAGGAGGTTTCACGGTAGTGTTCAGTCACGTCTGTTCCAAGTCAACATTTTAGCGAGGTACAAGGTACATGAAAGCTCTTTACTCTCTTTTCCTGGTCTTTGCCCTCGCGGCATTGCCTTTGGTGGGCGCCGGGGCCTTGGGCATGGAGAAAGCCTTCGGACTGTACATACCCTTTCTGGCGGTAGCGGTCTTCATAGTGGGGTTCTGCGTGCGCGTTGTGGACTGGGCGAGGTCCGCGGTGCCGTTCTGTATTCCCACAACCTGTGGCCAGCAGGAGTCCCTGCCCTGGATCAAGGCGAACTGTATTGAGAATCCGTCCACAACCAAGGGCGTTGTCGGGCGGATGCTTCTGGAAGTGCTCTGTTTCCGGTCCCTGTTCCGGAATACCAAGGTCGACCTGCATGAAGGCACCGTGGTCACCTACAGTTCGAGCAAGTGGTTGTGGCTTGGAGCCCTGGCTTTTCACTACTCTTTTCTGATCATCGCCCTGCGCCATCTGCGTTTTTTCACCGAACCCGTTCCGGGCCTGATCCATGCTCTGGAATCCGTCGATTCCATGCTGCAGATCGGCGCGCCCGTTCTGTATCTGACGGATCTCGCCTTCGTCGTGGCCGTGAGCTATCTGCTGCTGCGCCGGGTGATCGTGCCCCAGATCCGCTATATTTCCCAGCCCCAGGATTTCTTTCCGCTCTTTCTGATTCTGGGCATCGCCCTCTCGGGCATTTTCATGCGCTATTTCGCCAAGGTAGACATCATCTCCGTGAAGGAGCTGACCATGGGACTGGCCACTTTTTCCTGGGCCATCCCCGAGGGTGTCGGCGCGCTCTTCTATGTGCATCTTTTCCTTGTCTCCGTGCTGCTCGCCTATTTCCCCTTGAGCAAGCTCATGCACATGGGCGGAGTGTTCATGTCACCCACGCGCAACATGAACTGTGCTTCCAGAAAATTCCGGCATGTGAACCCCTGGAAGTTCGAGCATGTCCATTACCATACCTATGCGGAATACGAGGATGAATTCCGGGAAAAGATGGTGGAGAAAGGTATTCCCGTGGATAAGCCATTAGCCGAAGGAGCTGAGTGATGTCTGATCTGCCACGCCCAGAAGCGCTTTTTGCCCATATCGATCACAATCCGCCCAAAACGGATTGGATGGACGTGCCGGTGGAGATCAAACCCGGCCGCTACTGCTACGCCGCCAACCCGGACAGCGTGAATTACGTCGGCCTGCCCAACCCGCATAAATGGAATCCTCTGGAAGACGACTGGGGCTTGCCCGAGAACTGGCAGGAAATCATTTTCAAGGGGATGCGCGAGCGGCTGCACAAGTTCCGTTCCTTCAAAATCTTCATGGATATCTGCGTGCGTTGCGGCGCCTGCGCGGACAAGTGTCACTTCTTCATCGGCTCCGGTGATCCCAAGAACATGCCGGTGCTGCGCGCCGAACTGCTGCGTTCCGTGTACCGGGGCGAGTTCACGACCTTTGGCAAGATTCTGGGACGGTTCGCCGGAGGCCGCAAACTCACCGCCGAGGTGCTCAAGGAGTGGTGGTACTACTTCTTCCAGTGCTCCGAATGCCGCCGCTGTTCCGTGTTCTGCCCTTACGGCATCGACACGGCCGAGATCACCATCATGGCCCGCGAGCTCTTCAACCTGCTGGGGCTCAATATCGACTGGATCGCCACTCCCGTTGCCAACTGTTACCGCACCGGCAACCACCTGGGCATCCAGCCGCACGCCTTCTTCGACATGATCGACTTCTTCTGCGACGACATCGAAGACATCACCGGCATCCGGCCCGAGCCCACCTTCAACAAGAAAGGCGCGGACATCCTGTTCGTGACGCCCTCGGGTGACGTCTTCGCCGATCCGGGCACCTACACCTGCATGGGCTACCTCATGCTGTTCGAGTACCTGAAGCGCGAATACGGGCTGGACGTGACCTGGTCCACCTATGCCTCCGAAGGCGGCAACTTCGGCTTCTTCACTTCCCACGAGACCATGAAGCGGCTCAATTCCAAGATGTACATGGAAGCCGACCGGCTGGGCGTGAAATGGATTCTCGGCGGCGAGTGCGGGCACATGTGGCGCGTGGTGCATCAGTACATGGACACCCTGAACGGCCCGGACTTTCAGTCCGCGAAGATGGAAACTCCGGTGAACCCCATCACGGGCACGACCTTCAAGTACGCCGCCGGCACCAAGATGGTGCATATCGCCGAATTCACGGCGGATCTGATCCGGCACGGCAAGCTGAATCTGGACAAGAAACGCAATGCCAATGTGCATCTGACCTGGCATGACTCCTGTAACACCTCGCGGGGCATGGGACTTCTGGAAGAGCCCCGTTTCGTGGCCAAAAGCGTGGTGGAGAAGTTCACGGAAATGCCCGAAGGGACCATCCGCGAGCAGACCTTCTGCTGCGGCGGCGGCTCCGGCCTGAATGCGGGTGAAAATGACGAACTGCGCATGATGGGCGGTCTGCCCCGGGCCAATGCCGTCAAGTACGTGCATGAGAAATATGGTGTGAACATGCTCGGATGCGTGTGCGCCATCGACCGCGCCGTGCTTCCCAATTCCATGGAATACTGGGTGCCCGGCGTCAGCGTATGCGGTCTACATGAGCTTGTGGGCAACGCCTTGGTTTTCCCCGGCGAGCAGGAGCGCGAAACCGACCTGCGTGGCGAGGACCTGCCCGGAATGGAGGATGAATGATGTACGACAGAAATAAAGTTCTGATCGGCCTTGCCGTGTTCGTTGTCGCCATGACCTATCCGTTCTGGAACAACATCGGCAGCGCCGCCTACAAGCGGCCCGAAGTGGAAAAGCCGCGCATTGCCAAGGAGTGCGTGGAGAGCGTCGAGTTCATGCGCAGCGAGCACATGGCCATGCTGAACCAGTGGCGGGACGAAGTGGTGCGCGACGGCAATCATGAATACCATTCCAAAGCCAATCATCAGGTCTATCAGAAGAGTCTGAGCAAAACCTGTATGAAGTGCCACGAGAGCAAGGAACAGTTCTGCGATAAATGCCATGCCACCGTTGCCGTGGACCCCTATTGCTGGGATTGCCATGTTGTGCCGAAGGGGGAGAACAAATGAAAATGATCCGTAGAAGCTTTCTCAAGATCGCGGCTGTGGCCGCCGTCGGATGGGGAGTGCGCCCCGCATCGGACCTTCTGGCTTCCGGGGGCGGCGGAGGCGAAGGGCTGCTGTTCGCCTCCCGGCATGCCGTCCATGCCGGGCCCGGGGCGCTCACGGCCAAACGCTGGGCCATGGTCATCGATACGGCCAAACTTACCTCGGACATCATGAAGGAAGTGGCCGCGACCTGCCATTCCATCCATAATGTACCGGACATTCCGGGGAACCAGAACATCAAGTGGGTCTGGGAAACGGAAATGGACAAGCTGTTTCTGGACGACCTGCACGAATACCGCCCCGAAGGCGCTCCCGAAACCTCCCTGGCCCTGTGCAACCACTGCGACAATCCCCCCTGTGTGCGGGTCTGTCCGACCAAGGCCACATTTCAGCGGGAAGACGGCATCGTGATGATGGACTTCCACCGCTGCATCGGCTGCCGGTACTGCATGGCGGGCTGCCCTTACGGCTCCAGAAGTTTCAACTTCAAGGACCCCCGGCCGCATCTGGCCAGTATCGATCTCGATTTCCCCACGCGGACCAAGGGCGTGGTGGAAAAATGCGAGTTCTGTGCGGAACGTCTGGCTGAAGGCAAGCTGCCCGCGTGTGTGGAAGTGTCCGAAGGGGCCATCGCGTTCGGCGATCTGGCCGATCCGGAATCGGAAGTGCGCAAGCTGCTGGGAGAACGTTTCTCCATCCGCCGCAGTCCGGCTCTCGGAACGAAACCTTCTGTCTATTATCTCGTGTAGGGGGAGCCATGCTCGAAAAAGCCATATCCGGATCGAAAGTTTACTGGGGCTGGATCGCCTTCCTGCTTCTTCTGATGAGTATCGGGGCGGCGTGTTACTGGCAGCAGCTCTCTCACGGTTTGACCATCACCGGCATGAGCCGCGACGTGACCTGGGGATTTTACATCGCCCAGTTCACCTTTCTGGTGGGCGTGGCGGCTTCGGCGGTCATGCTGGTCATTCCCAAATATCTCCATGACTACCAGAAATTCGGAAAGATTCTGGTGCTGGGCGAATTCAACGCCGTGGCCATGGTCATCCTGTGCCTGCTGTTCATCGTGGCCGATCTGGGCTCGCCGCAGCGGCTCATGAACGTGCTTCTGCACCCCACGCCCAATTCCGTGCTGTTCTGGGACATGGTGGTGCTGAACGGCTATCTGCTGATCAACATTCTGGTGGGCTGGGTCACTCTGGAGGCAGAGCGCAAGCGCATCGCCCCACCCAACTGGATCAAGTTCTTCATTTATCTGTCCATCCCGTGGGCGGTGTCCATCCACACGGTTACGGCGTTTCTGTATTGCGGCCTGCCCGGCCGCGGTTACTGGCTGACAGCGGTACTGGCGGCCCGTTTCCTGGCCTCGGCCTTTGCCGCCGGCCCCGCGTTTCTCATTCTGGTCACCTATATCGCCAGGATTTTTACCGGGTTCAATCCGGGCAAGGATGTGCTGCCTACTCTGGGCAAGACCGTGGTGTATGCCATGTGCGTGAACCTCTTTCTGCTTTTTTGTGAGGTTTTCACCGTCTTCTACAGCCAGATTCCGTCGCACATGGCGCATCTGCAGTATCTGTTCGCGGGGTATCACGGACATGGCGTGCTGGTGCCGTGGATGTGGTCTGCCATAATCATGTCGGTGATCGGTATTCTGATTTTACTGGTGCCCAAGAACAGACGGCAGGACAATATGCTCATTACCGGCTGTCTGCTGATTTTTGTCGGGGCCTGGATCGACAAGGGCCTGGGCATGATCGGCGGCGGTTTCGTGCCCAACCCGCTGCACGAGATCACGGAATACGTACCCTCGCAGCTCGAACTGGGAATTTCTCTCGGTATTTACGCTACGGGCTTTCTGGTGCTGACCATCCTGTACAAGGTGGCCATCGGGGTGAAGCAGGAAGTTGAATAGGACAGTGGCGCGGGTGACTGCTGTTCTGGAGTATATCCTGCTTGATTTATTGATGAAGTATTTGAAAGGATGAGGCTGTTCTGGTTTACACCATGTTGGATCGTGTGTAGGGGGCCTTATTCCACCCGCGCCAGCGGGAATCTCAAAGATTTTTGGAGGTAGATCATGGGTTATTCTGTTTTGGTTGATGTGGACAAGTGTTCCGGCGACGGCGAATGCGTGGATGTCTGTCCTGTCGAGGTCTACGAGCTGCAGGGCGGCAAGGCGGTCGCCGTGAACGAGGAAGAGTGTCTGGGCTGTGAGTCCTGCGTGGAAGTCTGTGAGCAGGGCGCCATCACTATCGAAGAAAACTAAGCTGTTATTGCGGCGGGCTCTCGCATTTGGGGGCCTGCCGCCCTGCGTTTTTCTCCCGTATTTTTCCCGAATTTTCGAATTTTGTCAGGATTTGCCGTGAAGTGCACGGCATGGAAGCCTCCATCCCGCGAGAAATTTTTTCATGAATTTTGATCTGACTCCTTTTTTTGCAGAATACGAGGCGCTTGCCGCCCAGACTGACGCTTTGTTTCAGAGGGTGTCCGGAGATTTTTCCGCCGAGGTCAAATGCTGCCAGGGATGCAGCGATTGCTGCCATGCGCTTTTTGACGTTACGCTCGTGGAGGCCTTGTATCTCAATGCGAAATTTCTTTTGCTGGACGAAGCCCTGCGGAATGAAATTCTGATCGCTGCGGACAAGGCGGACCGGCGGGCCCATGTGCTCAAGAAGAAGGCTTCGCGGGAGGCTGAAGAGCGGCCTCATGAGGAAATACTGACCGGTGTGGCCAAAGAGCGGCTGCGCTGTCCGCTTTTGGACCAGAATAACCAATGCCGGTTATACGCTTTCCGCCCGGTCACCTGCCGCGTATACGGTATTCCGCTGGAAATCGGGGGGGCTTCCCGTACATGCGGCCTGTCGGGCTTTGCGCCCGGCCGTGCATACCCGGCTGTGAAACTGGAACGCGTTCAGGACCGCCTGCTTGGGCTGAGCAACAGGCTGCTTGACGCCCTGGGGTCGCCCTATCCGGATTTCCGGATGATGTATGTGCCCGTATCCACGGCGGTGATGACGGTGTACTCTGACGAGTATTTCGGCCTGGGCTCTGGTTCAGGGCAGCCGGATACTGTGGAGGCGGAGAATGCGTAAGCCCACCTCCTTGACGGCGGAGCACGAGGCCCAGAAGCGGGCCATATACGAAAAAATGTCTCCCCGGCGGCGCAAATTCATTGACCGCATCGGCTTTGACCGATGGGATCCCTTTGCTGAACCCAAAGACCCCATTGAATGGCGGACGGACGGCACACAGCGGACAACCCAGCAGCTGGTGCGGGAGTATCTGCAGAATCACGCCCCGGAAAATTATAGCAACGCCTATGGACAGGGTGTGCTGGAGATGTGCCTGGGCATGGTCAACGGTGACGAGCGCTATGTCGCCATGTACGAGTTTTCCCTCTGGTATGCGGGCGAGCTGAAAAAACATAACATCGACATAAAGGACTACAAGCCATGACCGGGGAGGGTCTGTGTCCGGGCCAAATGGCTTGAGCCCCGGTACGGAGCCGATCCGGAAGAGATTTGGAAGTTTCGGTGGAATTCGGCCTTTCGCGGTGGCGGGGCCGGAAATTTTTGATCATTTGTGCACGACAGGATGCTTATGAACAAAGCTGATTATGGTCCAAAGACAGTGGTGGCGCTGAAAGCCGCCCTGAATGAAAGCCCCGATTCTGCTGCTCTGCTGTATAATCTGGGAGTCTCTCTGGTGGCCGAGCGCAATTACGTCGAGGCTCAGAAGGCCTTTGAGGAAGCTCTGGCCATAGAGCCGGAGATTGCCGAGGCGTATGTGCAGTTGGGCGGTCTGGCCATGCATCGCGGCGATCTGGATACATGTCTGACCATGAACAGGAAGGCCGCCGAGATCCGTCCGCGTTTTGCCGTGCCCTGGGGAAACATCGGCTTCGTGTACATGCAGCAGCAGAACCCGGACAAGGCGGTCAAGGCGTTGAAGAAGGCCATCGGGCTCGATCCACAGTTCATTCAGGCCCATACGACTCTCGGCAGCGCCTATCTTGCCTTGGGCGATCCGGATGGCTGTATCATGCAGTGTGCCAAGGCCATCGAGTTGGAGCCCATGTTTGGACCGGCCTACAACAACATCGGTCTGGCTTATCTGGAGAAGGGAGAACCGGAAAAGGCTCTGCCGTACTTCGACAAGGCCCGGGAGACGGGATTTGAAGTGGAGGAGGAGATCCTGTCGGAGATCGCCTCGCATCGCTAGCCACTTCCTGCGAGAGCAGGAACCTCAGGTTGACATGAATTTATGGATATGTAAAAATTCACAAGTCCATATTTTTAGAAGTTCTTGAAATTGTTACGAGGTTGAGGGTCGCGTTTGTGTCCCCTCGGACGCGATGACTATGCATGGTCTAATCTTTTAAGGAGGATGTGTAATGGCTAAACATGCAACCCCGTTGCTGGATCAGCTTCAGAGCGGTCCTTGGCCGAGTTTTGTGACGGACATCAAGGAGGAAGCCGAGAGGCGTCATAAAAACGAAAAGAATGTGAAGTATCAGATCCCGGTGGATGTCTGTGACGACCTGCTGGGGATTCTGGAGCTGTCCTACAAGGACGGCACCACGCACTGGAAGCACGGCGGCATCGTCGGTGTCTTCGGTTACGGCGGCGGCGTCATCGGACGCTATTGCGACCAGCCGGAGATGTTCCCCGGCGTGGCCCATTTTCATACCATCCGTGTGGCTCAGCCCGCTGGCATGTACTACACCTCCGAATTTCTCCGTCAGCTCTGTGACCTGTGGGAAATGCGCGGTTCCGGCCTGACCAACATGCACGGCGCCACCGGTGACATCGTGCTCCTCGGCACTACCACGCCGCAGCTGGAGGAATTTTTCTTCGACCTGACGCACAAGCTGAACAATGACCTGGGCGGCTCCGGCTCCAACCTGCGTACTCCCGCCTCCTGTCTGGGAGATTCCCGCTGTGAATGGGCCTGCTATGATGCGCAGGAGCTGTGTTATCAGCTGACTCAGGAATATCAGGACGAACTGCATCGTCCGGCCTTCCCCTATAAGTTCAAGTTCAAATTTGACGGCTGCCCCAACGGTTGTGTGGCCTCCATCGCCCGTTCGGACATGTCCTTCATCGGTACGTGGCGCGATGAAATCCGCATTGATCAGGAAGCTGTGGCCGCATACATCGGCGGTGAGATTCAGCCCAATGGCGGAGCCCACTCTGGCAAGGATTGGGGCCCCTTCGACATTGAGAAGGAAGTTCTTGACCTCTGTCCGACGGAATGCATGTGGCTGGAAGACGGCAAGCTGAAAATCAACGACCGTGAATGCACCCGCTGCATGCACTGTCTGAACGTCATGCCCCGCGCTCTGCGCATCGGTAACGACCGCGGTCTGTCCATCCTGGTCGGCGCCAAGGCTCCGATTCTTGACGGCGCACAGATGGGCTCCCTGCTGGTGCCTTTCATCAAGGTTGAAGAGTCTTATGACGAGATCAAGGAAATCATTGAAGGCATCTGGGAATGGTGGATGGAAGAAGGCAAGAACCGCGAGCGTCTTGGCGAGCTGATCAAACGCCAGGGCTTGGCCAAGGCTATTGCCGCGGTCGGTCTGACGCCTGTGCCGCAGCATGTGCAGGAACCCCGCCATAATCCGTACATCTTCTGGAAGGAAGAGGACGTCGAGGGCGGCTGGGATCGTGACATCGCCGAATACCGTAAACATCATCAGAGATAAGAAGGGGGGTTGAAAATGGAGTTTGTTTCTTCCGGATATAATCCTGATAAGCCCATGGAAAACAGGATTTCGGACATCGGCCCTCGCCATTTCTCCGATTTCCTGCCTCCGGTCATTGCCAAAAATAAAGGAAAGTGGCTGTGGCACGAGATTATCGAACCCGGAATCCTGATGCACAAGGCTGAGAGCGGTGACGAAGTCTACACTGTGCGTTGCGGTGCTGCCCGTCTCATGTCCGTGGGCAATATCCGTATGATCTGTGATATCGCCGATAAATTCTGTGGCGGACACCTGCGTTTCACCACCCGCAACAACGTGGAGTTTATGGTCGAAACTCTGGCTGAGGCCAAAAAACTGAAAGAGCATCTGAATGGCCTGAAGCAGTCCGGCGGCAGCCATCTGTTGCCTGTCGGCGGCACGGGCGCCGGCATCACCAACATCGTCCATACCCAGGGCTGGGTGCATTGCCACACCCCTGCTACCGATGCTTCCGGTACCGTGAAGGTGGTCATGGACGAGCTGTTTGAAGAGTTCGGTCAGATGCGCATGCCCGCTCAGGTGCGTATTTCCATGGCCTGCTGTCTGAACATGTGCGGCGCTGTGCACTGCTCCGACATCGCTATTCTGGGTTATCACCGCAAACCGCCCATCATCGACCACGAGTGGCTGGACAACCTCTGTGAAATTCCTCTGGCCGTGGCCGCCTGCCCGGTAGGCGCCATCCGTCCGACCAAGAAGGAAATCACTACCGAAGCCGGTGAGACCAAGACCGTGAACACCGTGGCCATCAAGAACGAGCGCTGCATGTTCTGCGGTAACTGCTACACCATGTGTCCGTCCCTGCCTCTGTCCGACCAGACCGGCGACGGCCTCGTCATCATGGCTGGCGGCAAGGTCTCCAACCGCATCAGCAATCCCAAGTTCTCCAAGGTTGTCGTGGCCTTCATCCCCAACGAGCCGCCCCGCTGGCCCACGCTGGCCAAAGTCATCCGCCAGATCGTGGAAGCCTACGCCGCCGACGCGCGCAAATACGAGCGCTTGGGCGACTGGGCCGAGCGTATCGGTTGGGAACGCTTCTTCGAGAAGACCGGCCTGGAGTTCTCCGAGCACATGATCGACGATTTCCGCGATCCCGCTTACTACACTTGGCGCCAGACCACGAACTTCAAGTTCTAGTCTCCCGTCAGGACTGATCACATTGGGGCCGACGCAAGTCGGCCCTTAACCTTAAGAGAGGTTCGTATGGCAGATCCCAAAGACGTTGTTGTCGAGTTCATCAAGTCCAAGTCAAAGCAGAAGTCCAAATTTTATTTCAACGACCTGGCTGCGTTGTTCCCCGACATGAAAATGCGCGAGGCCAAGAAGGTCATCAACCAGCTGGTGGCCGACGGCGTGCTCGAATACTGGTCCAGTGGCAGCACCACCATGTACGGTCTGCCCGGAGCCGGAAAACAGGCTGGCGCGGAAGGCGAAGAGTAAGATTTTTCCGCGATGCCTTCATCCAATTTGTCCTGTCCACGGCTTTTGGTCGCTGGCCTGGGTGGTGGCTCCGGGAAAACCATCGTCAGTCTGGGGCTTGCCCGAGCCCTTGTCGAACAGGGCCTTTCGGTCCAGACCTTCAAAAAGGGTCCAGATTATATTGATGCCAAATGGCTGAGTCTTGCCAGCCGCGGTGGCGCAACAAATCTGGATCCTTTTCTTTTTTCTCCGGAGGTTTTGCGCAATGTCTTCTGGAGCCGGGCTCTGGGAAAGGATCTGGCGCTGATCGAAGGCAACCGCGGCCTTTACGACGGTAAGGATATACAAGGCACGTATTCTTCGGCGGAACTGGCCAAGACTCTGCATTGCCCCGTTGTTGTCGTTGCCGATTGTACCAAGGTGACCCGGACAATGGCTGCCATTGTCCTGGGCCTTAAGGCCTTTGATCCGGATGTGGACATCCGGGGCGTGATTCTGAATCGCACTGCCGGAGGGCGGCACCAGAACATTTTGCGCCAGTCCATCGAGAAGTACACGGATGTGCCCGTACTTGGCATCCTGCCGAAACTCGCCGTTAATCCCATTCCCGAACGGCAGATGGGACTTGTCTCCGACATGGAACTGGAGATGGATCCCTTCGGGGAGATCGCCTCGCGCATCCGCGAGCATGTGGATGTGGCGGCATGTCTGGAGGTCTCCCGCTCGGCTCCGGCTGTGGCCGGAGAAATAGCTCCGCTTTTCCCGTCTGTCTCTTCTGCTTCACCTGTCCGCATCGGGGTCGCCCGCGACGCGGCGTTGTGGTTCTACTACCAGGAAAATCTCGACGCTTTGCGCCACGCCGGGGCCGAGCTGGTGGAGTTCAGTCTGCTGGCCGACGAGGCCGTACCGGATGTACATGCCCTGTACATGGGCGGCGGTTTTCCGGAAACCATGGCCCGGGAGTTGTCCGCCAATCTTTCCATGCGCCGGAGCGTAGCGGCTTGCGTACAGGAAGGGATGCCCGTGTACGCGGAATGCGGCGGGCTCATGTACCTGGGCCGGTCCTTGTGCGTGGGTGAGAAGTCCTACCCCATGTCCGGCGTGTTCGCTCTGGATGTACAGATCTCCAAACGGCCCCAGGGACATGGCTACATGCGGGCCGTGGTGTCCGCATCCAATCCTTTCTATCCGCCAAGCACACCTCTTTCCGGCCATGAATTCCACTACTCGCGCTGTTTCGATCCGGAGCGGGCAGATTCCCCCGTATTTCAGGTGCAACTGGGGCAGGGCGTGGGCGCGGGAGGGGACGGCATGCTCGTCCGCAACTGTCTGGCCAGCTACATGTACATTCACGCTCTGGGCACTCCGGACTGGGCTGTCCGTTTTGCCGATGCAGCACGTATTTTTTCCCGTTGCCGGGAAAGAGGAAACCCCTGTCCGGATATCCGGCTCTGAGAGCCGTCTTGACCTTCGCCTGAGAGTTACTAATAACTCTTCTTAAATCAAGGAGGAGCTCATGGGACGCCTGCGCGAATACAAGGATCTGCTCATAGACTGGGAAATGACTCCGGAGGATGCCGTGGCCATTTATCTGGAGTGGGGCAATAACGGATACCGGGGCGGTTATCAGTACGCTGTCCGGGGCAAGGAAGATCATTCTCATTATTTTGTGATCAATACCTGGAACGAAAAACCCACGGCGACGCTCATTTACAGAAATTTCGACGGGGCGGAGGAGCTTGCGGTGCTGCCTCTGCCCGATGCTCTGGCCGGTAAATTTCTGGAGGGGGTGCATCATCACAAGGGCGTTTATCCTGTCAACGCCGATGTCCGCGAGTGGCTTGAGACGGAACTGTACAACTGAATGCCGCTCCCGTTCGCCGGTCACGGCGGGCCAGCTGACAGCTGGCTGAGCATTTTCATATAACGCCCTGAGAAAGCCGGATGATCCGGCTTTTTTCATGCTGGAGTGCGTTGATCCAGGCGGCAAAGGAAAAGACAGTGGAAGCATGTTCACGCTGCGGCATCTGCTGCCGCAAGGGCGGCCCGGCTCTGCATCATTCCGAAATGGAACTTCTGGAGATTTTGCCTCTGAAGGATCTGGTTTGCCTGCGTCCGGGCGAGCCGGCTTTCGATCCACGTTTCGGCATGGTGCGTCCCCTGACTGCGGAACTGATTAAAATCAGAGGCAAAGGCGATTCCTGGGAATGCCTGTACTATGAAGGCGGCTGCGGTATTTACGCGTATCGTCCGCTGGAGTGCCGGGCGCTGTCCTGCCGGCGGACAGACTCGCTTTTTTCCGTCATGGAGACTCCGGCTCTGAGCCGCGCGCATTTTATCAGGAAGGATTCGGCTCTCGGTGCGTGTATCGCCGAGCGCGAGGCCCGCTTCCCGGTGGAGCGGTGCGTGTCTCTTCTGTCCGGCTCCGCTGTGACTGTTCCCGGAGAGCTTGATGCGATTCTGCGCGCGGAACTAGCCTTTCGGAGCGCTCTGGCCGAAGCTGTGGCCGCTGCCGATGAAGATTTGTGGGTTTATCTGGGCCGTCCTCTGTGGCTTGTGCTGCGTCCCATGTCGCCAGCTTTGGGCAGATATGGAAATGTACGGGATTTTTGATGTCAAATTGTTGACTTGAAGGCGGCGGATATTATCTTGTCACGTGCGAATCACGCACAAGGAGCGGCACTACTTTGGAATATAAAGACTATTACAAATTGCTCGGAGTAGGTAAAGACGCGGGGCAGGATGAAATCGGCAAGGCTTTCAAGAAGCTGGCCCGCAAATACCATCCTGACCTGAACCCGAACAATCCTGAAGCCGAAAGCAGATTCAAGGAAATCAATGAAGCTTACGAAGTGCTGAAGGATCCGGAGAAGCGCAAGCTCTACGATTCCCTGGGGCCCAACTGGAAGGACGGGCAGAACTTCCAGCCGCCGCCCGGTTTTGAAAACATTCGTTTCAGCTCCGGCGGGTTCGGTGGCGAGGGCTTCAGCGATTTCTTCGAAACCATTTTCGGTGGCGGCTTTGGTGGAGCCCGGTTCGGCGGCGAGGGATTTTCCCGGATGCGTTCCAGAGGCCGGGACGCAGAGGTGCGGCTGCCGCTCACCCTGGAAGAGGCTTACCGGGGCGGACGCAAGACCGTGACCCTGCAGGAACAGGTGCGCGGCGCTGACGGCATGCCCCGGATGCAACAGAAGACCCTGGAGGTGAATATCCCTGCCGGCGTGAAGAACGGAGGGAAGATCCGGCTGAGCGGCCAGGGCTCTCCGGGTACGGGGGGCGGGCAGCCGGGCGACCTGCTTTTGCAGGTGGAGATTGCGGAGCATCTGCTCTTCCGGCTCGAAGGCGTGAACGTCCTGTACGATCTGCGCCTTGCTCCGTGGGAGGCCGTGCTCGGGACTTCGGCCCGGATTCCCACTTTGGACAGCCCGGTGGACATGACCATCCCTCCCGGCGTGAGCAGCGGGCAGAAGCTGCGTCTGGCCGGAAAGGGGCTCGGCAAGGGAACCTCCCAGGGTGACCAGTTCGTGCGCATCATCATCCGCTCGCCCAGAGAACTGTCGGACCGCGAACGGGAGCTGTGGACGGAACTGTCGCGGATTTCCTCATTTCAAGCCAGATAGGAGAGACGCATGAGCCCCATACAGATTCGCGAACATGGTCTCCCGGCGCCGTCCGTACGCATCGGCACCAGGGAATTTCTGGAATTGACCGGCCTGACCGAAGCCGCCTTGGCAGAGCTCGTCCGCATGAACTGGATCGTCCCGGCCCGTACGGCGCAGCGGGAATGCCTGTTCATGGCCGCCGACGTGCCACGGGTGCGCCGGTATGTGCGCCTGTGCATGGACTTTGAGCTGCACGCGGTGGCCGGAAGCATCATCGTCGATCTGCTGGAGCGCATTGACATGCTGGAGCGGCAGGTGCGTTCTCTCAGCGGAAGATAGGCCCGGGCGGAGCGTTTCAGCTTCTGAGAGTCAGAGCAGGGCCGCTGAAATTTTCAGGAATAATGGAGGATTCATCATGGATCTGAACAAATTCACGCAAAAATCCCAGGAAGCCGTGGCCGAAGCCCAGCAGGAGGCCGTCCGGCTGGGGCATCAGCAGGTGGACACGGATCATCTTTTTCGGGCTCTGGTGGGCCAGGAGGACGGCTTGGTGCCCCGTCTGCTGGAGCGGGCCGGGTACGACCCCAAAGCTGTGGCCTCCGCTCTGGATGCCGAGCTGGGCAGAATGCCCCGTGTCAGCGGCCCCGGAGTGCAGCCCGGCCAGATTTATGTCACCCAGCGCATGAACGAGACCCTGCTGGCGGCCTTTGATCTGGCGAAGAAGATGCAGGACGAATACGTCAGTGTGGAACATCTGCTGCTGGCCGTTCTGGACAAGCCGGGCAGCGGTCCGGCCGCCGCCGTGCTGCGGCAGTTCGGCCTGACCAGAGACAGGATTCTGGCCGTGCTGGCGGAGGTGCGCGGCAACCAGCGGGTGACTTCAGCCAACCCCGAAGATACTTACGACGCCCTCAAAAAGTACGGCCGCGACCTGGTGGAAGACGCCCGCAAGGGGCGGCTCGATCCGGTCATCGGCCGGGACGCCGAAATCCGACGGTGCATCCGCATCCTGTCACGGCGCACCAAAAACAACCCGGTCATGATCGGCGAGGCCGGAGTGGGCAAAACGGCCATTGTGGAAGGATTGGCCCAGCGTATTCTTAGTAAGGACGTGCCCGAGGGACTGAAGGACAAGACCGTCTTCGCTCTGGACATGGGTGCGCTCATCGCCGGCGCCAAATATCGCGGCGAGTTCGAGGAGCGGCTCAAGGCCGTGCTGAAGGAGGTCCAGAAGTCCGAAGGGCGGATTCTGCTGTTCATCGACGAGCTGCATACCATCGTGGGCGCGGGCAAGACCGAAGGAGCCATGGACGCGGGCAATCTCCTGAAGCCCATGCTGGCCCGGGGAGAGCTGCACTGCATCGGCGCCACGACCCTGGACGAGTACCGCAAGTATATCGAGAAGGACCCGGCCCTGGAACGCCGCTTCCAGCCCGTGGTGGTGGACGAGCCCAGCATGGAAGACGCCATTTCCATTCTGCGCGGCCTGAAGGAGCGTTTCGAGGTTCATCACGGCGTGCGGATTTCCGATTCGGCCCTGGTCACGGCGGTAACCTTGTCCAGCCGGTACATTTCCGACCGGCAGTTGCCGGACAAGGCCATCGACCTCATTGACGAGGCGGCCGCCATGATCCGTACGGAGATCGACTCCCTGCCCACGGAACTGGACGAGATCAACCGCAAGATCATGCAGCTTGAGATCGAGCGCGAGGCCTTGCGCCGGGAGAGCGACGCCTCTTCCCGCGAGCGCCTGGAACGGCTGGAAAAGGAACTGGCCGAACTGAAGGAGACGCAGACGGGCCTGCGGGCGCAGTGGGAAAAGGAAAAGAGCGGCATCGACGAGGTCAGCCGGGTGAAGAAGGAACTGGAAGCCACCAGGGAGGCCATCGCCAAGGCGGAACGCGAGTACGATCTGAACAGGGCCGCCGAACTGAAATACGGGCGCCTGACCGAACTGGAAAAGAAACTGGCGGAGCTTTCCGCTGCGGACGACGGTTCGCACCGCTTGCTGCGGGAAGAGGTGGGGCCGGACGACATTGCAGCCATCATCTCCAGGTGGACGGGTATTCCCGTGGCCAAGCTGGTGGAAGGGGAGCGGGAAAAGCTCCTGAAACTCGGAGATATCCTGCACGAACGGGTCATCGGTCAGGACGAGGCCGTACAGGCCGTGGCCGACGCGGTGCTGCGGGCCAGGGCCGGGCTGAAGAATCCGCAGCGGCCCATCGGCTCTTTCATGTTCCTGGGCCCCACGGGCGTGGGTAAGACGGAGTTGTGCAAGACTCTGGCCCGGACGCTGTTCGACACCGAGGAGAACATGGTCCGGCTGGACATGAGCGAATACATGGAGAAACACACGGTGGCCCGGCTGATCGGAGCGCCTCCGGGCTATGTGGGCTACGACGAGGGCGGGCAGCTGACCGAGGCCGTGCGGCGCAAGCCTTACAGTGTGGTCCTGTTTGACGAGATCGAGAAGGCCCACCCGGACGTGTTCAACGTGCTGCTCCAGATTCTGGACGACGGCCGCCTGACAGACAGCCACGGCCGGACGGTGGATTTCAAGAACACCATCATCATCATGACCTCCAATATCGGATCGGCCATGCTGCTGGACGGCATCACGGAGGACGGCGGGCTCCAGGCCGGAGTGCGCGAAGCCGTCATGAATGCGCTGCGGACTCATTTCCGGCCCGAATTCCTGAACCGGGTGGACGAGATCGTGCTTTTCAGGCCGCTTCAGGTGGAGCAGATCATGCGCATTGTCGAGGTACTGCTGACCGGTCTTCAGGAGCGTCTGGCCGAGCGCAAGATCTCTCTGGAGCTGACGGACCGGGCCAGAGAGTTCATCGCCCGGGAAGCCTACGATCCAGTTTACGGGGCCCGGCCGCTTTTACGCTATCTGCAGCAGCATGTGGAGACACCTCTGGCCAGGGAAATTATCGGTGGACGCCTGCGCGACGGGCAGAAGCTGGTGGTGGATGAAGAGGGCGGCGCTCTGGTTTTCCGCTCCTGAGCGACGGGGCACCGGATGGTACCCGCCATCTTGGTGCTCCCGTTTTCCTGCCGACCGGCCCCGGATTTTTCATCCGGGGCTTTTTTGCGTCTGCCAGCCGTTCAATCCTTTTTGCGGACTATCCGGGGCTTGCTCCCATCCTGCGGGCCGATGAGGCCGTCGGCCTCCATTTGTTCGATAAACCGCGCCGCCCGGTTGAATCCGATTCTGAGCCGCCGCTGGATCATGGAAATGGATGCGCGCCCTTGGTCCGCCACGAATTCGATGGCTTCGGCGTATTTAGGATCGTCCAGCACGTCGCCGGCCCCGCCACCGCCGTCGGGAGCGCTGTCTCCGCTGGTTCCCCATTCGGCGAAATCCAGCTCGAAATGCTGGGAGCGCTGTTTTTCCCAGTGTCCGACCACGCGGGCGATTTCGTCATCGCCCACGAACGCTCCATGCACCCGTTGCAGCCCGCCGCCGCTCAGCTTGAAGAGCATGTCGCCCTGGCCGAGCAGGTATTCGGCCCCGATGCCGTCCAGAATGGTGCGGGAGTCATGTTTGGAGCTGACCTGAAAGGCGATGCGTGACGGAAAATTGGCCTTGATGATGCCGGTGACGACATCCACGGACGGCCGCTGCGTGGCGAGAATGAGATGTATGCCTGCGGCCCGCGCCAGCTGCGCCAGACGGACGATGCTGCCTTCCACTTCCTTGGCCGCCGTCATCATCAGGTCGGCCAGTTCGTCAATGACAATGACCAGATACGGAAAAGGCTTCAGGTCGCGCAGGGCCTCGGGGCGGTCGTCGCCCATCTCGGCCAGCTTCTGGTTGTAAGTCGTGATGTGGCGGACACCCGTGGCGGCCATGGCCTCGTAGCGCTGCTCCATTTCATATACGGCCCATTCCAGAGCATTTTTGGCCAGATGGATGTCCGTGACCACGGGATGCACCAGATGGGGCAGGGAACTGTAAACAGCGAGCTCGATGCGTTTGGGATCCACCAGCAGGAGCTTCACGGCTTCGGGCCCGTGTTTGTAGACGATGCTCAGCAGCAGGCAGTTCAGGCACACGGATTTGCCCGCACCCGTGGCTCCGGCCACGAGCATGTGGGGCATTCTGGCCAGGTCGGCGATTTTGGGCTTGCCCTGGATGTCCTTGCCCAGAGCCAGGGGGATCTGTGCCTTGGTGTCGGCAAAGGCGTCGTCGTCCAGAATCTCCCGCAGATAGACCGTCTGCCGGATTTCGTTGGGAATTTCGATGCCCACCGTATCCCGGCCGGGCAGCGGCGCCACGATGCGCACGGCGCGCGCTTTCAGGGCCAGGGCCAGGTCGTCGCTCATGCCGGCGATACGGCTGACCTTGATGCCGGGAGCGGGCTTGAACTCGAACATGGTGATGACCGGCCCCGGCTGCACGCCCTGCACATCCCCCTGAATGCCGAAATCCGCGAAGCAGGCCGTCAGGGCCTGGGACTGTTTGTCCAGAATGTTCTTGGACACGTTGGCGCGGGATGGAGGGACGGCGGCCAGCAGATCGAGGGGCGGCAGCCCGCCGGGCTCCGGGCGCGGCGTTGCAGCATCCCGGGGCGGGGCGGCGGACCGGGGGACCTCTTTGGGGGCGGGAGCGGGAGTCGAAGGCTGGGGAGGCTGCGCAGGGACCTTGGTCTTGGCAGGCGTGGCGGGGGGAGGGGTCTTTTCGGGCCGTTTGGTGAAGAGGCCGTGCAGGGCGTCATGGATGCGTCCGTACCCGTCGCGGAAAATGTCCCCCAGAGTCTTGTACGGCATTCCGAGCAGAAGACGCAGGCCGACGAGGGTCAGGCACAGGTTGACCAGTACAAGGCCGTATGTCCCGAAGATCCGGAGCATGAGCCCGTGCAGGAATCTTCCCATGAAACCGCCGCCCATCATGCCGCCTTCAGGCAGCCCGAGATGGAGCACCGTAAAATGCGCCCAGACAGGCATCAGTGCGGCCAGCAGGATGCCGCCGAGCCAGCGCAGCCAGGACGGTCTGAACCGGGGAAAAAAGAGCATGGCCGCGCCCAAGGCCAGAAAAGCGGGCGTGAGCCAGGATGCCGCGCCGCATAGATCGACCAGTCCTCCGGCCGCGTAAGAACCGAGTGCGCCGACGAGATTTCGGGTTTTATGCCCGGCCGCCGCCTGGTGGTTGAAGCCCGGATCGTCGGGGCTGAACGAATAAAGGGCCAGAGTGATCAGAGCCAGGGCGCAGGCGAAAAGCAGCGCGCAGATTTCCCGTACCAGTTTGTTGCCGTCCTTCGTCATGCGGTCTTTCCTGATGAAGTTCCAAAAACAAAAGGCCACAGAGCGTTCTCCATGGCCTTTGGTCTGCTGCGTCCAACCGGACTATTCGCGGCCGAGGTACTCGCCCGTCTCCGTATTGACCTTGATCTTGGTGCCTGTTTCCACAAAAAGCGGCACATTGACCACTACGCCGGTCTCCAGAGTCGCGGGCTTGGTGGCTCCGGTCACGGTATCGCCTTTGACGCCGGGGTCGGTCTCGGTCACTTCCAGCACCACGGTTCCGGGCATTTCCAGATCCAGAGGCCGGTTTTCATAGAGCATGACCTTGTAGGCCGAGGCTTCCTTCAGATAACCGCCTTTGTCGCCGACCACATCCGCCGGGATGGAGAGCTGCTCGAAAGTGGTCATGTCCATGAAGGCGTAGCCGTCGCCTTCATTATAGAGATACTGCATTTCCCGGACCTCGAGATCGGGCCGGGGAAATTTGAGTCCCGAACGGAAGTTCTGCTCCACTACGGCTCCAGTGAGCAGATTGCGGTACTTGGTGCGCATGAACGCGCCGCCCTTGCCCGGCTTGTAGTGGCTGCACTCCAGAATTTCACAGGGTGCGCCGTCGATCTCTATCTTCTTTCCTTTCTTGAAATCACTTGTCGCTAGCATTCCTGACTGTTTCCTCCGTGGATTTGTCCCCGCCGACAGCCAGAAAAAGCTGCCACAGTGCTTGGACTGCAAGCGCATAGCTCATCAGGCCAAAACCGGCAATACTTCCGGCGCAGTGCCGGGCGATAAGGCTTTTGTGGCGGAGCTCCGTGCTCCTGGCGTGAACATTGGTCAGGTGCACCTCCACGCAGGGAATTCTGATCCAGGCCAGGCAGTCCACCAGAGCCAGGCTGGTGTGGGTATACGCCCCCGCGTTGAGCACCAGACCCGAAACCCCGGAGTGCCAAGCGGCCTCCAAGCAGTCAATGATGGCTCCCTCGCTGTTGGACTGGAAAAAAGACAGGCTGATGGAAGAAAAATTCTCTCCCATCAGCCTTTTCGTCAGTTCAGGCAGGGCGTCCATGCCCTCGGTGCCATAGATTTCGGGCTGGCGCAGCCCCAGCTGTCCCAGGTTGGGACCGTTCACCACCAGAATATCCATGGATTATTTATGTTCCTTGGGCTCCTGCACCTTGTCCACATGTCTGGGCCGGACCATCACGGTTTCCGGATCGGCTTCGGCGGGAAGGGGGCTTGCCACATCCAGAGCCATGACATCCACGTCCATCAGAAAAACCAGATCATTGGGCTCTATCTCACGGTTGCTGGCCATGATATCCAAGGTGCAGATCATGCCCGAAGTTTTTCCGCGCACTTTGGAAGCCATTGCTATATGTTGCGTGACGTGCTTGACCTCGGCTAGACCGATAACCCGCAGGACATGGGGAGACAGTTCACTCACCGGTTCGGCGATGACCGCATAGGCGGGCATCTGCGGGGGAAGGGCCAGATGCAGTATGGCGTAGACGACATCGTGCATGCCGGCGATATACCGTCCTTCCTCCAGCACCACGATGCGGCCGCTCAGATCCATGTCCGCCATGAAACGGGTGGCGACCGAGAATTTCTGGATCGTATCTCCGGTTTCTTCATCCACGACTCTCGTCAGCATTCCATGCTGGGCATACTTGCCGCCTGATGCACCCAGCGGGACCAGACCATCCGACGGAATCATGACCAGATCCCGGTTGATCATCTTGTTGAATGCCGAGACCAGCCCGGCGGAGCATGCTTTTTTCCAGATTTCAGCATCCCGGTCCGTATACTGCTCCAGCTCTTCTGGACTCAACTGTAGTTCAACCACCGCCTTTTCTTCCGCAATCAAGGGCTCGTGGGAGCTTGCGTCCGGAACTACCGCTGCTTTTTTTGCACACGCGCCCAGGGACAAAACAAGACTTAATACAACAAGCAGCACACGCATCTGAGGCCTCCGATTAATTGTTGATCAGCAAAAATATTGACTTTATCAGTGCCTGATGGATGCATCTTCCGTCAAGAACTCCAGTACAAAAATACATCATCTTCCCACTGTGATTCTTGAAAAAACCGTTTATGTCCCCGATCAGCTGGAAGACATGCCGCTTCCGCAGCTTGCGCTGGCGGGACGCTCCAATGTGGGAAAATCGTCTCTGTTGAACAGACTGGCCGGGCGGAAGCATCTGGCCAAGACCAGTTCCACGCCGGGAAAAACCCGCAGCCTGAATTTTTACCGGGTCAGCCCCGAAAATTTTTACCTGGTCGATCTCCCCGGTTACGGTTACGCTCGCTGTTCCAAGACGGAACGGGACAAATGGGCCCGCCTCATCGCCGCATATCTGCACGGCAACACCCGCCTTTTCGGCGTTGTGGCCCTGCTTGACTCGAGACATCCGCCGCAGGCCAGCGACATGGAACTTATCGAGTATATTCAAGGCCAGAATATCCCGCTTTTTTCTGTGCTGACCAAAGCGGACAAATGCAAGCAACAGCTCCGCCGGACGCATCAAGCCATGTGGCAGCGTCTTTTGCCGGCGGAAACGCCGCCCATGCTTGTCTCCAGCCACTCCGGCATGAACATGGACAAGCTGTGGCGTTTTTTTCTGGACAGGCATGCTGACTATCTGACTCGCCGAAGCGGTGGGGTGTAGCTCATGTCGTCAGGACGCCGGTGGTATCCTTTATGATATGTTATCCCGCAGCGTCAGGGAAATTTTGACGCTGTGACTCATGCAAGGGCGTGAAGATTCAGCTCCGCCCACCGGAGATGGTTTTATGACGGAACGGATTCTTCTTGATTACGGCAGTGGCGGCCGTGCATCGCACCGGCTCGTCAGTGAGCTTTTTCTCCGCCATCTGGACAATGAAATCCTGGGGCAGCTGGACGATGCGGCCCTGCTTCAGGTTTCCGGCCCCGTGGCCGTGAGCACCGATTCCTTCACCGTCGATCCCATCTTCTTTCCCGGCGGCGACATCGGTGCGCTGGCCGTGCACGGCACCGTCAACGACGTGGCCATGCTCGGCGCCAGACCCAGATATCTGACCTGCGCCTTCATTCTGGAAGAAGGGCTGCCCATGGAGGATCTGGAACGCATTGTCGGATCCATGGGCCGGGCCGCGCGCGAGGCGGGCGTGCAGGTGGTCGCCGGAGATACCAAGGTTGTGCCCAGGGGCATGGCCGACAGGATTTTCATCAATACCACGGGCATCGGGGAGGTTTTCGTTCCGGCGCCGCCAAGCGGGCACAGGGCCCGGCCCGGTGACGCCATTCTGCTCAGCGGCTTTGCCGGGGATCATGGTCTGGCCGTACTTTCCCGGCGCGAGGGCCTGACTTTCGACGTGCCGGTGGCGTCGGACTGCGCATCTCTCAATCACCTCATTGTCCGGCTGCTGGAAGCCGTCCCGGAGGTGCATGTGCTGCGCGACCCCACCCGCGGGGGAGTGGCCACGACCCTAAACGAAATCGCCGTCCAGTCCGGAGTGGAGTGCCGCATTTTCGAAGACGCGGTTCCAGTACGGCCGGAGGTGCGCAGCGGCTGTTCCTTTCTGGGGCTCGATCCGCTCTATCTGGCCAACGAGGGCAAATTTCTGTGTATCCTGCCGGAAGAACTGGCGGACCAGGCTCTTCAGGTTCTGCGGTCCGACCCGCTGGGCGGCCATGCGGCGCGCATCGGCGAAGTGCGCTCCGGACGGCCCGGCAGAGTGGTGCTGCAAACGGCGCTGGGCGGCTCGCGGCTCATGGACATGCTGGAAGGCGAGCAGCTCCCCCGCATCTGCTGACATGCGTTCTTTCGTCGCCATCGATTTCGAAACGGCGGACTCGCGCCCGGACAGCGCCTGCGCCGTTGGACTGACCAAGGTTCGTGAGGGCGCGATCGTTGATCGTCTGTATGCTCTGATTCGTCCGCCGCGGGCGAGATTTTCTCCTTTCTGCGTGAACGTGCATGGCATTCATTGGCGGGACGTGAAGAGCGCGCCTTCTTTTCGGGAGTTCTGGATCGAGCACGCCGGATTTCTCGAAGATGCGGACTTTCTGGCTGCTCACAATGCCCGTTTTGACCGGGGCGTGCTGGCCGCCTGCTGCGCCATGTCGGGTCTGCCCGTTCCCCGTCTGCCTTATGTCTGCACAGTGGATCTGGCCCGCGCCCTATGGAACGTGCGGCCGACCAAACTCCCGGATGTCTGCCGGTTTCTTGGACTTGATCTCAATCATCACCACGCCGGTTCCGACGCCGACGCCTGCGCCGGCATCGTCATGGCCGCCTTGGCCGAAAATCCTTCCTGCCTGACCCTGTTGGGTTTGATCCGCTGAAAAAAGCCGCGTTCGGGGCGGAAGTTCCGCCTTGCCGGAGCCTTTCATCTGTTTCGTCCCTTGAAATACGGCCCCGTGTGGCGCAGACTCTTCGCGCACAACCCGCCGCATTCTTTAAGGAGACAACCATGCCCCTGACCACAGCCCAGATGCGGGCGCATATCTTTCTGGTCATTCTGGAGAAATTTTCTTCCAGCGCCGAGCGCCGCCGGGAGGCTCTGGAGGAGTACCTGCTGGTGACCCTGCCCAATATTTCGGAGGAGACCGCCGGGAAGCTGGCCGCCCTCATTCCGGACATTCTGCCGGAACTCTACGCCAAATGGATCGGCCAATTCGCCGACAGACTGTTCGAGACCATCCCGGGCGACCAGTTACAGCACCTGTGTTCCGGCACTGTGGAGAATAACGCCAGCCTGGGGCTCGTTTTTCTCATGTTCATGGAATCCGCCCGCATGGAGCGGCAGATGGAAGAGGATCTGCGGCAGTATGCCAGACGGCATTCCGGGGCGGAAGACATGGGCGATCTGGTGGCCGCTTACCTGCGTGGCAAAGTGGACGCGCTCAGAAAAGAAGAAAAGTGAGGACTTGCGGCGGAACAGATTTGGTGTGCCCGTGCTCTGCTTCCGGAGAGTGCCGCCGGACAGGATATGCCACGGCGCATTAAATGCGGCATCCGTCATATCGGGAAAAGCCCCTGGCCCGGAGAAAATCCGGAGCCGGGGCTTTGTGTTTCAGAACGGGAGCGGGGCTTGGGAAATGCGGCTGAAAAATGTCCGCAATATCCGTCTACTTGGCTGCGTGCAGGTCGTCTCCTATTTCCGTCAGCAGGGACTGAATGCGTTCGAGCTTGTCCCTGTGTCTGCCCGCCAGCCGCCGGTCCAGATCCTCTGCGGTGTGGGCCATGTCCCGGAGTTGATTCTCCAGCGCCATGACAGCCGTCCGCCGGGGCAGGGCGTCAAGGTCCGCGATTCTGGCGTCAAGAATGGCGGCGCGCCGGTCCAGTTCCAGAGCCGAAGCGTGTGCCGCGCGCAGTTCATCCACAGCGTGGGAAAGTCCCAGAATATTGCGCCACAAGCCGCAGAAGAGTGTCAGCGTGAGCAGAAATGCGCAGATGGCCATACCGAGGGCCAGTTTGTCTCTGGAAAATAGGCGCATGAAATCTTTTCCTTGGGCTTTCATTGCTTTTCGCTCCGGTTCCTCAGTTGATGAGCGCCTGAAGCGGCGCGGGAATGGAACCGCCCCGGTTCACGAAACCGGCGGAAACGCCGTTGCCGCGTACGGGGATGATTTCCGTCTCGCCCAGCAGGCCGCCGAAATGCACTTTGTCTCCGGCCGCCTTGTCCGGAACGGGTATAAGCCGCGCGGCGGTGGTTTTCTTGTTAATGACGCCGATGGCCATTTCGTCGGCGATGATCCCGGCCAGGGTTTCGGCCGTGGTGTCGCCGGGCAGGGCGATCATGTCCAGCCCCACGGAGCAGACGGCGGTCATGGCTTCGAGCTTCTCCAGGGGCAGGGCGCCCGATGCCGCGGCTTCGGCGATGTTCAGGTCCTCGCTGACGGGGATGAAGGCGCCGCTTAAGCCCCCCACGCGGGAGCTGGCGAAGGCGCCGCCTTTTTTCACGGCGTCGTTCAACATGGCCAGGGCCGCCGTGGTGCCCGGAACACCGATGGAGCCCAGGCCCAGGGACTGGAAGATTTCACCCACACTGTCCCCCACCTTGGGCGTCGGGGCCAGGGACAGATCGACGATGCCGAAGTTCACGCCCAGGAGCCGGGCCACTTCCCGGCCGATGATTTCGCCCACGCGGGTGACCTTGTAGGCCGTGCGCTTGATGACTTCCGAGAGTTCGCCCAGATGCGCGCCGGGGTTGTCCTGCACCGCCCGGTCGATGGCTTTTTTGACTACTCCGGGGCCGCTGACGCCGACATTGATGGCGGAGCCCGCCTCTCCCACGCCCAGATACGCTCCGGCCATGAAGGGTACGTCTTCCGGGATATTGGCGAAGACCACCAGCTTGGCGCAGCCCAGACCGTCGCGGTCTTTGGTTTTTTCGGCGGCGGCCTTGATGGTCCGGCCCATGAGGGCCACGGCGTCCATGTTGATGCCCGCGCGGGTGGTGGCCACATTGACCGACGAGCACAGGCGCTCCGTCACGCTCAGGGCCTCGGGGATGGCTTCGATGAGGGCCAGATCGCCCTTGGCCATGCCTTTTTCCACCAGGGCACCGAAGCCGCCGATGAAATCGACCCGCACGTCTCTGGCGGCCTGATCCAGAGTCCTGGCCACTTCCACCATGCCCCGGCTGTCAAAGGGCGCGGCGGCCACGGCGATGGGGCTGACGGAAATGCGCTTGTTCACCACGGGGATGCCGAAGCGTTCCCCCACCTCGTCGCATACCGCCACCAGATCCCGGCCCAGAGTGGTGATACGTTCATGGATGGCCGCCGTGAACCGGGACAGGTCGTGGGAGGCGCAGTCCAGCAGGCTCACGCCCAGAGTCACGGTGCGCACGTCCAGATTCTCGTTTTTGATCATGGACAGCGTGGAAAGCACCTCGCGGTCGTTCAACATATCCGAAATCTCCTCGAAAAGTCGCAATACGCGGCGGAAGGCCGCTAGATGCGGTGAATGGTCTCAAATATATCCCGGTGCTGCACCGATACGGTCAGGGCCAGAGGCGCACAGACATCCTGCATCTTCTGCCGCAGATGGCGGTGTTCCACGCTGGGGGGCACGTCAACCTCGAAGATCATGATCATTTCGTCCTCGCCGGTTTCCTGGGTGATGATGGCCCGGAAGTTGACCACGTTGCAGTTCAGGGCGGCGATGCCCGTGGTCACGGCGGAAATGGTGCCCGGCTTGTCCAGGCCGCGCGTGGTGATGACAAAGGGCTGCGTGGGTGCGTCTTCGGGAACGGCCGGAACGCTCATGGGCCGGAGATGGGCGCTCAGTCCCATGCCGCCCAGAACGGAGTTCAGCTCCGCGCCGATGGTTTCCAGCGGGCGGTCGAGGGGGTTCAGCACGACGAAGATGGATGCGAACTCCGTCTGCAGGATGGTCTGGCTCACATCCTCGATGTTGCAGCCGTGGGAGAACAGAATGGTCGATATTCTGGCCAGGATGCCCGGTTTGTCCTGGCCGATGACCGAGAGCACAAATTTTTTCATGAAACCTCCGCGCCGTGGTAAAGTTCTGTCGTATGGCCCGCCGCACGGGACCGCGTCAAGACGCCAGTTGCCTCTGGTCAAGGAAAGCCGCCCGGAATACAAGCGGACCATATCCTGAAAAGCGAGGTGTGTGATGGTCAGTATCGGAACTCCTCTTTCTCCTTCGGCCACCAGAGTGCTCATGCTCGGCGCGGGCGAACTGGGCAAGGAAGTGGCCTTGGAGCTTCAGCGTCTGGGCGTGGAAGTCGTCGCAGTGGACCGCTACGAAAACGCCCCGGCCATGCAGGTGGCCCATCGCGGGCACTGCATATCCATGCTGGACGGCGAGGCCCTGCGCCGGATCGTCCGGGCCGAACGGCCCCATTACATCGTCCCGGAAATCGAGGCTATTGCCACGGATACGCTGGGGGAACTGGAGCGGGAAGGCTTCACCGTCGTGCCCACGGCCGGAGCCGTGCGGCTGACCATGGATCGGGAAGGCATCCGCAGGCTGGCGGCCGAAGAGCTGAAACTGCGGACTTCGCCGTACCGTTTCGCGGAAACCAAGGAAGAGTATATGGCCGCGGTCGGGGAAGTTGGAATGCCCTGCGTGGTCAAGCCGGTCATGAGCTCGTCGGGCAAGGGACAGTCCGTCGTCAGGAGCGGAGAAGATATGGATTCCGCTTGGGCGCACGCTCAGGAGGGCGGCCGGGCCGGGCAGGGCAGGGTTATCGTGGAGGGCTTTGTGGATTTCGACTACGAAATCACCCTGCTTACGGTGCGTCATACGGGCGGCGTCAGTTTTTGCGAGCCCATCGGCCATTTTCAGCAGGACGGGGACTACCGGCAGTCCTGGCAGCCTCAACCCATGAGTACAGCGGCTCTGGACGAGGCCCGGCGCATGGCTTCGGCCGTGACGGAAGCGCTGGGCGGATGCGGCGTCTTCGGAGTGGAATTTTTCGTCAAGGGCGACACGGTCTTTTTCAGCGAAGTTTCGCCGCGCCCTCACGATACGGGGCTGGTCACGCTCATTTCCCAGAACCTTTCAGAGTTCGCTCTGCACGCCAGAGCCATTCTGGGGCTGCCCGTTCCGGCCATCCGGCAGTACGGTCCCAGCGCTTCCAGCGTCATTCTGGCGGAGGGAGACTCCCGCCGGGTGGTGTTCGAGAACCTGGACCGGGCCCTGGCCGAGCCGGATACGGATCTGCGTCTGTTCGGAAAACCCGGAGTCTCGGGCAGGCGGCGCATGGGAGTGGCCGTGGCCCGGGCGGAGACTCTGGACGCCGCGCTGGAAAAGGCCGGCCGGGCAGCCGCCGCCGTTACGGTCAGGCTCTGAAACATCCCGGATGCGGCGATGTGCGCGCGCCGGGCACTTGTCATCCCCGGCGGCTTTCACTAAGCAGATCAGATTTGGGCGGTTTTCGCCCGTAACCGGCGACTTCCGCCATATGGGCTTCCGTTTTGGGGGCCTGTTTTTTCCAAGGAGACGATATGAAACGACTGATTCTGACCCTGTGCCTGGTTCTGGCTTGCGGTACCGCCTACAGCGGTGAAAAGGAGCATCGCGCTCTGGCCGAGGAACTGATCAAAATCACCGACGGCGACAAGGTCATGGACGGCATGAAGGCCCAGGTCAGCATGGTTTTCCAGCAGATCACCTCCCAGATGAACGTTCAGGAGGCGGATAAGCCCAAACTGGAAAAATACACCAAGCGCTTCGAGGACATCCTCAAGGAAGATATGGACTGGGGCAAGGTCCGGACCCAGTATGTGGATCTGTACACGGGCACCTTCACCGAGAAGGAAATCAAGTCGCTGGTGGATTTCTACAAGTCCGACCTGGGCAAGAAGGTTTCGGAGAAGATGCCCGAGCTCATGCAGAAGAGCATGCTCGTGGCCCGCACGCACATGGAGATCGTGGTGCCCAAGCTGGAAGCCCTGACTGAGGAAATGCGCAAGGAATTCGAGCCCGCCGCGCCTGCCGCTCCGGCCGGGGCCGCGCCCGCGAAATCCGAAAAGGAAGCGCCCAAGAAGAGCGCCCCGAAGAAAGACTCCAAGAAAGATTAGTTCTGATTTCGGCAAGTGTGCGTCCAAAGGCTCCCCGGTCCGCCGGTGGAGCCTTTTTTGTCGCAGATTGTGATCCTCAGGCCACTGTGCCGCCTGCATTGCGGATTGGTTTGGGGAAAATGGAAATATGGAGCCGCCGGTTTCCAGCGGCGTCGGAGCGGATGGTTCCGGCCGGTCACCGTATCAGAGCAGGGCTCTGATTTCCCGGCGCACGGCTTCGAGGAAGAGGGGGTAGGCTGTCCGCACCGGTTCCGACAGTTCCATGGACCAGTCACTGATGCTCAGCGGTTCCATGCCCATGACCAGAAGTTCGGGTTTGCTGCCCAGAAGTTCGGCCATGCTCAGGGAGTCCAGCAGATCGATATCGTGCAGGGACAGGCGCTGGGCCTTGTTGTCCCGCAATTCGGCTTCGGTGAAGCGGTATGCCGTTCCCGGAGCCCGTCCGGCCTTGATGGCGTCGAGCACGAGTACCCGCTCGTATTCCTGGAATATGTGGAAGATGTCCTGAGTGAAGGTTGCCCCGTCCAGAAAAGTCACCGGCAGGCCGGACCATTCGTCTTCCTTCGCCAGGTCCTGCACGGCGTGTATGCCCACTCCGTCGTCCGTCAGCAGCAGGTTGCCCACTCCGAGCACCAGCAAGCGTTTCATGCTTTCCCCCGTTACATGAAGAGGGGCGCCTAAAGCGCCCCTCCCGATTTGCGTCGCTCCGGTCAGCCCAGAGTGATGACGTGTTCTTCGCCCGTTTCAGCGTGCAGCACGTGCACGGCACAGCCCAGTCACGGGTCGTAGGCGCGCACCAGGCGGCCTACGTTTACAGGGTTTTTCACGTCCGGGACAGGTATGCCGAGGAGAGCCTGTTCCACCGGCCCGCGCTGGTTCATGTCGTCCATGGGGCTGCAATTCCACAGTGTGGCCGAAACCACCTGATAGTTTTCGATCTTCTGATCCTTGATCTTCAGGTAGTGCAGGAGGGAGCCGCGCGGGGCCTCGGTAAATCCCGTACCCTCGCCCGCATCGGGCACTTCGGTCTTCACGTAGGTTTCGGCTCCGGGGCGGACTTCCTTCAGCCATCTTTCAATGGCCACGCTGGTCAGCCAGGTTTCCTCGGCGCGGGCCACATGCCGGCCCATGATGGAGAAGGCCTTGTCGCCCAGATCGCGGAAAACTTTGGCCTCGATGCCATACAGCTCTTTCAGGAGCTTCTGCCCCACGGAGCTCAGGGTCGGGTTGGCCACCCACATGCGGGCCAGAGCGCCGACCTCGCACGGTTTGTCGCGGTATCTCGGCGATTTGACGAAACTGTACGCGCCGGACTTGTCCGGATCGGGGTTGGTTTCGCCTTCGCTGTAATGCAGACCGCCGGATTTGGACTGGTTGAAGAAGGAATGGCCGACATATTCCTTGATGAGCTTCGGATCGAATTCCTCGTCCTTGCCGTCGATGTAGACGCCGGGCCGGAACAGGAATTCGGTATGGTCGTCGTTTTCGGGGAAGGCTCCGAAGGCAATGACGTTTTTCCAGCCGATGCCGGTCTCGAAGAGGTCTGGGTAGGCCGAGCCCACCAGATAGATGAGGGGCAGATACTCGTCCGCCACGAACTTCTGCACTTCCTTGAACCGGGAGGCATATTCCGCCAGCTTTTCCACTGTGGGAATCTCGCTGGCGCCGCCGGCGACAATGCCCTGCACATGAGGCATGCGGCCGCCGAACAGGGCCACCATCTCATGACAGATACGGCGCATTTCCAGAGCCTTCAGGTACTGGTTCAGACCGTAGGCGTTGACGGCCTCGGCCTTGGCCGGATCTTTGAGACGGTTCACGAGCAGGTCGGGATTTTCGTACCTGGGCACGAAGGGCGCCACGTCGGGCCCCTTCACATAATCAAGGGCCGCCAGATGGTAGAAATGCAGGATATGGGACTGAAGGTAGTTAGCCCCCAGAATCAGGTTGCGGGTGATGCGGCCGTTGGTGGTGACCTTCACGCCGAAAGCCTCGTCCTGGGCCATGACCGAGGCCGTACAGTGCGCGGTGGGGCAGACGCCGCAGATGCGCTGCACGATCTGGGAGGAGTCCCTGGGGTCGCGGCCGCGCAGTATCTGTTCGAAGCCGCGGAACATGCCGCCGTAGCATTTGGCATCCACCACCTTGCCGTCCCTGACTTCCACTTCGATCTTGAGGTGCCCCTCGACCCTGGTCAGCGGATCGATGGCGATTTTTATTTTCCGCCCCTCGGCTGCGGGAGTAGCTGTTTGTGACACGTCTGTCCTCCTGGATTATTCCGCTACATAGAAAGGAGATTTGCCGTCCGGGAAGTCCGGTTCCACACAGCCGATACATACGGCGTTTTCGACGCACCAGTTCACGCTGTTGTTCCAGCGGCGCTTGGGACAGTCGGCCATGGTGGACGGCCCCTTGCAGCCGAGTTCGGCCTTGCAGCCCGGAGTGGTGAAGATTTCCGAGAAATCGGAGTTGTCGTACATTTCGAGGTAGGGACAGTTCTCGTGAACATTGTCCCCGAAGAAAAGCATGGGGCGGCCGTCGTCATCGAGCTCGGGCAGCGGATGCTCCTCGGGATTCAGCACATGACTCCATGCGGCCACGAGGGTCCCCACCATCCAGTCCGGATGCGGCGGACAGCCCGGCACGTTGACCAGCAGTTTGTCGATTTTTTCTTCCGTGAAGAAGTCGCGCAGACCCTTGGCTTCAGTGACATTGCCCGCGGCGGCCGGAATGCCTCCGTAAGCGGCGCAGGTGCCCAGCCCCACTGTGGCCAGGGATTTGGGAGCCAGATCACGGATCAGGTCCGCCATGGTGATTTCCCGGTGATGCCCGCCGCTGTCCAGCATCTCACCCACGATGCAGTAGCGCCCTTCCTTGGCCGTGGGGATGGCTCCTTCCACCAGAAGAAAGAAATTGCCGTTGAATTTTTCAGCAACCTCATACATGTGTTCCAGCGCCCGTTCGCCTTCGCTGGCCATGACGGTGGGATGATACTCCAGACTGATCACATTGAGGAGCACTTCCTTGATCCCCGGATGCACGGTGTTGAGCAGGGAAACAGAGCATCCGGTACAGCCCTGCCCCTGTACCCAGATCACCGGAGCTTTTTTGGCGCCTTCGGTCATGGCGCGCACAATGCCGGGGTGATAGATCTGGGAAATACCCAGCCCGGCCACGCCCGCCGTGCACAGTTTGACAAATTCCCGTCTGCTGAGACTCATACCTTCCTCCTTATATAAGAAAGGGCCTGCGGAGCACCCGATCATTTTTTGTGGAAAAACATATTGTTGATTCAAAGATTGTGTCAATGCCCCCTTGCCGGAGCTCTTGTGTAAAGCCAGAATTGTACGCTTTTTGGGTATATTTATTTGTTTTTGATAGCACGAAGCAGTGCTGCTCTTTCATCAAGTACTCTTGCTGTATGCAGACAGGTCCTTTTTTGAGTTGCAAGTGGGGATGAAGCGAAGACATTGCCGGAAATTATCGGGAACAGGAAAAATTGTATCCCAATGGGACAGGAGGGATGATGCCGGGTTATAAGGGACACTTGGCCGGGGGCGCGATTGCGGGGGCCGCGGTTTTGGGAGGAACGGTATGGAGCGGCCTGTATGCGCCATCCTTCACCCAGATGGCCGTGCTGGGAGGACTGGCGCTTCTGGGAGCCCTCTTTCCCGATGTGGATACGGACTCCAAGGGCCAGCGTCTGTTTTATCTCATGCTGGTGGTTCTGGACCTGGCACTGCTCTGGAAGGGATATTTCAAGTGGGCGGCCATTTTGGGGCTTGCGGCCATGTTTCCTGCCCTGGGTGCGCACCGGGGCTGGACGCACACCTGGTGGGCCATGCTGCTTGTGCCGCTCCCGCTCGTTCTTCTGCCCGTCTGGCTGTATGGAGTTGAACCGGAAAGCGTTCTGCCCCTTTATCTGGCGGTGGTGACAGGCTATGCGTCGCACCTGCTGCTGGACCGCCGGTGGCGTTGATTTCTGTATGCCGGGCCGCGTCAGCGCTTGTATGGCCCCCGTTTTCTGCCCAGCGTTTCCATGGTCCGCAGATATTCGTCCGAGCGGTCGAGATAGAAAGCCAGCGCCCTGGAAAAATTCTTGCCCACCAGGCCGTCCACAAACAGCTGGCTGATCTCCTTGTACCGCCGCAGGACATACTGCGAGCGCAGGAAGATGAGCCATTCCTCCTTGGTCATGTTCTGAACGGCCGTCTCCAGCGCCTTGGAGGCCCGGGGCTGATACCACCAGAAATACATGAGATCCAGAGCGTTCACGATGAGCACCTTCTCCAGATCCCGCGCCTCGTAGTTGATGGTGGCCATGAAGGTCTTCGGCGACTCCAGCATGTCGAGCACGTCTTCTTCGGGGAAGATGACGTCCAGCCGGGAGAACACGTCGTACATGGAAACGAGCTTGGCCCTGTAGTCGGCCAGGCGGATGTGCACGTTCTTGTGCCTGTCACCGAGGCCCCCGATGACGGCAGCCACGCAGTCTGAAACCAGCTTGGAGATAACGGCGGCCCACTTCTGCAGAGTTTCCTCCGCATTGGGGATTGCGGCCATATGCATCCCGGTGGTCAGGCAGGCATTGAAGGCGATGGTCAGAGGAATGGACAGTACACTGCGGAAAAAACTGCCGATGGCCACTCCGCGGGGCAGTCCACGGAAGGTATTGTGGCCCACGATATAGGTGCCGTTGGCGACGGCTATGATTGAGAACAGCATGACTGGATTGGTGCTGGTGTTAATATCGAAGCCCCAGTCAAGAATTATGGTTTTAATCAGCACGTCCAGAAGCGGCACGGAAAACCCCGTATACATCAAAGAATCGGCAATGCGGCTCCAGCTGACCAGAGAGTTCCACTGTACCAGAGGCGAGCGCTTGAAGCCCCCCCGCCAAGTACGGCCTGAATGACGTTTCGTATGCCGGTGATGCCGAACCAGATGAATCCACCCAAGTAGGCTAATACCCACCAGTCTGCGGTCAGAGCGAAAGTCAGAAAGGCAGGAATGAAACCGACCAGAATTTTCAGGGCATTCATGACGCCCGTGTTCAGGTATTTGGTGGACAGCGGCGCCCGCTTCCTTTTCTTCCTTTCCTGCTCGCTGATGATGCGCAGGCCGTTGTCCTGTGAAAGTTGGATGCCACCCAGAGCGACTATGTTGCCCGGTTTCCCGGGGTGGATATCGACGCAATCCAGGCTCCATTCCGTGGTGGTGGCACACCCGGCCAGTTCCAGGCCGGGAATTTTTCTGATCCGACGCAGCAGGGAGGAAGTGTTCTTGTGACAGGATGTGCGGGTACAGCAGCTCATCAGGGCTGTCAGGGGCAGCAGCTGTTTATGTTCCGCCTTTGCTTGGTGCAGGACGATTTTCCGGGCTCGTTTGGGCAGAGTTTCCAGGACCGCCACGCCCATGCCATACTGATGCCTGGACTGTCCGGTGGAGCCGCTGCCGATGCGGAATGCCAGGGAGCGTTTCTTGTAGTACTTATGGAATGTTTCGATGTGGAAGAGGATGTCCAGCAGTTTACTTTTGCGTTGGTCGGCCGAGGCGAGCTCCTTCTCGATTTCCAGAGCCAAAGAAAGATCTTCCCGGGCCCTGGCCTTGGCCAGATCGTTGGCCAGAGCCAGTCGTTCCTCTTCAAAAGCCCAGATGATATCACGGATAGCCCGCTTCAGGACAATGACGTTGTCTTCGTTCAGGGCCCTGCGCAAGGCCGAGATCTGGGCGCTGGTCCGCTCCGGATTGACCATATCGACCGCATCTCCCGTACAGCCCCGGAACAGGGCGGGAGGCAGGGACCATTTGCCGCGGGAGACGTCCTTCAGATTGTACAGCTCGACGTTGGTGATGCAGCCTTGGCAGTCATAGAGGATCTCCAGCGTATCGACCACTGACAGATTGCTCAGATTCAGGGTGAAGCGTGAACTGGAGTAAAACCGGGCGAGCCTGGGGACCAGCTCCCCCGGCGTGAGGCGCAGCATCGGAGGAACCTGCGGATCGTCCTGGGGAATGGTAGGGTCGTGAAGCTCCGGATTGCGGCAGGGTTGCAGGTAGCGCGTGATGATGAGTTCCGAGTCGATGGCGTTCAGATTGTCGAGACGGGTCTGCAATTCCTTGCGCCGGGCCTCGTCGGCGGTTTCATATTCCAGACTTATTGCCTGGGCCGCCTGCTTCAGTTTGGGCTGCATGCCGGTCTGGATGTGTTTGGCCAGGTGCAGCAGCGACGGCTGTCCTTCTCCCACGAAGCGTCTGAATTCCTTTTCGTCGAGGGGATCGAGATCCAGACCGTATTCCGCATTCATGGCCTGGCGGTGCATGGCGTTATAGGCCGCCAGAGCTCTGAACACGTATTGCTGCTGGTAGGCCGAGACCTCCCGGCCTTCCTTCATGACGGCCTGAACCGGTTTTTCCGCCATGAAGGCGCGGAAGGATTTGGGATCCGTATATCCCTGAGGCTCCCAGATGCAACGGACGTATTTTCCCCGGAACTGCGAGGAAACCTCGATGCCGATGCGGATCTGCATGTCCATGATGCTGGCGGCCTCGAGCAGTTCGTCGGCCACCTCGGGATCGACATAATTGTAGTAGACCACCGTCAGGAAGCGGATGCCCTTGATCCAGGCGTCCATGACCAGATGCGTCGGGGATTTGCGGCCTTTGGTGTTGGCGTCGTGGACGTGGTCGTCGAAGGCCAGCTGGTTCCATGCTTCGGGCATCTCCAGAAGATGGTATTTTTCCAGTTCGGCCCGCACGACGCGAGGTTTGCCGGAGGAGACCATGCGGAAATCGTGGGCCAGCCGCAGCTGGGTGTCCTCGTCTTCCCGGTTCCGGATGAGTTCCTTCATGATCTGGAGCTGCACCCGGGCCGTGTTTTTCTGCAGGTAGGAGGTTGAGGCGAGGATGACCTCGTCCTTCAGCGATCTGAGAGAGGCCAGGCGGTTCGCCGAATTGCCGCCTTCCAGAGAGCCGAGCAGGTTGGCGATGGCATAGGCGATGCGCAGCACCTGCGGCACCGCCATTTCCTTGATGCCGTGCGGGTGCATGTAGGGTGCAAGCAGTGTGCGGATGTTCTGGCTTTGGGGGGAGCGGGCCAGGACATCGTTGACGATCCGCAGCAGCGTGAAATCGTTGGTGTCGAAAAACAGTCGGGGATGGGCCATGGACGCTCCCGTATTAGACAGTGATTCAGGCCCGGCTGTCGCTTGGCTGCTGTTCGGCCAGTGTTTTTTTACGGTAGGCGTCTTCCAGCTTGTAGAGAAGATCCTCCAGATCGGCCGGCTTCATCAGATAGTCGAAAGCGCCGTGGTCCATGCCTTCCATTGCCGCGTCCACGCTGGCGTGGCCGGTGAGCATGATTACTTCCGTGGTCGGCCACTGGGTCTTGATATGTTTGAGTACTTCAAGACCGCCCATGCCCGGCATTTTGACATCCAGCACAACGACATCTCTCGGTTTTTCGGCCAGCAGGGCCAGGGCCTCCTCGCCCCTGGACACGCCCTGGGCCGCGATGCCGCGTTTGAGCAGCCGTTTGACGATGGTACGCAAAAAATCTTCTTCGTCATCGACGAGCAGTACGGAAAGGTTTTCCATTTCAGCTCCTTGATTCAATCTGCCGGTTGACCGCCGGGGCGTGTGTTCCAAGTGTCACATAGACCGGGAGCCTCTCAGGAGGCAATGCTCTTCTTGTCCCCGCGCGCCATCTTTTTCGGTGTTTCCGGGTGAAAGGGGAAATGTCGTTTGGGCGTGCAGGCTGGTCCGGGCGGAAGAATTGTCAGGCGTCGAGCCGGAGAAGGCTGGCAGGAGTGAACGCAGTCCGTGTTCAAGCCGCGTTGTCAACAAATTTTTCAGGTGGAAGTGCGCTCAATTGAACAAGTACAGCCAGGATTGTGAGGGGCTTCTGTCTCGCCAGCCGGATTCAGGCTGTGAGGGGGGCGAATGTGCCGTTTGTCAGGCGGGCCAGATCTTCCGGGGAGAGTTCGATTTCGAGGCCGCGCCGTCCCGCGCTGACGAAGATGGTGGGATGATTCCGGGCGGAGGCGTCGATGAATGTTCGCAGCCGCTTTTTCTGCCCCAGCGGGCTGATGCCGCCCAGCACATAGCCCGTGGCGCGTTCGGCCTGGTGGGTGTCGGCCATGGCCGCTTTTTTGCTTCCGGCGGCTTTGGCGAGGTGCTTCAGGCCGAGCATGGACTCCACCGGCACGATGCCTACGACCAGCTCCGCGCCTGCATCGACGATCAGGGTCTTGAAGATGCGCTCCGGGGCGGCGCCGAGTTTTTCGGCCGCTTCCAGACCATAGGACGGTGCGGACGGATTATGCTCGTATTCGTGCACGGTGAAGGCAATGCCGGCTTTTTTGGCGGACAGGATGGCGGGCGTCATGGGTTTCGCCCGTAGCCTCCTGATCCGGAAATGTCCATGTGCCGAAAAAAACCGGGAGTCTGCACAGACTCCCGGCAGGCGTTAAATCGTGGCGGATGCGCTGTCTCCGAGGCAGATCTTGATGTCTTCGACGCTGACCACCGGGATGTCGTGCTTCCCGGAGAATTCCAGGATTTCAGGCATACGGGCCATGGTGCCGTCCGGATTGGTCAGTTCGCAGAGCACTCCATAGGGTTTCAGGTCGGCCATGCGCATCAGGTCTACGGTGGCTTCGGTGTGTCCTTCGCGCTCCAGTACTCCGCCGGGCCTGGAGGGGAAAAACATGGCCGGGGCGGTTCAAATCGGAAGGCACGGCATTGTCGGCGATGGCCGCCTGGACCGTGCGCAGGCGGTCAGTGGCGGACACTCCGGTGGTGACCCCGCGTGCGGCTTCGATGCTTACGGTGAAGGCGGTCTGGTAGCGGCTGGAATTTTTTGCGGCCATGGGGGGCAGGTCCAGAGCGCGGACTTTTGCTTCCGGCAGGCACAGACAGACGATGCCGCTGCATTCCCGGATAAGCATCGCCATCTGGGCCGTAGTCAGATTCTGGGCGGCGAAAACGAGGTCTCCCTCATTTTCGCGATCCTCATTGTCTGTGACCAGAACGCCGTGTCCCCGGCGCAGGGAGTCCAGCGCGCGTCTTACGCGGGTGTGAGGGGAGGCGGTGGAGTGGGGCTGATTCACGTGTGTTCTCCTTGGAAGCGGGGCGTGAATCAGGGCGCGGCCGAAACCGTCCACCCCGAGTGAACGGCGGCCGTTTTCTCTTCCATCCGGACTGTGACCGTCGGCTCCGGTTTCGCACCGGATCTGCTGACCTCCCGAAATTACGGGAGCGCTCGCGGGCTTTCCGTCCGTGGACGGATTACCGCCGGTGGGGACTTCCACCCCGCCCTGAGAAAGAGAAACGATGCTCCCCATTCGAATGTGTTGTCAATGCATCCGTACATTCATGCCGGATAATCGCAGTCTGCCGGCAAGTTCCGGTGGCAGTGCCCCTTCTGGGGGTGCATTTTCGTGCGCAGTCCGCCATTGCCTTCCACCGTCCATGGGCGTAACAGCCCGCCTTCCGCCACAGGGGCTTTTCCTTGTGGCTTTTTTTTCCACTCGTTACGAAGGATGTGCCATGATTCAGATACAGGCCGGAAGTTCTGTGGAGTCGCAATGCGGCAAATGCAAGACCGTCACGGATCATCATGTGGTGGCCATGGACGGGGACCAGGTGGCCAAGGTGGAATGCAAGGTCTGCGGCGCACGCCACGCCTACAAGCCGCCCAAATCCGCCGCGTCCGTTTCGGCCGCGCCGAAGGTGCGCTCCTCGCGGGCCGCTTCGCCCAAGGCCGCGTCATCCAAAGCGCCCGCACCCCGGCGCACGTCGTCCGCGCTCTGGGAACAGTCTGTGGCCGGCGCGGCTTCGGTTCCTTATGACATGGCCGGAGTCTTTCAGGCCGGGGATGTCATCGAGCATGCCGTCTTTGGGCTGGGCGCGGTCCAGAAGTTCATGCGCCCCAACACCATAGAAGTTCTGTTTGCCGACGGCGTGCGCAATCTGCGCTGCGGCGGGGGCCGCTAAAGACACTGCCGTTTTTTTGAAGGAGATACGATGCAGCACAACGAAAAGACCAGAAATATAGCCATCATCGCCCACGTCGACCACGGAAAGACCACGCTGGTGGACGCTATGTTTCGCCAGTCCGGCGTGTTCAGGGAAAACCAGGCCGTGGACGACCGGGTCATGGACTCCATGGATCTGGAACGCGAGCGCGGTATCACCATCGCGGCCAAGAACTGTTCCGTGCGGTGGCGGGACGTGAAGATCAACATCGTGGACACGCCGGGCCACTCCGATTTCGGCGGCGAGGTGGAGCGCGCCATGTCCATGGTGGACGGCGCGGTGCTGCTGGTGGACTCTTCCGAAGGCCCTCTGCCCCAGACCCGCTTCGTGCTGAAGAAAGCCCTGGACGCGGGGCTGCCCATCCTGGTGGTGGTGAACAAGATCGACCGCGCCGACGCCCGTCCCGGGGAAGTGCTGAACGAGGTCTACGACCTGTTCATCGACCTCGGTGCCGACGAGAACCAGCTGGAGTTTCCGGTTTTGTACGCCGTGGGCCGCGACGGCGTGGCCTCGCCGACGCTGGAGGAGCGCGGGGAGAACCTGCACTGCCTGTTTGATCTGATCGTGGACCGCATCCCCGGTCCGCTTTTTGACCCGTCCGCGCCTTTCCAGATGCTGGTCTCGGATCTGGGCTACTCGGACTATCTGGGACGCCTGATCATCGGCAAGATCAAGGCCGGGCGTCTGCAGGACAAGACCGACCTGCTGTGCATGGGCGAGGGCGGGACCCAGACGCCCTTCCGGCCCACCAGAATCCAGGCCTACGAGGGCTTGCAGCTCGCGGATCAGCAGCAGGTGGAAATGGGCGACATTGTGGTCCTGGCCGGGCTGGACAAAGTGTGCATCGGAGACACCATCTGCCTGAAGGAGAGCCCGGTGGTCCTGCCGCGCATCGATGTGGATGAGCCCACGGTGGCCATGCGCTTCACCATCAACACCTCGCCCTTTGCCGGGCGCGAGGGCAAGATCGTACAGTCACGCAAGATCAAGGAGCGCCTGGAGAAGGAAGCCCTGACCAACGTGGCCATCCAGGTGGAGGAGAGCGAGGACAAGGATTTCATGATCGTCAAGGGCCGGGGGGAATTCCAGCTGGCCATCATCATCGAGACCATGCGCCGGGAAGGCTTCGAGCTGGGCGTGGGACGGCCCGAAGTCATCTACAGGAAGGAGGGCGGCAGGCTGCTGGAACCTTTGGAGCGCGTGTATGTGGACTGCGATGAGGCGTTCATGGGCGTGGTCACGGAAAAATTGTCCATCCGCCGGGGCAAGCTGGTCAACCTGTCCAACAACGGCGGCGGCCGGGCGAGGATGGAGTTTTCCGCGCCGTCGCGGGCCCTCATCGGCTACCGCGACGAATTTCTGACGGACACCAAGGGTACGGGAATCATGAATTCCCTGTTCGACGGCTATGGCGAGTACCGCGGCGACTTTCCGACCCGTTTTTCGGGCTCCCTCGTCTCGGACCGGCAGGGGCAGGCCGTGCCTTACGCCATATTCAATCTGGAGCCGCGCGGGCGTATGTTCGTGCAGCCCGGGGACGCCGTGTACGAGGGCATGATCATCGGCGAGCACAACCGGGACAACGATATCGATGTCAATCCCACCAAGGAAAAGAAGCTGACCAACCTCCGCGCCTCGGGCAAGGACGAGGCCATAATCCTGACGCCGGTCCTGCCCATGACCCTGGAAAAGGCGCTCAACTTCATCCGCGACGATGAAATGGTGGAAGTTACGCCTCTCAGTATCCGGTTGCGCAAGGTCGAACTTTCGGCACAAAAACGCCACACCATGTCGGCGCGGAAGAAAAAAGCGGATGGAAAACAAGGATAAACGCTTTTTTCAAGTAGCTGGCATGCCCTCTGCATACCCTTCTTGGCCGCGCCATTTCTGCCGGAATCAGTTCCGCGGAAAGGGCACGGTCTGTTGCGGGGTGGCTTTTGCGGCGGTTTTCCGGACTCAATCCGGGCGGATGGCGGGACCAGAGGGCCGAATTCCGGCCTGAGGCGAAACACCGGGTTTCGCGCAGCCCGCGTCCGCTCCAGCCAATTACCCGCGGGTGCGATCATGAAGCGAAATCACGATGTCATCATTGTCGGCGGAGGGCCGGCCGGGCTGTTTGCGGCCTTTCATCTGGCGGAACATTCGGATCTGAAGGTTCTTCTGCTCGAAAAGGGGCGCGGAACCGGAACCCGCAACTGTCCCCTGACCGGCGACCAGGACTGCGTACGCTGCAAGCCGTGTAACATTCTCTCCGGCATGGGCGGGGCCGGACTTTTCTCCGACGGCAAGCTCAATTTCATTCACAAGCTGGGCAAGACCGATCTGACTCAGTTCATGAGCGCCGGCCGGGCCATGGCTCTGATCGACGAAACCGAGGCCATCTTCAACCGCTTCGGCATGGACGGACAGGTCTACCCCACGGACATGGAAGCGGCCAGGGCCATCCGCAAGGACGCCCGCAAGTTCGGCATCGACCTGCTGGTCATCAGACAGAAGCATCTGGGCAGCGACAATCTGCCCGGCCACATCGCCGGCATGGTGGAGCATATCCGGTCCAGGGGCGTGACTGTGACCACGGGCGAGGAAGCCCTGGATATTCTGGTGGAGAACGGCCGCGCGGCCGGGGTGGTCACAACCAGGGGCGAGTACCGGGCGGATCGCGTCATCCTCGCTCCGGGCCGGGTGGGCGCGGAATGGATGGGGCAGCTGGCCCGCCGTCATGGTCTGGCTGTGACCCAGCGCGGCATCGAAGTGGGCGTACGGGTGGAAGTGCACAACGAGATCATGCAGGATCTGTGTTCCATCATCTACGACCCGACTTTTTTCATCCGCACCGGCAAGTATGACGATCTGACCCGGACATTCTGCACCAATTACGGCGGCTTCATCGCCCAGGAAAACTATCAGGATTTCGTCTGCGTGAACGGTCACGCCTACATGGACACGAAATCGACGAACACCAACTTCGCCTTTCTGTCCAAGGTGGTGCTGAACGATCCGGTCACGGACAACCAGTCTTACGGCGAGTCCATCGGACGTCTGGCCACTCTCATCGGAGGGGGCAAGCCCATCCTGCAACGCTTCGGGGATCTGAAGCGCGGCCGCCGCTCCACCTGGAACCGCATCCGCAACAGCTACATCGAACCCACTCTCACAAAGGTGACCTGTGGAGACATTGCCATGGCTCTGCCGGAACGCATTCTGGCCAATCTGGTGGATGGGCTGGAGAAGCTCAATCTGGTGGTGCCGGGAGTGGCCAATGATGAAACGCTTTTGTACGCGCCGGAGATCAAATTTTTCGCCACCCAGGTGGAATGTGGGGAAAATCTGGAAACGGCCATCAGGGGCCTGTACGTGGCCGGAGACGGGCCGGGAGTTGCCGGAAACATTGTTTCGGCCGCCGCCACGGGGCTTATTCCGGCCAAAAGTATCGTGGCCGGGGGATGACCCGCTTGGCGCCCCGTTTTGATGTTTCGGCATCACGGTATTGACAAATGCTGCGGCAAGTCTTTGTGTATGCCATACGCAATATGTAGGACTGAATCAGGGCCGCTTGTGGAAAAGTGGCGCCGCTCCACCCGTACGGCGGAAAAGAGCGGCATTTTTACGGACCGGAGACCAATGCCCGTAACGGCGAACATTGACGGAACACCGGTCATAGAAGGGAGTTCCCAATGATGATGGATGACGAAACCCTCCAGATGTATGTGGAGGAAGCCTCCGAGCACCTCGGGGATATCGAGAACGACCTGCTGGCCATCGAGCAGGCCGGACGGGACATAGACGAAGAACTGGTCAACAAGGTCTTCCGGGCCGCGCATTCCATCAAAGGCGGCGCGGGTTTTCTGGGTCTGACCAGGATCAAGGATCTCGGGCACAAGATCGAGAACGTTCTGGACATGATCAGGAACCGGGAACTGACCCCCGATCCGGAAGTGGTCAACGTGGTGCTGCTGGCCTTCGACAAGCTCAGGGACATGATCCAGAACGTGGCCGAAAGTAACGACGCGGACATCGGCGAACACCTGGCGGCTCTGACCGCGGCCGCCGAAGGCTCCACTGTGCGTCCGTCCGCCGCGCCTGAGCAAAAACCCGCCTCGCCGTCTTCGCCGCCGCCTGCGCCGTCCGCTTCCGGCGAAATGCTGGAAATCAGAAACCGGGCCGGGGAGGTGGCGCTGTCCGTGGACAAGACGGAGCTGGAACAGACCCGCAAAGGCGGCAAGACCGTTTATCTGCTGGAACTTGACGAGGAACGTGATGTGCGCGGCAAGGGCAAGACCCTGGCCGGCATCCGCGATTCCCTCGACTCCACGGGCACGATTCTGGCCGCGAGCGTCGATCTTTCCGCGCCGCTGTCTCCGGGCCAGAGTTTTTACCTGCTTTTCGTTTCCATCATCGAGGACGATATTCTGCCCGCGCTGCTGGATTTGCGCGCCGAGACGGTCCTGACCATTCCGGCTCCTTCCGCCGCACCGTCCGCGCCCGCGCCTTCCATCGTTCCGGCAGCCGCCGTAGCTTCTCCTGCGGCCTTCATGCCGGACGACTCCCCCGCGCCTGCAGCGGAAGTGACTGCGCCCGCGCCGGAACCTGCCGCCGTCAGACCCGTGGCTCCCGCCCGGACAGAGGACGATGCCCGCGCCAAATCCACGCGTTCCGGCTCCCAGACCGAATCTTTGCGCGTGCATGTCAGTCTGCTCGAAGACCTCATGAATCTGGCGGGCGAGCTTGTTCTCAGCCGTAATCAGCTCATGCAGGCCATTTCCTCGAACGCGCCGCACCAGATCGAGGTCGCCGGGCAGCGTATCGATTTGGTCACTTCCGAACTTCAGGAAACCATTATGCTCACGCGCATGCAGACCGTGGGCACCATCTTCAACAAGTTTCCGCGCGTGGTCCGCGATCTGGCCCGCAGTCTGGGCAAGGAGATCGACCTTCAGCTTGAAGGCACCGAGGTGGAACTGGACAAGACCATCATCGAAGGTCTTGGGGACCCGTTGACTCACCTGGTGCGCAATTCCGCCGACCATGGCATCGAACCGCCGGCCGAGCGCGCCGCGGCGGGCAAGCCGGCCATGGGCACCATCACGCTCAAGGCCTATCATGCGGCCGGACAGGTCAACATTGAGATCGCCGATGACGGCCGCGGCCTGAATACCGAAAAAATACTGAACAAGGCCATGGAAAAGGGTCTGGTCTCGCCGGAGCAGGCCAAATCCATGTCCGAGAAGGAAAAGGCCCAGCTCATTTTTCTGCCGGGCCTGTCCACGGCCGAGAAAGTGACCGACGTGTCCGGGCGCGGCGTGGGCATGGACGTGGTCAAGTCCAACCTGGACCAGCTCGGCGGGCAGGTGGATATCGAGACCAGCCTGGGCACGGGCACCATCATACGCATCAAGCTGCCCCTGACCCTGGCCATCATCCCGAGCCTGCTCGTGTCGGTAGGCGAGGAGCGCTTCGCCATCCCCCAGGTCAATGTGGACGAGCTGCTGTCCGTACCCGCAGCCCAGATCGGCGAGCGCATCGAGATGGTCGGCGACGCCGAAGTGCTGCTTCTGCGCGGTGAGCTCATTCCGCTGCTTTATCTGTCCACGATTCTGGACCTGAGCACGAACGATTGCCAGGCCGCCAGAACGATTCCCAGAATGCTTGGCAAGGAGCATGAGGAGCGGGAAGAAGGCGCGGTGGAATGCCCGATGCGGGACATCAACCTTGTGGTGGTTTCGGCCGGACAATTCCGGTACGGACTTGTGGTGGACCAGCTGCACGATTCCGTGGAGATCGTGGTCAAGCCTCTGGGCCGTCATTTCAAGGACTGCCAGGGCTACGCCGGAGCGACCATCATGGGCGACGGGCATGTGGCCCTGATCCTGGACGTGGCCGGATTGGGAAGGCTCGGAGAGCTGAACCTGAGCCTTGAGCGGACGGTGCAGGCCAAGGAAGAGGAAACCAGGGACGATCAGGAAAAGATTTCCCTTTTCACCTTCCGCAACGCACCACAGGAATACTGCGCCGTACCGCTTGATCTGGTGGCGCGGGTGGAGCTCATCGACGCCTCGGAAATCGAGGAAGTGGGCGGCCGCCGCGTGATCAAGTACCGGGGCGGAACCCTGCCGGTCTTCTCCTTGGATCAGGCTACCAACGTGAGCATGCTGGAGCAGAGCGGCGAACTTGTGGTCATCGTTTTTCTCATGGCCGGACACGAGATCGGCCTTCTGGCCAAGGCTCCTGTGGACGCGGTGGAGGCCAGGGTGACTGTGGACACCTTCACCCTGAAACAACCCGGCATCAGCGGCTCGGCCATCATCGGCGGGCATACGACTCTCATCGTGGACATCCACGAACTGATCCAGACGGTCCAGCCGGACTGGTTCGCCGTGCGGGGCAGCATCGAGATCCCGGATGACGCCGGAGAGGTGGGCGTACCGCATCTGCTGCTGGTGGAGGATTCGGATTTTTTCCGCAACCAGGTGAAAAAATTCATCGAGGATGACGGCTACACGGTGGACACGGCGGCGGATGGCGCCATTGCCTGGTCCATGCTGACGGCCGGCCCGGAGAAATACGATCTGGTGGTCACGGACATCGAGATGCCGAACATGGACGGGTTCGAACTGACCCGCCTCATCCGGGCTGACGAACGCTTTTCCATGATGCCCATCATGGCGCTGACTTCCCTTGCCGGGGAGGAGGACGTGGCCCGGGGCAAGGCTCTCGGCGTGGACGATTATCTGGTCAAGCTGGACAAGGAGCGCCTGCTGCAGGCCATCTATGACTGCCTGAAGCGATATGCTTCATAATTTCATGTTTTCGTAGACGCCACAGCAAGAGATATGTGAGTGCGCTTCTTTGAATATTCAAAAATGTACGGAATCGGCTGTGTCATGTGGAGCAGCCTGATGACGTACCGCTGAACATTTTCAGGGAATGGAGCTTGGATATGTCAATTAGGATAAAGATTGTTTTATTCTTTCTTACTGTCGTTATTTTTTCTGTTGCCGGACTTTTTATTCTGTTCTTAAATCAGCAGGAGATGCACTCGAAATATGTCTGGGAATTGAAAAACGACATCCTTCATCAGATTGAAAGCAATGCGGAAAAGGTGAATACATATTTTTCGTACAGTGAGAAGATAACTCTGGATCTTGCTTCTTCCGGAGAGCAGTTCCTGCGTGTAAATAAAAAATATAATGTCTCGGAAGAAGAAGTCCAGAACTTCCTTGTCACGCTTGTCGGACGCCATCCTTTCATATCTGGAGGAGGAATATGGTTTGAGCCATATGCTTTTTCACCCGACAGAAAATATTACAGTGTTTTCTCCTATTGGGAAAATGGGAAGGTCAAGACGACTCTGGAGTACAATCTGCCCGAATTCGACTATCAGAATCAGGACTGGTATCTCACCGGTCTGCCGAAGAACTGGGACAGAAGCGTCAAACGGGAAAAGAACATTTACTGGTCCGCACCATACAAGGATCCGGTCAGCGATGTCTCCATGTTTTCTTTCATCGGTATCATGACCGGAGACGACCAGAAGATCATCGGCGTCTCCACGGTGGATGTCAGCCTGCAATATCTCGGCGATATTGTGTCGAAGATCACTCCCACCCCTTCCTCGAAGTCTTTTTCCGTGGACAGAGAAGGACATATTCTGGCCTATCCGGCGGAGCCGAAGCGCGTTCTGAGCTCCGTGAGGGATGTGCCCGAACTGGGGACGGTCATGGACGTTGCCGCTGGAGAATCCAAGATTTTTGAGGTCATGGAGAATGGCAGGGAATGGCTGATGTTTTATTCCCGCTCTGAAAACGGGGTCGGTCTCGGCGTCAGTGTGCCTGTGGACGAGCTGCTAGCCAGCGCCATGAAAATGAAACGGATGAGCCTCTGGGTCATGATCGGGCTGACCTCCGCGCTTCTTATTTTGGCTGTCATTGTTTTCTATGTGCAGGACAAGGTGGTCATCCGCCCGCTGAACAGGCTGGCCCATGCCGCCGCACGGGTGGCGGAAGGCCGTCTGGATATGCGGCTTACCGATTTTCAGCGTGATGAAATCGGAATGGTGGCCAAGGCCGTGGACGGCATGACCGTCAGCCTGAAGGGTATGATCACGGAAATCAGAGCGGGCGTGGACCAGCTGACCGCTTCTTCGGAGGCTTTGGCCGAAATTTCGGCACAGGTCTCCGGGGGAATCACCGTCGTGGCGGAGCGTACCGGCCAGGTGGCCGCCGCTACCGAAGAGATGAGCTCCAGCCAGAGTTCGGTGGCTGCGGCCATGGAGGAGGCGTCCATCAACGTGAACACTGTGGCTGCGGCCACGGAGGAAATGAGCGCCACCATCGGGGAGATTGCGGCCAATTCCAGCAAGGCCCGGGAAATTACGAGACAGGCCGTGGAGCAGGCCAGGAGTTCTTCCGTACGCGTGCACGAGCTGGGCACGGCGGCCAATGAAATCAACAAGGTTACCGAGGCCATCACGGCCATTTCTTCGCAGACCAATCTGCTGGCCTTGAATGCCACCATCGAGGCCGCCCGCGCCGGAGAGGCCGGACGCGGATTCGCCGTGGTGGCCAACGAAATCAAAGAATTGGCCCAGCAGACGGCCCGGTCCACAGAGGAAATTCAGAACAAGATTCAGGATATCCAGCAGGCCACGCAGCTGGCCGTGGGTGAGATCGGCCAGATTTCCGGCATCGTGACAGAAGTGGACGGCATTGTTTCGACCATTGCCGCCGCGGTGGAAGAGCAGAGTGTGACCACCCGGGATATCGCCGGAAACGTGGGGCAGGCTTCTCTGGGTTTGACCGAGGTCAATACCAATGTCAGCCGGAGTTCCGCCACTGCCCGTGAGATTGCTTCTGATGTGGCCGATGTCTCCGTAAAGGGTAATGAGATCCTTACGGCCAGCGAACAGGTGAAACTGAGCGCCGAGGATTTGGCGAAGACCGCCGAAAACCTCAAGGCTCTGGTTGCCCGGTTCAGGCTGGAGGCGTGATCCGGCGGGTTACGGATTTACCCGGATTCAGTCGTGAATTCCGGAAGAAAAGGAGATTCCATGACACAGCACGCTCAGGAGCGTAGCGGATCGTTTCAACTGGCCTGCTTTTACGTGGGGTCGGCCCTGTGCGGCATCGACATCAACGTGATTCAGGAAATGAACAAGCAGATGGCTATGACCAGAGTGCCCCAGGCCGCGCAGCATGTGCTGGGCATCATGAACCTGCGCGGCCGCATCGTGACCATCATCGATCTTGGCCGCAAACTGGGCCTTGCCCCGTCAAAGCGCACGGATACGAGCCGGATTATTATCGTCAATTCCCGCGAGGAAAATATTGGTTTCCTGGTGGATCGCATCAGCGACGTGGTCACGGCCAAATGGGAGGAAGTGGAGCCCACGCCGTCCAATATCAAGGGCGTGAAGGGCGCGTATTTCCGGGGCGTGTGCAAGGCGGGCAGGGAGCTGGTTGCGATCCTGGATGTGGAAAAGGTGCTGGCCGAGGACGTGTGATGGCCGGAAGGATCCGGCGTACGAGAATAAGGATGGGCGCATGAAGCTGCGGGTTCTGGTTGTGGACGATACCATCATGTATCGCAAGGTGGTGGGGGATATCCTGGCGGAAATCCCCGGCGTGGAAGTTGTGGGCACGGCCAACAACGGCAAGGTGGCCTTGAGCCGCATCGCGGCTCTGGAACCGGACCTCATCACGCTGGACGTGGAAATGCCGGTCATGGACGGCCTGGAGACGCTGCGGGAGATAGAGAAGAGCTATCCCGATCTGGGTGTGATCATGCTGTCCACCCTGACCAAGCGCGGCAGCGAAATCACCATGAAAGCCCTGGAGCTGGGCGCTTTCGACTTCATTGCCAAGCCCGATGCCGATGCCCGCCAGGAAAACGTCCAGACGCTGAAAAACGCCCTGACGCCACGGGTGACCGCCTTTGCCAGACGCCGGGAGCTTAAGACCCTTCTGAAACAGAAGCTGCGCCAGGGCGGAGCCACTCCGCCTCCTCTTTCGCCGCCTGCTCCGGGTCCGGGTGTGCCCCGGCGTGTGGGCAAATCCAGGGCCGTGGCCATAGGCATTTCCACGGGTGGTCCCAACGCGCTGGCCCGCATGCTGCCCAGATTGCCCAAACTCGGAGTGCCCATTTTTCTGGTGCAGCACATGCCCCCGCTCTTCACCAAGTCTCTGGCGGAGAGTCTGGACAGCAAGTGCCAGTATGAGGTGCGTGAGGCTTCGGACAATGAGACGGTGCGTCCCGACGTGGTCTATATTGCGCCGGGGGGCAGGCAGATGCGGGTAGCCGCCGGACCGGGGGGAACCAAGATCATCCAGATCACCGACGATCCGCCTGAAAACAACTGCCGGCCATCCGTGGACTACCTGTTCCGTTCCGTGGCCAAGGAATACGGGGCGCAGACCACCGGGGTGATCATGACCGGCATGGGCGGCGACGGCACCTTGGGGCTCAAGGCCCTGAAGGGCTTTGGCGCGGTGACGGTGGGGCAGGACGCGGAATCCTGCGTGGTTTACGGCATGCCCAAAACCGCCTTCGAAGCGGGTGTGGTGGACGTGGTGGCGCCTCTGGACGGGATTGCCCAGGAGATTGTCCGCACGGTGAAATAGCCATGCGGAATCCAAGGCGGCGGTTTTTGTTGATGGAATCAGGTGGGCTGAAGCGTCTATGAGTATCACGGCGGACGAATTGCGGGCTCTGACCCGGTATATCTACTCCATTTCCGGAGTGGCCCTGGATGCGAGCAAGGCCTATCTGGTGGAGACGCGCCTCAAACCCATGGTGCAGCAGTATGCCTGCGCGTCGTACATGGATCTTTACACCAGAGCCAAGGCCGACCGCAGCGGCGCCATGGAAAAGGAAATCATAAGCGCCATCACCACCAACGAAACCCTGTTTTTCCGTGACGCCTCGCCCTTTGAGGTGTTCAAGCATAAAATCATCCCCGATCTGGTGGATGCGCGTTCAAAGAGAGGAGCACGGCGTGTTCCCATCCGCATTTGGAGCGCGGCCTGTTCCACCGGCCAGGAAATTTACAGCATCGCCATCGCCCTGCGGGAAACTTTGGGGAATCTGGATAATTTCGACATTTCCCTGCTGGGCACGGATATTTCCGACGATGCCCTGGCCAAGGCCAGCCTTGGCCATTACAACAAGTTCGAGATCGAGCGCGGCCTGCCTCCGCAGACTCTGCACCGTTATTTCGTCCCACTGGAAAACGGATGGAAGATCCGCGACGAGATCAGGGGCATGGCCACGTTCAAAAAGTTCAATCTGATGAAGCCGTTTGCCGGATTGGGCAAGTTCGACGTGATTTTCTGTCGCAATGTGGCCATATACTTCACTCCGGCCGACAAGAAGGCTGTCTTTGAAAAGATTGCCGGAGCGCTGGAGCCGGACGGTGCGCTCATCATCGGATCCACGGAATCCCTGACAGGCGTGACCGCCATGTACGAGCCCAGGCGTTATCTGCGTTCCGTATTCTATCAGCCCGTGTCCGGAGCCGCTTCCGCCGCGCCGATCAAGGCCGCTTCTGTCCCGCCCGCCCCGCCCGTTCAGCGGTCTGTTTCTCTGACGTCTCGTCCGGCCAGTGCCGCGCCCGCCCCGCCTCCACGCCCGTCCGTTGTTGCGGCCCCGCCTTTGCCCTCACATCCGGAACCGCCTCTTCCGGTGGATACGCCGCCCACACCGCAACCCGTGGAACCCGCGGTGGAACATCCCGCCACAGAGTTTCCTGTTTCGTCTCCTCCCCCCCGCGCCCCATTTTGCGCGCCGCTCCTCGTGTTGTGGGAGATAAATCCGCGCTGAAGCGGATGCTGCTGGAAAAAAAGCAGCGCCTGGGCAAGTAGCCTTCTCCCGTCTCCATCTGATGGAATCTGCATCCGTGCGGATTCTCCCGGGCTCATATTGCACGTTGCCGAAAGGGCCGCGCGGGTTTTATTGCGTCCCCTGCGGCGCCAAGCCGTGAAATGAATGGCCGGACGCCGTTATGCACGTGCATCCGCATGCCTCAATTTCCATCTCTTCTGGAGCTTCTCATGCCGTTATTCTGGGTTCCCGCCATTTCCGGTGTGACGGAAGAGTTTTCGCCGGAATGCCCCGGAGCGTCCGTTCTGCTGGGTGCGGAGGGCGGTCTTGGTGATGCTCTCTCCACGCATAATCTCCACCTGTGCGGCCCATGTTCGTCGGTGCTGGACGTGGCCATGCATCTGGCCCAAAGCGGACGCCTTATGGTCTGGGATTCCGTACTGGCGTCCTCGCAATGGGCCGGACGCGGGCAGTTGCGGCGGTCCTGGATTTCCGAGCCGGGCAACCTTTTCACGGCCTGGCGTCTGCCCGTACCGCCTCCGGCATGGGGAGGGCTTTTGTCCGTGCTCGCGGGCTGGGTTTTGTGCACGGCCCTGCGGGAAGGGGGAGTGGAGGCGCAGGTCAAATGGCCCAACGATATTCTGGTGGCGGGCCGCAAGGTGGGCGGCATCCTTCTGGAAGAGCGGGAAGACATTCTGCTGGCCGGGGTGGGGCTGAATCTGGTTTCGCATCCGGAAGAGCGGGACCTGCGGAAAGACCGGGCCTGCCCGGCCGGGGCACTGACGGATCTCTGGCCCGGAGAACCGCTTTTCCGGCGTTGGTTGCGGCTTGTGAACTCCGCTCAACTTCGTTACCGTGCCGCACTTTCAGAATCGACTCCCGCGGAATTTTCCCGCTCGATCGAGCCCATGCTGGCTTACCTCGGCACGGCGGTCCATGTCGGGGACCACCGGTCGCTGGTGCGCGGGCTGTACATGGGGCTGTGTCCGGACGGAGGAATTGTCCTGCGCACGGACGAGGGCGAGCGGGTGCTGCACTCCGGCTCCCTCGGACCGGAGGAGTGACCGGGTGCGGCGGGCTGCTGAAAACATCTTTTTTCGGAGGCTGCTTAGAAGATTATACTGGCCGGGACGGAAAAATTCAGAACCGACGCGTGACCAGGAGGATGCGGGATGCTGGATTTTTCCGAACGGTACGGCCGGGAGATTCGAGCGAGCCTCGTAACGTTCAGGAGAGACACATGTCGCTTGTTCCCCGCAGTTTCGAGGAAGTGGCCCGGGAAATCCGGGGCAGGAAAATTCTTGTGGCCAATCGGGGCATTCCCGCCAGGCGCATCGTCCGTTCCATCAAGGAGGTTTTTCAGGCTATCCCCCTGATCACGGCCACGGACGTGGACAAGACCGCTCCTTTCACCTCCGGCGCTCAGGAGCTGCTCCACCTCGGGGAAAACCCGCGGGCTTATCTGGATATCGACAAGATCATCTCCATGGCCAAGTCCCGGGGCGTGGCGGCCATCCATCCCGGCTGGGGCTTCGCCTCCGAGGACGACAGCTTTCCGTCCAAATGTGCCGAAGCGGGCATGCTCTTCATCGGGCCGACATCCGAGGCCATGCGCCTTCTGGGCAACAAGGTGCAGGTCCGGGCCCTGGCCCAGAAGCTGGGTATCCCCGTGGTGCCGGGCTCCGAAGGAGCGGTTTCCTTGGAAGAGGCCAGAAAGGTGGCCCGGGAAATCGGCCTGCCGGTCATGCTCAAGGCCGAAGGCGGCGGGGGCGGCCGCGGCATCTACGAGGTATTCAGCGAGAACCAGCTGGCCGACGCCTTTGTGAAGGCTTCCACCCTGGCCCAGGCTTCCTTCGGTAATCCGCGTCTCTATGTGGAACGCCTGCTGACTTCGGTCCGGCACATCGAAATCCAGGTCATCACGGACAAGTACGGCAATGTCTTCGCCTTTGACGAGCGGGACTGCACGGTGCAGCGCAACCACCAGAAACTGGTGGAGATAACGCCTTCGCCGTGGCCGGGCATGACGGAAGAGCTGCGCGAGCGCCTGAAGGACTACGCCCGGCAGCTGGTCAGCGCCGTGAACTACTATTCCCTGTGCACGGTGGAGTTTCTGGTGGATGGCCAGGGCCGGCCGTATCTGATCGAGGTCAACACCAGATTGCAGGTGGAGCACGGCATCACCGAATGCCGCTACGGGATCGACTTGGTGGAAGAGCAGATCGCCGTGGCCTTCGGAGCGAAGCTGCGTCTGTGCGAGGAAAATTGCGGCCCCCAGCGGCATGCTCTGCAGGTGCGCATCAACTGCGAGGACCCGCAGCACGGGTTCGCGCCCAACGCGGGCCGCATCACCAGGTACATGTCCCCGGGCGGTCCGGGCGTGCGCGTGGACTCCTGTGTGTGCGGCGGCTATGAATTTCCGCCCCAGTACGATTCGGCGGCTTCCCTGCTCATCGCTTACGGCACGCAGTGGGACAAGGTGCTCGGGATCATGGACCGGGCCCTTGGCGAATATATTGTCGGCGGCATCAAGACCACCATTCCCTTCCATCGCCAGATCATCCGGCATCCGCGTTTTCGCTCGGGCGACTACGACACCAAGTTCGTGGCCAACACGCCCGAGCTGCTGGTATACATGGACAAGGAGTCCGAGGCCGTGCGCCTGTCCCGGCTGGTGGCCGAGATTTCCGCCCACGGGTACAATCCCTATATCAAACTCGGGGAATACCGGACCAGGGAAGGCAAGCGCATGGACCCTTTCAGGCCGTCGCTGCCTTCCATCGAGCCGGAATATTACGACTACCCCTATCCGCGCGGCGACCGGGACGCCATCTTGGACTTTGTCCGTGATTCGGGAACCGTGCATTTCTCCGACACCACCACCCGCGACATCACGCAGTCCAACTCCGGCAACCGCTTCCGACTGGCCGAGGACCGGATCATCGGTCCCTATCTGGACAACTGCGGCTTCTTCTCTCTGGAAAACGGCGGCGGCGCGCACTTCCACGTGGCCATGCTGGCCAATATGACCTACCCCTTTTCCGAGGCGCGGGAATGGAACGAATTCGCGCCCAAGACGTTGAAGCAGCTGCTTATCCGCTCCACCAACGTGCTGGGCTACAGGCCCGTGCCGGGGAACGTCATGCGCCGCACGGGAGAAATGATCTGCGAGCATTACGACGTCATCCGCTGCTTTGATTTCCTGAATCACATCGAAAACATGCGCCCCTTCGCCGAAGTGGCTCTGAATTCCCGCAAAAACATCTGGGAGCCGGCCATCTCCCTGTCCTGGGCAGACGGATTCACGGTGGAGCACTATCTGGGCGTGGTGCAGGAGATCGTGGACATGAATGCCCGGATTCTGGGCTGTTCCGCAAAGGAAGCGGAGAAAAAATTCATCCTCGGTCTGAAGGACATGGCCGGAGTCTGCCCGCCGGTTTTCATGGCGGAGCTGGTTTCGGCCATCCGCAAGACCCATCCCGACCTGGTTCTGCATTACCACCGCCATTACACCGACGGCCTTTTCGTGCCCGCCGTGGCCGCCGCGGCCAAGGCCGGAGCGCATATCCTCGACACGGCCATCGGCGCGTCCGTGCGCTGGTACGGCCAGGGCGAGGTGCTGTCCACGGCGGCGTACATCGAGGAACTGGGCCTTAAAACCAGTCTCAACAAGGAAATGATCCGCAGCGCGGGCTTCGTTCTGAAGCAGATCATGCCCTATTACGACCGCTACACAGCTCCGTATTTCCAGGGCATCGACTACGACGCCATCGAGCACGGCATGCCCGGCGGGGCCACTTCATCCTCCCAGGAAGGAGCCCTGAAACAGGGATACATCCATCTTCTGCCCTACATGCTCAAGTTTCTGGCGGGCATCCGCAAGATCGTGCGTTACCACGACGTCACGCCGGGCTCCCAGATCACCTGGAACACGGCTTTTCTGGCCATCACCGGGGCGTACAAGCGGGGCGGCCGCAGGGGCGTGCGCAGGCTTCTGGCCGTGCTGGAACAGGTCATATCGAAGCCCGAAGAAGCGCTCAGCGCCACTGTCAGGACCGAGCGGCTCAAAATCTATCAGGACGCCAACGACGCGTTCCGCGATCTGCTGCTGGGCAGGTTTGGCCGCCTGCCCTTGGGTTTTCCGCCGGACTGGGTGTACGAGTCGGCCTTCGGCCCGGATTATGAGGACGCCATTGCCCGGCGGACGGAGGAATCGCCTCTCGCGCTGCTGCAGGACGTCGATGTGGACAAGGAGCTGGCGGATCTGGAGGAACATATCGGCCGGGCTCCCACGGAAGAGGAACTGCTCATGTATCTGAGTCAGCCAGGCGATGCCCTGAATACCATCCGCTTCGTGGGCAGATACGGGGACTGCAACCGCCTGCCGCTGCACGTCTGGTTCGAGGGGCTGAAGAGCGGCGACGAGATCATGTTCAAGGACAGCCAGGGCCGGCATCATGTGCTCTCTGTCAAGCATGTGTCCCGTCCGGACGATCATGGCATGAGCCTTGTCTCCTATACGCTCGATTCGGAGTCCTTTTCCATCCAGGTCAAGGTGGCCGAGGCCCTGGGCCGGGATGACGCCGGAACGGAAATGGCCGATCCGGGAAATCCCTATCAGGTGGGGTCGCCTTCCGGCGGCGATCTGTGGGTCATGCATGTCAAGCCCGGGGATATGGTCCGAAAGGGCGAGGAGCTCTTCAATATTTCCATCATGAAGCAGGAAAAGTCCGTCGTGTCTCCGGTGGAGGGCATGGTCGAGCGGGTGCTCAAGTTCGCGGACTATCAGGAAGACAGGAAGATGGTTCCGGTCAAGGAAGGGGAACTGCTGGTCCAGCTCATGCCCGCGCCCCGGAAATGTCCGACCTGCCAGACTCCGGTCACCCGGGAAGAATACAGGTTCTGCCCGGCCTGCGGCCAGAAAGTGTAGGAGGCGGTTTCAGTTTTCATGTTGTCAACCATTGTGGCCCGGCACTTTTTCGTGTCATAAGAGAAACGCGATGTTGATTGGGAGATCGCGTCCGATTTCCCGGAATGATCCATCTGGATTCCGATATGCGCACGACAGAGGAGGAAAAAATGTCCGAAAGCGACAAGAAGAGTTCCAGAAAGAAGTCCGAAAAAACGGCGGAAGCTCCTGCGACTCCCGAGCGGATCGAGGAAATCCAGAAGCAGCTCGTGCTGACGGGCAAGGATATCGTGACCATCGGGGAGGACGCGGAACTTCTGGTGGGCGGAAAGAACTACAACACGGCCATCATCAGTACCATAGCGGGCGTGCGTGCTCCGCAGTTCAGAGCCGTCTCCTCCATCGCCTTCCACAAGCTTCTGGATGAGACCAGAGTCAATGCCGCCCTGGTCCGCTCCACGGTGGACAAGGCTTACGACTCCACGGACTGGGCCGACCCGGAAATCAACAAGGATTCGGAGTTCCTGCAGAAATTTGTACGCAAGATCGCTCAGGACGTGAAGGACCTGGCGCGCAAGCAGGAAGGCACGCTCATTCGTCTGCGCACCTTCATCAACAACGTGGTGGAAGGCTTCGCTGTCTCTCCCGAAGGCATCGACCAGCTGCGCAAGCGCTCCGTTCTGGTGCAGGCGGCCATTTTGTCCGTGGATCTGCCCAGGGATGTGGCCGACGCCGTGCGCGGGGCATATCTGGAAATCTGCAAGGAAGCCGGCCTGGAAAATGAGCCTGTGGCGGTGCGGTCCTCGGCCGCCGGCGAGGACAGCCGCAAGAAGGCCTTTGCCGGGCTTCAGGACACCTATCTGAATATCGTGGGCGAGAACTACGTGGTGCAGGCCTACCACTGGGATTGCGCCTCGGCCTATAACCTGCGGTCCATGACCTACCGCCGTGAAGCCATTCTCGACGCCGTGGCCAAGGCCGAGCGGACCGGCGACGACGAGATCGCCGTGAGGGCAAAGCAGGAATGGGCCATCGAAAACACCTCGTTGTCCGTGTGTATCATGCGCATGATCAACCCGGTCATCTCCGGTACGGCCTTTTCCGCCGACACTTCCACAGGCTGCCGGGGCACGGTGCGTAAGGATCTGGTCTCCATCGACGCCAGCTACGGCCTGGGCGAAGCGGTGGTCAGCGGCCTGGTCACACCGGACAAATTCTACGTGTTCCAGCGCGAGGACGGCCAGGAAGTGGTCATCCGCTACATGGGTTGCAAGGACAAGCGCATTGTCTACAAGGAATCCGGGCGCGGCACCAAGGTCGAGACCGTGGAAGACGAGATGGCCTACCGCTGGTCCCTGTCGCTGGCCCAGGCCGAATCCGTGGCCAAGGGCGTGCGGCTCATCAGCAAGGGCTACGGCGGCATGATCATGGACTCGGAGTTCTGCATCGACCAGTGGGACCGCCTGTGGTTCGTGCAGGCCCGGCCCGAGACCCGCTGGAACGAAGAACTGGAAATGCATCCGCACACCATTTTCATGCGCCGCAAGGAAGTGGTGGAGAGCGCGGCCAAGGAAGCCGAGGTGCTGCTGGAAGGCAACGGTGCTTCCCGCGGCGCGGGGCAGGGGCAGGTGCGCTACCTGCGTTCGGCCCTGGAACTGAATAAAATCAGCAAGGGTCACGTGCTGGCCGCCGAACGCACGGACCCGGACATGGTGCCGGGCATGCGTATCGCCTCGGCCATCATGGCCGACGCCGGCGGAGACACCAGCCACGCGGCCATCACTTCGCGCGAACTGGGCATTCCGGCGGTCATCGGCATCAAGCGTCTGGAGAAACTGCGCACCCTGGACGGTCAGGATGTGACCGTGGACGGCTCCAGAGGCAAGGTCTACCGCGGCCTGCTGCCTCTGGTGGAGGTGGGCGGCGAGATCGACGTCAGCCAGCTGCCCGCGACCAAGACCAAGATCGGCCTTATTCTGGCCGACGTGGGGCAGTCCCTGTTTCTGTCCCGCCTGCGCGACGTGCCGGATTTCGAGGTGGGGCTTCTGCGCGCTGAGTTCATGCTGGGCAATATCGGCGTTCACCCGCTGGCTCTGGAAGCCTACGATCTGGGTGGGCTCGACGCCGTGGTCAGCGCCAAGCTGACCTCGCTGGAAGACGATCTGACCAAGATCGTATCCGAGCAGATGGCGGCAGGCACCATCAGTCTGGACATCAAACTGCGCAGCTATGTGGGCATCATCACGGGGCTGGCCCGCAAGATGGAGGAACTGACCGAGCGCGAGGGCGCCAAGGGCACCGACGAGGTTCTGGCCATCCATCGCCAGCTGCGGGAACTGGACAAGAAACTGGACGAGCATCTGGAATTCGCCACCCAGCGCTTCGAAGTGCTGAAGACCTCGCATTCCCTGAAGGACCATGTGGCCGTGGTCATGGGATACGCCGATGAACTGGAGACTCTGGGTAACGATCCCCAATCCCAGCGCCGCCTGCTGGAAATCCAGGATGCCATTGCCCGGGATGTGGCCCGCATCGAACGGGATCCGGTCATTGTCGAGACGCTGGAGAAGATTTCCGCCCTGCGCGAGGATGTGGCCAAGAAGGTCGGCCTGCAGCACGAAATGGATACGGTGCGCACCCTGCCCCAGCGCATTCAGGACATATTGAAGTCCAGAGGCTACCGCAGCGGAAAGGAACTCTACATTCAGAGTCTGGCTCAGGGCTTGGCGCTTTTTTCCATGGCTTTTCACGGCAAGACCGTGGTCTACCGCACCACGGACTACAAAACCAACGAATACCGGAACCTGCTGGGCGGACTTCTGTTCGAGGGACATGAAGACAATCCCATGCTGGGTTATCGAGGCGTGTCCCGGAACATCCACGACTGGGAGCTGGAAGCCTTCAAGCTGGCTCGCGGCGCGTTCGGCGGCGTCAATCTGCACCTGATGCTGCCTTTCGTGCGGACGCTGGAGGAAGCCCGGTCCATGAAGCGCTATCTGGAGCAGGTGCATCACATCCATTCCGGCGATAACGGGCTGAAGATCATCCTCATGTCCGAAATTCCGAGCAACGCCGTGCTGGCCAAGGAGTTTCTGCGCGAGTTCGACGGCTTCTCCATCGGCTCCAACGACATGACCCAGCTGGTGCTGGGTACGGACCGCGACAATGCGAGGTTGCGCCGCATCTATGACGAAGAGGATCCGGCCGTGGTCTGGGCCATTTTGACGACCATATTCACCGGTCAGAAGTTCGCTAAAAAGGTCGGATTCTGTGGTCAGGGTGTGTCCAATTCGCGGGTCATCCGCGGTCTGGTGTGCATCGCGGGCATCGTTTCGGCGTCCGTTGTGCCGGACACTTACCAGCAGACCAAGCTGGACATGGCCGAAGTGGAGGCCGAGAACATCTCCGTGTCGGGTCTGGGCGCCTGGCTTTCGGAACAGCATCTGGAGCGGCTGCACATGCTCATGGCTGAAAACCGCTATGAGCATATCCTGAAGAAGAGTACCTCGGGGCCTGATCTCCTGGAATGGTATGAAGGCGAGCTGGCCAGACTGCACGAACAGCTGCAGAGCAACCTGGGCAGCATGAAGGAAGAGTTCTACCGTCAGGAACTGGCCTCCTTCAGGGATATCTTCCACAAGCAGGTCATCTACGCCACCTGGGACTGGGAAACCACGGTTCTGGACGCCCTGCATCAGGGGGGCTTCGCCACGTTCGAGGAACAGGCCCAGGCTCTGGAGGCCCAGCGGGCCAAAATCTGGTAGAATGGCATTGTGCGCGGGAATGGACATGTTCCGCCCGCGCCGTGTTTCTTTTCAGGCGGCTTCGGCCGCCTTTTTGGTATGCTTTACTGGAAAGACATTCCCGTCACTGTCATCCGGAATCCGCGGGCACGCAGAGTCTGGCTGAAGATGCGCTCCTGCCGGGGGCTCGAAGTGATGCTGCCCTTTGACATGTCATTAGGAGACTTGCCGGCCATTCTGGACCGCCATGCGGGATGGATCGATAAGCGGCGGACAGTTCTGGAATCCCGGGGCGAAGGCCCGGGGCAGCCGTTTTTACCGGACTCAGTGCGGCTGGTCTTTGTGGGGCGCGACTATGCCGTGAACTACGCTCATGGCCCCATAGCCGGGTTGGTGGCGCGGAAAGGGGAGCTGGTCGTGACCTGCCCGCCGGGCCGGGAGATTCTGGCCGCGAGGCTGTTGCAACATTTTCTGGTGCGGGAGGGCAAACACCATCTCGTTCCGGCCTGCCGTGAACTGGCGGATGCCTGTGGCGTCGCCGTGAGTGCCGTTTCCGTGCGCAACCAGAAAACCCTGTGGGGGAGCTGTTCGGTCAGGGGCGGGATCAGTCTGAACGCCCGGCTTCTGTTGCTGCCGCAGGAACTGGCGTGCCATGTCATGCTGCACGAGTTCTGCCATGTGTTTCACCGCAATCATGGGAGCGGCTTTCAGGAGCGGCTGCGCGCCCTTGACCCCATGACTTCTGTGCATGAAAAAGCCTTACGCCGCGCCTGGGAAGAGCTTCCGGGGTGGACAAAACAATAGGCGGGCTGCTGCCCGCAAGGGGGTGTATGCGTTATATGGTGACATTTTTGGCCGTGGTCATGCTGTGCGGATGTACACAGGAAGCCCAGAATCAGCTGGGCCGGAAAATCCAGAACTGGACCGGAACTGACGGCGTGATGGAAATCTATACCGGGGAGCAGCTGGTGCGGCGTTTTATCAAGGTGGACAAATTATCCACAGCCTACGGCACTTCCGACAGCCTGGCCAGGGGATACCGTTTCGGGTATGGCGTGCTGGACGCCAACCTGAACGGGCAGGTCGATAAGGGAGAAAAGAAAAGGCTCTAGACCATCAGGTCTTTGTTTTTTGCTACCAAAAGTTTGAGGCTGGCGAGAAGTTGTGGCAGCGCTCGATTGTAGCGCCATTCACACTCCTTGAGGTGGAGTTCGAAATTCTGCTTCACACCGTTAAACTTTGCTAGGCGGCGTTTTGTAAAGCTCCAGAATGCTTCGATACCGTTGATGTGGACCGATTTTTCCGCAAAGTGTCTGGATTTGTTGATACGGAAATGTTTGTCGTACCCCACATCCACCAGTCCGTCATAGCCTTTCCAGCAGTCGGAATGGATAATACTCTCAGGCGAAACCTTGCCCCTGATGATGGCTTGAAGCGTTTTGGCCGAGCAGTCCGTGACCAGCTCTGTGTAAACGGCTCCATCACGCTCATAGATGCCAAAGACCGGTTGTTTAAGCGTGCCCCGTCCCCTTTTTCGGGGGCCTGGCCGCCCACGAACCCGGGCGGGGCCAAAAAAACTTTCATCAACCTCAACTACACCGAGTATTTGCTCTTTTTTGGATACCTGGTGGAGATAAATCAACCACCTGAAGGCCAGAAAGTACCTGTTCACGGTCTTTCTGTTCAACTTCAGGAGCAGAGCGGTTCTGGTAGCGTCAATGTCGATGCAAAAGCATTCAATGATTTTTCCGACTTTGTATCGACTTAACCTGCTGTTTTCAAACATTTTTTAGCCTGTCAGACACTGGCCTGATGGTCTAGAGCCAAGAAAATTTACTTCGAGGTTTCGGAATTCTCCACCTATGTGTTTTACGAGCAGCCCTGACCTGTAAGGAAGCTGCTCCGCGTCTGCCTTCTCCTGGATCGAACGCCGGGCCGGGCATTGTCATTTCTTTTTGGTGCCGGTATGTTTTGACGCGTTTTCACCATGCCAACCCATCACGCGCGACGCGAGGAGGCCATATGAAATTTCTCGATGAACTGGCTCTGGACGGGAAAAGAGTGCTGATCCGGGTCGACTACAATGTGCCTCTGAAAGGAGAAACCATCGTGGACGACAACCGTATCAGGCAGAGCCTGCCCACTTTGCGGCTGGCGTTGGATCGGGGCGCGTCTTTGGTGGTGTGCTCGCATCTGGGCCGTCCCAAGGGTTCGCCCATGCCCGAATTTTCTCTGAAGCCCGTGGCGCGTCGTCTGTCGGAACTTTTGGGCCGGGACGTGCTCATGGCTCCGGACTGCATCGGGCCGGAGGTGCGGTCCATGGCCGGGTCCCTGAAACCGGGGCAGGTGCTGCTGCTGGAAAATCTGCGCTTCCATCCCGGCGAAACCAAGAACGACCCGGAATTCAGCAAAGAATTGGCCGTTCTGGGGCAGGTCTATGTCAATGACGCATTTGGCGCGTCTCACCGGGCGCACGCTTCGGTGGTGGGCGTGACGGAGTTCATGGACGAGTGCTGCGGCGGTCTGCTGCTGAAGAAGGAATGGCAGTATCTGGGTGAGGCCCTGAAAGCGCCTGAACGTCCTTTTGTGGCCATCATCGGCGGCGCCAAGGTTTCCTCGAAGCTGGGCATTTTGAAAGCCCTGATGGAGAAGGTCGATTCCATGATCGTTGGCGGGGCCATGGCCAACACTTTCCGCAAGGCCCAGGGGCTGGAAGTGGGAACCTCTCTGGTGGAAGACGACCTGCTCGAGGAAGCCATGGGCATCATGGTCGCGGCGCGGGAAAAGGGCGTCAGGTTCTATCTGCCCGTGGATTTCATTCTGGGTACATCGCCCACCGGTCCTGTGGGCGCGGGTGTGCGCACTTATCAGGACATTCCGGCCGACGGCATGATTCTGGACACGGGGCCAGCCTCGCACACGCTTTTCTCCGAGGTCATCAAGGACGCCAAAACCGTGATCTGGAACGGCCCCATGGGTGCGTTCGAGAATCCGGCCTTTGCCCAGGGCTCCATCAACCTGTGCCGGGCGGTGGCGGCTGTGCCGGGCATGACCATTCTCGGCGGCGGCGACACCAACGTCATTGTGGAGCAGACCGGCCTCACGGACAAGTTTTCCTTCATTTCAACGGGCGGCGGTTCTTTTCTTGAGTTTCTGGAAGGCAAGGAACTTCCGGCGTTCACCGCTCTGGAGAAGAAGTCATGAAAAAACTCATGGCCGCCAACTGGAAGATGTACAAGACGGTGGAGGAGGGTGCGGCCACGGCTGCGGAGTTGGGCAAGCTGCTCGGCGGTCTGCCCGCCGACCGGGAAGTGCTGGTCTGCCCGCCTTTCACCATGCTCGGCGAGGTGGGTCGGGCTCTTGAGACCGCGCCGGGCTGCTTTCTGGGCGCGCAGAATTTCTATCCGGCAAGACAGGGTGCCTTTACCGGAGAAATCGCCCCGGAGCAGCTGCTGGCTCTGGGATGCACCTACGCTCTGGCCGGACATTCCGAACGGCGGCACGTTCTCGGGGAAACCGACGAGTTTGTCGGCCGCAAGATGGCCGCCGGACTGTCTGCGGGACTGACTATGATCCTGTGTGTCGGAGAAACCATCGAGGAGCGCCGGGAGGGCCGGGTGAGCGAGGTGCTGTCCCGCCAGCTGCGCACGGGACTGGAGACGGCGCGGTGCGCGGCCTCGGCCGATCGCCTGTGCGTGGCCTATGAGCCGGTATGGGCTATCGGTACCGGCGAGGTGGCCGGGCCAGGAGAAATTGTCGAAGCCCATGCCGTTGTCCGCGAAACCCTCATGTCTCTGCTGCCGGAAACAGGAACTGAAGTCCGCATTCTTTACGGCGGGTCCGTCAAACCCGAGAACGCTGCCGGCATTCTCCGCCTTGACAACGTGAATGGTGTGCTGGTAGGGGGCGCGAGCTTGAAAGCTGACAGTTTCAGCCGGATCGTTCTGGCTCAATGAGGAGGTAGTGTCTTGGATTCCCTGATCATAACCATTCACATCATTGCCTGCGTCACCCTTGTGGTGCTGGTGCTGTTGCAGTCCGGCAAAGAAGGAATGGGCGTCATTTTCGGCGGCGGCGGCGGGAGTCTGTTCGGCTCCACAGGGGCGGGAGGCCTGCTCAGCAAGCTGACCGCTGGTGCGGCCACCATATTTTTCATTACTTCCATGGTGTTCACCTACAGGAGCACTCAGCAGCACACCATCCCCAGAGAGTCCATCGTGCTTGACATGCCTGCCCCTGCGGCTCCGGAAATCCCGGTTGTTCCCACGGAGCCGGCGGTTCCCCAGCCCGAACAGCCGCAGCAATAAAAAACTGGACAAAGACCGGAGGCCCGCCTAAGAACGGACCGCATTCCGGATGGCGGGAAAGTATCTGGAAAATTGATACCTTGTCGAAGTGGTGGAACTGGTAGACACGCTATCTTGAGGGGGTAGTGGGGTATCCCGTGGGGGTTCGAGTCCCCCCTTCGACACCAGCTGATCCAGGCGTTGCGGCTTCTCAGGCGCAACGCCTTTTTTATTTGCCTTCACGCATTCCCTTCTTAATTATAATCCCATCGGGGAAAAGACAGCCCCGGTTCTCATCCCTGAAACAGACTTGCGAGTTGTACAGACCGGATGCGGAAGGATATTTTGTCCCAGCCGGAAAGCGGGTGCGGGACAAAGCCGCATCGAATTTTTCAAGGAGGCTTTATGTTTCGTTATTCCATATTCATTTCCATGATTTTCATTTTCTGCGCCATTTTGATTTCTTGCGGTGGCGCGGCCCAGAAAGAATCCAAAGGGGGAGCCATGCGCACTCTGACCGAACAGGAGGCCCGCGTCATCATACATAAAGGCACCGAGGCCCCGTTCACCGGTGAGTATCTGCATAACAAGCGGCAGGGGACATATGTCTGCCGTCAGTGCGGAGCGCCGCTTTATCGTTCTTCGGACAAGTTCGACTCCGGATGCGGATGGCCGAGTTTTGACGACGCCCTGCCCGGAGCCGTACACCGCTCTCCGGATCCTGATGGGCACCGGGTAGAGATCACATGCGAGAACTGCGGCGGACATCTGGGACATGTCTTCAAAGGTGAACAGTTTACGGCCAAAAACACGCGCCACTGCGTCAATTCCATCTCCATGATTTTCGTCCCGGAAGAGAAAGCCTATTTCGCCGGAGGCTGCTTCTGGGGCGTGGAAGATGCTTTCAGCCATGTGGAGGGAGTGCTGGATGTCGCTTCCGGCTACATGGGCGGGCACACGGAGAACCCCACTTACGAGCAGGTTTCCAGAGGCAACACGGGACATGCCGAGACCGTGTGCGTGACTTACAACCCGGAAGTGGTCGATTTTAAGACGCTGGCCCGGCTTTTTTTTGAAATCCACGATCCCACGCAAAAAGACCGTCAGGGACCCGATGTGGGTACGCAGTACCGCAGTGCCGTGTTCTATGGCAGCGAAGAACAGAAGACCGTGACCGAAACTCTGGTGGAGGAACTGCGGGGTAAGGGCTGGGATGTGGTCACCCAGATTGCTCCGGCCGGAACATTCACCATGGCCGAGGACTATCATCAGGATTTCACCCGGCGTACGGGCCGGGGCGCATGCCACATTCGCGTCCCCCGTTTCGATCAGGGACCGCGCTGAAAAAAGAGGTGCATATGCCTGTCGCTGATTCCATGCTGGAACTTGTGGGCAATACGCCCCTGGTTCGTCTGAGCCGTCTGGGGCGGGACTGCCCGGCGGAAGTGGTGGTCAAGCTTGAATCCGCCAATCCGCTGTCCTCCATTAAGGACCGTATCGCCCTGAACATGATCCGCGAGGCCGAAAGCTCCGGGCGACTGAAACCGGGCATGACCGTGGTGGAGCCCACCAGCGGCAATACGGGAATAGGTCTGGCCTTTGTCTGCGCCGTACGCGGCTACCGGCTCGTCCTGACCATGCCGGAATCCATGAGTGTGGAGAGGCGTACCCTGCTCTCGGCTCTGGGCGCGGAATTGGTGCTCACTCCGGCTGCCGCCGGAATGGCCGGAGCCGTGGCCGAGGCGGAGAAAATTCTGGCCGCCACGTCTTCGGCTTTCATGCCGGACCAGTTTGCCAATCCGGACAATCCGGCCATGCATGAGAAAACCACGGCTCAGGAGTTGTGGAGGGACGCGGAAGGACGCCTGGATGCCTTTGTGGCGGGCGTGGGCACGGGCGGCACCCTGACCGGAGTGGCTCGGGCTCTGAAAAAATATAATCCCGATCTGTTGGCTGTGGCCGTGGAGCCCGCCGCCTCACCTCTTTTGAGTGGTGGGGCGGCGGGGCCGCACAAGATTCAGGGTATCGGAGCCAATTTTGTCCCCAAAACTCTGGACCGTTCCTTGGTGGACCGGATCATCCCCGTGGATGCCGAAGAGGCCATGCGTACGGCCCGTCTTCTGGCCAGGGAGGAAGGCATTTTGTGTGGTATCTCGTCCGGAGCCAACGTATGGGCGGCCCTCAGTCTGGCCAAGGAGTCGGAAATGTGTGGCAGGCGCATTGCGACGGTTATTTGCGATACGGGCGAGCGCTACCTGTCCACTGAACTTTTTAACCCTGAACGGATATGAAAAATTCCCAGAGCGACAGCATCCTGAATGACGTAGTGGAGCACCTGTGCCGTCCCGAATCCTACGCGGGAGTGTATCACCTGCCGTCTCTGGGCTCTCCCATGCCTTCGGCCGAAGCCCTGTCGGAAATGGTGGAAAGGCTGCGATCCGTGTTGTTTCCCGGTTTTTTTCAGGAATCCTACGTCACCCCTCAGAACATGGCCTATTTTACAGGCTCCAAACTGGAGCAGGTGCGGCGGGAGCTGATCCGGCAGGTGGAACGCGGCTTCTGCTTCTTCTGCACCAAGGACGAGGAAACCTGTTCCCGGGAGTGTACGGAGCGGGCCGAGCGCATTGCCGGGGAATTCCTGAAAACCCTGCCGTACATTCGGCACATGCTGGCCACGGACGTACAGGCGGCCTTCGCCGGGGACCCGGCGGCCAAGAACCCCGGAGAAACCATCTTCTGTTATCCATCCATCCGGGCGGTGACCAACTACCGTATCGCCCACGAACTGCACCTGCTCGGGGTGCAGCTTATTCCACGCATCATCACCGAGCTGGCCCATTCGGCCACGGGCATCGATATTCATCCCGGCGCAACCATCGGTGAATCGTTTTTCATCGACCATGGTACGGGTACGGTCATTGGCGAAACGTGCATCATCGGTCGGAACGTGCGCCTGTACCAGGGTGTGACCCTGGGAGCCAAAAGCTTCCCGACAGAGGAAAACGGCTATCTGGTTAAAGGCATCGCCCGGCACCCCATTGTAGAGGATGATGTGATCATCTACTCCGGGGCCACGATTTTGGGCCGGATCACTATTGGCGCAGGGGCCGTCATTGGCGGCAACATGTGGGTGGTGGAGGATGTATCTCCGGGAAAGAAATTATATCGCGGCAATTGACAATACTGCCCAGTCCGTTGGTTAAAGTCGTATTTTTGAAAATCTTCCATTAGACTGTAATTTTTACATTAAACTCTCACCGCGTATTCCCGGACAATATGGGTGATATGGTGTTGAATATGTCTTTTTTACATCGACACTGAAGCAATCTGTGCCCGGATTGATACGATGGATGCCTTTCTGGCAAACTGACTTCTAGTTTGAGGCGGTATTGCCTCCGTAGCTCCTGCTCTCTGGTGAATTGGGGCCGGTGTTGACAGCATGGGCCGCTTGTTCAAGGATTCGGACATTGCCGGAGTCCATGGATCGATCAATATGCGCGGGACGCTTTTTCGTTCCGGTTCCTCCAATGGGAGTACGGAATTCCGATGTACGAATACGGAGACATTTTTCTCAGCGGCTATGCAGTGCTGTGGACGCTGTTTCTCATCCTCATGCTGGCGGTGAACATCCATCTGCGGCAGAACGCGGAAGAACGCCTGACTCTGGCCATCGCCGGCATTAACGAGGGCGTTTGGGACTGGAACAGAGTCACTGACAAGGTTTTTTATTCCCCCCGGTGGAAGGAAATCATCGGATATCGGGACGAGGAACTGCCCAACAAGCTGGAAGAATGGAAAAAACGCATCCACCCCGACGATCTGGAGCGTGTCCTTGGAGTCAACGATCTCATGTATACCGACCTGGAGGCTGTCCACTTCGAGGCCGAATACCGGCTTCTCCACAAGGATGGCTCCTATCGCTGGATTCTCGGCCGGGGCACCTGCCTGCGGGACAAGGACGGGAAACCTTACCGCATGGTTGGAGCCCACGCGGACATCACCGAACGAAAGCTCATGGAAGAAGAGCTGATCATGGCCCGCGACGAGGCCCTTGGCGCGAGCATGGCCAAAAGCGAGTTTCTGGCCAACATGAGCCATGAAATCCGCACACCTCTCAACGGCATGCTGGGCATGCTGCAACTTCTGGAAGCTTCGAGGCTGACGGAGGAACAGAATTCCTATGTGCGTATGGCGGCGGATTCGGGCCGCAGGCTGACCGGTCTGTTGACGGACATCCTGGAACTGTCCCGGCTCGAGGCGGGCAAGCTGGACAAGGAAGAACGGGTTTTCGGCCTTGTGGAAGTCCGCGAAGCCACGCTGGGACTTTTTTCCAGAGATGTCCGGAACAAGGGGCTGGAGCTGGAATTCATGCTCGATCCGGCATTGCCAGGGAGCCTGCTGGGGAACGAATCCCGGCTGCGGCAGATCCTGTTCAATCTGGTGGGTAATGCCGTCAAGTTCACGACCGAGGGCGGCGTGCGGGTCAGTGCCCACCTGCTGACCAGCGGTGGGCAGACCCTGCGGGTGCTTTTCAGTGTGGAGGATGACGGCCCGGGAATTCCCGACGAACTGCTCGGCCGGATTTTCGAGCCCTTCGTGCAGGGGGAAACATCCTATGTCCGCAATCATCAGGGGGCCGGACTTGGTTTGCCCATCGTCAAGCGGCTGGTGCGGATGATGGGCGGCACTCTGGCCGTCGACAATGGCGGCCGGGGGCTGAGCGTGTGTTTCGCGCTGCCTTTCCGGCGGGTGGAGGCCGTATGTCCGGAGCGGGAGGAGGGTACATGTCCTTGTCTGACCGGGCTGCGGATTCTGCTGGCCGAGGACGATCCGGTGAGCATGCTGGCCGTAAGCCGTATGCTGGAGAGGGCCGGGCACTGCATCCATACAGCGGTGGACGGGCTCCGGGCTCTGGAGCGCGCCCGGGCGGAAGATTTCGATGTAGTGCTCATGGACGTGCAGATGCCGGTTATGGACGGCATGGAGGCCACCCGGCGTCTGCGGGCGGACGAGGCACTGGCGGGCCGGATCAGGGTCCCCGTCATCGCCATGACGGCTTATGCCATGGAAGGCGACCGGGAGCGGATTCTGGCCGCGGGAATGACCGATTATGTGCCCAAACCGGTGAACTGGAAAGTGCTTAACGCGGCCATCGCGCGGTGTATGCACGGCTCCGGCAAGGGGCGCGAAAACGGCAGCACGGGCGCATGAACGGCCGTGATCCGTCCGGGGACGCGGCGCTGCGGCAGGAGCTGGAGCATCTGCGCGCCCGGCTTCAGGTGCTGGTGGACGGTTCACCCCTGGGCATTTTCTTCGATGACGCGGAGGACCGCTGCGTCTACGTGAACCGGACCTTTTGCGGCATGATGGAACTGACCTTTGAAGAAGCTCTGGGAGACGGCTGGACCCGGACCGTGCACCCGGATGATCTGCCCTGGCTCATGCGCGAGCGTGCTTTGGCCGTGCGGGGCCGGGCCGAAGTGTTCCGGGCCGAATACCGCTATGCCTGTTCCGGCGGACGGACCGGCTGGGTTGAGGAGCAGACCCGCCCTGTTCTCGGCCCGGCCGGAAAACTTCTTGGATACGCGGGCACTCTGACGGAAATTACCTGGCGCAAGGAAGCGCAGCGGGAACAGGAACGGCGTACGGAAGAGCTGGAGGACCGTGTGCGGGAGCGCACGGCGGAACTGCGGGAGCAGACGGAGCGTCTGTCTGAAATGAATGCAGCCCTGAAGGTGCTGCTGCGCCAGCGAGAGGAGGACCGGGCGGAGCTGGAGCGGGTCGTGCTGGCCAATGTGCGAAGCAGAATCAAGCCCGCCCTGGATCTGCTGGCCGGATTGGGCGGAGAACCGCGCATTCTCGACCTGCTGGAAGACGTACGCAGGGGCCTCAGGGAATTGACCGAGCCCTTCTGCCGCCGTCTTTCTTCCGCCAGTGGGAATCTGACGCCCTCAGAAATCCGGGTGGCGGACCTGATCCGGCAGGGCCTGACCTCCAAGGAAATCGCCCGCCGTCTGGGCGTAGGCGTTTCCACTGTGGATTCCCACCGCAACCACATCAGGGCCAAGCTGGGTCTGCATGGCAGGCGGCCCGGCCTGCGAGCGTATCTTCTGTCCCTGCAAGAGGATTGATACCTTAATCATACCAAATAGCTTGGTTCGGGATTTGTCCGGAGTGCGGAACTGAAATATTTTTTGTGAGCCTGCGTGCAGTTTATGCGGCGCGATGGAAGAGAATTCTGGAGGAACACATGGAGTGCGTGCTGGCATATGTGACGGTCCCGGATATGGAGACAGCCCGCCGGATCGGGCGCGCCGTGGTGGAGCGGCGTCTGGCCGCGTGCGTGAACATTCTGCCCGGCATGGAATCCATGTACTGGTGGAACGCGGAGGTGCAAAGCGGCAGCGAAGTGGTTCTTCTGGTCAAGACCACGCGGGCGTCTTTCGCGGCATTGACGGAATGCGTGGCCGGGCTGCACCCGTACGAGGTGCCGTGCATTGTGGGTGTGCCTCTTGTGGATGGGCATGAACCGTTTCTGCGCTGGATCCGCGAGGAAACGTCGCCGGAAAAAAGTTGACGTCGCGGAACAAAGATTCATAGCAGAGGCGCGGGTGCCCGCCGCCCGTGATGGCTTTTGAGAGCCGCCGGGCCATGGGGCAGAGGAGCCTTTCCCGCGAATATCAGATCGGAGACCTGCTGGACGTGCGCTTTCATATATTGACTTTCGGGTGCCAGATGAATGTTGCGGACTCGGACTGGCTGACCCGTTCCCTGGTGGCCCGCGGATGGATGCCGGCCGCCGAGGAAGAGGCGCAGGTTTTCGTGGTGACCACATGCAGCGTCCGTGAAAAGCCCGAGCAGAAGGTGTACTCCCTGCTTGGGCGGCTCAAGGAGTACGCAGACAGGAACCCGGAAGTCTTTGCGGCTGTGGGCGGCTGTGTGGCGCAGCAGGTGGGCGAGGAATTCTGGCGGCGGTTTCCCTTCGTACGGCTGATCTTCGGCACCGACGGCACGGGCATGGTGCCTCAGACTCTGGAGCGTCTGGCGCTGGATGCCGGGCTGCGGGTCAGCCTGCTGGACTTTCTGGATCACTATCCGGAGCGGGAGCCGGCCGGGTCCGGAAATGTCGGCGCTCAGGCTTTCGTGAACATCATGCAGGGGTGTGACAATTTCTGCGCCTACTGCATTGTGCCGTTTACCCGCGGACGGCAGAAATCCCGCACCGCCGATGCCGTGGTGGCCGAATGTGAGTCTCTGGTGCGCCGGGGAGCCCGCGAACTGACTCTGCTCGGTCAGAACGTGAACAGTTACGGGCAGGACCGGCGTGGCGACGGCACCACCTTTGCCGGACTGCTCCATCGCGTCGCGGCCGTTCCCGGCCTGTTGCGCCTGAAGTTCACCACATCGCATCCCAAAGATATCGCCCCGGAAGTGATCGAGGCGTTCCGCACCCTGTCCAACCTGAGCCCGCAGCTGCATCTGCCCGCGCAGTCCGGCGCCGACTCCATACTGGCGGCCATGGGCCGCAAATATACCCGCGAGCGCTACATGGGCATTGTACGGGATTTGCGTGCGGCTTGTCCGCACATCGCGCTCAGCACGGATATCATCGTGGGTTTTCCCGGAGAGACCGTGCGGGATTTCGAGGAAACGCTGTCGCTGCTGGAAGAAGTGCGTTTCATCTCGGCCTTTTCCTTCAAATATTCGGACCGGCCGGGCGTGCGTGCCGAAAAGATGGATTTCAAGGTGCCGGAAGAGGAAAAGGCCAGACGTCTGGAAGTGCTCCAGGAGGTGCAAAACCGCATCACGGCGGAAGATTTGCTGGCCCAGGTGGGCCGCCGGGCGCTGGTGCTGGTGGAAGGTCCGAGCAGAATGCAGGATGGCCGCGGCGCATTCTGGCGCGGCCGGGACGAGGGCGGACGGATCGTCAATTTTCCACACTCGGGAACCGGACTGACTGGGAAAATGGCTGAAGTGGTCATTCTGGGGGCGAAGAAACACTCGCTGACGGGCGAGATGCGAGGTGCCGCATGGTAGAAATGATTGTTTTCGGGCTGGCCCTGGACGAGGACTCCCAGATGCCCATCCTCATTCTCAAGGACAAGGCGGAGGATGTGATTTTTCCTATCTGGATCGGCGCGCTGGAGGCCATGTCCATTTCCATGACCCTGAACAAGGTCGCCGTGCCCAGGCCCATGACTCACGACCTGATGCTCAATGTCCTGAAGAAACTGGCCGCCAGGCTGGAGGCGGTGGAAATCGTGTCCATCCACGAAGGCACCTACTATGCGGAACTGGTGCTCACTATCGGCGGGGAAGAGCGGCGGGTGGACTGCCGGCCTTCGGATTCCATCGCTCTGGCTCTTCGCGCGGAAGCACCCATCCGGGTGGCGGAGGAGGTCATCGCCCTGAACAAAAACCTGCAAAAGGGCGGATTCCAGGAGGAACTGAAGGGCGAGGACAGTGAGAAATGGACGGAAATTCTGTCCCGGTACAGTCTCGACGACATCAAATATAAAATGTGATGATAGACCTGCATACGCATACCATATTCAGCGACGGCGAACTGCTTCCGGCGGAGCTGGCCCGGCGGGCCAAGGTCGCCGGGTATCGGGCCATCGCCATTACCGACCACGCGGACGCTTCCAATCTGGAGCTGATAGTGCCGAGGATATCCGCCATGGCGCGCGAGTACTCGGCGTATATGGATCTGACCATCATCGCCGGAGTGGAACTGACCCACGTGCCGCCGGGTCTTGTGGAACAGGAGACGCGCCGGGCCAGGGCGCTTGGTGCGCAGGTCGTGGTCGTTCACGGGGAAACCATTGTGGAACCGGTGGAACGCGGCACGAATCTGGCGGCCATCGAGGCCGGCGTGGATGTGCTGGCCCATCCGGGGCTGATCACGGAGGAGGAAGTCCGTCTGGCGGCGGAAAAAAAGGTCCTGCTCGAAATCACCACCCGTTCCGGGCACGGCTATACCAACGGGCATGTGCTGACCCTGGCCCGCAGGCATGGCGCGGCCGTGGTGGTCAACAACGACGCTCACGCTCCCCGCGACCTGACGGATAGGGATTTGCGGCGCAAAATCGCCCTGGGGTGCGGCATGACTCCCGAAGAGTACCGTATGGCGGACGAGTGCGCCTGGAATCTTGTGTCCCGCTGTCTTTCCCTGTAGGGATGCGATCTTTATTTCCCATCAAATCAAGCGGAAGGTGAATATATCATGGAAACAGTGCCACAGATCGGCGATGTGCAGCAGATGAATCTCACGCAGCCCGATGTCGCTCATCAGCTCGGTGCGGGGACACAACTGGGCGGAATGCAGTCCCTGGGCCTCTGGGATATGATCTCCAACGCCACGCTGGTCGTACAGGGCGTGATGGGGCTTTTGCTGCTCATGTCGCTCATCAGCTGGTCCATCATTTTCTTCAAGATCGCCCAGATTCATTTCGGACGCCGGAAAGCCATTCACGAACGGAGCCTCTTCCGGAACGCGACCAATCTGGCCGACGGAGTGCAGATCCTGCGGGAAGAAAGATCCTCCATCCTGTACCCCGTGGCCAAGAAAGGGCTGACGGAATTCCGCCGTCTGGAGCAGTCCGTCATCCATCCCAACCTCAAATTCCGCGTGGCCGGAGACAATTTGCGGCGGGTGCTGGAAGAGGGCGTGCGCGAAAGTCTGGGCAGCATGTCCGCATCCCTCGCCTTTCTGGCTACCTGTGCCAATTCCGCACCGTTTATCGGCCTGTTCGGGACGGTGTGGGGCATCATGAACTCCTTTCACGCCATCGGGCAGATGAAGACGGCCGCACTGGCCGCCGTGGCGCCGGGAATCTCCGAGGCCCTGGTGGCCACCGCCATCGGTCTGGCCGTGGCCATTCCGGCCACCATCGCCTACAACACCTTTCTGGGCATGATCAACACGGTGCAGACGGAGATGGAATGCTTTGCCAGCGAATTTTTGAATCGCGCCCAGCTCGAACTGCCGTGGATGAACAAGCGGGGTGAGTAGCCATGCAGCTGAACGGAAAGGGTTTTCTGGCGGAAATCAACGTCACGCCTTTTGTGGACGTGATGCTGGTGCTGCTTATCATCTTCATGGTCACCGCTCCCATGCTGACCCAGGGCGTGGAAGTGGACCTGCCGGAAACCAAGACGGTGGAAACACTCCCGGAAGACAGTGAGACCGTGGTGCTGAAGATTCTGAAGGACGGCACCATCAAGCTGGACAAATACGAAGTCAAACTGGAGGAGCTGGGCAATTATCTGAAGCGGATGGAGCTGGAGAAAGGCAATCTGCTCTATCTCCAGGCCGACAAGGACGTGGCCTACGGAACCGTGGTCAAGGTCATGGCGGAGGTCCGGGCCGCCGGCGTGCAGAAGCTGGGTGTGGTGGCGGAACCCGAGGATGAAAAATAGCGCCTGGCCTGTGCGAGCGGCGTTCTTTTTCCACCGGGAGCCCGGCCAAAGCCGGTTCCGCGTCCCGCTGAATTTACCCTAACATCGAATTGTCTGCGCAACGCCGGACGGCGTGAGGCAGATGGTTTTCGCGATAAAGGCAAGATGTCGAGTCCGTTGCGCCATGTAAGCTGGGTTCTTTCCCTTGTGTTCCACATTCTGGTGATTGTGGGGGGGGCGTATTTTGCCGCCGGAACCCATGTGAAGATCAATTTGGACAGGAAAATGTACGAGGTCAGTCTGGTCGGGGCGCCGAACAAGGGCAAGCCCGGAGCAAAAAGCGCGCTCCGGCCCTCGGCGCGGCAGGCGGACGCGTACAAGAAACCTCCGTCCAAGGCCGCTCCTGAAGCCAACCCTCTGCCTGAGCAGAAAAAACCCGAGAAGAAGACTACGCCTCCCGATACGGCCAAGGCCATCCCGCAGGAAACGGTGAATGCGACCAAGACGGCCGAGGTCAAGGAAAAAGAAAAGACCGAAGCCAAAAAAGAAGAGCCGAAAGCTGCCGAGGCCAAAAAGGATGCCGCCGCGCAGAACGCTACGGCCAAAAAGACGGAAAAACCGCAGAGCAAGGAAGATATTCTGGCCCAGGCCTTGAATGAGGCCAGCAAAACGGCGAAGAGCACCAAGGGAAAATCCGACGGGCCAGCCAAAAGCTCCAAGGGTGGTTCGAAGGATGCCCTGAAAGACGCGCTGGCCGATCTGGGCAAGGAAGTGGCCGGACGGGGACGCCAGGGTGACGGAACCGCCGAGGACGGAGACGGAACGGGCGAATCCTCCGGCACCATCGAGGAATGGTACGCGACGCAGGTGGTCCGGGCCATCCGTCAGAACTGGCGTTTTCCCCGGCTTTCCAACGTGGTGCTGGCCACCAGACTGGAACTGCGCCTGAACAGGGCCGGAGAAATTCTGTCCTATCGCCAGCTCAGCGGGTCGGGCCGGGCGGATTTCGATTCTTCGGTGCAACGTGCCGTGGAAGACACCAAACGGCTGCCCCGGGTGCCCGAAAGCGTGGGCACGACCATCGTCATAACTTTCTATAACACAGACAACGAGTAGGAGGCTGTTTTGATCAGAACCGTTCTCGTTTTTATTGCGCTGTGCGCTTCAATTGTTTCCGCTTCGACTGCGGGGGCACTGAATATCGATATTTACGGCCCGGGTCAGTCCAGGGTCAATCTGTTCATCGCGGAGGCTCTTTCCAAAGACGGCGCAGGAGCCCTGAGCGCCATACCGGGCAACGCGCCGGCGGATCTGCAGCAGCGCATTCACGCGAATTGCGCATTTCTGCCTTTCTTCACCATGCTTTCCGGCCGTGATATTGTCGGCGGTCCCAATCCCGGCGGATATTCCGGACAGAGCATCGATTTCAACAAGTTCAAGCTTTCCCGCGCGGACGTGCTGGTCACCGCGGCCTGGGCGCCGCGCCCCGGCGGGGTGGGCGAAGTGGAACTGCGCGCGTACGAGGTGTACACTGGGCGGCTTATCGTGGGCAAAGGCTACAGCGTGGACACGAGCCAGCAGGTGCCCGAAGCGGCCGCCAGATTCTGCGCGGACCTGATGGAAGCTCTCACCGGAAACGGCGATTTCTTCCGGTCCAATCTGGCCTTTGTCAAAAAGGAGGGCAACCGCAAGCAGATCTACATGTGCACGGCCCAGGGGCTCAATTTGCAGAAAGTGACCAACCTCGACGGCATCTGTGTCAGTCCGGCCTGGTCCCATGACGGCCAGAAGCTGGCCTTTGTTTTTCTGGACAACAAGTTCCACAACCTCTGCATCTGGGACAGGAGAGCCAGATCGCTGCAGAAGGTACGGCTGCCGGGAAATACCCTGATCGCTCCGGCGTTCACCAATGCGGGAACGGTGGCCATCAGTCTCGACATGCGCGGCAATCCGGACATTTATGAGCTCAGGCCGCAGCTTTCCGTGGGACGTGTCCTGGAAGAGAACTGGGGCATAGATATCGGCGCGGATTTCGACCGCTCCGGAAAGAAAATGGTGTTTGTCTCCAACAGGCTGGGAAATCCCCATGTCTTTCTGAAGAATCTTGCGTCCGGCGAAGTCCGGCGTGTGTCCATGAACGGAAAATACAACACCGGGCCAAGCATCAGCCCGGATGGCTCCCAAGTTGTTTTCGCACGGATGGTCAACGGACATCACAAGCTTTTTCTGGTGGATATCGCCTCGGGGCGGGAACGCCAGTTGACTTTCGGACCGAATAGTGATGAGGATCCCACATGGTCTCCTGATGGTTATTTCATAGCTTTTTCATCCAACAGATCGGGGAAGAAACAGTTGTATCTGACCACAAAGCATGGAGACGAACCAATTCTGATTCCAACCGGTCCCGGAGATGCAGAGGCGCCGGCCTGGGGGAAATTGTAATAGTGGCAAGGATTTGAATTTTTGTGTTAACGGAGGAAGTTATGAGGAAGTTGAATGTTTTCGGGTTGATTGTGTTGGTGTTCTGCTTGGCTCTGGCCGGAGGCTGCTCCAAGAAAGTAGGCTCCACGCCTGCGGGCGGCATGGGTGCCGGTTCCGACTCCATGTCCGGACAGGGCGGCATGGGCGGAGATATGGACTCACAGCGCCTTATGGAAATGCAGCGTCAGGCCATTGAAAAAATCAGCGCGGACAGAATTTATTTTGCCTTCGACTCCAACGAGCTGAGTCAGGAATCCCGCCAGATTCTGACCGAAAAGGTTGAGCTGCTGAAGGCCAATCCGTCTTTGAATCTGCTCATTGAGGGCCACTGCGACGAACGCGGCACCAACGAGTACAACTTGGCTCTGGGTGAACGCAGAGCTCGCGCGGCCTACGAATTCCTGGTGCTGATGGGCATCAGTTCCTCCAGACTGTCCATCATCAGCTATGGTGAAGAGTATCCCGCCGTTCAGGGTGGAAACGAAGCCGCCTGGGCCAAGAACAGACGTGACGAGTTCAAGGCCAGCGCCAACTAAAAGCTGCTTGGACAAACATCCTGAATCCCAATGGGATGGAAGAAACCCTGCCTTTGGCGGGGTTTTTTCATGGTTTATCGTCAGGAACGAGAGAGTCGCCGGACTCCGCGCTGTCGTCTGATCTTGCGGACCCGGAGATCTTCCGTATCCTGTCCTCGTGGCTTCGCTTCCTGCGATGAGGAACTTTCTGTGCATGCTTTTTGCTTTAGGGTCATGCCTAGGCACAGGCCTCATTAATTGAGATAGAAAATGACGGAAGCCGCGAGGCACAGAGCTGAAAAGAAGGTATGCGCGCAGCGGTCATAACGCATGGCAATTCTGCGCCAGTCCTTGATCCTGCCAAACATGATCTCGATCTTGTGCCGCTGTTTATACAGATCTTTATCGTACGGGCAGGGTCTCTTCCGGCTCCTTCTGGGCGGGATGCAGGGCGTAATGCCTCTGGCGCACAGGGCGTCACGGAACCAGTCGGCGTCGTAACCACGGTCCGCCAGAAGCTCCCTGGCCTCAGGCAAAGCATCTATGGCGTCCATAAGCAGGGCGGCTCCTTTGTAGTCGCTGACCTGGCCTTCTGTGAGCGTCATGGCCAGAGGCCTGCCGTGGCCGTCGCAAAGGGCATGGAGTTTGGAGTTCAGACCGCCCTTTGTGCGTCCGATGCAGCGGGAAAGAGCCCCTTTTTGAGCAAACTGGCGGCGGTTCGATGCGCCTTGAGGTGGGTTGCATCGATCATCAATCGTCCATCTTTTCCCGCTGTTTTTGCCAATTCGGTAAAAATATTGTTGAAGACGCCCATCCGGCTCCAACGCAAAAAACGATTGTACAGCGTCTTGTACGGGCCATACTCGCGCGGCGCGTCTTTCCACTGCAGGCCATGTTTGATGACATAAATGATGCCGCTTATGACTTTCCGGTCATCGACCCGCGGAATACCATGTGGACGTGGAAAGAAGGGCTTGATATGCTCCAGTTGTTCGGCAGAAAGGTAGAAAAGTTGGCTCATGGCGTCCTCCCTGAGCACAACTAACCAACTTTCCTGATTTTTACAATTAATGAGGCCTGAGCCTAGCCTGTCTATACTATTATCCTCTATTTTTATTCTATATAAAAATTGGGTCATGCCTAGTCCATGAGTCTCCATTCGACTATAAGGCTAGTCACGACAATGAAAAACAAGTATGCGAAGCGTTCAAGAATTTCAGAGGCCAAAGTCCGACAAATAGTGAAGCTGTTTGCCGTGGATTTGAATGCCCTGCAGATAGCTGAAATAGCCGGGGTAAATCGTAATACCGCGAACCGTTATCTGGCTGCTTTCCGAGAGAGGATTGCCCGGTTCTGCGAGGCGGAGTCTCCTGTTCAAGGCGAAGTTGAGGTTGATGAAAGCTATTTTGGCGCACGCCGCGTTAAAGGAGTCAGAGGCCGAGGAGCCGAGGGCAAAACCATTGTGTTCGGCTTATTCAAGCGTGAAGGTCGCGTTTATCCGAAATTGTCCCGGACTGTTCAAAAATCACCCTCCAAGGGATCATCCGGGGCCGCGTGAAACTTGAAAGCATTATTCACTCTGATGGCTGGCGCGGCTATGATGGTCTCGTAGACCTAGGCTACCAAAAACACTTCCGGGTTGAGCATGGCAACAATGAATTTGCCAATAAAAACTCACACATTAACGGCATTGAGAGCTTCTGGACTTTTGCCAAAACACGACTTGTTCGTTTTAGGGGTTTGCCCAAGCACACTTTTTACTTTCATTTGAAAGAATGTGAATTTCGCTTTAACCATAGAAACGAAGATATTTATAAACTTCTGCTCAAAATGCTCAGAGAAAATCCACTCAGCTAGGCATGACCCTAAATGTAAAATTAACTTGCTGTTTTTACAAATCTTTTTAGCCTATCAGATGCTATCCTGATGGTCTAGACCCTATATAATTGTCATTATTTCAATCAATTTTAAAGAAATAACCCAAAGGATACAAAGAGAAATAAAAGAAGATGGGTCATGCCTAGTCCATGAGTCTCCATTCGACTATAAGGCTAGTCACGACAATGAAAAACAAGTATGCGAAGCGTTCAAGAATTTCAGAGGCCAAAGTCCGACAAATAGTGAAGCTGTTTGCCGTGGATTTGAATGCCCTGCAGATAGCTGAAATAGCCGGGGTAAATCGTAATACCGCGAACCGTTATCTGGCTGCTTTCCGAGAGAGGATTGCCCGGTTCTGCGAGGCGGAGTCTCCTGTTCAAGGCGAAGTTGAGGTTGATGAAAGCTATTTTGGCGCACGCCGCGTTAAAGGAGTCAGAGGCCGAGGAGCCAAGGGCAAAACCATTGTGTTCGGCTTATTCAAGCGTGAAGGTCGCGTTTATACCGAAATTGTCCCGGACTGTTCAAAAATCACCCTCCAAGGGATCATCCGGGGCCGCGTGAAACTTGAAAGCATTATTCACTCTGATGGCTGGCGCGGCTATGATGGTCTCGTAGACCTAGGCTACCAAAAACACTTCCGGGTTGAGCATGGCAACAATGAATTTGCCAATAAAAACTCACACATTAACGGCATTGAGAGCTTCTGGGCTTTTGCCAAAACACGACTTGTTCGTTTTAGGGGTTTGCCCAAGCACACTTTTTACTTTCATTTGAAAGAATGTGAATTTCGCTTTAACCATAGAAACGAAGATAGTTATAAACTTCTGCTCAAAATGCTCAGAGAAAATCCACTCAGCTAGGCATGACCCAAGAAGATATAGTTATAATCATCCAGCACTTTAGCCCATCGATACTAGGCAGTGCCGTCAAATTATTTCTGCCCACAACGAGATACACCTGATTTGCACGGCGGCAAGGAAGGAGAGGCTTCGTTTTGCATAACGCGTGGCGATGCCACGCCATCTCTTGAGGTGAAGAAAGGCGTTCTCGACCAGGTGCCGTACACGGTACAGAGCTTTGTCGTAATCGCGCTGTTCCCTGCGATTCTTTTTGGGCGGGATGACGGGCTGGCAGCCGGACTCAACAGCCTTGTCTATAAGTTCATTGCTGTCATCTCCGCGATCAGCCAAAAGCATCTCCGCGCTCAAGCCGTCAATCAATGCACACGCTTCCTTGCAATCAGCTCTGGTACCTTCTGTAACAACAACTCTGAGCGGCATACCATGCGCATCCACGGCCAGATGTATTTTGGTGTTGAGCCCCCTTTTGTACGGCTCATCGCCTGGTTGCCGCCAACCGCTCCGGCAGCATGGGGATGCACTTTGCAATGGCTCGCATCAATCATCAGCCACTCATAGTCAGGCTCAGCCATGAGCACCTCAAGGAGTTTTTCCCAAACACCCCGGTCACGCCAACGGCAAAACCGGCGATGGGTATTTTTCCAGTCCCCAAGGTCAGGAGGCAGATCACGCCATGGCGCTCCCGTCCGCAATATCCAGAACACCGCGTTAATAAACAGCCTGTTGTCTCCGGCCGGGCGACCAACGCTCCCCTTTTTGCCGGGGAGATGCGCCTGTATGTTTTCCCAAACCCTGTCAGAAATATCGTGTCGTCGATGTGCGTACATAGCCCCTCCCGTTATGCATGAAGAGATTTTACCAGATTATTCATAGTTTGACGACACTATCTAAATAATATAAGAATAAAAATTAATATTAAGTATCCAGATAAACTTGATGATATCCCTAGTATGAAAAATAAAAATATATCTGCAATTCTATGATATTGAAGCATATCCATTAGAGCATCTTTCCACCAAACTGACATCATGCATAAAATTACTGCTAGAACAGGTAGATAATATTTTGCTTTCATTATTACAGATGAAATTTAAAATACTCCATTCCTATTGAGTGGAATACTGGAAAAAATATTTTTTCAGAATTCATGTCACTTCACAGTGCATGTTTCGATGAAAGGAAATATTTTTAGCATTTTACGCTCAAGAATAAGTGTATACTAATAGAGAAACGCAATAATATCAAAAAAATCATAAAATATTTAGTATATCTATGAAAAAAGAGCTCCTAAAAAATAAAAAGCGACATATTTAATACTTGTTGTATGATTTTAGCGTTGCATTTTGGGCAATGCATTCTATTTTTGTCCCACTTGTAAAGAAAATTACTACATGTATTGCTCTATCTTGAGCGCTATATTTTTTCAACTCAGGAGTGTCTTGTTTGAAATCGATAAAATCGATAGAATCTCTTTGAATTCTATTACAAAATATATCAACAGCAATCCAATCACACCCGATAAACGCAAAGGTTGTATAGCCTTCGGTAGAAATAAAATCCGAATAATCGGATAATTTTTCGAGCTCATCTTTACAAAATATAACATCCAAACTCAGATCTGTTACACCATGGTCGTTTTGTGATATGTGTATTCCTAAAAAATCAGAATCGTGAACCGGCAAATCATAAATAGTTTCTTTATTAATCTCTTTCATGACCAATCACTTCTTCTTTATGGGATACCATCTGCCATTTACATGAATATGGTCTTGTGAGCCATGACCTCTTTTTATTTCTGGGCGGCCTTTATCTCGCCTCCATTTCTCTTCAAATTTTCCGTCTGGACCGATTTCACCCCAACTACCGGGTCTATGGGGATTTTCTACTAAACCATCAGGAGGGGTTGTTGGGACTTCGCATTCCTCTCCACCTTCATCGCTTTCATTGCTTTCATTCATCATCCCTGGCCAAGTATCATAAAGGAGCGCAATTCCGATAATTGCTCCACCTATAGCATCGGCAGGGCCGGGCAGTGGGGTGTCAAGCTGAGAAATTATGGTTGCTGCCGGGATGGCCCACTCCATAGCTGTGAGCCCCTTTGGATCGATCCAGTTTATGGGATTATTTTCGGCATATGCATACACATTCATCCCGCCGACCAGGCCGATGGGATCAGCAGTGATATACCTCCCTGTCTTCGGGTTGTAATACCTGTTCCAGTTGTAGTGCAGGCCTGTTTCGGCGTCGAAGTACTGGCCGGGGAAGCGCAGGTTGTTCTGCACTGTGGCCTTGAGCACCTTGGCCTCGCCATAGGGCAGATAGGCGGCCTGCCAGACCACGGCTCCTCTGGAATCCACCAGCTGCTGCGGGGTGCCCAGGTGGTCGGTGACGTAAAAATACCAGCCGGGTTGGGTCTCGTATTCCAGCAGCGCCACGGGCTCACCGCGCAGGTACACATACTCCCGCAGCACGGTGCCGTTGGCAAGACTTTCCCCGATGAGCCGGCTGTCCTGATCATAATGATAATGCACGGTCCGCCCGCCAGCTGTCTTGCTGGTCCGGCGGTTCCAGGCGTCATAGGTGTACCGGGCCGTCACCTTGTTCTTCACGGACACGGAGACCAAGCGGTTCAGGGCATCATAAGCGAAGGTGTGTCTGCCGTCGGAAACAGTATTGCCGTTGGCGTCATAGGCGTATTTGCCCGCTCCCGCGCTGTAGACCAAGTTTCCACTTTTTGGGATTTCTGAGGTGCGACGACTGCAAGCCTATGTATCGCCGTGCTGACAGGAAGAACAACGATACCGGGATGAACGCCTTTATCTATGACTCGGCAGAATAAATGAACTATAGTTAATTTATCTATGAAATTCGAGAAATCAACTCCAAATCTTCATCTGCTTTATTGTAATGAATTAATCCAATTTTGTCTGATTTTATCACTACACCAGATTTTAAATAATTCCATTGGTTTTCTGGGTAGCCATTTGAATACTCATTATTTTCTAATAAACAGACAACTATTCCATAACAATTATCCCATAGTTTGACCCAATCTCCTATTTTTATCTCGTTTCCATCAGAATATTTCATATCATTCCTTTTTACAGTACTTTTATTCTACATCGGAACTGATCCTGGAGGTAGCGGTGGATCTGTTACGCCAATAGGTTGCCAAAAGCATTGGCAGTTATTTGGATTTTGATTCATCTTATATAAATGCACATGTGTTCCATGAAATGGATAATGAGGTTTACTCGGTGGAACATAATCTATTCTATACCAAATAGTCACTATAGGTGGATTGCATGGTGGACAACTTTTTTTGCATGTATCATCATTAAACATTCCTGGAGGAATTGTCCCATCTGCCAATTCTGTAGGATAAAAAACTACTGATATAATTATTGCTGGTATTGATATTTGAGGAATTGCTAAAATAGGCGTAGTAATAGTTTGAGGATTAATATTGAAAACGGGGATTGATATAACTTCTGCAGTTAACCCTTCCACATCCACCGCATTCACCGGATTCCCGCCGACATATGCATACACATTCATCCCGCCGACCAGGCCGATGGGATCAGCAGTGATATATCTCCCTGTTTTCGGGTTGTAATACCTGTTCCAGTTGTAGTGCAGGCCTGTTTCGGCGTCGAAGTACTGGCCGGGGAAGCGCAGGTTGTTCTGTACAGAGGCGGTCAGTATCTGTGCCTCACCGTAGGGCAGATATGCCGCCTGCCAGACCACGGCGCCCTGGGCGTTGAGCAGTTTTTGTGGTGTACCCAGATGGTCGGTGACGTAGTAGTACAGACCGGGGTTGGTTTCATACTCCCGCAGGGCGATGGGTTCTCCGTGGAGATAGATGTAGTCCCTCAGAGCCGTGCCATTGGCTAGGCTTTCCCCAATGAGCAGATTGTTCTGGTCGTAGTGATAGTGAATGGTCCGTCCGCCAGTGGTCTTGCTGGTCCGGCGGTTCCAGGCGTCGTAGGTGTAAGTGGCCAGTACGGTGTTATTGGCGGACACAGCGGTCAGACGGTTCAGGGCGTCATACGTGAAGGCGTGTCTGCCGTCGGAAAGGGTGTTGCCGTTGGCGTCGTAGGCGTACGTACCAGCATTCGCCCCGATCACGCTTTGCAGCCGGTTGTTCTCCGCCGCGTAATCCAGCGTGGCGTTCAGCCCGGCAAGGCTTGGCGTGCGCACGTTTGTGATGCCCGTGACCCGGCCGTTCTTGTCGCGGGTGTAGCGCCGGTCCGAGGCCCCGCCGTTCATGCGGGTGACCTGATAGCGGCGGTCAAAGTCCCGGTTGAAGACCATGTTGCCGGCCCTGAAGCTCCTGACCGGCCCGAAGGGCAGGTAGCTGATGTTGCTGATCAGCGGCTGATGATCCAGAGTCATGGATATGATCTGGTCCGCCGGGTCATAGCCGAAACGCAGGATGTGTCCGCTGGGATAGACCAGGGCGTTCATGTTGCCCGCGGACGGGCTGTAGCCGTAGCGCACCCGTGAGGTGGTCCTGCCCATGGTCCGGGTTTCCGAGGTCAGCTGGCCCAGGGCGTTGTACACGAAGCTCCACTGGCCTGTGCCATCCTTGATACGGGCGAGCCTGCCGCCCTGGTCATAGCTGAACGACGCCGACCCGCCGGACCGATGCCAGGGGGCAGGCCGTGACCTATGCCTACGACGCCCTGAACCGGCCCGCGCGCATGAACTGGCCCGGCGGGTCAGGTTGTCCGCCGGGTCGTAGACAAAGGCGCTCGTTCCGGTCTCCGGAGAGGTTTCCCGCACCACATTGCCGAAGTCGTCGTAGGCGTAGGTGGTGACGTTGTTGCGGGCGTCGGTCACGGCCACCAGATTGTCCCAGAGGTCATACCTGTGCCGGGCGGAGGCCACTCCCGCGCGGGTCACGGCCAGCAGGCGGTTCAGGGCGTCGTAGGTGTACTTCGTGCCCACGCCGGAGGGGTCCGTGGACTTCACCAGTCTTCCCGCCCGGTCGTAGTAGTGTCGCTCCACGGCGCTGCCGGGATAGGACAGGGCGTAGAGGTTCCCGGCCTTGTCATAGTGCTGCCCCAGAGTGAAGGTCCGTGCTCCGGCGGAGGTGTGGATATCCTGCCGTTTGATCCGGCCTTTGGTGTCGCGGCTCCAGGAGGTCTTGTGTCCGGGATGGATGGTCACGGACGCCGGCAGGCCGTTTGCGTAACCATAGCGGACGATTCTCTTTCCGGGCCGTTCCACGGTCATGAGCCTGCCTGCGGCGTCATAAGTGAAACGGGTGGTGATGCCGCCCGCCGTGGTGGACAGCACATTGCCCTGATGATCGTATCCCAGGGTGGTCACCAGCTTGTCCGGTCCGGTGATTTTGCGCGGGTTTCCAAGGGGCGTGTAGTCGCCGTAGGTGGTGACCTGGCCCAGAGCGTTGGTGATGGTGTGCAGCTGGCCGCGGTTGTGTCCCTGCGCCGCCGTGTCGGGATAATAGGCGAACCTGGTCATGTCGCTCACGTCCGTGCGGGGGCCGTCGATGGAGGCGATCCGCCCCAGGGTCGTGTAGGTCATGGTGATGGTGGCCCTGGTTGCCGCACCGTTTCTGATGCCGGTCCGGGTCAGGGTCAGGGGATTGCCGTCGGCGTCGTAGGTCATGGCCGTTGTGACGCGCTGTCCGCTTTTTACCGCCGAGGGCCGGGTGATGGTCGCGGGCTGGTTGTGCACGGTGTAGGTGGTGGTTGTGGTGCGGGTCAGGGATGTCCCCGCGGCTTCTGTTTCGGTCAGCACGTTGCCGCTGGCGTCATAGGTGTACGCCGTTGCCGAACCGTCCGCCCTGGTGACCCGGCTGATCTGCTGCGCGGCCGTGTAGGTGTAGCTTGCACCCGTGCTTCCGCCGCAGGCGTTGCATGCCGGTCCGGTGAAGGACCTGACCCTGGCCACGCCGCCGGTGGCGTCGAGCTGGTATGTGGAGGTCACGTTCATGGAATCGGTGACCGTGCGGGTCAGCGCCGAAGGGTAACCGATGGTGACCAGGTCCGTGTTTCCGGCCAGGGCGGATGCGGTTACGCGTCCTGCCGCGTCATAGCTCAGGGTCTGCACGCGCAGGCCCGTCGCGTCGATGACGCCGGTCAGCCGTTGTCCGGTGTATTCGTATCGCCGGGTCTTGCCGTCGGGGCGTTTCACGGCGGTCAGACGCCCCTGGGCGTCATAGGCATAGGAAAAGGTTCCCGCGGGTGTGATGATGCTTGCCAGACGTCCGCCGGAGTAGGTGAAGCGGATGGTCCTGCCCAGAGAGTCGGTGACGGAGACCAGGGGAGGGGCTTTCAGGGCCACGACGGCCGTGTTGCCGTGTTCGTCTCTGGTGCTGACGGAGCGGGTTCCGCTGTATGCGCAGGTGATGGTGCCGCCGTTTGCGAGAGCAATGCCTGTGAGCAGTCCCTGCGTGTCGTAGGCGTGGATGTCACGGTTGGTCTGGAGGAGCTGGAATCCCGTTCCGGTCTTCATGATGGTCAGGCGCGGCCCGACCTGGTTTATGTAGGTGCCGTCCTTTTCCCTGCGGAAACGGACATGCCGGCCGTCTCCCTGAATCAGGGTGATGGCGGTCTTTTCGATGAGCAGTCTTTCGGAGGTGAATGGCGAGGACCATCCGTACCCGAGCACGCCGTTTTCCGTGGACTGGCTGTTGTATGTCCGGGTGAAGGACAGGATCACCGGTCCGTCAAGACGGACATCTGTTTCCTGTACGTACTTGTTGCCCGTGGCGAAGTTCACGCCATGACCGGATATGTATGGATAGGACGAGGCCGTTGCGGAGAAGGGGAGGAAAAATGCAGAGACAAGAACAAGTATCGCGTATGAAAAAAGACGAGTCATAGTTTCTCCGCAATACCCGGCAAAAGGGAAGTATGCGGGATTATTGTCCGCAGGGACCAAGATTCTGATCTTTATCAAGCAGGTAATATATCGTCATTGAATCTGATGCGCTACAACTTCCTGCGCTTCCAGTAACAACAAAATGATTGGCTCCCGGTCGAAGGGTTACAGCTACGCCTCGTGTTTCAAAAATCGACATTGCATAGGAAAAAGAACCGGAGACAGTGAAGAAAGTAACCCCATTTAATGTTGCTGTAACTGTCCCATAGTCACCAGCTTCCGGATTTGCCTTTCCTGTCCCGTATACGGTTATATTGCTTTTATCTACAGTTGATCCTTTTTGTGGAGAGATAAATTTGAGCGAGCAGGCAGAACATTCTGATATTGCAATAAAAAGTATGATCGGGATAAGTAAATACAGGTGTCTCATATGGATGACTATTTTTAGAAGATAATCTCCTATGCATAACAAAATATTTAGATATACATGTGTTCTAATTTTTTTGTTTCTATATATTGATACGTTCAATCAATATATGAATTGCAGAGATTATTTAGCTCTTTTAGTAATAACTGTAAATCGCGTCCACTAAAAGGCTTTATGTTAATTTGAAAGGATGTATCACCACTTTTTGTAATTATTGCAATTCGTGGAGCTACAATACTTTGATTAAGTATATTTTTTTTAATCCACAATTTTTTAATATCTAAGATTTCAGATAAACTGACCTTTGATAATCTAAAAAGTCCATCTCTGTATGTAATAAACTCATGATTTACAGTAATCTTGAATCCTGGTAGCCAAATACACCACAAAAATGCAATTCCCAGGGTAATAGAAAAAACAATTATTGCCTCTGAAGCTAGTTTTTCTTCAGTACTGCGAAAAAAAATAATAATATTTAGAATGGCTATTAGCAACCATGGTGTTGTTAGTACAATATAACCCGAGACTGATGCGCGGAGTGTTATCGAATTGATACAAGTATTCATCTGAAAAAAAGAGAATCGCAGGAGGGAAAAAGTGGCCTCTTTAAACAAGGAGACAGGGAATATTTACCGCCTTCGCAGCGCTCGTTCAAGTCGTTTGTGCAACTCACGCTAGAACGTGAGAATAGTCAAATTATTTTTCTCCACTTTGTCCTTTCAAGCGATACTCAATTCAGCAATTAAATATAGATAAAAACAAAATATTGCAATCATTCCTATAAAAATAGATAAAAACCAATATGCCACAGGATACTCGCCACTCCAAAGCGAAAAAATAAGAACACATAATGAGTAAATTGTAAGAATACATTTTGATAAGTATAATGCATTAGGCTTGGACATTCCCCATTCTCTGAAGGCACACATCCATGATACCCAAACACCTCCTGCTACAAATAAAAATAAAAGGAAAGATAAAAAAATTTTGACAACAATTTTCTTCTTGTAGAGCATATTTCAAATCACCAAATGGGCCTAACAGAGTAATAATCTTCAACTCGCTTAAGCTTATCAGCTAATTTGTAAGTTGCCACATCATGGTCTTGGTGTTTGCGAAAGTCATTGTTTGGACCATAAAGATCGGCACTTCCTGCAGCAGGCATATTTTTGATTAAATTTCCGTTCTTATCATAAGTACATTGGTTTCCATGTGGACTCCCTGATTTGCCTGCTAAACTTCTTAATTCATAAGAAGCCCCGTTGTGAAAATAATTGAGCACAAGGCCAGAGATGAAGCCAACATTAGGATTAGACCAGGTTCCACTATCTGGATTTGTAGCCTTGCCATCTTCTCCAACACAGATTTTCTCAGGGCACTTCGGAGTTGCTTCCCACCAAGCACCTAAACTTTTTTCCATTTTTAACCATTCATCAAAAATCTGGGTATCAGTGTAGGAGTCCCACAGAATACCTTTATCCCCTGGGATGATATTCCGCTTTTTTAAACTGTTCTCAGCATCGGCTAAAGTGAATAAGCCATAAACATCTATCCAATTCACCGGATTTCCGCCGGTATATGCATACACATTCATCCCGCCGACCAGGCCGATGGGATCAGCAGTGATATATCTCCCTGTCTTCGGGTTGTAATACCTGTTCCAGTTGTAGTGCAGGCCGGTTTCGGCGTCGAAGTACTGGCCGGGGAAGCGCAGGTTGTTCTGCACTGTGGCCTTGAGCACCTTGGCCTCTCCGTAGGGCAGATAGGCGGCCTGCCAGACCACGGCTCCTCTGGAATCCACCAGCTGCTGCGGTGTGCCCAGGTGGTCGGTGACGTAAAAATACCAGCCGGGCCGGGTCTCGTATTCCAGCAGCGCCACGGGTTCACCGCGCAGGTACACATATTCCCGCAGCACGGTGCCGTTGGCAAGACTTTCTCCGATGAGCCGGCTGTCCTGATCGTAATGGTAATGAATGGTCCGCCCGCCGGCGGTCTTGCTGGTCCGGCGGTTCCAGGCGTCGTAGGTGTACCGGGCCTTCACCGTGTTCTGCACAGACACGGAGACCAGACGGTTCAGGGCGTCATACGTGAAGGCGTGTCTGCCGTCGGAAAGGGTGTTGCCGTTGGCGTCGTAGGCGTATCTGCCCGCTCCCGCGCCGCTGATCTTCTCCAGCCGGTTGCTTTTCCCCGCATAGCCCAGAGCCGCGTTCAGCCCGGCAAGGCTTGGCGTGCGCACGTTTGTGATGCCCGTGACCCGGCCGTTCTTGTCCCGGGTGTAGCGCCGGTCCGAGGCCCCGCCGTTCATGCGGGTGACCTGATAGCGCCGGTCAAAGTCCCGGTTGAAGACCATGTTGCCGGCCCTGAAGCTCCTGACCGGCCCGAAGGGCAGGTAGGTGATGCTGCTGATCAGCGGCTTGTTGTCCAGAGTCATGGATATGATCTGGTCCGCCGGGTCATAGCCGAGGCGCAGGATGTGTCCGCTGGGATAGACCAGGGCGTTCATGTTGCCCGCTGACGGGCTGTAGCCGTAGCGCACCTTCGACACGACCCCATTCATGGTTCTGGTTTCCGAGGTCAGCTGGCCCAGGGCGTTGTACACGAAGCTCCACTGGCCTGTGCCATCCTTGATACGGGAGAGCCTGCCGCCCTGGTCATAGCTGAACGACGCCGACCCGCCGGGCCAGTTCATGCGCGCGGGCCGGTTCAGGGCGTCGTAGGCATAGGTCATAGTCTGCCCCCTGCGGTTCAGGAGGGCTGACAAAATACACTCTCTACTTTATATTTGAAAGAATGAAGATATCTATAGCTTATTTTTTAAGTTATTCAGTAGGCATGAATCTTACTTATCTACTTCTCTATTAGCTACAATGATTCTATTCCCATTGTCAAATTTATATATACAATGCACCAATGTCCCGGGAGAAAATTGCCATTGTTCATCTTCTTGATCATATTTTTGATTTGGCAAAATTCGATATACCATACCGCCCATGTGTTCGCCTTGTGCTGATCTTAACACATCTACTCCTTCATTCATAAGATGAATATATATAGTATATATCATACAAAATATTGTAATATTTCGTTTTGAATTTAATTTCATCAATATTTATATCCGTCTCCGACAATATGTATAACTTCTCTAGTTATGTCATCTATAACAACTGACCTTCCTGTTTTTGGATGAATGTATCGTGTTGCGCTATGATGCTTATTTATGAGATTTGTGGCTCTATATCGTTTCCCATATTTAATAGCTTCTGAAATCTGTTCGTGCGTCCATCCACGATTTTGCATCTGATTTGACCACTTTATAGGTGATTTACCAGCCCAAAATTTCCATGTATAATTACTAGATTGAGAAATCCTTGGTATTAGGCATTGCCCAGTATTTTTTAAAACAGAATATTCTCCCAATGTTAATACAGATAATATTTGCTCTCCAATCATTCCACCCATATAAAGTGTGCCCAAAGCATATTGCCCATCCTCAAAAGCAGTCATGCCTTCATCATAGAGAATTTGTCCAGGGACAAGTATTCTCAGCATTTCAGGGCTACGATACAACCCTTCCACATCCACTGCATTCACCGGATTCCCACCAGCATACGCATACACATTCATCCCTCCAGCCAGGCCGATGGGGTCAGCAGTGATATACCTCCCTGTCTTAGGGTTGTAATACCTGTTCCAGTTGTAGTGCAGGCCGGTTTCGGCGTCGAAGACTGGCCGGGGAAACGCAGGTTGTTCTGTACTGTGGCCTTGAGCACTTTGGCTTCGCCGTAAGGCAGATACGCCGCCTGCCAGACCACGGTTCCTTGCGCGTCCACCAGCTGCTGCGGCGTGCCCAGGTGGTCGGTGACGTAAAAATACCAGCCGGGCCGGGATCAATCGAGATGTTAAAGACAACTTTGGGCAATCTTAAAAAGGAACAAGGGCAAGTTGTTTTGTTCTTATCACATATTAATGATCCGTTTAAGCAAAGATTCAGGCAAGAAACTAAACCAACGTTTGAAAAAATTATTATTTTTTTTTGCGCGAAGGAGTTGTTTTTTCCATCCATTGACGAGCAATTCATAGGAATGAATATCATCTTTTTTTTCAAGAGTTGATCGACAATTTGAAAGCAGTACTGTATAATCTTCAACTGTATATATTTTTTTATTCAACTCTGAAATATTAAGCAAAATCATCATATCTTCAATATCGTCATAAATTTCATCAAGACTAGTATCTGTATCAGAAAATAATCTATATTTTTTTGAAATCAAATCTATGCCAAAATGGTTATTTAATTTAATATGGGAAGGAGAATTAAGTCCAAATATATGTGCTATTCGTTCATAAGCAATCAAGATGTCATCATCATTTACAGATTTATTTGTGTATGCATTGAGTTCTTCTTTGATCCATTTAGTATTCATAATTTATGCTTGATCATATGATCAATATGATTAGTTTTTGAATTTAATGGGAGTAAATTTTTTGTTCATATAATACTGTTTTGGGTAATTTATCTAATACATAATAAAATTGGAATTTGATTATGAGCTAGAATAAACTCAATATATGCACTCATTCTGTTCGCAAACATAGGCGCAACGAATGATTACTCCCCAGTCATAATAGCCTTCAAAAATAAGCCCTACCAGTGCAGATCTACCTAAAGTTCTTCCAATAGCTGATCTACCAAAATCACGAATGTTTCTTCTTGCTGTAAACATGATACTTCTTACAGAATTACTTTCCTCAAGGTTCCGAGCAATTCTGCCAATTCTTCCAGCCCATCGACTTGGTTGACCTGTCCATTTATTTTGGCTGGCTCTATCTCCAAAATGTTTTTTTAATTCTGCTGGTGTTTTTGGCATTGTGCTGAATCCGAGAGCTCCTCCGAGTGTGCTGAGAACTATATCCCAGTCTAAACGCTCTTTTTCTACACAATTAGCAAAACAATTACTCCAATTTTCAGTTGCTAATCCCCATGGATCCACTGCATTCATCGGATTTCCGCCGGCATACGCATACACATTCATCCCACCATCCAGGCCGATGGGATCAGCGGTAATGTATCTCCCTGTTTTCGGGTTGTAATACCTGTTCCAGTTGTAGTGCAGGCCTGTCTCGGCGTCGAAGTACTGGCCGGGGAAGCGCAGGTTGTTCTGCACTGTGGCCTTGAGCACTTTGGTCTCGCCGTAAGGCAGGCAGGCGGCCTGCCAGACCACGGCCCCTCTGGAATCCACCAGCTGCTGCGGCGTGCCCAGGTGGTCGGTGACGTAAAAATACCAGCCGGGCCGGGTCTCGTATTCCAGCAGCGCCACGGGCTCACCGCGCAGGTACACATATTCCCGCAGCACGGTGCCGTTGGCAAGACTTTCCCCGATGAGCCGGCTGTCCTGATCGTAATGGTAATGAATGGTCCGCCCGCCGGCGGTCTTGCTGGTCCGGCGGTTCCGGGCGTCGTAGGTGTAAGTGGCCAGTACGGTGTTATTGGCGGACACAGCGGTCAGGCGGTTCAGGGCGTCGTAGGTGAAGGCGTGTCTGCCGTCGGAAAGGGTGTTGCCGTTGGCGTCGTAGATGTACGTACCAGCATTCGCCCCGATCACGCTTTGCAGCCGGTTGTTCTCCGTCGCGTAGTCCAGCGTGGCGTTCAGCCCGGCAAGGCTTGGCGTGCGCACGTTTGTGATGCCCGTGACCCGGCCGTTTTTGTCCCGGGTGTAGCGCCGGTTCGAGGACCCGCCGTTCATGCGGGTGACCTGGTAGCGTTGGTCGTAAGCCCGGTTGAAGGCCATGTTGCCGGCCCTGAAGCTTTTGACCGGCCCGAAGGGCAGGTAGGTGATGTTGCTGATCAGCGGCTGATGATCCAGCGTCAGACCCACGATCTGGTTCGAGCTGTTGTAAAGCATGCGCAGGATGCGGCCGCTGGGGTAAATCAGAGCGTTCGGGTTGCCCGTGGAAGAGCTGTAGCCGTAGCGCACCCGCGACACGACCCCATTCATGGTTCTGGTTTCCGAGATCAGCTGCCCCAGGGCGTTGCAGGCAAAATTCCAGCGGTCCGCGCCGCTCTGGATGCGGGCGAGGCGGCCGCCGCGGTCGTAGCTGAACACGTTCGAGCCGCCGGGCCAGTTCATGCGCGCGGGCCGGTTCAGGGCGTCGTAGGCATAGGTCACGGCCTGACCCCTGGCGTCGGTCCGGCGGGTCAGGTTGTCCGCCAGATCATACGCAAAGATACTATTGCCCGTATCCGGGGCGGTCTCGCGCACCACGTTGCCGAAGTCGTCATAGGCGTAGCTGGTGACGTGGTTGCGGGCGTCGGTCACGGCCACCAGATTGTCCCAGAGATCGTACCTGTGCCGGGCCGAGGCCACGCCCGCACGGGTCACGGCCAGCAGCCGGTTCAGGGCGTCGTAGGTGTACTTCGTGTCCACGCCCTCGGGCTCCGTGACGCGGACCAGATTGCCGTTTTTGTCGTAATAGCGGCGTTCCGTGGCGTTGTCCGGATAGAGCAGCGCGTCGGGATTGCCGGTCTCGTCGTAGCTCTGGCTCAGGGTGAAGGTTTGCGTTCCGGCGGAGGTGTGGATGTCCTGCCGGCGGACCCGCCCCTTGGCGTCATGCGCCCAGGAAATTTTATGCCCCTTCGGATCGGTCACGGATATCAGGAATCCGTTGGTATAATTGTAGCGCGTGGTCCGGTTGCCGGGCTGGATCATGCCCGTCAGCCGGCCGGCGTCGTCGTAGGTGAAGCTGGTGGTGATGTTGCCCGCCGTGGTGGTCAGCACATTGCCCTGCAGATCGTACGTCAAAGTGCTCACCAGGCCGTCCGGGCGGGTGATGGTGCGCGGTCTGCCCAGGGGCGTGTAGTCGCCGTAGGTGGTGACCTGGCCCAGAGCGTCGGTCACGGTGCGCAGCTGGCCGCGATTGTGCCCCTGCGCCGCCGCGTCGGGGTAGTAGGCGAAGCTGGTCACGTCGTTCACGTCCGTGCGCGGGCCGTCGATGGACGCGATCCGCCCCAGGGTCGTGTAGGTCATGGTGATGGTGGCGCTGGACGCCACCCCGTTTCTGATGCCGGTCCGGGTCAGGGTCAGGGGGTTGCCGTCGGCGTCGTAGGTCATGGCCGTGGTCACGCTGCCCCCGCTCTGCACCGCTGACGGACGGCTGATGCTCGCCGGCTGGTTGTGCGCGGTGTAGGCGGTGGTCGTGGTGCGGGCCAGGACGGTTCCGGCGGCCTCGGTTTCGGTCAGCATGTTGCCGGCCGCGTCGTAGGTGTACGCCGTGACCGTGCCTTCCGCGTCCGTGACCCGGCTGATCTGCTGCGCGGCCGTGTACTCGTAGCTCGCGCCCGTGCTTCCGCCGCAGGCGTTGCAGGCCGGGCCGGTGAAAGACCTGACCCGCGCCACGCCGCCGGTGGCGTCGAGCTGGTAGGTGGAGGTCACGTTCATGGCGTCGGTGATCGTGCGGGTCAGGGCCGAGGGGTAGGCGATGGTGATCCGGTCCGTGTCTCCGGCCAGAGCGGAGGCCGTCACTCGTCCGTCCGCGTCGTAGCTCAGGGTCTGCACGCGCAGGCCCGTCGCGTCGATGACGCCGGTCAGCCGTTGTCCGGAGTATTCGTATCGCCGGCTCTTGCCGTCGGGCCGCTGCACGCTGGTCAGATGGCCCTGCCGGTCATAAGTGTAGGAAAAGGTTCCCGCGGGTGTGACGATGCTTGCCAGACGTCCGCCGGAATAGGTGAAGTGGATGGCCCGGCCGAGGGAGTCCGTCACGGACACGAGAGGCGGGTTCTGCAGGGTCCTGACAACGGTGTTGCCGCGGGCGTCGCGTTCGGTCACGGAGCGCGTGCCGCTGTAGGCGCAGGTGACGGTGGCTCCGTTGGCAAAGGCGATGCCGGTCAGCAGGCCCTGGCTGTCGTAGGCGTGGATGTCGCGGTTGACCCGCAGCAGCTGGTAGCCCGCGCCGGTCTTCATGATGCTCTGGCGCGGCCCGATCTGGCTGACGAACGTGCCGTTGCCGTCTGGCTGGAAGCGGACATGGCGGCCGTCGCCCTGAATCAGGGTGATGCTCGAATTGTTGTCCACCAGCCGCTCCGACAGAAAGGGCGAGGACCAACCGTATCCGAGTACGCTGTCCTCCGTGGACTGGCTGTTATATGTCCGGGTGAAGGACAGGACCAGCGGTCCGTCAAGACGGACATCTGTTTCCTGTACGTACTTGTTGCCCGTGGCGAAGTTCACGCCGTGACCGGATATGTATGGATATGATGACGCACCGGCGGAGAAGGGAAGGAAAATTACAGAGAGGAGAAGAATGGATATATGCAATACGTGGCGCTTCATAAGATTCTCCGCAGGTTCATTATTTATCGCGCATCATGATGGACAGTCAGGGCAACGGGCAGACCGGCGGCGCGCCGAGGTTCAGCACGGGATCGATCGCTGGCGCGGGCGGTGTCGGCGGTGGGCAGGGATCGTCGTTCATCTCGTCGCGTTTCACGCCGTTACAATAAAGTACCGCGTGATAGTAGTTGCCGAAGATGGTGCCGGGGATGGGCGGCCGCCGAACCTGGCAGAGAGCGGCCTTGTGCGCCGGAAACTGGATCTGGAAGACAAGCCCGCCGGTATATACGCCCTGCCCAGGATTTATCCGGCAGGCGGCGTCTATGGCCCGCTCTGCTCCTGCACGGGGTTCGCTGGCGTTATACGGGAAAAATGCGTCGGGAAACTGCTCCACCACCCAGTACAGCCCTTCCGGAAAGGCCGGTGCGTTCCGGGGGCACAGAAGGAGCAGGACAAGGAGGGAAAAGACGGAAGCTCTCACGTTCATAAAAGACCACCTTTCGGGCACTGACCAGACATGGATATTTTCATTTGGACGAGTTCGTCGGTCCCGATTTTACGGATACAATATTTCCCGTCTTGTCATAGGAATACGTGACAGTGCTGTTGGCAAATGTCGCGGAGACAAGGCGGTCCTGGGAATCGTACCTGTACTTCACCTCTCCGGCGGAGATGAGGTAGGGAAGCGAGAGAAGACATATCAGGCAGAGGAATGACAGTGTTCTCAGGCGCCTGGGGGATCTTTTTCCGCTGATCATGCAGTGTCTCCATCTGTGAATTGAGGCTGTGCGGGGATTTTATCTTTCTCGGTGCGATGAGAATTAGACATGTTTTATTTTTTTAAATGTGAGTGGATTTGTCAATATGTCTTGTGAAAAAATATCACGGGAAATTGTCATGCCGGCGCCTTTTCGGCATACACCGGCATTTTTCACTCCATATCCGCCGGTTTCCGAACCGTGTTCTGCCGGGCGCAGTGCTGCCACGGTATGCGGTCCGGCAGGGGAGGGGTTCACAAGCCAGCCGAATCCGGCTAAGTTCCGTCTTATTTTTCCGTGTATGGTATATCTGCAACCTGTGAAAATCATTTGATTATAAATCCCGAAGCAGGATCCCGGCGAGGAGGACGCATGGAAGATCGGAAAAAATATCTGGAAGAACTGCTGCGAAAAGTCCACGAAGCCCAGCGAATCTACGCCACCTTTTCTCAGGAGCAGGTGGACGCGGTGTTTCACGCCGCGGCCACGGCCGCCACGGCGGAACGCATCGCCCTGGCCAAAATCGCCGTGGAAGAGACCGGCATGGGCATTGTCGAGGACAAGGTCATCAAGAACCACTTCGCCTCGGAATACGTGTACAACAAGTACCGCCACAGCAAAACCTGCGGCGTGCTGGAGGACGACCCCGTGAACGGCTACCGGGAGGTGGCCGAGCCCCTGGGCATCGTGGCCGGCATCGTGCCCACGACGAACCCCACGTCCACAGCCATCTTCAAGGCCCTCTTATGCCTGAAGACGCGAAACGGCATCGTCTTTTCCCCGCATCCCAGAGCCCGGCGCAGCACTTTCGCGGCGGCGGAGATCATCCGCCAGGCGGCTTTCCGCGCCGGAGCGCCGGAGCATATCGTGGCCTGCATCGAGGAACCGTCCAAGGAACTGACCCAGGCGCTCATGAGTCACAGACTGATCAGCCTGATTCTGGCCACCGGAGGGCCGGACATGGTCCACGCGGCCTACAGTTCCGGGACTCCGGCCATCGGCGTGGGAGCGGGCAACACGCCCGTTCTGATCGATGCCACGGCCGACATCAAAATGGCGGTCAATTCCATTCTGCTCAGCAAAACCTTCGACAACGGCATGATCTGCGCCTCGGAGCAGACCGTGGTGGTGGAGGAGTCCGTGGCCGACGCCGTCCGCCGGGAATTCATCCTGCGCGGCGCGTATTTTACTTCCGAAGCGGAGACCGAGGCGCTGGCCGCCACGCTTTTCATAAACGGCAACCTGAACAGCGCGGTGGTGGGCCAGTCCGCCCCGGCCATCGCCGCCATGGCCGGCCTGACCGTGCCGGAAGAGACCAAGGTGCTCATCGCCGAGCGGGGGCAGATCGACGCCAGCGACCCGTTCGCCCACGAGAAGCTCTCGCCCGTTCTGGGCTTCTACCGGGCCAGGGATTTCGCCGAGGCCGTGCGCATGGGCCGGGAGCTGGTCTTTCTGGGCGGGGCCGGACACACCTCGGTGCTGTACACCGACGAGACGGACAGCGGCCATGTCGCCTTTTTTCAGGACAGCATGCCCACGGGCCGCACGCTCATCAACATGCCCGCGTCCCAGGGCGCCATCGGCGACGTATACAATTTCCGCGTGCCGCCGTCCCTGACTCTGGGCTGCGGCAGCTGGGGCGGCAATTCCGTGAGTGAGAACATCGGGGTGAAGCATCTCATGAACACCAAAACCATCGCCGCCAGAAGGGAAAACATGCTTTGGTTCCGGGTTCCGCCCAAAATCTATTTCAAACAGGGCTGCCTGCAGCCGGCGCTGGAGGAGTTTTTGGGCCGCCGCCGGGCCGTCATCATCACGGACAGCACCATGGAAAAGCTGGGGCACGTGCAGAGCGTGCTGAACGTGCTGGACGGCATGGGCGTGCAGTTCCGGATTTTTGCCGAAGTGCTGCCCGACCCCGATCTGTCCACGGCCCGCCGGGCCCTCGAGATGGTCAACGACTTCAAGCCGGATATGTTCATCGCTCTGGGCGGCGGCTCCCCCATGGACGCGGCCAAGATCATCTGGCTCATGTACGAGGTGCCGGACATCCGCTTCGAGGACGTGGCCCTGCGGTTCATGGACATCAGAAAACGGGTGGTGTCTTTTCCCGAGCTGGGTAAGAAGGCCGTGATGGTGGCCATTCCGACCACGTCGGGGACGGGTTCGGAGGTCACGCCCTTCGCCGTCATCACCGACGACCGTACCGGAGTGAAATATCCGGTGGCGGACTACGCTCTGACCCCGGACATGGCCATCGTGGACCCGGCCTTTGTCATGAACATGCCGTCCCGGCTGGTCGCCCACGCGGGACTCGACGTGCTGACCCACGCCATCGAGGCGTACACCTCCATCCTGGCCAACAATTTCGCCGACGGACAGGCCATGGAAGCCATCCGGCTGGTTTTCAAGTATCTGCGTATCTCCTATTCCGGCGGCAAGGGGCAGATTCTGGCGCGGGAGAAAATGCACTACGCCGCGACCATCGCGGGCATGGCCTTTGCCAACGCATTTCTGGGCATCTGCCACTCCCTGGCCCATACCCTGGGATCGACCTTCCACCTTTCCCACGGCCTCTCCAACGCCCTGATGCTGTCCTACGTCATCGAGTACAATGCCACGGACGCGCCCACCAAGCAGGGCATGCTGCCGCAGTACAAGTACCCGCTGGTCAAGGGCCGTTACGCCCGCATTGCGGACATGCTGCACCTGGCCGACGATCTCGAAGGCGACGACAGCGAGATCCGGGCCCGGAAAACGGCACGGCTGGTGCGGGCCATCGAGTCTCTCAAGGCCGATACGGACATTCCGGCCTCCCTGCGCGAGGCGGGAGTGCCGGAGCAGGCCTTCCTGTCCCGGCTGGACGACATGGCCGAGCAGGCCTTTGACGACCAGTGCACCGTGGCCAATCCGCGCTATCCGCTCATCGCCGAACTGAAGGAACTGTACCGCAAGGCCTACTACGGCGAGCCGCTGGTCTCACTGAACGGCCGGTAGGCGGGCAGGGCCGCGTTCCGCCGAAAACGAAACGGCCGCGATGTTTCAAAGTCGCGGCCGTTTTGTTTTCGGGCGGCATTTGCTCACAGCTCTCCCAGATGCTCCACCACCCGCCACGGCTGGCGCTCCTCGCGGAGCAGATCTTCCCGCGTGGCCTCGCCGCTCAGGACCAGAACGAAGTCCAGCCCTGCATTTTCGGCCAGCTTCTTGTCCGTGCTCAGGCGGTCGCCGACCATGACCATCTCTTCGCGGGCGTATCTGCCCAGCAGCGGCCCCAGCACGCGGGGGTTGGGTTTGCCGAAGACATGTTCCGGAGTGCGGCCCGTGGCCTTTTCGTACAGGGCCAGAAAGCTGCCCACGTCGGGCAGGGGACCTTTGGGATCGGGGCAGACCAGGTCCGGGTGGGTGGCCACGAAAGCCACGTTTCCGTCTTGCAGCAGCCGGGCGGATACGCACAGCTTTTCGTAGGTCAGTTCCGTGTCGTAGGCCAGAATGACGGCCTGAGCGTTTTCATGGGTCAGCAACAGCTCCGGCATGGCCTGGGACAGGGCGGCGGTGTAGTCCGCGTTTCCCACCAGATAGGCCCGCGTGATTTTTCTTCCGCGCAGATATTCCACCAGGGGCGTGGTGGGTGTGAGGATATGCTCCGGCCCGGCCGGAATGCCCATGCCTTGCAGTCTGGCCACGTAGGTGCGCGGGCTTTTGGACGTGTTGTTGCTCAGAAAATAGAAATCCGCCTCGTTCCAGCGCTTCCTGATGAACCGCACGGTCCCCTCGATGGGGATGTTCCCCAGATAGACCGTGCCGTCCAGATCGAGAACAAAACATTTTTTTCTGTGGGGCATTTCAGCCTGCTCCTGATGCATGGTGAAAGAGGGGCGGTGTCCCTGACGGGTATGACGCAGGACTCCGTGTGCCAAAAGAGAAGGGGCCCTGCGCCGTGCAAGGCCCCTTGCGTTCAGGGACCGGGTCCGGTCACATGAGCCAGCGCAGCGGTGTGAGGGACACCTCGGGCATGTACACCAGCAGGAACAGGATCAGGATTTCTATCAGGATGAACGGCAGCATTTTTATCACCAGTTCACCCAGCTTGATGTTGCCGATGCCGCAGACCACGTACAGCACCGTGCCCACGGGCGGGGTGATGACGCCGATGCCCAGGTTCAGCACGAAGAGCAGGCCGAAGTGGTACGGGTCGATGCCCGCTTCCAGAATGAGCGGATAGAAGACCGGCGCGAAGATCAGGATGTTCGGGGTCAGGTCCATGACCATGCCCGCCACCAGCAGGAAGCACATGATGATGGTCAGCAGCATGAAGGGGCTTTCGATGAACGGGCCGAACAGCGTGGTCATGTGCTTGGGGATCTGGGCCAGGGTGATGAAATACCCCACAGCCGAGGCCGTGGCCACGATGAGCATGACCACGGCGGTGGTGCGCGCCGCGGCCGCACTGACCCGCAGCAGGTCGCGGAAGGACAGTTCGCGGTAGTAGAACATGCACACGGCGATGGCGAACACCGCGCAGAAGGCGCCGCCTTCGGTGGGCGTGAACACGCCGAAGCGGATGCCGCCCAGCAGCAGGACCGGCAGCATGAAGGCGGGGCTTGCATCCTTCAGGATGGCTATGGTTTCGGCCCGGCTGAAGGTGATGGTTTCGGTATAACCGTCCTTGCGGACAATGAACCACCATACGGCCATGAGGCCAAGGCCCAGAAAGATGCCGGGAAAAAGGCCGATCATGAACAGCTTGGTGATGGACAGGCCGCCGATGGTGGAGCCCAGAATGATGAAGTTGGTGCTGGGCGGGATGATGGGGCCCAGAATGGCGCCCGAGGCGATGATGCCGCCCGCGCGTCCCTTGTTGTAGCCCACCTGCTGCATCATGGGCAGCAGCAGGCCGCCCAGGGCCGCGGCTTCGCCCACGGAACTGCCCATGAGCCCGGCGAACAGGATGCTGGCCACGATGGCCGCGTATCCGAGTCCGCCCTTGACCCGTCCGACCAGAAGCTGGGACAGCTGCACGACGCGTTTGGACAGGCCGCCCGCAGCCATGATCTCGCCGGCGAAGACGAAGAAGGGAATGGCCATGAGCGGAAAATTGTTGGCCCCGTCCAGCATGATATTGGGGATAGTCATGGCGTCCCACATGCCGGAGGTGTACATCATGACCATGGCGCAGAGGATGAGCACCAGAGAGATGGGCACGCCGAGGGCCAGAAACAGAAACAGGCTGCCGAAGAAATAGTAGAGCTGTTCCATGCGTTACCCCTTGTCCGGCATGACGAACTCGTCCTTGTCCGGTTTGACGAATTCGGAGGCGGGCGTCCGCAGCAGGCGGATGAAGTCCCTGCCCCGGATGACGATGGCCGCCAGGGCCATGATGGGCAGCGTGCCGTTGATGAAGGCCATGTTCACGCCGGTGGCCACGGAATTGGTGTCGACGGTCTGCTGCACCAGCACGACGCCGCCCCAGAGCAGGAGAGCCAGAGCGCCAAGACCCAGAAGCGAGGCGACGATGTCCACGGTCTTGCGCGTCGCGCCCGAGATGAGGCTCACGAACATGTCCACCGCGATGTGTTTCTTGCGGTAGAAGGCTTCGATGGAGCCGAAAAAGGTGATGTAGATGAACAGAAAACGCGCCCATTCCTCGCTCGGCGCGAAGCTCGAACCGAAGGCGTAGCGCAGAAAGGCGTTGTAGAAGACAAGGCCGATCATGCCCAGAAAGATGGCCGCGCAGAAAATCTCGAAGGCGAATTCAAAGGGAGACGACTTCGGGACAGGCGCGGTGCGCGTTTCAGCTGGAGATACATCGTGAGCCATAAATACCCCGTAATGCGTTCGCGGAAGAAAGGACAAAAGAATGGGGAGCCTTCGGCCCCCCATCCGGCATATGTTTGATTTCCGTTACTTGTACGATTCGGCGCTTTCCAGGATTTCCTTGGCGTTGGGCACCGTGTCGTAGAAGAGCTTCCAGCTTCTCTTGCCGGCATCCTTCATGGCCTCGCGGAATTCGGGAGAGGGCTTGGAAACCGTGCCGCCGCCGTCCGTGATCTGCTTCTGGGCGTCTTCCTCGATCTTGGCCATGAGCTTCCACACGTAATCGGCCGATTCCCTGGCGGCCTGGTTGACCCACTCCTTGTCCTGATCGGGCAGGCCCTGGTAGAACTTCTCGTTGATATAAAGGGAGTGGATGACCAGAATGTGCCCGCTCATGGTGATCTGCGGGGTGATTTCATACATCTTGAGGGCCACGATGTCCGCAAAGGGGCTGTCGCCGCCGTCGATGACGCCCTGATCCAGAGCGCTGGGCACCTCGGCGAAGGGCATGGGCTGGCCGCTGATGCCGCATTCCTTGGCGAAGTTGATGTAGAGCGGGATGTTGGGCACGCGCATGCGCAGGCCCTTCAGGTCGGCCATGTCCTTCAGGGGCTTCTTGGAGTAGAAGTGGCGGAAGCCCAGAGGAAAGGCGTTCAGGGTGCGCAGGCCGGACTTTTCGGAGAAGCCGTCGTTGATCAGCTCGAAGGTCTTGCCTTCCATGGCCCGGCGGGCATGGTCCAGATTGTCGAAGAGCATGGGCGTTTCCAGCATGGCCATGGCCGGGTGCAGGGCCGAGGTCTGGGTGCCTGTGGCGCACATCTGGATGGTGCCTTTGCGCGTGCTGGCGATGTAGGCGTCTTCCTTGCCGAGCTGACTGTTGGGGAAGACCTGCACCTCGTATTTGCCGCCGGAGAGCTGGGCCAGAATTTCGCCGAATTTGTGCATGCCCAGGGTTTCAGGCTCGCCTTCGGGCTTCATGCCCGCCATCTTGATCACCACTTTGTCCGCGGCTGCGGCCGTGGCCGCGAATCCGGCGCCGAAAAGGGCCAGGGCGAGAATGAAAAAGCCAATCCGTTTCATGGTCAAACTCCTTCGAATCAGTAGTGGTTGAAAGAAACCGCCGCACTCTTCATCCTGTTCCGGCATCGTTTACAAAATTCCATATGGGTTTCAAGGGCCAACCTGACTGTGCCCCGCGCCCGGAGTCCGTCTTTTCCGCTGTTGTCTCTTTTCCTCCGCGTAGTTATGTCTGGGACGGATGTTCCCGGCCGCGGAATTTTTCCATCTGTTCCTGCTTCGCGAAGGACTTCAGCGGGACACGAACACCGGACTTCAATCATCAGGAAGGCGCGGAACCCGCCGGAAAAGGCGGCTCCTCTCCTGAACCGGAAACCGTATGCGCAACATGTCTGTCACTGTCGTCGTCATCGGCGGCGGAGCCACCGGAGTCGGCATTCTTCGCGATCTGTCCATGCGCGGGGCGCGGGCCGTGCTCCTCGAACAGGGCGGGCTGGCCCACGGCACCAGCTCCCGTTTTCATGGTCTTCTGCACAGCGGCGGGCGGTATGCCGTCAGCGATGCAGCGGCCGCCCGCGAATGCGTGGAGGAAAACGCCATCCTGCGCCGCATCGGCTGGCACTGTGTGGAGGGCACCGAGGGCCTCTTCGTGCTCACGGACCAGGATGACCCGGCCTATGTGCGGACATGGCTCGACGGATGCGAGAAGGCGGGCGTCCTGACCGAGCCCGTTTCCGTTGACGAGGCCCTGCGCCTTGAGCCCGGCCTGTCTCCGCGCATCCGGGAAGTGTACCGGGTGCCGGATTCCAGTGTGGATGGCTTCCGTCTGGTCTGGCACAACAGCGTGTCGGCCCGCAGATACGGCGGGGAGCTTTTCACCTACCACACGGTGACCGGCATCGAGACCGGCAGCGGCCGGATCACGGGTGTCCGGGTCCGCAACAACCTGACGGGCGAGGAATTCTTCATCGCCTGCCAGTACGTGGTCAACGCCGCCGGGCCCTGGGCCGGGGAGATAGCGCGTCTTGCGGGGCTGTCGGTGGATGTCACCCCCGACCGGGGCACCCTGGTCATCTTCAACCACCGTTTTGCCGGGCGCATCGTCAATCGTCTGCACAAAAGCTCCGACGGCGACATTTTCGTGCCGCACGGCTCCGTGACCATTTTCGGGACCACTTCGGTCCGGGCGCAGAGCCCCGGCGACACCGCACCCACCTCCGCCGAGGCCCTGCGTCTGCTGGCTCTCGGCGAACCGCTCTTTCCGGCCATCCGGAGCTACCGGATATTGCGGGCCTTCGCCGGAAACCGGCCCCTGTACACGCCGCCCAACGCCGAGGCCGGACGCGGAGCCAGCCGCAATTTCGTCATCGTGGACCACGAGTCCGAAGGGCTCTCGGGCATGGCCAGCATTTTCGGCGGCAAGCTGACCACCTACCGCCTCATGGCCGAGAAGATGACCGATCTGGTCTGCGCCAGGCTTGGCGTGGCCGCTCCCTGCCGCACGGCCGAGGAGCCGCTGGCTCCGACTCCGGACGCCGGGCTGATGCGCCGGGCGGGCCGTTTTTTTCCGGAGCACCGGGTGCGGATGGTCGCCGAGCGCATGGGCGAGGAGTTCCCCTCGCTGGTGCGGTGTCTGGAGACAGACTCGGGCGGCGAGCTTCTGTGCGAATGCGAAATGGTCAGCCGGGCCGAGATCGAACTGGTGGCCCGCGACGAAGCTTCCCATTTTCTGCACGACATCCGCTTCCGCACCCGCATGGGCATGGGCACCTGCCAGGGCGCGTTCTGTTCACTTCGGGCCATCGGCGCGCTGACGGCGGCGGATGTTTCTTTCGCCACCCAGCCGCGCGAGAATCTGTGCTCTTTCCTGCAGGAGCGCTGGCGGGGCCTGCGCCCGGTCATGTGGGGCAATCAGATGCAGGAAATCGAACTGGGCCGGGCCATCTACGCGGCCACCCTGAACCTTGACGGAGCCGATGATGAGAGCCTCTGATGTGGTCGTTGTGGGCAGCGGCATGGCCGGTCTGACCGCGGCCCTGGCGGCGGCCGCGCGCGGCAGAAGCGTGACTCTGGCCGCCCGCGGAGCCGGGGCTCTGGCCATCGGCGGCGGCTGCGTGGACCTTCTGGGCTATGTGAACGGCCGGATCGTGCGGGGCAACCCTCTGGACAGCATCGGGCTGCTGCCCGAGGGGCATCCCTACCGGATCATCGGTGCGCAGGCCGTGCGCGACGCCCTGGATTTTTTTGAAGATGTCTGCCGCAGGCATGACCTGCCCATGAGCAACGAGGGCGGGGAAAACGTGTGGATTCCGACCATTCTCGGCACCTTCAGACCCACCTGGCTGTGCCTGGCCTCTCAGGACAGAAGGCTCCTTGCGCAGGCGGAAAAAATCGCGGCGGTGGGCGTCCGCTCCCTGAAGGACTGTCACGCGGGCATGGTCGTGCGGATGCTCGGCAGGCAGAAGAACCTGCAAGGAAAGCCGATTGTTTCTCTGGAACTGCCGTCTCCTTTCGGCGCGACGCACCGCAACATCACGCCCCTCGATCTGGCCCGGTTCGTGGACACGGAGCAGGGCGAAGAGTGGCTGCGCAGGGGGCTTGAGCCTCACGCTTCCAGCGGCACGGCCTTTCTGCTGCCGCCTGTGCTCGGCATTGTCCGCACGCGGGAAATCTGGAACCGGCTTTCGGAGGGTCTTGGCTGCCGTATCATGGAAATGGCTTCCACACCGCCGGGAGTGGGCGGCCTGCGGATTCGCCGGGTGCTGACGGACGCTCTGGCCGAGGCGGGCGTGGTCATGGCCGAGAATGTCCGGGCCGTGCGGGCCAGAGTGCAGGGAAACCGCTGCCTGAGCATTGAGTGCGAGGCTCCGGACAGGATGCGCGAACTGCGCGGCGAGTCCTTCATCATCGCCACGGGCGGCTTTTTCGGCGGAGGGCTTCTGGCCGAACCCGGAAGGGCCAGAGAAGCGCTTTTCGGCCTTGAGCTCGATGCCCCGGATCTGGTCGAGGACTGGTCCACGCCGAATGTGTTCGACGCGCAGCCTTATGCGTGTCTGGGCGTGCGCGTGAACCCGCGCCTGAATCCCGTGGACGCGGCAGGGGCCGTGCTGTGGGAGAACGTGTTTTTCGCCGGGCGGTCCCTGGCCGGATACGATTTTGTGGCGGAGAAAAGCGGTAACGGCGTGGCCTTGGCTTCGGGCTACCACGCCGCACAGCAGTGCTGAAGACGTATTTTCCGGATCGCCCGCCGGGAAATGCTCCCGGTCCTGTTTCAACCCGGCCTCGTGGACGCCGGAAATTCCAACCCGCGCCGGACTTCATACGGCGCAACGCATATGAAGATGGATACCCCCAAGCCGGACAGATGCATCGCCTGCACCACATGTACCGTGGTCTGCCCTGTGGCCCAGGCCACGCCGGAATTTCTCGGCCCGCGCATGATCGGCCCGGCCCACGAGCGCTTTCGCCTGCTGGGCCTGGGCGAGGACAAGTCCCTCCATTACTGCTCGAACTGCAAGAACTGCGACATTTCCTGCCCGTACGATGTGCCCATTTCCACCTTCATCATGCGGGCGCGGGCCGAAGAGAGCAAGGCGCGGCGTTTTCCCCTCCGCGACTGGTTGCTGGCCCACGCCGAGCTGCTGGACAGATGGATGCGCGTCATCCCTGCCGGCCTGAAGAACATGGGCATGAGTTTGCCTCCGGTCCGCATGCTGCTGGGTGCTCTGGGCGTTTCCGGAAGGATGCCGCTGCCTGCGTTCGCCCGGAAAACCTTCCGGCGGCAGTTCGCCGCTCTGCCGCAGCCGCAGGGCCTGCCGCGCAAGGTCGTTTTCTTTCCGGGCTGTTTTGTGGATTTGTACGATCCTGAATGCGGCAAAGATCTGGTCCGGGTGCTGAACCGGGCCGGATACGAGGTGCTGCTGCCGCCTTTTGTCTGTTGCGGCCTGCCGCAGGTGGCCAACGGTTTCTGGGAAGACGCGCGCGGCAACGCCCGGACCAATCTTCAGGAACTGCAGAAATGGAAAAGCGCGGGTATTCCTGTGCTGACGGGCTGTACGAGCTGTTCCCTCATGTTCAAGGACGACTACAGGCAGTATTTTCCGGAGCTGCTGCCGGAGTCCGCTTCGCCCGCCCTGGCCGATGCCTGCGAATTTCTGCTGGAGTGCATGGACCGCGGCGAGCTGGTCCTGCCCGAGCCGGGCGCGGCCAGCCGGTCGCTGTCCGTCGTGTATCATGCGCCCTGTCATCTGCGCGCCCAGGGCATGGGGCTGCCCGGTCTGGAACTGTTGCGCCGCATTCCCGGCGTTTCGGTCAGCAACGCCAACGCCGGATGCTGCGGCATTTCCGGCAGCTACGGTTTCAAGAAAGAAAAGTACGAGATTTCCATGCGCGTGGGGAGCCGGCTTTTTGAAGCCATGCGCCGGAGCGGCGCGGATATCTCCGCTTCGGAATGCGGCACCTGCCGCGTGCAGATGCGGCACGGCGGAGGGCTTGAAGCCGTGCATCCCATCAGTCTGCTTCTGCGGTATTTCGAGGAAAACGGAGGCTGACGGGCTGTTCATGCTACATGCCGTGTCGGTGTCCCGCAGCCTGCAGAGATATTGCCGTACTGAAACAAGCCGATGGAGACTCGGCCAACTTCAACCCAGGAGAGAGCTTCTATGAAACATGCTGTTTTGGCCCTCATGCTGCTGCTTCTGCCTCTTGCAGCCCAGGCCGCGGACTACAGACCCGCCGTGGCCGGACATCGCGGTGCGTGCGGCTACCTGCCGGAACATACCCTTGAGTCCAAGGTCATGGCCTACACCATGGGCGTGGATTACGTGGAGCAGGACGTCGTCTTCACCAGGGACAATGTGCTGGTGGTGCTGCACGACCACACTCTGGAGACCACCACCGACGTGGCCAAGAAATTTCCCGGCCGTCACCGTGCCGACGGCAGCTACTACGCCATCGACTTTACCCTGGCCGAAATCAAGAGCCTGCTTGTGACCGAGCGTTTCGATCCTAAGACCGGCAAGGCCGTTTTCTCCGGGCGTTTCCCTGTGGGCTGGGGCATTGATTTCCGCGTGCCCACCCTGGAGGAGGAAATTCTTCTTGTGCAGGGCCTGAACAAGTCCACAGGCAGGAATGTGGGGCTGTACGTGGAAGTGAAGGAGCCCGCCTTTCACGAAAAGGAAGGCAAGCCCATCATGAAGGCCACCATCGAAATGCTGGCCAAATACGGCTACAACAAGAAGGACGCCAACGTCATTTTGCAGATCTTCGACTTCGACGCTGTGAAGAAATCCCGCGAACTGGGCTGGGTGGCTCCGCTGGCCATGCTCGTGGACATGGACGGCCAGATGCTCATCGACGACAAGTCCGTGCACAAGTGGCTGCTGACCGAAGAGGGCGTGAAGGAAGTGTCCAAGTACGCGAACATCTACGCGCCCTGGTTCAGCCATCTGGCCGTGCCCTCGGAAGACGGCAAGAGCTACACGGCGGCGCCCTGCCTGAAATGGGCCCGGGACGCGGGGATGCAGGTCCATACCTGGACTCACCGCACGGACAAGGTGCTCTCCGGCTTTGCCACCGAGGAGGCCATGCTTGACGCCATGTTCAAGGAAATGAAGCTGGACGCCGTGTTCAGCGACTTTCCCGACAACGTTATCGCTTACCTGAAGAAAAACGGTCTGCGGTAGGCTGACCGAATCCGGGCCCTGGGCTCATAAGACCCCCCCCTGGTTCTGACTGTCTGGCCGGTACCGGGAAATTTTCCTGGTGCCGGCCGATTGTTATGAGAGGACTGGAAGGGGAGAATTCCCCCGGCGGAGTCTGGGTGGATTATTGTACCGCCATGTCTTCCCTCCCCGCTGGTTTTGATCCGGAAGGGAGGGAAGATATGGCGGTGTGTTTTCCGAAGGCTCAGTCTTCGTAGAAGCCGATCAGTTCCCACAATGTCCGCACGCCGAAGCCGGTGCCTCCGGGCCGGAAAATGGATGCGTCCTCATCGGTCCAGGCCGGGCCGGCGATATCCAGATGAGCCCAGTCCACTCCGGCGGGCACGAAGCTCTTCAGAAACAGAGCCGCAAAAATGGTTCCGCCTTCGCGGGCGGCGATGTTTTTCAGATCCGCCACGTCGCTTTTCAGCGGCTTTCCGTATTCCACCCACAGCGGCATGGGCCAGAAGCGCTCTCCCGTCCGGCTGCCGCCTTCGCGGATGCGTAAATCCAGTTCCTCCGTGGTGGAAAATACCGCCGCCACCTTGGTGCCCAGGGCTATCAGGCAGGCTCCGGTCAGCGTGGCCAGATCCACCAGAATTTCCGGCTGAAACCGGGCCGCGTAGCACAGCGCGTCGGCCAGAATGAGTCTGCCTTCGGCGTCGGTGTTCAGAATTTCCACGGTCTTGCCGTTCATGGCCGTGACTACGTCACCGGGTTTGGTGGCCCGGCTGCCCGGCACGTTTTCCGTGCACGGCAGAAGCCCGACCACGCGCCGCCCACGTCGCCCGGCCAGTCCCATGGCCTTGAACAGACCCAGGATGGCCGCCGCTCCGGCCATGTCGCCTTTCATTTCATGCATTTTGGCCGAGGGCTTCAGGGAAATGCCGCCCGTATCGAATGTCACGCCCTTTCCCGCGAAAACCAGGGGCGGCCTGGAGTCTTCCGGGTCGGAGTCCAGCACGATGAATCTGGCCGGCGTATCGCTGCCCCGGAAAACCGAGGCGAAGCACCCCATGCCCATGTCTTCGATTTCCCTGGGGCCGAAGACATCGACCTTGAAACCGAATTCCGCGCCCAGTTCCCGGGCCGTCCGGGCCAGATCTTCCGGCGTGGCCGCATTGGCCGGAGTGTTGACCAGATCTCTGGCCAGCCGCACGCCCGAGGCCACGGCCAGTGCTTTGTCCACCCTGCCGGGCAGGTCCTGTTCCGGGCTCCAGAGCAGCAGTGACGCGGGGCAGTCCTCTTCGCCGGGCTCCGATTTGAAGGCGACGAAGCGGTAAGCGGCCAGGGTCGCGGCAATGCTCAACTCGGCGAGCGGGTCGCCCTCCAGAGGCAGAGAGGCGATCTGTTCGCCGTCAACGCTCAACGTCTCTATTTCCTGGCTGGCCGCTGTCCGCATGGCCGTGCCCACCGCCGCGCGAAAGCAGTCCATGTCGAGCTTTTCCGCGTCACCCAGGCCCACGGCCAGAGCCATTCCACGGCTTCCGGCCACCAGACGCACGCGGCCCGCCTTGCCCGAAAACCCCTGAGCCCCGGTCAGACCGGGCCACTCAGCTTCCAGTTCACGTCCTTCCGGCAAAAAAAGGAGCCGCACCCCCTGTTCCAGGCCGGCGCGATTTTCAACTATCTGTATATGCATATTTTCCTCGCTGTTTTGGCCGTCATCGGGGAAGAAGAAGGTCCCGAATCGGGTGTGATGATCCGGCGCACATACGGAGATTGGCCTGCGGAGTAAACCGCCGTCGTAACGGCTCTCTCCGGACGGCCGATGTGTCGCTGTCTGGCCTTGGGTTGCCTGCATATGTCCCGGTCCGGGCGCGGCGCCGGAAGGGTTTTTTACAGCCCGCGGTTTTCCCGTTAGGTGGAGGCGATTACGGTCCCAGCCATGCCTGGGGGCAGACGCGGCCCCTTCCGGGTAATGGGTCGACCCATCCGAAGTTTTACCGGGCGTGCGAAGACGACGGGGGAGGCAATGATGGACGTGCGGAAAATCAGGGATACTTTCGAGGCCTATTTCGAGAAATACAAGAAAACCGAAGGAGACTGCGGCATATGGTCCGCCTACTGGACAATCCATGAACCGGGGCGCAGCTTTGAAATCAATCTGACCAGAGGGCCGGAAGGCACTTACTCCAAAATTTTCAACGACGGCAAGAAAGTGGAGGAAATTCAGGATTGACCCGCGTTTCTGGATAGCCTGGACCGGCTGGAGACGGCATACCCGAATTTCCGGCGCGATGATTTTTTCGGTCAGATGGCGGAGATGCTGTAATATCGCCCCGGCGGCCCGGCTGTTTGCCGGGGATATGGCCGCCGGCCGATACAACTGGATACAACTGGAAAAGGAGGAGCATATGGATATTTTCGATGCTATCGCTACCCGGCGCAGTGTCCGCAAGTATACGGACCGGCCCGTGACGGACGAAGACATACGGACCGGGCTGGAGGCGGCCATGATGGCCCCCAGCGCCGGCAACGCGCAGCCCTGGCATTTCGTGGTGGTTCGGGATGCCGCCCTCAGGGCCCGTGTGGCGGAACTCAATGTGTACGCGGCCATGGCCCGGACCGCGCCGGCCGGGATTCTGGTCTGCGGCGATCTGCATCTGGAAAAATATCCCGGATTCTGGGTGCAGGATTGCTCTGCGGCCATTCAGAATCTGCTGCTGGCCGCCCACGGGTTGGGGCTTGGCGCGGTCTGGACCGGCATTCACCCGGTGGCGGAGCGGGAAGAAGGCTTTCGCCGGGCTTTCGGGCTGCCTGCGGAAGTCGTCCCTCTGGGATATATCGTGCTGGGGCATCCGGATCAGCATCCGCACTCCGGGAGCCGGTTCCGGGAAGACCGGGTACACCGGGACGTCTGGTAGGGATTTCTCCCGATGGAGAGCGGGGCCAGACCCCATGAAGGAGAACGGACCGTGTCCAGAACGCTTGTCATCGCCGAAAAGCCCTCTGTGGCCAGGGAACTGGCCGCCGTGCTCGGCGTGCACGGCCGGGGCGAGGGCTGCCTGCAAAGCGACCGGTACGTGGTCACCTGGGCCGTGGGACACCTGGTCAACATCGCCGAACCGGCGCGGCAGAATCCGGCCTGGTCCGGCCGCTGGTCCATGCGGCAGCTGCCCATGCTGCCGTCCCGGTTCGCGCTGGACATCCTGCCTTCCACCGCCAGACAGTACGAACTCATCCGGGAATTTCTGCTGGCCGGAGACATCGGCGAGGTCATCAACGCCACGGACGCGGGGCGGGAAGGGGAGCTCATTTTCCGGCGCATTTATCTGCTGGCGGGCGCGGACAAACCCATCAGGCGTCTTTGGGCCAGCGACATGACCGAGAAGGGGCTGCGCAAGGCTTTCGCCCAGCTGGTGGATGGCGGGGAAAAGCGTAATCTGGGGCATGCGGCCTTTGCCCGGGCCGAGGCCGACTGGCTGGTGGGCATGAACTTTTCCCGGCTGTTCACGCTGCGCGCGGGGAGTCTCATCACCGTGGGCCGGGTGCAGACGCCCGTGCTGAAACTGCTGGTGGACCGGCGGCGGGAAATCGAAAACTTCGTTCCGCAGGATTACTGGACCGTGGAAGGGGAGTTCGGCCGGGAGGAAACCTTCCGGGCCACCTGGTTCGCGCCGCCGCAATACAAGGACTCCAAAATATGGAGTCTGGCCGAAGGGGAGGAAATTACCGCGTCCTGCCGGGCGGAGAGCGGGGAAGTGCTGGACCTGGAAAAGAAAAAGGGCAGACAGAAGCCGCCTCTTCCCTTCGATCTGACCACCCTGCAGAAGGAAGCCAACGCCCGGCTGAACCTGTCGGCCAGGGAGACTCTGGAAATCGCCCAGAGCCTGTATGAAAAACGCAAACTCATCACCTATCCGCGCACGGATTCCCGTCATCTGACAAAGGAGCTGTTCGCGGAATGCCTGGACAATCTGCGCGCCGTCTATCCCCATTTTCCGGAGATAAGCGCCAGGGCCGCGGCCAACATTCAGGCTGGAAAAAAATTCGACTGCGTGAACGACAAGAAGGTCACGGACCACCACGCCATCATCCCCACGGCGGCCAGGGCCAGCCGGCAGGCGCTGTCCGGCCCGGAGTGGGCCGTGTACGAGATGATCTGCCGCCGTTTCGCCGCGACGTTCATGGACGAGGCTCTCTTCGACGGTTCCACGCTGTGGATCGGGGTGGATGGGCACCGTTTCCGGGCCACGGGGAAAATGTTCCGGGACCGGGGCTGGCTGGAGGCCGAGCCGTGGCGCGCGGCCGAGGACAACCCTCTGCCCGCCCTGCGCAAGGGCGACGGCGTGCCGCTATGCGGCCTGACTCTTGCCGCCCACAAGACCAAGCCTCCGGCCCATTTCACCGACGCCACCCTGCTGGCGGCCATGGAAACGGCGGGCAAACTGGTGGACGACGAAGAGCTGCGCGAGGCCATGAAGGAGCGCGGCCTGGGCACTCCGGCCACGCGGGCGCAGATCATCGAAACGCTCCTCGGGCGCGGGTACGCGGCCAAGGATGGTAAACGGCTGCTGGCCACGGATCTGGGCTGCTGGGCCGTGGATGTGGTCTGTTCCATGATACCGCAGGTGGCGTCGCCGGAAATGACCGGCGAATGGGAGAAGCGGCTGAAGGAAATGGAGCAGGGACGGTACGCCTATGGCGTGTTCATGCATCAGGTGCGGGAGATGGTCGCCTCGGGCGTAAAGACGGTCCGGGCGGGAGGAGCGGCTCCACCGCCGTGCCCTGTTCCGCCTGAACGGAAGAAAAACGGGAAAGATGCGGCCCCTCGGGGAGCACCGCTTGCAGCGGAGATTACAGCCGAATCGGATCCAGCAGCAGCGCCGCGACATCCATGACATTGGTGCGGGTCGGACCGGTGACGAGCAGGGCCCCGGCCTGCCGCAGAAAAGTGTAGGCGTCGCTGTTGTCCAGATAGGGCTCGGGGTGCAGCCCGGCGGCTCTGGCCCGGGCCAGGGTTTCCGGGCCGAGAATGCCGCCTGCCGCGTCCGTGGGGCCGTCGCTTCCGTCCGTGCCCAGGCAGAGCACGGAGACGGCCGCCTGAGGCGGATTTTTTTCCAGTTCCAGAGCCAGACGCAGGGCCAGTTCCTGATTGCGTCCGCCTTTTCCCCTGCCGCGCACGGTGACCGTGGTCTCGCCCCCGGCCAGCAGACAGGCCGGAGCCCGGTGATTCCGGGCCGCCCGGGCCAGCATGACGGCGGCATTCTGCACATCTCCGCTCAGATTTCCGGTCAGCACGTGCGGCGCGTAGCCGAGCTCCCGGGCCGCGGCCGCCGCGCCATCCAGAGCCATGCCGTTGCTGGCGACGATGTGGTGCCGCACCTTCGTGAAGAAACTCCGGCCGGTTTTGGCCGTTTCGGGCAGCAGTCCGGCGGCGCCCCGCTCCAGCACTTCCAGCACGGAGGCGGGCATGCGGTCCCGCAGGGCGAAGCGGCCGATGATTTCCAGACAGTCGGCGAAGGTGGCCTGGTCCGGAGCGGTGGGGCCGGAGCCGATGACATCCAGCTTGTCTCCCAGCACGTCGGAGACGATGAGCGTGATCACCGTGGCCGGGGCCAGCGCCTCGGCCAGATGGCCGCCCTTGATCCGGGAGAGGTGCTTGCGGATGGCGTTTATCTCGTGGATGTCCGCCCCGCAGTCCAGCAGCAGGCGGGTGGCCCGCATTTTGTCCTCCAGCGTCACGGGCGGCCTGGGGCTGGGGATGAGGGCGCTGGCCCCGCCGGACAGGAGAAAGAAGACCAGATCGTTTTCACCGGCTGCGGCCGCGTGTTCAAGGAGCGTCCCGGCCGCGGCCTCACCCGCGCGGTCCGGCACGGGATGGGCCGATTCCAGTACTTCGATGCCGTCCAGAGGCAGGCCGTGTCCGTATTTGGTGACCATGAGCCCTCCGGACAGGGCCGGGCCGAGCAGGTCGCGCAGGGCCTGGGCCATGGCTGCCGCGGCCTTTCCCGCACCGAGGGCGGTCACGCGCCTGAACCGGGACAGATCGTAATCATGCCCGGCTATATTGAGGATTGTGCCGGAGAGACTGAGGGCGGAACGCATGGCCGGAGCCACAGCACAGGCGGAAAGGGCACCTTTAGCTATATGCAGAAGCGGCGAAGTGGGCATGGAAATCCTCCGGAATGGCCGGCGGTGTGAAAAAGAGGTTCGCCGGGAAGTGCCGTCAGGCGGGATGCTCCGGAAGTCCGGCCAGAAGCTCGTGGAGGCATTCGTGTTCGGTCTTGCCTGACGTGTCGAGCACGATTCTTTCCACCGTCCAGTGGTGGTACTCGCGGTTTTTCACGTCCGCCCAGGCGGGCTGGCCGGACTCCGGGAAGGCCTTGAGCCGCGCTTCCACTCTGGTGCGGTGTTCTTCCTCGTCCGAACAGACGACTTCGATGTTCACGTACCGCGCGCCTGCGTTAAGGGCCGTCTGTTCCCATTCGCGTCTGGTCAGTTCGACAGGGTTGCAGGAATCGGCGGCCACGCTGACGCCCGCGCTCAGGATATCGGAGGCCACCCGGTAGGCCAGACGGTACCCTTCGCCTTGAATATCAGTGGCGCACAGGTCTTTCAGGGCCTGTTCGATGGTGTCGATGCGGATGTGGGCCGCCCGGATATGGCGGGCCAGCAGCCGGGACAACGTGGTTTTTCCGGTGCCCGGCAGGCCCGAAAATATGTAGAGGATCGGCTTCAATCGCTGGAGGGACAGATGCGCCCCATGGAGTGGCGCAGGCGCAGCTCGTTCAGGATGGCGCTTTCGTACTGGGCCGAGGGCGGACAGTCATGCCGGGAGGATTCGAGATATTTGTCCAGCATCTGGCTTTCTTCCCAGAAGTCCAGCAGCTCGTCGTTGCCGAGGATTTTGAGTTGATCTTCCAGGGTGAGGGGATCCTGCTGCGGAAGAAATCTCGCCATGTATGACTCCTTGAAGGTGATTTCCGTTTTCTATGCTTCCCGCCGGTTTCTGTCCATCCCTATTGGCGGAAACGGCCTCCGGCGGTCCGGGCGCATTCGTAATGCTTGCCTTGCGGAGACTTTTGGGGAACGGGAAATTCCGGGTCCTCGCACCCGCCGGAAAAGATGCCGCCGGAGTCCGCCGCTCCGGTTTTTTCGTTCACCTCCAGCCGGATTTTTCGTCACGTGCCTACCGCCTTTCTACAGAAATTTCTCACCGGTCCGGACTATCAGGTTCGCGTCTTCAAAAGCGGCCCGGCCTCGCAGTTGCGTTTGGCCCAGCATCTGCTGGCAAAAGGCAGAAACGTGGTGCTGGTGCTGCCCTCCAGCGCGGAGCTACCTCTTTATTCCTCCTTGGCTTCGCTTCTGGCTTCCGCGGAAGCGGAACTGCCGTTCTGGGAGCGGACCTGGGCGCGTTTCCCCCAGTATGCGGTGGAGGAGACTCCACGGCGTTCATCCTGGCCCGAGCGGTGGAAAGCGCTGTTTACCCTGTCCCGGCCGGGCCGGGCGCGCGGCGTTCTGCTGCCTCTGGAAAACCTGCTGCAGAAATGGCCGCATCCGGATATTCTCCAGCACGAGTACCTGCATCTGGGCAAGGGAGAGGAGATCATTCAGGACGACCTGCTGGAAACCCTGATCAACTGGGGATACCGGCGCGTGTCCATGGTCACGGCCGTGGGCGAGATTTCCCTGCGCGGCGACATTCTGGACGTGTTCGCTCCAGGCTACGACCTGCCCCTGCGCATGGAGTTCTTCGGCGACACTCTGGAACGTATCGGCCTTTTCGAGCCCATGTCCCAGCGCTCCAGAACGGAGCTCGAAACCGTGGCTCTTCTGCCCGTTACGGGCTGCATCGGAGCCGGAACCTACCGCGAGGACGCCCGCGCCATGTACGATGGCTGGCTGCGGCTGGGGGAACTGTCCCGTACGGCCCGCGCGGCTCTGGAAGAGGAGGACGCCCCGGCCGGTCTGCCGCCCGCCATGTACTATCCCGGTGCGGTGGGGCTCGACGCCTGGCTGCCCCGGGACAGCGTATTCATCATCGCCGAGGCCCAGGACCTGCGGACCAAGTTGGAGGAGGCGGGATGGGCTTGGCAGAACCATTTCCGGGAGCGGGAATGGCCCCGGCAGGGGCTTGTGCTCACCTCCGGGGACGCCCGCAAAATCTGGGAGGGCAGCCGCCGGATACTCTGCGAAAGTCTGGTCATGGGCGTGCGCGGGGACGGAGAGGAACTGCCCGAAGAGAGCGTGAACGGCTTCGAGGACCTGTTCTGGACGCCCGAAAGCCGCAACAGGCCCTGGCGGGCGCTCATGCAGGCGTTGCCCGAATGGCGGCGGATTTACGACCAGACGCTTTTCTGCTTCCACACGGAGCAGTCCCGGCGGAAATTTCTGCAGCTGGCGGCTCAGGATCAGCACGTTCTGAAGACGGAATACAGCGCTTCGGAGCGGGGCATCTTCGCTCTGGTCGGCTCGCTGGGCCGGGGCATGCGCCTGCCGTGGGCACGGATGCAGATTCTGCCGGAATCCGTGCTTCAGCCCGGTGCGCCCAAGGCTCACAAGGCGGCCGCCCGTGCCTTTCGCGGTCTGGACACCTTCGACGATCTGGAGGCCGGGGCCCTGCTCATTCACCGCGATTACGGCCTGTGCCGGTTCGGGGGACTGCACCGGATCCGTTTCGGATCCGTGGCCAATGACTATCTGCTTCTTCAGTACGAGGGGGAGGACCGCCTTTACCTGCCTGTGGACAGACTGGGGCAGGTGCAGCGCTACAAGGGACCCGAGGGCGCGACCCCGGCTCTGGACAGACTGGGCGGAACGGCCTGGACGAGGGCCAGGGAGCGGACCCGGCAGTCCGTGGCCAAGATCGCCCGCGATCTGGTGGAAATGTACGCCTTCCGCAAGATCGCCAAGGGTTTCACCTATCATCCCCTGTCGGAACTGTACTGGGAATTCGAGGCCGGGTTCGGCTTCGAGGCCACGCGGGATCAGGAGAAGGCCATTGCCGACGTGCTGGCCGACATGGAACGCTCCGAACCCATGGACCGTCTGGTCTGCGGCGACGTGGGCTTCGGCAAGACCGAAGTGGCGCTGCGGGCCGCCTTCCGGGCGGTGGTGGATGGCAAGCAGGTGGCGCTTTTGTGTCCCACCACGGTGCTGGCGGAGCAGCATTATCAGACTTTCCGGCAGCGCATGGAGCCTTTTTCCATCAGCGTGGGCCTTTTGAGCCGCTTTGTGCCCGCGGCGGGCCAGAAGCGGGTGATCGACGCCGTGCGCCGGGGGCAGGTGGACGTGCTCATCGGCACCCACCGGATGCTCTCCAAGGACGTGGAGTTCGCCAATCTGTCCCTGCTCATTCTGGACGAGGAGCAGCGCTTCGGCGTCAAACACAAGGAACGCATCAAGAAAATGCGCTCCACCATCGACGTGCTGACCCTGACCGCGACGCCCATCCCCCGCACCTTGCAGTTGTCCCTGTCAGGCATCCGGGGCCTGAGCGTCATCGAAACCCCGCCCAGAGACAGAAAGCCCGTGGAAACCTCCCTTATGGAGCGCGATGCAGGAGAGCTCCGCCCCATTCTGGAGCGGGAACTGGCCCGCGGCGGGCAGGTATTCTGGGTGTATAACCGCGTGCAGGGACTGGAGCGGGTGGCGGAATTCGTTTCCTCTCTGGCCCCCCAGGCGCGGGTGGGCATGGCTCACGGCCAGATGAAGGCTCAGGATCTGGAAGACACCATGCACAGGTTCTGGCACGGCGAGCTGGACATTCTGGTGTGCACGGCCATCGTGGAGTCGGGGCTCGATTTTCCCCGGGCCAACACGCTCATCGTGGACCAGGCCCAGCTTTTCGGTCTGGGGCAGCTCTATCAGCTGCGCGGCCGGGTGGGGCGCTCCAGCGAACAGGCCTACGCCTATTTCATCATTCCGGATCTGGACCGCCTGCAGGAAACTTCCCGCAAGCGGCTGAAAATCATTCTGGACATGGATTATCTGGGCGCGGGCTTCAAGGTGGCCATGGAAGATCTGCGCCTGCGCGGCGCGGGCAACATTCTGGGCGAGGCCCAGTCCGGCACCATGGGCAAGGTCGGTCTCGACCTTTTTCTGGAGATGCTGGAAGAGGAAGTGGCCAGACTGCGCGGCGGCAAGGTGGAGACGCACATCGAGCCGGAACTCAATCTCGGCTTTCAGGCCCTCATCCCCGAGGAATACATGCCCGACGGCCAGGAACGGCTGCAATGCTACAAAAGTCTGTCCTCCTGCCGGGAAGAGGCGGAAATCCTGGAAATCGTGGATGATCTCCGGGACCGCTTCGGCTCCCTGCCCGAGGCCCTGAAGACATTCGTGGCCGTACTCATGGTCAAGATCGACGCGCGGCGGCTGGGCGCAGTGCGGGTGGATCTGTTCGAGGACCGGGCCCTCATGCACTGGGACGAGACCAGGCACAGCCTGGACCTTGAGAAGCTGATGACCTGGGTCCGGGAACGGGCCGATTCGGCCCGGCTCCTTCCTCCGGCTAAACTGGAACTGCGCATGGCCGGACAGTCTTCGCGGGCGGAAGCCATGCGTCTGCTCAAGGACATGCTGACGGATCTGCGCCGCAGGCTGCACGGTGAAGACAATCCCAAGATTGAACTGGACGCGGCTCTGGCTCAAGGGTAGTACGCAGGTTTATTGAAAAACGCGGACTTGAAGCCGCCCTTGAAAAGGGAGCGGCTTTTCCCGTGAAATATATCGTAACATGCCGGAACATATGAGAAAATATATATTTTTCTGCTGCGCCGCCTTTTTCTGGCTGGCGGGAACGGGCCATGCCATGCAGGTGGTCGACCGCATCGTGGCCGTGGTCAACGGGGAGATCGTCACCTATCAGGATCTGCTGCGGCAGACCCGCCAGACGACCGGCGTGGAGTCCGGTCCGGTTGTGGAGCAGGCCATGCCGCAGGTGCTGGACGCCATGATCGACGAAGCCGTGCTGCGCCAGGAAGCGGAACGTCTGGAAGTGAAGGTCACGGATGCGGAAGTGGACGGTGAAATCCGCCAGTTGAAAGCCCGCCGCCGTCTCACCGAGGAAGACTTCGCTCAGGGGCTGCGCCTGCAGGGGCTGACCCTGGAGCAGTTCCGGGAACGCACCCGGCAGGACATGATGCGGCAGCGCATGCTCGGTTTCATGGTCCGGCGCAAGGTCATCGTGACCCAGGAGGAAGTGGACGACTATATCGCGCGAAACGGCTCGGAACTGACCAGAGAACAGGCTCTGGACCTTCAGGTGCTGATTGTGAGCGGCGCGGAAACGGCCGCCGGTCTGCGTGCGGCCATACAGAAGGGTGAGTTGACTTTTTCCGATGCCGTGGCCCGCCATTCCGAGGGTCCGAAGGTTGCCGACGGAACGCTTGAGACCGTGAGATGGCGTGACCTGGCCGGGCCCTGGCGGGAGGCCGTGCAGGGGCTCACTGTGGGGGAAATCAGCGAACCTTTTCCCATACAGGGCAAATGGGCGGTGCTGAAGCTGCTCGACCGGAAGGAGGCCAGCCCCCGCCCGGCGGAACAGGTGGAAGAGGAAGTCCGGGAAGCCCTTCTGCGTCCCAAGATGGAAGAGCGTTTCAGGGAATACATGGCCGATTTGCGAAGCAGGGCCCTCATTGAAAAACGCCTTTGAGGCGGGCCGGATACGGAGAACCGGATATGGATCTGACGGAAATCGGAAGCAGACTGCGGGAAGGCCGCCAGAGCAAGGGGCTGACGGTGGAAGAGGCGGCGGAGAAAATCAAGATCTCCTCGTCCGTCATCATCGCTCTGGAGGAAGGCAACCGGGAAAAATTTCCCCATCCCGTGTACGCCAGAGGGTTCGTGCGCAGCTACGCATCCCTGCTGGGGTTTGATCACGCCGAACTGTGCGCGGAGTTCGCCCGCGAATATCCTGTGGAAGAAGACCACGAACCGCCTTCTTCCGGCACGGGCATCAGCGTGCGCGCGTATGATTCCGGCCGTACGGAAAATCTGCTCCGCTTCGTGGCCGTACTGGTGATCCTGGGCCTTGGCGTGGGCGGATGGATACTGTTCGACGAGTATCGCAGCCGCACGCCGCTTGGTGCGCAGAACGCTGTGACGGAAGCTCCGCCCGTCTCTTCCGCTCCGGTCCGGCGGGAACAGCCCGATGCCGTCTCGCACCAGATGACCCAGATGCAGGAAGTGACGGAAGGTCTGGCCGCCAATCAGACGACCAATACCAGCGTTGAAGCTGAAACCGTCATGCCTGTGGTCGAATCCGGGGAGACCGGGGTCAATGCCACCCAGCCCGCGGCGGCGGAGCGGGTGCTGGTGGTCCGGGCCAATGCCGACAGCTGGCTGCAGGCCCTGCCTGACGGCAGAGTGGTAGATTATCTGCTGCGCAAGGGTGAATCGACATCCATCGCCTTTTCCAGGACCCTGAGCGTCAAATTCGGCAACGCGGGCGGCGTGGCTCTGGAGCTCGACGGGCAGCCCTACCCCTTCCAGGCCGCCGTCGGCGAGGTGAAAACCCTGGTTGTGCAGTAGGCGGCGATGGAATTTTCCGAACAGGTGATGGTGCTGCGGGTGGGCACATTTCGGGAGGCGGACTGCTGGGTCCGCTTTTTTTCGCCCACACACGGCCTGCTGACGGGCTTCGCCTTCGGCGGCCGCCGCAGCCGCAGACGGTTCTGCGGCTGCCTGAGCCCTCTTTCCCTGGTGCATTTCCGGGTCAGCCGGGGCAGGCGGGAATATCATTGCCTGGAGGAAGGTGCGCTGGTCAACGCCTTTCCGGACCTCAAACGGGATCTGAACAGGCTGGGCATGGCCAGCAACTGCGTGCGTTTTTTCGAATCCCTGTCCTTTGCCCCGGACAGTATGGAGTCCGCCCACGCCCTGTTGCTGGAGACCCTCGAAACCCTGGACCGCAGCGTGCCGGATTCCTGTTTCCTGCCCATCCTTTTCCGTGCGAAAATGACCTTCACCCAAGGGTATCAGCCGGATCTCTCATCCTGCCGGGGGTGCGGGCGGCCTCTTGCGGACAGCGGCCGCGCGGCGTTTGCCGTTCAGGAAGGCGGTCTGTACTGTCCGCGTTGCCCGTCCGGAGCGGGACATAAAATTTCCACCTCCCGGGAGACTCTGGCGCTTCTGAACCGGCTGAGTGTGACCGGCCCCCGGGAATGGGCGGACTGGGCGCCCTCGCCTCAGGTGCGGGAGGAATGCGTCCGCCTGGTGGACGCCTTTGTGCAATGCCATCTTGGCCTGACCTGCGACGGAAACCGCTTTCTGCGGGTCTGAGGCCGGAGATACAAGGAGCCGTACATGAATTTTCAGGATGTCATTTCCAACCTGCAGCGCTTCTGGGCCGGACAGGGCTGCGTGCTGCAATTTCCCTACGACATGGAAGTGGGAGCGGGGACTTTCAATCCGTCCACCTTTCTGCGGGTGCTCGGCCCGGAGCCGTGGCGGGTGGCCTATCCCGAATCCTCACGCCGCCCGACGGACGGACGCTACGGCGAAAATCCCAACCGCCTGCAGCATTATTTCCAGTTTCAGGTCATCCTGAAGCCCTCTCCGGCCAATGTGCTGGAACTCTATCTGGACAGTCTGGGCGTGCTGGGCATCGACAAGCACGTGCACGACATCCGCTTCGTGGAGGACGACTGGGAAAGTCCGACTCTCGGCGCCTGGGGACTGGGTTGGGAAGTATGGCTGAACGGCATGGAGGTGACGCAGTTCACCTACTTTCAGCAGGTGGGCGGTATCAATCTGGAGCCCGTCAGCTGTGAGATCACTTACGGGGTGGAGCGGCTTTGCATGTACCTTCAGGAGAAGGAATCGGTGTACGACCTGGCCTGGAACGATCATGTCACCTACGGCGACGTGTATCATCAGGCCGAGGTGGAACAGTCCCGCTACAATTTCGACCATTCGGACGCGGAAATGCTTCTGTCCCTGTTCGGGGCTTACGAGGAGGAGGCCCGCAAGCTGTGCGCCGCCGGTTTGCCCTGGCCCGCATACGATTTCTGTCTGAAATGCTCGCACACGTTCAATCTGCTGGACGCGCGCGGAGCTATCTCCATCACCGAACGGGCCAAATACATCGCCCGTGTGCGCGCTCTGGCCTCGGCCGTGGCCCGGCTGTACGTGGAACAGCGCGAGGCCATGCATCATCCGCTGTGCAAGTGACATGGAAGAAACGAATATGAATCATTTTATTCTTGAAGTAGGCGTGGAGGAGATGCCAGCCCGGTTTCTGGACAGTCTGAACCGGGAGCTGGAAGAAAAATTTGCGGATTTTCTCGGCGAGGCCGGGTTGGATTTCGGCCGGGTTTGCGCCGCGTCCACTCCCAGACGGCTGGCGGTGGACATCACCGGGTTGGCCGGGACGCAAAGAACGGAGGAAGTGGTGGTGTCCGGACCGCCGGCACGCATCGCCCTTGACGCCGAAGGTCGGCCCACCAAGGCCGGACTGGGGTTCGCCAGGTCGCAGGATGTGGATTTCTCCCAAGTCTATGTGGAGGAGACGGACAAGGGCGCCTATCTGGCCGTGAGAAAGACCGTGGGCGGCCGGGCCGCGGCGGATATTCTGGCCGAAGCCTGCGTGCGGATACTGCCGTCTCTTTCGTTTCCCAAAAAAATGCAGTGGATGGGCAGGGAATGCACCTTCGGAAGACCGGTGCGCTGGCTGCTGGCCCTGCTGGACGACGCGGTGGTGCCCTTTTCCTTCGCTGGTCTTGACAGTTCCCGCGAAACTCGTGGGCACCGGGTCATGGGACCGGGTCCGCTCACCGTGCCCCACGCCGATGTTTATGAATCCGTTCTGTCCGGTCAGGGTCATGTGACGCTGCGGGCCGGGGACCGCAAGGAAGCCATCCGCGCCGGCGGCGACCGTCTGGCCCATGAAGCGGGCGGCACGGTCATCTGGTCCGAAGCCCTGCTGGACCAGGTGGCGGGGCTGGTGGAGTCGCCGCAGCCCATCCTCGGGGGATTCCACGAAAAGTTTCTGGAGCTGCCGGAAGAGGTGCTGCTGACCAGCATGGAAACGCACCAGAAAAGTTTCGGCCTGCGCGGCGGAAACGGAAAGCTGCTGCCTTATTTCCTGACGGCGGCCAATATCGAATCCCGCCAGCCGGAGCTGGTGCGCAGGGGCTGGGAGCGGGTGCTGCGGGCCAGACTGGAGGACGCCCGGTTTTTCTGGGAAGCTGACTGCGCGGCGACCTTCGACGGCTGGCTGGAAAAATTGGATCGGGTCATTTTTATCGGTCCGCTCGGAACCATGGGCGACAAGACCCGGAGGCTGGAGAAACTGGCCGCCTTCATCGCAGCCGAAACGGCTCCGGAACTGAAGGCGGATATGGCCCGGGCCGGGCGGTTGTCCAAGGCCGATCTGGTTTCGGAAATGGTCTATGAGTTCGATGACCTGCAGGGAAAGATGGGCGGTATTTACGCGCGCCGCCAGGGCGAGAGCCGGGCCGTGGCCGATGCCCTGTACGAACAGTACCTGCCCGCGGGACAGGACTCTCCGGTACCGGCCACCATGGGCGGGGCCATCCTGTCTCTGGCGGACAAGCTGGACAACCTCGCGGGCTGCTTCGGGCTGGAGATGATCCCCACGGGTGCTGCCGATCCCTACGCCCTGCGCCGTAACGCTCTGGGAGTGTGCCGCATTGTTCTGGAATTCGGTCTGAAGCTCGATCTCCGCGCGTTGCTGCGTCAGGCCCAGGCCGGGTACACCGGCGTGGACTGGAAGCTGGTGCCCGCCGAGGCTCTGGACAGGCTCATGGATTTCTTCGGGCAGCGGCTCAAGGCTTTCTGGAGCGCTCAGGGCGTGGAGACTCTGGTGCTGGACGCAGCCATGGCTCCCGGATTCGATGATATCTCCGACACCCGGCAGCGTGTTCAGGCCCTGGCGGAATTCAGCCGCGCAGAAGACTTCGAGGCTCTGGCCCTGACCCTGAAGCGGGCGTCCAACATCATCCGCAAGCAGGGGGACCAGCCGTTGACTGGGAAGGTGGATGCCTCCCTGCTGGAAAACGCAGCCGAACGCCTCTTGCTGGAGACCGTCGAGAAGGTGGAACCGCTCTGGGCCGGTCTGGCCGCTGGACGCGATTACCCGGCCATGCTCGGTCAGTTGCGCGTGCTGCGGCCCGTGGTGGACGGGTTTTTCGACGGCGTGATGGTCATGGCCGAGGACGAGGCCCTGCGCGCCAACCGCCTGAACCTGCTTTTCCGCGTGACGGACATGGTTGGCAGGGTGGCGGATTTCGGTCGGTTACAGGTGTAGATGGCTGGCCGGGAGAGGGCATCTCCGGCCCAAAAGCGGCTTGACAGAAGCCGGGGCCTTTGCATAGCAGAGCTTTCTTGCAGAGACATCCGGATACTGACTGAAACACGCGTATTTTCCGCAGAGGAGTTTGACATTGGCTAACCACAAGTCCGCCCTGAAGAGACACCGCCAGAGCCTCAAGGCCCGCGAGCGGAACAGAATAATGAAGACCCGGGTCAAAAACGCCGTCAAGGCCGTGCGCATGGCCATCGAGGCCAACGACAAGGAAGCCGCGGCCAAGGCCCTGCAGGCCGCCACGTCCATTCTGGACAAGGCTGCCAGCAAGAAGACCCTGCATTGGCGCACCTCGGCCAGGAAGATTTCCCGGCTGAGCATGGCCGTCAACAAGATTTAGATTTTCATACGCTTCAGTCACGAAAGCCCGCCATGCTGCCGCACGACGGGCTTTCGCCGTCTGGTATGGAAAAAGGCCGGGAATATCCCGGCCTTTTCGTCAGAGCCGTTCATGAATGAAACGAGTTGAATGCGTCAGTTGGCGCGCTCCCTGTACCAGAGGCTGGAATCTTCCATCAGCCGGTTCAGGCGGGCCACCATCTTGTGCGGATCCGACAGATAGCCATCCATCAGCAGGGCGGACTCGTAAAGCTGCTCGATGACCGAGGTCACGAAAGGATCCTTTTCATCCGTGCCGAACACGGCCAAGAGATTGCGGATCAGGGCGTGATCCTGATTGATCTCGAAGACTTTCTTGGGAATGGACGTGTCTTTGGTCACCAGCTGCATGATTTTGTGCATCTGGGACGTTGCTCCGTCCGGGCTGACCAGGCAGGACGGGCTCTGGCTCAGACGTTTGGACACGCGGGCCTCGGTGATGCGGTCGCCCAGAATTTCCCTCACCCGTTTCAGGAAGCGGTCCATGTCTTTTGCTTCCGCGTCGCTCAGCTCCTGAGATTTCGGCGCGTTCTCCCCGGCGTCGGCAAATTTCTCCAGGCTTTCGATGTCCGCGTTTTCCGTGGATTTGAACTCGAAGTCCTTGAATTTGCGCAGGCTGTCCATGACGAACTCGTCGATGGGTTCGTACAGATAGAGCACTTCCAGACCCTTGGCGCGGAAGATTTCCAGGTGCGGGTTCTGTTCGATGGCCTCCCGGCTGGGGCCGGAAATGTAGTAGATATCTTTCTGGCCGTCCTTGGCTGTTTCAATGTACTCGTCCAGTGAGATGAGGCCGTCCTTGCCGTCGTGGCGCGAGGAATTGAAGCGCAGAAGTTCGCCGAAAGCTTCCTGGTTGGCAAAATCCATGTAGCCCAGCTTGAAGCGTTTGGAATGCTCCTTCCAGAAGGCGGCGTAGCGGTCCTTGTCCTGCCCCAGCTTTTTCAGGTGTCCGAGAATTTGCTTGGTCAGCGTGCTGGCGATTTTGCGGATGAGCAGATTCTCCTGAAGGGTCTCGCGGGAAATGTTCAGAGGCAGATCTTCCGTATCCACCACGCCGCGCATGAAACCCAGATATTCGGGGATGAGGTCCTTGTTTTTGGTCTGGATCAGCACACGGCGCACATAGAGATCCAGGCCGTAATTGTCCCGGTCGAAGCCGAAGGTGTCGGCGCTGTGCGGGGGCACGAAAGCCAGGGCCGAGAACTGTACCGGCGCGTCCACACTCATGTGCAGGGTATCCAGCGGCGCTTCGTGGTCGTAGGTCAGAAAAGTGTAGAATTCCTTGTACTGCTCCGGCGTGATGGAGAATTTGTTCTCCCGCCACAGGGCGGGCACGGTGTTGACCTTCTCGTCCTGCACCAGAATGGGGAAGGAGATGAAGTTGGAGTGCTTCTTGATGATGGACGTGATCTGGTTTTTGTCCGCGAACTCGGCAGCGTCTTCCTTCAACTGCACGGTGATGGCGGTACCTCTCGGCGCGTCGTCCTCCAGCTCGGCGATGGTGTAGGTACCCAGACCGTCGGAAACCCACTCCACGGTTTTGGCATCGGGACGAAAGGACCGGGTGCGGATGGTAACCTTGTCCGCGGCCATGAACACCGAATAAAAGCCGACGCCGAAGCGGCCGATGATGTTGGAGGAGTTCTCCTTGTCGGCCATGGCCTGACGGATGAACTCCGCCGATCCGGAATGGGCAATGGTGCCGATGTTGCGGATGAGCTCCTCGCGGGTCATGCCGATGCCCGTGTCCGCGATGGTCAGGGTCTTTTTGTCTTTATCGGCGGTGATGGCGATGGACAGCTCCAGGTCGGGGTCTTTTATGTCCGTGGAGCGGGCCTGCTCGAAACGCAGCTTGTCCAGGGCATCGGATGCGTTGGACACGAGCTCGCGCAGAAACACTTCCCGGCTGGTGTAGAGAGAATGAGTGATGACATCGAGCAGCTGTTTGATTTCCGTTTTGAATTCGAACTGGTCGGTCTGGGACATATATGCTCCTTGGTAGAATGTAGGACGGCTGGGCCGTCTTGCGGCCGCGTTCAGATAAATGGCCCTTCCCGGTTGTCAAGGCGCTTTCCGAAAAGAAGATTTCCCTGTGGGACGGCTGTGCATGGCCCGGGTTTTCCCGTCCATGCGGAAAAAGCGGTGAAGGCTGTGAATAGGGACAGATTTGAGAAGGAAGGGAGGATTTCAGGCACAAAAAAGGGATGCGGTGTTTTTTCCGCATCCCGGAAGTTCTGGCTTTGGTGGGCCACCAAGGAATCGAACCTTGAACCTGCTGATTAAGAGTCAGATGCTCTGCCAATTGAGCTAGTGGCCCGTTGTAAAAACAAATTATGTCAGGGTGTTACGTCAAGACATCTTTTGCCTTCGACAACGAAGAGGCAATTACGGTTTTCCCCAGGGAGCGTCAAGCAAAAAGATGAGTCAGATGGCGGGCACACGGCGTGCGCGTCAAAGCAGGTATTTGACGCTTTCACATCTCCCCAGCGCGGCGGTCAGCTCGTCCATCTGTCTTCTGCTTTTCAGGCGCACGGTTACTGCGCGGGTAATGTAGCTGCCGTTTCTGGAAACGGCGCCGGGTGAAGGAACTTCTTCAAAGCCGTGCTCCCTGAAAACCGCGCGGACTTCTTCCAGAGCCTGGTCCGTATGCCGGGTGATGATCTTGTATTCCCAGTGCAGGGGAAACTCGAGATGGGCCTGTTTCATGTGGGACTCCTGGTTGACGGAGGGATTCCGGGCCGGTAGCTTTTTTCCGGTTCTGCGCCGCCGTCTACATGGACATCCGCCTGCGGGCCGTCAATACCCGGCGGAGGCGGGGCAGGCTTTTCGGCATATATTTTGTCACACGAGCGAGGAATCCGCGGTGAAGGAAGACTGCGAGGATATGGAACGGCTGCCCGGGCTTTGCGACGATGCGGAGGGGCGGGCCAAGGAATTGAAGCTTTTCACCATGTGTCTGAAAAAGTTCATCAGGAAGGTTTTTCAGCACATGGTAGCCACCCGGTTTGCCTCTTGGAAGGAGCTGGCCATTCACGATCAGGATGGTCTGGCCTATCCCATTTACAATTACGTCATCGAGGCTGCGGATGCCAGACAGCGGGAAGTTTTCGCCGGGTATGGACTGGAGATCGAGAACGGGCAGATTCTTCTGGCCGACCTGTCCGTGTCCGCCATTCTGGAAGAGGAAGGAGCCATCGGCCTTGAATTTTACCTGTACGAAACAACGTCCATTGTTCCGTACATCTGTGACGATTTCGAGGCGGTGGAGGAACAGCGGCCGGACATGTCGCATTTTCAGCGCATCAACCACGCGGATTTCGAGGCTCTTTACGATGAACTGAAGGAAAACGGCATTTTTGACGCGCTCTATTACGAGCTCAACAAATCCATCCTGCTCATCGAGCTGTCCGAACGCGAGGTTCTGGCCCGGATCAAAAAAGAGAGTCTGCGGATCATGTCCGGTATTTTCGCCCGCGCCAAATCCATTTCCAACCTGAACACCATCACCAACACCGACATCAAGGAATTCAGACTGGACTTCGACGCCGTCGGCCGGAATTTTTCGCTGGTCATCCTGAACGGTCACGACGCGGACAATCAGCCGGTTTATTCTTCGGTGCTGACCCTTCCCGAATACAAATCCGTGGCCCAGTATGTGGATCTGGATACATTATATGAGAAGCTGCTGAAAGTGATGCGGGCCAAGAATATCCCGAACCCCGAAGGCACGCTGCTGGAGGCGCTGAAGCCCCATGACCGGGCCGGACAGAATCCGGGCGTCCCCTTGCCGGGAGTAGTTTCTTCCTGATCCGGAATACAGGTCGCAGTAAACAAATTCTACTGGTTATCCCTTTATCCACAGGAGTACGCAATGCAGAAACGAAAACACATGTATCTCATTCTTGCGGTCTTCTTCCTTGTCGGTCCGTTTTTCCTCACCTCGTGCGCCTCCAGCCTGTCCAGCCAGGCCTACTCCCGCGATCAGGCCCGCCAGAGCATGCGGGTCAGTTACGGGACGGTCAGGGATGTCCGGCCGGTGCGGATCGAAGGGACCAAAAGCGGAGCCGGTGCCGTGGCCGGCGGCGCGGTCGGCGGCGTTCTGGGCAGCATGGTCGGCCGTGGCAAGGGAAGCGTTCTCGGAGCCGTCGTGGGTGCTCTGGGCGGTGCGGCCGGTGGAGCCTTGGCCGAGGAAGGCATGACCAGACAGAATGGTCTGGAAATCACCGTGGAAATGGACACGGGCGAGACCCTTTCCATCACTCAGGCCGCCGATCTGCAATTCCATCGCGGCGAGCGGGTCCGGGTGCTGCACAGCCCGGATGGTACCGCCCGGGTGCAGAAATAGCGCTGTCTTCAAAGGAGTATTCCGATGGAACTTTCTCTCGTGACGATAAAAAATCCCGGCAGCCTGAATATGATTCTGGGCATGTCGCACTTCATCAAGACGGTGGAGGATATCCATGAGGCCATGGTCAACGCCGTGCCGGGCGCCAGGTTCGGGCTGGCCTTCTGCGAAGCCTCCGATGTCTGCCTGATCCGCACCACGGGCACCGACCCGGAACTGATCGATCTGGCCCGTGAAAATGCCCTGGCCATTTCCGCCGGACACAGTTTCGTGCTGTTCATGCGCGACATGTTTCCCATCAACGTGCTGAAGGCCGTGCAGAACGTGCCCGAAGTGGTCCGGACGTTTTGCGCCACGGCCAATCCGGTGCAGGTCATAGTGGCCCAGACCGACCAGGGGCGGGGCATTCTGGGCGTCGTGGACGGCTTCGCCTCCCAGGGCGTGGAGACCGAAGAAGACAAGGCCAAACGGGCGAATTTGCTGCGCGCCATCGGTTACAAGCTTTAGGCGCGCTCATTTGACCGGTTTGCGGATTACTTTGAAGCGTTCATGCTTTGCGATTTTGTTGGCGAAGCATGGACGCTGTTTTTTCCAGAGGGATAAGGATTATTCCGGTCTTTATTGAGCGGGTTCGCAAAAGCGGAGCAGGAGAGACCAGCAGTGAGCGTGACGGAAAAATATAAACAATTATCCCGCTTCGGGTTTCGCTTCGAACGCGGAAGCGTTCATACTGCTCGCACCATGATGTTTGAGGAACTGGGGGCTCTCTTAAACTATGTCGACCAGCCTAAAGCCGAAAAAAATGTTTATCTCCAAGCAATAGATGATGAGAATTGCCTAAGTAAGCGCTCTAACAAGAACCGTACGCTCACCTATAGGCATCTCGTTGATCTTTACTCGCTTGACCCCACCAATATCCTTTTCCGGGCTCTCCTCTACTTTTGGAATCGGGACATCGATGGACAACCCTTGCTGGCGCTGCTCTGCACTTACGCTCGGGACTCCATTTTCCGGTCTACGGCACCGTTCATTCTGAAATTTCCGGAAGGCGCAACGATCACCCGTGAGTCTCTTGAGGAATTCATTGACAGCCAAGAGCCTGGCCGCTTCAGCAAGGCGACGCTGAAGTCAACGGCGCAAAACATCAATGCAACCTGGACCAAGTCCGGTCACCTCTACGGACGCGCCCGGAAAGTACGCTCCCACGCTAATCCTACCGCCGGGAGCGTTTCTTACGCTTTGCTCCTTGGCTATCTCGCAGGCAGTAGAGGACAGGCGCTTTTCCAGACGGAATACACCAAGCTGCTCGATTGCACGTTCGACAAAGCCATTGAACTTGCCGAAGAGGCCTCTCGCAAAGGCTGGATTGTGTTCAAACGCGTGGGTAACGTCATCGAAGTTCTATTTCCAAACCTGATCAATCAAGAAGAAATGGAGTGGCTTCGTGAGCAAAGTTAAGCGGCTGATACAGTCCTACAGGAAATACATCTCCGTTCCGTGGCGCGAGGATGCCGCTGCCGCACAGCGCGTAATCTTCTGTGTTTACAACGAAACAGACGAACTCTGGCTGCGAGCCAAGGTCGATGAATTTGAAATCGTCACACGACAGGCAGGCCATGAGTGGGCCATGTTCGACCTGACGGATACTTTTGCCATCTGGTTCTCTTCGCAAAGGTACGCCAAGAGCTACTTTCAAAAGCCACATCTGCTCTCTACGCTGCTGCCGAAATACCTCGCATTCATCACCGATGCATTCGAGACCTTCCTTAAAACGAACGAGAGCGGACCCGATTCCGTCGTGGCAATTAAAGGCGTCGGTTCGCTTTTCGGATTTCTGAAGGTGAAAGAGGTCGTCGACAAGTTGGCCCCGATGGTCACAGGACGGCTGTTGGTCTTTTTCCCGGGCAGCCATGAAAACAATAACTACAGGCTGCTGGATGGCTATGACGGGTGGAACTATCTCGCCGTACCGATCACTGCGGACAAGGGATATTGAATAAGGGGTTTGAAGATGAATAATCGTGATATTTACCAAAAGGATCCGGCCACCCGAAAGCTGGTCAACGAGGGGGTGGCAAGTGTCAACGACGAGAAGACCAGTCAGGCGCTGGCGGTGCTCCGTTACGAGCTGGAGACCTTCGTCTGTGATGGACAATACGAGAAAGGGATGTCACACATCCTTGAGACCTACCTCAAAAATATCGACCAGGCACAGCAACCCGCCGTTTGGGTCAGTGGTTTTTACGGATCAGGTAAATCGCACCTCGTCAAAATGCTCCGTGCGCTTTGGGTCGACACGGTCTTCGAGGATGGAGCCACGGCTCGCGGCATTGCCAACCTGCCTCAAGGCATCACTGATAATTTCAAGGAATTGAGCACCCAGGCCAAACGCCATGGAGGGCTGCACGCTGCCTCCGGCACACTGGGAGCCGGTGCGAGCGGCAGTGTCCGGCTGGCACTCCTGCGCATCCTCTTCAAATCCGCTGGATTGCCTGAGCAGTATCCGGTTGCCCGCTTCGTCATGTGGCTCAAGCACGAAGGCATCTATGACCAGGTTCGCGCTCATGTTGAACAGAATGACTTCGACTGGATTGAGGAGCTGGACAACTTCTATGTGGCCGAAGGGCTTCACGAAGCCCTGGTTCAGGCCAAGCCCAAGCTCTTTTCATCACCCGCATCCTGCGTCGAGACCCTGAACAATCTCTACCCCTACGTTCAGGACGTTTCCAGCGATGACATGCTCAAGGCCATTCGGCAGGCGCTGACGAAGGACGGCAAATTCCCGCTGACATTGGTGGTGCTTGACGAGGTGCAGCAGTACATCGGTGAAGACAGCCAGCGCTCCATCGACGTCCAGGAGGCGGTGGAAGCCTGCAGCAAGAACATTGGCGGCAAACTGCTCTTCATCGGCACCGGACAGACCGCCGTGACCGGCACCAGCAACCTGAAGAAACTCGAAGGTCGTTTCACCATCCGCGTGGAACTCTCCGATGCCGACGTCGACGCGGTCATCCGTCAGGTCATTCTGGCCAAGAAGCCGGAAGCCAAGACGCCCATTGAGCAGATCATGCAAACCAACCTGGGTGAGATCTCCCGGCATCTGGCGGGCACGACCATCGGTCACAGGCAGGACGACATTCCGCATTTCCCCCAGGACTATCCCATTCTGCCGGTGCGCCGTCGTTTCTGGGAAAACACCCTACGGGTGATGGATCAGACCGGAACCGACAGTCAGCTTCGCAACCAGCTCAGCATGGTTCACAAGGTCATTCAGACCAACCTGAGTGAGCCCCTGGGCCATGTTGTACCGGCCGACTATCTCTACTTCGACTCTGCCGACAAATTGCTCCAGTCACGCATTCTGCCGCGCAAGGTCCATGAAAAGACCATGAGCTGGAACAAGGGATCGGAAGAAGAACAGCTCATGGCCCGCGCCTGCGGCCTGGTCTTCCTCATCAACAAGCTTGGCAGCCAGAACAACGAAATCGGCATCCGGGCCACCATTGATACTCTCGCCGATCTACTGGTCGAAAACCTTTCTCGCGGCAGCAGCAGTTTGCGCAGCAAGTTGCCCAGCCTGCTAGATAAATGCGAACTGCTGATGAAGGTCGGTGATGAATACCGCATCCAGACCGAAGAGAGCGCGGCCTGGAGCGACGAATTCTTGAGCCAGCGCTCGGCCTTGTCCAACGAGGCGCACCGCATCGAGGCCGAACGCGACGACCGCATCCGCAAGCGCTTTGGCGAGATGGTGCGCAAGCTCTCCCTGACCCAGGGTAGCTCGAAGGTCACCCGCGACATCTACCCGGTGTTCGACGCCCAGCTTCCGACCGATGCCGATCAGCGCATTTGCGTCTGGGTTCGCGACGGCTGGAGCATTGACGAAAACTCGGTGCGGGTCGATTCAAGGCAAGCGGGCAATCAATCCCCGACTGTTTTTGTGTTCATCCCCAAGCGTTCGGCCGATGACCTCCGCCACCACCTCATCGATTACAAGGCAGCCAGCGCCACCTTGGATAAACGCGGTGTTCCCAACACGCCGGAAGGCACCGAAGCCCGAGCGGCCATGGAGACCACCAAGCAGACCGCCGAAGGCAAAATCCGCGAACTGCTCGAAGAAGCCTTCTCCGGAGCCCGCGTCTTTCAGGGCGGCGGTAATGAAATCCTCGGCAACGATCTGCAGGAGATGGTGCTGGAAGCCTCCGGCAACGCGCTGCAACGACTCTACCCGCAGTTCCATACCGCCGATCACGTGGGCTGGTCCAAGGTTTATGAAAAAGCTAAGTCCGGCGCTCCCGATGCGCTCAAGGCCGTTGGCGACGAAGGCGAACCTGCGAAAAATCCAGTGTGCAAAGCCATCCTCGGCTTCATTGCCGGTGGCAAAAAAGGTGCCGACATCCGCACCCAGTTCGAGTCTTCACCCTACGGATGGTCGCGTGACGCCGTGGACGGCGGCCTGCAAGTGCTGTTGGTGGCCGGGCTGATCCGGGCGCAGGACGAGCGAGGCCAAACCCTCGACCCCAAGGAACTGGAGCGCAAAACCATCGGCAAGGTGATGTTCAAGGTGGAATCCGCCACCGTCACCGCCGCCCAACGCATCCAGATCCGCAAGCTGCTGCAGAAGCTCGGCCTCTCGGCCAAGCAGGGCGAGGAACTGGCCCACATACCACAGTTCCTGCAGAAAATGCTGGAGCTTGCCGACCAAGCAGGCGGCGAGGCACCGAAACCGGCCCGGCCGGACACCGCACCCCTCGATGAAATCCGCCTTACTGCGGGCAATGAGCAACTGCTTGCCCTCTACAACAGGCGGGAAGAGTTGGGCGGCAACATCGATAACTGGACTGATCTCGCTAAGCGCATCGCCAAACACTGGCCCAACTGGACCGTCTTGAAGCGCTTGATGGCCCACGCCTCCGGGCTTCAGGAAACCGAGGTCATCCTGGCCCAGGTGAAGACCATCGAGCAGCAGCGCCAGCTACTCGAAGAACCCGACCCGGTCGGGCCGCTGATCGCGGGCCTCACCCAACTGCTGCGCGATGAATTCAACAGGCTCGATGGAGAATATGCCTCCCGTCATGAGGAGGGCCTCAAGCGCCTGGCGGCCGACAGTAACTGGCAGCAACTGGAACCGGAGCAGCATGACCAGCTCATGTCGGCCCAGTTCCTGCACGACTCCGCCCGACCCAAGGTGAAGGTACAGTCGACCAACGATGTGCTGACCACCCTGGACAACTGCACTCTGTCGATGTTTGCCGACCGCGTGGCGGCCATGCCCGCACGCTTCGACAACGTCGCCAGTGCTGCCGCCGAACTCTGTGAGCCCAAGGCTCAGTTCATTCAGGTGCCGCGCCGCACGCTGAAAACCAACGAGGAGATCGATGCCTGGGTCGACGACGTGAAACAACAGCTCAAGGCCGCCCTGCAAAACGGGCCGATAGTGATTCGATAAGCAGCCTTCAAAGGAAATAACGCATGCAGCCACTGGACAAAACATTAAGAAAACAACTTGAGCGTACCATCAAAGATGCGCGTGATATTGCCGAGAACGCTGCCCGTGCAGCGCTGGAACAGCTGGGTGTGGGTGAGTCCGCGCCCTTTGCTCATCTGAGCGAACAGGACCGCGAGCTTCGCCGCAAGCTGCGCGCCCACGGTCGTCAATTCGGTGATTCCCTGAACGGCGGCAAGATCCAGACTCTAGACCGCCTGATCGAAGAGGTCGCTTACGAGCACTGGCACCGCATGCTCTTTGCCCGTTTCCTGGCCGAGAACAATCTGCTGATGTATCCCGATCCGGACGATCCGGTGGCGGTCACCTTAGAGGAGTGTGAAGACCTCGCTGCCGATGAAGGCGCGGTCAACGGTTGGGAGCTGGCCGCCCGGTTTGCCGCCCGCATGCTGCCGCAAATTTTCCGCCCTGCTTCTCCGGTCTTTCAACTGAGCTTGCCACCCGAGCATCAGCAGAAATTGGAGCGCTTGCTGGCCGACCTGCCGCTGGAGGTTTTCACTGCCTCCGACAGCCTCGGCTGGGTCTATCAGTTCTGGCAGGCCAAGAAGAAGGACGAGGTCAACGCCTCCGAGGTCAAGATCGGTGCGCGCGAGCTGCCCGCCGTCACCCAGCTCTTCACCGAGCCCTACATGGTCAGCTTCCTGCTCGATAACTCCCTGGGGGCCTGGTGGGCGGCAAGACGGCTCGGCGAGGCCGACCTCCGAAACGCCGGCAGCGAAGATGAACTGCGTGCGAAAGCGGCGATCCCCGGCGTGCCGCTGGAGTATCTGCGTTTTGTCCAACAGGAGGACGGCACTTGGACACCGGCGGCCGGAACCTTCAACGGCTGGCCGGAGCAGCTTGCCGACCTGAAAACCCTGGACCCCTGCTGTGGCTCCGGCCACTTTCTGGTAGCAGTCTTCCTGATGCTGGTGCCCATGCGCATGGAACTGGAGGGATTGTCGGCGCGCGCGGCGGTGGATGCGGTGCTGCGTGAAAACATCTATGGCCTGGAGCTGGATCAGCGCTGCGTGGAGCTGGCTGCCTTTGCCCTGGCGCTGACTGCATGGAAATATCCGGATGCTGGCGGCTACCGCGTATTGCCGGAGTTGAATGTGGCCTGCTCCGGGCTGTCCGTGAGCGCGGCGAAAGAGGAGTGGAAGCAGCTTGGCCTGGGCAAAAAGAATCTCAGCATTGCCCTCGATTGGATGCACGATACTTTCAAGGAAGCGCCACTTCTGGGCAGCTTGCTCAATCCTGCTCAAACCGATGCCGCCAAGATTGTGCGGTGGGAGGAACTTTCAAGCGCACTGGAGCAGGCGTTGAAGCAGGAGCAAAGCGAGGAGCAACAGGAGGCCGCTGTCGTGGCCCAGGGTCTGGCCAAGGCCGCAGCCCTGCTTGCCGAGCGCTATCAATGGGTGATGACCAATGTGCCGTATCTGGCGCGAGGGAAACAAAGCGAGCGGCTGCGCGCCTTCTGTGAAAAGCACTGTTCAACCGCAAAGAACGATCTGGCAACGGTATTTCTCGACCGCTGCCTGGAATTTTGCGTCGATGGCGGCACGGCGAGTGTCGTTTTGCCGCAGAACTGGCTCTTTCTGACCAGCTACAGGAAGTTTCGCGAGAAATTGCTGAAAAACAACACCTGGCATCTGATCGCCCGGTTGGGGGCAGGAGCTTTCGAAACCATTAGCGGGGAGGTAGTGAAAGCTATCCTGATCAGTCTGAGCCGTGGCAGCGCAAGCATGGAAGAGAACTCCAGCCTCTTTAAGCGGCAGGATGCCGCTTCTACCCTGCTTCGCGGCCTCGATGTCTCCGAGTATCGCACCACCGCCGAAAAAGCGGGGCAGTTGCTGACCGCGGAAATCAAAAGTGTGGAACAGGCGAAGCAGTTGGAGAATCCGGATGCTTCAGTAATGTTGGATGAGATGGAGAATTTACCACTTTTATTGAAGTATGCGAAGTCTGTTACGGGGCTTCAGACTGGAGATGATTACCAGTACGCGCGCTCCTTCTGGGAATTGGCTCGCATCGAACAGCCGAGATGGCTTTGGTTTCAAAGCGCTGCCAGAAAAAAAACCGAGTTCACAGGAAAGAGTAGAGTTTTAGGTTGGGAAGACGGAAAGGGATCGCTTGCAAACAACCCTAGTGCAAGGGTTCAGGGGCAGTTCGCTTGGGATAAGAAAGGAATATCTGTTCAAACAATGCGAGAACTGAACTGCTGCCTATTCGAAAGTTCTTCTTTTGATATGAATGCTTCTGCGATCATTCCAAACAAACTAGAGCATACCGTAGCAATCTGGTCGTACATGTCTTCATTAGAATATCAATATGCTGTAAGGAAAATAAACCAAAAGCTTCGCGTTGCAGACGCCACTCTGGTCAAAGTCCCCTTTGATCTCGAGCGCTGGACAAAAATCGCCGAAGAAAAATACCCCAAGGGCCTGCCCAAGCCCTACACCGACGATCCCACCCAATGGATCTTCCACGGGCACCCCTGCGGCTCGGTAATTTGGAGTGACGACGAAAAATGGACGGCCAACGGCCCGCTGCGCACGGATTCCACAGTGCTGCACGTCGCCGTTGCCCGGCTCCTTGGCTACCGCTGGCCAGCCGAACTGGATGCCGGCATGGAGCTGGCCGACGAGCAGCGCGAATGGGTGGGGCGTTGCGAAGAACTGGCTGGTTACGCCGATGATGACGGTATCGTCTGCATTCCGCCGGTGCGCGGCGAGTTGGCCGCAAGCGACCGCCTGCTGAACCTGCTGGCCGCCGCCTATGGCGACGCCTGGAAGGGCGACACCCTGGCCGCGCTGCTCAAGAGCGCCGAACACGTCGGCAAAACACTGGAGACATGGCTGCGGGAGAAGTTCTTCGCCCAGCACTGCAAGCTGTTCCAGCACCGCCCCTTCATCTGGCACATCTGGGATGGCCTGCGTGACGGCTTCGCGGCCCTGGTCAACTACCACAAGCTCGACGCCAAGCTGCTGGAGACCCTGATCTACACCTACCTGGGCGACTGGATCAGCCGCCAGAAGCAGGACATCGCAAGCCACGTGGACGGAGCCCAGGAGCGCCTGGCCGCCGCCGAGGCCCTCAAGAAAAAGCTGGAGCTGATCCTGGAGGGTGAAGCGCCCTACGATATCTTCGTGCGCTGGAAACCGCTGGAACAACAGCCCATCGGCTGGGATCCGGATCTCAACGACGGCGTGCGCCTCAACATCCGCCCCTTCCTCACCGTGCCCGATGTCGGCAAGAGAGGCGCGGGGTGCTTGCGCGACAAACCCAACATCAACTGGAACAAGGACCGGGGCAAGGACGTGGCATCCGCCCCCTGGTATCACGTCTTTGACGGCAACCGCATCAACGACCACCACCTGACCCTGGCCGAGAAACGCAAAGCAAGGGAAGTGAAGGAGAGTTTGTCATGATTAGACATCTGAAAATGTCCAATGTCGGACCGGCTCCCAAGATGGAGCTGGAGTTCGGCAGGCGCTTGAACCTCCTGACCGGCGATAACGGCCTGGGCAAGAGCTTTCTGCTCGATATTGCCTGGTGGGCGATGACACGCAAATGGCCTGCTGAAATTAATCCAAAACTGACTGCCGGGAAAAAGGCGTTACCTGCCTCTGATGGGGAAGCCAAAATCAGCTTTTCTTTTACCGGCAAAACTAGAGAGGAAAGCTACGAAAGCAGTTTTCTCCGAAAAGAGCAGACGTGGAGCGGCAGGCTGGGTCGGCCTGCAAACCCTGGACTTGTCCTGTATGCCATGTCGGATGGCAGTTTTGCCGTCTGGGATCCCCATCGGAACTACTGGATCACTCGGGCAGGCCTGGATGTGCAGGAACGTGTTCCTGCCTATGTGTTTAGCCCGAAAGAAGTTTGGGATGGTCTCCAGGATGAAAAAGGTGGCTGGCTATGTAATGGCCTCATACGCGACTGGGCCGGGTGGCAAAAGGAGCGTGGCGCACCATTTAAACATCTTAAACAAGTCTTGGAAGTTCTATCACCCTCCGCCAACGAAAAGTTGGAGCCAGGAAGTTTAACGAGAATAAGTCTGGATGATGTCCGCGACATCCCAACGATTCGTATGCCTTATCAACAAGAAGTCGCGGTTGTTCATGCATCCTCCGGAATGCGACGAATCATGGCTTTGGCATACTTTCTGGTTTGGGCATGGGAAGAACACAAGCAAGCGGCCAAGCAGCTCGGGGAGCCTGCCACAAGGCAAATCACCTTTCTGGTTGACGAAATTGAATCCCATCTCCATCCAAGCTGGCAGCGCCGTATCGTTCCAACGCTGCTCTCCGTCATGGCAAAGCTGACCAAGATCGCGAAAGTTCAGCTGATCACAGCTACCCACTCCCCGCTGATCATGGCGTCTGTAGAACCCTTATTTGACGCGCAACAGGATGCTTGGTTTGACCTCGATTTTGAACGTAAAAAGGTGGTGTTGCGTCGCCGCGACTTTGAAAAGCATGGAGATGTCGCAACCTGGCTGGTCAGTGAGGCGTTTGATTTGAAGAGCGGCCGCCCCATTGAGTATGAACGTCTCGTTGAGGAAGCTTCGACACTGCTTGACAAAGATCAGCCGACCGAAAAGCAGATTTCTGAAATGAACGAAAAGCTTGTTCTGGCATTAGGGCCAAAAGACGACTTTCTATTCAACTGGCGATACATCTGTAAACAAAAGGGCTGGCTGAAATGATACCCGTGGCTTTGCAACCGGAACCAGCAGATTTTAACGCACGTGTGCGCCAACCTGGACTTGATTGGCTTGCCTCCCATGGCATCGCGCTCAATTCAGCTCCACCAAAAGCCACTGAGTTACCCAACCATTGGACCCGCTCCAATCGTCAGCTCTGGGAAGCCTATAGCGGTGTCTGCGCCTATCTGGCCATTTATTTTGAATGGGTGACCGGTGCCGCCTCCACGGATCATTTTGTGGCCAAGTCAAGGAATGCTGGTGATGCTTATGAGTGGAACAATTATCGTCTTTCTTGCCTTGGTCCCAATCGGAATAAAGGTAGGTTCGACGATGTGTTGGACCCGATTGGCTTGGAGGACAACACATTTGTTTTGAATTTGGCCAATGGAGAGATTGCACCAAATCCTGCACTACTCCCAGAAAAGAAAAGGGCGGCACGTAAAACTATCAAAAGATTGAAACTGGATAGTCCGGATCACAACGCTATGAGGGCGAAGCATTTTTCACGCTATTTGCGGAAGAAAGATGGACAAACCCTTAAAGAGTTATCGCCGTTCGTGTGGGCGGAAGCAAATCGACAGGGCCTGTTATGAGACTGCTTGATCATCTCCTGAAAGCGGTTCGTGGTGTCGCCGTCTTCAACCCGGAGGTTCAGGTTGCACCGGCCTGTATCCTGTGGCCGGATCGTGACCGCCAGTGGGAAGCCGTCATACCCGTTCTTCAGGCCGAACTGCCTGAACTCCTGGTCCTGGGCGACTATGCGCCCGAAAAGCGGGTTGGGCCTGCCATCTGGTTGCGCTGCGTGCTTGCCGGTCGAGCCGAGGGTGTTTCACTGCCCAAGGGTCAGACGCCGATTTTTTATCTGCCGGGCGTCAGCCGCCAGGACCTGCGGGCTGTCGAAAATTGCCCTGATCACTTGAAGCCGCTTGCTGAACTGCAATACCGGGGCGTGATCTGGTCACAAAGCAATGCGAAAGACTGGACGATCCTGGCCTATCTGAAATCCGATCAGGGCGGGCTTGGGCTGGATGTCGCCCAGGACAACGATGCCAAAAACGCCATGCAGCTCGCGTTGTATCGACTCCTCGACGAGAATGTCTCCTTGCTGAAAGGCAAGCGTCTGGACAAGGACTACTTCAACACCCTGTTGACGGGGGGCGACCCGATTCGCGACCTCCTGCAGTGGCTCAACCAGGGGGACGCCTTCCAGGCAAGTCGGGGCGAGAACGAATGGAAGGCCTTTGTCGAGGTCTGCAAGTCTCAACTGGCCTTCAACCCCCAGAACGAAGGCGCTTTGGCCGGGAGCACCCGGCTCGCCAACCATGAAGGCCCTTGGCATGCCGTCTGGGAGCGCTACTGCGAAGCACCCAGGCGCTACCCCAATATCCCGGCACAAATCAGAAAATGTCGTCCGCCGAATGACACCCTTTTCTGGCACATGGAAGAAAGTTCTTTCGACGGCTGGCCTCAGTGGAACGACGACCAGGAGAAAAACCTTCACCGTGATTTGCTGGCCCTTGCCAAAGCGCCCGCGCACGAAGCGAGGGCGAAGATTAAAGAGCTGGAAAAACAGCACGGACGAAGGCGCTCTCTGGTCTGGGCCGAATTGGGTGATGCACCCCTGGCCTGTGCAGTGGAACACCTGGCGACCATTGCCGAGATCACCGGAGGCGGCCTTGCCGCAGGTTCGGTGGACGACCTCGCAGCAGGGTATCGCAGTCATGGATGGCGGGTTGATGACGGAGTGATCCGGGCTTTGGCTCAGGTCGATAGTGCTGCCGATTTTGATGCCGTGACGACCGCCATCCGATCGGTTTACCTGCCGTGGGTGGAAGAATCGGCCCGCTATCTCCAGAAATTGGTAGATGGCACATCGTATCCAGGAGGTACCTGTCTGACGGCAAAGGCAGTACCTTTCAGTCCCGGGGACTGCGTTCTCTTCGTCGACGGACTCCGTTTCGATGCCGGGAAGCGTTTGGTTGGCTCTTTAGAGGAATGCGGGTTTGAAATTTCCGAGGAACCTGTTTGGGCGGCCCTGCCGAGTGTAACCGCAACCGGTAAGGCGGCGGTCACCCCGGTACGGGACAAAATTCGCGGTGAGGATGGCAACCCCGATTTTGAGCCGTCCGTAGCAGATACCGGTCAGTCATTAAAGGGCGGCTACCACCTGAAGAGGCTTTTGACTGACGCAGGATGGTCGATCCTCGCGCGCTCCGCTGATGGCAATGGCCAGGGTATGGCCTGGTGTGAATTTGGAGACATCGACCATGAAGGTCACGACCGTGGATGGAAACTTGCCAAGCACATCGATGCCCTGATTCTGGAGATCACAGAGCGTATCACGGAGCTTCTGGCAGCAGGATGGAAACGTGTTCGGGTTGTGACAGACCATGGCTGGTTGTTGCTGCCCGGGGGATTGCCAAAAATCGATCTTCCCAGCGCCTTGGCCGATAACAAGTGGGGCCGATGCGCCTCATTAAAACCCGGGGCCACTTCCGAGGAGCGGCTTTACCCATGGTACTGGAACCCAAACCGGTACTTTGCCCTTGCCGATGGCGTGAGCTGCTTCAAGAAAGGCGAAGAGTATGCCCATGGCGGACTGAGCCTGCAAGAGTGCCTGACGCTACATTTGACGGTAACGCGAGGCGAATCTGCTCAGGCTGCAACATCTGTCGAATTTACCGACGTGGTGTGGAGGGGGCTGCGCTGCACCGTTGCCGTGGATGGCAACTTCTCGGGTTTATCGCTTGATGTTCGTAGCCAAGCTGGCGATTCATCGTCCAGTGTGGTCGTCGGCAGCAAACCGCTTAAAGACAACGGGACAGCCTCCGTAGTTGTCGAGGACGAGGACATGGAGGGGCGTGAAGCAACGGTGGTCCTGGTCGATGCCAATGGATCGCTGGTTGCGCAAATTGCCACAGTGATTGGTGGAGGTAATACATGATTGAAATGGATCAGATCGACAAAAAAGCGGCCTCCTCGCTGGGGGGTACCTGGTCCGGAAGGATCTGGTCCGGACGTTTAGCCGCCAGTTTCCGGTGCCGACCTATGTGGTCGAGTTCCTGCTCGGCCGCTACTGCGCCAGCACCGAGCAGGACGAGATTGATGAGGGTCTCGAGATCGTCCAAAGGCAACTCAAATCGAGAACGGTCAAGGCCGGGGAAGAAGAGCTCTTCAAGGCTCGGGCCAGGGAAAATGGCGAGGTCAAAATCATCGACCTCATCACCGCTCGCCTGGATGCGAAGACCGACTCCTACATCGCTACACTGCCCAGCCTGCGATTGACCGATGTCCGCATTAGCCCGGAACTGGCGAATGAACATGAGCGAATGCTGACAGGTGGCTTTTATGCCGAAATCAGTCTGAACTACGATGCGGCTATTGCCCAGGAGAGCAAAGGCAGACCGTTCGGGGTTGAGTCGCTCCGGGAGATCCAACTCTCAAAACGCGATGTGCTCGACATCCTAGCCGAGGCTCGCAAGTCCTTCACTACCGACGAGTGGAAGGAATTCCTGCTTCGATCCATTGGCATTGAATCAAACGGATTGTCCCGGCGGCAACGCGATGCCTTGATGCTGCGAATGGTTCCCTTTGTCGAGCGTAACTACAACCTGGTGGAACTCGGTCCCAGAGGAACGGGCAAGAGCCATCTCTTCCAGCAGGTTTCTCCGTATGCGCATCTGATTTCCGGGGGTAAGGCCACGGTTGCCCGGATGTTCGTCAACAACGCAACCGGCCAGCGCGGATTGGTCTGCCAATACGATGTGGTCTGCTTCGATGAGGTGTCCGGCGTCTCTTTCGACCAGAAGGATGGCGTGAACATCATGAAGGGGTACATGGAGTCCGGTGAATTCAGCCGCGGCAAGGAAAGCATCCGAGCCGATGGCAGTATCGTCCTGGTTGGCAATTTCGATGTGGATGTTGAACATCAACAGCGCATCGGACACCTGTTTGGCCCCATGCCACCCGAGATGAAAGACGACACCGCTTTCATGGACCGAATCCACGCCTTTCTGCCCGGCTGGGATGTTCCCAAGATCAGCAAGGAGCTGTTGACGAATCACTTCGGTCTGGTGAGCGATTTCTTGTCCGAGTGTTGGAGCCAGCTTCGTAATCAGAGCAGAGTGAGCGTATTGCAAAACCGGGTGTTCTTCGGTGGCGCTCTGTCGGGGCGCGATACCAATGCGGTCAATAAAACCGTGAGCGGACTGCTCAAGCTCCTCTATCCTGGTGAAGGTGAGGCTGTTGATGAGGACATCGAGTGGGCCGTCCATATCGCCATGGAGGCAAGGCGTCGCGTCAAGGAACAGCAGAAGCGTATCGGCGCGGCGGAATTCCGTAATACGCACTTCAGCTACGTGATGGGGACCGATGGCGTGGAAAAGTTTGTCTCGACTCCAGAACTGCAAAGCGAAAACAGCATTGGTGCCGATCCCCTTGAGCCCGGCCAGGTCTGGACCATCTCGCCGGGTGGCGGTGAAGAGCACCCGGGACTCTACCGTATCGAGATCAACGAAGGCCCGGGTTCCGGCGTCAAGATCCTCAACAAACCCGTGCCGCCTGCTTTTAAGGAAAGCATGGGCTACGCAGAACAAAATCTCTACGCCCGGGCAATGCAACTGGTCGGGGACAAAGACCCTCGTCACCACGAATTCACCGCTCAACTCCGAGCCTTTGACGCATCCAAGTCCGGTGCGAAACTCGGCATGGCGTCACTCATCGCGCTCTGTACGGCTTTCTTGAAGAAGAGTGTTCGCGGCGGCCTCATCATCGTGGGGGAGATTAACCTGGGCGGGTCTATCGAGCCTATTCACAACCCTGTCACCATTGCCGAGATCGCAGTTGAAAAAGGCGCCTCGGCTCTCTTGATGCCGGTTTCCTGCCGTCGGCAGCTTGTTGACCTGTCCGATGATATGGCGACGAAGATCGATATCCAGTTTTATTCCGATACCAAGGATGCCCTCCTGAAGGCCATGGTGGAGTGATGGGGCAAAATTTTATTCCACAAGTTTGCCGTAGATTGTATGCCGTTCGCCGCACGAAGAGATTATGCCCGCCCGGCCCACAGCCGCAGAGAGAGCAGGAACAGGGCGGCGGTTTCAAAGCGCAGGATGCGGGGGCCGAGAGTTCTGGGTGCGAAGTTGTGGCTCAGGAACAGCCGGGCTTCGTTTTCGGTCAGGCCGCCTTCGGGGCCGATCACGGCGATGCAGCCCGCCGGGTGGATCAGCTCGGCGGGCTGGATGAATTCCATTTCTTTCTTTTCCCAGCAAAGTAGCCGGCAGCCGAAGGAACCGGCCGCCTGGAGAAGCTCCGGAGCGCCGCGTAACGCACGTATTTCCGGCAGCCACAATGCGCCGCACTGTTTGGCTGCGGCCACGGTCTGGCGCTCCCAGGTTTCGGCGCCCTGAGAGATTTCACCCTGGGATCGCTCGGCCTGCCAGAACCAGATGGCCGCCGCGCCCAGTTCCACCGCTTTTTCCAGCAGGTAGCCGCGCCGCAGGCTTTTGGACCAGCCCACAGCCAGGGTCAGGCCGGGAGGCGGTTCGGGTGCGGCGGTTATGGAAAGGGCGTCCAGTTCGGCTTTTTTCCCTGTGATGGTGCTGATCCGGAAAAGCCCCCACCGGCCGCGGCCGTCGAACAGGCGGATGGTGTCGCCGGGACGGGCCCGCAGGACACGGATCAGGTGCCGGGCTTCCTCGTCCGCCAAGATGAAGGGCTCCCGCCAGAGGGCGGGAGGAAGGTGGAACGAATTGAGCCGGCTCATCAGGTGCCGGTTTTTTTCCGGGCCGTGCCTTCGGTGTAGAAAGGCGGTTCCACGCGCACGGCCTCAAGCGACGTTCTGGCGGCCTTGATGGCAAAGGAGGAAGCGTCGGCCAGATCCGCCCGGACGTAGGCCAGGGCCACACAGCAGCCAAGGCTCGGGGCGATGGAGCCGCTGGTGACCACGCCTGCTCTGGTGTCCCCCAGATAGACCTCGTCGTGGGGCCGGGCGCTGCGCCGCCCCTCGATACGCAGGCCGATCAGTCTTTCGCGGACCGCATCCAATCCGGCTTTGCCCACGAAAGGCTCGGAGCTGGTGAGCATCGCGCCATAACCGGCCTCCACCGGGGTATGTTCCTCGTCCAGGTCCTGACCGTACAGGGGCAAGCCCATTTCCAGGCGCAGGGTATCCCGCGCCCCGAGGCCCGCCGGGAGCACATCGGGTTCATTCAGCAGGCGCTCCCACAGCCACTCGGCCTTGTCCCAGGGCAGATACAGCTCGTAGCCCAGCTCGCCGGTATAGCCGGTCCGGCTGACCAGCAGAGGGAAATCCTCGATCCGCGTCTCCCTGAATCCGAAATATCCAAGGCTCTCCCAGTCGCCGGGAATGGCGGCGGCAAGGGCCGCAAAGGATGCCGGCCCTTGAAGATCGATCTTGGCGGTTTTATCGCTTTGGTTCAGAAAGCGCAGTCCGGAGGGCAGCAGTCCCGCGATCCACGAGAAATCCGCGTCGATGCGTGCGCCGTTGACCACCAGCATGTATTTTTCTTCGGCCAGACGGTACACGATGAGGTCGTCCAGCACGCCGCCCCGCTCGTTCAGCAGAAATCCGTAGCGGCATTTTCCCGGCGCAAGGGTCTGAAGATTGTGGGTCACCACGCGGGACAGAATACTGGTGGCTCCGGGGCCTTCAAGCAGAAATTCGCCCATGTGGCTGATATCGAAAAGCGAGGCCCGGGTTCTGGTGTGCTTGTGCTCCTCCAGAATGCCCCGGTACTGCACGGGCATGCTCCAGCCCGCGAAGGGCACCATTCTGGCACCGTTTGCCACGTGCCAGTCGTGCAGGGGAGTGGTCAGCAAAGAGGACATGATTTTTCCCGCCGCTGAAGGTTTGGATGCTGGGGAAGCGCCCGCCGTTTCGGCGTCACGCTTCGGCCTTTACCTTGTGGATGGCCCTTATCTCGTCGACCAGCGCGACCAGACGGCCGTAGAGCTTTTTGATCTGCCGGCCGCCGTCGGTGAGGTTGTCGTCGGGTTCCGTAATATATGTCCTGATCAGATAGCGGTCGTTCAGCATGCTCTCGGCGAAATGCAGGGCCTGCCGGACCAGGGTTTCGAAGTAGGCGGCCAGTTCGAACTTCAGCTCCCCGAGCAGGGCCGTGGCCAGGGAAAGCATGGTCCGGTAGGTGATTCTTCTGCCCTTGTGCATCCGGCCGCTCAGGTCTTCGAGCTGTTTCACCTTGCGGGCCTGCCTGATGTAGGCGTGGACGGCGCAGACGCTCTGGTGCAGCTCGTGCATTTCCTCGAATTCGTCGGCCATGCCGGGGTTGTGCAGATAGCCGTCCAGAACGTGGTCCACTTCGGCGTAGAATTCATCCGAATAGCCGATCATCCGCCGCTGGTGCTTGGTCAGCCAGGAGTGCAGGAACTTGAGCCGGTTCTCGTGGGTTTTCGTGTTCTCCACGACCTCGTTGGCGCGGTAGACCGCCTGGCCGATATATTCCCCGCGCACGATATCGTTCAGTCTGAGGCTCATGGAGTAGGAGTCCCGCAGCAGGTTGACGGCCGTGCAGACTTTGCCGCTCAGGGGATGGATGATTTCCTGACGCAGCACGGACAGGGCGCGTTCCTGGCGTACGTTGTTGGGGTCGAACTTGTGCTGGCGGTACACGATGCGCAGGATGACCACCCTTTTTTCGGGGTGGACGAAATAGCCGCCGCGTTCCAGCACGTTGAGGACGTCCATGCCCTTTGCTTCCACATGCACCAGGGCGGTTTTCTCCACCTGCGGATAGGCGTGGCCGGGCTCGGAGCTGAAAAGCGAGGTGATGATGCGGTCTGACTGCCCGAGTGCCTTGATCAGGAACCGCTCGCCCATCTTGTGCAGCCGCCGGGCGAAGATGGCTGCCGAGGTCCGGCGTTCCGAGGAGATGGGATAGCCGTAGAGCTCCATCAGGAACTGGTACACGAACTCCCGGTTCCGCTCGTAGGAGAGGCTGTCGTTGGGCTGGAACTTGCGCATCCGCAGGCCGAAACGCTTGAGCTCCGTGTCCAGGTCCGAGGGCAGGGACGCGTAGACGCCCGAGAGATGATAGCGGCCCGAACGGTCCAGAGAGAGCACGTGTGCCCTGTCCATTCTGCCGAGATAGCCGATCATCCCCGAATACGAGGTCATGTCGACGAAGTGGCCGGGCATCTCCGAGCGGAACGTCTCGCGCAGTTCCCGCGGCAGATGGCGCAGCAGGCAGTCCATGTTTTTTTTCCGGCCGCGGATATCCTGGGCGTCCGTGCCGGATTTGGGGGCGCCGGACGGCAGGCAGTCGTGGAGCAGGTCGAACTGGAAAATCTCGTTGAAGTAGTCCAGCTGCCGCTGGAAGGCGACCATGGAAAAGGCGGGCAGTTCCGCGAATTCGATCAGGTTGGGCTCGAAAGACGGCAGCAGGTCGCGCACGTCCACCACGGGGTATGCGTCCAGTTCGTCAAAAGGCTTGAGCAGACAGAACTTGATATGCACATGATCCAGAAAGCGGCGCAGTTCCGGGAGGTTATCCAGCGGCAGGGTGGGGAGGAGATGGCCGTTTTCCAGGCAGAGCATGTCCGGAATCCGGGAAAACGCGGTGCGCCAGTGCATATGCCGTGATGACTCTCCTGTCGGGTTTGTTGACGTTGGAAGCCGTTTTACATGTTTCCCGCCAGCCGTAAACCGGATTTTCAGAAGCCGGGGCGCGCCCCGCTTTCCTCTTCCGGCGTCCGGTTGCTGACGGCGTGCTTTCCCTGTATGCCCGGAGGGCCGGGTATACGCCGCATCATCATTATCCGCGACGCCGGAGAGTACACCAATGGCCAAGACATATTCTTCTCTGGACAGACTGCTGGAAGCCGTGGGCAGCGTTTTCGACGCCTATTCGGTGGCGCTGTTCCGCCGCAACGCCGAAGGCGCCTTCGACCTCGCGGCCTCCTTTTCGCTGGGAGATTCCATCCCCAAGAATCTGACCATCGAGGCCGGGCACGGCCTGGCGGGGTGGATTCTGAAAAACAACACGCCCCTTCTGGTGGAGAAGTTCGACCGGAAGAGATCCCTGCTCGGCTATTATCCTCCGGGACAGGATGAGGGCATCAAGGTGTTCATGGGCTGTCCCCTGCCGGGGGGGCTCGGCGCTTTGTGCATGGACAGCAAGAAGACCTATGCCTTCACGGACAAGGATCAGCGCGTCCTGTCCCTGTTTGCCCAGGTCGTGGCGGCCATCGTCACGGACATGGGCGAGGTGGAGGCCAGCAGCCGGGAACAGATGCTGTACCGCTTTCTGCAGCAGGTTTACGACCTGCGGGAAACCTATCCCAAATGGACGGAATTTCTGAATTGCTATCTGGCCCTGGTGGCCGGAGGCGGAATGTGCGAGCTGTCCTTTTTGGTGGTCAGCGACGAATGGGGGGACAACTATCTGCTCGAGGGCGCCAACAAGCCGTTTCCGCCCGACACCGTCTCGCCGGGCCAGCTTTTCAGCATGAACAGCGGCCTTCTGGGCTGGGTGTTCAAGAAAAACCAGCCCGCCTTCTTCGACGACCGCAGAAGCGAGCAGGGGCACACGCCGCTGTTCGGCCGGGACATTCCCGGCCTGACCCTGAACACGCTGCTGGCCTTCCCCCTGAAAGTGCATACCCGCTGCCGGGGCGTGCTGGTCATCGGCGACCGGGAAGGCCGCGTCATCGACGAGGAGCTGAAATCCTTCGCCAAAATGGCGGCGGACTACCTGGCCCTTTTTCTGGAGAATCTGTATCTGAAGAACAAGCTGCGGAGGTTCATGCCGCCCGGCCTGATGGAACATGGCGGCGATGACTACGGCCCCGGAGATGCGAGTCTTTAACCTGAGCGGGAACTGTTCATGTTTTTCGGTAAACTGTTTGGTTTTTTCAGCAAGAATCTGGCTATGGATCTGGGTACGGCCAACACCCTGCTGTACTCTCCGAAGGAAGGAATCATTCTGAACGAGCCTTCGGTCGTGGCTCTGGACGTGCGCAACGACTCCATTCTGGCCGTGGGACGGGAGGCCAAGGAGTATCTGGGCCGCACCCCGGAGCGCATCCGGGCGGTCCGGCCCCTGAAGGACGGCGTCATCGCGGACTTCGAGGTCACCAAGGCCATGATCGCCTATTTCATCCGCAAAACCATAACCGGCAGGCGCTTCGCCAGACCGCGCATGGCCATCTGCGTGCCGGCGGGCATCACCCAGGTGGAAAAGCGGGCGGTGATCGAGTCGGCCCTGCAGGCGGGAGTCCGTGAAGTGCGCCTCATAGAGGAGCCCATGGCCGCGGCCATAGGCGCTGGGCTCCCTATTCACGAACCCCGGGGCAACATGGTGGTGGATATCGGCGGCGGCACGACGGAAGTGGCGGTCATTTCCCTTTCGGCGGTGGCCTATGCCGAATCCGTGCGCATTGCCGGAGACGAGATCAACGACTGTATCCAGCGGTACGTTCAGGATGAATTCAAGCTTCTGATCGGCGAGAACATGGCCGAGGCGGCCAAGATGCAGATCGCTTCGGCCGTGCCGCCCGCCGAGTCCATGCAGTTCAGGGTGGCCGGAAAGAATCTGGTGGACGGCACGCCCAAATCCATCGTTCTGACGGACGCCCATGTGCGCGAAGCCATCCGGGAGCCGGTGAACGCCATTGTGGCCGCCGTGCGCAGGGCTCTGGAAAAGACCCCGCCCGAGCTGGTGGCGGATATTGCCACCAACGGTCTGCTGCTGGCCGGAGGCGGCGCTTTGCTGAAGGGACTCGACAAGCTCATCACTCAGGAGAGCTCGCTGCTGGTGCATATTGACGATGGCCCCCTGACCACGGTGGTCCGCGGTACGGGCCGGGCCATGGAAGATCCGGAGAGGTTCGGCGGAGTCTATATCAACTGACGCCCGATTCGCGGCCGGTCATGTCCGGCCAGCGGTACAGCCGTCTGTCCCACACGGTGGCGAGTGCCGCGGTGAAACAGTCCTGGTACGATGCGGCCAGGGCCTGGAATTCGTCCCGGTCCACCAGAAGGTATTCCAGGCTGTCCGTGAAATGATGGAGCATGCGGTCCGGAATCCGGATTTCGAAAATGTCCACGGCTTCGTTGCCCGTGCCCGCTCCGCTTTCCAGATGCAGTCTGTGATGAGGGCTCAGCTCCTGGCTTTGCAGCACGCCGGGCAGTGCGCGTTCCGCCGCTTCATCCGCCGCTTCGTCGATGCCTATGTGCCCGCCGCCGGGGATGTCCCAGTTTGCGGTACGCCTGCGCAGGACCAGACGGCCGGAACTGTCCGTCAGCAGCAGAAAAAATCCGCGGTGCCGCAGATTCTGACTATGGACTTCTTCCACGGGCATGACGGCCAGGGGCCGGTTGTCCGCATCCACCACGTAAATCTGTTTCGGCTCGTGTTCCGTCATGGCGTTTGGGTAGTTGAAGAACTGTGCGGGAAGGTGTTGTTCTGCGTTTTTTGCGGCCAGAAGACGCCGCCGCTCTGGCCGGGCTCGAAGGCGAGGTGTTTGCCGACGCCTGGAGCGCGGAGCGTTTCGTGTCCCTGCTGGGGCGGGAGCAGTTTCTGGCGGCGGGCGCTTTTGGCGGCGGGCCGGAGGCCCGGCGGGACGCTTTGCTGCATGCCTACGTCAGTGCGTACAGTGTGGCGGGCGAGCTGGAAATAGTCAACGTGGCCGTGCGTACAGCCTTACGCGGCCAGGGGCTGGGCACCCGTTTACTGCTTTTTTTCCTGCGCGAGGCTGCCGGACGCGGAGTTGGAAGGGCTGTCCTTGAAGTGCGGCAGGGCAATGCCGCCGCCCATGCGCTGTATGCCCGGTGCGGCTTCACCGCCATCGGCAGGCGCAAGAAATATTATTCCGATACGGGAGAGGACGCTCTGGTGCTGGAGTGGAGGCCGGAGGCGTGCCGCTCAGACGGAAGCGCCGGGTCCGCCGGAAAATGAAGCAATCCGTCGCGGACGGAGAAAAATAAGGAGCTTGTCATGGTTGTCATGGAAACATCCAAGGGGACATTGAAGATCGAACTGTATCCGGAAAAGGCGCCGCTTACCTGCGAGAATTTTCTGTCCTATGTGCGGGACGGCTTTTACGACGGAACCATCTTTCACCGGGTGATCCCGAATTTCGTCCTGCAGGGCGGCGGACTGACCAGCCGCATGCAGGAGAAGGAGACCCGTCCGGCCATCAGGAACGAGGCCGATAACGGGCTGAAGAATCTGGAAGGCACCCTGTCCATGGCCAGAACGCAGGCCGTGGACAGCGCCACTTCCCAGTTTTTCATCAATCTGCGGGATAACGCCTTTCTCGATCACGGCTCCAGGGATTTCGGCTATGCGGTTTTCGGTCGCGTGGCCGAGGGCATGGATGTGGTCCGGTCCATCGCCCGGGTGGAAACGTGCGATCTGGGCTTTTATCAGGATGTGCCCAAGGAGCCGGTGCTCATAGAGCGGATGTACGAGGAGTAAAGCTTGAACCGTCTGCTCACGGGGTTTCCGTTTCATTCGGGGCACATGCACACTCTGTTTCCGCCGCTGTTCCGGCCGGAACCCCGCGTGCTTTACGAGCGGCGGCGTTTTGAGACCTCCGACGGGGATTTTGTCGATCTGGACTGGTCCGCCGGCGGCGGAAAGCGGCTGGCGGTCATTCTGCACGGTCTGGAAGGACATTCCCGCCGGAAATACGTGCTGGGCATGGCCCGTGCGGCCCGTATCCGGGGGCTCGACGTGCTGGCCATGAATTTCAGGGGGTGCGGCGGAGAGCCCAACCGGAAACTTTTTATGTACCATTCCGGGTGGACCCGCGATCTGCATGAGATTTTGCTCATGGTCCGGGAAACGGGCCGGTACGAGAGCGTGGTTCTGGTGGGATTCAGCCTGGGCGCGAACATGGTGCTCAAATATCTGGGCGAGGACCCGGACCGGGTTCCGGATTCGGTGCGCGGGGCGGTAGCCCTTTCCGTACCCTGCGATCTGGAGGATTCGGCCAGGGCTCTGGCCCGGCCCTTGTGCCGGATATACACGCGTTATCTGCTCGGACAGTTGCGGGAGAAAATCGCGGAAAAGGGCCGCCTGTTCCCGGGAGCCCTGGATCTGACCGGCCTGGAGCAGATCAGCACGTTTCAGGAGTTCGACGACCGTTTTACCGCTCCCCTGCACGGGTTCCGGGATGCTCTGGACTATTGGCGGAAGTCCTCCTGCAAGCAGTTTCTGACAGCCATCCGCCATCCGGCCTGCATCATCAACGCCCGCAACGATCCGTTTCTGGGACCGGCCTGCTTTCCCGAGGAGGAGGCGCGGGAGAACCGCCATCTGACCCTCCTCATGCCGGATACGGGCGGCCATGTCGGGTTCGTGAGCCGGGGTGGGGAATACTGGTCCGAATGGACGGCCATGCGTTTTCTCCGGGAATGTGCACAGTGATTGCAGTTTGTGCATTTTTCTTGCTTTATGTGCATGTATTTGTGCAAAAAATCATGTGAAGATCATGCGGTCATGCCGTCAGCCTTTACTGAACGGAAGACGGGCGTTGGCATGGTCAATGCTTTCAAGGCCAACCACACCGTTGGAGGTATATATGAAACATGCCCTTCGTTTTCTGGCAATTTTTCTCATGTTCACGGCTTCGGCCGCCCTGGCCGCCCAGCTTCCGGATTTCACGGAGCTGGCCGAAACATCCGGGCAGGCCGTAGTCAACATCAGCACGGTCAAGCTGGTCAAAAGGCAGCAGCGAAACATGCGACCGTTTTTTCGGGGCCCGCACGGTCAGGACCCCTTCGAGGATTTTTTCGATCAGTTCGAGCGTTTCTTCGGTCAGCAAGGGCGCGGCGTGCCTCGGGAGCAGCGCTCTCTGGGGTCGGGGTTCATCATTTCCGCCGACGGCTATATTGTGACCAACAATCACGTCATTGACGGCGCGGACACCATCAAAGTCAATCTGCTCGGCGACAGAAACGGCGAGAAGTCCTACGACGCCGAAGTGGTGGGCACGGACAAGGAAACGGATCTGGCTCTTCTGAAGATAAAGGCCGACAAGCGTCTGCCGTATCTGCAATTCGGCGATTCCGACGCCCTGAAGGTGGGGCAGTGGGTCATGGCCATAGGTAATCCTTTCGGACTGGACCACACGGTTACGGCGGGAATTGTCAGCGCCAAGGGCCGGACCATCGGGGCCGGGCCGTACGATAACTTCATCCAGACGGATGCTTCCATCAACCCCGGCAACAGCGGCGGCCCCCTGATCGATCTGGACGGCCGGGTGGTGGGCATCAATACGGCCATCATCGCTTCGGGCCAGGGCATCGGATTTGCCATTCCCAGCCGGTCGGCCAGGCAGATCGTGGACCAGCTGAAGGAGCACAAGAGCGTCCGGCGCGGCTGGCTCGGCGTCTCCATTCAGAATGTGGACGAGAACGCGGCCAAGGCTCTGGGACTGGACGCGCCCCGCGGCGCGTTGATTGCCTCCGTGACACCCGGCGATCCCGCGGCCAGGGCGGGCATCCGCGCCGGAGATGTCATCACCGCCGTTGAGGGCCTGCCTGTGGACAGCGCCAGTGATCTGACCCGGAAGATCGGTGATCTGCTGCCCGGAGCGAAGGTCACGGTATCCGTGTGGCGCGGCGGCAAGACTCTGAGCATTCCGCTGGAGCTTGGAGAACGCAATGCCGGGAAGGTCGCCCAGAATGAGCAGGGGCAGCCGGGCGAGGATGTGTTGGGTCTGTCCGTGCGTGCCGCAATGCCCAGGGAACGTGAGGCGCTGGGCTTGTCCGATGAGAGCGGTCTGATTGTGGTGGAGGTGGGCGAAGGCTCGCTGGCCGCCCAGAGCGGTCTGGAGCCGGGAGATGTCATCCTGGAAGCCAATGGCCGGGTCATGGATTCGGTGGACGCTTTCCGGAATGTGCTCGAAGGCGACGCCAAGGCCAAGGGCGTGGTCATGCTGCTGATCAACCGTCAGGGCCGGGCCATGTTCCGCACCATTCCCCTGTCCTGAAGCACATGATGGAGTTCGCGCTTACGGCCGGATGCAAGGTCAACCTGTATCTGGACATCGTGGGCATCCGTCCGGACGGTTATCATGAGATCGAGAGCCTGTTCTACCCCCTTCCCGCGCCATGCGACACGCTGCTGGTGCGGGAAGGGGAGAGCGGGTTTTCCCTTTCCTGCTCCGATCCATCCCTGGCCACGGATGCCAATATAGTCAGCCGGGCTTACCGGCTCTTTGCCGAAACCACGGGCTTTGCCCCGGACGTGTTCGTGCATATACAAAAAAGAATTCCCATGGGCGCGGGGCTTGGCGGCGGCAGCAGCGATGCGGCCGCGTTTCTTTTGTGGCTGAACGGCCGGGCTGGGGAAAAGGCGTTGGCCGCCGGGGAGCTTGCTGAGGCGGCTTTGTCTCTGGGTGCCGATGTGCCGTTTTTTCTCGTGAACCAACCGGCCTGGATCACAGGCATCGGTGAACGGATCGAGCCCATCCTGTGCGATCTGGGCGACACTCTGGTTCTTCTGATCTGTCCGCCGTTGCGGGTGGACACCGGATGGGCTTACGGCCGGTGGGATGAGGTCCATGTCGGGGGGCCGCGTTCAAGAAAAAAGTTGACACCCCATCCCCCCCTGACTAGGAAATTTTGCTTCACGAATCCGTCGGCTCTGTGGAATGCATTCGAAAATGTGGTTTTTCAGGAATTTCCACTGCTTCGGGATATCAAGTCTGATGTCATGCGGCACGGCGCGAAGGGGTGCGTCATGAGCGGAACGGGATCGACTCTGGTGGCGCTATTTGATGCTCCGGAGGATGCCCTTTCATGTGCAAGACGGCTTCATGCCGCAGGGTGTGGCTGCCACGCCGTGAAATCCGGGCGGGAATTTTCTCTGGAGTCGTGAGGCTTCCGGTAAGCTGCGGGACGGCGGGTCCCGCGGTCTTTTCTTGTGGGCGGGCTCTATATGCGGGCCCTGCGAGATTGGGGCGTCGCCAAGCTGGCAAGGCAACGGGTTTTGGTTCCGTCATTCGGAGGTTCGAATCCTCCCGCCCCAGCCAATTTTCATAATATTATGAAGGCATCGTCATGGCACGCGTAGGCGAACTGAAGATTGTCACGGGAACGGCCAACCCGGCACTGGCTCTGCGTATCTGCGATCATCTGGGCTGCAAGCTTTCCCCGGCGCTGGTGGACACCTTCAGCGACGGGGAAATCCGGATCGAGATGAGCGACAATGTGCGCGGAGACGATGTCTATGTGGTGCAGCCCACGTGCGCTCCGGTGAACCACAACCTGATGGAGCTGTGTCTGATGCTGGACGCCCTGAAGCGGGCCAGCGCAGGCCGGGTGACGGCGGTGGTGCCGTATTTCGGGTATGCCAGGCAGGACCGCAAGGTGGTCCCGCGGGTGCCCATCAGCGCCAAGATGGTGGCGGACTTCATCACTGTAGCGGGCGTGGACCGGGTGCTGACCATAGATCTGCATTCCGGACAGATTCAGGGTTTCTTCGACAAACCTGTGGACAACCTGTATGCGGCGCAAATCCTGCTGGATTACATCCGCAGGCTGGGCGATAACCTCATCGTAGTCTCTCCCGACGCCGGAGGAACGGAACGGGCCCGGGCCTACGCTAAACGGCTGGGTGTGGGGCTGGCCATTGTGGACAAGCGCCGCGAAGGTCCGAATCAGGCTCACGCCATGCAGCTTATCGGTGACGTCAAAGGTAAGATCGCCGTGGTTCTGGATGATATGATCGATACCGCCGGGACTATGACCGCGGCCGGCAATCTGCTGGCCGAGCATGGTGCCGAGGGAGTGGTGGCCTGCGCCACGCACGCCGTCCTTTCGGGCCCTGCCGTGGAGCGGCTGATCAGTTCCGCCTTTTCGCAGATCATTGTCACCGATACCATTCCCCTCAATCCCAAGGCCGCGGCCAGTGACAAGTTCAAGGTCATTTCCGTGGGCAGTCTGATCGCCAAGGCCATACACAATATCCATTCCGAATCTTCGGTCAGCGTGCTTTTCAGCTGAGCGCAGCCGGTTTTCGACTTAAGGAGTACAGCATGTCTGAAGTCATGAGTTTGCAGTTGAAGCGCCGCGAAGAGCGGGGCAAGGGGCCCTGTTCCCGTCTGCGTGCCAGTGGTCTGGTCCCCGGAGTGTTCTATAATTCCAAGGGAGAGAATATTTCCTTCACTGTGGACAACTTGGCTCTGGGCAAGGCCTTTGAGAAGGTTCGCTACTCGAAGATGCTTGAACTTGAAATCGACATGGACGGGAAGGTGGAGAAGCGCAACGCCCTTTTCAAGAGCCTGGTTTCTCACCCGGTGAAGCGCCGTTACGACCATGTGGATTTTATCGGCGTGGACCTGGACAAGGAAGTCGAAGTCACGGTCCCGGTGGAAGTTCGCGGCAGAGCCAAGGGCATCGTTCTGGGCGGCAAGCTGGAGCTGTATCAGGAACGCGTGCTGGTGCGCTGCCTGCCCGCGGCCATTCCGGATTCCATTGGTTTCGACATTACGGAGCTGAACATCGGGGACAAGGTCTTTGTTGATCAGCTGGCCATGCCTGAAGGTGTCAAGGCTGTTTACGACCGCAATTACCTCGTGCTCGCCATTCTGGCCGGACGCGGCGCAAAGGCCGGCGAAGAAGAAGAGGTCTAGATTTCACACCGGGCTCCGCCGCGCGGAGCCCTCTTTTTTCCGCTTTTTCCTTTCGTTATTGACGGTTCCCCATGGCATATGACGGCCTGATCGTGGGTTTGGGCAATCCGGGACGCGGATACGCCCGAACCAGGCATAATTTCGGTTTTCTGCTTGCGGACTGGCTGGTCAGAGCATGGAATACGCAACCCGGATCGTTTTGCGAGCCGCGCCGGGCGAAAAACGCCGAGGTCTGGGACGTGACCGAGGAATATGGGGCACGACGCTGGCTGTTGGTCAAGCCACAGACATTTATGAATCTGAGTGGGCAGGCCGTGGGAGAATTGAGCCGGAAAAACGGCATCTCTCCGGATCGGGTGCTCGTCCTGCATGATGAACTCGATCTTTCCTTCGGCACGATCCGTTTGAAATTTTCTGGAGGCCTGGCCGGGCACAATGGACTGAAATCCGTGGCCGCCCATCTGGGAACCCAGGATTTTGTGCGGCTGAGGCTGGGCATCGGACGGCCGGATGATGGAACTCCCATGGCCGATTATGTCCTGCGCGGTTTTACTCCCGAGGAATGGAGCAGGATGGACGGTCTTTTGGAGATGGCCGGGGAAGCGGTCCTCGATTTCTGCCGTGAAGGCCGGGATGCGGCCATGGCCAGGCTGCACTCCCGTTGAGCCGCATCGCCCGTTTGCCTTGGGGATAAGGCGTATGCCGAAAGATCCCGGCGGAGTCCGGAGCGGAACTTTTGCTTGGCACGATCCGGCATTGGATCGCGGAAATCCTTTCTTCCAAAACCCGGAAGCCCCTGCTGGTGGACTGCATAGCAATTTTCGCCTATACAGGCCGCCTTATGTTGGTTGATTCTGTTTCCCTGGAGGTCGCTTGTGTTTTCACTTGATGAGCTTGTCGTCTACCCCGCGCAGGGGGTCGGTAAGATCGAACGGATCGAAACTCAGGAGATAGGCGGGGTACCCACGGAACTGATCATCGTCCGCATTCTGAGCAACAACGTGACGCTGATGGTGCCCGTCAAGACCGCGCAAAATGTCGGCCTGCGGGGCATATACACTGCCGAGCAGGGCAGGGAGATTCTTCTTTACCTTCAGGATCGCTCCGATTTCACCGGCTATTCCGGTCAGAACTGGAACCGGCGGTATCGTGAGTATTCCGAAAAACTCAAAAGCAGCAATCTGCGTGATGTGGCCTACGTGCTGAAGGAGCTGATCCTCATCGGCAAGGACAAGGAGCTGTCTTTTGGGGAGCGCCGTCTGCTGGAGCAGGCCATGGGGCTTATTTCTCTGGAACTTTCCTTTGCCCTGGGCCAGGAGCAGGCCGAGGTGAAGAAATCCATCGAGGCGCGTTTCGCGGATATTCTGCGTAAGGAAAGCGCCGACGATGCTGCGGAAGCGGAAGAGGAGTAGGGGGATTTTCCCCCTTGTTTTTTTATTTTCAACCAGCCGATCCTGTCCATGCCGCGGCTCCGGCGGTTACTAGGCTCAGGCCTCATTAATTGTAAAAGGGTCATGCCTAGGTTCAGTCCTCATTAATTGAGATAGAAAATGACGGAAGCCGCGAGGCACAGAGCTGAAAAGAAGGTATGCGCGCAGCGGTCATAACGCATGGCTATTCTGCGCCAGTCCTTGATCCTGCCAAACATGATCTCGATCTTGTGCCGCTGTTTATACAGATCTTTATCGTACGGGCAGGGTCTCTTCCGGCTCCTGCTGGGCGGGATGCAGGGCGTAATGCCTCTGGCGCACAGGGCGTCACGGAACCAGTCGGCGTCGTAACCACGGTCCGCCAGAAGCTCCCTGGCCTCAGGCAAAGCATCTATGGCGTCCACAAGCAGGGCGGCTCCTTTGTAGTCGCTCACCTGGCCTTCTGTGAGCGTCATGGCCAGAGGCCTGCCGTGGCCGTCGCAAAGGGCATGGAGTTTGGAGTTCAGACCGCCCTTTGTGCGTCCGATGCAGCGGGAAAGAGCCCCTTTTTGAGCAAACTGGCGGCGGTTCGATGCGCCTTGAGGTGGGTTGCATCGATCATCAATCGTCCATCTTTTCCCGCTGTTTTTGCCAATTCGGTAAAAATATTGTTGAAGACGCCCATCCGGCTCCAACGCAAAAAACGATTGTACAGCGTCTTGTACGGGCCATACTCGCGCGGCGCGTCTTTCCACTGCAGGCCATGTTTGATGACATAAATGATGCCGCTTATGACTTTCCGGTCATCGACCCGCGGAATACCATGTGAACGTGGAAAGAAGGGCTTGATACGCTCCAGTTGTTCGGCAGAAAGGTAGAAAAGTTGGCTCATGGCGTCCTCCCTGAGCACAACTAACCAACTTTTCTGATTTTTACAATTAATGAGGCCTGAGCCTACTTTCCAGTTCAGGTGTTCCACCTCATACATATTGACGCGCAGGCATATCCCGGAGGGTTTGCCGTGGCGTTTTCCGTATTGTCCATGGTCAAGGGATTTATTTTTTATCGTCATGAGGGAGTGTTATGAATCTGTCCGAGTTGAAAACCAAGTCCATGCCGGAGCTCATGGACATCGCCAGCGGGTATCAGATCGAGAATCTGAGCGGGCTGCGCAAACAGGAGCTGATTTTCGCGTTGCTGCAGGCCTGTGCCTCCCAGAACGGCTCCATTTTCGGGGAGGGAGTGCTTGAAATTCTGCCCGACGGCTTTGGTTTTCTGCGTTCGCCCATGTACAGCTACATGCCCGGTCCGGACGATATTTATGTCTCGCCGTCGCAGATCAGGCGTTTCGGTCTGCGTACGGGGGATGTCATTTCAGGACAGATTCGCCCTCCCAAGGAAGGCGAGCGCTATTTTGCTCTGCTCAGAGTCAAGGAAATCTGTTTTCGCGAGCCTGAGGAGGCCAAGAAAATAGTCCTCTTTGACAACCTGACACCCATCTATCCGGATCAGCAGTTCCGGCTGGAAAACGGCGACAAGAATTATTCCGCCCGGATCATGGACCTCATGACGCCCATCGGCATGGGCCAGCGCGGCCTCATCGTGGCGCCGCCCCGCACCGGCAAGACCATGCTCCTGCAGACCATCGCCAACTCCATCAGCGTCAACCACCCTGATGCCTATCTTATCGTGCTGCTCATCGACGAACGACCCGAAGAAGTCACGGACATGGAGCGCACGGTCAAGGCCGAGGTCATCAGCTCCACATTCGATGAACCGCCCCAGCGCCATGTGCAGGTGGCCGAAATGGTGCTGGAAAAGGCCAAACGCCTGGTGGAGCGCAAGGTGGACGTGGTCATTCTGCTCGATTCCATCACCCGCCTGGGCCGGGCCTACAACGCCACCACGCCGTCATCGGGCCGGGTGCTGTCCGGCGGTCTGGACGCCAATGCCCTGCAGCGGCCCAAGCGCTTTTTCGGCGCGGCCCGGAACATCGAGGAAGGCGGCAGCCTGACCATCATCTCCACGGCCCTCATCGACACGGGGTCGCGCATGGATGAAGTCATTTTCGAGGAATTCAAGGGTACGGGCAACGCGGACATCTATCTGGACCGCCATCTTTCGGACAAACGGGTGTTCCCGGCCATCGACCTGAACCGCTCCGGCACGCGCAAGGAAGACCTGCTGCTCGATCCCGACGTGCTGAACAAGGTCTGGATTCTGCGCCGGGTCATGGCCCCCATGAACTCCGTGGACAGCATGGACTTTCTGCTGGACAAGATGCGCGGCACCAAGAGCAACAAGGATTTTCTGGAAGTGATGAACTCCTGACGGGAGGAAGCGTGACTCTGCCCCGCATGAATTGTCCGCGCGACGACGACTACGCGCTCTGGCTGGAACTTCTGGAAGTGAAAGCTTCCGGGCGGCTTCTGGACGCTCTGGGCGATTTCCTGCGGGATTACCTGCGCTTCTCCGGGCGGAAGCTGTACGTACTCGGTCTGTCCGGCGGGATCGATTCTTCCTTTCTGGCGGCCCTGCTCCACTCCCGGGGCATTCCCTATCTGGGTTTCGTGCTGCCTGTTGCCACCAATTCGCCGGAAGAGATCGACCGGGGGCGGCGTGTCTGCGAGGCCTATGCCAGTCCGCCCGGACATCTCCGCCTTTCCTGCCTGCATGATTTCTCCGCCGTATACGACCGGATTTCATCCGCGTTCTCGGATATCTGCGGCAGCTCGTCCGCTCTGGCCGAAGGCAATATCAAGGCCCGGATCAGAATGCTTTTTCTTTACCATGTGGCGCATCTGCACGCAGGTTGCGTTCTGGGTACGGATCAGCTGGACGAACTGCTCACCGGATTCTGGACCCTGCACGGCGATGTGGGTGACGTCAGTCCCATACAGCTCATCCCCAAAACCGCGGAATACGAACTGGCCCGCCTGCTCTGCCTGCATCTGGACGATCCGGCGCCCCTCCAGGCGGCCATCGAGGCCGTGCCCACGGACGGCCTGGGTATCAGCTCCTCGGATTTGGAGCAGCTGGAAGTGGACTCCTATGCCGCCCTGGAGGAGCTTTTCCGTGAATATTTCTGGCTTTGCCTGCGGGCCCAGGTGCATGAGCCCGGCCCGAAAGAGCGGCAGCGCCGCGCCGAACTCGAACGGACCGGACCCGTGCGCCGCTTTTTGCACAGCGGGCATAAGCGTGCCGGAACGGTTCTGGCCGATCCGAGGGTAGCCGGATGAGCGCGTGGAAATTGAGATGCGCGGCGCTTGTATGCTGCGTTCTGATGTTTCTTCCGGCGCGCATGTTCGCCGGATTCGGGGAGTTCACCATCCGGGACGAGCTGGAGCTGGCCCGGAAATTCGACCTGGTCATCGAAACACGTTTTCCCGTGGTGCACGACCCGCAGATCACCGGCTACGTGCGCTCTCTGGTGGACCGGCTGGTGGCGGCCATGCCGCCGCAGCCCTTTCCCATCAAGGTGACCGTGGTCAGAAATGGTTCCATGAACGCCTTCGCTTCCGCGGCCGGGCATATCACCGTCTTCACTGGCCTGATGGCCAATCTGGACGGGGAAGACGAGCTGGCCAGCGTCATCGCCCATGAACTGGCCCACGTTTCCGAGCGGCATATCGCCAAATCCATCGAAAAAAATCAGCTTATCGGTGCGGGCTCCCTGCTGGGCATTCTGGCCGGGGTGCTGGTTGGCTCCCAGACCAAGGGAGACGGCGGAGAAGCTCTGGCCATAGGTGCCATGGCCGGTTCGCGCGCCCTGCAATTGCAGTATTCCCGCCAGAACGAGCGTGAGGCGGACCAGTATGGTCTGGACTTCCTCGTGGCGGCGGGTTTTTCCCCTCGGGGCATGGTCGATGCTTTCGGGAAGATCCGCAGACTGCAATGGCTGGGCGGCGGGGGAAACGTCCCTTCGTACCTGACCACGCATCCGGGCATGGACGAGCGCGTGGTGTACATGCAGGAGCGCATCGCCCGCCTGCCGCTGTCCGTCAGGGAACGCGCATCGGACAATGCCGCTTTTCTGCGGGCCAAGGCCCTGGTGCTGGCCTGGTATACGGATCCCAATACAGCCATCGCCATCTTTTCCGCCGAATCCCATCCATACCCTGCCTGCACCGCTTTTCTGGGCGAGGCCATTGCACGCAGCCGCCTGAAGCAGAGCGAGGCGGCCAGAGCCGGATTCGGGAAGGCGCTGGCCTGCGGCGGGGACGACGCGTTGTGGAAGCGCGAATACGGGCGGTTCGCCTTCGAGTACGGGGCCTTGAGGGATGCCGCTCAGGCTCTGCAGGAGGCGGTTTTGCGCGCGCCGGACGATCTTTTCGCCCTGTTTTTTTACGCCAGGGCCATGGGCGAGCAGGGAAATCACGCGGCGGCCATCGGGGCTCTGGAGCGCGTGGCCAAAGCTGTGCCAAGGGACGCTGAAGTGCTGGAAAATCTGGGCCGCCAGCAGGCTGCCCAGGGCATGCAGTTCGAGGCCCATCTGAATTACGCCAAGGCCTTTGCCTACAGACGGCAGTTCAGAAAATACGCGTTTCATCTGGAGAAGGCCGAAGCCCTGGCCCGCACGGAGGAACAGCGGACCGCTGTTTCGCGCGCCCGGGAGGAAGTGGACGAGTACCGGGAAATTTTGGCCGGCTGAATTCTTTTACCCTTGAATTGCGTACTGTTCCGGGGTAGCCAAGCGGGCTACTTGCGACACCACTTTACGGAGGAAAACATGTTTTTTGCCAATATCGCCCATGCCATGGGACAGGCTCCGGCCGATGCGGGCGCGCAGCCCGGCGGACCGCTCATGACGTTCATGCCGCTCATTTTGATGTTCGTGATCTTCTATTTTCTGCTCATCCGTCCGCAGCAGAAAAAGCAGAAGGAGCACAGGCAGATGCTGGATGCCCTGGGCCGCGGAGACCGTGTGGTCACGGCGGGCGGGCTTTACGGCCAGGTGGTGGAAGCCAGGGAAGACGTGCTGACCGTCGACCTGGGCAATAATGTTCAGGTGCAGGTCGGCCGGGCCTTTATTTCCGGGAAGCTTGCCCCTGAAGGGGACAAGGTCAAGGATAAAGACAAGGACAAGAAGAAATAGCTTCCTTCCGGGATTCTCCGCGAAGCGGTTCCCGAATGCTTTGCCGTCCGCGCCCGGATCACCGGCTGGGCGGCTTACGATATGCAACCTGTTGACTGATTTTGGATAAGGAAGACACTCATGGGTAGTTTGCGTTGGAGGGCGATCCTTGCCGCCGCGGTGGTGCTTGTGGCTCTGGTGTATTTTCTGCCTTCGGTTCCAGCGGTTCGCCATTCTTCTCTGGGCGCGCTCCTGCCGTCCCAGGAGATCAGCCTGGGGCTCGATCTGAAAGGCGGCATCCATCTGACTCTGGGCGTGGATCTGGACACGGCCCTGGTCAATGCCGTGACCAGCATGGGCCAAGATATCCGGGCCGAGGCCAGGGAGAAGAAGATCACGATTCTGCGGCCCAAGGCGGTGGGAACGCGGCAGCTTGAATTTGTCCTGCTCAAGGCGGAACAGCAGAAGGAACTGGATGACCTGCTGCGCGGGCGTTTCGGCAGCATGGAAGTCAGATCGCGGGAAGAGGCCGGTAACGGCCAGCTCAAGTACACGCTGGAAGTGACGGACGAGCATGCCAAATATCTCGAGGGTCTGACCATGGATCAGGCTCTGAAGACCATCAGAAACCGCATCGACCAGTTCGGCGTGGCCGAGCCGGACATCCGCAAGCAGCAGGACAACCGCATCATCGTGCAGCTCCCCGGTCTGGACGACCCCAAGCGGGCCATCAGCATCATAGGACGCACTGCGCACCTGGAGTTCAAGCTGGTGGATGAGGGTGCGGATGTTCAGGCCGCCGCGGCTGGACAGGTGCCCCCCGGAAGCGAACTGATGCAGATGCAGTCCAGGCGGGGCGGGACGGAGACCAGCACGCCCATCGTGGTCAAGTCGGAAGCGGTGCTCACGGGCGAGTACATCACCGACGCCAATGTTCAGTTCGATTCGTACGGCCAGGCTTATGTGGGCATGTCTTTCAATGCGCGCGGCGCGCGCGTGTTTGAGGAAGTGACCGGGGCCAATGTGAAGAAACGCCTGGCCATCGTGCTTGACGACTCCGTATATTCCGCACCGGTCATTCAGGACCGCATCAGCGGCGGCCGGGCCTCCATCACCGGCCAGTTCACCACCGAAGAGGCGCACGATCTGGCCGTCGTGCTGCGGGCCGGCTCCCTGCCCGCGCCGGTGAATATTCTGGAGGAGCGCACCGTCGGCCCGTCCCTGGGGCAGGAATCCATCGACAAGGGATTCATGGCCGCGTGCATCGGCGGCGTGATGGTCGTGTTGTTCATGATACTCTATTACCGCCGGGCAGGCGTCATCGCCGCCTTTGCCATCGTGCTCGACATCCTGCTGATCATGGCCGGACTGGCGGCCTTCGGCGCTACTCTGACGCTGCCGGGCATCGCCGGTATCATCCTGACCCTGGGCATGGCCGTCGATGCCAATGTGCTCATCTACGAGCGCATCCGCGAGGAACTGCGCGCGGGTGAATCCGTGCCCACGGCCATCGACAACGGCTTTTCGCGGGCCACCATTACTATTTTTGACTCCAACCTGACCACGGTCATTGCCGCCGTTATTTTGTACCAGTTCGGCACCGGGCCGGTACGCGGCTTCGCCGTGACTCTGACCCTGGGTATTTTGGCCTCCATGTTCACGGCCATTTTCGTTTCGCGTATCTTTTTCGACTCTTGGCTGGCCAGAAGGCTGCCCGGAACCCAACCGAGTATTTGAGGAGCTTCGACATGTCCTTTGAACTTATCAGACCCGGCACCACAATAGATTTCGTCGGCATGCGCCGGTACGCTTATGCGTTTTCGGCGGTTCTGCTCCTCGTGGGAGGCCTTTCCCTGCTCTTCAAAGGCGGGCCGACCTATGGCGTCGATTTCGCCGGCGGTTTCAACGTGCAGATTCAGTTCAGCAAGGCCGTGGACCTGGGCGTGCTGCGCAAGCATCTGGAAAACCCGGCCCTGCCGGGGCTGGTCATTCAGAATTTCGGTGATGTCGAAGACCACCAGATGCTGCTCAGGGCCTCCTTCGCGGACCAGAGCGCCAATCAGGTCCGCGAGGCCATCGAACAGGGGCTCGGCTCTCTCCCCGACACCTCCTATGAGATTCAGCGCCTGGAAATGGTCGGTCCCAAGGTAGGCGCCGATCTGCGTGAAAAGGCCCTGCAGGCGATTTTTTATGCCGTTCTGCTCATCGCCACCTATGTTTCCGGCCGGTTTGAGCAGAAATGGATGGTATCCGGGCTCATGGCGGCGGCTTTGGCTTCCGTGGTCTATGTGCTGGAACTGCTGCACGCGCCCATGAGTTTTTCCGTGGTGGCGGCCACTGTGGTCACCCTTGTACTGTGTGCGGTGCTGCGGCTCAAGTACGCTCTGGGTGCCATGGTTTCTCTGGTGCATGACGTCATGATTCCGCTTGGGATTTTTTCGCTTCTGAACAAGGAAGTGGACCTGACCATCATCGCTGCGCTTCTGACCATCGTGGGATATTCTCTGAACGATACGATCATCATTTATGACCGCATCCGTGAAAACCTGCGGGCCAAGGTCGCGCCGACCCTGAACGAGGTCATCAACAACTCCGTGAACCAGACCCTGTCGCGGACGGTTATCACTTCTGGCACCACGTTCATGGCCGTACTTGCTCTGTATATCTTCGGTGGCGCCGTGATTCACGACTTCGCCTTGGCCATGCTGATCGGCGTGGTGTTTGGAACGTATTCCTCCATTTTTGTCGGCGCGCCAGTTCTGGCCCTGTTCAAACCCAAGGCCGAGGAGCCCGAAAGAGGAGTAGCAACCACTGCCTGACCATTACCTGTGTGAAAGATTGCAAAACGCCCTGCGGGGCGTTTTTTTGTATCTGCATTGTGAATTAAGGCTCAATATATCCCTGTCTCATACGATGTCAGAAAGGCTTTTCAGGTGAAAAATACGACAGAACGAGAAATCTCCCGAAATTTTTTTCTTCTGAAGATTTTCAGTAAGAGAAAGGTTATCAACCTGTAAACGAAAGAGGGAATTTTCTCGCAATCTGGACTTTGAAACAGTTGTACACAGTTACCGGGACACAGGAGGTTCTATGCTGAAACCATTGTATGCTGCGATCATTGCCGTGCTGCTGGTAGTCGCAGGGATGACTTCTCCCTTGCAGGCGGAGGAAAATGATTCAGCCTCACCGGGCATAATGGAACGGGCTGCGACCACTGCCGAGCAGTTAAAGGAGAGTGCCGGGGCAAAAATGGATTCCGCGGTTTCGGCCGTGGAAAACATGACCGAAGCGGTCAGGGGCAGCACTGTCGAAACTGCGGAAGATCTGAAGCAGAAAGCAGCGGAAGGAGCTGCCGAGGCTGCGGAAGCCGCAAAATCATTGCAACGCGAGGCTGCGGAGAAGACCTCTGCCGCTGTGGAAGCGGTCCGCAACATGACGGATAATGCCAAGCCTTCCGCCGCTGCGGCTACCGGGTCAAGGCTGCAGCAGGCCATTGCCAAGGCTCCTACGGGCACGGAGCAAGGGCAGGTGAATATGTCCAGCCCGGCAGGTTTTCTGGGTATTCCCGGGGGGCCGCAGGTCAATCTCATTCTGGCCCTGGTCTGGGCGATCTGGGTTGGCTGGATTTTTTCCACCGTGGGTGCTTTTGGCGGCGTCATGGCCGGTGTGGGGCATATGAGCATCTTCGGCCTCGGCGCATACGCCAAAGGTTTCAAAGGCACGGCTCCTGAACTCAACAAGACCCTCACCGACTCCATTCGTGCGTCCAACCAGTTTCTGGTGGGTCTCTCGGCCCTGATTTCCTCCATTAACTACGGCAGGATGGGCCGCTTGGTACTGCCTCTCGGCCTGGCTCTGGGAGTGGGTTCCCTGCTCGGAGCCTGGGGTTCTGCGACACTGACGGCCGGAAAAGTCTCTTTCTCTCAGTATCAGGGATATTTCGGGCTTTTTGTGTTGCTGCTCGGTTGCTATCTGCTCTGGGAAACCTCTCCGGCGGGCCAGGCCAGCAAGAAGAAGGCTAAGGCTGCGGCTCAGGCTTTCGAGGCTGCGGTCAAGAATCAGAAAACGGGTGGAGCGCCCGCTCCGGCCGGAGTGAAAATTCTCGGTGCGAGCCTGGCCAGGATCCGCTTTACCTTTTGCGGAGTGGAATTCAGCTTCAATCCCCTGCTCCCTGTCATCGGCGGCATCGTCATTGCCGCCGTGGCCGCCTTCCTCGGCGTGGGCGGCGGGTTCATGCTGGTGCCCTTTCTGACCAGCATCACGCAACTGCCCATGTATCTTGCCGCAGGAACTTCTGCACTGGCCGTACTGGTCAGCATGATCACCAGTATCGTCACTCTTATGACAAAAGGAGTTCCCGTAGATTGGGCGCTCGTCGGAACAGAAATGGTGGGCATAGCTATTGGCTCTGTCGTTGGACCTCATACATCCAAGTATTTTTCGGACAAGTGGCTGAAGCGTCTGTTCATTGTTTTGGCTTTCTATGTCGGTATAGACTATGTGCTGAGAGGATTTTTCCATTACAGGATATTCGGATAACAAAACAGGCATGCCATGTGGAATAAGCATGGCATGCTTTTTATATTTTCAGGCATGCCGGGCATGCCATATGCAAACTGTAGCTGGAGGAGGAAGTATGAGCCTGACAAGAAGAGCGATGCTTGGGGCACTGGGCGGGCTTGCTGTGGGTGGAACTGTAGCCTCCGTTGTAGGGACGGGTATTGCCGCGGCTCCTGAAAATGCTTCTCCGGCCAAAACGGGACGTTTTGAGCAGGTCGGTGGGGATTTCGGATGGAAGCCGCATAAACTGGATGCGCGTGTCTGTGCGCCGGTGGCCTATGACGGCTACTGGCATAAAGGTTATGCGTGCGGGTACGGAACTTTCTACGGCATTATCGGTATGCTGGGAGAACAGTACGGCGCGCCGTACAATCAGTTCCCTTTCACCATGCTCGAAGCGAACAAGGGGGGTATTTCCGATTGGGGCACCATCTGTGGAGCGCTGTACGGGGCGGTTGCCGCTTTCGCGCTGTTCTGGCCCCGCAAGGAGCGTAATGCGATGGTTGATGAATTGTTCAGATGGTATGAGAAAACCAAACTGCCGATCTACAATCCGGGGGATGCCGCCAAAGGAGTGAAAGGAGAAATTCCTTCCAATGCGTCCGAATCCGTGCTCTGTCATATATCCGTCGCCAGATGGTGCTATGAGCACAAGAAGGAGAACGGAAGCAAGGAACGCAGTGAGCGATGCGGGCGCATCACCGCTGATGTAACGACAAAAGCCATTGAAATAATAAATGCCAAGATAGATGCCGGAGAGAGCTGGAAAGGCGCTTATCCCAAACAGGAGTCTGTCGCCTACTGTGGGGAATGCCATTCCAAGGGAAAGGACGCCGACATCCAGAAAGGCAATATGGACTGTACACCCTGTCATGGCGGCAGCGAGCATGTACAGAACAAGTTCAAGGATCATCCATGATCCTTCCGCGTGAATGTTCACTTTCAAGGGCCCCATTTATTGGGGCCTTTTTTTCGGACGCGGCGGGCGAAGATATTTCTTGCTTTTTTGTGCGGAAGAGCTTGAGGTTTGACGCTGGCTTTCGGGCAGCGTTTCCGGGCTATCGAGGCGGTTTTCATGGAGATTGTGCATCGCTTTTTCTTGTCGCTGGACCCTTGGCTGATCTGGGCGTTCAGGTTGACGGAGGATCCGTGGGCGGGTTTTCTGACGGGCTGCGTGCTGATCTGCCTGATCTGCGTGATTCTGGGAGATGCCACCTCGATCCTGGCCAGACGTTTGAATCGCGGCGTTTACGGACGCTATCACGACGAAATGGTCCGCAACCACAATCTTTCGGTCACGGCTCTCCGGCATGCGGACAAAGCGGCCTATGCGGCGGCAAACAAACAGGCCCATGAGGCCTTTGGGAAATATTTTTTCAGCCAGGCCGGGGCGTTCACTCTGTCCATCTGGCCTTTTCCCTTCGCTTTGGGCTGGATGGAGACGCGCTTTGGCGGCGTGCCGCTGACTCTGCCCGTGTCCATACCGGGCGTGGGCGACGAAGTGATGTACCCTTTTTTCTGCATCCCGCTCTATATTCTGGTGCGGATTGTCTACGGGCGGATCATGCGGCTTTTCGCCCCGTACCGGCGGGTCCTTGCCTGGACCGGGCATGGAGGGAAAACGGAAATGCTGCGCTTCGAGGAGCTGCTGCGTCCGGAGCCGGCGCAAACAAGGCCCGAGACGGCTGGTCCCGAAGGGAGCGGCAAGGAAGGAGGGCGGCATGGAACAGGGCTTTGATCTGTTTTCGCACTGGACTTTCGAATCCTTTGCTCCCGGTTCCATTTCCCGGCTGAAGTACGACGCGTTCCGGCAAATCCAGGAAAATGCGTCAACGTGTCTGCGCCTTTTGGGTGAGATCGAGGCCCTGGATGCGGCCCTGACGGATTGGGCCCGCGTTTCCGCTCTGGTCGACCGGCTGTCCGTGGAAATCGGGGCGCTCGTGGAGCGGCTGCGCATCATGAATCCCGTTGAATTCATGGATGTGCGCGAGCGGTTTGCCAAGGTGGATTTTTATGTACGCTTGGCAATGGACCGAGCGGAGGAAAAGACCGGGCCGCCTTATGTGCGGGAATGTTCCTCCTGGAGCGGGGAATGCGCGTGGCTTCGCAACTTTCTGGACGGCGGGGAGCGGACGGTAGTGTTGGTGGTCAGTCCGGCCCTGTATCAGTATTTCGTGGAAGTGAACGCGTTGCGCCATGATCTGGAAAGAACATTGTGCGCGTGCGATCCGGCGGATCCTGCACGGCTTGCCGCTGTGGAAGAAGAGGCCCGCACCCTGCTGCACGCCGGGAGGCTGCCCCGGCGGCTGGCTGACGAGCTGGAGATCGCCGCGGTGGATCTGGCTCCGGGCGGTGGCCTGCTGGATGTGTGGAGTTTCATAGGGACCGGGGATCAGCGGGATTTTCTCGGTGGCGAGCGGGGAGTACGGGCCGCCGACATGGCCGGGGCCTGGAAGCGGGCGGTGGTCCGGAAGTTTTCCCCCGAGGCGCAGATTTTTCGTTTGAACCGGGGGCTGGCCGACGGGGAAGACGGGGTGACGGTCGTGGCTCATATATCGAAAGCGGCGGAGCCGCGTCCCGCCGTTCCGGCCGTTTCCGATGCGGCGGCTTTCAGGAGCCGCCTGCGCGGTGTGCTTCCGCAGGTCACGCATCTGCATGTTTTTCGCGGTGAAGAAGAGTCCGTCCGTCCGGACCAGTGCCGGTCCCTGTATGATCTGCTGTGCCTGTGCCTGGACCGGGGCCTGTCTCAGGTCTTCGCCTTTGCCGGGGAGCCGGGCAAAGGCATGGCGGGGGTGAAGCGGATGCGGCTGGATGTTCCGGTGACGGTGGACGTTTTCAACCTGGAGGACGCCTTTTTTCCTTCAGTGGCGGAGCGGGCGGTCATTTCCGTGGAAGATGTCCGATCCATTCCGGCGTGGTCTTTTCTCCTTGGTCTGGCCTGTCCTGCTGTTTCGTGGCCGCCTTTCCCTCAGGAGAAAACGGCCCTGAGGCACCACGGCAGCTACGCTGTTTTGTCCCAGTTTTTCATGCACTGTACGCTGCGCCTGAAGCGGAATCTGTTCGCGGTGGAGTGTCACTGCTCGGATCATGCCGAAAAATATGTCCGTTTCTGTTTCAAGGGCGTGTGCCGGGGCGAGGGCGGGCAGAGCGGCCGCCGGGAAATCCTGCGCCGGATTCTCGAGGACGAAGGCTTTCTGGTGCACACCTGCGGCGAGTATCTGGAGGCTGTCCGCACGGCCGGCGACGATGTGCCGCTGCAGCGCAACCTTGTCTGTCTGGGGGTGCTCGTGGCCTGGATTCAGACCAGCGGCGAACGGGAACTGGAAGCACTGGGGCCGGAGCGGGGGCTGGAGGCGTTCCGGACGCTTCTGGCCGGAACCGTCGATCAGGACTGATGTCCATCCCGGCCTGTGCCATTTTGATGGCCAAGCCCCAGTGGCCGGCCTTCGCGTGTTTGTGGACCCGTTTTCAATTGGATGGAGAGATGCCGCATCATGCTGTTCGCATGATTTAAGGAGAAACGGCATGGCCCGTATCGTTCAGAAGTACGGCGGCAGCAGTGTGGCCGCCCCGGAGCAGATTCGCGATCTGGCCCGGCGCATCGTGGCCCGGCACGACGCCGGAGATGAAATAGTGGTGGTGGTTTCGGCCATGGGCAAGACCACGGACGCCCTGGTGGCTCAGGCCAGGGAACTGGCCGCGCGGCCGGATCCGAGAGAGATGGACATGCTGCTTTCCGTGGGGGAACGTATTTCCATCGCCATGATGAGCATTGCCATAAACGGTATCCGTCCCGGTCTGGCCGTGTCCTTTACGGGGTCGCAGATCGGCCTTATCACGGACTGCAACCATGGCGACGCCCGTGTGCTCGAGGTGCGCGGCGAGCGGTTGCGGCAGGCCCTGAGCCAGGGAAAGATCGCGGTGGTGGCCGGTTTTCAGGGCGTATCCACGGACAAGGAGATCACCACCTTGGGCCGGGGCGGCTCGGATACCACGGCCGTGGCTCTGGCCGCCGCTTTAGGGGCCGATGTCTGTGAAATCTATTCGGATGTTGATGGCGTGTACACGTCCGACCCGCGCCTTGCTCCCGCCGCCCGCCGCCTGGATTCCGTGGACTATGAAACCATGCTGGAGATGTCCGCGGCCGGGGCCAAGGTACTCAAGGATGACGCCGTCGAGTACGCCCGCCGCTTGGGCGTGCGCATCGCCGCGGGGTCGAGCCGCTCCGGCGAGATAGGAACCATCGTCTCCAGCGGAAACCTGAACCGGGACACCCTGCAGGCCATGGTCTACCATGACCGTCTGCGCTGGATGGTCTTCGAGGAGGGCGCTGATCTGCCGCCGGAATGCCGGTTGTGCCAGAGCATGGATCAGCGCACCGTCGTGGTGGTGGATGAGCGGCACGCGGGCGGCATGGAAGGCGTGCCCTGCGTGAGCCTGTCCATGATCGGTTCCTGGGCGGCGGGGCGGAAGGAGCATCTGAGCCGGGTTTTCGCCCGCCTGGAAAAGGCCGGAAACCGCGTGCTGGCCATCAGCAGCACGGTGCTCAAGTATGAGATTTTTCTGGAAGATCCCCTCGAGCAGGAACTGGTGGTGGCCATTCACGACGATCTCTTCGGTCCCGGCGAGCCGGGCCGGTAAAAACGCAAGTCCAAGGAGGAAAAGATATGAGCTTCGGCAATATTCTCGGCAAGTTGTTGCAGCAGGGCATGTCCGGACAGACCCGGACGCGGATTGAACGGGCCGCTCAGGCTCCCGGCATGAACACCAGTCTGAACGATCTGCTCGGCGGCGTGCTGGGCGGCCAGCGTGGTGCTCAGGGCTCCACTGGCGGCGATGCCCTGTCCGGCGTGTTGGGCATGGCCCGGGATTTTCTGGGCAACAAGCAGGCGGGCGGCCTGTCCGGCGCCCAGTTGGGAGGGCTCGGCGCCCTGGCCGGAGCGCTGCTTGGCGGCGGCGGAAAATCCATGCGCGGCGCTTTGAGCGGAACGGCGGTGGCCCTGCTCGGGTCGCTGGCCCTGAACGCCCTGCAGGCCAAACGTTCCGGACAGGCGAGTCCGGTTCAGGGTCTGGATGCGACAGCCATGCAGGCCCTGGCTGCGGAGGATACCCAGCGGCTGATGGTCCGGGGCATGATCGCCGCCGCCAAGGCCGATGGGGGCATTGACCAGGCCGAAATGGGCCGCATCATGGGCAAGATCGGCGATGACGGCGTGACCGGCGAAGAGAAGCAGATGGTCATGGATGAACTGATGCGTCCGCTGAATCTGGAGGCTCTGGCCGCCGAGGTGCCCAACGAGGCCGTGGCCAGTCAGCTCTATGCAGCTTCGCTTCTGGCCATCGAGGTCGATACGCCTCAGGAGATCGACTACCTGCGCCGTCTGGCCGCGGCTTTGAATCTCGATCAGACCACTGTGGCCCGTCTGCACGAACTGACCGGCGCGCCGCAGGTTTGAGCGTAATTTCCGGGAGGCTCCGGCCTTCCGGAAATCATTCGGGCGAGGGCGCGAACCGGATGCGCTGAATGCGCCTGCGGTCCATGCGTTCCACCGTGAACACGCCTTCGGGGAGAGAAATCACATCCCCGGTTTCCAGCACCCGCCCGGCCTGGGCCAGCAGAAAACCGGCCATGGTGGTGTAGGCCTCGCTTTCGGGCAGGGAGAGGCCGAGCTTCCGGTTGGCGTCGCGCACCGTGAGCATGCCGTCCAGCACGAACTGTCCTCCATCGCGCACGATCTGGGAGCGGACTTCTTCATCGTACTCGTCGTTGATCTCGCCCACGATTTCTTCCAGCACATCTTCCAGGGTGACCAGCCCTTCAAGACCGCCGTACTCGTCCATGACGAAGACGAGATGCGTGCGGGTGGCCTGCATCTGCTTGAGCAGGCTGCCCAGATGCTTGCCGACGGGCACGAAGACCGGCGGGTGGATGATGGCGGTCATGGAGAACACCAGGCCGGGCGTTTTGGACATGAACGGCTCCATATCCTGGCGGAACAGCACGCCGACCATATCGTCCAGGTCTTTCCCGTAAACGGGCAGGCGGGAGTAGCCGTGAACGCGGAAGGCTTCCAGCGTTTCGTCCAGGGTCGCGTCCACTGGCAGGGCCGTGATTTCCGAGCGCGGCACCATGGCTTCATGGGCCTCGGTGGTGTCGAAGTCGAAGGCGCGCCGGATGAGACGGCGTTTCTCCTCTTCGATCTGGCCGCTGGAGTAGCTGGCGTCGATGAGCATGCGCAGCTCCTCCTCGGTGTACACGGAACCGTGGCTGGCATTGGGTGAAAAACCCAGCATCCGGACCGTGAGGTTGCCGGCCCGGTCCAGCAGGCGGATGGGCCAGTAGAACACGCGGTGGAATATCTCCATGGGCAGGGCCACGATGAGGGCCGTTTTTTCCGCCTGATCCAGAGCGATGGTCTTGGGGGCCAGCTCACCCAGCACGATGTGCAGAAAGGTGATCAGGCTGAAGGAAATGGCGAAGGACAGGGAATGCAGGACCGCGTCGGGCACGTAGTTCTGGAGCAGGGGATCGAGCAGGCGGGCGATGGCCGGTTCGCCGATCCATCCCAGAGCCAGAGAGGAGAGGGTGATGCCCAGCTGTGTGGCCGAGATGTACGCGTTCAGATTGTCGATGACCCGCAGCAGGCGCTTGTACCGCCTGTGTCCTTCGGCGGCCAGGGACGCTACGCGGGAACGGCGCACGGCCACCAGGGAAAATTCCGAAGCCACGAAAAAGCCGTTGGCCAGCACCAGAAGTATCACCAGAAGCAGAAAAAGACCTGAGCGCAGCATGAATGTCCTTTGAACTCGTGTTTTCTGTTATGGCTTCCAGGTTCCGCCGGTGCGGCCCGCGCGCCGGAAGAAGCCTGTCTGTCCGTCTGTAGATGGGGTTCGGGGTGGGGGTAAAGGGGCAATCCGGGCGGGGGCGGGAAATAAGCCTGTTTTCGGAAGGTGCAGGCGAAGCCTCGCCGGTGCGGGGCTCCGCATTTTGTTGTTCAAAGACGCCTGCCGCCGGATGGCCGTGTGTTTTACGGCGGGCGGCCGGGCTATTTAATGGCTCCGCTTTCTTTCAGCAGCACGGCCATGGATTCGGCCAGGCGGCGGTATCCCGCGGCATTGGGATGGACCTGGTCCGCCTTGAGGTCGCCTTTTTTCAGTATCTCAACAAGTATGTCCTCCTCGATGGGCAGGGAAAATTCCTTGGCCAGATTCGCGTACAAGGCCGGCGGGGCCAGAGGAAGGCGTGGCGCGGGCACGGCCACCAGCACCACGGAGATGCCCCTGTCCCGGGCCGTCTGGATCATGGCCCTGAGGTTCGCCTCGGTCTGCTCGAAGGGCGCGTGCTGGAGCATGTCGTTTCCTCCGTGGCAGAGAATGAGCAGACCGGGAGTTTCCCTATCCAGGATTTCCGGCAGGCGCCGCAGCCCGTCGGAGGTCACTTCTCCGGAAATTCCGGCGTTGATGACGCGCCGTCCGGTCATGCTTTCCAGCACGGTTGGATAATCCTCCCCTGAAGCGGCCCCATTGCCGGCGGTCAGGCTGTCGCCGAAGGCCAGAATGGCCGCGTCGTTTGCCAGAGGCGGCAGTGCGGGTTGCGAGGAGCAGGACGCGAGCGCGATGCAGAAAAGCAGCAGCCCTGCAGCCGCGTGAAGCGATTTTTTCATCGAAACCTCCTTGATCCGACTTTCTTGTGGAATGCCGTACCGTTAGCCTGCGGAGAGGAAAGACACAAGACGATCTGGCCAGAGTACATATCCCGCCCGGAAGATCTCTGGGTGAAAGGGCGTGCGGCCGTCCCGCTTCGGAAAAAGAAACCGCCGGAGAAGGCCCGGCGGTTTTCGCGGTCAGCGGCTGTCTGGCCGCGGCAGAGTCCGGCTCCGGCCTCTCTACATTTTGGATGTGATGTTGTTCTTGATCCAGCGCGCGTCCCACCATTCGATGGGCTGTACCTCAAGGCCCGAGACGAGCATGCCGAAATGGAGATGATCGCCGCCCGCCATGCCCGTGGCTCCCGTCTTGCCGATGATCTGGCCGCGCTGGACGGTTTCTCCTTTCTGCACGTGGATCTCGCTCAGATGGGAGTACAGGGACTGCAATCCGAAACCGTGGTCGATAATCACCACGTTGCCGTAGATGCCCATGAATTCGGCCAGAATGACCCTGCCGGTGTTGCCTGCGGGAACGGGCGCCATGGCCAGTGAGGCCAGATCGACGCCCATGTGCGTCTGGCTGTCCACGGCCTTGCCCTGATAAAGGTAGGTGCGGTGATCGGCGAACCCGGCCATGGGCGCACTGTTGGGCAGACGGATGAAAGTGCCGTCCCAGAGTTTCTGCGGCACCGTGTCCCGGCCGAGAGCCATCAGAAAATTCATGTTCTTGCGCCGCAGTTCGGAGTTGACCTTGAGGAAGATGTCGATGGGCTGGGTCAGTCCGGGATAGAGTCCGGAGAACTGGCCCATTTTGGATTGCAGGAAGTTTTCGGACACGTTGATGTTGTCCTTCCTGAATTTTTTCGGGATCGCCTGGAAATGAAACCCGAGGGAGACCTCGTTGTCGGCCATGTCCGAAGCGTACAGTACAGGCTTGGCCGTTTTGGGATCAAGGTCGTGGGGAAGGGCGAAAAAGCAGAGATACCTGCCCGGCTGGTAGGGGTAGCCCGGAAAAAAGCGGTCGCCCATCCTGACGCCGGAGGTGGAGAGCTCCTCGTCGGTACTGTATACGATAAGCCCCGCCCCGCCCTGGTTGACGTTGTGCTGGCCGGACAGGACGGAAATCATGGGTGGACGTGAGTCGATCTCCATTTCGCGCACGACCTCGGCCTTGTTGCCCCAGCCGAAACGGTGCCAGGACGTATCCCGCACGGTGACTTCCAAAATCAGCGGCGCGTTCTTGATGCCCGTCTTGGGCAGGCTGAACTGCTCCGAGTACTCGCGCGTACCCGCTGGCAGGTCCTTTTTGATTATGGTCACGGTATCGGAACCTTGGTGGACCAGCACGCGCAGGGAGCGCAGATCGGAATCCCGGTCCGAAGCCGTGACGGTGAAGACCGTTCTGGGGCTGGCCTTGGACTGGTCCGGGGCCAGCGTGAGGTCGGGCGGCGTCCATTCCGCCTTGAAATAGTAGAGTGCGCCGAGAGCCCCGGACAGAAGAAGAAGGACAATGAAATAGGCTGTGGAAATACGGCTGCGCATGGTGTCATATCCTTATTATACGGTCAGCTGAAGATGGCGGCTTCGTGATGAACTGCGCGGGAGGTTTTTTGGTGTTCCGCGGGCCGGGTTCTGACGCGGGAGTGCTGCGAATCTGCGGCTGTTCCTGTTTGTGGCGGGCCGTCTAACGGATTTTTACAGCCTGCCAGCAAAGTATCTTGCTACGGACAGGAGAAAATTTTGGCAAGCCCGGCCGCATGGCGCCGTGCGGCATCGCCGCCAACCGGGAATACACTTGGGGAAATACCGGGAAAATCCACTCGGAGTCATGTGTTTGTCTTGTGAAAGAATGCCTTAGTTGTTGACGGAAAGTCTGTACTTCCATACACTGACGGTTGGAAATTTCATGCCTGAAACCTGCTTTGCCGCGTGGTGGCTTCACGCATTTTCAGCGGCGTGAAGGCATGTTTCAGGTGCGGGGCACTGGAAGAAGTTTTTCCGGTTTTGGATTTCCGGAATTTTCCGGGGGCGGATTTCAACAGAGGATTTTCACTATGGAGAAGGGAAGACCACTGCTGCGATGGGCTGGGATCCTGTGCGTGGGCATGGCTGTGGCTGGGTTCGGTCTGAACGCTCTGGGGGGAAAACAGGAGCCGGACGCGATGAAGCGGATGGGGGCGGACCTTGTCTCCATCGATACGCTCAAAAAGTTCGGCACGCTCGAGTATCCTGTGGTTCGCTTCGAGCACGACAAGCACACACGGGCCGTGGAAGGGAAATGCGAGACCTGTCACACGGTGTCCGGAAGCAAGGTCGCGGCCAGGTTCAAACGCCAGGAAGATACTGACGCCGCTGAAATCAAGGCCATCTACCATGAGAACTGTATAGGCTGTCATATCGAGACGGCCAAGGCCGGCAAGAAAAGCGGCCCTGGCAGCGGCGAGTGCCGGAGCTGTCATACCGGCCCGGCGGAATCCGTCCGGACACCCGTTGTTTTCGACAAGTCCCTGCATTACCGCCACTCTTCTTCCAAGATGGTGCTTCCCGCGTCCGGCCAGAAAGAAAATTGTTCCAAGTGTCACACCAAGGACCAGCCGGACAAGCGCGATCTGTCTTTCGCCGAGAACAAGGAGCAGGCTCACGAAAAATGCCTGTCCTGCCATATGGAGATCGGCAAGGCCAAGCAGGCCACCGGGCCGCTCGAGTGCGCGGGCTGTCATGACGCCACTGTCCGTGCCGGATTCAAGAAGATCGCCGATGTGCCCCGCCTCGAAGCCGGACAGTCCGACTACGCCCTGCTCATGGCGCCCGTGAAGAATGCCGGCCAGCCTGTGCCCATCAATGCGGTGCCTTTCAATCACAAGCTGCACGAAGAGAAGATCGAGAACTGCTCCACCTGCCATCACAATGTCGCTTCCAAAGGCGTCATGGCCTGCTCCCAGTGCCATACCTCTCTGGGCAAGGAAGAAGGCGGGTTCGTGACTCTGGAGCAGGCCATGCACCGGGTCGGCGCCAAGTCCAGCTGTGTGGGCTGCCATGCTGCGGCCCAGGCCAAGCCGCAGTGCGCTGGCTGCCATGCGTTCATGGGCCGGACCGGACAGAAGAGCGATTCCAGCTGTTCCAAATGCCACGTCGATATTACGGCGGATCCGGCGCTCATGGCGGACAAGACCACCGGAAGCGCAACCGCCCGCATGATCATCGATGCGCGGCCCAAGGCCGACACCACGCTGAATCTCGACGAGATTCCCGACGTGGTGGAAATCGGAGTGCTGTCCAATGAGTTCCAGCCCAGCAAGTTCGCCCATCGCAAGATCGTGGGCAAGATGCTGGAAGGCATGAAGGACGACGCCATGGCTGCCTACTTTCATTCCAGCCCCTACGCCGTATGCTCCGGGTGCCATCATAACAGTCCGCCCTCGGCCAATCCGCCGAAATGCGCGAGCTGCCACAACCAGAACACCGACGGCGTTAAGCCGGGGCTGAAGAACGCCTACCACCAGCAGTGCATGGGCTGCCACCGCGAAATGGGAATTCAGAAGCCGGCTGACACGGCCTGCGTGGAATGCCACGCCACGAAGCAATAACCTGCCCGGAAGGCCGTAATAACGAGGAGCTATCTTATGAAACGCAGAAAATTCATTGGCATGCTGGCTGGCGCGGGCGCCTGTTTGGCGGCGACTCCGGCCGCTGCCGGTGGAAATCATCATTTTACGGGATATCCCGGCAGCTTCGGTGTGCTTTTCGACAGCACCAAATGCATCGGATGCAGGAAGTGCGAGGCGGCCTGCAGCAGGGTGAACGAACTGCCGCCCCAGCCGCAGCCCTTCGATGATCTGACCGTGCTGGACAAGAAGCGCCGCACCCACCACGACACCTTCACCGTGGTCAACAGATACGAGACGGACGGGAAACCCGTATTCCGCAAGATTCAGTGCAACCACTGCCTGGAACCGGCCTGCGCTTCGGCCTGCTTCGTGGGCGCCTTTGAAAAGGATAAGACCGGGGCGGTCAGCTACGACGCCAAGAAATGCGTGGGCTGCCGGTACTGCATGATCGCCTGCCCCTTTGAGATTCCGACCTACGAGTACCACGACCCTATCACGCCCCGCGTGCGCAAGTGCACCATGTGCCAGCCGCTGGTGGAGGAGGGCAAACTCCCCGGATGCGTGCAGGACTGTCCTACCGGAGCCCTGGTTTTCGGCCGCCGCGAGGACCTGATCGACATCGCCCGGGAGCGCATCCGCAAACACCCCGATACCTATGTGAACCATATCTACGGCGAACGGGAGATGGGCGGCACGAACTGGCTCTACATATCCGGCGTGCCTTTCGAGAAGATCGGTCTGCGCGAGGATCTGGGCGTCACCTCCGCGCCCGAGCTGACGTCCGGCGCACTGTCCGTGGTTCCGGCCATCGTCGGCATGTGGCCGGTCTTTCTGACCGGGGCGTACGCCCTGACCAAGCGCAAGGAAAAGATCGCGGACGAGGAGCAGAGGCACGCCGTGGCCGAGGCTGTGGCGGCGACCGAGGCGGAGGCCGCGCAGAAGCTCAAGGCGGCCATGGACAAGGCGGAGAAGGACAAGCAGGCCGCCATTGATCGTGAAGTGAAAAAAGCGCTCAAGGAAGCGGAAGAGGCGCGCAGGAAAGCCGAATCCGCCGACTCGGAAGAGCAGTAAGGAGGCGTGTCCATGTCTGAACACACCACACCCCGCAAGTCCTTCTGGACTCCCGCGAATATCGTGACCGCCGTCATTCTTGTCATCGGCCTGATCCTGACGGTCAAACGTTTCACCATGGGGCTGGACTCGGTAACCAACCTGAGTGACGACAACCCTTGGGGTATCTGGATCGGATTCGACCTCCTGTGCGGCGTGGCTCTGGCCGCGGGCGGCTATACCACGTCGGCCGCCGTGTATCTCTTCGGCATGAAGAAATTCCACTCCGCCGTGCGGCCGGCCATCACCACGGCTTTTCTGGGCTATGCCTTCGTGGTTTTCGCCCTTTTGTACGACCTGGGCCGCTATTACCGGCTGCCCTATCCGCTGACCATCTATCCCGGTCCGACTTCCTTTCTGTTCGAAGTGGGTCTGTGCGTGGCCCTGTACCTGACGGTGCTGGCCATCGAATTCTCTCCGGCCCTGTGGGAAGCCCTGAACTGGAAGAAACTGCGCGCCTGGGCGCACGCCCTGACTCTGGTGCTGACCATTTTCGGCGTGGTCCTGTCCACGCTGCATCAGTCGTCTCTGGGCGCGCTGTACCTGATCGCTCCGTCCAAACTGCATCCACTGTGGTACTCGCCGTATCTGGCCCTTTTCTTTTTCGTGTCCAGCATTCCGGCCGGCCTTTCCATGGTCATCTTTGAGGGCCGCCTGTCCCACAAGTATCTGCATCACAAGATGGACGCGACTCATCTCGAGGAATCGCCCGGCGTGACTCTGGGTTTTGCCAAGGCTGCGGCCGTGGTGCTTTTCGCCTACTTCAATCTGAAGTGGATCGGCGTGGCCCTGGACGACAACTGGAAATATCTGGCCACGGGCTGGGGCGCGTGGTTTCTGGTGGAACTGCTGGGTTTCGTCCTGACGCCCTGCCTCATGTACGCAGTGGCCGCCCGCGAGAAAAACCAGAACCTGGCTTTTTACGCCTCCATCGTGACGGTCGCGGGCATCGTGCTGAACCGACTGAACGTCTCGCTGGTGGCCTTCAACTGGCGTCTTCCGGCCGCGGCGCGCTACATGCCTTCTCTGGAAGAAATTCTGCTTACCGTGTTCATTGTCACCCTGGAAATCACCGTGTTGCGGATCTGCCTGTGCAAGCTGCCGATTCTGCACGAACACCCCGAATTTAAGGGCGCACATTAAGGAGGTCCGGTTATGGAATTCATGACTATGCACGATTTCATGTTCTGGACCAAGGGCATGGCCTATGTGGGCATGGCTATCGGTCTGGTGGCGTTCATTCCCTTCTGGTTATTTCTGACCGAACGGGATGAGGACAGATTCGCCGACAGGGAAGAAGAATAGGTCTGACCAACGAAGGAGTCATCTCTATGTATGAAATACTGACTGGACCGCTGCTCTGGTTTGCCTTCGCGGTATTCTTCATCGGCCTGGGCGCGCGGGTGGTCCTGTACTTTCTCGGCTTGGACTGGAGGCTGGACCGTGTGGCCTACAAACCTCATATGGCCCATGGTCTGAAGGGCGCGGCCCTCTCCGTGTACCGCTGGGTGCTGCCTTTCGGCACGCACAGCTGGCGGGAGAAGCCCATTTTTACCATCATGTTTTTTGCCATGCATGCTGGACTGGTCGTGGTTCCCCTGTTTCTGGAGGGACATGCCGTGATGATCAAAAGCGGCACGGGAATCGACTGGCCGTCCATGCCGCAGATACTGGCCGATATTCTGGCCATAGCCGCATTGCTGGGCGGTCTGGGTATCGCTTTGCGCCGTCTGCTCCTGCCCGAGGTGCGGATCCTGACCAATGTTCAGGATGTCCTGCTGCTGGTGCTGATTCTGACCCTGCTTGGCTCGGGCATCATTGCCGCGCACAATCCCGTGCATTATTCGTTCTGGATCAATCTGCACATTCTGTGCGGCGTGACGGTGCTGCTGCTCGCGCCTTTCACCAAGCTGGCGCATATCGTGCTTTTCTTCTGCACCCGCATTCAGATCGGCATGGATTTCGGCATCAAGCGCGGCGGCATGAAGACCAATTTTGACTGGTAGCCAAGAGGAAAACGAAATGCCTGAAGGAACTCTCTGCAATAAAAGGCCGGTGGCCAGCCGCGAGGAACTGGACGCGCTCCTGGCGGACAGCAACGGCAGAACGTATTACGCGGAAATGGAAAAGCTGGAGGTGGATTCCGACAAGCTGTGGGAAACCATCCAGAAGACCATGAAGTCGCGCACCAAAACCTGGCTGGACATCTGCGCCCACTGCGGGCTGTGTGCCGACAGCTGCTTTTTGTACAGCGTGAACGGCCGTGACCCCAAGCAGGTGCCGTCATATAAGATCCAGTCCACTCTGGGCGAGATGGTCAGAAAGAAGGGCAAGGTCTCCAACGAGTTCATGCGCATGTGCATGGACACGGCCTGGTCCAAGTGCACCTGCTGTAACCGGTGCGGCTCCTTCTGCCCGTACGGCATCGATATGGGTGTCATGTTCAGCTACCTGCGCGGTCTTCTGAATTCGCAGGGCTTCGTGCCGTGGGAGCTGAAGATCGGCTCGGGCATGCACCGTCTGTTCCGGGCTCAGATGGATGTCACTGCCGAAGACTTCGTGGATACATGCGAATGGATGGTGGACGAAGCCCTGGAGGAATGGCCCTGCCTGGAAATCCCGGTGGACAAGGAAGACGCCGACCTCATTTACATGATCAATGCCCGCGAGGCCAAGCACTATCCGGAAGATATCGTGGAGGCGGCCATTCTTTTCCATCTTGCCGGAGAGAACTGGACCGTCCCTTCCGAGGGCTGGGAAATGACCAGTCTGGCCATGTTCGCCGGAGACTGGGAAGCCTGCAAGATGCAGGTGGAGACGGTCTATGCGGCCATGGAGCGGCTGCGCCCCAAACGCATGGTGGCCACGGAGTGCGGCCACGCCTACCGGGCCACGGTCATCGAAGGGCCCTACTGGGCTGGCCGGCCCGATGGCAAGCCCCCGGTGGAATGTCTGCACTATGTGGAATGGGTGGCCGAGGCTCTGGAAACGGGCAAGCTGAAAATCGATCCGTCCAAGAAGATCAAGGAACCCGTCACCGTGCAGGATTCCTGCAATTACGTGCGTAACGCCGGACTGCGCGAATGCACGCGTATCATCATGAAGCACATTGCCGAGGATTTCCGGGAGATGTCGCCCAGCAAGGAGCACAATTTCTGCTGCGGTGGTGGCGGCGGTTTCAACGGTATCGGCCGCTACCGCAAGGAGCGCAATATCGCCCTCAAGATGAAACGTGAACAGATTCTGGCCACCGGAGCCAAGTTCGTCATTGCGCCCTGCCACAACTGCTGGGACGCCATCCGTGACCTGGAAGAAGAGTATGAAATCGGTATCCGCTGGAGCTTTCTGAAGCCCCTGCTGGTCAAGATGGTGGTAGTGCCCGAGCATCTGAAGCCCAAGGAAGAGGACGAAGACGAATAGGTTTTTTCAGGATCAATGGAAAAGCGCGCCGCTTGGAGACAAGCGGCGCGCTTTTTTTGTTAGGTATTACCAATTTATTTTGAGCCAATGCCTGTTGATCTGGAGGGTATTGTAGAATCGGGATAAACCATCATGTTGACAAACAGGTATTTTGTCGATTTTTGATTTTGGGTCATGCCTAGTCCATGAGTCTCCATTCGACTATAAGGCTAGTCACGACAATGAAAAACAAGTATGCGAAGCGTTCAAGAATTTCAGAGGCCAAAGTCCGACAAATAGTGAAGCTGTTTGCCGTGGATTTGAATGCCCTGCAGATAGCTGAAATAGCCGGGGTAAATCGTAATACCGCGAACCGTTATCTGGCTGCTTTCCGAGAGAGGATTGCCCGGTTCTGCGAGGCGGAGTCTCCTGTTCAAGGCGAAGTTGAGGTTGATGAAAGCTATTTTGGCGCATGCCGCGTTAAGGGAGTCAGAGGCCGAGGAGCCAAGGGTAAAACTATTGTGTTCGGCTTATTCAAGCGCGACGGTCGCGTTTATACCGAAATTGTCCCGGACTGTTCAAAAATCACCCTCCAAGGGATCATCCGGGGCCGCGTGAAACTTGAAAGTATTATTCACTCTGATGGCTGGCGCGGCTATGATGGTCTCGTAGACCTAGGCTACCAAAAACACTTCCGGGTTGAGCATGGCAACAATGAATTTGCCAATAAAAACTCACACATTAACGGCATTGAGAGCTTCTGGGCTTTTGCCAAAACACGACTTGTTCGTTTTAGGGTGTGTTTGCAAACTTTATAACCAGCGTGGTTTGGTGTAGCTTTTGGACATGTGTTATACCGATATTTCCGATGAAACCTGGCAACGGCTTGAGCCCGTTCTGCCGCTTGAGGGTTCGCCCAAAGGCGGCCGTCCGGCCAAAGATAAACGAACATTCATAAATGCAATCATCTGGCTGCTGCGCACCGGGGCTCCCTGGAGGGCCCTGCCGAAAGAGTATGGGTCATGGAATGCCGTGTATTCCCGCTTTCGGCGTTGGCAGATAAAAGGATCCTGGAAAGCAGTCTTTCTCGCTCTGGCGTCTGACCCCGATCTCGAAGCGGTAATGATTGACGGTACGTACATCCATGCCCACAAACATTCGGCTGGCGCAAAAGGGGGCAGCACAGACAAGCTCTGGGCCGCAGTCGCGGAGGTTTTACCTCCAAGCTGCATGCACAGGTAGACGCGCTCGGCAATCCTGTATCGTTTTTCCTTACAGGAGGTGAATGCGCGGATATCAGTGTTGCACCACAATTACTTGAAGGGGTTCGTGATTGCACTGTCATTGCCGATAAAGGGTATGACAGCGAGCCGTTAGTTCAACTTCTTGAAGCAAGAGGCTGTACCGTAGTTATTCCTCCACGCTCAAATCGTAAAACACCTCGTCGGTATGATCGGCATCTTTATAAGGAACGGCACCTTGTTGAATGCTTTTTCAGTAAAATCAAAGAGTACCGCAGAGTGGCAACACGTTATGAAAAGCTTGCCCAGACTTTTCTTTCTTTCGTTTACCTGGCAGCTTCAATGATTTGGATCAAATAGTTTGCAAACACACCCTAGGGGTTTGCCCAAGCACACTTTTTACTTTCATTTGAAAGAATGTGAATTTCGCTTTAACCATAGAAACGAAGATAGTTATAAACTTCTGCTCAAAATGCTCAGAGAAAATCCACTCAGCTAGGCATGACCCTTGATTTTTAAACGGACTGTCAAAGAAGATAACACTGTAGCATAGGCCTCGAAATTTTTAGTGCCAGTGTAGTTTCGAACATGGCCGGTACAGAACTCTTTTGTTTTGGCAGCCTCATGCATCTCCCCCAAGGAGGGCTACTCCATGGCATTTAAAATTCCCCAGAAATCTTCGGTATCCATCAAAGACCCTGAATCGTTGTTCCGTGATCTGAGGGAACGTACCGTAGAAGGGCTTCTTGCGCAGCAGGCCGACATGCTTCGCAAATACATGGAGCACGTTGATAAGCCAGACATAGCACTTGAGCTGCCCACCGGCAGTGGTAAGACCCTGGTTGGCCTCCTGATCGCTGAGTGGCGTAGGAGAACGAAACAAGAGAGATGCGTGCTGCTCTGTCCTACCAAACAGCTTGTCCATCAGGTCGTTGAACAGGCCAAAGAAAAATACGGAATCAACGCTCTTGATTTCTCAGGTTCCAAACACCAGTACCCGGAGGCCGATAAGACCGCCTTTAATAATTGCGAATCAATAGGCGTTGCCACCTATAGTGCTCTGTTCAACACAAATCCGTTTTTCAGCGACGTCCATACACTCATTTTTGATGATGCCCACGCCGCCGAGAATTATGTGTCGAGTTTCTGGTCGTTGGAGGTCCGGCGCTATCAGGATGAATCCACCTTCGATGCAATCTGGCAGATCATCGCGCCTTACACCACGGAAAATGACCAGCTCCGATACGATCAGGGCAATGAGGGATCGCTTGATACGTCATTCGTGAACAAGGTTCCAACGCCATATTTACTCGAGTGCAGGACCGCTCTGACGGCAGCGATTGACAATGCCTCCAGAGACGATGAGAGCCCGGAGGAATACGGTTATCGATGGCGCATGATCAGAGATCACCTCCATGCCTGCCATCTCTATTACTCCAGCAATTCCATTCTCATTCGTCCTCTTATAGCGCCCACCAAGAGCTTTGCGCCGTTTCAGAATGCGCGGCAGCGCATTTATATGTCCGCGACTCTCGGAGAAGGCGGGGATCTGGAAAGAATTTTCGGGCGGAAGAAAATCGAACGGATACCTGCTCCAGAGGGCTGGGATAAGCAGGGAATCGGTCGACGTTTCTTCGTGTTTCCTATGCGGAATTGGGATGAAGCGGATTCATTGAGTCTTGCGATTTCCTGGACTACGAAATTTGACAGAGCACTCGTCCTCACCCCAAGCAACCGCGATACTGATAAAGTCAGAAAAGCCATTGGAGCACTTCCGACGACGCAGGATCATACCCTCTTTGACGCCGCACAATTGGAGGCGTCGAAGAAATCATTCACCCAGTCCAGTTCCGCCATTGCGGTTCTGGCGAACAGGTATGACGGAATCGATCTGATCGGAGACGAATGCAGGTACCTGATTATCTATGATCTTCCGGAGTCTACAAATCTGCAGGAGCGCTTCATCATCAGCCGCCTTGGGGCCTCTGTTCTCTTCCGGGTTCGCATCCGCACCAGAATAACTCAGGCGGTAGGAAGATGCACACGTTCATCAACCGATTACGCGCTCGTGGTGATCATCGGCGACAAGGTGCATCAGTATTTCCACATGCCGGAAAAGCGAGAAACACTGCATCCGGAACTTCAGGCCGAAGTCAATTTCGGTGTCGAACAATCAAAAGTCGATAACTCGTCTGAACTGGGGGATAACATCGACATATTCGTTGACCATGGAGAAGAGTGGAGATCGGCCGATGACTATATACTGCGAACAAGAGGCGAACTGACTCAATCGCCCATACCATCGGCAAAGCAGCTCCAAGATTCTGTTATTCATGAAGTGAAATTTCACGATGCTTTTTGGTCCGGAGATTTTGACAGCGCTCTCTCTTCAGCAAAAGACGTGTTGGCCCATCTTGCCGGCGGGGATGATCTGAAGGGCTATTCTGCTCTTTGGAATTACCTTGCCGGCTCGGCAGCCTACCAGGCGAAGCAACCACAGGTGGCTCAAGAACATTTTTCTGCTGCCTTTTCATGCGCCAGTACGTTGCCGTGGCTCAAACAGATTCAAAAGCTGCTCTCAAACCAAGCGCAGGAAGTGCCTGTCGAGGTCATTTATGGAGAGCGCATCGAGCGTATAGAAGGTGTCCTCGAACGGTTTGGAAAGTCCGGCAGCGTAAAAATCGAAAAATATTTCCAGGCCATCCGGGAAGGGCTTTCGAGTACGGAGGCGAAGTCGTTTGAAGCAGCTCAGGTCAAGCTCGGTTGCCTGCTGGGCTTTGAATCGGGGAACACGGAGCGATCCGGTGATCCGGACCCGTGGTGGATCTTTGGGCGACAGGGCGTTATTTTTGAGGATTACACGGCAACCGGAGAGAATCCGGTCATCTCAAAAAATAAAACACTTCAGGCCAAGGCCCATCCGGACACTCTCGCAGCAAAATACCCAGGAGTAAGTTTCTCAGTCGTGTTCTGCTCGACTTCGGACAAATTAGATGATGCCGCAAAACCTCACACGGGCGATGTCTTTTACATCAGCGTTGAAGACTTCAAAAAGTTTTCAGAAGAGTGCATGACAACAATGCGAGCGCTATGGGACTCTTTCCAGTCGCCTGGAGTTATCGAATGGAGGGAACGTGCTGCACGCAAGCTGGTCGAAGCGAAACTGCGCAGTGATGATATTCTGGCAAGATTGAAGAGCAAAAAACTTTCCTCGTTGGCAGGCGGCGGACAAAAACGACCTGCTTCAAAATTGTCTTCAACATTCTGATAATCAAAGGGTACATCCCAAGTGAAGCCTGACTCCATCAGGCTTCGATAACGGGCCAAAGACGGGTCCGGGACTGAGACCCCGGACGGATGGATTCATGTATCGTAAATGCTTTCCATCTGGCTCTTGAAAGACTGGAACGCGCCGTCTTGGATAGCTTGTCTGGCGGCGGTGACCACGGACAGGAAATAGCTCAGGTTGTGGATGGTGTTCAGGCGGTAGGACAGGATCTCCCGCGCCTGATAGAGATGGCGCAGGTAGGCTCTGCTGAAGTTGCGGCAGGTGTAACAGGAACACTGCGGATCGAGGGGAGAATCGTCCTCGGCGAACTCGGCCCGTTTGATGTTGAGCTTGCCCTCAGACGTGAACAGCGTGCCGTTTCTGGCGTTGCGGGTAGGCAGCACGCAGTCGAACATGTCGATGCCCGCGTCGATGCCGCGCACGATATCGAGCGGTGTGCCCACACCCATCAGGTAACGGGCCTTTTCGACGGGCAGGAGCGGGGCGCTGTGGTAGAGAATGTCCATCATTTCCGCTTTGGACTCGCCGACGCTCAGGCCACCCAGAGCATAGCCGTCAAAGGGGATGTCCCGCAGCTGGCGGATGCTCTCTTCCCGCAGATCCTTGAAGAATCCGCCCTGGCCGATACCGAACAGAAGCTGCTCTCCGCCGCCCTGAGGGTAGGCCGCACGGCACCGGGCCGCCCAGCGCGTGGTCCGCTCCAGAGATTTTCTGGTGTACTGGTAGTCGGCGCCGTAGGGCACGCACTCGTCCAGCACCATCATGATGTCCGATCCCAGATTGCGCTGGATGGAGATGGCCTTTTCCGGCGTGAAAAAATGCTTGGAGCCGTCGATGTGCGAGGAAAAAGCCACGCCGTCTTCGGACAGTTTGCGCAAGGCCGACAGGCTGAACACCTGAAACCCGCCGGAGTCGGTCAGAATGGGCCGGTCCCAGTGCATGAAGCGGTGCAGTCCGCCCCGCCGGGCGATCATTTCATCGCCCGGGCGCAGATACAGATGGTAGGTGTTGCCGAGAATGATGCGCGCGCCGAGGTCTTTCAGATCCTGAGGACAGACGGCTTTGACCGAGCCTTGGGTGCCCACGGGCATGAAGATGGGCGTGGGGATGACTCCGTGAGCGGTGAGGAGTTCTCCCGCCCGGGCCGCACCGTCGGTGTGCTGGATGGTGAATGTACCGATATTCATGATGATTGCGGGCGATGTCCGGTTTTTGCGGGCTGCGGCGTCCTCTGAGGCATTTGTGCGGATGCGTCCGGCACGCGGTGTTATTCCGACTGGCCGACGCCTTCGCGCGGACAGAGATCGTCCAGTTCGCAGACCGTGCAGGCTGGTTTGCGGGCGATACAGACGTGGCGTCCGAAAAGGACCAGATAGTGGTTGATGTCACCCCAGCTTTGCCGGGGAAAAAGCCGTACCAGATCGCGTTCTATTTTGTCTGGGCTGGTTTCCCCGGTCAGACCCAGACGGAAGCTGATGCGTTTGACGTGGGTGTCCACGGCGATGCCTTCATGCACTCCGTAGGCGTTGGACAGCACCACGTTGGCTGTTTTCCGGGCCACACCGGGCAGAGTCAGCATCTCTTCCATGGTGCGGGGCACTTCTCCCGCGTAGGTGGTCATGATCCTTGCGGCGGCGGCCCGCAGATTTTTGGCCTTGTTCCGGAAAAAGCCGGTGGAGCGGATCACGGCTTCCACATCGTTCTGACTGGCCGAGGCCATTTCCGCCGGACCTTTCCACCTGGCGAAAAGATCCGGAGTGACTTGGTTGACCCGCGCGTCCGTACATTGGGCCGAGAGAATGGTGGCTACCAGGAGTTCCCAGGGCGAGGTCCAGGTCAGTTCGGTCCGCGGATCGGCGTAGCGCCGGGCCAGGCGCTCCCTGACCGCCGTCGCCCGCTTTTTTACAGATGTCGGGGAATGCTTCGTGTTGGACATGGAGCGGACCTTGCCCGACAGTTCCCACGAGCTCAAGGCCTCATTTTACCCCATGTGGTGCCGGACAAGGCCATGAGTATCTGGAACTGCGTCAATGGCGGCAGTTTTAAATGCCGGGATGCAGTGCGAGGCCAGCCGGATTTGGAATTATTCTCGAGGCCGCTTTCATTCCAGAAGTCCTCATCCCAGGCTGACGCATGTTTTTTCCTGAAAATCGGCAATGAGGCCATAGCTGTCCACTTTGAGTTCCACGAGGGCCGTATCGGGAGATGAGGCTGTGGTGCGCAGTTCCGGGTGTTTCCGAATGAAAAGAGCCATGGCCTGCGACTTGCGTGCGCCTTTCGGCTTTGCGGCGAAGGCGGTCACGGTCAGGGCCTGAAGCGTCGCCTCTTCCGCGGCTGGAGCGGCGACAAGGAGCGAGACATTGGGGTTGGCGGCCATGTTTTCGTATTTGGCCGTGTTCTGGGCCGTGATGATGACGATGGTTCGCAGATCCTCGCTGACAGCGAAAGGCACCTGGCTGCATCTTGGGATTTCCATGAAGCAGGTTCCCAGAACAGCCGTATTTTGCTGCCGGAGGATGCTCTCCACTAGGGCGTGTATGCGGGGCTCGGTAATGCTGACCGTGGAAATCCGGGACTGGGCGATGGGCATACATTCTCCTTGTACAGTGAGCTTGAAGGGCGTTTCCCATTCCGTAGCCGATTCCGGACAAAACAGAAAGACTTCACCTCCGCGGAGGCTGGACCTTGGCCGCAGCCGGACATATCCTGCGGCATCTGCAATATGAGGAGGCCGCCATGTATTCCCGATTCGCGCGCTGGTATGACCGGATTTTTCCCTTCAGTCCCGGAGTGTACGCTTTTCTGTCACGCCACATGGATCGTCCTGGTGGCCCGGTGCTGGATCTCGGATGCGGTACCGGCGACTACTGCGCGGCCTTCGCCCGCGACGGCATGCGGGCCGTGGGCCTCGATCTGGATGCCGCCATGATTTTCCGGGCCCGGGAAAGCGGCTCCGGCGCGGAATTTCATGTATTGGACATGGGAGATTTTCAGGTTCTGGGCGGTCCGTGGTCGTTTATCTATTCCATCGGCAACACGGCGGCACACCTGCCCCCGGAGAAATTCTGGTCGTGTGTGGACAATGTGGCGGCCTGTCTGGAGCCGGACGGGACGTGGATCGTACAGGTCATGAACTGGGATTACGTGCTGGGGCTCAGGCATTTCACGTTTCCGCCCAAGGTCATGGATGGAGCGGTTTTCCACCGCTTTTACGAGGATATCTCCGCCAGCGGGCTGACTTTTCGCACAGGACTCGACGTGGACGGGGAGCGAGTTTTCGACGATGCCGTGCGCCTGTACCCGCTGTCTTCGCGGGAAATCATCGAAGGGCATGAAAAGCGGGGCTTTCGTCTGGTGGAGCATGCGGCGGACTATGCGGGAAGTGCCTTCGATCCGGAGGTGTTCTCGGCCAATATCTTTGTCTTCAGGCGCCAGGAGGGGGCATGACGGACTTCATGGAGACCATGGGGAGAAGCGTCCTCTTCAGGGGGCTTCCGGCGGAAGAGCTGGCTCGGCTGGAGAGGATCAGCGAGCCGCGCCGCTATGGGAAAGGGGCCGTGCTGTTCCGGGAGGGAGATGACGGCGCGGGGTTCTATGTGGTGTCCTCGGGGCAGGTTAAGGTCTTCAAGACATCCTTCGACGGGCGGGAACAGATTCTGCACATTCTCGGGCCGGGCGATCCGCTGGGAGAAGTGCCGGTCTTCGCGGGGCAGACGTTTCCGGCCAGCGCCCAGGCTCTCGCGGAATCGCTGCTCTACTTTTTTCCCCGCCCGAAACTGGCGCAGCTGTACCGGGACAACCCTTCCCTGGCGATGAACATGCTGGCCGTTCTGTCCAGGCGGCTGCGGGAGTTCACGGTGCTCATCGAAAATCTTTCCCTGAAGGAAATCCCGCAGCGTCTGGCCACGTATCTGCTGCATCAGCATGCCCAAAAACCTGTCTCCTCCAGGGTCAAACTGGCTGTGACCAAGGGGGTGCTGGCCAATATCCTGGGCGCGTCTCAGGAAACATTGTCCAGAGTGCTGGGCAAACTGGGTCAGGAAGGAGTGATCGAGGTGCAGGGTAAGGAAATTACCATTCTGGACTGGGACAGACTGAAGGAACTGGCGGGTGGAGAGATCAGCTTGTAGGGATCAGGGTCCTTCAGGCTTGCGTGGCGGTTGCGGTATGAAACCTGAAGAGGAAGACACCGCTGGCTGCGAAGAATCCCTGTTCGTCTAATCCTGCCACTTCTGGCGGATGGCCCGGATATCGTCGATATTGTCCAGAAAGACCCGGACCACGGCCGGATCGAAATGCGTCCCCGATTCGTTGCGGATGATGTCCAGGCATTTTTCCTCAGGGAAGGCCGGTTTGTAGGGCCGTTCGCTGGCCAGGGCGTCGTAGGTGTCGACAAGGGCTACGATGCGGGCCTCGATGGGAATATCTTCTCCGGCCAGACCGAAAGGATACCCCTTGCCGTCCCATCGTTCATGGTGAAGCAGGGCCAGTATCCTGGCCAGATCGAGCAGTTCATTGTCTTCTCCGCTGCCTTCCTGCCATGATTCACAATTTCTGTGGGCTTCTTCCTTGCTGGCCAGGGGCCCCAGGATTTCACAGCCGTACATGCAGTGCCGCTGCATGATTTTCCATTCCTCGGGATCGAGCTTGCCGGGCTTCAGCAGAACCTGGTCCGGGATGCCGATTTTTCCGATATCGTGCAGCGGCGCGCAGTCCCGCAGGTTGTCGCACAGGATTTGATCCATGCCCAGAGCCTGGGCCAGAACGGCGGCGATCTCCCCCACCCGGACGACATGGTGCCCGGTTTCGTTGTCCTTGTATTCCGCGGTCCGGCTGAGACGGTGCATGATCTGGCGGCGGGTGCGTTCCAGCTCAGCGGTGCGCTGCCGGACCAGCTTTTCCAGCCCGGCGTGGTAGGCGTTGTTTTCGCGGATCAGGCGGGCCTTCTCCATGGCCTTGGTCAGCGTGTGTTCCAGAACGCCCATGCTGGACATGGGTTTGGTCAGAAAATCCCAGGCCCCGGCACGCACGGCCTGCAGGGCGTCCTCGATCACGCCCACGCCGGACAGAACGATGACGGGCAGTTCCGGGGCCTCGACAGTGGCCTTCTCCAGAAACCCGTATCCGTTCAGGACAGGCATGTTCAGATCGACAATGACGGCGCACAGTTCAGGCAGACGTTCCCGCAGGACTTCCAGACCTTCGAGACCGTTGGAGGCGGTCAGTGTGTCATAGTTCAGGTCTTCCAGGTACGCGCACAGGGAGCGCCGGAGACCGGCTTCGTCATCGATGACAAGAATGGTGTTCATTGATTTTTTCCGTATTGATCATGGACCACAACATCTTCGAGGCCATAGAGATGCCGGTCCGCCTGGACGGGCGGCATTTCTTCCGGGGCCGGGTCCTTCCAGGGCAGTTCAATGATGAAGGTCGTGCCGCCTTCGGGCGGAGACAGGACATGCATCCTCCCCCCGTGTCCCTTGGTGATGATGAAGTAGGATACGGACAGACCCAGTCCTGTGCCGGAGCTGGCTGCCTTGGTGGTGAAGAAGGGTTCGAAGATGCGCTTACGGTTCTCTTGGGTGATGCCGGGACCGTTGTCAGCGATTTCGATGCGGAGCTCCTGTGCCTGCAGACGTGCCGTGATGCGGATACGTGGCTCGGCGATGGGCGGGTTGGCGTCCATCATGGCCTGGGCCGCATTGCGCAGCAGGTTCAGCAGCACTTGTTCGATCTCCGTTTCCGTGCAGGTGATTTCCGGCAGGAATTCATTGTAATCGCGGATGATCTGGATCCGTTTGAAATCATACTTTTTCTTCAGATCGTAGTCGCTGGCCGCAAGGTTCAGGGCACGGTCGATAATGGCCGGAATCGAGCAGAAAGAAGTGCGGGATTCGCTTCTTCTGCTGAAATCGAGCATGTGGCGTACGATATCGGCGGCCCGGGCGGCGGCGGATTCGATATCCCTGACAAAGTCGTGGATTTTTCTGGCTTCAAGATAGCGGTCCAGCAGTTCCATATCCAGTCCGATTTTCGTCGCTGTATCCTGATTCTTGGGAAAACTGGATTTGAGACGCAGGGCCAGGGTCTGGCTTGCCTGGAGTACGACTCCCAAGGGGTTGTTGATCTCATGAGCGATACCGGCGGCGATGCCCCCCAGCGAGAGCATCTTTTCCGACTGCACCATCATGTCCTGAATGGTCTTCAGGCGGGTGATGTCCCAGGTGATGGAGAGAACGCAGAGTTGTCCGCCCAGCGTGATCAGGGAGCCCGAATACAGCACGTGACAGGTGGACCCGTCGGGGCGGTACATGACTGTTTCCATGGAGTGAACAGGGCGGTTTTCCTGCAGCAGGGCGCGGATCCGCAGGGCATGCTCCGGGGGGAAGGAATCGATCTCGGAGGTGACAAACTGGGGGAGCTCCTGCCGGGAAATATTCATCATTTCCAGGAAGGCGTTGTTGGCGTCGATGTATCCGCCGTCGGCAAAGCGGGAGATGGCGATGGCGCAGGGGGAATTCTCGAAGACGCCCCGGAATTTCCGCTCGCTGTCCAGCAGTTCGGTCTGGTTTGCCCTGATCTCCGAGAGGTCGTGCCCCTCGACGACAATGTACTGCAGCCCGCCACCATCATTCCGGAAGGGCGAGGCCTTCAATTCCAGAGGGAAGCGCTCCCCCTGCGGAGTCAGGTAGGTCATTTCGCAGTCTACATTCTCTCCGGAACGGACCCTGCGGAAAACATCCTCCAGAATGGATTTGGCGTGGTGCTGGTCGTCCCACCATGGTGCATCCCAGAAATACCGCCCCATGATATCTTTGTCGGAAACACCCGCCCGGCGCAGACTGGCGTGGTTCATGGCCACGACGGAGCCTTTGGGACTGACTAGACCGATGAATCTGGAACTCTGCTCCAGAAGGGCTCTGGCCATGTCTTGAGAGGCGAGAGAGGTTTTCTGTGCGTTCTTCATCTTCTGGATGTCCAGTTTCAGCCCGAGGACCCTCGAACTTTTCCCTTCCGGGTTCCAGGCCACAGCTACGGCCTTGACCAGCATCCAGCGCCACGCTCCATCCTGCGCGCGCATGCGATATTCGGCTTCATGGACTTCCCGGCTGCCCGAATGAATGTACTCCATGAAGGCGGAGAAGGCGTGGTCCCGGTCAGCGGGATGGATCATTTCCGCCCAGACGTTCAATGTGTCCGGCTCCAGGCGGAGGGTGCAGTCCCATGAGGGGATGGGAGGCGGTTCATACTCTTGGGATAGGCCGTCGGTGTATGCCCAGTATTCGATACCGGCGGCCTCCGCCATGAACTGGAGATTGTCGATCTGGCCCAGCAGACGGTTTCTGCTCTCGGCCAGCAGTTTGTTCTCTGATTGCAGTCTGCGGCGCATGAAATATGTGTATGCGGCCAGCAGAAGCAGGGCAGCGGCCAGTATGCCTGTGACCACATCCATCCAGACGGGGCGTTGAGCGTGTGCGGTGTGCGGAGGCATCCGGCGGAGCAATGCCGCTTCACGCTCGTTTTCAGGCAGAGATACCGGAATTTTGGAGATGGCGTCACCCAGGAGTGAATAGGCGTGACCCAGAGGCAGAAAGAGGGAACCTTCGTGCACGCTGATTAGAGAGTTTTCTCTAATGCAGGGATATGGCTTTTCCAGAGCGAGACCCTTGGCCGCAAAAAAGCAAACGAGCAGAATCGTGAGGCTCAGAATGCAAAGGGAGCTTCTTTTCCGCGGCATCTGGGATGAAATAGACGAAGGCATAGGCACGGTGCGCGGGTCAGAATTGGCAGCTGCCGACATTATTTGTCACATTACAGGAGATGGTCAGACCGTCATATATGTTGGAACAGGGACTGGTCAGGGAGATGAGCCCGCTGCCTGCAAGAGTCGTTACGGTGCAGTGCAGGCGATTGCCGGATATGACGGAACAATCCAGGGAATTGGTGCCATTCGTGATTTTTTGTGCTGTCGCTTCAGTCATACAGTTGCGCAGGTCCGATTCGGCCTGTGCCAGTAACGCTGTCCTTTTATATTTAGTCATCTGTGGGAGAGCGATAACGGCGAGAATGCCGATGATGGCAATGACAATCAGGAGTTCCACCAGGGTGAACCCGGGAGAGGTATGGCGCACGTGCTTTCTCCTTCAGAGAGAATTCCGTTAATTATTCGGATGCGCCAATGCAGTAAGCATGCCTTTTGATGGGTGCCTTATAGTCCCTGCCACAGAATTTTTCCGCCAATGGCCAGAAGCACCATGCCGCCCAGTATTTCCGCCCGGTGGCCCATGCGCGTGGCGCATCCCAGAAGCCTGCCCAGGTGCAGACCCAGAGCGGTGAAGACAAGGGCTACCAGGCCGATGACGGCCGACGGCAGCCAGATGGACACGCTGAGCATGGCCAGGGAAAAACCCACGGCCAGAGCGTCGATGCTGGTAGCCACGGAGAGCATGATCAGTCGCGTGCCTTGCGTGGGGTCCTGACAGGTGTCTTCGTCTTCGTGGGAAAATCCTTCCCGGATGGTCCGCACGCCGATGTACAGCAGAAGGGCGAAGGCGATCCAGTGTCCGAGGCGCAGAAAATAGTCCCGCACGGCAAAACCCCCGGCCCAGCCCAGCACGGGCATGAGGGATTGAAAAAGCCCGAAGTGCCAGGACAGGCGGAAGGTCTGGCGGGCGGTCACTGTCTGCAGGGCCACGCCCGAGGCCACGGCCACGGCAAAGGCATCCATGGCCAGAGCCACGGCCACGAGGAAGATCTCGGTGAGAGACAAAAGAGCCTCCGGTTTTTTGACACCGCCCGCCTATCGCGTCGCCCCGGGAATGCCAAGAGATGAGAAGTGCGTTTTCAATGCGTGGTCCCGGTCATCGGATTGGACATTTACAGGGGGCTTTATTACTTCCTCGCCTTGTCCGTCGGGACAAATCCATGACATAGAAGGCCCGTTTATGCTTCAGATAGAGAATCTGCGCGTGCGCGTCGGCGGCAGGGAAGTCCTGAAGGGGATCAACCTGAACATCGCCGAGGGAGAGACGTTCATCCTGTTCGGCCCCAATGGTTCGGGCAAGACCACGCTGCTCATGACGCTCATGGGTTTCAGCGGCTACACCGTGACCTCCGGGCGGATCCTTTTCAAAGGTGTGGATATCACGCATATGCCCACCTATGAGCGGGCGAGGCTCGGCATGGGCATGTCCTTCCAGCGTCCGCCGACCATTCACGGCCTGAAGACCAGGCATCTGGTTTCCATGTGCGCCCGGGACCGGGAGGTGGACGTGGACGGCTTGGCCAGAACAGTCAATTTCGAGGATTTTCTGGATCGGGATATTAACGCCGGTTTTTCCGGCGGCGAGATCAAGCGTTCGGAATTGCTCCAGCTCATGGCCCAGCATCCGAGCCTCATTCTTTTCGATGAGCCGGAGTCGGGGGTGGATCTGGAAAACATGGCACTTATCGGCAAGACGGCCCGTCTCCTGCTGGACGGAGCAACCACTCCCTCGCCCGACGCCTGCATGCGGGATTTGCGCCGCCGCAACAGAACTTCCGGTCTGATCATCACTCATACCGGATACATTCTGGACTACGTGAACGCCGATCGCGGACAGGTGATGTATGACGGCGTGCTCTGCTGTGACACCCGGCCCATCCGGCCCAGAGACATCCTCGATCATATCGGTAAGCACGGCTACAAGGAGTGCATCAGATGTCTGAACTGACCGTTGATTTGTCCTCCTATGCCTTTTCCGGGAAGGAGAACCCGGAACTGAAAGATTTCTCCGGCCTGACCGAGGACGGCAAACGCGAACTGCGCATGGTCGGCGTGGATGTGGACTCGGCGGCCAGCCGCGCGGGTACGTTTCTGCAATTCGATCATTCCACCGTGCACTGCAAAAGCGCCTCCAAGGGCGTGGAAGTACTGGGTATTCGTCAGGCGCTCAGGAAATATGACGGATTGCCGGAATACTTCTGGAAAGCTCTGGATCGCGACAAGGACGATTTCACCCGGGCCGCGGCCAGGGAGGAACTGCACGGCGGGTATTTTATCCGCACGGAAAAAGGGGCCAGAGTGTCGGAGCCGGTGCAGACCTGCCTGTTCATCAAGGGCGAGAACACAGGTCAGAACGTGCACAACATCGTGGTGGTGGAGGAAAACTCCGAAGTCCACATCATCACGGGCTGCGCCACGTCCCACGGAGTGGTGTCCGCCCTGCATCTGGGCATTTCGGAATTTTACGTCAAGAAGGGCGGCAGACTGACTTTCACCATGATCCATAACTGGGGCGAAGAGGTCGTGGTCCGGCCCCGCACCGTGGGCATCGTGGAGGAAAACGGCGTGCTGCAGAACAATTACGTGCTGCTCAAAAGAGTCAAATCCGTGCAGTCCTATCCGACCATCTACCTGAACGGACCGGGTGGGGTGGCGCGCTTCAATTCCGTCATCGTCACGCCCCCGGGTTCCCACGTGGACACGGGAAACCGCATCATCCTGAACGCTCCGGATACGCGCGGCGAAATCATTTCCCGGACCATCACCACCGGTGGCGGCATTGTCGCACGTGGAGAGATTGTCGGCAACGCCGTGCCCGCGCGCGGCCATCTGGAATGCAAGGGGCTTATTCTGGGCGGAGGCACCATTCACGCTATTCCCGAACTGCAGGGTACCAGGCCCGGCGTGGAGCTGTCTCACGAAGCAGCCGTGGGCAAGATCGCCCAAGAGGAAATCGAATACCTCATGGCCAGAGGGCTGGATGAGGACGAAGCCACTTCCACCATCGTGCGCGGCTTTCTGAATGTGGAAATCATGGGCCTGCCCGCCGAGCTTCAGGAATCCATCGACCGCACCATCGCCGAGCTGAACTCCGGCGAAGCCATGTAGTTCCACCCGACACTTTCCCTGCTTCAGCCCGCAGCCGCCTCACAACCGGAGGACCTGCGGGCTTTTTCGTCATTCAGGAGGCTCTGTATTTCTCCAGGAATGTGCGTTCAGCCTCGGCCGTGCCGATGAGGATGAGTTTGTCCTCGGCGGTCACCACCGTGGAGGGATCGGGGTTGATGTGCATCTGTTCTTCCCGTTTGATAGCGATGATGCTGCATCCAGTGTCCTCGCGCACATGCAGGTCGTGGAGCGCTTTGCCTGTGATGCTCTGGTGGGGCGTGGACCGGAAGATGTGCAGCCCTTCGGAGATCATGAGCAGTTTTTCGGGCTTGAGCAGGTTCAGGATGGTGGTGGTGACCAGAGACGAAAAGGACATGACCAGATTGGCCCCGGCGCGGTGCATGGTGTTGATGTTGCGATCCAGGCTGGCCCGGCAGATGATCTGTACATCGGGCCGCAGACGGCGGCAGTAGATGGTCAGGAAGATGTTCAGGTCGTCGTCGTGGGTGGTGACGATGATGGACGGCGTGTCGTTGATGCCGGCCTCGATGAGCACATCCAGGTCGGCCGCGCTGCCCTGAATGATACGTTCATCGTCCGTGGTGCGGGCTTTTTTTTCCACGACACGGTAGTCGATGCCGCGTCCGCCCAGAGTCTGGGCTACGGACATGCCTACCCTGCCGCCGCCCAGCACCAGTACCGGTTTTTGTTCCGAGCGGTCCGTTTCGGACGAGCCGACAAATTTGTCGTAAGCCCGGAGCTGTTCCTGCGATCCGGCCAGAACGAGCACCGTGGACGGGCCGATGACCGTGGTGGGACTTGGCAGGTGAAAGCGTCCCTGTTCCCAGAGGCCCACCACGTTCACACCGGTCAGTTCGCGCAGGCGGCTCTGGGCCAGGGTCTGCCCCTGAAGGGGGGAACGCATGGCCGGAGCTTCAGCGATGCGCAGTTCATCGAACTGACCGATGATGTTGGCTTGCAGACTGAGTCCCAGCACGCGGCGGGCCAGGACCTGTCCGAGCATTTTGGTGAACTGGAAGGTGTGGGTGCTGCCGGCCAGGCGCAGAATGTCCAGAGAGTCGTCGTCATCCGCGTTGGTAATGGTGGGCACCTGGTCGCATGCCTCATGGATGGTGAAAATGATGTTGGTACTGGCGATGTCTCCGTTCATGACCACCACCAGAGCCGCGTGCTGCACGAGCAGACGGGTGTATGTCTCCGGAGCGTCCACTTCGCCCAGTACCACGTTCAGTCCTCTTTCATGCAGATGCAGGGCCTGTTGCAGGTCCGGAGCGAGGATGACGTACGGGATGCCGTACCGGTCCAGCTTTTCCACCAGGTTTTGGGCCACGGCGTCGAAATGGGTCAGGATGACGTGTCCGGACATGGTGTCCGGCACCTTGCGCGGGGCTCGGGCCCTGCTCTGAGCCTCCAGCCAGGGCGCGTAAAAGAACTGGATGAAGGTGAACGGCAGCATGATCAGCAGGAAGATGACTCCGCTCAGCATGACCAGCATGGAAAAAAGGCGTCCCAGATCGGTGGTGAAGGTGATATCTCCGAAGCCAAGGGTGCTCATGACGGTCAGGGTCCAGTACAGGCCCGTGAGCCAGGAGTGCCTCTGCCCCTCCATTTCCATGATGACATGAAAGAGCACGCTGTATACCACGAACATGCCCGCCAGAATAATGACGAAACGAATCAGCAGCCGGAGATTGTTGCTCTGCCTCGATTGATTCATGAGGGCCATGAGCTGGGAAAACATGTATTTCATGGAGTTGCCTGTTGTGCCCTGATGGTTCGCGTACCGGAAATGTCTGTTGTCCGCGCTCCGCGTCAGGAGGTTCTGGGCGCGAACATGATGATGGACATGCCGATCAGGGTGACCGCCGATCCGGCCAGATCCCAGACCGTCGGCCGGATGCCGTCGACCGCCCAGAGCCAGAATATGGCTGTGGCGATATAGATTCCGCCGTAGGCCGCATAGACGCGGCCCGCCGCGGTGGGATGCAGGGACAACAGCCAAGCGAAAAGGGACAGACTGACTGCTGCGGGAAGCAGCAGCCATGCGGATTTTCCCTCCCGCAGCCAGAGCCAGGGCAGATAGCATCCGACGATTTCCGCTAGGGCGGTGAGGATGAAAAGGCCGATGGTCTTGAACGCAAGCATATTTTTTACGATCTCGTCGTGCGTGGCGCTCAGCCTGCAGTCCTGATAGCCGTCCAGATCAGGAACAGGGTATAGAGAACATACGAGGCCAGAAGAATCGATCCTTTGGTCTGGTTGAGACGTCCGGGTCCGCGAAAACCGTATCCGAAGAGGAAAAGGGAGCCGGTCATGGCCGCCATGACCGGAATATCGCGCAGAAGCACTTCCGGACCGGCTTCCAGAGGATGGATCACGCCCGCTAGGCCCACCACGACCAGTGTGTTGAACAGATTGGAGCCCAGGATATTGCCCAGGGCGATATCGTCCTCGCCCCTGCGCGCCGCCATGACGGAGGAGGCCAGCTCCGGCAGGGACGTGCCCACGGCCACCACCGTCAGGCCGATGAGGAGATCGTTTATGCCGAGCAGACGTGCGATTTCCACAGCTCCCCACACCAGCAGGCGGGAGCTGCCCACCAGCAGGACAAGTCCCGCCGTCAGCCAGAAGGCGGCTTGGCGAATGGACATGGGATCGGATTCGAGCCCCACTTCGTCTTCCGTCCAGTTGGAATTCATGCTCTGGCGGATACTCCAGGTCATGAGTCCGCCGAATACGGCCAGCAGCACGACGGCGTCGAACCGACTGAGCATTCCGTCCCGCAGAAGCCAGGCGGCTAAAATGGTGATCAGGGCCAGAAAGGGCAGTTCCTGACGCAGCACCTGAGGCTGGACGGCGATGGGCCGGATCAGGGCCGTCACGCCGAGAATGAGACCGATGTTGGCGATGTTGGAGCCGTAGGCGTTGCCCAGGGCGATGCCGGGACTGCCCTGAATGGCGGCGAAGGCCGAAACCACCATTTCCGGTGCGGAAGTGCCGAAACCGACGACGAGCATGCCGATCAGAAGGGGCGGCATGCGGAAGTGTCTGGCCGTGGCGGCGGCCCCTTCCACGAAGCGGTCGGCGCTCCAGACCAGTACGGTCAGGCCGGCGAGAATGGCGAGAACGGCAAGAAAGGCGAGCATGTGTTTTCCTTGTGTTATGGAAAGGTGTTTTGCGGGAGTGTCCCGCATTCCGCCGCGGAGCGGGAGCCAGACCTTCGACCCGGTGTTTTCGGGCCATGAGCATGGCGGGGCTGCTCTGTCAACCGGCGGGAAGGTGGAAAAAGCGAAGCGGGAGGCGGACATGCATGCGCATGAAATGAAGACGGGAATTTGTTTCGACGTGGCGGAATGCTGGCTGGGCCGGGTGTTGGCCGCCATGACCGGGCAGCAGCTGTGCGCCGTTTTTCTGGGGGATGATCCCGGCGTTCTGACCTGCCATCTTCGTGTGTGCTTTCCGCGGGCCGGGCTGACGAGAGATCGGGCAGTCTGCAAGGAGATCATGGCAGGCGTGGTTGAAGCGGTCGAGCATCCCGGCCGTGGTCCGTCGCTGCCGCTGGCCGTGAACGGTACGGCCTTTCAGCTGCGGGTCTGGCGGGAGCTCATGGAAATCAGTCCCGGAGAGACGGCCACTTACACGGAAATAGCCCGCCGTCTGGGAGCCCCTTCGGCGGCTCGGGCCGTGGGCCGGGCCTGTGCGGCCAACAAGTTGGCCGTGGTCGTTCCCTGCCATCGCGTCGTGCGGACGGATGGAGGACTGGCCGGATATCTCTGGGGTGTGGAACGTAAACGCGCTCTGCTGGAGCGGGAGCGGAATTTTCATGCCTCAGGGATTTAGGTCTGATCCGGAAACTTCTGCTTCGCGCCGGGCCGGGCAATGAAAAAAGGCAGGGATGAAATCCCTGCCCGGGAAGGCCGGACAGCGTCCGGATATGGCGGCCTATTTGCCGAAAGACTTGGCGAACAGGTCGGCGATGGCCTGACGTCCGTTGTCTTCGAGAAAGCGGGTTCCGGTGCCGCTGAAATGCCGGGCGGTGATGGTGGGCGTGTCGCAGCGCTCCCAAGCCTCACCGGTCCATCTGTGCCAGGCGTTTCGCACCTGGCCGAAGGCGTACAGTGGCTTGTTGCAGATTTTGGCGAATTCGGTGCCCCAGCCCGTGCCGCCCTTGACCGTACCGTCTTCCATGATGGTTCCGATGACGAAGATTTCGTGTCCAGAATCCACCTGATACATGATGGTCTGCAGGATTTTACGCATGAGGGGCGCGTTGGTGAAGGTTCTGTTCAGGAGCCTGGACACATAGCTCAGGCTGACATCCTTGCGCATCAGTTCTTCCGGGGTCAGCATCCGCAGGCCTCTGGAACGTTCGATTTTGTGTCCCTCGAAGGCGAAAGTCACTTCCTGCACGCCGTATTTTTCAGCCATGCGGCCGAATTCCGCTTCGGCCCCCTGGGCGCCGCCGCTGAAAAGCGTATAATTTGATGCGGGCATGAGCCCTCCTGTGAAGGTTGAAGGTGAATGTCCGTTGACGGCAAGCACTATGCCCGCAATGGACTTCTGAATCAACCCGGCGTCTTCCCCGGAAAAGAGGAAGGGAGGTTGACCTCCTTTGCGGCATCGTCTATTGGGGCTGTGTCTGCGTACAAAGAAACAATGTTGCCATGCTTTGTTCATCATGGGTGCCCGGTGAACAAAGCTTCTTTTTTTATTTGGGCCCATTTGCGCCGTCAGGCACAGGAAGACATGAGCAGGATTCCCATTTCAGTCGAAGGCTTCAAGCGTTTGGAAAAGGAACTGGAAGAGTTGAAAAAGGAGCGTCCGGCAGTCATTCAGGCCATCAAGGAAGCCCGCGAGGAAGGAGATCTGCGGGAAAACGCCGGGTACGACGCGGCCCGCGAACGGCAGGGACTTCTGGAAGCCAGAATCAGCCATATCGAGTCGCGGATGATACGTTTCGATGTGATCGACATAGACATGCTGCAAAGCGACCGGGTCGTCTTCGGAGCCACGGTGACCCTGGAGGACCTGGACAGCGGGGAATCCAGAACCTACACGCTGCTCGGCCCGGACGAAGCCGATCACACCAGGGGGACTATCTCCATCGAATCTCCCGTGGGCCGGGCGCTGCTCGGCAAGCGCGAAGGGGACGAGGTCTCGGTGCAGATTCCGCGCGGCCGCGTGGACTACGAAATCGTCTCTCTGGCCTTTCAGGGTACGGCCGGCCTGAAGTAACGCATCTTCCGGCCTTCGGCGGAAAAGCCTTCACGGGAAACCGTGGAGGCTTTTTGCGTGTTCGGGCCTTCGCTTCTCTTTTCAAATCCGGGTGGAAGCTCCGCCGTCTGAAGCTTTTATCCGAACCGCCGACGGAAAATAATCACGGCGGCGATCAGAGTGGCGGCGGCGATGAGCGCCAGCGGCACACAGTTTTCCAGCACGAAAGTCAGCGAGGCATCTTTCAGGAACACGCTCTTCACGATGACCACGAAGTGCCGGATGGGGTTTATCCAGGTGATGGCCTGCAGCCACTCCGGCATGTTTTCCACGGGTGAGGCGAAGCCCGAAAGGAGAATCGCGGGCATGATGAAGGAGAAGGCTCCCAGGAACGCCTGTTGTTGGGTGGAGCAGAGGGCGCTGATGAAAAGGCCGATGCCCGCCAGGGCCAGAAAGTAGAGGATGGCGCTGGCGTAGATGAGCAGGAGTGAGCCGGAGAGGGGCACGCCGTACACGAAGACTGCGGCCGCGATGATGATGCTGGCCTGGGAAAGCCCGACCAGCAGCACGGCGACGGCCTTGCCGGTCATGATCATCTCCAGTGTCAGGGGCGAGACCAGCAGCTGCTCGAAAGTGCCCTGTTCCCGCTCTCTGGCCACGGACAGGGCGGTGAGGATCAGGGCGCTGACGGTCAGAATCACGGCCACCAGGCTGGGCAGGATGAACCACTGGTAGTCCAGGTTGGGATTGTAGCGGTGGCGGACCACGATCTCGGAAAGGGGCCGCCCGCCCGATGCCGCGGATAGTTCGGCGAAGTAGTCCGCTACGATTTCCTGAATGTATCCGGCCGCGATCTGGCTGCTGTTGGATCGCCGTCCATCCAGCAGGATTTGTAGCGGGACTGTCTGGCCCTGGGTCACACGCCGGGAGAAGTCCTGCGGAAAGCGGACCAGGGCGATGGCCTTCTGGGTGTCCATGGCGGAGGCAATCTGGTCGGCGGAATACAGGTGCAGGATGCGGGTGAAGGCTTCGGCCCTGGCCAGGCGCTGGACGAGTTCCTCGGAGATGTGCCCGCCGTCTTCGTTCAGCACGGCCAGGGTGTTGTTTTTGACTTCCAGGGTGGCGGCCAGGGGGAAGAGAAGAGCCTGCACGATTACCGGCGCGATGACCAGCTGGCGGCTCTGGGGATCGGCCAGAAGGATTTGCAGCTCCTTGCGGATGAGAGCCAGAATGCGGATGAGAATCATGGTCAGTCGTCCAGGCGTCGTGCGGTTTTCCGGGCGGTGAGCCCGAGGAACAGGGCACTTGCGGCCGTCAGAAAAAGAATGTCCGGCAGCAGGATGCTCCAGATATCTCCGGCCAGAAAAATGGTCTGTAACGCCGTGACCAGGTAGCGCGACGGCAATAGCCAGGTCAGGGCCCGGATGGGCGCGGGCATGCTGGAGATGACGAAGAAGGCTCCGGAAAGCATGACCGTGGGCAGGAAGGCGGCGTTCAGGGACGCCTGGGCGCTGTCGAACTGGTTGCGCATGACCGTGGAGATGAAAAGTCCCATGCCCAGCATGCTGAGCAGAAACACGGAGCTGACCAGAAACAGGGCCGGGATGGAGCCGCGAAAAGGCACGCCCATGATCCACACGGCGGACAGGGAGACCACGGCCGTGGAGCCCATGCCCAGAATGTAGTAGGGAATGAGTTTGGACAGGAGCAGTTCGGTGCGGGTTGCGGGAGAGGCCAGCAGGGCTTCCATGGTGCCGCGCTCCCATTCGCGGGCCACCACGAGGGAGGTCAGCATGGCCCCGATGACGGTCATGATGATGGTGATGGAGCCGGGGATGAGATAATGGCGGCTCACAGCGGCGGCGTTGAACCAGTATCTGGGCCGGACATCCGCTCCGGCCGCGATGCTTTCCCCTCTGTCCCGGGCCCGGCCGAGCAGCCACTCCTGCCAGATGCTCCGGACAAAGGCGCTGACGAAAACGGCCGTGTTGGGCTCGGCTCCGTCAGTGATCACCTGGACTGGCGCGGTGTCTCCTTCCAGTCTGCGCGAGAAGTCCTGGGGCAGAAGCACGTAGCCCCTGATCCGTCCCGATTCGAGCAGGGCGTCGAGTTCCGTGTGGCTGCCCCGGCGCACGTCGAAATAGCCGGACCCGGAGATATGCGCGCCGAGAGCCGCCGCTTCCGCCCCGCCGTCCTCGTCGCACAGGCCGAGGACGATGCGTGTGGAGTCCAGATTGATGCCGTACCCGAAGATGACCAGCAAAATGAGCGGCAGGACCAAGGCGATGATGACGCTGCTGGGATCGCGGGCGATCTGGCGGCTTTCCTTGGCGCACAGGGCGGCCAGACGGCGCGGCGAGATCATGTTTCCTCCTTTTTCCGCCGTTCGTCGCCGATGAGGGCGATGAAGGCGTCTTCCATTAGGTTCAGGCCTCATTAATTGAGACAGAATATGACGGAAGCCGCGAGGCATAGAGCTGAAAAGAAAGTATGCGTGCAGCGGTCATAACGCATGGCTATTCTCCACCAATCCTTGATCCTGCCAAACATGATCTCAATCCATTGCTGTCCGGCTAAGCGATGCAATCTAACAGTGTGAAGTTATATGAATTATCGAATTTTTGTCGTCTGGGATTCAGGAGTTCATCCAAGGAGGCCTCGCCGAGCAGGTTGAGTTGAATGAGCTGGAAGAGTTGCTGTACGGAGAGTCCGAGACGGCTGAGGAATTTCTGGTACGCGAGGAGCAGGTAAACCGTCAGGGCCGTGTAAATCTGGATCAGAACCGCATTTTCCGAGTTGCCGACGAAGGTCTTTATGCGCAAATTTTGTTTGATTTCCTTGAAGAAGAGCTCGATTTGCCAGCGGTCTTTATAGATGTCGGCGATGGTTTTCGCCGAAAGCCGGAAATGGTTGGTCAAAAATTCGTAGTGTTTCCCGGTTTCCTGGTCACGATAGCCGATACGGCGCAAGCGTAAGGATTTTCCCCGGCTGGAGACTTCAATGATGTGATCGGAAGTAACGCCGGTCTTGCGATTCACGAGGCGGCGCTCCAGGAGTTTGAAAACGGCGTTGCGCTTGAGCCGGGTCACAAAAAAGACGCCCTTTGCCCGGAGGATCCGAAACCAGGGATAGCTGGTGAAGCCCTTGTCAAAGACCACGATGGAGCCTTTGGGCAACTCCATAGCCTGAGCTATGCGGCTTTCATGGGTTTTGGCGTCGGTGACGGTTGCGAAAGCCGGGATATGGCCATCGTGATCCAGCAAGGTATGTACTTTGACGCCGCCCTTGGCCTGCCGAAACGAGGCCCAGGGAAAAAGCGGCAGGCAAAGCTTTATGGTGGTGGCGTCCAGACTGAGCAATTTGGATTTGAAACGGAATTTGTGCTTCGGGGCTTTTGCGGCGCACAGGCCGTACATCTCGGCGAACAGATCCTTGAAAAAGCCTGCGGGGCGAGAATTGTTCGCGTCAGCAAAGGTCGAGCGGGCCACGTTTTTCAGTCCCCAGTGATACAGGCGGTTTCCCGCAGCCTCAAGGCAGCGCAGGCCATCGCGCATGGAACGTCTTGCGGCAAGCTGGATGAAGGCCATGACCGTGAACTGCTCCTTGAAACCGAATTGACGCGACGAGCGCCCGGTTTTGTGCCGTCTTTCGAGTTTCTGAAAAACATGTCTGGGAATCAGAGATAGCGTCTGGGAGAATAGTGTATTATGGTGACTCAAGTCCAAAATCTCCTTGTGTGGCAAGATGTTGTGGTGATTTCTTTTACCACATATCGCTGAGATTTTGGACTTTTTTCTTATCCCTTAGCCGGACAGCAATGACGCCCGCAGGCAGGAATATACCCGCGAGCTGCACTCCGGGCACGCGCAGGACAGCGGCAACGCGGTTGGGGAACGGCCGCACGTCCCGGATAAGCCGTTTCCGGTCGAGCGTCTCCTGGTCGTCAATGGCGCGGAGTTTTCGCATTATCTCATTCTCTGGGGACTTTGAGGCCTTTGCTGGAGCATGTTTTCCATGCGCGGTATCAGGCTGTCGCAAATAATGTCCGCCAGAGGCCTGTGGTCGGATCGTAAATCGGCCTCGTGGAGAGCCTCATAATACTGCTTCCGGTTTTCCACGTTGATAACCGCAGGAGGCAGGCCATTTTTCATCAGCTCGTAATTCATCAGCAATCTGGCTGTCCTGCCGTTGCCGTCGATGAATGGGTGGATACGCACGAAGCGGGTATGCAGTTCCGCCGCATTCAGGACAAAATGCTGATCCGAAGGCTGCTGATACCAGTCAATAAGCCCGGCCATCCTGTCCTTTATCTTGTAAAACTGGGGAGGCCGAAAAACAGCGCCGACAACCATCACATCGGATTTCCTGTAGACTCCGGCATTCACGTCGTCGATTGTACGCAGCACGATCCCGTGGAGGCGTTTTATATCTTCCTCCTGGAGGGGTGCGCCGCTGTGGGCCATCCTTTCGACTTCACAGATTGCTTTTTCATGGTTGACGACCTCAAGGATCTCCCGGACATGGTGCCCCCCGACACTGACGCCTTCCCTGATAAGCTGGGTTTCCTGTATCGTGAGCGTGGAACCCTCGATGGCGTTGCTGTTGTAGGTCCATTGCAGGTTCAGGTGGTCCCGGTCTTTATCCGTAAGATCGAAATGGGACACGCCATTAAGGACCTTTTTGAGCTGGTCTATTTTTTCAAGTTTCATCTGCAAATCCATGCTTCCCTCCAGTCAATTCTGTCAGGCGCAGAGCCCGGCAGCCCTTTCTGCCCACGCCAAGACAGCCTTGTAAACTGTATCCTACACGCCTTCCTGGCTGAGTCTGGCATAATACTCTTCATCGGTCTCTTCTGGGAACTCGGGTATGGGTTCAAGTAAGGGCTCCATGGAATCTTCCACTTCCGGAGCCTGCCTTGCGGGTGGATTGGTTTTATCGGTAGCGGCATCTGGCGGGCGGGGTGTGTCTTTCTTTCGGGCAAGCCACCCCTGCGCGGCAAGGACATCATGAAGTGCAAGCACGGCATTTTCGACGAAAGCTTCTCCCAAGGCTTTTCCAGTTTGAATCTCCACCTGATAATGCGACCAGGCGGCAGATGCCTCTGACCAGGCGACACGTCCACCGACCTGGTTCAGGGCGTACCACAGCGGACGATCAAGGGGGCGCAACCAGAGGAATTGGGAGCAGGCCAATACTCCCTTCTTCCGCGCGAGAGTCAGAAGCCCCATGAACCAGGTCAACTCGAATCCGTGGGCAAGAGACCCGGCCACATGGGAATGCTGCGTGAAAAGCTTGCCCAGACCCTCCAGAAACTCAGAATTTTCAAGGACCGCGCATCGAGGCGCTTTGCCTTCCTGCTCCGTATAGGATGCGGAAACCTTGTCCAGTAAAGAAATCCCTTCTTCCTTTGCGCCGGCGGCATAGGCCACCAGGGCGGCGGCCATAGCACGGCGCGGAAGGGGCATTTCTGAAAAACTTCGGTGAGGGACGCCGAGCTGGGCCACAAATACGGAAAAGGCTTTCCTGGTGTCGAACTTTGCCCGACCGTAAGCAGGAAGATCCGTATCGCCCAGGCCTTCGCGCAACAAGTCCGCTTCATCCCAGGCCTGCCCCTGGGCGTCTGTAAGGATGCCGTGCGCGGCCGCGAACTGGAGCGGACTTCTGGCCAGCATCCACGGCCCACTGTCATAAGACGTCCTGGACAGCAGGTAATCCCCGCGCCCGACCACCGGCGCCAGGCACGGAAACACCTCGGCATTGTTCTCCAGGAGCGTTTTCATGCCGAATTTTCGGACAAGTCCTCCGGTGCGGCCGAGAAAAACGCCAAGGCCTCCCAGACAGACAAGCAGGCCGGCAAATGGCCAGCGCACCCACTTGCCCGTGTAACTTAAAACCCTGGTCATCTGGTCCCAGGTCGCGGAACCAGGATCAATCCCATCCAGCAGCGCCAGAGCTTTATCGGCTTCGGTGGAGAAAACCGCGAAAACCTGGAGCTGCACCTTGCAGACAGAAAGCAAAAAACCGTTCACCACCGAAGCTTTTGCCGCATACAGGGCCGGAATGCCGATGAAAATTATCAGGAATATACCGATGGCCAGAAATATTTCCTGGTCCGATGAACGATTGGTCTGCATCAGCGTTCCTCAAGCGTGATATATGCCCTTTGAAGAAACATCCGGAAATCCCCCAAAAACATCACAAAAACAGGTGGGAATATCTCCTGCTGATCTGCTCGCGGGAAATTCCGACAAGCTCCGCAACAGCAGTTCGAGTCACTTTTTTTTCTTCCGCACGGAGCTTTCGTATGGCCAGTGTGATTTGCCCTTCTGTCTGGATCGTTCTTTTTTGATGTGTTTGCATTGCGCCTGTCTGCATACTTTTCCGTGCGGAATGGGAGAGTTGATCCGGATCGAAGTTCATCCAGAGATATTCGGTTGCTTTCCCCTGTTTATCAGTCAAGACCATTGCTGTCCGGCTAAGGGATAAGAAAAGAGTCCAAAATCTCAGCGATATGTGGTAAAAGAAATCACCACAACATCTTGCCACACAAGGAGATTTTGGACTTGAGTCACCATAATACACTATTCTCCCAGACGCTATCTCTGATTCCCAGACATGTTTTTCAGAAACTCGAAAGACGGCACAAAACCGGGCGCTCGTCGCGTAAATTTGGTTTCAAGGAGCAGTTCACGGTCATGGCCTTCATCCAGCTTGCCGCAAGACGTTCCATGCGCGATGGCCTGCGCTGCCTTGAGGCTGCGGGAAACCGCCTGTATCACTGGGGACTGAAAAACGTGGCCCGCTCGACCTTTGCTGACGCGAACAATTCTCGCCCCGCAGGCTTTTTCAAGGATCTGTTCGCCGAAATGTACGGCCTGTGCGCCGCAAAAGCCCCGAAGCACAAATTCCGTTTCAAATCCAAACATAAAGCTTTGCCTGCCGCTTTTTCCCTGGGCCTCGTTTCGGCAGGCTAGGCTCAGGCCTCATTAATTGTAAAAATCAGGAAAGTTGGTTAGTTGTGCTCAGGGAGGACGCCATGAGCCAACTTTTCTATCTTTCTGCCGAACAACTCGAGCGTATCAAGCCTTTCTTTCCACGTTCACATGGTATTCCGCGGGTCGATGACCGGAAAGTCATCAGCGGCATCATTTATGTCATCAAACATGGCCTGCAATGGAAAGATGCACCGCGTGAGTATGGCCCGTATAAAACGCTGTACAATCGCTTTTTGCGCTGGAGCCGGATGGGCGTCTTCAACAATATTTTTACCGAATTGGCAAAAACAGCGGGAAAAGATGGACGATTGATGATCGATGCGACCCACCTCAAAGCCCATCGTACCGCCGCAAGCTTGCTCAAAAAGGGGCTCTTTCCCGCTGCATCGGACGCACAAAGGGCGGTCTGAACTCCAAACTCCATGCTGTTTGCGACGGTCACGGCAGGCCCCTGGTCATGAAGCTCACAGAAGGCCAGGTGAGCGACTACAAAGGAGCCGCCCTGCTTATGGATGCCATAGATGCTTTGCCCGAGGCCAGGGAGCTTCTGGCGGACCGTGGTTACGACGCCGACTGGTCCCGTGACGCCCTGCTCGCCAGAGGTATTACGCCTTGCATCCCTCCCAGAAGGAACCGAAAGAAAGCCTGCTCGTACGATAACGATCTGTATAAACAGCGGCACAAGATCTTTGGTCATGTTTGGCAGGATCAAGGACTGGCGCAGAATTGCCATGCGTTATGACCGCTGCGCGCATACCTTCTTTTCAGCTCTGTGCCTCGCGGCTTCCGTCATTTTCTATCTCAATTAATGAGGCCTGTGCCTAAGCAGACTTGCTGCGGTACGATGCGCCTTGAGGTGGGTCGCATCGATCATCACCTGGCCATCTTGTCCCGCTGTTTTTGCCAATTCGGTAAAAATATTGTTGAAGACGCCCATTTGGCTCCAGCGCAAAAAACGATTGTAGAGCGTCTTGTACGGGCCATACTCATGCGGTGCATCTTTCCATTGCAGGCCATGTTTGATGACATACATGATGCCGCTGATGACTTTCCGGTCATCGACCCGCGGAATACCATGTGAACGTGGAAAGAAGGGCTTGATACGTTCGAGTTGTTCGGCAGAAAGGTAGAAAAGTTGGCTCATGGCGTCCTCCTTGAGCACAACTAACCAACTTTCCTGATTTTTACAATTAATGAGGCCTGAGCCTAGAACAAGAAAATTCCAAAAAGCGAAGCCCCACAATGCTTTTGAAACATTGTGGGGCTACTTGAAACAGGTTGTTGGTGGAGCCGGGGAGAATCGAACTCCCGTCCGAGAATGCTCCGCGCAAAGCATCTACAGGCTTAGATCAGGTTTTGCATCTTGCTCGCGGGCTTGCCCCTGATCGGGCGTCCTGCAAACCAGCCCGGATAAAATCTCGCGATTAGCTGTCCAGACAGCGGCCTCTCGCCAGCCTGATGGGGGTGACACCCGGATACGGCTTATCAGACATCCACCGCACGGATGTGGCGGTCTATGCCGCCAAGCAATGTTTGCCTAATAACTAGGCAGCCATTGCGTAGTCATAATTGTCGTTGGCAATTATGTTCGTGCTGGGTTTTAACGAGGACCTCCCAGCCCCTCGGCCTGCAACTTTGGCCTCATCACCCCCGTCGAAACCAGGGCGGCCCCTTCCAAAGAACATACGGGAAGAATAATCGTTCCAAGATATAGAGAAAAGGAGCAAACAATGTTTGCTCCTTGATTACGTGGTGCGCCCGGCATGATTCGAACATGCGACCTACTGATTCGTAGTCAGGCACTCTATCCAACTGAGCTACGGGCGCGTCGTTGAGAGAGAACATTTATGTACCCAAAGTAAAAGCGTCAAGCTATTTTTGTGACACCTGTTCGTCTGGAAAACATTGTTCGGAGAGTAGAGAGCAGTTTATTTTTGGATGGACGACTGAGAGGCATGTTTTGCCTTTCAGCTTCAAGGATCGCATTCGTATCATGACCACTGTCGGCCAGAAGCTTCTCGAAGGTAACACCGCCGATCAAGGTCAACGCATCATTACGCGAGCGGGTAAAGCGGCGGCATACCTATCGTGAACGGAGCTGAAGAGCACGTTTCTCGATGGAATGATCTTCATGATCAGGTTCAATTTGATCATAAGACAGGTTTCACGCTTTTGGCCTTTTACCTGTATGGATCTCTGCCGGACAGATTTTCGGAACATCTCTTGACAGCAGTGAAGGGTGCTTTATTATGAACATAATTTCATAATAGGAGCATCCATGCCTCGTCCCAGAAAACATTGCCGTATTGGGAGCAGGCCGCTGGCAACTTTTTACAAGCCGCAAGGTATTCCTCTGCCAAGGTTGGAGGAGGTTCTCCTTCCCGCCGAAGGAATGGAGGCCTTGCGTCTGGTCGATGCGGAAGGGCTGAGCCAGGAGGACGCCGCCTTGCGGATGGGAGTTTCCAGACCCACGGTCTGCCGCATACTGGGTGAAGCCAGGACGCAGGTCGCCAGGGCTTTGGCACGGGGCTGGGCCATCCGGATCGAATCCGCCGACAGCGGCGACGACGCGGAAGCGGAGAGAAACTGCGGACAGCGATCCGGCCGGGGCAAAGGCCGGATGCGGCGAGGTAGGGAGATGCTCCAAAACAAGGAGGACGTATGAACGAACGGAAATCGAGGCATGGCAAGGGACAGAGCTTCGGCAGGATGGCCCGGTGGGGTCACTGTGCCGCAGGTGATGAACGGAAAGGAAAAGGACGCGGCTCCTGTTCGGGTGCGGGACACGACGGTCATGGTGCGGGCCGGGGGCTGGAGGCCGGGCAGTGTTCCCGGAAAAGAGCCTGCGCCGACTCCCGCGTGGAAGCGGCTGAAGCTGCTGCCTATACCCAGCCGGAAGCGGAAAGCGCCCAGGAGGCGGGTCAGGACGTATCTGGGTCGTGATGGAGCAACACAGCTTCGCATGACGGAAAGAAAATATGCGGCGCAGGACGAGTGATTGTCCCTGTCGCGAGGCGGCTCCGAGAGGAGCCGAAATATGCGGTGCAATGGCCGCAAATGTGAAAGCCCCCGCCGGTTGGCGAGGGCTTTGTGATTCGTGTGGTCAGCGGTCGTTACGCGGACCGCGGCGGTCTCCCCGGTCTCTGCGCGGCCTGTCACCACGGGGTCTATCGCCACGGGGTGGCGCGGGCGGCTCCGGGTCTTCGCCCAGCTCTTCCAGAATGATGGCCTTGCGGCTCAGCTTGATCCGCCCGGATGGTTCAATGTCGATCACCCGGACCCTGATGGCGTCGCCTTCCTGAACCACATCCTGCACCGTGTTCACCCGCTCTCTGGCCAGCTGGGAGATGTGACACAGGCCCTCCAGGCCGGGCAGAATTTCGATGAACGCCCCGAAGTCCATGATCTTTTTGACGATACCGTCGTAATCTTTGTTCAGCTCGGCCTTCTGATCGTAATGCAGGACCATTTCCCTGGCCTTGGCCAGAGAGGCTTGGTCCGGAGCGAAGAGAGAGACCTTGCCCGAGTCGTCGATGTCGATGTCGGCCTGGGTGGCTTCGCAGATGGCCTTGATATTCTTGCCGCCAGGGCCGATGACGTCACGGATTTTGTCCGGAGAAATATGCACCACATCCATCTGCGGCGCGAAGCGGGACAATTCTCCTCTGGGCGCGGCAATGACCCGTTCCATCTGCGCCAGAATGTGCAAGCGTGCCTCCCTGGCCTGGTACAGGGCTTTTTTCATGACTTCGGCCGGGATGCCCGCGATCTTGATGTCCATCTGGATGGACGTCACGCCGTCGTGGCTGCCCGCCACCTTGAAATCCATGTCGCCCAGATGGTCTTCGTCGCCCAGAATGTCTGTCAGGACCAGGTATTCGTCCCCTTCCTTGATGAGTCCCATGGCCACGCCCGCCACAGGCGTCTTGATGGGTACGCCCGCGTCCATGAGGGCCAGGGTTCCGCCGCACACGGAGGCCATGGACGAGGAGCCGTTGGATTCCATGATGTCCGAAACCACGCGGATGGCGAAAGGAAAGGAGTCCTGCGGCGGCAGCACGGGCATGAGGGCGCGTTCGGACAGGTTGCCGTGTCCGACTTCGCGCCGGGACGGGCCGCGCAGCATGCGGGCCTCACCCACGCTGTAGGGCGGGAAATTGTAATGCAGCATGAAACGGCGGGCCACTTCACCGGCCAGGGTTTCGATGCGCTGCTCGTCCCGGGTGCTGCCTAGAGTGCAGGTGGCCAAGGCTTTGGTCTCGCCCCGGGCGAAAATGGCCGAGCCGTGGGTGCGGGGGAGAACGCCCACTTCCATGGTCAGGGGGCGGACAGTAGTCAGGTCGCGGCCGTCGATACGCACTTTGTCGGTCAGGATGCGCTGGCGCACGATTTTCTTTTCCAGATCCTCAAGAATTTCCGGCACGTTCTTGAGACGCTCCGGATTGTCGGCAAAGCGGACGGCCAGAGCTTCCATGAGGTCCTGACGAACCCTTTTCTTGGCCTCCCGGCGCTCCATTTTGGTCGGCACGGTCAGAGCGGCAGCGAGAGGCGCCTCGGCCAGTTCGGTCACGGCGGCGATCAGATCCTCGGGCTCCTGAGGCGGAGTGACCACGAACTTTTCCCTGCCCAGAGCGGCGCGCAGTTCCTCCTGGGCGTCCAGGAAAGGAGTAAGCTGGGAGTGCCCCCAGGCCACGGCTTCGGCCATGATGTCCTCGGACAGGAACTGGGCGCCGCCTTCGACCATGACCACGGCGTCGCGGGTCCCGGCCAGGACCATGTTCAATTCGCTGCCCGCCAGCTGGGAGGCGGTGGGGTTCAGCAGAAACTTGCCGTCGGCGTAGCCCACGCGGATGGCCGCCACGGGACCGGCGAAAGGAATGTCGGAAATATGCAGGGCCGCCGACGCGCCGAGCATGGCCAGAGTGTCGGCGTTGCGTTCCTTGTCGGAGGAGAGAACGGTGGCGATGATCTGGATTTCGTGTGCGCATCCCTTGGGGAAGAGTGGGCGGATGGGACGGTCGATGAGCCGGGAAACCAGGGTTTCGTGATCGCTCGGGCGGCCCACTTCGCGGCGGAAGTAATTACCGGGGATGCGGCCGGCCGCATAGAGCATTTCCTGATAGTTGCAGGTCAGGGGCAGAAAGTCCGCTTCCCGGTCCAGAGCCTGATGCGTGGCCGTGACGAGGACCACGGTGTCACCCCACTTCACGGTTACGGCGCCACTGGCCTGAAGAGCCAGTTTGCCGTGCTCGATGACGATTTCGCCCTCGGGCATGGGGATGGCGGTTCTGGTAGTCTGGAATGTCATGGTTCACCTCATGGGTGTTGGGCACTCCGGACGGGGATGCTGGTTTGGTGTCGAGGCGCTGTCCCGAACGGGCCGGGCCAGGGACTGAACACAAAACCAGCGGCGTATGTGCCGGGTGCTCGGTTGATGGAAAAAGCGCGGCGTTTCCGGGTGGTCCCGCAAGCGCCGCGCCTCGGGCGTCGCCGCCTACTTGCGCAGGCCGAGCCGCGCGATGAGATCGCGGTAGCCCTGAATGTCCTTCTTGCGGAGGTAGTTCAGCAGCTGGCGGCGTTTGCCCACGAGCCTCAGAAGCCCGGTGCGGGAATGGAAATCCTTCTGGTGGCTCTTGAAATGCTCCGTCAGGTAGTCGATTCGTGCGGACAGAAGGGCCACCTGCACTTCCGGGGATCCCGTGTCCGTTTCGGATTTGCCGTATTCCTTGATCAGTTCCGTCTTGCGTTCAGGGGTTAAGACCACAGCTTTCTCCTTGATGTTACATGTTTTTTACGTCCGACACAGCCATTGCGAACAGGAACTCAGGCTTGCCACAAGCCGCGCAGAATGGACCAGCAAAGGTCCTGACCGCGCTTTTTCACTTCGGCCAGCGCCAGGGGAGCGCCGTCCGGAGCGAGGAACATGGCCCGGCTGTCCGCTTCCGCAGGATGCGCGGGAAACAGGGAAGCCGGAAGCCATGCACCGTTTCGGACCAGTCCGGCCTGCTGACCGGTCAGGCGGAGCCTGGGCCAGTGAGGCAGAGACTGCGCGAGAGGCTGCACCAGGCTGGCGAAGCGCTCCGGATCGGACAGCACGGTTTCCAGACCGTGGGCTTGGTCCAGGGTGAACGGGTGGCTGGCCTCCCGTTCCAGTTCGCTGAGCGCCGCTCCGCACCCGAGTCGTCTCCCCAGGCTGTGGGCCAGGGAGCGGATGTAGGTTCCTGCAGAGCAGATCACTCGGAAAGAGACGCGGGGGGGATGCACGGACAGAATCTCCACCCCGAAAATTGTCATATCTCTGGTCTTGACCGGCACCTCCCACCCGGCGCGGTGCAGGGCGTAAAGAGGACGTCCCTGATGTTTGGCCGCTGAAACAGGGGGGACTTCCTGCCGTGTCTCATCCTGCCAGCCCAGTACGGCGGCCCGGATATCGTCTGCGCTCAGATGTTCCCACGGCGCTTCGGACAGAATTTGCCCCTGAATGTCGTAGGTATCCGTGGTTTGTCCGAGCAGCAGTTCGCCGCGGTACGTCTTGCGGCCTTCGCTCAAATATGGAGCCAGCTTGGTGCCCTGGCCGAGCAGGACCACGAGAACGCCTGTGGCCATGGGGTCCAGAGTGCCGGCGTGGCCTATTTTTTTTTGTCCCAGAGCGCGCTTGATGCTGTTCAGGCAGTCTGTGGAAGTCGGCCCCGCAGGTTTATGCAAAACCAGCAGTCCGTCAAGCTGCGCGGGACCCGGACGTTTCATTTCCGGTCCAGTTCCGCCGCCACGGCATCCACTAGGGTGCGTCCGGCTTCATCCACAGACATGTCAAGAGTGCCGCCCGCCGCGTTGCGGTGTCCGCCTCCGCCGAACCGCGCGGCCACGGCCTGGACATTGACGTCGCCCTTGGAACGCAGGGAAAACTTGATGCTGCCGTTGTCTTCTTCCCGCGTCGCGATGGCCGCCTGTACACCGCGCAGGTAGAGCACCCTGTTGACCAGTCCTTCGGTATCTTCCGGGCCGGTGCCGGTCTGGCGGAACAGCTCGCGGGTGAAGGAAATGAGGCTGATCCTCCCGTGGCTGTGCAGGGTGGCCTGCTGCGTCACCGCGCCGCGCATTCGCAGCTGGTTGATGGTGCCGGTGGACTGCCGCTGTTCGTGAAAGGGGCCGGGCAGAAGCCCCAGCCGCAGGATTTCGGCCGCCATTTCCAGGGTTTCGGGACGGGTGTTGCTGAAGCAGAAGTCTCCCGTGTCCGAAATGAGGGACAGGTACACGTATTCCCCGAGCAGCCCGGCCAGCGGCACATTCAGCTCCCGGGCCAGCATGCCGACCATTTCCCCTGTGGAGGAAACACGCTGGTCCACCCAGTTGATGGAACCAAACATGGGGTTATCCAGATGATGGTCGATGTTCACCACGGTTTTGGACGAGAGCCACGGTGCGAGCAGCGCACCCGGACGCTGCGGGCTGCCGCAGTCGAGCACGATGATGGTTTCGGGTTCCGTATCGGGAAGGAGGCGCAGAATTTTCTGCCGGGGCGAGAGCCAGCGGAAGCGCTCCGGAAGGCCGGACTCGTTGAAAAGCCGGACCTGTTTGCCCATCGCGTCCAATACTTCACCCACGGCCAGCATGGACCCCAGGGCGTCGCCATCGGGTGAGACGTGGGAAGTTACCAGAAAATTGTCCGTGGCCCGGAGGTGCTCAGCTATCTGCCGCAGCGGGGGCGTCATAAACCATGTCCTCCAGAAAGGTGTCCCAGGTGAAGCGCAGCTCTGGAATGCCGCGCAGTTTCAGCTCCCGGCCCAGCCGGGTGCGCAGAAAACCCTTGGCCCGGAGCAGGGCTTTTGAAATCTCCGGCTCGGCTTCGCGGCCGTGGATGTGTGTATAGAGGACCTCGGCGATACTGAAATCGCGGTTTAAGCGCACGCCGGTGATGGTCACCAGGCGCAGGGCCGGATCTTCGGCTTCCTGCACCAGAAGCAGGGCCAGAACCTGCATGATCTGGTCGCTCATCTGAGCCGCGCGGCGGGAGGTGCTACGTTGCATGTCAGGCTCCGAAAACGTCCATGTCGGCGCGGACCAGCTCGTCCGCGACGGCGGCTTCCACCATGGACAGAATCTTGGACAGCTGGGCGTGCGCATGGTCCGTCGCGTTGGATACGGTAACCACCCCGAGAACCAGCTTCTGGTGGGAGTCTTGGCTCTCCGTTTCGGCCACGGCCACATTGAAGGTATTACGCAGTTTCTGCTTCAGACTGCTCGCGCTTCTGCGCTTTTCCTTCAGGGAAAAAACGCCGTGCAGCCGGAATTCCAGGCGCAGGGTGCCGACAATCATGGAAATTGAACTTTTCGCGGGCTTCGCGAGCCCATGTTTTCCCGGAAATATTTCCGGATACTGCGGCGCGGCCCGATGGCGGCGCCGGTGCCTGCCGAATCCACCGGCGGGGCGAGGGGCTCCACCGGCAGACCCAGGCCGCGCTACTCGATGCTTCTGGCTTCTTCCACCAGTTCAAAGGCTTCGATGATGTCGCCCGCCTTCACGTCGTTGAAGTTCTCCAGGCCCGCGCCGCATTCGTATCCCTTGGTCACTTCGCGGGCGTCGTCCTTGAACCGCTTGAGCGAGCTCAGCTTGCCCGTGTACACCACCACACCGTCACGCAGCAGGCGCACGCTGGCGTTGCGCTTGAGCTTGCCGTCAATGACCATGCACCCGGCGATGGTGCCCACCTTGGGCACGGTAAAGGTCTGCTGCACATCCGCCTGGCCAAGGTAGACCTCCTTGATGTCCGGGGCGAGCATGCCGGACATGGCCGCCTTGATGTCGTCCACCAGCTTGTAGATGATGTCGTAGAAGCGGATATCTACCTTTTCCTGCTCGGCCACTTCCTTGATCTTGGCCGTAGGCCGGATGTTGAAGCCGATTACTATGGCGCCCGAAGCCGAGGCCAGCAGGATGTCCGACTCGGTGATGGCTCCAGCTCCGCCATGAATCAGGGATATCTTCACCTCATCCGTGGACAGCTTGCACAGGGCCTCGGAAATGGCTTCCAGCGAACCCTGCACGTCGGCCTTGAGCAGCAGGTTCAGGGTCTGGGCCTCTTCGCCTGCTCTGGAAGCCAGGAAACTTTCCAGGGTGACTTTGGATTCCCGGGCCAGTTCGCGGTCGCGGTGCTTGATACGCCGGTCCTCGGCAATGCGGCGGGCCACTTTTTCATCCTTGACGATGACGAATTCGTCACCGGCCTCGGGGATGGACTCGAAGCCCTGGATTTCCGCCGGGATGGCCGGGCCGGCCGTTTTGATCTGTTTGCCCTGGTCGTTGAACATGGCCCGGACCTTGCCGCTGATCAGGCCGCATACGAAGGCGTCACCCTGATTGATATGGCCTTCCTGGATGAGCACCGTGCCCACGGGGCCGCGGCCCTTGTCCAGCTTGGCTTCCACCACGTGACCGCGTCCGGGTTTGTCCGGATTGGCCTTCAGGTCGAGCACTTCGGCCTGGAGCAGGATGAGCTCCAGCAGTTCGTCCAGCCCCAGGCGCTTCTTGGCCGAGACATGGGCGAAAATGGTGTCGCCGCCCCATTCTTCGGGCATGAGTCCCAGATCGGAGAGTTCGCGTTTGACGCGGTCCGGATCGGCCTCTTCCTTGTCCATCTTGTTCACGGCCACCACGATGGGTACGCCCGCCGCCTTGGCATGGCTCACGGCCTCGCGGGTCTGCTCCATGACGCCGTCGTCGGCGGCCACCACCAGTACCACGATGTCCGTGACCTTGGCGCCCCGGGCGCGCATGGTGGTGAAGGCCTCGTGGCCGGGCGTATCAAGAAAGACGACTTCGCCGCGTTCCGTGGCCACATGATACGCGCCGATGTGCTGCGTGATGCCCCCGGCCTCGCCCGTGGCCACGCTGGTGCTGCGGATGGCATCCAGCAGGGAGGTCTTGCCGTGGTCAACGTGTCCCATGATGGTCACGACGGGTGGACGCGGGCGCAAATCTTCGGCCTTGTCCTCTTCCTTGGGCAGCAGGAAGTCTTCCTCGGAGAAGCCCACCCGTTCCACTTCATACTGGAACTCCGAGGCCAGAAGCAGCGCCGTGTCGAAGTCCAGGGACTGGTTGATGGTGGCCATGACGCCAAGGCCGAACAGCTTTTTGATCAGATCCTGGGCCTTGACGCCCATCTGATGGGCCAGATCCGTGAGTCTGATGGTGTCCTCGATGCGGATTTTGCGCTTGGACGCCTTGATGGGCTGAGTGACCTGGACTGCGCCCTTGTGCCCGCCCGCTTTCCGGGCTTCGGCCTTCTGCGCCTTCCGGCCTTTGCCCATGGAAAATTCTTCCTTGCGGTACAGCTCCTCCGCATCCACCATGCGGCGGCCTTTTTTCTTCTTGCCCCGGCCGTCTTTGGCGGCCTCGTTCTGAGGCGCAGGCGCCGCGCCGGGCCGTCCGGCGCCTGCGGGCCGGGCCGGGCCGGAGGGACGGGTGTCCGGAAATTCGACGATGGTGGGCCGGGAGATGACCTTCACCTGAGCGGCCGGAGCCGGAGCCTTCTTCCTGCTCTTTCTGGATTCAGACTTGGCGGCGTCTTCCCCCGTCTCCACTACCTCGGGTGTGCTTTCCGCCGGGGCCTGCTCCTCTGGACCGGAAACCTCTTCCCGGCTCTCATCGGCCGCAGCCTCGGAAGCGGCGGCGACGTCCTCGGGCAGAACGGGTTCAGCGGGAGGCTCTTCCGCCGGAGGAGTGGCGGGCTCTTCAGACTCCCGCGCCTCGCCGCCTGCGGGTTCGATGATGCGGGCCGAAGGAATGGTCTCGGCAGCCTTGCGTCTGCGGGCGGGCTTGGTTTCAGGCTCGTCCCCGTCTGCACCTTTCGGCTCCGGCTGATCCGCCGCCGGGGCTTCGGCCTGAGGGGTTTCCACGGGCTTGCGCCGTCTGCGCACGATGACGCCGTCCTTGGCACGGGTATCCACGGCCTGCGGGAGCTGGCCCTTGTTGCGGTGGTGTTCCCGCACCTGTTCCGCTTCTTCCTCGGTCAGGCTGCTCATGTGGCTTTTGGCCGGGATCTTGAGCTCCCGCAGCAGGGCCATCAGATCCTTGCTGGAAATATCGAGTTCTGTGGCCAGATCCCTGACCCGCAGTTTATTCGTGGACATGCCCAACCCCCTTGCATTTCTTCTGCCAGCCCTTGTATCGCTCGAACTTGTTCCGGCACGCCGCGTCGCGGCACAAATAAAAACCCCGTCCCGGTCTTTTCCCGGAACTGTCAACGGTCAGGACGAGTTCTCCGTGGACAGGGCAGGTAAATCTCTGCAGTTCTCCCTTGGGGAACCGCTTCCGGCAGATGACGCACATGCGTACCGGGCCGGTTTCCCGTGACGGGGCGTCAGACCTCGTCGTAATCGGCGCCGGATTCTTCGGGTTCGTCATCGGTTTGCGGATTCTGGCTGATCAGAAGGTTCAATGCGGCGCGCAGGGTGCCGATGTTTTCCTCGCTGATGCCCTGAATATCCAGCAGTTCCTCGTTGGTGCGCTCGGCTATGGATTCCAGCGTGTCGAACCCGGCCTCGACGAAATCCGCCATGGGCACCTGGACCGCACTGGCCAGCTGTTCCAGCAACTGACGATCCTTGTTCAGCTTATTATAGCGGCTGTTGGTGAAAATATCGATTTTCCAGCCCAGAAGCTTGGCCGCCAGCTTCACGTTCTGGCCTTTTTTGCCGATGGCCGGGGTCAGCTGGTCTTCGGGAACCACCACTTCCAGGGATTTCTCCGCATCGTCAATGGCGATCTTGGATACCCTGGCCGGCGAGAGGGCGTTGGCCGCATAGGTGGCGATGTCCGGACTCCAGAGGACGATGTCGATGCGTTCGCCGCGCAGTTCCTGCACGATATTGTGAATGCGCGAGCCGCGCACGCCCACGCACGCACCCACGGGGTCGACGTTGGAATCCTGGGACAGCACCGTGACCTTGGCTCTGAGGCCCGGATCGCGGGCGACGCCCATGATGTTCACTGTGCCGTCGGCCACCTCGGGCACTTCCCGGCGGAACAGGGCCGTCATGTATTCGGGGTCGGAGCGGGTGATGATGATCTGCGGCCCCCGGCCTTCCTTGCGGACCTCGATGATGAGTCCTTCCACGCGGTCGCCCTGGCGGAAGCGTTCGCGGGGGATCTGTCTGTCCTTGGGCAGCAGGGCCTCGGTGCGGCCGAGATTGATGATCCAGCCCGAGCGGTCCCGGCGCTGGATGATGCCGCTGACGATCTCGCCCGTACGGTTCTTGTATTCCTCGTAGATGATTTCCTGCTCGGCGTCGCGCATGCGCTGGATGATGACCTGTTTAGCGCTCTGGGCGGCGATGCGGCCCAGATCCTCCACCTGAAGGCGAAAACCCACGGCGTCGTCCAGCTCCACTTCGGGATCGTGGACGCGGGCTTCGTCCATCAGAATCTCGGTGTCGGGGTCTTCCACCTCGTCCACCACCACCTTGAACTGGTAGACCTCGATATCGCCCGTTTCCTCGTTGAAGTTGACCTCGATATCCATTTTGTCGCCGTATTTCTTGGCCACGGAAGCACGGATGGCTTCCTCCAGGGTATCGATCAGCATGTCGCGGTCAATGCCCTTGTCCTTGCTGATCTGGTCGATGGCTTTCTTGAGTTCCAGGTTCATGAATGTTTCTCCTGCGCGGACAATGGTCCGCCGTGTTCCGGAAAATCAGCGCTTCCCGGGTTTGGTCCGGTCGCGGTGTTCGTAGACGAGGCTTGCTTTGCTCACATGGTCCCAGTTCAGTTCGAAAGCCGCATCGCCGTCGGAGAGGGTGAACAGGGGCGGGTCGACGGAAGTCAGGCTCCCCTGGAAATTTTTTCTGCCTTCGAGCGGAACGCGCAGACGGACGCGTACAGTCCGTCCCGTGTAGGGACGCAGCTGTTCCGGCGAAAAGAACAGGCGTTCCAGGCCGGGCGAGGACACTTCCAGCGTGTACGCGCCGGGGATGAGATCCTCCACGTCCAGAGCGAGGCTCAGGTGGCGGCTCACGTCTTCGCACTCGTCGATGCTCACGCCCTGAGGAGAGTCGATGTACACGCGCACGACCCTGCGTCCGCCGCCCGAACCCGAGAGAATCTCCACGCCCCAGATCTCCAGGCCGCGGGCCTGGCACAGGGGAGAGAGGATGTCCGTCAGGCGGGTATGAATTTCGTTCTTGTCCATAAAAGGGAACGCCTTGCCTGCTCTGAAAAAAAAAGGTGGACCGGAAAAAGGCCCACCCCCATCAGCTTACAATGCATGTCACGCCGTCTACAGGAGTGGAGCGGGTGACGAGAATCGAACTCGCAACACCAAGCTTGGGAAGCTTGTACTCTGCCAATTGAGCTACACCCGCTCTGCAACGGCTTCCATTGCATGACGGACGGGAATCTCGTCAAGTTTTTTTTCCCGGCGAATACCCGCGCGGCAAACCGTCCGGGAATGTGGCCTGCTATTTGCTTTGTCCGGTTCCACAAGGAGAATCCCGCATGCAAGACAGCAGCTACAGCGCAGTTTTCGGAGCCCTGACCCAGCAGCACAGGCTGGATGTCATCGCCAATAATTTGGCGAACGTGAACACCACCGGCTTCAAGTCGGACAAGCTGGCCTTCCGCGACACCTTCCGGCGGTATGCCCACGACCTGCTCAATCCCAACCAGACCCTGGATCAGAAAGTGCCGTGGCCCAGAGGATATGTCCTGGCCCAGCCCAGAATCGCCGAGCGGGTCATCGATCTGTCTCAGGGCAGCCTGAAAAGCACCGGAAACCCTCTGGATCTGGCCATTACCGGAGACGGATTTTTCCGGGTTCAGACTTCGGGAGGGGAAGAATCGCTGACCCGTCAGGGCGTGTTTCACCGTTCCGCCGAAGGATACATCGTGGATGGCCACGGCAATCGGCTTCTGGGGGAGGGCGGTCCCATCCAGATTCCGGAGACGGGTTCCGTGCTCGTGGGCGGCGACGGGGCCGTGACCGTGGATGGTGGGCTCATCGACACCATTTCCCTGGTTTCGGTGCCCGATCCCGGAGCTCTGGAAAAGATGGGAAACTCCCTGTTGCGCATCCGCCCGGATTCGGGCGTGCAGCCCCTCCCGGCGGCGGAAGCCGCGGTGGAACAGGGATTTCTGGAGGCGGCCAATGTGGAGGTGGTGTCCGAGATGGTCAACATGATCGAGGCTCTGCGGGCCTTCGAGGCCTACCAGAAGATGATTTCCGGCGCATTTGAGCAGGACAGGAAGGCCATCACCGAAGTCGCGGCTCCGCGCTAGGCTTTTGGCGGCACAATATTCGGGCCTGCACGGCCCTCAAGGAGAAACATTATGATTCGTGCTTTATGGACCAGCGCCTCGGGCATGATCGCCCAGCAGCTGAGTCTGGATGTCACGGCCAACAACCTGGCCAACGTGAACACCACCGGCTTCAAGAAGAACAGGGCGGAGTTCGAGGATCTGATGTATCAGAACATGAAGATCGCCGGATCGCCGAACCAGGAGGGTGGTCGTCTGCCCGTGGGCATGCAGATCGGCATGGGCGTGCGGCCCGTGTCCGTGCACAAGATTTTCAGTCAGGGTGATTTTCAGAACACGGGCAATCAGCTCGATCTGGTCATCGAAGGCGACGGCTTCTTCCGTATCGATCGCAACGGCGAGGAAACCTACACCAGAAACGGCGCCTTCAAGCTGGACAGCGACGGCCGCATCGTCACGGACAACGGGCACCCGCTGCAGCCGGAATTCGTGGTCCCGCCCGAAACCCAGAACATCGTGGTCACCGAGGACGGCCGTCTGACCTGCGTGGACAAGAGCGGAGCCGAAATCGCGGGCACGAACATTCCCGTGTACACCTTTGTCAATCCGGCGGGCCTGAAAGCCGTGGGCCGCAACCTCTACGTGCAGACCGACGGCTCCGGCGAGGCCGTGGAAAGCGTGCCCGGACAGAACAGCGCGGGCACTCTGGCTCAGGGCTTTCTGGAAATGTCCAACGTGGAGATCGTCGAGGAAATGGTGAACATGATCGTGGGGCAGCGGGCCTACGAGGCCAACTCCAAATCCATCACCACGGCCGACACGCTCCTGCAGATCGCCAATCAGCTGAAGAGGTAGCCGTGCTCCGCTGCGCGCTGGCCCTGATGTTTTTCCTGCTGGCCGTTCCGGCGGCCGCCGAAAGGCTGACCATGGTCGAGGCTCTCTGCGTGGACGGCCCGGCCATCACTCTGGCGGATCTGTTCCGGACCGAAGGCCCGAGGGGCGAGGCTCTGCTGACCCGCTTCGGGGCGGAGCCCCTGCTGGCCGCGCCCGGATTCGAGGGCGCCAGGGCCGTGCTGAGCGGGCCGAAGCTGCGCGAGCTTGTCGTGAACCGATTTGGCCCTGGCCTGCCGGAGATCACGGCTCCGGATCAGGTGCAGGCCCAGCGCGGGGGACAGGTTTTCGACGCCCGTCTTCTGCGCCCCGTTATCGACAGGATTTTGACGGATGCCCTGGCCCATCACGAAGGCGAGGTGGAAATCCGGGAATACCGCATTGCGGATTTCCTGTTCGTGGCGGACAAAAGACCGGCCCAAATCCGCATCGTTCCGGCTGCCGCGCCCGCTCCGGGCCGGATCAGCCTGAATCTCGAAGCCGTGGCCGGAGACGGAACGGTGCTTCGGAAGTTTACGGGCACGGTTTTTGCCGATGTCTGGAAGACCGTGCCCGTGGCCGGTCGGGGACTGAGCCGGGGGGACATGCTGGACGCCGGGCTGGTCGGAACCGCCCGCAAAAATCTGGCCCGTCTGCCCCGTCCGGTCTGGGACGGCCGGGGGCTGCCTCTGCGCATGCGGTCCTCCGTAAGCGAAGGACAGGTCATCCTGGCCGACGCCGTGGAACCCATCCCCGTGGTCACCAGAGGGCAGACCCTGACCCTGGTCTATTCCGGCCGGAGTCTGACCCTGAGTGTACCGGTGGAGAGCCTGGAAGACGGGGCCGTGGGCGGGATCATCCGGCTGCGCAACATGCAGAGCCGCAAGATCGTCACCGGCCGGGTGGTGGACGCCCAGACCGCGCGGGTCCCGTAACTCCGGGATGGGATTGCGGATTCTCCGTTCACCGGAACCAATCTTTTTCATGAAATGACCGGGTGCCGCCGGACTTCCTGCGGTCCGATGAGGAAAACGAGATGAGTGTTTGCCGGAAAATCTGCTGCATGGCCGCCGTGGCCTTTCTGCTCGCCGGGTGCCGGGCTTCCGGGCGTCCGCCCATGCCTGCCGCCATTGTGACCCCGCCGCCGCAGGAACGCGTGTCGGCGGTGGAAAATCCCGGTTCCCTCTACGATCCGGACGGAGCGGGCATGCTCTTTGCCGATTCCAGGGCCAGACGGGTGGGCGATATCGTGCTCATAAAGGTGCTGGAGACCACTCTGGCCAAGAACAAGGCCACCACCACCACCGACAAGGCGGGCAAGCTGAGCCTCGGGGTGGAATCCTTTCTGGGCAAGGACAAGCTGCCGCTCATTCCCGGAGCGGTGGGGGCCGCGCCGCTGGTCAAGGCCGGGTCGTCCAACGCCTTTGAGGGCGAGGGCGAGACCAAGCGCGAGAGCACCCTCATGACCACCGTGGCCGCCCGGGTCAGCCGGGTCATGGGCTCGGGACTCATGGAAGTGGTCGGAGCGCGGGAAACGCGGGTCAACGGCGAGACGCAGATCGTCGTGGTCCAGGGTGTGGTCCGGGCCAGGGATATCGACGCGGACAACACCATTTTGTCCACCAGCATGGCCGAGGCGCGTATCGAGCTCTACGGCGAGGGCGTGCTGGCGGAAAAGCAGCGGCAGGGATGGCTGGGGAGGATACTGGACAATGTGTGGCCGTTCTAGATTCCGCTTCGCTTCGAAAATGGCCGCGCCGGTTCTGTGCTGCGCGCTTTTTTTCGCCTCGCTGACGCCCGCTCTGGGCGTGCGCTTGAAAGACATCGCCACCTTCGGGGGCGTGCGCACCAACGATCTGGTCGGTTACGGCCTGGTGGTGGGCCTGCCCGGAACCGGAGACAAGGGCGGTTCCCAGTTCACGGTGCAGTCCATGACCAACATGCTGGAGAGCATGGGCGTAAAGGTGGACCGCGCGGCTCTGAAACCCAAGAATGTGGCCGCGGTCATGGTCACGGCCAGGATGCCGGCCTCGGCCCGGCCGGGTTCGCGGCTGGACGTCACGGTGTCTTCCGTCGGTGACGCGGCGTCCCTTATGGGCGGCGTATTGCTGCTCACGCCCCTCAAGGGCGTGGACGGCAATGTCTATGCCCTGTCTCAGGGGCCGCTGGCCGTGGGCGGGTTTTCCGCCGGAGGGGAGGCTGCCTCGGCCACCAAGAACGTGAGCACCGTGGCCCGGATTCCGAACGGAGCCGTGGTGGAGCGCGGCGTGCCCTTTGCCTTCAACGAGCAGCGGGACGTGACCATCACCCTGGGCGTGGAAGACTTTTCCACGGCCAAGCAGGTCATGGACAGCCTGAACCGGGCTCTGGGCGGAACCTTCGCCCACGCGCAGGATGCCTCCACGGTGAAGCTGGCCGTGCCGCCCAGCCATCAGGGAGACATCGTGTCCCTCATGGCCTCTCTGGAGAATCTCGAAGTGCGGCCCCAGATGCGGGCCAAGGTCGTGGTGGATGAAAAAACGGGCACCGTGGTGCTGGGCTCCGACGTGACCCTGTCCCGTGTGGCGGTTTCCCACGGCAATCTGAACGTGGTTGTTTCGGAACGGCCCGAGGTATCCCAGCCCGGTCCCTTCAGCCAGGGGCAGACCGTGGTCACGCCGGCCACTCAGGTCGGCGTGCGCGAAGAACAGAGGCGGCTGGTGCTCATGGACGGAGCGTCCATTCAGGAGCTGGTGGACGGCCTGAACGCCATCGGCGCCACGCCCCGGGATCTGATTTCCATCCTGCGGGTCATGAAGGCGGCCGGTGCGCTGCATGCGGATCTCGAAGTGCTGTGACAATATTCAATGTGAGGGCGCTATGAACGAAATTGCCGAAAATGGACTGAGTTCGTCCGTCCGGAACCTGTCGGACCGGCTGCGGGGACTGCGTTCGGGGCCGCAGGGCTTAAAGGAGCAGGACGAGGCCCGGCTCAGAAAGGTCTGCCAGGACTTCGAGGCCGTGTTCATCGGCCAGATATGGAAGCAGATGCGTTCCTCCGTGCCCAAGGAGGGGATGCTGCATTCCAAGGAAGAGGAAAGCTACCTGTCCATGTTCGACCAGGAACTGTCTCTGAAGATGGCCAGAAGCGGCGGCCTCGGGCTTGCGGACATGCTGCATGCCAATCTTTCGGAGCGGCTGCTCGATGCCAGCAAGGATACTGTTTCCACCGCGCCCATGAATCCTCTGCAGGTACCCTCCGCGTCCGCCCGGACGGATTCCGCCGTTGCGGCGCCGGACGGCCGGACCGTGGCCGCCGCAACGGCCCAGCACCAGGCCGAGATGCTGGCCCGCAGCATCGAGTGGGCGCACAATCCGGGCCTGGGAGAAAAGCAGGACACCGCCGGGGATCTGGAAGAGGCGCTGCGGATGGTGCGGATGGACGCGGGAGAGGAAGGCTGAAGGGCCGGTAATTTTTTCCGCGCCGCCGGGGGAGAACGGGAAAAGTCCGCCTGTTTTCTCTGGAAAACCCGCTTCGTGCGGGAGTTTCTCGGACCTTCCGGACATGGCCGGGAACTTGCAAATTCCAGATGAGCGGCCCGCCCGCCCCGCGGTGGGCGGACATGACGGCGGGCTGCATGGAGGCGCATCATGAATCGGATTATTCTGCACAGTCTCGCTCGTCAGGCCAGGGGTTCGGAGCTTCTCTGCACGCTTCTGCGCGAGGAATATTCCCTCCTTCGGGAAGGGCGGCCGGACCAGGTGGCCGGTCTGGAAATTTCCACTCAGGAGCTGATCCGGCAGCTGGTGCGCGAACGGGAGTTTCTGATCCGCCGTCTCGGGATGGAAGGTTTTTCCCGCCTGGCCGAGTATCTGGACGGCCTGCCCGGCGAGGCCCGGCAGGCGGCGGACACATGGGTGGAACGCATCGTCCTGCACGAGCAGGAAAGCGCCCGGCAGGCTTCCGTCAATGCGGAGCTGGCCATGGCCCTGTGGGAGCAGAGCGGCCAGCTGCTCTCCCAGTTCCAGAAACGGGTCGCGCCCGCGGAACGCAACACCTACACCGCCCGCGGCATCTGGAACAACCGTCCGGCCTCGGCGGCCCTGGTGAGCGGGAGGTTCTAGATGCCGGGCGCACTCTCGCTGCTCGATATCGGGAAAAAATCCCTGCTGGCCAATCAGGCCGCCATCGGCGTGGTGGGCAACAACGTCTCCAACGCCAACACCGAAGGCTACAGCAGGCAGAAAGTCCGCTTCGAGGACGGCCACTATCTCAATCACAAGCCAGGCCAACTGGGTACGGGTGCTAATGCCGCCGAGGTGCTCCGCTGCTTCGACGAATTCATCGAATCCCAGTACAACGGGAAGATGTCGGAGCAGCAGCGCTGGGACAAGCTTGCCGAGAATCTGAAAAGCGTGGAGATGATTCTGAACGAGTCCGGCAATTCGGGCATCAACTCCGCCATGACCGAGTTCTGGAAGGGCTGGCATACCCTGTCCCAGAGCCCGGACAGCAACAGCGCGCGTACGGCCCTCATGGGCCTGGCTTCCAATCTGGAGCGCGCCATCAAGGCGGCGGACGGCAGTCTGGCCCGGCTGCAGGAACAGGCCGACGATCTCATCGCCAAGGATGTGGAGGCCATAAACGGCATTCTGGTCCAGATCGCCGAGATCAACACCAAGATCAATATCGACGAGGAGACGGGCAAGAACAACGCCAACGGCCTGCGCGACAAGCGGGCCGCCCTGGTCCGCCAGCTGGCCGAGAAGATGGACATCCGCTACATCGACCACGGTCGGGGCAATGTGACCATCATGACCACGGCCGGGCACACTCTGGTGGACAGGGGAGAGCATTTCCGGCTGGCCTTCGAGGGCATGCAGAGCATCATGGACCGCAAGGAGGGTTCGACCTTCGAGGGTTCCGTGCAGTTCACCGGCTCCTCTTCGCACGAATACACGCTGGAAGTGGTCAAAGGCGGCCGGGTGGGCCAGGGCGCGACTTTCCGGGTGTCCATCGACGGCGGCGTCACCTGGCTTACGGATGCTCTCGGCGGCGGGTTTCCCGTCGCCGGTTACAACGGCCGGGTGACCCTGCCCGGTGGGGACGTGACCGTTTCTTTCGGCGGACGTGGAGAACTGGTCGCGGGAGACAGGTTTCAGGTTCTGCCCAAGCGTACGTTGTTCTGGTACGAAACTTCTTCCTCCGCGGTAAACATCACGCCTCAGATTCTGCCCGACGGGCAGGACAATGACCGCCGCCTGACGGGCGGGAGCCTGGCCGGATACTTCCAGTTTCGCGACGCCGGGATCGGCGCGTACCGCGAAAAGCTGGACACGCTCGCTTCCAGCCTGGTCTGGGAAGTGAACAGGATTCATTCCCAGGGGGCCGGACTCGGACGTTTTTCCGAAGTCACGGCCACCTATGAGGCGTCGCGTTCCGATTCCGCCCTGGGCGGCCGCGAAGCCAGACTGACTTACGGAGAACGGCTGAGCGGCGGCAACCTGATGGCCTATCTTTATTCCGGTGCCGGCGAAAAGGCTGTGAGCGCCGTGAATCTCGACTTCGGCGGCGGACAGGGTTTCGATCCGATGAGACACACTCTGAAGGATGTGGCCGCCGCATTCGACGCCGTGGATGGCCTGAGCGCATCCATCGTGGATGGCCGCCTGCAGATCAAGGCCGACAAGGGCTTCGAGTTCGCCTTCGGGTCGGACTCCACGGGGCTTCTGGCCGCTTTGGGCATCAACACCTTTTTCGACGGCTCCGATGCCCGGACGCTGGCCGTCAATCAGGTGGTCCGTTCCAACCTGGCCCTGGTCAATGCGGGACATGTGAACGGCGCCGGAGAAATGAACTCGGGCGACAACGCCACGGCTCTGGCCCTGGCTGAACTGCAGCGCAAGAACGTGTCCATGCACAGCGTGACCGAAGGAAACGTCTGGCAGCCGCTGGGAGAATATTTTTCCTCTCTGGTGGCCAAGGCCGGTTCCGATTCCCAGAGCGCAAAGTTCAATGCGCAATACCACAAGGCTCTGGTTTCGGATCTGAGGGCTCGTCAGGACGCCGTTTCGGGCGTGAACCTGGACGAGGAGATGACCAGTCTGATCAGACTTCAGCATGCCTACACCGCGGCGGCCAAGATGATCACCACGGCTGATTCCATGCTGCAGGTGCTGCTCGGACTCAGGCATTAGGCCGCCTGGAGACTGCTTTCCGGATAATCCGGGCGGACTTCCGGAACGCGGCCATGTGACGACGGGAGAATGAAAATGCGCGTATCGCTACGCAATCAATATCACGGTTTTCTGCATAACCTGCATGATTCGCAGTCCAGACTTATGGAACTCAATCAGCAGTCTTCCAGCCAGAAGCGCATCAACAAGCCTTCGGACGATCCCGTGGGCATGTCCCGTGTGCTGAACTACCGTTCGTCCATCGGCGCCATCGACCAGTATCGGACCAATATCGACAGGGCCAAAGGCTGGCTCGGACTGGCCGACGAAACCATGCTCCGGACCAGTGCGGTGCTAACCAGGATCAAGAGTCTGGCGGAGCAGGGAGCCACGGGCACCATGACCGCGTCGGACCGCAACGCCGTGGCGTACGAGGCGCGGCAGCTTTTTCATCAGTTGATGAATCTGGCCAACACCCGTTTCGAGGGAAATTCCATTTTCGGCGGACACAAGTTCGAACCCAGCGCCTACGAGGAAGCGCTCATGGTTCATGATGAAAGCGGCCAGAGTCTGGGACTGGCCACGGGCCTTTCGACCCGCAGCATCATGGTTCAGTTTCTGGGCGCTGAGAACGCCACGGCGGAGGTAGGTAAAAACACGATTTCCTACCGCTACAGTTCCGACGGCGGCGTGACCTGGCAGAAAGGCACCGTCGGCAGGACAGGACCTTTCAAACTGGATCTGGGCGGGGCCAGTGTGCCGCTCAGGGAAGGACACAAGGTGAAACTGAGTCCGGAAAGCAACACCAAGACCTCCTCAGGCGGCTGGCTGACGGTGGCCCCGGCGGCCGTATACAAGGGCGACAACCGCTCCCAGGCCGCGGTGACCTACGCGAAGGGGGACCCTGCAATCACGGCCCATCCTGTGGGCGGGTTCGAAAAGGATGTGCGGGTGACGCTTTCCGCTCCGACTCTGGGTGCAGCGGCGACGGCGAAGTATTTCATCGGTGGTTCCACGACGGGAGTGACCGTGCCCGTGGACAGATCCGGCCCGGTTCCGGTGATCAACACCCCTTATGGAGGCATCCGGCTGATGGGAGCGCCCACGGCGAATGCCACGGACATGGAATTCACCGTGCACGCGGGTCAGACCGCGGTTATGCAGACGGGCAGCACGGTCAACGCCGCGGGGCAGGGCGTGTTCGACAGGGACGTCATGGTTCGCGTGGCCAATTCCACCGCCGTGAGCATCGGATCGAACCGGCCTATCGTCTATTCCTACAGCATGGATGGAGGACGGAACTGGTCCCACGGACATTCCGCGCCCAATGCGGCGGAGCCCGTGGAACTGCTCGTGCCGGGAGGAAAGCTGGTGTTGTCCGGAAGAAACGGCAATCTGAACCTGCCGGTGGGGGCGCAGTTCACCATTCATCCGCAGACGGCTGCGCACAATCTGGAAATTTCGACAGGTGAATATCTGCAGGTCAACAATATCGGGTCCGAGATTTTCGGCGGGTACAACGAATACGGTACGGAACCCGTGTTCATCGAGTCCGGCCAGGAGAAGAACATCATGCTGGCCGTGGGCAAGCTGGTGGCGGCCCTGGAGAACAACGACCAGCAGGGATGCGGCCAGGCTCTGGACAGCCTGACCAAATGCCACGAGTACTTCACCACGCAGATGGCCTCGGTGGGGGCGCGGGAAAACCGGCTGGTCGTGGCGGACACAGTGCTCACGGGTCTGAAACACAACGAGACCGAACGCAAAAGCAAGATCGAGGATGTCGATCTGGTCACCCTCATGACCGACCTGACCAACCAGCAGCTCGCGTATGAGGCCGTGCTGCGGTCGTCTTCCATGATCATGCGCATGAGCCTCATGAACTATCTGTAGGCGGACGCCATGCTGATTCTTTCCCGCCGCACGGGCGAAAGCCTGCATGTGGGTGACGACATCAAGATTACAGTGCTGAGCGTCAGGGGGCAGCAGGTCAAGATCGGCCTGGACCTACCCGAACGGATGCCCGTGTACCGGGAAGAAATTTACCTCAAGGTGCAGGGCCAGAACACCTCCGCCCTGGCTCTCGATAATGACGATCTCATCGCGGCGGCAATGTTATGGACAAGCAAAGAATCTCGATAAATTCGCGTATCGGAAAGCTGGAAGTGGACAGAGACAGGATGATCCATTTCCCGCGCGGGCTCATTGGCTTCGAGGCTCTGCGGGAATTTGTCCTGGTGGAGTTCAAACCCGGAACGCCCTTTCATTTTCTGCAGAGCGTGGAAGTGCCCGGCATGGGCATGATGCTGGCCGATCCGTTCCCTTTTCTGCCGGACTACGAGATCCGTCTGGGCACGGCGGAAGAGAAGCTGCTGAAAGTGCGAAGCATCCGGGATCTGGTCATCCTGGTCAGCGTGACCGTGCCCAAGGGTGATCCCGAAGGAACCACCCTCAATCTGACCGGCCCAGTTTGCGTCAACGTGCGGGAGCGCCTGGGACTGCAGGCCCCGCAGGCGGATCTGCCTTTTCCGCCGCGTGTGCTGCTGCGGGATTTGGGCGAACCGGACAGGCGTACAGCCCAGGTCTGATTAGAAGTCATTTCATAATTCCTTGATAACTCTTCTGAGTAAAATCATGGAAAATGCTAAATGAACAAAGGCGGTAAAGTGTTGGTGGAACCTGTCCCAGCGTGCCATTGTCCGCTTAAACGTATTGAGCCAAGCAAAAAGTCGTTCGATTTTCCAACGGCGACGATAACGCCGCAAGGGGCGACCATCCTGCGTTGCCTTACGTTTTCGATTGCGCCGATGTGGTGCGATCATCTCAATCCCTTGGGCAGCAAGGGCGTTATCGAGCGGATCACTGTCATAGGCACGATCCCCAATAATTCGTCTGGGCTGTCCCACGGTGACAATTTCATCGAGGGTAGCTTGGACAAGGGTGACTTCATGAGGGCTAGCAGAATCCGTGTGCAGGGCGAGTGGAAGACCAGAAGCGTCTGCAATAACCATGAGCTTCGTACCTTTGCCCCGCTTGGTCTTTCCCACTTTTGCGCCCCTTTTTTTGCTACCACGAACGTGCCGTCAATGAAGCATTCCGAGAGGTTTATGGCCCCACGCTCTTCAAGGTCACGGGCGAGTGCCTCAAGGATTTTTCGGAATACGCCCGTTTTGACCCACTTGCTGAATCGGCGATAGCAGGTTGATGAAGACGGGAATCTCTCCGGCAAGTCAGCCCAAGCGGCACCAGTGCGCAATACCCATAAGATGCCGTTCAGTACAGAGCGGTCATCATGGACAGGAGGCCTTCCCCGCACAGAGGAAGCCTTATTTGCAAGGAGAGGTTCCAAAATTGCCCATTGTTCATCTGTTAATCTTTGGTATTTGCTCATGAAATTCGATTACACGATTTTCATGACTTTTTCTAGAATTGTGAAATGACTTCTACAGAGATTTCAGCTTTCAGCTGGAGGCTCGCACAGTATTCAGGCCAAGTAACCTCTCAAAGAGCTTTTCGGATTTTTGCAGACAAGGCTTTCTAAAATATCTCCAGCTTCAGCCCCTGCGCCTTGGCCGCGTCTTTGAGCCGCGTCAGGAGCGCATTCCTGGAGTCCGATCTGGGCCGGATGCGCCATACGGCGGCCATTCCGCCCCCGTGCATTTCCATGCCGGTCAGGGTTTTCTGATCGATCTCGGCGTTCCACCGGTCCATGAGCCGGTCGAACTCCATAGGGCCGTCGCTGGAAGCCCATCCCGAAATCCGCACACCCAGTCCCAGATCTTGCTGGGTCAGGCTGCCCGGGCGGGTGAAGTACTCCTTCCAGAGGAAAAACCACACGTCATCCAGACTCCGGCTTTCCCGTGTGGCGTTCCACTGACCCAGAGAGAGGGTGCCGCGCCAGTCGCCGAACTGGATCAGCCGCAGCACGGGCACCTCCGCACCGGCCGCGCCTACCGGATGCAGGCCCGACACATCCTGCAGAAAGCCGAGGCGGGCTGTGCGGGCGGGTTCCACATTCTCAAGCATGAGCACGTACGGAAGCGGAGCACGGGCGGTGGTCAGAACGCCCATCTCACGCAGCCGCGCGCGCAGCTCTTCCCGCTGTATGCGCACATTCACCGTCAGCGTTTCGGGATGGACTTCCTCCGAGGCGTTCTCTGCGTCCGAAGCGTTGGCCGCGTCTTCAGCATCGGGAGCCGCGCTGTACCCGCGTACTATGGTGTTTCGCTCTGCAGCCAGGATGGTCATGATTTTCTGCCGCCGGTCGCCGGGCAGGGCCGAGCCCAGAATGTCGTCCATTTCCAGGGCAATGGCCTGGTCGAAGGCGCGGTTCAGTACGGCCTCTTCCTTTTCGCCGTTCTTGAGCGGGGCAACGGACACCACCTGATCGGCCAGAGCCGGAGTCAGCAGGAAGAGCACGACCAGACACGCGCCAAGCGGATTTTTCCACATAAAGCCTCCGTGGGCGGAAGATTCCGGAGCTCCGCCGCACTGCCCCGCCGGGATAAAACTCCCGGATTTGTGTTGCGCCGCGCGCCCTCAGGGATGCCGCCGCGAAATTTTCCGGTGCGGGCCGTAATGTATCGAACGCTTGAAATGCCTATTTTGCGGCAGGCAAGGCCTGCCTGCTTACATTTCGTGACCAGGATTTGCGGGCAACTCCCTGCAGTTCATTCATTTTATTCGCAACCCGCTTTATTCCCCGGCCGCCAGAAAGGTCCGGACATGGGCCGTCATCGTCTTCGTGTCCGAAGGCTCGCACCAGACGACGCTCTTGTCTCCGCGAAACCAGGTCAGCTGCCGCTTGGCGTAGGCTCTGGTGTTGCGCAGCCAGCGGAGCTTCGCGTCCTCCATGTCCGCGCCGTCCAGCAGTACGGACAGAAGCTCCGGGCAGCCGATGCCGGAAAATCCCGGCGCGTTCCTGTCCGGGCAGGAGGCATAGGCCGCCGCCACTTCTTCCCGCGCGCCACGTTCCAGCATCAGGTCGATGCGCCGGGCCAGGCGGGGAGTGAGCGGGTCCAGCTCGGCCCGCAGACCGATCTTCAGGACGCGCAGATCCGGCGGCGCCTGGGTCTGGCCGTGCCACCAGGTCATGTTTTTCCCGGTGCCCGCGCAGACTTCCAGGGCGCGGCAGATGCGCTGCGGGTCATTGGGATGGATTCTGGCCGCGTAGTCCGGATCGAGTCCGGCAAGGCGTGCGTGCAAAGCTGCGGAGCCCAGGGCCGCGCACTCCCGGCTCACGGCGTCCCGGACGGCGGGGTCAATATCCGGGATGGGAGCCAGCCCGTCCAGCAGAGCGCGCAGATAAAGTCCTGTTCCGCCGACCAGAATAGGCGTCAGTCCCCGGCTTTTCAGGCTGTGGGCCGCGCCGAGGAGTTCGGCGGAAAAGGCCCCGGCCCGGACCGGCGTTTCCACCGGCAGATAGCCGTAGAGCAGATGCGGACAGCGGCGTTGCTCTCCGGGGCTGGGCTGGGCCGTGACCACGGGCAGTCCGGCGTATACCTGCCGGGAATCGAAATTGACCACGCCGCCGCCCACTGCTCCGGCCAGGGCGAGGGCCGCGTCGGTCTTGCCCGTGCCCGTGGCGCCCACCAGACAGACGAGGGAGATCATGGCCGCGCCGGTTCTCCGGTCACGGCGCGGCGTTCGTCCATGCGCCGTCTGACCCGGTGCAGAATGTTCTCGGGCACCAGCCCCTCGATGCTTCCGCCCAGCCGGGCCACGTCCTTTATGATGGTCGAGCTGATGTACAGCCAGCGGTAGTCCGTCATCATGAACACCGTGTGGATGCTGGGCTTGATCTTGCGGTTCATGAGGGCCATCTGGAATTCGTACTCGAAATCCGAGACGGCCCGCAGGCCGCGCAGGATGGTGTTGGCTCCCTTGCCCGGCACATAGTCCACCAGCAGGCCGGAAAATCCTTCCACCTCCACCCGGTGCTGACCGCGAAAAGTTTCGCGGATCATGTCCACCCGCTCCTCCAGCGAGAACAGGGGATTTTTTCCCGAGTCCATAGCCACGGCCACGACAACGCGGTCGAAGACTTCCAGGCCCCGGCGCACGATGCTCAGATGCCCGTTGGTGAAGGGATCGAAGGTGCCCGGATAGACGGCCGCGCGTTCTACTCTTTGCGCCATATGAGGATCCTTGTTTGTCCGTATGATTTGTCCCGCAGGAGGGTCAGGGCCGGATGGACGGGCTCCTCAAGCTCCAGCCCGGCTTCCAGCTCGGCGCAGAGGAGCCCTCCGTGCGCCAGCCAGCCCCGTTCCGCCATATGGAGCAGGGCGGGCAGAAGGGCGTCCCGGCCATAGGGCGGATCCACGAAGGCCAGATCCCAGGCCGCAGGCGTCTCCGAAGCCAGCCAGCGCAAGGCGTCGCCTCTGACCAGCCGCCAGCGTTCGCGCGCGACGCCCAGTTCCTCCAGATTGGTCCGGATGAGCCCCGCCGCACGCGCCGCCAGCTCCACGAAAAGTACCGAAGCGGCTCCCCGGCTCAGGGCCTCGATGCCCAGAGCGCCGCTGCCCGCGAATATATCCGCCGCCCGGCAGGCGGACCAGTCCACACCCAGGGATTCGAGCATGGAAAAGACCGACTCCCGTACCCGCCCCGTGGCCGGGCGGTATCCCGGTCCTTCCGTGGTGCGGATGCGCCGTCCTTTCAGGGCCCCGGCGATGATCCGCATGGACTATTTTTCGCCGCCGTTGCGCTGCTCGAACATGAGCTCGGACAGGATGGACGTGAACCGGGAATTGATTTCCAGCAGTCCGCCCCGGATTTCCACCTGGTTGGTCTGCCCCATGCGCCGCAGATAGTCCACCCGGTCCCGCACCTGTCCCAGTTTGTCCGCCGTTTCCTCCAGCAGGTATTCCCAGTCGATGCGCGGCGCGGCCAGGTACGGTCTGGCCGTAAGCTCGAAACGGCCGCCCTTTTCCAGCAGGCATTCGTCCAGATAGTCGGGGATGTGCACTTCCAGTCCGAACCGCTCGCGGATCAGACCGGCCAGCACCTCCTGTCCCGAATGTTCCCCGTGCACCAGATAGACCTGCATGTCCGGGTTGCGGAAGTGGGAGAGCCAGTCCAGTATCTGCTGCTGCCCGGCGTGCCCGGAAAAACCGCCGATGGTGAACACCCTGGCCTGGACCGCCAGCTCTTCGCCCAGAATCCGTATGCTCCGGGCTCCATCCACGATGCGCCGCCCCGGCGTGCCTTCGGCCTGGAAGCCGACAAAGACGATGGCCGCTCCGGGCTTCCAGAGATTGTGCCGCAGGTGATGCTTGATCCGGCCCGCGTTGGCCATGCCGCTGCCCGCAATGACCACGGCCGGTCCCGGATTGGTGTTGATGGCCCGGGACTCCTCGGGCGTGAGGGTGTAGCGCAGGTTGGGCAGTTCCAGCGGATTTTCGCCGTCCTTCATCAGAGTCTTGGTCTGCTGGTCGTAGTAATCCCAGTGCTTGCGGAAAATTTCCGTGGCCTTGATGGCCAGAGGGCTGTCCACGATGACGGGCATGTCCTCCGGCAGACGGCCTTCCTTGCGCAGCAGGTGCAGGGAATACAGAAGCTCCTGAGTCCGTTCCACGGCGAAAGCCGGAATGATGACCTTTTCGCCCCGGCTGTAGCTGTAGGCGATGGCCTCGGCCAGTTCGTCCCTGGTCTGGGTTTCGTTTTTGTGATTGCGTCCGCCGTAGGTGGATTCCAGAAAAAGAAAGTCCGCCGTTTCCACGGTCTGGGGATCGCGGATCAGCAGCTGATTGGGACGGCCCAGGTCTCCGGAAAAGACCAGTTTCTGTTCGGTGTCGCCTTCGCGGACCCAGAGCTCGATGAATGCCGAGCCCAGAATGTGTCCGGCGTCGTTGTACACCACGCGGATGCCCTCGGCGGGCTCGAAGGCCTGGTTGTATTCCTGCGTCTTCAGCTGCGTGAGGGCCTGCTGGGCGTCCTCCACGGTGTAGAGGGGTTCCACCGGCGGCGCGCCGGTCCGCTGTTTCTTCGCGCTGCGCCATTTGGCCTCGGTTTCCTGGATGCGGGCGCTGTCTTCCAGCATGATGCCAAGCAGGTCCACGGTGGGAGCCGTGGCGTACACCGGGCCGGAAAAACCCTGGGCCACCAGACGGGGCAGAAGGCCCGAATGGTCGATGTGGGCGTGGGTCAGCAGAATGAAATCCAGGGACTCGGGGCGGTAGAGTCCGTCTTCGTCCCGGTTGCGCAGTTCGATGTCGCGGTTGCCCTGATGCATGCCGCAGTCGATGGCGAAGCGGGACCGGCCGCATTCCAGCACATAGCACGAGCCGGTCACGGTCCGGGCGGCTCCGAGAAAGGTAATCTTCATTCATGGCTCCTTGAAGGATGATGCCGGATGGTCCGGCCTGGCGGCCGCAAGGTTCGTGCGCCGCCGGAAAGATCGGCAGCCGGAGCCGTTTCGTAAAAAAGTTACGTCCCATGATCAATGCACGATTTTTTCCGTCGGCCATGTCCGCCTTCAGGCGTATCCCGGAACCGGGCCCGGGGCGCTCCGGCGGATTTGCGCTCCGGGCTTTTTCATATAAGCATCCGGGACCACGGCGGGCGAACATGCATAATCCTTTTGAAGCACTCAAAAAAAATCCGGAGCTGCGGAAACGGCTGAAGCGCGCGGCCCGCCCTGTCCCTTTGGAGAAGAAAGAGCCGGAGTCCCTGTCCGAGGAGGATGCCTTCCTGGCGGCCGTGGCCGGAGTCACTCCCCTCGGGCCCGGAGGCAGGGCCGTGACGCCGCCGGTTTCCCGGAAGACGCCCGCCGCGCCGCCGTCCTTTTCGAGCCTTCTGGAAGAGCACATCGAATTTGACATGGACTATTCCCGCGAATTTCTGACGGGGCAGGTCCGCGGGCTGGACTCGAGGACAATCCAGAAGCTCAGGGCCGGACAGTTCAGCATCCAGGGGCATCTGGACATGCACGGCATGAACGCGGAGCAGGCCAGAACGGCCCTGTCCGGCTTTCTGCGGCGCAGCTACATGGAAGGAAAGCGCTCCGTTCTGGTCATCACCGGCCGGGGGCTCAACTCTCCCGACGGCCAGGGCGTGCTCCGTCAGGAGCTTTCCTCCTGGCTGACCCAGGCCCCGCTCAAGCGGATCGTGCTGGCCTTCGCCACGGCCCAGCCCAGACACGGCGGCAGCGGGGCGGTCTATCTGCTTCTGCGCCGGATGCGCAAAGACCGGGGCAAGATTGTCTGGGAAGAGGTGTTCGCCGATCTCGACGGATGAGCGCAGGTCCGGCCGGCTCTGTTCCCCGATTTGGCTTTTGTGAGGCAAGAGGCTACGAAACCTCCCTTTATCCGAAATTTATTCCACAGGAACAGTCATGGGCTTTTTCTCCAGCATCAAGAAACTCTGGGGCGCGGATTCGCAGCCGACGCAGGAAACATCCGGCGGCGGACCGGAGGAAATTCTTTCCCCGGCCGGAGAATCGCCGGAAACCGTTCAGGCGGAAACCCCGGCCGCGCCGGAACCGATCCGTGCGGCTGAAGAACGGCCCGCCGAAGCGCCGGAAGGCCCGGAGACAGATTTTTTTGCGGAGCCGGAGCGGGGGACGGACATCAGTGCCACGGCACCGGATGAGGCTCTGGTGGATGCGGATAAAAAACATGAAGATTCCGCGCCACAGACCGCGCCCCCGGAAGAAGCCCGGTCCGTCCGGCCGGAGCCACCTGCTCCTTCCAAAGCAAAAGGCGGCTGGCGGGAATTTTTCGGCTTCGGGGCGAAGGCTCCTGAAGAGCGGGAGGAAGCCAGGGAGCCGGTTCTTTTCCAGGAGAAGCCTTCCGCCGAACGGCTCGAACCCTGGCAGCAGAATCTGCTTCAGGCTCTGGAGGGCGCCGAACCCAGACTGTCCGCATGGATGACGCATCTGCTGGCCGGAGTGGAAAAACGCGGCGAACCCCTGTGGGACCGGCTGCGCTTCCTGTTTGCCCGGCTGGAGGTTCCGGCCGCCGAAGGCGAGGATTTCATTCGCCGTTTCGATACCTGGCTGCGGGACATGGAATACGATCATGTGGATGAGTTCCGCTCGGAACTGCAATACCGCATGGCCCTTGCTCTGGAGCTGGAGGACGAGGAGGACGAGCGCGACCGCCTTTTCCTGAAGCTTTCCGCCGGGCTGGACAGGACCCGGGCCCAGCTGACCATGCGCATCGACCAGCTGCTGGCCATGGCGGGCGGCTACGACGACGCCTTCTGGGAAGAACTGGAGGAAATCCTGCTCATGGCCGATGTGGGCGTGAACGCCACCCAAGAACTTTTCAAGCGCCTCAAACCCAGACTCCGCCAGAGCGCGGCCCGGGATGCGGCGGAGTTCAAGGCCCTGCTCAAGGAGGAAATGGCCGCGGTCTTCGTCGACCCCGCGCCCCCCGCGGCTCCGAACCCGCTGGAGGTCGTCCTCATGGTTGGCGTGAATGGTGCAGGCAAGACTACCACCATCGCCAAGCTGGCTCATCGGGCGCAGATGCAGGGCCGCAAGGTGCTGGTGGCCGCCGGAGACACTTTTCGGGCCGCGGCCATCGAGCAGTTGCAGGTCTGGTCCAGGCGGATCGGCGCGGGTTTTTATGCCAAGGGGCATGGCAGCGATCCGGCGGCAGTGGCTTTCGAGGCCGTGGATTATGCCATGAAAGAAGGCTACGACCTGCTTTTTGTGGATACGGCAGGGCGTTTGCAGACAAAGCACAATCTCATGGAAGAGCTGAAGAAGATCAACCGCGTGCTGGGCAAGAAACTGGAAGGCGCCCCGCACCGCACGGTGCTGGTGCTGGACGCGACCACGGGCCAGAACGCCCTGTCCCAGGTCAGAATATTTTCTCAGGCCGCTCCCGTGACCGAGGTCATTCTGACCAAGCTCGACGGTACGGCCAAAGGCGGCATCATCGTGGCCATCGCCCTGGAATTCGGCCTGCCCATCAGCTTTGTGGGACTGGGAGAAAAAATGGAAGACCTGCGTCCCTTCTCGGGACAGGAGTTTGTAAACGCCCTCTTTGACTGAGGCGTCCCGTTACTGACGCGCAGTCAGAAAATTGGCCGCAAGTGAGGAATGGATGCATCGTGCGAACGCATGACACATCCATTTCTTGTACACTCTTGACGAAGCCTCGCGTTCGTCAGGAAGCCCCTTGGGAGGCCTCCCGCGTTCGCCTTGGCAAATATATGGAATCCTCAAGATGGATGCATTTCAGATACTGGTTGTGGATGACGAGTCCGCACTGCGGGAGATCTACCAGGAAGCCCTGACGGATGACGGATACAATGTGGATGTGGCCGGGAGTGGACGCGAGGCCCTCGGCAAGCTGATCAGTATGATCTGGTCATCAGCGATCTGCGCATGCCCGACATGAACGGTCAGGAACTGCTGACGGCGATCCGACAGCGCAATCTGGACGTGGATTTTCTGGTCATGACCGGGTTCGGCACCACGGAAACCGCCGTGGAGTTCATGCGGGACGGCGCGGTGGACTACATATCCAAGCCATTCGACATCAAGCAGATGCTCCTGCGCGTTCATGCGGTTCTGGACCGGCGGGTCATCCGCCGGAAGCAGGAAAAACTGTCCGCCGTGGTACGCATGCTCAATCTGAGCAAGGGGCTCGCCAGCCAGCTCGACCATATCGCGGTGGTGGACGAATTTTTGTGTCATCTGAGCGAGAATTTCAATCCGGACAGCATCTGCCTTCTTCTGCCCGATCTTCCGGACCAGAGTCCGAACATCGTCCGGGGAAATCTGCTGCGCCTCAACGAGAGACTGAACCGCTTTGTGACAAAGTTGTGCCGGGAGGTCATGGCGAGTGGGCGTTCCCATCTGCTCGACAGATTCACGATGCACGATTCCTCCTTCGATCCGTCCCTTTTTCCCGGGGGCTTCAATTATTCGGTCATGGCCCTGCCTCTTGATCTGCCGCAGAAGCGCATCGGGGTCATCGCTCTTGTCCGCGACGGCAGCGAAGCGCTGTACAGGGCAGAAGATCTGCAACTGCTGGGCGTTTTCGCCTCGCATACGGCCTCGGCTTTGGAGAACGCCCGCCTCTATCCCCGGCTGCACGCCATGAACCATGAGATGATCCGGTCCTTCTCCCATGCGGTCGAGGTCAAGGATCTGTACACCAAGGGGCATTCCGAACGTGTGGCCACATACGCCTGCCGGTTGGGGAGGGCATTGCAGCTGGGCTCCGGCGAACTGGAGAAGCTCTATGTCGCCGGCATACTGCACGACATCGGGAAGATCGGCATTCCCGATCGTATTCTGAACAAGCCCGGAGCGCTGGGTGAGGAAGAGTTCGAGATCATGAAGCGTCACGCTTTTATGGGCCGGGAGATTCTGGGGCAGATCGAATCCATGGGGGAGGTGACATCGATTGTTTTCCACCACCATGAACGCATGGACGGCCAGGGGTATCCCGATGGGCTGTCCGGCGACGCGGTGCCCTTTCTGTCTCGGATCATCTCCTTGGCGGACAGTTATGAAGCCATGACCTCCAGCCGTTCGTACCGCCGGGCTCTGCCCATGGAGAAGGTTGTCCGCATTCTGCAGGACGGGGCCGGCTCGCAGTGGGACCAGGAACTTACCGGGATCTGGCTTGATATCATGGAACGGGAACGGCCTGGATTTTCCGAGGCGTCATGAACGAGAGGCGTGTTCCGATGCAGAAAAATCCTCGACATTTTTTTATGGGCATGTGCCGGGCGGCCGTCCGGACGCGCCTTCAGCTGTGCTGAATCCATGCCTCAGACGTTCATTCTGCCGCGAACCATCCTTACCGGACGGCTGGACAAGGCCGTGTCCGGGGTGCTGGGCATCAGCCTGCGGCAGGCCCGTCTTCTGATCGGCCAGGGGCTGGTTCTGGTTGATGGGCGCGCCGCGCGCAAGGGAATGCCTGTCCACCCCGGACAGACGGTGCGCGTGGAAACCCTGGACGCCGGGATAAACGATGTTCCGGTGCGGGCACATGTCGTGCGCCGGGAAAACGGGTTCGCGGCCGTCATGAAACCGGGCGGGGTACATACCGTGCGGGGCAAGGGCGAACCGTGTCTGGAATCCTGCCTGGACCGGATGGGGATGCACGGCTGGATGCTGCTGAACCGCCTGGATTTTCTCACGTCGGGTCTGGTGCTGGCGGCCGCATCTTCCGAAGAAGGCGCGCGTTACAGCGCGTGGCAGGATGCGGGAGATGTCCGCAAGTGGTATCTGGCCCTGGCCCACGGCGGTATTGCCCGGGATTTTTCCGTGCGCGGCCGGATTCTGGACAGCAAGCGGCGGGTTGTCCAAGTGCTGGAGGAAGATGACGAGCCTGTCCGCTGGACGCTTGTCCGGCCCCTCGGCGCCACGGAAAAAGGCACCGCCGTGCTGATCCGCATCCGGAAAGGGCGGCGGCACCAGATCCGCGCGCACATGGCCCACGCCGGGTTTCCGCTGGTAGGCGACCCGATCTATGGAAGAGGGGAGCCCGGCGGACTGTTTCTGCATCACTGGCGCGTGGAACTGCCGGGGTTTACGGCGCAGGAAGGGCCGGACTGGCCGGATGTCAGCCTGCCGTCCGTGGAGGCCGCAGACCTCCTGGCCGGGACGGTATGAGGTGGATTCTGAGCGGGACGGGAGGCTAAAACAGAGGGACGCCTGAGGTGTGTGAGGCCGCCCGCCGCGGTAAATGACGGCGGACGGGATGTGATCTGTTTTCCGGGATTTTTCAGCTGTCTTTGGTTGATCCGGGCCCGGCAAGAGGCTTGAAGGCCTTTTTGGAGGCCCCGCAGACAGGGCACCTCCAGTCCTCGGGCAGGTCGGCAAACTGGACTCCCTTGGGGATCTTGCCTTTTCTGTCACCCTTGTCCGGATTGTAGATGTATCCGCAGTTGACCATCTGACATTGGTACATTTCTTCGGGATTGGCCATGTCTTCGTCCTCGTTCATGGTTCGGGTTCGCGTCATCATTTTTCCGGTTCTGCCGGATGATTCCTTCTGAAAGTTTTTCCGCAATGCGTCAATACAGGTGCGCGGGAGCGGCTGTCGCTTACGCCGGAAGATTGATCATGCGTCCGTAAATCCGGCGTCTTCCGCGAGCTCTTCCCCCATGGCCGCGTTTTTGGCCAGTTCGTCGCATCGTTCGTTTTCCGGATGCCCGGCATGCCCTTTGATCCAATGGAAACGCACATCGTGGGCATGGAGAAGGGGCAGCAGGCGCTCCCACAGATCCCTGTTTTTGACGTCTTTTTTTCCGGCGGTCTTCCATCCGTTCCGCAGCCAGTTGTCCAGCCATTTCTTCACCACGGCGTCGCACACATACCGGGAGTCCGTATGCACATGGGCCACGCAGGGCTTTTTCAGTGTGCCGAGGGCATGCAGCACGGCCCTGATTTCCATCCTGTTGTTGGTGGTTTTCCGGTACCCCCGGGAGATTTCCATTCGTTTTTCCCCCCAGACCAGAATGGCTCCCCACCCGCCCGGGCCGGGATTGCCCAGACTGGAACCGTCCGTATACACCTGCACGATGGTCTTGTCCGTTTCCGCCATAACTTGCCCGTCTGTTTGCGATTTCTTGACCTGTGTCCGGGACTCTCTTACTGTTCCGGAATTATGAACTGGGACTGGGAAAAACTACAGGAAAAGCGGCAGAGGCAATCCGGCCCAGCGCATGGGCCGGACTTGGGTGATCTGAACGAGAAAGTCAAACAGCTCAGGCAGATGAGTCTTCCGGGATGGAAGATCATTCTCGCGGCGATCCTGCTCATCTGGCTGGGCAGCGGCATCTACATCGTGCAGCCCGACGAAGTGGGCGTGGTGAAACGTTTCGGAGCCTTCAACCGCATCACGGAACCCGGACCGCATTATCGTTTTCCGTTTCCTTTCGAGTCCGTGCTCACCCCGCAGGTGACGAAAATTCAGCGGCTCGAGATCGGATTTCGCGGAAATCCCGCTTCCACATTCAGCTCCAGCTCCGCCACTCGCCTTGTCTCCGAAGAATCGCTCATGCTGACCGGCGACGAGAACATTGTTGACGTGCAGCTCACCGTGCAGTTCGTGATTGAGAACGCGCAGAACTATCTGTTCAACATCGCGAACCAGGGAAAAACCGTGAAGGACGCAGCCGAGGCTGCCGCGCGGGAAGTCATCGGCTACAACAAGATTGACGCGGCCCTGACCGACGACAAGACGACCATCCAGAACGATATCCGCGTCCTGTTGCAGCGCATTCTCAACAGTTATCAGAGCGGAATAAAGATCATGGCCGTGCAGTTGCAGGACGTGCATCCGCCCAGGCAGGTCATCGATGCCTTCAAGGACGTGGCCAGCGCCAAGGAGGATAAAAGCCGCTTCATCAACGAGGCCGAAGCCTACGAGAACGATCTCATTCCCCGCACGCGCGGCGAGGTGGCCGCCATTCTGAACCAGGCCCAGGCGTACAAGGAATCCAAAATCCGCCAGGCCAAAGGCGAGAGCGACCGCTTTCTGTCGGTGCTCGCGGAGTACAGGAAGGCGCAGGACATCACGAAGAAACGCATTTATCTGGAAACAATGGAAGAAATCATGTCCCGCCCGGAACTGGAAAAAATCATCATTTCCAACGATTCCATGCAGCGGGTCTTCCCCTATCTTCCCCTGCAGCGGCGCGCGGGAGAAATCGTGCCGGAACGGATGAAGGAAGGAGGAAGCAACTGATGAAAAAGCCGCAGATCATCTTACTCGCCGCCGGTCTGGGCCTGTTTTTGCTGCTGCAATGCATTTTCATTGTCGACCAGACCCAGAAAGCCATTCTGCTTCAGCTCGGCAAACCCGTCGGTGAATCCCATTACGGCCCCGGCCTGCATTTCAAGCTTCCTCTCATCCAGAAAGTCGTGTTTTTCGACGCACGCGTTCTTGAATACGATGCTCCTTCTTCGGAGATCATCACGCGCGACAAGAAAAACATGGTCGTGGACAATTTCTCGCGCTGGAGAATTGTCGATCCGTTGCAGTTCTACAGAACCGTGCGTGGTATTCAGAACGGTCTGGCCCGCATCGACGACATAGTTTATTCTCAGATGCGCGAGGCTCTCGGCCGCTATACGTTGACGGAAATCGTGGCCACGGAGCGGTCGACCATCATGGAAGAAGTTACGGACAAGTCGAACGTGCTGCTTGGCGAATACGGCATTCATATCATCGATGTCCGCATCAAGAGAACGGATCTGCCTCAGGAGAACCAGATGGCCATTTACGGCCGCATGCAGGCCGAGCGTGAACGGCAGGCCAAGCAGTACCGATCCGAAGGACGCGAGGAAGCGGCGAAGATCACCACGGCGGCGGACAAGAAGCGGGCCGTCATGCTGGCCGACGCGCAGCGCGAGGCCGAGGCCCTGCGCGGCGAGGGCGAGGCCGCGGCCACCGGGATATATGCCCAGGCGTTGGCCCAGGACCCCGGGTTCTATGAATTCGTACGTACCATGGACGCCTACAAGAAGACCATGAAAGGTCAGACTCAGTTCGTGCTCACCCCGGAAAGCGAGTTCTTCAGGTATCTGAAGTAGGTGCGGAGCGCCGTGAATGCAGAAACCCTTCTCCGGGAAGCCGGGGAAGGGTTTCTTTGTCTGGGCGGGGCAGAGTCCGGGTGCTTTCGGAAAGCGGGCATCGCCGCCCCGGTCCGCCGGGGGTCACCGGCTTTTCATTTCGTCCGGATGCTCCGACATTTCTCTTTCCGCGTAGCTTTGTACGTCCTTGCCGAAAATATGTCTGGCCTGGATGAGAGCGGCCTCTTCCACGGCCTTGAACCAGGCGATGAAATTGTCCCGGATCCGGCGGCCCGCCGGGGTCAGGCGGTATCCGCCGCGTTTGGTGCCCACGGTTTCCACCAGGGCCTCTCCCAGAACTTCCTCCGTGCTCCGGAGCTTTCCCCATGCGGCCCGGTAGGACATGCCGAGAGACTCCGCCGCCTTGCGCAAGGAGCCGTATTCCTCGATTCTGTCGAGAAGCATGGCCCGGCCCATGCCGAAATAGACGCTTTCCCCCAGTTCCAGCCACAGGTGCATGCGAACGGTCGGTATTGTCACGGGTCGCCTCTCTTGTCGGGAAAAGCCGTTGCGTACGGCGGCAAAGTGAAAATCCGGCAGGGAGAACCTTCTCAAATTTTTTGGCGGGGCCGGAATTTACCTTCGGCTGCCACACACTTTCGCGGGTGCGGCATTAACCGGCCCATTTGGTCAGAATGCGCCGCCCGTCGTCCCGGTATCCGTATTTCAGATAGATGGACAAGGCCTTCGCATTATGCCGGGTGACTTCAAGGCGGGTGGTCCGCGCGCCCTGGGCCGATGCCCATGCTTCGGCGTGGGCCAGGGCGGCTTTGCCCTGGCCTTGCCCCCGGACATCCGGGGCGAGATAGAGTTCGTCCAGCAGAGCGAATCGTCCGCCGAACTCGGGACTGAAGCCGAAGGTCAGCATGAGGTAGCCCTGCGCTTCTGCTTCGCGCCGCAGCAGAAAAACGGCTCCCAGTTCCGGCTCGGCCAGAAGTTCGTGCAGGGCTTTTGAGGATCGGGCATCGTCATAGTCCAGCCGTTCCTCGGCGTAGAAGGCACGCATGAGCGAAAGCACCACGGGCAGATCGCCCGGTGTGGCCTGAGTCCAGGCGGGAGAGGCGGTCATGGTTTTCCTCCGGGCTTTCTGTCCGCAATGGCCGCATGCACATCGATGATGATCCGGCCGGACATCTTCTGTACGGCCCGGCTCATGGCTTCGGCCACGGAGGCCGGATTTTTCCGCGCGCACGGTTCGGATTCCCGGTAGGTTTTCTGGAACAGGACCATGCCCGTGGTGTCGCCGGCCCGCGCATCCAGCAGGGTGACGGTCAGGGCCGCGCTGGCCAGCCAGTGCCGGTCTGTGTCCACTTCCATCCATTCCTCCAGCAGACCCTCGAGCTGGTGCGTGGGAGGCAGGGATGAACCCGGCCCGACCACGGCCAGAAAGAGGCCGCTCTGGCGCAGATCCCGGCGCAGATAGTCCATGATCAGTGTCTGCGGCGCGGCCCGCCATTGATGATAGGGATAGTCCTGGCGGCCGAAGGCCAGATCGCGGTAGATCAGTTTGGGCGTGTTGAATTCAGGGGCCACCCCGAAATGGCTCAGTGCCACAACCGCCCGCACCGGCTGCCCGGAAGTTTCGGGCGGTGCATACTCCAGGGTGTAATAGCGGGTGTCCGGCGCGGATGTGTGTGCTGCGCACCCGGACAGCAGGGCCAGAATCAGGATCGGGAAAATGACGCGGCGCACGGCTGGCTCCTATTCTTCCACTGGACGGGGCTTTCGGGGTTTCGAGAAGATGATCCTCGATGGCTGGTCCTGAATGTCATTGATGACGGCATTCAGCCCGGCGGACGTGTTTTCCAGGTTTTCGGCGGTGATGGTCAGGCGTTCCTGCAAGTTTTTGATGGTGGCCTGCATCTGCAGCATGGTCATCTGCCCCTGGGTCACGAAGCCGTCGGCCTTGGCCGCCGCGGAAGCGAGGGAAGACATGGTGGCGTTCATATGCGGGCCGCTGTCCGCGAGAATGTTCTGGAATTGTCCGAGAATGTCTTCCATGCGCCGCAGGTCGTCGGTGGCCTGCTCCATGAACCGGCGGGAGGCGAGGATGGTCCCTTCCATGTTGCGGGCCATGGTTTCCATGCGTTTGGGATTGGCGGCGGCGTTGATGCTGGCCAGCAGAGTCCGGATATCCGAGGAAATGGCTCCTATCCGGGCATCGGCCAAGGTGGAGTTGAACGTCTCCACCGCGGCGATGACCTGATCCGAAATGCCTTTGAAGTCAATGGACTGGATTTTCATGGCGATGTCATCGATTTCCCGGAAGAATTTTTTGATGTCCGACGGCCGGGAAGCGATGACCGGATATTCGGGTTTGAAGCTCAGGGTGGGGGACAGATCCGGCGCGCCGGGCCGGCGTTTGTCGATTTCCACGAACATGATCCCGGTGATGCCCGCGCTGGCCAGGGATGCCTCGCTGCCCGCGAAACGGCTGTCATCTCCGGTGTGTTCGTCATCGATGGTGATGACCACCTCGATGAGATGATAGTCCGGAGCGATGCGGATGTTCTTGACCCGGCCCACGGGCACGCCCCGGTACTTGACCGGGGAGTCCACGCCCAGGCCCTGCACGGATTCGTCGAAATAGGTCACGAAGATCTCACCCTGGTGCATGAAAGAGCTCATGCCCAGCCAGATGATGACCACGGTGGCCAGGGCCAGGCCAGCCGTCATGAACAGCCCCACGGTGAAATTGATGCGGGCGGAAGCCATTATGTCTCCATTTCCGGCTGTCGGTTGAAGAACTGCCGCACAAAGGCGTGCGGGCTGTTGTCGCGCAACTGGCGCGGATCGCCGTCGGCGATGATGGATTTGCTGGGTTTGTCCAGCACGATGACCCGGTCGGCGATGGTAAAGATGGACGGAAGCTCGTGGGTGACCACCACGAAGGTGGTGCCGAGGGTCCGGTTCAGGCGCAGGATGAGGACGTCCAGATCGGCGGAGCTGATGGGATCGAGCCCGGCCGACGGTTCGTCCAGAAAAATGATTTCCGGGTTCAGGGCCAGGGCCCGGGCGATGGCGCCGCGTTTTTTCATGCCGCCGGACAGCTCCTCGGGCAGGTGGTGCTCGAAGCCCTCAAGCCCCACTTGGCGCAGCTTGAGGCGGACCAGCCGGTCGATGGCGTCCGGTTTGAGGGCGGTGTACTCGGTCAGGGGCAGAGCCACGTTTTCCCCCAGCGTCATGGACGAAAAGAGTGCGCCGCCCTGATACATGACGCCGATGCGGTCCAGAATGCGCCTGTAGCTGTCCGTGTTGTCGGGATCAAGCGGGATGCCCGCAATGGATATCCGCCCGGCCAGCGGCTTGTACAGGCCGATCAGGTGCTTGAGCAGGGTGGACTTGCCCGATCCGCTGCCCCCCAGAATGACGAAGACCTCTCCGGCCCGGACATCGAAGTCCAGGTTTTCCATGATGGTCCGGCCTCCGAAGCCCATGGTCAGGCCGCGCACGGTGATGACGTCCTTCATGGCCGCCAGTACCTCAGGATGACGGCCAGAATGGAGTCCACCAGAACCACCAGAAAAATCCCCGTGACCACGGAAGATGTGGTGGCCTTGCCCACGCTGGCCGCACCGCCGCGCACCTGGTAGCCCTTGAAACAGCCCACGGAGGCGATGAGCAGGGCGAAGACGGCGCTTTTGAAGAATCCCCAGCCGATGTCGAAAATTTTCAGCGTATTCATGGTCTGGATCATGTAGGCGCTGGGCGTCAGGTCCAGAGCCGTGACGCCGATGAGCAGCCCCCGGCGATGGCGAACAGGTTGGAATACATGGCCAGCAGCGGCACGACCAGCACCGAGGCGATGACCTTGGGAGCCACCAGAAACATGGTCGGCCTGAAGCCCATGGTGATCAGCGCGTCCACCTCCTCGGACACCTTCATGGTGCCGATTTCGGCGGCGAAGGCCGATCCCGAACGTCCGGCCACGATGATGGCGGTCATGATGGGGCCGAGCTCCCTGACCATGGCCAGGGCCACCAGCGAGGCCACATAGATGTTGGCTCCGAACTGCTGCAACTGCACGGCGGACATGAAGGCCATGATGAGGCCCATCAGGAAGCTGATCAGGGCCACGATGGGCAGGGCGTCCACGCCCACGCGCTGCATGTAGCTGACCAGATCGCCCAGACGCAGACACCCGGGGTGGCGCACAAGGGAGAGCAGGGTCAGGGTCAGGTCGCCCACGAAGAGAGTGTGTGTGGAAATCTGGTCCACCATCTCCAGGGTCTTGGCGCCGAAGCGGGCGAGCAGCCCTGCGCCTGAGCGTCGCGGGGCGGGAGCGGGCTGCTCCGTGTCCAGACGCAGAAATTTCAGCAGGTCCCGGACGTGTCCGGGCATGTTGTCCAGATGCAGGGCGCAGTTCCGGGCCGTGGCCATGTTTTGCAGATGGACGATGATCAGAGCGCCGCAGTCGTCCATGCGTTCCACCTGGCTCAGGTCCACGCGGATTTCTCCGCTCCGGGACCGGCCGAGCCCTTCCAGACGGTGCAGGATGTCCGGGGTGGTATGCAGGTCCAGCGTGCCGCCGAGGCTCATGGACAGCGATGGCGAGGTCTGGTGAATGGTCAGGGATGTGTTCATGTCCGGATTGTGCGGTTACCTTCCCGCTTTACCTGAAACGGCGGCGATGACGATTTTGAGCACGCGGGTCTTTTTGTCATTCTTTCGATAAATTGCAAACCCCGGCATGAAATCCGGAGGATATTTGCGCGGCGGCATTCTGTTCCAACCCGGCGATCCTCAGTCTTCGATTCTGTCTACGTTACAGCCGCGTGTTCGTCCAGAAGCGGGCACGGGATGCCTTTTCCGCTCTTGAATCCGGTCCCGCACTGTGCCAAGAACCGGGCGCACGGACGAGGCCGCTGCGGCTGCAGCCGCTTTGTCCGGAAACGGGAAACATTTATCATCTGGAAAAATCATGCTCATCCGTCTTTTGGTATTCACCGTCACCTTGCTGCTGGCGTCTTCTGTTTCCGTCCCGGCCATGCAGGCCGTGCCCAAGAACCTGTACCCGGCCCTCGAATACGCGTTGACCATCCCGGCCGGCCGGGAAAAGCTGGACCCGGAGAAACTCTCAGTTCTCGTCAATTTCGTGCGTTCCGCCGCCTCCGGGTCGAGCATGACCATGGAAAACCGGAACAAGGCCACGGGGGCGTTCCACTCCTTCGAGCTGAAGGGCGGGCTGGGGAAGGTGGCGCAATATGCCTACAATCCGGATATTCCGGGCTATGTGGTCATGCCTTCGTCCGTTATGGAGCAGACGCTGACAACACCCGAAACCGCTGATGAACTGCGCCGCCTCCATCGGGCGCTGGATGCGGGGGAGGAGTTCGTAGCACGGGGCTCCGAACGGGTGACCATTACCCCCGACGCCCACACGGGCGGTTATTACCAATACATGCAGGATGTGGCGGTGGCCGTTTTTCCCGGTCCGTCGGGCCCGGTGCTCGTTTCCGTTTCCGTGCAGGCCGAGCCCTCGGAGGTGGGACACAAGGGATGCGTGGTCGGCCGCGACGCGGACTGGAATTATCTCTATTCCGGCGAGAAAGGACTGAACAAGACCGGGCTGGGCTGGGTCGATTCCTACATGTACAGCGCGCACTCAGCGCTGGTGCTGGTGTCCGATACGGAGCGGGGCGTGATCCGGGCGGGGACCTTCAAGTGGCTGAACGCGGGCTGGGCGGGGATGAATATGGTCAAGCCCGCCCATATCGTAAACGGCATCAAGCGGTTTGCCGGAGATTTCACTCTGGTGCTGGAAGCCGGAGGGCTGCCCTCGGCCGAGGAACTGACCGGCCTGTACCGGTCGCTGCGTGCCGATGGTCCGGAAAAGCTGCGCGGCATGATCGAGCCGCACCTGCGGGCCCTTGGTCAGTCCGGAGACTCCGCCGTCAAGTCCGCTCCTTTCAAAAAACTGCTGCAATCCGGGGAGTATCTGGACAACATGACTGAAGCCGAAATGGTCAACGTGCTTATGCTGCGCCATCTGAGGAAAAGCATCGGCGGAGTGCGCGTGGCCGGGAAGTTCTAGACCCATGACCTGGCGCAGCGACGCCGAGCGCAAGCGGAACATCCGGGATGAAGCCTTGTCCCGTTTTTCGGAGCGGGAGCAGCGTGTTGTGGCCCGGCTTGCCGAAGACGTGGCGGCGATGAGGGATACGCTGGCCAGGCAGGAGGAACGGCTGGATGCTCTGGTTCTGGCCATATCCAGACTGGAGGAACTTCTGGCTTCCGGCGCGGGCGAAGCCCCGGAGCATGCCCGTCCCCGGCCTCTCACCCCACTGAAGCGGCAGATTTTGGAACGCGTCCGGGACATGCGCTCCAGAGGTCTGTCTTTTGCCCGCATCTGCCATATTTTTCGGGAGGAACGGGTGCCTACCCTATCGGGAGAAGGACAGTGGTCCAAGGGCACCCTGTGGAACCTGTGGAAAAATCATCGCCGCCAGCTGGAGAAAGCGGACTGAAGCCTCGTTCTCAGTATATCAGACGCAGCAGCCAGGGCATGAAGGTGGGTACGTCCCAGCCCGGCGCGTAGCGGTTCAGGGCTTCGATGACGGCGGCCAGCATCAGCCCGCAATGCAGGAACAGAAACACGCATATGGCCAGCATGCAGCCCTTGAGACGCATGGGGTGCGCACTCATGCACAGACACAGGGAAAGCAGCATGGATATCCCGAGACAGGCCGCCGCTCCCACACTCGCATGAAAGATCAGGGGCAGGAAAAGATTTACCACCCCTCGCAGACTGAAGAACAGCCAGAGCATCACGCCGATAGCCCCCAGTCCGGAAAAGATCTGCCATTTTCCCAGAAACGGAACCGCGAAGCGGTAGTAATCCCGCCCCCAGTCATCTTTGTTCCGGCGCAGCATCAGATAGAAAAGACCCATCCCGGCGGCCACGGACAGGCTCATGACCGGCCACAGTGAGACCAGTGGCCACCAGGCCGACCGGATTGGCGGCAGAAAGGCGGGGCTGGTCAGGGGAATATCCCGGAAAAAAACAAGGGCCGCCACCACAAGGGACCAGTAGCCGTATTTGAGGCCCAGATTGCCCAGACAGCCCAGAAAGATGTGCAGCCCCCGCCGGTCCCGGGCTTTTTTCCAGGTCAGATCGTATATCAGCAGCACTATCGTGGAGAGAAAGGGAATCAGCGCGGTCAGGATGAGAAAGAGCCGGTGGGCGCGCACAAATTCCGACTGTTCGAGTACCGGATAGAAAACCAGCCCCGCTGCGGCGACCAGCATCCAGACGGCTCCGTGCGCCCACAGACCAAGGCGGGACAGCTGTCTGGCTGCGCGGGCCGGGAATGGCTTGCCGCCGGCTGCGCTAATCAGCTCACTGACCAGAGCCATGAGCGGCGCGCTCCAGAACAGGGCCGCCAGCAACGGGATGGGAGAAAGCGGGGCAAAGGCCCAAACGGGAAGATCGAGCATCATGGGAGCCTCGAAAGATCTGTATGCCGGTTGCGCCTTTTGGCCGTGCAGACCCGGCGGCGGTTCACAGGCGTTGGAATGCGGTGAGTTCTGCCTCAAAAGCGGACCGGAGGCAAGGCGCGGGGAAACTTGAAAACCGGGATGATCTCTCCTATGCCGCCGGAAACGGTCGTTTCAACCGGCCAGTCAGAAGAAATGATGAATGCAACGCCGTCAGGCCGATTACCCGCCGGAACCATCTCCATCACCGGAATGGCCGAAGATGTGCGGACACTTTTCGCGGTCGCGGATTGCCATGTTCCGTCCGTATTGAGGCCGTCTTTATGTCTTTCCTGCCTGATGACGTGTTTTCTCTCGAAAATCCCCGTTGCTTCGAATGCGCGGAGAATGTCTCCCCGGCCGGGGGAAAAGGTGTGTGAATCCGGCCGGAGGGTTCGGCATGGATGAACTGAAGGCCTGTCTGGCCTTGCGGCATACCAAGGGGCTTGGAGCGCGGACCTGGAAGCGGCTGCTCGTGGAATGGGGCTCCGCCGCCGAGGCGGTGTTGCACTGCAGAACTTGGAACACCCGTGGTCTGGCCCCGGCCAGAGTCCAGGCCGAATTTCAGAGCGGCACATGGCGGACCAGAGCCGAAAGCGAAGAGCGGGCAGTTCGGGCCACCGGCTGCAAGATCGTATTCTGGGAGGATTACCCCGAATGCCTGCGCCAGATTTCCGATCCGCCACTGTGTCTGTACTGCCTGGGTGATGTGAGTCTGCTTGCCCGGCCCTGCGTGGCCGTGGTGGGTTCCCGGCAGGCTTCCAACTACGGCCTGGGCATGGCCGGAACCATCGCCCGGGATCTCGGACGGGCGGGCATCTGCGTTGTTTCGGGCATGGCCCAGGGTATCGATGCGGCCGCTCACGCAGGAGCCCTGGAAGGGCCGGGGTCGACCATCGCCGTTCTGGGTACGGGCATCGACCTGGTCTACCCTGCCTCCAATGTCCGGCTGCGGGAGACCATAGCAGAAAGGGGGCTTCTGGTCAGCGAATTTTCGCCGGGCACCAGACCGGAAGGTCCCAATTTCCCGCATCGCAACCGCATCGTAAGCGGACTGTCTCTGGGCGTACTGGTGGTGGAAGGAGCCCTTGGCAGCGGCAGCCTGGTCACGGCCGGACTGGCCCTGCGGCAGAATCGGGAGGTATTCGCTCTGCCGGGGCCAGCCAATCTGAAAACCTATCAGGGCTGCCACCGGCTGATCCGGGAAGGAGCTTGTCTCGTGCAGAGCGCGGAAGACATTCTGTACGAACTCGGGCCGCGTCTGGCCGCCGAGGCCTTTGTCCCGGCAAAGCTCCCGGCCCCGCCGGAAGCCGCGCCGTGCACGCCGGAAGATCCCGAGCACGCCGAACTGCACGGCCATCTCTCCGCCGGTCCGCTGCACATCGACGAACTGGTCCGGCTGTCGGGCTGGTCCGCGGAGAAAGTGAGCGCCGCGCTGCTCTTCATGGAGTTGCAGGGCCTTGTGAAACAACTGCCGGGGATGTATTATTCTGTCTGCGGCTGACTTCGGGAATCTGGAGACTTCCATGCAAAAAATACCTCTGCAACTGGCCCGGCCGGATATGGTGCTGGCCAAACCGGTGACCCGCGAGAACGGTATGGTGCTCATCGCTGCGGGGACGGCGCTGACGGAGGCGCTCATTTCCCGGCTCGGTAACATGGATGTGGAGCAGGTCGTGGTGGAGGGAGACCCTCTGGACGCGGGCGGAGACGGAGCCAAGGCACTGGCCAGGAAGCGGGAACGCCTGGATCATCAGTTTCGCGGCTTCACGCAGGACAAATACATGCAGCGGGTAAAGCACATGATTATGGAGTATCATGCGCAGAGGTGCGCTCTGGCCGCCGTCCGGCCGTCGGACGAAGAGGAGCGGTGATGGACGAGGATCTGCGCACAAAACAGAAGGGGCAGATTCTGGCGGTGAAGGATCTGCCGACCCTGCCCGGCGTACTGACCGAAGTCTCGGCGCTGGTGGAAAATCCCGACTCCTCCACGGATCAGATCAGCAAGGTCATCGCCAAGGACCAGGTGCTTTCGGCCAAGGTGCTGAAGATGGTCAATTCACCCGTCTACGGTTTTCCCGGACGTATCGGCTCCATCCAGCACGCCCTGGTGCTGCTCGGTTTCAACGTCATCAAGGGCATCATCATCTCCACTTCCGTCTTCGATGTCATGAACGAGCACATGCGCGGCCTGTGGGAGCACAGTCTGGGCTGCGCCCTGGCCAGTTCCGCCGTGGCCCGGGCCATCGGCTGCAAGGATCCGGAAGAGTACGCCGTGGCCGGTCTGCTGCACGATATCGGCAAGGTCGTGGCCGCCGTGCAGTTGCCGGAAAGCCGCGAAGCCATTGCCGCCCTGGTTCAGGAGCGGGACATTTCCTACCGTCAGGCCGAGAGCGAGGTGCTGGGTTTCGCCCACGACCGCATCAACCTGTGGCTCTGCTCCTACTGGAACCTCCCGCCCAGCCTGAAGGAGGGGCTGTCGTACCACCACCGGCCTCTGTCCGCCACGCTGTATCCCAAAGTGCCGCAGGTGGTGCATGTGGGGAATTTTCTGGCCCGGCTGTTCGGAGTCGGCAACGGCGGTGACGACCAAGTCAGCCAGCTGGACGAGGGGGTGCTGGAGGCACTGGCAATCGATCAGGATCTGCTGCACAGGATCATGGACGGACTGGAGCGGGATTTTGTGGATCTGGTGTAGGCATCTCTGACAGGGCCGCCGTCGGGCGCGGCTTTATCCGTATCGCACGTATGAAATCCGGCAAACATCTTTTCCTGGTCACGGCTGATCCTTCCCTCGAACAGGACCTGCGTTCCCTGTGGTCCGGGGACGAGGTGCGCTGGACCACTTTCGGGCGCGGGACGCAGGCTTTGGAATTTCTTTTCACCAGCCCGCCCGATCTGCTGGTGGTGGACGAGCGCCTGCCGGATCTGAAGGGTACGGATCTGGTCCGGCTCATCAAGGGCGAGAACGTCTACCGGCAATTGCCCGTCATCTTATGCCTGGATGGCGAGGACTCCCTGCGGGAACAGGCCTTCGACGTCCTGGAAATCGACGATTTTCTGGTCAAGCCGCTGACCCCGGCGATCACGCGCAGCCGTCTGGTGCTGGCCTATTACCGGGCCACCCGCGAGCTGGACGCCAGTCCCCTGACCAGGCTGCCCGGCAACACGTCCATCATTCACAAGATTCAGGATCTCATTGACCGCCGGGAGGATTTCGCCCTGGCCTATGTCGATCTGGACCACTTCAAGTCCTTCAACGACAAATACGGCTTTTCCCGCGGGGATGAGGTACTGCTCATGACCGCGCGGGTCATCGTCAATTCCATCCGTGCCTTCATGGGGGCCAACACGTTCGTAGGTCATGTGGGCGGGGACGATTTCGTGTTCATCGTGCCGCCGGACAAGGCCGAGAGCGCCTGCCGACAGGTACTGGAAAATTTCGACTCCATCGTGCCTCATTTCTACGACGAAGAGGACCGGGCCCGTGGCGCCATCCATTCCATTGACCGTCAGGGAAATCAGCAGGTTTTCCCGATCATGTCCGTTTCCATCGGCGTGGTCTTCAATCGCGGCGGCCGCTTGAAGCATTTCGGCGAAGCCTCGCAGATCGCCATGAATCTGAAGAAATACGCCAAGAAAAACCCCAGAAGCTGCTATGTCCTGGACCAGCGGACCGGCTCCTGAGGCCGTCACCCTGTTTCTTTTGTATCTGGATTCCCAGCGCGGATACTCGCCCGCCACGGCGGCGGCCTATGAACGTGATCTGGAGGGACTGCACCTGTTTCTGGCCCGCCGGAACAAGGGGCTGCACGATCCCGCCGAAGTGAACCGGGCCGACGTCACCGCCTATCTGGCGGATCTGCACCGGCGCGGGCTGGCCAAGTCCAGCGTGTGCCGCAAATTGTCGGCCGTGCGGGCACTGTACCGCTTTCTGCGCAAAAAGAAGCTGGCGGCGGAAGACCCTTGCGCCACTCTGAGCAACCCCAAGCAACCCAAAACACATCCGCGCGTGCTGAACGTGGATCAGGCTTTGCGGCTCATGACCGCGGACATGACGCCCGATCCCGCCGGGCTGCGCGACGCGGCCCTGTTGGAAGTGCTGTACGGCTCGGGACTGCGCGTCAGCGAGGCTCTGGGTCTGGATTTTCAGCACGTGGATCTGGATGGAGGCGTAGTCCGGGTACTGGGCAAGGGCGGAAAGGAGCGCATGGCCCCGCTGACCGGCCCTGCCGTGGAGCGGCTGCGCCGGTATCTGGAACAGCGTCAGGCTTTTTCTCCCGCGCCCCGCGAGCAGGCCGTGTTTCTGGGTAAACGCGGCGGACGCCTCACCCGGAGCCAGACGGCGCACATCGTCAAGGCCGCCGCCCTCCGTTGCGGGTTGCCGCCGGGAGTCAGTCCGCACACCCTGCGCCATTCCTTTGCCTCGCACATGCTTCAGGCCGGCGCGGACCTGCGCAGCGTGCAGGAACTGCTCGGGCATTCCCGTATTTCCACCACCCAGCGCTACACGCATCTGGATCTGGCCCAGATCATGCGTGTGTATGACGCCTGCCATCCACTGGCGGGCGGGAAGAAGGACGATACGGAAGATTCGTGAGATGGGCGATGTTTCTTGGGGAAAGTATTATGCCCGGCCAGTATTGAGACTGAAAATATCGAAGATTGGGGGACATTGAAACCGACACATGCATTGCTAAGCGGCGGTTTTTTTACCCAGTGAGAATCGCCGCATCACTGCCGGATCTGATCCGCTCCGGCCAGGGGGACGGTCAGGTCGTTGGTCAACACCCACAGGGCCAGCAGATGCCTGAGGGTCAGATCGGCCTGGGCCATGGCCTGCCGGTCGGCATTCTGGGCGGCCATCTCCTGAATGACCAGCATATACTCGCGGGCCAGGGTGAATTCCGCGCAGATCTCCCGCACGAAGTCCTCGTATATATCGGGCTCCTGCAAGTAGAGCCGGTCCAGAGCGCCCATGATTCTGGTCAGGGCGTGAAGGCTTATGTCCGTGAGCTGAGGCATGTTCTTTTCCTGAAACTGCGGTGAAAAGCCTCTCAGATGCCGAGCTGGCTTAACAGGTCGTCCACATCGGCCTGGGAGGTATCGGACTGGGGACCTTTGAGCTTGGAAGCCCGTTCACGGGAGGTCTGGAGGATTTCCTCGGCGTCTTTTTCCGGATGTTCCTCCATGGCCTTCATGGACAGGCCGGTGGTCATGTACAGATCGAACACGACCCTCTCGATCTGTTGCAGGGCGTTGACGATGCGTTTGATGCGCTGTCCCGTCAGATCCTGGAAGCTGAGAGCGGTCATGACTTCCATCAGATCCGCGCCCAGCTTCGAGGAGGCTGCCTTGAGTTCCGCAACCGTTTCGCCATGCTCCCCGGCGGGCAGGGAGTTCAGCAGGGCTGCGGTCCGCTCGTTCTGGTCCAGATGCTTTTCCACCAGGGTCATGATGGTTTCCGTGGCCTTTTCCGTGGTGTTCAGTATCTCGTTCAACTGGGCCGAGGCTTCGGAGATCATGACCTCCGCGGATGGCCCGCCTGAGGACGGCTGGCCGCTGGCTGTGGCGGTGGTGATCTCGTGATAAATGGTTTTCAGGCCGTCCTGCAGGTCGGAACTGATGGCCCGGTAGAACTGGGTGGCGGTCAGGGCCCGGGTGATCTCCCTGGTCAGTTCCGTCGAAACGATTTCGCGGATAGTGGTCTCGGTTCTGGCGATGATTGTATCCAGAAGATTCTGGCTGATCTGATCTTTCATTTCTGATCTCCGTGCGGGGCTGGTGCGGAACGTCTGTCCCGAAGCTGTTCCCGCTGCCGGGCCGTGACGAAGGAAATGATTTTTTCCCGCTCACAGGCCCGTATTTCCTCGAATTTCATGGCCCACAGTTCCTGATCGTCGCAGATATCGCGCCGAATGAGCACGCCGATGGTCCCGGCCAGAACTTTCGGCTGGAAACCGAGTTCCACCACCATCTCCACCGCCGTACCCAGTTCAAAGGACCGGGGCGCGCTGAAACGCAGTCCGGCTCCACTGATGTCGCAGATCAGCGTCTGAACGGGAAAATCCTCGTGCAGGGTTTGCTGGTTGAGCAGGGTCAGGATGGTGTTCAGCTTCTCGTCCATCCGCTCCAGAAACGGGCCCACGCCGTCGGGGAGCTGGGAGCGGATGGAACTGAAAGGCTCCGGTTCCGGGGCGGCGGAAAACAGGGGCGTGAGGCGGCCTCCGGGCAGGATCCGCAAATGGCCCTTGAGGGCGGCGTCGATGCGGGCGAAGCCGCGGTCGGCAATGCTCATATTTTTTTCATCATGTGGCGGTGTCTTCGCGCGGCCGCCCGGAGACTAGTTGCCGCCCCCCTTCAGGTAGGCCTGGGCGCGTTTGCCTTCGGCAGAATCCGGATATTTCTTGACCAGATCCTGCAGCACCAGCTTTCCGGCCTGTTCCTTTTTCAGCTTGTAGAAGGCGATTCCCTGCTTGAGCATTGCAGCCTTGTATTTGCTCGACTTGCTGTGACTTTCGATGACCTTCTGGTAGGTCAGTACCGCGTTGGCGTAGTCCTGCATCTGGAAGAAGCATTCTCCCTGCCAGAACAGGGCGTTGGGGACCAGCGAGTCTTTGGGGAAGCCTTTGACGAACTCGGCCCACATGGCCTGCGCCTGTTTGTAGTTGGTGGCGTAGAACTGCTCCAGGGCCTTCTGGTACAGTTCCCGCTGGGCGATCTCGGGTTCCTCCGGAGACATGGGGGCCGACGCGCCGGAAGAGGGGGCGGAAGGAGCGGGTTCGGTCCGTGAGGGTGAAGTCTGGGAGGAAGCGGGCGCGCCCGTCGATTGCGGAAATTCGTCGAAAACCACGCCCAGTTGCGAGGCCATGAACATGATTTTGCGATCGAGGTCCTGCATTCTGGCGTTCAGGGTATCGAGCGTCATGCCGCTCTGCGAGGTTTGGGTGCGGCGAAGGTCGTCCATCTGGCCCGAAATGGAGGCCACTTCGGAGCGCAGGGCGTTGATTTCGGCCCAGCTGTTGGCCTGGGCAGGCTGCGTCTGGGCCAGGCCGGCTTCCAATTGGGTGACGCGTTCCTGCTGCTTGGCCCGTTCCTGTTCCTGATAATACATCTGGCTGCGTAACTGGTTGACATCCGACGTGCTCGCACATGCGGACAGCATGCCCATGGCGGCGAGGGTTCCGGCGAGGAGAATTTTTTTACGGAGGGAGTGAATTTTCATGAAAGACCTCGATTGTACGGCCCGGAGCGGGCTCAGGTTTTTTTCATGGCGCGCCGTGCGCCGAGGAGCATGTACATCAGCCCCCCGATCACCGGCAAGACAATGAGCGTCACCAGCCATGCCGCCCTTTCCTCGGGGGTGGGGAACTCGCGGCGGTACACGTGCACGATGCCCCACAGGTTGGGCAGAATGGGCAGAATAAGCAGGGGCAGGGCGTAGGCCAGCTTGTCGGGCGGAATCTCAGCGAACATGGCTTCTCCTGTGGTGGAAGAGAAAAAGGCCCAGTCCCACGGCGCCCAGCGCGATGATCTGGGTGACGCTCAGAACTCCGGTTCCGCCGCGATAGTCGGCCCGGAAAAGCTCGATCAGAAAGCGGAATGCCCCGAAGAAGACGAGAAAAATGGCCATCAGGCCGCCGGTCCGCCGGATATGGGGTTTTAGAGCCATGAGGATGACGAAGCAGCACAGACCGGCCAGACTGTGGTAGAACTGGGTCGGATGCAGGGGCGTGAACAGCGGGGCCAGAGATTCCGGATTGGAAAAGGTCACGGCCCAGGGCAGGTCGCAGGACGCGCCATAGCAGCATCCGGCGGCCATGCATCCGATGCGCCCGATGGCTTCGCCAAGACCTATGCCCGGCGCCAGCACGTCCATCCAGCGCCAGATGTCCTGCCGCCTCTTTTTCAGAAACCACAGGGCCAGGGACGCGGCCAGGATGGCGCCGCCGGAAAAGACCAGCCCTCCTTTCCAGAACATGAAGACTTCCAGCGGGTTGTCCCAGAAGTAGGCCGGGTTGATCAGCACATAGAGAATGCGGGCTCCGAGAATGGCTCCCAGAATGATGTAGAATCCAAGATCCGAGAGCAGGTCCGGGTCGAGTCCCGCTTCTCTGGCCTCGCGCATGGACCAGCTGATGCCCAGCAGAAAGCCCATGGCCACGAACAGCCCGTAGGCGTGCAGGGCGAAGGGGCCGATCTCCAGGCCGAACAGGGTGAAGGGCGCAAGCTCAAAGATGGTCGGGAACATGCCGCCCTCTGCGCTGGTAAAAGGAGACGAGAAGCCCGGCCGCGCCCAGACAGATACCCATGTCCGCCACATTGAAGGCGGGCCAGTGCCAGGCGCCGATGTAGAAATCCAGGAAATCCACCACCACGCCCAGGCGGACGCGGTCTATCAGGTTACCCACAGCGCCGCCCAGGATGAGGCCCAGACCGTACGCGAAAAAGGGGCCGTCGTCCTCCTTGCTGCGGGCCAGGGCGGCGATGAGCCCGAGGGCCAGAACCGAGATCACGATGAAAAAGGGGCGCTGCCAGTCGATATCGTGGCGGTTCAGAAAACCGAAGGCCGCGCCGCGGTTCAGAATGTGTACGATGTCGAAGAAACCGGGGATGACGGTGAAGCCCTTTTCCCAGACCGGTATGGACCGCTGGACCCAGATTTTGGTCAGCTGGTCCAGAAGCAGCACGGCCAGACCGGACAGGATGATGATCCGGTAGCGGCGGCCCATGTCCGGACTGGCCGGCGCGGTTCTAGGCATGGCATTCCTTCAGCACTCGCGTGCAGCGGGGGCAGGTCTGGGGATGATCGGGATCCGTTCCCAGATTTTCGTCGTAAATCCAGCACCGGGCGCATTTTTCACCATGAGCTTTTTCCACGCTTACGGCCAGCCCCGGGATTTCCGTCCGCACGGCTCCGGCCGGAGCCGGGTCCGCTGAAACAAGGACCTGACTGACGATGAAGACATCCCGCAGGTTCGGTTCCAGTCCCGCCAGACGCTCCCGGATGCCTTCCGAGGCGAACAGCGTAACCCGCGCATCCAGCGAATGGCCGAGCGCCTTGGACTGGCGCAGAGGTTCAATGGCTTTGGTCACTTCGCCGCGCACGGCGAAAAGCAGCTCGAAAGCTTCCGCCTCTTTGGCATTCAGAAGGGCTTCGTCCATTTCCGGAAGGCGCATGGCGAATATCGTGCTGCCGGACGGCCGCAGCGGCTGGGGCAGATGCTGGAAGATTTCCTCGGCCGTGAAACTCAGGATTGGGGCCATGTCGGCCAGGAGCATGAGCAGAATGCGGTACAGGGCCGTCTGGGCCGAGCGGCGCTCCGGGCTGTCCGGCCCGCTGGCGTAGAGACGGTCCTTGATGATGTCCAGATAGTAGGAACTCAGCTCGGTGATGCACAGGTTGTGCAGGGCGTGGTAAACCTTGTGAAATTCAAAATTCTCGTAGGCCGCCTGTATGGCTTGGTGCCGGGTGCGGACCATGTGCAGGGCGTAGCGGTCCAGCGGGAACATGGCCGAAGCGTTCAGGGTGCGGGCCGGATCGAAACCGTTCAGGTTGCCCAGAATGAAGCGGCAGGTGTTGCGGATCTTGCGGTAGGCGTCCACCAGACGGCCCAGGATTTCCTCGGAGATGCGCAGATCGTCCTGATAGTTTTCCGAAGCCACCCACAGGCGCAGGATCTCCGCTCCGTACTTCTCGATAATCTCCTGCGGGGCGACCACGTTGCCGATGGATTTGGACATCTTGCGTCCCTGGCCGTCCAGAACGAAGCCGTGGGTGAGCACCGCCTTGTAAGGCGGCACGCCTCTGGTGCCCACCGCCGCCAGCAGGGAGGAGTGGAACCAGCCGCGATGCTGGTCCGTGCCTTCCAGATACAGGTCGGCAGGGAAAGTGCATTCCTCACGGCCTTCACACACGGCGGCGAAGCTCGTACCTGAGTCGAACCATACGTCCAGAATGTCATCCTCCTTGGTCCAGTGTTTTCCACCGCAGGACGGACAGGAAAGGCCCGCTGGCGCGACCTCTTCGACTGGAGCTTCGAACCAGTAGTCGGCTCCGCGCGGGTGCGTGGCGAAGCGGTCCACGATGCCGTGGGCCCAGGTCGCGTCGAAGTAGGCCTCGCCGCAGTCCGCGCACAACAGGGCGATGATGGGCACGCCCCACATGCGCTGCCGGGAAATACACCAGTCGGGCCGGAATCTGATCATGTTGTGGATGCGCTCCCGGCCCCAGCCGGGTACCCAGCGCACAGCGTTGTCGATGGCGTGGAGGGCTTTCTCGCGCAGGGCGCCGTTGTCCATGGTGATGAACCACTGCGTGGTGGCCCGGAAGATGACCGGCTTCTTGCAGCGCCAGCAATGCGGATAGGAGTGCCGGATTTTCTCGCTGGCCAGCAGATGGCCGTTTTCCGTGAGTTTGGCCGCGACCAGAGGATTGGCCTCCTGCACTGTTTTGCCGCCGAAAAATTCCACACCGGGCAGGAACCGGGCCTGGTCATCCAGAGGAGAAAGAATTTCCAGTCCGCAGCGCAGGCCCGTCTCGTAGTCTTCGCGGCCGTGGCCGGGCGCGGTGTGCACGCAGCCCGTGCCCGCGTCCAGAGTCACATAGTCGGCCGTGACCACTGGAGAGGGGCGGTCATAGAAGGGATGGCGGGCCACAAGTCCTTCCAGGGCCGCGCCGGAGGCCGTGCCCGCCACGCTCCATCCGGTCCAGCCGAAACGCTGGGCGCAGCCCGCGGCCAGTTCCTTGGCCAGGATGTAGAAATCGTCGCCTGCGCGGATCAGGTCGTACTCGAACTCCGGGTGCACGGCCACGGCCATGTTGTCCGGGATGGTCCACGGCGTGGTGGTCCAGATGACGATGTACGTCCGCCTGGGATCGGCCTGCGGAAAAACGCCGGACAGTCCTTTCGGCTCCAGGGGAAAACGTACGTAAATGGACGGCGAGGTGTGGTCGTCGTATTCCACTTCGGCTTCGGCCAGGGCCGTTTCGCAGGAGCCGCACCAGTAGATGGGCTTCTTGTTGCGCTGCACGGAGCCCGTCGCATAGAAATTGGCCAGCTCCCGGGCCGTGGCCGTTTCGTAGGCCGGAGTCATGGTGATGTACGGATCGTCCCAGGTGCCGAAGACGCCCAGACGTTTGAACTCCTCCCGCTGGATGTCCAGATAGCGCAGGGCGTATTCCCGGCATTTGCGGCGTATTTCCAGCAGAGAGAAAGCATCCTTGCCACCCAGCTCCTGCTCGACCTTGAGTTCGATGGGCAGGCCGTGGCAGTCCCACCCGGGGACATACCGGGCCTTGCGTCCGGCCATGTTGCGGTGCTTGACGATGATGTCCTTCAGAATCTTGTTCATGGCGTGGCCGATATGGATATGCCCGTTGGCATAGGGCGGCCCGTCGTGCAGGGTATAGGGTTCACCGTTCTCACTGGCGTGAACCATAGCGGAGTATGCGTCCGTCTCGCGCCATTTTTCCAGAATTTTCGGCTCGTTCTGGGTCAGGCTGGCCTTCATGGGGAAGGTGGTGTCGGGAAGATTCAGGGTTTTTTTGTAGTCGTTCATGAGGCCGAGTTCCTCCGGAGCGTCGAGTGAGCCCGTGTGTTGCGGTATGCGCGGCATGTGCGGAAAGCGCCCGTGCCGACAGGCTGGGAACAGTGGAATATCCCAAACCTGAAGTCAAGTTTCGCCTCAGGTCCGGTCTGATGTGCGGGATCCGCCTCCGGGTCGTCATCGCCGGGGCTTTGCCTGGACTGAAGGATATGGGCGCGCGGGAGATATACGGCCGTTTTTCACCCGGCGGACCTCACGGACGGGCGTGTGGAATCCGCCGGGCGGAAATCTGTGTTTTCCTGTTTTGCGGCTTACAGACGCTGCTCCCAAGTGTAAGCGGACAGGGCGATTTCATGGATGTCGTCGTGGAGCGGGGTCCAGTCCATGGCTTGGCGGATGCGGGAGCAGTCGGCCACCAGCGCCGGAGGATCACCTGCCCGCCGGGGAGAGTCGATGACCGGGAAATCGACGCCGCTGGCTTTCTGCACGGCGGCCACGATCTCCCGCACGGAATATCCGCGTCCGTATCCGCAGTTGAACACGCCCGAAGGATTGCCCCGCTCCAGATGCCGCAGAGCCAGAACGTGGGCCTGGGCCAGATCCGTGACGTGGATATAGTCGCGGATGCAGGTGCCGTCGGGGGTAGGGTAGTCGGTGCCGAAAACATGCAGGGCCTCGCGCCGGGCCAGAGCGGCCTGGGAGGCTACTTTGAACAGATGTGTGGCGTTGGGTGTGCACTGCCCCACGCGGCCTTTGGGGTCGGCTCCGGCCACGTTGAAATAGCGCAACGCGATATAGGAGAATTCCGGATGGGCCGCGGCGGTGTCCTGGAGCACCCACTCGCTCATGAGTTTGCTGCGGCCGTAAGGATTGATGGGGTCGAGGGGGCTGTCCTCGGTCACGGCCGGGGTGGAGGGCATGCCGTAAACCGCCGCCGTGGAGGAAAAGATGAAACGGGGGATTCGGTTTTTCACTGTCAGCCGGATCAGTTCCGTGGTGTTGCCTGTGTTGTTGTCGTAGTATTTGAGAGGGTTCTCCACGGACTCCGGAACCACGATGGATCCGGCGAAATGCAGGACGGCCGCGAAGCCTTCGTCCCGCATCAGGGCGTCCAGCCTGTCCGTTTCGGCCAAATCGGCCACCACCAGCCGTGCGGGCGGCAGGACGGCCTCGGCCCGGCCCGTGGAGAGATTGTCATAAACCACGACATCATAGCCCGCTTCCAGCAGGGCCAGTGTGGTGTGCGAGCCGATATACCCGGCGCCGCCGGTGACCAGAATTTTTTTGGACATGATTTCCTCCGGTACTTGCGGGGCGGCATTTTGCCGCGCCGTGTTGACTCAATTCCTTTTGGTGCGGGTAAGCAAAATTCCGCAAAATTCCAAGTTGCAGGGGACGGAGGATGGAGGCCGGAATTGGGCTGGCACAACGGCTGGTATCTGTTCTGGAGACCGCCTTCACACTGGCTTTAGCGGCTTGGAAGAAAAAATCCGGCGGACAGGAGATGGCCGTCCGCCGGAAATACGTATTCAGGTGAGGGAAGGTAATGGCACATCCGGCATTACAGGTCTTGTCCCGTAACTCCCGCGCGCCGGGATGCCGTTCAGATCCGCCGGCCAGGGCTCCAGGAGGATTCCAGTTTGTCCAGCAGAGAGCGCTCTTCGGCTTTCTTCAGCCGCTGGTCGCGCTCCCGTTTGACCCGGTAGGCCTCCTGGATTTTCACCACCAGATACTCGTACTCGTAGGGTTTCATCAGATAGTCGTAAGCGCCGAGACGCATGCCTTCCACGGCGGAGGAGACTTCTCCGTGGCCGGTGAGCATGATCACTTCCACGCCGATGTGTTTGGCGCGGATCTCGGACAGGATTTCCAGGCCGCTCAGGCCGGGCATCTGGATGTCCGTGATGACGATATCGATTTTTTCCCTGTCCAGAAGCGTCAGGGCATCCATGCCGCTGCCGACATCCAGCACTTCGTAGCCGGTTTCCTTGAGCCGTTTGGCCAGTGTCTCGCGAAAAGGCTCCTCGTCGTCGATCAGAAGCAGTCGTGGCAGGTGTTCCATATTTTCTCCTTCATTTTCATCGGCGGGGCCGATTTGAACCCGATGGAAATTACAGTCAAATCATCTTCCCACGGACATGGGCATGTCCGTGGGAGCAGTTGTTGTCAGCCGCCGAATCCTATCAGCGGCCAGTAGACCAGAACGCCTGTGACGGCAATGGCCAGAAGCGTCAAACACCAGGGGATGGCTACCTTGGAGAATTCTATCTGGCTGAAGTAGCCCGTGCTGTACGCGATGATTGTCGGCGGGCAGCCGATGACCAGCATGATGAAGGATGTGGTGATGGGCGAGAGCATGCCCACGGCTTCTGCGCTCATGTTCATCAGGTTGGCCATGGGCAGGGTGATGGGCAGACTCAGGGCCACGGCGGCGGAGTTGCTCATCATGCTGGACAGGAAGGAGCCGAAAAAGCCCATGCCGTAATAGGTAACAAAGGCGTTGTGCCCCTGCAGCATGGGCAGCAGGGATTCAGCCAGAAACTGCCCCAAACCGGACTTGAGCATCGCCGCGCCCAGCGACACGCCGGAACCGAAGACAATCCAGGATTCCCAGGGGAACTTGTCGCAGATGGTCTTGAAGGATACCCATCCCGGCGCGCAGAATCCGGCCAGGGCCAGGGCGGCCACCACGCTGACGTGCCAGCCGGTCAGGTCGCCCATGAACCAGAGCACGAACGCGGCAATGAATATCAGGGTCACGCCGAGTTCGGCGGTACCCATCTTGGGCATGGATTCAATCTTGACCGAGGCCGGAAGCTCTTTCTCGGAAGGCCGGAAAATCAGATAGCAAACCGCCCAGGTAGCCACTGATGTGAACAGGCAGAGGGGGAACTGAATGAGCATGTACTTCAGAAATCCGATTTTCACGGCGACGCCCGTGGTTTCCAGAATGTACTTCTGGGTGATGTCCACGGCCAGAGGACAGCGTCCGCCGCCGAGCAGCGTGCCGAAGCCGCCCGCCGACGCGGCGAGGGGGATGAGGATGATGAAAAATTTGCTCAGGTTGTTGCTCTTCTTCGGGGTGATGCCCATGGACTGAAAGATGGGCAGAATGGCGAAGAGCATGATGATGGTGATGGTCGCGTCATGGAATATGGAGGACAGAAGTGTGCTGCTGATGGTGATGAAGAAACTGAGTTTCTTCACGTTGGTGCCAGCAAAACGCAGAATCCAGAAAAGCAGTCGTTTGGCCAGCCCCACTTCGTTCAGGACCACGCCGAACATGATGATCATCATGACGAACATGACGGCTCGGTTGGCGTAGGGCGCCCATGCGGAGGAGCTGTCCGTCACCTTGAACATGATCATGAGGGCGGTGGCCAGAAGGGCGGTGATGCCGATGGGAATGGCCTCGGAAACCCAGAGAAACACTACTGGCACGAGAATGGCCGCCAGCTTGTGTCCTTCAATGGGGAGATTGTCGGGTTTGGGGAGCACGTAGATGAAGATGCCCAGCGCCAGCGCCACGAGCAGCTTGATAATCATCGCTTTGTTAGACTGGGTCGGCCCCTGAGGCTCCTCTTCGTGCATGATAAGCTCATCAGGGGAATTGTCGCGCACATCTTGTCCACTCATGAATGTTCTCCTTTTCGTTGCGTTTGCTTACGGAAGAGGCTGGTTACGGGGAAGTATCACAGGCCGCAGCTTTCCCTGATCCGGCGGCCTATTTCACGGTATACGTCGGAAAAGCGGAGCATTCCGGCGAGTTTCTTGCCATCCATGACGAAAAGCGAATCGTGCTTGAACATGACGAACCGGTGAAAGGCGATGTTCAGGGATTCATCCTGGCCGATGATCTGATGGGGTTGGGGCGGCTTCAGAAAATCCTTCACCTGAATGTCCTTGGCTCTCGCACACAGGTCGTCCAGGGGCTTGGACCAGAGGGTGGCCTGGTCGCGCATGGGCTGAATGACATAGTCGAAATTCTCCACACGGGAGCTGGCATTTTGGTCCACCAGAGTCTCGTAGTCGGGCTCGAGGCCGCGCACGACATCAAGCGGAGAGAGTTTTCCGACCACCTTGTTCTCGCTGTCCGTAACCAGCAGGATGCGCTGTTCGCGTTTTCCGGACAGATATTCCTCCTGAGCCCTTTCCAGAGCCATGACTGCTCCGGAAAATGTGGCCGTGTCCGAAATCCTGGGAAATTTGGCGATGGGGACCGTAAGATCCTTTACAAGAGATTCCATGTCTGTCGCTCCTTGATGGTTGGGCCGGAGCTTCAGACTGCTCCGGCCGGTGCTGTGCCGGCATAAAACCCGGTTGCACTCTAACAAGTACCATACCATCGGAATTGCGTGATGCTGCCTGATGATAAATAATTATCCGGAATAATTGATTTTAAAATTGGTATTTATTTCACGAGCAAGGCTTTCGGTATTGTGATATTAGAGACAATGCGCATGGGCAATGGTTTTTTGCAGGAAATTGCACGGTTTTTTCTTGTTCTAGGATGCCAAGGAGGGTAAAAGGAAATAAAGATGCGCTTTTGAGTGGAGAAATCGCATGGGAAAGCCAGCACTGACGTGGGTTGAAAAAATGAGGGGAAAGAGACCCGCCGTTCGGAGAAAGCTCCGGACCAGGCTCTTGATGACGCTCATCCCCACAGCCCTCATTGTCCTGGCGCTGATGGGATATGCCACATACTGGGCGTCCTCGGAATTCATCACGGTGGCGCTGGAGCGTACTTCTCGCCAGCATGCCAGCACCACGGCGCATATGGTGGAACTGTTGCTGGAGCAGTGCCGGACAAGTCTTTTGTATGCGGCCCGGAATCCACTGACGCCGGACAGCGCGAGAAAATATCTCGAAGCCCTGAACGCCTTGGAGGGGCTCGAATTTTCGGAATTCGGCTTTATCCCCGGGCAGGGAGATCGACCCTTCGTCTTTGTGAGCCGGGATGGGATGCTCACGGAGCTTTCGCCGGAAAAGATCGGAGAAATTCGCCCCAGTCCCGCTTTACTCTACAAACAGGCCTCTCTTCTCAAGGATGGCGAAGTCTGGTTTTCCGAATTCGGCGAAGTGGAGCTGCCTTTTCCTACCAGTGGGAGGCCGCTGGAACGGATATCTGAAAGATCCCTGCGTTTCGTGACGCCTTACCGCGGGCCGGATGGAGAGGACCTCGGCTTTGTCTATCTCGCCCTGGATGCCAGGAAGGTCCGCAACATTCTGTCCCTGCACGATTCCAATACGTCCCCGGTGTTCGCTTTTCCCCGCAATCCCAAGTTTTCCAGATTCACCTATTTTTTCGACGCGCATGGATGGGTGCTTTTTCAGTCCGAGGCCGTGGATGCGGCCGAAGCGCCCCTGCGTACGCTGGATGTCCGGTCCACATTCCAGGGAACCCTGGGCCGGCCGGGTTTCCCGGAAGCGTTCAGACCGTCGGATCAGAGCCGGAATTATTGGCAGATAGTCGAGGGCACGGCCAAGGGAGAGAAAGGCATTTTACGCTCCATTGGCGGCGAACAGAGCGATTCTCCGTACAGGGAACATTTTCTGGCCTACGCTCCGGTGTATTTTAAGTCCGGGGCGGACAAAAATCCTGCCGTTGTGGGCGGCGTGGCCTTTGAAGACAGAAGCGTGCTTATCGAACTTGCCGGGTACAAGCATCTCGATGTCATGCTCGCCATCAGCGTCATTTCGGTGCTGGCGCTCACCGTGGCGATCTTTCTGGTGGCCCGCGGCACTACCAAGGGACTTCTGGAGCTTGCCCTCACAGTCAAACACCAGAACGACCAGGGACGCTGGGAGCCTGTGACACTGCGTGAAACGGGTTACGAGGCGGAGATGATCAAGGATGCCATCAACGCCCTGATCGGAACCATCCGGGCCCAGTTCGAGGAAATCAGATCGAAGGACCTGCAAATCGAATCGGTGGTGCTGAAAGAACCCGCGGAACTGTACAAGGACCGTTTCTCTCCCGTCATCGACGATATGTTTCCCGAATTCATCGGGACAGGCAGACATATGCAGCAGATGAAGCGCGACATCGTCAAGGCCAGTCAGGTGGACGTGGACGTGCTGATAGAAGGGGAGACGGGAACGGGCAAACAGCTCGCGGCCGAAGCCGTGCACCGTCTCTCGCAGCGGGCGGTCAAGCCGTTCATTTCCATCAACTGCGGCGAGCTCGATGAAGCCCTTCTTCTGGACACTCTGTTCGGGCATATCAGAGGCGCATTCACCGACGGCAAGGAAGATCGGAAGGGCGCATTCCTGGAAGCTGACGGAGGCACGCTGTTTCTGGATGAAATTCAGTCCGCGTCCCTGAAAGTGCAGCAGAGTCTGCTGCGGGCTCTTTCTCTGCGCAAGATCAAACCCCTTGGCAGCGACCGGGACATCAGCGTGGATGTGCGTCTGATCACGGCTACCAATGCGGAGCTCAGGCGGCTGATCGCCGAGGGCAAATTCCGGGAAGATCTTTATTACCGGCTGAAAGTCATCACCATCCAGACCCCGGCTCTGCGCCACCATCGTCAGAATGTCCCGGTGCTGGCCATGCACTTTCTGCAGGAAGGCGAACGCATGGCCGGAAAGACGGGACTGGTGCTCTCCCGCGGCGCTCTCAGGGCGCTGGTGTCCTATTCCTGGCCGGGAAATATCCGGGAACTCAAACATCTGATCATCACAGCGGCGGTCATGGCCGAGGGTAACGTCATTCAGGCCGAACAGCTGGGAATCGATGCCGTTTCGGAAGACAGCGCCTTCTCCGGGGAAACGTCTTTTTTTCCGGCCGATCCGGAGAGCTCCGCCGCTGCGGAAGAGAATTCAGAGTGCGAGACGGCTGCCGGCATGATGGAGATGGAACTCAACCGGCGGCAGATGCTGGCCTGGGAATACGCTGGCAGAAACGGCAGCATTACCAGCAAGGAGCTCATGGATATTCTGGGTGGGAGTATTTCCAAGAGAACCGCCAGCTACGATATTCAGGATTTGGTCAATCGGGGCCTGCTGACAAAAGTCGGACGCGGCCCGGCGACCCGGTATGTGCGGACGGTTCAGAAGAGGTCCGCATGAGGCGGGATCATGCCGGTCTGTTCGGGCGGTCGTCTTTGCCGCGCCGTGGGACTGACTGGGTGTGGCCTTTAGACATGGGGAACCGGTCGCAAGGCAGGCGGGTGTTGCGCCATGAATGGGGTTCATGTAATAGCCGGTAAAGATTGAAAATATACAGGCCGTCCGGGTGTTTTACGCGAGGAGCCGAGCATGTCGATTTTCGGATTGAAGGATTTGGGGACCAAAATAGCCATCACCGCGCTGAGCTTTTCTCTGATTCCTCTCATCGCTCTCGGCGTGACCATGTATTCCATGTTTTCCTCGGCCTACCATTCCAAAGTGCGGACCAATCTGATCAGTTTGTCCGAGAACAAACGGCAGGGCGTGGATCTGTTTTTGCGGGAACAGATCGCACAGCTGCGCACAGTGGCTTACTCCAATTCCATAGAGAAACTGTCTGTACAGGAGAACCTCGACAGCGTGCTGGCCTCCATGCAGGTCAGTTCCAGAACGTTCATCGACCTGGGCATCATCGACGATGAAGGCCGCCATGTGGCCTATTCGGGCCCCTACAATCTGACCCGGGCCAATTACAAAAATGAGGACTGGTTCCACCAGGTCATGATCAGGAAGATTTATGTCTCCGACGTGTTCGAAGGCTTCCGGGGTTTTCCACACATGATCATCGCCGTCAGGAAGCAGGAGAAGGGCCGGATCTGGATTTTGCGGGCGACCATCGATTCGGACATCTTCGATTCCCTGGTGCGTTGGCTGCAACTGGGTGACAAAGGGGACGCCTATCTTGTGAACCGCGCCGGAGAACTGCAGACCCGGCCCCGGTTCGGCAACAAGAGCAGAGATATTTACGCCCCTTACCTCGGCGCGCCGTTTGCGGGCACCAAAGTCCGGGAGTTTTCCAGCGGCAGCGAAAAAATGTTCGTGAGCGGTATCTGGCTGGAGCAGAAGGACTGGGTTTTGATCATCGAGGAGGACATGCAGGGAGAGCTCCGCCCCCTGTTCGAGGCCGAGGCCGCCGCATGGGCGGTGGTGGGCAGCGGAGTGGCCTTCATCATCATCGGCACGCTTCTCATAACGCGCATGATCGTCGTGCAGCAGGAGCGCAGCAACAGGGCCGAGGCGAAGCTGAACGAAGAGCTGATTCAGTCCAGCAAGATGGCCGCTCTGGGCAAACTTGCCGCGGGAGTGGCTCACGAGGTGAACAATCCGCTGGCGGTCATTCGTGAAAAGGCGGGGTGGATGCGCGACCTTCTGGAAGAGGAAGATGTCCGGGGCAGCGCCAACTTTCAGGAATTCGAGGAGGCCGTGGACAAAATAGAACAGCATGTGGAGCGGGCGGGAAGTGTGGTGCACCGCATGCTCGGGTTCGCCAGACGGATGGAACCCGTGTGCAACGACGTCTATCTGAACGACGTGCTGAAGCAGACGACCGCGTTTCTGGATAACGAAATACGCTTCCGTAACATTGAACTCGATTGGGCGCTGCTTCCGGATTTGCCCAGTATCCAGTCCGATGCGGCCCAGATACAGCAGGTGGTCCTGAATCTTTTCAACAACGCCATCGACGCCATAGGAAAGGACGGCCGCATTACCGTGACCACCACCTGCGATCAGGCTGCGGATACGGTCACCGTTTCCATCCGTGATGACGGTCCGGGTATGGACAAAGAGGTGCAGCACCGTATTTTCGATCCCTTCTTCACCACCAAGAAGGTGGGGGAAGGCACGGGCCTTGGTTTATCCATCAGTTATTCCATCATCAACAAGCTGGGTGGCACCCTCCGGTTCGAGAGCGAGCCCGGAGAGGGCACCGAGTTTATCATCACTTTGCCGGTGAAGCATCATGACAGGAAAGAATAGTGCCCACGCCGTGTGTGCCGGTCCATCCGTACTCGTGGTGGACGATGAAGTGGATTTCATGGAAACTCTGGTCAAACGTCTGGAGCGGCGGGGATTTCGCGTTTCAGGCGTGGACGGAGCGGCGGCCGCCCTGGAACTGCTCCACAGCAACCGTTACGATGTGGTCGTTCTGGATGTGATGATGCCCGGCATGAACGGCATCGAACTGTTGCATGAAATAAAGACCAGATGGGAGAATACCCAGGTCATTCTGCTCTCCGGGCATGGAGGGGAAGACATGGATATGCGGGGGATAGCTTACGGGGCCTACGCCTATCTGGTCAAACCCGTTTCCCTGAACGTATTGGTGGAGACCGCCTGCAAAGCTTTTGAGGAAAGCGGAATCCGCTGAGGGCATCCGGGAATACTCCACCAGCCATGCGTCAAATCACCAGCCGGATAATCAAACGCAATTTCTTCGTCGCCCTGCTGCTGGCTCCTTTTGTGCCGGTGGTGCTCGCTCTGGGCACGGGCGGATACCTGTTCTGGAATCATGTACAACAGGGCGGCCTCGATAGTCTTTCCCTTCTGGCCAGAAGTCACGCCCGGATGGTGGACAGCTATCTGGACGACTGTCTCGGTGATCTGGCTCTGGTGGAAGGGCGATTTGCGGGTGGGGACAAGGTCGAAATGCGCTCCGTTCTGGAAAATTTGCAGCGCAAGCGCGGCGGGATCACCGACGTGGCGCTGGTGGATCAGAATGGAAGCGTGCGCGGCTATGCTGGTCCCGGGGTGTTCAAGGGTACTCACACGGTACCCGGAAGGTGGCTGGAGGAAGCTCTGGAGCGGGGCAGCAGCGTCAGTGGGGTCATGGCGGGACAGATGGGGCTGCCCTACACGGTCATCGCCAGGCGCATCTCCATGGGCGGGGAGCCGTTTGTGTTGCGTGCTTCGCTGGACCCGGAGGTGTTCACGCGCATGGTCATGGATGTGCGCGAGGATGGGACCGAGGTTTTCCTGGTCACCCGGAAAGGGGAAATCATTGCCGGCAGTGAAGGGCAGACGCTGATTCGTGAACGGGAGCTGTTCGGGCCCGCCTTTTGGGATCGCGTGGGCGGCGCTTTTCTGGATGACCGCTCCGGGGCTGCCTACGCCAGCCGCGTTCTGAAGCATGCGGGCTGGATTGTGGCCGTGCGCGAGTATTCTCCCGTTTTTTTCCGGACTGCGGATTCCACGGTGCTTTTTCTTGTCCTGTCCGTGCTGTGCGGTGGCATCATCGTTTTTCTGTCTTCCCTTTATCTGACCGGATATGTGGAAAAAATGCTGCGCCAGCGCGAGGGCGAGCGCGAGCAATTGCGCGAACAGCTGTACCGGGCCGGCCGTCTGGCCGAACTGGGGGAAATGGCTGCGGGGTTCGCCCATGAAATAAACAACCCCCTTCAGGTTATGAAAAGCGAGCAGGCCTATATGGAGATGCTTCTGCAGGACTTCCGGGAGCGGGCCGGGAGCGACGCCGGACTTCTGGCCGATGTGGAGGAGATGGCGGGCGGAGTCGGGCAGATCAAGGTGCAGATCGACAGATGCGCGCGCATCACCCATTCGATCCTGAGTTTCGGGCGGGCGGGCGAGGTGGAAGTGCAGAACGTGGAGCTGGGCCGGTTCATTCCCGAGGTGCTGCGCATGGTTCAGAAAAAGGTGCAGCTGAACAACATCGACCTGCGCGTGGCTGTGGCGGCCTCCCGTTTGGTGGTGCAGGTGGACCCCGGCAGATTGCAGCAGGTGCTGCTGAACCTGCTCAACAACGCCATCCATGCCGTGGGAGACGTGACGGACGGCCGGACCGGAGACATTTCGCTGACCTGCGCTCCGGAGGGCTCGGACCGGGTGCGTATTTCCATAAGGGATAACGGCATGGGGGTCACCCCGGAAAATCAGAAGCTGATCTTTACGCCGTTCTTCACCACCAAACCGGCGGGGAGCGGGACGGGGCTCGGCCTGTCCGTGTGTCATGGTCTGGTGGACAGCATGAACGGCGTACTCGATTTCGAGAGCGTACCGGGGCGGGGCTCCACGTTTTTCATTGTTTTGCCCAGAGTGCCGTCCCCTTCGGCGTGAGGCGGGCGTTCGCTTTGAAAAGAGGTGAGCATGGATGATGCATTACGGGTTTTACTGGTGGACGATGAGGAAGACTATCTGCGGACTGCGGCCAAGATATTCCGGCGCAAGGGAATCGACGCGGAAGTCTGCAGCGTGGGACGGGACGTACCCGCCTTGCTGGAGGAAAAGCAGTGCCAGGTGGTGGTGCTGGATTTGAAGATGCCCGGTATGGGCGGGTTGGAAGTCCTCAGGGAAATCAAGGCCCGCCAGCCCCTTGTACAGGTGATCATTCTGACCGGGCATGCCTCTTCGGATGACGCGGCCGTGTGCCTGACCAGCGGGGCTTTCGATTTTCTGATCAAACCGGTGGAAATGGACCATCTGATGGACAGGATCAAGACGGCCTATGAACTCTGGAAAGTTTCGCCCAGGCTCTGAATATCCGCCGGGTGGACAGGCCTGGGACACCGGAGGAATGAGATGTTGACCGGACTTCACATGGCGATTGTCGATGGGGATATCCCCTTCCGGGACCATCTGGCGAAGATGCTGACTGACCTGGGATATACGGTGCATTGCGCGGATACTGGCGCCCAGGTTCCGGAGCTGCTGCATTCCGCCGCCCCGGAAATTCTGTTTCTGGGCGCGGGGCTGGATGCGCAGGAGCTTCTGCCGAAAATCAGGTTTGCGGCTCCCGGCTGTAAAGTCATCGTTCTGGCCGACGGAGATGACGTATCCGCAGTGCACCGCGCCTGGGAACTGGGAGCTTTTGATTATCTGTGCAAACCTCTGGATGTGGACGCTCTGGCCATCCGCCTGCGGGAGATCGCAGCCCTTCCGGTTGAGGAGGAACGGGAAAAACTGGCCTTTGAGATCATGATCCCCATTCAGCATTACACCTGCGTGCAGGCTTCGTGCACGATACGGGAAGGTATCGAGCAGCTGAAACGCGCTTCGGAGAATTTCGTTTCGCTGGGACTCATGATGGAAGTAGGGCACCGGGCGGTGCTGGTTTTCGACGGCGAGGAGATGGTCGGCGTCCTGACCATGAGAAATCTCATCCAGGCCATCCGGCCCGGATATATTACCGCTCCATCCGGACTTCCTCCCCGGAGCATGCGCCATTCCCCGGTTTTCTGGGCGGGCGTCTTCACCAGTCAGGTAAAGGAACTGGAGGCCAAATGCGTGGCGGAAATCATGAATCCCCGCCCTCCTGTGGTGCATTGCCGGGCCAATCTGATGCAGGTGGCGCAGTTGCTGTGCGAGGAGAACCGCAGGCGGGTGGTTGTGGAGCAGGACGGAAAAGCGATCGGAGTTATCCGGGAGCAGGAGCTTTTCGCGCAGATATCCCGGCAGCTTCTGGGATAGTCGGTCATCCTTCGGTTTGCCCGGCCTGTCACGGTCAAGGCTCAGTCATGCCGGAGTGTCGCGGGTGTGGCTCGATCATGCTGATTTATAAATATCTGAGTGGGTTGCCTTGCTTTTCCAGATCAGGGACCGTACAGTCGATCCTATGAAAGGGAGCATGTTATGATCATGCTGAAGCAGCCTCTACAGAAGTTCTATAAAATGCAGGGCAGCGGGAATGACTTTATTGTCATCGATAACCGCTCCCGTTCCATCTCGCAGGAAGTCATGCCGACCTGGGCCAGAGTTTTGTGTCCTCGGGCCTTCAGCATCGGCGCCGACGGGATTATCTTTCTGGAAGAAGATGCTTCCGGGCAGGCTTCCACTCGCTGGCATTTCTTCAATGCCGATGGTTCCAGAGCTGAAATGTGCGGTAACGGGTCGCGTTGCGCCACATTGCTGGCCTGTCTGATGGGTATGGCTCCGGCCGAACACATCATGCTCACGGATGCCGGGCTGGTACACGCCCGGGTACAGCCAGAGGCTGGCGAAGTGGAGGTGCAACTCACCAGAATTCGGGATCTGCAGCTCGGGACCGATCTTGACTTGGACGGTCGGCCGGAATCCGTGCATTTTGCCAACACGGGCGTACCGCATGCCGTAATCATCGTTCCAGATGTGAAGGTCCTTGATGTCCGTGAACTGGGCTCTGTTGTGCGTCGGCATGCCCACTTCGGACCCGCTGGAACCAACGCCAATTTCATTCAGGTTGTGGATTCCGGGCATATTTTGCTGCGCACTTATGAACGTGGTGTGGAAAACGAAACCTACGCCTGCGGCACCGGTGCGGCGGCGTCCGTGGCTGTGGCTCATGCCCTTGAATTGTGTGGTCCCGTGGTGGAAGTGACCACCTCGGGCGGTGAAGAATTGCGTATTACCGTTCGTGGAGAGGACATCTTTCTGGGGGGCAGGCTCGGATCGTTTATCAGGGCGAGTTCAGTCCCTTCTCTATGGGGCTTTGACCGTCACCAGCAAAGGAGAAAGTATGCAGTTCAAAGGTGCTTTCACGGCCCTTGTGACCCCTTTCACCAATGGCCGTATTGATGAAGACGCTTACAGAAATCTGATAGAATGGCAGGTGGAAAGCGGTATCAATGGTGTTGTTCCCTGTGGCACCACCGGAGAATCGGCCACATTGAGCCATGAGGAACACAAACAGGCTATCAGAATCTGTGTAGACCAGATTAAAGGGCGTGTACCTGTACTGGCCGGAGCTGGCTCCAACAATACGGCGGAAGCTGTGGAATTGGCCCGGTTTGCCAAAGACGCCGGTGCCGATGGCGTCCTCCTCATCACTCCCTACTACAATAAACCCACGCAGGAGGGACTGTATCAGCATTTCAAACATATCGCGGCTGAAGTTCCGATACCCTATATTCTATATAATGTACCGGGGCGTACGGGAGTTAATCTGCTCCCGGCCACGGTGGCCAGACTGTACAAGGATATTTCTGACATCTGCGGCATCAAGGAAGCCACTGGCGATCTGAATCAGGCTTCGCAGATACTGGAGTATTGCGGCCCGGATTTTCAGGTGCTCTCCGGTGACGATTTCACCATCCTGCCATTGTTGTCCATTGGTGGATGCGGGGTTATTTCCGTAGTATCCAACATTTTGCCGGAGGAAATGAGCGAGCTGTGTGCCGCTTGGTTCGCGGCGGATGTATCCAGAGCTCGGCAGCTTCATTTCGAACTGGCCGCCTGTTCGCGGATGATGTTTGTGGAAACCAATCCCATTCCGGTAAAGACGGCTCTTTCCATGATGAAACGTCTCAAATTAGAGCTTCGACTGCCTCTTACTCCCTTGAGCACGACTAATGAAGAAGCCTTGCACGCTTTTCTCAAGGCAAGAAATATCATCTGAAAGGATGTCTTGGTGTATGGGAATTTAAGTATTGCTTTATTCTTGGCGAAAGAATTATGCTTTCACACTAGCGAAGTCAGGAATTATTCTTAATTTTAGGATAGTTGGTGTAGAAGTGCTCTTTTTTTGGAGAGAAGTATGAGGCGAAAGGTTTTTTTTATTGAGGGCGATGGTATTGGCAAGGAGATATGGAAAGCCGGGCGGCCTGTGTTGGATCGTGCTCTTGAGTTGGCTTCTGGCGGAGAGCTGCAACTGGAGTGGGTGGAACTGCTCGCAGGAAAAAAAGCCTTTGCCGAAACAGGTTCTTATCTGCCGCAGGAAACTATAGATATACTGAAGAATGCTGATCTGGCCATGAAAGGCCCTCTAGAGACACCTGTCGGCAAGGGTTTTCGCAGCCTGAACGTTACATTGCGGCAGACTCTTGACCTTTTCGCCTGCATCAGACCTGTTCAATATTTCGAAGGCATAGAGAGTCCGGTTAAGCATCCGGAACGAGTGAACATGGTTGTTTTTCGGGAGAACACCGAAGATGTCTATGCGGGAATAGAGTGGGCTGCGGACAGTAAAGAGGCTAAGCGCCTCCTTACGTTTCTGAGGGACGAGATGGGGGTTTGCCTTGACGAAAGAAGTGGAGTGGGACTGAAGCCCATGACCGCAAATGGCTCGAAGCGATTGATACGCAAGGCTATTCAATTTGCTCTGGACCAGAGACGGCAGAGCGTAACGCTTGTGCATAAAGGCAATATCATGAAGTTCACGGAGGGGGCCTTCCGTAACTGGGGTTATGAACTGGCTGCCGAAGAGTTTGCCGGGCAAGTGATATGCGAAGGTGGGGATTGTTGTCCTCCCGGAAAGCTTGTGTTGAAGGACAGGATTGCGGACGCCATGTTTCAGGAGGTGCTGATTCGCCCGGAGCAGTACGACGTCGTTGCAACGCCAAATTTGAATGGAGACTATCTCTCTGATGCTCTGGCTGCTCAGGTCGGCGGGTTGGGATTGGCTCCAGGGGTAAATATGAGCTCCCGTTTGGCTTTTTTCGAGCCAACCCATGGTACTGCTCCCTCCATCGCGGATAAGGATTTGGCCAACCCGGGGAGCCTCGTTTTATCAGGTGCATTGATGTTTGATCATCTCGGTTGGCATGAAGCTGCGAACAGGGTACGGTCTGCTGTGGGAAGAGCCATCGCGCTTAAGAAGGTGACAATCGATCTTGCCACGCAGATAGACGGTGCTTCGAAGGTCGGTTGCAAGGAGTTTGGTGAGACTCTTATGCGATTTTTGGAGTGATACAGAGCCTTCAATTGCGGGCTCATATGGAATTCATGGCCTTCAAGGCACTGTTTCGAACTGGAAAAGTATCTTATTCACTCTTGCTTAGTGCGACAAACCTGTGCTAATAGAATAGTTATCTAGGTTGGGTCCGCCGAGAGAAGTTGAGTGTGGGCGCGGGAGTTTTTTGATGAATTGAATGTTTTTAATGCGGAAGTTTCTGATGGAGATACTGTCAGGTGAAGAAAAGTAGTTTTTTTTCAAGAAAGAGGGCTGGTGTGGGTTTAGATCTTGGCAGTGAATGGTTAAAGCTTGTCAAGGTTTCGATGGGAAAGAATGGTTGTGTTCTGGAGTCTCTTTCGAGGACTCCATGGCAGTCAGGGGAGCTTGATAATAATGTTGCCACAGGGAAAAAAATTTCCAGTCTATGGGGGCAGCTTGCCTTGAAGGAGAAGACTGTCGTTTCTTCAATGGCTGGCCATGCAGTCATCGTGAAGAGGGTCGCCTTTGAAGCCGAATCGCCAAAAACTCTTGGGGATGTTGTGCTGAGAGATGCCCGACAGTATATTCCTTTTGACATTAACGATGTTTATATCGATTATCATGTACTGGGGAGAGGAGTAAAAGAGGGCTCTTTTGATGTGCTTCTTATTGCCAGTAAAAAGCGAGCTGTTCAAAGCCTGAGCGAGGCAATTGGGCAGGCGGACTTGGCACTCTCCATTGTAGATGTGGATTCTTTTGCGTTGTGCAACAGCTTTGAATATAATTATCCAGACTTTAGTGGTAAATATGTATATCTTCTTGATATCGGAGGCACCCAAAGTATTTTTTGTATTTATCAGGACGGGAAACCTCTCTTTTTGCGAGAAGTATCTTTCGGGGGAAAATCAATAACGGAAGCTATAGCATCTGCCTTGAACATCAAGCGTGTTGATGCAGAGCGGATAAAGATAAATGGAAATGACGAATTGAATGAAGATCAGAGTCGGGCTGCTCTGAATGCAGTAGATAAGACTCTGAAGGCTTGGTGTGACGAAATAAAGAGGTTAATTGGTTTCTATCAGTCTTCATCTGACCATGTCGCAGTAGTAAACTCTATGTTTCTTTCTGGCGGTGGGTCTTTGCTTGCTTCTTTGCCACGAGTATTTCAAGATGAGCTGAGGCTGGAGGCTCACTATCACGACCCCTTTCGTAAAGTAAAGTTTGATGAGAACCAATTCCAAAGAGAATATCTTAAGGAAATAGCTCCTCAAATGGTGGTGCCATTCGGGCTTGCTCTTAGAGGGGCCTAAGCTTTAGATGCTAGGATAATTTTATGATAAAAATTAATGGGTCATGCCTAGTCCGTGAGTCTCCATTCGACTATAAGGCTAGTCACGACAATGAAAAACAAGTATGCGAAGCGTTCAAGAATTTCAGAGGCCAAAGTCCGACAAATAGTGAAGCTGTTTGCCGTGGATTTGAATGCCCTGCAGATAGCTGAAATAGCCGGGGTAAATCGTAATACCGCGAACCGTTATCTGGCTGCTTTCCGAGAGAGGATTGCCCGGTTCTGCGAGGCGGAGTCTCCTGTTCAAGGCGAAGTTGAGGTTGATGAAAGCTATTTTGGCGCACGCCGCGTTAAAGGAGTCAGAGGCCGAGGAGCCAAGGGCAAAACCATTGTGTTCGGCTTATTCAAGCGTGAAGGTCGCGTTTATACCGAAATTGTCCCGGACTGTTCAAAAATCACCCTCCAAGGGATCATCCGGGGCCGCGTGAAACTTGAAAGCATTATTCACTCTGATGGCTGGCGCGGCTATGATGGTCTCGTAGACCTAGGCTACCAAAAACACTTCCGGGTTGAGCATGGCAACAATGAATTTGCCAATAAAAACTCACACATTAACGGCATTGAGAGCTTCTGGGCTTTTGCCAAAACACGACTTGTTCGTTTTAGGGGTTTGCCCAAGCACACTTTTTACTTTCATTTGAAAGAATGTGAATTTCGCTTTAACCATAGAAACGAAGATAGTTATAAACTTCTGCTCAAAATGCTCAGAGAAAATCCACTCAGCTAGGCATGACCCAAATTAATTTACTCCCTCAGCAGAAACGGGTCCGGGCTACTAATGCGCATGGAGATATATCTCTATTTATTTTTGGACTGATTATTCTGGGTGCTCTTATTTTTGGGGTAGACTACTATTTTTCTGCTCAAAAATACGATCTTGAAAGCTTGGTACAGAAGAAGGAGCAAACTAAAAAATTGCTTGAAGTCAAGGTCGCAAAAGTCAAAGCGATTCAAGAAGAACTTGAGAAGATTAAAGGCCGGATTGAAGTTATCAAGATGGTTCGTCTGCGTCAGGGTTTGCCTGTCCGATATATTGATGAAGTTGCCTCTAATGTCCCTCAAGATAAAATGTGGTTGGAAACTTTTACACTTAATGCCAATGGCAATATTGCATTGACTGGCGTGGCTTTGGATAACCAAGTTTTTGCCCGTTATGTTGAAGACCTTAGGGCATCAAACTATATTGCCATTGTCGATACTCAGCGTACTTCACGGCAGACTGTAGATGGATTGGATCTCGTATCATTTCAATGTGTTGTCATTGCTCGTGAGTATTTTGAAAATTTAGATATAAACGGGACTGCAACAAATGGATAATAAATCAATCTCCAGAAAATTTTCAGAGCTTTCATCTACTCACAAGGTATTATTATTTTTGATTATAGTATGTTGTGCGTGTGGTGCGTATTGGTATGCCATTTTGGATGACAAGTTAACTGAGATTGCTCAACTTGCACAAACATCTGAAAAGCTGGACCAAGATATAGAGCGCTACAAGACCCTGGTTGCAAAACTACCAGAGCTTGAGCAGAGTCTGAGCGCACAAAAGAAAGAGTTATATTACGCAATGACTCTTCTCCCAGAAGATGCTCGTGCCCTCGAGTCGCTGTTAGCCTCTTTTGAAAAGCTGGGAAGGGATGAACATGTTGAGTTTGTTCTTTTTCAGCCAGGTCCTGAACAGCAAGCAGATTTCTACGCCACGAGGACTGTACAGTTACAGATCAGCGGGACGTTTCATCGTCTTCTTACATATTTTGATCGTCTCTCCCGCTTAGATCGCTTGGTTACAATCCAAGATGTGACATTCTCCCCTGTTTCGGACCTTTCTCCTACAGAGAAGTATTTGAATGTAAATTTGGTGCTGCAGGTGTACAGAGCTCTCACGGAAGCGGAGATAAAGGCTCGAGAAGAACAACAAAAACAAGCTGAAAACAAAAAATGATTATGAAAGACCTAAAAATTATCCCTAGTATTTTTTTTATAGTTTGTTTCATTTTTTTGGCGCAATGTTCTTGGGCTGAAGAGCTTGATAACGCTACAAATACTACATTGCCGGATGATGAGATGCCGGGATGGGTTACTCCCTACTATTCGCCATATGAGGCAAAGAATAAGACTGATCCCTTCGTTTCTTTTGTAAAAGTTCGTGCCTATGAGCTGCTGGAAGCTGCAAAGAGGGCGAAAGCCCAGAAAAAAGCCTCCACACCACTTGAAACTGTGGAGGTACATACCCTAAAGCTGATTGGTATTATCAATAAAGGTAATGGCCAAACCGCAGCAATGGTAGAGCTACCTGATGGAAAGGGTTATCTTATTCGACCTGGGACTATTGTCGGACTGTATGATGGTGTTGTGAAAGAAATAAAAAACGCTACTGTTGTGGTTGAAGAAAATATCATGGATATTTTTGGTGAATCTAAACAACGCACAATAAATTTAAGATTGCGCCAAGAGAAGGAGTGAGTAGATATGAGGATGCCTAAGTCCACATTCAAACTTGTGAGTGTTCTTTTTTTTATTGTTGCGTTTTCTTCCTGTGCTGCGAAGTCGAAAGATGCCACCACTCTGTCATCTTCAGAAACTTCAGAAGAAAAGGTTACCCAGACGGATCTTTCTGGGGCATTGGCTATTTCAGAATCTTTAGGGAAAACTATCATAGATATTCCTGTTTCATCTGAAACTCAGCCTCACGCAAAATACGATAATTCAAACAATATAGTCGTATCTTTCACCCCTCCAATTGTTCATTTTGATATCCCTGTGTTGGACACTTCTCTTGTTAAATCCGTTACAAAATCAGATAGTAATGGATTGGTTGACTCTGTAACTGTTTTTTTAGGTACAAAGAGTAAATTTTTGCTTTCCAAGCAGGGGGAAAATATCGCACGGCTTGTGTTGGTGCCGGATGAGATTCCCGCAACTTCTCCACTACCGACCAATTATATTTCTTCTCTGGACTTTCGGGAGAGAAAGGAAGGATTGCAGATCACTGCATATTCCAGTCTCCCTTTTGAAGTTACACCCAAGGACAGTGATGTCTTCCAGCTTCAATTTGCCAAAGCTCAGTTTTTGGAGAATTTACTCAAAAAATATGATCTCAGTCAGCTGAGGACTCCCATTAAACATGTACTTGCACAAAATAATGATGGTGGAGCGCTTTTATCCCTTGCAGGAGTGAGGAATCCCGCTCTTTCTATTCAACGAAAGAACGATGAAACAATTATTCTTGTCAAGGTTAAGAGTGAATCTATCAGGAGAGGTCAGCCTCTCAAAATATCTGGAAAAACGAAGGTCTCTCCTGATGCCAGTGCGTTGGATGCTGCAAGTGATGCAGAGATTCAGGAACTCAACACTCTTTTTCCTGGGATGAAGGAGCATTACACTGGTGAGAGGATCTCCATAGACCTTCAGGATGCTGATGTTGAACTTGTATTGAGACTTATTTCTGAAGTCAGTGGCTATAATCTTATTCTTGATGATGAGATTTCAGGAAAAATTTCTTTGAAGCTTGTGGATATCCCTTGGGATCAGGCCCTTGATCTGGTCCTTTTGCAGAGAAACTTGGGCGTAGTCATGAAGGGCAATATCATGCGCGTTGCTTCTGCCGCCAAGCTTGAAGCTGAACGTGCACAACTTCAGAAGGCTCGTGAAGCAGCGATGCAGGCCAAGGCAAGCCTGGAAAATCTTGCTCCTCTGAAAACTGACTATATTCAGATCAACTATAGTACTGCTGCGGACTTTGAAGGCAAGGTAAAGACATTTATATCGCCTCGTGGCTCTGTTTCCTCTGATCCGCGTACAAATATTCTGATTGTTACAGATACGGAAGCGACGCTGAAACGTATCAGCAGCTTTATTAAAAAACTTGATAGGGCTGAACGCCAAGTTATGATCGAAGCTCGTGTCGTATACGCCACAGATGAGTTTCAGCGTAGCCTTGGGGTCAAGTGGGGAACAGGTTATGCCACGGAATCAAAGGAAAACGAACCTAAGGAGCAGTGGCGGGGTAGAGTTGGAAGCACCGGTTTGAATATGATTAATACGGTAAACGGCATCACTCTCGGCGGTTCGATAGGAAAGTATCTGGGGAAAGATCTTTTCGCTTTGGATGCGTCGCTGCAACTCGGCGAGGCGAAAAATCTGGTTAAAACTATTTCTTCACCCAGAATTTTGACCCTGAATAACAACCGTGCGGAAATTCAGCAGGGTACGAAGCTTGCCACGGCCACGGAGTCATCCAGCGGTGGCACGACCACAGAATATGAAGAAGCTGTGCTGCGCATTTCTGTATTGCCGCAGATTACGCCAGACAATAAGTTGATTCTTGATCTTGAGATCAATGATGACAGCCCGAAAAGCGATGGCCGGGATATCGACACCAAGCAGACGAAAACCAAGATGATGGTCAATGATCGGGAGACGATCGTTATCGGCGGTGTGCAGAAAACCACGGAAACGACGGGGAGTAACAAAGTGCCCGGTATTGGGGATATACCAGGGCTTGGTTGGCTGTTCAAGAATACATATGACTCCAAAAGCAAGGCTGAGTTATTGATTTTCATCCAGCCGAGGATTCTATAAATGAGACGATATGATTTCTAACTTTATATAAGTTTTGGGACAGCATTCATTTATGATTGGAGGGAGCATTTTACGCTGCCTCCAATTATTTTTTAATGGTCTTTTTTAGAAGAAGTAATACTACCAACAGGAGCTCAGATGAATTTATCTGGTTATACCAGTATATTATCTGTTAAAGTGGGAGAAATTGCATCCAAAGTGGATATGTATGTTCATGATAAGACTGGGGCGCGTATTCTTTCCATATGCAATGCGGATGAAAATAAAGTTTTTGGAATTACCTTCCGAACCCCTCCTGAAGACTCGACAGGTGTGGCGCATATTCTTGAACACTCAGTGTTGTGTGGATCCCGTAAGTACCCGGTGAAAGAGCCTTTTGTGGATTTGCTGAAAGGTTCTTTGCAGACATTTCTGAATGCCATGACTTATCCGGACAAGACATGCTATCCTGTCGCCAGCCAGAATCTGAAAGATTTTTACAATCTGGTAGATATATATCTGGATGCTGTTTTCTTCCCGCGCATTTCCCGTGAAATATTTGAACAGGAAGGGTGGCATCTGGATCTGCCAGAGGCTGGAACGTCATTGACCATCAAGGGAGTGGTCTACAATGAGATGAAAGGGGTATATTCATCACCTGACTCCCGTCTGGCCGAGCTCTCACAGCAGTCCCTCTTCCCGCAGACCACATACGGACTGGACTCTGGCGGTCATCCTTCGGTTATTCCGAGCCTCACCTACGAGAAATTTCTGGATTTCCATCGCACTCATTATCATCCGTCCAATGCCTGGATCTTTTTCTATGGAGATGATGATCCGGCAACCCGCCTGGAACTTTTGCGTGAATATCTGGATCAATTCGAAGCGCTGGAGACGGCTTCTGCCGTTGCGGTCCAGGAGCCTCTGAGCACTCCCGTGGAGATATGTCAGCCGTTTGAAGCCATGGGTGAGGATGAGAGCGGCATGTTGACCATGAACTGGCTGCTGCCGGGTACGAAAGATCCCCAGACAATTCTGTCATGCAGAATTCTGGACGGGCTGCTCACCGGGATGAACGCTTCTCCCCTGCGTCAGGCCCTGATCGAATCGGGCTTGGGTGAAGATTTAACCGGGGCCGGATTGGAACATGAAATGGCCCAGATGTATTACTCCGTGGGCATGAAGGGGGTGCGTCCTGAAAATTTTCAGACCGTGCGCGACCTCGTCACAGATACGTTGAAGCGCATTGTGAAAGATGGTTTTGAGCCGGATTTGATTGAGGCCGGCATCAACTCCGCCGAATTCGACCTGCGTGAAAACAACACCGGATCTTATCCGCGCGGGCTCATGGTCATGCTGCGCTCCCTGGCGACTTGGCTGTACGATGATCAGGCTCCCCTGGCTCTGGTGGCTTTTGAGGAACCGCTGGACAGAATCAAGAAGCGCTTGGCCGACGGCGAAAAGGTCTTTGAGGATCTCATCCGCCGCTATCTGCTGGAAAACCGGCATCACAGCACGGTGTTGCTGACCCCGGAGGCCGGGGTCGCAGCCCGCATGGAGCAGGAAGAGCAGGCGCTGATCCGGACCCTGCGCGACAAATGCGGCCTGAACGATGAAGATCTGATCCGGCGTACGCGTCTGTTGCGTGATATGCAGGAAACTCCCGATGCTCTGGAAAGTCTGGCTCTGTTGCCCGTGCTTTCCCGTGCGGATATCGATCCCAAGGTGCGGATGGTGCCCACCGAAAGGCGGGAATGGGAACAGACTGTGGCATTGCTGCATGATCTGCCCACCAACGACATCTGTTATATGGATCTGGCTCTGGATTTGGGGGGCGTGCCTGACCGGCTGTTGCCTCTGGTGCCTCTGTTCGCCAGGGGGCTGACAGAGATGGGTACCACCAGAGAGGATTATGTTGCCTTTTCCAAGCGTATCAACAGCCAGACGGGCGGAGTCCACGCGCGCAGCCTGGTTTCCCAGCGTGAAGACAGCCCCGAGCCCGTGGCCCGGCTGATCATGCGGGCCAAGGCCGTGTCCGGGCGGACTGGGGATATGCTGGATATTGTGCACGACGCCCTGATGCTGACCCGCTTCGATGACCGTGAGCGGTTCCGGCAGATGCTGTTGGAGGAAAAAGCCGGGTTCGAACAGGCGCTCATTCCTTCCGGGCATCATTTTGTGGGGCTGCGGCTGCGCTCCTGCTTCAACCGGGCTGACTGGATGCAGGAACAGATGGGTGGTATAGAGAATCTGTTTTTCCTGCGGGAGTTGATCCGGCGGGTGGAAGAGGACTGGACCGGTGTTCTGGAGGAACTGGAAACCTTGCGCCGTTTGGTGGTGCGCAGACCTGGAGCGGTGCTGAATCTGACGGCCGGGGAGGATTTTCTGGCGGCCCAAGAAGAGTATTTTCGTAATTTTCTGGTGCTGTTGCCGGAAGAAAACGGCCTTACGGCAGCGGAACGTTCCGGGGAGACGGCCTGCTTGCATGAAGGCTTAAGCATCCCGGCCCAGGTCAATTATGTGGGCAAGGTCTGCGATCTGCGCGGATACGTCTCAGATGGTTCCACTCTGGTGGCGGCCAAGTATCTGCGGACGAGCTGGCTGTGGGAACAGGTGCGCGTGCTGGGTGGGGCTTACGGTGGATTCTGCAACTACGGGCGCCTTTCCGGGCTGATGAGCTTCGGCTCCTACCGGGACCCGAATATCATCTCGACCATCGAGGCTTTTGACGGCAGCGGGGCTTTTCTGGAACGCGCGGATCTGGATAACGGCGATCTGCTCAAGGCCGTCATCGGCACATCCGGCGATCTGGATCCGTATCAGCTGCCGGATGCCAAAGGTTTCGCCGCGTTGACCCAGTATCTGGCCGGGGTGACCGACGAAGTGCGCCAGCGCATCCGAGACGAGGTGCTGGCCACCGAGCCGCGCCATATCCGGGAACTGGGAGCGGCATTGCGTGAAAAGGCGGCGTCCGGTCTTGTCTGCGTACTCGGCGGAGAAGAGGCCTTGGCTCAGGCGGCGGAGCAGGGCGTGCGGTTTTCCAGAACGCTGCGGGTGCTGTAGCCGAGATCGCATACCTCACCGCCGGGGGGTGTTTTTTCGAAGCTGTGGAACCCTCGCATGGATGGCGCCATCCGCGAGGGTTTTTTATTACTTCAGGGCTGGATGTCAGACCATGTTCATGCGCTCCAGCACGAATCCTGTCGCGTCCCGGCGCAGGATATTGACACAGGCATAGTCCTGCGCCAGCCGGAAAACATGCTGCAGGGGCATGTCCAGCACACGGCACAGAATAGCCCGGTTCACACCGCCGTGAGCCACGATGGCCGCGGTATTTTCTCCGGCCGCAATGTCCAGAAAAGTCTTCCAGGTGCGCTCCTGCACCTCCCCGAAGCTCTCGCCTTCAGGTGGTGCGTAGCCGGTCAGATCGTGGCCGCGCAGTTCGTATTGCCCCGGAAAGAGGCGGCGAACCTCGTCCACAGTCAATCCTTCCCACTGTCCCAGAGAAATTTCGCGCAAATCCGCATGTATCTCCGGCGTCAGCAGGCTCCGGCCCAGGATGGCGGCGCTTTCCACACAGCGGGACAAGGGACTGCACACGATGCGTTCCAGACCTTTGTCCGCGAACCTTTCGGCCAGAGCGGCCATCTGATTCCGGCCCGTCGCGGTCAGAGGCAGGTCGCGCTGGCCTACAAAGCGGCGGGGCGAGCTTTGCGGGATTTCCCCATGGCGCAGCAGATAGATGATACTCACGGCATTTCTTCCAGAATGTCTTCGATATTCCGCCCGGTTCGGGCTTCCACCAACCTCTGCATGGCCAGAGCATTCTGTCTGCGTTCAAAAATAGCCCGGCAGGCCGCTTCATCCCCGGCGTAGAGTGTGAGCTTTTGCGTGAAACGTTCTTCCACGCTGACGCGCGAGGGACCACGGACCAGCTTGTCGGCCAGATAGACGATCTCCTTTTCCGTGATCCGGCCGTCATCAGGAGGGGACGCATCCCGATGGGCAGCTACGGCGGCTGAGAGTCCACCCAACCCCAGTTCGTCAAGCAGGGCGGCCCCGGCGGTTTCATGGTCCGGAACGCCCTTGCCTATATCGTGCAGCAGGGCGGCGTTATGCGTAAGTTCCATATCCAGTTCCGCTCCGTGGCTATTGAGTGCCTCGGCCATGCACAGGGCGGCGCGGGCCACGGCCGCTCCATGGCCTAGGCCCTTTGCCGGCATGCTCAGCCGGGCCAGGGCCATGGCTTCGGCCCGTTCGCCAATATCCAGCCGCCGGACCTTGTCCTCCAGCCGGGCCATATCCACGGGTTGGTCCGCGTCCATGAGCACGCCTTGGTCCCAGACAGGCACCTCCTCCACATGTTGTCCGGCCAGGAATCCGCGCAGGCCGCCTTCTCCGGAGTAATCCAGAAGTTCTGGAACAAGCCGGGCCGGGAGCAGCACCGGATGCCCGCGCTCGCCCTCGAAGCATGGACTGGCGGGAACCTTGTCGGCCGTGATCAGCATCCTGATGGTGGTGGGGCGGACAAGCGGAATATCCACGGGCAGCAGGAAAAAATCGGTTTTACTCGTGGCCGCCGCTGCCCGCACGGAAGAAAACATGCCGCGCTTGTACTCCGGGTTGTGGACGGCCCGTATGCCCAGGCGTTCGGCTTCGCCCTGGACCTCGGATGCGCGGTGCCCGGTGATCACGCGGATGTCTTCAACGCCCGCCGCCCGGAAGGAGGACACGCACCACTCCAGCAACGTGCGTCCGTCAAGATGCATGAGCGGCTTGAATCCCTTCATGCGTGAGGAAAAACCGGCCGCCAGAATGGCCGCTCCCGGAAGCGGGCGGTTCATGCGCGGCCAGCCCGGACGGCCACAAGTTCCGCCACGACACTCACACCGATTTCCTCAGGCGTCTCGGCGCCGATATCAAGGCCGATAGGGCTGTGGACCCGGTCCAGATCGGCCTGGGTGAAGCCTTCCTCCAGCAGGGAGGAATACACGGACTCGCGTTTGCTCCGGCTGCCGATCATGCCGACATATCCGGCCCGCGTGCACAGGGCCTGGGCCAGAACGTGGCGGTCATGCAGATGGCCGCGGGTGACGATGACCACGTAATCGTCCGCATCGAGGCTGCCCAGGCAATCCTGGAAATTTTTCACCACGCGCACTTCTCTGGCTTGGGGAAAACGCCCGGCGTTGGCGAATTCCGGCCGGTCATCCAGAACGACCACATCAAAACCGGTGAAATGCGCCAGATGCGCTATGGCCCTGCCCACATGTCCCGCCCCGGCCACATGCACCGTCACGGGTGGGGACAGAGGCTCGGCCAGCACGCGCGTATCTTCCGTCTCCAGCCGGAAGGGCCGTCGTGTAGCGGCCTTGCGGGCCAGTTGCGTGCGCAGGGCGGCGGGCAGCGGGGCGGCCGTTTCATCCGCCGTGGTCCACAGAGCCAGAAAAGGCGCCGCCCCGGCCGCCGGGATGACGGTCAGCAGCATGGGGGTGTCCCGACGGTTCAGGGCGTCCTCGAAAAGCGGCAGATCCCCAGAAGTCAGGCATTGCAGCAGAATCGTGACCCCGCCGCCGCAGACCATGCCGCTTTCGGCGGACTGGGCGGCCGTCAGTTCAAAGGACAGGATGCGGTATTTCTCGGGAGCATGGAGCAGCGCCGCTGCCTCGTTCAGGCACGCGCCTTCCACCGCGCCGCCGCCGATGGAGCCCGTGAAGGTGCCGTCGGCGAAAACCAGCATGCGCGCTCCGGACGAGCGTGGCGAAGAGCCCGAATCATCCACGATTCCGCACAGGACGGCCTTCTGTCCTTGCCTGAGCACATCGGCCAGGGTTTCCACCAGTGCTTTCATGATTTCCTCCCGCGCCGGTCGGCGATAACGCGTTTCATGGTGTGCGATGGGGAAAAGGCAGCTATGGACGAGACGCGGAGTCTCCCTCGCGCCGCCATCGGGGCCAGCGCCGGGATGCCGGTCAGCGTCCGGAGGCATTCTGTCGTGGAGGCTTCCGTTCGGGCCAGCATCTCGATATCCAGCGTGTCCCCGCCATCTGCACCGAGCAGCATCGCCCGGTAGTCCAGCACGCCCTCCAGGGCGAAGAGGGCGTCATCCAGAGTCTGGCTGTCCAGCGTACCGCCGTCCAGACGGACGAGGTTCCGGCGTCCCCGGATGCCGTAAATTCTCGCCGTGGCGCCGCCGCACCGGCAGACGGTGCGTGTGAGCCTGGCCGTATCGCCGGTGCGGTAGCGGATGAGCGGCATGGCTTGGCGGTTCAGGGTGGTGACGACCACCTCGCCCTCCGCGCCGTCAGGCAGGGGCCGGCCGCTTTCCGGGGCCACGATTTCCACCAGCAGATCGGCCTCGCGCATGTGGCAGCCGTCATGGGCGGCGCATTCCACGCCGCCTCCCAGGCCCGTTTCCGTGGCGCCGTAATGCACAAAGGTCTCGCATCCGCAGATGTTTTCCATCCGTTCGCGCAAGACAGACGGGGCGTAGTCCGAGCACAGCAGCATGGTCCGCACCGCGCCGTGGGGCAGGCCGTACGACAGGGCCAGCAGATGCTGGGGCAGTCCCACCACGCACGAAAAGCCGTTTTTCAGGACGCACTCCGCCATGCCCGAATCAGGAGGCCAGTACCCGGAAGCGGAAACGCCGCCTCCGGCCAGGGCCCGGATGAGCAGATCTCCCGTGCTGTCTGGGCGGTCAAAGGGCAGCAGAACCAGCACCTTGTCCCGGCCGTCGGCAAGGGCCGTCATGCCTTCCCGGAAAAATTCCAGGGTGCTTTCAAGGTCGGAGCGGGTGAAAAATATCCGCTTGGGCGCGCCGGTGCTGCCCGAAGTATGCAGAGTCATGATGCGGGCCACGTCACCTCGGGATACGCACAGCAGTTCATCCGCATGGGCGGCCAGTTCCCCGGCCGGGAGCAGGGGCAGATGGCTCAAGTCCTCCCGGCCGCGTAAATCCCCGGCGTGAATATCGAGGTGCTGGCGGTACCAGGGGCTGTTTGCCCGGGCATGAGCCACTGTCCGGCGCAGGGCGGCCATCTGCGCCGCCTCGATTCGATTCCGGTCCAGAGGAAGAGCCAGATTCAGGCGGCGGGCGGTCAGGGCGTCAACGGGCGTGGGACGCACGGGCTGCCGGTGTTCTTCCGGGAATTTCGCGGAGTTGTTCTGTCTGCCCACTGCCGCGGCCCTCACTGCCCAGGGTTTTCCCGTCTGGGCCGGTACAGGGGCCGTCCCGAGCGGGAAGTCAGGTTGAAGGCGCAAAAGGGAATGAGACGGCCGTCGGGCCGGGCCACATGGATGCAGCAGCCGCGCAGCCGTTCCAGATTGAGAGTCCAGGCGTCCTGAAAGGCCATGCCCGAAATGCCGAATACATGGGTGCGCGCCCGGCGCAGAAAACGCTCCAGATCGTCGCCGCCTTCCCCGTCCGGAGGAGAATCCGGGGCGGTCCACTGTCTGGCCGTGACGGCGATGGATTTCAGGGCTCCGGCCTCGGCCGGTTGCGGGGCGCAGTCGCAGCGGGCTGCTCCAAGGCGCGTGAGTCTTCCGTCTTCCTGAACCAGAAAGCGGCCCGAAAAGGAGCACAGGGCGTGCTCGCATCCCGGCGGCAGGAAGTCTTTGGTCCTGACCAGCCCCCGGCTCTGCCGGGCCAGGCCGGTCATGATTTCCGGCAGAGTGACGTGATCCGGGACAAAATCGGCGGGAACGCGGCCGAAATAGCTCACGGGCTGAAAATGCACGCCGCGTACGTGGGGCAGGTGTTTCAGGCCGAAGCGCACAAGCTCCCAGAGCTGGTCCAGGTTCACTCCGCGTCCGATGGTCGGCACCAGCACCACACCCAGACCCGCCGCGGCCAGATTCTCCACGGCCCGGCATTTCACTTCCAGCAGGTCCCGGCCGCGCAGCCGCCGGAACACGGCGTCCGTCACTCCGTCGAATTGCAGAAAGACGGACGACAGCCCGGCATCCTTGAGCAGATGGGCCAGCTCCGGTTCCAGGGCCAGAGCCAGACCGTTGGAGTTGAGCTGCACGAAGGAGAATCCGGCCTTTCCGGCTGCGCGGACGATATCCGGCAGATCCTCGCGGACGGTGGGCTCCCCGCCCGAAAGTTGCAGGTTGCAGCCGCCGGTGCGGTCCATGATCCGGCCGAACATGCGGCGCAGGGTCTCCAGGTCCGGGTCCGGAGTGTTGCCGCCGCTGTCGGCGAAGCAGACCGGACAGCACAGATTGCAGCGCTCCGTGACTTCCACCAGAGCCGTGCAGGTACGCTGGGCGTGGGCGGAGCACAGCCCGCAGTCGAAAGGGCATCCGCGCCGCGTCTGTTCGCGCGGGCCGCCCGGAAAGGGAATTTTGGGCCGGACCCAGCCCGAGAAAGGCGGATTGCCGCGCCAGACGGCGGCGGAGAAGAAGCCGTGTTCGGGGCAGTGTTTTTCCAGGTGCACGGTTTCGCCGCGCTGGACAAGCTCTCCCCGGATGCGGCGCAGGCATTGCGGGCATACGCTGTCCGCATGGGACAGGTGCCGCTTCGGATCCTGTTCAGGCATGGGCTGCGTCCAGAGGATCGATGCCGTTTTCCGCCAGCAGGGTCATCACCTTGCCGAAGCATTCCGCCACCAGACCGCCGCAGGTCTGTGGATCGGGTTTGCCGTCGTCCACGATGTCCGCGCAGCGGATGCCGCCGAAACGCTCCCGGGCGTATTGCTCGAACCATTCGGCCAGTTCGGCCTGCATGAGGGGCAGTCGCTCGTGGGCTTCCTCTTCCGGTGCTCCCTTGCCCGCGTACCAGGACAGCAGACAGGCCGCGCCGGTCAGCGTTCCGCAGGCTCCCCGGCTGGAGGAAAAGCCGTAGCACAGCCCGGCCATGGCCCGGACCAGACCTGGGTTGTCCGCGCCGGACTGCTCAAGACCCAGAAGCATGACGACCTGAGCGCAGCAATAGCCCGCATGTCCCAGACGCAGGATGTCGAGATCGTAGTCGCTCATGGAAAACTCCTTGTGTTGATGGCGGGGCCGGGGTCTTTCAGATTTTCATTCTCTGACGGTGCGGGCGGCGTGGCGGAGACTCCGGGTTTTCGCACGGCTACCAGCAGAAAGAGTCCGGGACGGCTGGATTGCGCCGCCTGGCAGGCCTCGGCGGCCATTTTTTCGTCGCCGGTCACGGCCCGCCAGAAACCGTGCAGGGAACCATGGCGGAAAACGAACTCCGCCGCTGTCCGGGCCAGCAGGGGGGAGTGGTCTTCCAGCGCTTCCACTGCAAATCCGGCCGCTTCCATCCGCTTCCGGGTATCGTCCAGAGTGGCGGCCTGGGCGAAGCAGCAGCGTACGGGCCAGGAGCTGTTCGTTTCGCCGCGTGCAAAAATGTCGGAGAGAAGAAGTCTGCCTCCGGGTCTGAGTACGCGCGCGAATTCCGTCATGGCCAAGCTCTTGTCCGTCAGATTCCACGCGCATTCGCAGATGACCAGATTCATGCAGGCCGGGGCCAGCGGCATGCGGGCCAGATCACCCCGCACAGCCCGGACACCCGTCTTGCGTGCCTCGCCGAGCAGGGTGGCGTCCAGATCGAGCCCCAGGGGGCGCAGGCCGTAGTCCCGCAACAGGGCCAGAGTGGCTCCGGTCCCGCATCCGGCGTCCAGCGCCATGCTGCCGGGTTCCGGCGCGGCCAGTTCCAGCATGCGCCGGGTCAGGAGTTCGCCGCCGGGGCGCAGAGTCGCTCCCAGAGTCCGGCGTACGGGATCTGAGAGGTGCAGGGTGGTCATGTCGTGCCTGGAATGCATGGTTTGCGCGCTTGTCGGAGCTCGCCCGCGTCATTTGTCTTCCAGCAGCTGTTCCACTTCGAGCATACGGCCCATGGCCAGCGCTTCGTAGATGAAAACCCGTCCGCACACGGGACAGACCGGCAGTTCCACCTGAAAAGAGCCGCCCAGGTAGGTCAGCTCGGTCTTGCCCGGTTTAAGACGCGCGCCGCAGGGCCGGCATGTCCAGTTCATGTCCTCGGGCAGAAAACTGAGGCTCATGCGCCCTCCTTGCCGATCCGCATGCGGTGGCTCCAGACGTTCAGGATTTCGGAGCCGCCGTCCAGAGGCCGGTATTCCACCCAGAAGGTGACTTCGCCCAGCCGGGCCGAGGCCACTTCCCGGCCGTCTTCCCCGTGAGTGAAATATTCTCCGCTTTCTTTGGCCCGGAAAAGCACCCGGCGCAGATCGTCCTCCAGAATGCGCCGCTTTTCCAGCAATTCGGCCACGGGCCCGGAAATGGAGAGGGGCAGGCTTTCCCAGGGAGCTGCAGGCGCTGGAGGCCGTCCGCAACCGGAAAGCAGATCGTTTTTCAGGCGGCGGCGGTTCGCCCGGCGCGTGGAAATGCCCGCCGGAGGTTCGCCGGCCGGATGGGCGGCATCGGGGAAGAGCACGTCCAGCATATGCAGGACGGGCTTTCTGGTTCTGGCCAGCTGGTCCCGGCACATGGCGCAGTAAGTCAGAAAGCAGTCGTCGCTCTGGGCGGCTCTGGCTTCGGCCGTTTTACGGGCCAGATCGGGATTGGCGCTGTCCATGAGCCCGCCGAAACCGCAGCATTCGGTCAGTTCGCCGGACATGGGAAGCGGGGCCAGGGGCTGTCCGGCCTTTTCCAGCAGAGCTCGGACGGCCGCACGGGTCAGGCCGTCATGGCGCGCGGTGCATGGATCCGACAGGGCCAGCGGGAGGCCAGGGGCAGCCGTCCCTTTCACAGGATGTTCGGCCAGAAAGATCCACACGGACAGCACTTCAAGGCCGGGCAGGTGTTCTCGGAACATCTTCAGACATGTGGAACAGGCGGCCAGAATGCGCGGTTGTCCGGACTGTTCCCAAAGCTGCCGGAGATCGTCGCACAGGCCGGAAAATTCCCCGGTCCGTCCGGACCAGTGAGCCGGAGCGCCGCAACAGTCCAGCCAGACTCCGGTGGCCGGTTCCAGTTCCAGCAGGCGCTCATACAGCCGCGCGGTCTGGTCCGGCCGGATGCCCGCCAGCTGACAGCCCGGAAAAAACAGCACCGCGCTTTTGTCCTGTCCCGGACCGTGGGCCAGCAGCGCGCCTTCTGACCTGGCCGAACGCATTTCCTCCAGAGCGAACCAGTGGGCCGAGGGCGGCATGCGCTTTTCGCGGACCATCTGCCGCCGGGCGTCCAGACACATGTCGGCCATGGAAAAGCTGTTGGGACAGAGAACTTCGCACTGCCCGCACAGGGCGCAGGAATTGATGAACTTGTTGGCCTGCCGCGCGCCCTGGACAATGGCCGAATTGTTGAACACCCGCCGGGCGTAGGTTTTGGGGTAGGCACCGTATTCCCTGAGGTACACGCAGTGGCGCACGCATTCCAGACACTGGCAGTCGATGCAGCGCGAGGCTTCCTGCGTGGCCTCCTGGGGCACGTACCCGCCGGGCGGTGCCGGCACGATGCGTGGCTCGGGACGGATGCCCTGAAGATTGGTGAACAGGTCCGTGTGTCCGGAGCGGGGAAAGACGCGGCTGGCCGTAAGAGACGCGCCCTGAAGATGGCGGTCCATGGAGGTCGCCGCTTCCCGGCCGTGGGACAGGGCGCCGATGAAACGGAATTCGCACGGGACCGCGCCTCCGGTGAACCAGCCCGGTTTTTCCAGGGCCATGGTCCGGGCGTCGGCCTTGCCCAGAGCCGCCAGCAGGGCTGGATCGGTATGGTCGTCCTGGCCGATGTACACGGCGTCGGCCGGATGGGCCTCAATCAGCGCCAGATCCAGAGATTCGGCGGCGGCAAAGAACACGCGCAAAGATTCCAGAATGCGGATCTCCTCGTCCAGAACGCGGGCGGGCAGGATTTCATCGGGCAGATCGCGCAGCCAGCCTCCGGGTGCCGTGTCCAGATGATATACGGTGACCGGGTAGCCTTTTTTGCCCAGGTCGAAGGCCACCGCCAGACTGCTCGGCCCCGAGCCGATGACGGCCGCCTTCTTGGGCCGGGCGGGCAGACGCAGAATTTTGGCCCGCGTATCGCAGCGGGCCGCACAGGATCGCTCCAGCAGGCCGATGGCCAGCGGGCCGCCCAGATCTTTTCGCAGGCAGAATTTTTCGCACGGCGCTTCGCACAGTCTGGCCGTGATGCCCGCCAGTGGCATGGTTTTTTCCAGCACGGCCCAGGCCGCGCGCGGATTGTCCCGTCCCATGGCCAGGACGAAGGCCCGTGCATCCACGCCCAGAGGACACCCGGCCCGGCATGCGGGCGGTTCTTCCTGGATGCATTTGGCTTCCCATTCCCGCAGTTCCTTCTGGTCCATAGTCTGTTCCGCTTGTTACGGATCGCTGAATTTCAACTCGTAATGGTTTCGGGCCGTATCGCCGCTTTGGAAAGCGGTGTGTAACGAGGAACTTCTCCCGGCCGGTCAGGATATGTGCATGGAGCGCGCCCGGCTGCGGGAAATTTCCACCCCTTTTCACACGGTTCGTTCCGGACAGGAAAAACCCGCCCGGAACGAACCGTGTGAAAGGGGTGCAGGGGAAGCCCCTGCGGATTCTTCTCTTACTTCTTCATGGCCGCCAGAACCTTCTCCGGCAGGGCCGGGAGTTCGCGCACGCGGGCTCCACAGGCGTTGTAGATGGCGTTGATCACGGCCGCGTGGGGCGCGGTCAGTGGCATCTCGCCCACACCGGAGGCGCCGAACGGTCCGGCCGGACGCGGGGTTTCCACATAGATGATCTCCATGTCGTCAGGAATGTCCTTGATATACGGAATGCCCGCGCCCCGGATGGTGGCGTGCTTCTTCAGGTCCTCATAGTCTTCGGTCAGGGCCAGGCCGATGCCCTGGGCCAGGCCGCCGTATACCTGTCCGTCCACCAGAGAGTAGTTGTTGACCACGCCGATGTCGCCCACAATGGTCATTTTTTCCGTGGTGGTCTTGCCCGTGGCCGTATCCACCGCCACTTCGGCCAGAAACAGGCCGTACATGTAGCAGGCGAAGGGATTGCCCTGTCCGTCGGCATCGCAGTCCTTGGCCGGGGCCGTCCACTTGCCGTTGTAGCGCAGAGGCAGTTTTTCCTGGACCATCTCATCGTAGGTGCGGAAACCGCCTCCGGGCTTGGTCATGGCCTTGATGAGCTGCTCACAGGCGTTGATGATGGCCTGCCCGCCTACCACCTGGGACCGGCTGCCGCCCGCCGGGCCGGTATTGGGAGCCAGACGGGTGTCGTTCATGACCAGACGGATCCTGTCCGGGCCGATGCCGAGGGGCCGCAGGGCCTCGTGGGCCGTGCCCAGGGTGCCCATGTCCGCGCCCTGGCCGTGATCCTGCCAGCAGTCGTAAATGGTCACGCTGCCGTCGGGCATGAGTTCGGCGTCTGCTTCGGCGCTGTCCGCGCCGTCCAGACCCGCGCCGTACACGCCGAGGGCCACGCCGACTCCGCGTTTGAGACCGTTGCCGGATGCGGCGGCCGCGCGCTTTTTGGCTGCCTCGTATTTGGGCCGCATGAGGTCGAACATCTCGGGCAGACTGTACACTTCCGGATCTTGACCCGTGGGTGTGGTGGAACCCTTACGGTAGACGTTTTTATAGCGCAGTTCAAAGGGGTCCATGCCCAGCTTTTCAGCCAGCTCGTCCATCAGGGATTCGGAACCGAACTCGCTCTCCGGCGAGCCGTAGCCGCGGAAGGCCGCGCCCCAGGCGTGGTTGGTGCAGACCGTCCGGCCTTCGCCGCGGATGTTGGGGATGTCGTAGCCCGCGCCGATGTACTGGGCGCCGCGCAGGGTCAGCAGATCGCCGAACTCCGAGTATGGGCCGTGGTCCACGGTCCAGTCCGTTTCCATGCCCAGAAGCTTGCCGTCCTTGGTGGCGGCGTAGCGCACAGTGGTGAAGAAGGGCGAGCGCTTGCCGGTGTAGGCCTGCTGCTGGCGGTAGTTGTAACCCAGATATACGGGCCGTCCGGTGGCCAGGGCCGCCGCGCCGATCAGGGCTTCCATGGTCGGGCTGAACTTGTAGCCGAAGGTGCCGCCCGTGGGGTTCTGCACCAGAGCCAGCTGATCGGGCTCCAGACCCAGGCCCGGCGCGATCATGTACAGATGCAGGTGCAGGCCGATGGATTTGGAATGGATGATCAGTTTGCCGTCGTCGTCGATGTAGGCGAAGCCGCAGTCCGGCTCGATGGGCAGATGGGGCTGGCGCTGGGTGTAATAGCTGCCTTCGACGACCACGTCGGCCTGGTCGAAGATGGGGGCCGTTTCCTCGCCCTTGGCCACCTTCTGGATGTAATAGACGTTGGGCGTGCCCGGATGGATTTCGATGGCGTCCTCGGCCATGGCTGCGGGAGCGCTCATGTATTCGGGCAGCTGTTCTATCTCCACCTTCACTTTTTTGGCCGCGGTCTTGGCGTTTTTCTCCGTGTCGGCGCAGACGATGGCTATGGCGTCGCCGTACTGGAAGATTTTCTCATCGCACAGAATGGGGCGGTCCCAGCCGTCGCCCTTGTTGGTGGGGAAGGTGATGAGGCCGGTGATGCGGTTTTTGCCCTTGACGTCCTTGTGTGTGACCACCTTGTACACGCCGGGCATCTTTTCGGCTTCAGACGTGTCGATGGACAGGATTTTGGCGTGAGATACCTCGGCCTGGACCAGGGCGCACATGAGAGCGTTTTCCGGCAGTTTCAGGCCCAGATCCGCGCCGTAGTCCAGAGTGCCGGTGACCTTGCCCAGGGCCGAGGGCCGGGGATGTCTGGTGCCCCAGACGCGGCCGTCGGAGGGAATTTTGTACTCCAGATCCGCCGCGCTCTTTTCTCCGCGCAGCACCTTGGCCGCGTCCATGACGGCGTCCACCAGAGGCTTGTAACCGGTACACCGGCAGGCATTGCGGTGTTTCTGGAACCAGTCGCGGACTTCTTCCCGCGTGGGCCTGGGGTTGGAATCCAGAAGCCCCTTGGCCGAGACGATGAAGCCTGGAGAGCAGAAGCCGCACTGGGCGGCGCCGTGCAGCATCCAGGACAGCTGGAGCGGATGGGGACTGGCCGGGGTGCCGATGCCCTCGATGGTGGTGATGTTCGCTCCGTCCTCCACGCGTTTCATCCTGGTGGCGCAGGAGCGGACGACTTTGCCGTCCATGAGGACGCTGCACGCGCCGCACTGACCCTCGCCGCAGCCGACCTTGGTGCCGGTCAGACCGAGACTTCTGCGGATGACGTCGGCCAGGGTATCTTCCGCGTCCACTACGAGATTTCTGGCGACTCCGTTGACCACGATTGTTTTCTTGATCATGCGCGTTCCTCCGAATTTGTGGCGGCTCAGATTATATATTTCTCCTCAGGGATGTTTCCCTGCTTTCCACAAGCCCGCCGCGGCCTACGCCTTTCCAAACCCGCAGACCGGGTAGCGGCAGTCCGGACAGTTTTCGCACAGTCCTCCGTGCCCCAGAGCCTCGATGTCCTGCCTGGAGAGGCGTTCTCCGGCCAGCAGGCGCGGCACGGCCAGATCGAAGATGCTGGCCTTGTGGTACATGACGCAGCCCGGCAGCCCCACCACGGGAATATCTCCCAGATAGGCCAGCATGAACATGGCTCCGGGGTACATGGGCGCGCCGTATGAAACCACTTCCGCTCCGGTCCGGCGGATGGCCGCCGGAGTCTGATCGTCCGGATCCACGCTCATGCCGCCGGTCACGGCGATGAAATCCGCTCCCCGTCCGGCCAGATCCGAAATGGCGTCCATGGTCATGTCCACCTGGTCCGAAACGAATACCTGATCCAGGATGGAGGACCCCAGATGCTCGAATTTCCGTTTGAGAACGGGGCCGAAACCGTCCTTGATCCGTCCGGTGTAGACCTCGCTGCCGGTGGTCACCACGCCGACCCGGGCCGCTCGCAGGGGGCGCACCTCGATGAGCGGGGCGTTCCCGGCGCAGATGTCTTCGGCTTGGCGCAATATGTCTTCGGGTATGGCCAGAGGGATGATGCGGGTGCCGGCCACCATCCGTCCGGCTTTGACGAACTGGCCGGTGTGAATGGTAGCGAAGGTGATGTCGGGAACGGAGTTGAGGCGCAGGAGCGCTTCCGTGTCGATGCGCAGCAGGCCGTCATGGCTCGCAGTAAGGGAGGATTTGCCCTCACTCGGGGAACCGATGGAGATTCCCGGCCCTGAGGCCGCCCTGGCCAGACGCAGGGCGCATTCGTCCTCGTGCACGTAGCCGTCTCTGGGGTCGAAGACGAAGAGGTTGGCCTTGCCGATGTCGAGCAGGGCGGGGATGTCTTCGGGGCGGACCACATGCCCGCGCCGGAATGCGGGCTCCTTGCAGCGGCCCGGAACGATGCGGGTGATGTCATGGCACAGCACCGTGCCGACGGCGTCTTCAACGGGAATGGTTTTCATGCGCGTCCTTTTTTGCCTTTGATTCGTGTCTGTTTTTGTCCGCGCCGGACCGTGACCTCCCATATTTTCAGGCAAAAAGAGGGCCAGAAGGCGGCGTGGCGGGAAAAAACGGACCGGAATGTCCGCAGAGTTGCGCCGTTTCTGGACTGACAGCTGGGACGGTACCGGAGAAGGAAGGAAGAGGGCGGGAAGGACGCGGATGGAAAAGAAAAATCGGGTCAGAAGGAAACAGGAAAGAAAAGGCGCGCTGTGTCAAAAAGAGACGGAATATTGCGGGTGCGGCCCGGCTTTCAGGGCCGCAACTGGGACCAGATCATGCCGCCGAGCATCAGGGTGCAGCCGGCCATGGCCCGAGCGGTCAGCATTTCGTCCAGCAGGAGCCATCCGGCCATGACGGCGAATACCGCTTCCAGACTGAGAATGATGGCCGCCGGAGCGGGCCGGGCGTCCCGCTGGGCCACCACCTGGAGGGTGTAGGCTACGCCGACGCTCAGAAGTCCGCCGTAAAGAATGGGGATCAGACCGGCCCGGATGCCGGACAGGGAAATATCTTCGGAGACGGCCGCTCCAGCGAGGCTGATCAGGGCGCAGACCGCGAACTGGACAGAGGCCAGCCGCAGGGCGTCCACCGCCGCAATGCCTTTGGTCAGCCTGCCCAGCAGCAGCACATGAATTGCCCAGAAAGCAGCCGATCCGAGTACCAGGGCATCGCCCTTGCCGATGGAAAAACCCCCGGTGACGCTCAAAAGATACATGCCGGCCATGGCCAGAGCGGCTCCGCCCCAGGTGCCCGGGCCGTAGCGGTGGCGCAGAAAAATGCCGATGACCGGAACGAAAACCACATAGAGTCCGGTGATGAATCCGGCTTTACCCGCCGTGGTGTAGCACAGTCCGAGCTGCTGAAGCCAGGCTCCGAGGAAAAGGGCAATGCCGGGAAGCAGGCCGTTGCGGAGGGGATACGCGCGGGCAAGCCCCGTCCGGCGGCCGTCCATCCAGGCGATGCAGGGCAGCAGGGCCAGTGCGCCCAGAGCGAAGCGTACGGCATTGAAGGTCATGGGGCCCATATGGTCCATGCCTACGCGTTGGGCCACGAAGGCCGCGCCCCAGATCAGGGCTGTGAGCAGAAGCAGGATATTGGCGCGCAGGACGCGGGTCTCCATGGATTTCCTCGGAACGGAACACGGTTGCGGAAGTGCGGGGCCGTAACGGCGTGCGGGGCCGGAGTCAATGCCCCGGCCGGAAGACGCGGCCGCTTCCGTTCGCGCAGCGGAAGTGCCCGGATTCAGAAACGTGTGGCCAGTACCCGGTGGATCATGGCCAGCACGGAGGCGGGGGGATGAAGCGGATTGTCGATCCGGCCGATGACGCCGTGCACGGGAAAGCCGGAAATTCCGCTGATGGCCCGGATGTTTTCGTTTCGTTCGGCTTCGGGCGTGGCATCGTCCGGGTCCAGCAGGAAAACGCCCAGGCACGAGCCCTGCCGGGCACGGATGGCTTCCAGGGTGAGCAGGGTATGATTGATGGTGCCAAGCCCCGCCCGGCCCGCCACCAGAATGGAGGCCTTTGTCTCCAGAGCCAGATCGAGCATGGTTTTTTCGGACGTGACGGGCACCAGCACGCCGCCCGCTCCTTCGACCACGGTCCAGGAATACCAGGCGGCATGGGCCAGCACGAAATTTACGGCGGCCTGAAAGTCCACGGGTTCTCCGGCGAACAGGGGCGCTTTGGGCGGAACGCGGCAGGCGTGGATGGCCTGTGCGGGTGTGGTGGGCAGGCCGTCGGGCAGGTGGCGGTGCACGAAGGCCGGGTCGGAATCCGTGTCGGGATCGGAACAGCCCGTCTGCACGGGCTTCAGATACACCGCGTCCCGGCCGTGCAGGGCGTGCATGACCAGCAGGCTGAGCATGGTCTTGCCTGCGTCCGTATCCGTGCCGGTGATGAAAATGATGTTCATGGGGACTCCGTAGCGGCCGCGAGGGCGTCGCGCAGGCGAAGCAGGTCCGCGGGTTGATGATCGCTGGTCAGGCAGATGCGCAGCATGGCCCGGCCCAGGGGTACCGTGGGATAGCGGGCCGCGAAGACCAGAATGCCGCGCTGGCGCAGGGTCTCGGCCAGGGCCTGGCACCCGGCTTCATCCCCTGTTTCCAGCGCCAGAATATGATGCCTGCCGCGCACGGAAAATCCGGCGCTCCGTAACAGATCGCGGGCCATATCGCCGGTCTTCTGCAGGTGCGCGCGGCGGTCGTCGGCTGCCGATATGCGTTCGAGCAGCGCCAGAACCATGTCGCCGTGCCAGGGCGGCGGGGCCGTGGTGTAGATGAAGCCCTGGCCGAAATGGATCAGATACTCGCGCACGGTTTCCGGCATGAGTACAAAAGATCCGAAAAATCCGAAAGCCTTGCCCAGGGTGCCCACGGCCACGTCGGCCGTGCCGCGGCCCAGACCGCGTCCCCGGTCGCCGAGCACACCGAAGGCGTGGGCCTCGTCCGTGATGCAGAAAAAATCGTGCCTGTCTTTGAGTTTCTTCAACCGGCCGAAATCGGGGCTGTCGGCGTCCATGCTGAACAGGGATTCCGTGCACACGGCCGTGACCGGGTGCCGGGTCAGGATTTTTTCCAGATGGTCCGGATCGTTGTGCCGGAAAGTGTGAAAGGCGGCCCGGCTGTGCCGGATTCCGGCCATGAGGCTGGCGTGGATGCGTTTGTCCGCCGCGATGGCGTCGCGGGAGGAGAAAAGGGCGGAGACGAGGGTCAGGTTGGCCAGAAAACCGCTGCTGAAGAGCAGGCAGGCTTCGTAGCCGAAATACCTGGCCAAGGCTTTTTCCGCCTCCAGCAGGGAAACGGAACTGCCCGTGACCAGACGCGACGCTCCGGCTCCCGAGCTTTGGTCCCGGCACAGGGCGGCCAGCCGCCGGGAAAGGTCCGGATCCCGGCCCAGTCCGAGAAAATCGTTAGAACAGAAATCAAGGCAGGGGCGGCCGTCCGCCACGACGGTTCCACCGCGTCTTGCGGAGACGGGCAGGAGGCTTCGGCCCAGCCCTTTCGCGCGGCAGGCGTCCAGTCTGGATCTCAGAGTATGGAGGAATGGCTGCTCAGACATTGGAAACGGCGGCGGAAAAACGTGTCGGCCAAAGCGGGGCGGTATCCCATGATCATCCGGCAGGGCGGGCTGGACTCCACGGCCGCCTCGTAGCCGGCCGCCGCGCCGGTTTCGCCCGTGAGGCGAGCCCTGATGGTCACGGGTGCCGGATGTTCCTCATAGACGAGGTCGGAGGCGGAGGCCAGAAAGACGTCAACGAGGAAATGGCGGCGAAAGCGCAGATGCATGCCGCAGGTCTGGGCCAGAGCTTCGAGAAGCAGATACGGGGGCAGGTCCGGCGGCGTCCGGGTGATGATGTTTTCAGGGTCGCAGGACAGGATGGCGGCCAGAGCCGTGGACGGGTCGAAGCGGTTTGTCAGGTCCATGGCTGTACTCCCAGACAGGCGTTCTGCCCGCCGAAACCGAAGCTCTGGACCAGAATGGCTTCCGGCCGCAGATTGGCGCTCTCGCGCAGGAAGGGGACGTCCGTGCGGCAGGGCTCGTCCAGATTGGCGATGCCCGGAAAATATCCGGCCCCGGCACAGATGAGGCTTGCCGCCAGCTCCGCGCAGCCGCAGGCCGAGGCCAAGTGTCCCAGGCGGGATTTGAAGGCGCATACGGTCAAGGCGTCGGGCGCGACGCGGGCCATGAGGGCGCTTTCCGCTGCATCGTTCAGAAGGGTGCCGGTGCCGTGGGCCGCGATGAGAAGGCTTTTGCCCCTCATTTTGTCCAGGCAGCGCCGCACGCAGGATTCGGCCGCGCTCATGAGCGGGTCCGGCGCGGTCAGCCCCTGGCCGTCCAGAGACGAGGCGGCTCCGATTATTTCGGCCAGGATGGCCGCATCCCGGCTCTGGGCGTGCTCCAGACTTTCCAGAACGAACATGGCCGCACCCTCACCCACGGCGAAGCCCGTACGGCTTTGGTCGAAGGGACGGCAGGCGCGTTCGGGGCGGTCAAAGCCCGAGGCCAGCACTCCGGCCTGCCTGTAGGCCCGGATGCCCCGGGCCGAGAGCCGGGAGTCCCCGCCGCCCGCCAGGGTCACGTCGATCCGCCCTGCCCTGATGGCGTGAAATGCCTCTCCCAGAGCCTGGGTGGAAGCGGCGCAGGCGGTCTGGATGGTCAGGTTTTCACCGTGCACGCCCAGAATTTCCGCCGTGACCGCGGCCAGGGTGTTGGGCAGGTAGTCCATGAGCCACAGGGCCTTGTCCGGCCGGGGGACGGCTTCCAGATTGGGGCCGCAGCCCAGAAACAGACCGGCCTCCGTGAGCCGCTCCCGGCTCAGTCCGGATTCCTGTACGGCCAGAATGGCGGCGGCCAGACACAATTCCTGTCCGCGATGCAGGTACCGGGCGTTCTTGAAGCGCCCGGTGTACGTTTTCAGGTCGAAGTCCGGCACGGGCAGGACGGCTGTTTCCGGATCATGGGCGGAGCGTTCGAAGGGCGAAAAATCCTGCCGCAGGCCGTTCAGAATGGCCGAAGGGCTTTTTCCGGGCGGCAGCACGGCACCGCAGGCCGTGATGACCACCCGCCGGGAGGCGTTCATGTCCGCCCGTTCTCCGTAGCGAAGCGGACATAGGCCAGCAGATCCGCGACCTGCAGGATGGGGCCCTGAGCCATGTCGGCGGGTATCCGGGCCAGCCGCTCTCCGCCGAGATGCGGGTAGGCGCGGGCCAGGGCGGCCAGGGTTTCGTCAGCCCCGTCCGGTTCGTGCTGATGGATGATGACGGGCGCATCTTTCAGAAAAAGCGCGTCGTCGTCCACGGCCACGCCCAGCCGGTGCTGTATGGCCACGCCTATCTCCAGCAGGTCGATGGATTCGGCGCCGAGATCGCGGATGAGGAAAGTTTCAGGCCGGATGGAGTCCGGGTCCACATCTAGAATTTCGCCGATGATGGCGGCAATGGCGGAGAAATGATTCATATTTTTCCTGCTGCCCGAAAGGAGATGGCCGGGCCGGTTCAGTGGTTTCCGCGGAGGCGGTGGCGGGCTTTCTCGCGGCCGTGCCGCGTCAGTATTTGCGTGCCGTCAGGCCGCCGTCCATGGTTACGGTGGTGCAGGTCAGACTCAGGGCCTGATCCGAGAGCAGAAAGAAAATGGTCGCCGCAGCCTGTTCCACGGCTACCACAGGGAGATTTCGTCCGCCGCCCGAGGCCAGAAATTCCGCTCCCCGCCCGGCGTCCATGAGACCCAGACGCAGGCTCAGGCTGGTCACGCCCCGTCCGCTCAGCTCCAGTCCCAGAGTCCGGTACAGGGCTTCGGCCGCGTTTTTGGAGGCGCTGTAAAGCCCCTGCCCCGGCGCGGGCAGCCCGGCGGCGGTGGAAGAAACATGGATCAGGCGTCCGAAGCGGCGGGCGAGCATGATCCGGGTCACGCTTTTGAGCAGAGCGAACCGGCCCGCCACATGAGCCTGGAAATATGCTCCGGCGCGGGCCTCGTCTTCCGCCGCCAGTAGGTTTTCATGCCGGGCCTGGGCCAGATCCACCAGATATCCGGCATCCGGGAGGGGCAATGTTTCCAGATACCTCTTCATGTCCGGCTCGCCCAGATCCAGGCATATGCGTTCCACATCCGGAAAGCGCCCGGTCAGTGCCGCCTTGCCGCCCTCTGTAGCGTAGGTGGCCACAGGCCGCAGACCTTCCTCCCGCAACAGTCCGACAAGCTCCAGGCCGAGCCGGCAGCCGCCGCCCAGCACAAGAACCGTGTTCCCGGAAAAACTCAGGCGCATGGTTCTATCCTGCCCCGGGCATAGATGTCCGGGCCTTGGCGAAGCGTGCAGCACCAAGCCGGGCCGTCTTCGGCAATGGTCAGCGTGTACGCGCCCGGAGGAGCGAAGCGGACGAAGGAAAAATGCCGGACGTGCAGTTTCCGGGGTGTGCGCGATCCGATGCCGTGCAGGCACAAGGCCATGATCAGCGAGCCCGGCACCACGGGATTGCCCGGAAAATGTCCCCGGAAGCAGGCGTCGTCCGGAGAGAGGATCAGCTCCAGATCCATTGTCCCTGCTCCAGCATGCGCATGTCTCTGCCCAGATCCCGCCCGGCGGTGGTCAGGTAGTTGCCGATCATGACGCCGTTGGCCCCGGCCAGGGGCACCCAGGACAGATAGTCGCCCAGAACGGCTTCCCGGCCGCCGGCGATGGTGATGTCGGCCCGGGGCAGCATGAACCGGAGCAGGGCCACGGACTTGAGAGCGTCGTGGGGCGTGAGGAGCGGGCTCTTTTCCAGCGGCGTGCCGGGAATGGGATTCAGGAAATTCACGGGCACCACGTCCACATTCAGTTCAGCCAGGGTGGCGGCCAGCTCGATGCGCTGATCGAAGGTCTCGCCCAGTCCCAGAATGCCGCCGGAACAGATCCCAAGCCCGTGCTCGCGGGCCGTGTGCAGCGTATCCACGTCCTCTTCGTAGGCATGAGTGGTGCAGATTTCCGTAAAATGAGACCGGGCGGTTTCCAGATTATGGTGGTAACGGGACAGCCCGGACCGGGCCAGCCGTCCGGCCTGTTCCGGGCTGAGCAGCCCGAGGGAAGCGCTGACCGTGAGCCGGGTATGCCGGACCAGATATTCGGCGCAGCGGCAGACTCGGTCGATTTCCGTATCCGTCAGCCGGAGCCCGCTGGTGACGATGGAATAGCACGACGCCCCGGCCGCGTGCATGGCCAGACCCCGGTCGATCAGCTCCTGCAGAGGCAGCAGAGGATGAGTGGGGGCGCTGGTGGAGTAGCGGGCGCTCTGGGCGCAGAAACGGCAGTCCTGGGAACAGGTTCCGGATTTGGCGTTGATGATGGAACAGGAAAAGGGCGTGCGTGCGAAATGTCTGGCAATTTCATGGGCCGCAAACAGCAGCTCGACGGTATGGGCGCGGTCCAGAGCGGTCAGGGAGCGGCCCTGGGCTTCGCTCAAGGATGCGCCGTTCAGTACGGCGGCGCTCAGGCTGGCGATGAGAGGATGACGCATGGACATTTCCGGACTTGGCACACGAAAAGACATGAGGAGCGAGGAATCAGCCGGACCGCTCGGCCGCGCGCTTCAGTCCTTTGAGAGTGCGGGGTAATCCTGCCTGTATCCGGGAACCGGCGAGGCGGCCGAACAGGGGAGAAAGGAGTCCGGAAAAAGAAACCCGGTGCACGGACTGGTTTTTTCCGGCCATCGGAAGAAGTTCGTGCTCGAAGCGCATGACGCAGAGCGGAAGACTGCCTTCGATGGTGAAAGAGCGGCCGGGCGCGACTTCGGTGAAAGTGATTTTCGCTTCGGGCCCTTCTGGCGGACGGAGAGTGCCGGTCGTGAAGCTCCCGCTGACGGAAGCGGATGTGACGTCGGGATCCCACGAGGACCAGCCGGGGACATCGGCATAAAGCGAAAAGACCTTTTCCGCCGGGGCCTCCATGAGGATTTTTTCTTCGAACCGCATGAGAAGATATGCCTTGCTTCGTCTGGTTGAGGAAATCTTTTTTGACCTGAAGAGTCGATTACGCTACCGGGCAACGGCCATGAACGCAAAGGAAAAAACACCGGAGACCGTGCCGCCGGATCATGCCGCCGTGCAGTGGGTGTCGGCCTCTCTGGACAGCCAGCATCCGGCCGATATGGCCGATGAGCTGGAAAAACTGTCTCTGGAGGAGCAGCTCGAATACATCCGGGAAATGGATGTCGAGGACGCTTCCGAATCCATCACGGAGATGGAGCGTCACGACCGCAATGCGCTCATGAGCGAGCTGCCGTCCGAGTTTGCGGCCGAGATTCTGCAGGCCATGTCCCCGGACGACGCGGCGGATATTTTAAAAGATCTGGACACCGACGTCCGGTCCCGGATTTTCCGCAGGCTGGAACGGGAGGACGCCGCCGAAATCTCCGATCTGCTCCAGTTCGATCCGGATTCGGCCGGCGGCGTCATGAACACGGAGATCCTGGCTCTGGATCAGTCCATGAACGCGCGGCAGGCCATAGCGCTTATCCGGGACCGGGTGGAAGAGAGTGAAATTCCGTATTACGCCTATGTGGTGGACGGATACCGGCATCTGATGGGCGTGCTGTCCCTGCGGGATCTGCTGCTGAGCCCCGGCCGGATGATGCTCAAGGATCTGCTGCGCGAACAGAATCTGATCTGCGTGCCCTTCGACGCGGACAAGGAAGAAGTCGCCCGGCTCATCAGCCGCTACAATTTTCTGGCCCTGCCCGTGGTGGACCATGAGCAGCGCCTGCTGGGCACGGTCACTGTGGACGACGTCATCGACATCATCCAGGCCGGAGCCAGCGAGGACATGCAGTCCATGGTGGGCGCCGGCGCCGATGAGACCGTGGATTCGCCCTGGACTTACTCCCTCAGGATGCGGCTGCCCTGGCTCATCCTGAACGTGTTGAACTCGGCCGTTTCCGCCTTCGTGGTTCATCTGTTCGAGGGCACCATCGCCCAGATGGCCATTCTGGCCGCCCTGATGCCCATTGTGGCCAATCAGGCGGGCAATACCGGCCAGCAATCCCTGGCAGTGATGATCCGGCAGCTGGCCATGGAACGCTTTGACAGGAAGAAAAGCTGGGGGGCCGTGCTCCGGGAAGGCAAGATCGGACTGGCCAACGGATGCATCGTGGGCACGCTGGTTTTTCTGGGGCTTCTGGCCTGGACGCACAACACGGGACTGGCCGCTGTCATGGCGCTGGCCTTGTGGGCGGACATGATCATCGGCGCCGTGGCCGGGGCGTCCATCCCGCTCATTCTGAAGGAGCTGGGCCGCGATCCGGCTCAGGCATCCAGCATCTTCCTGACCACCCTGACAGACAGCATCGGTTTTTTCACCTTTCTGGGCTTGGCGGCCGTCTGGCTTTTCTGACCCGCTCTTTTTCGGCTGCAGGTCAGTCTTCGGGTTCCACGGCTTCCATCAGTTCGATAGTCAGTCGCAGAAAATCGGCTTCGGTGATGATGCCGCAAAGTTTTTTCCCGCTGACCACCGGCAGGCAGCCGTATTTTTCCTCCAGAAGCAGTTTCGCGGCTTCTTTGAGGGGCATGTCCGCGGATACGGTGCATACGTCGCGCTGCATGATCTCGCGGATGGGAATGCCCGCCTCGATCTCATCCTGAGTCCTGCGGTTGATGCCGGCCAGTTCCGAGACAGCCGCGGCGAGGATGTCGCGGTGGGTGAGCAGCCCGGCGAAGTTGCCCTGACCGTCCACGATGGGAATGTGGCGGATGCGGGCCAGATCCATCAGATCTCTGGCCGCGCTCAGGCTGTCGGTCTGAGTCAGGGTGAAGACGTCCCGGGTCATGATGTTTTTTACGAGAAACATGGTTTTCTCCTTTTTACATATTGTTTCCCATTCCACCGGAGCGGGCAAGGAAAACCTGTCCGGGCCGCGCGTACGGCGGAGCCTGTTGACTTGCATGGTGAAATCTGTTTCGTCCTATCTTTCTGTATGTCCCAGTGAGTTGCGGATGCCGGGGAGGTTTTTTGAGAGGGTTCCAGCGCAATCGGGAGCGGATGGTGCGGCAGATCGAAGCCAGAGGCATCTCCGATCACCGCGTTCTCGCCGCCATGCGCCGGATTCCCCGCCACCTCTTCGTCGATGAGGCGTTGCAGGCTCAGGCCTACGGAGATCATCCGGTGCCCATCGGGTTCGGGCAGACTCTGTCTCAGCCCTATATTGTGGCCCTGATGAGTTCGCTTCTGGTGGTCCGGCCGCGGATGCGCATTCTTGAAATAGGTGCGGGCTCGGGATATCAGGCTGCCGTTCTCGCCGCCATGGGAGCCGATGTTTTTACGGTGGAACGCATTCGGCAGCTGTATCTGATTGCGCGTAACCGCCTGTTGGAGATGAAGCTCTTCAATATCCAGGTCAAACTGGACGATGGAACTCTGGGGTGGTCTGAAGAAGGACCTTTTGACCGGATCATCGTCACGGCGGGCGGTCCCGAAGTGCCGGAACCGCTTCTGGCTCAGCTGACCGATCCGGGAATAATGGTCATTCCGGTGGGCCGCACCAGAAGGGACCAGCGCCTGCTGCGCATTTTCAAGAAGGAAGACCGCATCCACCACGAGGACCAGGGCTGTGTGGCTTTTGTGGACTTGGTCGGCTCCCACGGATGGTAAGTATTTGGGGCTCTAACAAGCCGATTTTCCTGGAGGAATAATGTCCGGTAATAAATCTTCCTGCGCGTCCTGTTCCGGCCGGAGCAATCTGGGCCAGATTCAGGACAGCCCCGAGTCCAAAATGGAGCGGCAGGATAAACTCATCGTCAGCGCGCTGTCCAAAATCAGGCACAAGCTTTTCGTCATGAGCGGCAAGGGAGGGGTGGGTAAAAGCTCCGTATCCGCCAACCTTGCAGTGGCCTTGTCCCTGAAGGGATACCGGGTGGGCCTTCTGGATGTGGATATCCACGGCCCGAGCGTCCCTCATTTGCTCGGGCTGCAAGGGCTTCTGGAAGTGGATCAGGCCAGGGGGGTTCGCCCCAAACAGTACAGTGAAAATTTGTCCGTGGTTTCCATGGAGTCCCTGCTTACGGATCCGGATCAGGCTGTTCTGTGGAAGGGCCCCATGAAGACTTCGGCCATCCGGCAGTTTGTCTCTGACGTGGAATGGGGCGAGCTTGATTTCCTGGTCATTGATTCGCCTCCCGGTACGGGTGATGAACCCATGGCTGTCCTGAAAACCGTTCCGGACGCCTTGGCCATTGTGGTGACGACGCCTCAGGAAATCTCCTTGGCGGATGTTCGCAAGTCCATCAATTTTCTGCAATATGTGAAGGCCAATATCCTCGGTGTGGTCGAAAATATGAGCGGCCTGACCTGTCCGCACTGTGCTCAGCACATCGATCTGTTCAAGAAAGGAGGCGGCGAGGAACTGGCCGGGAAATATGGGTTGCGTTTTCTTGGCGCCATTCCGCTGGACCCGTCTGCCGTGCTGGCTGGGGATCTGGGTAAGCCCGTGGTCATGCTGGATGTGGATTCTCCTGCAAAGAAGGCATTGCTAGACTTGTCGGAGAAGGTTATTGCCGCGACAGAGAGCATTTCGGAGGCAGTATCTGTCGGCAGCCATACTTAGTTATGGATATCAGAGATGTTTTACGTGTTATGAAATTTGCCCTTGCGTTTATCTGTATTTTGAGTGTGCTGCTTTGTGTGGCGGAGAGTTCTCACGCAAAGAAGCTCTATTACAGAATTAAAGAAGACGGCACGCTATGTATTACAGATATACCGAATTCATCAAATTACAAGCCATATAAGTTCAAGAAATCAAAGAATTATATTCGGAACGCCTTGGCCGCATTCAAGCGCGAGAAGAAGAGCATCAAGGAAGTGCAAAGCATTGTATCACGCCTGTGTGAAAAATATGGTGTGGAAAAAAGTCTGGTTATGGCGGTGATCGATGTGGAATCCGGATTCAATGCTGCCGCAGTTTCATCGGCTGGAGCGCAGGGACTGATGCAGATCATGCCAGCTACAGGAAAAGATCTGAATTTGTCCGATCCTTTTGATCCCATGGAAAATATCGATGCAGGCATTCGTTATTTGAAATATCTGCTGGATACGTTTCCAGACAAGCGTCTGGCCGTGGCGGCATACAATGCCGGACCCAATGCCGTAAAAAAGTACGGCGACATTCCTCCGTATGCCGAAACTCAAGGATATGTTCAAAAGGTCTGGGCACGATTGAAGCACTATGAATGAATTTCTATGAATACTGCCAACGCCCTGACAATTTTCCGTATTGCGGCTGTTCCGTTCATTGTGGCGCTCTTATACTTCCCGGCGCCATTGACTTGTCTGCTGGCCGCGATTTTTTTTCTGATCGCCATTCTGACCGACCTTGCTGATGGCTTTATCGCCAGAAGATATAATCAGGTGACCAATTTTGGGAAATTTCTTGATCCACTGGCCGACAAGATTCTCATTGCTTCGGTTCTGATCATGCTTTCCAGTCTGGGCTGGGTTCCGGCCTGGATAACGATCATTATCGTGGTCCGGGAAATTCTGGTGACCGGCTTGCGTGCCATTGCCGCCGATAAAGGACAGGTCATTGCCGCCGACCGGTACGGAAAGTTGAAAACCATCATGCAGAGTGTGGCCTTGGTACCTCTTGTTCATCACTATCCTTTTCTGGGTACGGATTTGGCATTGCTCGGACAGATACTTTTACTGGCTGCGGTGGTTTTGACGGTTTTTTCCGGTTGGAATTATCTTTACAGCTTTTATCGATTGTGGGGCGAGTGAATTGATTAGCTTTCCCAAAGGATGCGCGGTAAGTGCAGGGGGATATGTAATTGGCTCAGATTGATGCTTTTTTTAAGATGATGCACGAGCTTGGGGCTTCGGACTTGCATCTTTCGTCCGGCTCCCAGCCGGTCATTCGGCTGCAGGGTGAAATGCAGCGGATCAAGTACAAGATGCTGGAGCACGAAGAACTGAAGAAGCTGCTCTACGAGATCACGCCGGAGAACAAGATCAAGATTTTTGAAGAGACCGGAGATGTCGATTTTGCTTATGAGGTTCCGCATTTGGCCCGCTACCGCTCCAACTTTTTTATGCAGAAGCGGGGAATCGGGGCTGTTTTCCGAGAAATTCCCCAGAAGATATTGTCCATTGACGATTTGGGGTTGCCATCCATTTTGAAAAATCTGGCTCTTCTGCCCAAGGGTCTGGTGTTGGTCACCGGCCCTACAGGCAGCGGAAAATCCACCACTTTGGCAGCCATCATCGACTATGTGAACAAGATCCGCAAAGATCATATCCTGACCATCGAGGATCCCATCGAATTCGTGCATGAGCCGCAGAGCTGCCTCATCAACCAGCGTGAGGTGGGGCGGGATACCCAGTCTTTCAGTGCGGCCCTGCGCGGCGCCCTGCGCGAAGACCCAGACATCATTCTGGTGGGCGAAATGCGCGACCTGGAGACCATCCAGCTGGCTTTGGAAGCGGCGGAAACCGGTCATCTGGTTTTTGCCACACTGCACACCATTTCCGCTTCCAAAACCATCGACCGTATCATCGAGGTTTTTCCGGGGGAATTGCAGGGACAGATCCGTTCCGGTCTGGCCGATTCCCTGAGGGCTATCATCGCCCAGAACCTGTTCAAGCGGGTGGACAGACCGGGCCGGGTTGCCGGAATTGAAATTCTCATCGCCACTCCGGCCGTTCGTAACTTGATCCGCGAGAACAAGATTTTCCAGATTAATTCCGTCATCGAAACAGGTAAGAAGTTCGGTATGCAGAGCCTCGACGAAGCTATCCTCCGGCTTTTGACCGCCGGCATCATCGATCCTGAGCAGGCGTACAACAAGGCGGCGACCAAAGCCAAGTTCAGGGAATTTCTGACGAATCCTCCGCAGGACTTCACAGAGGTGTAAGATGCAAAGAGCGCAGCTTGACCATATTCTGCATCAGATTCTTGAAGACGCTCCTGAAGCCTCGGATATTATTTTTACTGTGAACAAGCCGACGCAGGTGGAGGTACACGGGGAGCTCCGCAATGCGCGCATGGAACCCAATCCCGGACCGCTTCTGCCCATTCAGGTCGAAGCCATTGCCATGTGTATGATGGGCAATCGTTTGCGTCTGTATGAGGATCAGGTACTCAGAGGTTCTTGCGACCTGTCCTATGAGCTTCCCGGGTTTTGCCGGTTCCGTGTCAATATTCTGGGGCAGCGTGGTTCTCTGGCCATTGTCATGCGTAGATTGACTTCTGCCGTGCCGACCATCGGGGAACTGGAACTCCCGGATGTATTCTATGAGATGTCAAGGGAGAAATTCGGGCTGATTCTGATCACCGGGGCCACGGGTACGGGTAAGACGACATCATTGGCCGCGCTTATCGATAACATCAACCAGCTTTATCGGAAGCATATCGTTACGCTGGAAGACCCCATCGAATACGTGCACGAGCACAAGCTCGGCACGATAAACCAGCGGGAACTGGGCAGGGATTTTGATGCTTTCGCTTCAGGTTTGCGCGCCGCCTTGCGCCAAGCCCCCAAAGTCATTCTGGTGGGCGAAATCCGCGACCGCGAAACAGTGAGTATTGCCCTGGAGGCGGCGGAAACAGGCCATCTGGTTCTCGGCACATTGCACACCAGTGATGCCGGGCAGACAATCAACCGTATCATCGGTATGTTCGAACTGGCTGAAGAACGACTGATCCGTGATCGCCTTGCTGGTAGTCTGAAATTCGTCATCTCTCAGCGTCTGATGCCGCGGATCGGAGGTGGCCGGATTCCGGCTTTTGAAATCATGAAAACCAATTTGCGGGTCAGGGAAGTCATCTTCAATGGAGAAACCGAAGAGAAGAATTTCTATAACATTGTGGAGAGTGGAGATGCTTTTGGCATGATCACTTTTGACAAATACTTGGCCAATCTTTTTGAGAACAATATCATTACCGAGGAAACGGCCATATTGAACAGCTCGGACCGGTCCAGGCTGGCCCAGATGCTCGACAAGATCAAAACGGCGCGTGGTGAGAAGGTGACGAATATTGAAGGACTCGAGCTTGATCACGATTACGAACGGAAAGGTGCGTTTTTCTGATGAGTTGGAGTCCGTCTGGACAAACAAAGTGCGCAATGGCCGGAGGCGCTATACATGGAAATAACATGTTCTTTTTGTGAAACCAGCTTTGAATTTCCGGATGAACGCCTGCCTGAGGCAAAAAAGTTCAAGCTCAATTGTCCAAAATGCAGAGAGCCTCTGCTCATAGAGCAGAATTCCGATGGACAAATGATTGCACCGGAAGCTTTTCCCCACGATGCCACAGTCGCACTTATGTATGTCCCAGACAACGAGCTGGCGGGGCGGATAGGAGATTTTCTCAAATTCAAAGGAATACATATTTCCGAGGCACCGACTGTCACCGTGGCGCTCGAAAAGATGAGAGTCAACTACTACCAGATGCTCATTCTTGAAGAAAGCGATGCGGCACAGGCAATACTGAATGCGGCCAGAAAATGGGATGGATTGAGAAGACGGGATATCAATGTTGTCTATGTCAACACGGATACTCAGAGCATGCAGCAAAGCGAAGCATTTTTCCGTGGAGTTAATTTTGTCATTGGAAAAGCCGACGTAAAACAGATAGAGCACTTTTTGGAAATCATATTGAAAGAATATAAAAATTATAAAGAGATGTGGGTTTTAGCAGAAAAAAAAGCGAGAATGGAGGGATGAATTTGTTCAAGAGCAAGAAAAAATTTTCCTTTTTCATTCTATTCATGGTCAATATTTTTTTGTTGTACAAGATATTTGATGAAAAAAGCGGCTTGCCTGCATACCAGGAGCTTCAGGAAAAGATAGAAGCCGTTCAAGTAAAGATTGATGAAATGGATATGCGCAACAGGCAGGTAAGTTCTGAGATCAGAGTTCTGAAGAAAGATGACCGATATATTGAGAGATTGGTCAAACGGGAACTTTTCTATCTTTCCGATAACGAATTGATGTATATAATGAAGTGATATGAACGATACATTTCAGCTTTTCGACGAGCTTCTCGCTCATGATCCCGGCTCTCGGATTTTCTTCCCGTTGGCCCGCCTGTATCGTAAAGAAGGGCTGATGGACAGGGCCATTGAAATTGTGCGAAAAGGTATTGAATACCACCCGGACTTTCTTGAAGCCCAGTTGTTTCTGATAGAACTGTTGTCTGAGGCCGGTCTCCGTGAGGAAGCGGTGGAGTGGGGGCAGGCCATAGTTGCCAAGCTTATGACATATGAGAAGTTCTGGCGAGTGTTGCGTGAGCATTTTTCTACATTTCGGCCGGATCTGTCCTTGGCCTCATTTGTTTTTGAGAGAAACGCGCGGAGCGAGACTTTTGATCTTCTCCAACTCGTGTCCATGGGAATCTCCCGTTATGAAGAAACGGCACCCGAACCCGTCCCTGTAGAGTCGGGGACGGATCTGGATGCGGAGGAAGTGACGCTTCTGTGTCTGAATTCGGGGATCAAGACAAAAACCATGGCCAAGCTTCTGTGTGCTCAGGGAGAGTTTGCGCAGGCAGTGAAAATCTATGACGACTTGCTTGATGCTCCTCTTGACGAGAATGAGCGTGCTGAAATTCGTGACTTGAGGGCTGCGGCACGCAAAGAACTGCCGGGCAGCGAGGCCTCGGACAAGAATGCCAGACTTTACGACGTATTGAATTCTCTCGCCTCCAGACTGGAGGAACGATCGACTCCCACCACATAAGCCGGGACAAACAGAGCCATAAAGGGTTAGCACGGGCTCTTCAGCAGGCTGACGAGGATGAGATGAAGTATTTTTGCATGGTACCTATTTGTTTTTTTCTTTTTGCCTGTCGACCTGTCCACGTCACCAGACAGTACTATGACGAATACGTGAATCCGGTGGCCTCCATTGATTACGAGGATGCCGCTTCCGCCGATATTCCGGCTGTTTTTCTGGACAACTACTACTTGGTCGACAGCCGCCTCGTACGCTTACTTGATCAGCTGGACTTGGGCGGTGAATCCCCGGACAGTTCCTGGGTCGATGCCCAGAAGGCTGGACATCCCTGGATCGAGTTCATGGCGGTTCTGGATAATGACCTGCTTTTTGTTTCGGGGGACGAGTATCTGGGCTATGACGCCGCAGTCAGAAATCTTTTGGAACAGACTGGGGAAGGAGAAAAGCGTATTATTTTGAAGCATGATGGACGCTGCCTGCTTGTGCACGCCAGCCAGGCTGGTCCTGACCGCCTCAGGACGGTTGTCGTGGAGATAAATGTTGATCGGATTATGATCGACTCTACTTCCACAGACATGTTTTTGGCCGTGGACGAGGAACTGGTCCAGCACCCAGACAAGTCGGGATCTTTTGCCTCTCTTCTGAAAAAACTGAGCAGAAGCAGAAAGTATTCCGGGCGTTCCCGTGTGGATGGGCAACGTCTGTACTGGATCAGGAGCATGGCTGCGGACAACCTTGTTTATCTGTATCGGGGGTAATCTGTATGCGCCAAGTGACGGTCGTTGAAAATCTGCTGTTGCGCCAGAAGGAACGTCCCATGGCTTCGGGGCGGTTCACCAGATTGCTGACGGAGTTGATTCTCTCGGCAAAAATTATTGATCGGGAAGTGTCCAAAGCCGGTTTGCTGGATGTTCTGGGAGTCACAGGCGAGGTCAATGTTCAGGGAGAGATCGTCCAGAAGCTGGATGATTTTGCCAATAAGGTGATCATTCGCAGAATGGAGCGGGCTGGGGTGCTTTGCGCCATGGTTTCCGAGGAAAATGCGGATTTCATCGAAATCCCTCATCGGTTTCCCACAGGCGACTATATATTGGTGTTTGATCCACTGGATGGTTCGGCCAACATTGACGCAAATGTCAGCATTGGCACCATATTCGGAATCTATCGACGCACATCGTTCGGTGATCAGGCGGTAACACTGAGTGAGATACTGCAGAAAGGAGCTATGCAGGTCGCGGCAGGATACATCATCTATGGTTCCTCGACTATGCTGGTTTATACTGCGGGAGACGGAGTGCATGGTTTCACTCTGGACCCGAGCGTAGGTGAGTTTTTATTATCCCATCCAGACATCAAGATTCCAGAACAAGGCAAGATATACTCTGTCAATGAAGGTTATTCCATGTACTGGGATGAGCCTACCAGAAAGATAGTGGATTACTTCAAGTCCAATGATAATTCTTTGGGGCGGCCATACAGTCTACGTTATATTGGTTCGCTGGTCTCGGATTTCCACCGCAACCTGCTTTATGGCGGGATTTTCATGTATCCCGCTGACATGCGCGATCCGCGCAAGCCTTCCGGAAAGCTCAGGCTCATGTGTGAGGCAGCTCCCATGGCCATGATCATTGAGCAGGCCGGAGGGATGGCTACCGATGGAACCCGGCGGATTCTCGATATCGAACCCCAGGAACTGCATCAGCGTGTACCGCTCTTTGTGGGTTCCAAATCTGATGTGGAGATCGTGCAGCGGTATTATGCGGATGCGCGTTAAGTTGTTCGTTGGGCTATGAAGTGTCTGGGTATTGAAACGTCTTGCGATGAGACGGCCGTAGCTGTCTGGGCGGACGGTGCTTTGCATCAGGAAGCCATTCATACACAAATACCTATGCACGCTGTTTTTGGCGGTGTGGTACCGGAACTTGCGTCCAGAGAACATCTGCGAAAGCTGGATACTTTGGTGCGTTCAGTGTTGGGCTCTTTTAACGAGGAAAAGCCGGACTGTGTGGCTGTCACTCGTGGGCCAGGCTTGCTCGGCGCTCTGCTGGTCGGTATCGCCTACGCCAAAGCTCTGGCTCTGGCTTGGAAAATACCCGTCATTGGCGTCAATCATCTGCAGGCTCATCTGTTGGCCTGTGATTTCACCGCACCCATAGGATATCCCGCCATCGGTGTGTTGGTATCGGGGGGGCATACCCATATCTACCGCATGACCAACCCGCATGAATTTCTCCTTCTCGGTAAAACACTGGATGACGCGGCTGGAGAGGCCTTCGATAAAATTGCGAAACTTCTGAACCTTCCTTACCCGGGGGGAAATATATCGATATTCTGGCCGCCGAAGGAGTGGCCGATCCCAAACTTTTTTCCTGCCCGTACCTGCATAACGATAATTGTGATTTCAGTTTTAGTGGCCTGAAAACAGCGGTGGCCAATTTCGTCCAGAAAAATCCGATGCCCGGACTATCGTACGGGAATTTTGAAACCAAGTCTGTTCCTCAGGAAATCAAGAATTTGTGCGCGACGGTAAACACGGTAGTGGTCGACACGTTACTTGAGAAAACCAGGAGAGCCATGGCTCTGTATCCGGACATAAAAACCCTGTGTGTTGCCGGAGGAGTGGCCGCCAATGGTCTGCTGCGTACACGGTTTGCCGCATTGGCCCGCAGTCGCGGGATCAAATTCCTGGTTCCTGCTCAAAACTATTGTGGGGATAATGCTGCTATGGTAGCATATGCTGGCAGTTGTTTGGCTGGAGAAGGTCTGGCCAGCAGGTTGGACTTCGAGGCCGTCCCTCGCGGCAGAAATGTACCCTTTGATTATATGCAAAAAACTTCTGTGAGGAGTGAATAATGGCAGTACAGATTAATGATTCAGGTTTTGAAGCCGAAGTTCTGAAGTGTGACCTGCCGGTGCTGGTGGATTTCTGGGCTCCGTGGTGCGGTCCGTGCAGAGCCATTGCCCCGGTAATCGAAGAATTGGCTCAGGAACTTGATGGCAAAGTGAAAATCGTGAAGATGAATGTGGATGAAAACCCTGCCACTCCGAGTAAATATGGCATCCGTGCCATTCCCACTCTGATTCTTTATCGTAACGGCGACGTGGTGGAGCAGGTTACAGGGGCTGTGTCCAAAGCGAGCCTCAAGCAGATGTTGACAGACAAGGTGCTCTAGAGCGCTGTCTTTTCTGATTCAACAGAAATGCCTCGGGCAGGAGAATATTTCCAAGATGTGTCTTTCATTTTGGAGGAGCATCCGCCAGAGGCATTTTCTTTTTCAGAGAAATCGAGTCATGTCTTTTGACCCGACACCTTTTTTCATGAGATTATTTCAGTTTTTTTCTTAACTTCCATATTTGCCTATTTTCTATCGGATGCGCCCAATGCTCAGAAAATTGATTGTATTTTTTTTGCTCCTCTGTCTCAATGGATGTGGTATTATTGATTATTATTTTCTCACTCCACCCGAAGATACAGCGCAGGAACTCTTTGAAAATGCGCGTGGGCAGCTTCAGGATCAAGACTATGGAAGCGCCATTGAGTCATTAAGTAGATTGAATGATCGTTATCCGTTCAGTCCATACGCCATTCAGGCCCGCCTCATGTTGGGTGATGCCTACTATCTGGATAAGCAGTATATGGAAGCAGCTGATACATATGAAGAATTTCTGAATATGCATCCGCGGCATGAATCTGTGGATTATGTTCTTCTTCAGATAGGTATATGTAAATACAATACCTATAAATCTATTGATCTCCCCCAGAGTGGGCTTGAGGAAGCCATCGCTTCTCTGGAACGTCTGGTAGAGGATTATCCACAGAGTGGACACAGAGAAAAGGCTATCGAGTATATTGGAAAATGTCGTAAAATGATGGCTGAACACGAGCTTTATGTGGCCGATTTTTATTTTAAATCAGAATCCTATAAAGCTGCATGGATGCGTTATATATATGTTCTGGAGAATTTTTCAGAGTTGCCGGAGGTGGTGCGTCTGGCGGAGGCCAAAGCCAAGGTGGCCTATTTTTACTACCAGCAACAGGAGAATGATACACAGAGGCACCCCAGCAGATTCAAGAAATTTTTCGACTGGCTCTGATGCCTGGATTATGGTCGTATAGCGATATATACTGTAATTTCATTTTTTGTCGCTTACCAGCATATGAAGCATATTTCAAAAGACACGGCAAAGAAGGAAACAAAAATTTCCTTCCGCACGACAGATGCAATATTTTCTCAACTCAAGGCAATTTCACGTATTGAAAATATATCCATATCCTTCCTCGTTGAAAATATACTGACCAATCATCTCATCAGGAATGAAAATCTGGCCATAGCGGAGGAAAAGCGCCAGGCTCCACGGAAAAAATGCTCGATCCCAGTGGTCCTTTCTGCGGGGCGAGATGCAAAAAATCATTACCGGGGGATGATTATCGGCCTTTCGCCGCTCAGCATGCAGGTTGTATTGGAGGAGAAGCCAGATGAGAGTTTGCTCTGGGAGGGATTTTTTTCTCTTTTCAGCCTTTGGGATGATTCTTTTCCCGTTCTCTTGGATTGCAGGATGCTGCGTATGGAACATATCCATGAGGAATGTATAGTTATTGCCCAGTTTATACGGCAGAATAAGCCCTTTGATCTAGAAAGAATCAAAAGTATTTTCGATTGAAGAGATCGTCATGAGTGTGTTGCAGAAAAAAAATGCGGGGGAGAAACATCTAGATCGTGGTGGATTACTGAAAAGAAGAGTGCTGCGGGATGACGTTGCGGAATACCTTGTCAGTGCAATATTACGGGGAGATCTTGCGCCTGGGGACAAAGTGGTGGAATCCAAGCTGGCAAAGGAGCTTTCCATAAGCCAAGGTGCCGTGCGGGAAGCCATTCGGGATCTCGCGGCGCAAGGATTTCTGGAGACGGAAGCATATAAGGGGACCCGCATCCGCACTCTGACAAAAGACCAGCTTGATGATTATTATGATGTTAGAACGGAAATTGAATCCACTGCTGTACAATGGAGTATCATAAAACATCAATCAAAATATATTGACATTGAATATCTCAAATATTGCGTGGATAACATGAGCCGCTGTGTGCAAGAAAATAATCCCAGATGCATGCGCGAATATGATATGAGTTTCCATCTTACGATCGTACAAGGCGCATATAGTGAGTCATTGCTCAGGGCGTGGAATTCTTTGGGGAATTACTATTGGACATATATCGCCATATATTACGATAACTTGGCGTCTTTTCTTCCGGAACAGATAGAAAAGCATCAGGCAATGTATGAAGCAATCGCCTCGTCTGATGTTGACTCTTACAGAAAATGTGCCCGGGGGCATTATTTTGATACAGAGATATTATATCAAAAATAAAAATCACTGTGGGTTTATACTCAGAGAATACAGGAGAAATGTCAAAGATGTTTAGCTCGGAGAGACCAAGGAGAGCCACTTGATGAAAGATTTTCCCCCTCATTCCCGGAGTTATGGTCGATCGGTTTCGGACATGCATGCAGCATTGCTCAGCCGTCTGGCTGAAATGCACATACCCGTTTTCTGTACGATAGATCACGCTGAGAACGCACGCGGCGCAGGTCTTGAAATGCCGGAGACGCGCGTCGTCATTTTGGGTAATCCCGTTGTCGGCACGCCGCTCATGCAGGCGGCCCCGGACATCGCCCTGGATTTACCGTTGAGGATACTCATTCGCGAAACGTCTTCCGGGTGCGAGCTGCTCTATACTCCGTCCGCCGCCCTGGCTGACCGGTATCATCTGGACCCGTCGCGGCCGGAGCTGCTGAAAATTTCTGCATTTCTTGAAAATCTGTGCGGAAGCCTTTGATCCTTCCGAAATATCCTTTTCCTGCGGCAAATATGCTTTCCAGCTGATTTCTTGTGCTGATTTCATTGTTTCTCCGATGAAAAACATGTCGTGTGATCAGGTGGAAATGAGGCCGGCAGGGTTTCTGTTCCTCCATCGTCCCATCTTGTGGTTTCTGGCCGCTTTTCTGGCAGTATGCGCCGCCTTCGTGGGTAATGCGAGTCGGGGGCTGATGGAGACCACGGAAGGACGCTATGCCGAATGCGCCCGGGAGATGGTCGAAACGGGAAACTATCTGGAGCCGACCCTCAATTACGTTCCACATTGGACCAAGCCGCCCATGGCCTACTGGTCCACGGCTGCGGGGATCAAAATACTCGGCAACACAGAAGTCGGAGTCCGCCTGGCCAGCGGGCTGGCCTTTCTGGGGACTGTCGTGCTGACCGCCATGATGGCCTGGAGGCTCTGGGGAGAACGGGCTGCGTTTTTGGCGTTTGTCGTGTACATCTCTTCGGTATTGCCTGTGCTTGGCGCTACCATGTTGAGTACGGACATGCTGCTGACCTGGTGGGAGACTCTTGCCGTTGCGCTGTATCTTTTCTGGGCTTTTCCCGGCGTGCCCCTGCGCTCGGACGGACAGGATCATTCCGAGCCGCTTGCGGACTGGCGCATCCATCTCTGCTGGGCGGCCTTCGGGCTGGCCTTCCTGACCAAAGGGCCGCCGGCTCTTCTCCCTTTACTCTGTCTGCTTCTCTGGCATTGGTGGCGGTTCAGGAGTCTGCGTATCTTTTCTCTGCCCGGTCTGATTCTTTTTTCCGTGTGCGCTTTTTCCTGGTTTGGTCTCATGACTTGGAAGCATCCCGGCCTGTTGAGCTATTATTTGCTGGAGGAAATTGCGGGTCGGGTGGCTACGGATGTTTTTGACCGCAATCCAGAGTGGTACAGTCCCTTCATTATTTACGCTCCGCTTCTTATCCTGGGACAGGCGCACTGGCTCTGGATTCTCTGGCAAAGACGGGCCCGCTGGCATGGGTTGGGCTTTATGGAGCGGTCCATACGGATTTTTCTCCTGCTTTGGTTCTTTTTACCGCTCCTTGTGTTCTGTCTGTCCAAGAGCCGTTTGCCGTTGTATATTTTACCCCTTTCCGTGCCTCTTGTACTTTTTCTGACCTTTTTTCTGAACTGCAGCATCGGGGCGCACATGCGGTCCGTGCTTTTCACATGCGCCACTGCGGTGTTTGTCCTGTGCGTCATGCGATGGATTTCGGGTGTACTGCCTCTGCCGGAGAACATGCGCCATCTGGCTGAAATCGTGCGTCAGGAAGAGGCGGTCCGCCCGGCCCCTTTGACAGGGCTGTTGACCACTCCGGCATATGGCCTTCAGTTCTACATGCGAAAAGAAATGAACTGGCTTGAAGATCGGGGCGGAAAGGAAGAGACACTGCGGGGCTATCTTGCCGGGTTGAAGACACCTGAGCGTCTGGTGATCAAGGAAAAGTACACGGCGCTGGTACATCTCCTATGCGCCCGGGCGCGAGTCCGGGTGACGGAACGCCTGGCCGGAGAGTACGGCATTTTCTATCTGGAGCCTGAAGTAGCGCGATCCTCTGTCGGTGAAGGAGGCACCGGAGTTCCGGAAGCCTCCACGGTTCATTGACGCCGCTGGAGCCCGACCCCCCGGGGAAAAGTGTTCCTGCCTTTTTCTTGACCTGCCCGCCAAGAGACGTAAAAAAGCGCTCACACAAAAAGGAAGTACTATGTCCCGTTCCCTCATGAAGCGTGAAGTTATCGAAGAGGCGGCCATCCGTCTGTTTTCCACCAAGGGGTTGACCCGCACTACCGTCAAGGACATTGCCGCCGCCGCGGGAGTGACGGAAGGTGTTCTGTACCGGCACTACGAAGGTAAGGAGGAGATGGCCTGGAAGCTCTTCAACAGGGAGCTGGACCAGTTCATCCATCTGGTTTCGGAAGTTCTCTTCGACAACCGCCTGCCTTTTGCCCAGCGCTTCAGCTTGGCTATCCAGACCATCTACGACTACTACGTCTACAACAGTGATCAGTTCGCCTTCATCTTGCTGACTCAGCACGGCTTTCCGGAAGAACGTCTGGTGTCCCGGAAGAGCGATCCCATGGACGTCACCTCCCGCTTCATCGGGCAGGGGATCGGCGATGGGGATATTCCGCCCTGCGATGCGGAGCTTTGTGCGGGCCTTATCATGGGCGCCATCCTGCAGCCACTCGTATTGCACCGCTACGGCAGACTGGAGCTTGAGCCCTCCACCCATCTTCACGTCACCGAAGCCTGTATGCGTATTCTGGGTGCGGCCTGAGCACATGAAGAAAATACTCCGGCGCGACCCGGCGCATCCCCGCAGAACCGGGCCATGGGGTTTCATCCCTTACCTCGCCGTGGTCCTGATCAACGCCATGATTGATCTGGGGCACAAGATCGTCATCCAGAACACGATTTTCAAATGCTACGATGGCTCCACCCAGATCGGGCTGACGGCTCTCGTCAACGCCTGCATTTTGCTGCCGTTCATCCTTTTTTTCACTCCGGCCGGGTTCCTGGCCGACCGTTTTCCCAAGCATCTGGTTATGCGCTGGACAGCGGCCTTCGCTCTGCCCCTGACGGTGCTCATCACCGTGGCCTACGTCACGGGCCGGTTTGAGACAGCCTTTATTTTGACTCTCATCCTGGCCGCCCAGTCGGCCTTCTATTCTCCGGCCAAATACGGCTATATCCGGGAAATGGCGGGAAAGGACAATCTGGGCATGGCCAATGGCGTGGTCCAGGCCGTGACCATCGTGGCCATCCTGCTCGGCGGCGTGCTTTTTTCCCAGCTCTTCGAGACGCTCATCGGTCAGGCCCGGAGCAGGGAAGAGATCCTCATGGCCGTCGCGCCATGCGGCTTTCTGCTGATGGCCGGAGCCCTGGCCCAGACCATTGTGGCCTGGCGCATTCCCGCCTACCGGAGCGGCGACGCGGACCTGCATCTGAATATGCGCTCCTATGTCCGCGGAACATATCTGAAGACGAATCTCGGCAACCTCTGGCGCGATCCTTCCATCCGCATGTCCGTGCTGGGGCTGTCTCTGTTCTGGGCCGTGAATCAGGTGCTTCTGGCCGCCTTCGGCGCGCATCTGAAGGAAATGGCCGGGGAGACCTCGACAGTGGTGGCCCAGGGACTTCTGGCCATCGGCGGGGTGGGTATTATCGCCGGTTCCGTGACCGCCGGGCGGCTGTCCAGAAACCATATCGAAACGGGTCTCGTTCCGCTGGCTGCCATCGGCATGACCGTGTGCATGGGGGCTATCCCCTTCATGAGCGATACCTTCGTTCTGGGAACGCTGCTGGCCGTGTACGGCTTTTTTGGCGGGCTGTTCGTGGTGCCTCTGAACGCCCTCATCCAGTTCAACGCCCCGGAGTCGGAATCGGGAGCCATTCTGGCCGGAAACAATTTCGTTCAGAACGTATTCATGTTGTCCTTTCTGGGGGCCACGGTGCTGATGTCCATGACCGACCTGGGCAGCGCGCCTTTCATCCTGGGTCTGGCTGGAATCATGGCCCTGGGGGCGGTCTTTTCCCTGAGCTTCATGCTCCGGCCGTTTCTGTGTCTGGTGCTGCGTTTTATTTTCGGTCTGCGCTACCGGCTGACCGTTTCCGGCCTGGAGCATTTCCCGGCCAAAGGCGGTGTGCTGCTGCTTGGCAACCACACGAGCTGGATCGACTGGGCCATGCTGTATCTGGCGGCCCCTCGGCCCATGCGTTTTGTCATGTCCAGCGCCTATTACAACCGCCGGGGCATACGCTGGTTTTTTGATTTGTACCGGGCCATTCCCATTTCTCCCACGGCCAACAGGGCCGCCCTGCGTAAGATAGCCGATGCCCTCAAGAGCGGGGATTGCGTGGCGCTTTTTCCGGAGGGAGCCATCAGCCGCAATGGCCAGCTGGGCGAATTCCGGCGAGGTTTTTCCATACCCGCCGTGCAGTCGGGGTGTCCGATCATTCCCTTTTATCTGAACGGCCTTTGGGGCAGCCGGTGGTCCGCCGTTACCCGGCATTTCCGGCGCAACTCCGGTCTGAAGCGGGTGCGGGATGTTCATGTCGGTTTCGGACCGCCCCTGCCTTCCACAGCCGTGGTTTCAGAAGTCAAGAACGCCGTCAGGCTGCTTTCCGTCGCCGTCTGGAGCGATTTTTCCCGCAGCCGGAAGTCCATCCCGGAAAACTGGCTGCGCGTGGCCGCCCGTGCCCCGCGCCGTCCGGCTGTGGCTGACTCCTCCGGCCGGCGGTTGTCCGTATTGAAGCTCTTTCATGCCGCCCTTCAGCTTTCGCGGACGCTCCACCGCATGCCCGCGAAAAGTCTGGGTGTCATGCTGCCCCCGGGAGCATCGGGCCTTCTGGCCAATCTGGCCGTGCTGATGGCGGGTAAAACCGCCGTCAACCTCGACCCTTCGCTGGATGGTCAGGCTTTAGCCCGCTGCCGGGAGCAGGCCGGGATACGCACGGTCCTGACATCCTCCTCCCAATGGGACAATCTGGAGGCGGCTTTCGATCTGGAACCTTTTTTCGTGGAGATACCAAAATCCACTGTGACACAGCTGTGTGCGACACGGATCATCCTTGCCCTGCCTTTTTTTCTGGCCCGATTCTTCCTGCCGGTCTGCCTGGATCCGCATGGCGAAGCGGCTGTCTTCGTGGACCGGGACGGCGTGGTCAGCGCGTGTCTGAGCCATGCGGACATCATCACCTTCGTCCGGCAGATGGCCTCCCTTTTCCCGCCCGAAGCCGAGGATACGATGCTGAGCGCCGAGCCCCTGCACCGGTCATGGGGTTTGACCATCGGCGCGTTCATGCCGCTTCTGGAATCCGTACCTCTTGTCTGTCACCACGACCCGCTGGATGTCCGGGGCGTGGGCCGGCTGTGCGTCAGACACAGAGCCTCGGTGTTGTGCTCGGGGCCAGAGGCCCTGTGCGACTATGTCCAGAATGAAGCCATGCCCGCCCTCATGCTGGATTCCGTGCGTCTGGTTCTCTCGGCAGGCGGCGAGCTGCCCGGCCGGTACGCGCGGGGCTTTCGCGAGAAATTCGGCCTTGCCGTCCACCACGGCTATGGTCTCGGCGATGCCATGCCCGTTGTGGCCGTCAACGCCCGCGACATCCTGAATCCGGCGGACATGAGCATCCAGTACGGTTGGAAGTCCGGTTCGGCGGGGCTGCCGTTGCCCGGTTCCGCCGTGCGTGTTGTCCGTCCGGGCAGCCGGCCCCTTGAAGACGCGCCCCAGGGAGAACGGGGCCTGATTTTCGTCTGCGGGGTCCGGAGTGCGGACAGCGAGAGAGATTCCGTCGAACAGGACGGCCTTTTCTGGCATCCGACCGGTGATACGGGATATCTGGATGAGGACGGATTTCTCGTGCTGGGCTGACCCGGTCTTTCGTCGACTGAAGCGGCGTTTTCGCAATTACCATCCTTCCGGAGAGCAATGATCACCGTACGTCTTGAGCCCGAAAACCGGGAAGTCATCGTGGACCGTGCCAGGACCGTCTTACAGCTGCTGCGGCAGGTGGGCCGGAAACCCGGCCGGGTTCTGGTCATCCGGGACGGCCAGCTGCTCACGCCGGACCTGAACCTGCGCGACGGGGACATCGTGACCGTCCGGGACGCTGGGTCCAGAGGATAGAATATGAAATGCAAGCGCTGTCAGGTTCCCGCCGTCGTGGCTTTGCCCAGTCACCACGCCGCGTTCTGCCGGAATTGCTATCTGCTGTTCGCCCGCAGACTGGTGGAGCGGGCCATCAAGGAGCACGACATGTGCACGCCGGAGGACAATATTCTGGTGGCCATCTCCGGCGGCAAGGATTCTCTGGCTCTGTCCTGGCAGTTGCGGGAGCTGGGCTACAAGGTCACGGGCCTGCACATCGATCTGGGCATCGCCGGCTCGTCGTCCGTGGCCCGCGCGCATACCGAGCGTTTTTGCGCCGCCCACGGCATCCCCCTGCATGTGCTGGAAATGGCCTCCATGGGGCTGTCCATGGACGAGGTGAAGCGCCGCATCAAGCGGCCCATCTGTTCGGTCTGCGGCCAGACCAAGCGCTATTTCTTCAACAGATTCGCTCTGGAAAACGGATTCAACGTCTTGGCCACCGGCCACAATCTGGATGACGAAACCTCCCGCCTGTTCGCCAACATCATGCGCTGGGACGTGGAATATCTGAGCGATCAGGGGCCGGTCATGCCTGCGGGCAACGGCTTCGCCAAGAAGATCAAGCCGCTTTTCCGCATGTCCGAATTCGAGACGGCCAATCTGTGCTTTCTGGCCGGAATCGATTACGGTTACGCGCCTTGTCCGTACAGCTCCAAAGCCAGCTTTCCTGTTTACAAGAATCTGCTGGCCGATCTGGAAGACATTCAGCCCGGGCGGAAGATTCATTTTTATGATGGATTTCTGAAGCGCGGCCGGGCGGGATTCGCCAGCCGGACCCAGGAAGAGGTCAGGCCCTGCAATGCCTGCGGCTACCCGACTTCGGCGGGGGAGTGCGGCGTGTGCCGTCTGAAGGAAATGATGCGCGGAAAGGAGTAGGGTAGCCGCAACCTGAACCTCAGGACCGTTTTCACGAAAATCAAAGCCGTGCGGACCGGGTGGCCTGCACGGCTTTTTCACGGCAAGGAAGCGGTTCAGATCTGGGCCACGTTGTCTTCGATGGCCGACGCGCAGACCATGTTCCGGCCGTTGGCCTTGGCTCTGTACAGAGCCTTGTCGGCACTGTGTACCAGGGCTTCCGGGGGCTCCAGGGCGCCGGGGACGAGGCTTGCGATGCCGATGGAGGCCGTGACCCGGAAACTCTTCTGCTGGAAGCGGAACGTGGTTTTTCCGATGATCGCCCGCAGGCGTTCCGCCAGCATCCAAGCCTGTTCCTCCCGCGTCTGCGGCAGGATGATCACGAATTCCTCACCGCCGTATCTGGCGGGGAAATCCGATTCCCGCAGGGTCTTGCGCAGGATCTTTCCGACTTCCCGCAGCACGGCGTCCCCAGCCTGATGGCCGTATGTGTCGTTGACGGACTTGAAATAATCCAGATCGATCATGAGCAGGCTCAGTTCCTGCTGATGCCTCTGGTGGCGTTTCATTTCTTCCCGGAGTCTGGTGTCAAAATTATGTCTATTGGCGACATGCGTCAGGCCGTCCCTGTTCGCATGTGCCCTGATCTTGCGAAATTCCAGGCTGTTACGCATGGCCAGAGCCAGATGGTTGGCTGCCGCGCGCAGGGTGAGGGTGCGGTCCCGCCCCAGAGACTGCGCTTCGTCCGAGCCGATGACCAGCGCCCCGAAGACCGTTCCGTCCGTACTGAGGGGCTGGGTGATGAGCTGCTCCAGCTCGGGAGGCGTTTCCGGGTTTTCCCGGCGGGCCATGAAACTGACCTGATAGCCGCGCACATCCCCGGCGTTGTACCGTCTGGCGACGCTCAGAAGATGGTTGATCCACCGTTCCTGGAGGCCACCCGTGATATTCTCGGGCAAAAAGAGCTCCGCTTCCATCTGGCCGTCATGTTCCGCCCAGAATACGCCCATAAGGTGAGTGACGTTGAAAAGCAGATTCAGGTCCCCGGCACAGTTGGAAAGAACCACTGCGGGATCCAGACTCTGACTGGCTCTGGTCAGGAGCTGGTTCAGGAATGCCAGCTGTTCGTTCTTGCGGGTCAGAAGTTCCCGCTCCAGCGTGATTTCGCGGGCCATCATGCGGATATCCCGGTACAGGTCGGAGATTTCTTCCGCCTGGGCCAGGGCGCGGGAAATTTTTTCCTTGCTTACGGGGCAGGTGACGAGGGTCAGAAAATCCCCCTTGGCCATGAAGTCCAGCACCTCCGGGGTCTCGCTGTCGGCAATGAGCAGCCACTGCCAGGACGGCCGGGCCAGAAAGGCCTGCCGTTCGCGGGGGCCGAGGCCGGACCAGACAGAAGAGGGGACAAAGGCCAGTCCTTCCTGATTTCCGGCTTCCACTTCCGCCATATACTCCTTGGCCGAAGGCAGGTCGCAGCACTCCAGAACATGGTGTTCCGGCAGGGCCGAAAGCAGCTGTTCCGCGAGTTCGGGAGAGAGGCCCAGACCAAGGCAGAACCGTCGGGGTGTATGCATGAATGTCCTCCACAGCGTGGAAAAATTGATATTGTGCAGGACTAAGCAAATTTTCTGCCAATAACTAAAACCGGTCTCTTCAACCAGTGGAGGCAAGCGCCTGCCGGACATGTTACCGGGGAAAGGCGGATGAGAATCCCGCGGCAGCGTCAACGGGTCCGGATATTGCTTTTATCAGGGTATGCGACATGTACCCGCCATCTGGGGAACCCTCGACCCTTTTGTGGAGTTGGGCCCCGTCATCGGCCGCAAGGTGGCCAACGCCGGATTTCTGGAAGCCCTGCTGCGGGCCGATCCATTCGATCAGTATCACTTTTTTCCGCCGGACGGGCAGAGTGCCGAAGAGCTGCAAGCCTGTCTCCGCCAGAGTTTTCCGGGGCTGGGGCAAAAGATCCGTCTGTTTCCGCGCGCGGCCCTGCCCGCTCTGCTGCGGGACACGGTTTATCGCGCCTTTCATCTGTCCGACTGTCTGACCTCTCAAGGGTGGCTGACGGCCTTGCGGAACAGGCTGGCCGGAAATGTTTTTCCCATCACCGGCGTGACCCATTCCCTTTCCTACGCCAGATACGGCCAGGCTTTCGCCCAGCATGTCTGGGCCGGAGTCACCGCGCGGGACTGCATCGTGGCTACGTCCCGGGCGGGGCAGGAGGCCGTGCGGCGTATTCTTGACGCCTGCCGGGAGCATTGCGGCGGGGGGGCCGTGCCGGAAGTGGCGCGCATTCCTCTGGGCGTCTGGTGCTCCGATTTCACGGAATCGCCGGACCAGGACATGTGTGAAGCTCTGGGCGTCGGGCCGTCCCGGACTGTTTTTCTGGTGCCGGGACGGATCAGCCCGTACTCCAAGATGGATCTGCTCCCGCTTCTGCGCGCTTTCCAGCGGCTGCAAAAGGATGGCACGGACCTGCGGGACCTGTGTGTGGTGCTGGCCGGAGGAGCCGATGAAAGCGAGACTCTGCCCGATATACTGGTCAATCTGGCGGCGAATATCGGCCTGGAGCTTCTGGCGGTCCGCCATCCGGACGAGCGGACCAAGAAAATCCTGCTGGCTCGCAGCGACGCAGTGATTTCCCTGGCCGACAATCCGCAGGAAACATTCGGTCTGACCCTGCTGGAAGCGGCGGCGGCCGGAAAGCCGGTCATCGCCTCGGACTATGACGGGTACCGGGATCTGGTGGTTCACGGCGAGACTGGCCTGCTCGTGCCGACCCTCGACCGTGGCGCGGAGGACGTGTCTCTGATGGCTCCGCTGCTGTACGACTCCGCCTACCACATGTGGCTGGCCCAGGATGTGGCCGTGTCCGTGGAAGAACTGGCCAATCATCTGCGCCGGATGCTTTCCCCGGACCTTCGGGAACGCTTGGGCCGGGCGGCACGTGAATACGCGTCCCGCTTCGACTGGTCCAGAATCATCGGCCAATATGTGGATTTGTGGGAAAGGCTCGCGGCCGCTCCCGCACCCGAACCTGGGCGGGGTGTGTACAGGCATCCGCTGGCGCTGGACTACGCCCGCGTGTTCGAGAGCTATTCCTCGGCGCGTCTGGGCGGCGCCTGCCTTCTGGAATGCACGGAACTGGGCCGGGCCGTATACCGGGGCCGGGACTATCCGGTGGTGTACGCGGGGCTGGAAGGCCGCGTCGATCTGGAGCTGATGCGGCGGATTCTGGTCTGGACCCGTCAGCCGCTGTCCTGGTTAGGCCTGCGCGAAAAGGCCGGGGCGGACGAACGCCTCGGCCCTACGGTCATGTGGATGCTCAAAGGGGATCTGCTGCGGGTGAATGCCGGGTTGTCCGGCCGCGAGATCTCATTTCATAATCAGTCTGAGGAATAATGCTGCATCCCGATTGTGCCACGGCAAAAAAGTTTTCAGCATAATTCTATAAGGGTCCAGACCTCCAGGGTATCGTCTGATAGACTAGAAAAATGTTTGAAAACAGTAGGTTAAGTAGATATGAAGTCAGCAAAATTATTGAATGTTTTTGCATCGACATTGACGCTACCAAAACCGCTCTACTCCTAAAGTTGAACAGAAAGACCGTGAACAGATATTTTCTGGCCTCTAGGCTCAGTCCTCATTAATTGAGATAGAAAATGATGGAAGCCGCGAGGCACAGAGCTGAAAAGAAGGTATGCGCGCAGCGGTCATAACGCATGGCAATTCTGCGCCAGTCCTTGATCCTGCCAAACATGATCTCGATCTTGTGCCGCTGTTTATACAGATCTTTATCGTACGGGCAGGCTCTCTTTCGGCTCCTTCTGGGCGGGATGCAGGGCGTAATGCCTCTGGCGTGCAGGGCATCACGGAACCAGTCGGCGTCATAACCACGGTCCGCCAGCAGCTCCCTGGCCTCGGGCAAAGCATCTATGGCATCCATAAGCAGGGCGGCTCCTTTGTAGTCGCTCACCTGGCCTTCTGTGAGCGTCATGGCCAGGGGCCTGCCGTGGCCGTCGCAAAGGGCATGGAGTTTGGAGTTCAGACCGCCCTTTGTGCGTCCGATGCAGCGGGAAAGAGCCCTTTTTTGAGCAAACTGGCGGCGGTTCGATGCGCCTTGAGGTGGGTTGCATCGATCATCACCTGGCCATCCTGTCCCGCTGTTTTTGCCAATTCGGTAAAAATATTGTTGAAGACGCCCATTTGGCTCCAGCGCAAAAAACGATTGTAGAGCGTCTTGTACGGGCCATACTCACGCGGCGCGTCTTTCCACTGCAGGCCATGTTTGATGACATACATGATGCCGCTGACGACTTTCCGGTCATCGACCCGCGGAATACCATGTGAACGTGGAAAGAAGGGCTTGATACGTTCGAGTTGTTCGGCAGAAAGGTAGAAAAGTTGGCTCATGGCGTCCTCCTTGAACACAACTAGGCTCAGTCCTCATTAATTGCCAAAAAGCAGAAAATCTGGTTAGGCTCAGGCCTCATTAATTGTAAAAATCAGGAAAGTTGGTTAGTTGTGCTCAGGGAGGACGCCATGAGCCAACTTTTCTACCTTTCTGCCGAACAACTGGAGCGTATCAAGCCCTTCTTTCCACGTTCACATGGTATTCCGCGGGTCGATGACCGGAAAGTCATAAGCGGCATCATTTATGTCATCAAACATGGCCTGCAGTGGAAAGACGCGCCGCGCGAGTATGGCCCGTACAAGACGCTGTACAATCGTTTTTTGCGTTGGAGCCGGATGGGCGTCTTCAACAATATTTTTACCGAATTGGCAAAAACAGCGGGAAAAGATGGACGATTGATGATCGATGCAACCCACCTCAAGGCGCATCGAACCGCCGCCAGTTTGCTCAAAAAGGGGCTCTTTCCCGCTGCATCGGACGCACAAAGGGCGGTCTGAACTCCAAACTCCATGCCCTTTGCGACGGCCACGGCAGGCCTCTGGCCATGACGCTCACAGAAGGCCAGGTGAGCGACTACAAAGGAGCCGCCCTGCTTATGGATGCCATAGATGCTTTGCCCGAGGCCAGGGAGCTGCTGGCGGACCGTGGTTATGACGCCGACTGGTTCCGTGATGCCCTGCACGCCAGAGGCATTACGCCCTGCATCCCGCCCAGAAGGAGCCGAAAGAGAGCCTGCCCGTACGATAAAGATCTGTATAAACAGCGGCACAAGATCGAGATCATGTTTGGCAGGATCAAGGACTGGCGCAGAATTGCCATGCGTTATGACCGCTGCGCGCATACCTTCTTTTCAGCTCTGTGCCTCGCGGCTTCCATCATTTTCTATCTCAATTAATGAGGACTGAGCCTAGGCTCAGGCCTCATTAATTGTAAAAATCAGGAAAGTTGGTTAGTTGTGCTCAGAGGAGGATGCCATGAGCCAACTTTTCTATCTTTCTGCCGAACAACTCGAGCGTATCAAGCCTTTCTTTCCACTTTCACACGGTATTCCACGCGTCGATGACCTGAAAGTCATCAGCGGCATCATTTATGTCATCAAATATGGCCTGCAATGGAAAGATGCACCGCGTGAGTATGGTCCGTATAAAACGCTGTACAATCGTTTTCTGCGCTGGAGCCGGATGGGCGTCTTCAACAATATTTTTACCGAGCTGGCAAAAACAGCGGGAAAAGATGGACGATTGATGATCGATGCGACCCACCTCAAAGCCCATCGTACCGCCGCCAGTTTGCTCAAAAAAGGGCTCTTTTCCGCTGCATCGGACGCACAAAGGGCGGGCTGAACTCCAAACTCCATGCTGTTTGCGACGGTCACGGCAGGCCTCTGGCCATGACGCTCACAGAAGGCCAGGTGAGCGACTACAAGGGAGCCGCCTTGCTTATGGATGCTTTGCCTGAGGCCAGGGAGCTGCTGGCGGACCGTGGTAATGACGCCGACTGGTTCCATGATGCCCTGCACGCCAGAGGCATTACGCCCTGCATCCCGCCCAGAAGGAGCCGGAAGAGACCCATCTCTTACGATAAAAATCTGTATAAACAGCGGCACAAGATCGAGATCATGTTTGGCAGGATCAAGGACTGGCGCAGAATTGCCATGCGTTATGACCGCTGCGCGCATACCTTCTTTTCAGCTTTATGCCTCGCGGCTTCCGTCATATTCTATCTCAATTAATGAGGCCTGAGCCTAAACAGCCGGTCTTCGGCATCTATGAGTGTGATGGAGCCGTTTACAGAGCTGGTCACGGACTGCTCGGCCAAAACGCTTCAAGCCATCATCAGGGGCAAGGTTTCGCCTGAGAGCATTATCCATTTCGACTGCTGGAAAGACTATGGCGGACTGGTGGACGTTGGGTACGACAAACATTTCCGCATCAACAAATTTTATGAGGCAGGAATAATCAACATAACCGTCAATCAGAATTTTTATTTATAATCATTATCATTGCTGTCCGGCTAAGCGATGCAATCTAACAGTGTGAAGTTATATGAATTATCGAATTTTCGTCGTCTGGGATTCAGGAGTTCATCCAAGGAGGCCTCGCCGAGCAGGTTGAGTTGAATGAGCTGGAAGAGTTGCTGTACGGAGAGTCCGAGACGGCTGAGGAATTTCTGGTACGCGAGGAGCAGGTAAACCGTCAGGGCCGTGTAAATCTGGATCAGAACCGCATTTTCCGAGTTGCCGACGAAGGTCTTTATGCGCAAATTTTGTTTGATTTCCTTGAAGAAGAGCTCGATTTGCCAGCGGTCTTTATAGATGTCGGCGATGGTTTTCGCCGAAAGCCGGAAATGGTTGGTCAAAAATTCGTAGTGTTTCCCGGTTTCCTGGTCACGATAGCCGATACGGCGCAAGCGTAAGGATTTTCCCCGGCTGGAGACTTCAATGATGTGATCGGAAGTAACGCCGGTCTTGCGATTCACGAGGCGGCGCTCCAGGAGTTTGAAAACGGCGTTGCGCTTGAGCCGGGTCACAAAAAAGACACCCTTTGCCCCGAGGATCCGAAACCAGGGATAGCTGATGAAGCCCTTGTCAAAGACCACGATGGAGCCCCTGGGCAACTCCATAGCCTGAGCTATGCGGCTTTCATGGGTTTTGGCGTCGGTGACGGTTGCGAAAGCCGGGATATGGCCATCGTGATCCAGCAAGGTATGTACTTTGACGCCGCCCTTGGCCTGCCGAAACGAGGCCCAGGGAAAAAGCGACAGGCAAAGCTTTATGGTGGTGGCGTCCAGACTGAACAATTTGGATTTGAAACGGAATTTGTGCTTCGGGGCTTTTGCGGCGCACAGGCCGTACATCTCGGCGAACAGATCCTTGAAAAAGCCTACGGGGCGAGAATTGTTCGCGTCAGCAAAGGTCGAGCGGGCCACGTTTTTCAGTCCCCAGTGATACAGGCGGTTTCCCGCAGCCTCAAGGCAGCGCAGGCCATCGCGCATGGAACGTCTTGCGGCAAGCTGGATGAAGGCCATGACCGTGAACTGCTCCTTGAAACCGAATTGACGCGACGAGCGCCCGGTTTTGTGCCGTCTTTCGAGTTTCTGAAAAACATGTCTGGGAATCAGAGATAGCGTCTGGGAGAATAGTGTATTATGGTGACTCAAGTCCAGAATCTCCTTGTGTGGCAAGATGTTGTGGTGATTTCTTTTACCACACATCGCTGAGATTTTGGACTCTTTTCTTATCCCTTAGCCGGACAGCAATGAATCATTATGAGAAATTTTTTTATCACAATAAAAAGAGCTAAACAAATATTTCTATTTTCGACTTGTATTATTCTTATTGTGTCGACAACACTATTGAGTATATTATTGGCTGACGCATTGAGCCCGATTATCAACGCGGCAATGAATGGGGCGTGGATTTTGAGGAATATCTTGGTATATTCGGGGATATGCTTGGCTTTGATTATATTTTCTATGTTACGTCAATATAGTATTGGTTTATTTTCCGCAAACATAGAAAAAAACATGTATAATTTAGCTATTAAAATGATAAATGATAAAAAAATTTATTATGTTATAACAAAAAACACAGGATTCTTTGCATCAATTATTCATAATGATCTGAAGCAAGTATGTCGGTTTTTAAGTAATGAATTTTACTTATTAATTTATCAACCGATATTGATTATCGGGTCAACTATTTTTTTGTATGTGAAAAATGCATCACTAACAATAATTCTTATTTTAATTGTTTTATTGAGTATGTTCATTGGATATTTTAAAGGTAAGAATATAAAAAAATATAGTTTTTTAGTACAGAAATCACAGGAAAAAATGATGTCATTTCATAAAGAAGTTTTTTCCTGTGCAGAAGAGATCGGTATGTTAAGCTGTTTTAATTATGTTGCCAATAGATATGAATATCTGAATGAAAATTTAATGCGAAATGAAATACAACGTGATCGTATAATTGCGTTTTACTCAATACCATCTATGGTGAATGAATATTTCCCATTAGTCATGACAATAATATTAGGAGGGTATTATGTTTATGAAAATAGGTTAAGCTATGGTGATTTTGCTGTTTTTATACAAATATTAACTTATTTAAGTCTTCCTTCGAGTAAATATGCCTCTGCATTGATTTCCTTTAGGTCTACACAGGTTTCTTTGGATCGTTTTTTGTCCCTTGATGATCAATCCGAAAAAGATTTTGACGTTGATGATGTGGGTAAAAAGGAAAATAATATTCCTGACTTACAAAAAAATTCTTCTCTTTTATTTGAAAACGTCAGTTTTTCTTATGATGGTTCTAATCCTGTGTTAAACGATATATCTTTTGAGCTTAAGACGGGTGAGAAGGCTGTGATTGTTGGCCCATCTGGTTGTGGGAAAAGCACACTGCTCCGACTCGCTATGGGCTTTTATCCAGATTATTCTGGGATTATCCAGATCGGAGGGTGTAATTTTAAAGAATTTAACCTTGCAACTATGCGCAAAAATATAGCTTTTGTGGATCAGAATTTTTATATACTGCCCGGTACTGTTAGCTTTAATATCACTGCCGGGCAATTTTCTGATATAAATCAAAATTATGAAGCCATCATCAAATGTGCTAAAGATGTAGGTTTGGATCAATTTATACAAAATGAACTATCCAATGGATATAATGAGATACTCTATCAGAAAGGTGTAAATTTGTCAGGAGGGCAAAAAGCAAAGCTTTCTATTGCCAGAGCTTTATATAGAAATACGCCTATTATTTTTTTTGATGAAATAACTTCCTCTTTGGATGCTGAAAGCGAAAAGATTATCAATGATCTTATTAGTACTTATGAAAATAAGACTATTTTAGCTATATCTCATCGCGTATCGACGATTTCAGCCTATGACAAAATCCTTGTCCTTAATGAAAAAGGTCAGCTTTGTGAGAGTGGATCGTTTGATGAATTGTTGAGAGAGGGGATAGTGTTCAAAAAGATTTATTTTGATATGCAGGCCTAGAGTGCAATGTTGATGGAAAAGAAAAGAGGTTTTTTTTCATTTCTTTTTGCTATAACTAAAGAAAAATTAGGTTTATGGCTGGTTGCTGCTATTCTTAATTCTCTACAGACATTTTTAGTGACTGTTTTTTATGGGTTTGCACTAAAATATACTCTTGATGGAATAAGTAGTGGTAATGAGACTGAGTTTAAAATTGGCGTAATAATTATGCTGATAGGCTCATGCTATTTTATTTTTGGACTTCCATTCTTTAGCTATCTTTTGTACAAAAGTATGAGTATGGTCAAGAGTAAAATACGGCAAAATATTTTTAAAAGAATAGTTACATTTAAATACTCTGATATAGAATATACTCATTCTGGTAAATATTTATCGATTATGCATAATGATATAGATAGAATAATGAATCTTTTTGACTGGTCATTTATAGGCATGCTGCAAGCGATTATATCTGGGATATTTTCTATATTTATAATATTTTATTATAGTAAAATAATAGTATTTGTATCTTTAATTTCTGGAATTATACTTTTATACTTAAGTTTTATTAATTTGAAAATAAATAAACACCTTAATGAACAACTTTATGAGCATTTTTCAGAACGTATGAAGCTCACAGCTGATTTTGTTGATAATTTTATTCTTATAAAAATATACGATATTGTAAGTGTAATAACTTCTTCTATATATGATTTATGTCAGAGTATATATCATTGCCAGGTATCAATTAATAAATTTGGGGTTGTTTTAAATTCCTTAAAGTCGGTTATAACAGAATTGATATTGTTTGGTGTCGTAATTTTTATTGGTAGCTATCAGATAGCTCAAGGTGATCTCACTTTTGGTGAGCTTATGCTTATTCTGCAACTCGGAGTAGGAATTGTTTTTTTCTTTAATTCAATAGGTAACTATTTTATATCGACCCAATATTCATTTCTCTGCTTGGAGCGGGTGTATAATGAATGTATGCGCGTGGTGGTTGAAGAAAAGCACGCTATTTTAACTAAAAAAACACAAGCAAGTCTGGAGTTTGAGCAAGTGACTTTTGGGTATGACAGCCGAGGGCAAAAAGTTTTGGATAATATCTCATTTTGCCTCGAAGGACCGGCAATCGTCAATCTTACAGGGAAAAATGGCACGGGTAAGAGCACAATTTTTAAATTAATTATGAAACTTTATTCTCCTCAAAGCGGGACAATAAAAATAAATGGAGTTGATATACAAAATGTCTCCCAAGAAAATATTTCAAAAATTGTGGCTTGTGTTCCACAGAAAATTATCTTCTTTGAAGATACGATTTATAATAATCTAACTTATGGTTTATCTATAAGTGAATTAGAATTGGAGAGTATTGCTGAATCAGTAGGTATATTAGAACTTATTGATAGTTTTCCAAATAGATTTGAAGAAATTCTTTTTGAGGGTGGATATGAACTTTCCGGAGGAGAAAAACAGAGATTGGCATTGGTGAGAGCCTTGGCGCAGCATCCAGATATTCTATTACTCGATGAGTTTGATTCAAATATGGATCCCTTATCCGCTCAAAAAATATATAATTATTTAAATAGTAATAATATATTGGCAGTTATTGTGACGCATAATATGGAAAATATTCTAAAGTCCAGTATTGTTTCGGGGAAAAAATATACTGAAATTTCTCTGTAGAGTGCTTCAAATGTTGAATGCCCTATTGTTGACGGTAGTATACAAATATCATTTCCGTCCTTCCAATTCTTCCTCCAGCGCTTCCTCCAACTGGCCGCCGGTAAACAGATCGCGCAGTACCAGCGGGCTTTTCGGGTCTTCCCGCGAGAAAATAGCCAGCACGGGAATGGACTGAGAGCCCAGACTGGTAAGCAGCTTCATGAGTTCCGGATCGTGCCGGGTCAGGTCCACCCGCAGCAGGTCGGCATCGAACCGTTTGGCCAGAGCCGTGCTTTTTTCCGGAGTGAGCACTGTCTTTTCCAGAAATTTGCAGTTGGGGCACCAGTCCGCCGTGAAATCCAGAACCATGTTTTTCCGGCCAAGATCGCTTTCAAAGCGGCTCAGCTCAAAGGGCTGCCATGGATCGACGTGGATTTCCGGGCGGAACAGGACAAAGGCCATGAGGGCCACCAGGGCCATACCTGCGCCCCGGATGGACCAGCGTCGGCCGGAACTCTGATTGAGGTTCGTCCACTGGCCCCAGACCCAGGCCGCCAGACCGATGGTCCACAGCAGGATGAGTGTGTTCAGGTATTGCGAGGCGGGCAGCAGGCCCATCAGGTACACGCAGGTTCCGGCCAGCAGAAAGCCCAGAATCCGCTCCAGGTGGATGGTCCACGCTCCGGGCCGGGGCAGCAGCCGGTACATGCGCGGAAAGACGGCCATGACCAGATATGGCGAAGCCATGCCGAGTCCGATGCAGGACAGCACCAGAGCGATGATCTCCGGGGGCTGGATCAGCGCCCAGGCCAGCACGCCGCCCAGAAAGGGGCCGCTGCACGGCGTGGCCAGAATGGTGGCCAGGATGCCGGTAATGAAAGACTCCAGACGGGGATGATGGGTCACCCCCCGGGCCTTTCCCTTGAGATCGATGAGGGGCAGGTCATAGACGCCGAAAAGGCTCAGGGACAGGGCGAAGACCAGGGCCGTAAGGGAGATGATGGCCGCGGGCTGCTGGAAAATCTGCCCCCAGACGATGCCCGTGGCCGCAATGATCACGGACAGCACCAGAAAATAGAGCACGATGCCCAGAGCGAAAAAGAGGTTGTGCGCACGGAACGCCCGCCGCTGATTCTGGGATACGCTGTCCGCCACGGGGATGAAGGAGCGCAGTTTCAGTGTAATGACGGGCAGCACGCAGGGCATGAAATTGAGCACCAGCCCGGCCAGAAAAGCCAGCACGGCTGCCTTGGACAGGGTGCGGACTTCCAGTTCCGGGGCGAAATAGCGGGGAGTGAAGGACCATTCGGCGGTCGGGGTATCCGGCTCCGGCACCGCGGAGTCCGTTTGGGCCGGGATTCCCGGCTTGGCCTGGGCAAATCCGGACCACCACTCCTGATCTTCGGCCAGGGGAAGCTCCGCTTCGGCGGGAACGTCCAGAGTCAGCGTTTCCTGAAGGGGGCGGCAGGACGCATCCGAGCAGAGCAGGGCGCTGAACTGCACGGACAGGTGCAGTGCTTCGCCGGAAGCGGCGGGAACCGGCAGGTAAAAAAGTGTCCGGCCCGCGTACTGCTCGGTCACAAGTCCCGGCTCCAGAGAGTCCGGAGCGGACATGGGCGGCGGGTAAAGGGCTTCCAGCTCTTCTGCGGCGTACTGGCCGGTGACGGCCGTGGGAAATCCCGAAGGGCCGGGAGTATTACCGTAAATGTGCGAACCCTCGGGGGCGGTGAAAAAAAGTACCGCCAGCACCGGCGAAGGGCCGGATGCAGTACGGAACGCTTTCAGGGAAAGCTCGGGGGCAGATGTCTGCGCCAGGGCGCAGACCGGTAAGAAAAGGAAGAGAAAGAGGATGGCGCGGAGTGTTTTGCCCGCATTCCGGCATGTAATCATAGAGATGTCCTTAAGATTGGAAGGTATTTGCAGTGGGCGTTTCCCATCGGTGTGCCGTCGCCGGAGCGGACCTTCATGAAAGGCAGGGGAGCGCCGGAGTTGAAGAAAATTTACGGACAGAAGTTCTCTTCGGTTTTGTGTTGCACCGGCCGGGAGAACGTTGTCTTCTCCGCTCTTCCACCCGGCAGTATTTTTCGAAGGCGGCTGCTGATGATCGGAAAGACACGAGGCATAAGCGGCCCGGCGTCGCGGATAGCGGATTTTCCGTGAGTCTCCTGGGAAGTTACACGATTTCGTCCTGAATCCTGCTGTCAAAGATGCGCTGGCTCTTGCGCTCCGAGCGCGGCAGGGTGCCGTAGCCGGTCAGTTCCAGATCCGCCGTGACCAGAAGCTGTTTTTTGATCTGGTAGCCGGCTTCGCGGATCAGGCCGGGCGAGAGGTCGCCGCCAACTCCTTCAGCCCGCTCCACCACCAGACGCATAAAGTCGCGGCCCGCGCAGTCTCTGGTCAGATGGATCTGATACTCGGAGCCGAGGCCGGGAATGGCCGACAGGATGGAATCAATGCCGCTGGGGTAGATGTTCACTCCCCGGAATTTGATGGTGTCGTCGGAGCGTCCCCTGATGCGCGAGTGGCGGGGCATGACGCTGCCGCAGGTGCAGGGGCCGGGAATGATGCGGGTGATGTCCCGGGTGCGGTAGCGGATCAGCGGCGCGGCTTCCTTGCACAGGGTGGTCACGACCATCTCTCCCCATTCGCCGTCGGGCAGCGGCTCCAGAGTTTCGGGATCGACGATTTCAAGCAGGTAGTAGTCTCCCCAGTAGTGGATGCAGTCGTGATCGGTGCATTCGATGCCCGCGCCGGGGCCGTAAAGCTCGGTCAGGCCGGTGATGTCGAACAGCTCGGCCCCGCCGAAAAGATCGGAAATTTTCTTGCGCATGGACCGGCTGGAGCGTTCGGAACCGTAGATGACCTTCCGCACGGCAACCTCTCCGGTCAGGCCGCGCCTGTTGATTTCTTCGGCCATCAGCAGGGCCATGGACGCCGTGGAGCAAAACACCGTGGACTGAAAATCCAGCAGGAACTGAATCTGCATGTCGATGTTGCCCGGTCCCACGGGTACGGCCAGAGCCCTGGCCTTTTCACATCCGAGCTGGAAGCCCGTGCCCGCCGTCCATACTCCGTAGCCCACGGCGATCTGCACCCGGTCCTCGGGCGTCACGCCGATGGTCTGGTAACAGCGGGCGAACATGTCGGTCCAGTCGTCCAGGTCCTTCTGGGTATAGCAGAGCACCTTGCGTTTCCCCGTGGTGCCGGAGCTGGCGTGAACGCGGACGATCCGCTCGAAGGGTACGCTCCGCAGGGGAAACGGGTAGCCGTCGCGCAGGTCCTCGGTGGTGGTGAAGGGCAGGCGGCGCAGATCGTCCAGACTTTGGATGGAGCCGGGCGTGGCTCCGGCTGCTTCCAGCCTGGCCCGGTACATCGGTGAGCCCTCGAAGGCATGGCGTACGGTCCATTGCAGGCCGCGCAGCTGGTGGTCGCGTAACTCCCGGACGGAGGAAAAGGACGGCAGGAAATTTTTGCTGTGCATGGGGGCGGTTCTGTATGGTGAACGGGGAGGCCCCCGCCGCGGAAAACGGCGAGGGCTTCCCCCACGAGGGATTATTTCTTCAGATGATCGGCCAATACCTCGGACATGTGGCGCACGGCAAAGCCGGACTTGTTCTTCTCGGCTCCGCCGCGCAGCTGCATGACGCAGCCCGGGCATTCCGTGACCAGCACTTCGGCCCCGGTCCGCGCGGCGTCGGTCAGCTTGTTCTTGAGGATCTGTTCGGACACGCCGGGGAATTTGGCGGAATAGGATCCGCCGAAGCCGCAGCAGACCTGCTCCTGATCGGCCTGGGCGTATTCGTAACCGCCCAGGGCCAGGAGCTGCCTGGGCTGTTCTGTCATGCCCATGCCGCGGCAGAGGTGGCAGGGCGCGTGCAGGGTGGCCCGCTGCTTGGTCTGGTTGAATTTGTCGGGGGTCACCTTCAGCACGTCGGTCATGAAGGCGGAGAAGGGAATGACCTTGTCCGCGAACTTCTTGGCCTCGGCGTCGTTCCCGCCCAGCAGGAAGGGGTAGTTGTGCTTCAGATGCGAGGCGCAGGACGCGCACAGCGTGACGATATAGTCAAAGGAGCCGTTCATGGCCTCGATGTTCTGCCGGGCCACGTCGATGGCGGTCTTCTTTTCGCCCATCATCTGCAGCGGCAGACCGCAGCAGGACTGTTCCAGAGGGAATTCCACAGCCACGTCGTGGGCGCTGAAGACTTCCATGGCCGCTTCCAGCTGTTCCGGATAGATGAAGTCCTGAGCGCATCCGGCGAACAGGGCGATCCGCGCCTTGGGGTTCGGCACGTTTTGTCTGATTTCCTCGAAGCGGTCCCGGAAAGGCTTGGCCGCGATGGCGGGCAAGGCCTTGAAGCCGTGATCCTTGGCGAAGATCTGGGGCAGATGCCGGATGTAGCTGGTGCCGCCGGTCAGGGGCCGCTGGGCGGTCTTGGCCATGCGCAGGAAGGAATGGAAGAGCTTGCGGTTCTGCATCAGCTTGGCCAGCAGGATGGAGGAAATGGGGTGTCCGTCCTCATCCAGAATGCGGGCGTGGATTTCCTTGATCAGCCGGGGCAGATCGATACCCGCGGCGCAGATATGCTTGCAGGCCTCGCAGTTGATGCAGTTCTGGACCAGATTCTTGGCCTTGTCCCGGCCGTGGAAGAAGAAGGTCAGGATGAGGCCGATGGCGCCGATGTAAATGTGCCCCATCTGATGGCCGCCGACCATGCGGTACACGGGGCAGACGTTGGCGCAGGCACCGCAGCGCACGCAGCGGAGCACCTGGGAGAAGAGCGGGTCCTTGGCCATTTCCCGGCGGCCGTTGTCCAGAAAGACGATGTGCATTTCCTTCTTGTCGCCGGGGGCGGCCAGACACTCGTTGGCGCCGCTGATCCAGGTGACGTAGGAGGTGATGGCCTGTCCCGTGGCGTTCTTGGGCAGGATGCGCAGCACCTTGAGGGCGTCCTCCAGAGTGAAACAGAGCTTGTCCAGGCCGGTCAGGGCCACATGCACGCGGGGTAGAGTGGTGACCAGACGGGCGTTGCCCTCATTGGTGACAATGCCGATGGTACCGGTTTCGGCGATGGCGAAGTTGGCGCCGCTGATGCCCATGTCCGCTTCCGCATACTTCTGGCGCAGTTCGCGGCGGGCCACTTTGACCAGACGCTGGATGTCCGTGGACTGGTCTTCCCGGGTGACCTGGGAGAAAAGCTCGGCCACCTGGTACCGGGACAGGTGAATGGCCGGCATGACCATGTGACTGGGACCTTCCTTGCGCAGCTGGATGATCCACTCGCCCAGGTCCGTCTCGGTCACTTCCAGGCCGTCTTTTTCCAGACGGTGGTTGAGGAGGGTCTCCTCGGCCGTCATGGACTTGGACTTGACGATCTTTTTACAGTTCGCGTCCTTGGCGATGCGGGCGATGATCTCGTTGGCTTCGGCGGCGTCCTTGGCCAGATGCACCTTGACGCCCTTGGCTTCGGCCGCGGCCTTGAAGTCGGCGTAAAGCTGGTCCAGACAGCCGAGCCCTGCATTCTTGGTGTTGACCACCTCGGCGATGAGCGCGTTCACGTCGTAATCGCGCAAAGCGTTGGCCCGGCCCACGGGATAGGCGGTGGCGAATTTTTCCATGGCCCCGCGCAGAAAGGTGTTGTCCAGAGCCTCGCGCAGTTCCTTGTTGTATTCGGAGAGGTTTTTGGCCTGCTGCATTATTTGTCCTCCAGAATCAGGATGTGCAGTTCCAGGGGGCCATGCACGCCCAGCGCCAGAACGCGTTCGATGTCGGCGGTGCGGCTCGCGCCGGTGATGAAGGCCAGATAGTCGGGGTTTTGGTTCATGAGCCCTTTGAGTTCGGCGTAGATGTCCTCGGCCGTGGCCCGGATGCGGGATTTGGGGAGGACCGCCACATGGATCTCGGCGAGCATGGTGGCCAGGCGCAGTTCCTCGCTGGAGGATTCGATGGCCAGGGTGCCCGTCTCGGCGATGCCGTAGTCGGCCATGGTGAGGGCGATGTCCACGCCCGCCAGATGGCGGCGCATGCCGTCCTTGATGACGGAAATCTCGCGTGCCGACGCCTGTTTGACCAGCTCGGCCTGGTCGGCTTCGTTCAGGAGCGGAGCAACGATGATCTTGCCCCACTCCTTCAGCCCGCACAAATCCTTGCCCTTTTCCGACAAGGATTCCTCACACCCGCTCAGAAGCAGCTGACAGGCTTCCTTCTGGGCGCACAGATCCACGGTGTAGGCCACGGCCTGAGCCATGGAATCCACCTCCGAGACAATGGCCGAGGCGGCTTCCGCTTTTTTCCGGAATTTTTCCAAAATTTCAGGGCTTGGTTCCATACGTCCTCCTGAGTGAATTCATTTTGCACGTTAAAGCAAAAACCATGCTGGCTCTGCTTTCATTTCATTTTTCTATAATTCAATATGGTTAGGATATTTTTTCGGCCGTCCTTTCCGTCTCATGGTGAAAATATGGGCGGGTGCGCTCAACAGGGGTGAGGGAATTTTCTCAACTTTCCGGCCCTCTGGATTTGGGAAAGGGGCGGCCGCCGCGCTGGTATTTGATGACGGCGTTGTTGTGCTCGCTCAGGCTGCGGCTGAAATGATGGGAACCGTCGGGCCGGGCCACGAAATAGAGAAATTCGTGTTCCGCCGGTCCGGCGGCGGCCATGAGGGCCGCTTTGCCCGGAGAACAGATGGGCCCCGGAGGCAGGCCGGGGTGTACATAGGTGTTGTAGGGATTGCCCGCGTCCTGGAGGTGGGAGCGGCGCAGATTGCCCGTGAACATTTCCCCCAGGCCGTAGATGATGGTGGGATCGCATTGCAGAAGCATGCCCAGTTGCAGGCGCTTGGCGTATACGCCCGCCACCAGCTCCCGTTCCGCGGGGATGGCCGTTTCCTTTTCCACCAGCGAGGCCAGAATGACCATGGCATGCAGTTCCTCGGGATTTCCGGCCTGGGGCAGGTCCCGTACGGTGCCCTTGAAACGGTCCAGCAGTGCCTTCAGGATCGGATAGGGCGACTGGCCGGGGATGCGCGGAAAAAAGTAGGTTTCCGGGAACAGATAGCCTTCGGCGTTTTCTGCCGGGATGCCGTTTTTCCGCAGAAAATCCCTGTCGTTACAGGCCGCGAGAAAGCGCTCCGCCGTGGTCAGGCCGGTGGCGTTCACGGCCAGAGCCACCTCGCGCATGGTCAGCCCTTCGGCGAAATGCAGACGGTGCAGCATGGGCTGCCCGAAGGCCAGGGTTTCCAGAATGCGGCGCGGGCTCCAGGCCGCTGAAAGCTCGAATTCTCCGGCCTGAAGCGGAACTTTGCGCAGCCGGGCATAGGTTCTGAAGCTCTCGCTCCAGCGGATCAGGCCGTTTTTTTCCAGCCGCCCGGCCACCGACGCCAGACTTTCACCCGATTCCACGGTGAAGACCACGGTGGCGTTGTCCGCCGGGCGAAGCGGGGTCTCCACGAAATACCAGGCTCCGCCGGCCAGCCCGCCTATCGTGAGGAGCATGAGCGCCAGTCCGCCCGGAAGCCATTTCCACCATTGTCGCATGAGTTTTCCCTATGGCTTGGTAGCGGGGAGAAGAATACCCCGGCCGGGGGACAGTCATCCGGTGTCCCTTTTTTCCGGCTCCGGTTCGGACAATCTTTCGAACCGGAGCCGCTAAGCTGGTCCGGGTCCGCAAACTCCGGCTTATGTTTCCCGCTCCCGCAGAAAGGTTTCCAGAATGCACACTGCGGCCATCTGATCCAGAAGACCGTCACTCTTGCGGGTGGAAACACCCGCCTCGCGCAGCCGGTTCCGCGCCTCGGAAGAGGTCAGGACTTCATTGACCAGATGAATGGGCAGGGCGGTTCTGCGGGCCAGACTGTCCCGGAAATTTCTGACCTGCCGGGTGGTCAGGCTGTCCTGGCCGTCCGTGAGCAGAGGCAGACCCAGCACAATGCCCGTCACGTTTTCCCTGGCACAGATGTCCAGCAGCTCGGCGAAGAGCTTATCACTCGTGGTTCTGGCCAGCGTCCGGTAGGGAAAAGCCAGGGACCCGCCGGACATGGCCAGTCCCACGCGCTTCTGGCCGTAGTCGATGCCCAGAAGCTTCATGTCAGCGTCTGCACGCCGTTTCGGGCTTCGGTCTGGGCCAGCAGGCGGCTGAAATCCTCCATCCATGCCTTGCCATGGCGCAGTCCGGCCAGAAATTCCAGAGTGTGCAGCACCTCGCGGCTGGCGTCCATTTCCAGCAGGGACCGGCTCACGCCGATCTTGCAGGAGGGGCAGCCCACCACGATGGGTGCCTCTGGTGCGTATCCGTCCAGGTCGCGGGTGAGCTGCTCCTTTTTGCGCTGGCGCAGCCGGTTGTAGATTTTGGGAGAGGTCATGGCTCCGAGCCCCGATTCGCCGCAGCAGTGGGGCGAGATGGTCACCGTGGACGAGGTCATCCGGCCCAGTTCCCGGGCATAGATACCGGCGGCCTTGAGGGGCGGCACGCCGGACCATTCGTGGTGGCAGGCCGCGTGGTAGAGCAGGCGTTCCGGTCCGGCCGGAAAGGAGCCGCCCTGCTGCATGATGAACTGCGTCACGTCCAGAAATTCCACCTGCTTGGTTTCCAGGGACTTAAGCTTGTACCCGCGGATGCCTTCCCTGCAGGTGCCGCAGGCCGTGAGCACGGATTTGATGACAAAGCCCGCATCCTCGGTCTGGCGGATGAGCCGGGTCAGGGCGGTCTGGTTGTTTTCGGCCACGCGTTCGGCCCGGTCCCGGCATCCGGAAACCAGCAGCGGGTAGCCGCAGCACAGGTGGTCCGGCGGCAGCACCACGTTCACGCCCGCGTCCAGCAGCAGGCGCACGGCGGCCAGACCGATGGAACGGTAGAAAAGGCCCGCACCGCAACCGGGAAAATAGATTACGGCCCGTTTGCTCCGGGTGGAGGACAGGGTGAAGATGTTGCCCTTGGTCAGGTGCAGGGCTTCCTTCAGGTTGGAGAACTGGGTGCTCGGCCCTTTGCCCCGCAGCAGGGGGCTGTCCAGACGCTGCCGCCAGCTCTGGGGCAGCAGGCTCACGGCGTGATTGCCCACTTCCTGGCCGATGCCCGCGAGCTTGGCCACGCGCGGCAGGGTGGACTGCGGGTCCTGACTCAGCAGATGCAGAATCCGGTTCTTGAGCGGATGCCCGCCCGCGCCCTTTTCCTCCAGATAGGCCCTGGTGTGCAGGGTCACATCCTGAGTCCGGATCTTGACCGGGCAGATGGCATAGCATTTGCCGCAGGCCGTACAGTGTTCAAGAATCTTCTGTAGTTCGCGCAGCAGTCCGGAGTCCGGCTCGCCGCGCTGCAGCTGCGAGTAGTAGATGGCCTCCACCAGCGCGCCCAGAGTGATGTTCTTGTTCCGCGGATGAAAGAGCAGTCCCCGCTGGGGCAGGTACATGGGGCAGACCTGCTTGCATTTGCCGCAGCGGGTGCAGGTCTGCACGTTCAGCAGCAGGTCGATCAGGTTTTCCTTGCCCGGCAGGGCCGTTTTGTTGATGTCCTTGATCAGGCGGTTGAAGGAGAAGGTGTAGGGCACCACCACCAGATCGCGCTGGGTCAGTTTGCCGGGGTTGAAGATGTTGTTGGGATCGATCTTTTTCTTGTAGGCGCGCAGGGCCGCGATTTTTTCCTCGGCCAGAAAGCCGATCTTGGTGATGCCGATGCCGTGCTCGCCCGAAACCTGGCCCTTGAGTTCCAGAACGCGGGTGAAGATTTTTTCCACGGCCTCCTCGGCCAGGCTCAGCATGCGCGGGTCGTTGGAGTTGACGGGCAGATTGACGTGGCAGTTGCCGTCTCCGGCGTGCATGTGGTTGGCGATGACGATGCGCGTGTCCTGCATGTGCTCGAAAATCCGGGTCAGATCCTCGCTGCGCTTGGGATACTTGGATTTCAGATGCTGGAAGAAAAACGAGGTCTGAAGCTGGAATTCCTGTTCGGGCAGTTCTTCCTTGGTGGTCTTGCCGGTGATGACGGACGTGGACACATCCATTTCCATGCGTACGAATTCGTCGTCCACGTCGATGCCGGGAAGCTGCTGCACCTGTTGCAGGGCCTCGCGGTAGGCGATGGCCAGATAGTACAGGTTCTGTTCTTCCAGAAAGTCCGCGAATTCGGGGATGACTCCCAGCGGAATGACGATGTCTTCGTTCAGCTTGAAGCCGCTGGTGCGCTTGGCGATGGCCGAGAGCTGGTGCCGGTCGTGCCAGAAGACCTCGGCTTCGGCCGCGTCGGAGGCCACGAAGCTGTCCACGTTGTCGTAGGCCGAGCAGATATCCACAATGCGGCAGACGGCGGTGAACAGGGCGTCCTCGTCGGCGGAATCGAGCTGCACGATGAGCACCGAGATGGGAATACCGTCGAATTTGTGGGATTTCTTGGAGTATCCGATGGCCTGCACATACTTGATGCCGAATTCCTCCAGGGCCGAGAGCTTGACCAGATCGCCCTGGGTGCGGATTTCGTCGCGCAGGACCACGATGTCGCGGATGACGTACATGGCGTTGCGCATGGAATTGCCGAAAAATTCAAGGCACAGGACCCGGCTGTGGGGCAGGGAAGAGTACACGGTGAAGGTGGCGTCGGCCACGATGCCGTCCACGCCCTCCTTCTGCACGCCGGGCAGGCCGCCCAGAAATTTGTTGGTCACGTCCTTGCCCAGGCCCGTGCCGCGAATCTCGTTTCCTTTCAGCCGGAGGGTCTCCAGAACGGCTCCGGACTCGTCCAGCACCTCGAACACGGCCGTTTCGTCCGGCATGATCTTGTGCCGGGGATGATCCACCCGCCGGACCTCGATCAGTTCGCCCGTGGGCAGGACCATGCGGTAGGAAAGCAGGTTGTCCAGAGTGGTGCCGTACTCGAAGGCGAAGGGGCCGCCCGCGTTTTCAGAGATGTTACCGCCGATGGACGACGCGGCCTTGGAGGCCGGGTCCACGGTGAAGAGCAATCCCTTGTCCGCCGCGGCCTGGATGGCGGTCAGGGTGATGACTCCGGCCTGCACCGAGATGGTCAGATTTTCCGCGTCGATGTCCGTTATTTCCTTCAGACGGCTCAGGCTCAGCACCACCGTGCGCGGCTTGGCCGGCACGGCTCCGCCGGTCAGCCCCGAGCCGCCGCCTCTGGGAACGACGGGAAAGCCCATTTCGTTGGCCAGGCGGATGATGCCCTGAATCTGCCGGACGTTTTCCGGGAATACCACCAGAGCGGGCAGTTCCATGCGCAGATCCGTGGCGTCGGTGGAGCACTCGATCAGGTTGTTGGCCGTGGAAACGATCTGCTCCTTGTCCAGGATGGAACTCAGGCGGGCAATGAGCGCGGCCTTGAATTTTTCGTCGGCCTCGTAACTTTGCCAGAAGTGATCCAGGCATCTGGACAGCTCCCGGAAATAGGCCGGAGACAGCGCGCCCCGTTCGGCCTGGAGGCGGGAGCTGACGCTCCTGCGTACGGTTTTGGCCGGGATGAAGGGGTTGTAGCGGATGATGAACAGCTCTTCGGCCAGACGCAGGGCCAGCTGCTGCAGGTACTCGGGCCAGGTCTGGAATTCTTCCAGAGGCAGGCCCAGCACGCGCTTGACCAGACGTTCGGGAGCCAGGGAAATATGTGGTCCTTTATGGGGCATGACAGATACCGGATGAACCGTTTTTTTCGTGTATTTCCGGGCCGCAATGTCCGGTGTGGACGGGCGGCCGGGGAAAGGTCGTTTTTGGGAGGGATTTTTCTAGACCCAAGCCCGGTACTTGGCAAGGCGCAAACGGCTAGGCCGCATAGTCTGGCGAAAATGCCGGGAGTTTTTGGGGAAGTGCGCGGCGGATATTTGGAAGAAATACAGTTAAAAAAGGCCCGAATATCTATCCAGGCCTTTTATCTTTCTTGGTGGAGATGAGGGGGATCGAACCCCTGGCCTCCGCATTGCGAACGCGGCGCTCTCCCAGCTGAGCTACATCCCCGGCGTGGGAAGGCTGATAGAGAGTCCGGGGTTTCATGTCAACAGATTTGGCCGGGAAAATGCCCGGATCATGCCGGAGGGGGCGGGCATACGTACCAGCACCGGCGGCCGCCCCGGACCCGCCCCGCCGGGAGGCTCCTGTCCCCGGAGCGGATGCGGCGGAGAGGTTCGTGTTTATCCGCTCCCAGCACCAGAAAGAGGACGTTTGCGGCCGCGTCGAGCACGGGCCCGGTCAGGGTCAGCCGGGCGGAAACAGTTGCTCCGGGCGCGGTGGCCGGACTGACGGGCTGGTTGCCGTCTTGAAGGGAACAGCCGGGAAAAATGGACGCCGTATGCCCGTCCGCACCCATGCCCAGCACCAGCAGGTCGAAAACGGGCGGGCGGCATCCGAAAAATCCGTCGAGGGTTTCGGTATAGGCTGCGGCCGCAGCGGCCTGCGGCAGTTCTCCGGGCATGCGGTGAATGTTTTCCTCCGGCACGGGAACGCGGTCCAGAAGATGCCTTCTGGCCGAACCGAAATTGGAATCCGCATGATCCGGCGGGACCATCCGTTCATCCACGAAAAAGATGTGAGTCCGCGTCCACATCTCCGGCGCGAAAAGATCGGCATCGGCCAGATGCCGGAAAAAGGGCAGGGGGCCGCGTCCTCCGCTCAGGGCCAGAGTGAAATGCGGATGCTTCTCTAGAACCGCACGGGCCAGCCGTCCGGCATGGCTGGCGGCCGCCTGGCCGAACTGTTCTTCGTCGGGGAAGAAAAGCCAGGAAGCGCTCATGGCCGCATCTCCAGCACTCTGGCCGGGCCGTCGCTTCCGGCGGGGTAGGGATGCAGGGACGGCGATCCTTCCGGGCAGTCGCACACGTTCAGCACAGGTGTCAGGAATTCCCAGCACAGTTCCACCGCGTCCTGCCGCCAGAAAAGGGTCTGATCGCCGTTCACGCAGTCCAGCAGGACCTTGGCGTAGTCGTCCACCCGATCCTGCCCGGCGCTGCCGTAGGCGAATTCCAGATGGCGGGACTCCAGGCAGAGGCTCGGCCCCTGGCTTTTGGTCTGGACTTCCAGCCGGACCACTTCTTCCGGGTGGATGCCCAGCACCAGACGGTTGGGCATGACCGGCCCGCTGCCGCGAAACATGGACACGGGCACGTCGCGGAACTGGACCTCGATTTTCGTGTGCTTGGTCCGCAGCCGCTTTCCCGAACACAGATAGAAGGGCACGCCCTGCCAGCGCCAGTTGTCCAGAAAGATTTTCATCCAGGCGTAGGTGGGCATGAGGGAACCGGCCCGTACGCCGGGTTCTTCCAGATATCCGGGCACGGGCTGGCCGTCGATCACGCCCGGCCCGTACTGGCCCAGCACCAGACTGTCTTCCAGGGCGTCGGGGTCCAAGGGGCGCAGGGCCCGGAAAACCTTGGCCCGTTCGTCGCGCACCCGCTCGGCTTCGAACACGGACGGCGGCTCCATGGCGCACAGGGCCAGAAGCATCATCATATGGTTCTGGAACATGTCCCGCAGCACGCCCGCCTGATCGTAAAATCCGCTGCGGTGGCCGATGCCCAGGGATTCGGCGGCGGTGATGCGGATGTGGTCGATGTAGCGGCGGTTCCAGACCGGCTCGAACAGGGCGTTGGCAAAGCGCAGCAACAGGATGTTCTGCACGGTTTCCTTGGCCATGTAATGGTCGATGCGGAAAATCCGCCGCTCTGCGAAAAAGCGGTGCAGAACCCTGTCCAGCTCGCGGGCCGTGGACAGGTCGCGGCCGAAGGGCTTTTCCACGACGATGCGCGCGGAACGTCCGCCGCTTTCCCGGGCGAGTCCGGCCTCGCCCAGCAGGGTGACCAGCGGAATATAGGCCGCCGGGGGCACGGACAGATAGAACAGGCGGTTTCTGGGGCGGTCCGCATCCATTTCATCGAGCAGGGCGGCGAGTCTGCCGCCGGATTCGGGGCATTGCGGGTCGATGCGGGCGTAGCTCACGCGGGATACGAGCTCGTCCAAGGCGGGGGGCTTGAGCGCGCCGGAGAGCTTTTCTCTCACGAGGCGCTGATACTTTTCCGGACTCATGTCCGTGCGGCCCGAGGCCACGATGCGGGAGTCCGGGCTGAGCAGGCCGCTTTGGAACAGTACAGACAGGGCCGGGTAGATTTTGCGCATGGCCAGATCGCCGGTGCCGCCGAAGATGACCAGATTGACGGGATCGGCTGTGGGCGTGATGGGACAGGATGGGCTCATGGACGCTCCTGAGGCTTGCGTTTTGATAGTCCGGCGGCCTTCCGAAGCCGCCGCGATATCCGCTACCAGCCCGGCTGGCGGAAGAAAAGGGCGATGCCCGCTAGGGCGGCGATGGAGCCTGTCAGGCTGCGCCGGGAGATTTTCTGGCCCCCGAGCCGGGCCAGCCCCAGGGCGAAGAGCGGGCTGACGGAGACAAGCGTCTGGGCGATGGCCGCGCTGGTCAGCTTGAGGGCCGTCTGTTGCAGCCAGATGCCCAGAAATGTGCCCAGGAACACGGCCACGGCGAAAAGCGCCCAGGTCCCCGCTGCTCCCATGCCGCGCCAGACCTCGCGGCGGAGTATGTCCGGCCGGACCAGGGGCAGAAATACCCACAGGGCCAGCGTGGCCGATGCCAGCCGGACCAGGGCGGCCCAGAGGGATGTGATGGGCGTATTGATCATGACCTCCCTGGACATGACCATGCCCGCAGCCTGGCACAGGGCGGCCAGCGCGGCGAATCCCAGACCGGGCAGATGGATGCGTTCCTTGGGGCGATGTTCCGTCACCACCCACAGAATGCCGCCCATGGTCAGGAAGACGCCCGTCCAGGCCCAGGGGCCGATGCTTTCATGCAGAAAGAAAAAGGCCAGCAGGCCGGTCAGCGGCGGGGCGATGGATTCCACCAGCAGGGTCTGGGCCGGGCCGATGCGCCGGATGGAGGCGAAATAGGCGCTGTCGCCGATGCTGATCCCCACCAGACCGCTTCCGGCGAGCCACAGCCAGTGCCGGGTTTCGAGTTCCGGCGGAGCGTCGCCCAGTATGAGCACGGTCAGGACCAGAAAGCCCACGGCCACGCTGCCCTTGATCAGGTTCAGGAGCATGGCGGGCATCCGGCCGCCCGTGCGGGCGTAGATCATGGTGGAAATGGCCCAGATGAAGGCGGCGGTCAGCGCGGCCAGCTCTCCGGCAAAAGAAAGCGTCACGGGTGGACCTCGGTGTCGCGGAGGGCGGGACGGCCTGCCCGCGCTGGTGTCAGGAGATGCGTCATGCTGTCAGGGAAAAATGTTTCGGGATGGCGTTTCGTACGGACTCTGGCGCTTCCCGTAAAGCTTCGGCGGTCTTGCCAGGGGCCGGGCGGAACGGTACCGCCCGATGTGATGCGCCGGGAATATCCGCCGTGCACTGTGGAGCCAAATGCACGCGGAGCAGCTCAAAAGCATCCAGATTTTTGTTCGTGGTGGAAAATCTGTATCCAATTGTAAAAAGGGGCACCGATGAAGGGCAATCTGCGTTCGATCCTTTCCAGAAAACTTTCCTGGCTGCTGGCCGCATCTTCCGCAATTATGGGCCTGGGGCTCTGCCTCAACATGTACGAGTCCCGGATCGCGGTCTGGCCGAACGCGGTCTTCGCGTCACTCTCACTTCTTTGCGCCTATCTTCTGGGCATCGGATGGCGGCCTCTGAAACGGGCGTTGGCCCTTTTTATGGTGCTAGCGGCGGTCCTTCTGTTTGCCGGGGCGGTCATCGGCATATTGCCGGGCATGGACGCCGGAATCGTGGAGTACCAGCTGGCGGCGGTTTTCCCGGTGGGGATGTTTCTTCTCGCGGCGGCGTATCTGCTCGACTACAGGAAGAAAGACGGCACGGAAAAGGCGGACGGCGGAGACCACGGCTGAAGTCTGCGCCGGCGCGGCCGGCGTTTCCTCCTCTGCCTCATTGTCCGGAATACAGGGCACGGCCGGTGGAAATGCTTCGTCATGCCCTCCATAATCCCTCGCTCCGCCAATCTTGCCAAGGGCCGGGCGGAACGATACTGCCTCCGGAAAAAACGCATCAAGGAGATGAGTCATGCCCAAAGCCAGAGCGCGCCACATTCTGGTGGCCACTGAAGACGTTTGCCAGAGCCTGAAGGAAAAAATCGAGGGCGGTGCCGATTTCGCCGAACTCGCCAAGGAATACTCCCAGTGCCCGTCGGGCCGCCGCGGCGGCGATCTGGGCTCTTTCGGTCCCGGCCAGATGGTCCCGGAATTCGACCGTGTGTGCTTCAACGAGGCCGTGGGCGTGGTGCACGGCCCGGTCAAGACGCAGTTCGGCTACCATCTGGTGGAAGTGACCGAGCGCTCGTAACGCGCCGGATTTCGTCCGCAAGCCGAATCCACAGCGGTTCGGCTTTTTTGTTGGTGAAGAGAAGCCCGTACCAGGGTATGAAACGGAAAGACCAATGAAGAAGAATCTGCGCACCCTTCTTTCCACGTTCATCGCCTGGCTGCTGTCCGGCCTGGCGGGGCTCGTGGGGGTGGTGTTCTGTCTGGGCGTGTTCAATGCCGAACTTGGGAAGGAGATGAGCATGGTCTGCGCGGCCCTTTCTTTTCTCCTCGCATATCTTCTGTGCATCGAGTGGCTCCCGCTGAAGCGGATGCTGGCGTTTCTGCTGGTGCTGGCAGCATTTCTTCTGCTCGCCTTCACGGCCGAACTGGGGCTGCTTCTGGAGATGGAGAGCCGGGTCGAGGACTATGGGGTGATGGATATTTTGCTGGCGGAAGCGTCTCTTCTCGTGGCGGCATATCTGCTCAATTACCGGAGAAAAAACGAAGCGCCGGAAGGCGAAGACGGGAACAACGGCTGAAGGCCGTGCCCCGCGCACGGTTTTCCCGCCATACGAGGAAAGCATGGACGGCCATATTCGCTTTGACACGAAGGATTGCGCGCTGCTCTTGCTGGACCAGCGCAGGCTGCCGCTGGCGGAGGAAACATTCGCCTGCCGCACGGTGGACGATGTGGTTTATGCCCTGCGGACCATGGTCGTGCGCGGGGCCCCGGCCATCGGCGTAAGCGCCGCCTATGCCTGCCGCATCGCCCTGAAGGAGGCGCTCGCGGCCGGTTCCGACTGGGCAGAAGCGCTGCATTCGCTGCTTGACCGTCTGGTCCGGGCCCGTCCCACGGCGGTCAATCTGGCCTGGGCCGTGAACCGGATGCGCGCGGCCTGGAAACCAGGGTGCGATCCCCGGGACCTGGCGCGGACATGGGAAGCTCTGGCCCTTGAGATTCACGCCGAGGACGTGGCCATGAACCGGGCCATGGGCCGCTTCGGCGCGGAACTGCTGGACGACGGTGACACGGTCATGACCCACTGCAACGCGGGGGCCCTGGCCACGGGCGGGCACGGCACGGCTTTGGGGGTGATCCGGAGCGCGGTGGAGGCGGGCAAGAAGATTTCGGTCATCGCCAACGAAACCCGCCCCTTTCTGCAGGGCGCGCGGCTGACGGCCTATGAGCTGCACAGGGACGGCATTCCCGTGACCGTGGCCTGCGACAACGCCTGTTCCCAGCTCATGAAGACGGGCCGGGTGCAGAAGGTGGTGGTGGGCGCCGACCGCATCGCGGCCAACGGCGACACGGCCAACAAGATCGGGACATCCGGCGTGGCCCTGCTGGCCCGGCATTACGGCATTCCGTTCTATGTGGCCGCGCCGGGTTCCACTTTTGATCTGTCCATCCCCGACGGCTCGCATATACCCATCGAGGAGCGCACGCCCGAGGAAGTGACCCACGCCGGCGGAACGCGCGTCGTGCCCGAGGGCGTGGCCGTGGTGAATGAAGCCTTCGACGTGACCGAAAGCGGCCTCATCACCGGCATCGTGACCGAAAAGGGTGTCATCCGCCCGGACCGGGAAAGCATTCTGCGGGCCATGGGAGGCGCTCCATGAACCAACTGCCTCTGGTGGCCCTCATCGGCCGTCCCAACGTGGGCAAATCCACGCTGTTCAACCGCCTGGTCGGCAGGCACATATCCATCACCCACGACCTGCCCGGCGTGACCCGGGACAGCATTTTTCACGACGTTTCCGGCCAGGAGCGGCCCTACACGCTGGTGGACACGGGCGGCATCGTGCCGGATTCCGGCGACGAGATGGAACTGGGCATTTTCGCCCAGGCGCGGGAGGCCATGGCCGAGGCCGACCTCATTCTGTTCGTGGTGGACGGCCGGGAGGGCCTGCATCCCCAGGACGAGGAAGTGGCCCGGTATCTGCGGCAGTCCGGCCGGGAAGCGCGGGTGGTGGTGAACAAGGTGGACGGCGCGGAACAGGAGGAATCCCTGTCCGCTGATTTCTTCGCGCTCGGGTTTCCCATGACTTGCGTGTCCGCCGCCCACGGGTTCGGCATGGGCGAACTGCGCGAGGCCATCAAGGCCGGCCTGCCGCCGGGGGAGCATCCGGACGGTGCGGCCGGGGACGATTCCGCCGGTCTGCGGGTGGCTTTGCTGGGCCGTCCCAACGCGGGCAAATCTTCCACTATCAACGCCCTGCTGGGCAGGGACCGTCTTCTGGTCAGCGCCGACGCGGGCACCACGCGGGACTGTGTGGACGTGCGTGTGGAGATCGGCGGCCGGACATACACCTTTGTGGACACGGCCGGAGTGCGCCGCAAGTCCAGAGTGACCGAATCCCTGGAATATTTCAGCGTGGTCCGGGCCATGCGGGCCGCCCGCCGGGCCGATGTGGTGGTGCTGGCCATGGACGCGGCGGCCGGGGTGGTGGGGCAGGACAAGCGGCTTCTGTCCTTTCTGGACACGGAGAAGGTGCCCTTTGTCATTCTGCTGAACAAGATCGACCTGCTGACCAGGGCGCAGCTGGCGGCGGCGAAGAAGGACATCGTCCGGGAATTCGCCTTTTGCGCCCATGTGCCGGTGGTGTTCGCCTCCGCCGCGACGGGAGCCGGCCTGAAAAGTCTGCCGCCTCTGCTGGATGCTCTCTGGGCGCAGTGTGCCCGCCGCGTGTCTACGGGAGAGCTGAACCGTCTGGTGAAACTGGTCATGGAGCGGCACCAGCCGCCCGTGGTGGGCGGCCGCCGGGGAAAAATCTACTACATGACCCAGGCCGACGCCAAACCTCCGACCTTCGTTTTCTTCGTCAACGACGAAAAGCTCTTCGGCGGCAGCTACGTGCGGTATCTGGAAAACCAGCTGCGCAAGGTCTTCGCCCTGGACAAGACTCCCGTACGCATGGTCTTCCGGTCCAGCCACGAGAAGAAGTAGTCTTTTCCCGGTCCGTTCCTTTCGGGGAACCGCCTGGAATCATGATATTTCAAGAAGTCGCCCGTAGCCACGCTCCTTGACCGGAACCGGGGCTTGGCCTAGTGTTCCCGACGCCATCCGGTCATGTATCACGCCCAATTTTCTGGAGGATTCCATGCAGAAGACGGAAAAAATCTGGTTCGACGGTAAATTCGTGCCCTGGGACGAAGCCCAGGTGCATGTGCTCACCCACACCCTGCACTACGGCGTGGGCGTGTTCGAGGGCATCCGCTGTTACACCTGTGCGGACAGCCAGTCCGCCGTGTTCCGCCTGGCGGAGCACGTGGAGCGTCTTTTTCTGTCGGCCAGAATCAACGAGATGGTCATTCCCCATTCACAGGAAGCCATCTGTCAGGCCATCGTCGAGACTCTGAAAGTCAACAGACTGGCCGAGGGCTATATCCGTCCTCTGACCTTCATCGGCGCGGGCGTCATGGGTGTCAATCCCGCGGACAATCCCATCCAGACCATCATCGCGGCCTGGCCCTGGGGCGCGTATCTGGGGGCCGAGGCCCTGGAAAAGGGCATCCGGGTCAAGACCTCGACCTTCACCCGGCACCACGTCAACGTCATGATGACCAAGGCCAAGACCTGCGGCAACTACGTCAACTCCGTGCTGGCCAAGCGCGAGGCTCTGGCCGACGGCTACAATGAGGCCCTTATGCTCGACGCCGAGGGCTATGTGTCCGAGGCCACGGGCGAGAACGTGTTCATTGTCCGAAACGGCGTCATCAAGACCCCGCCTCTGGGGTCCATTCTGGCGGGCATCACCCGCGAAGCGATCATGATTCTGGCCGGGGACCTGGGATACGAAGTGGTGGAAGAGCGTTTCACCAGAGACGAATTGTACTGCGCCGACGAGGCCTTCTTCAGCGGCACGGCGGCCGAGGTCACGCCCATCCGCGAAGTGGACCGCCGGGCCATCGGTCAGGGCTCCCGCGGGCCGGTGACCAAGGCCGTGCAGGAAGCCTATTTCAAGGTGCTGCGCGGAGAAAATCCGAAATACGGCAAGTGGCTGACCCGGTACAGCATCTGAACCGCGCGGCATGAGCACGGCGGAGTCTCTGTGCCGCGAAAATCCAGGCTTCGGACACAAAGGTTCCGGGCCTGGATTTTCCGCTGGACGGGCCACCCGGAAATGCCCGCATGATTCTCGCCCGAGTGGACTCCGTCCCCGGTTTTCAGGAGAGGACAGCGTGAATTTTCCGTTGAAAGTGGTTGTTCTGTCCGTTCTGGGCTGCATGCTCGCCACTTTGGTGTGGGCCGGAACATTCGACTGGAGCGGCGTCTATCAGTGGGAAGAAGCCGGAGGCCCCCGGGTGAACGGCCTGCACAGCACCGTCACTTATACTCTGACGGTCGAGCCGCGGGATGGAGCCCTGGCGGCTGTTCTCGATGCAACGGGCTTTCAGACTTATGAATCGATGCTGTGCGAAGTCGTGGGCGATGAGGACTCCTTGGCGGTATTTTTCCGCAGTTACGCGGACGGGAAGATGGAAAATTCCTATGGCGTGAAAATATATGATGCGGGTGAATGCCTGTTTACGCTGAAGCGGGCCGGGCATGGATCTCAGGACTCTCTGCTGACCTATTGGGGCAGCCTCGGGAAAAATACGCAGATCTTTGACGGAAAGGTCTGCTTCAGGAAGATGCCGCATCCACTGTAAGACCGGTGCAGTGGAGTGCGCCACGCTCCACGATGCGGCCGGTCCGTTCCCCGGGAATTTTCTCATTATGAATCAGGAAAGCCTCGCAGCCCGTTATCGCCCCCAGACCTTCGCCGAAGTGGCCGGACAGGAGTCGATCAAGCGGATTCTGTCCCGTGCTTCGGCAACGGGACGGGTCGCTCCGGCTTATCTGTTCAGCGGCACCAGGGGCGTGGGCAAGACCACACTGGCCCGGATTTTCGCCAAGGCCCTGAATTGCCGTCAGGGTCCCGCCGAAGAGCCCTGCAACCAGTGTCCGGTCTGCCGCCAGATCACCCAGGGCGCGGCCGTGGACGTGGTGGAGATAGACGGCGCGTCCAACAACGGCGTGGACCATGTGCGCCGCCTGAAAGAGGATGTGGGCTACGCCCCGCTGGAATGCCGCTACAAGGTCATCATCATCGACGAAGCCCACATGCTGTCCAGAGGGGCCTTCAACGCTCTGCTGAAAACTCTGGAAGAGCCGCCGGGGCACGTGACCTTCATCATGGCCACCACGGAGCCGGAGAAATTTCCGCAGACCATTGTCAGCCGTTGCCAGCATTTTGTTTTCAAACGTCTGGGCCTGACCGAACTGACCGCGCACCTGCGCGGGATTCTGGAGCGCGAGAATATCGCGGCCGAACCGGCGGCCATACAGCTTCTGGCCCGGCGTGGGGCCGGTTCGGTCCGGGACAGCATGTCGCTTTTGTCTCAGGTGCTGGCGTTGGGCGCGGGCGAGCTGAACATGGCTGGCGTGCGCGAGGTGCTGGGTCTGGCCGGAAGCGAGATTTTCATGCGTCTCATGGAATGCGTGCGCGACAAGGACCTGGCGGGACTGCACGGGCTTCTCGGGGAGATACTGGATCAGGGTGCGGATCTGGGTTTTTTCCTGCGAGAGCTGGCCGTGTGCTGGCGCAATCTTTTTCTGCTGCGCCAGATGGGTGACGGCGGCCGGGCCCTCATGGACCTGCCCGCCGAGGAAGTGGAACTCTGGGCGGCCATGGCTCCGGGTTTTGATCCGGCCCATCTGCACGCGGGCTGGCAGATGACGCTGGAGAGCCAGCGCCGGGTGTTGTCCAGCATGGAGCCGCCTCTGGCACTAGAGCTTTTGCTGCTCAATCTGGCCTATCTGCCGGAGCTTCTGTTACCCGGCGTATCCCGGCCCGTAGCTTCCGGTACGCCGGCGCGGAATCAGACCATTCCGGGTGCCGGGCGGGAAGTGCCTGCCGCACCAGTCAGACCAGCCCCTTCCGCCGGGCAGATGTATTCCCCCCGCCAGCGTCCGGCACCTGCCGGGAACGTCCCGCCAGCCCGGCCTGATTCCGGGAGGATGGAAGAACTGACGCCGTCCGCCGGGGAAAAGCCGGACGGAAAATCCAGATCTTCCGCCGGACCCGCGCGTTTTGACGAGGCGGCCCGTCCGCCCGCTTCCGAAGCCGCACCCGTCCAGCCGCAGCCATCCGGCCCGCGTACCTGGGACGGGTTCGCCGCTTTCTGCCAGGCTGAAGGGGGCAGACCCATCCCAGGCCTGGACCGGGTCAGGGGCGAAGTGGAGGGCGCAGAGCTGGTGCTGCGGACACAGCACGCCTACCTGCGGGAGCGTCTGGAGGCTTCCCTGTCCCGGCTGGCGGAACTGGCCCGGAGATATTACGGCGAATCCCTGACCGTACGGGTGGACGCGCCCACGGCCCAGACGCGCAAGACCAAGGCCGAACTCAAGAGCATGGCCGACGCCGATCCCGTGGTGCGGGAAGCGCAGGAAATTTTTCAGGCCCGGATCATGGATGTCCGGGCCGCCAACGGTAATTCCAAGGAGAACGGCACATGAACGAACTGATCAGACAGGCCCAGATGATGCAGAAAAAGATGCTCAAAACCCAGGAGGAAATGGCCAAAAAGGAAGTGGAAACCAGCGTGGGGGGAGGTATGGTCACGGTCCGGGCCAACTGCGCCGGAGAAATCCTGTCCGTGAAGATCGATCCGGTGGTGCTGGAAGATGTGGACATGCTGCAGGATCTGGTTCTCTCCGCAGTGAACGAGGTTATTAAAAAGGGAAAGGACCTCATGCAGGGCGAAATGGCGCAGATCACCGGCGGCATGAAAATTCCGGGACTGTTCTAGGAGTATTCGAGTGCAGCGGCTCCCGGCTCCCTTGCAAAAGATTGTGGATCAGTTTTCGGCGCTGCCCGGAGTGGGCCCCAAAAGCGCCCTGCGCATGGCCCTGACCCTGCTCAAGTGGCCCGAGGAAACCGTGCGGGCTCTGGGCCGGGATATCGGAGGGCTGCGCGACGCCCTGCATATCTGCTCCCGCTGCCGGAGCCTTGCCGACTCTGATCCCTGCCACATCTGCACGGATCCCAAGCGCAACGCCGAGCAACTCTGTCTTGTGTCGGAGTGGGACAGCCTCATGGTCATGGAAGAAGCGGGCGTATACCAGGGGCGCTATTTCATTCTGGGCGGGCTGCTTTCGCCTCTGGACGGGGTGGACGCCCGGAATCTGGAAATTTCCCTGCTGGAAAACCTGCTCCGGCAGGGTGAAGTGCGGGAAGTCGTGCTGGCCCTGGGTTCCACCATGGAGGCCGAGGCCACCAGTTCCTACGTGCATGCTCTTCTCGGCCGCAATTTTTCTGGCATTTCCGTGACCCGCCTGGCTCAGGGCATCCCTCTGGGCACGGAAATCAAATATGTGGACCGGGAAACTTTAAGACAATCCCTCAAATACCGGCAAACGCTCTGATCATGGACTCCTTCCTCTCCATTCAGGGGGAAGTGGTCAGTGTGGTCTACGAGAACCCCGAAAACGGCTACGTCATCGCCCGGCTGCTGGTACCCTCGGAGCCCGGCCAGACCACGGTCGTCGGCGTATTGGGTTCCGTGGCTCCCGGAGAATCCCTGCGTCTTACCGGCGAATGGACCGAACATCCGAAGTTCGGCCGGCAGTTCAAGGCCGAAACCTGCGAGCATGTGCTGCCCGCGTCCCTGAACGGCATCCGCCGTTTTCTGGAGTCCGGCGCGGTGAAGGGCATAGGCGGGAAAATCGCCGAGCGTCTGGTCAGCCGCTTCGGCAGCCAGGTGCTGGATATTCTGGATACGGACCCGGACCGTCTGCTGGAAGTGGACGGCATCGGCCCGTCCAAGCTGAAGACCATCCTGACCTCCTGGCGGGAAAAGCGGGAAGTGCGCGGGCTCATGCTCTTTCTGCAGACCCACGGGGTGGCCACCACCTTCGCTCATCGGATTTTCCGCCAATACGGCGTGAATGCCGTGCAGCGCCTGCGCGCCAATCCGTATGATCTGGCCTACGACATCCATGGCATAGGTTTTCGCACCGCCGACGACATGGCCCTCAAGCTCGGTTTCGCCGAGGACGCGCCCCAGCGGCTGGAAGCGGGGGTGGAGTATTGTCTGCGCCAGACCGCCGAAAGCGCCGGGCACATGTTTCTGCCCCGTCCCATGCTGGCCGAGGAGGCGGCCCGGCTGCTCGGATGCCATGACCTGGAACTTGTGGAAGAGCGGATTGACGCCCTGGTGGAGCGCAAGCGTCTGGTGGCGGAGCCTGCCGACGGCGGGGAAAACGTGTTTCTGATATATTTCTGGCGGACCGAGCGGGAAATTGCCTCCCGGCTGCACGCTCTGCGCGAGCACGCAAGCCGGCTCGCTCCGGACAGGATTGCCGCCGCCGTGGAGCGGGAGGAAGAGCGGCTTGCCCTCAGCCTGTCGGCCGAACAGCGGCAGGCCGTGGAGTCGGCCTGCGGGGAAAAGGTGGCCATCATCACCGGCGGACCCGGCACGGGCAAGACCACCATCACCCGCGTGGTGGTTCGCGCCCTGAAGGCTCTGGGCCTGCGCATCGGCCTGGCCGCGCCCACGGGCCGGGCGGCCAAGCGTCTGTCCGAGGCCACGGGGTTCACGGCCGTCACCCTGCACCGGCTGCTGCGTTTCCAGCCGGGCACGGGCTTCGAGTTCGGCGAGGAAAAAAAACTCTCGCTGGACGCTCTGGTGGTGGACGAGGTTTCCATGCTGGACAGCGGCCTGTGTCTGGCGCTGCTGCGGGCTCTGCCCCTGACCTGCCGCCTTGTTTTTGTGGGCGATGAAAATCAGCTGCCGTCCGTGGGTGCGGGAAACATTCTGGGGGACATGCTGGAGAGCGGAAGCATTCCGGCCGTGCGCCTGACTCATATCTACCGTCAGGCCAGGGAAAGCATGATCGTGCTCAACGCCCACCGCATCAATCAGGGCGAATTTCCGCAGGGCAGCCCCCATGCTCCGCCCAGGGCCGATTTTTTCTGGGTGGAAAAGGAACACCTGGGCGAGTTGCAGAGCCTCATCCTGCGCATGGTCTGCGAGCGCATCCCCGAAGCCTACGGACTTGATCCCATGACGGATGTGCAGGTGCTCACGCCCATGCACAGGGGCGAGGTCGGCACCATTGCCCTGAACCGGCTTTTGCAGGAGCACCTCAACCCCGAGGGCCGGGAACTGACGCGCGGCCAGCGCGCCTACCGGATCGGGGACCGCGTGCTGCAACTGCGTAACAACTACGACAAGGATGTCTTCAACGGCGACCTGGGCCGCATCGTGGGGTTCGACACGCAGGACGAAACCTTGACCGCCGAATTCGACGGCCGCGAGATAGAGTACGCCTTCGACGAACTGGACGAGATCGGGTTGGCCTACGCCATCAGCGTGCATAAGAGCCAGGGCAGCGAATACCCGGCCGTGGTCATGCCCGTGGTCACGCAGCATTACATGCTGCTTCAGCGGAATCTCATCTACACCGGACTGACCAGAGCCAGAAAGCTGGCCGTGCTGCTGGGGTCACGCCGGGCCATGCATATGGGATTGGGAAACGAGCGCGGCCGGCGGCGTTATACCACTTTGGCCGCGCGGCTGAGAGAGTCGGATTTTATAGAAAATATATAGGAGTCCTGCGCTGCGGAAGAAAAAGATAGAAAGCGCCGTAATTCTGGGGCAAAATATGGTGAATCCCAGCATGCAGGGAAGCGGCAGAGGTATCCGTTTTTTCTTTGTCTCCGGGGTGGCCGTGCATGGGGCGATATCCTGAAGTAAGTATCAGATGAATTGTGGAGGAATTTTTGTGTCGTGCATGTAATCAAAGATATTTTTACTGATCATAAATCAAGACTTCCTATTTCCTATGGCATAAGTATTGACGTATATACATTCCAATCACTTGACCATTTACAGCAACTTTCTCTGGATAAATTAAAACGTCGGAAATTTGGATCGCCATTATCAGAAAGCCATGGCCATCCTGTTGAGTATTCTTTAATAATAATAAGATCTTCATTATTTTTTACATCTCTATATATATATCTTCACTGACCATCCTAAAGTATATATCTCTATAATAATTATAACAATGTATAAACTTATTTCCATATATATATAATTTATATTTATGTCCATTATATTCAATATTTTCACGAATAGACTCTTTATATTGTATTGACTTGATATAAGTTTTATTTTTTGACTGAAGTGCTTCATATATATCCGGATTTTCTCTTTTCCATTCTTCGAGAGGCTTGAGTATTTTTCCGCCAGATTCGAATTGGCAATAATAAGTATAAATTATCTGGGCAGGAATATATTCCCAGAAGGCGAGAGCGAAAAATGCAAAAAAGACAGCAAATCCGGACCAGAATGCCTGTCTCTTTGTATACCCTTTTCTGATCATTCTTCTATACGTGTATCGCGTACAGAAACGCCATATATAGAAGTATATCACACAGAACATCATTAAGGACAGACCAAGCATAATTTACTCTTTCTGTTTGATGTTAATCATTCATAGACAAGTTAATCATTGGCAGAATAACTTTTGTTATGGTATTATGAATTATTAAAAATTATTTTCTACATAACTTTACAGTCTTTGAGATAGAGAACATAAAACATATGTTATTTATGGCATAAGTATTGACCTATATGCATTCCAATCACTTGACCATTTACAGCAACTTTCTCTGGATAAATTAAAATACCGGAAATTTGGATCGCCATTATCAGAAAGCCATGGCCATCCTGTTGAATATTCTTTAATAATAAGAAGATCGTTATTATTTTTTACATCTTTGTATATATATATACTCCTTAATCATTTTAAAATATATATTTCTATAATAGCTGTATCTATTAATAAATTTATTCCCTGAAATAGATAAATGATATTTCTTTCCATTATATTCAATTAGTCCAAAACGATATGGCTTGACCTTTATCGATTCGATATAAGTTTTATTTTTTGATTGAAGTGCTTCATATATATCCGGATTTTCTCTTTTCCATTCTTCGAGAGGTTTGAGTATTTTTCCGCCAGATTCGAATTGGCAATAATAAGTATAAATTATCTGGGCAGGAATATATTCCCAGAAGGCGAGAGCGAAAAATGCAAAAAAGACAGCAAATCCGGACCAGAATGCCTGTCTCTTTGTATACCCTTTTCTGATCATTCTTCTATACATGTATCGCGTACAGAAACGCCATATATAGAAGTATATTATACAGAATGCCATTAAAGCCAGACCAAGCATAATTTACTCTTTCTGTTTGATGTCATTGCTGTCCGGCTAAGGGATAAGAAAAGAGTCCAAAATCTCAGCGATGTGTGGTAAAAGAAATCACCACAACATCTTGCCACACAAGGAGATTCTGGACTTGAGTCACCATAATACACTATTCTCCCAGACGCTATCTCTGATTCCCAGACATGTTTTTCAGAAACTCGAAAGACGGCACAAAACCGGGCGCTCGTCGCGTCAATTCGGTTTCAAGGAGCAGTTCACGGTCATGGCCTTCATCCAGCTTGCCGCAAGACGTTCCATGCGCGATGGCCTGCGCTGCCTTGAGGCTGCGGGAAACCGCCTGTATCACTGGGGACTGAAAAACGTGGCCCGCTCGACCTTTGCTGACGCGAACAATTCTCGCCCCGTAGGCTTTTTCAAGGATCTGTTCGCCGAGATGTACGGCCTGTGCGCCGCAAAAGCCCCGAAGCACAAATTCCGTTTCAAATCCAAATTGTTCAGTCTGGACGCCACCACCATAAAGCTTTGCCTGTCGCTTTTTCCCTGGGCCTCGTTTCGGCAGGCCAAGGGCGGCGTCAAAGTACATACCTTGCTGGATCACGATGGCCATATCCCGGCTTTCGCAACCGTCACCGACGCCAAAACCCATGAAAGCCGCATAGCTCAGGCTATGGAGTTGCCCAGGGGCTCCATCGTGGTCTTTGACAAGGGCTTCATCAGCTATCCCTGGTTTCGGATCCTCGGGGCAAAGGGTGTCTTTTTTGTGACCCGGCTCAAGCGCAACGCCGTTTTCAAACTCCTGGAGCGCCGCCTCGTGAATCGCAAGACCGGCGTTACTTCCGATCACATCATTGAAGTCTCCAGCCGGGGAAAATCCTTACGCTTGCGCCGTATCGGCTATCGTGACCAGGAAACCGGGAAACACTACGAATTTTTGACCAACCATTTCCGGCTTTCGGCGAAAACCATCGCCGACATCTATAAAGACCGCTGGCAAATCGAGCTCTTCTTCAAGGAAATCAAACAAAATTTGCGCATAAAGACCTTCGTCGGCAACTCGGAAAACGCTGTCCTGATCCAGATTTACACGGCCCTGACGGTTTACCTGCTCCTCGCGTACCAGAAATTCCTCAGCCGTCTCGGACTCTCCGTACAGCAACTCTTCCAGCTCATTCAACTCAACCTGCTCGGCGAGGCCTCCTTGGATGAACTCCTGAATCCCAGACGACGAAAATTCGATAATTCATATAACTTCAAACTGTTAGATTACATCGCTTAGCCGGACAGCAATGGTTTGATGTTAATCATTCATAGACAATTTAATCATTGGCAGAATAACTTCTGTTGCTGATTCTGGGTATTGTGACTTAACAACATACCCATACTTCGGCTTTCGTCTGAATGGCGAATATTTCTTCGGAGGTATCCGATAAGTCTTGCCAAGGAAATAGCCGGATTACATCCCTTAGGGATTTCGCATCTCTTGGCTGGCGGCAGAAGTGGAGGGACAGGCTCTTCCGGAGCCGCCCTTTCAGTACAGGTTTTCCAGGTCTTCCGGGCGGATCGTGCCGCCTTTTGAAATGTCCTCCCGCCGGATGCGGTCGTGTATCCGGCCCTCCCGCAGAACCAGAACGCTGTCGGCCAGCCGGGCCGCAAAAGCCATTTCGTGGGAAACCACGACCAGCGTGTACCTGTCTTTGAGTCCGGCCAGAAGCTCTTCGATGCCTCTGGCCGCCTTGTGATCCAGCGATGATGTGGGCTCGTCCAGAAGCAGGATTTCCGGCCGCATGGCCAGAGTCCGCGCCAGGCACAGACGCTGCTGCTGGCCGCCGGACAGAGTGCGGGCATCGGCGTCGAGGTGGTCGCCCACTTCCGTCCAGAGGCGGGCTTCTTCCAGGGCGGTCCGGGTCGCCTCCAGGGCCTGTTTGCGCTTCAAGCCGAGAACGGCCGTCAGCGGCATGGCGATATTGTCCGCGATGCTCATGGGCAGCACATTGGGGTGCTGAAAAACCATGCCGGTCATCCTGCGCAGTTCCGGCAGGGATATTTCGCCGGCATAGGGGCGGATGGGGCCGCGCTCCAGATGCATGATTACTTCGCCGGAGGTTTTACAACCCGGAAAGCACTCGTTCAGGCGGTTCAGCACGCGCAGCAGGGTCGTCTTGCCGGCCCCCGAACGGCCCACGATGAAGGTGGCGCAGCCTTTGGCGATGTCCGGGTCGATGCCGTCGAGAACGCGCCGTCCGTCCATGGACACGCTCACGCCGCGCAGAGTGAAGACCGGAGTCAGCGTTTCCATTGTCTCTCCATGCGGATTTGCAGGGCCCGTGCGGCGAGAAAGAGGACAACGGCCAGCGCGAGCAGGGTCAGGGCCGCGCCGAAGCCCCGGTTCAGATCGTGAACGCTCTGGTGCTGGGCGGCCAGATAGTAGATGGTGAAGGGCAGGGCTTCGAATTTGTCCTGCAGGCTTCCGGGCAGGCCGCCGTAGGCCACGGCTCCGGTCAGCAGAATGACGGCCGTGTCTTCGGCCGCCCGGCCCATGGACAGAAAGACACCGCCCAGAATGCCCCGGCTGGCGGCGGGAAGCAGAATGCGCCGCAGGCTCTGCCAGGATGTCATGCCCAGGCTCGGCCCCAGCAGGCGCAGTTCCTCGGGCAGGGAGGCCAGGGAAAGCGCGGTGGCGTTGATGGTGAAGGGCAGCACCAGAAGGGCGATGCACAGGGCGGCGAGGAGCAGACCGGTATTGGCCTCGGGCGCGACGGTGCGGCGCAGGAAGATGATCAGGGAAAAGCCGAAAAGGCCCATGACGATGGACGGCACTCCGGCCAGGGTATTGGCCGAAAAGCGCAGGGCTCTGGCCCAGAATGAGCCCAGATATTGCGATATGGCCACGCCTCCGGCCACGCCCAGCGGAATGGCCATGCAGGAGGACAGAACAACCAGCGCCACGGTGCCGGCACAGGCGGCGAAAATGCCGTCCCAGACCGGTTCCCACCCGAGGATGGCGGCCGTAACGGGCGTGCCGCCGAAGAACAGGCGCTGGTTCAGAACGGGCAGGGCGTACACCAGCAGAAAGACGATCAGACCACCCACGGCGGTCAGCGTCAGGGCGGCGGACAGGGCGGACCAGATTGCCGTGAGAGCCCGGCATGGAGAATGTGCGGCCAGAAACGCCAGTATCCGCAGACGCCATCCGGAGAGGGGCCGGAAGAGTTTGTCTCTCGGCCGGATGGCCGCCTGCACGGCGAGGTTCACGCCGAAAAGCAGCAGGCCGCAGGCAAAGAGGGAGTGAAAGGCCGGAGAGCTGTTATCCGTGGCCACCACCAGGGCGATATGGGCTGTCAGGGTACGTACGGAGTCGAACAGGGAATCCGGAAACTGGGGCGCGTTTCCGGCCAGCATGAGCGGGATGAGCGTGTCGCTCAGAGCCCGGCAGTAGCCCATGACGGCGGCCGTGCGCAGACCGGATGCCGATCCGGGCAGCACCACCAGAAGCAGGGCCTGAAGGGGTGTGAGGCCGAGACTGGCGCTGGCCAGGCGGGTCCGCTTTTCGGTCTCGCACATGGTTCCGTGCAGGAACAGGACGATGGTCGGCAGGATGAGCAGGGCCAGCGTCAGGGCGGCGGCGAGGAGAGTCGGACCGCTACCGCCGGAGGGCCTTTTCAGGAGGGGCGTCAGCAGAAAGACGGCCACGAAGCCGTACACCACTGTGGGGATGGCCGTCATGAAGGTCACCACGGCCAGGGCCGCCCGGCGCGGAAAGCCGTTCCGCCCTCCGAGGATGAAGAGGCAAAGGCCCACTCCCGCAGGGTAGGCCAGAGTGAAGGCCGAGACGCTCAGGACCAGAGAACCGGCGATCATGGGCAGGATGCCGTACTGTCCCTGAAAGGGCCGCCAGACTGTGGAGAGAACGGCATCCCACTGTCCGGCGGTGAAAAGGGGAAGGCTCAGCGCCGCGAGAAAAAGGAGAATGGCGGCGAGCGTCGCCAGGGAGACGAAGCCCGCTCCCCGGCAGAGAGCCGTGACGGCCCGGTCGAGAAAGATCTGCCGGCAAAGCCGGTTATGGTTTTGCCGGCCGGAAGAGACCTGTCCTTCCATCTAGTTGAGCGGGATGTATCCGGCCTCGGCGATGATGTCGGCGCATTCCGGGCTGGTTACGTAGTCGATGAAAAGCCTGGTCAGCCCCTGAGGTTCGCCTTTGGTGTTCATGTACAGCTTCCGCGCGACCTTGTAGACGCCGGTTCTGGCGTTGCCCTGGGAGGGTTCCACCCCATCGAGCAGCGGAGCTTTGACGGTTTCGTCCACAAAACCGATGCTCATGTAGCCGATGCCGTTTTTATCCTGGGCCACGGCCACCTTCATGGCTCCGTTGGAAGCGACCACGTTGGCCTTGTCGGCCACAAGACCTTTTTCCAGCATCTTGCTCCAGAACACTTCGCGGGTGCCGCTGGCTTCGTCGCGGGTGTAGAGGGTGATGGCCGCGTCGGGGCCGCCGACATCCTTCCAGTTGACCACCCGCCCCGCGAAAATGTCCCGGACCTGAGCGGCGGTCAGCTCCGTCACCGGACTGGCGGGATTCAGGACCACGGTCACGCCGTCAACGGCGAAGGGAAAGGAAACCAGCCCGTACTTGGTCTTTTCGTCCTCGGACAGGGCGCGGCCGGTATTGCCGATGTCCGCCAGACCCTCTCCGGCCTTCTGCACGCCGACGCCGGTGCCGCCGCCTTCCACGGTGATGCGGATGCCGGGATTGGCGGTCATGATTCTTTTGGCCGCTGCGTTCATGACCGGAATGTGGGCCGTGCCGCCAGCAATGCCGATGCTTCCCTTCTGGCCCGCGAACTGCTGCAGCATGCCGGCTCCGGCTGTCGTGCACAGGAAAAGAAACACCGCGGAAAAACAGATCAAACGCTTCATTGATGCCTCCTTTTTTGTCCGCGCAAGCTAGCCCAAATGAACGGGCGGGAACAAATAGATTGGACAAATGGCTGTGGCGGGGCTGTATCGCGAAAGGCTATGCATGGGCGCATTCGTCTTGCGCCGGGTCCGTTTTAAACGGCGGGTCTTTCCGGCCGTCCGGTTGACGCGGCCGATTTGGTGCATAACAGCGGGTGGCCGGTTTTTTCCGTCTGAAGGCGCATGTTGTCCGGCCGGGAGCTGATCTTTCGGATTTTTGAGGACGCCGTATGAAACTTTCTGCCCGCGCCCGCTATGCGGTGCGCATTTTGCTTGATCTGGCCGTGCACGAGGAGGAAACTCCCGTGAGCACGGTCGTACTTTCCGAACGGACCGGCATCACCCTGCCGTTCGTGGAACAGCTGCTCAAACCGCTGAAACGCTCCGGTCTGGTGGCGAGCAAACGCGGAGCGGTGGGCGGTTACCGGCTGAACCGCGCCGCGTCGGAAATATCCCTGGGAGAGGTCATCCGGATCATGGACGGCTCTCTTAGCCTGACTAACTGCTGCGAGGACGAAACATACTGTTTCCGTTCGGGAGACTGTCCCACCCGGGAAACCTGGAAGCGTCTGAATGCCGTCATTGTCGGGGCTTTCGACGCCATAAGACTGTCCGACGTGATCGCCGGCGTTCCCGTTTTTTCCGCAGGCGGGCCGGACTTGAGGGACATCGGTCCTCTGTGACATGATCATGCGGAAGAGGAAGACCGGGCGGACCGGCAAAGGACTTCGCCGGAATTTTTGCGCCTTTGAAGAAACATCATAACGGAGTACGCATGGCTGAAACCATCGATGGCATTTCCATAGACTGGACGGACGAGGACGGCGTCCAGAAAGTGCGGGAGCTGAAAAAAGAGGTACTGACCCGCGGCGCCTGGGCCACGGTCATGTTTGCCTATCAGGAGGCGGGCCGGGGAGAAGAGGACTTCGGGCCCGTGAAATTCCGGGTGGGCCGCTATCAGAAGCGGAACGGCCGTTTCCAGCCTCATTCCAAGTTCAACATTTCCTCGGCCAAGCAGGCCCGGCAGATTGTGGACATCCTCCAGGGCTGGATCAGCGAATACGGCGAGGAAGAGTAGAGGGAAAACGCATGGGCGAGCCGTTTGAAGTTCCGGGATCTGATCCGGGGACGGTGCTTGAGGAACAGCTTCAGGAACCGCGCCAGTACAAGGTGCTGCTGCATAACGACGATTATACCTCCATGGAATTCGTGGTGGAGGTGTTGATGGACGTGTTCGGCAAGACGGAAACCGAGGCGATGGCCATTATGATGAGCGTGCACGAGAAAGGAGTGGGCCTGTGCGGCATCTATACCGCCGAAGTGGCCGAGACCAAGGTGCATCTGGTGCACCAGATGGCCCGGAAACAGTCCTTTCCCCTGCGCTGCTCCATGGAAGAGGTGTGATTATGCTGAGCAAGGAACTGGAAAGAATCATCGGCGGCGCGGTGCAGGAAGTGAAGATGCGCCAGCATGAGTTTCTGACTCTGGAGCATCTGCTGTACAGCTACACCATCGACGCTCACGGCCAGAGTCTGCTTCGCGGCTGCGGGGTGGATGTGGAACGGCTGCGCAGGCAGCTGACCCAGTTTTTCACCGACCATCTGACCGTGATCGTACGGCCGGAGCACGAGATCGTGCAGACCGTCAGCGTGCAGCGGGCCATGCAGCGGGCCATTTTGCACATGCAGTCCGCGGGCAAGTCCCTGGTTCAGGCCGGAGATTTTCTGGCGGCCATGCTGGAGGAGGAAGAGGCTTTCGCCGTCTATTATCTGAAGGCTCAAGGCTTGACCCGGCTGACGGTGCTGGAGTTCATCTCCCACCAGGCTCCGGATGGAGGTGCGGCGGAAGGGGAAGAAAAAGAGGCCGGTCAGGGCGTGCTGGAGAAGTACACCGTGGATCTCGTGGCCAAGGCCCGCGCGGGGCGCATCGACCCGCTGGTGGGCCGCGAGGAGGAACTCAAGCGCACCCTGCAGGTTCTTTCCCGGCGCAAGAAGAACAATCCCGTGTTCGTCGGCGACCCCGGCGTGGGCAAGACCGCCGTGGCGGAGGGCTTGGCGCTCATGATCGCCCAGGGCAAGGCCCCGGAACAGTTTGCCGAGGCCCGCGTGTTCGCCCTGGACATGGGCAGCCTGCTGGCCGGAACCAAATACCGGGGGGATTTCGAGGCCCGGCTGAAGGGCGTCATCGCCGAGCTCGGAGCCATTCCCGGAGCCATCTTGAGCATCGACGAGATCCACACCATCATCGGCGCGGGCTCCACCAGCGGCGGGTCCATGGATGCGTCCAACATTCTGAAGCCCGTGCTGGCTTCCGGCGAGCTGCGCTGCATCGGCTCCACCACCTACGAGGAATACAAGAATCATTTCGAGAAGGACCGGGCCCTGTCCCGACGCTTCCAGAAAATAGACATCGTGGAGCCTACCGTGGCCGAAAGCGAGCGAATTCTCATGGGGCTCAAGCCCTACTACGAGAAATTCCACGGGGTGAAATATCAGCCTTCGGCTATCACTGCGGCCGTGGAGCTTTCGGCCCGGCACATCACCGACCGGTGCCTGCCGGACAAAGCCATCGACGTCATCGACGAGGCCGGAGCCATTTTCGTCCTGTCCGGCGACAAGCGCCGCAAGTCCGTCACCCGCCGGGACATCGAGGAAGTGGTCGCGCGCATGGCCCGTATCCCCAGTTCGCGGGTGACTTCGTCGGACCGGGACCGGCTGGCCCGCCTGGAAACGGAGCTGGGCGGGCAGGTTTTCGGTCAGGACGAGGCCGTGCAGATGCTGGCCAAGGCCATCAAGCGCGCCAGAGCGGGGCTGGGCAACATGGAGCGCCCGGTGGGCTCCTTTCTGCTGACCGGCCCCACGGGCGTGGGCAAAACCGAGGTGGCCAAGCGTCTGGCCGAATGCCTGAGCGTGAACTTCGTGCGCTTCGACATGAGCGAGTACATGGAAAAGCACGCCGTGGCCCGGCTCATCGGCGCGCCTCCGGGCTATGTCGGCTTCGAGCAGGGCGGCCTGCTCACCGACGCCGTGCGCAAGACTCCGCACTGTGTGCTGCTGCTGGACGAAATCGAAAAGGCCCACATGGACATGTTCGCCATCCTGCTCCAGGTCATGGATCACGCCACGCTGACGGACAATAACGGCCGCCAGGCGGATTTCCGCAACGTGATCCTGCTTATGACCTCCAACGCCGGAGCCAGGGAGATGAGCGCCAACGCCATCGGCTTCAGGGCCGGAGCCGAGGACGACCGCGCCTCGCGGGGCATGGCCGCCATCGAGAAGCTGTTCAGCCCGGAGTTCAGGAACCGGCTGGACGCCATCATTCCCTTCCGCTCCCTGACTCAGGAGATCATGGAAAAGATCGTGGACAAGTTCATGGCCGAGCTGGGCGATCAGCTCGCGGCCAGAAACGTGAGTCTGGTGCTCGATCCCGAGGCCAGGGCCTGGCTGGCGAAAGAAGGTTTCAACCCGGCCTTCGGAGCCCGGCCGCTGGGCCGCCTCATCCAGAAGGAAGTCAAGGACGTGCTGGCGGACAAGCTGCTCTTCGGCGAACTGGCCTCGGGCGGCTCGGCGCGTATCGGTCTGAAGGACGGGGCGCTTGATTTCACCTTCATGGAGCGCGGCAAGCCGTGAGCGTCTTCCCGCTGCGTCAGGAGCCCGTTTTTCCGTCTCCGGCTCTGGCCGGAGAGGACGGGCTTTTGGCCGTGGGGGGGACCTTTCGCCGGAGCGTCTGCTTACGGCCTACGCGCAGGGCATTTTCCCCTGGTATTCGGAGAACATGCCCATCCTGTGGTGGAGTCCCGACCCCCGTCTCATTCTCGAGCCCGGGCGCCTGCATGTTCCGGCCCGGCTGGAGCGCATTCTGCGCCGGGGCCGGTTTTCCTTTTCTCTGGACACGGCTTTCGAGCGGGTCATTTCCTCCTGTGCTGACGTACCCCGGCCCGGTGCCTCCGGCACCTGGATCGTCCCGGAGATGATCGCGGCGTACTGCAATCTGCACCGGCTGGGCTTTGCCCACAGCATGGAGGTCTGGGAAGAGGGCGAGTTGGTCGGCGGGGTGTACGGTCTGGCTCTGGGGCGGGCCTTTTTCGGAGAATCCATGTTTTTTCTCAGACCGGAGGCTTCCAAGGCCGGGCTGGTCACACTGGTGCGGGCCCTGGAGCGGTCCGGTTTTTCACTGATCGACTGCCAGCAGACCACCGCACACATGACCCGTTTCGGCGGGTTTGAAGTCAGCAGACAGGAGTTTCTGCGGCGGCTGGACGAGGCTCTGGCCGGCTCCTCTCTGCGGGGGCCGTGGACGCTGGAATAATTTCTGTGGCGCCTTGCTGATCCGGCCCTGTTTTATATGATGCCGCCCAGAGAGGCCGTCTTTCCCCACAAGACAAAGATGGAAAAAATTTTCAAACACGTTTTACAAAAGATGCACTACTCGAATATGGATCCTGTAAAACTTTGTATAATTGCCTTGTACGCTGGAGCCACATGGGCATCCTCTGAGGACTTGATATTTCCACCCTCCGCGGTCCAGCCTTGGGCAGGAGCCCCTGGATTTATGCGGTAGGAGTAAATCGATATTCCGGAATGTTGTCCGCACCACTTTGGAATATTGTTGGCTCTAGACCATCAGGCCAGTGTCTGACAGGCTAGAAAAATGTTTAAAAACAGCAAGTTGAGTTGGTACAAGGCTGGAAAAATTATTGAATGCTTTTGCATCGACATTGACGCTACCAGAACCGCTCTGCTCCTGAAGCTGAACAGAAAGACCGTGAACAGGTATTTTCTGGCCTTCAGGCGGTTGATTTATCTCCACCAGGTATCACAAAAAGAACAAATACTTGGTGTGGTTGAGGTTGATGAAAGTTTCTTTGGCCCCACTCGGATTCGTGGACGGCCCGGTCCTCGAAAAAGAGGCCGGGACACGCTCAAGCAGCCAGTCTTCGGCATCTGTGAGCGTGAGGGAGCGGTTTGCACAGAGCTGGTCACCGACTGCCCGGCCAGAACGCTTCAGGCCATCATCAGGGGCAAGGTTTCGCCTGAGAGTATTATCCATTCCGACTGCTGGAAAGGCTATGACGGACTGGTGGACGTTGGGTCCGACAAACATTTCCGCATCAACAAATCCAGACACTTTGCGGAAAAATCGGTCCACATCAACGGCATCGAAGCATTCTGGAGCTTTACAAAACGCCGCCTGGCAAAGTTTAACGGTGTGAAGCAGAATTTCGAGCTCCACCTCAAGGAGTGTGAATGGCGCTACCTCAACTTCTCGCCAGTCTCAAACTTTTGGTGGCAAAGAACAAAGACCTGATGGTCTAGAGCCTATTGTTTACCCAGACTGGAAACGTCATTTTAATCAGGAGAGAGTCATGAAAATTCTGATCATTTTCAACCGCGAACCCTATGACAATACGGACGTAACCTGGAACGGTCTGCGCCTTGCCGGAAAACTATTGGAAGCCGGGCAGACCGTGCGGATTTTCCTTATGAATGACGCCGTGGATATGGCAAGGGATGTCTGCAGGCCACCAGAAGGTTACGATCAGGACCTTTCACAGATGCTGAAAGACCTTATTGCCGAGGGGGTAACCGTAAAAGTTTGCGGCACCTGCATGGCCCGTTGCGGAATCTACAAAAACCATCCGTATTTTGAAGGGGCGGAGCACTCCACGATGGTCGCACTTGCCGAATGGGTGATGGACAGCGACAAAGTGCTCACTTTTTGAGTTCCTGTCCGATCGGAAATACCGGTGCGGATAGAGATTGTGGACGCAAACAATCGTTCCGAATGGATGGAGTTGCTGTGCGTATTGGATTATCTGAGCGAATACACGTACACACTGACCGACAAGGACCATGATATAGTCTCTTGGCCCTTGATCAGACCGGGATCGGGAAGATGCGACTGGGGATTCTTTCCATAGAAGCTTTATAGGGTGATGCCTGCCCAAACCGGACTTGTTTTGTTTAAAATCGTCTACTGAAGTTGTCTTTCGTCCTGATAATCAAAGGATGAATGTCTTCGCTCCGGCGGTTGAAGGTAAAGATGGAAAAGCTTTTGTTCGATGCCGCCGATGTGATTGCGGCCCGCGGGCCCCGCCTTTCTCCCTCTATTCCGGCTTGGTGGCGACGATGCGTCTGTAGGCGTCCAGCAGAAGCACGAAATGTTCGTGATCCCCGCCTTTGTCCGGATGGGCCGACATGGCCTTCTGCCGAAAAAGGCGGGCGAATTCCTTTCTCGGCATGCGGCGGATATCCGCCATGTCCAGACCGAACAGTTCCCTGACCATATCCGGCGAAGGCGCGGGCCGGGCCTTCCGGAGCCGCCTGAAGTCATTCATGAATTCATGGAAGATGCGACCGAAATCATCGTCCGGGGCAAAGTCGAAGTCAAAATGCATGCAGGCGTAGCGGCGCAGGCTTTCGCGGGCCTCACCGTGAGGGTCGAAGATTCTGTCCTCCCATAACAGGCAGAATTCATGCAGAAAGACTTCATCCAGCCGCGCCGGATCGAGGCTTTCGGGCATGTTCCGGGCGGCGCGGTCCATGAAGTGCCGTTGCAGATTGAAAACGGCGTATATGTAGCGGCGGATTTCCCGCCGGGGCAGCTCGGCCTCCATACGCCGGAACATGTGTTCCCGCTCGTCCCGGCATTGGTGGGGCAACCGGCGGAAAAGCCGGGGGTTGACCTCGTCGATGCGGCTCAGATTGACTTCTCCCGAGCGCAGATAGGCCACGCGCCTGCGGTCGAAGGCGGGCACGGCGCGGATGGCGTCTTTCTCCGTTTCGGTCAGGACCGTTCGCTTCCAGACCTTTCTGCTGGGAGGCGGGGTGAAGCCCTGAGGCGCAAAGATGGAAAAGGCCTGATCGAGCGCGTCCAGGTCCACGTCGAACCCGGCCAGCCCTTCCTGAACTTCCGGAGCGTAGATGATGCCCGCTCTCTCGAAACGGACCAGTCCGGCCGGATTTTTTCCCAGATCGAGCAGCCGTTCGGCGGCCAGTCCATGAGGCCCTTTTACGGTGCGGCGCAGTTCGTAGCGTCTGCCCGTGCCGTTGCCGGCCACTGCTATGTACATGCCGCCACCTTCCAGCCAAGAGTCTCCCCGGCCAGAAAGGGGACCACGTCGCCCAACCGGGCCGGCACGGTCCATGGCTTTCGCCGCAAGGTCACGGTTTTTTGCGGCGGTATGATCCCGTAGGCGGCCCTGGCCCGGTCCGAGACAAAAGCCTGCAAATTTTCCAGACAATTCATTTCCTCGAAACACGCGGCCAGGGCGGGCAGGGCCACCGGCGCGGAGAAGATTCCGGCGGCGCAGCCCGGAGCTTCCTTGGCATGTACGGGGTGGGGGGCCGTGTCGCTGCCGAAAAACACCTTGGGATGACGGGAGGCCGCCTCCCGCAGGGCCTCGCGGTCTTCCGGGCGTTTGGCCACGGGCTTGCAGAAAAGATGCGGGCGCATGAGCCCGCCCAGTACGTCGTCCAGAGTGATGAGCAGGTGATGCAGGGTTACGGTGGCGAACAGGTTTTCGTGCCTGTCCAGAAGAGCCATGGCCTCGCGGGTGGTGACGTGCTCCAGAACGATGTGCAGCCTCGGATGTTCCCGCGCCCATCCGTCCACCACGGGCAGAAAGAGATTTTCGCGATCCAGCACGAAACCGCGGCTTTCGCCGTGTATCAGAAGAGGTATGTCCAGCTCGGCCATGTGGCCAAGCATTCGTCCGGCCAGAACCGGATCGGCCAGCCCGGCCTCGGAGTTGGTGGTCATGCCCGCCGGATAGAGCTTGATGCCGATGATGTGCGGCCGGGCCGCTTCCAGCTCCGCCAGAGAGTAGTCGCGGAAAAACAGGGTCATGAGAGGCTCGAAGGGATGCCCGGCGGCATGGAGAATGGCCTGCCGGTAGTCCAGAAGCTGCTCCAGGGTCGTTACGGGCGGCTGAAGATTGGGCATGATCACGGCGGCGGCGAAATCGCGGGCCGTGTACGGCGCCGTGAATCGGAGCATGGCGTCCTGACGCAGGTGGACGTGCATGTCCAGAGGGGAAGAAAGGGTCAGCATGAAACCTCCGTCGGGCAAGAAGGAAGGCCATGGCGGCGTATCGGACGGATTGCCCCGGAACCGCCGGCGGCGGGAACCGGCAAAGTATGCCGGGAGGAGTTAAATCACTCTTGGGATCTGCGAGGAATGGTGGTGCAGCACCGGATGTTCCAGCGACATATCCGCAAAAAAGCTGAATCTGGCCTCAAAGCTCAGCAATTCCTCTTCCACGATGAATCTCCAGCAATAAATGCCGCAGAGAGCGAATTTATCGCCGTCCAGACGCTGGATGGAGAGCGTCTTTTCATGCAGGGCGACGCTCAGCTCGTTATATGCTCTGAGACGCTCGAAATAATCCCTGATTTTTGCGTGATTGTTGAGCATTCTGTTGGAGAAGGTTGGTATCAGAATGGCGTTTTCGTTATAGAGATGCAAAACGCCTTCGGTATCCGCCGTATTTATGGAATCCATCCATTTCTTGAGAATATCTTTGGGTTCGGTCATTACGTCTGCCTTTTTCATTTTTTTATCGGAGCGCATATCTTTCTTGGTAATTGCGGCGGCCGTTCTTCAGAGCCCGACGGTCATGTTCACGCCGTAAACAGAAATGAATTGGGCGTCGCGGCTACCTGCGGCCGTTTTTCCAGCACCCGCCGGGCGTTTTGTTCCATTTCCTCCCGCGTCTGGCCCCGGACCAGTTCCGGCCACAGGGCATGGCCGTATACGAAATTGGCCGCCAGATAGATCGCGTACTTCTTGTACATGCGGATGGCCCGGGCCGCGTCGAAGTGCCTCCATATGCTTTCGATCATGGACAGGGCCGTGTGCAGAAAGACATCCGGGCCGGGGATGAGACCGCTGGTCAGTTCCGCGAACAGCCATGGCCGGGCGATGCCCATGCGGCCGATGGCCACGCCCGCGCAGCCGGTTTCTTCCAGCATGCGGCGGCAGTCTTCGGCGGAAAACACGTTGCCGTTGCCGAACACCGGAATGGATACGGCCCGGACCACGGCCCGCAGATGCTCCGGTCTGGGCGGGCGGGATCTGCGGTCAGGAGCCACGCGGGGGTGGAAGGTCAGCAGGTCGGCTCCGGCGTCCTCGAAGCGGCGGGCCAGCGTCACGGCCAAGTCAGGGGAATTTTCCCAGCCGCTGCGGTATTTGACCATGACCGGGCAGCTGACGGCCTGGCGCACGGCGCGGACCACGGTTTCGGCCCGGTCCGGGTCTTTCAGCAGGGCCGCCCCGTATCCTTTCTTGCAGATGGCGGCCACGGAGCAGCCCATGTTGATGTCCACGCCCAGAAAGCCTTCGGCCTCGATACGGCGGGCCGCCCGGGCCATGACATCCGGCTCGTTGCCGAAGATCTGGCAGACCAGACGCGGAGCCTCTTCGTCGCGCCAGCGGAAAACCGGGGAATGATGGCGGCTTTCGGCGGGAACGGCCCGGGCGTTGCACATCTCCGTGACCATGAAGGCGTATCCGCCGAACCGGGCCAGAACTTCCCGGTAGGCCACATGTCCAAGCCCGGCCATGGGAGCTAGGGACAGGCGGGAATCCAGAACGGCCCGGCGGAGTTGTAACGGCTCGCGCAAGGCGGACAATACGGGAGACGGCATGGGCGGAATCTACACAAGGTGCGGGCCGGGCTCAAGAATGGTCCGGCAGGACGAGTCTGGACGCTTGGGAGCGACCAGACCTCAGATATCCCGCTGGGCGGCCTGGAAAAGGGGATTCAGAATGTCCTGGGCGGACTTGCCGGCGCGCTGGGCCGCATAATCGACCACGTGCAGCACCCGGCCGCCGCCGAAGGCGATCAGGGACTGGGCGAAGTGGTCGATGTCTTCCAGATCGTGGCTGACCAGGACGGTGGGGATGTCAAAGCGTTCCAGAATGCGGAAAACTTCCTGACGCATGCGCTGCCGCAGAGGCTGGTCCAGCGCGGTGAAAGGTTCGTCCAGCAGGAGCAGTTCCGGGCCGGGAGCCAGGGCTCTGGCCAGGGCCGTGCGCTGCCGCTGTCCGCCGGAGATCTGGTGCGGACGCAGTCCGGCCAGAGGCGTCAGGCCGCAGAGGTCCAGTAGTTCGTCCACCCGTTTCTTGCTGTGGGTTGGAAGGGGGCTGAATATGGGTCTCAAGCCGAAGGCGACGTTGTCGCGCACGTTCAGGTGCGGGAACAGGGCGTAATCCTGAAAGAGAAAACCGGTTTTGCGTTTTCTGGCCGGAACGTTGATTCTGCTTTCACTGTTGAAAAACGTCTTTCCGCGGACTTCGATCTTTCCCTGTCGGGGCGTGAGCAGACCGGCCAGAGCCATGAGCGTCAGGCTCTTGCCCGAACCCGACGGGCCGAAAAAAGCCGCCCGCTGCGAGCAGATGGAGAAGTCCACGTCCAGCTGGAAGCTCACGCCGGGGCCGCTGACGGCGGCGGCAAAAGAGCAGGAAATGGTGGGAATGGAGCAGGACATGGGCTCAGGCCTGCCATTTCGGGGTCAGCAGCCGTCCGGATATCCACAGGATGGCCGTGCACAGAATGGAAATGAGCAGCACCAGTTGCGCGGCCAGACTGTCCTGTCCGGCCTGGGTGGCGCTGTACACGGCCAGAGACAGAGTCTGGGTACGGCCTGGCAGGTTGCCCGCGATCATCAGGGTCGCGCCGAATTCGCCCATGGCCCGGGCAAAGGCGAGCATGGTCCCGGCCAGGATGCCGCGCCCGGCCAGAGGCAGACAGACTCGCCAGAAGACCAGCCATTCCGGACAGCCAAGGGTTCTGGCCGCGTTTTCATAGCGGCTGCCCACGCCGTCCAGAGCCGCCCGGGCGGATTTGAATATCAGGGGAAAGGACACGGCGGCCGCGGCCACCACGGCTCCCTGCCAAGTGAAGATAAGGGTCACGCCGAAGGTCGTTTCCAGCCAGCGTCCCAGAGGGCCGTTTTTGCCGAGCAGCACGATGAGGTAGTAGCCCATGACCGTGGGCGGCAGGACCATGGGCAGGCTGCACACGGCATCCAGAAGCTCCCGGCCCGGAAAGCGGAAGCGGTGGAATATCCAGGCCAGTCCGGTACCCAGAATCAGGGCCGTGACGGTGGCCAGGGCGGCCACGCGCAGGCTCAGCTGCACAGGGAAAAAGAAGGTCTGATCCATGCGTATCCTGCCGGGAAGGCAAAACTTTGGTGAAACGGGTGGCGGAAAAATATACGTCATGCGCCGGGAAGAGAAGGCTGTCACGGTGTTGGCGCAAATCGTGACCGTCGGCACTTCAGGCAAAAGAAAAGCCCCTTTTTGCGGGGCTTTTTCCGAGGGCCGACGCGGGCCGCTTTGTTCAGGAAGAGCGAACCCTGACGGTTTCCGGCCGGGCTACTGGACGTGGCAGCTGTTGCAGGTCAGCGGCGCATCGCTTTCGCCCTTGCGCTTCAGATCCCGGTGGCAGCCCACACAGCTTTTCTTGGTGTCCTTGGTGGTGTGAAACGCTCTGTAGATGGAGGACGGCTCGGCCCGGTTGGCCACGCTGTCGTGACAGCCTTCGGACATACAGCCCTGGATGGTGTAGGTATCGGCCACGGTATGATGGCAGTCCTGACAGGCGATACCCATGTGCGAGGCATGGTTGAAAGTGACGTCTCCCTTTTTGGGAGTGTAGCCTTCAAAGCCCTTGGCGCTCATGGTCACGCTTTCGGGGATTTCCATTTCCGCTTCCGCGGCCACGGCCGTCAGGGCGCAACCCGCCGCTATGAATCCAGACAGGATAAAAAGACCGATGCGTTTCATCACATTCCTCCTTAAAAATGTTCAAATTCCCTCACCGTGCTGTCCGGAAACGGTGCGCCTCCGACACCTCCGGGCCTTACCGTCTTCCCGGAAGAAGGGCAAGACGGGAGGCGTGAACTTTATCACGAGATGGACGATTGTGTTGTAATCGTCCATGGTGCCGCAGCTTATTTTGAACGATGACGATATCAGAGGAGAATTATGAAACGCGTTTCATACATGTGGTTGTGCTGCATAGTGATGTGCCTGATGTTTCCCCTGGCCTGCCAGAGCCGGAACACGGTTTTGCTCGATCCTGCGGAAGCCGCGGCTTTTATGGAGAGGCATGAGGGCCGGGAGGATTTTCTTGTCCTGGATGTGCGCACGGCCGAAGAGTTCCGGCAGGGGCATATCGGGGGTGCGCGCTGGCTTGACTATTATGCGCCCGATTTCGCGGAGCGTTTTGCCAGGTTGGACCGCAACGCGACCATTCTGCTGTATTGCCGCAGCGGAAACCGTACATCCAGAGTCTCCGATCTGGCCCAGCGTCTGGGATTCACCCGGATATTCGATCTTCGCGGGGGCATCCTGGCCTGGTCCCGGGCGGGCCTGCCCCTGACTGCCGGGAAAGAGCCGAAAGCGCCGTAAAAGGCGCCCGGCCAGGAGGACGAAACCTTCTCCTGGCCGGGCGCGTTGTCCACTCCGGAGAGCATCCGGAGTGTCAGATGGTGATGACCTTATCCGCCATCTGTTGGCTGGTGACCACATCCAGCATGTTGGTGACCTGCCCGACGCTTTTTTTGTCCATCAGGCCGAAGAATTCCAGGCAGGTGCCGCAGACCAGGATGGAAACGCCCGCCGCTTCCAGGGCTTGGAGCAGGGGCAGGGCGGGGTGTCCGCTTGCGGCCAGCCGGACCGCGCCGTTGACCATGACGATCCGCCACAGGCTGTCGCCCAGTTCCGGCAGGGTCCGCAGAAAGTTTTCCATGAGCCGCTGTCCCAGCGTGGCGTCCCCCTGTCCGATGGCGTCGGTGGTCAGAAACACCAGGGTCCTGCCGCCGGTCGCGAGGTCGCATCCGGGCCGTGCCGACGGTTCCGGTTGCAGTGCTGGCGCGCCGTCCTGACTGACGGCAAAAATACTCCACAGACTGTTTTCATGTACGGTTTTTTCGATGCGCATGCCCCTGCTGAGCAGGAAACGGCTCACATTTTCCCTGGCCGCGTCGTTGTCCACGATCACCTGCAGGGACGGAACCGGCTGGCTGTCCAGCAGGGCCTTGCAACGGAGCACCGGATTGGGGCATGCTTCGCCCTCGCAATTCAAAAGTACGGACATATGAACCTCCCTGATCGTCCTGTACCGGGCCGGAGAGGACGGTCAAATTGTTTTGCCTGATACATGTGGAACAGGTCCATTGAATAACCGGATGGATTTTTTCCGGCTCCGCGCTGAAAGATGCGCGGCCTTATGTTTCCCATCGGGAGAGAGCGTGTGAATCTGCGGGTTTCTCCAAAATTTCTCGGCGCGGTCCTGTCCGGGCTGCTCCGCCTCTGGGGCCGGACCCTGCGGATCAGGCGCGTGAACGGAGAGGAGTTCGACCGGTTGATTCGGACCAGCCGTCCGGTGGTCATGCTCTGGCACGACGAAATTTTTCCGCTCATTCCTTCCCATGAGAATGTGGGACTGGTCTGCGTGGTCAGCCAGAGCCGGGACGGTGAACTGCTGACGCAGGTACTGTGGCGCTTTGGTTTTCTTACGGCCAGGGGCTCCAGTTCGCGGGGCGGAACGCGGGCTCTTGTGGCCGCCAAAAGGCTCATGGAAAAACAGGACGTGGGCGCGATCTTCACCGTGGACGGCCCGCGCGGCCCCCGGCACAAGGTCAAACCCGGAGCCGTCTTTCTGGCCCTGCTCGCGGGATCGCCCGTCGTGCCCGTGCGGGTGGTCATGGAACGCAGATGGATTCTGTGGCGGGCGTGGGACAAATTTCAGGTGCCGTGGCCGTTTTCCCGGTGCACCATCGTTTACGGCGCTCCCGTGACGGTGACCGATCCGGGAGACGACCCCGAAGCCATGCGGCGTTTGTGCGAGGAATTTGAGCGGATCATGGATTCTCTGGAGCCGCTCTCATGATCAGAACCCTGCTGACGGCCCTGTCCGCCGCCGGAGCGGCCCTTTCCCCGAGGGCCCTGCGCCTTTGCGGGTCCGCTCTGGGCGCCGCCCTCTGGGCCGGCCTTCCCGGCAGACGGCGGGAGACTGCTGCCCGCATCGGGGAGCGGCTGGGGCTCGATGCCGCTTCGGCCAGGGCTCTGGCCCGGAGGACTTTCGGGCACAACGCGCAGTCCTTTCTGGAGATACTCATGACGCGCCGGGTGGACCCGCGTTTTCTGCACGAGCGGGTCGAGTTTGAAAATCCCGGTCTTTTCGATGCCCTGCGGACCAGCACCCGCCCCATCGTGGCGGCCACGGCTCATCTGGGCGCGTGGGAACTTCTGGTGGGTCTCATGGGCGCCTTTTCTCCGGCAGAGACATGCCATGTGGTCGTCCGCCTGCCCAGAAACGCGGCCCTGGCCGAAGCCATCGTCCGGCTGCGCTCCCAGCCCCGGATACACATTCTCCCGCATCGCGACGCGGCCCGGAACACCTTGAGCCATCTGCGTTCGGGCGGCAAAAGCGCCTTTCTGGTGGACCACAACTGCAAACGCGCCGAAGCGGAGTTTCTGCCCTTTCTGGGCCGCACGGCGGCGGTGAACAAGGGTCCGGCGATCCTGGCCCTGCGGGCCAAGGCCGAAGTCTGGCCCATCTTTCTGCTGCGTCTGCCGGATGACCGCTTCCGTTTCGTGACCCTGCCCATCCTGGATACGGCAAGGTTGACGGGCGATCTGGATCAGCGCGTCCGCGAGATCTGCCGGTTCTACACCCGCGCGGTGGAAGACATGGTGCTCCGCTACCCGGACCAGTGGTTCTGGATGCACCGGAGATGGAAAACACGCCCCGAGGGCGAAGAAGGAGATGATTGATGCGTAATCTGCTGGCCGCGTCCCGCGGCCTGGAACCCGTCGATCTGCTGATCCGGGACTGCCGGCTGGTCAATGTTCTGTCCGGAGAAATCCACGCCGCCGATGTGGCCGTCAAGGACGGCGTGGTGGTGGGATTCGGCCCGCGCGAGGCTCTGGAAACCGTGGACGCGGCCGGGCGCTTTCTGTGTCCCGGTCTGGTGGAGGGGCACATCCATATCGAATCCACGCTGCTGCATCCCGCCCGCTTCGCGCGGGTTGCCGCGGAGCATGGCACGGCGGCGGTGGTCTGCGATCCGCACGAACTGGCCAACGTGCGCGGCCTGGAAGGCATCCGCTGGCTGCTGGACGTGACCCGCGGTCTTCCTCTGGATATTTTCTGCATGATGCCGTCCTGCGTTCCGGCCACGCATCTGGAAACCTCCGGTGCGGCCATTGCCGCCGAAGACATCCGGATGATGCTCGAAGAATTTTCGGAGCGCATTCTGGGGCTTGCGGAGATGATGAATTATCCCGGCGTGCTGCATGGCGCGCCCGATGTTCTGGCCAAGCTCGCGGCCTCCGGTTCGCGGCCGGTGGACGGCCATGCGCCGGGCCTTTCCGGCCGTGATCTGGACGCTTACATCCTGTCCGGGCCGAGCAGCGACCACGAAGCCTGTCTGCTGGAGGAAGGGCGGGAAAAACTGCGCAAGGGTGTGCATCTGATGATCCGCGAAGGCAGTTCCGAAAAGAACCTGCGCGACCTGCTGCCTCTGGTGAACGGATTCAACAGCCAGAACTGTTCACTGGTCACGGATGACCGCCACTGCGACGATCTGGTGCGTGAAGGGCATCTGGATCACAGCGTCCGTCTGGCCGTGGCGGAGGGGCTCGACCCGTTGCGGGCCATTCAGATGGCTTCCATCAACACGGCCCGCCATTTCGGCCTGCGCCGGAGAGGGGCCGTCGCGCCGGGCTACCGCGCCGATTTCCTGCTGCTGGATGAACTGTCTTCCTTCGCCATTCACCGCGTGTTTCTGGGCGGCAAGCCGCTGGAAAAACATGCCTGGGAGCCCGCGCCCACGCGGTACCGTGTTGACGGCTCCGTGCGCGTGGGCGGCCTTGAACCGGACTGCCTGGACATGCCCGCCGGTGAGGGCAGGGCGCGCGTCATTGCCACTGTTCCCGGCCAGATCGTGACGACGGCGGAGCTGGTTGTGCCGAAAATCGAAAACGGCCTGATCCAGGCCGACCCGGAGCACGATGTAGCCCGGCTGGCGGTCTTCGAGCGGCATGCGGGCAGCGGCCGCAGGGGACTCGGACTCGTGCGCGGTCTGGGCGTGCGCCAAGGCGCTTTGGGCGGAACAGTGGCCCATGACTCCCACAATCTGATCGTGGCCGGAGCTTCCGGGTCGGACATGCTGCTGGTCGCGCGGACCCTGGCCGAATGCGGCGGGGGCTTTGCCGTCGTATTGGAGGGGCGGGTACTGGAGCTTCTGCCGCTGACTTTGGCCGGGCTCATGAGCGACGGAGAGCCGGAAGAGGTGGCCGCCGCCCTGGACCGCCTCAACGCGGCGGCCAGAAGTCTGGGCTGCCCGGAAAATATCAATCCCTTCATGCAGCTGTCCTTTCTGGCCCTGCCGGTCATTCCCGAATTGCGCCTGACGGATCGGGGCCTGGTGGACGTGGGCCTCTTCGATCTGGTGCCGTTGCAGGGCTGAACCCGCCATAGCCGTTAACATTGCGATGCCGTCATGACCTCTGCGGAACAGATTTTCGACCTGACCATCGAGCCGGACCAGGCGGGTGACCTGAAGCTCGTCCGTTCTCTCGCGCTGCACCGGGCGGGACTGCCGGAAAATTCCGCCGCGCGGGTGCGGATCGTGCGCCGTTCTGTGGACGCGCGGGCCAGAATGCCGCGTTTTCTGTTGCGCGTGGCTGTGGGAGGCGAAGAAGAAGCCCGGCGGAGTTTTGAGCCCAGAGCTCTCGGCCCGAAGCGGGTCGTTGTGGTCGGAGCCGGACCGGCCGGATATTTCGCGGCCCTGACCCTGCTGGAGGCGGGCATCACGCCCGTAGTGCTGGAGCAGGGCAGGGATGTGCGCTCCCGTCTGAAGGACATCAAAAAGATTTATTCCGAAAGCCTGATCCACCCGCACTCCAACTACTGTTTCGGCGAAGGCGGGGCGGGCACCTATTCCGACGGCAAGCTGTTCACCCGGTCCAAAAAGCGCGGAGACGTGAACCGCATTCTGGACCTGTTTGTGGCGCACGGCGCGTCGGAGGATATCCTGGTGGACGCTCATCCGCATCTGGGCTCCAACGCGTTGCCCCGTCTGGTGCGGGCGCTGCGGGAGTCCATTCTGGGTGTCGGCGGGGAAGTGCGTTTCGGCGCCCGCGTGAGCGATCTGCTGCTAAGCGGCGGTACGGCGCGCGGAGTAGTGCTGGAAGACGGGGAAAAAATTCCGGCCGACGCGGTGATTCTGGCCACGGGCCACTCGGCGCGGGACGTGTACGCGCTGCTGCACCGGAAGGGTATGTCTCTGGAGGCCAAGCCCTTTGCCCTGGGTGTACGCATAGAGCATCCGCAGGAGCTGGTGGACCGGATGTTCTATCACCACTTGCCGCGTCATCCGGCCCTGCCCCCGGCCAGCTACCGCATTGCCTGCCAGACCGGGGAACGGGGAGTCTTTTCCTTCTGCATGTGCCCCGGAGGATTCGTGGTCCCGGCCGCCACAGCTCCGGGAGAACTCGTGTTAAACGGCATGAGTCTGGCCAGCCGGAAGGCCCCCTTCGCCAACGCCGGACTGGTAGCGGAAGTACGCCCGTCCGATGTGGCGGCAAAGGATCCTCTCGCGCTGCTGCGTTTTCAGAGTCAGGTGGAGCAGGCTGTTTTCGCCGCCGGAGACGGCCGCACCCAGCGCGCTCCGGCCCAGAGCGCACGTGATTTCGCGCGAGGGCGCCTGACGGACTCTCCGGGGCGTACATCCTATCTTCCGGGCGTGTATGCCGCTTCACTGCACGAACTTCTGCCCGCCTTCGTGGTCCGCGCCCTGCGTCAGGCTCTGCGTGTTTTCGGACAGCGTCATCATGGCTTTGACAGCGCCGAAGCCATGATGCTGGCCGTGGAGTCCAGAACCAGTGCGCCGGTACGCATCCCCCGCGACCCGGTTTCGCTGATGCATCCGGAAGCTGCGGGTCTTTTTCCCTGCGGCGAAGGGGCCGGGCACGCGGGCGGCATCATCTCGGCGGCCATGGACGGAGTGGCCGTGGCTCAGGGCGTGAGCCGTTATGTGGGCGCATAAGGTCCACAGTGCTTTCCGCGTTTTTCATCCCGGAACGGCTGCGCATAGAAGCGGGACCCGTGCTATGACCGGAATCCGGACATAGCAACCATTCTTCAGGCGTGTCTGTGCGCAGAACCGGGACATGGCACTGCCGAACAGATGATTGCCGGTCCCGCTTTGGATTTATTGCGTTCCAGCGGATGAGGGTTCAACAGGTTCCGAACTCGGCTCAAAATCCTGCGTCGACGCTGTGCCTGCCATATTATGATCTGTCGCGATCGCGGCTGTCGGACATGCCCGGATCCGGGCTTTAGAGATTGGAATTTTTTGAGCTTGATCCGGCGGATTGGCTTCAGTGAACATTCTGATCGGAACGCCACCAGCGGGCCAGGAGCATGCCCGCCAGATTCTGCCACAGGCTGAAGAGCGCGCCAGGCAGGGCTGCGGCCGGTCCAAAGAATGTTCCGGCCAGGGCCACGGCCAGACCCGAGTTCTGCATCCCCACTTCGATGGAGATGGTCCGGGCGGTCACGAATGCCGCGCCTGTTCCGCGCGCCGCCCAGAATCCGCACAGAAAGCCGAGGGCGTTGTGCAGGATGACGGCAGCCAGCACCATCAGGGGGACGGTCAGGATGGTTTTCTGGTTGATGGCCACCACACAGGCGATGACCGCGGAAATGCTCAGTACGGAGACGGCCGGGAAGATACGCAGCGCCGGTCGGACGCGGGCTTGCAGCGTTCTGCGCAGCACAAGTCCGCCCAGAACCGGGCAGACCACGATCCAGCAGATGGATCCGGCCATGCTCCAGAAGTTCACGGCCACACGCTGTCCGGCCAGAAGTTCCATCAATGCCGGAGTGAGCAGAGGGGCGAGCAGGGTGGAGGCAAGACTCATGGTTACGGACAGGGGGACATCCGCTCTGGAAAAATAGGCGATGACGTTGGATGCCGTGCCCGCCGGGCAGCACCCGACGAGCATGACGCCGACAGCCGCTTCGGGCGGCAGCTGCAGGAGGGCGCACACCACCCAGGCGATCGCCGGCATGAGTGCATACTGAAGCGACACGCCCAGCGCCGCGGACGGCCACTGGCGGGACACGCGGGTGAAGTCGGAGAATTCCAGGGTCAGACCCATGCCGAACATGATGAGGCCAAGACCCAGAGAGATATACGGTCTGATCCAGGCAAAAAGGGGCGGATGAACAAGGCCCAGTGCGGAAAAGCCCACGGCCAGGAAGAGAAAACGCCGCTCGATCCAGGCGGCGGCGCTGAACAGGGCGGTAGATGCGGACATGGATGAACTCTGGTGCCAAAGTCCCGGCGCGTCAACCAGGGAGATATGACATGCTGGATGAAAGATTATGCAATATGGATATTGCATAATTCATGGTTATGCAATATCTGTATGGCATGAACAGCAAAAATCTGTCCCGCCAGGGACTGCCGCGCAGAGCCGCCGGGAATCTCGAATCTCTGGGGAGGAACATCCGCGCCGCCCGCACGCTGCGGGGGCTGACCATGCAGGATCTGGCGGAACGCGCCATGACCTCGCGTGAAACCATCCGCCGCCTGGAGCAGGGGCATCCGGGCGTATCCGTGGGCGTGCTGGTGCATGTACTCTGGGTGCTGGAGCTCGACGACCAGATCGGGGCGCTGGCCGCTCTGGAAAATGACTCACAAGGGCAGGCTCTGGCTCTGGCCGGGCTGCCGCGGCGTGTGGATGCGGGAAGAACCGATGAGTTCGACTTCTGAACAGGCCGTTGTCTTCATGGCTTTGCCCGGACAGGGATATGTTCCGGCGGGCCTGCTCACTCATGGCCCGGATTTTTCCTTTCGCTACGGTAAGAGATATTTGCAGCGTCCGGACGCCATCGCGCTCGATCCGGTCCGGCTGCCTCTGACGCAGGCACAGTACCGGAGCGCCGGGCTTTTCAGCGCCTTGCGCGATGCCTCACCCGATCGTTGGGGCCGCAAGGTGTTGGGTTTCATGGCCGGACGCGCGCCGGGGAGTCTGTCCGAATTTGAAATACTGACGGCCATCCACCATCCCCGGCGCATGGGGGCTCTGGCTTTCGGGCGAACGCCGGAACAGCCGGAATCCTTTGCCGCATGGGCTTCCGGGGAAGTCTTCTGCCCTCCTGCCAGGGATTTGGAACGTATCGCCCGGCTCGTGGCCCGGGTCGAGGACGCGGTCGATGACGAGGCCGTACGGGAATTGCGTGCCTCCCTGCCCGAGGATGCTCTGCTGGCCGCTCTGGCGTCGAGCCTGTCGTTGGGCGGCGCGCGGCCCAAGGTGCAGATCGAGATGGACGGAAACCTGTGGATCGCGAAGTTTTCCAAACGCGGCGACCCTTGGCGCGAACCCGTGGTGGAATACGCCACCATGACACTGGCCGCGGCGTGCGGCATACAGACCGCGTTCACCAGACTGGTTCAGGCTGGCGGTCAGACCGTACTGCTGGTGCGGCGTTTTGACCGAGACGATGCCAGGCCGAGGCATGTTCTGTCCGGCTTTACGGTGGCCGAACTGGAAGAAGACGGAGACTGGGGAAGCTATCAGGGGCTGGCGGAGAGCGCCAGGCGGCTTGGGGCACGGGGCTCCGGGCCGGAAATTTTCCGGCGTATGGTTTTCAACGCCCTGTGCTCCAACCGAGACGACCATCCCCGCAATCACGCCTTTTTTGTCTCACGCCGGGGCATTGAGATGACTCCGGCTTTCGATCTGGTACCCGCGTCCATCCGTTTTCCGAGACTGGAGCTGTCACTGGCGTGCGGCCGGGAAGGGCGGCTGGCTTCAGAGAGTAATCTGCTCAGTCATGTGCTCCCGTTCGGGCTTACCCCGGCTCAGGCCAGAAATATCTGGGAGGAAATGCGGGCCGTATGCTCCCGGTGGAGGGAGCATTTTGGAGCCTGCGGCGTCACCGCGCGGGAAATGGAAGAATTGCGCCACCGCTTTGCATTGGCCGGGGGATGATGTCGTCCCGATGATGGCCGGTATTTTGGGGCATGCCTGAACAAATCCGCAATTTCCTCTTTTCTTGTAATACCTTCATATCCTTCTCCCCGGAGTCAGGAGACGCCTGGTCAGCGCGTCGAGATGTTTCGGGCCGTGCGGGCCCGAATTTTCTTGACCGCACCAGACGCCTTGCGTAGATGAGTTGCCCTGTTGTGGTGGGTGTAGCTCAGTTGGCAGAGCACCTGGTTGTGGCCCAGGTTGTCGCGCGTTCAACCCGCGTCACTCACCCCAACTTTCATGGTGGGTGTAGCTCAGCTGGCAGAGCACCTGGTTGTGGCCCAGGTTGTCGCGCGTTCAATCCGCGTCACTCACCCCATTTGACACCAAGGCGGAACCAGATAAGAGCTGGTTCTGCTTTTTTTTGGCGCTTCGACCCGCGGGGTGCGGCGTCTGGCCGCTGTTTTCCCGATTTCGGCAGTGCCGCCGATCCCACCACACGAAAAAACGCCTCCCCGGCGCTGGAGTTCTGCATGGACAAACTTGTCATCGAAGGCGGCGTGCCGCTCAAAGGCCGGGTTCGCGTCAGCGGTTCCAAGAACGCAGCTCTGCCCATACTTCTGGCCTCCATTCTGGTGGATGGCGAGGTCCATCTGACCAATGTCCCGGATCTCCGGGATATTGCCACGACTCTCAAACTGCTGGAACTTTTGGGATGCCGGGCGGAATTTCAAAACGGCGAAGTGCGGCTGCATTCGTGCAATCTGAAGCCCGAAGCACCGTACGATCTGGTCCGCACCATGCGGGCTTCGGTTCTGTGCCTGGGACCGCTCCTGACTCGTCTGGGCCGGGCCAGAGTGGCCCTGCCCGGCGGCTGCGCCATCGGCGCGCGGCCCGTGGACATGCATCTGAAGGGCCTGGAACGCATGGGCGCCGTGTTCGAACTGGAGAGCGGCGACATCATAGGCACCTGCGACGGCCTGCGTGGAGCGCACATTCCTCTGGATTTTCCCACCGTGGGCGGAACCGAGCATCTGATCATGGCCGCAACGCTGGCCGAAGGTGAAACCACACTGGAAAATGCGGCCCGGGAGCCGGAAATCCAGGATCTGGCCGAATTCCTGAACGCCTGCGGGGCACGTATCTCCGGCCACGGCACCAGCGTGGTGCGTATCGAGGGCGTGCAATCCCTGCATGGAGCCAGCTACCGGGTCATGCCCGACCGTATCGAGGCCGGGACCTATCTGGTGGCCGCAGGCATCACCGGGGGCGATCTGGAACTCGAAGACTGCCCGGTGGAGGCTCTGGAAACGGTCATCGACAAGCTGCGTGATATGGGAGTGCGGTTTGAGGGCGACAGCTCTTCGTTCAGGGCTTTCGTGGACGGCCCCCTGAACTGCGTGGATCTGTCCACCCGGCCGTATCCAGGCTTTCCCACGGACATGCAGGCCCAGATCATGGCGCTTATGTGTTGCAGCCGCGGGGCGGGAGTCGTCACCGAGGGTATTTTCGAAAACCGCTTCATGCATGTGCAGGAGCTGTGCAGGCTGGGAGCGCATATCACCCTTTCGGGGCAGAGCGCCATGGTTCGCGGCGTGGACCGGCTCAAAGGCGCCACGGTCATGGCCTCGGATCTGCGGGCCAGTGCCTGCTTGGTGCTGGCCGGGCTGGCCGCTTCGGGACGTACCGACGTGCGCCGCATCTACCATCTGGACCGGGGCTACGAGCGCATGGAGCGCAAGCTCGAACAGGTCGGGGCGAGAATCCGGCGCGAACAGGAATAATTCATGATCATTCCCGTCATTCTGGCCGGAGGTTCCGGCACCAGGCTCTGGCCCTTGTCCCGCAAGCTTCATCCCAAGCAGGTACTGGCGCTTCTCGGCGACCGCACTCTGGTTCAGGAAACGGTCCTGCGCCTGCGCGGCCTGGATGCCGCCGCACCAGTGGTCATCTGTAACGACGAACACCGTTTCATCGTGGCGGAGCAGCTGCGCGATCTGGACGAACGTCCGGCGGCCTTGATTCTGGAACCCGTGGCCAGAAACACGGCTCCGGCCGTGGCCGTGGCGGCCCTGTACGCTCTGGCCCAAAGTCCGGACGCCACGCTTTTGATGCTGCCGGCCGACCATCTCATCACCGATTCCTCCGCTTTCCATACGGCCGTGGTTCAGGCTGTGGATTACGCCCGCGACGGGCATCTGGTCACGTTCGGCATCGTCCCCGCCGCTCCGGAAACGGGTTATGGGTACATCATGCAGGGAGCGGCCATGCCTCACGGGCCGGGCCGGAAAATTCAGCGTTTTGTAGAGAAGCCGGATACCGCCACGGCGGAAGGGTACGTCCGCTCGGGGCAGTACTTCTGGAATTCGGGCATGTTCGTGCTGCGCGCCGACGCCGTATTGGCCGAACTTACACGGTTTGCGCCGGAGATCGTGCGCGGCTGCCGGGAAAGTCTGGAAAAGGCCGTCAGCGATCTGGATTTTCTGCGTCTGGACCATGACGCCTTTGCCGGCTGCCCGGAAGATTCCATCGACTACGCAGTCATGGAACGGACCGATAGAGGCGTGATGGTACCCCTGTCCTGCGGCTGGAGCGACCTGGGTTCCTGGGACGCTCTGTGGCAGGCCGGGGAGAAGGACGGCGACGGCAACGTGACGCGGGGCGACGTTTTGCTGTGCGATGTGCGGGACTCGTTTCTGCATGCCGAAACCCGGCTGCTGGCCGCCGTTGGTCTGGAAAACCACATTGTGGTGGAAACCTCCGACGCAGTGCTGGTGTCGCCCCGGGACAGGGTGCAGGAGGTCAAGAAGCTGGTGGACCGCCTCAAGGCTCAAAACCGTGTCGAGGCCGTATCCCACAAGAAAGTTTTCCGCCCTTGGGGGCATTACGAGTCCATCGGCCAGGGCGAGCGGTATCAGGTCAAGCGCATCACCGTGACGCCGGGACATGTGCTGTCCCTGCAGAAACATTTTCACCGGGCCGAGCACTGGGTAGTGGTGCGGGGCACCGCTGTGGTCACCCGCGACGGCGAGGAGATTCTGGTGCGCGAGAACGAGTCCGTCTACCTGCCTCTGGGCGCGGTGCACCGGCTGGCCAACCCGGGCCGCATTCCGCTGGAGCTTATCGAAGTGCAGGTGGGCGGCTATCTGGGCGAGGACGATATCATCCGTTTCGAGGATGTTTACGGCCGATAGGGATGGATGGCTTCGCGCCGGAGCCGGAGGCCCCGTGGTTTCAATAAGAAAGGCGCCTGCACGGCGCCTTTTCTGTTTTTTGGAGTTGAGGTGTTGTCGGAGAAGTTTCGGAAAAAGGCATTAACCTTTGAGCACTGCGGAGTGATTACAGGTTTTCCTTGTTCTGAGACAGATACGCAGCCACTCCCTCGGCGTTGGGCTTCATGCCGGTGTCTCCTTTCTGCCAGCCGGCTGGGCAGACTTCGCCGTGTTTTTCCGTGAACTGGAGCGCGTCCACCAGGCGCAGCATTTCATCCACATTGCGGCCCAGCGGCAGGTTGTTGACCACCTGATGCTGTACCACGCCGGAGCGGTCGATGAGGAAGGATGCGCGCAGGGCCACTCCAGCCTCCGGATGCTCGATGCCGTAAGCCTGGGCAATCTCATGCTTCACATCCGCCACCATGGTGAAGCCCACGGAGCCGATGCCGCCCTGCTCCACCGGCGTGCTGCGCCATGCCGCGTGGGTGAACTGGGAGTCGATGGAAACGCCAACCACTTCCACGCCCCGGTCGCGGAATTCCTGCAGGCGACGGTTGTGGGCGATGATTTCCGTGGGGCAGACAAAGGTGAAGTCGAGGGGCCAGAAGAAAAGAACCACATATTTTCCACGCAGGGAAGAGAGGGTGAATTCCTCGATGCAGCCGGAGGATGTTACGGCCTGGGCGGTGAAATCGGGTGCTGTTCTGGCGACAAGTATGCTCATGATGATTCTCCATGGTTATGGTTTTGGTGTGAAACTTTTCAGGAATTATTCCTGATTAAGGATGAGGTCAAGAAAATTAGTTCATGAAAACTTTTTGCCTGTAAAGCTCTGCGGACGGAGTTGTTTATTTTTTTGGTTTCACGTCATTGCTGTCCGGCTAAGGGATAAGAACATTGCTGTCCGGCTAAGGGATAAGAAAAGAGTCCAAAATCTCAGCGATGTGTGGTAAAAGAAATCACCACAACATCTTGCCACACAAGGAGATTCTGGACTTGAGTCACCATAATACACTATTCTCCCAGACGCTATCTCTGATTCCCAGACATGTTTTTCAGAAACTCGAAAGACGGCACAAAACCGGGCGCTCGTCGCGTCAATTCGGTTTCAAGGAGCAGTTCACGGTCATGGCCTTCATCCAGCTTGCCGCAAGACGTTCCATGCGCGATGGCCTGCGCTGCCTTGAGGCTGCGGGAAACCGCCTGTATCACTGGGGACTGAAAAACGTGGCCCGCTCGACCTTTGCTGACGCGAACAATTCTCGCCCCGTAGGCTTTTTCAAGGATCTGTTCGCCGAGATGTACGGCCTGTGCGCCGCAAAAGCCCCGAAGCACAAATTCCGTTTCAAATCCAAATTGTTCAGTCTGGACGCCACCACCATAAAGCTTTGCCTGTCGCTTTTTCCCTGGGCCTCGTTTCGGCAGGCCAAGGGCGGCGTCAAAGTACATACCTTGCTGGATCACGATGGCCATATCCCGGCTTTCGCAACCGTCACCGACGCCAAAACCCATGAAAGCCGCATAGCTCAGGCTATGGAGTTGCCCAGGGGCTCCATCGTGGTCTTTGACAAGGGCTTCATCAGCTATCCCTGGTTTCGGATCCTCGGGGCAAAGGGTGTCTTTTTTGTGACCCGGCTCAAGCGCAACGCCGTTTTCAAACTCCTGGAGCGCCGCCTCGTGAATCGCAAGACCGGCGTTACTTCCGATCACATCATTGAAGTCTCCAGCCGGGGAAAATCCTTACGCTTGCGCCGTATCGGCTATCGTGACCAGGAAACCGGGAAACACTACGAATTTTTGACCAACCATTTCCGGCTTTCGGCGAAAACCATCGCCGACATCTATAAAGACCGCTGGCAAATCGAGCTCTTCTTCAAGGAAATCAAACAAAATTTGCGCATAAAGACCTTCGTCGGCAACTCGGAAAATGCGGTTCTGATCCAGATTTACACGGCCCTGACGGTTTACCTGCTCCTCGCGTACCAGAAATTCCTCAGCCGTCTCGGACTCTCCGTACAGCAACTCTTCCAGCTCATTCAACTCAACCTGCTCGGCGAGGCCTCCTTGGATGAACTCCTGAATCCCAGACGACGAAAATTCGATAATTCATATAACTTCACACTGTTAGATTGCATCGCTTAGCCGGACAGCAATGGTTTCACGTAGTCCCTCGCTTGAATATCCGGTCAATGCCGGGTTCTTCCGGCTGCGTATGAAAGTGATCCCCACGCGGCCGGGAGTGTCTTGAGGCTGACATTCAATCCGCTAACTTCCTTTCGAGAGGTAATTTACGATGAAAAAATATTTTGTTCTCGTGTTTCTGCTGTTCTGCTCTGCTACCGTTTTTGCCGGTTTTTCCGAAAACAGCGGGCAGGGGGGGCAATCGCAGATCAACATGGTTTCTTCCCTGAAAGGTCTTCCCGACGATACCTATGTCACGCTGGAAGGATATATTGAGAAACAGGTGCGCCGGGAGCACTATATTTTCCGCGATGCCAGCGGAAAGATTGAAGTGGAGATCGACGACGATGTATGGCGCGGCGTCGACGTCACGCCCAGCGACAAGGTCCGCCTGACCGCCGAGATCGACAAGGACTGGGGCAGCACGGAAGTCGATGTGAAAAACGTCGTCAAGATTCAGTAACTGGCAAGTAAAGAGCGCCTCCCGTCTGCGGAGGCGCTCTTTTTTGGTGCGGAGGGCTGTGTTCGGGTCAGTATTTGATGGCGGAGAAGCGCATCAGTTTGTCCCACTGATGGGTGGATGTGATGCGCCGGATGGTGCCGGTTTTGCCGCGCAGCACCAGAGAATGGGTGGTCGCTCCGGTGCCCAGATAGGTCACTCCGCCGAGAAAGGTACCGCCGGAAATACCCGTGGCGGCGAAGAACACGTTGTCGTCGCGGATCAGGGTATCCGTGGTCAGGACAGCGCTGGTATCCAGCCCGAAATCACGGACGCGGGCCAGCTCTTCCTCTGACTGCGGGTCGAAACGGGCCAGAATTTCACCGCCCAGAGCCTTGATGGCGCAGGCCGCCAGCACGCCCTCGGGAGTGCCACCCGTGCCGAGCATCATATCCACGGAGGAGGCCGGGTCCACGGCCATGAGCGCTCCGGCCACGTCGCCGTCGGTATGCAGCTGGATGCGCGCTCCGGCTTCCCGGATCCGGGCGATGAGTTCTTTGTGGCGGGGTTTGTCCAGTACGAAGATCATCAGGTCTTCCACTTTTTTTCCCAGAGCCCTGGCCGTGGCCTCCAGATTATGGGCCACCGGCGCGTCCATATCCACCACGCCCCTGGCTGGAGCGGGCACTACCAGTTTTCGCATGTAATAGCTGGGGCCGGGATCGAACATGGCTCCGGCCGGAGCGAGCCCCACCACGGCAATGGCGTTGGGACGGCCGTAGGCCAGCAGATTGGTGCCCTCCACCGGGTCCACGGCCACATCCACGGCCGGGCCGTGTCCGGTGCCGATCCGCTCGCCGTTGTAGAGCATGGGCGCTTTGTCCTTTTCTCCTTCCCCGATGACGATGCGGCCGTCGATGTCCAAGCTGTTGAAGGACAGGCGCATGGCGTCCACAGCCGCGCCGTCGCCTTCATTCTTGGCGCCCTTGCCGAGCCAGCGGGCCGAAGCCAGGGCCGCCGCTTCCGTGACCCGGACCAGATCCATGGCCAGATTGCGTTGTGGAGCTTCCATCATGCTGTTTCCTTAAGAAGTGATGTTGCCGGGTTGCATGCGCCGGTTTTTCCGCCGGGCCGCCGCGTGACGGTGGCTGTTTCCGCCTGATGTGGACGGGTGTTTCTCAGTCCGCCTTGATGAATTCGATCAGTCTGGCCGCAGTGAAACCGTATTTTTCCTTCAGCTTCGAGGCCGGAGCCGAAGCGCCAAAGTGGTCCACCCCCCAGACCTTTCCGTCCAGCCCGACGTATTTGTACCACAGGCCGCTCCGCCCGGCCTCGATGGCCACCCGGCGGGTGACGGCCCTTGGCAGGACGCTTTCCCGGTATGCCTCGGGCTGTTCGTCGAAAAGTTCCATGCTGGGCACGGAGACCACCCGTATTTTTCGTTCCGGCAGGGCCCTGGCCGCTTCCAGAGCCAGATGCACTTCCGAGCCCGAGGCCAGCAGCAGGGTTTCCGGCCCTCCTTCGGGTTCGTGAACGATGTAGGCGCCTTTGGCCACATGGGCTTCCAGATCTTCGGGCAGGTCCAGCACGGGCAGCCCCTGGCGGGTGAAGATCAGCACCGAGGGGCGGGCGGACTGTCTGAGGGCCACGGCCATGCAGGCCGCACTTTCCCGCGCGTCGGCCGGGCGCAGGACCAGCAGGTTGGGGATGAGCCGCAGGGAACTGACATGCTCGACAGGCTGGTGCGTGGGGCCGTCCTCACCCACGAAAAAGGAGTCGTGAGTGAAAATGTGCAGCACGGGCAGCCCTTGCAGGGCGGACATGCGGATGGCGTTTCGCTCATAATCCGAGAAAACCAGGAACGTGGCCCCGAAGGGCGTCACCCCGCCGTGCAGGGCCATGCCGTTCAGCATGGCGGCCATGGGGAATTCCCGCACGCCGAAACAGAGGTTGCGGCCCAGAGGATTTTTCAGGGCGTGGAAAATGCCGTGGGTCTTGCGGAATCCTTCTGTCTGGTTGGATGGGTCCAGGTCCGCCGATCCGCCCATGAGGCCCGGCAGCTGTCCGGCCAGCGCGTTCAGACAGAGGCCGAACGCCTTGCGTGTGGGCACGCTGGCTCCGGTCTCGAAGGTCGGCCAGGTCAGGGACCGCTGACAGACGGGCTGGGTGGCTTCGGTCCATTTCCGGGCAAATTCCGGTGTCTTGAGCCGGGCCGCGAGGGTTTGGTCCCAGGCTGCGCGGGCGGCGGACAGTTCGTCGAAGCGGGCGCGGAAATGGGTCAATACGTCTTCGGGCAGGAAGTATTCTTCGTCCGGCAGGCCGAGCCCGGTCTTGGTGGCCGAGATCTCCCCGTCCGGCAGGGGTGCGCCGTGAGTGGCTTCGCTGCCTTCCATGGTGGCGCATCCCCTGGCCATGACCGTGTGCCCGATGATCAGGGTGGGGCGGTCCGTTTCCGCCTGTCCGTCCCGGATGGCCCGGCGGATCTGCCCGTGGTCGTGTCCGTCGATCTCCAGCACCTGCCAGTGCATGCTTTCAAACAGGGCCTTGTAATCTGTGGTGTCCACCCGTTCGGTGGGACCCGCCAGCTGCACCTTGTTGCTGTCGTAAAAAACGATGAGCCGTCCCAGTCCCCACCGGCCGCACAGGGCCGCGCTGCCCAGGCAGACGGGTTCCTGCAGGTCGCCGTCCGAAGCCAGCACATAGGTGAAATGTCCGGCCGTTTCCTCATCCAGCCAGGCGCGCAGAAAGGCCTCGGCCACGGCCATGCCTCCGGCCATGGCGAAACCCTGGCCCAGCGGCCCGGTGGTCGCTTCCACGCCCTCGGTCATGTCGTGTTCCGGATGCCCCGGAGTCTTGCTGCCGAGCTGGCGGAAGGCGCGCAGATCGTCCAGGCCGAGAATCCCGCGCAGAACAAGCAGGGCGTAGAGCAGGGCCGATTCGTGTCCGGCGGACAGGACGAAGCGGTCCCGGTTGAACCAGCGGGCGTCACCGGGGTCGAAACGCAGGAAATCCCTGAACAGGATGTAGGCGAAATCCGCCGAGGACATGGCTCCGCCGGGATGCCCGGAGTTGGCGGTGCGGACGGTGTCCATGATCAGGCCCTTGATCACATTGACGGCTTTGCGGTCCATTTCGGAATTGCTCATGGCGGTTCTCGCGGGATTTGGGGGTTACAGGGTGTCGATGAGGTCGATGCGGCGCTGATGGCGGCCGCCGTCGAAATCCGCGTCCAGAAAGGCGTCGGTGATGGCTCTGGCCAGATCCGGGCCGATGATGCGCTCGCCCAGACACAGCACGTTGGCCCCGTTGTGCCGGCGGCTCATGCGGGCCATGTGTTCGTTGGCGCACAGGGCGGCGCGGATGCCCTTCACCCGGTTGGCGGCCATGGACATGCCGATGCCCGACCCGCAGATGAGAATGCCCAGAGCCTTCTCGGCCAGCACCAGGCGGGTCAGTTCCCGGGCGATGCGCGGATAGTCGCAGCTTTCGCGGGAAAAAGCGCCGACGTCGTGGATTTCGAAGCGGTCGGACACATGGGTCGCCAGCATCTGTTTCAGGCCGAGGCCCGCGTGGTCCGAGCCGAGAATGATCTTCATCTGTCCTCCGCGCCCGAGCGGGACTTCAGGAATTCGCGCCGGGCGGCGGCCAGTTCCTCTTCCAGATAGTTGATTTCCTCTTTCAGGAATTCAATCTGCTTCAGCAGGAGGTCGTTGTCGCCGGTCTGCGGATCGAATGTCCGGCCTTCGGCGAGGGCGTCGGCATAGCTTCTGCCCAGATTCCGGCATTCCTCGTTCAGACGCTTTTCGATCTGCCGGATTTCCCACCTGCGGCAGGCGCTGGTGAACGCCCACCGGGATTCTTCAAAAAGGACGATGAAGCCGCTTCGCGCGGCCCGAAGCATGTCTTTGAGCATTGGCCCTCCGGTATCTTACTGATGGTGGGGAGAAGTCACTTCAATCCATTGTGTTTCAGGAGGCAGATGCAGGGTCAGCTCTTCGGCACGCCATGCGGCCTGTTCCAGAGATTTGACCCGGAGCACGGCCCTGCCGTCTCTGGCGGATGTGAACGTGTATTTGCGGTAAAGCCGCCTGTCCGGGAACTGCTCCAGGACGTAGGGCTGCTCGCAGGTGAGGACCCAGCCGTCCCGGCCGCGGATGGTCAGCGGGTCCGTCCCGGCTCCGGCCTCCGCGAAAAGCGTCATGCCGCCGCGGAAAACGAAACGGAAACGGCCCTGGGGCAGTTCCTGAACCGAGGCGTATCCGCCGCCGAGAATGGGGGCCAGATCGCCGGTGAGGAGTGCGCTGATTTCCCTGGCGTCGAAGGGCACGGGAATGTTGAAGATCTCCAGCCCGGCCCTGGCCCGCGCGTGGCGGTAAGCCTTGTGCTCCGAGGGCAGATAGGCCACCCACAGGTCGGGCGATTCCCGGATCATGGCTACGGAAGAACCCGCGCCGGAAGCCAGATCCAGCCGGATGAGGGACGAGGCGAGTCCCCATATCTGTCCCGTCAGCCTGCCGGTGCGCTCGCTGGTTTCCACCTGCAGGGAGAATCTGGCGGTCAGGGGCTGTTCCGTGGCGTTTTCAGGGTGCAGACTGGTCCAGACGGCGGCCACGTCGGCGAAATCCCGCATGGGAGCCTGAGTGGCGCATCCGGCCAGAAGCAGCATGGCCAGAAGCGAAACGGCGGCCCATGGCCGGGTCCGGGTCTTGCGGAAGATGGCGGAAAATTTTGCGGACAGGCGGCCAGGGCAGACCATGGCCGGCGTGTCCGAAAGCGCGGTTTTTCCGGAACGGTGCGACGGCCGGGAGGCTTTTGGCGTGTTCGGGCGGTTCATTTTTTGTCCAGTCCGTCCAGTTTGGCGCGGACGCCCGGGGCGTTGTCACCTTCCAGCTTCAGGGCCCTGGAGTAGCCCTTGTGCGCTTCTCCGGGCAGGCCGAGGGCGGCGGCAATATCGCCGTAATGCTCCCATATGACCGGGTCCGTTTCCACAAAGCGCACGGCCCTTTTGATCTCCTGCCAGGCGCGGCGGATTTCTCCCTGGCGGAAGTACACCCAGGCCAGGGAGTCGATGTAATAGCCGTTGTCGGGTTTGATCCGCAGGGCGTTTTCGATGAGCGTCTCCGCTCGTTCCAGATCCCGGCCCTCGTCGGCCAGGGTATAGCCCAGAAAATTGAGGGCGTCGGCGTGCTCGGGGTCGGCCATGATGACTTTTTCCATCACCGCGAAGGCCAGATCCCGATGTCCCATGCGGTCATGGAGCAGACCCAGACGGTACAGGACAGCCGTGTCTTTTGGCCAGGTACCGGCGGCCTTGAGCAGAGTCTCCAGAGCGGCCTGTGTGTCCCCGGCCCGCTCGTCCAGCTCGGCCAGAAGCAGGGGAAAATCCGGCTGGCCGGGAAATTTTCCGATGGCTTCGCGGCACAGAGTCCGGGCGTCCTGTTCTCTGCCGGTCTGAAACAGCAGATGGACACGGAAGAGAAGGCCGCGTTCGTAGTGCGGGTGTGCGGCGGGAATGGCTTCCAGATAGGTCAGGGCCCCGGCCGGATTCTCGCGGCCTTCGTACTCCAGCAGGGCCAGCTGGAACAGCGCGTCGGCGGGAATGGGCTCCCGGCTGGCCAGGGGCTCCAGGATCTGCGCCGCGTGCTCCGGAAAACCCTGGGAGATGAACAGACCGGCGGCCTCCAGAATCAGATCCAGATCCTCGGGATACTGGCGGACCACGGCCAGAGCCCGGTCCGGATCGTTCAGCTTCAGGTTGATGTCGGCCACCTTGAGCACGATCTGCGGATTGTCGCTTCCGGATTCGAGCAGATGCGAAAAAGCGCGCTCGGCCTCGATGTAGTTCTTCCGCGACTCGTGGGTGAGGCCCAGTTCCACCCAGGCGTCGAAATATTCGGGCTCGGCGGTCACCGCCCGGCGGAGGTGGGCGACGGCCCGGTCCAGCAGGCCCAACCCGGCCAGGGCCTTGCCCAGCAGGAAATGGGTGACGGCCGTGGCCTGGTCTTTGGGGATGGCTGACAGCCGGTCCGCCGCGTCGTCGAAGCGGTGCTGCTCCATGCGGTACGCGGCGGCCTCGTGCAGGATGTCCAGGCGCTGCGGCGCACGCGGATTCCCGGCCAGGTATTCGTCCAGGGTCAGCACCGCGTCGTCGAACCGCTTCTGGGCGGCGTAGGTCTTGGCCAGAAGACCCAGCAGGGAATACGATTCGGGAAAGGCGTCCAGCCCCTGCCTGAGAACGCGGATGGCGTCCGGGAAGCGGGAATTTCTCCAGTACAGATGCCCGAGTTCGGCGTAGAGTTCCGGGGACGGCGCGAGGGAAACGGCTTTCTCCATGGCCTGGGCCGCGGCTTCGGGCTTCTGGTCACGCGCGTACGCCCAGGAGGCCAGGTAGGAATAGATGGCCTGGGCGTCCGGCGTGTCGGAAACAGGAGGCTCGATGGGCACACCCTCGAAATGCTGCGGAGCGGGGTGTCCGGCGCAGGCGCACAGGCCCGCCAGCAGGAAAAGACAGATGATTCTGCTCATGAGATGGTTTTTCCGGCACGGCCGTGTTTGCGGAACCGCGCAATCCGGTGGATTTTCCTGCCCGGCACGGCGTGGAGCCTCATTCTTCATGTTCGATCCATTCCTGGGAAAAATCCTGGATGGTGGTGGACATCCGTTCCTTGATCTTCTGCAGCAGACGGGCCTCGATCTGGCGTACCCGCTCCCTGGTGATGCCGTACTTGTCGCCGATCTCGCGCAGGGTCACGGGGCTGTCCGCCAGCAGGCGCTCCTCGAGGATGTCCAGTTCCTTTTCGTTCAGCTCGTCCCGGATGGCGGCGATGTTGTCGTGCAGAAGACCGTGGATTTCGTCCGAGGCCATCTGCGCCTCGATGCCCGGTTCCAGAGCCGGGATGAAGTCCATGGGGGTGAAGCCGGAGTCGGAGGAGCCCACCTGCATGTCCAGGGACATGTCGTGCTGGCCCAGACGCTGGCCCATCTCGATGATATCGCTTTCGGAGACATGCAGGTTCCGGGACAGGGTGGACGTGTCCGGGTCGTAGCCCTGGGCCTGCAGCCGCTGGCGCTCCTTGCCCAGATTGTAGAACAGCTTGCGCTGGGCCTGGGTGGTCCCGATCTTGACCATGCGCCAGTTGTCCATGATGAATTTGAGGATGTAGGCCTTGATCCAGAACGAAGCGTAGTAGGAAAACTTGATGCCCTTGTCCGGGTCGAATTTCTGTACGGCCTTCATGAGCCCCACGTTGCCTTCCTGGATCAGGTCCAGCACGTTTTTCATCCAGCGGCGCTGGAAATCCATGGCGATCTTGACCACCAGCCGCAGATTGGAGGTGATCAGGGTGAAGGCCGCGGCGTCTTCCTTTTCGTCGCGGTAGCGGCGGGCCAGGCTGAATTCCTCATCGGGTTCCAGGGCGCGGAATTTTTTTATTTCCTGAAGATAAATCTGCAGCGGATCGAGGCTGCCCGTCTCCCGCCGCGCCGGAGGGGCCAGAGTGAGCGGAGCGACCTGCGAGCCGGTGGGTTCGGAATCCTGCCCGCCGTCTCCGTCTTCCAGAGACATGAAATCCGGCTCGTCCTCTCCGTCTTCCAGATCCATGAAGTCCTCCTCGTCCACGGAGACGGGCTGGTCGAACTCTTCCTCGGGAGACCGGGAGGCGTTCATGTCGGCGGGCGCGGTGGATGTGGTCATTGTTCCGTGTGGGTAGCGATGCGGGAGAGCGTTCTCCGTTCAGGAATCTTTGCCCATAGAGTTTTTATTTGTCCTTTTCAATGATTTTAAGTAGGGCCCGTTGTCTACTCTGGGCTGGCGGGCGGCCTGGACAGTTTGTCACGGAGTTTGGGGATGAACGGTTTTCGGGCTGCGCTGGCGGCGGACGGCATTCTGATTTTCGACGGGGGCATGGGCAGCCTGCTCCAGCGGCGGGGGCTTGCGCCCGGGCAGTCACCGGAGGAATTCGGCATGGCGCATCCGGAAATCATTGCGGACATCCATGCCGGATACGCCTGTTCCGGGTCCAGGGTGGTGACCACCAACACATTCGGAGCCACGCGCTACAAACTGCCCGCCGGTCTGGACGTGTTCGCCGTCAACGAACTCATGGCCCGCACGGCCCGCCGCGCCGTGGGCGGCGGAGTGTTCGTGGCTGGCAGTGTGGGACCCACCGGCAAGATGGTCCATCCGCTGGGAGACATCAGTTTTCGTGGTCTGGTGGAGGTCTTCAAGGAGCAGATTCGCGGTCTGGCGGCGGGCGGAGCCGATGTCATCCTGGCGGAAACACAGTTCGATCTGGCCGAGGCCAGGGCCGTGGTCGTGGCCGCCCGGGAAGCGTGCGACCTGCCCGTGGGCGTGAGCATGACTTTCGAGGACGGGGTCAGTCTGACCGGCACCACTCCGGAAGTCTTTGCCCTGACCATGGGCAATATGGGCGTGGATTTCATCGGCTCCAACTGCAGCGCCGGGCCGGAGCAGCTTGTCCAGGTGGCCAGAGCCATGCTGGAAGTTTCTGACCTGCCCGTTCTGATCCAGCCCAACGCCGGCCTGCCCGAACTGGTGGACGGCCGCACCGTGTTCCGTCTGCAACCCGAGCCCTTCGCCGAGGCGGTGTCGGTTCTGGCGGCCGAAGGCGTGCGCTGTCTGGGCGGATGTTGCGGCACCACGCCGGACCATATCCGGGTCCTGGCCGCGCTGTGCGAGGGAAAGTTCGCGCCGCGCCCCGAACGCGGAAACCGTCCCTGCCTGGTGGTTTCGTCCCGCTCCGAGACCGTGGAATTCGGCTTCGACCGCCCCTGCCGGATCATCGGGGAACGTATCAATCCCACGGGCAAGGCCGACCTGACGGCGGAACTGCAGCGTCTGGAGACCCGCCGCGTTCTGGCTCTGGCCGAAGAGCAGGCTGCTCAGGGGGCGGCAGTGCTGGATGTCAACGTGGGCGCGCCCATGGTGGACGAAACCCGCATGCTGCCCTTGGCTGTGACCGCCCTGACCAGCGCCCTGTCCATCCCCCTGTGTCTGGACACGAGTAATCCGGAAGCCATGCGCGCGGGGCTTGACGTCTATCCGGCGTCGCCCCTGGTCAATTCCATCAGCGGCGAGGCGGACCGCATGGAAGTGCTCGGTCCCCTGTGCCGGGATTACGGCGCACCGTTCATCCTGCTGCCCATCAAGGGGCGCAAGCTGCCCGTGACCGCCGCCGAACGGCTGGCCATCATCGAGGAGCTGCTGCTCAGGGCCGAGGCCCTGCGTATTCCCAAAAACCTGATTCTGGTGGACGCTCTGGCCCTGACCGTTTCTTCCAAGCCCGAAGCGGCGACGGCCTGCCTGGAGGTCATCCGCCACTGCCGGGAGCGTTGGGGGCTGGCCGCCACCATGGGGCTCTCCAATATTTCCTTCGGCCTGCCCGCCAGGGACCTGGTCAACTCCACCTTTCTCGGCATGGCCGTGGGCGCGGGCATGGCTTCCTTCATCGCCAACCCCAATACCGTCCGGCTGCGGGAAACCCTGGCCGCGGCGGAACTGCTTCTGGGACGGGACCCTCAGGCCCGGAATTTCATCGATTCCTATTCAGGGTGGACGCCCGGTTCCGCTCCCGCCCCGGCCGCCCCAGCCGCATCCGGTGCAGAGGAGGGCAGCGCCGTGGCCCTGGCCGTGGTCAGGGGGCAGAAAGACCGCATCGCGGATCTTCTGGCCGAGCGCATCGCCGCCGGGGACGATCCGTTCGCTCTGGTGGACGGGGAGATGATCCCGGCCATCGCCACGGTCGGGGAAAAGTACGAGCGCAAGGAATATTTTTTGCCCCAGCTTCTGCTTTGCGCCGAGACCATGCAGACCGGGTTTGACTCCATCCGGCATCTGCTGGTGCGCGAGGGGCAGGATGCCAAGGCCACCATCGTCATGGCCACGGTGGAGGGGGACATTCACGACATCGGCAAGAACATCGTCTGCCTCATGCTCAGGAATTTCGGCTACGTGGTCGTCGATCTGGGCAAGGACGTGCGGGCCGAGGACATTGTCCGCACGGCCGAGGAGAAACACGCCGCGGTCATCGGCCTGTCGGCTCTCATGACCACGACCATGGTCCGCATGGAGGATACGGTGCGCCTGGTGCGGGAGCGGGGGCTGACCTGCCGCGTCATGATCGGCGGGGCAGTGGTCAGTCAGGCCTATGCGGACCTTATCGGCGCCCACGGATACGCTGACGACGCCGTGGCCGCCGTGCGTGTGGCCACCCGGCTGTGCCGGGAAGTGGCCGGGGAGTAGGGCGGGATTTTTCGCCCGCACCGGATTCCGGAAGCCCGGCGGAAGCGGCGGGATATGGGCCGCCGGGCAGTGCGGCCCGCCGCCTGACGGCAAACGGGGAGAACATGGAGAAATACATCCTGCGCAAGGCGGCCATCGCCGATGTCAAATCCATCCACCGCCTGCTCATGGACTGCGCGGGCAAACGGCTGCTGCTGCCGCGTTCCTTCAACGAGCTGTACTCCCATCTCCGGGACTTCGTGGTGGCCGAAGAGCCGGAAACCGGACGGGTGGCCGGGTGCTGCGCCCTGACCATCACCTGGGAGGAACTGGCCGAAGTGCGCTCTCTGGTGGTGGCCGAAGACATTCAGGGTCTTGGCCTTGGCCGGAAACTGGTGGAGTTTTGCGTCAGCGACGCCCTGACTTTCGGTATTTACAAGGTGTTTGCCTTGACCTATCAGGTCCGGTTTTTCCGGAAGCTGGGCTTTTCCGAGGTCTCCAAGGACGTGCTGCCGCAGAAGGTCTGGGCCGACTGTCTCAAGTGCCCCCAGTTTCCGGAGTGTGATGAAGTCGCCATGATGATTGAACTGTAGGCGGCGGAGGAAAAAATGGAATTCGTGCAGCTTTTCGACCGGGAACGGATCGAGACCCGGGTCCGCGAACTGGGCCGGGAGATTTCCGCGCATTACGGGGACGAGCCGCTGGTCTGCGTCTGTGTTCTGAAAGGAGCCTATGTCTTCTTCGCCGATCTGATGCGGGCTCTCAGCATCCATCCCGTCGTGGATTTTGTCCGTTTGTCCAGCTATGCGGACCAGACTTCCAGGTCGCGGATGATCTTCTCCAAGGATCTGGAAGTCGATATCAGGGACAAGCATGTGCTGGTGGTGGAAGATGTCGTGGACACGGGCCACTCCATCCAGTTTCTGCTGAAAGTGCTGGAAGCGCGCCATCCCCGTTCCGTCAAGGTCGCGGCCATGATCGACAAAGCCGAGCGGCGCGAGGTGGATGTCGCCGTGCACTTTTCGGGTTTTCCTCTGGAAGAGGGATATATCGTCGGTTACGGGCTTGACTATGCCGAACAATACAGGGAACTAGACGGTATCTACGAACTGCGGTTTCCGCAGGCCTGAGAGCCTGAAAATTACGATTGCGAACTCGAGGACATTTATGCTCGTCCAATGCCCCGAATGCAGCACAAAATACGATCTGGATGAAGACAAGCTGGATCACGGCGGGACCAAAGTCCGCTGCAAGCGATGTCAGCATGTGTTCACCGCCTTCCGGCCCATGTCTTCCGCGGATATTCTTCTGGATGATCCGGTCCCCGTGCCGGAGTCGCACGCTCCTTCGGATCCGGATTCCGCCCAAGGCGAGGAACTGGAACTGGAGCGTCTGCTCTCCAAGGCACGGGAACGGCAGGCCGCTGCCGCAGGCCAGGAAGACAAGGTTGGCAAGGAAGAGATGATCGCGGATTTGCAGGGTGCGTTTCAGCCGCCTCTGTTGGGTCAGGACAGCGGCGAGACCGCCGCGAAACCCAAATCCAAGGCGCCCCTTTTTGTGCTGCTGGTCCTGCTGGCAATTCTGTGCGCGCTTCTGGCCGGAGTGTATTTTCTGAAACCCGAACTGCTCGGGCTGCCAAGCCGGGGCGCGGAGCCGCCCGCCCGTCCCGAGGCCGGAGCCGTGGAGGGCGCGGCTCAGATCGCTCTGGAAAACGTACGCCAGTATTTTGTGCCCAACGAGAAGGAAGGCCAGCTGTTCATCATCGAAGGCAAGGCCGTGAACAACTTTCCCGAGCCCAGAGAGCTGATCCGGCTCAAGGCCACTCTCTACGACCGGCAGGGCGGAGCCGTGACCTCGCAGGAATTTACGTGCGGCAATGTGGTCACTTTGTACCAGCTTCAGGTTTCCGCCCGTAAAAACATCGAGGAGGAGCTCTCGGCCAAGGTCGGCATCCTCGCTCACAACACCAACGTACAGCCCGGCGCTTCGGTGCCCTTCATGGTGGTTTTTTTCGGAACTCCCGATTCCGTGGAGGAATTCGGACTGGAAGTGATACAGTCCAGCGCTCCGTAGTGCGGTTGGTTCGGGGGCATGTTGTCGGAAGGCGGGGATACCTGCCTTTTTTTGTCTGGAATTTTCTCCGAAGGGAGGTCTTCCGGTTCTACCGGATGTGTTTTGCGCTCTGGAGGTCTCCGGATGGAAAAGCGCATGTTTCTCCGGCCGGGGCGTCCTTTTCCCGGCGTGTCCGCACTGCTGAAGTTTTTCATTCGGAAAGAAACGGGATGTGAACATGAAAATCAAGTCCGTCTATGTCTGCTCGGCTTGCGGGGCCACGGCCCCGCGCTGGCAGGGACAGTGCTCCAAATGTCTGGCCTGGAACACTCTGGAGGCTGCCGCCGCTGATCCTGTCCCGCAGGGCGGGGTATCGAACCGTCCCGTGGATCTGCGCAGCGTCGAGTTCGGTCCCGAAGGGCGCGTCAGTTCCGGGCTTTCCGGTCTGGACGGAGTACTGGGCGACGGTTTCGTGCCGGGCGGAGTGATTTTGCTGGGTGGCGAGCCGGGCATCGGCAAGTCCACGCTGCTGTTGCAGGTGGCCGCGTCCATGGAAGGCTCCGGCCGGTCGGTGATCTATGTGTCCGGCGAGGAATCCCTGTCCCAGATTCGCGGCCGGGCCGAGCGCCTGGGGATGCTCTCCGGCGGCGTGACGGCCATGGCCACCAATCAGGCGGAAGACATATTGGCCTGCATGGAGGCCCACCCGGCGCTGATTGTGGTGGATTCGGTGCAGACCATGATTTCGGGCCGGACCGAGGGGCTGCCCGGTTCCGTTTCCCAGGTGCGGGCCGTGGCCACGGCGCTGGTGGAGCGGGCCAAGCAGACGGGCGTGACGGTCATTCTGGTGGGCCATGTGACCAAGGACGGCCAGATCGCCGGCCCGAAGCTTCTGGAGCACATGGTGGACACGGTGCTCTATCTGGAAGGCGACAAGGAGCATCTGTTCCGCATTCTGCGTGTGGTCAAGAACCGCTTCGGACCGTCCAACGAAATCCTGCTGTTCGAGATGAAAGAGCGGGGCATGCGGATCATCGAGGATCCGTCCACGTTTTTTTTGCAGGCGCGGGACACGGCCCTTTCGGGCACCGCGCTGGTCATGTCCATGGAATCCCAGCGTCCATTCGTGGTGGAAGTTCAGGCCCTGGTCACGCGCACCTTTCTGGCTTTTCCCCGGCGCACGGCCCTGGGTTTTGACGCCAATCGCCTGCATCTGCTGATCGCGGTCATGGAGAAGCGGCTGCAGATCAATCTGGGCCAGATGGACGTGTACGCCAAGGTGGGCGGCGGGCTGCGCATGAAGGATCCGGGTCTGGACCTGGGCATTGTGGCCGCCATTCTCTCGTCCCTGTACGACCGTCCCCTGCCCGAGGGAGCGGTGTTCTGGGGGGAGGTGGATTTGAACGGCCAGATTCGCCCTGTCTCGGGACATGAGGCCAGAGAGCGGCAGGCGGCCAATCTGGGCTACGCGCCCCTCGTGCATCCTCGCGGCGGGGACAGGAGCGCCGGATGGAGCAGGCTCGCCGATGTGAAGACCATGCTGTTCGAGCAGGGCGGCCGGTCGTAGAGCAGCCTACGGACGAAATGAGTCAACTGTTCCGCGAGGATTTGTCTGCGGCTCCCCGCCATGAAATGCGGTCAGGCGGGCTTTGCCGGCATCTCAATCGCCCAACCACTCTAAACGATAAATCCGGTGTCCGGCTGGCCTGAGGAGATGGTTTCCGGAGAGGGGCTACATCTTTCCGCCGTGGAAGTGCGCCAGCCCCGGTGATACCAGCCCCGGCAGGACGGACAGGGGCATCTTTTCCTCCACACTGCGCCCGTCTCTGCCCAGAATGCGCCGCGTGCAGGGAATGTCCTTGCCGCTTCTGTCCAGAGCCCGCGCCACGATACGGGACATGCCTGAGCAGCAGGGCACTTCCATTTCCAGCACCGTGATGGATCTGATGCGGGCCTGGGCGAAAATCTGGGCCAGGCGTTCCACGTACTCTTCGGCGTTGTCGAACTTGGGGCAGCCGAGCATGAGCACCCGGCCGTCCAGAAATCTGGAATGGAAGTCCGGGCTTGCGGCGGGGCAGCAGTCTCCGGCGATGATCAGGTCCGCGTTGTCCAGAAAGGGAGCGTGCGGCGGCACCAGACGGATTTTGATCGGCCAGTGGGACAGAGACGATCCGGTTTCTCCGGGTGCGGCCGCAAGGGGAGCGGGGGCCATCCGCAATATGGCGGCGGACGGGCATCCGGCTGGTTTCGCCGGGGCGTCCTCCATGTTTCTGGTCTTGCGGACATGTTCCAGGGCGGCTTCCTCGTCGAACTCTTCGGCTTCGCGCTCGATGATGCGCAGAGCCCCTTCCGGACAATGGCCGAGGCAGGCCCCCAGGCCGTCACAGAACATATCCCGCACGATTTTGGCCTTACCGTCCACGATAGCCAGCGCGCCCTCGGCGCAGCCGGGAATGCACAGCCCGCAGCCGGTGCATTTTTCTTCGTCTATCTCGATGATTTTGCGCTTCATGATGATTCCTCCGGTGTGTGGTTCGATGCCTGTCTACGGCCACGGCGGGAGGGGCGCTTTGAGGCAGGTCAAAAAAGCGGCATAAAAAATCCCGCGCAAGGAGCGGGATTGGGGTTCGTCTTTGCGGGACTTCGCCTCATTCTTCCAGGGGAGCTTTGGGCGCGGCCGGTTTCGCGGGCGTCTTGCGGGTCAGGCGGTCCTGCAGCTTCTGCGCGGCCAGACGGGTTTCTCCGGGTGCGGCCAGGAAAAACATTTCCCCCTTGGGAGAGAACCAGTGCCATCCTTCGGGCTTGGTCAGCAGCATGGCTCCTTTTTTCTCCAGGTATTCCAGATCCCTTCCCTCTTCCGCCGCGCCAAGCAGCAGATTCTGCAGGTTTTCCGTTTCCAGTACTATGGACGCGGTGCGGAAAAGCTCAAACGCGCCGTGGGAAATATCCATGAGCAGCCCCTGATCCGGCGCTTTTTTGGCCGTAAGCGTTTTTTCCAGTTCCTGCAGATCCTTTTTCAGATCCTTCAGTTCGGCCATGGCCATGTCCCGGGCCATGTCGCCTTGTTCCCTGAGGCTTTTGGAGAGTTGGTTTTGCAGCGCCTTGCTCATGATGGCTCCGGTGCGGGCGGGTTGGGGGGAGTTCACGAATAAAATGAATTGACCGTTCTGCAAGGATTTGCCCGTAAATCCTCGCCACGAAATGTGGGCTGCGGGCCTTGCCGGCCCTGAAACGAGCATTTTCGGTGGCAAATGCTCTAAAGAATCTGGCTCAGAAACTCTTTGGTCCGCTCGTGGGCGGGGGCGGTGAAAAAGTGGTTGGGAGTGCCTTCCTCCAGAATCCGGCCCTTGTCCATGAACAGCACCCGGTCCGCCACCTCGCGGGCGAATCCCATCTCGTGGGTGACCACGACCATGGTCATGCCCTCGCGGGCCAGGGTTTTCATGACGTCCAGTACCTCGCCCACCATCTCCGGATCCAGGGCCGACGTGGGTTCGTCAAAGAGCATGATCTTCGGGTCCATGGCCAGGGAACGGGCGATGGCCACACGCTGCTGCTGCCCGCCGGAGAGCTGGTCCGGCCGGGAAGCGAACTTGTCGGCGATACCCACTTTCTTGAGCAGGGCCATGCCCTTGGCCTCGGCTTCGCGTCGGGATCTGCCGCGCACTGTCATCTGGGCCATGGTCAGATTGTCCAGCACGGTCTTGTGCGGAAAGAGGTTGAAGGACTGAAAGACCATGCCCACTTCGGCGCGGATGGCGTTGATGTCGCATCCGGGGTCGAGGATGTCCACGCCGTCGATGACGATCTGTCCCGCGTCGGCGTATTCCAGACGGTTCAGGCAGCGCAGAAAGGTGGACTTTCCGGAGCCCGAGGGGCCGATGATGACCACCACCTCGCCCGGTGAGACCGCGCAGGAAACCTGATTCAGTGCCAGCAGCGGCTCCGGGATATGGAAGCGTTTTTCGATCTGGCGGACGTCTATGATAGGGTCGTTCATGGCTATGCTCAGATGGCCTTGCGTTCGAGGTACTGCACGAACATGGACAGGGTGAAAGTCAGGACGAGATACAAAATGGCGCACACGATCCAGATTTCGAAGGGCTGGAGCGACGAGGTGACCACTTCGCGGGAAGCCTTGGTCAGTTCGCGGATGGAAATGACCCCAAGCAGGGACGAGTCCTTGACCAGGCTGATGAACTGACCGGCCAGAGGCGGCAGAATCCGGCGGAAAGCCTGAGGCAGGATGACCTTGCGCATGGCCTGGGCATAGGTCAGGCCTAGGGAGCGGGCGGCCTCCATCTGCCCGCGGTGCACGGACTGGATGCCTGCGCGCACGATTTCCGCCGTGTAGGCGCCGGTGAAGATGGCCAGCGCCAGCACGCCGAACCACAAGGGGGAAATCTGCGCGAGACCGTATTGGGAGAGCATGGCGTTGATGACCGTGCCGCCCACGAAATACCACAGGAAAATCTGGACCAGAAGCGGGGAGCCCCGGATGAGCTCGATATAGGCGATGGCTCCCCAGCGCAGGGCCGGGTTTTCGGAAATGCGGGCCAGACCCGTGAACAGGCCGAGCACGATACCCAGAACGATGGCCAGGGCGCTGACCTCGAGCGTCAGCAGCAGGCCCTCCACTAGGATGCCGGCCTTGTGACGGGAAAAGGAGCCGAGCACGTCACCCGGATAGACGTAGTCGCCCTCGGCCAGCAGCAGGGAAGAGGCGGGCACATCGTGGCTTTCCTCGCCGTCCGCGCCCCGGATGAGCACTCGGGATTCCTGGCCGAGGGGAGTGATCTGGACAATTTCCCCTTCCGTTTCGGCCCGGATTTCCGTCTTTTCCTCATAGAGGAAGTATTGCGGCACCCGGTTCCAGCGCCACGTATATTCGACTTTTTTGGTGGAAAAATAGAGCAGGCTGACCAGGCCCAGAGCCCCCAGAAAAAAAACGCCCGTCCAGACCCGGAAGTAAGCTTTGCTTTTGGGCCGGTCGAGTCCCGCGTATGTGGCCATTGTATATCCGGTATGTTCTTGATGATGAGCCGGGAATCCGGATCCGGCCGGATTCCCGCTGTGTTCCGTCAGCCTACTGCACGTCCTTCAGCCATTCCGTGCTCTTGATCCACTTGGTGTAGATGCGCTCGTAACGGCCGTCTTCCTTGATCTGGTACAGGAAGTTGTCCAGCCAGTTCAGGAAGTCGGGATCGCCCTTCCTGATGCCGAAGCCTAAGGGCTCGTAGGTGAAGGGCTTGTCCAGCAGCACCAGATTCTTGCCGCCCTGCTGGGCCATGAAGACCACGCAGAAGGGCAGGTCGTACACGAAGGCGTCGCCCTGGCCGTTGACCACTTCCATGGCCCCGTCGGGTTCCTTCTCGAAGCTCTTGTACTGGGCCTTGGGGATCATGCGTTTGACGGCCTGCTCGCCGGTGGTGCCGATGCGGGAGACGACCACGTATTTGGGGTCGTTCAGGTCTTTGTAGGAAGTGATTTTGCCTTCGTGCTTCTTGCTGAGCAGAATGGCCTGCCCCGCGACGATGTACGGCCCGGCGAAGTTGATCTGCAGGTTGCGTTCCTGGTTGATGGTTATGCCGCTGATGATGATGTCGAATTTGTCGGCCATGAGGGCCGGAATGATGCCGTCGTAGTCCGTGTTGACGATTTTCAGCTTCACGCCCATGGCTTTGGCCATTTCCTTGGCCAGATCGACGTCGAAACCGACGATGTTGCCTTTCTTGTCCGTCATTTCGAAGGGCATGTACCCGGGATCGAGGCCCACACGAAGCTCTCCGCGCTTGAGGATGGCGTTCAGAGTGGATTTCTGGGCCAGTTCGTGGTCCGCGGCGAGGACCGGCAGGGCGCTCAGACAGAGGAAGAGAGCCGGGACGATGAGAAGCAGACGACGCATAGAGCCTCCTGATAGTTGAGGATTAGTATTTTCCTTCGGTCAGAATTTCCTTGATGTTCATCTTCACCTTGCAGAATTCGCATTCGGGGATATCCTCCTCGGGCAGACAGACGATCTTGGTCTGCTTGCACTTGGGGCAGGCCACCTCGACGAATTCCCTCTTGTAGCGGTCCCGGAAGATTTCCATGTTGGCACCTCGCTTCGCGTATCCGGGGACGAATAGCCCGGGCGGCCGGGAAATTCAAGAAATTCGCGGTCACAGACGCAGGGACAGACAGGTCAGTCCGCCGTCCATCTTGTGGTATTCGCTGGAGTCGATCTCCACGACGGGCAGGGAGAGAGCGTCCAGCAGGGTGCGGGTTTCGGGATATCCGGCGGGCATGATCAGCGTGCCGTTCACGAAGAGCGTGTTGGCCGCGTATTCCTCGCCTCTGGGACAGACTATCTGCCTGAAGTCCGCGATGGCGGAGTGTCCGGCGAAATTTCTGGTGACCAGCATGGTGTCTTCGCCGACGTAATTGAGGCTCGATTTCAGATGGAGTCCGGCCCCCACGCGGATGAAGGCCGCCGTGTAGCCGTGCTTTTCCAGAATGGCGGAAAGCTGCCGTGCGCCTTCCTCGTTGGTCCTGTCCGAAACGCCGATGAAAAAGTGCTTCCCGACCTGCAGGATGTCGCCGCCGTCCAGAGTGCCGGGGGCTTCGATCCGGGTCAGGGGGCGCAGGGGCGCGAGGGCCGTGGCGATGGATACGGTCTCCCCCTGCCGGGAAGGAGCGCCGGGCCGGGTGATGACGGCCGTTTCCCTTACGACCACCGCCGTGTCCTCCACAAAGCAGGCGTCGGGAAAGCCTGGCGCGGCGGGCAGCACCGTGACGGCCAGTCCCAGGGAGCGCAGACAGCGCACGTAGGCGGCGTGCTGTTCGAGAGCCTTGTCCAGATCCGGAGCGGGCAGGGCCGAGGTGGTCAGGCCCTGGTGAAAATCCGGGCCGGGCAGACGGGTGATGGCGTGAGTGAACATGGCGTATCCTCAAAGAAAGAGATGGGTGCTTTTTGAACTGGCGCTTCCAAACAGGAAAAAAGCGTTTTGACAAGCCCGCGCGGCCGGGCTTCCAGCTATCCGGATTTCCGGTTTTTCAGGGAAAGCGTGTCCCGGACCACATGCTCCATATCGTGGACGGTATCGGCGCGTACGATGCTCGCGGCACCGAATCTGGCCCGGATGCGGTCCATGGTCCGGTCCAGATGCTCCTCTCTTTCCCGTCTGGCATCCGTGGGCAGAGGGAGCATGTCTTTTCCGCTTCGGAAGTTGGAGACACCCAGACCGATGAGGCGGACCTTACTGGCCAGTTTCTGACCGGCCAGAAGGCGACGGGCGGTTTCGTGGATTTCCCTGGTGATGTCCGTGGGCCGGGACAGGGTTTTGCTGCGGGTGATGAGGGAAAAGTCCTGAAATCTGATTTTCAGGGTGATAGTGGCTCCTTTTTTGCCCAGAGCCCGCAATTCCGCGCCGACACGTTCGGCCTGGACCAGCAGCCAGTGCTCCAGAATTTCCGGATCCGCCGTGTCTTCCAGAAAGGTATTCTCCGCGCTGCAGGACTGCGCCTCGACATGCGGGAGCACAGGCGACGGATCGACGCCCTGAGCCCGGTCGTACAGCGTGTTGCCGCGCTTTCCCAGCGCTTCGGTCCAGAATTCCCTCGGCCGGGTCAGAACATCCCGGATATGGACGGCGCCGAGCAGGTGCAGTTCCTCCCGCATGCGCCGGCCCACGCCGGGTATTCTGGTTACGGGCAGGTCGCGCAGGAAGTCTCCCGCGGCTTCCGGGGAAATGACGGTCAGTCCGTCGGGTTTGCGCCAGGCCGAGGCGATCTTGGCCAGAAACTTGTTGGGGGCGATGCCGATGGAGCAGCTCAGGCCCGTGCCGTCCCTGATGGCCTTCTTGAGATTTCCGGCCAGGATTTCCGGTGACGGCAGAATGCGTTCCATGCCGGAGATATCCGCGTAGGCCTCGTCCACGGAGGCCTGCTCCACCACGGGACAGTGCGCGCGAATGAGCGCCATGACCTGACGCGAGACCTCCCTGTACCGGGACATGCAACCCGGCAGAAACACGGCCTGCGGGCAGAGCTTCCGGGCCCGGGCGATGGGCATGGCCGAATGGACGCCGTATTTTCTGGCTTCGTAGGATGCGGCGGAGACCACGCCGCGCGGAGAGTCGCCGACGACCACGGGCAGGCCGCGCAGAGCCGGATTGTCGGCCTGCTCCACGGAAGCGAAAAAGGCGTCCATGTCCAGATGCAGAATAATCGCTTGTAAAGTATGGGCGGCGGGAGTATTTTTCATCAATGGTTTCACAGGGGGAAGAAGGGGAGGCTTCCTTACTGAACTGATGCCGGTCCGCAGATGCGAAAAGAAAGGCATCCATTTTTTTGTGGCTTTGACAGGACGGCCGGTTGCTGCTAACAGGCTTGACCGACGTATTCCGTAAGAAGTCCGTCCTATTTTTGATGAATTGTCAACGCAAAGAGGAGTTGTAAGGATGAAAGTGAGCAAACTGGCTGTGTTGTGTCTGTTGCTGGCGATGTTCGCGGCTTCCACGGCCGTGTCCGCCGGAACCTATGCGCCCAAGGTCGATAATTTTATCTTCCTGGTCGATACATCGGGTTCCATGGATGAAAACTATGTCGGTACCAAAGAAAAGAAAGTCGTTCTGGCCAAATCCATCATGGAGCGCATCAACTCCAACCTGATGGAACTGGGTTACAAAGGCGCTCTGGCCACCGCGGCTCCGGCCCGGGAAATCCAGGCTCTGGAGACCTACTCCTCCGCCGGATTCGGTGCTTCCATCGCCAAGCTGCCCACGGTGATCGGCTCCCGGCCGACTCCTCTGGGTGAAGGTCTGAAGGCTCTTGAGCCTGCCCTGCAGGGTGTCTCTGGACGCAATGCCGTAATCATTCTTTCCGATGGCCGTGAAAACACCGGTACGGATTCCGTGCAGGTCGCTTCCGATCTGGCCGAAAAGTATGGCGTTTGTTTCCACACCATAAGCTTTGCCGACTCTGTCGCCGGCAATCAGCCCCTGCTGGACAGCATCACGAATGCGAAGCCCTGCGGCGTCGCTGTTTCCGCCGAGCAGATCGCTGATGACGCCGCTTTGCAGCAGTTCATCAAGGACGTGTTCTATGAGGCTGCCGCTCCGGCCGCTCCTGTCGATGGCGACGACGATGGCGACGGTGTGCCCAATTCCAGAGACAAGTGCCCCGACACTCCCCGCGATCTGGCTGTTGATGCCGATGGATGCCCCATCCCGGTGAAGATGCAGCTGAAGGTGCTCTTTGATTTCGACAAGTCCGAAGTCAAGTCCATCTATCATCAGGAACTGGCTAACTTCGCCGAGTTCGCCAAGCAGTATCCCGGCGTGGACATCGAGATCGGCGGTCACACCGACTCCGTGGGCAAGGCCGCGTACAACCAGAAGCTGTCCGAGCGCCGGGCCAAGAGCGTCCGCGCCTACCTGGTCGAGAAGCTGGGCATGGACGGCGCCCGCCTGACCGCTGTCGGATACGGCATGACCCAGCCCATCGCCGACAACAAGACCAAGGACGGCCGTGCGCAGAACCGCCGCATCGAGGCCGTGCTGAAGGGCGTTTACCAGAAGCGGTAATCGGCCCGTGGCCCGTCCTTCGGGACGTCGCGAAAATGAAAATCACCCCTCGCTGTCTGGCGGGGGGTGATTTTTTTGTGTCCACGGCGGACCGGCATTTATACCAAACCCCTGAGAATGGTTCCGTTTCAGGTCGAAGCGATGGATTTTGTCCTGCTGGCCTGGCAGGCGCGGGTTATTTTTCCTCGCGTGAAGTCCGGGCCAGGCCGGTCAGGAACTTCCGCAGCAACTGGTCGCCGCAGGGCTTGAAATTGCGATGGTCCGGCCGCCGGAACAGCGCGGCGAGTTCGGATTTGGAGAGGGTGAGGCCCGCGCTGCGGAGGATGTGCAGCATGTCCGTGTCTTTGAGTTCCAAAGCGATGCGCAGCTTGCGTAGGATGGCGTTGTTGTCCAGTTCGCCGTCCGGCGGTTCGTTCCCCGGCCCGCGCCGGGAAACGATCAGTCCGTCCAGAAACGCGCCCAGCAGGACATCCGGGCATTCCACGCTTTGCGGATCGCCGTCCTTCCGGAGGAACAGGTCCAGATCGGCTTCGCTCAGAGCGTGTCCGCCCAGCGCGAAGAGGGCCGTGAGCCGCGCGTTGCTCAGGCGCAGGGCGTAGCGCAGGCGGCGCAGGATATCGTTATTGGTCATGGACAATTTCTCCGGAGGTTTCGGCCGTGCGGCCGAAGCGAAAAATGCCCGCAAAACGCGGGCGGTGTCCAGCGTTTCGCGGGCTTGCGGTTCCGGGGACGTTGCGGCCCAGCCGGCTTGGCCGCGTCAGACCCTGCCGGCGATGAGGTCCTGGATGACCGATGGATCGGCCAGGGTGGACGTGTCGCCGAAGTCCTCCATGGAGGTGGATCCTTCGGTGATCTTGCGCAGCACCCGGCGCATGATTTTTCCACTGCGGGTCTTGGGCAGGCTTTCAGCGAACTGGATCACTTCCGGCGCGGCCAGCGGACCGATTTCCTTGCGTACATGGGCGCGCAGCTCTTTGACCAGCTCGTCGGACTCGTCGGCATCGGCCCGCAGGGTGACGTAGGCGTAGACGGCCTGTCCCTTGATTTCGTGGGACATGCCCACCACGGCGGCCTCGGCCACGGCCGGGTGCGAGACCAGGGCGGATTCGATTTCCGCCGTACCCAGCCGGTGTCCGGAGACGTTGATCACATCGTCCAGACGGCCCAGAATCCAGAAATAGCCGTCTTCGTCCCGGCGCGCGCCGTCGCCCGATTCGTAGCGTCCGCGAAAACGTCCGAAGTACTGCTGCCGGAAGCGCTCCGGGTCGCGGAAGATGCCGCGCAGCATGCCCGGCCAGGGCCGCTCCACGATCAGATTGCCGCTTTCGCCCGCCGGGGCGGGGTTGCCGTCGGCATCGACCACGCTGGCCCGGATGCCGGGCAGAGGCAGGGCCGCCGAGCCGGGCTTGAGCGGCGTGGCGAAGGGCAGGGCGGAAATGAGGATGCCGCCCGTTTCGGTCTGCCACCAGGTGTCCGCCACGGGCAGCCGGGAGCGGCCGATATTTTCGTGGTACCACATCCATGCTTCGGGATTGATGGGCTCGCCCACGCTGCCCAGCACCCGCAGGGAGGACAGATCGTTCTTGCGGGTCCATTCCACGCCTTCGCGCATGAGCGCCCGGATGGCCGTGGGTGCAGTGTAGAAACTGGTCACGCCGAATTTTTCCACGATCTGCCAGAACCGTGAGGGGTCGGGATAGGAGGGCACACCCTCGAACATGACCGTGGTCAAGCCAAGGGCCAGGGGGCCGTAGAGAATGTAGGTGTGCCCGGTGATCCAGCCGATATCGGCGGTGCAGAAGTGGATGTCGTCGTCGTGAAGGTTGAAGACCAGCTGGCAGGTGTGGGTTGCGTAGGTCAGATAGCCGCCGGTGGTGTGCACCACGCCCTTGGGCTTGCCCGTGGAGCCGCTGGTGTAGAGGAGCAGCAGCGTGTCCTCGGAGTCCATGTCTTCGCAGGGGCAGAGGGCGGAGAGGTCCGGGTCGGCCATGAGATCGTGCCACCAGATGTCGCGGCCTTCGGTCATGGCAATGTCGTTTCCGGCCCGCCGCAGCACCACGCAGGCGGTCACGGACGGACAGCCGGCCAGGGCTTCGTCCACATTGCCCTTCAGGGGGATTTTTCGTCCCGCGCGGAGTACGGCGTCGGCCGTGACCAGCACCTTGGCCTCACAGTCCTGAATGCGGTTTTGCAGACTGGAGGCCGAAAATCCGGCAAACACGGCGGAGTGGATGGCGCCGATGCGGGTGCAGGCCAGCATGGCCACAGCCAGTTCCGGCACCATGGGCATGTACAGGGCCACCCGGTCTCCCCGGTCCACGCCGAGCTTTTTCAGGGCGTTGGCGAAACGGCCGACCTCGGTCAGCAGTTCGGCGTAGGAAATGCGGCGCACGTCATCCTCGGGCTCGCCCTGCCAGATGATGGCCGTCTTGTCCCCCAGCCCCTTCTCCACATGCCGGTCCAGGCAGTTGTGACTGACGTTCAGCCGGCCGCCCGTGAACCATCCGATCCGGGCCGCATCCATGTCGCAGTCCATGACCTTGTCCCAGGGCCTGCTCCAGCTGATCAGCTCTTCAGCCCGCCCGGCCCAGTAGCCTTCGGGATCCTGGTCCGCTTGGCGGTACAGTTCTTCGTAGGCGGCCATACCGGCGACATGCGCCCTCGGCGTGGCGGGCGGTTCGAAAAGAAGCGGTCTGGTGTTTTCAGCGGGCATGGCGTCCTCCTGTGACGGGTTCGGGCGTGATTTCGTGTCCGGAAACGGGATGTAGAAGAAATGGATTTCGTTTTCCCGCCTTTTCTGGTAAGTGGCTGAAATTGACGGACTGGCGGTCGCGCGGGCACTCTGTCTTCTTCTTTCCAGGTAAACGGAGTCTTTTGAGCGATGAGCGTGAATCCCCTGAATCTGCTGTTCAAACCCAATTCCCTGGCCATCATCGGCGCTTCCCGCGAGGCGGGATCAGTCAGCGCCACGCTCATGGGCAATCTCATGTCCGGAAAATTTCTGGGACCGGTGCTGCCCGTTTCCGGGGCCCAGGAAGCCATTTTCGGCGTGCTGTCCTATGCGGACGTGAAATCCCTGCCGCTGACTCCGGATCTGGCCATCATCTGCTCGCCCGTTCACGAGGCCCCGGAGCGTCTGGCCGAACTGGCCGACAACGGCACCCCCGCAGCCCTGGTCATGGACCCGGATTACGATCTGCTGGAAGCCTCCGAACGGACAAAAATCGATGAACAAATCCGGGCCGTGGTCCGGGACAAGCACATCCGTGTGCTGGGGCCCGGCAGCCTGGGGATGATCGTGCCCGCATCGGGCGTCAACGCCAGCCTGTCCAAGGTGGGCGCCAGAGAGGGGCGCATCGCCTTCGTGACTCAGTCCGACAGCCTTTTCGAATCGGTTCTGGACTGGGCCAAGAACAATAACATCGGTTTTTCGCATTGTATTTCCCTGGGCCGCCAGCTGGATGTGGATTTCAGTTCCGTGCTCGACTATTTGGGCGAGGACCCGGCCACACGGTCCATCCTGCTGTATGTGGAAAGCATTCAGGACGCCCGCCGGTTCATGTCCGCGGCCCGGGCCAGCGCCCGCAGCAAGCCCATTCTGGTCATCCGGCCCAGGCGTCTGCCCTGCGAACTGCGCGACGCCGCCGCCGATCTGACCGAAGACGATCTGGACCTCATCTACGACGCGGCCTTCCGCCGGGCGGGCATGGTCCGGGTGGACGACATCGACCTGCTCTTCGAGGGCGCGCGGACCCTGGCCAACTACAGGCCCCTGCGCGGCAATGATCTGGCCATCATGACCAACGGGCGAAGCGTGGGGCTTCTGAGCGCCGACGCGCTCATTGCCGGCGGCGGTGTGCTCGCGCCCATCACCGAGGATCTTCAGCTCAAGCTCGAAGAGATTCTGGGGCCGGAGCGGTGCTCGGACAACCCGGTGTCCCTGCCCTACAACGCCGCGCCGGACGTGTACGCCCGGGTGCTGAGCGTTCTGGCCAAGGCCAGGGGCGTGGGCTGCGTGCTCATTTTGCATGTGCCCCTGCCCGGAGCCTCCAGCCTGGACATCGCCCGGGCCGTGACCCAGGTGGCCAAGACCAGCCGGTGCCTGGTGCTGGCCAACTGGCTGGGTGAGGAAACGGTGCGGGACACCAAGGAGATTTTCGACGAAGCCTCCGTTCCGGTGTTCGACCGGCCCGGCAAGGCGATCATGACCTACCTGCACATGCTCCGCTACAAGCGCATCCAGCAGATTCTGATGCAGACCCCCGATTCCCTGCCCGCCGACTTCTTTCCCGACACGGCCCACGCCGCCCAGGTCATTGCCGCTGCTCTGGAAGACGGGCGTACAAAGCTGTCCGAGGAGGAATCCCGGCAGGTGCTCGCGGCCTACGGTCTGCCCGTGGTGGAAACCCGGATCTGCAAGTCGGCCATGCAGGCCGTGGAAGCGGCGGCGGAGCTCGGCTACCCTGTGGCTCTCAAGATCCGCTCGCCGCAGATCGCCCATCCGTCGGACATCGGCGGCATCGCCCTCGACCTGACCACGCCGGACCTGCTCTTCGAGGCCGCGGCCAACATGTCCGCCCGCGTGCACGCGCGCATGCCGAACGCCTATATCGACGGCTTCGTCGTGCAGAAGATGGGCCGCAGGCCGGGAGCGCACGAGCTGTTCATCTCCGTGGTCACGGACAAGACCTTCGGGCCGGTGCTGCGTTTCGGTCACGGCGGCGTGGCATCCTCCGTCATCAACGACCAGGCCGCGGCCCTGCCGCCCCTGAACATGGGGCTGGCCCGCGAACTGATCTCCCGCACCCGCATTTCCAGACTCCTGGAAGGCTCCCGGCGTCAGGCTCCGGCCGATATGGACGATATCTGCCTGGCTCTGATTCAGGTCAGCCAGATGGTCATCGATCTGCCGCAGATCGTCACTGTGGAGATGAACCCGGTTTTCGCCGACGACAAGGGCGTACTGGCCCTGGGTGCGCGGATATGGGTCCGGGAATGCTCGTGCTGCGGGCCGGAACGGCTGGCTATCCGGCCGTATCCGAGAGAACTGGAAGAGTCCGTGCGGCTTAAGGACGGCTCGCGGGTGCTTCTGCGGCCCATCCGGCCGGAGGATGCCGCGGCCCACCTGCAATTCATCGAGAATCTGGACGAAGAGGACCTGCGGCTGCGTTTCTTCGGACTGGTCCAGAATTTCGTGCTGGACGACATGACCCGTTTCACCCAGATCGACTACGACCGGGAAATGGCCTTCATCGCCACGCGCCAGACCGGCAGAGAGGCGGAAACCCTGGGTGTGGTGCGCACCTCCACCAAGCCGGACAATTCTTCAGCGGAATTCGCCATCATCATCCGCACCGACATGAAAGGCACGGGTCTGGGCTCGCTTCTGTTCGAAAAGATGATCCGGTACTGCAAGAGCCGGGGCACCCGCTACCTGGACGGGCAGACCATGCCCCGCAACAAGGGCATGATCGGGCTGGCCAGGCGTTTCGGCCTGTCCGTGGCCCACAACTACGAGGAAGAGCTGGTGGAAATGCGGCTGTCCCTGTGGGAATGGGAGCCGGCCGGCCAGAAGCTTTCGTGAGGGGAGCCGCTGGCGGCACGGACCCGGGCCGGAAATTTTCCGGAACGGGTTTGGACAGTCCCGTGGCGGCATGAGCAGGAACAAAGGAGTGATCCATGAGTAAAGACACAGCCACGCTGACCATAGACGGAAAAACCTTTGAACTGCCCGTGATACGCGGCACCGAAGACGAAGTGGCGGTGGACGTGAGTTCCCTGCGTTCCAGATCGGGCGTCATCACTCTGGACCCCGGGTTTGCCAATACCGGCGCGTGCTACAGCGCCATCAGCTTCGTGGACGGGGAGAAAGGCGTCCTGCGCTACCGGGGATACCCCATCGAGCAGCTGGCCGAACAAAGTTCCTTCGTGGAGACGGCCATGATGCTGGTGTTCGGGGAACTGCCCACCCGCGAGGAGCGCGCAGCCTTTCGCAACATTCTGGGAGAGCAGGCTCTGCTGCATGAGGACCTTATGCATCATTTCGAAGGGTTCCCGCCCAATGGACACCCCATGGCCATTTTGTCGGCGGTGATCAATTCCCTCGGCACGTATCATCCGGATTTGCTCCGCATCGATACCTGGGAGGAGTTCCGGATGGCCGTGGCCAAGCTTATCAGCAAGGTCCGCACCATCGCGGCTTTCAGCTACCGCAAGTCCAAGGGCCTGCCCATCATCTATCCGGATCCCGGCCGATCCTACTGCGAGAATTTTCTGCACATGATGTTTTCCGTGCCCTACAAGGAGTATTTCCCTTCTGCCGAAGCCCAGCGGGCTCTGGATTTGTTTCTGCTGGTGCACGCGGATCACGAACAGAACTGCTCCTGCTCCACTGTACGCATGGTGGGCTCTTCCGACGCCAATCTGTTCGCCTCGGTTTCGGCGGGCATCTGCGCGCTGTGGGGCAGATTGCACGGCGGAGCCAATTCGGCCGTGGTCGGCATGCTGGAGCGCATCCACTCCGGGGAGCATTCCATTGCGGAATGCATCGAACGGGTCAAACGCAAAGAGTTTCGGCTGATGGGCTTCGGGCACCGGATTTACAAGAATTTCGACCCGCGGGCCAAGGTACTCAAGGACTGCGCCACCAGACTGCTGGAGAGTCTGGACACGCGCGACCCGTTGCTCGATATCGCCCAGGAGCTGGCGGACGCCGCCCTGCGGGACGACTTTTTCATCTCCCGCAATTTGTACCCCAATGTGGATTTCTATTCCGGCATCATCCTGCGCGCGCTGAATATCCCCGTGAACATGTTCCCGGTCATGTTCGCCATGGGCCGCATGCCCGGCTGGATCGCCCACTGGCATGAGCAGTACATGGAGGAAGGCACGCGCATCCACCGCCCCCGGCAGATCTATGTGGGGCCCAACCGGCGGGATTACATCCCCATGGAAGACCGCTGACGGGCGGCGGCCGCGGAGATACCGCGAGGGTGCGATGGATGGAGGCATTTTGTTTTGAAAATCAAACTGTAAAGGAGTGGTACATGAAAAGAATTTGCATGACCATGGCTGTTCTGTCTCTGTGCTTGTGTGCTTCCCCGGTTTTGGCAGACTATGATGGCCCGAAGATCAAGTTTCGTCTGGCTCACACGACTCCTCCCGGCAATCATATTACTCTGGCCTACCAGAAATTTGCGGATCTGGTGAAGGAGAAGTCCGGCGGCAAGATCACGGTGCAGGTGTTTCCCAATGCTGTGCTGGGCAGCGACAGAGTGCTTATTGAAGGAGCTCAGAAAGGTTCTCTGGATGTTGGAGTGAGCTCCACGCCCAATCTGGCGGTTTTTGCCAGAGAGTTTTCCGTATTTGACCTGCCCTACATCACTTCGCCCAAGTTCCAGAAAAATCTGTATGCTTCCATCGACAAGGGCGGCCCGCTGCACGCTTATTTCGAGGAGGTCTCCAATAAGGTGGGTTTGCAGCCCATCATGTATGCGGAATACGGATACCGTCACTTTGTGACGGTGAAGCGTCCGGTGACCAAGGCTTCCGACCTGGCCGGACTGAAGATGCGCACCACGGATTCTCCCGTGGAGGTGGCTGTGGCCAAGGCATTGCGGACCAATCCGGCTCCTATTGCCTGGGGGGAAGTGTATACTGCCCTTCAGCAGGGCACGATAGATGCCGAAGGAAATACATTTCCGCATCTTTTCGGGGCCAAGCATCATGAGGTGCTCAAATACGCCATCACTTCCGCGCACAACTACGGCATGCAGGTGGCCATGGCCAATAAGGCCTGGTGGGACAAACTGCCGCCTTCGGCACAGCAGATCATCAATGAAGCAGCTCGGGACGCCGTGGTTTATCAGCGGGAAGTGCTGTACCCTGAGAACGAGAAGGCGGCCCGCGAGGGTTTCATCAAGGCGGGAATTACCATTCATGATGCTACGGACGAGGATATCGAGGAATTCCGTAAAATGACCCGCCCGGTTTGGGACACTGTTACGTTGCCGGCGGAACTCATCCAGCTCGTTCAGGATACCCAGAAATAACCGCATGTGAAAAGGAGGGAGCTTTCTCCCTCCTTTATCTTTTCGGAGTACGTTCATGTCCGAAGCTTCCCGTCTGCCCCGCGTCCTTAATTCCGTGGAGAAGCCTTTTCTAGCCACGGGATTGCTGCTCATGATTCTGATCATCACCTATCAGACCTGCTTCCGGTATGCCGTATCGAATATCAATGAACGGCTCTACGATCCGCAATGGGTGACCTTTCTGTCTTCTTTTGCGGATGTGGACGGTCTGCGCGAGCGGCTCGGAGCCATTGCCGGCTGGTCGATATGGTCGGAGGAACTGGCCCGGTATGTGTTTATCTGGATTTCCTACCTGGCCGTGCCGTTGGCCATTCTGGGCCGCAGTAACATCCGGGTGGATTTTCTCTGTGAGAAGCTGCCCGAACGGCAGCGGCGGATCGTCTGGGTGCTTACGGATCTATGTATGCTGATTCTGGCCGGTCTTTTCTGCTATATGGGCTTTGGGCATGTGCGGATGCAGATCGCTATGCCCCAGGTGACGCCGGCCATGGGTATCAAATATTTCATCCCTTATCTGATTTTGCCCGTCGGATTCGGACTCATGGCTATCCGGGCTATTCAGGACCTGTGGACTCAGGTGCGTTCCATGCCGGCCAAGGACACGGCTTTTGGCGTGGTCCTGACCGCGGCACTTTTTCTTCCGGTACTTGTCCATGACGAATGGAGCGCGGTTTGGCTTCTTTTTGGCTACTTCGTGATTTTTCTCCTGCTTGGTGTTCCCATCGCTTTTGCTCTGGGACTGTCCAGCGTGGGCACCATTCTGGGCGCAGGCACTCTGCCCCTTGATTATCTGGCTCAGATCGCCTTTGTCTCCATCGATACTTTCCCCATCATGGCCATTCCATTTTTCATTGCAGCGGGAGTCTTCATGGGTGCGGGAGGACTGTCCAAGAGATTGCTCGCCTTGGGCGACGAGCTGGTCGGGGCGCTTCCCGGAGGCATGGCTCTGGCCAGCATTGTGACCTGCATTTTTTTCGCCTCCATCAGTGGTTCGGGGCCGGCCACCGTGGCGGCCATAGGGACCATCACCATTCCGGCCATGATTGAGCGCGGATACGACAGGTTTTTCGCCGCCGCAGTGGTGGCTGCCGCGGGATGTATCGGAGTCATGATCCCGCCGAGCAACCCGTTTGTGGTCTATGGCGTGGCCGGGCAGGTCTCCGTGGGTAAACTTTTTCTGGCCGGCATCGTGCCTGGACTTCTGTGCGGTCTGGCTCTCATGGTCGCAGCTTTTGCCATATCCAAAAGAAACGGTTGGCAGGGTGAGGCGCGCGGCCGATCTCTGCGTACCTTTGCCCAGGCATTCTGGAACGCCAAATGGGCGCTTCTGGTTCCGGTCATTGTGCTGGGTGGAATATATGGGGGCATCATGACGCCCACGGAGGCTGCGGCCGTGGCCGCCCTGTATGGCCTCGTGGTCGGGCTTTTCATCTACGGGGAGCTCAGCTTTGAAAAGATGTGGGCGTCCTGCGTCGAAGCGGCTCAGACTTCTTCGGTGATCATCGTACTCATGGCCATGGCTACCATTTTCGGTAACATCATGACCATCGAGCAGGTACCGGACACTATCGCGTCTTTCATTCTCGATCTGACCAGTACGAAAATCGTCATTCTGCTCTTCATCAATATTTTTCTGCTGTGGATCGGCACTTTCATGGAGGCGCTGGCGGCCATTGTCATCATCACCCCTATTCTGCTGCCCCTGGTCACGCGAGTGGGTGTCGATCCGCTTCATTTCGGCATCATTATGGTCGTGAATCTGGCTATCGGTTTCATCACTCCGCCGGTGGGGGTGAACCTGTTTGTGGCCAGCAGTCTGTCCAAAGCGCGTATCGGCGACATCGTCAGTGCCGGATGGGTGTTTTTGGGTGTTCTGATCGCAATGCTGCTGGTTTTTACGTATATTCCCTGGTTTTCATTGTGTTTGGTGCAGTGACATGATGTCCCGGATATCTCTTGATCATGCCTGGGAGGCTGTGTGCGCGGTACGGGACCATGCTGCGCGGGATGGTTTCCCGCCCGTGTGTCTTTGTGTTGCGGCGGAAAACGGTGAGGAGATTTTACTTGCACGCATGGACGGAGCTCCGGAACGATTGGTTTCCATCGTGCGGGCCAAAGCCTATACTGCGGTCCGCATGCGTTGTTCCACGCGGGAATTTCATGAGCGTCTGTTGGCGGAAAATTTGTCTCTGGCGGATTTCCACGATCCGGGGCTGACCAGCCTGCCTGGAGGCATTCCCGTCATGGATCGGGATGTCTGTCTGGGAGCTGTGGCCGTCAGTGGCCGGACTCTCTCTCAGGACGTGGACCTGGCCGAGTATTTTGCCCATGTATTGGTGAAGTTGTGTGCCATGGACTGACTGGATGGGAGCCAGCGCGTTTTCTTCACTCCTGCGTCCGAGTTTGGGTATCGGTCCTGACCTGATAAGGAGATAAATCATGAGAGCAGTTATGACTGCGGAGGATATGAAGCGTTCTCTTGACCGGCTGGGCTGCGAGATTCTGGAACGGATTCCTGATCACGACTCGCTGGCATTGATCGGCATTCAGCGCCGGGGGGTGGATCTGGCCCGCCGTCTGGCCTCCGGGCTGGCCGCGAAATTACCTCATTCTCCTCTGTGCGGCGAACTGGACATCAACCTGTACCGGGACGACTGGACCACTTCTGATGCCACGCCGCACATCAACGCCACGCGCGTCGATTTTTCCCTGGAAGACAAATCCGTGATTCTCGTGGATGACGTGCTTTTCACCGGGCGCACTATCCGTTGCGCCTTGGAGGCTCTGCTCGATTTTGGCCGTCCCCGGATGGTGAAACTTCTGGTGCTGGCCGACCGGGGGCATCGTGAACTGCCCATTCAGGCGGATTTCATCGGCAAGGTGATCGCCACCACCCGGGAGCAGCGCGTGGACGTGCATCTATTGGAGCGGGACGGACTGGATCAGGTGGTGCTGAGCTGACCGCCGCACCTCGGATGGCGAGTCCATTGGACTTCTTGACAAGAAATCGCTCCTGCACATAACAGATCGCACTCGCTTCTGGCGGGCCCATAGCTCAGTTGGTAGAGCCCCCGGCTCATAACCGGATGGTCCCAGGTTCGACCCCTGGTGGGCCCACCATCCTTCCTTCCAACAATCTGTTTTCGTCTTCTCCCATTCCATAGTATTTTCTCGGGCTTCCAAATCGTTTTGCCTTCACTCGGCGGATTCCTTTTTCGGAGATACGTTCTTTCTTTCACAGTAAAATCAGCTGGGTCTCTTCTCCTGCGGTGCCCAAGGGGGATGGGTGGCCTTGCTCGCGAATTTTTTTACATGAAAGTTCTTGGGAATCTGGATGGTTTATGTTAGGCGCCTCTTCCTGTTATCTTCGTGGCCAAGAATGCATTCCTTTTGAACGATGGATTCCCCCTCCAAAACCGTGAATCAGCGGGTCTGGCTTGGCTCCATGTGACGGGCCACAGAGGCGGACGGCTATCCGGCAAGGAGTGGAAGGAGTCCTGAAAACATTGAATCAGGGGTACTATGAATTCTCTTTCGCCAGAACAGACAGATGATCGTGTTGTCCTCAAGAAAACCCTTTCCCCTCTTCAGGTTTGGGCGCTGGCTCTGGGATGTATCCTCGGTTGGGGATGCTTTGTCCTGCCTGGAATTCGTTTTCTGCCCCAGGCAGGCCCCGTTGCTGCGTGTATCGGCTTCCTTATTGGGGGCGGTCTGCTTGGTTTTGTCGCTCTGAGTTATGGCAAAATGATCGAGTCCTATCCCGTGGCCGGAGGGGAATTCGCCTACGCCTATGCGGGATTCGGTCCTACTGCCGCGTTTGTCTGCGGATGGGCTCTGGTTCTTGGATACACGTGCATCATCGCCCTGAACGCCACGGCCATTGCTCTGCTGACCCGCTTCCTGCTGCCGGGCGTGTTCGAATGCGGCCACTTGTACACCATAGCGGGGTGGGATGTGTACGCCGGAGAGCTTGCTCTTCTTTCCGGAGCTGTACTCCTTTTTGGCATTATCAACTATCGGGGCGTGGGTTTTGCCGGGAGCGCGCAGCTGATTCTGGCCCTGACGCTGGTCGCCGGAGTGGCCGTTTTCTGTGCTGGTTCTTTTTTCGCTCCTACGGCGCATGTGGAGAATCTGCATCCATTTTTTGCGGAAGGTATCTCCCCTCTGGCGGCTGTCGCCAGTGTGGTGGCCATTGCCCCATGGCTGTATGTGGGCTTTGACACCATTCCCCAGGCAGCGGAAGAGTTTGACTTTCCGCCGTCCAAATCCACATTTCTCATGGTGGCCGCCATCCTGCTCGGTGCGGGCATGTACGCTCTGGTTACCTTGGGCGTGGGTATCGTTATCCCGTATCCCGAGCTTCTGGCCGCCAATCATGTCTGGGCCACAGGCTATATCGCCAAGCTCACATTGGGAACCGCGGGCAGCATCATCCTTGCTCTGGCCGTGCTGGCCGCCATCCTCACCGGCATCAACGGGTTCTATATTGCCACCAGCCGCCTGCTGTTCGGCATGGCCCGGTCCAAATTTCTGCCTGAATGGTTCTGCGGAATTCATCCTCACTACCACACTCCGCATCGTTCCATTATTTTTACCATGTGTGTGGCGCTCATTGCGCCGTGGTTCGGCCGCGAAGCACTGAACTGGATTGTGGATATGTCGGCCATCGGCACGGTCATCGCCTACGGGTTCACAGCCATGACCGCGTACCGTTTTATGGTCGCCCATCCCACATGGCCCGGGTCCGGCCGCAACAAGGTCTACGCTGTCATCGGCGTATGCACTTCCTTCCTGTGCCTGGGACTTTTGACTGTTCCCGGATCTCCCGCTGCCATCGACACGGAATCCTGGTACGCGCTTCTGGTCTGGGGTATTCTGGGGGCTGTCTTCTATATGACCAAGCATTCGGAATTGAAGGTCATGACGACCAGTGAAATGTCCTTTCTCATCCTGGGCAAGGCGGACATGCCGGTTTTTTTCAAAAAGAAGTAGTTTTGCTGGCTTACCTTAGGCAAGACGCGGTGTTCCGTTCAGGATACCGCGTTTTTTTATGGTTTTGGAGTGTTGCTTCATCGGTTTCCGCCGCAATGACTATAATCCGTATTTTGCCTTGCCCAACTCAATGTACTACAATTCATGAATCTCGGTTTTCAGTTGCCGGATATTTCGGAAGACGCCGTGGAAGCCTGTTTTTTCCGTTTTGCGGAATGCCTGTTCCGGATTGAAAGGGATCCCAGACGAAAGAGGAAAGTGCGGCAACTACATGGACAACGCGGCGGTTTTCTGGGATGAGTCCGTCAACGGGAGGGAAAGTGTATGACATACACGGAAAGGACGGAAACAGGTTGGTTCAGTCGTTTGGGTGGTGCGCTCAAGGGCATTCTCCTCGGGCTGGTATTCTTTGCCGCGGGCACGGGTCTGCTGTACTGGAACGAGGGTCGCACCGTGAAGACGGGGGACTCCATTGCTGAAGCCAGGGCGGTGACCATGCCGGTGACGGACATTTCCGGCCTGAACCCCGAGCTCGACGGCAAAGTCATCCATGCCTCGGGCCGGGCCGAAACTACGGATGTGCTCGTGGATCCGTTTTTTGGCGTCAATGCAACGGCTATCAGGCTTTCGCGGAAAGTGGAGTATTACCAATGGGTGGAGACGGCCCGGACCGAAACGCACAAGAAAGTGGGCGGCAGTGAGGAAAAGGTCACCACATACACTTACGCCAAGGAGTGGGTGAGCACGCCCGTGGATTCTTCCGTCTTCAGGGACGAAAATTATAAAAACGTCAACTTCGCGTACGGAAATTTCGAGGATACGGAGGACTTCGCTCCCACAGTGACCTTCGGGGCATACGTCCTGCCGCAGTTCATGAAGGCGGCCATCACCGGGGCAGTTCCTCTGGAGACAGAACTGTCCGACGAGCGGCGGCTCGCTTTGGAGAAAAGCCTGAGCCTGAATTCCAGCCATATACGGGCCCAAAACAACATCATTTATCTGGGAGCCAACCCCTTTGTACCCGAAGTGGGTGATGTGCGGGTCACCTTCACGCAGGTGCCCCCGGCGGAAGTGTCCATTGTGGCCAAGGTGACGGGCAATACCTTCGAGCCCTTCATCGCATCCAACGGCTATTCCTTCAGCCGTCTGAGCATGGGCCGGGTCAGCGCGGAAAACATGTTCGCCGGAGCGGAAGAGGGAAACACCGCTCTGGCCTGGGTTCTGCGCGTGGTGGGCGCGCTGATCGTCATTGCCGGGCTGGGCATGATTCTGCGGCCTCTTTCGGTTTTGGCGGATGTGGTGCCGTTCTTCGGCAGTCTGGTGGGCATGGGCGCCGGCCTGATCGCCGGTCTTGTCGGGGCGGCCTGGTCCTGCCTGATCATCGCCGTAGCCTGGGTGCGCTTCCGGCCTCTGCTGGCCGTCAGTCTGGCCGGAGCGGCTGTGGTGCTGGTGGCTCTTGCGTTCATTGCCCGCAAGGGTGGAAAGCCGGTCAAGGGATAAATCTGGAGAGCATGTCCGTCAGGGGCATGCCTCTTTTTTTCGGTGCGGTCGGGATGACGGATATATGAGGAGAATCATGGCTTTTTTCATCAGAGCCGCTTTGATGTTGTTCTTCATTTTTCCGCCGGTATGGGCTCAGGCCATGACGGGCTGGCGTACGCATGAAAGTCCGGCGTTGCTGCTGGAACGTCCCGAACGTGGAGCGTCCGGCCGGGAGATTATGCTCCCCGAGGAGCTGGATATCGAGGACGCTGTGCTTTCGAACGGCGGGTATTGGTATAAGGTTACGATTCAGGGGGTTACTGGATGGCTGTTTCAGGACACCCTTTTGGTCCGGACTGGAGAAAGCGATGAGAACGAGCGGGTAGACACGGTGTATGATGCCGTGGATGAAGCCCGTGGAGCTTTGTTTGCGGGCGAGGGGCCCGGTAAAGCCTGGGTGCGCCGTCCGGATGTTCCCCTATCCGCCGGTGACGGGCATGCGGGCGGGGTCATTGAAACCTGGGCCGCAAAGGATGCCGTATTTCAAACCATGACTCTGGGGGACAGGACGCATACTTTGTATTTTGCGGCGGATACGGCCCAGGCTGCCCGGAAATTCCTGGGGAATGCGTTCGTTGGCCTGACCGGAGAGGAGCTGCGAAGCAGGCTGGGACGGGAAACAAGCCGGGTCGGTTCTTCCCTGCGTTACGAACAGGCGGGTGGGCATACATTTTTGGAATTTCGGATGGAAGACGGGGTGGTGGCCGAAGTCCAGCATGTCTTCTGGCCGGGCAACTGCATGGAGCTTCCGGCCCGGACCACCCAGTTGCGGCGCTTCCGGGACGCTCCCGGAGAGGACTGGCCCCGGGCGGCCTGGGTCAAGGGAAAGGATGTCCGGGTGCGGAAAGAGCCATCGCTGATGGCGGAAGTCGTGGGCCGTCTGCATGAGGACGGCCCGCCTCTTGTCTGGCTGGACGCTATGGACCGGGGCGAGGCGTGGCTCTGGTATCGCGTGGAGTTCGAGACGGCTCCCGGAACATACACCGGGGGCTGGATCTATGGGCAGTTTCTGGAGCCGTATCGGGACGGCACGACTTACGCGGATTATTTTCTGGATGTGACGGAGCACGAATTCTGGACCAAGACGAATTCCCTCAGGGAGGGGCTCGGCAAGCCGGTGAAATCCGACGGCTGGATCGAGGAGTGGCCGGGGCTGGCTCTGAGCTACAGCTCCTTTCGTGATGGCGAGACGGAAGAGAGATACCTGTCCGCTGTGAAAATTTCGGACGCGCGGCGGGACTTCGGGGGCATTTGGGTGGGCGACGGCGCGGAGTCCCTGCGGGAACTGGTGGATGGACTGCTGGCCGACAGATGGAAAGGAGAACGGGAACTGAAGGAAGGGGAGAACGTCTTCACGCATGAGGAGGGTCTTGCTGAGATCGTCCTCGTCTTCAAAAACGGCGTTCTGTCGTCCATGGAACGGGTGAGCCGGGCGGCGGATTGAGCCGCGAAGGAGATGGACATGCGGTATCTGCCCTATGTTGTGGCGCTCATGCTTGTCTTGATGATGAGTCCGTCTTCCAGTCTGGCCCAGCCCTCCGCCTTGCAGGTGCCGGGCAGCTGGCTGGCCTCTTCCGGGGCGGGGCAGACCGTGCCGGAGTATCCCGTACCGGGGCAATGTACCGGAGACGGTGTCCGGCTGCGGGCCGAACCGGCTGCGGAGGCGGAAGTCGTCGGTCATGTGGATCGGGAGGACTTTCTGTACATTCTGGGCGAGCGGCTGGTGGACGGTGAAACCTGGTACGAGGTGGATCACCCCGCCCGGCCGGAGCAGGCATGGATTTCCGGACGGTATCTGGAGACAGACCGTGCAGGCAGCGTCTCTCCGGCGCATGCCCTGGTCTGGCGGGTGGAGCTGGACTTCGGCGCCACCCTGGTCAAGGCCCGCGCCCTGTTCGGAGAACCTCTGCGAAGCGAGATCGATATGGTCCGCGTGGAGGCCGCCAGCCAGGAGAACCCCGCCGTGACCTTTGTCTATCCACTCCACACGGCCCGGTATGTGGACGGCAGACTGTCGAAAGTGCATGTCGTTGCCAAAGGTACGGGCTTCGGACCGCTTCATGTCGGCGATCCGGCGGAGAAGGTTACGGAGTTGCTGGGCGCGCCCGACGAGGAAAGAGATGGAGGGCTGATCTATCACGGCGATGCCGGGCCTTCGCGCGAGTTCCTTTTCGGACTGAAGGACGGCGTCGTCAGGGAGTTGCTCTATATTCACTGGTCCGAGTGAGTGTGAAGCGTGGGAAGGAAAGATGAAGGAAGGACGGATGTCTACGACCAAGGGGCTTCATCGATGGTCAGGACACGGCCGAGCGGGACGGCCTGCCGGTACGTCTTCCGACCCAGTATCAGCTTTTTCCCGATGGCCGGGCCGAGGCAATCGTTTACGGGGCATGGGGCCAAGGCACGTGGCGGATGGAGGGAGACTCCGTGTGGCTTGAGATCGTCTGTGGGGAAGAATTTGTGCCCGAAGTCCTGTCTTTTCGGGACGGTCAGCTCGTCTACACGGATGCGGAGTCGGCGGAGGTCTGGCCCGCGCGCCGATGGCAGCATGGACGCGGACAAGGTGCTGGATGATCTGTAGAACCTTTTGGCCGGGAAATGACGGATAATGCGGAAAACATTGTCCGAGAACGGGAAGAAGCCCTTAAATGGCGGAGAGGCGTATGCCGTACAGACGTAAATTGCCGGTTCTGATTTTTCTGTTGCTGTGCTGGTCCGTACCGGCCCTGTGGGTTCAGGCCGGGCAGCATGTGCCGGTGCCCGACCGGGAGGCCAATGAAACCACCCGGCGCGGCGCGGTGACCAACATCACGGTTTTTTTCGAATTGCTGCCGGAGGAATGCTTTTTCGATCCAGCCCCCACGGCCGGACAGCGCAAGGAATTGCTGGACGGCAAGACTGTGAACGGCCTCAGGATCGGCGTGCGGGATATCCGCAATGGCTACATGAATCTGACCGGGCCTTTTGAAGGCGTGTGGGAGATGTGTTTCTGGAATACCGCGGACAAAGGGAAGCTGGTGGCCGTCAATGCCCGTTCATGCGGGCCTGTTTGCCGGGCCAGACTTTTTTTCTACCGTCTGGATGCGGACGGCGTACTCCAGTCCGACCCGGAAGTATGGTCCGCCCTGGAAAGACAGTTCGAACCGGGAGATTTTTACCAGAAGGGCCGACTGGGGCCGCGTGAGCTGGAGGCTCTGAAGAATTTGGCCAAGACTGTCGTTTATGACCTGCCGCGTCTGGGGCGCGATATCGTGGCCCGGCGGGACAAAAACGCGCCGCCCGAAAAAGGCGTGCCGGAGATGCTGATGCGTTCCGATCCGTGCGTTGTTTTTGTCTGGGATGGAATGTCTTTTACCAAAAAGCCGTGACATCCACGGGTCTTCGGAATCTGAAAACCGGCGGTTTATCCGCCACGAGGGGGAGATATGAGCATCTGTCGCGCCCGCCACACGGGAAAAGGAAATTGCGGAGTGGTATTTTATTGGATTGCGGCCGTCCTGCTGGTCTTGTGTTGCGGCTGCGCGGGCCGGCAGAACGACTGGCAGGGCTACGACATTCCTCCTGCTCCGGCCGACGCCGGTAAGACGCGGCTCGGAGAAGAACAGCTTGAGAGGCGGTCCGGCACTGCCGGAACGGAACTTCGCGGCGGATACGATGCCGACGGCCGGTATGTCGGAAGGTACGACTCCGAAGACCGTGAGGACAGCCGCAGCAGCCGGGAGGATATCCGCCGTGATTCCGGCCGGATCCAGGAGAAAACCGGCGGGCTGCCAGTAACCTATCATGAATTCAAGGAGCGTTACATGCGCGAGGCCGTCACGCCAGAAGGCGCGGTGAAGCTCTATTTCGACGCGGTGTTTTGCTATATTGATCCGGCTGCCCGCACCGAAGGGGTGAAAATGCTGCGCTATTGCCTGCGCGAGAAGCGGGACTGGGAGAAAACGGCCTTTTACAGGACTTTCGTCGAACGCATGGAAAACCCGGAATATACGCACATATTCCGCAGCTTCGCGGCCGGAACGTCCGTAGAGAACGGGTATGCCATGTCGCCGGACAACTACCGGCTGGATATCGCCAAGATATGGGACAAACATCCGTCCGGAGACCTGCAGGTGATGCTCCGCAGTTCCGGCGCGGACAGCCCCCGGCCCGTCTATATCCGGAAGTATGACGGCCTGTGGTTCATAGCCAACAACGCAGCCACATATACGGGAGTGCGCCGTCCTGAGACCGAACGCGACCGGACGGGACATGACGCGGATTATGACGACGTGAATTATCGCAGCGGATACTGAAGGAAAAAAAACAGATGAAAAGAATTTGTCTCCTTGCTTTGGCTCTGATTCTGGGGGCTTTTCCGGCCTGGGCGGATTCTTTCGTTATCCGGAGCGCGCCGGACGATTCCACGCGGAAGGAAGCATACCGGGTCGCGTCTGATGGGACGGAAATCCAGCTGGATGGTGTGAGGGTAGCCCCGGTGGGAATGCCCGGCCAGCCGGTCGACGCGCTGCCCAGGTACTTCTGGTTTGCGCCGCAGTCCGGTTCGGGGCCGGATATAGTGCTGGCCGTGCCAGACACGGGAGAACATGTGGCGTTGCGTTTACCCGATGCGGATCTCTGCTCCGACATCTGGATTAGTCCGGATGGAAAGAGATTACTGTTGGGCCTGAACACCGCCCCTTTGTCCAGTCTGGCTGTGTACGATATGAAGATGGCGCGGGTTTCGCATACTGTGCCGGATGCGGGCTGGCCCGTATGGATAGATGAATCCCGTTTTGCCTGCAGCGCCTTTGATCCGGTCAGAAACCGGGGCCGCAGGAATACGAGCCCGGTCAGCAACGCCTGGTCTTCCGTGATGTATTGCGAGCTGCATGACGACGGCGGGATGAAGCGGAAAATTCTGTATCAGGCCATGGAAACCGTCGATTACAATCTGCTGGAGGTGGGTGCGGAAGACGGCGAACTGGTTTTTTTGAAGATCGTCGTGGATTCCCCCGAAGAGTGGGACGATTCGGATAAATACAAGGTGGAGGCCATCCACGCGCCTTATCCTGCCGCGGAGTGATGCGGGGCCGGGTGTGGGGGGTGTTCCTTGGAATGCGGGCGCCGTATGGTGCCGGAACGAATGGTGATGTGAATGGTCAATTGGTTAGCCAGGGGAGGGCACATGGAATTGAAAAGAAAATATGCAATTTCCGGGTGGCTGGTCTTGATTTTGACCGCACTGCTTCTGAGCGGGTGTGCGGGGAAACTGGGATGGCGGCAGAAACCCTATGAGCTGACGGTGCTGCATACCAACGACGTGCATGGCGGATACGGCGGCCTGACCAAGGAAGGCCACACCTGCTACATGCCCTACTGTGAAGACGGCAAAGGTGGCAGCGTGCGTTTGCAACAGGCCGTGCGGGCCATCCGGCGCGACATGCCGAACGTGGTGCTGCTGGATGCCGGAGACGAATTTCAGGGCACCCTGTACTCGACCGTGTACAAGGAAGTCATGCCGCCGGTGATACTGAACAAGATCGGCTACGATGTCTTCGTTCCGGGCAATCACGAGTTCGACTACGGCTGCGAATCCTTTTTCACCTTCGTGCGCAGCCTGGAAATGCCTCTGGTGGCAGCCAATCTGGTTGTCTCCTCTTCTGGCGAGGACAAGATTCAGCCCTGGGCCATTCTGGAGCGAAATGGCCGGCGCATCGGCGTGGTCGGTCTGGTGACTACGGAAACGCCGAACATTTCCTCGCCGTGCGGGGACCTGCTGTTCACGGATGAGGAAACGGCTCTGCGCCGGGCCGTGGCGGAACTGACGGAGCAGGACGTGGATATCATCATCGCCCTGACCCACACCGGATTTGAGGCGGACAAGAAGCTGGCCCGGTCCGTTTCCGGGGTGGACGTGATCGTCGGCGGTCACAGTCACACCCTGCTTTCCAATACGCAGCCCAAGGCCGCCGGGCCCTATCCCGCCGTGGAGAAAAGTCCGGACGGCGAGCCGGTGCTGGTGGTCACGGCCGGAAACGGCGGCACTTTCCTCGGCCGTCTGAATGTGACTTTTGACGGCCGGGGCGTGGCCACACAGTGGGATGGAGACACCATACTGCTGAACGACGCCTCCTTGATGGCTCTGGGCGCACCCGCTCCTGATACCGATCTGGTGGGGACGATGGAAGAATATTCCGGTCCGGTACAGTCTCTGTTGCGCAAGAAGCTGGGCCGGATCAACGCGGCGGGCAGAAAGGGCAAGCCTCTGGAGGCCAATATCCAGGATTGCCGGGAGGCGGAATGCCTGAGCGGCAATGTGGTTGCCGACTCCATCCTGCGTGTGGCTTTCCCCGAGGCCAGGGCCGCGCTCATCAACAGTGGCAGCATGCGCAGTTCCCTGCCCGGCGGCACCGTGACCGTGGGTGATGTCATGGCCTGCCTGCCGTATCAGAATCCCATCGTCATGGCCGACATGCCCGGTTCGGTGCTTCTGGAGATGCTGGAACACGGTCTGTCCAGATATGGCGAAGGGCATGGTTCGTTTCTCCAGACGGCTGGTTTGCGTTTCACCTTTGACAGCCGCAAGGAGCCTGGAAACCGCCTGCTGAAGGTGGAGATCAGAAACCGCAAGGGGAATTGGCAGAAGGTGAATCCCGAGAAGAGCTACCGTGTGGCGACCCTGAAGTTCCTGGCCGATGGCGGCGACGGCTACACCATGCTGAAAGGCCTGTCCTGGCTCGAATCCAAGATACTTCTGAATGACGCCGTGCGCATCCATCTGGAAACACATTCTCCGGTCAAAGCCGGAATCGAGAAGCGGATCAGGCGCAAGCCTTGATGCTGCTGAAAAAGACGGACGCCCGCCGGGGCATGCGGCAATTTCGTCCTGGCCGGAACTGCCGGAGAGTCGGAGACGGAGGGCTGTCCACGTGGCGGGGAAGCGATTTCAAGTCCGGCAGGGGCTGGGTGAGATCGCTTTCCGCCTTTGGAGCAGGCGATTGGCGGGTTGAAAATTATCTATGGCAAACTTGGTGGCATGAAAATTTCGTAGAGGGAGAGGACACATGCGAATCGTCTGGTGTCTGACGCTGGTGCTGGGGGCGAGTCTGGCCTGGGCCGGGGATTTTTCGGAATATCGCCTGCGCGCGGTGCAGGAGGACGGCGCTTCCTCCTGCATGCTGGACGGTGTGGAATTGCATGCGGTGGAAGTGCCGCCCAAGGAAGAGGGCTGGGAGCCGGAGATCTACTTCTGGTTCGAGACCGACCCGGAAAACATGTCCTGCGCCAAGGGGCAGAATCCGAGCGTGCACGTGTTTTCAGCAGATTTGAAGCCCGTGCTGTCCGTCTGGCTGACGGAAGAGGACAGATATTGCCGCGAATTGTACTTCAATCCGGGTGCGACCCGGGTGGTGATGGAAACCGGGACCAGCGCGGTGGGCCAGTATGTTTTGCGGGACGTGCCCTCGGGAGATTCCTTGTTTGAATATTTCGGCCAGGGCGAATGCTTCTGGCTTGGCCCGCACCGGTTTGTGTTCACCCGTTATGACGATTCTCCTCGCGGCATGCCTGTGGAGGCGGATGGCCGGTTTTCAGTGGAAGTGTACGATCCCGCTGGACCAGGAGCGTTTTCCGTCAAGGCGGCTACGTCTTTGAGCGATTATACGCTGAAGGATGTGGAGGGAGATGAGATTGTCATTGAGGAACAGTATGTGGACACTCCCGAGGACTGGAAAGATCTGGAAAAGATAAAGACCCGCGAGATTCGGGTACCTGTTCCCGCAGCGGGCTGACCCCTTGCGGGCGGTGGATGCTGAAAAGGACGCGGATCGGCCAGGCCTTTCCTGTTTGCAAACCGTGGAGCTTTTTGTTTCCCGTTTTTATCGGAGGTAGAGCATGTTGCATCTGTAGTTGAAGCCGATTTTTCCATGAAATATTTTCTTGTTATTCCACAGACACTGCCGCGCGGGGTCGGCACATAGCGGCATATAAAATACACTGACGAGAATTGTAGCATGTCCATATCAAAGAAGATTCTTTCTGCATTTTTCTGTGTCATCCTTCTGACCATCATATCCATATGTGTGGTGATCGGGCTTCAGATGCACAAGACATCCATCGAGGCCTTTTACTCCTCCTCCGCCAAGGAACTGACGCAGATCAGCCGGGCGGTGGATATATTCATGGATTCAGCGTTGAAAATGACCCGCCTCGCCGCCGAAATACCTTTGGTCAGAAGCGCTGACGAATCCATTTATTCCTATGTTAATGAAACGGCGGCACTATCTCCGGACAGCGTTACCCAGAGTATTCTGGGGCAGCGTATGATGAATTATTTCCGGTTGATGGAGAAAGCACATCCGGAGTACGCAGAGGTGTTTCTGGGGACTAAATGGGGCGGCTACGCCACTTCGCGAACGAGTACGATCCCTGCGGGATATGATCCCAGACGGCGCGCCTGGTACACACAGGGCATGTCCCGGCCGGGCGAGGTTTCCATTACTCCGGCGTACATGTCCACTACGGGTGAGGCCGTGGTCAGCACTGTTTTGCCTGTGATGTCGGAAGACGGCGAAGTGTCGGGATGCCTGGGAATTGATGTGGAACTTGCGATGCTGACCGAGCTGATCGAGAAATCCCCCGTCGGAGAAACCGGATATGTGATTCTGGTGCAGGACGACGGGACGATCCTGGCCAATCCGCGTCACAAGGAATTTAATCTGAAAAAGCTGACAGAGACCGGAGTAGCTGCTCTGGCGGCCTTGAACTCCATCAGCGAAGGCGGGATGGAAGTCGATATGGATGGCACCCGGTGGTTTGCGCAGGTCAAGACCATTGAAGGGCTGAACTGGAAGCTTGTCGGGTTCATCGAGAAAGACGAGGTGTTGCAAAATTTTCATGCCATGCTGGTCAAGATGGCCATCATGGGTACCGTACTGGCGGCCGTATTTCTGGGGGTGGGAGGACTTTTCGCCAGAACCATTGCCCGTCCGGTGCGCCGGGCCACTGACATGCTCAGGGATGTAGCCGAAGGCGAGGGCGACCTGACCCGCAAGCTTGAAGTGAACACATCTGACGAAATCGGGGAAATGGCGGGTTGGTTCAATACCTTTCTGAATAAGCTGCGGGTCATCATCCACGAGGTGGTTCAGGATGGCAACGCACTCAGTTCCGCTTCGGAGCGCCTGCATTCCGTATCCAGCGATCTGAGCCGGGGAGTGGACAGCGCGGCGGAACAGGTGCGCAACCTGACTCAGGCCGCCCGCGATCTGAACGACAACTTCACCACCGTGGCCGCAGCCATGGAACAGACCACTCAGAATACGAACATGGTGGCGACGGCCACGGAAGAAATGGCCGTGACCATCCGGGAGATTTCCACTAGCACGGAGCGGGCCCGGGCCATTACCGGTCAGGCCATGCATGAGGCCGATACCGCAAACAAAGCCGTGGAGTCTCTGGGTGAGGCCGCCAGGGATATCGACAAGGTTACGGCGCTGATCACGGAGATTTCCGCACAGACCAATCTGCTGGCTTTAAACGCCACCATTGAGGCCGCCAGAGCCGGAGAGGCTGGCCGGGGATTTGCCGTGGTGGCCAACGAAATCAAGGAACTGGCCGGACAGACCGCGTCGGCCACGGAGGAAATCAAACAGCGGATCGCCGGGATTCAGCAGACGTCTCATCTGACCGGCGAGAAGATCCAGTCGATCTACAATGTCATCGAGAACGTCAACGAGATCATTTCCGGTGTGGCCACGGCCATCGAGGAACAGTCCGTAGCCACGACAGATATTGCGGACAACGTGTCTCAGGCGTCTCAGGGATTGCAGGAAGTGAATGTCAATGTCGCCCGCAGTTCCACGGTGATCGCGGAGATATCGGCGGAAATTGAGAATTCCAACGCGGCCACGGAAAGAACGCGGGTCAGCACGGCCGAGGTGGCCGGAAGCGCCGAGGAACTGCAAAAGTTGGCCGGTCATCTCTTCACGCTGCTTGGTCGTTTCCGCACCGAAGCTTGATGGGTGAACCTTTAAAGTCAGCTGAAAATACAGTCGGTTTGTTACGCCCGCACATGGTTCACATGAGCCCTGTGCGGGCGTTTTTCATGAGGTGATGACGTATTTCACCGCCGTACCGAGTATGACCATGCACAGCATGGCTTTTATGTATGTGGCCGGAACGTGTTTCTGGACCCGCGCCCCAAAGTACATGCCGAGCATGCCGCCCACTCCCAGCAGAACGCCCAGCCTCCAGTCCGGGGCGACGGCCAGTTCCGTGTGGAACGCGGCCAGAATCTGGTAGAAGACGACGCCCGCCACGGATGTGACAAAGGTGCCCAGCAGCGCGGCTCCAGCCACAGTATGGATGTGCAGTCCGCAAATGGACACGAAAAACGGTGCGATGATGGAGCCCCCGCCGATGCCGTAGGCCCCGCCCACAATGCCCACCGCCAGACTCATGGCAAATATGAAGGGTATGGATGCGCTGTAGGTCTGTCCGGAAAATTCGTAGGTAATGCGGCGTAAGGACGTCTCCCGCATGACAACAGGGCTGAATGGTCCGTTTGCGGAAGATTTTCGGGGGCCGGCCTGCTTTGATCCTGGACGGAGAAGATCGCGGGCCATGCGGATGCCGATACAGCCCAGTACCAGACCGGCAAATATCCTGAAATTTCCGGGGTCGGACAGACAGTTGACCCGGATCATGGCTCCCAGAATCACGCCGGGCAGCGTGCCCAGCACCACCACCCAGGCTAGGGGCCAGACCATGCGCTTTTCCTTACAGTAGCGGTAAACTCCGCTGGGAATGGCCACGATGTTGAAAACCTGATTGGTGGCGCTGACCGAAGGCGCTGTATAACCAAGGAAGGATACCTGGAAAGGCAGCAGGAGGAAGGCTCCGGATATGCCGCCCATGGAGGTGAAGAAGGAGACTGTGAAGGAGGCCAGAGGCGGGATCCACACCGCGACTTCAATGTCCGCTACAGGAAAGTACATATGGCCCTCCCGGAAAATTCGGACTGAATAGGCATCTTTAAGAATAAAATCGTGACTGTTTGATGCTGGTTTTCTCCTGCCGCGTCAAGAGGTGTCCGGTAGCTGCCCTTCAAAGCTTCAGGATGGTGCTGTTCACTGGAACCTGACCTCATTCATCATGAAGAGCGGCCGGCTGGAATTTGGTCAGGCGCAAAGAGAGGAGGGGGGAAAATGACCGGCGGGCCCGTCACTGCCGCTCAAAGAGGATGCCCGAAGGAGTGATGCGGGCTGTTTTATCTCCGGGAAACTGGATGATTGTGCCCGTTTTTTTATCCGCCCAGGCCCGGTCCAGCAGGAAGAGATGTCCGCTCAGGGCCTGTCCCGGTCCGAGTCCGTCCAGAACGGCTTTGTACAGGCGCAGGCGTTTGGCCGGATGACAGGTGGCGAGCGTGCGGTGGGTCAGAATTCGTGAGTCTCTCTCCCTGGTCAGTTCAGTGTTCCAGAAGTCCTCATCCAGCCGGGCCAGCCGCCACAGATTCAGAACGGAGCGGGAAAGGGACGGATTTTCCCTGCGCAGCAGCGGCATGACCTGTCGCCGGATTCTGTTGCGGGTGGGATCCGTGCTCTGATTGGATCTGTCTTCGTGCCAGGCAAGCCCGCAGGCCAGGGCGAAGGCGTGGAGGTCCTCCTTGGTCCAGTCAAGGACCGGGCGCAACAGACGCCGTTTCGAGTCCACACCGGGCATGCCGCCCAGGCCCGGCCAGCCCGTGCCTCGCACCAGCCTGAGGACCATGTCTTCAGCCAGATCGTCAGCATGATGGGCGGTGACGATCCAGTCCGCATCATATCTGGCCCGCACGGATTCCAGAAATTCATAACGCAGCAGACGGGCGCTTTCCTCCGTTCCCCGGCCGGATGCGGCCTGGTGCCCGCGCACATCGAGGCGGGCCGTTTCGCAGGGAATGCCTAGTTCGGCGCAGACTTTTCGGGCGTGCGGCAGTTCGGCGTCGGATTCGGGGCGCAGGCCGTGATGCGCATGGGCCGCTATGAGCGAGAAGCCGGTCCGGGGAGCGAGAATATGCAGAAGGTGGAGCAGCGCTGCGGAATCAAGACCCGTGGAGTAGGCCACTACCAGCCGCGTGCCACGCAGGTCCACGCCCAGAGAGTCCCGGCAGAAAGCCTCGATGGCCAGGCAGCGTCTGGCCCAGAAGCGGGGCAGACTCTGAAGGCGCATGGTCTGTTCTTGCATGGCGGAATTCATGACATGGCTGGCGCAGACTTGCGGGCGGCGCTCTCAGAAGCGGATGTCCAGCTCACGCAACAGGTTTTCCAGACAGGTCCGCATGTGCAGCTCCTGTTCCGGCGTGGCGTAGGCCGCACATTCGCAGTGCAGGCTCCGTCCGGCCCGGACCAGAAGTTCCAGCCTGATCCAGTCCGTCCCGCTTTCCAAAGCCATGTAAAAGGGCCCGCATGCGGGTGCGTGCTCTCGCTGAGTGGCGGAGAGAAGGTCCGGCGGCAGTGGGAAGTGGTAAAGGCGCTCGATGCTCTGCAGTCCGCGTTTCCGCAGCCAGTCTTCAAGCCGCCGCATGTCTTCGGGAGAAATCTCATCGACCAGAAAGGAACGCATGACGGCCTCCGTCATTTGGCCCAGGGGGATTTGCGGTCCTGATGCGCCTCGGGAGGAATTTCCTCCCGGTCCAGATTGAACATTCTGCGGGCGTTGTGGATGAAGCGCTGGGCCGATCCTTCTTCCTGAGAGCGCCGTTTCAGGTAGCTGATGGGCTCATGGTAGATTTTGTGACAGACAGACTGGGCCAGCCGCTCCAGAATGGCCACGGTCTGCGGATCCGGATCGGGGCCGAGCTGGCGGATGGATTTCTTCAGTTCCCGCCGGGCGATGCGCTCTCCCTGGTCCAGCAGGGCCACGATGGTGGGCGTCAGTTCCAGCGAGTCCCGCCAGAGCATGAAGGCGCGCACCTCCTCGTTTACGATGTCTCTGGCCTTCAGGGCCTCCTGCTGCCGTCCGGCCAGATTTTCCTCCACCACTTCCCGCAGATCGTCGATGTCATACAGATAGACGTTGTCCAGAGTGTTCACGTCCGGATCGATGTCCCGGGGCACGGCGATGTCGATGAAGAAGATGGGCTTGTGCCGCCTTTTGCGGAGCACCTCCTTCATGTCCCTGGCGTGGATGACGGCCGTGGGCGAACCCGTGGAGCTGATGACGATGTCCGTTTCCAGCAGGGCCTGATGCAGGTCCTCGAAGGGCATGGCCCGCCCCCTGAATTGCCGGGCCAGCTCCTGACCGTGTTCCATGGTCCGGTTGACCACGGTGAAATCCCGCACTCCGGCCGAAAGCAGGTGCGTGGCGGCCAGTTCGGCCATTTCGCCGGCACCGATAAGCAGGGCGCGGTGATTGGAGAGATCGGTGAATATCTTGCGGGCCAGTTCCACCGCCGCATAGCTGATGGACACCGCGCTGGAGGCGATGGCCGTCTCGGTGCGGACCCGTTTGGCCACAGAGAAGGCCTTGTGCAGCAGCCGGTTGATGATCACTCTGGTGGAGCCGTTTTCCACGGCCTGACGGTAGGCGGCCTTGAGCTGTCCCAGGATCTGCGGTTCGCCCAGAATCATGGAGTCCAGGCTGGAAGCCACGGTGAACAGGTGTTCCACGGCTGCCGCGCCGGTATGACTGTAGATGTGTCCGTCCAGGCCGGACGCGGGTTGCCCGCACTGGGCGGCCCAGAAGCTGGCGATGGCCTCCGGGGCGTTGCCGGCGGCGTCGCCCACGGCCAGAAATTCAACCCTGTTGCAGGTGGACAGCACCAGAGCCTCGGCCACGGGGCCGTCCTCGGAGACGAGGCCGCCGGAGCGGGGATCGCAGCCGTTTAAGGCGAACCGCTCCCGGACATCCACGCCAGCGGTTTTATGATTCAGACCGACAAGATAGATTTCCTGATTCATGGAAGCGTCAACCCGGAAAAATTAGGACCGGAAACTGTGGTGCGTCGGAAGCAGGAAATTGACTCCCACCAGAGACGCCAGACAGAGCAGAAACAGGACAATGGCCGTTTTCGCGGGCTTTTTGCCACGCCAGCCCAGCACCATGCGCTGATGGAAAAGCAGGGCGAAAACGATCCAGACGATAATGGAAACGATTTCCTTGGGATCCCAGCTGATGATTTTTTTCCAGGTGAAGGAAGCCCACAGGAAACCGGCCAGCATGCTGACCGTGTACAGGGGAAACCCGATGCGCGCGGCCCAGTCGTTGGCCCTGTCGAAGGTTTCCAGAGACGGCAGCTCGTGGAAGAATCCGGGCAGCCTGGTCTTGGTTTTGATTTTCTGTTCGAGGAAAAGATAGGCCAGCCCCGCTCCGAAGGCCATGACCACAAAAGCCAGGGAAACGAACACGGCCCCCACGTGCAGGCCGAACCACAGGGCGCTGAAGTGTTCGGGCACGGTCATGGTCTGGGTGTGGATGGCCAGGGAAGAGCTGAACAGGACCAGGGCCAGGGGCGCCGTGACGATAGACAGAAAATCGTGCTTGAGCCGCCACCAGAGGGCGAAAAAGATGAGTACGAAGAACCAGGCCAGCAGGTTCATGTAGAATTGGCGCTGATGCAGGTTGGCTGCGCCCAGTTCGGCGAAGCGGAGCACGAGATCCACGGTGTGCAGGGCGAACGCGGTGACCGATGTCCAGACCGCTGCGCGTTTCAGCCCTGGCTGGCGCAGCAGAAGCCCCAGAGGGTAAGTTACGGACCCCGCCAGATAGAGCAGGGCCACGCTCAGTTCAAACAGTCGGGAAGCAGTCATCGCACCATTCTCCGATTTGTGCATGCAGGTCGGCGGGGAGCAGGGCCTTCAGGGTCCGCTCGCATGCGCTCCGGTCGTTTTTGCGGATCAGTTCCGGCAGGGGAGCGGCCGCCAGATCGCGGAACACGCGCCGGTTCTCGGAACTGCTTCCGCCCAGAGCCAGCTGCGCTGGCCGGATGCGTCCCATCAGCCTGGTCAGCCGCTCGTATTCCGGGCCGTAGCGTTCTTCCAGATCCCGCCGGATGACCCGGGACAGGGCCGGGCTTGCGCCGCCGGTGGAGACGGTAATGGTCAGATCGCCGCGCGTGATGCTCGCCGGAAGGGTGAAATCGCCGCTTTCGGGATCGTCGGCCATGTTGCACAGGATGTTTTTGTCCCGGCACAGCAGACCGATCCGGGCGTTGAGTTCGCGTAGCGGCGTGCAGGCGAAAACCAGGCGCGCGCCGTCCAGATCCGTGTCCGCGAAAGGCCGCTTCGCATACGTGAAGTTGGCATGTCTGGCAAGGAAGGCCAGCAAAGCGGGGCCCGGCGGACGAGGATCCACCGCTGTCAGCCGGGCCGGATCGCAGGCCAGCAGGGTTTCTATTTTCCTTTGGCCCACCTCGCCCGCGCCGACCACCACACAGTGGGCACGGCGTATGTCCAGAAGCAGAGGATAGTAGCGCATGCACATTTGCCTAACAGAGGCCGATGCGCTTGTACACGCGCGGCTTCTGGACATTTTGGCCGTTTTCCCCGAAGAACGCGAGCATGACCCCGCCCATGTCTTCCGGCCCCGCTCTGGTCGTACAGCTGGCCCGTTTCGGCGACCTGATCCAGACCCGGCGGCTGATCCGTTCCCTTCTGGCCGAGAGCCCTGTGCATCTGCTGGTGGACGGCGGCCTCACGGAACTGGCCCGGCTGCTGTATCCGGAAGTCACAGTGCACGGCATACCGGCCCACGCAAATGGCGCCGGGGATGTGTGGGCACGGATACGGCGCGATGTGGACGCTCTGGCCGGGACTGATTTCCGGCGGGTGTACAATCTCAATTTTTCCGGACTCAGTTTCGCCCTGGCCGCCCTGTTCGATCCGGAAACAGTGCGGGGATACAGGTTCCGCGCGGGTCAGCGGCTGGTGGATTTCTGGCCCTCCCAGCTCATGCGCTGGAGCGCCCGCCGTGCCGAAGCGGGCATCAATCTGGTGGATGCCTGGGGTTTGTATGCGCCGGCACCCCTGTCTCCGGCCGCGGTCAATCCGGCGGCCGTCGCCCGCGGCGGAGGTCTGGGCGTGGTCATGTCCGGCCAGAACGCCCGCCGCTCTCTGCCTCCGGAAATTCTGGCGCCCATAGTCCGCGCCGCCCGGAACAGAACGAATGGTCCGGTGCATCTGTTCGGAACGGCCAGAGACCGGCGGGCGGCAAGGGAACTGGCCAGCCTGCTGCCGCAATCCCTGCGTCGGGAAGTCCACGATCTGACCGGCGGGACGGATTGGCCGGGGCTTCTGGAGGCTGTCCGGGGGCTCGATCTGCTTCTTTCACCGGATACGGGAACGGCCCATCTGGCCGCGTATCTGGGCGTTCCGGTGCTTGGTTTCTTTTTGTCTTCGGCCTGGTGTCATGAAACCGGGCCTTACGGGGCCGGACATCTGGCCGTGCAGGCTGTGTGCGGCTGCGCGCCCTGTCTGGAAACGCGGCCCTGTCCTGCAAACCTTATGTGCCGCGCGCCGTTGACCCATCCGGCGGTGCTGCGTTTCATAAGCGGCCGCGGCGGAGCTGAACTGCCGGAGCATGTGGCCGTCATGTCCAGCGGGTTCGATCGTCTTGGGCTGGTCTACACGCCCGTGGCCGGGGAAGATCCTTTCGCGTCGCGCCGGGCCGAGTTTCGGGCGCTGGCCTCGGGGCTGGCCGGTCTGGGCGGCGGGGAGACCGGCGCGGCCCAGGAATGGATGCGGGAAAGGGATTGGATGCTGCCCCGCTGAAGCCCGCCCCGGTTTCACATCCGGCGGACCGGGGATGTCCGCTTGGGAAAAAATGCTTCAACGCCACGGGATGATCCGGCTCGGGCCATCCTGCTCAAGGTCATCTATGCTGCATGAGAATATTCTCTCTCTGGTGGGGGCCGCGCCCATCGTGCGTCTGAACCGGATTTTTCCGCATCCGCGCATCATTCTGGCGGCCAAGGTCGAAGGGGCCAGCGTGGGCGGATCCATCAAGGACCGTGTGGCCCTGTCCATGGTCGAGGCGGCCGAGGCCAGCGGAGAACTGACCCCGGACAAAATTATCATCGAAGCCACCAGCGGCAACACCGGCGTGGGGCTGGCCATGGTCTGCGCGGTGAAGGGCTACCGGCTGACCCTGCTCATGCCCGATTCCGCCTCGGAGGAACGCAAGCGGATCATGCGCGCTTACGGGGCGGAGCTGCGCCTGACGCCGGGATGCCTGGGCACGGACGGGGCCATCGAGGAAGCCTACCGCTTGGCCAGAGAGGAGCCGGACAAGTACCTGCTCATGGACCAGTACAACAATCCGGCCAGCATCAGGGCGCATTTTATGGGCACGGGCCGGGAGATTCTGGAGCAGACGGGCGGAGCGGTCACGCATGTGGTGGCCACGCTGGGCACTTCGGGCACGGCCATGGGCATCGCCCGGCGGATGAAGGAATCCGCTCCGGGAGTGTGCGTGGCGGCGGTGGAGCCCTTTGCCGGGCACAAGATTCAGGGCCTCAAGAACATGCAGGAGTCCTACCCGCCCGGCATCTACGACAAGCATGCTCTGGACCGGATCATTCACGTGGAGGACGAGGAGGCTTTTTCCTGCGCCCGGCGTCTGGCCAGGGAAGAGGGCATCCTGTCGGGCATGAGCGCGGGAGCGGCTCTGGCCGGAGCGCTGCGTCTGGCCCGGGAACTGGACGCCGGGGGAGAATCCGGGTTCATCGTGTTCATCTGCCCGGACACCGGGGAGCGCTATCTGTCCACCACGCTGTTTGCGCCGCCCGCCCGGCAGGGACTGGCCGTGCACAGCGTGGATACGGGAACTGTGGAGTTTCTCGGCTCGCCGTCCGGCGGACACGCCCTGTTCACGCCGGGCCCCAGTCTGGACGACATCGGAGAGCTGGATGTCTGGCGGCGCATCGTCCTCATGGACGTGCTGGGCCGGGCCCTGTCCGGGGAGGGTCGGGCCGCGCGGATGGCTGTCGGTGTGGCGGACATGGACGACCGCGCTCTGGCCGGAGCGCGAGACGCCGGTCTGCCCCCGGACCAGTTCCGGGAGCGGGGAGTGGAGACAATGGCCGGATACGCGCGGAGCCTGGGAGTATCTTCGGCGCTGCGTTTCGCCCTGTCCGGAGACAGTCTGGACCGTGCCCTGGAACTGACGCGGCGGCTTTTGTCGCGGGGCCGGGCCTACGAAAAGCTGCGTTCCGTCTATTTCGACGTGACCAGGGACAAAGACTACGGCCGGACTTCCGGCATGGACACGGCGGGTGTGCATGTCGGGCACACGGTGGATCTGGATGATTACGTCAAGGAAAATCCGGCGGATTTCACGCTGCTGAAGCGGGCCAGCCTGCAGGACCTGAAGCTGGGGGACGTGATCGAAACCCAGTGGGGCAAGGTCCGGCCCAGCTGGTTTCTCCAGATGGCCTCCGCCGCCCTGGACAGTCTGGGCGCGGTATCGGTCATGCTGGCCGGAGAATCCCAACGCTTCCCGCATCTGGACAACTTCAGCGCCATCTGGAGCGCGGGAGCCGATATCCGGCCAAGGGCCTGGATGGTGATTCAGCCCGTGATCCGGCGCGAGGGCGGAGTCACTTCGCTGGAACAGGCGCTGGAACTGGCCGGGAACGGGACGGCCGTACGTCTGTGGCTGCTGTCGTCGTCGCATCTCAAGTCTCTGGCCTGCACCGGGGAGAGTCTGGTCATGTGGCGCAGAAACCAGCACCGGCTCCAGGATGCCTTTGTGACGGCCACCCTCGGAGACGGACCGGGAAAGGCGGATCCGTCCTTCAATCAGACCCTGTACGACGTGAAGACGGCCTTTGCGGCGGCTCTCGAAAACAATCTGGATCTGGCCCATTTCTGGCCGGTGCTGTTCGGTTTTGCCAAGATCCTCAACGGCCGTCCGCCGACCCGTGAGGAAGGCGAGGCCGCCCGCGAACAGTTTCTGGCCTGCGACAGCGTGCTGGGCTTTCTGGACGGCGCCCGGCTGCCGTTACCCAAACAGGAATGGCCCGAAGAAGCGGCAGGTCTGGTGGCGCGGCGGGAGTGGGCCCGCGAACAGGGGAATTTTGCCCTGGCCGATGAACTGCGCGGGGAGCTGGTCCGAATGGGGCTGCGTCTGGAAGATCACCGGGCGGGCGCGCGGCTGTACAGGGAGTGATGGTCCGGGGCTTCCCCGAGATTTCTGACGGCCGGAGACTCTGTTTCAGCGCATAGTTTCGGCTGATCTGGAAGCGGTCGGGGCAGTTTTTTCATGGTTCCCAGGTAGTTTGGAAAGGGATTTACAATTTTGTTTAAACCACAGATTGAAGGCCCGTTTGCCGGGACAAGTTTCTTCAAAACGCGAGACAATCATGAATTACGAAGTCGTCATCGGGCTGGAAGTGCATGCCCAGCTCAAAACCAGCAGCAAGATTTTCTGTTCCTGTTCCACGGCCTTCGGGGCCGCCCCCAACGAGAATACCTGCCCCGTGTGCACGGGCATGCCGGGCGCCTTGCCGGTGGTGAACGCCAGGGCCGTGGAATATGCGGTGAAAATGGCTCTGGCCGTGGATTGCACGGTGAACCGTACCTCGCTTTTCGCCCGCAAGAACTATTTCTACCCGGACCTGCCCATGGGCTACCAGATATCCCAGTTCGACCTGCCCGTGGCCGAACACGGCCATATCTTCATCCACACGGAAAAAGGGGAGAAGCGCATCGGCATCACCCGCATCCACATGGAAAACGACGCGGGCAAGAACATTCATTCCACGGTGGACAATGTTTCCTATGTGGACCTGAACCGGGCCGGAGTGCCGCTCATCGAAATCGTCAGCGAGCCGGACATGCGTTCCGCCGGGGAAGCCGTGGCCTATCTGAAGAATCTGCGGGCCATTCTGGTGTATCTGGGCATTTGCGACGGCAATCTGGAAGAGGGCAGTTTCCGCTGCGACGCCAACGTGTCCATCCGGCCCTTCGGCCAGCGGGAATTCGGCACCCGTGCGGAACTGAAGAACATGAACTCCTTCCGCAATATCCAGCGGGCCATCGAATATGAGGTGGAGCGCCAGATTGATCTGGTGGAAGAGGGCGGGCAGGTGATCCAGGAAACCCGGCTTTTCGATGCGGCCAAGGGCGTGACCCGGTCCATGCGGGGCAAGGAGGAGGCCCACGATTACCGCTATTTTCCGGATCCGGACCTGCCGCCTCTGGTCATCAGGGAAGAGTGGATCGAGAAGTGGCGGTCGGAACTGCCGGAGCTGCCCGCCGCCCGCTGCCGCCGTTTCCGGGAGGAACTGGGCCTGCCCGCCTATGACGCCGAGGTGCTGACGGCCGAAAAGGACGTGGCCGATTATTTCGAGAAAACACTGTCCGCCGGTGCCGAACCCAAAAAGGTATCCAACTGGATCATGGGCGAACTGCTGCGTGAGCTGAATGACCGGGGCGCTACCCTGGCCGAATGCGGATTCCGGCCGGAGGAACTGGCCGCCCTGATCCGGCTGGTGGACGGCGGGCTTATCAGCGGCACCATCGCCAAGACCGTGTTCAAGGACCTGTTCGCCACGGGCGGAGACCCGGAAGCCTATGTCAGGACCAAGGGAATGGTCCAGATTTCGGACAATTCGGCTCTGGAGGGTTTCGTGGATGAGGTGCTGACCGAAAATCCGGCCGAGGTGGAGCGTTTCCGGGCCGGGGACAGGAAGCTGACCGGATTTTTCGTGGGGCAGGTCATGAAAAAGTCCAGAGGCAAGGCCAATCCGGCCCTGGTCAACAAACTGCTGGCTGAGAAGCTGGGCTGAAGCCGGGGCGCGGCAACGCCCTCTTGCTGCGCCCTGTAAAAGGATGAAGGCTTCAGCTTTCCTTGGAGCGCATGAGTTCGGCCGTCAGGCGCGTGATCTGGATCAGGCTGTCCACGGTGATGAACTCGTCCGTGGTGTGTATCCGGCTCATGCCGATGCCCAGATTGATGGCCGCCATACCCTGGCCGGAGAAGACATTGGCGTCGCTGCCGCCGCCGGTGCCCTTCACTGCCGGAGTCAGCTCCAGGCGGGAGCAGGCCTCCAGAGCCTCCCGAAGGAGCGGACTGTCATCGGGCACACTCAGGGCGGGGTAGGCGAGCCTGGGCGTGAAGGAGAAATCGCCGCCGGCCTCCCCGGCCGCATCCGCGCAGCACCGGCGCATATATTCAATCTGTTCCTGAAGTCTGGCTTCCTCCTGAGCGCGGATTTCGGCGGTCAGGGTCACGCGGTCCGCCACGATGTTGGTCTGCGTGCCGCCTTCGATGCGCCCCAGGTTGGCCGTGGTTTCCCCGTCGATGCGCAGAAGACGCATGCGGGTGATGGCTCCGGCGGCCATCTGAATGGCGCTGATTCCTTTTTCCGGCTCGATGCCCGCGTGAGCCGGGCGCCCCAGAAACGTCATGGCGATGTCGGCCTTGGCGGGCGAGCGGGTGATGATGGTGCCCACTGCTCCGCCGGAATCCAGCACCACGGCTTCTCCGGCCCCGACCAGAGAATAGTCCATGTTCCTGGCTCCGACGAGGCCTTCTTCCTCACAGATGGTGAAAAGCAGGAAGAGTTCGGGATGCGGGATGCTTTCTTCCTCCAGGTGGAAGAGGGCTTCCAGAATGGCCGCGATGCCTGCCTTGTCGTCTCCGCCGAGCACCGTGTCCGAGGCGGTGGTGATGACGCCGTCCTTCAGCACAGGCTGCACGCCGATGCAGGGCGGAACGCAGTCCATATGGGCGGAAAAGGCCCTGGGTTTGCCCGGGCCGGTGGCCGGAACGCGTACGATGAGGTTGCCTGTGTCGCCTCCGGCAAGCTTTCCGGCGTCGTCAATGCGGATATCAAAGCCGCGTGGAGCGAGCAGGGAGCACAAGTGGTCGGACACGGCCTTTTCGTGCAGAGAGGGGCTGTCGATGCGGACCAGATCAAAAAATGTTTTGGTCAGTCGCCGGGAATCGATCATTATGGCATGTCCTTGACGGTTGGGGCTTGAGAACTTACCGCCGGAGCGGATTTCGGGGCTGCTTGCTGTTTTCCGGGTTCATGGCCGCACTGATGAGGGCCTGTCTGCGGTCAGCAGCTCTTTTGTCCTTTGCCGGACAAAGGTCAACCATGCTGCCGGGTTTGTGCCGGACATGAGGACGGGAGGACGGATGAGAATATTTCTTGTGGCGGTGCTGTTGTTGTTCGGCTGCGACATGAACACGCCGGAGGATGTGATCGAGGCGGTGAATCGTGTGACGGGGCAGGAGGAGCCCGCTCCATTGCCGGAACTGGGACCGCCCCTTCTGATCGAGGACGGCGTGCGTCTGTACGAACTGCTGACTTCGCAGGAGACGGAGCAGATTTGGATCGCACTTCCCCCCGCCGGGGAGGATGCTCTTTCGGGCGGCGTGATTCCATGTGTGTTGTTGCCGCCCCTGGCCATGGACAGGGCTCTGGGCGGACGGCTCGGCTCGGAGGACCTGGACCAGCTTCTTCTTTTCGCCCGTTCCGGAGTGGCCGCCGTGGCTTTCGACGTGCCCGGAGCCTGGGTCGAAGGCTCATCCCTGCCCATGATGCAAGCCGAGATGGAGCGATACATGGCGGATGACGGCGGGCTGCGGACGGCGCGGCAGGTTCTCGATGTTGTCCTCGCCCGTCTGCCGGAAGCCGATCCGGCGCGTCTCTGGGTGCTGGGTGAGGGCGCCGCCGGGACCCTGGCTCTGCGTCTGGCCGGACGGGACGCCCGTATCAAGGCTGTGGTGGCTTTCGATCCCGTCTCGGACATGCTGGCGCTGGCCGGGATGGAAGAATTGGCTCCGGCGTTTCAGGCCAGCCCCGGTCTGAAGGATTTCCTGCGCAAGCAGTCTCTGCAGGAGGCTCTGGACAGGCTGCGCTGCCCGGTGCTTCTTTTCCACGACGCGTTCCGGCATGAAAAGAACTTCGAGGACATAGACCATCTTTATCTGGAAGCGCTGCGCCTTCAGAAAGACGTGTCCATGATCGACACCCTGAATGTGGACCCTGCTCACGCCGGTCTGGCTTCGCGCACGTCGCGCAGCCTGCGCTGGCTGGAATCCCTGAATCACCCCAAACACTGAGGTTGATATGCAGAAAGACACACACGACGTATTGCTGGGTTATTTGCTCTGGATTTTCGGATTCACGGGATCGCACCGGTTCTATTACGGGCGCCCTGTTTCCGGGACCATCTACTTTTTTACCTTCGGCCTGCTGCTGGTGGGCTGGATCATCGATCTTTTTCTCATCCCTTCCATGGACCGCTCCGCCAGCATGCGGTTCTATCCCGGCCGGGTGAATTATTCCGTGGCCTGGCTGCTGCTCACGTTTCTGGGCATGTTCGGCGTGCACCGGATGTACATGGGCAAGTGGGTGACAGGCCTTTTGTACATGGTCACTTTCGGCTTTTTTCTGGTGGGATATATTTACGATTTCTGGACGCTGAACAGCCAGATATCGTCCATCAATCTCGAACGGCGCTGAAGATTCCTGCCCACGGGAGCCGCGAGGGGGGTCAGTTGAGGGTGGCCTGGACGAGTCTGGCGCTGACCAGAATATCCCGCATCAGATCCCGGCTGAGGAGGAGCGTTGTGGCCTCTTCCCGGGAAATGGCCGCCGGATAGCCGGAGTCGAACACGTCCAGCATATCCATCCGGCCTTCCTCCAGGCTTCCGTCCGCCGTGATCAGTTTGGCCAGCTGGTTGGCCAGAAAGAGCACGGTCAGGGAGCGCGAGGTCTCCGCCGCAAGCGGCGGGTGCGCGGTCGCCAGGGCGGGCAGATGATGCCACAGTATCAGTTCCCAGAGAGGGCCCGGCGCGCTGCCATCCCGTGCGGCCATGATTTGCGCCGCCTGCAGATGCGTGGCCGAGAGCAGTTCGTATTCTTCTTCCAGGGTGGGCGGGTAAGTCTGGCACCGGCCTTTGCCGATCATCGGGATGAGCACCAGTTTGCCGATGTCGTGCATGAGCCCGGCCGTGTACAGCATTCCGCTGTCCGGGTGCTGCAGCGCCCTGCCCATGAAGGACGCGATGATGGCGGTGACGTTCATGTGCCGCCACACTTCCTGAAACATGCCGCGCTGGAGGGCCGTGGAGTAGAGCGTGTGGGGCATGGCCTGAAAGACCAGCAGCGATTTCAGATTGTCGATGCCCAGAATGTTCACCGCCGTATGGATGGAGCGGACTCCCTGCGTCATGCCGAAGACGGGAGAGTTGGCGGCCTTGAGCACATGGGAGGACAGCACCGGGTCGCGGGTGACCGTGACGGCCGCCTCCTCCAGACTGATGGACGGGCTGTTCAGGTGCATGAGGGAAGAATGCAGGGTGCTTATCTTCTGGAAGGAACTGATCAGGCCGCCCATGGCCACCTTGGCCGTTTCGGAGGGCTCTTCATGGGCGGCGGACATGCGGCGTTCTCCCGTGGAAACAGCCCGCTCCGCATAGATGCGCTCCAGCGCGGCGGGGATGATGTTTTCCCAGAGGAGACAGGCTTCTTCCTCCTCTTCGGCGGAGGTCATTCCCCGGGTGGGCACGGGTGCGACGGAATGCGGATCGAGAGGCTCGATACGCGGTTTTTTTCCGGCCATCTGGTATAAGACAGCGGCGCAGGCCGCTATGGCGAGCAGGATCAGGATGACGGTCATGGCTGTTCCGGAAAGCATGGTTTCTGTTCCATCGGTTTTTGAATGCGTATTCTGAAGAGGCCGTTTGTAAAGTACGAATAGCTCCGGCGCTCTTCTTTTTCGAAAAGGTTATCCCTGTATGGTCAGAGGGCGGCGTTCTCAGGAACACCGCCCTCTTTTTTGGTTCAGTCACCGCGTTGTCGCGGCGGTTCAGTTCACAGGATGTCCGGTCAGCGTTTGCGCCCCACGAAGAAGGAAACCACAAACACTATGAGGAAAAGCACAAAGAGTATTTTCGCTATTCCGGCAGCGGTTCCGGCAATGCCTGTAAACCCCAGTACGCCCGCAATGATTGCGATAACGAGAAACATGATGGACCAGGACAGCATGGCGAATCCTCCTTGGATACAGGATTGCTCGTTCCGGACAGGTGTCAGAGTATGGAATCATCCACCAGTTCCATGTTCCGGGCCGCCCGCACTTCATCCAGACGGCGCACGGGCGTGGTTTCGGGGGCCTCCCGCACGGAATCGGGATCCATCTCGGCGCGGGCCAGGATCTCCACGAGATCGTCCGCAAAAGCGTCCAGAGTTTCCCTGCTCTCCGTTTCCGTGGGCTCGAACATCAGGCATTCCTTGACGATGAGCGGAAAATAGATGGTCGGGGCGTAGTGGCCTTTGTCCAGCAGGGCCTTGGCGATATCCAGAGCGCGTACGCCGTTTTGGGCCTGCTTCACGGCCGAGGCCACGAATTCGTGCATGCACACGCGGTTGAAGGGGATATCCAGATGTCCCTCCAGCCGTTTGCGCAGGTAGTTGGCGGCCAGAACCGCGTTTTCCGAGGCTCTGACAAGACCTTCGCGGCCCAGGCGCAGAATGTAGGCGTATGCCTTGAGGATGACGCCGAAGTTGCCGTAGAAGGGCGCGATGTACCCGATGGACTTGGGATAGCCGTGATCGAGGCGGTACTGTCCGTCCTCCTGCTTCACCACCCGCGGCACGGGCAGATAATCCGCCAGACGCCGGCTGACGCCCACGGGTCCCGCGCCGGGTCCGCCGCCACCGTGAGGCGTGGCGAAGGTTTTGTGCAGATTCAGGTGTACCACGTCGAACCCTGCGTCGCCCACGCGCATCTTGCCCATGACGGCGTTCAGGTTCGCTCCGTCGTAGTAGAGCAGCCCGTCCACGCCATGAACCAGCTCGACGATGCGCTCCAGGCCGTTCTCGAAAAGTCCCAGCGTGTTGGGGCAGGTCATCATCAGACCGGCCACTTCGTCGTCCAGCACGCGCTCCAGAGCCTCCGGATCGATCATGCCGTTCACGGATTCGAGAGAGATCACATCGTACCCGGCAACAGCCGCCGAGGCCGGGTTGGTGCCGTGGGCGGAATCGGGTACGATAATCTTGGTTTTTCTGTTGCCCCTGTCGTTGTGATAGGCGGCCATGAGCATGACCCCGGTCAGCTCGCCGTGGGCTCCGGCCATGGGCTGCAGGGTGAAGGCGGCCATGCCGGTGATTTCCGAGAGCAGCCGTTCGGTTTCGAGGAGCACTTCCAGAGCGCCCTGGGCCAGATGCCCGGCGCCTTCAATCTGAGGCGTGAGGGGATGCAGCCCGGTGAAGCCGGGATGGGCGGCCACGGTTTCCGTGAATCTGGGGTTATATTTCATGGTGCACGACCCCAGCGGATAGAAATTGCCGTCCACGCTGAAATTCAGCCGGGAAAGCCGGGTGAAATGCCGCATGACGTCGAGTTCGGACAGCTCGGGCAATCTGGGTGGCTCCTGCCGCAGAAGTTCTGACGGAATGGATGTTTCTTCGGGAGCGCCGTCGGGCCAGACGCCTTTTCTGCCGGGAACGGATTGGGAAAACAGTGTCTTCACAGGATGCCTCCGATCAGCCGGGTCAGGGCGGCGATGTCTTGCGGGGATGTTTTTTCCGTGCAGGCCACCAGCAGATGGTTGTCCATGCCCTGGTAATGATTTCCCAGGGGAAAGCCGGGGATGACCCCATCCTCGAGCAGCCGGCGGACGGCTTCCTGCGCGCGCATCGGCAGTTCCACGGTGAATTCGTTTCCGAAGGGGCTGTTTGCCACCCGCACGCCGGGCAGGGCGGTCAGGGCATCGGCGGCATTTTTCGCCCGTTCGGCGCAGAGCCGGGCCGTCTTTCGCAGTCCCTCGGGTCCCAGAAGGCTCATGTGGATGAGGGAGCGCAGGGCGCACAGGGCCTGGTTGGAGCAGATGTTGGATGTGGCCTTCTCGCGCCGGATGTGCTGTTCCCGCGCCTGCAGGGTGAGCACGAAGCCGGTCTTGCCGTTTTTGTCCACGGTGCGGCCGGCGATGCGGCCGGGCATCTGGCGGACAAGCTTTTTGGAGCAGGCCATGATACCCAGATACGGGCCGCCGAAACTGAGCGGCAGGCCCAGGCTCTGGCCTTCGGCCACGGCGATGTCCGCGCCCATCTGGCCGGGAGTTTTCAGGATGGCCTGCAGAACCGGATAGACCGAGATGACGGCCACGGCCTGATGTTCGGCGGCTTTGGCGAAAAGCGCGGTGAAATCCTGGATGGTCCCGAAGAAATTGGGATTCTGGACGATGACGGCCGCCGTGTCGTCGTTGATGGCGGCCATGAGGGCCTGGGCGTCCGTATGGCAGTCCCGGTGGGGCACGGTGACCAGATTGAGCTTCAGGTTGGCCGTGTGGGTGGCCAGCATGATCCGGTGGATGGGGTTCACGCTTTCGGAAATGATGATGGTCGAACGCCGGGTGTGGCGCACGGCCATCATGGCGGCCTCATACAGGGCCGTGCCGCCGTCGTAGAGGGACGCGTTGGCATAGTCCATGTCGAAGAGCCGGGCCACTGCGGTCTGGTACTCGAAAATGGCCTGGAGCATGCCCTGGGAGGCTTCGGCCTGATACGGGGTGTAGGCCGTGGAAAATTCTCCGCGGGAGCACAGGGCGTCCACGGCGCTCGGGATGTAGTGATCGTAGAACCCGGCACCCAGAAAAGAAGTCAGGTCCGTACGGTTTCCGGCGGCGGTCCGGTTCAGCTTACGGAGAACCTCCATTTCGCTCATTCCCTGGGGAATGTGCAGCTCTCCGGCCCGCAGGCGCGCCGGGATGTCCGCGAACAGCGCGTCGATGTCCGGTACGCCGATGGTTTGCAGCATGGCCCGCTGGTCGGCGGGAGTGTGGGGGATAAACGGCATGGCGGCTCCGCTGGCGGGTTATCAGGACTTTGGCCGCGAAAGAGGCTCGCTTCTTCGCGGGCGTGGGATATCCGGTTTTCTAGTGCGCTTCGGATGCGCACCGGGCGGCATAGGCCGCCGCGTCGAGCAGGGCGGGAACGGACCCGGCCAGCCGGATTTTGAACATCCATCCCGCGCCGAAGGGAGCCTGGTTGACGAGTTCAGGCGTGTCTTCGAGCGCAGTGTTGACCTCCGTCACTTCGCCGCTGACCGGAGCGTAGATGTCGCTGGCCGCCTTGACGGATTCCACGCTGCCGATTTCCTTTCCGGCCACGGCCTGGTCTCCGGGACGGGGCAGTTCCACGAACGTCAGATCGCCCAGCTGTTCCTGCGCGAACTGCGTGATGCCCACGGTAACCGTATCGCCTTCGATTTTCGCCCATTCGTGAGTGGGCGCGTACAGAAGCTCCTGAGGGTTCATGCTGCCTCCGGCAATGTTTCCTGGTTTCTGAAGCGCTTGAATTCGGCGGTATGTAAAGATAATATGCCGAAAGAGCAATGCGGAGATGCCGCGGACATGACAGGACCGCAGCCGCTGTACATAACTGGTATCGCGAGGGAGATATGAATTTGTTCGGGAGAGTCATGGTGTGGGCCGCTCTGGTCTTGCTTCCGTCCACGGTCTGGAGCCAGGATCTGAGTGCGGAGCAGGTGAAGGGGTTTGTCGGCGTCATGGAGGAGTTCAGGCCCTTTTTCGAGCGCTATGCCGAGGATGCCGACGACGACGGCGACCCTGCCAGCACCGCGAAGCTGGTGACGGACTGGGCCCATGAGTTCAAATGCAGTTCCGACATGCTGACAGTGCTTGAGAAACACGGGTTCGATCAGGATTCGTGGCCCGTTGTGGCGGCCCGGGTGAGTCAGGCCTATATGGCGGTGAAATTCGGCGAACACGGCCAGGACGCCCTTGGCCAGATGCGCCGGGCCGTGATGGAGATAGAGGGCAATCGGGACATCTCCGCCGAAGACAAGGCCCAGATGCTCGCTCAGATGAAGGAAAACATGGCGGTCATGGAAAAAACCCTGAGTGCTCCGGCGGCGGATCAGGATGCCGTCAGGGAGTTTATCCCGCAGCTGGACGCTGTGTTCGGCTGGTCCGATTAAACTCCCGCACCGTGGGGTGCGGCCGGATTCCGTCCAGAAGGAGGCGGGGGAGTAACAGCCCGTGATCGTTGCCGGAAGAGGAACAATCAGCCTAGGTTCAGGCCTCATTAAATGAGATAGAAAATGAGGGAAGCCGCGAGGCACAGAGCTGAAAAGAAGGTATGCGCGCAGCGGTCATAACGCATGGCTATTCTGCGCCAGTCCTTGATCCTGCCAAACATGATCTCGATCTTGTGCCGCTGTTTATACAGATTTTTATCGTAAGAGATGGGTCTCTTCCGGCTCCTTCCGGGCGGGATGCAGGGCGTAATGCCTCTGGCGTGCAGGGCATCACGGAACCAGTCGGCGTCATAACCACGGTCCGCCAGCAGCTCCCTGGCCTCAGGTAAAGCATCCATAAGCAGGGCGGCTCCTTTGTAGTCGCTCACCTGGCCTTCTGTGAGCTTCATGACCAGGGGCCTGCCGTGACCGTCGCAAACAGCATGGAGTTTGGAGTTCAGACCGCCCTTTGTGCGTCCGATGCAGCGGGAAAGAGCCCCTTTTTGAGCAAGCTTGCGGCGGTACGATGGGCTTTGAGGTGGGTCGCATCGATCATCAATCGTCCATCTTTTCCCGCTGTTTTTGCCAATTCGGTAAAAATATTGTTGAAGACGCCCATCCGGCTCCAGCGCAAAAAGCGGTTGTACAGCGTTTTATACGGGCCATACTCACGCGGTGCATCTTTCCACTGCAGGCCATGTTTGATGACATAAATGATGCCGCTTATGACTTTCCGGTCATCGACCCGCGGAATACCATGTGATCGTGGAAAGAAGGGCTTGATACGTTCGAGTTGTTCGGCAGAAAGGCAGAAAAGTTGGCTCATGGCGTCCTCCTTGAGCACAACTAACCAGATTTTCTGCTTTTTGGCAATTAATGAGGACTGAGCCTAATGATGACATCAGGAGGCCGACATGAAAAAGACTGTTCTGGTTATCGACGATGAAGCGCATGTACGGATGCTTTACGCCGAGGAACTGCGGTCCAGAGGATACGATTCCGTGACGGCGGACGGAAGTGAGGACGTGCTGGCACTGGTGGCGAGAAACTCCCCCGATCTTGTCATTCTGGACATCAAACTGGGGGAAAAATCGGGGCTCGACGTGTTGCAGACACTCCGCAGCAGGCACGCGGCCTTGCCCATCATTCTGTGTACGGCCTACGACAGCTTCCGTCACGATCTGAAGTCTATCGCGGCGGACGCCTATGTCGTCAAATCCTATGACAGTTCGGAGCTGATGGACACGGTCGGGAGGCTCCTGAAATAGATCCGGGCGGCATGTCCTGACTGTGGCGCGGGCGATTTCTCCGAGGGAAGCTGTCCGCGCCACACGGTCCACAGTCTGATGCGCGCGGTTTTCGCGTTTCTTTCGCCTTTCCTTTTCCCCTCCCAGAGCTGACCTCTTCAGCGGCGCAGGCAAGCCTCAAAATCCGCCGCGAATCCGGGATCGATGGCGTGCAGGTCTCGCAGCAGATCTTCGGCGTCAAATCCATTCCGCAGGGCGAATTCCGCCAGGGCCCGGCCCGATGTGCCCCAGTGTTGCTGCCGCACCCGCCCTTCGGTGTCGCGGGAGAACAGCCGGTAATGTCCGTTTTCATCCAGTTCGATGGAATACTCCATATCCCAGGGCAGGTGTGCGGCGTAGGTGGTCAGGCCGCCGAGATAGTGGCCGGGCAGGGTCATGCGGTCCTCCGGGATTTGCGCAGGGTGAACCGGTACCAGTCCCGGCAGTGGTAGAAGTAGAGCATGGTCGCGCACTGGACCAGGACCGAGACGAACATGGCCATCCACACGCCCTGGGCGCTTTGCAGCACCACGTGCCCGAGCAGATAGGCCAGCGGCACGCGGACCAGCCAGGCCGCCGAACCGAAGATCACGGCCTGGTACATGGTCGCCCCGGCCCCCACGAAGGCACCTCCCAGAATCATGGCCGCCAGCAATGGCGGTGTGGCCGCCATGTTCCAGGCCAGATAGCGGATGGCTTCGGCCTGAACTTCCGGGTCCGGGGCCACGAAAGCGATGACCGGCTCGATGACCAGCCACAGCAGGGCCGAAATGATGCTGATGGCAGCCACGCCTACGGCCATGATCCGGTAGCCCATGTGTTTGGCCATGTCTTTGCGCCCCTGGCCCAGATAGTGCCCGGCCAGAATGGATGCCGTGAAGTTGAAGGCGATGCCGGGCAGGAAAAGCAGGGCCTCGATGCGGATGCCAGCGCTCATGCCGGCCATGGCGATCACGCTGCCGTGGGGCAGGCTGGCCGTGATGGCGTACAGCACCATGTACGCGGAATGCCAGACCAGCTGCATGAGTCCGGCGGGCCAGGCCACACGGAGCAGATAGGGCAGAGCCAGGCGGACCCAGCGCCACGGCGCGAGGCTCCGGGCGGACAGCAGGCCGCAGCGGACCATCATGACAATGTTGAAGACCGTGCCCAGAAGCACCGAGGCGAACGTCGCCCAGGCAATGCCTTTGTAGCCCAGATCCGGCAGCCCCCACATGCCCAGTCCCAGTCCCAGATCGCCCGCTGTATTCACGATGGTTACCAGAACCATGGAATAAAGCGGGACGGTTACGGATTTCTGCGCCCGGAAAAAGGCGTTGCTGATGGTGAAGAGGTAATAGGCGGGCATGAGGTAGAGGCTTATCTGTAACAGATACGCGGCCACGGGCATGACTTCGGCGGGGATTTTGAGCAGCCGCAGAAAAACATGGTCGAAGCTCAGGCCCACAGCGAAGATGATGAAGCTGGTGATGACTCCAAGCCCCATGCTGAGGCCTACGAAACGCTTGATCCGCCCCGGCAGCCCGGCCCCGGAGCTCTGGCTGATGGCCGCCACGCTGCCGTTGGCCAGGGCCACGGCCACGACCATGAAGAAAAACATGGCCTGACTCATGACGCCCATGCAGGCCTGGGTTTCGCGGTCGATACGTCCGGCGACCCAGACATCGGCGAATCCGATCAGGAAATGGCACATCATCATCGCCACCTGAGGCCAGGTCAGGTCCCAGATGGCGGCATAGGGCGCGGCGGCCATGCGCCGGTCGAAATCGGTCTCGGGCATATGATCTCCGGAAACATGAAGCTTGGGCCCAGATGCGCCAGCCATCCTGCTTTGACAAGGGAAAAGTGCGGATTTCACGCAGGGTTGCTTTCCCCTGGGGGCGGCGATAACGGGGCTACGGCATATGAATCCGTTCTTTTGACGAGGTATTTTGTGACGTACGAGAATTTGCCGGAAAGTGTGACAGTGGTGGAGGAGGACGGCAGGCGGTTCTTTCTGGTGGGAACGGCCCATGTCTCTCTGGAAAGCGTCGAGGACGTGCGGAAAACCGTGGAGATCGTGCAGCCGGACACCATCTGTATTGAACTCTGCCAGTCCAGGCATCAGGCCATGACCCGCCGGGACGACTGGCGCGGCATGGACATCTACAAGGTCATCAAGGAAGGCAAGGCTGTTTTTCTGATGATTCAGCTGGTTTTACAGGCATTTTACCGCAAGATCGGCGACAAGCTCGGCGTGCAGCCCGGAGCCGAGATGATGGAAGGCGCTCGTCTGGCCCAGGAGACCGGAGCCACGCTGGTTCTGGCCGACCGGGATGTGCAGGTGACCCTGAAGCGCGTGTGGGCGGCCCTGTCGTTCTGGAAGAAATTCCGGCTGCTGTCCCAGCTTCTGGCCGGGATCTTCGTGGACGAGGACGTGGATAAGGACATGATCGAGGACATGAAGAAAAAGGACCAGCTGGCCTCCATCATGGGCGCGTTCGCGGAGCAGTTCCCGCAGATCAAGGAGCGGCTCATTGACGAGCGGGACATCTATCTGGCCCAGAAAGTCCGCCGGGCTCCGGGCCGGGATATAGTGGCCGTGGTGGGAGCCGGGCACGTTCCGGGAATGCGGCGGTATTTGGGGCAGGATATCGACCTCGCGCCGCTGGAGGAATTGCCGCCGCCATCCAGATGGGGCGCGTTCTGGAAATGGGGGCTGCCTGGTTTTTTCGTCGCGCTTCTGGCCGCCGGTTTTTTTCGGGGCGGCGCTGATGCTTCCGCGAGCGCCGTGTCCATCTGGGTGGTGGTGACGGGCATCGGCGCGGCTCTGGGTTCTCTGGCCGCTCTGGGGCATCCGCTGACCATTCTGGCCAGCTTTGTGGCCGCGCCGTTCACCACGCTGCATCCGCTCATTGCCGCGGGCTGGGTGGCGGGGCTGGTGCAGGCCTGGGTCAAGAAGCCCACGGTTTCAGATTTGGAGGAGCTGCCCACGAGCGTCATGAGCGTGAAGGGATTCTGGCTCAATCCTGTCAGCCGGATACTGCTGGTGGTGATCTTCGCCAATCTGGGCGCGACACTGGGAGTCTTCGTGTCGGGGAGCATGATTGCCGCTAAGGTGTTCTGAACTCAATTCCCGAAAATCTTATGCTGCTGGAGAATCACGATGAGTAAAGAGATACCCGAAGACTCTGCCTCTCCAAATATACTTGAGACAGATGAATATCGTGTGTCTGTACGTTTGGCGGAAATATCGCTTTCTCTGATGATTCTGTCACTTTGCATGAATACATTTGTGTCAAGGGGAGGAGAAATTTTCTATGGGTTTCATGTAGCAGCGTTTAGTACTATTTGCGGAATATTGAGTCCAATTTTAATGTTTTTGGATGCTTCCTATTCGTTAAATTCAATTTCAGACTATATTAAGTTTATTGTATTGCATTTTGGTCAACTAGTATATATATTCTATATAAGAGTTTTTTACAAAATATCAATTGGGAAAATGCCATATAAAAGTATCTATTTTCTTGTATTGTCTTTTATTTTTCTAATATGTTATTCTTTTTTATATTTATATGATTATTATGATGTGATTCTTTCTATAGGATGGGGTGTGATTTTATGGATAGTGTCTATATTTATGATTGCTATTTCATATCTTATTCTTAATAAAACTATTTCAAAAAATATATTACGCAGTTTGTTTGTATTATTTTTTACTATTTTTATTGTTCCAGTTATTATATTATGTACACATCAATATACGAATGCAAATTCACAGGAGAGGAGATGGTATCTTCCATTTGGAACAGCATTTACCATTGAACCTTTGTCCGGGGTAAGATATATGGAGGTGCCTGAGAATTGTTCACTTCCTGCTGATGCTATAGTGGAACTTGATAGAGATTTTGATATTCTGAGGTCAAAAAATATAAAATATGTGACAGATATAGGATACTATCCTGTAATTATTCCTGATCAATATAAAGAATTTGGATATTTTTGGAAAAACTATAATTATTATATAGGAAATAAAAATAGTCGTGTAAGTAGATCAATAAATGATTTGGGTTATTCATGTTCATATTCCTGGATAGAAACAGGAATGATATCTGTATTGAAAATATATGATAGAGATGCTGATTATATATATAAAATAAATAATAATGATACAATGGTATCTATTGTATTAATGAATAATAAAAATAAAGAATTAATATATGAACAGAATCTTGTTTTGAATAACCATGATAGGAGTGGTCGGTGTGGAGAGTATATTCCATATTATGATGAAAATGTATATATATTATTTAGAAATTTAATAATAAGTGAAAGAGACGGTATAACAGATAGCTCTGGGCATCACTTACTTAAGCCAAATAAGATCGATTCACAGATAAATGATTTATACTTTCTAGATGGAAAAACTGTCCGATTTGATTCAAATGATGATATTCAAAATTCTCTTTTTTTGTGTTCAGATAAATATATTGTCAAAATCAATATCAAGAATATACATATAGGTGATGTTGATAAGAATGAAGAAGGTATATATGCCGTACTCTTTGATCGCGAGACATTTATCCCTTATAGAGAAAAGTTTCGATCGTATAAGGAAAATAATGATTTATTAAAATGTATTAGTCTAGGTGATGTGAAAGGATTTTCTTTACAATCTTCTCCAGAAAAGAGTAATCATATAGAATTATATATGGAGTTGCAGACAAATTGCGGTAAAATAAATTTACAAAAATTCTAATTCTCTACCTGCTTCCAAGGCTATGGTAAAATAGAAACTCAGGCATTTGTATTTCTTGTCAAATCGCCACCGCCCAGAGTGGAAACGGCCTGTTCGGTCAGGGCATCCATTTCCGGGCCGTGATCGTATCCCGCAAGATGCAGCAGACCGTGGGCCAGGAGCCGCATCGTATACTCGTATGGGTCCTGATTGTAGAGGAAGGTTTCACGGGCCAGGGTTTCGGCGGACAGGACAAGGTCTCCCAGAAGCCCCGGCTCATGGGTGGGAAAGCTGAGGATGTTGGTCGGCCCCAGGCAGTGCATGAAGCGGCTGTTCAGCCCGGCCATCTCCCGGTCATCCACGATGCGCAGGGACACTTCTTCCGCCGCGAGACCGAACAGGGCGGTCAGGCCGTCGAAAATTTCCGCAAGCTCCGGGCCGGACAGCGGAAAACGCGGGTCGTGCGGAGCCAGGCGTTCCAGACAGAGCATCAGTTTTCTCCGGTCCGGCTCTGCCGATGGCGGTCGTAAGCGGCCACGATGCGGCCCACCAGCGGATGCCGGATCACATCCGCTTCGGAAAAGCGGACCAGAGACACGCCTTCCACGCCCTCAAGCACTTCCAGAGCCTGAACCAGTCCGGAACCCACATGGGCGGGCAGATCAATCTGGGTCACGTCGCCCGTGACCACGGCTTTCGAGCCGTATCCCAGGCGGGTCAGGAACATTTTCATCTGCTCCGGCGAGGTGTTCTGAGCCTCGTCCAGAATGACGAAGGCGTTGTTCAGGGTGCGTCCGCGCATGAACGCCAGGGGCGCTATTTCAATGGTTCCGGCGGCGAGCATCTCCTGTACCCGGCCCGGCTCGAACATGTCGTGCAGGGCGTCGTACAGGGGCCGCAGATAGGGGTTGACCTTTTCCACCATGTCGCCGGGCAGGAAACCCAGTTTTTCTCCGGCCTCCACGGCCGGGCGGGTCAGGATCAGGCGCTTGACCCGTTTTTGCAGAAAAAAGGAAACTCCCACGGCCACGGCCAGATAGGTCTTGCCCGTACCGGCCGGCCCCACGCCCAGAGTCAGGTCCGACTCGCGCAGGGCATGCAGGTATTCGCGCTGGACCACGGTCTTGGGAGCGACGCTCTTGCGCGGCGAAACGGCGAACTGCGCTTCCTTGTAATAGACGGCCAGGGGCGTGGCCGGGTCCCGGAGCATGATGCCAAGGCCCTGCTCGATGTCGCGCCCGAAAAAACGGTGCCCGGCGCGGACCAGGCCATAAATCTGGGTGAAAAAGCCGCGCGCGAGGCTCACCATGACTGGGTCCTCCCCGGAGATGGACAGCTCGCAGCCACGGCTGCTTACAGACACGCCCGTCATGCGGGAGACGATGTCCAGATGAAGGTTTTCCGGGCCGAAGACCTCGCGGGCAAAGTCCGCGTTCTCAAAAACGATTTCCTGTTGTTCCATATGTCCTGTCTTTGTCTTTCCGCGCCGCGGATTGCCAATTCATCCCGGCTGCCGTAGAAAACTTCCATGCATGACCCCTCTACCGACCCCGGAAAAGAAAAACATCTGCCCGCCATCCGGCCGGAAACGCGGCTCGCCTTTCAGGAAGCCAGAACCATGATGGGCCGGGCCGTGTTTGCGGCGGCCAAAACCAACCTGGCCTTTCTGGCCTGCTCCGGCCTACTGGCCTGTCGCTCCGGTCAGCGCTTCTGGGAGCGCAAGGGGCGCTCCTGGTGGGCCAGAACCCGCGCCTTCGCCAAAATCGCCTGGCTGGCGCTGAAGGAAGACGCCTTCGGGTCGGACGTCCACATCGAAACCCTGGATCTGGACCGCGCCCTGGATGAAGGCGGTTCCGTCCTGTCCCTGCCGTCCCGGCCCGAGGATGTCGCCAGCCATATCCGGAAGCCCTGAGCGTCCGGGTCCAGACAGCGGAGCCTTTCCACGTCAGCCGCCGATAGCCGTCATGACCCTGCCGCAGACCGCGTTTTTTCCGCGCGCCCGGAGCAGTTCGTAACCCAGGGGCTTGTCCCGCCCTGCCTTGCGAAACAGGGCCAGCAGATCGTCTTCCGTATGGCCGGGGTCGCGCAGCACGGCCCGCAAGTCCGTTTCCGCGTCGGAAAAAAGACAGGCCCGCAGCTTTCCGTCGGAGGTGACCCGGAACCGGTTGCATGTGGCGCAGAAATGGTTGCTCACGGCGGAGATGACGCCGATTCTCCCACCGCTTCCGGCAATGCGGTACATTCTGGCCGGTCCGCCGTTACGGGAAGTGCGGGCTTCCGCATCCAATTCCACCAGCCGCTTCACGGCGGCGAGAATTTCCTCCGCCGGCCAGTAATTATCCCGGTTCCAGCGCGAATGGCGGCCGATGGGCATGAATTCGATGAAGCGCACATCCAGGTCGTGGGTCCGGGCGAAATCCACGAATTCCGGCAGTTCATCGTCATTGACGCCTTTCACGGCGACCACATTCAGCTTCACGCGTATTCCCCCGGCCAGACAGGCTTCGATGGCCGCCCTGACCCGGCCGTATCCGTCCACGCCGGTGATGGTCCGGAATTTTTCGCGGCTCAGCGTGTCCAGGGAGATATTGACCCGGTTCACGCCCGCCCCGGTCAGGGCTCTGACGCGATCCGCCAGCAGCGTGCCGTTGGTGGTGATCCGCAGATCGAGACCGGGACAGGTAGTGTGCAGGCGTTCCACAAAGGACAGGAACCCCTTGCGGACGAATGGCTCGCCGCCGGTCAGACGGAGCTTTTCCACTCCGGCGCTCTGCGCGGCCTGGGCCAGTTCGATCATCTCCTCGAAGGTCAGAATATCCTCATGGGGGATGAAAACCCATTCCTCGGGCCGACAGTACAGACATCGCAGATTGCAGCGGTCCGTGATGCTCAGACGCAGGTAGCTCACGTTGCGGCCATGGGGATCGGTCAGCATGGGCGCCTCCACGGGTTTTCGGCGTACGTTATGCCCCGGCTGGCGGCGTGTAAAGTCAGGTTTTGATTTCGAGCTTCTGTTCCAGTCCGGGTTCGATGACGGCGCGCACCGTGCGCAGCACTTTGCGCACGTCGGCCATTCCCATGGCCGCGCCTTTGATGGTCCGCACATCCTTGACCAAGCACAGCAGCACGTCGCCGCAGCCCGCCATTTTCAGGTGGCTGGCCAGGGCCGCCAGGGCCGCCGCCTCTCCGATGGTGCTCTCGGGCACTTCCTGCGCGGGAAAATCGCGTTTGACGATGACATGGGCTCCGGGACCGTTTTGAGCGTGCAGCCAGTAATCGAACGGGCTGGCCGCCCTGGTCAGAAGCTGGTGATTGGCCTTGGCGCTCCGGCCGCGGAACATCAGAAAGCCGTCCGAGGAGCGGTATACGGCCGCCTTGATGTCCCGAAAACGCGCGGGGACCGCCGTTTTGGCTGCCAGTGTGGTCGTTTCTGTCACGGGCACCGGCGAGTCGTCTTCCAGCGGCGCGTCCAGAAGCATTTTCCGGCGGGCCGCGACCTGGGCCAGACCGCGTTCGCCTTTGGCCGCGCGGGCGAAAAGCCGGTCCATGTTTTCGCGCACGGTCAGGGCCGGATCCAGGGCGACTGTCCGTTCTTCCCCGCCGTGCAGGATCACCAGCGTCTCGGACAGCCGGGCGTCCTTGGGCAGGGCGTGCAGCCCGGCCCGCAGCCATTGAGCCTGTTCTCTTCCGGCAAGCATGGTTTTCAGACGCCTCTCGTCTTCTTCCAGCCTGCCCAGCGCGCGGCGCAAACGTTTTCCGGCCCGGCTGGCGGCGGCGTCTTCTCCTGTCCGCGCCCGGATCATGTCCGCCAGAGTGCGTGTGCAGGCATAATCCGCCGCGTCCAGAGCACTCTCGAAAACTAGTCCGCCGCTCACGGGCCAGAGCCGGACGCACATCCGGCCGCCGTCCATTCCGGCGTAAAAGGTGCGGGAACTTCCGTCCCGGAATTCCTGAAGCAGCGTTTCTCCTTCATCGCGGGAAATGACCTGCAGACGGCGGCGCAGGGGCGGGGTGACATGCGGATAGGTTTTCCAGATTTCCGGATTGTCCAGGATTTCTTCCAGGGCGGGAATCTCTGGTTCGCGGCCGAAGTCCGGCGGCAGGCTGTCCGTCAGTTGCGGCGGCTCGGAAAGACTCAGCATCAGCCATGAACCCTCACCCGGCGACAGGGCCAGAGCCATGCGCCGTCCGGGCCAGTCTGAAACGGCGTCGAGCACACGCCGTCCGCGCAGACGCTTGCGCAGCCACATGGCCCGCGCATCCGGCTGGAGAGGGTTTTCCGGCTTCGCGGAGGAAAGGAGCAGAAAGGGATCGGGTTTGCCCGCATGCACGACCAGAAATCCCGGCTGTCCGAGGTCAAAGGTCCAGCACGCGGGGAAGGGGGCGAAGACTTTTTCCAGCCGTGCGCCCCGGATTTTTCCGGCCGCCTCCCGGGCCACGAAGCGAAAAACCGTTGCGTCCACCAATCTTTCTCCTTGGGCGTGTCCGCCGCCTGGACCCGCTACTTCAGAAGAGCCCGGAAAAAACGGCGCAGGTCTTCCAGAATCATGTACAGGGAGGGCACTATTCCCAGAGTGATGAAGGTGGCGAAGACTATGCCGAACCCCAGGGACAGGGCCATGGGGATGAGGAAGCGGGCCTGTCTCGACGTTTCCCAGATCATGGGAGCCAGCCCGCCGAAAGTGGTCACGGTGGTCAGCAAAATGGGGCGGAAGCGCTGGAGACTGGCCTGATGGATGGCCGTCAGGGCGGACTGTCCCAGACGGCGTTTGCTGTTGGCGCAGTCGATGAGCACCAGAGAGGCGTTGACCACCACCCCGGACAGGGCCACGATGCCGAACAGGGAAACCAGACTGAACGAGTATCCCATGAGCAGATGCCCGAGCACTGCCCCGACAATGCCGAAAGGAATGCTGGTCATGATGATGACCGGCTGCACGTAGCTGCGCAGAGGAACGGCCAGCAGGACAAAGATACCCAGCACGGCGATGCCCAGGCCCGTCATCAGGGCTGAAACTCCCTCTTCGCTTTCGGCCTGTTTGCCCTCGAAGCTGTAGGTCAGTCCGGGGAAGCGTTCGACCAGCCGGGGCAGGACGGACTCAGTCAGGGACTGCTGGATGGTTCCGGCTTCCGACCGCGGCGTCACGTCGGCCGTGACGGAGATGACCCGGCGGCCCTTGCGGCGTTCGATGCTGGTATAGGAGCGTCCCATTTTGACTTCGGCCACTTCGCGCAGGGGCACATAGCTTCTTTTTGGCGTGCGTAACAGGAAATTTTCGATACTGTGAACGCTGCTTCGTTCGTCCAAGGGCAGCCGCGTCATGACTCTGAGTTCATTTCTGCCGCGCTGCTGGCGCAGGGCTTCGGCCCCGTAATAGGCGGAGCGGATCTGCCGGGCCACATCGAGGGAGGTCAGGCCCAGGCTCATGCCCTGGGGCAGCAGGCTGAAGTCGAACTGCATCTTGCCCTGGGAAACGCCGTCGTCGATATCCGAGGTCTGCGCGTATTCGCCCAGGGTCTGCGCCAGCTCCTTCCCGGCCAGTTCCAGCACCTGCGTGGAGCGGTGGGAGAGTTCCACGGTCAGGGCCGCGCCGGAGCCCGATCCGCCCCGGTCAGCCTGGAATTTCAGGGTATCGACTCCCGGAATGTCGCCGACGCTCTCGCGCCACCTGCGGGTGAATTCCGTCGTGGAGATGCTCCGTTTTTCCGGAGGAGCGAGGAAGACTAGGACCGACCCCTGGTGCCCGCCCCTGTCGTCTCCCGCCTGAGAGTAGATGCCCTGCACCAGGTTGTCGTCGCCGAGCTCTTTCGCCAGTTCCCCGGCGGCCCGGACCAGCTGTTCCAGCACGGCCTCGGTGCGCTCCAGCGGCGAACCGAAAGGCAGCTCCAGAGCGGCGTAGGCATAGTCGGATTCCACGCTGGGTGATACATCGAAGCCCATCCTGCCGCTGCCGACATACCCGGCGGTGATGCCCAGTCCGGCTACCGCCGCGGCGAGGGTCAGATAGCGCAGCCGGATGGTCCAGGCCAGAAGGGGCGAAAAGATTTCATCGACCATGCGCATGAAGCCCGCGCTGAACCGGCCCTGCAGCCTCTGGAGAGGGGCGAGCCACGAGATGGTGCGGGCTTTCTGATGTCCCAGATGGGAGGGCAGCACGAACAGCACTTCCGTAAGGGATATGAGAAACACGCTGATCACGATGATGGGTATGATGCTGAAAAACCGCCCCAGAGAGCCGGGAACGAAAAACATGGGAGCGAAAGCCACCATGTTGGTCAGAACGGCGAAGGTCACGGGAGTGACCATTTCCCGCGCTCCGGCGATAGCCGCCTTGAGGGGTGGCAGACCCTGCTCCCTGTATTGGTACACGTTTTCGCCGACCACGATGGCGTCGTCCACCACGATGCCCAAAGTGACGATGAAGGCGAACATGGAGATCATGTTGATGGACACGTCCGCGGCGGGCAGGAACAGAAACGAGCCCAGAATGGACACGGGGATGCCCATGCTGACCCAGAAGGCCAGCCGTATCTCCAGAAAAAGAGTCAGCAGGCCGAAAACCAGCAGCAGGCCGATGATGCCGTTTTTGATGAGCAGGTCCATGCGCTGGCGGAACATGTCGGACAGATCGAAGGTTTTGGCCAGACGCACGCCCGGTGGCAGCATCTGGTTCAGGCGGTCTAGATGGCCGGCGACGGCCGTGGACACGGAAACGGGCGTCTGGTCACCCACGCTGTACACATCAAGCAGGACGGCCGGCTGGCCGTTGTAGCGGGCCATGATATCCGCCTCGGCGAAACCGTCGGTGACGGTACCCAGATCCTCCAGACGAACGACGGAACCCTCGGGTGTGGTGATGACGGGCAGTTTGGCGAACTCCACTCCCAATTCCCGGCGGTCCCTGACCCTAACCAGAATCTCGCCCTGGGTGGTCTTCATGCTGCCGCCGGGCAGTTCCAGCGCGGATTTGCCGATGATGTCGGCGACTTCATCCAGGGTCAGACCGTGGGCCCTGAGGCGCTCCTGGGATATCTCCACGCTGATTTCCAGATCGCGTATGCCGTCCAGATTGATCTGCGTTATCTCCGGATCCTGAAGCAGTTCGTCGCGCACCGTTTCGGCCAGGCTGCGCAGGGCGATCTCGTTCACATCGCCGTACAGAGTGAGAAAAACCGTTTGCAGCCGTCTGGAGCTCACGGTCACCTTGGGGGTTTCCGCCTCTTTCGGGAACGAGGTGATGCGGTCCACCTCGCTTTTGATGTCCTGGGCCAGGCGCTGGATATCCGTGCCGGAAAGGGCTTTCACCGTGACCAGGCCGGAATTTTCCGCCGACGAGGAGAGAACTTCCTTTACGCCGTCCAGCCCGGCCACGCGTTCCTCGATAGCCAGTACGATACCCTGTTCGACCTCCTCGGGGCTGGCGCCGGGGTAGGCTACGCTTACGGTCACGATCTCGGAGGAAGGCTCCGGCAGAAATTCCTGCTTGATGTGCGGGGCGACGATCAGGCCGCCCAGAAGACAGGCCATCATGAGCAGGTTGGCGGCCACGGGATTGTTGGCCATCCAGGCGATGGGGCCACGCTGGTTGATGCGCGTCATCTAGGGCTCCGATGGAGACTGTCCGCTCAGGGTGACGGACATGCCGGCGATGGGCGCAGGGATGTCGCTGGTGACCACCATGTCGCCGGAAGAAAGGCCGCCGCTGACAAGAACGCTTTCGCGGTCGCGCCAGGCCACTGTGACCTGCCGGATGTCCAGCAGTCCGTCGCGTACGGTCCATACGGTGTCCCCGTCATGCAGGGCGGCTCTGGGCAGCCGGATGACGCCGTCCAGGCGCGCACCCCGAATGGCCAGACGTACATACTCGCCAAGAAGAACGGGGGTGGGGCGGACATCAAGAGGGCTGGGCACGGACACCAGAATCCGGGCCATGCGGCCCTGGTTTTCCAAATCGCCCAGCAGGCGCAGCACCCGGCCCCGGGCGCGGGAACTTCCGTCCGGGGCGAGAATGTCCGCCGCGGATCCGGGCCGGTCCTTTCCGGGCAGGGCGATCCAGAGCAACTGATCCACGGGCACGGACGCTTCCACCCAGTACTGGCTGACATCCACCAGTTTTCCCAGAGTTTCCTGCGTGGAAACATGCGCCCCCAGGTTCACGTTTTTTTCCAGTACCAACGCCGTGAAAGGCGCGGTGACCGTGGTCCGGCGCAAATCCAGTTCGGCCTGGGCGAGGCCTGCTTCGGCCTGGAGAAGCCTGGCCCGGGCCTGGGCCAGCTGGGGCTTGCGCAGGGCCAGATCCGGACTGCCCGTGGCCTGCCCTTCGCGGGACAGTATTTCCCATTCGTGCCGGGCCACTTCCTGATAGCCGCGTTCCAGGGCCAGATCGGCCTTCGCCTGCTCCAGCGCCGCCTTCCGGGTCAGCGCGGCCAGCTGAAAATCCTCGGTTTCCAGCCGCAGGAGAGATTTTCCGGCGGCAACGACCCCGCCGGGCTCGAAGTCTGCGGACATTTGCCGGACGGTTCCGGGCACTTCGGCCCTGATGCTGGTCTCGCGGGCCGGGACAACCGTGCCCATGGCGTGGATGACGATGTGTGCCGGGCCGGACCGGACCGGCATGGCTTCGACCAGAGGGGAAAGCGGAACAGGAGGGCGTTGCGGCGGAGTGGGCCGGGTGGCCAGAAAATAGGCGGCGAGGGCCGCGCCCGCGCCCAGCACGAGCAGGCAGAGAAGCGCGGTCAGGAGCTTCATCCGCCGGGACAGAGGTTCGGGCTGTTCGTGATCGGCAATACTCATGGAGTGGTTCCTGTCTGCGGAAAAGAAAAATGGGTGCGCCAGCCTTTGCCCAGGGACCGGCACAGGCCGGCCTGCATGATCAGGAGCGCGGCCTGCTGCTGGACGCGGGCGCGCTCCAGCTGTTGCAGCCGCAGCCGCTGATCCAGCACCGTATTGTAGGGCAGAAGGCCGTTTTGATATCGCCAGCGGGCGTTTTGCAGGGCCCGGGCGGAAAGGTCCATCTGGATGTCCAGTGCGGCCAGATGCTCCTGCTGTTTCCGGACGGCGCTCAGGCCCGAGTCCGTTTCGGCCAGAGCGGTCAGCACAGTGTTTTCGTAGTCGGTCAGCCGTTCGCGGCGCACGGCGTCCTGACGGCGGACTTCGGCCGCACGCCGTCCTCCATCCAGAAGGGGGGCGGTCAGGGCCGCCGCGATATTGGCCGCCCAGTTGTCGAAAATCCGTTCCACTTCCGCCGCTTCGTGACTGAATCTGCCGGTCAGGCGCAGGGCGGGCAGGCGGTCGGCCTTCGCCGCGGCCAGATTCCAGCCCGCTTCTTCCAGACGCAGGCGGCTGGCGCGGATATCCGGCCGGTTCTCCAGCAGATCGGCGGGCAGGCCGGCTTCCGGGAGAGGCAGGGGAGAGGGCAGTTCACCGGCTGGCGGAACGGGCGTGCCCGGCAGCTTTCCGGCCAGCAGATTGATTCTGTTTTCCAGACGGACGGTCTCGGCCAGAAGCGGCGGAACCCCGGCCTCGATCTGGGCCATGGCTTCCCGCTGCTGAAAAATATCCAGGGCGGAGGCCAGGGAGCTGGTGAAGCGGATTTCCAGGATGGACAGGATTTCCGCGTTGGTTTTCTGCTGCTGGTGCAAAATCCCGATCTGCTTCCGAACCGAACACAGATTGATCCATGCTTCGGCCAGTTCCCCGGCCAGCGTCATGGAGGAGATGCGCGCGTCTTCGAGACCGGCTTCAAAAGCGAGCGTCCCGGCCTGGCGCAGGGCGCTGACCCTCCCCCACAAGTCCAGCTCATAGCTGGCGGCAAGCCCCAGACCGTACTGTCTGGCCGTCGCGGACCGGTCATCGGCGCGCGTCCATGACCTGGCGGCCTCGGCATTCAGTTCCGACTGAGCCCACAGCACGCTGCCGGCCTTGGCCGCCGCAGCTTCGGCCTGATCCAGCCGGGCCAGGGCGATGCGGATGGCCGGGGCCGAGGTCAGGGCCTCGTCCATGAGGCCGTTCAGGGCGGAGCTGTTGAAATCCTTCCACCACTCGTCTTCCACCACGCGCGCTCCCGAGCCGGAGGGAAACGTCTCCGGAAGCACGGGTCTTTGGACAGGGGCGGGCGCGAATGGATGACATCCCGCGAGCAGCAAGAGAAAAATCAGGTATCTGATCATGAAGCGTCTCTGGAGGGCCTGACCGTGTAACGGGCCGTTGTGGCCTGAAGATTTGGCGTGACAGACAGGCCGGATGCGAAGCTCGACGCTTATATTCGCGGCAGCCGGCGCGCAAGAAAGAATATACGGTGAGGATTGCCGGCTGGATGGGAGTGTGCGTCCTTTTGATCTCAGCGTGCGGTCAGGCTGCTGTCCTCCAGGTGCTCCGGCAGGTCATCCCCGAAATAGCGCGCGCGTTGCATCTGCAGCAGCAGCCGGTCTTCCTCGCAGGGCAGGGCGTTTCGGGCGCGGACATAAGCCAGCCGCGCCTGATGGGCGGCCGCCGTCCGCACGGCCATTTCCGGGGCGTGGGTGTTGATGGCCGACAGAATTTTCTGCAGGCGCAGAGCGATTTCAATGTTTCCCGCGCCGTCACGGGCGATGGGGTCCATGGCCTGAGTGACCAGATCGGCCTCCTTGAGGGGAATCAGACTGACGCGGTCGTAAACGGGCTCTTTTTCCCCGTCGGCCTCCTCCGTATGGTCCAGCAGTAATGCGGTCATCAGGGCCAGGACATTGAAGGCCGTTCCCGGATCGTTGACGGCCGGGGACAGGGCGCGCTGGGCCACTTCGCTCAGCACGATCATGCCGAAGCGCGGGTCCTGATCGAAGCTCCGTTCGTTCGCCTGCACCAGATGGGTGTGCAGCGGCTCGGCATCGGGCCGCTGGTCATCGGCCAGAGCGTGGTCCCAGAACAGCCGCAGCATCGGTTGACCGGGCAGCAGATAATCCCCGGGCCGGGCCAGAATGTGTACATGCGCGTGGTTGTCCTCGGCCCATTTTTGAATGGGAGGAATGTTGATGTGCGTCAGGAAACCACTTTTTAGCACCACTATTTCCTGATCCGGATTCAGGTCCGGAGGGATCTGGAGTGCGTCCATGGCGGGATGTTGACGATACTGAAGCATGGCTCTGGATGCGGTCTGGTAAATTTTATCCAGTGTGTTGGCCATGCGCCCCAGGCGGGAGAGGGTATGCACCCACCGGATCAACACAAAAACCAGATAGGCGAGTACCAGGGTGGTGCTGATGAAAAGAATGAAACGTCCGTTTGCGCCGTAGTAGCCTATATCCAGAGCGACCCTGGCAATGATGGCGTAGATGAAGGCCGAGATGAAACTGGCGATGGCCAGGCGCGTGTTGTCGTCGCCCATGACCAGCTCCGTGGCGCGGGGCGTGGCGCTGCTTGACGCGGAGGCAAAGGCCGACACCATGATGGACAGGGAAAACGTGCTCACGGCCAGCATGCTCGAAGCCAGGACATCGAGCAGACTGGCCAGTGTTTCCCGGTCAATGGGAGGGAAGATTTCTTCTTCGAGGTAATGTGTGCCCAGCGACGCGGCCAGTGCGAAAACGATGGCCAGAAGCGCGCCCAGAGTGGGTGTGACCCACAGATTGTTGCTTGGTTTCCTGAGCCACAGCAGCCAGCGGTAGAGCATGGTTCATCCTTTTCCTGCAGAATGAACATCCGGCCTGAGTCAACATACAAAAACAGGATTACTTTCTCTTAGTCTGCAGTTCCGATTCATACTGCTTGAGCAGTTCAACAGTCTGGTTATCTTGAGGATTATTTTTCAAGATATGCCTGAGATCGGATATGGCCTTGTCTAACTGCCCTGTTACATGGTATGACCATGATCTATATTTAAACAATTCGAGGTATTCCGGGTTTTCTGTGATGGCAGACGTGAAATCTTCAATAGCCGCGGAATTTTTACCTTTATGCTGTAAACATATTCCTCTGCAAAAATAAGCCATCCATATTTGTGGAATATATTTTATATTCTTTTTCAATGCTATACTCATATCTGAGATACATAAATCAATATCAAAATCACAGTAAGCAGCATATCCTCTTTCAAAGTGGTATAAAATATCGTCATTATAAATTTCTATTGCCTTATTATAAAATTTTATTCCGTCTTTATATTTTTTTAAATTTTTCGTATAAATTTGTCCAAGCATATACCATGCCCAATGATAGTTAGAATCGAATTCTATAATTCTTTTAAAACTTTTTTCAGCTTCTTCTGTATCACCAAGCATAAAATAGCATGATCCTTTTATACGTTCCCTTTTTATAATCATAAATTCTGAGCCAGGAAACTCAGATAGAAGCCTACTCTCAATTTCAGCTACATCTTGAAGTATTTTTGTATACGTCTTATCGCCGTAGTAATATTTTAGATCGCTATATTTATCTGAATTATACAGATACTCAAGTATGAGCTCTAGATATAGGCAATATGCCTTACTCCCTTTAGGAGAGTTGTCCTTCATTTTCTTTGCAAAGTTATATGCATCCTTCCACGACCCTCCCCATTTTGGAAGCAGAATCGTAAACTTCTGATGATAAATATTGAAATATGTTTTATCTATATCAAGAGATTTAGTGTACCAAAATTCAAATTCTTTTCTCTGGGAAAGAGATATACATATCGTCATCATCCCGCAGTATATATCCATATCTTCTTTGTATATATTATAGGCTTTTTCTAATGCTTCTTTTGCTAGTTTTAACTTGTCATAGAAATTTCTAAATTGATCATTGCTTGTCTCATTTGCATATTTATCGCCACGATCTCTCCATCCATCATGTATATAGTAATTTCCAATTATAACATATGGAATATGTCGAGATGATTTAGAGCACCATTTTTTAAGCAATTCCTTTTCATTTCCTTCATTTTTACTATAAATATATTTATATATACTATATATTTTTTTTACTCCATCATTGTTATATATTTCATTTTTTTCAATATGATCAAAATAATTTTCAACAAATCTATAGTTTTCTTTTTTTAATTCCATTATTAATAATTCACCTACTTCCTTAACACTTAATATATCAATATTTTTAAATTCATTGTTTCTACATGAAGATAAAAATATTATTATTAGTAATAAATAAAATTTATGAATTTTATTCGGTTTGATGAAAGTCATTATTTTTTCTCCATTTTGAAATAATCTATTTTCTTCAACAAATCAGTTTGATCTTTTCCCAATATAATTCTTAGATGAGAATATATATGCCGTTGCGAGAGGATTCGTTTATGGAGTGCGCATCCGATGGACACCGCTTTTTACACATGGCGCAATTTCTTCCTCCGCGAAAGCCGGATCATTGTCTGCCGAACCATGTCAGGCCCGGAGCGCCGGGCAGCAGACCCTGGCGCGTGCAGCATTCGCCGAAAAGAAGGAGTGCCGCCTGTTCCCGTGCCCCCAGGCCGTAGCTCATGGCCTGCCAGTAACGTATCAGGCTTGGAGCGGGCAGCCAGTCCGGGCGGTACGGCTGCCTGGACAGGGTGTCAAAGTGCTCCGGAAGAGACGCGGTGATGCGGGAGATATGTCTGTTTAAGCGCTCCAGCAGGGCCGCGGCAGTATCGTTCAACGCCCGGCGTACGATCCATACGGCGAAGACAAAGGGCAGGCCGGTCCACGCGGTCCATTCCGAAGCCAGATCGTAGATGTGGTATCCGGGCGGAGGCAGAATGAAATGGCGCAGGGCCGCATTGCCGATTTCCAGAAACGGGCGGCCCGTGTCCAGTCCGGCTCCTGGCGGTACTTCCGACCATGAAACGGGCGGCAGCTCCCAGCGCTGGCTCCAGAGCACGCGCAGCAAGGCCGAGGACGTGGCCGAGGCGCCGGTCAGGCGGATGGGACCGGGATTTTTCTCCAGCCATGCGGGAAGTTCGTTCAGAGGGGCGGGCGAAAGAAACAGCACGCTCTGGACTTCCCGCTCCGCGCTGATGGAGGCTCCGGGCAGAAGCTGGTATTTCTCGGCGTGCAGGAGATACTCAAAGGACGACGAGGGCGAGACATCCAGAAGCCCGGAGTCCAGAGCCCGGTTCAGTTCGCTGGGATGCCCCGGCTGGTAGTGAAAATCCGGTCCTTCCGGACAACTTTGCTCAAGAAGGTGAAAGACATGCCAGATATTCAGGTAGTCTATTTTTCCGATGCGCAGGGTCATGAAGGAGTGCGGGGTTTGGTCAGGCCGGGGCGGATTCCGTCGAAAGACCGCCCCGGTGTATCCGGTTATTTCAACTGGGCCATGAGCGTGTTTTTGATGTCGTCGATGGAGCCTTCTCCGTCCAGCTCAATGTATTTGAACCCGGCCGTGTCCGCGAGATTCTTGAAATAATAGGAGGCGGCCAGGGTACCGGTCTTGGTGTCGTAGTAGATGTCGTGACGCTTATCGATGGCGGCCTCGTCCTGATCGTCGGCGCGGGAGGACAGCTCGCCGCCGCAGACCCGGCATTTTTCGCCGCTGGGCTTGATGGCGTCGATGAAAATATTGTTGGGGTGATTGTTGTCGTTCTTACAGAGGCGGCGGCCCATGATGCGGTTCTTGGCCACTTCGCGCGGCAGAAGGATTTCGATGACGTAGTTGAGCTTTACTCCGTCGGCCTGCAAGGCTTCCCACAGCTTCTGGGCCTGCACGATGGACCGGGGAAAACCGTCCAGCAGCCAGCCATTGGGACCCGTGTTCTTGAGCACATCCAGCACCATGGGAATGGTGATGTCGTCCGGCACAAGTTCGCCGCGATCGATATATTCCTTGGCTTTTTTTCCCAGTTCCGTGCCGCCGCCGATGTGCTTGCGAAAGATCGCTCCGGATTCGATATGATCCAGGTCGTATTTTTTCTTCGCCAGGGAGCCCTGGGTGCCCTTGCCGCTGCCGTTGGGTCCGAAAATGAGAATATTCAAGGCGAAACCTCCTGTAAAAAATTTCACAAAGAACTATAACCACCGGTTTGACCTGTCAACGGGAGACCTGAACGGGCTTGTCAGTTCCGGATTCCCGGAGATAAAAAGATCTCAAGGTGTCTTCGGCCGCATATCCGGGATATCGGAGGGATCATGGGCATTATGGATGAATGGGGCGACGCTCTGGTGCGGGAAACCCTGCGTGAAGCGGCCGACGTATTTTTCGGCGCCCGCAAGGAAGTGGAGGAGGAGATCGCTCTGTTTCAGTCCCGGGTGGCCGAACTCCGGGTTCGGGCGGAAAAGATACGGCTCTGGATCGGCGGGCTGTTTTTTCTGCTCGGCCCGGAAGGAAGCGCTGGGCTACCGGAAGGGCTGTGCGCGGGGCTGACTGCCGAAGATGTCCCGGAGGGAAGCCGCCTTGTCCTGCCGCGCCTGAGGAGCTTCACCAGAAGAGGGCTTTTCGTCAAAACGGCTTGGCGCCTGTATACCGAACTGTCCGGAATGATCGACGCCTACATGCATGGCGCGCCGTATGCCGATCCCCTGTATCCCGGCCGCAAGCTGGTCAGCGTCCACTACGATCAGGTGCGGCGGCATTGCGAGGCCGTCAACGAACGCATCGTCCGGCTCAACGAGTTCAACCGGCCTTCGGAATCCCTGGGGTTTGCCAAGCGCATGAATCAGAATCAGGTACATAAAGAATCCGTCACCGGAGGCGGGGAAGGAACCGTGTCCCTTGACGAGGATTTGGCGTTCAGCCCCATCGAGTTTGAAGACTGCGGGGTGCCGTTTTTTCCCGATCTTCCGGTGGATGGTACGGCGGAGAAACAATTCAGGGATTTGTGTGCCGGTATTTTTGCGCGGGAACCCGAACGGGCGGACATGGCTCTGGAGACTCTGCTCCAGGGATGACGGATGCGGCTGAACGTATATGCGGCCGCCCGGCATGCTTCATTCCTATTTGCCCGCATATCCGCTTTTCCTTTGCTTTTGCGCGGTTGCGCATGGAGAAGAGGCCGGATAGTTGATCCGGATCGACTCCGGCGGAGTGCGGGACAGCGCTCCGTAAAACCGCAACCTTTCCGACATCCGTGAGCACCCAGACCTCCATCGCCCGCAACGCCTCCATCGTTTCCGCCGCCACGCTTTTAAGCCGCCTGCTCGGTCTGGTCCGGGATCTGATCATGGCCTACGCTCTGGGCGCGTCCGTTCTGGCCGACGCCTTTTTTGTGGCTTTCCGCGTGCCCAATCTGCTTCGGAGCCTTTTCGCCGAAGGCTCCATGACCATGGCCTTCGTGCCCACCTTTGTGCGCGTCCGGAAGGAGGACGGGGATCAGGCCGCCTTCACCCTGGCCCGGTCCATCCAGTTCTGGCTGCTGGTCATTCTCGGCGGTCTGACCCTGCTGGTGGTCTTTTTTCCCCAGACCGTGACCATGCTCATCGCTTCGGGATTTGCCGCCAAGCGGCCGGAGATGTTCGGGCTCACGGCTCATCTGATCCGCATCTGCTTCCCCTATATCCTGTTCATCTCGGCCGTGGCCCTGTGCATGGGCGTTCTGAACAGCATGGGGCATTTTCTTCTGCCCGCCTTGGCGCCGTGCGTGCTGAACATCGCGCTCATTTCGGCCAGCCTGCTGGCCATCTGGCAGGACGGCAACGTAGCCGTATGGCTGGCCTGGGGCGTACTCGCGGCGGGGCTCGGGCAATGGCTGCTGCAACAGCCGGTGTTGCGGCAGAAGGGCTTTTCCTGGGTCGGCCCGGTCCGTCCGGCGGGGCCCGGCGTACGCCGTATAGGCCTGCTCATGCTGCCCACCATTCTGGGTTCGGCCGTGTATCAGCTCAATGTCCTGATCGGTACGGGCATGGCCTCTTTCCTGCCGGAAGGATCCGTTTCCTATCTGTACTACGCGGACCGGCTTTTCCAGTTTCCTCTGGGCGTATTCGGCGTGGCCGTGGGCGTGGCCGCACTGCCCGCCCTGTCCTCCCTGGCCGGAGAAGATCAGCGGCCGGAGTTCGGCCAAGCCCTTTCCTCGGCCCTGAACCTGATCCTGTTCATCAATCTGCCTGCCGCTGCCGGTCTGGCCGGTCTGGCCGGGCCGCTGGTGGATGTCCTGTTCGGGAGGGGGGAGTTTTCCGGCGCGGCGGTGCACGGAACGGCCTTGGCGCTTTTGGGCTATGTGCCCGGCCTGCCTGCCTTTTCCTGCGTGCGCTCTCTGGCTTCGGCCTATTACGCTCTGGGCGACACCAAAACGCCGGTCCGCGTGGCCGTGGTCTGCCTGCTGGCCTATGTGCTCATGGGCGGGATCGGCATGCAGGTTCTGGGGCATGTGGGGCTGGCTCTGGCGTCGTCCGTTTCGGCCTGGATCAACGTGCTGCTGCTGGGCGTTTTGCTGCGGCGGCACTGCGGGTCATGGTTCAGACCGGGGCGTGACCTGCCGCTGTGCCTGCTCCTGAGCGCGGGTCTTTTGGCCGGATGCCGGGCCAGTGCGGAACTTGGCCGCGTGAGCCTGCTTCTCATTCCTCTCTGGGCTGGTGCGTATATGGGACTGGGCCTTCTCGTGCGCGACGGACAGGCCCGCCTGCTGACCGCCGCTCTGGGCCGCAGGCTCCGCCGCTCCTCTTGAAGCGGGGTCTTTTTGCCGGTACGAAATTTTTTTCCGCAAACGAACAACCGAGGATGTCATGATTCGCGTCAACGAGAATTACCTGAAACTCAAGGCTTCCTACCTTTTTTCAGATATTGCCCGCCGGGTGGCCGACTTTCAGAAGGAAAACCCGGACAGGAAGATCATCCGCATGGGCATCGGAGATGTGACCGAGCCCCTGTCGCCCGCCGTGATCAGGGCCTTCCACGAAGGAGTGGACGAGATGGCCAGCGCGTCTACCTTCCACGGTTACGGTCCGGAACAGGGCTACGGATTTCTGCGTGAACTCATCGCGCGGGAGGATTTCCAGTCCCGTGGGGCGGACATCGCGCCGGACGAGATCTTCATCAGCGACGGAGCCAAGTGCGACACAGGCAACATCCAAGAGCTTTTTGCCGGAGACATCCGCGTGGCCGTGCCCGATCCGGTCTATCCCGTGTATGTGGATACCAACGTCATGGCCGGGCGTACCGGGAACAATGCGGGCGGCCGCTATGAGAGTCTGGTCTATCTGGAGGGCACCAGAGCCAACGGGTTCATCCCGGACCTGCCGAAGGAACCCGTGGACCTGATTTACCTGTGCTATCCCAACAATCCCACGGGCGCGACCATCACAAGGGAACAGCTCGGAAAATGGGTGGACTACGCCCGCAAGCACAAGGCCCTCATCCTGTACGATGCGGCTTACGAGTCTTTCATCCGCGATCCGTCGCTGCCCAGAACCATCTATGAAATAGAAGGAGCGCGGGAAGTGGCCATCGAGTTCCGCTCCCTGTCCAAAACCGCCGGGTTCACCGGCACGCGTCTGGCGTTCGTGGCCGTGCCCAAAACCTGTGTGGCGTACGACAGCGCGGGAAACGGCCACAGCCTGCACGCCCTGTGGAACCGCCGCCAGAGCACCAAGACCAACGGCGTGTCCTATCCGGTGCAGAAGGCCGCGGCTGCCGTGTATTCACCCGAGGGACGGGCCCAGACCGCGGCCCTTGTGGATCATTATCTGAGCAATGCGGCCATTATCCGCCGGGAAATGACCAGTCTGGGCTACGACTGCGTGGGCGGGGAGAACTCCCCGTATGTCTGGATCGACGGCAAGATGGGGTCGTGGGAATTCTTCGACATGCTGCTGCGCGAGGCGGCCGTGGTCTGCACGCCGGGGGCCGGGTTCGGCGCGTGCGGAGAAGGATTTATCCGCATTTCGGCCTTCAACAGTCTGGAGAACGTGCAGGAGGCCATGGAGCGCCTGCGGTCCGTGCTGAAGTAGGCGGGAGCGCCCGCCGGAGCCCGGAGGCGCCTGCCGCACGGGCCGGGTGGTTGAAAGAAATCAAATGGCGGGATGACGTTGACGATGGAGTTCGCACAGACTGCCGGGCTTTCCGTGAAGGAGGCCCGGCGTTTTTTTCCGCGCGGCCTGAGCCAGCCCGAAGCCGGGTTCCGTTTTTCCGTGGACGCGCTTCTTCTTGCGGCCTTTGCCGGGAGGAGAGGAGCGGGCGGTCTGGTCCTCGATCTGGGCGCGGGCTGCGGCGTGGTGGGTCTGGCCCTCGCGATGGGATGCCCGGCGATACATGTGGCGGGGCTGGACCGGGATGCGGAAATTCTCGTCCACGCCAGGGAAAATGCCCGGCGGCTCGGCCTTGAGGAGCGTTTCATGCCCTTTTTGGCCGATGTGGCCGCACCCGGCGGCCTGCGGGCGGAATGCGCCGACATGGTGGTCTGCAACCCGCCTTACCGGAGGGAAGGGGCGGGGCGCATGTGCGTGCGGGCGTCCAGAAATCCGGCCCGCTTTGAAACCCATGCCGGTCTGGAGGATTTTCTCCGGGCCAGCGCGTTTTTCGTGAAAAACAAAAGACCGTGCGCCTTCATTTATCTGGCCGAACGGGCGGACGATCTGCTGGCGGGTCTTTGTGCCGCGCGGCTGCGGCCCAGAGAAATACTTTTCATCCATCCCCGTCCGGGGCGGCCCGCCCGGCTGGTGCTGGTCCGGGCCGTGAAAAATGGCGGGGCCGGCTTGAGAGTTCTTCCGCCTCTTTTTCTGCACGAGAAAGAGAGCGGGGAGTTCACCAGCCAGACCCTCGCCTTCTGCCCCTGGCTGCGTTGCGCACCCGGGGAAGCACCCGGAAGTGGCTGATGCGGGCGTTTTCTGCAGCCCGCTCTACGCCGTGGCCTTGCTCCAGGAGTCGCGCAGGCCGACCGTGCGGTTGAAAACCGGTTTTTCCGGCGTGTGCTCGAAGCGGTCCGCGCAGAAATAACCCTGGCGCTCGAACTGGAAGCGGTCTTCGGGCGCGGCGCGGGTAAGGCTTTCCTCCACCACGCAGTCTGTAAGAGTGACCAGGGAGTGCGGATTGATCTGGGTCAGAAAGTCCGCGTCTTTGCCCGGAGTTTCGGCCATGAACAGGCGGTCGTAGAGGCGGATTTCGGCTCGCCTGCCATGCCGCGCGCCGACCCAGTGCAGGGTGCCCTTGACCTTGCGGCCGTCGGGAGCGTCGCCGCCGCGCGTCTGCGGATCGTAGGAGCAGATGACCGCTTCGATTTCTCCATCCGGGCCTTTACGTACTCCCGTGCAGGTGATCAGGTACGCGCCGCGCAGCCGTACTTCCCGTCCCGGAGCCAGCCGGAAGAATTTGGGACACGGGCTTTCCATGAAATCGTCGCGTTCAATGAAAATTTCCCGCGAAAAACCCGCCTTGCGGCCGCCCATGTCCGGGTTTTTCGGGTGGTTCGGCAGATCGAAGAATTCCTCCCTGTCTTCGGGGTAGTTCTCGATGACGACCCGCAGCGGGCGCAGCACGGCCATGGCTCGCGGGGCTGCGGCGTCCAGTTCTTCGCGCACGCAGTTTTCCAGCAGGCTCATGTCCACGCAGCTGTCCGAACGGCTGACTCCGATGCGTTCGCAGAAGTCGCGCAGGGCGGCGGGCGGAAAGCCCCTGCGGCGCATTCCCGAAATGGTGGGCATGCGCGGGTCGTCCCAGCCAGAGACCAGCCTTTCATCCACCAGCTGTTTCAGCTTGCGCTTGCTGGTCACGGTGTAATTGATGTTCAGACGATTGAACTCGTACTGCCGGGGCCGGGCCGGTACGTCGAGCTGGTCCAGAATCCAGTCGTACAAGGGCCGGTGATCGGCGAATTCCAGGGTGCAGATGGAGTGGGTGATGTGTTCCAGAGCGTCGGACAGGCCGTGGGCGAAGTCGTACATGGGGTAGATGCACCAGTTCGAGCCCGTGTTCTGATGCTCCTGGTGGAGAATGCGGTACAGGGCCGGGTCGCGCATGTTCATGTTGGGTGAGGCCATGTCGATTTTGGCCCGCAGGACGTGCGCGCCTTCGGGGAATTCTCCGGCCCGCATGCGGGCGAAAAGATCGAGATTCTCTTCCACCGGGCGGTCGCGGTAGGGGCTGTTCACGCCGGGCTCGGTCAGGGTGCCCCGGTAGCGGCGCATTTCTTCCGGCGGCAGGGAGCAGACATAGGCTTTGCCCTGACGGATCAGCTCCACGGCGAAGCCGTACAGGCGCTCGAAGTAGTCCGAGGCATGATGGAGATGGGAGCCCCAGTCGAAGCCCAGCCAATGTACATCCTCCTTGATGGATTCCACGTAGACCGGGTCTTCCTTGCCGGGGTTGGTGTCGTCGAAGCGCAGATGGCAGCGTCCGCCGTAATCCCTGGCCAGACCGAAATTGAGGCAGATGGACTTGGCGTGCCCGATGTGCAGAAAGCCGTTGGGCTCCGGCGGAAAGCGGGTGACGACCCGGCCCTCGTTTCTGTTGTGGGCCAGATCCTCTTCGATGATGGCGCGCAGAAAATTGGATGGCGTTTCCATGAATTGTCCTTGTTGGGTGCGTGTTGGGCGGTTTGTGTAAAGCCGGGATGCGGGGTTGGCAAGGCCCGCCAGGTACGTCCGCAGGGCGTCGCGGGTGCTCGGAAAGGCCAGCCCATCCCAGGGAATTTCGTCCGGGCCGAACAGAGTGAGGGCTTCGGCTTCTTCTCCGGGAACGGGGTTAGCCCGCTCAAGCCGGGCGCTGTACACGATGACCACCGGCGGCCAGTCCGTATAGGAAAACACGCTCACCAGGGCATTGAGCTCCACCGAAAGCCCCGTCTCTTCCCGGATTTCCCGCACGGCGGCCCGTTCCACGGGTTCGCCCCGGTTCACGTAACCGCCCGGCAGCAGCCAGCGCCCGGCATCACTCGGACGTTTGCGGCGCATGAGCAGGATTTTGCCGCCGATGTCCACAATGACGCAGGCCACGGTTTTGGGATCGAGATAGACCACATGGCCGCAATGGGAACAGCGCGGATGCGGGGTTTCGGTCCGGGCCGCGAGGGCGCCGCCGCAGGCTGGACAGAAGCGGTATTCCTCGTGGCGGCGGGAGCGGGTCATGCGTAGGTGTTGAAGCGGATTTTCCCGTCCTTCAGATTCTGGCGCGGATGGGGTTCGGGTTTCCGGGCCGGGTGGCCGATACCGATGACGGCTTCCACGTGCAAATGCTCCGGGATGTTCAGGATCTGCCGCACCCGGGTTTCGGCGGATGCGCCGAAGGCGTCTTCCCGCAGACGGATCTGCACCCAGCAGCTGCCAAGCCCCAGACTCTCGCAGGTCAGCTGGAGAATGATGGCCGCGATGGAGCAGTCTTCGATCCAGGTGTCGGCTGTGTTTTCATCGCCGAGTACGGCCACGCCCAGGGCTGCATCCTGCAGGAAGGCCGCCCCGTGGGCCTTGGCTTCGGCCAGCTCCCGGAGCAGAGCCTTGTCCGTGACGAAAAGAAACTCCCACGGATCGAGGCCGCGCGAAGAAGGCGAGCGGAGTAAGGCCTCCTTCAGTATGTCCAGGGTTTCGGGAGAGATTTCCTGTTCCGTGTAATGACGGACGCTGCGGCGGGAGCGGAGGAGACCGAGCATGGATGATTCCGTTGTTTTGCGGGATGTTTCTTGATCAGCGGCGGCCCTTTTCGTATCAGACGCCCCTGTGCGGGGCAATCTTTCCCGATGAAATCCGGAAATCCGGCCCATGCCGGCGGGAGGAAGAATGGACTGGCTGATACTTGCCTTGACGCTGCTGGCCGGATGTCTCATGCCTGTCCAGCCTGCGGTCAACGCGGTGGTGGCGCAGACGGTGCGCAGCCCGTATATTTCCGCATTTTTCTCCTTTCTCGTGGGGACCCTGGTTTTGTGGCTGCTCGTGGTCTTCCAGCGCACGCCCTGGCCGCCGGTCAAGGTGCTGGCCGATCTGCCCTGGTGGGTCTGGACGGCGGGACTCATGGGCGCATTTTTCGTCAGCATGACCCTCGTGGCCATTCCCCGTCTGGGCGCGGCCAATGTCATGGCTCTTCTGGTGGCCGGGCAGATGGGCCTGTCCCTGGCCATGGACCACTATGGTTGGCTGGGCGTGGCGGTGCAGCCGGTCAGTCCGTGGCGCATTCTGGGCGCGGTTCTGCTGCTGGTCGGCGTGGTTCTGATCCGCAGATTTTAGGAGGCGGCGTGAAAACGGTATTTTTTGTCTTCAACGGCGATCCCATGTGCTTTGTTCACGTTTTGCTCAATGCTCTGGACATGCATGGATGCGGCCGGGAGGTGCGGGTGGTCATGGAAGGCGCTTCGGTCAGCCTGGCGGAACCGTTGATGGAGCCCGGGCATCCGCTGCATCGGCTTTTTATCCAGGTCCGTCAGGCCGGACTCCTCGATGGCCTCTGCCGGGCCTGTGCGTCCAAGCTGGGCGCGGCGGCGCATGCGGAACAGGCGGGCATTCCCCTGATCGGGGACATGCACGGGCATCCGTCCATGCGGGAGTATATGGACGCGGGCTTTCAGATCATCACTTTTTGAGCGGAAACCGATATCCGGGCGGACTGACATGCGCATGCGCATCAACGTGGGATCGAAAAACCCGGTCAAGCTGGCGGCCATCCGGGATGTCATGGAAGCGCGTTTTCCCGGAGCCGATTTTGCGCCTGTGGCCGTGGATTCCGGAGTGCCCGACCAGCCCGTGGGCCTCGAACAGACTCTGGGCGGAGCCATGAACCGTGCCCGCGCCGCCTTTGCCCTGTCCTGTGATCTGGCCGTGGCTCTGGAATCGGGGCTTGTGCCCGTGCCCCTGACCCGCACGGGATACATGAACCTGACGGCCTGCGCCATTTTCAACGGAGAGGAAATGTTTCTGGGGCTTGGCCCCGCCTTCGAACTGCCGGACGAGGTGTCCCGGCTGGTTGTGAAAGAAGGCATGGAACTGGACCCGGCCGTGCGGCGGGCGGGCCTGACCGAAGACCCGCGCATCGGGTACGGTCAGGGCATCATCGGCATTTTGAGCCGGGGCCGGGTCACGCGCGCGGACTACAGCCGTCCGGCGGTGTCCATGGCGCTTGTGCGCATGGGGCTGTAGACGGCCGCGGGCTTTGAGCTGCGAAACACAAACCACATGGAGAAATCATGTCCCGTTCATATCTCGTATACCGGTGCCGGACAGGCGAGGCCATCAAGAAGCCCGAGGCGGTCATCGCCCTGTGGGATGAGGATGTGCCCAGATTTTCGGAAATTCTGGACGAAGCCGCGTCCGCGCGTCCGGACCGGGCCAGGAAGGAAGGGGAGTACTGGGAGATCGTGCTGAAGGAGAAGGCCGACCCGTACGATTGGGAAAAGGTGGTGAAACCCATCCGCAACAAGGAACACGATCCGCTGGGCGACATGTGGAAAGAGCGGGGCAAGATCCAAAAGCTCATGGACGAGGGCGCGACCCTGGAGCAGGCCATGCAGGTCATGACGCCGTTCAGCCACACCTTCCGCTACGAGTCCGAAGCGCCCAAAAGTCTTCTCCCGCACATGGATGACCTGAAGTCCTGATCTGCCGTAGTGTTCCCCGTGTTCGGGTCCTCAGCGCCCGGAAAGTATTTCGCCCCGTTTGCCGGATGTGTCGGCGGCGGGCGAAGCGTTCATGGCCGAGTGCATTCAGTCGTTCCAGTCCCGGTCTCTGCCTTTCGGCTTTACACGGGCTCCCCTGGTCCGGCGCAGCCACATGGTCAGCCGCTCTTCGTGCCCCAGGCTTTTGGGCTGGTAGAAAACCCGGCCTTTGAGTTCCGGGGGCAGATAGTCCTGCTCCACCCAGGCTTCGGGGTAGGCGTGGGGATATTTGTACCCCTGCCCGAATCCCCATTCCCGTTGCAGGCTGGTGGAAGCGTTGCGCAGATACAGGGGCACGGGTTTGGGGCCGCTGGCACGGATTTCCTTCTGGGCCGAAAGATAGCCCGCGTAGGTGGAATTGCTCTTGGGCGCCAGGGCCAGGTACACGGCCGTTTCGGCCATGGGAATCCAGCCCTCGGGCATGCCCACTCGCTCCACGGCCTGCTCGCAGGCCACGGCCAGAGGCATGGCCATCGGGTCGCCAAGGCCCACATCCTCGGAGGCCGAAAGGATCAGTCTGCGGCAGATGAACCGGGGATCTTCGCCGGTCTCCACCAGACAGGCCAGATAGTAGAGGGCCGCGTCCGGGTCCGAGCCGCGGATGGATTTGATCAGGGCCGAGGCCAGCTCGTAATGGGAATCTCCGTCCCGGTCTCCGCGCAGCACGATCTCCGGCAGTTTGGTCTTGAGATGCTCGGGACCCAGGTCCTCGTCCGCCAGTCCGGACACAAATTCCACCAGATTGAGCATGGTCCGCGCGTCGCCGCTGGACAGGGCGGCCAGGATTTCCAGGCTTTTCTCCGGGATATCCCGCCCCGTTCCCGCCGCGCCGCGCCTGCCCACATCCAGCAGTTCCGCCGGGCTCATGGAGCGCAGGCGCAGCACATGCAGCCGGGACAGAAGCTGCCGGGTCACGCTGAAGGACGGATTTTCCGTGGTGGTGGCGATGAGAGTCAGCTCGCCCGTTTCCAGAATGGGCAGAAAGAAATCCTGCTGGGCTTTGGAATAGCGGTGCAGTTCGTCCAGAATGAGGATGTCCTTGTCCTGAATCTGCTTGCGCAGGGCGGTAATGCCCACGTCCGGTGCGCTGACCCGCACGAAGGGCCTGCCGCTGTGCCGGGCCAGGAGCAGGGCCACGGTGGATTTGCCGCATCCCGGCGGGCCGAAGAGGAGCAGGCTCGGCAGCTCTTTGGCCTGCATGAGGGTGCGCAGACGTTCGCGGAAATGGCTCTGTCCGATGAAATCGTCCAGAGTTTCCGGCCGCAGGGATTCGGCGAGGGGGCGTTTGGCTGATACGGACATGAGATTTATGCGCCGCCGCCCAGAACACGCTCCAGAAAGAGCCGGGCCTGATCGTCGCTGGCGGTGAAGCGCACGGTCCGGGCGTCGTCCTTCACGTCCCAGTCCATGGTCACGAAGGATTCCGGCCGGGACGCCTCGGGCAGGAATTCGGCCCATTCCACCAGACAGAAAGCGCCGGATTCGAGAACCTCTTCCAGATCGGCCGAAAAGCCCTGTCCTGCCGTGCGGTACAGATCGAAATGGGCCACGGGCGGCATGGTCGGGTAGAGATTGACGAGATTGAAACTGGGGCTGCCGACCTCGGCGTTTTCGCTGCCCGGCAGCAGCTCGACCAGCGCCCGCACGAAGGTGGTTTTTCCCGCGCCCAGCTGACCGTTCATGAGTACGGCGGGAAGAACATCGGCCGCCGCGGCGGCGCGGGCGAAGGCCCGGGCCATGGCGGCGGTGGCGGCGGGAGTTTCAAGGGTCAGGATCATCGGGGCAGCAGGGTGCGCAGTATGTCGCGTTTGCCCACCACGCCCACCAGCCGTCCCTGATCCACCACGGGCAGGGTGTGGAACTGCTTGTCCACCATGAGGGTGGCGATGATGTCCACGCCCGTGTCCGGACTGATGAACTCCACCTTTCTGGTCATGGCGTCGGCCACTTTGGACGCGGCGATGCGTTTTACTTCCGTTTCCAGAAGCGCGGTGGTGGACAGGGGCACGAAGCCGTCCAGCAGGGTGAACAGGGAAGGAATGGGCAGGGATTTCTGCATCCTGACCAGATCGCTCTGACAGATGATGCCGACTACCCGGCCGGAATCATCCACCACGGGCAGGCCGTTGATGTCCCGGTCCAGCAGTATCTTCGCGGCCTCGGTGATGTCCGCGTCGGGACCGATGGTGATGGCGGGCGACGTCATGATGTCTTTGGCTGTGCGCATTGTTTCCACTCCTTCAGGGCTGCGGGCAGGTTTTCGACGATATCCAGCGGGGTGTTGCCCCGGTACGGAAAAACTTTTTCCAGCAGGCGGCCGGCATAACCATGCCAGTACACTCCGGCCCGAGCCGCGGTCAATGGCGCGAGCCCTTGGGCCATGAGGCTGCCGATGACTCCGGCCAGCACGTCGCCGGACCCGGCCACGGCCAGATTGGGGACGTGGAAGGGCGAGATGGCCACGGGCTCTTCCGTTCCGGCCACAATGCTGGCCGCGCCTTTCAGCACCAGAGTGCAGCGGCGGGCTGCGGCGAATTCGCGGGCGTGCCGGATGCGGTCGCGGTTGATCTCCGCGCCCGGAGCACCGAGCAGAAAGCCCATTTCTCCGGGATGAGGCGTGAGCACGGCTTCCGGCCCCAGGCGGGAGAGCAGCTCCTGGTTCTTCCCCAGCAGATACAGGGCGTCGGCGTCGTACAGGGTGCGTGGATGGGGCGCGTCCAGATAACGCCTAAGAAACCGCTCGGCCCCACTGTCGCGGCCAAGGCCCGGCCCCAGAACCACGGCGGAAAACCGGCGCGGCTGCGCTGCCAGATCCGCGTGGCATTCTTCGCTCCAGCGTTTCCCGTTTCCCAGCCCCAAAGCCATGATTTCGGGGGAGCTTCCATAGGACGGACTGAGTCCTTCCGGGCATCCGAGGGTGACCAGCCCCGCCCCCGAGCGCAGGGCCGCCCGGGCGGCCAGAAGCGGCGCGCCGGTCATGCCCGCCGAACCGCCCAGAACGAGCAGGTGCCCGGCGTCACCCTTGTGCATGTCCGGGGCGGGCCGCGGCAGCAGGTCCGCCAGTTTCTCCGTAAGGAGCGCGTGTCCTGCGGGGTGGCTGGCCTTGACCTGCCGGGGGATGCCGATATCCGCCACAACCAGCCTGCCCGTGTACGGCGCGGCCGGAGGCTGGACCAGGCCGAGCTTGGCCGCCCCGAAGGTCACGGTCAGATCCGCCCTGACGGCCAGAGGCATGGGTTCGCCGGTCAGGCCGTTCAGACCCGAGGGGATGTCCAGAGCCAGGATGAAGGCGTTTTCCTTCATGTCGTTCATGGCCGCGATCCAGGTCCGCATGTCCGGGCGCAGTTCTCCCTGTGCGCCCGTGCCCAGCAGACCATCCACAATCAGATCGGCCTTTGGAAAGGCGGGCGGCGGAGCGGACAGAAGAGCGCAGGGAATATCCATGTTCCTGGCCAGATTCAGATGGTAGGCAGCGTCGCCCGTGTAGCCGTCCAGAGGCCGGGAGTGCATGATCCGGACGGCCAGACCGTCGTTGGTCAGATGCCGGGCCAGGGCGAAGGCATCGCCGCCGTTGTTGCCGGGACCGGCGAAGACCAGAACGGAGCCGAACTTTCGCCCGGCCGTTTCAGCCCGCAAGACGTACAGCGCGGCCCGGCTGGCGTTTTCCATCAATATCCGGCCGGACAGGCCGAAGTTGTGGATGGTCTGCTGGTCCCAGACGCTCATTTCATGCGGAGTAGGCAACGGAGAGAGCATACGTCCTCCAGTGGATTTTTCCGGGATTATGGTCCGGAACGTCCGGCCAGGGCAACACCTTTATGGTCGGGGCCGGTTGTGCCCCACATATCGGGGATATCCGGGCGCTTACATGTATCCTCTTGATTTACGACGGGTTTGTTGCCTTTGGCACGGCCCGCGCGTATGCTCTGAATATCCGTGGACAGAGCTTCCCGGACGCGGTGGCTCCCCCGCATCAACATTCCCGCAGGAGGGTATGCCCCATGTGGAACAGGCTTGGGCTCACCTGGAAAATGCTACTCATTATTTCCTCCGGCCAACTGCTTCTGGCCGCGGTCATGATATCCATGCACGTCACGGACAGCAGGAAGGCCGCCATCGAGAGCCGTCTGCAGGAAAGCCGCTCCGTGGTTCTCATGGCCGAGTCCGTGCGTGAGGATATGGCGCGCAAGCTTCAGGACGGGGTTTTGCGTCCTCTTGACGAACTGCGGGAAGATCCGCCGCGTCTTTTGCAGGCCGTACCCATCGTCTCTTCCATGAGCACGGCCAGAGCCAAGGCTTCCGAACTGGGGGTGGAATTTCGCGTGCCCAAGGAAAGCCCCCGCAATCCTCAGAACGCGCCCGGCGAGCTGGAAAGCCGGGTGCTCAAAGAGTTCGCGGACACGGGCCTGCGCGAGAAGGTCATCGTGGAAAAAGACCGCATTTTGTACTTCAAATCCATCATCCTGTCGGAGGACTGCCTCTATTGTCACGGCGATCCCAAAGGGGAGCGCGATCCCTCGGGCGGGCTCAAGGAAGGATGGCGTGCCGGGGAGGCGCATGGAGCGTTTGTCATCATTTCCTCGTTGAAGGAATCCAACGCCGCGCTCACCGCGTCCATGCTGAAATTCTCCGGGTGGACGGCCGGTGTGCTGCTGCTGGCCGGAGGGCTCGGATGGCTGATGGTGCGGGGCAGCATACTGGCGCCGCTGCGCACGGCCGGAGCCTTTCTGGAGCGTCTGGCCGTGGGCGACATGTCCGGAGAGCTGCCCGTCACCCGCCGGGATGAACTGGGAGAGATGCAGCGTCATCTGAACAAGACGGCTCAGGGCATCAGGTCCATCGTGTCGGAGATCGCGGGGCGTTCCAGAGTGCTGCGTGAGTCGTCCTCCGCGCTGAAAGGGATGTCCAATGAACTGCTCGGCAGTGCGGAGGATCTGGCGGGCAAGGCCAATACGGTGGCCGCCGCATCCGAGGAAATGAGCGCCAACATGCATTCCGTGGCGGCGGCCATGGAGGAGGCGTCCGTCAACATAGGCACCGTGGCCACGGCCTCGGAGGAAGTGCATTCCACGGCGCGGGAGATTGCCGGGAGCACGGACCGGACCCGGGAAGTCGCCAGACGTGCCGTGAGCACGGCGGCTTCGGCATCGGACCGGGTTGGCAGACTGAGCGCGGCCGCGCAGGAAATAGGCTCGGTCACGGCCGCCATCACGGCCATTTCCGCGCAGACGAACCTGCTGGCCCTGAACGCCACCATCGAGGCGGCCCGGGCCGGGGAGGTCGGCCGGGGTTTTGCCGTGGTGGCCAACGAAATCAAGGAGCTGGCCAACCAGACGGCGGCGGCCACGGAAGAAATCCGGGAACGGGTGGAAGACATCCAGAATTCGACCACGGCCACCACCGGGGACATCACGCAGGTCATGGCGGTCATCGAGGAAGTCAGCTCATTCGTGGCGGCCATCGCCTCCGCCGCGGAGGAGCAGACCGCCGGAACAGAAGAAATCGCCCGCAACGTCGGCCAGGTCTCCTCGGGCATCCAGGAAGTGAACGAGAACGTGGCTCAGGCGTCCGCGGTCACGGGGGCCATCGCCGAGGACGTGAGCATGGTCAGCGAGGCTTCGCGGCATATCTCCGGAAGCAGTTCGGCCCTGAAGCGTAATGCGGAAAGTCTGGCCGGGCTGGCCCAGAGCCTCGAAGAGCTGGTGCAGAAGTTCAGGTTGTAGGCAGGCGTACCGCGCACGGCCGGGATATGCGGCTTTTTCCCGAATCTTCCGGTCCGGCGGTGAAGCCGGGAAAATATCCTTGACTCCGTAGCGCATCTTCTCCAGAAAAGGGCCTCCTGAAACGTCCGATCCGCAGCTCACAAGGGGAAGATCATGACCGATTTCGCCGCGTCCGGCCCCGGCTCCGGGGCGCCTGTTGTTCAGCTGCGGGGCGTGACTAAAGACTATGACGGCCAGCCGGCCCTCCGAAATGTCTCTCTGGATGTCCGCCGGGGGGAATTTCTGACCATCCTCGGCCCTTCGGGATGCGGCAAGACCACCATCCTGCGCCTTGTGGCCGGCTTTGAGACCCCCTCCACAGGTTCCATCTTCATCGACGGGCGGGACGTGACGAACCTGCCGCCGGAACGCCGCGCCGTGAACACGGTCTTCCAGAGCTACGCCCTTTTTCCGCACATGAATGTCTTTGCCAACGTGGCTTTCGGTCTGCGCATGCAGGGGCGGCCCGAGGAGGAAATCCTTCGTGAGGTGGGCGAGGCCCTGCGGCTGGTGAAAATGGAGGGCTTCGAGACGCGCATGGTCAACCGGCTTTCGGGGGGCCAGCAGCAGCGTGTGGCCATTGCCAGGGCCATCATCAACCGGCCTCTGGTGCTGCTTCTGGACGAACCCCTCTCAGCCCTGGATTACCGCCTGCGCAAGCAGATGCAGCTCGATCTGAAGCACCTTCAGCGCAAACTGGGCATCACATTCGTGCTGGTCACCCATGACCAGGAAGAAGCTTTCTCCATGTCCGACAGAGTGGTGGTGATGAACAACGGCCACATCGAGCAGACGGGCACCCCGTCGGCCGTGTACGAGGAACCCTGCAATCTGTATGTGGCCCGCTTCGTGGGCGAGATCAACATCATCAACGCCGAGGTGGTGGAGCAGCTGGAAGGCCGGGCCAGGGTCCGGGGACAGGGGCTTGACGTGTTCATGGGCACCCGGCGGAAATTCGCGCCCGGCGACCAGGTGCACATTCTGCTGCGGCCCGAGGATTTGCGCGTGGAGACGCTGAAGGATCTGGCCGAGGATCCGGAGCTCGAGGACAGCTTCGACAAAGGGCGGTCCATCGTGGGCACGGTGGCGGAAACCATCTACAAGGGCGCGACCTACGACGTGGTGGTGCGGCTGGACGCGGGCAGCACGGTCACGGCTACCGAATTTTTCAACGAAGACGATGAAACCGTGTACTTCCGCGCCGGGGACAGGGTGGCCGTAAGCTGGGTCGAAGGCTGGGAAGTGGTGCTGCCCCATGAAGAATGACGGATTCTTCAAAAACGCCGTCATTGCCGGAACCATCGGGTGGATGGCCGTTTTCGCCTTTACGCCCAACCTGCTGGTTTTTCTGGCCAGCTTTGGAACCACGTCTCCCGAAAATTTCGTGGAACCCGGACTTTCCCTGGCCAACTACGCCCGGCTCATGGACGCGAGCCATCTGGGCATTTTCTGGTCTTCCCTGAAGCTGGCCGGGCTGGTCACCCTGATCTGTCTGGCTGCGGCCTATCCCTTCGCCGCCATTCTGGCCCGGACCAGAAAATCCTTGCGCGGCGTGCTGCTTTTGCTGGTGGTCATTCCCTTCTGGACCAATTCCCTGGTGCGCACCTATGCCATCACAGCCATGCTGAACGCCAGCGGCATAGTGAACAACCTGCTGCTGTCTCTGGGGATCATCGCCGAACCCCTGGCCATGATGTACACGCCCGGTGCGGTGGTGCTGGGCCTGACGTACACTCTTCTGCCGTTCATGATTCTGCCCCTTTACGCGGCATTGGAGCGGCTGGACCAGCGCTATCTGGAAGCGGCGCGGGATCTTGGGGCCACTCCATGGAATGCCTTCTGGCGGGTCACCGTGCCGCTGACCATGCCCGGCATCGTGTCCGGCTGCATGCTGGTCTTTCTGCCCGGCATCGGCATGTTCTACGTGTCCGACGTGCTGGGCGGGGCCAAGGCCATGCTGCTTGGAAATTTCATCCGCGACCAGTTTCTGACCACCAGAGACTGGCCCCTGGGCGCGGCGGCCAGCGTGACCCTGACCGCCCTTCTGGGTCTCATGCTTCTCCTTTACTGGAAAAGCGCGGCCCGTCTGGGCCGGGAGGACGCCTGATGCGCATGTGGAAACGCCTCTATCTGGGGCTTGTCTATTTCTTTCTGTACCTGCCGCTTGTGGTCATGGTCGTCTATTCCTTCAATTCGTCGCGTTTTTCCCTGGCCTGGAAAGGCGCGACCCTGGAATGGTACATAAAGCTCTTCTCCAACACGGCGCTCATCCAGGCGGCCTGGAACTCCCTTGTCATCGCGGCTCTGGCCGCGACCTGTTCGAGCATCCTGGGCACGCTCATCGCCATGGCTTTGCAGCGGTGGCGCTTCCCGTCGCGCAAGGTCATCCACACAACGCTTTTCGTGATGATGATGTCTCCGGACATCGTCATTGGCATCTCTTTGCTGGTGCTGTTCATGGCCCTGTCCCTGCCGCTGGGATTCTGGACTCTGCTCATGGCCCACATCACCCTGTGCGTACCCTTCGTGGCCATCACCGTGCACGGGCGGCTTCAGGGCTTTGATCCGCATGTGGTGGAGGCTGCCCGCGATCTGGGGGCGGGCGAGTACGAGGTCTTCCGCCATGTGGTGCTGCCCATGGTCTTTCCGGCCGTGCTGTCGGGCTGGCTGCTCAGCTTCACCCTGTCCATCGACGACGTGATCATCAGTTTCTTCACCACGGGGCCCACATTCGAGGTGCTGCCCCTGCGCATTTATTCCATGGTCCGGCTGGGTATCAAACCCGAGGTCAACGCCCTGTGCGCCATCATGATCCTCATAACCGCAGTGGCAGTGTTCCTGTCCCGGCGTCTGCTCAAGGAGAAAGCATGAAACGGAGCTTCCTGTCCCTTTTCTGTCTGCTGCTGGCCGCTCCGGCCATGGCCGCGTCCGGGGAACTCTATGTGTACAACTGGTCGGAATATCTCCCGGACAGCGTGCTGCGCGACTTCACCAAGGAAACGGGCGTCAAGGTCATCATGTCCACCTACGACAGCAACGAGGCCATGTACGCCAAGGTCCGCATGATGGATGGGAAGGGCTACGACATCATCGTGCCGTCCACGGATTTTGTGGCCCGCATGCGCAAGGAAGGGCTGCTCCTGCCGTTGGACAAGAGCAGGCTGACCAATCTGGGCAACCTGGACCCGAGCCTCATGAACCAGCTCTTTGACCCGGACAATGTTTACAGCGTTCCGTACATGTGGGGCTCCACGGCCATCGCCGTGAACGGAAAAAATGCGGACGCGGTGGGCATCGTTTCTTTTGCCGACCTGTGGAAGCCTGAGTTCAAGGGAAAAATTCTTTTGCCCAACGACATGCGCGGCGTGCTGGGCATGGGGCTGAAGCGGCTGGGTTATTCCCTGAACGAGGCGGATCCGGCGAAGGTGGCCGAAGCCTGCGAACTGCTCATCCCTCTCATGCCCGGCGTGCGGGTGTTTGACTCCGATTCCCCCAAGCTGGCCCTGCTGAATAACGAGGTGCTGGCGGCCGTACTCTGGAATGGAGAAGCCTACGCCGCTTCGGGGGAAAATCCGGATATCCGCTGCATTTATCCCGAAGAGGGCTTCAGCCTGTGGGCGGACAGTCTGTGCATTCCCAAGAATGCGGCCAACGTGGAGAATGCGCATCTTTTCATCGACTATCTGCTCCGGCCCGAGGTCAGCGCCCTCATCTGCCAGGAAATGGGCTATTCCTCTCCCAATCTGGCCGCCAAGGCTCTTTTGTCCGAGGAGGTACGCGGAAACGAAATCGTCTATCCGTCCCATGAAACCATGATGCGCGGCGAGTTCGAGACGGATCTGGGACCGGCGGTAAAGGCCTATGAGGAATGCTGGATGCGGCTCAAGACCGGGAGATAGCTCGGTGCGGCAAACTCTGCCCGGCCGGTCCCTCACGTGCGGCCGGCCGGAAGAAATGCTGAGCGGGAGGACGCGAGATCAGTATGCGGTCTGAGGACGAACACCTTGCCGCGCGTCTGGGCGTGGCCCTCAGTGCCCGGGGATGGCGTATGGGCACCGCGGAGTCATGTACCGGAGGGCTCATGGCCAGCACGCTGACCGATACTCCGGGAAGCTCCGCCTGGTTCGAGGGCGCTGTCGTGGCGTATGACAACCGCGTCAAGACGGACCTGCTGGGGATTTCCGGGGACATCCTGACCGGGCACGGCGCCGTCAGCCGGGAGTGTGTGGAGACCATGGTCGCCGGACTGTGCTCGCTTCTGCGAGTGCCCGTGGGTATCGCTGTTTCCGGTATTGCCGGACCCACCGGTGGAAGCGCGGAAAAGCCGGTCGGCACGGTGTGGATGGCCTGGAGTGTGGAGTGCAGGATCTGGAGCCGAGTGTTTCATTTTACGGGGGACAGGGCGGCCGTCAAACGGCGGAGCGTGTTGGCCGGGCTTGGGGAACTGGAGGCTTTTCTGACGAAAAACGGCGCGCCATGAAGACGCGCCGAAAAAAAGAGCAAGACTGGATTTTCCGGAGTCCTCAGTTCATGTAGTCCCCGCGGTTGAACTTGAACTCCTCCGTGACGGCCAGGATATCCAGTTCTTCGATCATGCGGTCGAGGTCCCCTTTCCCGGCGGCTGCGGAGGCATCTCCTTTGACGTCCCGGACGTGGCTGCGTATCTCGTCCAGCATCCGGTAGCCCGCGCGCAGATCGCCCTGCGGTGCGGCGAGGGTCTGGGAATAATTTTCCCACTTGGCAAGCAGGGTGTCCATTTTATCCATGATCGTTCGCTCTGTTGAGGTGTGCAGCATCGATGCCTGCAAAACCTGATCAATTCCCGGCTGGGGCATGGCCGGGAGTGCGGTTGCGGCCGGTTGCGCGGCGTTTTCGGACTGCATTTCCTGGGTGAGAAAACGTGCGAAACCCTCTCCCTGATTGTTCTGGGAGATTTTTTTCTGTTGGGGCAGCAGAGCTGCCAACTGGTCCGGAGTGATTTTCATGGTCTTTTCTCCTTTTTGCAGGCTTCAAAGCAAGGAGCCTGCCAAAAGAGATTTTCTTTCATCTCATTGAAATTTTGCGTATTTTTATTTCCAGTCGGCAAGGTTTGCCGGATGAACACATTCTGCGCCGCTCATAACGCGGCGTTGGAAACGGGTCAATGCGGAGGGCGGCCGGAAGTGAGTTGGACGCGGGAATTGCGAATGCTGCGGCAGGGAGGCCTGCTGATTTATCCGACGGAGACGTTCTATGCTCTGGGATGCCTGGCGACAGACCATAGTGCTGTGGAACGGGTTTTCACGGCCAAAGGACGGTCCCGGAAGAAGACAGTGCCCCTTGTTGTCTCCAGCTGGGCCATGGTGGAGAAATTTCTCCGTCTGTCCCGGGTTGCTCGGGCCCTGGCTAAGACTTTCTGGCCCGGACCGCTTTCCATTGTGACGGATGTGGATGAATCCATCAGTGCGCTGGCGCGCGATGGTGCGGGGCAGGCGGCTGTACGTATGACCCCGCATCCCGTTGCCCGGATACTGTGCGAGTTGGCGGAAGCCCCCCTTGTTTCCTCCAGCGCGAATTTCAGCGGCGGGGCCCCTGTATGTGCGCCGCAAGATCTGGACGCCGGGCTTGTGCGGCTCTCCGGAGCCATGGTGATCGATGCCGAACCCTGGCCCCGGGGCGGGTTGCCCTCGACTCTGGTGAAGCCAGCGGATGGCCGGGCGCTGCGGGTGCTTCGGGAAGGTGCGGTGCGGGTATCGGAACTGACGGCCCAAGGGTATGAGATAGTGTAGTTCAATTTTTTTTACGGCATAATTCCTGTTCTCCATCTGTAGCACGGACCTGTAAAAATAATTGTATCAAGAATGGTTGTATTGTTTTGTGTCACTTGAAAATAAGTATTGTATTCTGGGAGGATACGGATTTCTCAAATGATTTCCATTTTGGCCCGGTCTTTGCTTTTTCCTTGGGTAACTTCCTCTTTTTGCCAGAATCGGCTCCCGCACCGAAAGGTCCGGGAGCCGATTTTGTTTGGGCTCCTTTTCGGGCCAACGGCTCGGACAGTTCGCTTTTTCACCCGGTTTCAAGCCATTCCGCCGGATTCTTCTTCTCCGATGATTTTTTCCCTGTTGTTCGTGCCATAACCGCTGCCGGGCCCGCATTATTTTTCGGATGACCCGCCAATGAGGTCCCTTTGCCGCGGGAGGGGTTCAAATATTTTGTCTTGGCTTTATCGTTCGGAAGGCGCTTTTTGAGCCGCTTGAGGACTTCTGCTTCAGGAAAATTGATGGTAGGCTGATTTCAATCGGACAAGAAGACGGAAACAGGGAGGAATCCACTTGGAATCTCAGGCTTCCAGTGAAACCCGTTCGAGACCGCGAAACCCGTTTCCAACGGTGGACGTAGTCATCTTTCTGCCAGGCCGGGGTGTTCTGCTTGTCCGGAGGAAGAATCCTCCATTTGGCTGGGCTCTGCCCGGAGGCTTCATCGATTACGGAGAAAGCGCCGAGCAGGCCGCGGTGCGGGAAACTCTGGAAGAGACCGGGCTCAAGGTACAGCTCACGGGCCTTGTGGGCGTATACTCGGATCCGGCCCGCGACCCGCGCTTTCATACCCTGAGCATAGTCTATGCGGCCGGGGTGGGAGAGGGGGCCTGTCCGCATCCCGGAGATGATGCGGCCGAGGCCTGTTTTTTTCCCGTTCACGCCCTGCCGGACGATATGGCTTTCGATCACCGGAAAATTATTGCGGACTTTGTCAAACAGAAAGACGGGGCTTATGATCGCACTACCCCATGACATCGTATTTCTGACGTCGGAAATATTTCCTTTTTCCAAATCCGGCGGGCTGGCCGACGTCATGGGCATATTGCCTCTGACCTTGTCCCGCATGGGTGCGCGCGTGGCCGTGGTCACGCCGTTTTACGGAAGGCTCTCCACCGGTCAGTACCCGGTGCGTCTGGTGCACGAGAACTGTCCGGTGGGCTATCCATGGTCCGATTCCACGGCGGACATCTATATGGCCGATTATCGCGGTCTGCCCGTATATTTTGTGGAGCGGGGGGAGTATTTCGACCGCCGCCACTACTATTGCACGCACAAGGGCGATTATTTCGACAACGGCGAGCGTTTCATCTTTTTCTGCCGGGCGGCGCTGTGCGCCATCCGGCACCTGGGAATGGGAACGCGCATCGTACATTGTCAGGACTGGCATACCGGGCTGGCCGTCGCATATCTGGCCTTCTGGCGGCGCAACGATCCATTCTGGTCCGGAATCCGCACCATCATGTCCATCCACAATCTGGCCTACCAGGGACGCTTTTCCTACCGCCTGTTCGAGGCATCCGGCCTGCCCGTGGAGGCCTGGAACATGGAGGGCGTTGAATTCTATAACAGCTTCAACCTACTCAAGGCCGGAATCGCTTACGCCGACAAGATTACCACGGTCAGCCCCAGTTATGCCGAGGAAATCATGACTCCGAAATTCGGATACGGACTGGAAGGGATTCTGGCCCGCAGAAGAAACGATTTGGTAGGGATCCTGAACGGGGCGGACTATTCCATCTGGAGTCCCGAGAACGATCCGGTTCTGGAGAGTACCTATTCGGCGGAGAACCCGGAAGGAAAGAAGGACTGCAAGCGCCATCTGCTGGAACTGCTCGGTCTGCGGCCGGCTTTGATGGAGCGTCCTGTACTCGGCTTTATCGGCCGTTTACGCGGCCAGAAGGGCATCGACATCCTGCTCGACATCATTCCGGAGGTGATGAAGCTCGATGTGGGACTGGTGGTGCTGGGCGAGGGAAGGGCGGAGCACGAGGCCCGGCTCATGTCCGTCATGGAGGACTATCCGGGACGGCTGGTGGGCATTATCGGCTACACGGAAGAAATGTCGCACCTCATTCAGGCCGGGGCGGACATTTTTCTGATGCCTTCGAGGTACGAGCCCTGCGGCCTGACCCAGATGTACAGCCTGAGCTACGGCACGCCGCCCGTGGTCACGGCCGTGGGCGGTCTGCGAGACACCATCATCTCTTATCCGGCCGAGAACGCCACCGGTTTCGTCTTTCCGTCCGCCGCGCCGGAGAGCTTTCTGGATGCCATCCGGCAGGCCGTGCGGGTCTGGGAAGACAAGGACCGGTGGACGCGGCTCAGGTACAACGCCATGCGGGCCAATTTTTCCTGGGAAAAATCGTCGTTGCGTTATATGGACATTTACAGGTCATTGCACGGAGATATCTTTTCCTGAAGGAGGGCTGAAATGAGCTTCAAGAAACAGTATTTCAAGACGAAAAACACGTGCAAGGTGACGTTCACGCTGTCCGCAAACGAATCCGGCCGGGCCGATACGGTATTTCTGGTGGGCGAATTCAACGATTGGGCCATGCATTCCCTGCCCATGAAAAAAATGAAGGATGGATCCTTCAAGATCGCTCTGGATCTCGAACCGGGGAGAGAATTCCAGTTCCGCTATTTGCTGGATGATGAACGCTGGGAAAATGATTGGAATGCGGACAGATATGTGTACAGCGAGTTCGGCAACTGCGAGAATTCCGTGATCGTCACCTGAAAATACGGAAGTTTTTCTCGATAATCGGTTATTGCTTTTTACCTGCGAACGCCGTAGCCATGCCTGCGCCCGCCGGGTAGCGTTAGCTGCCTGTTTTCAGTGTGAAAACGGTCCGGCCTGCGGGGGATGGACGGCGTTTTTCATTTCGGGCGGTTCGACGGCGCGCCTAAGCATGGAATTTCGAAACAGAGCGGAGAGCGTGTTTTAAGGAGATGGCATGGATACGCATCAGCCTGCATATAAAGATATCGCGCCCCGGTTGCGGGGTCTGCGGGATGCCATGGACATGACGGTAGAGGAAATGGCTGCACAGCTGGATGTACCGCCGGCGGACGTCCGCAAGTACGAATCCGGTGAGAATGAGATTCCGGTCAGCTATCTGTTTACCGTGGCTCAGGTTTTCCAGGTGGATCTGACCGTGCTCATTTCCGGCAAGGAAGCCCATCTGCACACCGCGTCTCTGGTCCGCGCCGGGAAGGGCATGAGTGTCGAGCGGCGCAAGGACTATGATTACAAGAGCCTGGCGTACCGCTTTGTGGGCCGCAAAATGGAGCCGTTCATCGTTCTGGTCCCGCCCAAGGAGAAGGACGCCCTGACTTTCAACGAACATCCGGGGCAGGAATTCATCTACATGTTGGAAGGCAGGCTGGAGATTACCCTCGGCTCCACGGTGTATGTCATGGAAGCCGGAGACAGCCTGTACTTCACCTCGCGCACGCCTCACGCCCTGCGCGGACTGGACGGCCGTCCGGCCAGATTTCTGGATGTCATCATTTAGTGGCGGAGCGTTTTCTCCCTCCATTCGGACGCTGTGCATGGCGACGGTTTCCGGAATGGCGGACCGTTTTCTTGTAACCGGCATAAGGAGCATTCATGGCCGCTAAGCTGCGTCCCCGGTCTTATGAGGAATTTCTGCGGGATTTTTCTCTGGACCTTCCGGAGAAGTACAATTTCGCCTTCGATATGGTCGATGCTGCGGCCGCCGAGGAGCCCGGCCGGCTGGCCATGATCCACGTGGACGACGCCGGAGTCCGCCGGGACTATTCTTTCGGTTTTTTTTCGGAGCAGTCCGCCCGCCTGGCCGGAGCCCTGCACGCTCTGGGTGTCGCCCGCGGAGACAAGGTCATGCTCATTCTGCATCGCCGGGTGGAGTTCTGGATTTCCATGCTGGCTCTGCACAAACTGGGTGCTGTGGCCGTGCCGTCGCCCGCGTTGCTGACGGTCAAGGACATTGTGTATCGGGTGCGTTTTGCCTCCATCAAGGCCGCCATTGTGGACACCGATGTGCAGCCGGTCATGGATGAGGCGCGAGCGGACTGTCCGTCTCTGGAGATACTGGTGGCCGCCGGGTTGGAAGAAGATCGTGACGGCTGGAAGAGCTTCGCGGCCGCCACGCGGGAGGCTCCGGCGTCTTTTCCTCGTGCGGCCGATGCGGCAGGCGGCGGAGACCCCTCCATCATTTTTTTTTCCTCGGGCACCACGGGGCATCCGAAGATGGTGCAGCACGACTTTTATTACGCTTTGGGGCATCTGACCACCGGCCTTTACTGGCACGACATTGAACCCGGCGGGTTGCATCTGACTCTGGCCGATACGGGCTGGGGCAAGGCCGTGTGGGGAAAATTCTACGGCCAGTGGCTGGCCGGAGGCGTGGTTTTCGTGTGGGATTTCCGGGGCAAGTTCGACCCGGCCCGGCTGCTGCGCGTTCTGTCGGAGTACCGCGTGACCAGTTTCTGTGCGCCGCCCACAGTGTACCGTTTTTTGATCCGGGAAGATCTGGAAGGTCATGATCTGTCGGCCCTGCGGCATTGTACCACGGCCGGAGAACTGCTGAATGAAAGCGTTTTCGCGGAGTGGCTGGAAAAACTGGGCCTGCCCATCTATGAAGGATACGGGCAGACGGAGACAGCCTTGCAGATCGCCACATTCCCCTTCATGGAACCTAAGCCGGGCTCCATCGGCAAGCCGTGTCCGGGCTGGGATATCGCTCTGCTGGACGAACATGGGGAGGTCTGCCCTCCGGGCGTGGAGGGCGAGATCTGCATCCGTATCGATTCCGGCCGCCCGGCCGGGCTTTTTTCCTGCTATCTTTACGACGAAGCCAAGACCGTAAGCGTTACCAGCGGCGGATATTATCACACCGGAGACAAGGCCTGGATGGATGAGGACGGGTATTTCTGGTTTCTGGGGCGCATCGACGATCTGATCAAGAGTTCCGGTTACCGCATCGGTCCTTTTGAAGTGGAAAGCGCCCTGGTCAGCCACCCGGCGGTGGTGGAGGCGGCTGTGACCGGAGTGCCCGATCCGGATCGCGGCCAGGCCGTGAAGGCCACCATTGTTCTGGCTCAAGGCTACGCTCCCTCAGCCGAGCTGACCAAGGAGTTGCAGAGTCACGTCAAGAAGGTCACCGCGCCTTACAAGTATCCGCGCGTCATCGTCTACGTGTCGGAACTGCCCAAAACCATCAGCGGCAAGATCAAACGGGCTGAAATCCGGGCCAAAGACCAGGGATGATTTTCCGGACGGATTGCGCCGGGAGAACCCCGGACCTGCCAAGCTGGAAGCAGAGGGGGAGCCGTCAGGAATGGCGGCCTTGTCAGACCTGCATCTGGCTGATGGTGTGGGAGAGCTGATTGCCGAGGGCGGTTTTGCGGGCCACTTCCTGCTCCACGGCGGCAATGCCCTTGATGACGGTGGAGTGTTTGCGGTTGAACCGGCGGCCGATATCCGCAAGCGACAGCTCCGTGTGTTTCCGGGCCAGATAGAAGGCCGTGTTGCGGGCCATCACGCGGTCTCTTTTGCGACTTTTGGAGCGCAGTTCTTCCAGTCCGAATCCGTAAGCCTGGCAGACGAAGCTGATGACTCTTTCCAGGTCGATGGAAGGGCTGTCCAGATCGTAGTTCTGCAGAATTTCCCAAGCCAGATCCATGGAAATATCCGTGTTCAGCAGCCGGGCCTTGAGAATGATGTTTTTCAGGCAGCTCTCCAGTTGACGGATATCGGACCGGATCCGGTCCGCCAGAAGGGCGGCCACATCGTTTGGTATATGCACCTGGGCCACGCGGGATTTGGCCTGGATGATATTCAGGCGGGTGGCGCTGTCGGGTTTGTCCATGACGGCCAGAAAGCCCTGAGCGAAGCGCGAGAGCAGGCCCGGATCGATATCCGAAAGCTCCTTCGGCAGAAAGGTGCTGGTCATGACCACGCGCCGTCCCTTATTCTGGAGGGATTTCAGGATATTCAGCAACTCATCCTGCATTTTCTCCTTACCCTGAAAAAAATGCACATCCTCCAGCATGAGCAGGTCCACGCCGGACCGGAAGCGCTCCTTAAATTGATCCACGGTTCTGGATTTGATGGACATGACCAGCTGGCTGGCGAATTCTTCCCCGCTCAAGTAGCAGATCCGCAGATGTCGGCGGTTGGACTGCCGGGCGATCTCAGCCCCGATAGCTTGGGTCAGGTGGGTTTTTCCCAGACCGGGCGCGGAACATAAAAAAAGTTGGTCGGAACCGGGAAGCTCCTGGCAGAACCCGCGTGAGGCGGCGTAAGCCAGACTGTTGCACGGACCCACCACGAAATCGTCGAACTGGTGCCGCCAGGATTGCACGCTCTGCGTCGGCAGGGCGTGAGCCACGGGCAGGCTCATCTGCCGGGAGACGGTCCGGGTCTGCACTGTATTGTCTGCCAAGGCAAGGACAGGAGCCGGGCCGTGTTCACATAGAAAGGAAATACGTGGCGTGCAGGACAGTACTTCCCCCGCCGCCTCCATTATCTCTTCCTGTAACCGGAGCTGCACGTGGTTACGAACAAATTCGTTGGGCGCATGCAGCACAAGGGCGCCGTTCTCCAGCTTTCCCCGCAGAGGCTTGACCCAGAGCTGATAGGCTCCGGGGGCCAGTTTTTTCTCCAGCAGATCGGCAATGCGTTCCCAAATGTCGCTCATGGAAAAGGCCTCTAAGGCGGGAGGGTGTCTGGCTACAACTCTGGTAAATTTGGGCTGACACTTTTTGGGGAATGGATTTGTATACAGCTTAATATTCTGAATTTAATGTATAAAATACGATTCTTGGAGTTCCGGGAAGAAAGCGGGATGGTTGATTCCTCGCACCGGCTCGGACCTCGGAGAGTGTCAATATTTTCTTTTCAACATGTATTTTATTCTTTCAACAGAAAAATATATGTAAATATCGAAATATCTCCATTTTACTCAATTTTTTGATATCTGTCTGTAACACTTCTTTTTGCATGAGAAAATTTGAATTATTTTTTGGGTCATGCCTAGTCCATGAGTCTCCATTCGACTATAAGGCTAGTCACGACAATGAAAAACAAGTATGCGAAGCGTTCAAGAATTTCAGAGGCCAAAGTCCGACAAATAGTGAAGCTGTTTGCCGTGGATTTGAATGCCCTGCAGATAGCTGAAATAGCCGGGGTAAATCGTAATACCGCGAACCGTTATCTGGCTGCTTTCCGAGAGAGGATTGCCCGGTTCTGCGAGGCGGAGTCTCCTGTTCAAGGCGAAGTTGAGGTTGATGAAAGCTATTTTGGCGCACGCCGCGTTAAGGGAGTCAGAGGCCTAGGGGCCAAGGAAAACCATTGTGTTCGGCTTATTCAAGCGCGACGGTCGCGTTTATACCGAAATTGTCCCGGACTGTTCAAAAATCACCCTCCAAGGGATCATCCGGGGCCGCGTGAAACTTGAAAGTATTATTCACTCTGATGGCTGGCGCGGCTATGATGGTCTCGTAGACCTAGGCTACCAAAAACACTTCCGGGTTGAGCATGGCAACAATGAATTTGCCAATAAAAACTCACACATTAACGGCATTGAGAGCTTCTGGGCTTTTGCCAAAACACGACTTGTTCGTTTTAGGGGTTTGCCCAAGCACACTTTTTACTTTCATTTGAAAGAATGTGAATTTCGCTTTAACCATAGAAACGAAGATAGTTATAAACTTCTGCTCAAAATGCTCAGAGAAAATCCACTCAGCTAGGCATGACCCTTGCTCTTTTTTGGATACTTGGTGGAGATAAATAGAAGTGGTCCCCATAGTTTGGACAGTTAGCAGCTGTTTCTTAGCTTATCTTTTTCCTCATCATGCTGCCTTTAACAGCCCTTCATGGTAACAACGCTTCGGGCTTCTCCCGCCCAAACTGCTGTGAGGCCGAGTCTGGTTGTAAAAGTCGATCCATCTGCCGATGCCGGTGCGGGCTTCCGAGCCGGTTTCATATGCGTTCAGGTACACGTTCTCGTATTTGAGTGAGCGCCAGAGGCGTTCGATAAATACGTTGTCCAGCCAGCGGCCCCGGCCGTCCATGGAAATGCGGATTCCCTTATCTCGCAGGATGTTGGTAAAGGCAAAGCTGGTAAACTGACTGCCCTGGTCGGTGTTGAAGATATCGGGTTTGCCATATTTCGCCACGGCCTCTTCCAGAGCCGAGGCGCAAAAATCCGTGTCCATGGTGTTTGAGAGCCGCCAGGACAGCACTTTGCGGCTGTACCAGTCCATGATGGCCACCAGATAGAGAAAACCTTTGCGCATGGGGATGCAGGTAATATCCGCACACCAGACCTGATTGCTCCGATCTATGGTCAAGTCGCGCAACAGGTAGGGATAGTGTTTGTGTTCCGGGTTCGGAACACTGGTTTTCGGCTTCTGGTACACCGCCATGAGACCCCTCAACCGCATCAGACGGCGGACGCGCTTTCTGCCAGCGTTGTATCCCAGCGACACCATGTAACGACGCATCTGGCGCACTCCAAGAAACGGCCATTCCGTGAAAGCACGGTCGATTTCCTGCATTACTGTGAGGTTTATGGCCGATTCTCCGGCTCTTTTGTAATACAGGCTGGAACGGGCGACTTTGAGCAGAATACACTGCCGGACAACGCTGAGCTTCACATGGCCCGAATTGACCATGCTTTGCCTGCGGGAGACGCTCACCGCTTCCCCCAGGCTTCGGCTAAAAAATCTCGTTCCACGGTAAGCTGACCGATTTTGGCATGAAGCATCTGGAGCTGTTTTTCTCTCCTGACCTCTTCGGTCTTGATTTCACCGGCAAAGATGCCCGCAGCCGATTCCTTGAGCTGCTTCACCCACTTGTGGATGAGCGTCTGATGAACGCCGAACTCGGAACTGAGTCGGCAATGGTTTTCTCGCCGCAAAGGGCGGCCAGGGCCACTTTGGCCTTGAAAGCGGGAGCGTGGTTCTTTCGGTTGGACATGTGTGTTCTCCTTGGCTGGTTGAGTAGCTACCACACCTGTCCGAATCTTGGGGACCACCTCTCGTTCTCGTATTCCTGCGTGGGCGAAGAATGTCCCAGAGCCGATCTGTACGAGGTCTTGCAGCGCCTGCATGACGGAAACCATCCGGTGGACGTGCTGGTGGATCCGGACAGGCCGGAGCGGTCCCTCCTGTACCGGCACCTGCACATGCCGCTTTTCCTGATGCGGTCCGGGGTGGGGCTCTTCTGTTTTCTCACGGGCGGCGCGTCCGTGGTCTTTGGCGTATATCTGCTGTGCGGACCGGGGAGAAAAGAACTCTGACCATGCGGTCGGCATGAAACAGCCGTCTTCCAGCGAAGACAACAGGGCCGTCTTCGAAACAACGAAAGGCGGCCCATTTGTTTTCACGTCTTCAGAGCATTCACCACTGAACTGCTCTAATTCCGCGAAATATCTGCCTCAGGACAGCCGCACCAATTCGGCCAGAGCATTGATGACGCAGGCCGCCAGACTGGAGCCGCCCTTGCGTCCGGCGATGGAGATGAAAGGAATTGAGTCCTGAGCCAGCAGCAGCTCTTTTGATTCCGCCGCGTTGACGAAGCCCACCGGCATGCCGACGATGAGCCGGGGCGGCCGGGCACCCTCGCGTATCCGCTCCAGCAGGCGGTACAGGGCCGTGGGCGCATTGCCGATGACAAAAATATCCGCCCCGCCCTGATCCATGACCTCATCCACAGCGGCCCAGGCCCGGGTCACGCCGTCCCGCGCGGCCCGTTCAGCCACCGCGGGGTCATTCATCAGACAGCGCGCCGCGCATCCCAGCGGATCGAGACGCCTCCGGGGGATTCCAGCCAGAGCCATGCACGTGTCCGTGACAATATCCGCGCCCGCCAGCAGCGCCTCCTTCCCGGCCCGCACCGCGTCCGGATGAAAACGGATGTGCCGCAACAGATCGAAATCCGCCGTGGTGTGGATCATGCGCCGGGCCACGCTCCATTCCTCGCCGGAGAAAGGCCGTGGATCCGGCACTTCGGCGTCGATGATGGCCAGCGAGCGGGATTCGATCTCCGCCGGGGGAACATGGGTGTACATGCGCGTCTTCCTTGGCAAAGCCGCAAAAAAACCGGTCCCTCCGCGTTTTCCGCGCCGAGAGGTGCCGGTTCTGCGGGAGGGGCTTACTGTCCGCTTTCAAACACGGTCAGCACGAACAGGCTTTCCTTCTCGAAAAATTCCTGCTCGATACGCCCGGCCAGATTCTTGTCCATTTCCAACACTACCCTGGTCCGCGGATAAGGCCGTTCCTCTTGCCCGATGCGGACCTTGCGGATCATGCGGCCCTGCAAGTCCATCTCACGGGCCAGGCCGGAGACCATCAGCACGCCGTCGAAGTCGCAGACCACGCGGGGCGGGGGAATCTTGTCGATGGTGAACAGGTCCGGCAGCACAGGGCCATCCAGGTGGATGCGGATGCGCTCGGCCGAGAAGGCGGACTCGAACTCCACCCTCACGATCCGGACGTTTTCAAAGGCCAGGCACCCGTTATCCCCTGTTTTCATGGATGGCACGGACACGGTATCGCCCGGCGACAGCTGTCTGGAATACTGGATACCGGGGTTGAGGCGGGTGAAAGCCTCCCTGGCCTGGGCGTATTCCAGCATGGAGGACAGACAGTTATGCCGCAGCAGAAGCCCCCGGATGCTGTCCCCTTCCCGGACCTGATAGCGGACCACGCCGGGCTGGGCAAAGGCGGCGGCCGTCCACAGCAGAGTCGGCAGAACCAAGCTGAATATTCGTAAGGATGTGCGCATAGCGGTCCGTTGAAAAATGCCCCGCCAAGGTCGTTTCAGATTCTTCCGGCCATGCGGGCTGCTGCGGAGGTGAACCCGGAGAGTTCCAAAACAAAATCGTAAGCGGTCGAAGACTGCGGTTTGCGGTGTCCGGCCTAGGGTATGTTTGCAAACTATTTGATCCAAATCATTGAAGCTGCCAGATAAACGAAAGAGAGAAAGGTCTGGGAAAGCTTTTCATAACGTGTTGCTACTCTGCGGTATTCTTTTATTTTATTGAAAAAGCATTCAACAAGGTGCCGTTCCTTATAAAGATGACGATCATACTGAGGAGGTGTTTTACGATTTGAGCGTGGAGGAATAACTACGGTACAGCCTCTTGATTCAAGGAGTTGAACCAATGGTTCGCTGTCATAACCTTTATCGGCAATAACAGTGCAATCACAAACCCCTTCGAGTAATTGCGGTGCAACACTGATATCCGCGCATTCGCCTCCCGTGAGGAAAAACGATACAGGGTTGCCGAGCGCGTCTACCTGTGCATGCAGCTTGGAGGTAAAACCTCCGCGACTGCGGCCCAAAGCTTGTCTGTGCTGCCCCCTTTTGCGCCAGCCGAATGTTTGTGGGCATGGATGCATGTACATCAATCATCACCGCTTCGAGATCGGGGTCAGACGCCAGAGCGAGAAAAAACTGCTTTCCAAAATCCTTTGGCTCTAGACCATCAGGTCTTTGTTCTTTGCCACCAAAAGTTTGAGGCTGGTGAGAAGTTGTGGCAGCGCCCGGTTGTAGCGCCATTCACACTCCTTGAGGTGGAGCTCGAAATTCTGCTTCACACCATTAAACTTTGCCAGGCGGCGTTTTGTAAAGCTCCAGAATGCTTCGATACCGTTGATGTGGACCGATTTTTCCGCAAAATGTCTGGATTTGTTGATGCGGAAGTGTTTGTCGTACCCCACATCCACCAGTCCGTCATAGCCTTTCCAGCAGTCGGAATGGATAATACTCTCAGGCGAAACCTTGCCCCTGATGATGGCTTGAAGCGTTTTGGCCGAGCAGTCCGTGACCAGCTCTGTGTAAACGGCTCCATCACGCTCATAGATGCCGAAGACCGATTGTTTAAGCGTGCCCCGTCCCCTTTTTCGGGGGCTTGGCCGCTCACGAACCCGGGCGGGGCCAAAAAAACTTTCATCAACCTCAACCACACCGAGTATTTGCTCTTTTTTGGATACTTGGTGGAGATAAATCAACCGCCTGAAGGCCAGAAAGTACCTATTCACGGTTTTTCTGTTCAACTTCAGGAGCAGAGCGGTTCTGGTAGCGTCAATGTCGATGCAAAAGCATTCAATGATTTTTCCGACTTTATATCGACTTAATCTGCTGTTTTCAAACATTTTTCTAGCCTATCAGACGATAGTCTGATGGTCTAGAGCCATCCTTTTATCTGCCAACGTCGAAAGCGGGAATATACGGCATTCCATGAACCATACTCTTCCGGCAGGGCCCTCCAGGAAGCCCCGGTGCGCAGCAACCAGATGATTATTGCATTTATGAATGTTCGTTTATCTTTGGCCGGACGGCCGCCTTTGGGTGAACCCTCGAGCGGCAGAAAAGTTTGCAAACACACCCTAGGCTCAGTCCTCATTAATTGAGATAGAAAATGATGGAAGCGGCGAGGCATAGAGCTGAAAAGAAGGTATGTGCGCAGCGGTCATAACGCATGGCTATTCTCCGCCAATCCTTGATCCTGCCAAACATGATCTCAATCTTATGCCACTGTTTATACAAATTTTTATCGTAAGAGATGGGCCTCTTTCGGTTCTTTCTGGGAGGGATGCAAGGCGTAATACAGAAGTGGTCCCCATAGTTTGGACAGTTAGCAGCTGTTTCTTAGCTTATCTTTTTCCTCATCATGCTGCCTTTAACAGCCCTTCATGGTAACAACGCTTCGGGCTTCTCCCGCCCAAACTGCTGTGAGGCCGAGTCTGGTTGTAAAAGTCGATCCATCTGCCGATGCCGGTGCGGGCTTCCGAGCCGGTTTCATATGCGTTCAGGTACACGTTCTCGTATTTGAGTGAGCGCCAGAGGCGTTCGATAAATACGTTGTCCAGCCAGCGGCCCCGGCCGTCCATGGAAATGCGGATTCCCTTATCTCGCAGGATGTTGGTAAAGGCAAAGCTGGTAAACTGACTGCCCTGGTCGGTGTTGAAGATATCGGGTTTGCCATATTTCGCCACGGCCTCTTCCAGAGCCGAGGCGCAAAAATCCGTGTCCATGGTGTTTGAGAGCCGCCAGGACAGCACTTTGCGGCTGTACCAGTCCATGATGGCCACCAGATAGAGAAAACCTTTGCGCATGGGGATGCAGGTAATATCCGCACACCAGACCTGATTGCTCCGATCTATGGTCAAGTCGCGCAACAGGTAGGGATAGTGTTTGTGTTCCGGGTTCGGAACACTGGTTTTCGGCTTCTGGTACACCGCCATGAGACCCCTCAACCGCATCAGACGGCGGACGCGCTTTCTGCCAGCGTTGTATCCCAGCGACACCATGTAACGACGCATCTGGCGCACTCCAAGAAACGGCCATTCCGTGAAAGCACGGTCGATTTCCTGCATTACTGTGAGGTTTATGGCCGATTCTCCGGCTCTTTTGTAATACAGGCTGGAACGGGCGACTTTGAGCAGAATACACTGCCGGACAACGCTGAGCTTCACATGGCCCGAATTGACCATGCTTTGCCTGCGGGAGACGCTCACCGCTTCCCCCAGGCTTCGGCTAAAAAATCTCGTTCCACGGTAAGCTGACCGATTTTGGCATGAAGCATCTGGAGCTGTTTTTCTCTCCTGACCTCTTCGGTCTTGATTTCACCGGCAAAGATGCCCGCAGCCGATTCCTTGAGCTGCTTCACCCACTTGTGGATGAGCGTCTGATGAACGCCGAACTCGGAACTGAGTCGGCAATGGTTTTCTCGCCGCAAAGGGCGGCCAGGGCCACTTTGGCCTTGAAAGCGGGAGCGTGGTTCTTTCGGTTGGACATGTGTGTTCTCCTTGGCTGGTTGAGTAGCTACCACGCCTGGCCGAATCTTGGGGACCACCTCTGATCCTCGCTTCTCCGGCTTGCCACGACGTTGCTGCCTGATGCGTCAGTGCTGTCTGGCCGGCGTCGAGGATGAGCCGCGTGCCGATCATGACAAAGGGAATGCCCAGTGCCAGCAGCAGCCACTTGCGCAGGCTTCGGAGCACTACAGTTCCGCTTCGAAGCCGAGATCGCGAATAGTCTGGACCACGGCTTTCAGGTCCACTTCAGGGGCTGCGTCGAAAGACGCCTGACCGGGGGAAAGAGAGACCTGGACGTTGGAGATGCCGGGAATGGCGTTCAGCGCCTTAGTCACGGAGCCGGTGCAGTGGCCGCAGGACATGCCAGAAATGCGGATAGTGGTCATGAGAACCTCCTTTTTCGGAGATCCATGTCCCAAAGCGGTCCGGGCCGCAACCCGGACTTCTGGACAGGGGCGGGGTTCTGGGACAAGAAACCCCGAGCGGCCTGTCCGGCCGGACGCATCACGTTATTTGAGGAGAGACATGTTGTTCCGTCACGCAAAGAAAAAAACGATCCGCAGGAAATCTCCTGCCTCCGTGGCTGAGGAGTATTGGAAAAGATATCGCATCCGTCTCAAGGATGCCGAAGCCGTGCGCGGTATTGCCCGGGCTGGGCAACTGGTGGTCCAGACGCTGGAGATGGCCGCCGGGCACATCCGGCCGGGTGTGTCCACCGAAGAATTGAACACGCTGGTCCACGAATTCACCCTGACTCATGGGGCCGTGCCCGCGCCTCTTGATTATCACGGTTTTCCCAAGAGCGTGTGCGTGTCCGTCAACAACGAGGTCTGCCACGGCATTCCCGGTCCGCGCCAACTGGCCGAGGGAGATATCGTGAACATCGATGTGACCAGCATCCTGGATGGCTGGTTTGCCGACGCCAACCGCACGTTTCTGGTGGGAAAGACTGACCCCGAGGCGGAACGTCTGGTGGATGTCACCCGGCAGTGCCTGGCTCTGGGAATATCCGCCGTACGCCCCGGCGCGACTCTGGGAGACGTAGGACACGCCATCCAGACCCATGCCGAAAACGCCGGTTTCTCCGTGGTGCGGGAGCTGGTCGGCCACGGCGTGGGGCATGCCTTTCACGAACAGCCGCAGGTGCCGCATACCGGGCGGCCGGGGCAGGGCATTGTACTGGTTCCGGGCATGGTCTTTACCATTGAACCCATGATCAACGCAGGCGGCTGGCCCACCAAACGTCTGGACGACGGCTGGACGGTGGTCACGGCGGACGGGTCCCTTTCGGCCCAGTTCGAGCAGACCGTGCTGGTCACGGACAAGGGCGTGCGAAGCCTTACGCCTTTCGAATTATGAGGCCGGAACGGAGCCGTGTATTTTTTGTCTTTGCGGGAGTTTTGTCCCGCCTGATCACCCGGAGAGCCGCTTCAGATCTTCCGGGAAGTTGATATTGAAGAAAAACGGCTCGTCCTCTTCACCGTAGGGCAGATGATGGCGCAGGCGTTCCGGCACAAGGCGGCTCAGCTTGTATTCATGCCGGGCCAGACCATCTTCCAGAAGGGGCAGGACGGCCGGTTCGTAGATGGCCACCAATGCCTCGATGAAACCAGTGCGCTGCTGCAGCCAGGTGGTCATGACACAGTGCCCGGGCCGTTCTTCGCGGGCAGCCATGAGCCGGGTGATGAAGCTGTCTCGCAGAAAGGGCTGGTCGCAGGCCAGAACAAAAAGCGGCCGCTTCAGCTGCCGCAGGGCCGTGACGATTCCTCCGACCGGTCCTACGCGGGGTGTCTGGTCCACGATGATGGGCATATCCAGGTGGATGGTTTGGGGGTGCCGACAGGAGATGAACACCGGGGCGCAGCGGCGGGAGAGCAGTCCGGACGAGCGCTCCAGGAGAGTCTGGCCTTCATGAACGAGAACGGTTTTGTCCCGGCCCAGACGGGAGGACTCGCCTCCGGCCAGAATCAACCCGGTCAGGTACGAAGCGGCGGAAGGCTGGCGGTTGGAGATGGCCGTGTGGCTGGTTTTCATCGCCGAGATATTACTGCCTCTCCGGGCAGGGCACAACGCCCTTGACGCTGGCCGGAGCATGCAGTAGCTCCGGCATCTCTCGGGCGGGAGTAGCTCAATGGCTAGAGCATCAGCCTTCCAAGCTGAGGGTTGCGGGTTCGAGTCCCGTTTCCCGCTCCAGAATTTTCAGGTTCAGGCCGTGCCGCAGTAATGTGGCGCGGCTTTTTATTTCTGTATTGCCGGACTACACGGTTTTAGGCTCAGGCCTCATTAATTGTAAAAATCAGGAAAGTTGGTTAGTTGTGCTCAGGGAGGACGCCATGAGCCAACTTTTCTACCTTTCTGCCGAACAACTGGAGCGTATCAAGCCTTTCTTTCCACTTTCACACGGCATTCCACGCGTCGATGACCTGAAAGTCATAAGCGGAATCATTTATGTCATCAAACATGGCCTGCAATGGAAAGATGCGCCGCGTGAGTATGGCCCGTATAAAACGCTGTACAATCGTTTTTTGCGCTGGAGCCGGATGGGCGTCTTCAACAATATTTTTACCGAATTGGCAAAAACAGCGGGACAGGATGGCCAGGTGATGAACGATGCAACCCACCTCAAGGCGCATCGAACCGCCGCCAGTTTGCTCAAAAAAGGGCTCTTTCCCGCTGCATCGGACGCACAAAGGGCGGTCTGAACTCCAAACTCCATGCCCTTTGCGACGGCCACGGCAGGCCCCTGGCCATGACGCTCACAGAAGGCCAGGTGAGCGACTACAAAGGAGCCGCCCTGCTTATGGACGCCATAGATGCTTTGCCCGAGGCCAGGGAGCTGCTGGCGGACCGTGGCTATGACGCCGACTGGTTCCGCAATGCCCTGCGTGCCAGAGGCATTACGCCCTGCATCCCGCCCAGAAGGAGCCGGAAGAGACCCTGCTCGTACGATAAAGATCTGTATAAACAGCGGCACAAGATCTTTGGTCATGTTTGGCAGGATCAAGGACTGGCGGAGAATAGCCATGCGTTATGACCGCTGCGCGCATACCTTCTTTTCAGCTCTGTGCCTCGCGGCTTCCGTCATTTTCTATCTCAATTAATGAGGCCTGAGCCTAGAGCCTAAAGAATATCCTGCGCCAAGGAAGCATAATAAATGGACAACCTGCCAGATAAAACAAGCCGGATGCCTCTGCCGCTTCGCTGGATACTGGGATTCACCATATTTTGCGCCATCATCATGGCGCTTTTTATTTTCTTCTTCCGTGGCGCGGGGCTGGCCTATATTTTCTATGAAATCCTGCTTCTTATGGGGCTTTTCTGGGTTGTTTGTATGTACCCCTTTCTGATCTGGGCGGCTGTGGATTTCGCAAAACGTACCGGCCGCAGCGGCAAGCGCTGGGGTTTTGGCGCGGCCATTGGCTTGTATCTTCTGGTCTTCTGGGACCAGATACCCACGTATGTACTGCACAAATATTACTGTGCCACGGAAGCAGGGGTATGGGTATATAAAACACCGGAGCAATGGAAAGCTGAAAACCCAGGCGTTGCGGAAACACTGACGTGGAAAGATTTATCTGATAATTATCGTGATGGTAAGAAAATATGGTATGTCTTCAACGAGCGCTTTCACTGGATAATAATGGAAAAATCTAACCCTATTTTTCCTGTTAGGAGGAGGATTGAAACAGTTGAAGATGTAAAAACTGGAGAGATTGTCCTGAAGAAGGTTGTTGTTAATTCGGGTTATCCTGGAGAGATGCATCCTCGAAAGGTGTTTATTGGATGTGAGAGGTGTGATCCTGATTGGAAAATATTTAGTAAATATCTATCTGAATTTCAAGAATTAGGAAGGAACGTAAAATGAAGTCATATTACGATTTTTCATCTATTTCTGAAGTAAGCTATGTTGATTTTTCTGGTGTCAATATAAATAATGATGCTCAAGTTGGCGCTGCACTTCAGGACAAAGATCGCGATGGCAGGTTTTCGCCTATTCAGGCCGTTAATTTTGTTTCAAAGTGGGATATAAAGGCTCACACGCCCAATACGGAAAGCGGCTATTCGTCCACAGTGTTCAAAAGCAAGACCGGCGCCAACTATGTTCTGGAGTTCCGAGGCACGGAGCCCAGCGACATTGGCGCATTGCTGTCCGGCTAAGGGATAAGAAAAGAGTCCAAAATCTCAGCGATATGTGGTAAAAGAAATCACCACAACATCTTGCCATACAAGGAGATTTTGGACTTGAGTCACCATAATACACTATTCTCCCAGACGCTATCTCTGATTCCCAGACATGTTTTTCAGAAACTCGAAAGACGGCACAAAACCGGGCGCTCGTCGCGTCAATTCGGTTTCAAGGAGCAGTTCACGGTCATGGCCTTCATCCAGCTTGCCGCAAGACGTTCCATGCGCGATGGCCTGCGCTGCCTTGAGGCTGCGGGAAACCGCCTGTATCACTGGGGACTGAAAAACGTGGCCCGCTCGACCTTTGCTGACGCGAACAATTCTCGCCCCGCAGGCTTTTTCAAGGATCTGTTCGCCGAGATGTACGGCCTGTGCGCCGCAAAAGCCCCGAAGCACAAATTCCGTTTCAAATCCAAATTGTTCAGTCTGGACGCCACCACCATAAAGCTTTGCCTGGCGCTTTTTCCCTGGGCCTCGTTTCGGCAGGCCAAGGGCGGCGTCAAAGTACATACCTTGCTGGATCACGATGGCCATATCCCGGCTTTCGCAACCGTCACCGACGCCAAAATCCATGAAAGCCGCATAGCTCAGGCTATGGAGTTGCCCAGGGGCTCCATCGTGGTCTTTGACAAGGGCTTCATCAGCTATCCCTGGTTTCGGATCCTCGGGGCAAAGGGTGTCTTTTTTGTGACCCGGCTCAAGCGCAACGCCGTTTTCAAACTCCTGGAGCGCCGCCTCGTGAATCGCAAGACCGGCGTTACTTCCGATCACATCATTGAAGTCTCCAGCCGGGGAAAATCCTTACGCTTGCGCCGTATCGGCTATCGTGACCAGGAAACCGGGAAACACTACGAATTTTTGACCAACCATTTCCGGCTTTCGGCGAAAACCATCGCCGACATCTATAAAGACCGCTGGCAAATCGAGCTCTTCTTCAAGGAAATCAAACAAAATTTGCGCATAAAGACCTTCGTCGGCAACTCGGAAAATGCGGTTCTGATCCAGATTTACACGGCCCTGACGGTTTACCTGCTCCTCGCGTACCAGAAATTCCTCAGCCGTCTCGGACTCTCCGTACAGCAACTCTTCCAGCTCATTCAACTCAACCTGCTCGGCGAGGCATCCTTGGATGAACTCCTGAATCCCAGACGACGAAAATTCGATAATTCATATAACTTCACACTGTTAGATTACATCGCTTAGCCGGACAGCAATGACATTGGCGATATTGCCGCAGACGGAGATATAGTCGCTGATGGTCTGGCGATAAAGCAGATTATTGACTTATATAACGATATTCAAAAGCTTACAGCCGGAAGCGGAGATGTATATTCTGTTGCATCTCTGGTATATGATGATGAATTGTCTGAAAGATTGAGAAATGCGTCAGAAGATCCGGAAGATCTTATAGCGATTTATACAGAGATTTTCAACGACGCAAATGTTATTGTCGATAGGCCTGGACTTAATGTATATCGTATAGAGAAATCTTTTGTAACGGCGCAAGAAGATGGCGCGCTGTGCGGCGTAACCAGTCTTTCCGCTGCCGGGCACAGTCTGGGCGGACATCTGGCTTCCGCGGCGTCCCGTTTATTTCCCGGTCTGATCGATAAAGTCGTTACCATCAATGGAGCGGGATTTTCTCCTGATAATGGGGGTTTAAAGCAGAACAATATCAGTCATTTGTTTTCTTTTCTTGGAGGAGAGAGCCAGTTTCGGGCTGAAAAAATTCATAACATATACGGCGAACGTGGCGTCGAACTGACAACACAGGATTCACCATATGGCCTTCTGGCTCAACCGGGAAGGCATACAGGCATATATATTGAGACAGGATTGGGCTACACATTTGGTCATGGTGTGTTGCAAATGACAGACAGTCTGGCTCTGTATGATTTATTCATAAAGGCGGACATTCATTTTCAATCTGGAAATGAAGAGCAGAACATAAAGGACATAACAGAATTTTTTGATGGCATATCAAGAAATACAGAGATGACTCTTGAGCGGATGCTGAATGCGTGGGGAGGATTGCTTGTTGAAGGATATGCGCCTGTTACATCGGAGATAATCCGGGAAGATCTTTACTCTACACTTGGGCTTATACATAAAGCTATTTCCGGAAAAACAACTACTGTCATTTCTCTGCTCGACAAATCCCCGGATCAGATTGCCGAACTGGCCCGGAACGATATTTCCGTGCGTTATGCGCTGGTCCATCTGAATCCGTTCGCGGTGCGCGGTGATGACGGACTGTATCAGAAGTTCAACAAGAACATGGAGCTGGCCCTGTACGACCCACAGACCGGCAAGGGTCTGACGGACGAGTACCTGCAAGCACGCAGCAAGATGCTCTATCTGGAGAACAAGCTCCGCATGGAGGATAAATCCTGGGCGCCTACGGATCTGGCCTCCACTGGCGGTTACTATGAGGACAGGGGCGCGGCGGTGACGGTCAACAACGTGAGAGAGTCTTCGGAATGGATCATTGCGCCGAAATATATTTTCGGCTCCGACCAGGGCGACAGCATCGAAACGCTCTACGACATTTCATATCTTCCGAGCAATGACGATCATATATTCGGCGGCGGGGATGATGTGATATCTGGAAATAGCTGGAATAAAATTTACGCTTCAGCAGTATGAAAATTTAGATTGTAGAGCTGGAATGCCGTGGAGTTGAGGATTATAATCTGATACATTGCTGTCCGGCTAAGCGATGTAATCTAACAGTGTGAAGTTATATGAATTATCGAATTTTCGTCGTCTGGGATTCAGGAGTTCATCCAAGGATGCCTCGCCGAGCAGGTTGAGTTGAATGAGCTGGAAGAGTTGCTGTACGGAGAGTCCGAGACGGCTGAGGAATTTCTGGTACGCGAGGAGCAGGTAAACCGTCAGGGCCGTGTAAATCTGGATCAGAACCGCATTTTCCGAGTTGCCGACGAAGGTCTTTATGCGCAAATTTTGTTTGATTTCCTTGAAGAAGAGCTCGATTTGCCAGCGGTCTTTATAGATGTCGGCGATGGTTTTCGCCGAAAGCCGGAAATGGTTGGTCAAAAATTCGTAGTGTTTCCCGGTTTCCTGGTCACGATAGCCGATACGGCGCAAGCGTAAGGATTTTCCCCGGCTGGAGACTTCAATGATGTGATCGGAAGTAACGCCGGTCTTGCGATTCACGAGGCGGCGCTCCAGGAGTTTGAAAACGGCGTTGCGCTTGAGCCGGGTCACAAAAAAGACACCCTTTGCCCCGAGGATCCGAAACCAGGGATAGCTGATGAAGCCCTTGTCAAAGACCACGATGGAGCCCCTGGGCAACTCCATAGCCTGAGCTATGCGGCTTTCATGGGTTTTGGCGTCGGTGACGGTTGCGAAAGCCGGGATATGGCCATCGTGATCCAGCAAGGTATGTACTTTGACGCCGCCCTTGGCCTGCCGAAACGAGGCCCAGGGAAAAAGCGACAGGCAAAGCTTTATGGTGGTGGCGTCCAGACTGAACAATTTGGATTTGAAACGGAATTTGTGCTTCGGGGCTTTTGCGGCGCACAGGCCGTACATCTCGGCGAACAGATCCTTGAAAAAGCCTACGGGGCGAGAATTGTTCGCGTCAGCAAAGGTCGAGCGGGCCACGTTTTTCAGTCCCCAGTGATACAGGCGGTTTCCCGCAGCCTCAAGGCAGCGCAGGCCATCGCGCATGGAACGTCTTGCGGCAAGCTGGATGAAGGCCATGACCGTGAACTGCTCCTTGAAACCGAATTGACGCGACGAGCGCCCGGTTTTGTGCCGTCTTTCGAGTTTCTGAAAAACATGTCTGGGAATCAGAGATAGCGTCTGGGAGAATAGTGTATTATGGTGACTCAAGTCCAGAATCTCCTTGTGTGGCAAGATGTTGTGGTGATTTCTTTTACCACACATCGCTGAGATTTTGGACTCTTTTCTTATCCCTTAGCCGGACAGCAATGCTGCTGAATATGGAGAAGCGTTCTGCCGCGAAGGCGCGGCAGGCCGTGTACGCCAAATACAAGAACCCGGCTCCGCCACAGACATGGCGGGAGTATCTGGAGCAGGAAGCGCTGGCCGGAAACGAGGACGCGCTGAAGGCGATTCAGGCGCGGGCAATAAAAGAGGCGGCCATGCCGAATCGTATTTACGGCGTCCGTCAGGAAGGCATTCCCACAGGCGAGGCGGTGAAGGTCACCAACAAAGGCAATCTGATCATGCCCGACGGCAGCCGGGACAACGGGGAGACGTTCTATTTCCCGGATTTCGTCAAAGACGATAATCTGAAGAGGGCATATCTGCGGGCGGTGAGGGTCCATCGAGGACACCTGGAGGTTGAAGGCTCTGAAGAGTTCAAAGGTAAGCTGGTAGAATTGTCGGCGGAACCGGGAATGCCACCGGTGAGCTTCAAAAATTCGGACATGCAGCAACAACGCCTGCATATTCTGGCAGAGCGTGAGCGGTCTGAAGCCCGCTCGCGTTCAAAATCCTTCTTCTGGAGCCGATAATATGAAACCAAAAAATATGACCCCGATGGTCATGCAGAGAGCAGTCAAAAAGCGGGCCCGTTACGCGAATGCTGCGAGCGTGTTTTTTTGCTGGCTGCTGGGACTGATGGTGGCCACCCAGTGGTTTGCAGCGCAGGTTAATTACCATCCGTCTTTGGGCGCGAACATTCAGCACATATATTTCCCGTGGCAGATATTTTTCTGGGCAAAAGCGTGGTGGGCGCAGAATACGCAGGCGTTCATGGACACAGGCAGCGGCGGTATGGCTGTCAGCGCGATCGGGCTGATTGCCATGCTTTTCCGGCGACACCTGACGGCAAATACGGCGCAAGCGAACGAATACATGCACGGCAGCGCCAAATGGGCGGCAAAGAAAGACATCGAGGCCGCCGGGCTGTTCGCGCAGGAGGGCGTGTATGTGGGTGGCTGGCAGGACGCCAGAGGACGGAAGCATTATCTGCGGCACGCGGGCAGTGAGCATCTGCTTTGCGTCGCTCCTACCCGATCCGGGAAAGGCATCTGCCTGGTCATCCCCACGTTGCTGTCTGTGACGCAGAGCTGCGTCATCACCGACCTTAAAGGCGAGCTGCGGGCGCTGACGGCGGGCTGGAGAAAAGAACACGCCAACAACCATGTGCTGCGCTTCGAGCCCGCATCATCGTATGGGTCGGTTGGCTGGAATCCGATGGAAGAAATCCGCATCGGCACGGAATACGAAATCGGCGATGCCCAGAATCTGGCCACCTGCATTGTTGACCCTGACGGAAAAGGCCTGCGGGACCACTGGCAAAAGACCAGCCAGGCGCTGCTGGTCGGGTGCATCCTGCACCTGCTTTACAAAAAGCAGAACAATGACTGCGACGAAGCCAGCCTGCCAGCGCTGGACGCCATGCTTTCCGACCCTGTGCGGCCAGTCGATGCTTTGTGGGCAGAGATGAAAGCCTATCCCCATAAGAACGGAGAAAATCATATCGTGGTTGGCCAGAGCGCACGAGACATGCTTGACCGGCCGCCACAGGAAGCTGGTTCGGTCCTGTCCACAGCCAAGTCCTATCTGTCTTTGTATAGGGACCCCGTTGTCCGTGCGAATGTGAAGCATTGCGGCTTCAAAATCCATGACCTCATGAACTCGGAAAAGCCGGTCTCATTGTACATCGTAACCCAGCCAGCCGATAAAGTACGGCTCAAGCCGCTGGTTCGGGTGCTCATCAATATGATCTGCCGCATTCTGGCCACCAAGATGGATTTTGTGGATACGCCGGGCGGTGGCCGCCGGGCAAGGGCCTGCTACAAACACAGACTGCTCATGATGATGGATGAATTTCCCTCCTTGGGCAAACTCGAAATCGTTCAGGAGTCCCTGGCGTTTCTGGCGGGCTATGGCATCCGGTTTTACATCATCTGTCAGGACGTGACGCAGCTACGAAGTGAAGAAACCGGCTACGGCAAGGACGAAGCCATTTCCTCCAATTGTCACATCCAGAACGCATTTCAGCCCAATAGACAGGAAACGGCCAGATATCTGTCCCAGATGACCGGGCAGACCACTGTGGTCAAAGAGCAGGTCACAGTGTCCGGCAAACGTATGGGCGCGGTGCTGGGACAGGTTTCAAAGGCCATGCAGGAAGTTTCGCGGCCACTTATGACCGACGACGAAGTGACCCGGATGCCGCCTCCGAGAAAAGACGGAGAAAACCTGATCGAGGGCGGAGACATGCTCATTTTTGCCGCCGGTTTCCCGGCCATCTACGGCAAGCAGATGCCCTATTTTCTGGACCCGGTGTTTCGCGCCCGGTCGCAGTGCAATCCTCCGGCTGAATCGGAAGTGCTGCGGGAAGAACCCCAGAGAGTGCGGATTGACTGATGCGCCGGATCGTCTTTGGCGTGGCGGGATGCCTTCTTTTTCTGGCGTTGGCGCAAAGCGCCATAGTCATCAACACATCACCTTCATTCCCGGAGGGCCTGTATCTGAAGACATATCGGACACCACGGAAAGGCGACCTGGTGCTTGTCTGCCCACCCGGGAAAAAAATTTTTCGTTCAGTCCGGGAGCGGGGCTGGCTTGCTCCAGGGCTTTGTGAATCCGGGACGGAAATGATCATCAAACGCATAGCGGCAGGAGGTGGCGACCAGATTGAAATCAGCGCGGAGGCAGTGAGTGTCAATGGCCAGACCCTACCCCAGAGCAGACGGATTTTTAATCTGCCCGGCATGATTTCCGTGCCGACCAGGTGCGTGCTGAAAACCGGAGAGGTTTTGCTCATGTCGCCCCATCCTCGCAGCTTTGACGGGCGGTATTTCGGCGCGCTGGAAATCGGATGCGTCAAAACAACGCTCACAACGCTTTTTCTCTGGTCGGAGGATGATCATGGCGACACAGAAGGAGCTGTATACGCGGATAGCGGAAACGCTCATTGAAAAAATACGATCCGGCACGGCTCCGTGGCAGAAACCTTGGAAAGGCGTGCAGGAAGCTTTCCCCATCAATGGCACCACCGGCAAGCGGTATCGCGGCGGAAATATGATGTGGCTCATGGCCCAGGAGCGCGAAGATCCCAGGTGGATGACCTATCAGCAGGCCCAGAGCGTCGGGGCACAAGTCAAAAAAGGAGAAAAGGGCATCCCACTCATTTATTGGCAGTTTCAGGAAGAAAAGACCGTCAAGGACGAAGACGGCCAAAAAAAGAAAGTGATTGTTGAGCTGGAACGCCCAAGGAGCTTTGTTTTTACTGTCTTCAACGCGGAACAGATTGACGGCCTGCCAGCCATCGAGAGGCCGGAAAAAAGGGACTGGGCCCCTGTTCAACGGGCAGAAGACATCATTGCCGCCAGCGGGGCGCGCATCGAGCACAAGGCGGGAAACCGGGCTTTCTACAGGGCCAGCGAGGACAAGATTGTTCTGCCCAGACAAGAGCAGTTCCAATCCGCCGACGGGTATTACTCCACCGCCCTGCACGAGCTTGGGCATTGGACCGGCCACTCAAGCCGTCTGGACCGGGAAGTTGGACGCAATCCCTTCGGCAGCATTGAATACGCCAAGGAAGAGTTGCGGGCGGAGATCGCAAGCATGATGCTTGGGGCGGAGGTCGGCTTGTCTGGCCGGGAAGACGACAGCCATGCCGCCTATGTGGAAAGCTGGTGCAAGGTCCTGGAGGATGATCCACGAGAGATATTCCGTGCGGCGGCGGATGCCGAAAAAATCATGGATTATGTGCTGGAGCTGGAGCGCGAGAAAGTCCTTGGGCAGACTGCCCGGCAAGCTGCGGGGGAACTGCTGGAAGTGGATACGAAGACGTTGACACAGGACCAGCGGGAACAATTTATCGCGGGCTGGCTGTCTGCTGGCGGTTCGGATTCCGACTTCAACACCCAAGCGCCCCGCACTTGCCCGTGGGAGCATGAAAATACGGTGATTTCCGTGGCCGGTCAGACTCCATACGACTGGGGGAAAAGCTGGCTGGCTCAGAACCGCGAAGCAGTGCAGGAAGAAGAACAGCAACAGCAGCAGGACCAGACTATGCCGGCCGCGAACACCCAGGACAAAGAAGACCGGACATATCTGGCCGTGCCTTTCGGGGAGAAGGATGCGGCCAGAGAACTCGGCGCGAAATGGGATCGGATGGAGCGGGCATGGTATGTGCCTTCCGGCGTTGATCCCGCGCCTTTCCAACATTGGTTCCCAGAGAACCAGGCGCAGCAGCCGGAAAAGCCGAAGCGCCCGGAGGAACAGCGGACATATCTGGCCGTGCCTTTCGGGGAGAAAGACGCGGCCAGAGAACTTGGCGCGAAGTGGGACACCCGGACAAAGAGTTGGTATGTTGGCCCAGAAGCAGATATAAGCAAACTTGAAAAGTGGCTCCCCGAAAACCAGCGCCAGCCGGAGCAGACCCCGGCCCTCGATCCCAGACAGGAGTTTGCCCAGACATTGCGGCAAATGGGATTCGTGGTGGATGGTGAACATCCCATCATGGATGGCAAGAGCCATCGCGCTCCGCTGGAAGATGACCGGCCAGGGCAGCAAAGCGGATTTTACGTTGGGCATCTGGACGGCCGCCCGGCAGGGTACGCCAAAAACAACCGCAGCGGCGAGGAGATGCGCTGGAAGTCCGAAGGCAAGATTCTGACGCCAGAGGACAAGGCCGCGTTCGCGGCACGAAGCGCGGAAAAGCTGAAGGCGCGGGCGGAAGAGCTGGAGGCGACACACAACCGCACGGCGCAGCGCGTCCTGCATCAACTGGGCGGGATGACGGCTGCGGAGGAACCCACGAAGTACATGCGGGCCAAAGGGATTGGCCCACAGACAGGCGTATATCTGGGCAAAGACGGCGTAACCTGCCTGCCCGCCCAGGACGTGGACGGCAAGGTCTGGACCATGCAGTATATCCAGCCTGACGGCACCAAGCGCTTTGCGGCTGGCGGCAAGAAAGAAGGCTGCTTTCATCCGGTCGGCGGCAGCAGAGGCATGGACGAGGTGTTGAAGGCTCCGGCCATTGTCATTGCCGAAGGCTATGCGACGGCGGCCAGTCTGGCCAAGGAGCTGGGATTTGCGACCATTGCCGCCTTTGATTCCGGCAATGTGGTCCATGTGGCCGAGGCTTTCAGGGAGAAATATCCGGAAAAAGCCATCCTCATTGCCGGTGACGACGACCGGCATTTGCCCACAAATCCCGGCAGGGCCAAAGCGGAGCTTGCGGCCAAAAAGGTGGGCGGACTGGCCGTGTTTCCGATTTTTACGCCAGAAGAGAAAGGCAGGGAGTTCACCGATTTCAACGATCTGGCCACGCGCAGCAAGCTTGGAGCGGAGGCCATCAGGCGGCAAGTACAGCCAGAGCTGAACAAAGCCATCGCCATGCGCCAGAATTGGATGCAGCAGCAAAGAATGTCCCAGAACAAACAGCAAGGCGTTACGCGCTAACGGAGGAAATATGTGCGAAAAGAATAATCCGGACTACAGTTACGTCCGCCCCACGGACGAGGAAAATCTGAGCGAAAGCACGAATGAGAAGCTGGCGGCCATCAGTGAAAACCCGGGACTGATCGTGGAATTTGACCCGGAGCAGGCGGAGCTTGCGGGCGCATTCCGCGAAGACGCCATGAGCGAAGAGGACGCCCTGGACGCTATGTACGACTAGAAATGGGACCGGCATTTGGGCCACCGACAGTGGCCCGAATGGCAATCCTGGAAGGCATGTACGGTTTGGCCAAAATAGACAGAAATATCTATGTTGCCTGGCTGCATAGGCAAAAATGACTATGCAGCATCGCGCGCCATCCAACGGTGGCGACATTGACAAGGCACATACCGCGCCATAAAAGAAGGCCGAGTGCTGATCACACTCGGCCCCGGAGCCGGGGCAAGCCCCCGAGAATGGGCTTCTCAGGTTTTCGCCCCTGTAGGACTGCAATTCCTACAGGGGCTTCGTTTTACCTATCGCCGGAAAATCCGGCGCAGTATGAACGCAACCAGTACGCCGCCAACCACATGGGCCGCAACGTCCGATAGGAATTGCTCCATAGGCATGACCTCCTTACGGGGGCCAGCCTTCAGGCTCCGGGACGGACCGTAAACGGACGAATTAGCGGCGTCAATTTTTAGCAGGATGACATATTGGGCAAGGAATAGGCACTTTTGGAGCTTATATTTCAGGACGTTAGCGGCTGCACACATTAGGTGTACTGCCCTTTGGGCAAAAATACCTCCTCGCGCCGAATCAATCCCGGACGGACAGCAGGGCGTCCAGTATAGCCAATCGTTCAGCCGGAGGAAGCTGTTGAAATTTTGCGGCCCAGCGGGATGCCTTACGCTTAATCCGCTGGCGATCGGTGAAATTCCTGCCAGCGTATGAATGCCAATGCACAAAGCCGGAATCAAAATTCATCCAGAGTTTCTCGGTACGGACTCCGCCTCTGGTCATTGATTGAAATTCGACTGTACGCCAGTCGGAAAGCAAGGAATCATACAGAGACGAAGGATACCCGGAAAGAATCACATACGCCGGAACAGACTGGAGTTTCCGGATAAGCTCAACATGGTCCGCGTCCGTGTATTCGTACCGATACCTGGATTTTCCTCGTCTTGTGGAGTGCAAATAGGGCGGATCGACGTACAACAGTACACGGCCAGATCTTGCATAATCAATCTCATCTATGAACCTGTGGGCATCAGCGCAGACCAGCTTTACCGGATATGGGCAGGAAAACGAGTCAAGAGCAGCCTGGTCAAGATCGACGCCAATAGACCGTGCAGCGGGTGGCTTCAAACGCATCACAGCCCCACCACCCAAATGGGTTTCGACATAGACATCGTGCGGCGGCATCTGGCTGATAATTGCCTGATATGCTCCGGATGCCTGTTTTGACCCAAGGTACCCCATCTCCTCAACCTCCGCGGGCATAGTCAGCCTTGTCTATGGCGGCCGTAATAGATAAAGACGACTATATGGTGTCTAGCGATCAGGACTTATGTTAAATTGGGCATTGGATATACTTAAATGACTGTGGGGCAACAAAGTTAGGAATTTTTATAAACGGATTTATTTCTATCTCGTACTTTATGAGACGCCCTATTTCTATGGCATGCGCCAACTTCCTGTTCATGAAATAGTCAGTATAAAATTTTTCTGTAATACCTGAATGTTCTTTAGTTTGTTCCCATATGATATTTGGTTTCCCAGAAATGATATTAGAAATCGTAAATTCACCTACAATACGCCCAACGGGCATTGTAGAATAGATAATAACACTTTCAACTTCTTTTCTAAATAAAACCTTTCTAAATTCATATTTTTTTGATCATTGCTGTCCGGCTAAGCGATGTAATCTAACAGTGTGAAGTTATATGAATTATCGAATTTTCGTCGTCTGGGATTCAGGAGTTCATCCAAGGATGCCTCGCCGAGCAGGTTGAGTTGAATGAGCTGGAAGAGTTGCTGTACGGAGAGTCCGAGACGGCTGAGGAATTTCTGGTACGCGAGGAGCAGGTAAACCGTCAGGGCCGTGTAAATCTGGATCAGGACAGCGTTTTCCGAGTTGCCGACGAAGGTCTTTATGCGCAAATTTTGTTTGATTTCCTTGAAGAAGAGCTCGATTTGCCAGCGGTCTTTATAGATGTCGGCGATGGTTTTCGCCGAAAGCCGGAAATGGTTGGTCAAAAATTCGTAGTGTTTCCCGGTTTCCTGGTCACGATAGCCGATACGGCGCAAGCGTAAGGATTTTCCCCGGCTGGAGACTTCAATGATGTGATCGGAAGTAACGCCGGTCTTGCGATTCACGAGGCGGCGCTCCAGGAGTTTGAAAACGGCGTTGCGCTTGAGCCGGGTCACAAAAAAGACGCCCTTTGCCCCGAGGATCCGAAACCAGGGATAGCTGATGAAGCCCTTGTCAAAGACCACGATGGAGCCCCTGGGCAACTCCATAGCCTGAGCTATGCGGCTTTCATGGGTTTTGGCGTCGGTGACGGTTGCGAAAGCCGGGATATGGCCATCGTGATCCAGCAAGGTATGTACTTTGACGCCGCCCTTGGCCTGCCGAAACGAGGCCCAGGGAAAAAGCGACAGGCAAAGCTTTATGGTGGTGGCGTCCAGACTGAACAATTTGGATTTGAAACGGAATTTGTGCTTCGGGGCTTTTGCGGCGCACAGGCCGTACATCTCGGCGAACAGATCCTTGAAAAAGCCTACGGGGCGAGAATTGTTCGCGTCAGCAAAGGTCGAGCGGGCCACGTTTTTCAGTCCCCAGTGATACAGGCGGTTTCCCGCAGCCTCAAGGCAGCGCAGGCCATCGCGCATGGAACGTCTTGCGGCAAGCTGGATGAAGGCCATGACCGTGAACTGCTCCTTGAAACCGAATTGACGCGACGAGCGCCCGGTTTTGTGCCGTCTTTCGAGTTTCTGAAAAACATGTCTGGGAATCAGAGATAGCGTCTGGGAGAATAGTGTATTATGGTGACTCAAGTCCAGAATCTCCTTGTGTGGCAAGATGTTGTGGTGATTTCTTTTACCACACATCGCTGAGATTTTGGACTCTTTTCTTATCCCTTAGCCGGACAGCAATGTTTTTTGATCTGAAAAAAATTTTCCTCACAAACTCAGGTTTAATAGATAACAACACCTTCATATGCGTTCCAAAAAATTAAATTAGTCTGTTTTTTCCAAGACAGTCCATGTTTTCCCCGCCGAGATCCGGCATAGTCAGCACTGTCTATCTCCGTGGGCATAGCCAGCCTTGTCTATGTTGGCCAATACAGACAGAGATGACTATGCTGCCGGCAGCATAGCCAAAAACGTCTATGGTGTCCAGCAATCAAGGCTTCTCTGGGCTTTTTTTGGATGTCGAGCTAACGACGACATTGAGGCTAGCCGCAGAAAGATCGCCAACGATGACTGCTCCAACAGGTCCGGCATATTTTACCGAAGGGGTTTTGCCGGAAGTAAGTGCATCCATTACCGCCGCTTGAATCTTGGGGCTTGCCGCCCGGTAAAGGGCCAAAAGCTTCTCTTCTTCTGGAGTCATTATTCCATGCCTCACCATTTGACTCAAAAAAGTAATTTTCCATACTCGCCGAATCTTCCAAGGAAACCCTTGCTCAGAGCCGGAAGGATTCTCTGTATCACTTCTTCGGCGTCAAAAATCGCATCATATCCTCTGCGACGGTTTTCCAGGCGAATGCGGACATCGTAGTGATGCGTAGCCCATCCATTTCCATCATCGCGTTTCACTTCCGTGGATACAGGCGCTGCCGCGCAGTATGCCGGAAGTTTTTTCACCAGATTCCTGAATGCGCTGTATGCATGCATGTCTGTATCGGATTCACTGACACGGACGCCATGCATGAATGGTGAATCCTTGTCATAAAGGAAGCATTTCCCAATGCATGTCCTGTGATTCCCATCTTCTGTCACGTACCCCTTGCCGTCGATAATGGCTACGAACATACCGGGAAGACGCTTCACAATATCTGTATAATACCCCGGATTATCGTGAAATGCCCTTAAGTTGATATTCATGCGGCGGCCTTTCTTCAGAAATTCCCGCCATGTCATGCCGATGTAATCCGGGTGCATTGTCCCGCATATCCGCATGATGTTGACGGAGCCTTCCGAACTCCATGTCATCATCTTTCGGAAAGGCTCCTTGTCCCGTTCTTGTTCCCAGGGCTCAATGACTTCATCAACAAAGTAGGGAACAGACCCGAAATGCCGCAGAATTTCCTCGTCTGTCATGTCAGTCCACCCACTTGGTATGCCACGGCTCGCTGCCACGGATCAGACGCGGCCGGTCGATGAAAATATAATCATGTCCCCAGTACGCCTCGCAGTAGTCCGGAGGCGTTTCGTTCACTTCCCAGTAGCGGATTTCCAGCACACACCAGTCCTCCCAAGGCTTATCCCCGGTTTCGTAGCGGCACGTGATCGTCCAGGTGTCGCCCTCGATCGGCTTCAGATATTTGTAATCATACTCCTTCACGAGCATGCACGGGCACTGTGACCTTGGCACGCGCCGGGTTATTTCCACCCAGCGGCCACGGGCGTTCAGGTCTGCCGCCGAGCATACGCCAGCACCTCTGGCCAGCGCCCGCAACCAAGTGGATTTCGTGTTGCCGTCCATCTCATCCAGTGGGCAAAGATCCAGAAAATTGGCCCGTGCCCGGACCGTATCCGACCACTTAAGTTTGCGGATGCCAAAATAGCGCTCCAGTGACGGATTGCATTCCGACGGCCGAGTGGAACTGGACAGGCAAAGGATAGCCTCGCAGGCCAGTTTTTCGTCACCGGTCAGCATATCACCGCCAGCGCCCAGGCCCGCAATATGTCCCTGTAGCTGCTCCTGGCTCATGCCCGGAGGCAGCACCGCCCCGGAGGACTCCAGTTGCTGCTGAATCCAATGAGTCTGGTTCGTGGCGTTTTCATCCATGAAATCCCTTTTGATGTGCCTGCCTCTGGACTCCAAGGCGTTCATCTGAGCCTGAAGGTCCATATTTTCCAGAGCGGCGGCCATTTCCCGGATCAAGGCTTCTTTATCCACCGTCGAAGGCAATGGGACGCCTTCCAGATGTTTGAGTATCCACTCCCTGGTGGCATTTTTTTCTTCCGTCCCGTTCTCGGTTCCGGCCAATGACACGGCAACAATGGCCAATAGTATGACAGCAATAACAAGAGTATTGGTGATGACGTTTTTCATGGCTTTACTTCCTTGTTATTCCTTGCTTAAACAGGAGTTGAACCCGTTGGTTTGCCGCCAATTTTGCTGGTATCGAGACCTTGGGATTTGCCTCCGCTGCCAGCCAATTTGCCAAAAACGGATTGAGCGGCACTCTTGGCATAGCCACCGGCGGCAACGGCCCCCGTAGCCGCCAGCCCTGTGGCAAAGCTGGACGCTCCCCCGGCGACGTTAGAAAACGAGGAGCCGACAGCCGCACCGACAAAACCGCCACCAAAGGCGGCAGCACCACTGGCAGCGCCGATACTTGCGCCGGTGATGATACCAGATACCATTGCCGGGACTTTGTTGGTGAGGAACAAAAGGGTGATAGCGGAGACAAGGATGACGGCAAATTCCGTCAAATTTGCCTCAGTAGAGATTTTACTCACTTGGTCCATTAAAATGCCTTTGGCAATGCCAATGAGCAGGATTGTGGTCATCAAGCTCGCGGCAACACCAAGAACAGTCTTGAAGTAATTTATGGCCATATCAGATGTCCATTTGCACCCACCCAGACCGAGATATATGATCCCAGCATAGCAAAGTATCCATCCGGAACAATAAAGTATAAGCATATTTACTGCTATCAAAGATATTATAATCAGAACACCAGCACCGATAAGCAAAAGACCAAGGCTCCCTGTTGGATTGCTATATGACATACCCTGTCGTGCTTTTTCAAATACTTCAAATCCAACATCAACGACGCTTGAGAGTCCAGTTATGTTCTGCTTGCTTGCACCGGCGCCGATAGCAGTGAATGAATTAATAATATCTCCAGCAAACTTTGGCCCATTTTCAAGTAACCATAAGTAAAATCCAAAAAATATGCAAAACCTGATCAGTTCTCCGGCATACTCTGCAAGTGACGACCGATGAAATAGTAGTTGCCCAAACGTCCATATCATGCTAATAATACCAAGTACAAAGAAGAGCCACCGTGCACGATCCATCATGTAGTCCTTCCATCCCTCGGCAGCGCTTTTATACTTTACCACAACGGATTCAAGAATGCTGTCATTTGTAAGTTCTGCAAAAGCATCCACAGAAATCAAAAGGAGGAAAATTATGAAAAGAAATATCGGTATGGTTTTACTTATTCTGTCCATGACAGGATTCCTTGGTGTTGTAGGTTGCAATAGTCATGAAGAATTAGCAAAGCAGATTGCTGAAACAGAACATAAATTGGAACTCGCGGAACAGCGAGCTATAAAAGCAGAAAACATTGTCAAGGATCTTGAACATCGCAAGAAAGTTGCAAAAGAGTTCGCCAGTGTATGTGGGGTTAAACAATGAAATATGCATATGTATCCATTTTACTTCTTCTGGCCCTTCCTGCCTGCAACAACGATCTGGAAAATCGCCTCGCTGTTGCTCAGCAGCAACTTGCCCTGACAGAAGAACGCGCGGCCAAGGCCGAAGCGCGGGCTGTCGAGCTGGAGCAGGAAATAGAGTATCTCGAAAAGATTACGAAACAAAAGCGCGCTGAAAACAACAAGCGTTCCGACGAACTGACCAATAAACTCTTCCGCGGCCATAAAAATTGAGACTCTTCAAGCTCAGAAATCTATCATTGGCTGTTCCGGCGACTTGACATACCGCGATTCTGTCAATTTCTCCCATGCCGCCCGTTCCCGCGCTTCCTTGGCCACAACAGCCATAGCGCGGGCATTTTCTGCCGCTGCCTGGGCGGCCATCATCGCCCGCATTTCCAGCAACTGATTGGCCTGCTGGGCCAGTAGCTGATTGGTGTACTGGATGGCCTGCAAGCGTCCCTTCGCGGCTGCGGCTGCGCTTTGCAGTTTGCGGAGTCTGTCTGCTGACGCATCCAGAGACGCCTTCTGGTCACCCAGCACGGCGGCCAATCCCAGATTGGCTTCGTGTTGAGTGTTCGACCAGACCACTTCCTCTTCCAGCAAGTCTCTGAAATCTTCCTGACTGCCTGTGGTCCAGAATTTATGCCCTCTGTACCCGTTCAGATTTCCATAGTTTTTAAGATGCTGGAGCCATGCGGCGCTGCCCATTTTCGAGTATCTGTCTAATTCAGCCTGAAGATTTGTAATGTCTTCCATTGTGTTTTCTACTTGGGACCATATATACAGTGCTGGCTGAGCGCTGTTCATCGCCATGTCTTCATATTGTTTTACGAGCATCTGATAATGCCGTACCTGCTCCGCCAAGTCTTCAATCTGTTTCATATACTGCATGATCGCCTGGGCGATTGCCGCAACGTCAATGACAGGGATTCCTCCTGCCCGGACAATACTTGCCGGAAAAATCAGAGAAAAGCACAAAACAAAAACACAAATAGATGACCTGACAGCTTTCATGATTCCTCCTAATATTTTATTTTTGGCGTATATGCTTCTTCAAAAGTTATATCTTGCGTAACCATGACATTAAACCGATAGCCGGGCCGAATTTCCAGGGTCGGAGCGATGGACAGATTTTTCCGGAAAAGCTCTGCCAGCGCTTGGCCAAGACTTTGCCCCAGGGCCTCGGAAAGCGCATCGGAAGCCCGCTGACTGTCGCTGGTGTCCGTGTTGCTGCCTTTACTGTCTTTGTTCTGGCTCAGCTCCACGCCAGCAATGACGCCAGAAAGTAAGACGGCGGAGGTGAACAGACGGAAATAATGATTGTTTACCTGGTCGCGGAAACCAGCATACCCGGCCTGATCAGCGCCCGGCATGGCACCGAGATCGAGGGTCCGGCCATCCGGGAAGACAATGCGCTGCCACGCCATGAGAATGCGGCTTTGGCCGTACTGAATGCCGGAGTTGTATGCCCCGATGAGCCGGGAGCCTTGCGGAATGAGCAGATAGCGCCCGGTCGGCGTGTCATAGACATTGCGGCTGACCTGGGCCATCACTTGCCCCGGCAGCTCGGAATTGATGCCGGAAAGCATGATCGCCGGGATCACGAACCCGGCTTGCAGGCTATACGGAGTAAGCGGGTCCTGCATCGAGGAGTCCAGATACCAGCCTGTCCGTTCAAAAGAGTTTACAGAGCTGGCCGAATCAGTCCGGCCAGCGGCCAGTCCTCCGGCTGGAGGAGTACCGGTGACGCCCTGTTGAATCTGCTGGACCTTGTTCAGATAGTCCGCCACAGGATCGCCGCCCGGTGAGAGCCGGGATCGGCTGCCTGTATCCGCAGCATCTTTGGCCGCTGTCGGATTCGTGACAGCCGATGAGAGCGCCGCCAGGCGCTGCTGCCTGATGCGCTCCCGATGCTGCTCCATCCAGTCAACTTTCGGCGGGGCCGGGATACTCATATTCATCGCCTGGAACTGCGGCGGGATAAAAATCTTGGGTTTGGGCTCGTCAGCCGACCTGGACTCTTCGGACATTTCCGGCATCTGGAAAGGCGGATGAGTTTCGGCCGCTATGATTGTCTGATCGGCCCACGGATTTGTGACTGCGGCGGCATACTGCGCCGCGCCATCTGCGGCCCTAGTTTCGCTCTGCTTTTTTTCGGCGGCCTGCTCGTTTGCGCGGTCATGCATGATTTTGAAAACGATCATGACGAATATGGCGACCGCCACGGCGCAGATCAGAATCGGTACGTTATTGAGCCTGCGGACGCCGGGTACAGTGCTCGCGCTCAGGTCCTCGTCCTTTTTCTTCTTGACCTGAAAAAGCTCTCGGAAGTCCATCACTTGCTCCTGTTTACGCGGGTAATGACCACCTTTTTCTGCTTTTTGCCTACGCCCGCGATAAGCTTGGCCGAGTCAAACACCGTGTCCACAATGTAGCGGTCGCCTTGGAGGCGGTAGTTGGCGAGGACCTCTTCCTTGCCGTCCAAAATGAGCAGAGTAGGGGCCTCGCCGTGCTCCATGCTGGCGGGCATCTGGATGATGGTTTTACGGCCGTCATTGTACACGCGCACCGGGCGGGGATCTTTCCCGTCAATCTCGTAGTCAAAATCAAGGTCGCCCAGGTACTCGCCGGACTCCGGCAGGACACGTTCCTGGCGCTTGTTCTGCGCCTGTTCACGCATCGCCTGAAATTTGCCCAGAACCGCATTGGGATAGATGAAGGTCACGCGGGGCATGTAATCCGTGCGGTGACTCTTTAGCTGAAGATGGTAGGTACGGCGGTCAGTCGTAACCAAAAGAGAAGTTTTCAGGCCGGTATCCAGCGGTTTGATTACAAGGTGCTGGATTTCTCCGGCCCCGGAGCCTGTGACCGCTGGTTCCACGGACCAGCGGGCCGTGTCGCCGAGATGAATGGACTGGATGGCTTCGCCGGTTTCCAATTCAACGTCTGTGATCTGCATTACCGCGCAAACAATAGACGGATACTGTGCGCCGAACAGATAGCGCATGGTCCCGTCCGTGGCCTGCGTCGGGGCCACGCTCTGTCCGGACTTCCATTTCTGGATCAGGGCCAGAGAATCTCGCTCGTCTTTTGACAGCGTTATGGTTTTTCCGCCGGTCTCCGGCGAAAAAAACGTCTCCTCGATGTCGAGAGGCGGCAACTCGGGCGGAGCAGCCAAAGCCGGGGCGGAAATGGCAAGCAGCAGGGCGGCAAAGATAATGCGTTTCATTAACTTTCTCCTCAATATCGGGCCACGGTCAGGCGGCGGTATTGCTGGTAAATTGTGTTGACTTTGCGGGCATAGGCCATCTGTCTGGCGGGAGTGGGCGAGTGATACGCGCCCACGGCTTTCCAGTTGTAGCCATGCCGTCTTATTTCGAGAGCCAGGATATAGACGCCCAGGGTCACATTGTTGGCCGGAACCAGGGCGGTTTCCGGGCTGATGCCAAGTTGTGTCAGCCACCGGCTGTTGATCTGCATCAGGCCGATGTCATGAGAGAGGCCCTTCTCTTTGGCGTCAGCAATGATCCGCAGCGCCGCTTCGGCGCTGTCCGGATAGTAAGCGCGGCCAGCCACGTTCACGGCCCAGGGATGCAGATTGCTTTCTGTCTTGGCGATGGCTCGCGCGAGCCTGGAGGACACCTTGTATTTTTCGCAGGGTGCGGCGAACAGGTCCACTTCCGCCGCCTGCGCGACGGAGGATAACGACAGAAGAAAAAATATCACTGCATGACCCGCTGTAGAGGGGATTGCGACGATCATCGGAGCGCCTTCCGGAACGCGAAAACCTCTCCGGTGGATGCGCGGACCTGGGCAAAACCTGTGCCCGGTTCATCGCTCAAGGGATTGACGATGTACGCGATACGCACCGCGTCCCTCTTGGGACCGACAGCAAAGCCCTTGGCCCGTAGCACCTCGTCAAGCGCCTGCCCGAACGCGCCATCCACCAGGACCAGTTCAAGCGGCACCTGTGCCGGAGGATACAAACGGACCAGCTCGTCAGCGGCCATTTCCGCCATGATTGCCGCATCTCCGGGATATGCGGCGGAAAGGGTGTCCTGAGACACCAGGTTGCCGGATGTCTTCCGCAGGGTGGCGCAGCCAGCCAGGCCTAAAATGCACAGTAGTATGAGTATTTTCTTCATGGTGGCTCCTACATTTTTCGAGTCCAGCTGTAGTCTTTGACAAAGAGGCCCAGCGGGTTCCGTAAAATCTGCTCCTCTGTCGTTTTGGGAGACGACGGAGCGATATAGATATTGAGCAGCGCACGCATATTGTCGCGGCGCAGGAAGGCTCCCTGCCTGTCCCGAATCTCTTCCACCCAGTCCACCAGCCAAGTCTCTGCTGATTGCGGCAGCACAGACACGATCTGGACAGAGACCATTTCCTTGGCGGCCCGCTTGAACGGGTTGCGCTCATCATCTCCGTTCATGTGTTCATTCATTTTGAGGAAAGCCGGATCGCCCTGGTTCAACAGGGCATAGACGCGGAACACTGCCTTGCGCTGGACTGCCACATCCGGCGTGACCATGCGGGCATCCGCAACGAAAGACGCCAGCATGGCCCTCAGAACGCGGTCATCAATCACCGGCGCTCTGGCCGCGATGCCGACACCCACGGCCTCACCGAGTTTGTCTACTTCCACGATGTAAGGAATGAATTTAGGCTGCTGGCCGATGTAAATCAGTCCGGAGACAGCGCTCAGGGCGATAATCAGAGCCAACAGGGCAACGATCTGCCAGAGCTTGCGCGAGACCAGCAGCTCCCCTTCATGGGCGTTCCAGACCCGCCGCGCGTTCAGGTACGGAGATTCCGCCTCCGCCTGATTATTTTTCTTTTTGAACAGGTTCATGCAAATTCCTCCAAGCTCAAGCCCTTGTCTGCGAGATAGCGATCAACCCAGGCAGGGCCATGCTTGCGGGCAAGAGCCTGGATGTGCTGCACGGTGTCTGCGTCTGAAGCCCCGGTAATCGCCAGCGTCAGCGGACCGAGGGCGAAGGAAAAAAGCCTGGCTCCGCGCTCGGATACAAAATAGTAGTCTGATTTTGGGATGGCCCCTGCGATGATTTCGATCTGTTGCTTGTTCAGGCCCATCTTGCGGTACGTAGCAGCAGTTTCTTCTGTGCGTGCCTGAGCGTTCGGCAGATAAATCTTGCTGGCTGTGGACTCCATAATCACGTCGAAGATGCCGGAGTTCAGGGCGTCGGAAATGCTTTGAGTGGCCATGATCAGGGCGCAGTTGTTTTTACGCAGCACCTTGAACCATTCCCGCACCTTGTCCTTGAAAACCGGATGCCCAAGCAGAATCCAGGCTTCATCCAGAATGATGATGGCGGGCTGGCCCTTCAGACTGCGCTCGATGCGGCGGAACAGATACAGCAGCACCGGGAGCACCCACTTTTCACCCATGCCAAGCAAGGTCGAAACCTCGAACGTAAAAAACGCGGCTTCTTCTGTGGATACAGTCAGGCCGTCTTGAGCTGCATCCAGCAGCTCACCCATTGCACCTTCGATTGTGTAGGGCTTGAGCGCCTGTCTTATCCGCTCATCCTGCACGGCCGCCACAAAGTCCGTCAGCGTCTGGCCGCCGGTCATGGCCATGCTCTTAAGTGCTGACTGGATTTCATTGCGTTGAGCCGGGTCAACGGACACACCATTGACGCCCAGGACGCTCTCGATCCAGTCCTGCGCCCAGGCAATGTCTTCCGGCGTAGCCAGGAACTGAAGCGGGCAGAAATTGAGGCCGCTACCAGTTTCCACGATAAAATGACGGCCTCCGCAGGCAGAAGTCAGCGGGTACAGGCTCATGCCTTTGTCAAAGGCAAAGATGGTCATGCCCTTGTACCGGCGGAACTGCGCGGCCAGAGTGGCCAGCGCCGTGGATTTGCCCGACCCGGTGGGACCGAGAATAATGGTGTGCCCCAGGTCCCGGACATGCAGATTCAGCCGAAAAGGTGTCCGGCCGGCCGCAACGCCATAAAGAAGAGCGGGCGAGTCCGGAGGATACATCGGGCAGGGGCAGTAATCGTCCCCGGTCCAGATGCTCGATGTGGGCAGCAGGTGGGCGAGATTCAGGGTGTTGATGAGCGGACGGCGCACGTTTTCTTCCCCGTGCCCCGGCAGCGAGCCCATCCAAGCCTCCATCGTGTTGATGGTCTCGATGCGTGCCGCGAAGCCCAGATTAAAAAGCAGTTTCTGAACTTTTTGCGCGGCGTCATCCAGAACTTCCCGGTCTTCGTCCATGAGCACTACCGTGCTGGTATAATACCCGGCGGAAATCAGGCCGCCCTTGACCTCGGTCATGGCCGCTTCAGCGTCCACGGTCATCTCCATAGCATCCTGATCCGGCGGCTTGTTCGTGCGCAGCACCACGTCAATGATGCCTCGCTGTTTCTGCCGCCATTTGCGGTGATATTTATTGATAGCGCCGATAGCCTCATGCTGGTCGAGGAAGATGAAGCGGTTGGACCAGCGGTAGGCCACATCCAGATTGGTAAGCGCCGTCAGGATGCCGGGGCAGGATTCCAGCGGGAATCCGTCAATGGAGACCGTCTGGATGAGTTTGCGCCCGATCCGGGGCACGACGCCGCCAAACAGTTCCTGCCCGCCCAGCACCGCGTCCAGATGGACGGGGAAAGGCGGCAGTTGCATGGGTTGTGAAATGCCTGTGACGCAGAACTGGAGGTAGGCGAGAAAGTCATCATAAATGAGAAGCTGGCCGTCTTCAGATATATGTTCCTGTCCGCGCAGGCGTTGCAGATGGAAAACAGAGGAGAGCCGTGATTCCAGCGTCGAAATGTCCCGGCGGAACTGCTCCAGCAGCTTGCTGTGATATCCCTCCGGTGTGATCTGGCCGGATTCGTCGTCAAACATCAGGTCCACAAATTTCTGCTGGACCAACAATGGAGGATACCAGGTCACGGTCAAGACGTAGAAACCTTCGTACATGGTATCCAGACCCTCAAAGTATCTGCGGCGCTCCTCGTCGATGGCCGCGCTTACCCGGTCCGGAAAGTGTGACAGACCTTTGCCGATATAGCTCGGCGCGGCGCGGCGGATGGCGTCTACGTGGATCATCCATCCGCTGCCCAGAGCGGTCAGGGCGGTGTTCAGGATACCCGCTATCTGGTCGCATTCCTCTTCCGTGGCGTTGGCCAGATCGTCGCCGGAATACAGCCAGGATGCCATGAATGCGCCACTTTTGCAGACTATTATGCCGTCCTCGATGACCGCGGCATAGTTAAGCAGGTCCGCGACTCCCGGTCCCTTGGATTTGTACTGCCGCAGTGACTTTGCTTTTATCTTGCGCAATCCCAGGCCGTCCGATGCAATCAGGATCAGGACCAGCACAAGCACGGCAACGCCAGCGGGCAGGATCAACAAAAGGTCATTCACAATCAGTACTCCCGCAGATTTATGCGGTACGGCGTTGAGCGCGGTGGATAATACTTCGCGTAGCGCCGGTGGCGCAGGTAGACATCACGCATGAACGGATCAGCCTTTGCCGCCAAGCGCAGCAGGAAGAGAGACAAAAACCAGAGCACCACGGCATAAGCCAGTGACATGAATGTCTGACCCTGTGCAGCCAGGGCAAAGGCAATCAGCCCCGAGAACATAAGCAATTCGCGGTCGCAGCCCATGAGCAGCAGGGGACGGATCAATGCGCGGTGAAAAGGCGCCGTGTTCATGACTGGTCCCCTGTGATGATTGTGGCTGCATCCTCAGGGATAACCGCACCCTGGCCGAACAGATTGCTCATGATATTATTCGCGGCGATCAGGAGCGCCATGACAAGCACAAGCAAAAGGATTGAGCGGGTAAAACCGTTCAGGTCACCGCCAAAGATCAGCACTCCACCCGCAACGACAATACCAATGATGCCGAATGTAAATGCAACTGGACCGGTAAATGACTGACGAAGATTCGTCAGCCAGGATTCATAAGGCAATCCGCCGCCGCTACCAGCCGAAGCAAATGCATTTTCCGGAAGCAAAGTGGCCACAAAGATGAAAACTGCAATCATTGTAAGAAGACTTTTCATGTTCCCTCCAAAAAAGTTGAAAAAATCAGGCTATGTTTTCTAAAATATATCCGGAATCCGTGTATCCTTTGACCGCGATGATTTCCTTTACTCTCCGCTTGTCCTGATATTTTTCGATGTATACGACATGATGCACTGCCTCACTGATCACATCTTCAACGTCACGTGGCGCAAATTCGTTACGCATGATGAGTCCGCGCAGTCTGGATAACGCCAGGGCAGCGCTGTTGGCGTGAACGGTCGCAATGCCGCCCTCATGCCCTGTGTTCCAGGCGTCGAGCAGGTCCAGAGCTGCATGGTCCCGGACTTCGCCCACAAAAATTCTGTTCGGGCGCAGCCGCAGGGATTGTTTGAGAAGCAGCGTCATGGAGACCGTGGCCGAGGTGTGAAAGAACACGACATTGCGGGCCGTGCACTGGATTTCGCCGGTGTCCTCAATGATGATCAGTCTTTCCTCCGGGCATGCCTCGGCGATCTGGGCGATCAGAGCATTGGTCAGCGTGGTTTTTCCGGAACTTGTGCCGCCCGCCACCAGGATGTTCTTGTGATCAGCCACAGCAGCTTTGAGGATGTCGCACTGATTTTGGGTCATGGTTCCGGCGGTCACGTATTGGTCCAGCGTGAACACGCTGGAGGCGCGTTTGCGCAGGGCAAATGTCGGAGCCGAGACAATGGGCGGCAGAGCGCCTGAGAAGCGGGAGCCGTCGAGCGGAAATTCACCGTCAAGCTGCGGGCTGTCCCACGTCACGACCTTGTTGAGACAAGCCGCCACGCTGCGGAACATTGCTTCGGCCTTGTGCCGGGGCATCTGTCCGACCACTTTCATTGGTTCGCCCAGGCGTTCATGCCAGAGCTGACCGTCCGGATTCAGCATGATTTCGATGGTCTGCGGATCGCGGAGCAGATCAAGTAACTGTTGGCCGCAATTCCGTTCTAATGATGCCAAGTTCCGTTTGCGGGTAGACTCATCAATTTCAAGCAACGGTTCATTTTTGAGCATCTTCAGCTTTCCTTTTCTTCTCGTAGTTCTGCAAAATACTGTTGATTCGCAGCAGGTCTTTTCTGACTTCATCAAGTATGCTCATAGACTTTCCAGATTTCATTTTGGCGTTGATGAACAACTGCTTGCGTATTCCGCCGCATTCCTGCGCACCGCCCTCAAGTTCCACCTGGAGCTTTTTGATCCGGCTCAGAATGTCGGCGGTGTGGCACATTGCCAGCTGGAGTGTTTTCATGATTATTCACCTAATTTTAATTCACCACGTTTTATCTTTCTACATATTGCTATAAATGTAGTATATGCCATAGTGAATTTACCTTCTTCAGCAAGGACTTCATATATATATTTCAAAGGATATCCTTTTTTGATCATCATTTCTATGAACTCTTTATTCTCTATAAACTCCACTCTACCTAAATTTCTCGTAAGCCTTTTCCTTTTATCCATTTACAACCCCACATTCCGGCGCAACCATGATAGTATATTGCAAGAATTTATGTTATATGTTTTAAGATCAATGTTAATCCCACGCTGTCTAGCATAACAAATTATTGCATAAGCAGCTCTACGTACGTTATCTTTTAATTCTAATCGGTTTGCAAAAACATTAAACTCTTCATCTTGTATTCTAGAAACTGATAACTGTAGATCAGTTCTTTCTTTTTGGCGTTTTTTATACTCTATGGCCATTTGGCGATAAGCATCTTCAGTAGCCTTCTGAATAGGAGTCATATCAGTCCATCGCCCATCTTTTAGCCAGTTGTGCAGCAATGGCACAAAACGCCCATTTTCTCGCTGCCAGCTTTGGTTCTCTCGCTTCTGGCGCTGAATCGCCGACAGGATGACAGACAATTCCGGAAGCTTTTTTTGCCGCCAGAGTTTGTTCCAGACATTTCGCGCGCGAGTTTCGCATTCATGTTTCGGGTAGAGCGCCCAGATTTGAGTAAACGCTGTCTTTGATTCAGACAGCGAGAATTTCCCTTCCTGTGTCTTTGACGCCAATGAAGAAGAGTGGGGGAGGGGAGGGGGAGTATTTTCTTTCTTATTATTAAGATTAGATTCGGTATCAAAATTTGACGGGTATCCATCAAATTTTGATACCTTTTGTGAAATTTTTTTAACGGTCTGAACGGGATTTAGTAGATAGTATTTGCATCCTCGAAGGGCATGTTCAATCCAGATCAGTTTTTCGGCTACGAGCTGCCGCAGATACTTTTTCAAACTTGCAATGCTGCATCCGATCCTTCTGGCGAGGGTACGTTGTGACGGCCAGCAGTGATCCTTGTCGCGGGCATAATCGCAAAGCACCGCATACAGATAGCGGGCTTCAACGCAGAGATTTTTTGATTCAATGTAATCTGGCATAATCATTCCACGCAATTTTCCTTGGGGAACAAAAGTCTCCATATCTAAGTCCTTTTGTTTTCTGCCAGAAAAAAGCATGTAAAAACAGAATCCAGGTCAAAAAAACTTGACGGACTGTAGCCGGATGGCTATGGTGAAACCGTCCTTTTGTTTTAAGGGCGGAAATCACCGCTCTGCTTAAGCTCCGAGGTTGCAGGCCAAGGAGCTTTTGCTTTTTTCAGGCTAATCTATAGGTATTCCTGTTCGCGTTATAGAATGCGGCTGGCATCATCAGTCCGCGGCCACCACGCCGCAGAGACGCTCAGAGCGTTTCGCCTTGGCCGGACTGAGCCCGGCGGGTTGACTGTTTTTTCGCCATCCATTTGCAATTTCTTGATATTTCATCACACTTTCTGGCCTGTTCTCACGCTGTCCGAAATTTTTTTCTGGCGGACAGCCCTTGGAAAACCGCACAAAAAAAGGCGGACCACCCTGAAAAGTGTCTCCGCCCTTGGAAAACCGCACAAAAAAGCGGATCACCCTGAGAAAAGTGCCTCCGCCAAAAGATTCATAATGAAAATTATGTAAACTTTACTTTGTAAACTAAGGTGCTGTCATTTAGTAAAGCGAAAACTATGCAGAGTGCTCCAGGTCGTCCGGATATATCCCTTTCTTGAAGGCATCATACCATATTTCCCGCATTTTCTGTGTCGATATATCGAGTTTTTGCAATATCTGCATGGTGAAATCGACAGAGACCAGTCCGCTTGCGGTGATGATATTCTCTCCTATGACGGCTGGAGAGTCGATATAATCTTTCTCACTCTCGTAATGATGCACCATCTTTTTGATATAGTTGAGAGAATTGCTTGTGTGTTCTCTATTTTTCAGAAGTCCTGCTTTTTTCAGGACAGTTGTGGCAGCGTATACTGCCGCAATGAGAATATTTTTCTCGTTCAGTTGCAGGAGGATCTGATTTATTTCCTTCTCGGGGTACCCTTGTTCCCACTCGGGGTACCCTTGTTCCCACTCGGGGTACCCTTGTTCCCACTCGGGGTACCCTTGCTCTCACATGTATCCTCCAGGGATGATGAAAATGAGTACCTCGTCCAGATCAATCTCGTTCAATGTCTTGTCCGGGGTGACTTTCAGTCCACCCATTGAAGTCACCGGCACATTATCAAAACCGACACTGACGGTTTCGTGCCCACCCAATCTGCGCAGTTCCGGTAGGATATGTCCGATTTCCCAGTCCGCATAGCTATTGAACAGCAGCACGTGAGGCTTTTTCATTGCTTTTCCTCCCAGTATTCGGCGTGTACATCATCGTCCTGAAGTATCTCGGATAGCCGCATGCAGCCGCCGCACGCGATCCTGGATGTCCGGAGCTTCCACGATTTCCGTGACCAAGGCGAAGCAGCACGCGCCGTGGGCGGCCACATCCCTCAGATTATGTTCCTTGATGCCCCCGATGGCCACGAAGGGCATATCCATCTCCCGGACCACGAAATCCAGATAACCGAGCCCCACCGGCGCACAGACATCGTCCTTGGTCTGAGTGGCGAAAATGGGGCCCACGCCGATATAATCGGCCCCGGCCTTTTTGGCGGCGCGGGCTTCTTCCGGGGCGTGAGTGGACAGACCGATGGCCATGTTTTCGCCCACCAGCCGGCGCACGGCCGCCACAGGCAGATCCTCCTGCCCCACATGCACGCCGTCGGCTTCCACCAGCATGGCCAGATCGATGTCATCATTGATGATGAAAGCAGCTCCGGCCTTGCGGGTCAGTTCGCGCAGGCTCAGACATTCCTCCAGCTTTTTGCCCATCTTTTTGGTTTTCTCCCGGTATTGAACCAGCCGGACACCCGCATCCAGCATGGCCCGGACGACCTCCTCGTTGGATCGGCCCAGAGAAAATTTTTCGGCGGTCAACCCGTAAAGGCCGCCCTGCCGGATGAAACGCACAACCAGTTCGCGTCCGGAAATCATAACGCCTCCTGAAATCGATTCAGAAAATGATGCAGCACCACGTCTGCCTGCATGGCCGCAGCCATGCCCACGCCGGGCGAAAGAGGCGGCGTGGCGGCGGAACAGGCTGTGGAGTGGTCACCCACCACCACACAATTGGGGCCGAGAGCGCGCGGCCGCATGGTTCCGGCCAGTCCCGCGCCGCCCATGCCCGAAGCGCCCACCACCAGACAGCCGGTGGGAACAAGGGTTTCCATGATCAGTTTTTTCACGTCCGGCAGGTCCACGGCTTCCACTACCGCCTGACAGGAGCCGAATAACTCCCGCATGTTCGTGGCGTCCACGGCCAGAGCATGAACGGCGATATCGGCGTCGGGATCAATGGCCAGCAGATTGTCGCGCAGGGCCTCCACCTTGAGGAGCCCGATCTGGTCCAGCCTGTAGAACTGCCGGTTCAGATTGGAGGCGTCCACCGTGTCCGGATCGGCCAGCACCAGCCGCGAAAATCCGGAGCGTACCAGATGAGCGGCGCAGTTGGAGCCAAGCCCCCCCGCGCCGATGACACCCACACGCACGCCTGCCGCGAATTCCGGCCATCCGGCTCCCAGATAGCGCCGCAGTCCCTGCCGGAAGGCGTTCACGCCGTGGCCTCCAAGGGCTCCCAATCCTTGAACACGGGCTGGTATCCTCTGGCCCGGAGCATGCGGCAGACCTCATCCACGCTGCGGCCATCGGATATCTCGAACTGTCCCGTATCGCCGGGCTTGGCGTGGCCGCCCACAGCGGTGCTCACTCCGGCGGACATGCGGGTCACGCCCAGAGGCAGGATGTTGTCCCGGAAGTCCGGAGCCTCTCTGGTGGAGATGGTCACGGACAGACGCGGCAGGAAAATCCGCAGAGCGGTCATGGCCTGGACCAAGTCGCGGTCCGAAACCACGCAGGACGGCTGGAAGCTTCCGGCGTGCGGACGCATGCGAGGCAGGGACACGGCCACGTCCACATCCGGGTAGCGTTTGAGCAGCCAGTCCGCATGCATGCCGGTGAGATAGATTTCCCGCCGCCAGTCGGCCAGACCCAGCAGCGCGCCGATATTGACGATACGCATGCCCGCTTCGGCCGCACGCTGAGGCGTGTCCAGACGGAAGGCATAGTCGCGTTTGGGGCCGGCCGGATGCAGATCCGCGTACAGAACCGGGTCGTAGGTTTCCTGAAACACCGTCAGGCCGTCTACTCCGATCTGGATGAGCCGTCTGTAGTCTTCCGTTTTCATGGGGAAGACTTCCACGGCGATGGATGGAAAAAGCGGGCGCAGGATTCGCGCGCATTCCGCCAGATATTCCACGCCCGCCTTGTGCGGAGCTTCACCGGTGAGCAGCAGGATCTGCTTCAGGCCGGTTCTGGCGATGGCCTCGCCTTCGGCCCGGACTTCGTCCAGGGTCAGCATGCTGCGGCCGATATGGTTCTTGGCCGCGAATCCGCAGTAGCGGCAATGGTTGGCACAGTGGTTGGAGACGTAAAGGGGCGTGAACAGGCTCACAGTGCGGCCGAAATGGCGCAGGGTCAGATCGTGGGCGCGGGCGGCCATGCTTTCCAGATATCCGCCGCCGGCCGCCGGGGACAGCAGGGACAGAAAATCCCCGGGACTGACATGCTCCTGCCGCAGGGCACGTTCCACGTCGTGTCCCGTGGCGGCGGCAAGCCGCTCCTCCAGGGGTTCGGCCGACAGTTCCTCGACAACAGAACGGAAACTCATGCCGCACCTCCTGTTTCGCCCAGAAAGCCGGTCAGAGGTGAAGATGCCCGGGCGTGGGCGGCCACGGAGCCAAGCCCGGCCAGACAGGCTTCCCGTCCGGCGGAGACGGCCCGGCCGAAGGCCCGGGCCATGACGACAGGATCGGCTGCCGTGGCGATGGCCGTGTTCACCAGGCAGGCCGCTGCGCCCATTTCCATTGCCTGGCAGGCCTGACTCGGCGTTCCGATACCCGCATCTACGATGACGGGCAGCTCCATTTCCTCGATGAGGATACGGATCATCTCCTCGGTCCGGAGACCGCGATTGGTGCCGATGGGCGCGCCCAGAGGCATGACGGCGGCGGCTCCCGCACTGGCCAGGGAGCGGGCCACATAGAGGTCCGGATTCATGTACGGCAGAACCACGAAACCTTCCTTGGCCAGGATTTCTGTGGCCCTGGCCGTTTCATAGCCGTCGGGCAGCAGATAGCGGCTGTCGGAGATGACCTCTATTTTGATCCAGTCGCCGCAGCCCATGGCTCTGGCCAGCCGGGCGATACGTACGGCCTCTTCGGCGTTGCGCGCCCCGGAGGTGTTGGGAAGCAGGGTCATATGACCGGGGATGTGGCGCATGACGTTGTCGGCTTTTTTGTCCATGTCCACCCGGCGCAGGGCCACGGTGATGATCTGGGAACCCGAAGCCGCGCAGACCTCGGGGATGAGGGCGTCGTCTCCGTATTTTCCCGTGCCGATGAGCAGGCGGCTGGTCAGACGCTTGCCGCCCAGTTCAAAAATATCGTTCTCCATGGGAAATTCCTTTTTGTTTGGCGTAAAAATCGTAAAATGCTCGCCTCCGGCCGGGCCAAAGCGTCATCCCCCGCCGACAAAACTCAGAAGCTCCAGTGTATCGCCGTCGTGCAGGGTAGTGGCCGTAAATTCCGCACCCGGAATGACCGAGCCGTTCAGTTCCGCCACGACCACGGACGGGTCGAGGTCCAGGGACAAAATCAGGCTGTGCAGGGTTTGGGCGGCAATTTCCTGTTCCCTGCCGTTGACCGTGACAAGCATATGTGCGTCTCCATGAACAAAGGTGATAAAAAAACCGCGCCGGTGGCGCGGTTCGTGGAGTCGAGTGGCGAGTCAGCTTCCCTCCGGTAGTATGAACTGCGTCAGGTTCAAAGGGTCGGGATGCACTCCCCTCTCAGCCCCTGCGGGCTCCCCCAGCTTGTTGTGGTGCCGGTTACGCCTTTTGCGGAAGGCTTGTAAAGGCCGAAACCGGCATTTCCCCGTGAGAGAGTTACAGGTGACCGCTACTCCAGCGTGCCGGCCAGCCTCATGATGATGGAAAATTCCTGTTCCGAAACGGGCATGACGGACAGGCGCGAGCCCTTGCGCAGCAGTTCCATCTTCTCCAGCCCCTTGATGCTGCGCAGGACCTTGAGCGGAATCTGCGTGTCGAATTTTTCCACAAACTGTACATCCACCATGAACCAGAGCGGTTTTTCCGGAGTGGACCGGACATCGTAGTGGCCGTCCGCGGGGTCCCAGGCCGTGTGGTCCGGGTAGCTTTCCCGCACGATTCTCGCCACTCCGGCCACGCCGGGGTCCGTCACGCTGTGGTAGAACAGAGCCAGGTCGTTCAGGCGCATATCGCGCATGAAATTCCGGGCCTGGTAATTGCGTACTCCGTCCCAGCAGGTTGTCTGGTTCGGCGCGGCAGCCAGATCGTCGATGGAAAAACATCCGGGTTCTGTTTTCAGCAGCCAGTGACGCATAAACCCTCCATTTACATTGCCGGGAAATCCGGCATATTTTCTCAAGGAAAACCTGAAGATTTTCTTCCTTGCGCAACCTTCACGGCAGATCACAGTGGTCCAGCGGAATATCCACAATGAACAGCGTGCCGGTTTCCACAACCGCATCTTCCGGAAACAAATCCCGGATACCTTTGGGCAGCGGGCTTTCCACCCGGATTTCACCCATGTGATCCTCGACGATGCCAAAAGACACGGCCAGCCCGAGCCCAGTCCCCTGCCCCACCGGCTTGGTGGTGAAAAACGGATCGAAAATCTGCTTCATGTCCGCCGCATCGATGCCGGGTCCGTTGTCCGCAAGAAAGAGCGTGACAATGCCCTGAGCCGTCTTCAGCCGGGTGCTCACGACAATGACGCCGCCCTGCTCCCCGGCCATGGCGTCGCGGGCGTTGGTCAGCAGATTGAGCCAGACCTGCTTCAGCTTCTCCGGGTCGCCGTAGATGATGGGAAAGGAGTCATCCAGATGGGGCACGATCTGTACCCGGTCCAGGGCGAAGGTGTGCCAGACCAGGCTTGCGGCCTCCATGACGGAATTGTTGAAGCACATCTCGCGCTTTTCCGATTCAGTCTGCCGGGAAAAGCCCAGCAGATCGGCCACAATCTTGCGGCAGACTTTGGCCTGCCGTTCGATGATGCCCAGATCGCCCCGAAGCTGACTGCCGGCCGGAGCATCCTCCCCCAGAAGCTGCGCGTAGCCCAGGATGATACCCAGCGGCGTATTGATTTCGTGAGCCACGCCGCCGGCCAGCTTGCCGATGGATTCCATCTTCTGGGCCTGAATGAGCTGCTGCTCGTAGGCCTTGATCTCCGTGATATCCCGCTCCATGCGCAGAAGTCCGGCCGCACGTCCGGCCTCATCGTAAACGGGAATTCTGACCACATGAAACCACTTCCGGCCATCGTCGGAGCGCTCCTGACCGTCCATCCGCTCTCCCGACTCCAGCACTTCCCGGGCCTCCCGTACCCGCCGTGTGGCCGTTTCCGCGGAAAAAAGCGACCGGTCATCGGCTCCCCGCAACTCCTCCACCCCGCGCCCCACGCTGCGGGCAAAGGCCAGATTGGCCGTCTGATAGACCATATCCGCGTCCACCAGAGAAATGAGATCAGGGTTCATGTCCAGAACCGTGGACAAAAGGCGCTTCTGACTGGACAGACTGGCTCGCGCTTCCCTCAGGCCGTCCACATATGCGCGCAGACGGCGCTCCATAAAATCAAAAGTTTCGGAAAGCTCCTGAATTTCATCGCCCGGACCGGAAAACACCGCCCTGCCCCAGACGCGCGGATCGGCGGGTGCTTCCGGTTTCATTCGATCCGGATCATCTTCCGCGAGAGAAGATTTTCCGCTTGCCAGTTCCTCGGCGCGTTTGCCGAGCCGGGCCAGCCTGCGGGTCACGGTGCGGGCGAAGAAGCCGCCCAGGCCCATGGCCGCAAAAAGAGCGCCTCCGAACAAAATGGCAATGGCCGAAACAAGCTGGCGGGTGGCCGCGGAAATGCGCGACCGGGAAAGTCCGGCCCGCACTGTGCCGATACGCTCCCCGGCCACGATCACCGGTGCGGCGAAATCGTAGATATAGATTGCCCCCGTGTGGAGCAGCTGGATGTGCACCCGCTGGTCGTCGGCCACGGCATTGGCCCGGATCAGATCCACCGGAAATCCTCTGGAGAAGGAATGTCCGGTCACGCGGCCGTCGGCATCCAGCACGAAGAGGTACACCACGTCTCCCGTTTCGCCGAGCATGGAGCGCAGCCGCAGATGATCCCCGGCCAGCAGCGGCTCCACCACCCGCGCGGCAAGACTTTCGGCCAGGGCCGCGCCGCGCATCTTGCTCTCGTCCAGCAAAGCGGTGGAGGTCATGCGGGCCACCACGGGCAAAAGCACCAGCGCCATGCCGCCCACAATGGCGATGATGCCGAGGTTGAGTTTGGTTTCAAACTTCAGACGGTTTAAGATGCGCTTCACGGCGTGTTCCCGTGCAGGTCGAGACGGTCAACCAGCTCCCGTACCGGATGGTAGTCCCCTTCCCTGCTCTCGATGACCCGGACCATGCCCGCAGCCTCCAGAATGCCGGCATCCTCTTCCCGCTGCGGATCAAGAGCGAGCAGCGCCCTTCTGACGCTTTCCACCACCGCCGGGTCGAGGTCCTTGTGCGCGGAGTAGAGCCAGCCGGGATACGGGCGCGTTTCCGCCAGTACGCGGATCTGTTCGAGGTCGATCTTGTCCCGGACGATCTTCAGGGTCCCCTTGCGGATGGTGCCCACGTCATAAACTCCGGCATACACGGCCAACACCACGTTTTCCTGCTTGCCGCCGGGACCCGAGGCAAAGGCTATCTTCCGGAAATCCGAACGCGAGATGCCGTGCTCGGCGAAGAGTCCCAGGGGATAGAGATAGCCGCCCGCCGAATCCTGATCCACGGCGATGAGCCGTTTGCCCCTGCAGTCTTCCAGGGTCCTGATGGCCGTATTGTCCGCGCGGACGATGATCTGGCCGGAAAAATCCGCTCCGGACTCGGGTTCCACGGCTCTGGCGAAGGCTCTGGAGCCGAACTTCTCCAGAGAAATATAGACGAAGGGGTTGGTGAAGGAGATGTCGATTTCCCCGCGCTCGACCATGCTGATATGCTCGGCGAAAGTGCCGGGAAAAACCTGGCGGATTTTAAGCCCCGTGGCCCGGCGCAGATACTCCACCAGGCGGCGGTGGCGCTCGAAGGATACGGCGTGGGAATACTGCGGCAGATAGGCGTAGGTCACGGCCTCGCTCCGTCCGGGCGGCGGAATGTTTTCCACCTTGGTCATGTCCACCCGGACGGCGCTTTCCTGATCGGAACAGGCGAACAGAAGCAGCAGCAACACAAGAGCTAGACGGGGCATGACACCTTCCAGACCGGATGGACGGCCAGATATTCCGGCCTGAGCTGCCGGAGATTTCGTGCGGTCATCCATGCACTTCGCGGGAAAGACCGGAGACGGCGCATTTCCATGTCAGGCCGGAGTTCCGGGAAGAGATCCGGCCGGAGACAGAAGGGCCAGCAGTGGAAGCAGGAGAAGCAGGACATGCAGATCCGTGAAGCGCAGTTGTTCCATCACACGGCGGGCCATGGGGCCCTGCCTGCCCCGCTGGCAATAGATGAGAATGGTGGCGTCGCGGTCCAGCCGCGAAACCAGACGCTTGAAGTTGGTGGCGTAGTAGTTCATGTGCACCGCGCCTTCGATATGCCCTTCCTCGAACAGCTCCCTCGCCCGGACATCCAGAATGACGAAGCGGGGATTGTCCGCATTTTCCTCCATGAGCCGCCTCGCCTGGTCCACGGTCAGCGCCGCATCCTGAGCCGGCACCGCGGCGGGCAACAGAAGCAGCAGGCAGATCAGGCTGAGAATCTTCCTCATGCTTCGCCCGGCCCTTCGGTTCCGCCTGCCAGTTCGCGCAGCACCCGGATGATTCCGTCCCTGTCCAGACCCAGACTGGCCCGCAGGGCGTTCTGGCTGCCATGCTCCACGAATCTGTCGGGAATCCCCAGACGCCTGAAACGCAGAGAGCCCAAAACGCCCTTATCGGCCAGACATTCCAGCACGGCGGAGCCGAACCCTCCGGCCAGAATGTTTTCTTCCACCGTCAGCATGAATGGCTGACCGGCCGCCAGTTCCGCCAGCTGATCCTGCGGCAGGGGTTTCACGAAACGGGCGTCGAACACGGCCACGGACCGGCCCGTTTCTTCATAAAAGCACTGGGCCGCTTCCAGAGCCGGATTGACCCGGCTCCCCAGAGCCACGATCACGCCATCGGCTCCCTCGCGCAGCAGTTCGCCCCGGCCCAGAGGCAGAATACGCGGTTCTTCGGCCAGGGCCGCGCCCTCGCCCAGACCGCGCGGGTAGCGCAGAGCCACAGGGCCGTTGTGGGCCAGAGCCGTGGCCAGCATGTGTTGCAGCTCCGGCTCGTTGCGCGGCGCCATGACCGTCAGATTGGGAATGTGGCGCAGGTAGGACAGGTCGAACACTCCATGATGCGTGGCCCCGTCCTCGCCCACCAGACCGCAGCGGTCCAGACACAGGGTCACGTTCAGATTCTGCAGGCAGACATCGTGCACGATCTGGTCGTAGGAGCGCTGCATGAAGGTGGAATAGATGGCCACCAGAGGCTTCATCCCCCGGGAAGCCAGGCCTCCGGCGAAGGTCACGGCATGCTGCTCGCAGATGCCCACGTCGAAAAAGCGGTCGGGAAAACGTTCCGCAAAGCGTTTGAGCCCCGTGCCTTCGGGCATGGCGGCGGTGATGGCCACGATTTTCTCATCTCTTTCAGCCAGCTGACACAGGGTGCTGCCGAAAACATCGGTATAGCTCGGCAGCGAACAGGCCGGAAATTTTTTGGCCGCGCCGGTCTCCGGCTCGAAACACCCCACGCCGTGAAAATGTACCGGATTGTTTTCGGCGGGCTCGTACCCCTTGCCCTTCTTGGTCAGGACATGCACGAGCACCGGCCCTTCCAGTTCGTGGACCTGCCGGAAGACGTTGGTCATCATGCGGGTGTCGTGTCCGTTCAGGGGGCCGACATAGGTGAAACGGAAGGCCTCGAAGAGCATGCCCGGCGTGAAGAAGGTCTTGAGCGAATCCTCGCTGCGGCGGGCGTACTCGGCGATATCGTCGCCGATGCGCGGGATCTGCCGCATGATGGATTCGGCCTCCCGCTTGAAGCGCTGCACCCAGCGTCTGGACAGCTTGCGGCTCAGAAAGGAAGACAGCGCCCCGACGTTTCGTGAGATGGACATGGCGTTGTCGTTCAGCACCACGATGAGGTCCTTGCCCAATCCTCCGGCCTGGTTGAGACCTTCGTAGGCCAGTCCCGCCGTCATGGAGCCGTCGCCGATGATGGCCACCACCTTGTGCTTTCCGCCCTGCAGATCCCTGGCCGCCGCCATGCCCAGAGCCGCGGAAATGGATGTGGAGGAATGCCCCACCCCGAAATGGTCGTACGGGCTTTCGGCCGGGCGGGGAAACCCGCTGATGCCGTCCATCTGCCGCAGAGTGTGAAACCGCTCCAGGCGGCCCGTGAGCAGCTTGTAGGCGTAGGACTGATGCCCCACGTCCCAGACAATGCGGTCCTCTTCCGGATTGAATACGTGAAGAAGCGCCAGAGTCAGTTCCACCACGCCCAGAGAAGGAGCCAGGTGTCCGCCCGTGGTTGATACAGTCTGGATGATCATGCGCCGGATTTCTTCGCCGAGACGGGTCAGCTCCTTCTCGTCCATTCCCTGCACATCCGCCGGATGTCCGAGAGCGGCCAGCATGGGAAAAAGTTCCGGCAGATTCCAAGAAGTCATCAATACTCCACATGGCGTCCCGGCCGGATGCCCGGCGGCTTTCCGGGACGCGGATTTTCGGTTCCGCGCCTGAAAGGAAAACGCGGCACGGCGGGCGCGTCTAGTTCGCCCGGTCCAGGATATACCGGGCCACGGCCCGCAGAAAACCGGCCCGCGGATGGGAAAAACCGCTCAGGGCCGCCATGGCCTGATCCACGCTTTCCCGGGCCAGGGCGCGGCTTCGCTCGATGCCGAGCAGAGCTGGATATGTCGATTTGCCCTGGGCCTCGTCGCTGCCCACGGGCTTGCCCAGCTGGGCCTCGTCGCCGACCACGTCCAGAATGTCGTCCGTGATCTGGAAAGCAAGTCCCACGGCCCGGCCATAGGCCGAGGCCAGAGCCTGCACACGGCTGTCCCCGCCGCCCAGAATGGCTCCGGTGACGCAGGAGGACTCGATCATGGCCCCCGTTTTTTTGGCGTGCATTTCCCGCATCCGTTCCAGGTCGGCGGCCTGGCCCGTCAGTTTCATATCCAGCATCTGTCCGCCGACCATGCCTCTCGGCCCGGCGGCCACGGAGAGGTGATGCAGGGCTTTGAGCACCCTGTCGGCGGGCAGGTTCACGGACGCGGCCAGGGTAAAGGCTTCCGTCAGCAGACCGTCTCCGGCCAGAATGGCCGTGGCCTCGTCGAACTGTTTGTGATTGGATGGCTTGCCCCGGCGCAGATCGTCGTTGTCCATGGCCGGCAGATCGTCGTGAATGAGGGAATAGGTGTGGATGCACTCGATGGCGCAGGCGAAATCAAAGGCCGCGTCCATGCTGCCGCCGGACAGCTCCGTCCAGACCAGACACAGCACGGGCCGCAGGCGCTTGCCCCCGGCCATGAGAGAGTATTTCATGGATTCGACCAGGGGCGCCGGAGTGCGGCCGTCGGTGAAGATCGCGCCCAGCCCGGCTTCGATCCTGGCGCCCAGAGTGCGCAGTTCCGCTTTCATTTCCTGGGGAGTCATGCATTTTCCTCCGGCGTGTTTCCGGCGTTTTCGACAATGATTCTGGCCTGCTTCAGTTCCAGAGCGCATTCTCCGGACAGACGCACGCCTTCCTGAAAAAGCCTGACGCCCTCTTCCAGAGGCACGTCCCCTGCCTCCAGCAAGGCCACGATTTCCCTGACCCGTTCCAGACGTTTTTCAAAAGTCTGCGGCGAATTGGCCATGCCTTCACCTTCCGTGAATGTTGAAACCGGGCCCGAACGGCCCTCACTGTTCCGCCTGGAAAAAAAGAGACGACGGGTCCACGGACAGATCGAGAATGCTCAGGCCGAAATGCAGATGCGGCCCGGTCACCCGGCCGGTCATGCCCACCTTGCCGATAAGCTGGCCCGCCTCGACCATATCGCCTTCCCGGACCAGGATTTCACTCAGATGCATGTACATGGTGTGCACGCCCAGGCCGTGATCCACATACACACAGCGCCCCGCATAATAGTGATCCGCCGCCAGCACAACCCGGCCCGGAGCCGCCGAAAGCACCGGATCGCCTTCGGCGGCGCGCAGATCTAGGCCCCGGTGCGGATTACGCGGCTGTCCGTTGAAAAACCGCCGCAGACCATAGGCGCTGGTCACGTCTCCGGGCACAGGCCGGGCCAGGGGCAAAACCAGATGGTTCACTTCGGAAACAGCGCCCAGCACCTTGCGGATCTGCTTGTGCTCCCGTGCTATGCGCTCCTGGGCGGCGGGCGGCGGCGTGGCCATGTTTTTGGCCACGGTCAGACGCTGCTCGGGAAAATCCCGGTCCTCGACGGTGATAACGGACTCCGCCGACAAAGATGCTGAACCCGGCCGGGTCACGCGCAGCCGGTATATACCGGGCCTGGACTTGAGCACGTCCGTACCCAGCAGAAAATCCACACGGGTTTCGCCGTTACCGGGGATGGTCATTTTTCTGTCCGCCCACTCCACCCGCAGCCTGTCCATGGGCGTGTCGGCCTCCACCCGGACATGAAACGGCAGGCCGATACCTACCGCCGAGGGGCATTCCACCCGTATCTGTTCCGCGTGGACGGGCAGAGCCACGGCCAGAAAACACAAAAAAAGCATGTGACGCATCGCTTCCCTCAACTGAAATGCATCCGGCCGGGAGGGCCGGAAAGTTCATATTCTGTAAAATTCCTGTCCGTGACTTCACTCTGCCTCGGTCACCCGGGCGCCGAATTCGCCGTCGGCCACGCGGACGCGAATATCGTCTCCGTCGGCCACATCCGAACATGAACGCACAAACCGCCCCCGGCCATCGCGCACCAGAGCGTATCCCCGTGCCAGCGGTGCCTGCGGGTCCAGTGCGGCCAGCCGTCCATCCAGACTTAAGGCCGCGGTCTCGCGGGCCCGTAAAAATCCGGCCGCGGCCTGATCCAGAGCCGCGCGGGAGCGGTCCAGTTCCGCCCGCAGGGCCAGCATCCGGGCCGGACCAAATTCCCGGCGCAGACGCTCTCCCGTGAGGGCCAGATCGGCCAGTCTTTTGTCCATCATGTTCCGGATGACTTGACGCAGCCGCCCTTCGAGCCGCTCCAGCTCAAAGGCGCCCCGCTCCACGTGCCGGGCCGGAGAATGGCGCATAAGACGATGCTTCCCGGCCTCCAGAACGATTTCGCGGGCTGCCAGAAAACGGCGGATGCCCCGGTCCAGAGCCAGAAAGCTCTCATCCGCCCGCTGGCGCAGCACGGCGCGTTCAGTCCACAGCAGCTGCGCCGCATGAGACGGCGTGGCTGCACGCAAATCGGCCACAAAATCGGCGATGGTGGTGTCCACCTCGTGCCCCACGCCGGTCAGAACCGGCACTCGGGCGCGAAAAATGGCCTCGGCCACGGTTTCCGTGTTGAAGGCCCACAGATCCTCCAGAGAGCCGCCGCCGCGAATAAGCACGATGACCTCGGCCCAGCCGTCGCCGTCGGCCTGGTCCAGAGCGGCCGCAATCCGGGCCGGAGCCGCTTCTCCCTGCACCAGTGACGGATACAGGCGCACGGTGCATCCATATCCCCTGTCCCCGGCCACGCGCAGGAAATCCTGCAGAGCCGCGCCCTGCGGCGCGGTGATCACGGCCACCCGGCGCGGATTGCCCGGCAGGACGAGCTTTCTGTCCGCGTCGAAAAATCCTCTGGCCGCGAGCTTGGCCTTCATGGCCTCGAAAGCCACGGCCAGCTCGCCCATGCCCTGCTCCTGCACCAGCTCCGCCACCAGCTGATACACGCCACGCGGCGGGTACACGTTCATGCGCCCGGCCACGAGCACTTCCAGACCGTCGGCAAGTTTGAGAGGCTCACCCGTTTCCACCTCGCCGGTGAGCGGATTGATGCGTTCCCCGCCTCCCCCCCCGGGCCGGGCTCCCTTGAACCAGACCACATTCAGGACGGCCTCTTCGTCGCGCAGGGAAAAATAGACATGCCCGGACGGCGGCGCGGACAGGTTGGTTATCTGCCCGCGCACCCACACGAACGGAAATTCTCCTTCAAGAACATCCTTGACGGCCTGGGTCAGGGTACGGACGGTGAAAATGTGCATAACGGGGAGCTGTCAGGATAGCGGCGGCAGGATGAATTTCTTCCGGAACAATGCGTTTTTCATGCAGCACCTGAAAAAATTGTCGTCACAGTTATCATTCATCCACAGTCGTGAACCCAGTTCCGGAACGCACGAAAAGCGGACGTGAGACCGCATCGATATGAGTGCGAAGCGGCGGGTGGTTGATGGCGGCGTAGCTTTTGACATCCACGGAAAATGGCAGAGAGCTTTCCTGAAACAGCGTCCACAGCCGGGCGCAGACGGCCTCGTCGATATCGCCGTACAGCACCAAGTCCAGATCGGAGTTCGGGCGCTGCCGTCCCGTGGCGCGCGAACCGAATACCGCCACCCGTTCAACGCCTTTTCCCTCGGCATTCAGTATCTCGCGCAACACATCCCGCTGGGCGGCGGACAAGCCGAACATTTCCTTCATGACATCCGCGCCTGCCGGGCCAGCATGAATTCGTACAGTTCACCGAACGCCTCCATGTAGCTCAGACGAATATCGCCGATCACCCGTTCGAAGGCCGCAAGATCGTAAGTATGCGACATGCGGTTGCGCGCATCCAGAGCCTTCTGCCAGGCTTCGCCACGTTTTATGATCCCGGCCTCGAAGGCCCGGCGGATCACCGTGCGGGGCGTGATCTGCTCCAGCACCACATTTTCGCTCTCCAGATAATCCTTCAGGGTCTTCCATGCCAGTTCCACCGTGTATTCAAACCGCTGAATCACCCCCTCCTTTTCCAGCTGGGTCAAAGCTCTGTCCTGTTCCAGAGCTTCGCGCAGCAGAAGAAAAGCCCGACAGTAATTCTCGAACCGGTAATGCCAGCGGGGAGTGGAATCGGTCATGGCTGTTTTCATTTTTGTTACGGTTCCTGTGAATATACCGAGCTGGACAATTTGGCGGATGAAAAAATGAAGACGACGGATTCGGATCAAGCTGCCGGCCGCCGCCGTCATACGCCTCCAGTGCCGCGGGAAGCGCTCTGATGACCACGGCCCCGGCGGCAGGAAGGCCTAACAGAACCGCACTCAGCACTTTCTGCCAGGAAGCGCCGTGAGCTTTGGCCTCGCTCACATGAAAAGGAATGTCCGGCATGCTTCCCGTGGCAGCGAGCACCGCGACATACGCAAGCTCCTCCGTCTTGCCGTCCAGAACGCCGTGTCGGTTTTCAGCTCCGCTCCCAATCTCCCAGCACCTCGTGCCGCCAGGCCAGAATGGCGTTCTGCCAGTCGGCCACGGGGAGGTCGCGCTTTTCACCGGTTCTGCGGTTTTTGGCTTCGATCACTCCGCGTTCCAGCCCCTTGCCGCCGATGATGATCTGCATGGGCATGCCCAGCAGGTCGGCTTCGTTGAATTTCACGCCGGGCCGCTCGTCGCGGTCGTCAAAAAGGGCGTCGATGTTCTGCGCCTCCAGCCAGTCATGGATTCTCCGCGCCATCCTCATGACGTTTTCATCCCGGGCGGACAGGGCCAGCACAGCCACCTCGAAGGGCGCGATGGCCGGAGGAAAGATCATGCCCTGGTCGTCGAAATTCTGCTCGATGCAGGCCGCCACCACGCGGCTTACGCCAATGCCGTAGCAGCCCATGATCATGAGCTGTTCCTTGCCGTTCTCGTCCAGAAAAATGGCGTTCATGGCCTGAGAATACTTGATCCCCAGCTTGAACACGTGCCCGGCCTCGATGCCCTTGGGCATGACGATGGGTGCGCCGCAGGACGGGCACGGATCGTCCAGGGTGACGGAGCGCAGATCGGCGTAGCCTGAAGCCGCGGCCTCCGTGGACAGGGCAAAGTCCCGGCGCGGGTCCACATGGATCAGGTGCGCGTCGGCGGCATTGGCCCCGCACACGAAATCCGTATCCGAGGCGATCCCGAAATCCGCGTACACGGCATCCACCCTGAGCCCCACGGGTCCGGCAAAGCCCACGGGCGCCCCGGTCCACTTCTCGACCTGCTCCGGCGTGGCCAGATTGACTTCCGCCGCGTCCAGCAGATTCTTGAGTTTGACCTCGTTCACGTCATGGTCTCCACGCACCAGAACGGCCACGGATTTGCCGTCCACGTCGAAAAGCAGAGTCTTCAGCACCCGCGCGGGCGAAACTCCCAGAAACGAGGCCACCTCCTCCACCGTGTGCCTGCCCGGCGTGGGCACCTGTTCGTATGGCGGGCAGGTGCCGTTGCACGGCGCGCCCGGCCGGAGTTCGGCCTTTTCCAGATTGGCGGCCCAGGAGCAGGCCGTGCACACGGCCAGGGTATCCTCGCCCGTCTCGGCCAGAACCATGAACTCGTGGGAGAAACTGCCGCCGATGGCTCCGGAGTCCGCGCTCACGGCCCGGAACTTGAGCCCCAGGCGGGTGAAGATGCGGGTGTAGGCCTCGAACATGGCCTGATAGCTCGTGTTGGCGCCCTCTTCGTCCTTGTCGAAGGAATAGGCGTCCTTCATGACAAACTCCCGGCCGCGCATGAGTCCAAAGCGGGGCCGGATTTCATCCCGGAACTTGGTCTGAATCTGGTACAGATTGAGCGGGAGCTGGCGGTAGGAGCGCACCTCGCCGCGCACCAGATCGGTGACGACCTCCTCGTGAGTGGGGCCCAGGCAGTAGTCCCGGTCGTGACGGTCGTTCAAGCGCAGCAGTTCCTTGCCGTAGAAATCCCAGCGTCCGCTTTCCTGCCAGAGGTCGGCGGGCTGGACCATGGGCATGGAGATCTCCAGCGCCCCGGCGCGGTTCATTTCCTCGCGCACGATCCGCGCCACCTTGTTCACCGCGCGCAGGCCCAGAGGCATGTAGGTATAGATGCCGCTGGTCAGCTTGCGGATCATGCCCGCGCGCAGCAGCAGTTTGTGGCTTACGACCTCGGCCTCGGCCGGAGTTTCCTTGAGAGTGGGAATATAAAACTTGCTGAAAAGCATGGGGACCTCTCGTGGGTTTCCTGAGGGTTACTGCATGGGAGACAAAAACACGCCGCGGGCGGGAATCCTCCCGCCGTGATATTTCATGTCCGTTTAGGCCTGCCGTCAGACGAATCTGCCGTCAGAACGCGCGGCCGAAACCTCTTCCGCCGAAGCGGTCATCCAGCCCGGCGAACTGCCCGTCACCGCGTCGAAATTCTCGATATACGGCTTGATGTCCAGAAGCGGAGTCCCGTTCAGAACGTCCACGCCTCTTATGGTGAGCGCGCATCCTTCCACTTTCGTCAGCCGCACGATGGACAGCCCGATGTGGTTCGGCCTCAAGGGAGAACGCGTGGCGAACACGCCGCGCTCGCGGGTGTCCAGAAAGGGCGTGACCGTCAGGCGCGTTCTGGCGGCCTTATGAAAAATATAGATCAGATAGACGTGGCTGAATCCGTCCAGATCTTTCAGCCCTTCGGCGTAGCGCTCCTCGATGCGGACGAGGCCCTCCACATCCCGCGCCCCTCCGGGCTGGACAGGCATGTTTTCCAGCTCCGTGAACGGAGAATATATGATTCCTATGGGTTCCATGCCGCCTCCAGGCCCTCATCCTCCGCAAAATCACCGCTGCGCGTCCGGCTTCGGAGTGAAAAACATCTCCGCGGCGCGCAGAAAAATCTCCGGAGATTCGGCAAAAGCCGCGTGTTCGGCAAAGGGGATGTTCAGCACATGCACGTCCGGGCGCAGGGCCTGCAACCCGGCCATGCTCTCCAGCGAGGTCAGAGGGTCCAGATCGCCGCGGACCATCAGGAGCGGCGCCGCCGTTTCAGCCATGCGTTTTCCGGGGTATCCGCCCTCCCCCAGGTCCGTCCACATCTCCACCGCCCGCGCGACCAGCCGGTCGAAATCCGGCTCCGGGTTCAGACGCTGATAATCGGCGCAGCTTTCGGGAAACATCTCCGTCCAGTCCCGCGCCGTCATGGAAGAGAGCAACTCCCAGGCCGGATCGGTGGCACTCATTTCCCAGCTCGCGCCCACGGTCACGATTTTTTCCAGCCTTGCATCGCCTCGCGCCGCGTAGCGGCAGGCCGTGATGCCGCCGTCGCTGAAACCCAGGATGCTGAAGCGCTCCAGCTTCAATGTGTCGATGATGCGCGCCAGATCATCTTCCAGCGTGGCGTAGGACAGACCGTTTCGCCCCAGAGTTGATCTGCCGTGCCCCCGGCTGTCCACGCCGACGAGCCGGAACTTTCCGGCCAGAGCCGGAGTAATGGTATTGAAATCTTCCATCTGGCCCAAACCGCCATGCAGCAGAAGCAGGGCGGGAGCGGCAGGGTCGCCCTTTTCCTCCACATAAATCCGCGCATCACCGCTGGCGACGAAAAAGCCGGACCGATGGTCGAAACGGTCTCTGATACTCATGGACGGCACCTCCGTGGAAGAACAGGTCCGGCAGCAGCCGGACAACATCATGAAGCCCGCCAGAAGCACGGACAATATGCGGACAGTTTTCATTCCTGCCTGCGCCGTTCTTCAGGAATGCGGATCATGCCCGCGCCGTCCACCAGCCAGCCCTTCGGGGAGGGAACCATCTTCACGGTCACGGCAAAATCCGCGCTCCATTCGTCTCCGGCACCGCGCAGAACGACAAAACCATCCCCGCAGGAATCGACCGCAAAACTTTCCGGATAATCCTGAGCGTCCAGCACCGGATCAAAACCCAGGCCCAGTTCCGGGTCTTCCTTCTCCGCTTCCCGCATCAGTTCCTCGTGAGCGGCCCTGAAGGCGGCGCTGACCAGGCCGTCCTTCTCCATCCAGGGAGCGGGTTTTCCGGAGGCCTCTTCGGCCGGAACTTTCAGCCAGTCCACATAGGCATTCATGAAGGCCAAGGCCGCGTCCGCCTCGGGCCCGCACCCGGCCCGGCAGGGCAGGCCCGGCAACAGCGTCAGGAAAAGAAGAAAGAAAGTTTTCATGCATGCGCCTCTCATGCGGCGCAATGTGGTTGCAGTCACGAGGCCGCCCGCTCGGCCAGAAACCTGTCCAGTTCTTCCATGAAGGCGGCCAGCAGCTCATCCCGTCCGCGCACCCGGCGGAGCACCTCGCCCTTGCGGAAAATGAGCCCCGAATCCCGGCCCCCGGCCACCCCGATATCCGCCTCCCGCGCCTCACCCGGGCCGTTGACCACACAGCCCATGACCGCCACGGTGAACACCTCCTCTACATGACGCAGGCGTTCTTCCACGGCCTGGGCCAGTTCCATGAGCCCGATCTCCGTGCGTCCGCAGGTCGGACAGGACACGATTTCCGGCCCCCGCGCGCGCAGGCCCAGAGAACGCAGAATCTCCCAGGCCACGAGCATTTCCTCCACCGGATCAGCGGTCAGGGACACGCGCAGGGTGTCGCCGATCCCCTCGGCCAGCAGAACACCCAGCCCCACGGAAGATTTCACCGCCCCGCGCAGCATGGTCCCGGCCTCGGTCACGCCGATATGCAGGGGATAATCCACGGTCCGGCTCATGAGGCGGTAGGCGGCCACGGTGTGCCGCACACTGGAGGACTTGAGGGAGATCTTGATGTCGTGAAAGCCGCGGTCCTCCAGCAGACGCGCGTGCTCCAGCGCGCTTTCCACCAGAGCTTCCGGCGTGGGGCCGCCGTGTTTGCGCAATATGTCCCTGTTCACCGAGCCGCTGTTCACGCCGATGCGGATGGGTATGCCCGCCGCACGGGCCGCGTGGGCCACACGGTCCACCTTGTCCGGCCCGCCGATGTTTCCGGGGTTGATGCGCAGGCCCTTCACTCCGGCTTCCACGGCCATGACGGCCAGCCGCGCGTCAAAATGGATGTCTGCGATGAGCGGGACGGACGTTTCCGCGCAGATACGCCGCAGAGCTTCGGCCGCTTCGGTGTTCAGCACGGCCAGACGGACGATCTCGCAACCCGCTTGCTGCAGCGCCCCGATCTGGGACAGGGTGGCCTCCACGTCGCGGGTGTCGGTGTTGGTCATGGACTGGACGCGCACGGGATGCCCGCCGCCAATGCCCACCGCACCCACATAAACGGTGCGCGTGGAACGGCGCGGAGCCGGTATGGCTGGAAAACCGGGGAACATGGCGGCGGACCTTACCGGATTCACCCCCCGAAGCCAAGGACGGGAAATACCCGGCCGTTCCGGCAAGGTGTCCTTTCAGACCGCGCGATATGTGGGCCGGGCGAGAATTTTTCCGCACTCATGCCCGAAAGCCGCCGAAATCCCGCTCGCTTCGGCCGTCCAGATTGATCCCGGCCCTGGCGGCCTGAGACATCTGGTACATGCGCGGGATGCGGTAGCTCCTGCCGTCCTTTCTGAAATGCGTTCCGGTCTGCTTGAAAAAGAAGTCCACACCGTGCCTCGCGCATTGGGCCCGGCTGTCCAGCACCCAGGAAAAATCGCACAGCCTGCCCTCCGGTCCGGATTCACCGCCGCAGATGACCCGCCGGATTTTCCCCGAGGCCAGATACGGCTCGATCCGGACGGCTTCGAGCATGGGTTCGTGAATGACGTGGCGGCGCTTAAGAGGCAGTTCCAGAAAGATGGGCAGCCGGTAGTCCGCGCTCTTCTGATCCTCGCAGGTCAGGCAGATGGTCACATTTTCGTAGCCGTTTTCCCAGTCTCCGGGCAGGCCGACGGTGAAGCGGTCGATGCGCTTGGTGACGATGAAGAAATGCAGATCCGTACGCTCCCGGATCATCCGCCACGCTTCCTCGCGCCAAGGATCGGCCTCGCCGATGAAAAAGTCCGAGGTCATGCAGGTATAGACCGTGCCCCCGGAGAGGATATATTCGCCCCTGCGGTTTCTTTTGAGCGGCAGGCCGAACTTCGCCGTTTTCTCCACGACGCGGCTGTCCTTGCCGAATTGCGCGTCGCGCCGATACACATAACAGTTCCGGCAGCCCTCGCTCAATTTTCTGCATCCGTGCCAGGGATTCCAGATCAGCATCGACGGGTCCTCATGTTGTTATTGCCTCCCGGCCTGCCCGGCGGTCCGGCGGCCGGAAGCGTGCCGCCCGGTCCCTTCTACAGTCCGGCGGGCCTGCTGAAAACTCACCGGAACACACGCCCCCGGCTTCGCCAGAAATTTATGGAATCCGGAACTGAAAAAGTTTACAAGCGCCCCGGATCGCTTCAGTACCGGCTCGAACTTCAGGCACATATTGAGAAACGCCGCTTTTTTTGTCCACATGCCGCAATGGATGACCCGATTCTGAGTCTCGCCCTCGATCTTCTCCGGAGTCCGGCCGGTTCCGCGCCGGAGCTTCCGGAATCCGGGCTCCGGGATGCGGAGACGCTGCGGCGGCTGGCCCCGCATGTGCTGGCCAGAGCAGCAAATCTCGGCGGCCGGACGACGCTGGCCCACATGGACCCGCCAACGCCGGAGATAACCTGGGCCACAGCCCTCTGGAACGCCTGCCGCAATCAGAACCTGCTTCATCCGGCCACGTCTCCCTTCGCTTCTAAGGCCGAGAGACTGTGCATTTCCTGGCTCGCGCCCTTCTTCGGCATGACGGGCGGCCATTTCTGCGCGGGCTCCACCATCGGCAACCTGACGGGACTCTGGACGGCCAGAAACCACAAGGGCGTGAAAACAGTCTTCGCCTCGGAGCTTGCGCACAACAGCATCGCGAAATCCTGTGACATTCTGGGTCTGGAGCTCAGGCTTCTCCCGGCGGACGACCGGATGCGTCTCATCCCGCCAAAAGAGGAACTGGCGGGAAGCTGCCTGGTTCTGACGGCGGGCACCACTGGCGGAGGAGCCATCGATCCCCTGCGGGAACGCCACGGCGCGGCCTGGGTCCATGTGGACGCCGCCCAGCCGGGTGCATTCGGACCTGCTCGACGGCATCGAGAACGCGGCTCCCGCCGGGCATGTTTTCCACGCTGCATTACAGGTCGGAGTTGTGGATCAGGTCCGTGTCGGCCAACCCGGAGGCGGACATTCAGAAAATCATTGCCCTGCTGGATGGAATACGCGCCTAGCGGGTTCCCGGACAGGGCGGGAAACCATGCCATGCGGCTGACGGAAATTCTCTATGGAAATGATGATTCAGTGGCTCCGCTCGATACTCGCCGATAAACAGATGGTCATCCTGCTTCTGGTGCTGGGTATCGGCGCGGCCATTGTGCTCAGCATCGGCGACCTGCTCGCACCCGTCATTGCCAGCGTGGTCATCGCCTTTCTGCTGGAGGGGCTGATCCGGCACCTGGAGCGCTTCGGCTGTCCCCGGCGGACGGCCATCATCCTTGTCTTCGGACTGTTCATGCTTTTCCTGGCTTTTCTGCTGATCGCCCTGGTGCCGCTTCTCATCACCCAGATCTCCGAGCTGACGGAAAACATCCCCCGGATCATCGCCCGCGCCCAGACGGCCCTGCAGGGCATCCCGAAAAAATTTCCCCTCCTGACGGAGACGCACATCAACTCCATTCTGGACGGCCTGACTCCCCAGCTTTCCCTTTACGGCAAGCAGATACTGAGCTTCTCCCTGTCTTCGGTGCGCTCGGTCTTTTCCTTTCTGGTCTATCTGGTGCTCATGCCCATCATGGTCTTCTTTTTCCTGAAGGACAAAGAGCAGATCCTGAAATGGATAGCGGACTTTCTGCCCCACGACCACAGCCTGACCCGCCGGGTCTGGGCCGAAGTGGAGAAGCAGGCCGGCAACTACGTCCGCGGCCGCGTGTGGGAAATTCTTATCGTCTGGCTGGCCACCTATGCCTGTTTTCTGATCACAGGCCTGGAATACGCCATGCTGCTCAGCCTCATTGTAGGGCTTTCGGTCATCATCCCCTATATCGGCGCGGTGGTGGTGACCGTGCCCGTGGTCATCATCGCCTACATCCAGTGGGGCTTCGGCCCCGAGTTCACCTGGGCCATGGTCGCCTACCTGGTTGTCCAGCTGCTCGACGCCAACCTGCTCGTACCGCTTTTGCTGTCCGGCGCGGTGAACCTGCATCCTCTGGCTTCCATCATGGGCATTCTCGTCTTTGGAGGTATCTGGGGATTCTGGGGCGTTTTTTTCGCCATCCCCTTGGCTTCTCTCGTTCAGGCCGTGCTGCAGGCATGGCAGTCGAGAAGATGGCGCGGCATATCGGAAGACCTGACTTCGGTCTGAACCTCAACTTCTTATGGGAACGACAATGCAACGATACGATGTGTACGGCATGGGCAACGCCCTGGTGGATATGGAATTCAGCGTGGATGACGGATTTCTTGAAACCATGGGCGTGGAGAAAGGATACATGACTCTGGTGGACGAACAGCGGCAATTCGAACTGCTGGAGTTTCTGCGGGATGAACCCGCGCACCGCTCCGGCGGCGGATCGGCGGCGAATACCGTGGTCGGCAGCGCCCTGTTCGGGAGCAAGGCTTTCTATTCCTGCCTGGTCAGCAACGACGAGATGGGAGATTTCTACACCGGAGAACTGCGGCGGGCCGGAGTGGACACCAACCTGACCATCCGCCGGGCCGACGGGGTAACCGGAAAATGCCTAGTCATGGTCACACCCGACGCCGAACGCACCATGAACACCTATCTGGGCATTTCGGAATCCCTCTCCCGCGACGAGATACAGCCCGACGCCCTGCGTGATTCGCAGTACCTTTACGTGGAGGGCTATCTGGTCACGTCGCCCACGGCCCGCCCGGCGGTGGTGCATGCCAGAGAGATCGCCAGGGAGGCGGGAGTGAAAACGGCCGTCAGCTTTTCCGATCCGTCCATGGTCAGATATTTCCGGCTGGGCCTGGAGGAAATCGTGGGTCAGGGGGTGGACCTGCTCTTCTGCAATCGGGAGGAGGCCCTTCTCTGGGGCGGATGCCGGACCCTGGCCAAGGCCGTGGACGAACTGCGCCGCATCGCCGGAACCTTCGCCGTCACGCTGGGGGCCGACGGCGCTCTGGTGTATGACGGCGACAGCCTGCACGAAATCGACCCCTTCCCCGCCTCCGCCGTGGACACCAACGGTGCTGGGGACATGTTTGCGGGCGCGTTCCTGTACGGCATCACCCACGGCATGGATCACGCCCGGGCCGGACGCTTCGCCAGCCTGGCCGCCTCCAAGGTGGTCGGCGTGTTCGGCCCGAGGCTGAAGCCCGAGGAATACGAGCGCACCCTGGCGGAATTTCTGGCCCTGAAGCCATGACCAGTCTGTGGCCGGAAGCCTGGAACGCGTACCTCTGGTGGCTGGCCGCCTTTTCCGCAGTCACGTTCATCGCCTCCCTGCTGGCGGTGCCCTTTTTTGCCGTGCGCATCCCCGCGGACTATTTCAGCGCCCCCCGCAGAAAACAGACTTCCCGAGCCTGGCCTCCGGCCCTGCGCCTGACTTTTCTGCTCTGCAAGAATGCCGGGGGCATACTGCTCTTTCTGGCGGGGACGGCCATGCTGTTCCTGCCGGGCCAGGGCCTGCTGACCATGCTCATGGGTATCGTGCTGATGGATTTTCCCGGCAAATTCAGGCTGGAACGTCATCTCGTCTCGCGGCCGCCGGTGTTCGCGGCCATCAACTGGATCCGGACCCGGCGCGGCGCTCCCCCCCTTGAGCCGCCCGCCCCTCCTCTCTGAACCATCTTCTCCTTTCTTGACCGCCGCCAGACGCGGCATATAGGACTTCCCAGCTTTTGGGGCCGCCCCCAGGATCATGTTACGCGGGACGGGCCGTCTGGCCTTGCAACACATCATCCAAGGAGTTTCTCATGCGTGGGAACATCATTCAGGTCGAGGAAAAGGTATCCCTGATCAAGGGCCTGCCCCTCAGTTTACAGCATCTTTTCGCCATGTTCGGCGCTTCCATTCTGGTGCCGACCCTGTTCAGGATCGATCCGGCCATCGTGCTGCTCATGAACGGCATCGGCACCCTCATCTATCTGGTGCTGTGCAAGGGCAAAGCTCCGGCTTTTCTGGGATCGAGCTTCGCCTTCCTCTCGCCGGTCTTCGTGGTGCTGGGAGCGGACCAGGCCATGTGGGGAGCCAACTATTCCTATGCGCTGGGCGGATTCATCGCCTCCGGGCTCATCTTCTGCGCCGTGGCTGTCATCATCGGCAGATTCGGGCCGGGCTGGATCGGCGTGGTGCTGCCCCCGGCCACCATGGGGCCCATCGTGGCCCTCATCGGACTGGAACTGGCGGGCGTGGCCGCGAACATGGCCGGTTTCATGCCCGACGCCCAGGGCGGCTACGACACCAAAGCCATCGCCGTGTCCATGTTCACCCTCATGGTGGTGGTCTTCGGCTCGGTGCTGTTTCGGGGATTTCTGGCCGTCATCCCCGTGCTGGTGGGCATCGCGGCCGGATATCTGGCGGCAGTGGTGCTGGGCATGGTCGATTTCGGCATGGTCACGTCCGCCTCTGTCCTTTCCCTGCCCACGATCTACACGCCCAAATTTGATCTGAACGTCATCCTGATCGTCATTCCGGCTTCGCTGGTGGTCATTTCCGAACACATCGGCCATCTGGTGGTCACCGGCAGAATCATAGGCCGCGAACTGACCAGGGATCCCGGCCTGCACCGTTCCCTGCTTGGCGACGGCATCTCCACCACCCTCTCGGGCTTCATGGGCTCCGTGCCCGTGACGACTTACGGCGAGAACATCGGCGTCATGGCCATTACCAGAGTCTATTCCGTGTGGGTCATCGGCGGGGCGGCCGTTTTGTCCATCGCTCTGGCCTTTGTCGGCGTGCTCTCGGCTTTCATCCGCTCCATTCCGGCTCCGGTCATGGGCGGCGTGTGCATCCTGCTTTTCGGCGTCATTGCCGCTTCGGGCATCCGCATGCTGGTGGAAACCAGAGTGGACTATTCCAAATCGTCCAATCTCATCCTGACCGCCGTGGTGCTCATCGTGGGCTTGAGCGGCGCGGCTGTAAGCATTGGCACGGTGCAGCTCAAGGGCATGGCGCTGGGCACGGTGGCGGGCATGGCCCTGTCTCTCGTGTTCCACATCCTGAACAGGGCGGGACTGACCAATCAGCCGGTGGAAATCGAAGGCTGAAACACGGGCGGGAAACCGCCCTTTTTTCGTCGCGAGGACTGACAATGAAAAAATTTTCGCCGTGGCTCTGGACCGGCGGCGTCATCGCCGTCGCCACCATGGGCGCCCTGCGCTTCCTGGGCAAAGGCACGAACATCTTCGGTCTGCTGGCGGGCATGGCCGTGGTCATCACCATCCTGTCCTTTCTGGTCATCCGCTATGTGAACAGGAAATGGTAAGGGGGATGCATTCACACACGAACCGGAACACGGACAAAGGCTGCAACTCCGAGAGATCCTCTATTCGAAGCCCGGAAGCCGCAAAAAAGCCCCTTCCGCGGGAAAGTCGGAAGGGGCTGATTTCTCCATACAAAATCTGATTTCTGTTTGTCCGGCGCTCGGGAAGTTCTCCCGGGTTCCGGCACCGCGTCACTATTCAGAACTTGCCGTCAGTGGTCGTCCCGTTGGAGGCGGCGATGATTTCCCAGGCTTCTTCGGCCGTGCTCACATACTGGAAGATGTTCAGATCTTCCGGGCTGATGGTCCCCTCTTCCACCAGCGCCTCGAAATTGATGACCTTGTGCCAGAACCGGCGGCCGAACAGGAGCACCGGAATGGGCCGGACCTTGCTCGTCTGGATCAGGGTCAAGGCTTCGAAGAGCTCGTCCATGGTGCCGAAGCCGCCGGGAAAGGCCACCAGGGCCTTGGCCCGCATCAGCAGGTGCATCTTGCGGATGGCGAAATAGTGGAACTGGAAGCTGAGTTCCGGCGTGATGTACGGATTGGGCTCCTGCTCGAAGGGCAGCACGATGTTCATGCCGATGCTCTTGGCCCCCACATCGTGGGCCCCCTGATTGGCCGCACCCATGATGCCGAAGCCGCCGCCCGTGATGACCACGTGTTTGTACCTGGGCGTATTCTCGGAGATGAGCCGTCCCAGCTTGCGCGCTTCGGTATAATAGCGGCTGGTGGTCACAGCGATGCGGGCCTTGTTCAGTTCCTGCTGCAGAGCCGCGTCGTCCGGATTTTTCTTCAGGGCTTCCATGGCCTTTTCCTGCCGCAGAGCGGCAGACTCTGGGTCCATGAACCGGGCGCTGCCGTAAATGACCACGGTGGATTCAATCTGCTGTTCCTGCAGGGCCAGTTCGGGCTTGAGCAGTTCCAGTTGCAGACGCACGGGGCGCAGTTCCTCGCGCAGCAGAAAATTCTGATCCTGAAAGGCCAGCAGATAGGAATCGGAGGTGCACTGCGGAGAGTTCACATGCCGCTGGGCGGCCACGGCGTCTTCATTGGCCGAGGGAAAAACACCCAGCCGGGATGATTTCTTGCTCATGATTGTTCCTTACGCGGGGATCTGGGCCACGCACTTCATTTCCACCACGCCGCCGAGCGGCAGGGCCGAGACCTGCACAACGGCGCGGGCGGGCTTGTGGCCGCCCATGAATTCGACGTAGATATCGTTGAATTGTCTGAAATTGCCGAGATCGGTTACAAACACATCCGCACTGACGATATCCTTCATGCCGCATCCGGCTTCCGCCAGAATGGCCCGGATGTTGGTCAGAGCCTGTCTGGCCTGGGATGCGAAGTCCGATCCGGCAAAGGCGCCTGTACCCGGATCGAGCCCCAACTGCCCGGACACGTGAACCATGTCTCCGACCCGCACGGCCTGCGAGTACGGCCCCACGGCGGCCGGAGCCTTGTCCGTCTGGATGTATGATATGCTCATGGCGTTCTCCTTACGATTGATTTGAAGCTTCGGCCTCGCCCAGCATGCTGTCCGGCCAATCCAGAGCGGCCGCGACCGTAGGAAATCCGATAGTGCTGGTCAAGACGATGGCTGCGTGACGGACCTCCTCCGGCGTGGCGCAGCCGAAGCGCCCAGCTGGATCAGCTGTACCGACTTTTCGTCGAGAGGGCCGGCCTCGCGGGCTCTTTTGCCCAGGGCTTCCGCCGCGCCGATCAGATCCGGATACATGGCCTGCAATTTCCGGTAATGTCCGGGTATTCCGGCATTCATGGCAAATCCTCCTTAAAATGCCGCGCCTTCATTGACTCGGCCCATGAATAGGGGCAGGCTATCCCGAAAAACAAGGAGTTCTGCCATGAAAATTGCCATTCCGACCATCGGCGGCCGCGTGGACGAACATTTCGGCCATGCCCGCGCCTTCACCGTCTTCACCTTGGACGACTCCGGAAACATTCTGGAGGAAGAAACCTTTCTGCCCCCCTCTGGCTGCGGCTGTCACTCCACCGTGGGCATCACCATGCAGGGCAAGGGCGTGACCACCATGCTGGCCGGAAATATCGGCCAGGGCGCGCTGGATAAAATGGCCTCGCACGGCATCAAGGTCGTCCGGGGCTGCCAGGGAGAAATCCGCGATGTTCTCCGGGCATGGTTTGCGGGAGACATCAAAGACAAGGATGTCCTCTGCGACCACCACGACTGCAAACACTGATCCGCACCCGCCGCTCACCGTGGCGGGCTTTTTTTCCACAATCCGATCACACCGGAGGAAAACATGTACGCTTTGGCCGTAAACGGTAGTCCCCGTCCGCACGGCAACACGGAAATTCTGCTGCAGCACGTCCTGGATCCTCTGCGCGAGGCCGGATGGGAAACGGAACTCGTCCAGATCGGCGGAAAGAAAATCCGGGGCTGCATGGCCTGCTACAAATGCTTCGAGCACAAGAACGGACGATGTACCGTGGACGACGCCTTCAACCCGGTCATGGAGAAACTGCTGCGGGCCGACGCCATGATTCTTGGCTCTCCCACCTACTTCACCGACGTCACATCCGAAATGAAGGCTCTGCTGGACCGCGCCGGATATGTGGCCATCGCCAACGGCCGGGCCTTCAAGGGCAAGATCGGCGCAGCCGTGGTAGCCGTGCGCCGGGGCGGAGCCACCCACGTCTACGACACCATCAATCACATGTATCTCATGAATCAGGTCATCGTTCCCGGCTCCCTCTACTGGAACATGGGTTACGGCCGGAACAAGGGAGAAGTGGAAAAAGACGCCGAGGGTCTGGGCAACATGGTCAATCTCGGCCGGGTCATCGCCTGGCTCGGAGAAGCCATAAAACCGCACCGGCACTGTTTTCCGGACGCGTGAACAATACGGGGAAGATTTCGCGGACTTCCCCGCACCGCGCGCCCCGAACTTCGTCCCCGCGGCACCAGCATGAACGCAAGCGGCGTGATTCTGGCCGTTCTGTCCGCTCTGGGCATGGGCACCATCGGCATCTTTTCCCGGCTCACGGAGCTGCCCGCCGAAACCGTGACCTTTTTCCGGCTTTTTCTCGGAGCCGTTTTTCTGGGCCTTTTTCTGCTCGCTTCGGGCCGGGGAAAACTGCTCCTGCGGCGGCCCGCCCGGAGCGTGCTCATGAGCGGCGGTCTGCTGGCCGGGTTCATGATCTTCTACATCCAGGCCATGAATCTGACCACCATGGCCAACGCCATCATGCTCGTCTATCTGGCTCCCGCTGCGGCTTCAGTCTTCGCCCATTTTTATCTGAAGGAACACCTGAGCTTTTCCGGATGGGGACTCATCATGCTGGCCCTGCTGGGCTTTGCGGCCGTCATGGAGTTTCACCCGCCGTCCGCCCTGGCCGCCGCCGACCGCATGGGCCTCGTTTTGGCCGCTTTGTCCATGCTCTGTTACGCGGGCTTCATTTTGGTCAACCGGATCATTCCGGCGGAGATTCCGGCCGTGCTCCGCGCCCTGCACCAGCTTCTGACGGGCGCGGCCGTCATTCTTCCTTTTTTCTGGCTGACCCGGAGCCATATTTCCCCGGTCAACGCCCTGTGGCTGGCCGGAGCCGGACTGGTACCAGGATTTCTGGCCATCACCTGCGCCGTGGCCGCCCTGAGCCGCCTGCCTGTCGCCGCGTTCGGCACCCTGGCCTATTTCGAACCTTTGACTGTGGTGCTGATCGGCTGGTCCGTGTTCGGTGAAACCCTGTCTTTGCTTCAGACGGCCGGTTGCGCCATGATCATGCTGAGCGGCTGCCTCAAGGCCGCGCTCCCGGCGAAGCGTCCGGCCGGCAGCTGAAATCCGCATCATACGCATCCGGACCGGTCCAATCCCAAAATTTTTCTCCTACCCCTTCAGGACAATTTGCGCTACGCCAAGCGGTATCTTGGCACAAACAAAGGAGGTTCTCATGTCACGCAAGATAGTCGTCATCGGCGGCGTCGCTCTGGGTCCCAAGGCCGCCAGCCGCATCACACGCATGGATGCGGACGCGGAAGTCACCCTGGTGGATGCGGGTTCGCTCATATCCTACGGAGGCTGCGGCATTCCCTACTACATCTCCGGCGACATCAGTGACTATCAGCAGCTTCAGGAGACAAGCTTCCACATGGTCCGGGACGCGGACTTCTTCCGGGAGTGCAAGCATGTGAACGTCATGACCGAAACCCGCGCCCTGTCCATCGACCGCAAGGCCAGAACCGTACTGGTCCAGACCAAGGACGGCGAGCAGAAAACCCTGCCCTACGACAAGCTGATCCTGGGCACGGGCAGCACGCCCCGCAGCCTGCCCATTCCCGGCAAGGAACTGGCCAATGTGTTCACCGTAACCACTCTGGAGCAGGCCATCCGCGTCAAGGAGCAGATTTCATCGGGAAAGACCGGTTCCGCCGTCATTGTGGGCGGAGGCCTCATCGGGCTGGAGATGGCGGAGGCTCTGGCCGACATGTGGGGCATTGAAACCACCATCGTCGAAATGGCCGACCAGATCATGCCGGGCTTTCTGAGCCCCGCCCTGGCGAAAATCGCCCACAGGCATCTGGCTGAGCGCGATGTCGCGCTGTACACGTCCGAAACGGTGCGGGCCATCGAGGGCGAGAACGGCCGGGCGGCCCGCGTGGTCACCGACCGGCGCACCCTGAAGGCCGATCTGGTCATTCTGGCCGTGGGCGTGATCCCCAACGACGAACTGGCCCGGCAGGCCGGACTCCTGTGTTCGGACCGGGGCGGCATAGTGGTTTCCAAGACCATGCAGACTTCGGACCCGAATATTTATGCGGGCGGAGACTGCGTGGTCATCGAAAACCTGGTCACGGGCAAGCCCGGTTATTACCCGCTGGGATCCATGGCCAACCGCCAGGGCCGGGTCATCGGCACCAACGTGGCCGGCGGCCGGGAGACATTCGAAGGGGGCCTTGGCACCTTCATCGTCAAGATTTTCGATTACGCCTTCGCGGGTACGGGGCTGACCCTGCCCGTGGCCCGGCGCGAAGGGTTCCACGCCTTCAGCACCCAGGTCATGATGCCCGACCACTCCCACTTTTATCCCAAGCGGGATATGGTGGCTCTGGAAATCGTGGTGGAGCGCCCCACCGGCCGCGTGCTCGGAGTGCAGGGCGCAAGCCGCAACGGGGATTCCCTGAAGGACCGCGTTGACGCCGTGGCCGCCATCCTGAAATACCGTCCCGTGCTGGCCGACATCTCCAATATGGAACTGGCCTACGCCCCGCCCTTCGGCTCGGCCATGGACGTGCTGAACGCCGCGGCCAATGCCGCCGAAAATATTCTGGCCGGACGGAGCATACCCCTGACGCCCGAGGAATTCATCCGGCTGTGGGAAAACCGCGAGCAGGAAAAACTGCTGTGCATCGACACCCGCGAGTGGAGTAACGCGGAGCCGTATGTGGGCCGGCATCCGGATTTCTGGAAGAACATTCCGCAAGGACAAATCCGCAACCGGCAGGATGAGATCCCCAAGGACAGGAAGGTGGTGCTGGTATGCAATTCCGGCGCGCGTTCATACGAATCCCAGGTCATTCTGCACCAGGCCGGAATCATGGAACCGCTCAATCTGCAGGGCGGTATGGGCTTCATCAAGGAACTGGGCCTTGATCCCAAGGACGAGTAACCCGGAGGAAAAATGTACCTCATCTTTGTCTTGCTTCTGATGCTGTGCCCTGCGGCCCTCTGGGCCGCACCGGTCCAGGTCACCCTTTTTCCGGATTCGGCCCAGGTGAAGGAAGTGACCTCCATTGCCGCCGAGCGGACCGATGACGGATTTTCCTCCGCCCTGCTGATTCTGCCCGGACAGGCGGACCCGGCCACCTTGAGCTTCGCCGGACTCTCCGGCGCGGCCATCGCCGATCTGACCTGGACCCGGCGCCAGGAACGCAATCAGGCCGCCCTGACGGAACTGAACGCCCGTCTGGCCGAATTGCAGGCTAAACGGAACACCCTTCTGGCAGATCAGGAATCCATTCAGGGCCGGATGAACTTCTGGAAAGCCCAGGCCAAGCCCGCCGAGCAGACTCCGGCGGCCATGCGCGAACTGGCGGCGGAACTGGGCAATGCCCTGCGCGCCGATGCCGAGGCCCTGTCGGCCGTCCAGACACAGATCGAGAAGCTGGACGGCCGGATCGCGGAAGTGGAAAAAAATCTGGAAGAGGCGGCGGGGAAGAACCGCAGCGTCTGGGATGTGACCGTGCTTTTCTCCGGAAACGCGCCCAAGGAGCTGAACTACGCTTACACCATGTCCGGCTGCGGCTGGCTGCCGCTGTACAGGCTGGAAGCGACCCCGACCCGGAAGACAATCCGCTTCTCCTGGCAGGCCAAGGTCTGGCAGGGCTCCGGCCAGGACTGGAAGCAGGTTCATCTGCATCTGGCCACCATGCCTCCCGAATCCCAGGCCATGCCTTCATCCCTGCCGGATTGGGAAATCCGCCTTGTGGAGCCCTTTGCCCCCCGCATGGCCATGAAAAATGCGGCCATGATGGATGTTGCCCCCATGGCCATGGAAGCGGCGATAGCTCCCGCCCCACCCCGGGAAGTCCGGCACACCACCTACGCCTCCTGGGACATGGGCAAGCGCAGCCTCCCGGCTGGAGCCACCCGAGTCTTCGAGATGGAACAGGCCGACTGGCCCGCCGAGTTTTCCTATCTGCTCCGCCCAAGCCTGGACACGAAAGCCTTTGTACAGGCCAAGGTCGAATTTTCTGAGGCCAAGGAACTGCCCGCCGGATCGGCCTTCTTTCTCATTGACGGGGCCACTGTGGACAAGCGCAACTTCTCCTTTTCCGGCAAGAAGGAAACCTTCTTTTTCGGCACCGACCCGTTTGTGACCAGTCAGGTCGTCCTCAAGGACAAAAAAACGGGGGAAAAGGGAATCTTCAAGCAGAAACAGAACTTTGTCAGGGAATGGAGCATGGTTCTGCGTAACGCCTCCAGCCGCGAAATTCCCTTCCGGCTGGAAGAAGCCAAGCCCCTTCTCCGCGACGAGCGCATCAGGATGGATCTGTCCGCATCTCCCGAGCCTCTGAAGGAAGAAAAGCCTGGAATACTGGCCTGGGAGGGCTCCCTGGCCCCCGGAGCGGAACGGGTCTTTACCATCAGCCTTAAATTCGAAGCCCCCGAAGACCTGCAGGTCGATCCGGGCTGGCACTGGTAATCACGGAGCTCCAACCCGGTCCCATCCACCTTGGCACAACGGGTTGGAGCCTTTCCCGGTCAGTGAAATCCACACCTGTTTCCACCTTTTTCTTCAGGGTTGCCTCAGCCTTTTTCTTGGACTAGGTTTGAGACATCTTCCGATTCTGATTTTTTCCCATCGCCGCCATTCTTCATTCATTATCCACCATTCGTCCGGCCGGCGGCGCCACCCAAACACAGGAGCATGCATGAATAGTCATGGAGCTTTTGTCGTTACCTCCCTTCTCTTTGTCCTTCTGGGCTGTCTCGTGGGCTTTGGGGCCCATACCATAGCCAAGCAGGATGCCAGAGAATACTACCTCCCCCGTATTGAGGCATTAAGCGAGGAACGGCAACAACTCGTCCGCCAGATGGCGGAACTCAAGGACATCAAGATCAAGGAAGTGACCCTGACGGCTTACAGTCCCACAATGAGGGAATGTGGACCCGATCCGACCACAACGGCCAGTATGGTCAAAGTCCGCCCGGGCATCATCGCGGTCAGCCGGGATTTGTTCGATCAGGGCTGGGTTTTTGGTAAGAAAGTCTATATCAAAGGACATGGCGTGTACGAGATCGCGGATCTGATGAGCAAGCGCTACACAGACCGCATGGACATCTTCTTTCCCGAGACCGAGGACGCCAGACAGTTTGGCATCAAGCAGGTGACGGTGGCTCTGCTGGCGGGCTGATGCTTGTGAATCTTAACGTGAAAGGGTCGGAATGGGTTACTCCGCTCTGCCCGGAAAAATACGAAAGCCCCGGAAACGGGGCTTTTTTATAGAATATTCGGCAGTAGTCCTGTTTTTCAGAAACAACAGGACAAGAAATGGTAAATCACGTATGTATAAATATAAGTGTCAATAATGCCTTGGTACACAGCAAGCATAATTATATCATGTCGATTAAAGCATGGCCATCAAAAGGTATATCCAGTTTACGAAAATTTTACACTTTTTGAAGCAGAAAATCGTAGTGATGCGATAAAAAAAGCTGAATCATATGGTAAAAGATATGCCGAAGTTGATGATCAACTCCAATTGAATGGAGAGGAGGCTTACTGGAAATTTGAAGGAATAAGAAAGTTGATAGAAATAAGGAATTATTTTTCTGATGAGTTGGACATTGATGGGCCGAGAAGCGGAGTCGAATTGAGCTATTCGTATATGGAGGTAAACAGTGAAGAAAAAATTTTTGCACTGGCAACAGGAAAGGCCGTCAACGTTCGATATGTAGACATGGCCGATGATGACCTTCAATCCTGTTAGGTGGTCTCGCTGTTTATCTTTTCAGGCTCCGATAACATCTGGACTACCACGGAGTTGAGGTATTGTCTTTTCATTGAAACCGATGCGGTCGGTTTCATGGAACTCATCCCCCTGAAACCGGCCGCATGACCGGGATCAGAGGATGTTTTGACTGACCAGTGCCCAGATCAACAGCCGGTGCGGTTGTCCGTGAGAGCGGTTCCTGTACCGCCTTCATGTTTTTTGAACACAATGAGCGGACAGTTCTTGCATATATCCGCACCAGGGAAACCGTCGCCGGGACGGGTGATGGCTGCGCTGCCCTTCTGCCGGATGCGCTCCTGCATGCGCCCGTATACTTGGCCTATCTGGGAGCCGGGAATCATGACGTTGATTTCCCCTCGTTCGGTCTTGCCGGAGTTATAACTTCCGGAACAGGGCGGAAGCATGTTGAAGCTGTTGTTCAGAAAGCTCCACACGCTGCCCCCGCAGGCCGAAGAACTCATGGTCAGGTTCGGGCGCAGAGGGTGAGTGTCAGTGGCGGCCATGTAATCCACCGCCAGATGGTAGGCCTGCATCACGTCACAGTAAAAATGCACCACATCCGGCCCGTCGAAGACATCTGCATCTTTGAGAGGCGCCACGGCAATGCCGATGAGACCCCTGGGCAGTGAAACCTTGGAGCGCACGAAACGTTCACCCTGCTCCATATCCCGTACATATTTGAGCTGTCCCTTGACCTCAGCCTCATCCACTTCCTTCCAGCCGAAAGAACACCGGGCGTTGCTGCACCCAAGACCTTCCACTTCGCTGTACACGATCTTACCCTGCATGCGTGGCGAGATCTCCCACTGACAGTACGTGGTGGGCTTCAGGGGCATCTGATACTCCGTAGCGGCATCCTTGAATTTCCGCACCTCCCCGGCATCGAAGAAGAACTTCACGGCAATGGGATAATGATACAGCCTGAGCTCGCGCATCAGGTCTTCCTGCATTTCCTGATAGATCATGGCTCCTCCTGTTTTCCCGGAAACGGTTCAATACAACGGCGTCTGAATATCGGAAATATTTCCGCAGATGGGAAGACATCGTACAGTTTCCCGCAAAAATCACAAACCAAAGCCCGATCGGTCGTATTTTCAGGCAAATCCACCGGGATCAAAACCCCAGAATCGGCTTTCCCGTCATATCCGGATGAAAGATCGGAGCGCAAAAACAGATAAGGACATGATGTCCTGATGATTTCCGATCATCAACATATTGTATTTTGAAATAGTCCCGCATCATAATCTCGTGAGATTTTAGAACCTGCTCCTTATTGATATTCTCTGGCGATCTTCTCAAAAGCATCCATAAGATCCACAAACCTCTCTCCCGCATCGGGAGGAAAATATCCCTGACGCCGGCTCGCAATGATCAACACGGCATAAAGTTCTCCATTTTCGTAACACGGTCTGGCAAAGTACGAACGCACTCCATGAGGGATAAAGAGCACCCAATCGATGGATTTGATACTGTCCAGAGTGTCTTCCACCACCAGGCTGCTGAGCCCGAACCTTTCAATATCCTGAGCTATAGTCCCTTCATAGGCATGGGTACTGCCCCAGGGCAGCCCGTTAAAGCAGTCTCCCACTCCATACACATCGACCTCGCCCTGATGGGAGCGGATGACAGACAACATCAATCCGTCAATGCCGAATGAAAAGGTCCTCAATACCCTGTTCAGCTCTTTTCTGAGTCCACCATTGTGTTTTCTTGTGATTCTTTCTTTTCCCGATGCTTCATCAGGAGTTCTCTTTTCCACATTTAAAATTGCTATTCTTGCCACACTGCCTTCATGATTCAGACAACATGAAGATATTCTCACCTTCGAGGTAAAAAAATTTCTTATATTATTATGAAGTATGAGTGTTCCAGACCACACGTCACTGTCGATCGCCTGCCTTGCCGACGACAGAAACACATTTTCGAGCTCTCCAGAAACAATATGCCCGAATTGCAACACTTGCTCCGAGCCGCTTGTTCCAAACAATTCATTCGCGGCCTTATTACTGACGATGATTTCTTTTGTTTTTACGTTCAAGATGAAAACAGGATATTCCACGATGCCAAGGGCCATGTGACAGGTAGCGGTAATTCCATCAACGGAGAAGACCTGTGGCAGAATGGCGGGCTTGAGAAATCCGAAATATCCACTCCCATCGGGCGAATCAGGCCACCCCTGCATGATGAGAGGGCAATCCGGTACGGCGTCAATACGAAATGTCACTCCTGCGGCCTGACGGGCCAGAAGCATGTCCCAGAACTCCGCGACCAGCGGAAAATCCTCCCTCTGGATGACCCGCCTGCGAAATCCGGCGTCTTTGAGCAATCGTGACGTATCCTTCCCCAGCGGGGGAAATTCCCAATTATTGAAAGATGTGAATTTCGAACGGGCGACATCGATACGCCATCCCAGACCGGGGAATCCGGAAAGCCACGCTGCATTCATACTCCGGCTCCAGAGGAAGAAGAAATGTTTAGCATGAGAGAAACGTAAAAAGAGCTCAGCCCATTAGCAATTGGCAATATTGGTCGAACCAATATGAGAAGGATACCAAAATTCTGAGTGCTGCAAAACCCGGACTATTTGTAAAAGCCAGCTTCATTTAGCCGAAGCATAATTTGGTCGAACCAATTTTTGAAAGTATCATTTATAAAATTAGTATGTTATATGTCATAGCATCCAAAAGTAAAAAGAATTGTCATAAATATCGTAATACGGTTATCTCTCATCCAAAACAGAGTGCTTCATTTAAGAGATTACCCCATGACCAAACAGGAACTTGCGGAAAAATATATTGAAGACGCCCTGCTCCGAGGCCGCTGGAAGCTCTCCGAACGTCTGCCCGCTGAACGCGAGCTGGCTGTGGAACTGGGCGTAAACCGGGGCACTTTGCGGGCAGCGTTGCAGACTCTCACAGGCAAGGGAATTCTTGAAACCGTCCATGGCAGAGGCACCACAGTACAGACTCTGCCGCAAAAAAGCACTACGCTTCGCTGTACACTGAAAGCATCTCTGGAAGGATTGCATCTGCTTCTTCCGCCGCTCATGCTCTCCGAGTGCTTTTCTGCAACGCCCCTCCGCATTTTGGAAATGGAGCATGTTCTTCCCCAGGCTGGACTGGCACTGCGCGGTGGTGATGCCAAGATTTTTTCCTGGTGTCAGCATCGCTTCTTCCAGCTTCTCGTCCACTGTCTGGAAAACCCGTGCCTGCTTCGGGCTGCGGAAAATATTCTTCCGGACACACTTTTTCTGGAAAGTGCTGTGCGTGATTTCGATCTGTCCCAACGGGAAGAAATTTTCGCTGCTTTAGCCCGCATACTTGGGGAGTTACGCCGGATGGATGTCCGGAAAGCTGGTGAAAGTGCGGCGGGGTATGCAACTCTTGTTCTCGGATTTCTGGAAGCCCGGCCATACCGGCAGAAGGCCGATAGCGGCTTGTCCCTTTCTCATGTGGATTCGCCTGGAAAGCAGGAAAAAGGCTGCCGCACGTATAAAAAGTTCTAACACAGGAGGAAAGCTTATGACTCAGGAGCACATCCCTTATCTGGAAGAACGCAGGCTGGTCAAAAAATGGGCGGGGCCCCTGCCGGCATTGGCAAATCTGGCCTTCACCCTGGCCATTTTTGCCGTAACATGGTGGATTTTTCAAGATCCGCGGGGGATCATGCGCTTCTACACCCCATATGTCGGCTATAACTACTGCCGCTGGTGGCTTATCATCCTGATCTGGATGGCCTATATCTTCGATTTCTGGCCATTCAAACGGGGCTGGGTGCGTAACGCCCATCCCCTTCAGAAAGGAATCGTTCTCTCGCTTGTTTCCGTCGGCGTCATGATTGCGGTCATCCACGGATTTTTTGAAGGCATTCTGGGAAATTTCGCCTTCGCCTATTTCAACCCCGAACAACTCCAGAAGCTGCCTCGCATGACTGACTTTTATGCGACGGAATATGCCGCGCAGGCCAGCATGATGTTCGCGGTCATCGCCTCCTGGATCAGTCCGGCCTGGGTTGTCGCTCTGGAAGGGCAGCCCTGGGACAAGGCTCCTCAGCCTGTACGGGGATTCAGCATCTGGCTGGGGACGTTCTGCGTGAGCATGGTCATCTATTTCATGACCATGCACAACCACATGGGCATTCTGTACTATCCGTGGCAGTATTTCACTTCCATCTGCCCGCCGTACTGGGAGCAGTTCGCACACACTGTATCCGCAAATTTCCACGTCGCATGGATCATGTGCTGCACAGTGGTCGTATGGTTCATGGAGGGCATCTGGGAACGCTACCCTTTCACCATGATCAAAACTCCATGGCTGCGCCGTCTGGCTCTCTTTTTCGGCATTATCACCATTTCCGTGGCTCTGTGTTTCTTCTTCTGGTACATGCAGGAACTGGTGTGGGGTGAATCCATCAGGGGGCATCGCCGGGATGCGGCTCCGGACTGGCGCTGGCTGCATGTCGGTGAAACGGCTATTTTCTTTCTGGTTCCCGCACTCTTTCTCCAGTTTTACTGCGGCAACTGGCCCAGAAAATTCAGCACACCGGTCAATATCCTGATCCGTTCACTCATCGTGACTCTCGGCGGCATCGCCGTATATTGTCTCTATTACAGGTACGCCCACTTCGTCCTCGGCACCCAGAAAGGATTCTCCCATCCTCAACAGTTCCCGATGATTCCCATGATCTGGCTCATCGACATCTGGCTGATCAACTGGTGGTTCATGGATGGATGGCCCGGCTGGCGCCGCGAATTCAAGACATCGACAGAGCTTGCCGACGAACAGCGCGCCCTGGAAGCCGAGCATCGCTGGTCTCCGGCCATGAAGCCCGGACTGGCGGTCGGCATTCTCGGCGGTGTGGCGGTATATTTTCTGATTGTCTGGCTCCTGCCCATTGCCAGTGAGACTTTTACCCTCGTGAAGTAGGAGGCGTTTTCATGAACAGACGCGAATTCTTGAAAGGAGCGGCCCTTGGAGCCGGGATAGGCGTGCTGGGTTCCATGGGCATTCATTCCTACAGCCCCATGCGCATGGCCTTTCTTCCCCAGATCAAACGCAAAATGACCGATATCGGCGTATGCAAGTCCGTGAAGATAACCAACATTTCCGAGACGAGCTGGTTCGACAATTCCATCTTCATGAAGAATGTCACCGGAGCGGGCGGCCTGCTCGTGGACCAGTACACCTTCAACTGGGCGCCTTTCGGCAACGGCAAGGGCATCGGCAAGGGAAGCTATGAGGAAGGCATAGCCAAGATCAAACATCTCCTGCCCAACAGGATCGATGAAGCCTGGGCCATTGCCAGAGAACACAGTGTCGATGCGGACAACGCAGGAGGCTACTCCTGCCTGGTCGAAGTCGAGGACCTCGAAGGAAAGACCACCAAATATCTCTTCGACTGCGGCTGGAATTATGCCTGGATGGATGAAAGCTTCCAGCGCGAAGGCATCGACACCATGCTGGCCAACAACGAGATCGCGGCGTTCATCCAGACGCACGAACACATGGACCACTTCTGGGGATTTCCGGCCGTAACCAAGTATAATCCCAACATCCATGTCATGACGCCGAATACTTTTTATCCACAGGGCAAGCAGTACATCAAGGACAGCGGGCATGTGGGAAAATGGACCGAAGTTTCAAAGGGTCTGCACACCATTCAGCCGGGTGTGGCCCTCTATATGTTCGAATGCCCGATCATCTTCAAGGTCTTTGGCGAAATGTCCATGTACTGCAATATTCAGAATGTCGGTCTGGTGAGCATCACCGGATGCTGCCATCAGGGCATCATTCTCTTTGCCGATACGGCATACAAGGAACTGAAATACGAAAAGGACCAGTTTTACGGCCTGTACGGCGGGCTGCACATATCACCGTTCGATGACTGGGATCCTAAATACGACGATCTGGTTATCGGATTGCGGAAATGGGATATCCAGCAAGTCGGCTGCAACCATTGCACCGGGCTCATCACCGCGCAGAAATTTGTTGACGCAGGCTATCCGGTGGTCAAGGGCACGGCCAGATTCCGCTCCAAAACGGTCAACTATCTCGGCAACGGAGACGTCATCACGTTCCCGGCATAACCCGAAACTTCGCGGGGCATCTCCGGTGCCCCGCGAAATGACATGCACATGGATATCGAAGCACTGCTGCCGCGCCCGCTGGACCCGCAAAGCGGCCTTGAATGCCCGACGATTCTCGGCGCCATGCTCACGGCCAGCCATTTCGAGCGAGCCAAGGCGCGGGCCCTGGGCTGGAGGGGCATTCTGCCTTCCGTTTCCGAAACGCCGGGCTGGACCTGCAAAATAGCCGGCAGCCCGTACGTTTTCGGCCTCGTATTCGCAGGAGAACGCGTTATCGGGGACAAATACATTGAAGGAATATTTCATTCGTATGTTTTCCCCCAGCCCGAGGATGCCCTTCTGGAGCGTTTCTCCCTGGCCGCGTTACATCAGGCCATGGAAGAAGATTATTCGGCGAGGATCCGCCGCATAGGCGCCCACGAGGACACGCTTCAGGACTTTCTGCTCGGCCTCCTGCGCCTGAAAATCAGCCTGGACAAACAGGCGCTCAGCTTGTCTCTCACCGCTCCCGACCACCACCGGACAATCGCCGTGGATGGCGTCGCCGCTGAAGACGGCCGGTGGGTTATCGCGCCCGGCGAATACGACTGCGATGTTCCGGCATTCCGCCTGCTGGTGCGCTTTTTCGGCACGCTGGCGGGCACCATGGAGAAACAGGCCGGTGAGCAGGCCGGGTACTGGCTGAACACAAGCCCCATTCCGGTGCAGGGAGTGGACACCGCCGGAAATTTTTCTCCATGTCCCGGCCGGCATGTCCGCCTCATTCAGCTCACGGCCACTTTGGGCGCGGCGGCCGAACCGCCTGACGCGCGACGTTTGTCGCACCTGCCCTTGCGCCACCGGCCGGCTGTCAACGCAGATGCCTCGCGCCCGGTTCTGCACGTGCTGACCGGTTTTCTTGGTGCCGGAAAAACAACCTTTCTGCGTCACTGGCTTGATTTCCTCCACGGGCGGGAGCGGTACACCGGAGTCATTCAGAACGAGTTCGGCGCGGTCAATGTGGATGCGGCTTTGCTGCGCGGCAGCACCGGAGTGGAAGCGCTGGAAGACGGGTGTGTCTGCTGCTCTCTGGCGGACAGCCTGCGCCCCGGTCTGGAGCGCCTGATTTCATCCATGCCCGCACAGCAGATTATTCTGGAAACCACCGGGCTGGCGAATCCGGAGTCTCTTCTGGCAACCTTGCAATTCCTGGAAGATCTGGTCGTGCCGGGACTGATCATAACAGTGCTGGACACTTGCCGTATGGAGGAAAACGGTTTTCCAGGGGAGGAAATCCATCGGGCCCAGATCGAAAAAGCCGACGTGCTCATACTTTCCAAAACCGATCTGCATCCGGAGCAGGATGTTCATGGCCTTGCCCTGCATGCGGCCGAACTCAATCCCCGCGCCCTTGTACTGTGCGCCGACAATGGACATATCGCTTTCGCGGAGCTCGACGCATGGCTGGAAGCTCATGGCGACTACACGCAGTGCGGCCCCATCCCGGCATTACCTCATACACACGGCAAGTCCGGTATCACGGCTCACACTGTCCGGCTCTCGCCGGAAGCGAGCCGTCAGGCTATCGAGGCCGTCATATCTGCGGCCGGTCCCGGTCTGATACGGGCCAAAGGCATGGTCAGACTGCGGGGAGAAGGCATGTGCATGATTCAATATGCGTCGGGAACTCTGAACTTCGAGAACGTGCCGGAAAACACGCCCCCCAGCGGACTGATCCTCATCGGCTCGGGCCTGCTGCTTTCTGGAACAGAGTGAAGCCCGGACCGGGGAAAGAGGTATGAATTTCTTCCATCAGGGCGGAGTGATGATGTGGCCGCTGGCACTGGTTTCCGTAACCGTGCTGGCCATCGTCATTGACCGGATGCTGCTGTTCTCCTCTGTTCGTTTCCCCGGAAAAAATTTTGCCCGGATTCTGTCCGATGCGCTGGCTTCCAACAACATGGAACCCCTCGTGAGTTCGATGCGCGACATACCCGTACTGAAAGATTTCGTCTTGGCTCTGGAGGCTCCGGACGCCGAGCACCGCGAACGTATTCTCGAAATCAGGGCGGAGGATGTCGTGCGCACGCTGGAAAAACATCTGTCCCTCATGGCCGTCCTGGCCCGGCTGGCTCCTCTTCTGGGGCTGCTGGGAACAATTCTCGGCATGATCGCCACCTTCGCGCATATCGCGGACTCCTCCTCCGGGATCAATATGACGTTACTGGCATCAGGCATCTGGCAGGCTCTGCTGACCACTGCGGCGGGCCTTTCCATCGCCATTCCGTCCCTGCTCGCCCTGCACTGGTTCCGGCAGCGTGTCTCCGATATCGCCGATGCCCTGAACGCGACGGCCAATGCGGCCCTGTCCATACAGCGGATACGGAAGCCATGATCGATGTCCGCCCCCGCAAGATAGACGAGGATGGGCTGGAACTGACGCCGGTTCTGGACGTCATCTTCATTCTGCTGATTTTCTTTGTGCTTGCATCGGCGTTTACTCTGCGCGGCTTCGATCTCGACCTGCCGCCGGCACAAACAGGAGAACCCATTGCGGGCCGGGAGGTGGAAATCCGCCTCATGCGGGACGGAAGCATTCTCTGTGAAGGCGCGCCCCTGTCTCCATACGATCTGAGCAGCCGCATACAGCGAATAGTCAGGGAATTTGCCGCCACGCCGGGACAGATTGTGGTAAAAGCGCACCCGCAGGCTCCGGTGGAAGCCCTGATTGCCATTGTCGATACCGTGCGGGCACAGGGTGGAGAAAAAATCCTTGTAGCCACTTCCAGCCAGAAAACGGACCTCTCCGGCGAGTCTGCGGAAAACACCCATGAATGATTCGGAGCGGCTGTGGACCGGCATCGTTCTGTCCTTGTTCGTTCATTTTCTGTTTGTACTGCACCCGTACCGGACAGAACACGCCCCTCCTTCCTCTATTGCACTGCAAACCGTCATGGAAATGCCGCCCTCTACCGGCCATGGCAGAAATACCCTCCAACTGGGACGCCGCGCAATATCGCAGGACGCCGAACACCACCTGGCGGACGCCCGGCGCAAGGCCTTCGCGGACTATCTGCAGGCCGTGGACGACGCCGTGCATGCCCGCCGTCTGGATTCAGGAAAAACAGACCTGATCGGCGTGGCAAGATGGCGGTTTTTCATTCTTGAAGACGGCTCCTTTACACCACCCATCCTCATGCGGAGTTCCGGCTCCGCCCTTCTGGACGAAACGGCACGGCGCGCCATCATGGCCGCCAGCAAAACAGTCAAACGGCCGGCGATCATCGGATCCGAAAATATCCCCATGACTCTGGACGTCAAATTTCAGCACGATCTGCGCTGAGCGCAACAAACCGGAAATTTTTCGGAATGGGGCCGAAATAGCGGCAAGCGTCCAATCGGAAAGCCGGAGCGCATTGTAAAAAATGCAAAGCCCGGCGGTGGTGAGACGCCGGGCGCGGGGAAAGACAAATTGGAAAGGTTGGGGTCAGCGGAGTCCCGGTATGCAGCCAGAAGTGATCAAGCCTGAGACTCATCAGAATGGCAGGCGAGCCTGAACATTATACATGAACACGGGTCCGGATGCACTTTGCGGGACAGAGGTACCCCGGTGATTCCGGCGCGGCTAGCAGACCTCTTCAGAAAATTCGATCCGCACCTGCTCCTCTTCGCCGACGCGTTCGATGATCTCGCCGATGACCCAGGAATCCTGCTTCAGGGCGGCCAGCCGATGCACCACATCCATGGCCACATCCTTCTTCACGATCATGATATAGCCGATGCCGCTGTTGAAAATCTGGAGCATCTCCTCCCAGGACAGGCCGCCCTGTTCGCGCAGCCACGCGAATACCGGGGGAATGTCCCAGGAACCGAAGCGCACTTTGGCTGTCACGGTCTTGGGCAGCACACGCACGATGTTGTCGTAGAAACCGCCGCCCGTGACATGCACCATGCCGTGGATTTCCCAGTCCCGGGACACGTTGCGCACGGCTTCGACATAGATGCGTGTGGGTTCGAGCAGCACTTCGGCCACGGTTCTGTCCGTGCCCGGAAAAATATCCTCCGGGCCAAGGCCGGATTCGGCGTAGAGCTTGCGCACCAGGGAGTAGCCGTTGGAATGCACGCCCGAGGAAGCCAGCCCGATGAGCACATCTCCCACACCGACAGTGGAGCCGTCCACGATCCTGTCGTTATCCACCATGCCGACGCAAAAACCCGACAGATCATATTCTCCGTCAGCGTAGAAATCGGGCATTTCCGCCGTTTCCCCGCCGATCAGCGCGCACTGCGCTTCCCTACAGCCCTGGACGATGCCTTTGATGACCGCCTCGGCCTTGTCCGCGTCGAGCCGGCCCGTGGCAAAATAATCCAGAAAGAAGAGGGGTCTCGCACCCTGAACGACGATGTCGTTGACGCTCATGGCCACCAGATCGATACCCACTGTATGATGCACGTCAAACAGAAAGGCGAGCTTGAGCTTCGTGCCCACTCCGTCGGTGGAGGCCACCAGGACCGGATCGCTGAACATGGACATGGGCGGCTTGAACAGACCGCCGAACCCGCCGATGTCGTTGACCACACCCTTGGTGTACGTGGACGCCACCAGCGGCTTGATCCGCGAAACGAACGAATTTCCCGCCCCGATGTCCACTCCGGCGTCCTTGTACGCCTTGTCCCTCTGGGAGCTGTGCATTGTCTCTTCCCCGTCAATAAGATAAGTTATCCATACCGCTCATTGAACCAAAACAAGTAAACGCATGCCCTCTCCAAGTAAAGTAAAAACAGTTCTGGCACTGGCCGTCACGCTCCTGACCGGGCTATGTGGTCAGGCTTATGGCGGGGATATTCTGATCGATTCGGGAAAGGACCGGGACACGCTCATGCTGGCGGCCCCCGGCGCCACGGACCGGCAGACACCGCGCCTGCGCATGGAATCCAGCCCGGAAAACGGCACGTTCATGGGCATTGAGCCCGGCGTGCGGCATGCACCGTCTCCAGAAGCCTTTCCCCTCATCATCAGGCCGGAGATCCGGGTCAGGGGAAAATAGATGGATGCTCCAGCGCTCCTGTGGCGATCGGCGGGACAAGACGTTCGCTGTCTTCTGTGCGCCCACTTCTGCCGTATTCCGCCCGGCGGACGCGGCAGGTGCAGTGTGCGCGAAAATCGCGGCGGCTCGCTTGTGAGCCTTTCCAGCCGCAAGGTGGCCGCCCTGCATCTGGATCCGGTGGAAAAGAAGCCGCTGTTCCATTTCCTGCCCGGAACGGCCACCTTGTCCGTGGGCGCTCCCGGCTGCAACATGCGCTGCGCCTTCTGCCAGAACTGGAGCCTGTCTTGTCCATCCACCCGGCAAACCATTCACGGCGAGGCCATCAGCCCGGCCGAACTGATCGGCATGGCATTGGCCTCCGGGGCGGCGTCCATGGCCTACACCTACTCTGAGCCGACCGTCTTTTTCGAGCTCATGGCCGAAACAGCCAAGCTGGCTCTGAACGCGGGCCTCAGGAATATCATGGTCAGCAACGGGTTCCAGAGCCATCCGTGCCTGGAAGCGCTGGGGCCCCTCATCCAGGCCGCCAACATCGATCTCAAATCTTTCAATGACACCTTCTACCGCGACATCTGCGGCGCGCGGCTGCGCCCGGTGCTGAAAAATCTGGTTCATATGAAAAAGGTGGGCTGGCATCTGGAAGTGACCACTCTGGTCATTCCCGGTCTGAATGACTCGGACCGGGAACTGGCGGGAATAGCCCGTTTTCTGCGTGCCGAACTGGGCGAGGATACGCCCTGGCACGTCTCACGGTTTCATCCCGCCTGCCGGATGCAGGACATCCCGCCCACGCCGCCGGACACGCTGCTGCGCGCCGTGGAGATCGGACGGACCGAGGGGCTCTTTTTCGTTTTCGCGGGGAATATGCGCTCCCGCTGGCAGAACACAGTCTGTCCCTGCGGCGCCACGCTCATCGAACGGGAAGGATTTACGGTTCTGCGCTCCATCCTGAAAGCCGGAGCATGTCCGGCATGCGGACGAAGAATCACCGCCGGAGAAGAAAGAAGCGCCCGGCCATGAAAGCGCGGGGCGGGGCGAAACCTCAGAATTCGATACCAAGCCGGGCCTTTCCGCCCCGGGCGTATATGTGCTTGACCTCGGCGATGTCCGAGACGATGTCCGCCTCCTCCACCAGCCAGTCCGGCGCGCCGCGGCCGGACAGCACCAGATGGCAGTTCCGCGCGGCGCACCGTTCGATCAGGCCACGCACTTCCGCCTCCTCCACCAGTCCATGCCCCAGAGCGTACAGGGTTTCGTCCAGCACCAGCATGTCGAGCCCCGCGTCAATCCGCTCCCCGGCCCAGTCCAGAAGTTCCAGAGCCTTCCGGCGGTGAAGGGCGTAATCGGCGCGGTCGCGGTAGAATCCGGCGCCGGAAGCCAGAAAATTCTCCCCCAGCAGCCGGGCCAGCATCTCCTGTTCTCCGGCCTGATCCGGACGCTTCATGAACTGCCCGAAGGCCACCCGAAATCCCCGCCCCAGGGCGCGTACGGCCTGTCCCACACAAGCCGAAGTCTTGCCCTTGCCCGGACCTGTATAGATCAGGAGCATGCCCCACCTCCGGAGCGTGCGGCCGCCGCCAGACGGGCCGCCGTTTCCCCGGCTCTGGCCAGAATCTCTTCCTCGCCGTCCACCACACCGCCCTGCATGAGGATGCGCCCGCCGCAGATCACCGTATCCACGCAGGCTCCGGTGGCGCTGTACACCAGATTGGATTCCAGATGATGGTCCGGCGTCATGCATGGCCGGTTCAGATCCACCAGCACGCAGTCGGCCGGAGCGCCTACGGCGATGCGTCCGCTCTCCAGGCCGAACATGTGTGCCCCGGCCACGGTAGCCGCATCCAGTGCTTCCCGCGCCGGAAAAAGGGAAGGATTCATGGAGGTGATCTTGGCCAGTAAAGACGCGGCCTTCATCTCGCCGAACATGTCCAGACTGTTGTTGGAGGCGCATCCGTCCGTCCCCAGAGCCACGGGCACGCCGTGACGGCGCATGCCCGCCATGTCGAACCGGCCGGAGCAGAGCTTCATGTTGGAGACGGGACAATGAGCCACCTGCACGCCGTGTGCGGCCAGCAGTTCCATTTCCGCCTCGCCCAGCCACACGGCGTGAGCCAGGCTCAGATGCCGGCCCAGAAGCCCCAGGGAATGCAGATATTCCACGGGCCGCAGACCGTGTTCCGTCTGGCAGTCCTCCACTTCCTTCCGTGTTTCGCTCAGGTGCATGTGGATGCGCAGACCGTGTTCCGCCGCGTATTCCGCGATCCAGCGCAGAGAAGCGGCAGATACGGTGTAAATGGCGTGAGGCCCCAGCACGAACTGGATGCGGCCGGAAAACGATCCGCTTTCCGCGTGCAGTTCCATGACCTGCCGTTTCATGGCTTCGGCCCGGCCGGGATCGCTGAAATCGAAAAACGCGGCGGACAGGGCCGCACGCAGGCCCATTTCCTCCACCGCGCGGGCCGTGCCCCGCCAATGCCAGTACATGTCCGTGAAGAATGTGGTTCCCGAGCGGATCATCTCCAGGCAGGCCAGTCTGGCCCCCCAGTAGACATCCTCCTCGGTCAGCCCGGCCTCGAAGGGCCAGATGTGTTCCGACAGCCAGGTGTGCAGCTCCATGTCGTCGGCGTAGCCGCGCAGCAGCGTCATGGCCGCGTGAGTGTGGGTGTTGTGAAAAGACGGCAGAATGGCCTTGCCCGAGCCGTCCACCACGGTGTCGGCCGCGACATCCGCCTCGGGGCCGATGGAGTCAAAACGGCCGTCCCGGATCAGTACGTCCGCCGCGGCGTCTCCAAGGCGCGCGTTTTTGATCATAATAGTCATGGCGGCTCCTCCCTGAAGCCGCCTAACGGGTCCGCGCCGCCCTTGTCCACTCCGTCCGGGGGCGCGCCCGGCTCCGGGTGGTCTTCCCGGAACCGGGCCGGTTTCCGTCACCAGCCCCGTGTGGACATCTGTTCCTCGTCCGGCAGGGACCGGGCCGCCATTCCCGGCATGGCCGGGCCGAGATTCTCGCTCACTTCGGCCAGCACGCGGGGATCATCATGATGCGCCACGGCCGCCACAATGGCTTTTGCCCGCCGGGCGGGATCGCCGCTTTTGAAAATTCCCGAGCCCACGAACACGCCATCCATGCCCAACTGCATCATGAGAGCGGCATCCGCCGGAGTGGCCACGCCGCCCGCCGCGAAATTGAGCACGGGCAGCCGCCCCAGAGCTTTCACCCGCCGCAGAAGCTCCACCGGAGCGCCCATTTCCTTGGCGCAGGCGACCAGCTCCTCCGCAGGCATGACCTGGACGCGACGGATTTCCGCAGTCACGCACCTGGCATGGCGCACGGCCTCCACCACATCGCCGGTACCGGCCTCTCCTTTGGTCCGGATCATGGACGCTCCCTCGGCGATACGCCGCAGAGCTTCGCCCAGATTGCGGCAGCCGCACACGAAAGGCGTCCTGAACGTCGTCTTGTCGATGTGAAATTCCTCATCGGCGGGCGTGAGCACTTCGCTCTCGTCGATATAATCCACATCCACAGCCTCCAGTACGCGAGCCTCCACAAAATGTCCGATGCGGCACTTGGCCATGACCGGGATGGATACGGCGGCCTTGATCTCCCGGATCATGCCCGGGTCCGACATGCGGGCCACGCCGCCCGCCGCACGGATGTCAGACGGTACCCGCTCAAGAGCCATGACCGCACACGCTCCGGCCTCCTCGGCAATGCGGGCCTGTTCCGGATTCACCACATCCATGATCACCCCGCCTCTGAACCTCCGGGCCAGTTCCGTATTCAGAAGTTCTTCTTCCGCCGCTTTCATTGTCTGTTCCATGTGCTTCCTCCTGTTGGTTGGACTCCCTTGGAACAGCCGCTTTCCGAAATGGCAATACGGCTTTTTCAGGGAAGAAATATGGATGTTTTCTCCATATTCAGACCCGGACGGCAGCACGGGAGCAAGCCGGAATCGGCATGTCCCATGAAACGGCGCAGCCATGACCTGAAAGTCACCCGGCATGAAACAAAGAAACCGCAAAATGAAAGCGGACGAGGGAAGAAATTCCACACGTCCGCTTTTTTCGGCCATGCCCTGTAAAATCGTTCAGGAGTCTTATCCGCCGGGTTCACACCACTGATTCCGCCGTGCGAAGAAACCGGAGGAATGCAATGCCCGCGGCAGACCTCTCTTCCAGACCAAGTCCTGTCAGCCATCCAGACCGTGCTTTTTCAACACGGCGTAAAGGTGCGACCTGGACAGTCCGGATACCTGAGCCATCCGCTGCACATCTCTGCCATACTTTTTGATCAGTCCGGCCAGATACTCCGCTTCCATCCGGAATTTGAAATCCTTGAACGTGGGAAAGGCTTCCTCCATTCCATCCGCATCCAGCATGGGCGCCTCCGGCCGGGCCAGAAGCGATCTGGCCGCGCGGACCCGCACGCCCCGGGGCAGATGCTGGGCGTAAACCGTCTGTCCCGCGCCGGAAAGCACCAGCGCCTGCTCCACGGTATTGAACAGCTCCCGGACATTTCCGGGCCAGTCGTACTGTTCGAGCGTGTGCACGAACTCCGGAGCCATAGTCTTGCAGGGCATGCGATGCTGGCGGCAGAACCGCTCGATATGATGCCGCGCCAGAGGTTCGATATCTCCTTCCCTCTCCCGCAAGGGCGGCAGTTCCACGCGGATGGTGTTGATCCGGTAAAAAAGATCCTGCCGGAATCTTCCCGCCCGCACCATGCCCTCCAGATCCTGATTCGTGGCGCAGACCAGCCGGAAATCGCTCTCCAGTTCCTGGCTGGAGCCCACAGGGCGGAAACGCCGCTCCTGCAGAACCCGCAGAAATGTTTTCTGGGCCGACAGAGGCAGTTCGCCGATTTCATCCAGAAAGAGCGTGCCCTGGTCGGCCAGTTTGACCAGCCCCGTGCCGTCACGGGTGGCTCCGGTGAACGCACCCTTGACGTGCCCGAACAGCGTGCTCTCCAGGAGGGACTCGGCCAGGGCCGCGCAATCCACGGGCACGAAGCTCTGGGCGGAACGGGTGCTGTTGCGGTGGATGGTGCGGGCCAGCAGTTCCTTGCCCGTACCTGTTTCTCCCGTGATCAGCACGGTGGAATCCGATCCGCTGGCCTGGGCGATGCGCTCATAACATTGCCGCCGCATGGCCGGACTCTGGCCGACGACATCCGTCAAATCCAGAAGTCTTCCCGGATCCCGCTTTTCCTCTCTGGACGCCAGGGCGCGATTGAGGGTGTCCCGAATCTGCCGGACGGGAGAAGGCTTGACCAGATAATCCCACACCCCGCTGCGGATGGCCAGTTCCGCGCCTTCCGGATCGCCCTGGCCGGTCAGAACGATCACATAAGGAGGATTGCTCAGCGCACTGATGGCGCCCAGCGCGTCGAGGCCGTTTCCATCCGGCAGGCGCACGTCCAGAAAAACGAGGTCGATGTCCCCCTGCCGCAGACAGCTCAAGGCCTCCCGCAGGGTCCGGGCCGTCAGACATTGATGCTCCAGACGCGCGGCCATGGCGGCCAGCGTTTCGCCGATCTGCGGATCGTCGTCCACAATCAGGATTCTGGACATGCGCGCTCCCTGTCCAGGACATTCCGGACGGCCCGCCCGATCATGTCCTTGTTGTATGGTTTGCTCAGAAAAAACAGAATGTTTTCAGGAAGTCCCGAAAATTCTCCGGCATGCTTCCGCCCGGAAAACATGACGAGCGGCAGCTCCGGGTGCCGCTGCGCCAGGGCGCGGGCCAGTTCCACCCCGTTCATGCCGGGCATGTCGTAATCCGTAAGCACCAGATCGGGCCGCCCCCCTTCATCCACCGCCTGCAGGGCCTCCCTGCCCCGGCGGAAGGCACGGACCGTGTACCCCAGACTTTCGAGCACCCTCGGAATGAGCGACAGCTGCTCCTCGTCGTCCTCGACGAAGAAAAGCCGCTCACCGCCCCTTTCCGCCTGCCCGGCATATTCCCGCGGAACAGCCGCTCCATCGCTGACGGCGGGCAGAAAAATGTCGAACCGCGTGCCTTCCGCCGATGTATGCAAACGGACCGCCCCGCCGTGTCCGCGCACGATGCCGTGCACCACGGCCAGCCCCAGTCCCGTTCCTCCGCTCTTGGTCGTGAAGAAGGGGTCGTAGATCTTGTCCTGGATGGCCTCGTCGATGCCGGGGCCGTCATCGGCGATGCTGAGCACAAGATAGCGGCCGGGCTCAAGACCGTCCTGCCGCGCGTCATCCTCCGCAAGCAGAGTCTGGCCGAGATCGATGCCGATGCATCCTCCCCGCTCCCCGTCCAGGGCCTGAAACGCGTTGGTGGCCAGATTCATGACCACCTGATGGATTTGCGTGGGATCGGCCAGACACAGCGGCGGATTCTCCTCCAGGGCCGAGGTCACGCGGATATTGCACGGCATGGAGGGCCGGATCAGGGCTGCCGCCTCGGTGACCACGTCGCGCAGATCGGTGGGTACGAATCCTTCCTGCGTGGGCCTGCTGAAAGCCAGTATCTGCCGGACCAGTCCCTGTCCCCGGACCGAAGCCCGGAGGCAGCGCTCCAGATCCTGCCAGACCAGACTGTTCTCGGGAACTTCCTCCATGGCCAGTTCGGCGGAATTCATGATGGATGTCAGGATGTTATTGAAATCATGGGCGATGCCTCCGGCCAGCGTGCCGATGGCTTCCATCTTCTGGGACTGGATCAGCTGTTTTTCCAGATTCCGGGTCTGGGTGATGTCCTCGGCCGTGCTGAGCATGCCCACCACCTCGCCGTGAGGGCCGTGCAGAGGCACCTTGTTCGCCAGGAGCCAGATGGTCTGTCCCGAGGCCGAACGCGCCTCCAGCTGGAGCCGGAAGATGGGCTCGTCGCGGTCGATGACCTGCTCGTCGAACCGGGTGATCTGCCCGGTCTGTTCGGGATCCGCAGCGATTTCCCCGTAGGTCCGCCCCACTATGGCCGCCAGGTCTGGAGCCCCCACGTGGGCTAGAAAGTTCCGGTTGGCGCCGAGAATGCGCAGATTGCGGTCCTTCCAGTGAACCAGCTGCGGGATGGTGTCCAGCACCAGCTGGAGCATGGCCTCCGAAGCGGCCAGAGCCAGTTCGGCCTTCTTGCGGTCCGTGATGTCTTCCACGAACCCCTCGAAATACCGGAACGCTCCGCCGCCGTCCCGCACGACCCGGGCATTGAGCGTGGCCGTGATCACCGCGCCGCTTCGGGTGCGCAAAAGCACCTCGCACTCCACGCTGTCCTGGCCCTGCCGGTAAAGTCCCACGATGCGTTCCCGGTCGCTCTGCTGAAAATAGATGCCGGAAATATTGGGACGGTCGTCCATCAGTTCCCGGGGGCCCGGAAAGCCGAGCATTCTGGCCAGGGCCGGATTGACCGCCAGCCAGTCGCCGCCGGGTGTGGCCCGGAAAATACCCAGTGCCGAATTCTCGAAGATGGTCCGGTATTTTTCCTCGGCCGCACGCAGACCGTCCTCGGCCTGTTTGCGGTCTGAAATATCGTGCAGCACGCCCACCATGCCGGCGGTTTCGCCTTTTGAATCGGCGTAGGGCCTTTTGTGCAGCACCACGGAACAAAGGGTGCCGTCATTCCGGAGAATCCGGGTCTCGAAGGAATCCACGCGCCGGTCCAGAAGAGGGTCGAAACGGCTGTCCCGCACACGCGGCGACAGGAGGCGGAAATCCTCGTCCGTGTCCCAGCGCATGCCGAACCATTGACCGAAAGTCCGGTTGATGCCGCGGATAGCCCCGCTTTCATCCGTAAAATACATGGGCACGGGCAGCGTATCCATGAGGGTGCGCAAAAAGGCCAGCTGGTTCTTGATGCGCAGCTCCACCGCCTTGCGCTTCCAGATGTTGACCATCAGCAGCACGAGAACGGCCGACAGAACCGCCAGCCCGACGATGATGGTCCAGAACTGATGGCGGTTGATGGAATAAAACGGCGAAGGCGCATTGATGAGCTGGCTGCCCGGAGGCAGCAGTCTCTGATCGATGCCCAGACGGTTCAGCACCTGGTAGTCGAATCTGGGTGGCTCGTCCGGGGTGGCCGTCACGGGGATCTCCGCCGGACGCTCGCCGTCGAGAATGCGCAGGCCGATCCGGGCCGCCGCCTGTCCGTGCATATGGCCGCTGACCAGCTTGCCGCCGACCATGCCGTGCCCCAGCAGAAACTCCCAAGCCGCGTACAGGGGCACGCCCGTCTCCCGCCAGACAATTTCCAGGAGATCCTGGGCCGAATACACGGTTTCTCCCACGTCTTTATAAAACGGTATGAAGAAAAAAATGCTGTCCCCGGAGCTGGAGCGGACCAGTTCGATGAGTTCCTCCAGGGTGAACTCGTCCAGAAAGTCCACGCGCATGTCCTTCGGCAATCTGGGGATCTGAGCCCTGACCTGGCTGGCGATGGCGGCACCGGTCAGGCTTCTGTCGCCGATGACCACCAGCCGCTTCCGGCCCGGATGCAGCCGGGCGGCGATGGCGATATTGGCCGGCACGTCGAATTCTTCGAGAAGTCCGGTCATGCGGTGACGCATGGGCACATCCCCGGCGGCCACGTCGTTCAGGCCGCAGAAGACGATGGGCACTCCGGGGAAAAGCCTCTCGCCGTACCGGATGATGAATTCGTAGGCGTTGTTGTCCGAAGTGACGATGAGATCAAAACGCGTCGTCCGGAATTTGAACAGATAATACTGAAAAAGAATCTCGTTTATCTTGCCTTGGGAATACCGCTTGGAATCCATGTACTCTATCTGCAGATAGATGTTCTTTCCGCTCCGGCCGAATGTGTCTCTGACGCCGCCGAGAATGGAGTCGGACCATTCGTAGCCGTTATGGTACGAATTGAGATAGAGAATGTTTATTTTCTTGTCGTCCGCCGCCATGGCGGAAAGCGGCAGGCACAGCAGAAAAAACAGAAAAAGCGGTGAACGCACGGCGCTGGATTCTCCCAGCCGGAGCTATCTGACCGGACTCATGGCCAGGAGCGCGCTGTACAGCGCCTGGGTGCCCATGTTCTCGAACCCCTGGGCTATGGCGGCCACATAGAGCTGTTCGACCAGGGCCAGTCCCGGCAGGGCGATGCCCATTTTCCTGGCCTCGGCCAGGGCGATGCCCATGTCCTTCACGAAATGCTTGACGAAAAATCCGGGTGAAAAATCCTCCCGGGCGATCTTGCGGCCCAGGTTATTGATGGACCAGGAGCTGGCCGCCCCGCTGCCGATGACATCGATCACCGCGTCCATGCCGAGCCCCGCGCGCACCGCGTACAGGAGCGATTCCACCACGCCGATCATGGTTCCGGCGATGAGGATCTGATTGCTCATCTTCGTATGCTGTCCGGCCCCCGGAGCTCCCATGTGCCGGACGTTTTTGCCCATGACCTCGAAAAGCGGCCGGATCTTCTCGAAAGTTTCCACGTCGCCGCCGACCATGATGGCCAAAGTCGCGTCCCTGGCGCCCAGATCGCCGCCTGACACCGGAGCATCCAAGGCGGCGATGTTCTTTTCTCCGGCCGCAGCGTGAATTTCCCTGGCCAGGGAAGGCTCGGAAGTGGTCATGTCCACTACCACGGCGCCGGCGTCCGCATGAGCCAGAATGCCGTCCTCGCCCAGATACACGGAGCGCACATCGGACGGATAGCCCACGATGGTGAAAACGAATTCCGCCCCACGCGCCGCTTCCGCCGGACTGCCGCACCACGTCGCCCCGGCCTTCAGAAGGCTTTCGGCCGAAGCCCTGGTCCGGTTGAACACCTGCATCGTATGCCCCGCGGCCAGCAGGTGCCCGCACATGGACCGCCCCATCACCCCTGTCCCGATCCAGCCCACGACGCTCATACGCACCTCCAGAAAATAACTTTATATATCAGCGTGTTGAAAGGATATTTGCCATGCCAGGAAAAAGATATATGAAAAATGATTCATTACAAATGAACGGAGGTCGTCATGATCTGTCCCAAATGCGGCGGCACCGGTGTCGCCGAGGAAATCATATCCTATCAGATGGAATGCCGGAATCACCTGTTCTGCTTCGAGGACGTGCCCGCGCCCAAATGCCCGGACTGCGGCCATTACACTATCACGGAAGAAACCATGAGCGTGATGCTCGCCAAGGTCGAACAGATCACCCAGAAAGCGACCATCTCGTACCATAGATGCCGCTGGCCCAAAGCGCAACAGATCGACGAACAGCAGCCTACCGCCGCCGTGGCCGAAGTGATGGAAACGCTGAATAAGAGCGCCAGGAAATAACCCCTTCCACCTTTCCGAGGGGACGCCCTGGTTCCCGCACCCGCCGCCGGGCCGGAACACGCCAGACAATCGGCGCGGCGGCAAGCTCCCTCTCCATGTTCTGATTCTTTGCCAGGGCCGGATGACCCGGCGTGAGGCCCCCTGCCCCGTTCGCCACGACCTCGCTGTTTTTTGACGCAGGTCAAAGCTGGCAGTCCTCCTCCCCGCTAGATGCGTTCTCAACAAGGAACAAACAACCGAGGAGGAAGTCATGTTTTGCAACCAGTGTGAACAAACGGCCAGAGGCACCGGCTGCACCAAGGTCGGCGTATGCGGCAAGCAGCCCGAAGTGGCCGCATTGCAGGATCTGCTCATCTATGCCCTGCAGGGCCTGTCCCAGGTGGCCGTCCAGGCCAGGGCCAAAGGCGTTTCCGACGCGGCCGTGAACCGGTTCATAAGCGAAGGCGTCTTTTCCACCCTGACCAACGTGGATTTCGATCCGGCCCGGTTTCAGGTACTCATCAATGAAGCCGCAGGATATCGCACCCTTCTGGCTTCCAAAGCGGGCGTGGCCGTCAATACCGAAGCGGCCGCTTTCACTCCCGCCACCACGCTTGAAGGGCTCGTGGCCCAGGGTGAACAGCATGGCGTGACCGAGGCTCTGGAAGTCCATCCGGACCTGCGGTCCCTGAAGCAGATTCTCATCTACGGCATCAAGGGGCTGGCCGCCTATTCCGATCATGCGGCCATTCTGGGGCAGGAAGACGAAAAGGTATACGAATTCATGCAGCGCGCCCTGGCCGCGACGCTGGAGCCGAAAAGCCTGGAAGAACTCGTCGCCCTGTGCATGGAATGCGGACAGGTGAACCTGAAGGCCATGGAGCTTCTGGACGCGGGCAACACCGGCACCTTCGGGCATCCCGTACCCACTCCGGTTCCTCTGGGACCCAAGGCGGGCAAGGCCATTCTCGTCTCCGGCCACGACCTGAAAGATCTGGGCATGCTGCTGGAGCAGACCCAGGGCAAGGGCATCAACGTCTATACCCACGGCGAGATGCTCCCCTGTCACGGATATCCCGGCCTGAAGAAGTATCCTCATTTCCACGGCCACTACGGCACGGCATGGCAGAACCAGCAGAAGGAATTCGCCGAATTCCCCGGCGCCATCCTCATGACCACCAACTGCATCCAGAGACCGGCCGATTCTTACAAGGACAATATCTTCACCACCGGTCTGGTGGGCTGGCCCGGCGTGACGCATGTGGGGAAGGATTTCACGCCCGTCATCGAAAAGGCTCTGTCCATGCCCGGATTCGCCAAGGATGAAGACAGGGGAACCGTGCTGACCGGTTTTGGCCGCAACGCGGTGCTCGGGGTGGCCGACAAGGTCATCGCGGCCGTCAAGGACGGAGCCATCCGCCACTTTTTTCTGGTGGCCGGATGTGACGGAGCCAAGCCGGGCCGCAACTACTATACGGAATTCGTGGAAAAGGTCCCGGCCGACTGTGTGGTGCTGACCCTGGCCTGCGGCAAGTTCCGTTTCTTCGACAAAAAGCTGGGCGACATCGGCGGCATCCCCAGATTGCTGGACGTGGGGCAGTGCAACGACGCCTATTCCGCCATCCAGATTGCCCTGGCCCTGGCTGGAGCGTTCGAATGCGGCGTGAACGACCTGCCCCTGTCCATGGTTCTGTCCTGGTACGAGCAGAAGGCCGTGGTCATCCTGTTGACCCTGCTCAGCCTCGGCATCAAGGGCATCCGCCTCGGCCCCAGCCTGCCTGCTTTCATCACGCCCGCGGTGCTGAACGTGCTGGTGGAAAACTTCGACATCAAGCCTCTCTCCACGCCGGATGACGATCTGAAAGCCATCCTCGGATAGCTTCTCCGGGGGCCGAAAGGCCCCCGCTTTTCCTGTGTCGGCTTTCCGTGTTGACAGACCGCGACAAAGCCGGTCACTTAAGCGGCATGCCCACGCCAGATGATTCTTCCGCCCGCCTTTCCCTGCCTGCCCGCATCCTGCATTTCTTCTCCGCGGACGCATGGCCGGCCCGCCCGGAAGGCAGCCCTTTCCTTCGTCTGCTGATTCTCGTCCCGCGCACGTTTTTTTTCGCCCTGAACGGCTTCATGATCCGAAACGGCCCGCTGCGCGCTTCGGCCCTGACTTTCTACACTCTCCTGTCTCTGGTGCCGCTGGCGGCCATGGCTCTGGGCATCGCCAAGGGCTTCGGATTCGAACGCCTGCTGGAAGAAAAACTCATGGAGCAGTTCTCGGCCCAGCAGGAGGTTGTCGCCCAGATCATCGTCTTCGCCCGGAACATGCTGGACAACACCCAGGGCGGACTCATCGCGGGCATCGGCGTGATCGTCCTGTTCTGGTCCGTGATCAAGGTTCTGGGCAACATCGAGGAATGCTTCAATCAGGTCTGGGGCGTGTCCGACCGTTCTTTCCTGCGCAAACTGAGCGACTACATGACCATCATGGTCACGGCCCCCATCCTGCTCATTACGTCCGGCAGCGCCACGGTTTTCATCGCCACCAGGGTTTCGGCCCTGTCGTCGCGGGCCGGGCTGGAAGAAGTGACGAGCCCGGTCATTGCCTTCAGTCTGGCTTTCGCCCCCTACGTTCTGCTCTGGATGCTTTTCACGCTCCTTTACATGATCATGCCCAACACAAAAATCCGTGTCGGACACGCCTTTCTGGCGGCCATCCCGGCCGGATCGGCCTATCAGCTCCTCCAGGCCGGGTACGTCAAATTCCAGATCAGCATGACCTCCTACAACGCCATTTACGGCAGCTTCGCGGCCCTGCCTCTTTTTCTCCTGTGGCTGAACATCAGCTGGTATATCGTGCTTTTCGGCGCGGAAATAGTCCACACGCTGGAACACGTCCGCGAGCCGGAGCATCCGGCAGGTGAGGAGGAATTGAGCGCCGCCGAAATGCGGCTCCACGCCGTGCTGCTTTGCACCCATGTGGTCCGCCGCTTCCATCTGGCCCTGAAGGCCCAAAGACCGGACCAGATCGCCCGGGAACTGGGCATGTCTTCCCGTCTGGCCAACCTCCTTGCCGAGCGACTGGTACGCGCCGGAATGCTGGTCCGCGTGAACTTCGGAAACGGTTCGGAATCCGCCTTGCAACCGGCCATGGATGCGCGCAACCTGACTCTTGTGCGGGTGCTGGAAGCTCTCGACAATGTGGGCGAGAGCCGCGTTCACACCCAAACGCCGCCGTCTCTGGAGCCCGTCGCCACCCAGCTGGAGGCCCTGCAGGCGGAAATGGAAAAGTCTTCCGCAAACCGTCCGCTCCTTGACCTCGTGACGCCGAAACAGCCAGTATAGCTGGCAGGAAGACATGACATGCCGTGAAAAATGGATGCCGGATGCGCTGCCCCCACGGGCATCAAACCGGAAAATACTCCCGGAAACCGGGACATCCGATACTGACAAAGGAGTCTTTATGCGCCGCACCCTTGCCTTTTTTCTTCTTCTCTTCGCCTTCAACGCATACGCCGAGGATAATTCGACCCTGACCCGGCCGTCCCCAAACCAGGCCAAACCGGCGGCGGAAACAACAAAAGCCGGGGCAAGTGCCCTGATCGCGGACAAACTTCCACTGGACATTCTGGCCAAGGGCACGGACCAGAGCGGTACGCTCCTGTCCTACAAAATGAAGGAAGAACTCATGGCCAGCAAACTTTTTGCGCTGACCGCCTCGGAGAAGAAAAAGTTCGTCCTGCATCTCCAGACCCGGCCGGAGTTTCCGGATCGCCCGGGCATCGCCTCGCAGTATTCCATCGCCTTGGTCTACCAGGAAGACGCCGGAAGCCTGTCCTACTATCTCGACCAGATGCAGGGGCAGGTCCATTCGGAAAGCGTTGTCGCGGAAATGCAAAAGATATTGGAATGGTCCTACAGCACCGTAAAGAAATACAGATACCTTCTGGAAGAATAAACCGGGAGACAGCCGGTCGCGCCGGAAAAAACGGGTAGTGACCGGCCGGAAAAAACCCTCCCATTCATCGCAAAAGGCGCGCCTTTTTCCGTGATGCCTCCTATCGCGAGCGGTTTCCCTCCCTTTCAACACGGACCGGAGAGAGGTTCCCGGCAAACGGTTCCTCTTTTTGCGTCTGGTGATCCCACCGCTGGCTCATGAGTACGCCCCCGAATACCGCGCAGGCTCCCAGCAGCTGCAACAGGCTGAGCCGCTCGTCCAGCCAGGCCCATCCCAGCAGAATGGAAAATACCGGAACCAGATTGATGAAGGCCGAAGCCTGCCAGGCCGGCAATCTGCTGATGCCGAAATTGTAGAGACCGTAAGCCCCCACGCTGACGCAGGTTCCCAGATAGACAACGGCCCAGACGGGTCCCGGCGTCAGATTCCGGGGCAGTTCGGTGCCGGGCAGGAAAAGAAGCGGAAAAAAGAAAACAGTCCCCACCAGAAACTGCACGGCGGTCAGAAAGCACGGCGAATAGCTGCCGCAAAGCTTCTTCATGCTGATGGTGTACCCGGCGGCGCACATCATGGCCAGCAGTTCCAGAAAATTGCCAAGTACCGGCCGGGGGGCCGTTTCCGTGGCCGAAGCGCACAGGCTGACCCAGACCACTCCGGCCAGGGCCAGAAAAAGTCCGGCCCAGACCTTTCCCTCCAGACGTTCTCCCAGAAAAAAGACCGAACACAGAGCCACCAGCACGGGCAGCGTCGCAGCCACCATGCCCGCCTGCGAGGCCGTGGTCAGGGTCAGGGCCTGGCCTTCCAAAATGAAATAAAGACAAGGCTCGCACAAGGCCATGAACAGCATGACAGGTATATCCTTCAGGTGGATGACACGGGGCCGCCACCAGCGCAGTACAAGCAGCAAAAGCGAGGAGGCCAGGACCATGCGCGCAAACACGACGACCACAGGATCGAACACCATGACCACGTACTTGAAAGCCACAAAAGAACTGCCCCACAGCATCATGGCCGTAAGCAGGGCCATAAACGGCGCAATAGACGATTTATTCATAGCTGAACTTTGCCGGACGGTACTAAATAGTTTAAAAAAAACTTGCGGTTGAATGTGGTTGTATCTATCTTCGGAAACAAATCGGAAAACCTGCGGCCAAGCCGTCATCCACCTTCAACCATTTCCAGACAGACGGGAAAAATATGTACGAATCGCCGTTTGAGAACGCCTCCGGAACAACCGCCTATTTCCTCACTCCGCAACTCGAGCATGCCTTCGAAGCCATCCTTGAAGAAGTGCATTTCGGACGGCTACTGAGTTGTGCGATCGGCTTTCCCAAATCCGGAAAAACAGCCTTCTTGACCCGCCTGTCCTCTCTCCTGCGGGAACATACCATCATACTTTCCGCTTCAGCGGAGGAAAATCTCTCCAGAACCCTGAGCCGCCAACTCTCTCCTCAAGAAGAAGTACCGTCAAGTTTATCCAGAGAATTGCAGGAAAAACTGCGAGTCGTGCTCATCATCGACGACGCGCACCTGCTCCAGGATGACGATTTCGCCTTCATGGCCGGGCTGTTCACCCTGGCCAAGCACAAAGGCAGTGTCCTGCAGGTGGTCCTGATAGGCAATGGAGACCTGATCCACAAACTGGCCCGCCCCGATAACCGGAATGTGCAGACGTTGCTGGGCAATATCATAAACCTCCCCAAGCTGACCCGCGAACAGGCCTTCGAGTACGTACGCTTTCTCCTGAATTCCGCCGGCCTGGACGGCGGTCTCATTTCCAATCCGGAGCCTCTGGTCCGCCGGGCGGCCGGAATTGTCGGCATCCTGCGCATACTGACCATCACGCTGGCCCTCAAGGCCTTGAGCGGTCAGCATGCCGCCGATGTGGAGGCCGCCTTCGAGCCCGGCCCGGCAAACAAAGAAGCGGCCAAGGAAAGCCGGAAAGAACCGGCAGAGACAGCAATACTGACGCAAGAGGAACTCCAGCCGGCAGGACAGAACCATATGCTGCTACTGGGTACGCTTCTTTTCATCACTCTGATTGCGGCGCGCTCTCTCTGGTTTCTCTCCGGTCCCATGCCAATTGGTTCCTGATTAGCCAAACTGACTGTGATGATGTTTCAACCAGATGTGTCAGGGAAGATGCGATTGGATCTCCATTTAAAGAGTGGAGATAGTACTGCGTCATATTTGAAGCCATGCTCGAGCTGATCGTCGACCCGGACCGCTGTACCCAGTGCGGCCAGTGCGCGGAGGACTGTCCTGTGGGTGTGCTGGAAGCGGACGGCGGCCCGCCGCGGGTTCTGCCGCACCGGGAAAATGCCTGCATAGGCTGTCAGCACTGTCTGGCCGTGTGTCCTGCCGCTGCTCTCTCCGTTTTTGGTCTTAATCCGGATCACAGTCCTGAAGTCCGGCCCGTTTCCCCGGAGATGGTGGAAAATCTGATGCGCGGGCGCAGGTCCGTACGCCGGTACAAAAAAGAGGCCGTGCCCCGGGAGATCGTGGACCGGCTCGTGAGCGTGGTCATGTATGCGCCTTCGGGAAAGAACCGCCGCCAAGTCAGCTTTACTCTGGTGGACGATCCGCATGTCATGGATGTGGTGCGCAGCCGGACCTACGAGTGCATCCGAAAAGCCGCGCGGGAAAACCGCCTGCCGGAGAAAATGGGCTTCTTCGCCAGATTTGCCGATGCCTGGGCCAAGGGCGGGGATCCCATCTTCCAGCACGCTCCGCATATGGTCATCGCTTCGGAGGCGGTGGAAAATCCTTCGGCCGAGGCCAATCCATTCATCGCCCTGACCTATTTCGAGCTCATGGCCGCAAGCCTGGGCCTTGGCACATTGTGGTGCGGGTTCGCCCGCTGGGCCCTGTGCGACGTGGCGCCGGAAATGCTCCGTTTGCTGGGCATACCGGAAAATCACCGGTCCATGTATGTGATGCTGTTCGGATACCCGGCTGTGCGCTACGCCCGGACGGTACAGCGCGGGATTTCGGGCGTGCGGCGGGTTGCACTGGAAAAGTGAAACCGGCTTCTTAATCACTGGAAAAGTGAAACCGGCTTCTTAATCAAAAGACAGTGAGTCGCCCGGCAGGCCCATGATTCTGCCGATGGCGTGCAAGCGCACCCGGACCTCGTCCAGATTATAGGGCCGGTACACGAAATCATGGGCTCCGGCCCTGATGCAGACACGGATGCCGTCCGCGCCGCTGCGGGGAATGCCCGCCACCAGATGGCAGTGCTCCCCGGCGCGCCGGACTTTGCGGAAAAAATCCCCACAATCGAGAATATCCGTATGCCAGTCCGCCACCACGGCCGTGGGAGCGGCATCCCCCCGTACGGCAGCCCAAGCGGCGTCCTCGTCTTCGGGCACTTCGCAGGCGTACCCCCAGTCGGCCAGGGCCTTGACCAGAACATTGCGGACCAGCCCTTCTTCCTCCAGCAGAACCACTCTCAGCCCGCTTTTCATGATGCTTCCTCCTGCCCGGCGTTTTCAGGAGCGGGCGCGGTTTGGGTCTCCGGATTGCGGATGACCTGTCCGAAAATATACGTGCAGATGGGCACACCCAGCACCAGCCCCCAGATGTGGAACAGCTTGGCCCCCACAGTCAGGATGACCAGCACGATGACCGGGTTGATACGCATGTAGGAGCCGTAGATTCTGGGATTCAGCACATAGCCCTCGATGAGGTGGATGACCGTGATCATGATGATGGCCAGAATCATGGTGGTCAGGCCGGAAGTCTGCAGGGCGATGAGACAGATGGGCACGGAACTGATGAATACCCCGAGCACCGGTATAAAGCTGCACAGAAACACGATCAGAGTCAGAAAGGCCAGGGCGGAGCTCATGCCCAGCATGGCCACGCCCAGAGCCGTCAGCAGGGAATTGACCACGGCGATCGTGAACTGGGCTTCCAGGGCCCGCCCCAGCACACTGGCGAAATCGCGGATGCTGCCCGCCACTTCGCGGTAGATGAAGCCCAGTTTGGACTGTTCGAGAGACACCACGCTGGCCTTGAGCCGGGGCAGGTCCAGCACGATCAGAAAGGAAAAGAGCAGAGACAGCAGAAAGGCCGAAGCAATGGCCGCCACGCGTCCGCCCACGCCCCGGATCAGATCCAGCACCTGATTGAGCTGATGCTGACCGTCGGAGGTTTCGCCCAGACCGAAAACCTGCTGCACCAGAGCGGCGCTCCGGGAACCGCCCAGGCCCGACGAAGGATGAGCCGAGGCCGGAGTCAGTTCGGAAAGGGCGCGTTCCACCAGCGGATACCGTTCAGCCAGGGTCATCAGCTCCAGGTCCAGACGGGTCATGTATTCCGGCAGCTGCGTCGCGAACAGGATGGTCTGGTCCTTGGCTCTTGGCACCAGAAAAACGCCCACCGCCACCAGAACGCCCAGAAACAGACTGGCCACCAGAACCACCCTGACCGCGCGGTGGGAAATAAACCGCTCCAGTTTGTTCACACCCCGGCTTTGGATGTACCCGAATACGAAAGTCAGAAAGAGAAGCAGGAAAAAGGAGCGCAGGATATAGAAAATGGCAAAGACCCCGCCCCAGACCAGAAGTCTGAGGAGAATGGGTATGGCGCGCTCGGTCAGGGAATTCCGGCCCGGACAGTCCTCGGTCATGCTGTTTCCTTGTCGAGGTGGTGTTCACCGCCGCCACTGGCGCGGCGTCAGCGCGATGTGTGGCACTGATCCCGGCCCTATGCAAGAGTCCTCTCATCGTCCGAGCGGTCTGCCGGGTCGGAATCGCGACTCTTCGTCAAACGGTTCCACAGCGCATAAGGATGAAAAAACCATCCGGCGGCCGGGCTACGGGGTTGCATACCCGTTCACTTCGTGCAATCTTGTTGCGCACAAAGCATCCCGATATCATGGAGGAAATCATGAAAAAAAGTCTTTTTGCCATAGTGTTTCTGTTTCTTGCCGCCCCGGCGCTGGCGGAGCCGTCGGCCTTTGTGGCCATAGCTCCCCAGAAATATTTCGTGGATCAGGTCAGCGGCGGGAAAGTCCCGGTCTCCGTCATGGTCGAGCCCGGCGCCAACCCGCATGCCTATGAGCCCAAGCCCCGGCAGATGACCGAACTGGCCAAGGCCAAAATATACTTCACCATCGGCGACACGTTCGACAACGTCTGGCTGCCCCGGATCAGAAACGCCAGCCCGGGCATCACTGTCGCACACACGGAAGAAGGCGTGGCCAAAATCCCCATGGCGGAGCATCACCATCATGACCATGAAGGCGAAGAGCACGATCATGACCATGCGGACCACGATCACGGCCCGGATTGCGATCACGATCACGGCACGCTGGATCCGCACATCTGGCTGGACCCGGCTCTGGTGAAGATTCAGGCCCGGAACATCCGCGACGGACTGAGCCGGATCGATCCCGCGCAGAGCGAACGCTATGCCGCCAACACGGCGGCCTTTGAACAGAAGCTGGACCGCCTGGACCAGGACATCCGGGCCATTTTGAAGCCTCTCCCCGAAAGCCGGCGCACGTTTCTGGTCTTCCATCCGTCCTGGGGCTATTTCGCCAAGGCCTACGGCCTGCATCAGGTGTCCGTGGAAGTGGACGGCAAGGAGCCAAGCCCTAAGGAACTGTCCGCGATCATCTCCAAAGCCAAAGAGACAGGCGCGAAGGTCATCTTCGTGCAGCCGCAGTTCTCGGAAAAAAGCGCCGCCGTCATCGCTCAGCAGATCGGCGCGCAAGTGGTCCGTCTGGACCCTCTGGCCGAAGACTGGGAGCAGAACATGCTCCGCGCGGCCCGGGCTTTCGCCGACGCCCTGAAGTAGCATTCATGTTGTACATGGCGGGGCCGGAGATTATACCCGGCTCCGTCATGAAGGACCAAGCCGTATGAAGCGATGCGACTGGGCTCACGCGAGCCTTCCGGAAACCGTGTATCATGACGAGGAATGGGGTGTTCCGGTGCATGACGACCGGAAACATTTCGAGATGCTCATTCTCGAGGGAGCGCAGGCCGGGCTGAGCTGGGCCACGATCCTGCGCAAGCGGGAAGGCTACCGGCAGGCTTTCAGGGGCTTCGATCCGGAAGAAGTCGCGCGCATGAGCGACGGCGAGCTCGAAGAACAGCTGAAAAACCCCGGGATTGTCCGTAATCGTCTCAAAGTGTTCGCGGCGAGAAAAAACGCGGACGCCTTTCTGGCCATACAAAAAGAGTTCGGCAGCTTCGATGCGTATGTCTGGCGATTCACCGGCGGCAGGCCCATCGACGGGAATCGCAAGACCATCTGGGACGTTCCCGCCAGAACACCCGAGAGCGACACGCTTTCCGGCGATCTCAAAAAAAGAGGCATGGCGTTCGTGGGGTCCACCATCATCTACGCATACATGCAGGCGGTCGGCATGGCGAACGACCATCTGGTCTCGTGCTTCAGGTACGCCGACATAAAAAAACCGGGGCGGTAACCGCGCCGGTCCCGCAACCTCAATCCAGGACATTCATGCATTCACCCGGTTCTTCCTGCTGTGCCGCCAGCCCGCCCGAGCGGCGCCCGGATCCCACCCGTTCCGTCATCGAGCTGTCCGACGTCTGCTATGCCTACGGCGATGAGGAGGTGCTCTCGGACATAAATCTGGTGGTCCGGGCCGGAGATTTTCTGACCATCATCGGCCCCAACGGCGGCGGCAAAACCACCCTGGTCAAACTGATCCTGGGGATTCTGCCGCCCAGATCGGGCTCGGTCCGCGTTCTGGGAGCGGATCCCGTCGCCGTGCGCCCGGCGGTGGGCTACGTTCCGCAGCACGCCTCGGTCCAGCCGAACTTTCCGGTCACGGTCCGCGACGCGGTGCTGCTGGGGCTTCGCCGCAAAAGCGGACTCTGGTCTCCGGGTCGCTGGCCCGGCTACTCCTTCGCCGAAAAAAACAAAGCCCTGGAAGCCCTGGACATGGTGGACATGGCCGATCTGGCCGGACGGCGTTTCGACGCCCTGTCGGGCGGACAGAAACAGCGCGTTCTGGTGGCCCGGGCCCTGGTCGCGGACCCGGCCCTGCTCCTTTTTGACGAGCCCACTTCCAACATCGACCCGCAGGGAAAAATCTGCCTTTTCGACCTGCTCTCGAACCTGAGCGCCTCCATCACCATCGTCATGGTCAGCCACGATCTCATCTCCGCCTCCACCCGCATCACCGGCGTTGCCGCCGTCAACCGGAGACTGCTCCAGAGCGGCGGACGGGAACTGACCCCGCACATGCTGGAGCTCATCTACGGCACACATGACGCCTCCTGCCCTCTGGACGAGTACATAAGGGGTGTGTCCTCCATCTTCACCGGTGCCGGGAGGGACGCATGACGGGCATCCTGGGCATGGAATTCATGCAGAACGCCCTCTGGGCCGCACTGCTGGCCAGCGTGGCCTGCGGGGTCATCGGGTCGCTGGTGGTGGTCAACCGGCAGGTGTTCATGGCCGGCGGCGTGGCGCACACGGCCTACGGCGGGGTCGGACTGGCATTTTACACAGGGGTGCCCGTACTGCCCTGCGCCGTGGGTTTCACGGTCCTGGCGGCCATCCTCATGGCCGTGTTTTCCTTCGGGCGGACCGAACGCTCCGACGGCGTCGTGGGCATCATGTGGGCCGCGGGCATGGCTTTCGGCATCATTCTCATGGATCTGACGCCCGGCTACAACGTGGATCTGATGAGCTATCTCTTCGGCAGCCTGCTGGCCGTTTCCCGCAGCGAACTCTGGTTCATGCTGGCTCTGGACGGCCTTGTGCTCGGCGCGGTCCTTCTCTGGTACAAGGACTTTCTGGCCCTGTCCTTCGACACGGAATTCGCCCGCTCCACCGGCGTGCCCGTGCGCTTTCTGTACACGCTCATGCAGGTGCTCACGGCCGTGACCGTGGTCATGGTCATCCAGGTGGCCGGGCTCATTCTGGTCATCGCCCTGCTGACCATCCCGCCCATGCTGGCCGAACTGTACACCGACTCCCTGTGGAAAATGATGCTTCTGGCCTTCCTGTTCAGCCTGGCATTCTGCCTAGCCGGGCTGGCCCTGTCCTATCATTTCGACCTCACGTCCGGAGCGTCCATCATCGCCGTGGCCACATCGGCCTACGCTCTGGGCTGGGGGACGCGGCTCGCACGGAGGAGAACATGAAACGCCGTCTGAGCGAAAAAAATGCCGCCGCCCGGCTGATCCGGGCCGGTCTTGACGCCACTTCCCACCGCGTGCGGGTGCTCATGGCCGCAGCCAACACGGAGTCTCCCCGCAGCGCCCCGGAAATCCTGACGGCCGTGGGCGGCAGCGGAGAAATCAACCGGGTCACGGTGTACCGCATTCTGGATCTGCTGGTGGAACGCCGGATTCTGAACCGTCTGGACCTGGGCGAGAAATCGCAGCGGTTCTGCCTGCGCGACCAGGAAAGCACGCCGGAGCACGCCCACCTGCACTGCATCCACTGCGACCGCTACCTGTGTCTGGCGGCTCTGCCCGTGGACCGGGCCGCCCTGGACGGCCTCGATCTGGCCGTCAAGCATGTGGACATCCGGCTGGAAGGCGTCTGCCCGGAGTGCAGGCCGGAGAAATAACGCGGCTATCCCTTGGTATAATGATGACCGAAGGAAAAAGCCCGGCCGCGATACCGCGCGAGGTCCGGCTTGCTGAAAGTCCACTTTGACTCGGTATGCAGGATGGCGTCCGGCATCATTTCCAGCCAGTAATCGGGCGCCTGCAGCGTGCTGAGGACCGTCACCGCACCCCTGGTGCGGTAGTGCATGGGAATGACCACTTTCGGCTCCAGCTCTTCCATGAGCCCCGTCACATCTTCCGCCGTGAGGATATGTTCGGAGCCGTCAATGGGCAGGATCAGCACATCGACGCCTCTGAGGCGGTCCATGATGTACGCTCCGGGGTCCGGCCGGTTGTCTCCCCAGTGAGCGATGCGCATCCCGCCCGTCTCCGTCACGATGATGCTGTTGTCCAGATGCATCGGGTTGTCAGGAGGCACCGATATTCCCGACTCGGCAAAGACATCCGTCCAGCGGTACGATCCCTTGGCCCTGAACATATGCTTGTCGCCGAACCCTTCGATTCTCACGTCTCCGATGCTGAAAACGCCCACAGGCCGTTCCAGGGTGACGGCGGCGTGGACACGGTGCACGGCGTCGTGGTCAAAATGGGCGTGAGTGGACAGCACGATGTCGGCGTAAATTTCCGGATACTCCTCAGGAAACCACAGTCCCCACGCTCCGGACGGGTCGTTCCGCCAGGGGTCGATGACCACGGTCAGCCCCTGCGGACTGGTAATCCGGAAAGAGGAATGGGCGAAGTATTCGAGAGAAACCGGCCCCTCTTTGGCCGGATCGCCGCCGGTCCGCTGAAAGCTCGAAATGTGGTTGTTGTTTTCCGAAAAATTCCACGCGGTTGATCCCTGGTTCATACCCGTTCCTCCTTCGGTCTGAATAACTGCTTCATTCTGCGGATCGCTCCCCCTCACACGCCATGCGTAATTCTTCCAGCTGATCCCACCGGGCCAGAAGCGTATCCAGCTCGGCTTCGAGGGATTCCAGACGGGCGGCCTCCTCCGCCACCACAGTATGGTCGTTGGTGTAGAAGGCAGGGTCGTTCAACTGTTCCTGCGTTTCGGCGATGCGTTCTTCCAGTTCCTCGATCCGGCCGGGCAGCCCTTCCAGTTCGCGGGCTTCCTTATAGGTCAGCCTGGGCCGTGCGGCAGGTTTCTTTCTGGGCGGCGCAGATGCGGGCGCGGCGGCTGCCTCGGCCCGGGGACGCTGAGCCAGCCAGTCGTCATAGCCGCCAGCGTATTCCACCACTCTGCCCGATCCCTCGAAAACCAGACAGGACGTGACGGTGTTGTTCAGAAATTCGCGGTCATGGCTGACCACCAGCACCGTGCCGGGAAAGTCGCCCACCAGCTCCTCCAGAAGCTCCAAGGTTTCCTGATCCAGGTCGTTGGTGGGCTCGTCCAGCACCAGCACATTGCAGGGTCTGGTGAACAGCCGGGCCAGCAGCAGGCGGTTCCGCTCGCCGCCGGAGAGGAGACTCACCGGAATCCTGGCCCGCTCCGGCGTAAACAGAAAATCCTTCAGGTACCCGACGACATGCCGTCTGGAGCCGCAGACATCGATATAGTCCGCGCCCTCGCCCACAATGTCCCGCGCGGTTCTGGTCCCGTCCAGCAGGGAGCGCATCTGGTCCGAGTAGGCAATGTCCAGATTCGTACCGGGCCGGACCTCGCCTGCCTGCGGTTCCAGTTCGCCCAGAAGCAGCTTCAGCAAGGTGGTTTTACCCGCGCCGTTGGGCCCCACAATGCCCACCTTGTCCCCGCGCATGACATTGAGGCTCAGATGCTTGATCACCGGCGCGCCGTTCCAGGCAAAGGAAATGTCCCGCACTTCCAGCACCAGACGGCCGCTTTTGCGGGCCTCCTGCACCTGCATGGACACGCTGCCGGAGCGTTCCCGCCGGGCGCGGCGCTCCTCGCGCATGGACTTGAGCGCCCTCACCCGCCCTTCGTTCCGGGTGCGGCGGGCCTTGATGCCCTTGCGAATCCAGATTTCCTCCTCCCGGAGTTTCTGGTCGAAACGCCGCCAGGCGGCTTCCTCGGCCTCCAGCACTTCTTCCTTGCGGCGCAGAAACGTGTCGTAATCACAGGCCCAGTCCGCCAGCCGCCCCCGGTCCAGTTCCAGAATGCGGCCAGCCACGCGGCGCAGAAACATGCGGTCGTGAGTGACGAAAAAAAGCGTGGAAGCCTGCTTGGCCAGAAATTCCTCCAGCCAGTGGATGGCCGTCACATCCAGATGATTGGTGGGTTCGTCCAGAAAGAGCACATCCGGCTCTCCGGCCAGGGCCCGGGCCAGCAGGGTTTTACGCTTCAGGCCGCCGGACAGGCTGAGGAAATCGGCGTCCGGATCCAAATCCAGATGGGTGATGACCGTGTCGATCTTCCGGGTGGCGGCCCAGGCGGCCTGCTCGTTCACGGAATGCGCCGGCCCGGAACCGCGGCGGATGGCGGCCAGATACCGTCCCGCCTCCTCCGCTCCGGAAGCCACCACGTCGTGCACCGTCCCGGTCAGACCAGCCGGAACTTCCTGCGGCAGGGAAGCCATGGACAGGCCCTTCTCCCGGCGCACTTCGCCCTGGTCGGGTTCGAGTTCTCCGGCCAGAACACGCATCAGGGTCGATTTGCCCTCGCCGTTTCTGCCGAGCAGACAGATGCGCTCGCCGGGATGAATCTGCAGACTGACACCGCTTAAAAGCGGCAGGCCGGAAAAGGACAAAACGAGATCATGCGCGCTGATCAGTGCCATATGTTTGCCAAATGAATGTGTTTTGCTGAGCGGAAGTTCCGGCAGACGGGCATCTCACGGCGGAATCCGGACGATTCCATGCTGTGAACGTCTCCATGAAAAAAATTTCTCCGCGATGCTCTGAATTCAGACCTTTCCCACGGGCGCGAGATAGACCGCGAACTCCTCCTCGCCGTCCACGCCCAGCAGTTCATCCAATGCGCGCTGGTGATACGCGGCCACGGCGCAGGTGCCGCATCCCACGGCCTGCACGGCCAGGTACAGATTCTGGCAGACATGCCCCGCGTCCAGCGCGATGACCCGGTGAGCGGCCTCCAGATACCGCCATTCCATGCGGTATGGTATGGCGGTCCACACGAAAACTGCGCTCGCCTTGGGCACGAAGGTCTGCCCCAGAACGGCCTCGTGCTGACGGGCCAGAAAATCCGGCCCGGCCTGCCGCTCCAGCACCAGGGCGTGATCCAGCGGCAGATACCGGTACAGACCGCAATCCAGACCGGCGATGGCGTTCGCCAGCACATAGGTCTCAAAGGCGTGCCTGCACCCGGCCGACGGCACCGTGCGAAAAACCCGGCCCGGCCCGGCATTCCGGCGCACGCCCTGGGTGGCCCAGAGCAGAAAGCCCAGTTCGGCCAGCGAGATCTCCTTTCCGGTCCATGCCCGATGGCTGCGCCGCCCGCCCAGAGCCTGAACCAGATCGACGCTTTCCGCCGGAAGATCAAGCGGCAGGGGAATGCGGCCCTGATCATCCCTCGGCTCTTTCTGGACCGGCGGCGGCTCAAGGCCCCGGTTCTGATCCGACCGCGAAAAGTCGATGGACAGCCGCAGATCGTCCTTCAGAAAATCGCGCATCTTCCGCATGTTCATGTTTCCTCCGCAGCCGGCACGGGAGCCGGGGCATGCTGCTTCAGCACCAGACGGCGGTAATAGGTCAGAAACAGGCAGGTCATGGGCAGGGCGATGAGCAGGCCCAGCATGCCCAGCAGCTTGCCCCAGATGGACAGGGACAGCAGCATCACGGCCGGAGAAAGACCCATGGCCTTGCCCATGATGCGGGGCGTCAGCACCACGTCCTGCAGGATCTGGGCGACCAGAAAAACCACCCCGATGAGGGCCATGACCACCCAGAAAGACTGCCCCGTCTCCAGGGCATGGATGGCCCCGAGCACTACGGCGGGGATGAGTCCCAGAATCTGGAGGTACGGGATCAGATTCAAAACCCCCACGAAGAAGCCCAGCAGCACCCCCATGGGCAGGCCGATCAGAAAAAAACCGGAGGCGAACACCAGACACAAGATGGCGCAGATGGTCGTCTGTCCGCGAAAGTAGCGGCTCGTGGCCTGATCGAACTCCTCCACAAAGGACACGACGTTCTCGCGGTACTGCGGCGGAATCATTTCCTTCCAGACCACCTGGACCCGCTGGAAATCCAGCAGCAGAAAAATGAGGTACAGCAGTACGATGACGGGCACGACCAGGGCCATGATCAGGCTGTACGTCCCGGAAATGAGCCCCACGAGGCCCGGCACGACCTTGCGCAGGGCGGCCTGGACCATGGACACGAAACTGTCCGTGCGGAAGAAATCCTGCACCTCGGGCAGGGCGAAATAATCGCGCAGGGCCTGCCAAATGTCCGGCGGCAGGCGCTTGGCGGCCTCGGCGGCCAGTTTGGAATTGGACAGCAGTTCGGAAATGAGCCGCCCCATGTGCGCGATCTCCCGTCCCACCAGCGGCACCACGATCATTCCCAAAGCCGCGCCTCCCAGCAGAAATATGAGAAGAGTGAGAGCAATGGCCAGGGGCCGGCTCTTCACGTAGCCTTGAATCCGGCGCACCACCGGATTCAGGATGTAGGCCAGAATCAGGGCCACGGCGAAGGGCACCAAAACATCGCTCAGGTACCCGAGCAGCATGACCAGAGCCCAGAGGCTGACCGCGCCAACGGCAAGCCGCGCCACGCGGTCGAAAGAATATGGTCTGTTGTCGAAAATCATACTTCTCCCCTGATGCAAGCGGTTTTCAGCGGCTGTCTTCTTGCCGGGCGCGGTAAAGGCGCCGGAGGTGAAGGATATGCCGGAAGCCCGGCCCGACGCAAGATACGCCGCCACGCGGCCCGAGCCATTCCGCCTTGATTTGCTCCGCCCCTTGTCCTACATGGGCGCGACTATTTCATGCAAAGGGTGCCACATGTCCGCGATCCGCTCCAGCTCACGCTCCCGTCTTCGGGCATCCTCTCCCGTATTATCGACCGCCCTTTCCGATCAACCAGACAAGCACGGAACCATGGAAACAGCCACTATGCCTTCCGCACCAACGCTTTTTCATACTTTTCTCGAAACCTGCGCCCGCCACAAGGACAATACGGCCTTCATCTACCGGGTAGGCGAGGATGAACAGCGGGTCACTTACGTAAAATTCTTCGAGGACGCACTCCTTCTTGCCCGAAGTTTCAAGGCCGCGAAAATCCGCCGGGGAGACAAGGTCTTTCTTCTGTCGGACAATCGCTACGCCTGGATCGTCACGGACATGGCCCTTCAGGCTCTGGGCGCGGTCAGCGTGCCCCGTGGCTGCGACACGCCGGCCAGCGAAGTGGAATACATCATCAACCATTCGGAGAGCGACTTTCTCATCCTCGAGACGGACAAGCTCTACAACGATCTGCAGCCCCTGATCAAAAATCTGAAACTCAAAAACGTGTTCATCATTTCCGGGGCGGAAAAGCACTCCTGGTTCGAAAAGGTGGTGTCCTACTCCAAAATCCTCGAAGAGCGGACTATCGAACCCCGCGACATCGAATGGTTCAAAGGCCTGGCCGGACACATCGCGCCGGACGACCTGCTGACCATCATCTACACGTCCGGCACCACCGGCACGCCCAAAGGGGTCATGCTCACCCACTCCAACATCATGCACAATGTCCGCACCCTGCCCCCCCTGATCAATCTGGGTCCGGACGATCTGTGGGTGTCCATCCTCCCCACCTGGCATATTTTCGAGCGCGCGGCCGAATATATCGGCATGGCTTCCGGCAGTTGCCTCGTCTATTCGTCCATCCGCACCTTCGCCGCCGATCTGGAAACCTACAAGCCCACACTGGTAGCCACGGTGCCCCGGCTGTGGGAGGCCCTCTATTCCAGAATCACCTCGGCCCTGAAGAAAAAAGACCCCAAAAAAGCCAGAATGTTCAACGCACTGGTAGCCGTCTCCATCGCCTTCCGCCGGAACCGCCGGGCCCTGCGCGGGCACCTGCCGGTCTTCGTCAAACGCCCGGCCGTGGCCGTACTGGCCGGAAAACTGCGCGCCGCCATGGTCTGCGCCGCCCTGTACCCGCTCTATGTTCTGGCCCAGAAAAAATTCGTCATGGTTCAGGAAAAATTCGGAGGACGGCTCAAGGCCGCCATCAGCGGAGGCGGCAGCCTGCCGCCCTATCTGGATGAGTGGATCGACGCCATCGGCATCCGCATCATCAACGCCTACGGCCTGACCGAATGTTCCCCGGCCATCGCCGGACGCGGGCTGCAATGCGAGATCTTCGGCACCATCGGACCGGCCGTGGGCGAAACGGACCTGCGCATCGCCGACGAACAGGACCGGGAACTGCCGCGCGGCACCGAAGGCGAGATCCAGGTGCGCGGAGCCCAGGTTTTCAAGGGATATTACAAAAACGACGAAGCCAATGCCCAGGCCTTCACCGCCGACGGATTTCTGCGCACAGGCGATCTGGGCCGCCTGACCCTGACCGGAGAACTGGTCATCACCGGCCGGGCCAAGGAAATCATCGTTCTGGCCAGCGGCGAAAATATCGACCCGACCAATATCGAGGCCACGCTGTCCGTCTTTCCTTTCGTGCAGGACGCCGTTCTGGTGGGACAGGACAAGAAGGGGCTGGGCGCTCTCATCGTTCCGGATCTGGAAAAACTGCGCGAGTTCGTCCGGGAAAAATACAACCAGGTGCTGGGCGAAACCGAGGAAGCGCTGAGGGACAAACAGCTTCTGGACCGCCTGCGGGAGGAGATGAACAAACTTCTCAACGCCAAAAAAGGATTCAAGCCTTACGAGAAGCTTCAAAACATCTACTTTCTGACCAAGGAATTCACCCTGGGCGAGGAGCTGACCAATTCCTTCAAGAAAAAACGCCACGTCATCGAGAAGAAATACCGGGATATCATCAACCGCCTGCTGAAATAACGCTTTTATAGCATTGGGGCGGTTCCTGATAATATCTGACGTCGCTTCATAGCCACCCGAAGGCGGCTGCACGGATCAGGATGCCGTGGCCTGCTCCCTGGCGGGTTTCAACACACAGCCGCCCGAAGGCGGCCGGTTATCCGTGACGGTGGTGCCGATGTATGCCGGAGAGGTTTCAACACACAGCCGCCCGAAGGCGGCCGGGGTGCGTCACCACCTCTGCCTGCTCTCTTATCAGTGTTTCAACACACAGCCGCCCGAAGGCGGCCGGTTATCCGTGACGGTGGTGCCGATGTATGCCGGAGAGGTTTCAACACACAGCCGCCCGAAGGCGGCCGGCTTGTCAGCCGTGGAAACCCTTTCAAGGCTTTCAAGGGGTTTCAACACACAGCCGCCCGAAGGCGGCCGGTTATCCGTGACGGTGGTGCCGATGTATGCCGGAGAGGTTTCAACACACAGCCGCCCGAAGGCGGCCGGCTTGTCAGCCGTGGAAACCCTTTCAAGGCTTTCAAGGGGTTTCAACACACAGCCGCCCGAAGGCGGCCGGTTATCCGTGACGGTGGTGCCGATGTATGCCGGAGAGGTTTCAACACACAGCCGCCCGAAGGCGGCCGGTTATCCGTGACGGTGGTGCCGATGTATGCCGGAGAGGTTTCAACACACAGCCGCCCGAAGGCGGCCGGGGCCCAGCAGGATGCCGGGCACAACAACAAAACGTTTCAACACACAGCCGCCCGAAGGCGGCCGGCATCATCAGCAATAAGCGTCATACGCTTATCACCGTTTCAACACACAGCCGCCCGAAGGCGGCCGGCTGTTCGATCTCCCTGGCTCGTTCCAGACACTTGGGTTTCAACACACAGCCGCCCGAAGGCGGCCGGGAAGCGGGACTCGTGGACCGTATCGGCAATTTTGGTTTCAACACACAGCCGCCCGAAGGCGGCCGGGAGAACAACGTCGCCGGGGCCATTTCGCCGGACGTGTTTCAACACACAGCCGCCCGAAGGCGGCCGGGGTGCGTCACCACCTCTGCCTGCTCTCTTATCAGTGTTTCAACACACAGCCGCCCGAAGGCGGCCGGGCCAGCGCACGCAAATCTTGTTGCGGCAGTTTTTCGTGTTTCAACACACAGCCGCCCGAAGGCGGCCGGCGAGGAGTACAGGGATGCCTGTACTCCAGAAAAAAGGTTTCAACACACAGCCGCCCGAAGGCGGCCGGGTCGAGTCCGCCGCGAGCGCGAAGAACGCATGATCGTTTCAACACACAGCCGCCCGAAGGCGGCCGGCCGAATCCATGACTCCGCCCTTCCGCCCTGTCAGGGTTTCAACACACAGCCGCCCGAAGGCGGCCGGGGAACATGTGGGTGCATGCGCCGCTTACGGCGCAGTTTCAACACACAGCCGCCCGAAGGCGGCCGGCCGGTCGGAAAGGGAAAGCCGCTCATCGAGCCGAAGTTTCAACACACAGCCGCCCGAAGGCGGCCGGGCTTTTTGAAGAGTCATTGCGCCGTCTGATGCCCCTGTTTCAACACACAGCCGCCCGAAGGCGGCCGGCTCCCTCTGCCTGGTTTTATATCTCTGGATTTTCAAGTTTCAACACACAGCCGCCCGAAGGCGGCCGGGTGGTGGATTTTGACAGCCATCCAAAAACCTCAAAGTTTCAACACACAGCCGCCCGAAGGCGGCCGGGGTGGATTTTGACAGCCATCCAAAAACCTCAAAGTTTCAACACACAGCCGCCCGAAGGCGGCCGGATCCTCTTTTCCCATTGTCTGCGCCTTGTAGCATTGTTTCAACACACAGCCGCCCGAAGGCGGCCGGGGACAGTGTTCCGGCTGGATCGCCGTTTCAACCGGCGGTTTCAACACACAGCCGCCCGAAGGCGGCCGGCAAAATCAAAACTACAGTGAATAGAATAACCGCTGTTTCAACACACAGCCGCCCGAAGGCGGCCGGAGCCTCTGCTGAAACTCTGGCTACAAAATGCTTCTCAGCCCTATTTCGCCAAAGCCTCCAACAAAAGCACATATGATAGAATATTATACCTTATTAATCTTTCACCCTATTGAATTATCAAAGAAAATGAACTCGCTAACCCCTCCGTATTTTTAAGAGCACTCCAGACTGGCGCTATACAACAAGTGTATCTTGGAAAATATCTAAAGCAACCTTTGCACCGTGGTGCTCCACCTTTCTGCGCCATTTGCTGCCCAGATGATAAAAACGCAGGCTGTCAGTTTCAGATTGATACGTATCCAACAGTTTTGCTTTTAATCTGACCCACTGATCAGGAGCCACATCACACTCAAATACCGAATATTGCACACGCACACCGTAGTCGAGGCAGTGCTTGGCGATACGGCGCAGGCGTGCCTGGCCTTGCGGATCATCCAGCGAAATATCGTAAGTAATCAGCATCAGCATACATTCCTCTTCGTGTTCAGACCGTCTGCGCCATGGCTGACTGACAATCAGCGCATCAGAAATGGAGGGTACTCGGCCAAATCGCCGCGCAAATGCCGCGCCAGCAGCATAGCCTGAATATGCGGGAGCAGACCGATTGCCACCTCTTCCTGCAAAAATGGGTGGACTATTTTTTCCTGCTTTTTCGTCTGCAGAGTTTGAAACAGCAGCTTACGTGTTTCCGGCTTGATATTTACCGCGCCACTCGCCTCCGCCACAAAATCCTGCGGCTTGATTTGCCCGCGATTAATCAGCGACAATACCATCCTGTCCACCCACCATGCGCGGAACTCTTCCAAAATATCCTGCGCCAAACTGTCGCGCCCCGGCCGGTCAGCATGCAAAAAACCCACTTGCGGGTCGAGCCCGACACCCTGCAATGCCCCACTGATATCCCTGCCCAGAATGCCATACATAAACGACAGTAAAGCATTCACACTGTCACGCGGTGGGCGGCGGTTGCGCCCGTCAAAATCAAAACCGCTTTTCCCCGCCAACAAATGCCGGAATACCCCAAAATAACGTGCCGCCGCATCACCCTCAATTCCACGCACCTGATCCAGACTGTCCGCCCGCTTCAACTGCTGCAAACTGAAATTCAACGCCGCAACGGCTGCCCGCACTTCCGCATGTTCCCCATGATTGCGCAAACGCCGCTGCAACACCCGTTTGGCTGACTGGATTTTCACCGCGATAATATGTCGGGCAATTGGCACAGGCTTCTGCTCCGACAGCCGATACTGCGTCCGACGCAACAACACATTGCCACTCTGCCGTCCCTGTAAGCGCCCTAAAAACCGTCCATTTTCAGTAAAAAATGCTAAATTCACATTATTCTCACCACAAAAACCCAGCAAAAAAGGCGATACCAGCACATTGCCAAAACAAAAAATATGCCCGATGGCATGCACCGGCAATTGTGCTACTTTCTTGCGTTCCTGCTCCACCACCAACGTTTCCCGTTCTTTGTGCAGATAGCTGCCTTGGGTGGTGATGTAGAGCGTGTTTTGCAGCTTGCGCATAATTCAATCTTCAAAAGCCCGGTAAACCCGCTCGTATTGATTTCGCAAAAAATCAAACATCTCAGATTTGTCACCACTGCGATAAAAATCCAGCATCCTGAGATTATAATCACTGTGCGAATCAGCAAAAATACTCACTGGCGCATAACCATTACTGAGCAACACACCGTTCATCATCAGTTGCCCTGTGCGTTTATTACCATCATAGAAGAACTGGGCACGAGCCGCATCCAGAAACAGACCAAAGCTTTTTTCTTCAATAGTTGCAGCTTGAAAGTGATTGTTCAGCATGGATGTAAACGCAGCGTCCAATGCAGTTCCTGGATGGGGAGGACGATACTCCGTACCACTAATTCCCACCTGTCCGTTTCGAAATGCCCCCACTTCCAGCGCTTCATCCTTGGCAATAATTGTATTGATATGGACAAAAGTGTTTCTATCTACAGTAAAAATATGCCTGCTCACCTGCATGATAATTTCAGACCATCCGGCAGCAATGTTCAGCACCTGATTCTGATCGCTGATTTTATGCCCACCAACCGTGATACCTGCCAATGTTGTCTGAATCTCAGGAAAAGTAAAAGGATTGCCCTCCAACTTTGCCATGGAAAAGACAAAATCGGGACGCATTTTTTGCGCAATGAAAAGAGCTTTTTTATGTCCAACAGCGTTCATGCGACATTCTCTGCATCCTCAAACAGCGCGGAGACATAACGGCGTGAACGATCTTTGGTCAGCAACTGAGGCTGGCAGATCTCCAAAAGTGAACACGCCTTGCAGTGTTTGCCATATTCAGGCGGCGGGGTTTCGCCACTCTCCAGTAAATCCCGCACTTGTTCGATGATGGCCTTGGTGGCTTGTCTGAGGCTAGCCGAAAACGCTACCGGAAAGCGGTGGCGGGTTTGCCCATACCACAATGCACCCTCTTCCACCGTTTGCCCGGTCATTTCTTCCAAACACAGCGCTTGAGCACAAAGCTGGATTTCATCGAACGGCTCGGGCTTGGGTTTGCCGCGTTTGTACTCAACGGGTTTCAGACGGCCTGTCTGAATATCACGTTCAACCATATCCAGCACGCCATGCACACCCAGCTTTTCTGCCGACACATGCACGCTGCGCTCGAAGCGCACGCCCTTGCGTGTTTCCGGCTCGCCACCGTCCACCCGCTCATGCAAAGCACGGCCTTGTGCGGTCAAATAGTTCTCCGCCCATGCTTGCTCGTTATGAATCAAGGCACACTGGCGCGGACAAAAGGCGTAGTGTTGCAGGGCGGAGAGGGGAATGCTGAACATGACTGGGCTTTCCCATGCGGGCATTTATAAAAAAAGCGCTTGCTGCAATTTTGATCACAACAAGCACTTACCCATCAGAATCCGTCGATTTCTTCTGGATTCAAACCATCCAATTTTTGCAATTCATAGCTGCCATCTGAATGTACTTTGAGGCTGCCGTGTACTTTGGCGGATGAATACTGGCCGGACTTGCAGTTGTGTTCCCACCAAATCAGTTTCAGCACCTGCATGCTGCCTTCGGGGCGAGCGGAAGAGGCATCGCCTTCAAAGAGCTTGGTCAGCACAGCTTTGATTTTTTGGGCGTCTTCGTCGGCAAAACCGGTACGCTCGGCAAGCTGTGGCGACATGGCGCCGAAGGCAACGTAAATGCCTTTGTCCACGCGGTGTTTCATGCCCATGGTGTCGGAGCCGCGTTTGCTGCCGTCGCCTTCGCCGCTCACGCTTTTGGTAATTTGGGTGCTGGTAATGCTGACAGGGTCAACGCTGAATGCGGACTGGATGGTTACCGGGCCGCGAACGGCAATGGATACGCCGGAAGCATCGTCGCTTTTACCGAAGGCAAACACTTGGCCGAAACTGCGCACGTCCAACCACTTTTCACAGGCTTTTTTGGCGGTTTCGTCTTTATTGGCTTTTTTGGCGTTGAATGCGTCTGCGCCCAAACCGACATCTTTGTCTTTGGCGCGGTTGGCCAAGCTGGTCATGCCGTCGGTTTTCTTTTCGTCGGACTGTACGAAAATGCTTTCTCCTGCATCCTGCAAACGGTCGCGGATTTTGCGTTTCAGGCAAACGTCGGTCATTTCACCAAAGCCGGAAAAGTCGGCGCGTGGGCGATTGCCATTCAAGGGGTCGCCGTTGGGGTTGGCATTTTGTACGCTGATAATCAGGGCGAAGTCGATTTTTTTGGTTAAGCTCATGTTGTTTTCCTTTCAATGTCGGTTATTCGGCAGTTTCGGTTTTCTTTTGTTTGGCGGCTTTGCGCTCGGCTATTTGGCGGGCCAATTCCATTTTTTGGCAGTGGTAACCCAAGAGAAATTCGCCGCTCAATTTGTCGTCGCAAATAAAATCTTCGTTCTGGAACAATTCCATGATTTCGCCGATGGCTTGCGTGCCTATATCTTTGCCGCGGCTGCGCAAGCGGTCTTGATAAGGCTTGAGTGCCAATTCGATATGGCGCCAAGTAGTAAACGGACGCTCGGCAAAGCGCTGCATATAGCGTTCGGCAGTTGTGGCACGTTTTTCTTCAGCCAGATAGAGTGCGTAAGATTCGATGTTTTCGGCCATTGCCAGCAACCTGCCGTACAAATAATCACGCGAACGGTTTTCTTTATCTAATGCCATAGAGTAAGTTCTCCTTTTTTCTAAATCATGATGACGGGCGCGCCAACCTTTGTATAAGGCGCAGGCAACACCGATATTCCGTTCCCATTCCCAATGCTCGTATCCGCTGGGCTGACAGGCTACCTGAAAGCTTTGCCTCACCAGATCATCAGGTATCGGGATCGTTTGCCCGCCCGCAATCACAGGCAGCAAACGGGCGTAAAGCTGTCTTTTGATTTTTCCGTCTTTATCGGCAGATTTACCGTAAATGGTTTCGTAAATGGCATAAGGCGACGGGGGAAGGCACGGCCAAACGATGCGTTTGGCTACCTTTTTGCCTTCTTTCTCTTCATGGCTGTAACGCTGATACCATGAAAAATCGTCCACCCAGGCATCGAGATTAGCGAAGTAATCGGCGGGCAAAAATTCTTGATAATAGGTGAGCGCCATGCGGCCGGGAGTAGCGGAATCAAGCATCAGCAGGGAAACCTGTTGATGCTCATCCAGTTTCGCCCGATAACCATGCAGCTTCTTTTTGATGATGGCCGCAGCCGTCTGCCCAATATTCTCCGACCAGTTTTTGCTGCTCTTTTTTCCGTCAGACGCTGTCTCAACGGATTGGCCATCGTCAGCATCGTCATCCAGATAGCCATAGTTGTCTTGCAAGGGCGAAGGCACGGGTTCGGCGCCAATCGCCCAAGCGACGGTCACTTGGTCGCCGTTGCGGAAGCCTTGACGAGCAATCAGCCAGCGCAGGGCTGCATGGGACTTATGGGAAACTTCCGCAGAAATACTGCTTGCTTGATTAGCTGTTTCGAAACGCCCTCTATAGGTATAACCTTCTTTGTCATTTGAGGAAATAAGTTTGGCTTTATCGCCTGTATAAGTTAATTTAGCAGGATGGCTTTCTCGAGTCTTTTTTTCATTGCCCGTTATGATGCAAAATTGATTATCCAATGTGCTTTGATAGTATCGTCCCCAATCCTGCTGAACCGACTTATTCTCCCACGTTGCAGAAACTAAATCCTTAGGGATCTCAACAGACCAAATCACAAGAGCTTTACGAATTTCAAATCTCCCCTGCTCTTTGGTTAACACATTAAATAATTCAGGCCTCCTCCGCCCTTTATTTTCTTTTTCTATCCAGTTATCCAGCAAATTGCCATTTTCATCCGTTGGAATGATTTTTTCTTTAATCAAATCCCCCAAAACCGTACCTTTGTGTAAATATTTTTGTATAGCAAGCACTTTAGGATTGAAAGTATCAAGACACCACTTATCTAGTTGCTCAATATACAAATTAAAAATCAAGTCTTCTTTTTTAATTTTGACTTTTTTCTTTTTACCGTTTTCCCCTTCTATTTCTTGAACTTTCTCCTTGCTATACGTCAGCCCCAAGTCTCTTGCAATATACTGCAAGCTATCTGCTAAAGCATGAGGTGCCAAACCGCTTGTCCGCCCTTCAGAGCTTTCCGTAACAGGCAACATTACGATTGGTTTATCTGTTAAAACTTTGGCAGATAAGAAATTACCCTCTCCATCCAAATTAATTTGAATATGGGCAGTTTGAGGGCTATGCCATAGAGGAGCTAGCTTATCCAAATCTAGTAAATCAGGATTTTTTTCAGCCGCTTCATACGTCCGATACAGCTTCTGCATCCAACTCATAATCCCAACTCCTCGGCTTCGGCTTCAACAGGCTTCAGATTCTCACCTCGCTTGAATGGTTTTTCCGGTTTCATGTGGCGGATCAAGCGGGTTTTGAGTTTTTCCGTATCGTTCACGCCTGGAAAGACAATTTCCCCATTTTGCATTTGGGCGCGCCAAAAACGGCTAACCAATTCATGGTTGCCGGTTTCTTCAGGATAACCGAAGCTGTGGAACATCAAGCCGAAATCAAGATGATGCTCGCCGAGTTTTTCAACATCATAAGCCCCTTCGCCACTGCCGAATTCACATGGCTCAACATAGCCCTGGCAGTCGCGCGTACCAAGGAAAATGTCCTGTCGCCCGCCGCGCTCCAGCATACGCTTGGCAATCGCCATATGTTTGCCCACCACACGATCCTGTGCCAATTCCGGCCAATTCTCGTTCCATTCAAAATGCGCTTCCACTTGATATTCCACATCCTGCAAAAAGGTGTAAATCGCCAGCGTATTGCCACCGTTCCAATCCAAAGGCTTGGTGGATTTGCTTTGTGTGCGAATAGGCTTCATCACGCGGATGCGGTCGATATGCCAAATCAAGGTGGGCTTCCAGTAAATGCTTTTGACAATGCCTTTAATGGCTTCGTAAGTCGGCACTTGGTAGCTGAATTTCTCGCCGCCGATTTTGGTTACCGGGTCGGTAAACAGCGCCTGCCGCCCCCAAACGCGGAAACTGATTTGATTGTTTCTCATAACGCTCCTCTTTAATAATTCAAGCACTCCATCATCCCAACTTTATCTACCGACAAGCCGTATTGATTGAGGTAATAACCTTGTTCAAGATAATACACGCCTGTATCAGCGATAGGATGTATGGCGCCCTTTTCTTCCAGCTTTCGCCAAACATGGGGAAAAACATTCACACTATACTGCTGCGCTTGGCGCAGATAGTCATAAAAAGCTTTTGGCTCATATTCGCCGCACAATTTTGCAATCAAGCGGCGTCCTTTGCAGCCATAGGGCACAATCAAGGCTTGGGTTGGCGCATCGATGGCTTGAAACGCCCGTCCGGCGCTTTTGAAAGACTGCATCAATAAAGGAAACTGCTTTTCTTGCCTGCGCACATTATTTTTTTCGCCATAAGCGTTGCAGTGATTGTCACTCAGCCAATCCAGCAGGCTACCTGAATGGCTGCTTTTGATGTGGTAAACCATTTCCTTGTGACGCGGATAAAAGTAATACTCGAAATAGCGTTTCATGGCATCAGGCAGCAAGATATCTTGGCCGACAAATTCGCGAAACACCCGCGCCGCTTGCTGTTGCCCTTGGGCAATATCTGGCAGCATGTGCAGCGGTTCGTTTTGCAAATTCAATACCCACACCATGCCTTTTTCGCATTCGCTATGGCGATTGCAGCGCCCGGCCGCTTGCGCAATGCTGTCCAGCCCTGCCAACGCGCGAATCACGCACGCAAAGGAAATATCGACCCCCGCCTCGATCAATTGCGTGCTGATACACACCACCGGCAGTCCCCTGTTCAAGCGTCTTTTGATCCATGCCAACAAGGCCTTGCGATGCGCCGGACATTGATGGGTGCTGAGATGGAATAGCGCTTCTTTGGGTACATTCTGCACTTGGCAATATTGATAAAGCCGTTGCGCCCAGCCTTTGGTATTGACGATAAACAAACAGCTGGATGTCTCCCGAAACTGTTCCAGCAAAAAATCGCCGACCTCCTCTACAGACCAACCACCTGGTTTTTCATTAAAACGAATAGAGGTTCTGGACAATGCATCAAACAAGTCTTTCTTGGCTTTCTCATTACCCATAATTTCCGCATGCTCGGCCAGCTGCAATAAGCCACGCTCCGCGACCTTATCACGAACATCCATCGGGAAATTATCAAGCGCTTGATTAGCCAACAAAGGCTGAGTGGCTGTGCACAATATCGCACTGGATTTGCCATATTGCGTGAGCCAGTTCAGCACATTGCAAAATAGATGCACGCATTTCACCGGCAAGGTTTGGATTTCATCAAAAATCAACACACTGTGCGTCATCGGGTGAATATGCCGTGCCCCGCGTGTACCGCCGCCGAACCAGGCATCAAGAAACTGCACCATGGTGGTAAAGACAATCGGCTTATCCCAGTTTTCAGACAGGAGCTTATTTTGCCAAGTTTGTTGTTCGGGATCGAGGTTGGAATGGTGTTCAAGCACCCATTTATCGCCCAGAATCTCGCGCACGGCTTTGGCATTCTGATCGATGATAGAGGTGTAGGGAATGATATAGATGATGCGGTCGAGATCATGCTTTTTTGCATGATGCAGCGCGTAACGCAGGCTTGCCAGCGTTTTGCCACCGCCCGTCGGTACAGTCAAGGTATAAATGCCTTGCGCATCTTCCGCCCTGTTCAGACAGGCAGCAGAAATATCGCGACGGATTTGATCAATCCGATAACGGATTTCAAACAGGGACAAATGCATTTCCAGCTTATCTATCGCTTCTTGCCAATCCGTCTTTTGCGTTAAACGCCGCAAGGATTTTTGATTTTCCCGCTCGAAATCTGAACTGTTAATGCGATCCGCATCAATCAGGCAACTAAAAAGGAAACGGGTAAAGCAGCCCAGGTAAAATTCCTTTACTTGATGACTGACTTCCGAATTTCTCAATACCGATTTAAGCAGCGGCAGCATTTGCGCCAGCAGGTCTTTATCCGCCAACGCATCCGCACGCTGCACTATGACAGTATCAGCATTGCGCTCGCACTCGCTCAAATGCGTTAACGCATCCTTCTTTTCCACCAGACGCTTTTCCCATACTGCTTCACCTTCTTCGGGATCCAAGCAATCAATCAATCCCGCGCCATGATGCGAGGCAATGCACAGCCCCAACATCTGCCCGCACAGCTCCGAACCCTTGTCCGCCAAAGCCTGCAAGCGCCGATACACCCATTGTGCTCCGGCGGTGGAGTGATCTACTTTCGTACCACCCGGCGTGCTTTCCTCTTCGTCAAAGTCTGGATTGATCAATCCGGCTGCATCGTGAATGTATTTCTGGAATTTTAGTGAATATTTGCCGAAGTCATGCATCAACCCCAGCAGTTCTCCCGATAAATTCAGGTCCAATTTACTGGCCAGTAACTTGGCAATCGCAGCGGTTTCTGTGAGATGAGTTTCAACAGATTGAGACTCGCTATCGGAATGACGGACATGGGCAATTTTCATCATCAGCCCCTGAAATTATTCACAGTTACATAAAATCAAACGCAATGAGAATGACAAATAAATTATACAGAAGCTATCTTCAGGAAGGTATAAAAAACATGCCAGCAGGAATTTGCCATTTACTCCCCTGACTGTAAAAACAAAATGAGCATCGAACACGCAAAGGAAGAACATTTCGCGGAAATTACGGCAGTGTGGGAAGATTCCGTCAGGGTTACCCATCATTTTCTGACCGGGGCCGACATCGAGGCCCTCCGCCCCCAAATCCGGGATGAATTTTTACGAACACATGGGCTTTGAAGTCTTTTCCAGATCCCGCTGGAAGCCCGGGGCCGCCCCTTCTCAATTCTGCACATGCGTCTGGTCGCCCGCTGATTTTTTGCCTATGCGGCAGGTTCAGAAGAGACTTGCAATTTTTGCACTCCCCGCTCTTGCATAATTTCCCCGCCACAGGCACCTCTCTTGCGGAAGCCGGATATCCGTGCGGCTGTCATCAACGATTTTTAGGAGATCTTTATGGAGCTGTACCCTTGGCACTGGCTGGTTCTGGGCATGCTGCTCATGATCGCGGAAATCTTCGTCCCAAGCTTCACCATCTTCTGGTTCGGACTGGGCGCGCTGGGCGTGGGCGGCCTGCTCTGGGCCATTCCATCCATGAGTCTGACCCTGCAACTGCTGCTCTGGACCATATTTTCCGCCCTGCTCACCGCCTTCTGGTTTCTGGTCATGAAGCCGCGCATGGTGGACAAGACCCGGGCCGGCATGTCCCGCGAAGCCCTGCTCGGCGAAGTGGGACAGGTCATCCGCGAGCCCGACGGAGAACGGCGCGGTCTGGTCCGTTTTTCCAAACCGCTTCTGGGTGCGGATGAATGGACCTTCATCTGCGACGATACCGTACACATAGGCGACCGCGTGCAGATCCGCGACGTGTCGGGAAACACGCTGGTCGTGGCCTTGAAAACCACCAAATAAGGAGCTGTCATGACTTCAGGACTTATCGTCGTCTTCATTCTGCTCGTGCTGGTCGTCGTCACCATCGGCATGGGCGTGCGCCTGGTGCCCCAGGGTTACAAGTTCGTGGTGCAGCGGCTGGGCAAATACCACTCCACCCTCGGCCCCGGCCTGAACATCATCATTCCGTACATGGACATCGTGTCCTACAAGGTGACCACCAAGGATATCGTGCTGGACATCCCCTCTCAGGACGTCATCACCCGCGACAACGCCGTCATCATCACCAACGCCGTGGCCTACATCAACATCGTGTCCCCGGAGAAAGCGGTGTACGGCGTGGAAGACTACCGCATCGCCATCCAGACCCTGGTCCAGACCTCTCTTCGCTCCATCATCGGCGAGATGGATCTGGACGACGCCCTGTCCTCGCGCGACATGATCAAGTCCAAGCTGAAGGAAGCCATTTCCGACGACATTTCGGACTGGGGCATCATGCTCAAGACCGTGGAAATCCAGGACATCAACCCGTCCCAGACCATGCAGCGGGCCATGGAAGAACAGGCCGCGGCCGAACGCGCCCGCCGGGCCACCGTAACCAGAGCCGAAGGTGAAAAAGCGGCAGCTATCCTGCAGGCCGACGGCCGTCTGGAAGCGTCGCGCCGTGACGCGGAAGCCAAGGTCGTGCTGGCCGAGGCCGACCAGGCCGCCATCGACAAAGTGGCCGAAGCCAGCCAGCGCGGTGAACTGCCTCTGGTGTTTCTGCTGGGCCAGCGCTACGTGGATTCCCTGCGCCAGATGGGCGAAGCCGAGAACTCCAAGGTCGTGGTTCTGCCCGCCGACCTGCCCGCCGCCGTACGGGGCATCATGGGCACCCTCGGCAAATAATCCCCGCCGCGGTCCGGTCCGCCGGGCCGTGGAACCCAGGAGACCCTCATGCGTGGAATACTGAGTACCCTGATTATTGTCGCAGTCATTGCCGGAGCGGGCTTTTTCTACGGCTACAACAGCCTGAACTCCAAGGAAGAAGGTGTATTTCAGGCCTGGGCCGATGTGGAATCCACCCTGCAACGCCGGGCGGATCTGATTCCGAATCTGGTGGAAAGCGTCAAAGGCTATGCCGCCCACGAGAAGGAACTCATCGAGTTTCTCGGCCGGGCGAGAGCCTCGGCCATGTCCGTGCAGATGAAACCCGGCGACCTGAGCAACGCCCAGGCCATGGAGCAGTTCGCGGCGGCCCAGGGAGAAGTTGGCGTGGCCCTGAGCCGGGCCATGATCACCGTCGAAAACTACCCGGATCTGAAGGCCAGCCAGAACTTTCTGCAATTGCAGCATCAGCTCGAAGGCACGGAAAACCGCATCAATGTGGCCCGCCAGCGCTACAACGACGCCGTCCGGACATTCAACACGGCTCTACGGAGGTATCCGGAAAAATGGTTCAACGAAAACTATTTCCAGCTGGAGCACAAAGAATACTTCAAGGCCGCCACATCGGCCAAGGAAGTTCCAAAAGTGTCTTTCACCTCCGAACAGTAGTTCTCTGTCTGTTCTTTTTTCTGTCCGCCCCGGTGCTTCAGGCTCTGGACGTGCCGCCGCTGACGGCCAGAGTCATGGACATGGCGGGCATTCTGTCGGCCAACACCACGCAAGAGCTGGAAACGCGCCTGCAACTTCTGGAGGCCGAAAACGGCACGCAGATTGCCGTGCTGACCATTGACTCTCTGGATGGAGAAAATCTGGAGGAGTACACCCTGCGGGTGGCCGAAACCTGGGGGCTGGGACAGCGCGGCATGGACAACGGCGCGCTTTTGCTCATCGCGGTCCAGGACCGGCAGATGCGTATCGAGGTCGGATACGGGCTTGAAGACCGGCTGACGGATCTGATGGCCGGACGGATCATCAACGAGCGCATCATTCCTTTTTTGCGAAAGGGAAATTTTAACGGCGGCGTGCGGGCCGGAGTTCAGGCCATGATCATCGCCGCGCGGGGAGAAGATCCCTTTACGGCCGCCAATACTCCGGACATCTCACCGCTGGCGGAAACGGCCGCATCAGAGCAGGAACAGCAGGATGAGATGGAAGATACGCTGGTAGAAGCCCTGCTCGGAGGATCGTTTCTGGCCGGCCTCCTCTTCAGAAGAATTCTTCTTTCCATGGCCGTGGGAGCAATCCTCGGCTTTATTTTCGGCTTGTTCATGCCGACAGAATATGCCTGGGCATCCTCCGCTATGGTTGGAGCCTTCTGCGCGCTGTTCGCTTCTGCAATCCGCAGGATGTTCTCGGGAGGTGACTTCAGCGGTGGAGGCGGATCCAGCGGCTCCAGTTCGAGCGGCTCCAGTTCGAGCGGCGGGTTCAGCGGCGGAGGCGGCGGTTTTGGCGGAGGCGGAGCCTCAGGGAGATGGTAGCCGCCCTCTTCCGGACAGTTTTTGAACCCTCTAGCGGTTCAGATATGCCCCCGGATCAATGAAGAATGCCTTTTGTATCCCCTTGCTTCCGGCAGGGCATGAGCCTGACCGGAAACGGCCGCACCAGCAGACCGGGAAGAATCCCGGCCCGCCGGCGATTTCGAAAAAGGTTTCGTAAGGAGACAGTCGATGAGCTTGGCGCTACTTGGTCATGCGCCCGAGCAGGAAGGCGATGATGGCCGTGGCTATCAGCAGGCCGACGACATAGTCCGTGTCCAGCGCGGCCTTCAGGGTGTCCGTGATGTGTACGAAGGTATCTTTGATGGGATAGCTGTCCGACATGATGGAGCCTCTCTAAGTTGGGTTGAATATCAGTTGCCGGCGGGCTCGACGTTGTCCCGGATCCAGAAAAGCAGATTGTATTTTTCGGCGAGTTCCTGCCGCAGTTCGTTCAGTACGGATTTGTCCATGTCTCTGATGCGGATGAAGACCTGCCGGTACCCTTCCTCGACCTGGTCGTAGGAGGTCAGGATGGAGATGACCCGGGCCTTGTACCCGCGCAGGCAGTCCAGAAGATTTTTCAGAGTGCCGCGTTCGTCGGCGAGCTTGAAGCCAAGCTGTATGCCGCCGTGGTAGACGCCAGTAATGCTCAGGAGCACCCGGTACACTTCGTTCTGGGTCATGATGCCGACCATATCGCCGCTGTCGTTCAGCACAGGAAGGCCGGAGACTTTTTTGTCGTGCATGATGGCCGCGCATTTGACTACCGTGTCCGTGTCTTTGATGGTCAGCGGATTTGAAGTCATGATGTTTTTGACCTTGATTTCAGACAGCAGGTAGTACAGCTCATGAACGTCCAGAGTGGTAGCCTTGGAGGGCGAAGCTTCCTTCACGTCGCGGTCGCTCAGTATTCCGACCAGCTTGCCCCTATCGTCGACCACCGGCAGACGGCGGATGTTCTTTTCCTTCATCAGTTTGGCCGCCCGCATCATGGAGGCTTCCGGATCCACCGTGATCACGTCCTTGGTCATCCAGTCCTTGATAATCATGTCGGTCCTCCTTGCGGCTGAGACAGAGCCTTCACCAACGAATCGGCCGCGCCCGGCTATATGGGGTCAGAAACACATAAGTTGCCCAGCTCATAGTGATTTTTCAGGCTTCCGTCAAAGTTCGGAGCACAATCCCCGGACATGTCGAATGAAGGTCAATCGTTTCCGGCGGGATGAAAAACGCGCGGAGCGGAAAAATATCCGGCGGGCCGGCAGTCGATCGGGATTCGTATTCCAGAGGATTCGGCCGCAGACGAAATGTGACTGGCGACATTTCTTGATGGAGGCGATTGTTGCCGATAAGGAAACGGTCCTCAGGCCCCGCCTTCCTGTTCCGGGAGACAGGTTCGCAGGAAAAGGCCGGGAGCAAGCTCCGGGTGATCGCAGCGCAGCATAAGACGCAAGCCGCTGTGAACCGCCTCCACTTCTGATCCGTTTTCTTTTTCCACGCCGTAGTCCGCACCGGAAAGCACGGGGCGGCGCAGGCCGGGCAGGATGATTTCCAGAGGCTGACGGGCCGTGAAACGATGCTTGATGTCCACGCTCCACAGGCCGGAGCCGAGAGGCTCCAGCAGCCGGGCCACGATGTGCTTCTTACGGTTGACTGGCAAAACGGCTTTCAGGATGGCGGGCCGGGGCGTGAAGAAGCCCGTGCTCAGGGGCCGGGTGGCCGTCTGCTGTAATTCTTCCAGATAGAGTCGGGGCCGGAAGGTACGCGCATCCAGGTCAGCCAGGGCTGCACGGTAAACATCCGTGACCTGGGCCAGATAGGACGCGGTTTTCATGCGCCCCTCAATCTTCAGGCTGTGTATGCCCGTCTGCCGGAACCAGCGCAGGTAGGGCGCCAGACACAAGTCTTCCGCGCCCATGATCCGGGTGTAGTCTCCATCCTCGAACATTTCCCACGAGGTTTGGCCGGGGCGCAGTTTTTCCTCCAGCCGCACGCCGGTGATCCTGTAGTCGAAACGGCAGGGGTGGGTGCACAGACCCTGGTTCGCCGGACGGGAGTTCATATGCGCCGAGAGCAGACAGCGTCCGGATATGGCCATACACATGGCTCCGTGTACGAAAACTTCGAGTTCCAGGCCGCTCACGCTTTCGGCAATGGCGCGGATGCGGCCGGCACCCAGTTCACGGGCCAGGTTGACGCGGCGTACGCCCTGATCCCGCCAGAATCGGGCGGCGGCGGAGTTGGAAGTATTGGCCTGGGTGGACAGATGCACAGAAATATCCGGAACGCGCCGCCGGGCCATGTCCAGAATGCCCGGGTCGGCGATGATGATGCCGTCCACGCCGGAGTCGGCCGCCTGTTCCAGATATTCCTCAGCCGGGGCGAGATGCTCTTCCCAAGCCAGAAGATTGAGCGTGAAATACACCTTTACCTGCCGATCATGGGCTCTGGTCACGGCCCGGCGCAGTTCCGGAAAGGAAAAACCGCCGGATTTGGCCCGCAGATTGAGCCCCTCTCCGCCCAGATATACGGCGTCGGCGCCGTAGGTCAGGGCAGTGTCCAGCTTTTCGGGGTCCGCCGCCGGAACCAGTAATTCAGGCATGGACATGGGATCAGTCGGGCACGGGTTGTCCCAGAGCGGCCCGGTGTTCTTTCATGCGCCGGACCAGATCGTAGGAAGCACGCAGGCCGCCCTTGCCCCGCCCGAGGGCGATGTTGGGCTTGTAGGCGCCGTGAAAGTCCGAGCCGGCGCTGGGCAGCAGGTCGAGCTTGCGGCAGAGATGGGCGTACAGGTTGGTCTGGCCCTGGGTGTGCATGGAATAGTGTACCTCCACTCCGTCCAGACCCTGATCTTTCAGGTCCCGCAACAGACTTTCCAGGGCGTTCCCGTCCAGATTCAGGGTGCAGGGGTGAGCCAGCACGATGGTGGCCCGCTCCGCCCTCAGGAGCTCCATGGCCTGTCCGGGAGTGAGCTTTTCCTTGGGCGCATAGCCCTTGGTACCTGGCCGTAGCCAGCTGTGAAAAGCTTCGTTCAGGCTGCGAACCACATTTTTGCGGACCAGCATTTCGGCGATATGCGGCCTGCCCACGGACCCGCCGCCGGCCGCTTCTTCCAGCTCGGCGTAAGTCAGATCGATGCCGTGGCGGTTCAGATTATGGACGATGGCCTTGTTGCGGGCGATACGCAGTTCGGCCAGCCGGGCCAGAGCCGGGCCCAGTACGGCTGGCTCCCCGGGTATCCACAGGCCGAGCAGATGCATGCTGCCATGATCGCAGGAGACGCTCAGCTCACAGCCGCCGATCAGTTCCAGGCCAAGCCGCTGCCCGGCCACCCGGGCCTCGGGCAGACCGAGAATGGTATCGTGATCGGTCAGGGCCAGAGCCTTGAGGCGCAGGCGGACAGCTTCCGCCACCAGTTCGGCTGGTGTGAAGCTGCCGTCGGAAGCCGTGGAGTGAGTATGCAGGTCGATTTCCGTCATGCGGAGAATTCAAAGGCTGACTTTTCTTCCGGAATGGGCCAAGTCCGGGCTGGGGCGTTCATGAACCCCGCCGGGTTCCAAGCGATTCTCCCGGACTACGCTTTGAGCCGGGTTATGGCCAGAAGCAGACAAAACAAGGAGGCATACGGAAAAACGGCACACGCCCTTGGCGCATGCCGCCGGAAAAAAGCGGGGATGTTTACTTGAAGCGGTAGGTGATGCGTCCGCGGGTCAGGTCATAGGGGGAGAGTTCCACCTTGACCCGGTCTCCAGGCAGGATGCGGATGTAGAATTTACGCATCTTGCCGGAAATATGACCCAGCACCTGATGCCCGTTTTCCAGCCGGACCAGGAACATGGCGTTGGGCATGGCTTCCTCGACAACTCCCTCGACTTCAATAGACTCTTCCTTGGCCATAAAGAACAGATCCCTTCCCTGTTTTGTAATTTCATGCGTCAAAGCTGAGGGCTCTTATCCGTTCATCCGGGCAATGACAAGGGTCGGGCATCGACAAAATGCGGGACTGCGTTCCGGAGCCGGACAACTGTCCAATTTGGATGCTGCGGCCCGCCCTTGACGGACCATCTTGAAAAGCACAAGGGGAAACAACCAGAATTTGCTGGGTGATCATGATACCAACTTCAGAGGAGCTTGTATTGATGTATGGAAAATGGCCTGGACTGTGGGTCTGTTTGGCAGTCATGGCATTTTTTCTTTGCCCTTCCGTAGCGCTGGCCAAACCCGCGGCCTTTGGCATGCAGGATGTGGAAACTCTGGCCAGAAATCTGGCGGCCGCGCCCTTTGTGGACAACAAAGGTCAGATTCCGGCTGTCCTCAAGTCCATCTCCTATGACGATTGGCGGGACATCCGTTTCGTGCCGGACAAAAGCCTCTGGCGCGGCGACAAGCTGCCCTTCGAACTGCAGTTTTTTCATCCCGGTCTTTTCTACGATCAGACTGTGGCCATCAATATCGTCGACTCCGGCAAAGTAACCAGGCTCCCCTTTGATACTTCGGCCTTCAACTACGGCCGCAACACCTTTGCGGATCAGATTCCCCAGAACATGGGATATGCGGGATTTCGTATCCACGCCGCCATCAACAAGAAGAGCTATCTGGACGAATTCCTGGTCTTTCTCGGCGCGAGCTACTTCCGGGCCGTGGCCAAAGGCCAGTTATACGGTCTGTCCGCCCGTGGCCTGGCCATTGATACGGCCGAGTCCACAGGAGAGGAATTTCCTTTTTTCAAGGAGTTCTGGATCGTCAAACCGGGCAAGAAAGACAAGAGCATTACCATTTACGCCCTCCTCGACTCCCGGCGGGTGACCGGGGCGTTCAAGTTCGAGGCCACGCCCGGGTCGGAAACCGTTATTGATGTGGACTCGGTCCTTTTTCTTCGGGAACCCGTGAAGAAACTGGGTATCGCCCCCCTGACCAGCATGTTCGTGTTCGGGGAAAACTCCAATCCCCGCCTCATGAACGACTTCCGCCCGGAGGTGCACGACTCGGACGGGCTCATGGCCAGATTTGAAAACGAAGAATGGATATGGAGACCCCTGCAAAATCCCAAAACCCTGGCAGTGAACGCCTTCAAAGCGTCCAATATCAAAGGCATGGGGCTCATGCAGCGGGATACGGAGTACGAAAATTATCTTGATCTCGAAGCCCGTTACCATCTGCGACCCAGCGTATGGATTGAACCCAAGAACAGCAGCTGGGGGGCGGGGCATCTGCATCTGGTTCAGATTCCTTCCCCGGAGGAAATCCACGACAACATCGTCACCTTCTGGACCCCGGACACCCTGCCGAAACCGGGCGAGTCCCTGCCGTTTTCCTACAGAATCCGCTGGTGCGCGCCCAAAAAAGTGGCTTCTCCCGAAGGCCGGGTTCTGTTCACGCGAACGGGTGTGGGAAAAAAGGCCAATTCACACAAATTTGTTCTGGAGTTTGAGGGCGGCAAGCTGGACGACCTGCCCGACGACGCGGCTCTCGATGCCAATGTCTGGATCGGCACCGGTGGAAAACTCCGCGACAAGCGTGTATACCGCAATGCTATCACCGGGACATGGCGGCTGGTCTTTGAGGTCGAACCGGACGCCGCTTCTCCCCTATCCATGGTGCTGCCGGACAAGCGTCCACTCGTGGAGATGCGGGCCACTCTGCTTCATGGCATCACCCCGCTTACCGAAACCTGGACGTACGCCGTCAAACTATGATTTCAAGGCCATTCTCCGATACCGGGGTGCATGGTGAAGCATCATCCGCCGAACTGGAAGCCCGGCTGGAATCCGTCGGCCGCCGCATCTCGATGTACCTGCGCCATCTACCCCTGCCTGAACGCGTCCGGCACGAGCTGGCTCTGGAGACTCTGCATCTTCTGGCCAGCGATCCCGGAGACATGACCCGGATCGAAGCCAGGAGCATGCGTATTCTGTATTCCCGCCTCAGGGAAAGGAAGCTGGACATGGCGGCCATGCCCGCGCCACCCTTGTCCAGATCGCACATGAAGCCTGAGGAAATGGACCGCCGCCCATGGGTGCGGGCCATGCTCAGGATCTGGCGTCCGGCTTATTCCTTCTCCGCCCAGATCATGAATACCGCATATGCGGACATGGTTCTGTACGCTCTGCTGCTGGCCGGACTGTACGCACTGGGAGCGGATCAGCCATAGGCCGGGCACCATTTTTTCCGGCGTGTCTGTCGGCCGGAAACACGAGGCGTCATGTTTCTAATGTCCTCCCTAAAGTTGTGCTTCCCGCCTCGGAGAGTGCGATTCAAAACGAAGAAGCGCGCGTGGAAAAACGGGTCGATCTCTTCTTTCCCACCGTGTGAATCCGGCAATTTCAGCCGCAAGCCAGAAAGAATATTGTCATGAGCCGTGAATTCCTGAATGAACCTTGGCGGAAGGTCGCCTCCCGCCGACGTCTTTTTCTGCTCGCGCTGGTTCTGGTTCCGTCCATAGCGGCGGCCAGCGTCATGGGTACCCTGCTGCCGCACAAGGGAGCCACGTGGCTTGAAGTGGCCATCGTGTTCACCTTCTGTGTCCTTTTCGTCTGGATATCCCTGGGCTTCTGGACCGCCCTGGCCGGTTTCTGGACACTGCTCAAAAAAGACGACCGATTCGCCGTGTCCCGGGTCCAGACCGAGGAAGACGCTCCCATCCGGCCTCACGTCAAGACCGCCATCCTTTTTCCGGTCTGTAACGAAGATCCGGAACGCATCATGGCCGGAATTTACGCCGTGTGGAGATCCCTGCAACGTCTGGGGACCGAAGACAGCTTCGACATCCACATTCTGAGCGATTCGAACGATCCCGACCGCTGGGTGCAGGAAGAGGCCGCCTGGAACCGTCTGTGTACGGACCTGGGGGTGCACGGCCATATTTTCTACCGCCGCCGCCGGATCAACCTGAAGCGCAAAAGCGGCAACGTGGCCGATTTCTGCCGCCGCTACGGGGCTCACTACACCTACATGATCGTCTTCGATGCCGACTCGGTCATGACCGGAGAAATTCTGGTGCGTATGGTCCATATCATGGAGCGCAGGCGGAACGTGGGCATCCTGCAGACGGCTCCGGCCTGCACCGGCCGGGAAACCCTCATCGCCAGGGCCCAGCAGTTCGCCAACCGGGCCTATGGTCCCATGTACGCGGCCGGACTGCATCACTGGTTTCTGGGCGACGCGCAATTCTGGGGACATAACGCCATCATCCGGGTACAGCCCTTCATCCGCCACTGCGCCCTGGGCCGCCTGCCCGGCAGACCGCCTCTGGGCGGAGACATTCTGTCCCACGACTTTGTGGAGTCGGCCCTCATGCGCCGGGCCGGGTATTCCGTATGGCTGGCTTACGATCTTGAAGGAAGCTACGAGGAAGTACCACCCAACCTGCTGAACGAACTCAAGCGGGATCGGCGCTGGTGCCAAGGCAACCTGCAACATCTGCGCCTGGTGTTCACGCGGGGCATTTTCCCCGGACACCGCGCTCTGTTTCTGAACGGCGTCATGAGCTACGGCTCCGCCCTGCTCTGGTTTCTGTTTCTGGCCCTGTCCACCACCGAGGCCATTTTGGAGGCTCTGGTCCGGCCGGATTATTTCATGCAAAGCAAAACCCTCTTTCCGGTCTGGCCGGTGTGGGATCCCACGCCCGGCATCACCCTTCTGGCCAGTACGGCGCTGGTGCTTTTTCTGCCCAAACTCTGCGCCTTTTTCCTGATTCTGCTCAAAGGGCGGCGCAGGCTGTTCGGCGGTTTTTTCGGCCTTACGGGCAGCATCATCTCCGAAGTGGCCCTGTCCACCCTGCTTGCGCCCGTACGCATGCTTTTTCACAGCAAATACGTTTTCCTGACGCTCCTCGGCATGGGCATCGGCTGGGGCACACAGCAACGCGACGATGAAGGCACATCCTTCTGGGATGCCTTCCGCTTCCACGGCGGCGGCACTCTGCTGGCCTTTGTCTGGGGTTCGGCTCTGTTTCTGATCAACCGCGTCTTCTTCTGGTGGAGTTCTCCGCTGATATTTTCCCTGCTGCTGTCCATTCCCATCTCCATGCTGACCAGCCGGGCCGAAGTGGGCCGTTTTTTCCGCGCCCTGCGGATTTTCATCACTCCCGAAGAGACGAAAAAGCCCGGAGAATACCAGGATATCGAAGCATATCTGGAGGAAAAGGACAGACAGGGGCTGCCGCTGGGCATGCGAGCCGAAGACGGTTTTGCCAGGGCCGCCGCCGATCCCGGCGTCAATGCCCTGCACCGGACCCTGCTGCGCGGACCGCGTTCTCTTGATCCAAAAATCCGCCAGCGCCGCGAAAAGCTACTGGAAAAGGCGCTGAAAACGGGTCCCGAGGGCCTGAGCAAGAAGGAAAAAAAAGAACTGCTCTACGATGCGGAATGCATGGCGCGTCTGCATGAACAGATTTGGGAACTCCCCGGGAACACGCTGCTGGAGCGCTGGAAGGTCCGTTCGGGATGAGAATCTGAACGCCCTCTGAAGAAAGTCCAGAGGGCGGTGAAATGATCAGAACCAGCGCAGTATGTCGTCCAGAGCCTGACGCGTTTTGGGCTTGGGCTGCTTGATCCGGTATCCGAAAGCCAGCATGTAGGCCACACCGTATTCCTCCGGATTCATGCCGAAGTCGGCGGTCAGAACTTCATCCACCTTTTCCCGGACAAACCCCTCGATGGGGCAGGAATCAATGCCGATCAGCGCCGCAGCGGTCATCATGTTGGCCTGGGCGATATAGCACTGTTTGCAGGCCCAGTCGAACATGGCCCGATCGTTGTCCAGAAGATGGAAGTCCGTCTTCTGAAAGTTGGCGAAGTATTCCGTCCGTGCGGCGATCGCGTCCTCGGACAGATTCTGCACCCGGCGCATGAAATCCGCGATACGGGAGCTGTCGTGCCGCAGCAGCGGAGTCTTCATGGCCAGGCAGACCAGAAAATGGCTGGCCGTGGGAATCTGTTTCCGGCCGCCCCAGGTATGGGGCAGGAGTTTCCCGCGCAGCGTCATGTCCTGAACCACCTGAAACTTCCAGGGCTCGAATCCGAAAGAGCTTGGGGACAGGCGGGCCGCTTCCAGAATGAACAGAAAGTCCTCTTCCGGAATTTTTGCGTCGGGATCAAATTCCTTGCAGGCGTGGCGGAACATGAAAGCGTCGAGAACGGTCTTCTTGTCCATGAAAAAACCTCCTGAACATGCGTTGTGTCGCGGATAGTCCGCGCCGGGTTTTGTTTTCAGGATATCGTGCCGGAAACGCGAGGCCCCGGAACATCACGCTCCGGGGCCGGACTTTTTCCGCCTCCGTTACCGGATGGCGGCGTAAACGGCGGCATGTCGCCGGAACAGGCATCTACTCGCCCGGTCCATCCAGAATTTCAACGTCCTTGGGCGGCTCCAGGGTGAATTCCTTGGGGTCGACAGGCACGTCCAGTTCCAGCCCGCTCAGGACCAGTTCGTTCACATTGCCGAAAAAATCTGTGAGTTTGATCTTTTCCAGTATGTCCTGACCGGGGCGGACCCAAATCTCCCCTTCCACCAGATTGGGCTCGGGCTCTTTGGGCATGAGTTTCAGATGACGGAATTCGCCGTCCATTCCCAGGTCCTCCACAGTGAAGTCTTCTTTCAGATTGGCCTCGCCCGACAGGAAACGGATCATGGTTTTGGAATCGAGCACCTGTTCCACGGTGTAGCGGTACAAGGTCTGTTCCTCGGGGAAATAGTCCCAGACCGTATCCTTGCCCACGATCAGCAGTTCCTGCTCCGGACTCGTCGTCTCCCAGCGGATGAAGCGGGGCCGGACGAAAACGATGGTGCCCAGACGCTCCTGAGTTTCCCGGCTGGAGGCGTTGATCAGGGTCTGGACGAAGAATCCCCGGAAGGATTGCAGCGTGTCGTAGCGTTTCTGAATGGCGTCGGTCAGCTCGGACGCCTGCGCGCCCCACGCACCCGCCAGAATCAGCAGCAGAACCGAAAGAATCCGCAGCACAGATATTTCCTCCGTTGTTGATTTCACCATGGGGAGCGCGTACCAGCAAAGGCCGCTCCACCGGCCGGACACATACAGTCTTTGCTTCCGCTTGTTAAGGGACATTCATGAACCACTCCGCCCCGCATACGGCTCCGCCCTTCGCTCCGGTCCTGCCCGCCCTGTTTCTGGCCACGGCCGTTTTTTTCGACAACTTTCTGGCCCGGAGCATCTTCGGCCCGCTGCTTCTGCCCATCAGCGTCCAGGTAAGGCAGAGTCTGGCCCAGTCCGCGCAAATCTTTGTCTTTCTGTCGGCCGGGTACAGCCTGTCGGTGCTGTGCGCGGGATTTCTGTCCCGGTACGCGGGCCACAAAAATACCATCATCGTTTCTCTGGCAGCCATCGGGACCGCTCTTTTCGGCATGGCCGGCAGCCAGTCCCTGTGGCAGTTCTGTGCCTGGATTTTTCTCATGGGTGCGGGGGCGGGCCTGTATCTGCCTTCGGGCGTGGTGACCATCACCGAAATCACACCCTCGGCGCACTGGAGTCAGGCCTTTGCCGTGCACGAACTGGCCCCCAATCTGGCCTTCTGCATGGCTCCGCTGCTGGCCGAAGTCTGCCTGCGCTCCGGCGGCCTGCCGATTCTGTTCCGGATTGTGGGAGGAGTCAGCCTGGGGATGGCCCTGCTTTATGCCCTGCGCGGACCGCGAATCAGGCGCCCCGGCGTGGCGCCCGCCCTGGGCAACGTCATGGACATCGCCCGGCGTGGAGCGTTCTGGAGGGTAACGGTGCTGTTCGTACTGGCCGTGGGTGCGGAAATCGGCGTGTACAATCTGATTCCCGCCCTTCTGGTGGAAGAAAAAGGGCTCGACCAGCGGACCGCCAATCTGCTTCTGGGAGCCAGCCGACTGCTTCCGATCATTTTTCTGCCGTTCATGGGCCGGGTCATCCGCCGCGCCGGATACCGCAAGGTGATGACCGTCTGTCTGGCGGGCATGGGAATGGCCACACTGTGCTGCGGATACGGCCCCCTCTGGTGGAGTGTCGCCATGCTCGCTCTGCAGCCGGTCTTCGTGGTCTGTTTCTTTCCGCCCGGATTCGCGGCGCTGTCCCTGGTCTGTCCCAAAACAGTGAATGATCTGGGCGTTTCCCTGACCATCATGTGCACGTCCCTGATCGGTGCCGGAGCCGTGCCCGCCCTGCTGGCCTGGGCCGGAGAAAACTACAGCTTTCCGCTGGCTTTCGCCTGCTTCGGCGTGCTCGTCCTTGCCGGGGGAGTATGGGCTCTGAGTCGGCTGCGCATTCCGGAATAACCTGCACCTGACCATTTTCTTCTTTTCAGGATCGCAGACTGACCCGGAAGATCAATCCATGGTCCGAGATGGGTCTGTTTGTCTTCCTTAAGAAACAACAAAAAAGCGGGTCACAGAAACAGTTCCATGACCCGCCAAAATTCATGGTGCGCAATGCAGGAATCGAACCTGCGACCTTTAGCTCCGGAGGCTAACGCTCTATCCAACTGAGCTAATTGCGCACGGGAATGCCTGCTTATGCAGGGCGGACAGCCTTGTCAAGCGGGCCCGCCATACGCTAGCCGTGGGTTCCGATTCCCTGAACGGAGCGCTTCCCAAAACGCCCCACCGGCAGACAACGGCTATCCGGGAGGATCATGGACGACATTCACCAGAAAAAAACGGCCCGGCGCGTCATCCTCGGTGTTTCCGGAGCGAGCGGCGTGGAATACGCGTTCCATCTGGCTCGCGCCCTCAGGGCTGCCGACGGCGTGGAGCTGCATGGCATCATTTCCGGTGGGGCCAGAGAAGTGCTGCGCCACGAATCTTCCATCCCCCTGCAAGAACTCCAGAACTGCTTTCATGTCCTGCACGACTGCGACCATCTGGGTGCCGCACCGGCCAGCGGCTCCTGGTTCCATACGGGAATGATCGTCTGTCCGTGTTCCATGTCCAGCCTGGCGGCCATCGCCAGCGGAGTCGGGACCAACCTGCTGCACCGGGCCGCAGACGTCACCCTGAAGGAGCGCCGTCCCCTGATCCTGGTGCCCCGCGAAACTCCGCTGAATGAAATCCATCTCCGGAACATGCTCCGGGCCCACCGGGCCGGTGCCGTGATCATGCCGCCCTGCCCGGGTTTTTACCACCGTCCTCGGAATCTCGAAGATCTGCTGGACCAGTTCGCCGGGCGCATTCTGGAACAATTGCGGCTGCCTCACGACCTTTACACCCGCTGGAGCTGATCCGGCGGGTCAAAAAAGTTGCCGCCCACAGGGCTTCGTGCTAGCCGCTACAGGCCATGTTCGATTTCAGCCAGACCATTCAGCACCTGTCCATCGTGGCCATCCCGTTCATCTTCGGCATCACCTGCCACGAGGTGGCCCACGGCTATGTTTCCTACCTGCTGGGCGACCCCACGGCCAAAAATGCCGGACGGCTGACCCTGAACCCTCTGAAGCATCTGGATCCGCTGGGCACCCTGACTCTGATCCTGACCCGGATGATCGGCTGGGCCAAACCCGTGCCCATCAATCCCGCGTACTACCGCAACCCCCGAAGGGATATTCTTTACGTTTCCCTGGCCGGGCCGATGGCCAATTTCGGCGTCATGCTCCTTTTCGCCGTGATTCTGAAACTGCTGGCACTGGCGGCCCGCAACCCCGGAGCCGCTTCATGGGCGTACTTTCTGTACCCGGCCATCAACATCGCCATGGCCGGCATTTTCATCAACGCGATACTGGGCGTCTTCAACCTGCTGCCCATTCCGCCGCTGGACGGCAGCAAGATTCTGGCCTGCCTGCTGCCGCCCTCCCTCGGCGCGAGCTTCATGCGCCTGGAGCCGTACGGATTTCTCATTCTGCTCGCGTTCGCCGTAGCGGGGATTCTGGAATGGGTTTTATCTCCGGTCAGCGATTTTGTGCGAACTTCCATCGTCAATCCTCTCCTGTAAGGTCCTTATGTCCAAAACAACAGTTCTGACCGGCATCACGACCACCGGCACTCCGCATCTGGGCAACTACGCAGGCGCCATCCGCCCGGCCATCGAGGCCAGCCGGGACGCCGACGTCAGCTCCTACTATTTTCTGGCCGACCTGCATGCCCTGATCAAATGCCACGACCCGGCGCTGGTGCACCGCTCCCGGCTGGAGGTGGCCGCAACATGGCTGGCTCTGGGGCTGGATACGGAAAAAAGCATCTTCTACCGGCAGTCCGATATCCCGGAAATTCCCGAGCTGACCTGGATTCTGACCTGCATGACGGCCAAGGGGCTGATGAACAGGGCTCACGCCTACAAAGCCGCCGTCCAGGAGAACGAGGCCGACGATCCGGACAAGGGCGTGACCATGGGACTTTATTCCTACCCCATCCTCATGGCCGCCGACATCCTCATGTTCCGGGCCAATATCGTGCCCGTGGGCCGGGACCAGATCCAGCACCTGGAAATGGCCCGCGACATCGCCCAGCGTTTCAACCACCATTTCGGCGAGCTCTTCGTTCTGCCCGAGGCCCGCGTGGACGAATCCTCGTCCGTGCTGGCCGGGCTGGACGGACGCAAGATGAGCAAGAGCTACAACAACTACATTCCGCTTTTCGCCCCGGAAAACAGCCTGCGCAAGATGATCATGAAAATCGTGACCAACTCCCAGGCCCCGGAAGAGCCCAAAAGCACAGAAAACTGCCCGCTTTTCGACATGTACCGGGCTTTTTCCACCCCCGAACAGGTGGAGGACATGCGCGCGCGCTTCGCAGAGGGCATCGGCTGGGGGCATGTCAAGCAGGCCCTGTTCGAGGCGGTCAACGCCCAGTTGGCGGAGCCCAGAGAAAAGTACGCCGAGCTTGTCCAAAATCCGGAATTCGTCGAAAAAACACTGCTGCAAGGCGCGGAAAAAGCCCGCGCCCAGAGCCGCCCCTTTCTGGAGGAAGTCCGGAAAGCCGTGGGCATCCGTTCCCTGACCCAACTCTGATGGAGGAAACTTTGAGCGCAGCCAAAAAAATCACTCCCGGCCGCAAGAACAAGAAAGCCCCTCTGGCCGAAGTCGTCCCGATTCAGGAAGAGACGGAAATCCTGCCGGAAGAGCCTGTGGAAATGCCTGAGGAACCGGCGGTGGATCTGTCCGGGCTGGCTCAGTCCCTGACTCGCCCCCAGGGGCTGACCGACGCGGAAGTGGAGGCCCGGCTTGCCTATGCCCCCGAGGCGGCCGATACGCCGGAATCCGGCGACGCGCCGTGTCCGCCTGAACCCGAGACGGGCGCCGCCGGGCGGGACATGAGCAGAATCGCCCTGTTTTTCTCCGCGGCCGCCATCATTCTTCTGCTGGGATTTTTCCTGCATCTGAACCGGAATCTCAAGGCTCTGACCATGCAGGTTCAGGACCTGAGCGCCATCAAGAGCACTATCACCACTCTGGATACGAAGATCGGCACCATGGAGACAAAAGTCGCCGACCTGGAAGCCCTGCCCGCCAAAACCAGAGCCGCCCTGCTGAGCAGCATTCTGCAGGAGATGAGTCAGAAGACATCGTACATGTCCACGCAGCTCGAATCCCCGGAACAGCAGGACAAGCTCATGCGGGCCAAGGAACTGATCCAGCAGGTGCAGACCGAACTGAACGCCGGAAACTGATTCCGGCCAGCGTTTCCCGGAGCGGCCCGCGGGCGGCAGGCCGCCCTTTCCGCTCCGCCGGCATCCGTGCCGCCATAGCCATGACCGACCTGAATCCTTTGCTGGACTGGGAAGACTTCCCCGACTTCCGGGACATCGAACCCGGTCACGTACTCGCCGCCGTGCGCCGGGCCGTCGCTCTGAGCCAGACCGAACAGGCCCGGCTGGAAGCCCTCGCCCCCCGGACCTGGCCCGCCCTCCTCGTACCGCTGGAACGCCTGACGGACCGTGTGACCCGCGTCTGGTCCCTGATCACGCACATGCACAACGTGCGCAACAGCCCGGCCCTGCGCCAAGCCTATGCCGAGGCCCAGCCGCTGGTCGTGGATTTCTTCAATCTGCTGGGCCAGAGCAGACCCATCTACTCCGCTCTGCTGGCCCTGAGGGATGCGCCGGAGTTTTCAGGTTTCAGCAATGCCTTGCAACGGACCATCACCCTGCTCATCCGCGACGCGGAACTGGGCGGCGTGGCTCTCCCCCCTGAAAAGCGGGAGCGTTTTTCGGCCATCAGCCGGGAACTGGCCGCCCTGTCCACGGAATTTGCCAACAACGTACTGGATGCCACACAGTCCTATGCCCTGACCCTCGTTCAGCCGCACGATGCGGCCGGACTGCCCGAGGCCTCCCGCCAGCTGGCCGCGGCCATGTCCCGGGCGCGGGGCAGGGAGGCCACCGCTGAAGACGGGCCGTGGACCATCACTCTGGACATGCCGTCCTTCCTGTCCTTCATGCAGCATTCCTCCCGCCGCGACCTGCGCGAAACCGTATACAAGGCCTACATCACCAGAGCCTCCAGCGGCGACCGGGACAATCTGCCCCTGATCCGGCGCATTCTCTCTCTGCGTGTGGAAATGGCCGTACTGCTCGGATTTGCCGATTTCGCGGACATGAGTCTGGCCCGCAAGATGGCTCCTTCCGTGGCCAGCGTGGAGAAGCTCCTGCACACCTTGAAAGATGCGGCCACTGACGCTGCGCTTGGCGACCTCATCGACCTGAGCGATCTGGCAGCCGCCAACGGTCAGGCCGAAGAAATCATGCCTTGGGACGTCATGTACTGGGCCGAACGCCTGAAGGAACAGCGCTTCGGACTGCATGACGACATGCTGCGCCCCTATTTCCCCCTGCCCGCCGTCCTCGAGGGCATGTTCGAGCTGGCCCGGGAACTGTTCGGCATACACATCGCGCCGGCCGACCGGCCCGTCTGGAACGAGGATGTCGCCTATTACGCCGTGAGCGACGACAAGGGGGAAGAAATCGCCGGATTTTATCTGGACCCCTATGCCAGACCCGAAGAGAAACGCGGCGGAGCCTGGATGGGCGAACTGTGCGGCCGCAGCGCGGCCTGCGCGGCTCCCGGCCGGATGTGGCGCAAACCCGTGGCCTGGCTGAACTGCAACCAACGCCCCGGCCTGGAACAAACCCCGTCTCTCATGAGCTTTCAGGAAGTGATCACCCTTTTCCACGAATTCGGACACGCCCTGCAGCACATGCTGACCACGGTCACCCACGGGTTCGTGTCCGGCATCTCGCGGGTGGAATGGGACGCGGTGGAGCTGCCCAGCCAGTTCATGGAAAACTGGTGTTCCCACCGTCCGGTTCTGGTCCGGCTGGCACGCCACTACCGTACCGGGGAACCCCTGGCCGAGGAAATCATGGACAGACTGCTCGCCGCCCGGACCTTCAGGGCCGGGTCCAACACCCTGCGCCAGGTGGTCTTCGCCCTGACGGATCTGGCTCTGCATACTTCCGGCCCCCAGGGACTGCACCCGCTGGAGACGGCCGCCCGCATCGCCCAGGAAATCCTGCCGTTGCCCCCGCTGCCGGAAGATGCTTCCCTCTGCGCCTTTTCACATATTTTCGCCGGAGGCTATGCCGCCGGATATTACAGCTACAAATGGGCCGAGGTGCTCAGCGCCGACGCTTTTGCCTCCTTCACGGAAGCGGGGGGCATCGATCCCGCCCTGGGCCGCCGCTTCCGGAACACGATTCTGGCTCTGGGCGGCAGCCGACATCCTCTTGAGGTTTTCCGCCTGTTCCGGGGCCGGGATCCGGATCCCACGGCTCTGCTCGTTCAGGAAGGGTTGCTTCCTGCTGGGAGGGCGTGAATGTCCATCCAGTGGTTTCCCGGGCACATGCACCGGGCCAGAAAGCAGATCGCCCAGATCATGGGCAAGGTGGACGTGGTCATCGAAGTGCTGGACGCCCGTCTGCCCGGCTACAGCGAAAACCCCATGCTGGCCGAACTGCGCGGGGACCGGCCCTGCCTCAAAGTGCTGAACAAGTCCGACCTGGCCGACCCGGCGGTCACGGAGGCCTGGAAAAAGCACTACCGTCTCACCGGAGCCGAACCCCTGGAAATTGTGGGTACCAATCCCAAGGACTGCCGGGAGATCATTTCTCTGCTGACCCGGATAGGCCCCAGACGGAACCTGCTCATGCAGCCGCTCAACTGCCTGATCGTGGGCATCCCCAATGTGGGCAAATCCACGCTGATGAACACTCTGGTGGGCCGGAAGGTGGCGCGGGCCGCCAATCAGGCCGCCATTACCACCAAGCAGAAGCGCGTGCACCTGAGCGACGAGATCACTCTGTACGATACGCCCGGCGTACTGTGGCCCAAAATCGGGGATGCCCAGGCCTCTTACATGCTGGCCGGAAGCGGAGCCGTGCGCGAGACGGCCATGGATAATGCGGAAGTGGCGGTGGGAGTGGCGGCCTATCTGCTGGAGGAATATCCCGCCCTGCTCCGGGAGCGATACTCTCTGGCGGAACTGCCCGAAGCAGGGCCCGAGGCCGGGACGGCTCTTGTGCGTACGGTGGGACAGAAGCGGGGCTGCCTGGTCCGGGGTGGCGAGGTGGATCTGGACAGGGCGGCGGGAATCCTGCTGAACGAACTCCGGGCCGGAAAAATCGGACGCATCAGCCTGCAACGGCCGCCGGCATCGGAGTGAAATCCGGGGCCCCCGGCGTAAACAATAAGTGCCGCCCTACGCGCCGCCCTTCTCCTTTTCCAGAGCCTGCCGGAGCAGCCGGAACAACGCACGGCCCTCGCGGGACGGCTTTCCGGCCGCCCTCTCGGCAGCGGCCCGTGCGGCCATCCGCTCTACCTGCCGCGCATCCAGATCAAACCGGCGGGTCACTTCTTCCAGTGCGGCCTGGTCACCGGCCACCAGGGCATCCCGCCACTCCTCAAGCTGATGAAAATCGTCCGTGTGCTGAAAACGGATCTGATCCAGAGCGTCCAGAGCCTGGCGGATAGGCTCGGGATCGAGCCCGCGCATGACCACGCCGATGAACTGCACCTGACGGCGCCGGGCTTCCTTGTCTTTCAGGGTGTGGTAAAAAGCCACGGCCTCGGCCAGATCGTCGGGTAGATCCATGCGGGCGATCCGTTCCGGCGACAGTTCCAGAAGGCGTCTGCCCAGCTCCTGCAAAGCGAGCATGTCCCGCTTGCGCTGGGACTTGCTCGGCCGGAGATCCTCACCGGCTCCGTGCATGAATTCCGTCATCATTCTTTACTAACGTCAGTGGGAGGGTCGTCTTCTACGCTGTGGAGTTCCCGGCAGAGAAAGCCACAAAGTGGAAGAACCCCAGTTACAATGGACAACAGCCATAAACAGTCCGGAGCCGCAATCCGGCCAGAGGCCGGGCGCGATCATTTCCGAACGGCCGATTCTCCGGGTATCCCATTCGCAAATGATCAGGGATGTATCCAGAGTACCGCGCCGGACAGTTCGTTGAACAGATAATTGCTCACGGACCCGGCCAGAAAACTTTTCCCTGTGGAAGCGCCCACCGCCACCATGGCGAACTTGCCCCAGTGAGCGTTGTCCAGAACAGCGCGGGGGGCATAGTCCGAGGGATAGATCATGTACCGGAGCCGGTCAGAACCAAAACCCTTCTCGGCCATGAGCGCCTCGCACCGCTCGAAGATTTCCGTACTCTTTTTCCGGTCGTCATCGGTATCGCGGATGACGTTGCACAGGGTGACCAGATGCGATTCCTTTTGCAGCATGTCGGCCACGAATCCGGTCATGCGCATGGACGATCCGGAACCATCCACGCACAGCAGGACGTTTTCCCGGTTCACATCAGGTTTGCGGCAGAGCATCAGCGGCGCATCGGGACTGAGTTCCAGCAACCTGCGGGACAGGCTCTTCTGAAAGAAATCCTTCAGCCGGCCCAGCCCCCGCCGACCCATGACCACGGCGTCATAGTTATCCTGACCGATTTCCTGTTCGATGTCCTCAATGCGGCACAACATATTGCCGCTGCTCTTGACCCTGATCTGCTCCGGCGTGAACCCTTCCCGCACCAGCATGCTCACGGCCTCGTCTCTGGCTGTCTGCCAGTTGCGGTCCGTCTCCAGGGGGCGGTCGCCGTCCCTGTTCCCGGACCGCCACAGACAGTACGGACTGTCCGGTGCGGCAAGACCCAGAAGAGTCAGGTCCATGTCTTCCTTGTGCCGGAAAAAATGACACAGGAAGCGCAATCCATTGAACATGTGGGGATCTTCACTCAGCGTGCACAGCAGCTTCTTGGGCATGGGAATCGCTCCTTGCGAGGAATGTTCGCTGTTGAAGGTTGATGTTCCCGGCGAAGCGCGTCACCAGACACGCCGGACCCGCACGCCGCTCCGGGCCATATGGTCTTTCAGTTCCACGATGGTGTGGTTCCCGTAATGCACGATGGACGCGATGAGCGCGGCCGAGGCCCGGCCTTCAGTCACGGCCTCGACCATATGCTGCGGGCTGCCCGCGCCTCCCGAAGCGATGACCGGCACGCGCACATGGTCGGCGATGAGCCGGGTCAGGGTCAGCTCGTAGCCGTCTTTGGTGCCGTCGGCGTCGATGGAGTTGACGCACAGCTCGCCCGCGCCCAGATGCTCCGCTTCCTTCGCCCACCACAGGGCGTCCATGCCCGTACGCTTGCGGCCGCCGTGGATGACGATCTCGTAGCCCGAGGGGATGGCATCGGTGCGCGGCACGCGCAGCACATCCATGCCGACCACGATGCACTGGGAGCCGAAGGCCGCCGCGCCCTCAGCGATGATTTCCGGCCTTTTCACGGCGGCGGAATTGACCGAAATTTTCTCCGCTCCGGCCAGCAGCACATCGCGCATGTCGGCCAGCGTGGAGATCCCCCCGCCCACGGAAAAGGGGATGAAAATCTGCCCGGCCACCTTTTCCACCACCCTGAGCATGATGCCCCGGCCCTCGTGGGACGCGGTGATGTCGTAAAACACGATCTCGTCGGCCCCTTCCTCGTAGTAGCGCCGGGCCGTGTCCACCGGGTCGCCGATATCCACATTGCCCTGAAATCTGACACCCTTGGTCAGCTTGCCGTCCCGGACGTCCAGGCAGGGAATGACGCGCTTACTGAGCATGGGCCGTCTCCCGGCAATACGCATAGAAATTGGCAAGCATCTTAAGCCCCGGCCGCCCGCTTTTTTCCGGATGAAACTGGGTGGCCCACAGACCGTCGCGGCCGTGGACGGAGCAGAACTCCAGCCCGTAACCGGTGGTGCCGATCACGTACTCCCGGGCCGGGATGGGATAATAGCTGTGCACGAAATAGAACTCGCTTTCCGGGTCGATGCCGTCGAAAAGGCGGCAGTCCCGATGCAGGCGGACCGTGTTCCAGCCCATGTGCGGGATGTTGATGGGCTCGCCGTTCTCATCGGACAGGTCCGGCGTGAACATGCCGCATTGGCCGGAGATGACGCCCAGCGTCCGGGTATCGTTTTCAGGACTGTGATCCAGCAGGATCTGACAGCCCAGACAGATGCCAAGCATGGGCTTGTTCCGGCCGATTTCGCGGAGAATGGCGTCCGCCATGCCGGACCGGCGCAGATGTTCCATGGCCGATCCGGCCGCGCCCACACCGGGAAAAATGATCCCCTGGCTGCGGGCGATGACGTCATGGTCCGCCGTGACCATGCAGGGAATACCCAGAGAATCCAGGGCGCGCCTGACGCTGGTCAGATTTCCGGCTTCGTAGTTCAAAATGGCGAGCATGAAAGCTCCTCGGAAACATAATGATTGAAGGAATTCTGAATATCCAAAGACAACGTAAAAACCAAGCCGGATGTTCGGGCGGCTTGCCGGAAAAACGGTTTCCGGCTACGGCAACGCGCTGAAACAACGGGGGAATCATGATCGTCATCACCGGCGGCGCGGGCTTCATCGGCAGCGCCATGATCTGGGAACTGAACCGGCAGGGCCGCCGGGACATCATCGTGGTGGACAATCTGGCGTCCACCGCCAAATGGCGCAATCTGGTCGGGCTTGCGTACCATCGCTACATCCACAAGGACGAATTTCCGGCCCTGGCCAGAACCCGTTACATGGAAGACCGCATCGAGGCCGTGATTCATCTCGGCGCCTGCTCCGCCACCACGGAGCCCGACTGCGATTATCTGATCCGCAACAATCTGGAATACTCCAAAGCCATGTGCCGCTTCGCTCTGGAGCGCAACGCCCGGTTCATCTACGCCAGCTCCGCCGCCACTTACGGAGACGGCGGCCGCGGGTTCGACGATTCCGACGAGGCTCTGGACAGCCTGCAACCGCTGAACATGTACGGCTACTCCAAGCATCTGTTTGACCTGTGGGTGCAAGGGGAAGGGCTGCTGGACAGCGTGGCCGGACTCAAGTTCTTCAACGTGTTCGGTCCCAACGAATACCACAAGGAAGACATGCGCTCGGTGGTCTGCAAGGCTTTCATCCAGATCGGGCAGACTGGGCGGCTGAAACTCTTCAGGTCCTACCGTGCGGAATACGCCGACGGCGAGCAGCGCCGGGACTTTGTGTACATCAAGGACTGCGTGCGGATCATCGGCTGGCTGCTCGAAAATCCTGGCGTGGGCGGGATTTTCAACGTGGGAACGGGTCAGGCCCGGACCTGGAACGATCTGGCCCGGGCCGTGTTCGCGGCCATGGATCTGGAGCCGGTCATCGAATACATCGACATGCCGGAATTCCTGCGGGATAAGTATCAGTATTATACCTGCGCGGACCTGACCAAACTGGGCGTGCGCGGCTGCGACGTCCGCTTCCGGTCTCTGGAGGACGGCGTGACGGACTATGTGCAAAACTACCTAGCACGGGAGCACGCGTATCTGACCTCCCGCTACTGAGTCCGCACTCTCCTCGTTTCGGAGGAAGTGTCTCCATCCATGTGCGACGAGCTGTCCGCTTCCGAGAGCCGAGCATAACGGATGACAACGCCGCCGTTCGCGGATACGGACGGCCCGGAAACGGGATATCCCGGCTCCGGCCGCCCACGCGGTCTTTCAATGCGCCGATTTTCAGGACCATTCATGCTGCACCATATCGCCGTCGTACTGTTTCGTCCTAAATATCCGGAGAATATCGGTTCCGTGGCCCGCGCCTGCATGAACATGGGATGCTCCCGGATCATCCTCGTCGATCCGTGGAAATGGGACCTGGAAAAAGCCCTGCCCCTGGCCACCCATCACGCCCGGCATCTGCTGGAGTCTGTAAGCATCGTCCCCACGCTGTCCGAGGCGCTCGCTCCCTTCTCCGTTTCCTACGGCACCACGGCCCGGACGGGCGGATGGCGCAAGTCCATTCAGACGTCCGAGGAAGCCGCTCCGCAGATTATCGCTCAGTGCAACGACGGAGCCAGCGTCGCCCTGGTTTTCGGGCCGGAAGACAAAGGGCTGACCAACGAGGAAACCGACTTGTGTTCCCATCTGCTGACCATCCCCACCGCCGGCGGGCTGACCTCCCTGAACCTGAGCCAGGCCGTGATGGTGGTACTGTACGAATGCTTCAAGAAATCCCTGACCAAACCCTTCAAGATAGCCGGATATCCCAAGGAGCGCCACATCAACCATGACGAGCGCCAGATTCTCTTCGATCAGCTCCGCGAGACGCTGCTGGACATCGACTACCTCAAGCCCGACAACCCCGACTACTTCATGTTGTCCATCAAACGCTTCCTGAACCGGGTCAATCCGCGACTGAACGAGTACAACCAGCTCATGGGACTCTGCCGGCAGATGCGACGCATCGTCCGCATCGCCAGAGAAAAAGGCTGAGTGCCTCCGTCCTGCCAAGCCCGAATCTGAAACCCTCACCGGCAAACAGATGAAAGAAACGAAATTGTTCAAGATGTTCATGTGGCTGCTCGTTCTTGGAGTGAGCTGGACACTGGCCATCCCGGAAGGAACGGTCATGGCCTCCGAGCAGAAACACAGCTTTCGAAGCTCCGTCGCACCGAAACCGGGCAAGCCGCCAGAAGAGAAAAAGAAGACTTCCGCAGCAAAGTCTTCATCCAAAAGTGGAAAGAAAAAGGCTGACAAAGCCCCGCAGAAAGCCCCCAAGGCCGCCCAGACTCCCAAGACATCACAAAAGAACGCCAAAACTGTTCAGAAGGCTCCGAAGGCATCTCAAAAAGATGCAAAAATCACCCAGAAACATCCAAATACATCCAAAAAAGGCCCCAAAGCTGCACAGAAGGGCTCTGAAGTACCCAGACAAGAGTCCAAAGCGACCAAAACGCCTCAGAAAGATACTCAATCTGTCCAGAAGAATTCAAAGGTATCAAAGAAAGACACACAACCCGCTCAAAGAAAACTGAAAGCAGCCAAGCAGGAGCCCAAGGCGGCGAAGACTCCCGGCAAGGACAGTAAGACTGTCCAGAAGGCCAATCCGGCAGGGTCTGGAAATTCTCAAGAAACAAGGACACCGAAGGGTTCCAAAACAGCGGCAACGGGCAAGAAACTCTCGCAGGCCGATGCCAAAGGCATTACCGGGAAGGTAGACCGAAAGGCGCTGAAAAAACCGATCACGACCCAGCGACTGAAGAAAAAGAAAGCGTCTGCAGCGAAGATACATTCCAAAAAGACGAACAAGGATCTGCACCTGAATGTCAAAGCAGCCTTTCTGGTCAACATGAGCAACGGAAAAATCTACTACGAACAGAATCCGGACACGCCCATCGCTCCGGCTTCCATCACCAAGGTTCTGACTCTGTATCTTGTGCGTGAGGCCATGGCACAGGGAAAGATCACACCCGTCACGGCCATTCCCATCAGTGACAGGGCCATCAGAACCGGCGGCTCGCGCATGAGCCTGAAACGCGGGGAAAAAGTGCCCCTGCGGGAGCTGATCAAGGGCATCAGCGTGGTCTCGGCCAACAACGCCTGTGTGGCCGTGGCCGAATATATGGGCAAGGGCGACTCTTCCAGATTTGTATCGCGGATGAACGCCAAAGCGAAAAAAATAGGCATGTCCAGCAGCCGCTTCAAAAATCCCAATGGCCTGCCTGCACACGGACAGCTGTCCACGGCCAGGGATATCGCCAAATTGTCCATGAGCTATCTGCGCCGCTTTCCGGAATCCCTGTCCATCCATTCCATGACCACACACACATATCATGGCGCCACGCACCGCAACGCCAATTCTCTGCTGCGGACGTACAAGGGTGCGGATGGACTGAAGACCGGTTTTGTCTGTGCGTCGGGATACAATATCACGGCCACGGCCAAACGCGGGGACACCCGTTTGCTGGCCGTGGTGCTGGGAGCGCAAAATTCCGTGAGCCGTCAGGTGGAAACAGCCAGACTGCTTGATTACGGCTTTAAACGCGCCACCATGGAGAAAGGCCTTGGGAACGGGAACGGCGGTAAAAAGTTGAAACCGAAGTCTAAGTCGCAGAAAAACAAAAAGAACAGTTGATTTTACAACCCTGCTCACCTTGCTATCGGCGAAACTTGTCTCTTGGCTAAATAAGAGACCATCTGACTGATAAAACCGAGCGTGGTAAGGGCATCAGGATTATGTCAGCCAGGGCTTCTGGTTTTCCTTTCGCCCACAGCAAGCATGCCATCTCATGAAGTGCCTTGGTATTCGGATGGAGTTAGCGTTCTTCTCAGATCAAGGAAGATATAAGGGCTCTGCCATGAGCCACAAAAAAAGGGATGCCTCCGCATCCCTTCCTTCATTTTCCAGAAAGAAACAGTTTCAGCTTCTGAGATCCTGCACGCGCTGCGCCTTGCCCTCTGATTTAGGCAGAGAGTTGCTTTCCACCAGATCGACGCGGGGCGTGATCAGCAGTTCGTCGCGCAGTTTGGCGCCAATACGCTCCTGCAGCTGCTTCAGTTCACGCATGTCTTCCACGAAAAACTCGTTCTTGATTTCCACCTTAACCCGCATCTGGTCCAGATAGCCGTCGCGTTCCAGCACAATGAGGTAGTTCTGTCCCACCTCGGGCATGCTCATGAGGGTTTTTTCCACCTGCATGGGGTAGATGTTCACGCCCTTGACGATGAGCATGTCGTCGGAGCGGCCTACAATCCGGTCCAGGCGCCGATGGGCCCGGCCGCAGGCGCATTCTCCGGGCAGAAAACGGGTCAGGTCCCGGGTGCGGTAACGGATGAGCGGCATGCCCTCCCGGCACAGCGTGGTGATGACCAGTTCTCCCACTTCGCCTTCCGCCGCCGGTTCACCGCTCTGCGGGTTGATGATTTCGGCGAGGTAGGCATCCTCCCAGATGTGCATGCCGTCCTGCTCCTGGCATTCGAAGGCCACGCCGGGGCCGTTCATCTCCGACAGGCCATAAGAATTGTAGGCCTTGAGATCGAAAGCTTCCTCGATGCGCTGCCGCGCGCCGTCGGTATGCGGTTCCGCGCCGATGAGAGCGATGCGCAGGTGTCGCAGGCGCTCCGGCGTGATGCCGTATTCCCCGAAAAGAGAGCTCAGATGCAGGGCATAAGAAGGAATGATGTGAATAGCTGCAACCTGGAAGTCCTCCAACAGCTTGAACTGCCTCCGGGAATTGCCCGCACCGGCGGGGATGGTCAGGCAGCCCAGCCGCTCCGCGCCGTAGTGGATGCCCAGGCCGCCGGTGAACAGGCCGTAGCCGGCAATGTTCTGAAACGTGTCACCCGGGCGTATGCCCACCATATGCATGCAGCGGGCCACCAGATCGGCCCAGGTTTCGAGATCCCGCCGCGTGTAGTAAATGACCGTGGCCGATCCCGTGGTGCCCGATGACGCATGCAGGCGCACCATGTCTCCCACCGGCATGGTCAGCATCTTGGTCGGATAGGCCCGCCGCAGGTCGTCTTTGGTGGTAAACGGCAGACGCCTGACGTCCTCCAGACTGCGGATGTCGGACGGAGTCACGCCCGCCTCGGCGAAATGCCGCGCGTAGAATTCCGATGTGGCCGCACGCCGCACGCTGTCCGTGAGCCGGGAGAGCTGGAGAGTATCAAGTTCCTGGCGGGAAAAAAATTCTTCCGGACAGTAGGCGTTCATGGCGTACTCCTGATACGGGTTGTGGGAGCAAAAAATCAGTATGCGCCGCCGTCTTCCGAAGGCAGCCCCATTTCTCGCAGATTGTCGAACACTGTGTACTGGCCGAAGTAGGCCAGACGCAACATGCCTACGGGGCCATTGCGCTGCTTGCCGATGATGATCTCGGCGATGTTCTTGTTCGGGTTGTCCTCGGCCTTGTTGTAGGCCGCGTCGCGATAGATGAAGACGATGACGTCGGCATCCTGCTCGATGGCTCCGGATTCGCGCAGGTCGGAAATCATGGGCCGCTTGTCCGAGCGCTCCTCCACCTTCCGGTTCAGCTGGGACAAAGCGACGACAGGAACATCCAGCTCCTTGGCCAGGGCTTTCAGGTTCCGGGAAATATCGGAGATTTCCTGCTCTCGGGAATCGCTCCGATGGCTGGAGCGCATGAGTTGCAGATAATCGACGATGATCAGTCCCACGCCCTTCTCGGCCTTGAGGCGGCGGCAGCGGGCCCGGATTTCCATGGTGGACAGGGCGGGCGTGTCGTCGATGTAAATGGGTGCGCGGGAAAGATCTTCAGCGGCCTGATAAAGCCTGCTCCAGTCCTCGTCGTTCAGGTAGCCGCTGCGCAGGCGGCTCAGATCAACCCGGCCGTGACAGCCCAGAAGGCGCATCATGAGCTGATCCATGGACATTTCCAGGGAGAACACGGCCACGGGCACTTCGTGATGAATGGCCGCGCGCATGCCCATGTTCAGAGCCAAGGCCGTCTTGCCCATGGACGGCCGGGCGGCCAGGATGATCAGGTCGGACTTCTGCAGACCCGAAGTCATGTGGTCGAAATCCGTGTATCCGGTAGGCACGCCGGTAATCAGCTCTCCCTGGCCGGCCCGCATCTCCAGTTGCTCGAAAACCCGGTTAACCAGATCCTTGCTGCTGACGAAGGCCGGTTTGCCCTTGGATTCGGCGATGGAAAAAATCTCCTGCTCGGCCTTGTCCAGCAGGGATTCGGTGTCTTCTCCCGCCTCGAAGCAGTTGGTCAGAATTTCCGAAGAGGTCTGGATGAGCCGCCGCCGCACGGACTTGTCGCGAACGATCTGGGCGTGGAAGACCGCGTTGGAAGCCGAAGCCACGGACTCGGCCAGGGAGGCCAGATAGACCGTGCCACCCACCTCGTCCAGCTGCCCCCGCGATTGCAGATACTCGGCCGCGGTGACCAGATCCACGGGCTGGCGACGCCGGTAAAGCTCCTCAAAGGCCTGATAGATGGTCCTGTGCGCCGGCGAATAGAAATCCTCGTCAGAGATGGTGTCCACCAGAGTGTGGAAGATGTCGTTGCGCAGAAACACGCCGCCCAGTACGGCCTGCTCGGCCTCGGTATTGTGGGGGGGCAGCTTGCGCAACAAGTCAGAAGAGGCCTTTTGCAAGGCCTCTTCCTGAGTGTGCGTCCGTTGTCCGGACTTATTCGGCGGTGTCTTCGGCTGCATCTTCTACGACCGCCGCGCTCGCCTCTTCGGCCCCGGAAGACTCTTCCACATGGCCGTGCTTGATGATGCTGACCATGAGTTTGGCCGTGACTTCCGGATGCAGCTTCACGCCCACCTCGTGTTCGCCGAGGGAGCGCAGACCTTCATCCAGCAGTATCTTGCGGCGGTCCACCACCACGCCCTGATCGGCCAGAATAGCCGCGATCTGGGAAGACGTGACGGAACCGTAGAGCTTATCGCCGTCGCCCACGCGGACCTCGATCACCACCTTGGCCGCTTCAATCCGTCCGGCCAGATCCGTGGCCTCGGCCCGGATGGCGTCGTTCTTGGCCTGGAGCTTGCGGCGCTCCTGTTCAAAAACCTTCAGGTTGCCGGGAGTGGCCAGGGAAGCCAAGCCCTGCGGCAACAGATAATTTCTGCCGTAACCGGGACGGACGGCGACAATGTCGCCCAGGCGGCCCAGGCTATCCACATCTGCTCGTAAAATGACCTTCATGACCACCTCTCCTAGATTCTCGACTTTTTGAGCACGTCCGTGCTGTGCGTGGCGGTGTAGAACATGAGCGCCATCTGGCGGGCGCGCTTGACCTCGCGGGTGATGGCCCGCTGGTGCTTGGCGCAGGTGCCCGTGATCCGGCTGGCGATGATCTTGCCGCGGTCGGTCACAAAGTCATTCAGTACTTCGGGATGCTTGTAATTGAGTGGAATTTCGGGGTTCTCGCAGAAACGGCAGTATTTTCTCCGAGGGGCGAATTTCTTCTTGAATGACATGGCTTAGGCCTCCTCGGCGGTCTCGGCGAGACGGACTGTGATGAATTTGAAAATGCCTTCGGTGATGCGCACATTGCGCTCCAGTTCGGCCACGGCCCGGCCCGGCAGATCCATCTCCATCCGGATATAGCGGCCCCTGGTGAACTTGCGTACCGGATAGGCGGTATCCTTGACGCCCCAGTCGTCGACCTTCACAACCGTTCCGCCTTCGCGCTCGATGACGGCGCTCAGGTTGCCGACGATTTCCTGGCATTCGTCCATGCCCAGCTCCGGGCTCAGCAGGAGCAGTTCCTCATACCTGACTGTCATGAATGTTCCTCCTTATGGGTGAAAGCCCGCCGTATTCGCGGCGAGCAAGGAAGTGCCGGTCGTTATGTCCATCCACGGATCATGTCAAGAAACCGGGCTTGAACAGAAGGCTGATTGGACCTACACGGCACCAATGCTTCGCGCTCTCCTCGTCATCCTTCTGCTTGCCCCGCTGTCGGTCCTGGCCGCGCCGCCCAACGTGCTGGTCCTGCATTCCTACCACCCCGGCCTGTCCTGGACCGACACCCTGAACGACGGCATCATCCGGACCTTTCAGGACGAAATGCCCGAAGCGCTGCTCTGGGTGGAATACCTGGACACCCGGCGCAACACCGATGCCACCTACCTGCCTCTCCAGGCGGCCCTGCTGCGCCACAAGCTTTCGGGGAACGCCTTCAACCTGATCATCGCCACGGACAACGACGCCCTGGATTTCATCCTGCGCTACCGGGACTCCATTTTCCATTCCGCGCCGGTGGTCTTCTGCGGCGTCAACCACTTCCGGCAGGAGCAGCTCGGCGGCCAGCGCGGCATCACCGGCCTCTCCGAAAATCCGGCCTTTGCCGAGACCATGCGCACGGCGCTGAGCCTGCATCCGGACACCCGCGAATTCATCGTCATCGGCGGCGACAGGGCCATTACCGATCTGCTCACGGACCGGGCCATCCGCGGTCTGGAGAAGGATTTTCCCGGCATCCGCTTCACCTACTGGAATGATCTGGGCGCTCAGGAGCTGCGCGCACGCCTGAATGGCCTGGGGCCTGGACAGATCGTCTTCGTGCACGGCGTCATGCGCAACGAAGAAGGCGTACTGGTGGATTACCGCGGAAAAAACCGTTTTCTGGCTGCCCTGACCGGCGTGCCCATCTACGGGTTCTGGGATTTCGAGATGGGCACGGGCTGCGTGGGCGGCAAGATGATTCAGGGCCGGGATGAAGGACGGCGCACGGCCCTTCTGGCCATGCGCGTGCTCCGGGGCGAATCGCCGGACGGAATTGCCGTGGATCAGGACACGCCCGCCCGGTATATTTTCGACTTTCCCCAGCTCGAGCGTCTCGGCATCGATCCCGGCCTCCTGCCCGAAGGCAGCCTGATTCTGAACCAGGCCGCGCGGGTCTATCATATCGACAAGCGCTACATCTGGACGGCTCTGGCCGCCCTGGCCCTGCTTCTGGGCGTGGTGGCGCTTCTGACCACCTCCAACCGCCGCCGCCGGGAAGCCCAGGATGTGCTGCGCCGGCACAAGGAGCAGCTCGAAGACGCGGTCCGGGCCAGAACCGAACACCTGCGTGCCGCCAACGACGAGCTCGAACGCGAGGTGCACGAGCGTATCCGCGCCGAGGGCGATCTCCGCAAGGCCCGCGCCCGGCTGGAAATCGAGGTGGACCGCCGGACCACCGACCTGCGCTTTGAAATCGCCCAGCGCCGCCAGGCCGAGGCCCATATCCGCGACCGCGAGGCCAAGGCCAGAGCGCTCATCAACGCGCCCACGGAAACCCTGCTCCTCATGGACCAGCACGGCATCATCCTCGACATCAACGAGACCGGGGCCACACGCCTGGGCAGAAACCGCGAATCCCTCATCGGCCAGAATCTGTACGCCCTCGTGGACAGCGCCCTGGCCGTGGCCCTGCGCCGTTCGGCAAAGCTGGCCTTTACCTCGGGCGAGGCCCAGTCCATCGAGGAGCACGGCCAGGATCGGGACCTGGATCTGCATCTCTACCCCGTTTTCGGCGACACCGCACAGGTGACCCGGGTGGCCGTGTTCATGGCCGACGTGACGGAGCCCCGGCGCATGGCCCGGCAGATCGTGCTTCTGGACAAGATCAATTCCCTGGGCCGCGTGGCGGCGGGCATCGCCCATGAAATCAGAAATCCGCTCACGGGCATCCACGGCTATCTCTACGCCATGGAGGAAATCTGCTCCGGCCTGTCCGACGCCGAATCCACCGGCGTGCTGCGGGCGACCATCGAAAAAATCCGCCGGGCCGCGGAAAAAATGGAGTCGGTCATCCGCCGCGTGCTGGACTTCTCCAAGCCCGGCATGCCCCGGCTCGAACTTCTGGACCCGACCCTGCCCGTTCAGGAAGCCATAAGCCTCATGGCCTCGACCCTGCGCAAGGCGGGCATCGCCATGGACACGCGCTTCGCCGCCGTCCCGCCCATCCAGGGAGACCGCATGCAGCTGGAGCAGGCCGTCATCAACATTCTGGACAACGCTTCCCGTGCCCTGCGGCAGGTTCCGGGAGAAAAACGCGTCAGCCTCGCCGTCTGGCCGTCTCAGGACAGGGTGCTGCTGTCCATCGCGGACAATGGGCCGGGCATCCCGCCCAAAGACCGGGAGCGGATTTTCGATCCCTTCTACACCACGGCCTCCGACGGCACAGGCATCGGTCTGTCCATCGTGCAGCGTATCGTGGCCGACCACCGCGGCGTCATCCATGTCCGGGAAAGCCCGTCCGGCGGGGCGGAGTTCGTCCTGGAATTTCCCGCCTCCACCGGAGAACACGCATGAACTACTCCCTGCTCATCATCGACGACGAAGAATCCATCCGCGACAGCCTGACCATGGCTCTGGGCCGGCAGTACGCCGTGACTTCCTGCGCCGGCGGCCGCGAAGCCCTGCGTCTTCTGCCGGAGCTGGCCCCGGACCTGGTGCTGCTGGACATCGGCCTGCCCGACATCAGCGGACTGGAAGTGCTGGACGGCATCCGGGGGCAGAACACGGCCGTCATCGTCATCACCGCCTTCGAGGATCTGGACACGGTCATCGCGGCCATGAAGCGCGGAGCCTTCGACTATCTGGTCAAGCCCCTGCGCATGGACGACCTGAAACGCTGTCTGGAACGGGCGGCCAGTTCCATCCGGCTGGCCAAGGAAATCCGTCAGTTGCAGGACGCGGCCCTGCGCGAGCAGGTCCCTTTCTTCGTGGCCGAGAGCGAGGCCCTGGCCGATGTGGTCCAGACCGTGGGCAAGGTCGCCGTCAGCCCGGACACGCCGGTGCTGATCGAAGGCGACACCGGCACGGGCAAGGAACTCATCGCCAGCGCCATCCATTACCGCAGCCCCAATTTCCAGGGGCCGCTGGTCACGGTGAACTGTGCGGCCATCCCGGCGGAGCTGATGGAAAGCGAACTGTTCGGGTACGCGCCGGGCGCTTTCAGCGGCGCGGGCAGAAAGGGCAAGACCGGGCTGGTGGAAAACGCGGCCGGAGGCAGCCTCTTTCTGGATGAAATCGGCGATCTTCCTCCGAGCGCCCAGGCCAAACTGCTCAGGTTTCTGCAGGACGGCGAATTCTACGCCTTGGGATCCACGGTCAAAAGCACGGTACGGACCAGAATTCTGGCCGCCACCAACCGGAATCTGGAAGAGATGGTCCGGGACGGGCTTTTCCGCCAGGACCTGTTCTACCGTCTGGCGGTGGTCCGCATCCGGCTGCCGTCCCTGACGCACCGCAAGAAGGACATCATCCCTCTGGCCCGGCTTTTCCTGCACCAGTTCGGAGAAAAGTTCGGCAAGAAGTTCAGCGGGCTGACGGAAAAAGCCCAGGCCGCGCTGCTTGGCCATTCCTGGTCCGGCAATGTGCGGGAACTGCGGAACATGATGGAGCGGGCCGCCCTGCTCTCCGGCGGCCCGGAACTGGATGTCGGGGATCTGGGCCTTCCGGAGCCCCCGCCTTCCGCCGCGAAAGCGGAACTGCCCCCGGCCGGAGTGGATTTGCCGATCCTGCTTCAGAATCTGGAGCGGAACTATTACGAGCGGGCTTTGAGTCTCAGCGGAGGCAATGAATCCCAGGCCGCGCGGCTGCTTAACGTCTCCAGAGACACTTTCCGCTACCGGCGGGGCAAGCTGAACGTGTGAAGCGGCCGGAGGCCGCCCGCCGCTGCATACCCGCGCGGGTTATTCCTCCGGCTCCTGACGGATCATGCGGATGAGTTCGGCCATGTTCTCCACCTCGGTCACCTTCCAGAAGCCTTCGGGCTGGGCCTTCAGACGCAGAAGCAGCGGATAGGACCGCTCATTGCCGAAATCGTACAGCCGCGCCGTGGCTTTCGCCTCCTCCCGGTTTCGCTGCACGCGTATGGAGCGCAGTTCCTTGCGGGCCGTGGAAACATCGGTAAACAGGGCCGAAAAAAGCCCGCCGTCGGGCAGGTCGGTCCGGTTTACCGGCCGTCCGGAAAAGTTTCCGGAAGCCACATTGCGAAGCACGAACTTGCGGGCCTCCTCGGCCAGCAGAAGCTTCACGGGCTGGGCGCCCTGCTCCGAATCCCCGCCCTCCAGACTCATGGCCAGCATTTCCAGCAGCGGATCACCTTCGCCGCCCGGAGGCCGGGCTTTGAAATCCCGCACAAACAGGTCCACGCCTCTGGCCGAAATACCGCGCATATCCACATATTTCTCAAGCAGTACCGGATCGTTACCGTCCACGGCCCGCTGTATTCCGGCCAGGGCCTCCTCCGGCGTTTCCATAGCCGCGGTGGGAGAGGATCCGAAAAACAGGAGCATCGCCATACACGCAAAAACTTTTCCCATCGGCTTGCTCAGGCCCGGCAGTGTCATCATCATTATTCTCTCACTTGCAGCGTCGTATCCTGTGCGGCACACAGACCGGGATTTCTCCCAAAAATCCGGAAACAGCAACGGTAAAAATACGGCGCTGTTTCCGGCTGTGGTGCATCCGGGCTTATTTTTTGGGAAAAAGCGCGAATGGTACAATCAAAAAAACGGGAAGATTTCTCTTCCCATTTCTGTGAGCCGGAAGCCGCCGGTCAGCGCACGGTGTAGCCCATGGATTCCATGCCGTTACCCGTCATGGCGAAGCCCGTCAGCTTCTTGGAGCCCGTATAGGGCTCGACGATGACGAAGCAGTGCTTGTTCGGATCAGGATCCGTCGGGCCGACACGGTCAACGCCAGCGGTCTCTCTGGCCAGATTATCGACCAGATTCACATACATGCCCCTGGCTGAGACCGTGATAGACATTACCGCAGCGCCGCCAGCCTCGTCCACCACAGCGATCATGGCGTCCACGGGCTCTTTCCCCGTATTTATGACTTTCATGTCATCGACGCGTGGAATGCCGTGTGAAAGTGGAAAGAACGGCTTGATACGTTCCAGTTGTTCGGCGGAAAGGTAGAAAATCTGGCTCATTGCATCCTCCTTTGAGCACAATTAACCAACTTGCCTCATTTTTACAATTAATGAGGCCTGAATCGAGTCAACGTCTGTGTGCATTTGTGTTCTGTGCCGAATCGTTTCTACTATTCTATCAAATTGATTTCCGGCATCTCCATGATAAGACTTCTGCGAGTATACCACTATGACCTTGCCCATAATAAACATGTTGCCGAAATTTATTTAGATAAACCTAATATATTGACATTCCTTAGCAGGAGATAATAGAGAATTAGAAATAACTAATTATAATTCGGAAATACTGTATGTAAAAATTAAAAATTCCATATATTTCAATATATTATATTGAAATCATGGGTGTTAAAAATCACAGCAACATTTTTCGGAGAAAATGTAATGAATACATGCTTAAGTAAAAATGAAGTCTATTTTATGGAAGGAATAGAAATTTCTTACATAAAAATATTACAAAAAGAGCTTATTGAAAATAAATCATCTATATTTTTTCCATGCTCTGAAAAAAATATATCTTTTTTATTTTTTTTATCAGGACAAGGAATGCTTAAAATAAATGCATTCGGAGGAATGAATAAGTATAAAATTTCATCCAATTATTACATAACTGTTCCTCCATGTAATGATATACTGGAATATATAGCTAAAAAAAATACGGACATACTTAAATTTGACGTATCTCCTTTTTTTATTTTCAATAAGATAAAAAAAATCAGCGAAATAGAAGTTATTCCATATTTTTTTAAGATTTTCAAAAATTTAAAAAGAACTATATTAGTAAAAAATATAGAAGAAGATATCATTCCAATACTTTACCAAATAATAAATTCCACAATTTCAAACAATCTTTATCGTCTCGGTTCTTCTATAAAAGTTCTGATGTATATTTTTCATGGAATTTATAAAAATAATAAAATTTCATCTATCGATATACAGCGTATTGAAAACGTGAAAAAGATTCTCAGAAAAAATATTGAATCCCCTCCAACTTTTCATGCACTTGCCGCAGAAGCGAAAATGGATCTTGTCAGATTCACAAAATCATTCCGAATGGTTACAGGCACAACACCATACGGCTATCTTCGTATCAAACGTCTGGAACATGCTATGTATCTGTTGAGTGAAAAAAAAATGAGTGTCACGGATGCAACATATGCAGTAGGATACAGCAACCCAAGTTATTTTGCTAAAATTTTTTATGAACATTACAAAATAATGCCATCAGACGTAAGATTATCACCTGATATGTAAATATAGGCTATGAGAATATACTTTAATTTAGATAAATACTGTAATAATAAAACTAGTCATTCATGCCAAGTAATATATAAATCAAAAGAAATAGATATTTTTTATCATGAAAACTTATTGTCTGACTATTTTTTTCCTTCATCAGCAGAAAAAAAATCAATTTTTTTTGTATTCATAATTTCTGGATCATATAAAATATCTATCAATAATATAAAAGCCAGAAATTATATTTACAAAATGCAATATTTATGTATAGACTCTGAAATGTCTGAAATAAAAACAACACGTTTATTCTCAAAAAATATAAAACTTATTGAGATAATTATAAAATCAGAACACATTTATGCAAACTTTATAAAATACAAACAGGATAAAAAATCATTATATGAGGAAAGGATAAATAGTATATTTGAACAATATATAGGAGAAATTACGCCAATTATGCAGTTATCATTGTATCAAATCCTGACGTTTGATGACAAACATCCTCTTAAAAACTTTTTCTATACATGTGAGACACTCAAATTACTTTCCTGTCATGCAGAAAAATTGGCGTATCTTTATTCCATGAAACAAACAAAACCTTCCAGGCATCTTTATACAATCCTGAAAGCACAGAATATTCTGGAATCCAATCTGAACAATCCCCCTGCCCTGCCTGAATTATCCCAGGAAGTCGGCCTCAGCATCCCGCATTTCAAACGCGTCTTTCAGCAGATATCCGGGATGACACCTCATGCCTTCCTCATGCAAAAGCGGATGGAATTTGCACTCGCCCTGCTGGCCGATACTCCCAGAAACATAGGCAAAATCGCCGAGATGGTCGGCTATAAAAGCAAGAGCCACTTCACCAAAACCTTTGCCGCATATTTCGGCGTCCATCCTTCTCTGTTGCGAGGCAGGCGCTCACCTGACGCATCCGGCCGTAAAAAATCATCCTGAAATTCGCAGCCAGCTCCGAACTTATATCCGCTCCATGAGAATTGCCGAAACATTTTGCAATCCAACAATACTTTTCTTTGTCCCGGCCCCATCCCTTCGGGCCATTCCGACTATATCCATGACTGAAATAATTAGCCTCTACAAATTTTTTATAACTTCTGAACGCTCCTGCTTTTTTACAGCCTCAGACAGACACGACAAAATTTGACATAAATCGTCAATAACTCTCTATTATCCCACATAGTTTGTTATGTTTTTGCAGACATCTTGCCATGCCTTCATCACCCTTAACCCAGCCGGTTTTGAGCTTATTTCGTTAAAGAAAAAACTAAATTGTTAGCCATGACAAAAACAATGAGACATAGATCACATCGAAGACTGCGGAATCACGCAGCACTTCTATCCGGCACGTTTCAGCAGACTATACGGTTTTATAAGGAGGTGATTGGGATGACGAAAGAGCAGATGATAGAGGATTTCGAGCTCATCGAACTGGAAGAAGTCGAAGACCTGAGCGTTCCGCTGCATGGCAACAACTCCAATGTTGGTACTGATTAGAAAGTTATTTTGCACTATAGCTGTTTATTGAGTACCGTAAATTCACAACAATTTAACCTGAAGCGTGCCGATAATATTACAGGCGGTAAATAATGATTCAAACACGAAATATCTATAAATCCAAATTTTTTGTACTGGATCGGAATCTGAAATTTTATCACAGCTCATGCTGTATTTCCAGTGAGATATATCACGAAAACACCAAAATTTTTCCTTACGAAATGCGCCCATGGCTCTACCTCCCCAAGCCATCAACACTGGAATATATGAGTCTGAAAGCATTTTATGAGCGCAGTTCTCAAAGCTACAAAATATATCCATCCCTCCCACAGATTTCACTGCATCATGAAGAAAGCCAGGTACAAAAGACTGACTTATGGGAAGTTATGCGTACAAGGCGTTCTGAACGTGATTATGATGCAGTGTCCTTGCCTATGCAGGATATAAGCAGACTGCTCTTCTACGCATACGGCGAAACCGGCAGCCTGGATACAGGGAGCTATATTGTACGGCTCAGATCTATTCCTTCTGCCGGAGCCCTTTACCCTCTGGATATTTATGTTTTGGCCTGCACGGTAAAGAGTCTGGAATCCGGCCTCTATCATTATAATGTGCGCGACCATGCTCTGGAAGAGTTGAAGCAGGGAGATTTCCTGCAATCAATCATTCCGCTTATACAAAACAGCAACAATTTCTGGCTGAAGCAAGCGGGACTTATTCTGTTTGTCACCGCTACCTTCAGACGCAATCAGATGAAGTACGGAGAAAGAGGCTACCGCGGAGTATTGCTGGACGCGGGGCATCTGGCCCAGAATATCCAACTTGCGGCAACGGGTCTGGGGCTTGGGGCTTGCGTGCTCATGGGCTGCATGGATGATCCGGTCAATGATTTTCTGGGTGTCGACGGTGTGGAAGAATCCGTCCTGTATGCGATCAGCATCGGCCGGCCGGCCCGGCAACACCAAAAGAATACTGAAGAAGACGGAGGACTATCGTGACGAGCCTTTCCCGGGAATTGCCTGTGCGCCCCAGAATCCGGGCAAGTTATCACATTATTCCCATGAGTGATAACCGCATCCAGCTTCGCTCCGGCGCGGACGCCTTTATCCTGCGCGGCGAAACAGTACAGGCCCTGATACAGGCCTTGCTTCCCTTACTGACCGGCGAACATTCCATTGACGCCATTCTGGAAAAACTGGACGAAGCATATGCTCCGGAATCCGTCCGCAACCTGCTGCAGACATTGAGTGCGCGCAGAGTGATTGAAGATGCGGCCGTAATGCCTCCGGAGTCCGTGAGCAAGGAAGAGATGGACGGCTACAGACCGCAACTCACATATTTTTCCCATTATGCAGCCAACCCCTATGAACAACAGGCCAGATTGCGACAGGCGCGCGTGGCGGTCTGCGGGCTGGGCCCCCTAGGAGCGCGCGTCGCCGCTTCCCTGACCCGCGCCGGCGTAGGGGAAATTGTGGGGCTGGATGATCGCCCGGTGAAACAGGAAGATTTTCAGCAGGGGTTGCTTTTCGCGCCGGAAGATCTGGGGCGACTTCGGGCCGAAGTTTTCTCAACGCCTGCGCAGTCGAGCCAAACGGTGTGCCGGCAAGGCGTTGCCGAACCCATCAGCGGCCCAGAATATTTTGTCCGCCACCTGGAAGGGGTGGACTATCTCGTGGTATGTCTGGAAACCCCCCGGCCCCGACTTTTGCAATGGGTCAACCAAGCCTGCCTGGAACACCGGCTGACCTGGACTTGGTGCGCCCTGGACGGACACGAAGGCACGGTCGGCCCCACGGTCATTCCCCGGCAGCTTGCCTGCTGGAAATGCTACGACCTGCGCGTCAAATCCAATGTGGATCACTATGAGGAATATCTGGCCCTGGACAATTATCTGCATCAGGCGGATCCGGCCGAAGCCGGATTCGGGTACCTGGTTCCTTCTCTTGATCTGCTGGCCGGGCTGACGGCTCTGGAAATCGTCAAGGATTTAAGCGGGTTGACCCCGCCCCTGACCTACGGCGCACAGCTCAGCGTCAACCTGTTGACATCTGTGTTCGACCTGCATCCGGTGCTCAAACTCCCGCGCTGCCCGGTGTGCGGGCGTGCGGACAAACAGGGAGCAATGGTGCGGCCCTTTCTGGAGAAGGCATGATGCGCTTTGCCCGATACCGGCCCTCCCAAATGGCCGACAGGTTGGTGGACAGCAAGACCGGGGTCATTAAAACCTGCTCCGGCCTGATGCGGGGAGCGCACGAACCGAAGTTCTTCATCGACATCACCGAGATCTCCGGAACACAACGCGTAATGCCTTTTCTGGGCGGGATCTCCAGTACCGGGGTCGGGCTCACGGCGGAAGACGCGGCCAACGCGGCTCTGGGCGAAGCCCTGGAAGATTATTGCTTCAGCATCGTTCCTGACGACCTGCCCCTGTCGACCTGGCGCAACCTGACCCGGGCCGGGCATTCCGCCCTGCACCCTGAAGAATATCCCCTTTTTTCGGCGCGCCAATATGCGCAGGCGAATTTTCCCTTTGCCCCCTTTACCGAGGACACGCCCCTGCGCTGGGTCCAGGCCCACTCCTTCCCCGAAGGAGCGGAAAAATTTGTCCCGGCAGGGTTGATCTATGGAAATTACCAGCCTGTAGCTCAAGAGCTCCGAATCTGTCCGACCAACTTCACCGGCACCGGATGTGGGCGCACGGCAGGCAGAGCCCTTTTCGCGGCCTTGTGTGAAGTGATCGAACGGGACGCCATGATGATCTGGTGGCTCAACCAGCTACCCTGCCCTAAAAGCAAGCCCCTACCCGATTCATGGTTTAAGCGAATTCTGGAAGAGCGTTTTGAATTTTCAGGACTCCACCTTGAACTATGGGAAATCACTACAGATATCAATATTCCCTGTTTTTTCGGGCTGTTGACGGATCCGTTTCATCACATCGCCAATGGGGGATTCGGCTGTCGCTTGTCCCCGGAACAGGCCGCCTTTAAGGCTCTTTGTGAATGCCTGCAGAACCGGCTCGGTGTGCTGTCTCTGCGAGATGGATCCGGAGTGCGGGAACTCAATGCCCGTCTGGGCAAGAAGGTGCTGAACTATTCCCTAGCGGAGCAATACGCCCGCGCGGAAACGGAAGGCTTTGCCACAATGACCCAACTCAACATGAACCTGCAATTCTATGCCGATCCGGATAATTTCCGGTATCTGGACACCGTACGCTCCAATCAGGACGAGGTGTTCTTTCCCCGGCCCGGGCACAGGCCTTTCGATGTCGATCCGGCTGAACAGCTTGCGGCGTATATCGACGCACTGCAACGCAAAGGGCTGGAAATCCTCGTTGTGGATATCACCCTGCCGGATATTGCTGATTTGGGTTTTTTTGTGACCCGCGCCCTGGTGCCCGGTCTGGTCCCCAACAGTGTGACCGCCTGGCCCTACCTGGGCAATCCGCGTCTGTACACCGTGCCGGAATATCTGGGATTCAAGGGAAAAAAGAACCCCAGCTGGAAACCGCACCCATGCCGTACGGTTGAAAACTCACCAGAGGATAAAGCCGCACCATGATCAGAAAACTCTTCAGCTCCAAAACAGGGATCATCAGACAGATCAGCGCTCTCATGCGTAACGCGGATCAGCCGCCTCTGCACTATGTTATGACCGCCCTGTGTGATACTGGTCGTTTCGGCCCGAATCGCAACGACTTCGCCTCCACCGGAACCGCTCTGGACGGCATATCCGCTTGGTGGGCATCACTGGGAGAAGGCATTGAAAGGTATTGCGCCGCCCTCTCGGACATGCACCCCCAGCAAAAGGCGACCTTCCAACAATTGGAACAGGCCGGTGTGCGGGCCTTGCCCCCGGAAAAATTCCGCCTGTTCACCGACGAACAATATCAAAGCCCTGGCTTTGTGTTTTGCAGGCCGGAGCGCAGCTCTGTTTTGCACTGGATCGCAGGACAAAGCCTGGTTGACCACGGCACATGCTATCTGCCGTCCGCCATGGTTTTTAATGCCTACCGCCATCCGGATGAACAGCTGACGGTCCCCAATATACATCCGGGAGTGGCGTGCGGGACAAATCTGAGCGGAGCCCTTCTGGCCGCCCTGTATGAAATTATCGAACGGGACGCGATGATGACCTGGTGGCTGAATGCGCTGCCCATGCCGGGCATAGCAGCCTCGTTGCCCGAAACAGTGCAGACCTTTATCACGCGCAATAAAAACATCGAAGTCTCTTTCCTCTGGCTTCAAACCGATATCCAGGTTCCGGTTATCTTTTGTCTCTTGGTGGATACCAACGCACAGGTAGCCAGCGGCGGGTGCGCGGCCAGATTCCAGGCGGAAATGGCGCTGCACAAGGCTTTTTGCGAAGCAGCGCAAACCTGGCTGCTGGCCCTGGACCTGAAACGCGGCCGGCAGGGCAATATCGCACACTTCTGTCGAAAAGGCCTGTTCCCCCCCGACATGGACAAACCAACGGCGGCCCCGGGCACACATGTGCTGCACAATCTGCAAGCCTATCTTTCGGCGGAATATTGGGACAACCTGTACCCCATCCGAAAACCAAAGGAACGGGTTGCTCTGGCTGATTTACCCGGAGGCCCGGAACATCGGTCCCCGGAAGTCATGCTCAGAATAATTACCGAGATGCTTGTGCAAACCGGTCTGGAACCCGTTGCAGTCAACCTGACCACGCCGGATATCGCGGAAACAGGTCTATGGGTGGTGCGGGTCTGCGTTCCGGGCATGATCCCCAATACCCCGACCGCGTACCCGCCCCTGGGGCTGCCGCGTCTGCGCACTCTGCCGGCCCGCCTCGGCTTTGCCCGAGCTCAGGCAGCAGCATGGAATGCAGCTCCCATCCCTTATTCATAAACATCAAGCAGTACATATTTCAGAACATCCCATTAGAGAAATTCATGAACAAGCAGGAATCCGTTTTGTACCCAAGTCCTTATGTGTCCGTCCTGAACAAAAGCTCTGACTTCATCGTCCTTGCCGTGAATGGAAAAATTAAAAAACTGACATGCAATACCGCTCTTTTGGACGATATTCTTTCCCATATCGGCCCTTCAGCAATTTTTCGGGATGTCGTGCAAGCATTTGCGGGCACATATCCATCTTCCGCATTGGAGCATTTTCTGAACACGCTCATTCGCGCGGAAGTTCTGGTGTGCAAAAACGGACAGAGTTTTACGCACACGCTCCGAAATGAGGGAATCGATCCGGCATCCTTCCACGATATCCTGCAAAAAAATCCCCCGCTCTTCATCGGCGACGGCGTTTTGGCCGAAGCGCTCCTATCTCTTGTAAAAAACACGGTCCCTGATTTTTTTTCCGCAAGGCTGCACAAGACGGACCTGCCGGGCGAGACGGACGGCGACTATACACAATGGGTCAAATTTTTTGAGCACCAGCTGAAAACCGGCGGACACACAGGGGCCGTCTTCTGCCCGGACACAGCCCCGCTGCAACACCTGGCCGCCCTGAATCAGGCCTGCCTGAACCTGCGCATTCCTTTCCTGCTCGCCTACTTTAACGGAAAGCATCTGATGTTGGGGCCTACGGTCGTTCCGTGGAAAAGTCCGTGCTATGCCTGCCTGATTCAGCACAGGCTCAACTTTATGCACAAGAACAATGCGCTGAGTTTGTCTTTCAGCGACGCACTGAAAATGACTGAAGCCTGGCCGCTGCCCGCCGGTCCATCCCAAACCGGGGCTGTCGCGTGGGCGGCCGGTCTGATTCTGGCGGAGCTGTACAGAGTTCTGCAGGAAAACATCTGCCCCCAATATCTCAGACGCCAGGTCCGCATTCCGCTGGACGGCAATTGCGCCTGCACGGAAATCTCCTTTGCGGCTCTGACCGTGTGCCCAGCATGCTCGGGCCTCAATCAAAAACTGACTCTGGGCAGGCCCGAAGCTTTACCGGCCCTGACAGGCATCAGCCTGAAAAAATCCGAAGTCCGGCATACGGACGGCGGCATGCGCACAATTAGCGGCGCAGAAGCCAGAAAAATCATTGACAGGGCTTTCGACAGACTCGGCCTGGCCGTTACGGTCAAGCAACTCAATGCAGGCCCGCTGGATAAAATTTTGCCGACATTCCGTACCCAAATTGAAGAATTTTACCGGGCGGATTTCCCTTTTGCCATCGCCCATAAAAATCAATGGGGAAAGGGGCTGAGTCCGGAGCAGGCTTTTCTGTCCGGATCTTTTGAACTGATCGAGAGAATATGCGCGGACTATTACGGGGATGTGGAAATGGTCAGGGCTTCCTACAGGGAAGTCCGAGACATGGCCGTCAATGTGGAAGCCAAGATCGGCACGGTCTATTGCGATTACGGGTTGGACAGATTTGATGCAAACATGCCCATAGACTGGGTCTGGGGGTATTCTCTGAGCACGCAGCGGCCGTTATTGGTGCCGGCATCCATGGTATATCTCACCAAAAATCTCTTTCTCGGCAATTTTCACCCCACTACATCCGGCGGCTTGGCTGCCGGCACCTCCATGGAAGACGCAATTCTGCAGGGGTTGTATGAAACCATTGAACACGATTCCTGGATGATCTACCAGGCCAATGCCGTAACACCTTCCCGTGTACGTCCGGAATCCATACCGGACTCCAGTTTGCAGGAAATCATAAAAAAAATACAGCATGCCGGTTATCAGGTCATCATCAACTACCTGCGCAACGACCTGGACATACCGGTATTTCGGACCTGGCTGGTCAACGAAAAAGACTACGTCAATTTTGCCTGCTGCGGTTATGGCGCCAATCTTGACCCGCTGATCGCCCTGAGCCGCTCCCTGACCGAGGCAAAACTTTCTTCACCGAGCCAGCAACAGCAGGAAAATCTTTGTTTTCGCTCTCCTTATACTGCGGATCTTATTCTGAATAAATCTTCCGTGTTCAGTCTATACCAATTTATGCAGACAGATGTGTTTCCGGAAAGCTTATACATAGATTTTCATGATATCAAAAATCATTCTACCGGCAGTATCGATGAGGATCTCCAGAAGACTGTTCAATTTATACAAAACAATATCGAGCAGACGAATATTATTTTCGTCAACCTGACCCAGGAAGTCTTCAATATCCCTGTCATCAAAACCATTGCTATTGGAATGCAAGGATGCTTTAAGCCTGTGCAATGCGCTCAGGACAGGTTGTTTTCCATGCCCAGAAAAATAGGCATTTCTGAAAAGAAATTGCGCTATATGGAGATATTCAATGGAAGTTATCCGCATTAAAATGAAAAATATAAAGGTTATATGCGGATTTTTATGTACGTTATCTTTGATGCTGATATTTATTCAGAATATCAACATCAAAGAATTATACGTCATGTTGTCCCATACAAATATCAAGGTATTGGGCATAGCCGTTGTTTTTTTTTCATCAGCTTCGCATGCAGGGCTGAGCGCTGGAGAATCAGCCTGCTTCACGCCAATCCGGATTTGCGCTGGAGCACCTGCGCCGGGCCGCTGATGCTATGCGCGGCAGCCAATAATATTTTGCCCCTCAGAGCCGGTGATATATTGCGTATTTTCGCATTCAACCAGGCCCTGAAAATAAACACGACCACATCCTGCGCAGCCCTTTTTGCGGAAAGGTTGCTGGAAGTATTCATGCTGGTGACCTTTCTCGGCCTTGCCTTGATCTGTTTCCGGGCGGAAGCTCCAGACTTCTTGCGAATCAGCGGAAGCATTCTGGTTGCATCCGGAATAGCTGTTTTCCTTCTGCTGCTTGTTTTCCCCCCTGTGTTCCAACCCCTGTTCTTCCGACTGGCCGAGCTTGCGGCCGGACTTTTCCCAAAAGCCGGCACCATCCTGCGTACTGAATTTCAAAAATTTTTCGCGCTGCTGGAATATACTTCCAGGGGCAGCACCATGGCTCGCCTTCTTTTATGGTCCGTACTCGCTTGGGTCACGGAGGGCCTTGTCTTCTGGTTTGCCGCCCTGGCCTTGCCGTCCGTGGACAACCATCTTGCCGCGTGGCTGGCCTTCCCGGCGGGAACCCTGGCAACGGCCATCCCCAGCGCGCCGGGATATATGGGCACCTTTGATTACGCTACGGCCCGCGCCATGGATTATCTGGGCAACTCCGCAGCCGGCTCGGCCGCTTATGCGCTTCTGGTTCATGCCGTACTCTGGCTGCTGCCGTTACTCGCTGGATATGGATACCTGCTCTTACATACTGATTCAAAACAGCTTATGACACATCTTGGAAATATATTACGAGCAAAATCTGAAAAATTTCATTCGTAATATTTTTGCCGTCTATCGGAACCATTTTAACGGAGTCATGTAATGAAAAAAAGCACCTATCAATACGAACTTGATGTGTTGCGAATTATGGGAGCAATCAGTATTGTATTATTTCATTATACCTTCAGAGGATATGCCGCAGATAATATGTCGATTTTGTCTTTTCCGTTTTTAGGAGAGATATTCAAATATGGATGCTTTGGAATATTTATTTTTTTCATTTTGAGTGGATATACTATCATTCTTTCATCTCGCAATAAAAATTTTTTTGATTTTCTATATTCCAGAGTACTCAGACTATATCCATCATTTTGGATTGCTGTGTGCATAACCAGCATAGCTGCACTACTATTTGAAAGCGATCAATATCATGTTGATCTAAAACAATTTTTTTTAAATTTAACTATGCTTGGTGATTATATTGGAGTACCTCCTGTTGATGGCGCTTATTGGTTTCTATTTGTTATAATTAAGTTTTACTTCATAGTATCATTAATAATATTACTGAATTTAATGAGATTTCAAAAATATATAGCAGGGATATGGCTTGCCTTATCCTTGATAACACTTTTCTACGACGGTTATAAGATATATAAATTTCTCATTATGCCAGGATGTTCTTCTTTTTTAATATCAGGAATGATTTTCTGCGCAGCTAAACAGGAAGGATGGGACATCTATAAAATCATTGTACAAATCACTTCTTTCGCACTCTCTTTATATACTATCAATAACTACACACACTTTTTCAATAAATATTTTTCAACAGATATGTCATTATACATTATGGTTCTGATAATAACGTTTATATACTTATTAATGTATATTTTAACAATAGGGTCATGCCTAGTCCATGAGTCTCCATTCGACTATAAGGCTAGTCACGACAATGAAAAACAAGTATGCGAAGCGTTCAAGAATTTCAGAGGCCAAAGTCCGACAAATAGTGAAGCTGTTTGCCGTGGATTTGAATGCCCTGCAGATAGCTGAAATAGCCGGGGTAAATCGTAATACCGCGAACCGTTATCTGGCTGCTTTCCGAGAGAGGATTGCCCGGTTCTGCGAGGCGGAGTCTCCTGTTCAAGGCGAAGTTGAGGTTGATGAAAGCTATTTTGGCGCACGCCGCGTTAAAGGAGTCAGAGGCCGAGGAGCCAAGGGCAAAACCATTGTGTTCGGCTTATTCAAGCGTGAAGGTCGCGTTTGTACCGAAATTGTCCCGGACTGTTCAAAAATCACCCTCCAAGGGATCATCCGGGGCCGCGTGAAACTTGAAAGCATTATTCACTCTGATGGCTGGCGCGGCTATGATGGTCTCGTAGACCTAGGCTACCAAAAACACTTCCGGGTTGAGCATGGCAACAATGAATTTGCCAATAAAAACTCACACATTAACGGCATTGAGAGCTTCTGGACTTTTGCCAAAACACGACTTGTTCGTTTTAGGGGTTTGCCCAAGCACACTTTTTACTTTCATTTGAAAGAATGTGAATTTCGCTTTAACCATAGAAACGAAGATAGTTATAAACTTCTGCTCAAAATGCTCAGAGAAAATCCACTCAGCTAGGCATGACCCTAACAATAAAATATAGATATATTGTATTACCTGGATATGTTATTACGCTGAGCGCAAGCACATATCCTCTCTACTTGATTCATCAGAATTTCGGATTCATGATATTCAATCATTTTGGAGAATCTGTAAATAAATACATCATGCTTTCAGCAACTTCTGTATTTATGATTTTTCTTTCCATATCTATATCAAAATATCTTGATCCGCTTTTACGCAAGCTGCTGATTCGTATTATTCCGTATAAGTTGACAAAAAATAAATCTTCCTAACAGATTTTCCTGCAAAAAGTCAGACGGCGCGAAATGGAGATCGCAACTCAGTAAAATTTTTACCTTCTGCTAAGTCCATTTTCCAATCGACTGGACGACAAACTCCTCAGGAAATCCAAATTCAACTCCGGCAGCGCGATAAAGATTTCTTAAACCTTCACTTCCCCCAAGAGATAGTGCGTTCCAATAATTATCAACACATCTCTGCTTATTATTTTGATATATATTCAATAATTGCAACGCGCCGGCATATGCAAAGGCATAGGTGATAAAATAAAACGGAGCCTCAAACACAAGAGATGTCTGATGGTATGTTGTTTTGACTAGCTCATTGGAATAATCAACAAGCCCCCCGTATTCATGCTGTAAAGAGGCCCAATATTCTCTTCTGTCCTCAACGCTATGATCGGGGTGGGTATATACCCATTGCTCAAAGGAATTGATGTGAGCAATGCCCGTCAGACGAGCAATCATCTTCTGAAAATATTGTTTTCCAGCCCACAGGGTATCGTCGGCATCATTGTAAAAAACATCCAAGTGATTCACGCCCATGACTTCCATGCCCCGGGCAGCCAGCTCGCTCATTTCCAGAGGCGGCAGGCTTGTATGCGAAGAATCCGCCATGGCCAAGTAGTGAAAAGCATGTCCTGCTTCATGGAGAAAAGTGATCACATCCTGCTGTGAACCCGTGGCGTTCATGAAAATAAAAGGCAGGCCGCTCTCCTCCAGGTTCACGCAATAGGACCCCGGTGCCTTTCCCTGCCGACTGTCGAGGTCCATCAGTCCGTTCCGGCACAGAATTTCAAAGCAGTCTCCAAAGCGCGGATCAATCCGCGAAAAAACCATCCGGGATTTTTCCATCAATTCCCCTGTCCCTTGAAACGGTCTGAGCGGTTCCATCCCGTCTTCGTCACAGAACAGGTCAAAAGGTTTTAAGACACCGATCCCAAGCTTTGTTTTCCTTTCCTCCTGTATGTTTTTCAGCAGGGGAACAATCTGCTTTCTGCACAATGCATGAAAAGAAGCGCAGTCCTGCGGACCATAATCAACTCTTTTCTGGGCATGGAAAAGATATTCCATATAATCTGCAAACCCGGTGCGCACAGCCAGCTGTGTGCGCAGATGCAGCAGGCGTGTAAAAATGTCTTCCACCTCATCCTGAATCCGCATCCATTGCGCCGCCTCCAGCTCCCATATTTCTTTGCGAACAGTCCGGTCAGGGCTGCGCAAATATCCGGATATTTCATGTCTGGTCAGCGTTTCTCCCCTGTAAGAAATACTTATTTTGGAGGTCAGGCGCTGATAGGCCGCCTTTGCTTCACTTTCTTCCACCTTCAGGTGTAAATCCCTGCTGTGCAACACTTTTCTGTTCTTTTGCACATCTTTGAAATACACGGAATACTCTCCATGCCTCATCTGCTCTCTGCATGGAACCTGATTTAATTTATGATGTAATTTCTGAAATTCCCTTTTATATTTTGGTTCAATTTCACGACAGAAATGCCGATATCGACGCGCTCTGTCCGTGTCATCCGTTCGGCAGGTGAAGTGAATATAACGCATGTTTTTTTCCTGATGCAACACAGCCTTAAGTTCATTCATTTTCCGTATCCATTTCTTCGCATCTGCTTCCGTATGGATATCTTCTTCCAGCAAAAGCAGGAAAAGCGATTCAATATCACCCCATGAATCCAGGTTTATGTTTTCAGGAACAAAATTTCTTTTTCTTTTATTAATTTTGACTTCCATTCTGATATTTCCTTGCATAATGAATACTCAAATATCCTCTGACACAGATTTTCTGGAAAAAAACCGTACAATCATCACGAAAAAAAGCGGGATGAAAAAAATGGCCAAAAGTGTGGCAAAAAGTACTCCGCCGAAAACGCCGGTACCGATGGCGTGGCGGCTGTTGGCTCCGGCCCCGGTACTGACGACCAAGGGCAGCACGCCGAGCATGAAGGCCTGGGAGGTCATCAGAATGGGACGCAGCCGCTGGTGCGCGGCGCGGATGGTGGATTCGAGCAGGTTATGGCCCTTGTCCACCCGCCGTTTGGCGAACTCCACGATCAGGATGGCATTTTTTGCAGACAGGCCAATGGTGGTCAGCAGGCCCACCTGGAAATAGATGTCGTTTTCCAACCCTCGCATCCAGGCCGCCACCAGCGCACCCAGTACTCCCAGCGGCACGGCCAGCATGACGGAAAAAGGCACGGTCCAGCTCTCATACAAAGCCGCCAGACAGAGAAAGACCACAATCAGCGAGAAGGCATACAAAAAAGGAGCCTGAGCGCCGGACTGCAGTTCCTGATAAGACGCGCCCGTCCATTCATGACCAAACCCGCCCGGAAGTTCACTGATAGTCGCGGCAATAGCCTGCATGGCCTCGCCGCTGGACCGGCCCAAAGCCGGTTCTCCCATGATTTCTAAGGCCGGACTGCCGTTAAAGCGCTCAAGCTTGGGTGCGCCATGCGACCAGGAGGCAGAGACAATGGAGGAAAAAGGCACCATATTCCCGCTGTCGTTGCGGATGTGCCAGATATTGATGTCTTTGGGCGTCATGCGGAAAGGAGCGTCCGCCTGGAGATAGACCTTCCTGAGCCTGCCCCGTAGGATGAAATCGTTGACATAGGCCGAACCCCAGGCCAGCCGCAGGGTGGTATTGATATCCTCCACCCGCAGCCCCAGGGCCATGGCTTTTTCGTAGTCAACCTGCAGGGCGTACTCCGGTGTGTCTTCCATACCATTGGCCCGCACCCAGGCCAGATCCGGATTTTTGCCCGCCATGTCCAGAAGCTGATCACGCGCTTCCATCAATCGGGCATGGCCCAGACCGTTCACATCCTGCAGGAACAGGTTAAAGCCCGAAGCCCGACCCAAAGACGGCATCCCCGGCAGATTGAAGGCGGAAAGCTGTGCTTCTTTCATTCCGGAGAAGAACTGCCTGGTCCGGGCAATGACGGCGTCCACGGATTGCTCCGTACCCTTGCGCTTGCTCCAGTCTTTCAACATGACAAATATCATGCCCATGTTCTGGCCCTCTCCGGCAAAACTGAAGCCCGTGATGGCAAAGACATGCTCCACATTTTCCCTTTCATGCTCCAGCAGATGGGCGCTGACCTGATCCAGCACGGCCTGGGTCCGCTCCACCGTGGCCCCGACGGGCAGCTGGGCGGATGCCATGAAAACGCCCTGGTCCTCCTGCGGAATAAAGGAGACGGGCAGTTGGATAAAAAGGCCGGCTATCGCCCCGATCAGAACCAAATAAATCAGGCTGAAACGCAGAGCTCGATTTGCGATGTAGCCGACGCTGAGACCATAGCGATGGGTGGTTCTTTCAAAAGCGCGGTTGAACCAGGACCACACTGCTGATTTTCTGTTATGTCCGGCTGAAGGTTTGAGCATGGTGGCGCACAGGGCCGGAGTCAGAATAACAGCCACAAGGACCGACAGGACCATGGCGGAAACAAGGGTAATGGAAAACTGGCGGTAAATGGCGCCGGTGGACCCTTTGAAAAAGGCCATGGGCACGAACACCGCCGACAGGACCAAGGCCACGCCGATCAAAGCCCCGGTAATCTGGCGCATGGATTTTCGAGTCGCTTCCCGCGGCGGCAGTCCTTCTTCCGCCATGATCCGCTCCACATTTTCCACCACCACAATGGCGTCGTCCACCAGCAGGCCAATGGCCAACACCAAGCCAAACATGGTCAGAGTGTTGATGGAAAACCCCAGGACAGACATGATGCCAAAGGTGCCCAGCAGCACCACCGGGATGGCAATGGCCGGAATGAGCGTGGTCCGAAAATTCTGAAGAAAAAGATAGACGACCAGGACCACCAGGATAACGGCCTCCACCAGAGTATGGACGATCTCCCTGATGGAGACCTCAACGAATTTTGTGGTGTCGTAAGGATAAACAACCTCGATTCCCGGCGGAAAAGAAGGGCTCAGCTCCCTGATCTTCTGTTTGATTTTTCGGGCTGTTTCCAGGGCGTTGGCGCCAGGAGCCAGGCGGACAGATGCTCCAGCGGCAGGCTGTCCGTTCAGGGTCGCGCTGGTGGAATAATATTCCGCGCCAATCTCCACTCTGGCCACATCTTCAAGGCGCACTCGTGAACTGTCGCTATTCACTTTGAGCAGAATGCGGGCAAACTCTTCGGGAGAGTTGCACAGGGTCTGGGCAGTGAGGGAAAAGGTGGATTGCTGGCCGGGTACAATGGGGGTACCGCCCAGACTGCCCACGGCCACCTGACTGTTCTGGTTGCGGATGGCCTGGGCCACTTCAGCCGGAGTCAGGCTGTAGCTGTGGAGCTTGTACGGATCGAGCCAGACACGCATGGCGTATTGGGCTCCATAGAGATCCAGGCGGCCCACACCGGCAATCCTGCTGATGGGATCGCGCAGATGGGACGCAAAAAAATCCACCAGGTCATAATTTTCATGGGAGCCGTCCAAAGACCTGATGGCGACGGTCAGCAGCGAAGCCATGCCAGACTTGCGGACCTGGACGCCCTGGTTCTGTACAACCTGTGGCAGGAGAGACATCACGCCCTGCAGTTTGTTCTGGACCTGAATCTGGGCGATATCCGGGTCGGTGCCTGCCTCAAAGGTCAGCACGACTTCACCCCAGCCCGCAGACGAGCTTTGCGAGTATATGTGCTGAAAATTATCCAAGCCAGTCATGGCCTGTTCAATGATCTGGATAACGCTGTTTTCAACAACTTCCGCCGATGCTCCGGGATACTCGGCGGAAATGGTCACCGCAGGTGGAGCGATTTCTGGGTATTGCGCTACAGGCAAGGTGGTCACGGCCAGCGTCCCAGCCAACATGACGGCAATGGCCAGCACCCAGGCAAAGACAGGCCGGTCAATGAAAAATTGGGCCATAAATTTGGAGTGGATGTACTGTTCAAAGCCATAAAGTTCAGAAAGTTCACGGCCTTCTGAACTTTATGGCTGCTTCACATCTGGTCTGTTATTGACGAACAAAAAAAGTAACTGTCGTGTTGTAGCCGACCTCCAGAGCCTTTCCCACCAGTTCCGCAGGTCCATCTTCTTTTGTGACTGGTTTACGCATTCTGACTGTGGCCAGCCATTTGCCCGGAGCGGTCACGCGGATTTTGGCGATTCCCTTGGAAATACGTCCTTGCAGACCATAATTTCCGTCAGCGCCGTACTGCTCCCCGTAAGCTTCGAGCACGGGCAGGCCGCTGCTGAAATCCGCCTCCAAGGGCTGACCGAGCATCAGCACTTTGAATTCCACTTCATCACCCACACGGACTTTGGACAAATCCGTTAACGGTATCATTTCCAGATCATGTCCCACTGGTTTGGGTTCACTCCATGCCCCCACAGGCACAAAAGCCTTGGCGAAACTTTGAAACCGCCAGCACAGTTTGACTTCTTTCGCGTCCTTGATCTGATCGAGCGTTTTCCTCCCCCATTTTTCCCGTCCCTGCTGGTCGGTCCAGACGGCGAACTGCGTTTTCTTAATGGAAGCCGCGATCTGGTATGTGCCCTGAGGGGAGTTTTCATTGAATAAAACTTTGCGGGCGTATGCGTCGCCCGCAAGCATCTTTCCGCCGGGAAAGTTCGCAGTGCTTTTCCCTTCATTCCCCCCAGCAGCCTTGTTCGTATCCGGAGAAAAAGGGAAATCCATTTTTTTCAAGCCAGGGTCGTAAATCGCATATGTATCCAGCATATCGCCTTGTAAAAAATCATCCATGGGCATGGCGTGTCCCCAACCGATATTGGCGACAATGCTTCCCGGCGGATGGGCCATGGATTCGGTTATGTTCACGAAAAAGTTATGCGCCGAGGCGTGATTTGCTCCCAAGAGCGTCAGCAACAGAATGAAAAGGACAAGCTTCTGTTTCATAGTTCCTCCGTTTTTGAAGTTTAGTTTTGTTCCAATTCCAGATCAAAGATGTGCGAAGGCCGGACGAATACGACGCAGGCTGTCTTTGCATGTCGAAGAGCATTCACCGCTGCCCTGCCGACAAGACCTCTCCCCCTTGAAAGAGGGGAAGTGGCGAGGAGAACGCGTTGATATGGAATCGGAATGGCGCGTCCACTCTTCATCCGGCTGAAGTCCGAGCGGATAATGCAGGCCTAGAATTCAACTCGGAGCGCAACTCCTGTCTGATAATTCCTGCCCTCCGCCAACCCAGGGGTGGCCCCTTCGTAATATTCCTCGTCGGTCAGGTTGTTGATCGTCACATACGGCTCCACCACGACATTGTCCGTCAGGCTATATTTATATAATGCCTTGAAATTCAAGATAGTTTTACCGTTCGACGGGTGATACGCCCCCAAATATCGGTATCCGGAACTATTTTTATACTTACCCAGTCTGAGCGCGCTCAAATCCGCAGAAAATCCTTTCAGGTCATGAATACTAACGCCATATGAAAGCACTTCATCCGGTTGTCCAAATAACCTTTTGCCCTTGCCCTTATCTTCCCTCTTCTGTGTTGAATAGGATGAATAAAAACTCAACCAATCCGTGGGGAACACTTCCAACTTGGCCTCCATACCCTCGACATTTGCTTTATTGATATTGTAAAATCTACGATGCATTCCGTATTTTGATTGGACAGCAAGCATATCTGTATAGTCTGTGTCAAAGTAGCTAAATTCAAAGTTTCCCCAACGCGATAATCTTTGCTTAAGCCCAACTTCCCATCCCTTGGCTTTTTCGGGCTTTATATCCGGATTCGGATCTATAAATGCATTGCCGAGCATTTGAACAGCGGAAGGGGGATTAAACGCTTCGGTATAGGAAGCCCAAAGCGTGGTGTAATCATAATTTGTGTTGGCAAAGGGAAAGTAGGACAAGGAAAATCTGGGACTGGTCGAGCTTTTTGAGCTGGACTCGTCATAGGTATACCGATCGTACCTGACCCCGGCGATGGCCAAAATCTGATCTACGGGGCGGTATTCTACCTGACCATAAGGTGCGTAAACGGTTTCCGTTTCTTTGTTTCGGTACGAGAATTTGTGATTTTTTATAGCAAGCCAATCCAGCTTTGTTGTTTTATGTTGCACGCCTGCAACAATTCGCAACTTCTCATCTGGCAGCAGATTTAATGTTCCACGAATTTCATTCTGAAAAAACTTGTTTTCCATTTCTGTATAGTTTTGACGACTCAAGTAATCATTGAGATCAGTCATCCCCCATCCATTATAACCATAAACATAGTCATAGTTATTTTCACCAATACCGCTTGTGAGGTAGAGTGAAAACAAATCCTCAAAATCGCCATTGTAGCTTAAATTTACGCTCTGATAAAGAGCTTCTCCATCCCAGATCTTATGATCATAAGCTTTAAGTTTTTTGTACCATTGCCCCTTTCCTCCACCAATGTGGCGGGCTTCGTTATAGGTATAGTCCAGCGTAAGGGAATGGCTATCGTTAAAGTCGTAATCAAGCCTAGTGTAGAAATTTTTTCTGTCGGATTCGCCATAAGGTATTTTACCTTTGGGGGTTTTAAACTCATCTTTCTTGTCTCCATAAAGGCTGATAATGTAAGAGACGTTCCCAACCCCACCCCCTGTAGTCATACTTCCCAGCAGGGATTTGCCGCTCCCGAAGCCGGACTTGATATTCAGAAACGGGTTATCCTTATCCCCTTTCTTCATGATGATGTTTACTGCACCGCTGATAGCCCGCCCGCCGTGCATGGTGGATTGCGGACCTTTAAGCACTTCGATTCGTTCAATCCCCTCCATGCCGACAAGCCCCGGATCAAGTCCGTAATTTGTCGCAAAATGCCTGCTGTCCCTGCCGTTTATTAAAATCGACGGCATGAATCCGCGAATTTTAATATCGCCCCAGCCCATGCCGCCCCCTGTAGAGAGAGTTGTAGTGCCGGGAATTGTTTTCAGAGCGTCAAAGATGTTGTCCGCATTGGCTTTTATCGCCAAGTCTTCACTGGTCAGCACATCTATACTCGCCGGTGCTTCAGATGTCTTCATTTCCGTCTTGGTCGCCGTGACCACCACATCATCCAGTTTAACCGTCTTTCCTTGAGTCTTATCGGCGGGATTGCCTTGAACTTCCGCCGCAAAACTTTGCAGCGCAAAACTCAAAACCAAGAATAAAGCCAAAATACCTCTTCGCATTTCGCTCTTCCCCCTCTATGCATTATCAGGTTAAATGTTCACGTACATAAAAACATCAACAAGAAAGTTTACTCTGCGCCTGAATGCTAATTTTATATTTGATGATAAATGCATATCGTCGTCATATAATTCAACATTATCACCCATAATATTATGAAATATAGCATATATATACCCAATCATACATCTTCTAGGTGTTATGATAATTATTTTTCCATTTTTATTTAATATTTTAGCGCATTTATTTATAGCGCTGAATTTATTTTCTATAAATTCAAATGACCCAGAAAACAATACAACATCAAACTTATCTTCTACAATAAAGTTTTCTATACTTGTATTACAGCATTTTATTTTTTTTGATAAGCAGAATTGATACATTTCAATATCCGGATCGATACCCATGTAAAACTTATCTTTTGGAATTATTGATGTATATATTCCTGTTCCACAGCCTACATCTAAAATAGATTTGTATTCTATGTTATCCAGTATTAACTTAACAGAATTCATTTCTTTTTTAAGAATATAAGAAAATGGTCCGCTCTGTCTAAACCAGTCATAATTTTTTGGATTATTATAATAAATCATAATCTTTTAATACTCTACGATGATTTGTTACGTATGAAAACAAATACATAAGACTACATATAGTCTTGCGCATATATTCTCTGTAAATTTCCACTTGGTTCGTCGTATAGATAATAATCTCTCTCAGGAAAACATTTCATCAATTCAATATTTCTTGCGCCCAGGTCGTTGGCCATGATTGTTTCCGCCTGCTCAAGGACAGGATCATTCTGGACAAGCTCAAGATACATCCAGGTATCCGCTCCGTACCGGGCAAATATAATTTTAGGACCTTCCGGCAATGCATCCCGGGCCTGATAAAACTGCTTGTAATAGCCATGAAATTTTTCAACTTTGAAAACGTAAAATGCCGGAAGCACCAGAAAAAAACAAAACCCTACTATCAAGGCCGGGTTCAGCAATATGCTCTGCCTGCGCCCTGAAGAAATTCTCATGAGTGCACGCAATCGCGTCAGCCCCAAAAAGCCCAGGCCGATCACGGCAAAGGTAATTCCCGACGAATAAACCAGCTGATAGCCCACGGCATAAAGGACATATACGGCATGGCTCAAAGGCCAGAAAACAAGGGCTTTGAGAGATTGCTTGCGAAGTCGCCCACTGAACACCCAGGGTATTCCCGCTAAAATCGCGCCCCAAGGGGCCATTGAAAAAAACAACAACGGAAGCCGATACTGAAACCATTGTGAAAGTACGGAATGCGTATTGTAGTTATTATACCCTTCACTTGTGCTGACGTATTGCCGGTGATGATGGGCAACAGGGGTATCAAATGGTTTGTCCTGTTTGTTTTCCGGAGCATGTATCCAATACGATTCCGGACAATAATTCTGAAAAAACACAGTATATGGTCCTGTCAGAAAACTGCCTACAGTGACCTTGTTATATCCCATCAGCAACAGCGGTCCAAGACACATGAAAACACAGATCCCTGCCAGATTGGATTTAACGGCCCATGTCTTCCTGATGCGCATCTGAGTCAGAATATACAGAACAGCAGCCAAACCCAAGCCCACTGCATCAAAAGGACGAGCCAGAAAATTTGCGGCCAGAAAAAAGCCCGCAGCAGCCGCCCATTTCCAGGAAAAATTTTTCCCATACCGGATCACACATCCGAACAACAGGGGCGAGAAAAGAAAAACAGCTGCGCTGGAATAATAATTAGCACCTTCCACAAGGCCTTGCATGGTCGTCCCGACGACCAGGGCCACCAACACAGATACGGGAGGTCCGAGCACGGGCCGCAAGGCCCAATAGATCGCAAAGATAGAGGCCAGCAGAATCAAAGGCGGAATAAGTTGGGGAAACCCGATGACAAAACCCCACATCAGCAGAGCAGGGTATCCGGGAAAAGATTTGGCAATGTAAGCAGGATCCGTAAGAATATAGTATGAATAAAAAAATTCCCGAATAGGCGGGACCGGATTTGTCAATCTCCATGCAGCAAATGTTTTTGCATGAAAAATATATGTTGCTTCATCGTTTGTTGCTCCTGTTTCGCTATATACAAATACAGTTATAAGCAGATAAACAACACATATGGTCATTCCGCAAACCGTCAAGCATGTGACAGGACGCTTCCGTAAACATCTCCATATATAATTACTCTCCTCAACCATTACTCTTTTTCTGCTTCTTTTTGCAAAAATAAAATATATGCAGACAATGATCGGAGCAATGACAGATGCAGACTTTGTCAATGATGCATATACAGTTTTTCCTCCCCAATGAAACAATACGGAAAGAAGAACAGCAAAAAATATTATGAAAATTATATGAATACGCTTCAATTTAACTCTCCATTTTGAGACAAGTAATTTTTTATACTTGTAAAGGAAAACTCTTTGCTTATTTTTTCTATCTTTCCATGCATATTTTTTATATTTGCGTATTGAATAAAATAATCTCTGTATTTCATTTTTATTCTCGGCTGTTCAGCATCAAATTCCCATGGATGAAAATAAACAACAACAGGTTTTCCATATTTATTATTGTTCTTGATAAAATATCTGACAAAAATTACCGGCATTGTGCGCAAGAAAAAACCTCCGCTGAAAGGTATGCGTTTTCCTGAAAAATGCATTACCGACGGAGGAATCTCCACTATTGTTCGCTCCTGATCCACGGAATATCTATGAATACATGTGGGTACTTCATTGTCTCCATAGAGAAATGTTTTAAACGGAAACAGACTGGAATCGTATTCAATTCCCTCTTCCGCGAGAATTCGCCAGAACCATTCAAACTCCTTCCTTGCGGACCAGGATGGAGCGCGATACCCACGAATCCGTTCTCCTGTCAGCTCGGCCAGCACTTTCAGGGAACGTTGCAGATCGCTGCGAAACTCCTCCGGGCTTTGATTGTAGACCAGCTTGTGGGCATATCCATGACTGGCAATCTCGTGTCCTTCCGCATGAATTTTTTTTATGAGTTCAGGAAACTTTTCAGCTACATGCCCCAGAACAAAAAAAGTCGCCGTGCAGTTGTTTTTTCTGAATATCGCCAATATTTCTTCTGCAGGCTCCAGAATGCGGGAATCAAAGCTGTCCCATTGAGAAATATCCGCCCCAATCAGACTGGGATGATACCAGTCCTCCAGATCGCACGTCATGATATTTTTATTTACCGGCATGTTCTTCATTATATTTTTTTTCCAGCTCTTCGATAAATGCACGATTCAACGATGCTTCCTGGTTCAGGATACTGCATTTCTCCTTCAGTTTTGAAATTTCAATTGAAAAATAAAATAATATTAAAATTATAAAAGATATTGCCAAAGCAAAAAATAGTGCAGGAGGATATTCCACTTTAAAAAAACATGCTATCTGATCAGCTTTTTCTTCAAAAACAGCCACAAGAAATACAGAAATACTCGATATAATCCAAAGAATTGATATTTCAATCCTCATATATCTTTTAGATATAAATTTAAGCACGATGAGAAGCATAATTATGCTTAAAAAAATAAGGCAAATTTGTACACTGAACGGCATAAAAATCACCTTGAATATTTCCTGGTATGCACAATATATAGAGATAAAAGAATTTTTATAATATAATATAATGGCTTAATGCCGCTATGAATTGATTTTCCCTGCCTGTTTTCATACATGACAACCGGAATTTCTTTTATCCTTGCGCCTGAATGAATGAGATAAACAAGAACATCCGCATCCGGAAAGTCCGAAGGAAAAAAATCATTTCTGGCATAGGAGTGAACCACTTTTTTGGATAACGCCTGATAACCTGATGTAGGATCCGTAATTTTTCTTCTGGTCAGAAGATAAATCAGAATCTGAAAAAATCTTAACCCGATTTTTCTGACTAATTGCATTCTGTATCCTGAATCTTCCAGAAACCTGGAACCAATTGCCAAGTCCGCATGGTTGCGTTCTATTTCCGTTACCAATGCGGAGATATGCTCCGGGTCATGCTGCCCGTCTCCATCAAGTTGAATAACGATGTCGTAGTTTTTGTGAAGAGCGTACTTATATCCTGTTTGCAGAGAAGCCCCGTATCCTGCACGCAGCACGTGATTGACGACATAGGCGTTCTCATACTTTGCAATTTCTTCTGTTTTATCATCAGAGCAATCATTTATTACCAAAACATCCAGATTTCTATGATTCTTGCGTATTCCCCTGATTACTTTTCCAATATTTTTTTCCTCATTGTATGAAGGTATGATAACTATCTTCTTCATAATTTTTTCTCCAAATTAATTGCATATAGAATTACATATAGCATCAGATTTGATTCCCAAACAAACCCCTGTAGCCTTCCAGTTTCAGTAATTCATCATGACTTCCATCTGCTGCAATTTTGCCGTCGGCAATGTAGATGATCCTTGGAAAAATACAAACAGAGGACAATCGGTGCGAGATGATGATTATTGTTTTCCCTTCCATTTGGTTCAGAATCTGATCAATAATTTTTTCTTCCCGAATAGAGTCGATATTTGCCGTAAACTCATCCAGCAGAAGCATTTTCCTGTCCATGAGCATGGCTCGGGCCAGACATAAGCGCACCTTTTCTCCTCCGGACATGGAAAATCCATTCGGCCCAAGATGCGTATGCAATCCGTCCGGCAGGCTTTTGATGAAAGATCGTAAGCCCACAAGGCGTAAAACATTATGAATTTCATCCATGTCTTTTTCTTTTCCCAACGTCAGGTTGAACAAGACATCCGCGTCAAAGAGATAGGCACCCTGGCTGACGGAAGCGATGTTTTCACGCAATGAGATTGCATTTTTATGCGTCACTTCCACGCCACCGATTGTTATCCGCCCGGAATCAGGATAGTGCATGCCGCGCAAAAGAGAGAAAAGAGAACTTTTCCCAATACCTGATCCTCCGACAAGGGCTGTTTTTTCTCCTGAATGTATGGAAAAGTTTATATCTTGCAGCAGAGATTCCCTGTCTCTATATGAGAAATGAATATTTTCAAATTTTATTTCTCCATTATTTATACATGCGGCATCTTCCCCTTCTTGTTCCTTCTCAAGAAAATCAAGAATAACTTTCAGTTGACCACCATAATTCATTGCATATCCAAGCAAAATTCCAGCCTCTGATATTGCATTATTCAGAAAATTCAAAATTATATACATGGAGACAAGCTGGGAAATAGATATATTTCCTTTTCCTATAAGAAGACCTCCGAATATAAAAAACAAAGGGATGACAAGTTGTGGCAAGGAGACTGAAAGCGTATTCACTCCCTCACCCAGAAAGTCAGCCCGCAACCAGCACTTGTTGTGTATTTTTGACAATTCACGAGTCCGGTCGGCGTGCAATTCAGATGTATTAAAAAGCTTTATGGATAAAATTCCGTTCAAGGTATCTGTAATAAAATTTCTGAGCCTGACACTTGCAGCTGCCGCTTCGGCATGAGTGTCAATAAACGACTGGCCAAGGCTGCGGCAGAAAAATACCAGGATAAAGACAGGAACGGTTGAAACAAGACCCAGAGGAATGGAAACATAGGCAATGATGATAAAAAGAGCTATGATCTTTGTCAGATAGTACAGAGATTTAACAATGCCCTGCACAAACCATCCGGCAGTGATCTGCGAAAAAAGAACATTGCTCAGTTCTCCCGATGGTACTTCCGGATAGAGACGCGGAGGGATATGCAGAAAATGTCTGAAAATTTTTGTCTGCAAATCGCGCGTTGGATAAACCATGGCGCATTGGAATAAATTCAGGTCGGAAAGCAGATGGATGAAGAAACAAATTGTGGCCAGCAGGACAACCAGAAGACCATTTTTGAAAGGGGCCACCTGGGATGAAAGGTTTTCAAAACAAAAAACCATTAAAATATAAAATGGAATTTCCAGCAACGCGATCAAAAGCCAAGCGATCATCTGCCCGGAATACTTCTTGTGACACAAGCGAAACGCTTGCAGATAGATAGCAATCACTTCTCATCCTCCCTGCCTTTGCCGTCCTGCGCGAGAATGCCTGCATCTCATTCATCCGGCCTCTGAGGGCGCATCTTTGATCCGGATTCGGAATTATTCATCTGAAAGGCGAACAGCTCCTGAAAAGTCTCCGAAACGGCCAATTCCTGAGCCGATCCGTCAAGGACAAACCGCCCATCCGCCAGAACCACGATACGGGGAAACAGCTTCAGTGTGGAAAGACGATGCGTGACGCCGATCACCGTATAGTCAACCGCCAACAGGCGACGGTAGATGCGTTCCTCCGTTTCAGAATCCAGAGAGGCCGTGGCTTCATCCAGCACGAGAATATCAGGACCGGCCAGCAGGGCACGGACCAGAGCGATCCGGGCCTTTTCCCCGCCTGACACTTTTGCTCCATCCGGACCCAGACGGGTCTCCAGCCCTTCCGGGAGCGCGGCCACAAAATCCTCAAGCTGGGCCAGCCGGATGGCTTCTTCCAGTTTAGCGTCATCAACGACTGAGCCGTATGTGAGATTTTCACGCAGAGTGGTCTCAAACAGGTAAGGGTCCTGGGTGACAAAAGCCGTCCGCGCCCGCAGCGTCTTCGGGTCGGCCGCATGCGTGGGCACTCCGCCCAAGTATGCCGCGCCGCTGTCCGGCATGAGCAAGCCGGGCAGCATCCTGAGGACTGTGCTTTTGCCTTCACCGGAGCGACCGCAGATCATGATTTTTTCGCCTTCGGCAACGGACAGGGAAACATCTTGAAGCACCACCTTGCCACGCATTTTTTTGGTCACATCGACCCACGCGATGTCGTATCCTTCCGGCTTGAGGCCGTCCGCAGGCTCGGTCTCCTCTTCAATAAGCTCCATGAGCTCGCGCCAGGCCTGCAATCCAGAGGCGGATGAAAATCCGGCCTGATTGAGGGAAGTCAGCAAGCCCGTCAGGATTACGGCCAGAGTATACAAAGAGATGAATTCCGCCTGGCTTGTCTGCCCCGGTGCCGATACCGCCGCTGCAAAGAGGGCCAGGGCCGGCAGGAACACCCCGATGTATTCAGACACATCTCCCGATGCCAGCAACGTCTTGAACCAGACGTTAAAATTCGCCCAATGTGTCTGTGCAGCAGCTACGAAGCGCTGTTCAAAAACAGACTCCAGAGCGTTTTGTTTTATCTCCGGAAATCCACGATGCACGTCCGCAGCCAACGCACTCAAAGCGCGCTGACTTGCCGCTAGACGGGAATACAGACGAGCCTGTCTCTTGCGTAAAAGATAGAGCACGATAAAATACGTCGCCAGCAACACCAGAATGGCCAGACTCAGACGCAGACTGATGAAACACATGAGCAGAGCAAGACAAAATGATTGCAGGGCGATGATCAGCGGTTCGAGCATCATCATCATACCGTCGGCCGCGGATACGGCAATATTCGTCATTATGCTCAACAAATCGCCGGGACTGCGTTTTGAGAAATAGTCGAGGGGAAATGCAGCCACGCGCCGGACAAGAAAAGACTGAACCCGACTCAATACACGAGCCCGCATGATATAGCGCAACAGAGTGCGCTTGAGGATAGACAGAAAAATTATTCCGCCCACAAGAAAAAACACATCCATGCTTGCGGGAAGCAGAGAGAAAGAGGGGTCACCCGTGAACGCCAAAGCGGACAGATGCTCCAGTTTTCCCGGCAATTCGGTATATAGGGCTAGTATCCCAGCAATCACGGAAAACAGCGCCAGATACCACCGCCAGTCAGGCAGGTAAAACATTATAAAAACTTTTCGCAGCAGATTACGATCCATCTCTTGTTTCAGGGGCACGTTAAAAATGTCATTCCATCAACTTGAAGTGGCATGTTTCACATGAAGGACGAGAGAGAAAACCGATACCTCCAGCCTGCACCTTTGGAGAAATTATTATTAGGTGTAGTTAATTCCAGACAAGATAATTTCCATTTCAAAAAATTTCCACTACTCTAATATCTGAGCTAGCGGCATTGGATCATTTCTGAGTTCTCCCAAAAATCAGCGGCAGAGAAAATAAGACTCTCAGTTCAGGCCTCATTAATTGTAAAAATGAGGCAAGTTGTTTAGCTGTGTTCAAAGGAGGATGTAATGAACCAGCTTTTCTCTTTCTGCCGAACAACTCGAACGTATCAAGCCCTTCTTTCCACGTTCACATGGTATTCCGCGGGTCGATGACCGGAAAGTCATCAGCGGCATCATTTATGTCATCAAACATGGCCTGCAGTGGAAAGACGCGCCGCGCGAGTATGGCCCGTATAAAACGCTGTACAATCGTTTTTTGCGCTGGAGCCGGATGGGCGTCTTCAACAATATTTTTACCGAATTGGCAAAAACAGCGGGAAAAGATGGACGATTGATGATCGATGCAACCCACCTCAAAGCCCATCGCACCGCAGCAAGTCTGCTTAAAAAAGGGCTCTTTCCCGCTGTATCGGACGCACAAAGGGCGGTCTGAACTCATTGCTGTCCGGCTAAGGGATAAGAAAAGAGTCCAAAATCTCAGCGATGTGTGGTAAAAGAAATCACCACAACATCTTGCCACACAAGGAGATTCTGGACTTGAGTCACCATAATACACTATTCTCCCAGACGCTATCTCTGATTCCCAGACATGTTTTTCAGAAACTCGAAAGACGGCACAAAACCGGGCGCTCGTCGCGTCAATTCGGTTTCAAGGAGCAGTTCACGGTCATGGCCTTCATCCAGCTTGCCGCAAGACGTTCCATGCGCGATGGCCTGCGCTGCCTTGAGGCTGCGGGAAACCGCCTGTATCACTGGGGACTGAAAAACGTGGCCCGCTCGACCTTTGCTGACGCGAACAATTCTCGCCCCGTAGGCTTTTTCAAGGATCTGTTCGCCGAGATGTACGGCCTGTGCGCCGCAAAAGCCCCGAAGCACAAATTCCGTTTCAAATCCAAATTGTTCAGTCTGGACGCCACCACCATAAAGCTTTGCCTGTCGCTTTTTCCCTGGGCCTCGTTTCGGCAGGCCAAGGGCGGCGTCAAAGTACATACCTTGCTGGATCACGATGGCCATATCCCGGCTTTCGCAACCGTCACCGACGCCAAAATCCATGAAAGCCGCATAGCTCAGGCTATGGAGTTGCCCAAAGGCTCCATCGTGGTCTTTGACAAGGGCTTCACCAGCTATCCCTGGTTTCGGCTCCTCGGGGCAAAGGGCGTCTTTTTTGTGACCCGGCTCAAGCGCAACGCCGTTTTCAAACTCCTGGAGCGCCGCCTCGTGAATCGCAAGACCGGCGTTACTTCCGATCACATCATTGAAGTCTCCAGCCGGGGAAAATCCTTACGCTTGCGCCGTATCGGCTATCGTGACCAGGAAACCGGGAAACACTACGAATTTTTGACCAACCATTTCCGGCTTTCGGCGAAAACCATCGCCGACATCTATAAAGACCGCTGGCAAATCGAGCTCTTCTTCAAGGAAATCAAACAAAATTTGCGCATAAAGACCTTCGTCGGCAACTCGGAAAACGCTGTCCTGATCCAGATTTACACGGCCCTGACGGTTTACCTGCTCCTCGCGTACCAGAAATTCCTCAGCCGTCTCGGACTCTCCGTACAGCAACTCTTCCAGCTCATTCAACTCAACCTGCTCGGCGAGGCATCCTTGGATGAACTCCTGAATCCCAGACGACGAAAATTCGATAATTCATATAACTTCACACTGTTAGATTACATCGCTTAGCCGGACAGCAATGGTCTGAACTCAAAACTCCATGCTGTTTGCGACGGTCACGGCAGGCCCTTGGCCATGACGCTCACAGAAGGCTAGGTGAGCGACTACAAAGGAGCCGCCTTGCTTATGGATGCTTTGCCTGAGGCCAGGGAGCTTCTGGCGGACCGCGGTTACGACGCCGACTGGTTCCGTGACGCCCTGCTCGCCAGAGGTATTACAGAGGTGGTCCCCATAGTTTGGACAGTTAGCAGCGGTTTCCTAGCTTGTCTTTTTCCTCATCATGCTGCCTTTAACAGCCCTTCATGGTAGCAACGCTCCGGGCTTCTCCCGCCCAAACTGCTGTGAGGCCGAGTCTGGTTGTAAAAGTCGATCCATCTGCCGATGCCGGTGCGGGCTTCCGAGCCAGTTTCGTAAGCGTTCAGGTACACGTTCTCGTATTTGAGTGAGCGCCAGAGGCGTTCGATAAATACGTTGTCCAGCCAGCGGCCCCGGCCGTCCATGGAAATGCGGATTCCCTTGTCTCGCAGGATGTTGGTAAAGGCAAAGCTGGTAAACTGACTGCCCTGATCGGTGTTGAAGATATCGGGTTTGCCATATTTCGCCACGGCCTCTTCCAGAGCCGAGGCGCAAAAATCCGTGTCCATGGTGTTTGAGAGCCGCCAGGACAGCACTTTGCGGCTGTGCCAGTCCATGATGGCCACCAGATAGAGAAAACCTTTGCGCATGGGGATGTAGGTAATATCCGCACACCAGACCTGATTGCTCCGATCTATGGTCAAGTCGCGCAACAGGTAGGGATAGCGTTTGTGTTCCGGGTTCGGAACACTGGTTTTCGGCTTCTGGTACACCGCCATGAGACCCATCAACCGCATCAGACGGCGGACACGCGCTTTCTGCCAACGTTGTATCCCAGCGACACCATGTAACGACGCATCTGGCGCACTCCAAGAAACGGCCATTCCGTGAAAGCACGGTCGATTTCCTGCATTACTGTGAGGTTTATGCCCGATTCTCCGGCTCTTTTGTAAGGCTCTAGACCATCAGGCTATCGTCTGATAGGCTAGAAAAATGTTTGAAAACAGCAGATTAAGTCGATATAAAGTCGGAAAAATCATTGAATGCTTTTGCATCGACATTGACGCTACCAGAACCGCTCTGCTCCTGAAGTTGAACAGAAAAACCGTGAATAGGTACTTTCTGGCCTTCAGGCGGTTGATTTATCTCCACCAGGTATCCAAAAAAGAGCAAATACTCGGTGTGGTTGAGGTTGATGAAAGTTTTTTTGGCCCCGCCCGGGTTCGTGAGCGGCCAAGCCCCCGAAAAAGGGGACGGGGCACGCTTAAACAGCCAGTCTTCGGCATCTGTGAGCGTGAGGGAGCGGTTTGCACAGAGCTGGTCACGGACTGCCCGGCCAAAACGCTTCAAGCCATCATCAGGGGCAAGGTTTCGCCTGAGAGCATTATCCATTCCGACTGCTGGAAAGGCTATGACGGACTGGTGGATGTGGGGTACGACAAACATTTCCGTATCAACAAATCCAGACACTTTGCGGAAAAATCGGTCCACATCAACGGTATCGAAGCATTCTGGAGCTTTACAAAACGCCGCCTGGCAAAGTTTAACGGTGTGAAGCAGAATTTCGAACTCCACCTCAAGGAGTGTGAATGGCGCTACAATCGAGCGCTACCTCAACTTCTCGCCAGCCTCAAACTTTTGGTGGCAAAGAACAAAGACCTGATGGTCTAGAGCCATGGGAAAAACGGGAAACCGGCGCGCGCTCCGGCATGAATCCAAGCCGCGCGGCCGGAAAAAACCGGGACATTCACCCGCAAGGAGAGCTTATGAATACCCTGACCTGGCACGGGCATTCCGCCTTTGCCATCACTACCAGACGGAACGCCGTTCTGGTGGACCCGTGGTTCGACGGCAATTCCGCCGCCAAGACCAAATCCGGCGATATCCATGCCGATCTGGTGCTGGTCACCCACGACCACGCCGACCACATGGGGCAAGCTCTGGACATCTGTACGCGCACCGGGGCCAGTCTGGGCTGTATTGTGGAGCTGGCCGCCCGTTTCAGGGAATGGGGGCTCCCGGAACGCCAGATTCTGAACGGTATCGGCTTCAACATCGGCGGCACGGTGGAGCACAACGGCATCGCCGTGACCATGGTCCAGGCCACGCACTCCTGCGACGCCGGCGTGCCCGTGGGGTTCATCATCCGGCTGGAGGACGGCTACACCATCTATCACGCCGGGGACACGGGCATTCTGTCGTCCATGGCCCTGTGGGGCAAACTTTACGACATCGATCTGGCCCTGCTGCCCATCGGCGGCGTTTTCACCATGGATGCGCCCCAGGCCGCCCTGGCCGCCATGATGCTGCGCTGCAAAAAGGCCGTCCCCATGCACTGGGGCACCTTTCCCGTTCTGGCCCAGAACTGTGACGCCTTTCAGGAAGAACTGAAAAAGCTGAACCTGGAAGACGTCATGATGCGGCTGGAAGTGGGTGTTCCGGTGGGACTTTTCCGCTGAAGGAATTGCCGGTCCGCCGGATCAAAAAAAGAGCCGGGGAGATGTTTCTTCCCGGCTCCGCGCGTTTCCCCCGTACCCGTCCTACTCCATCCGGGGCACGAATTCTCCGCTCTCGACCATGCGTTCCACCTGCTCCACATCCTTGTCGCCGCGGCCGGACAGATTCACCAGCAGAATGGTGTCCGGCGAAAGTTCCGGAGCCAGGCGCAGGGCATGGGCCAGGGCGTGGGAGGACTCCAAAGCCGGAATGATCCCCTCCGTGCGGGACAGCAGGAAGAAGGCGTTCAGGGCCTCCCGGTCGCTGACGTGCACATAGCTGGCCCGGCCCGAATCCTTCAGATGGGCGTGTTCCGGCCCCACGCCGGGATAGTCCAGCCCGGCCGAGCAGGAGGCGACCTCGGCGGGCTCTCCTTTGGGGTCTTTGAGCATATACGACTTAAAGCCGTGCATGACACCCGGCTCACCCAGGCACAAAGTGGCCGCGTGCTGTCCGTACTCCAGTCCCCGGCCGCCGGGTTCCACGCCCACCAGACGGACTTCAGGATCGTCCATGAATCCGGAAAAAATCCCGATAGAGTTGGAACCGCCGCCCACGCAGGCGACGCAGTAGCCAGGCAGACGGCCTTCAGCCTCCAGCATCTGCTCTCTGGCCTCCCGTCCGATCACGGCCTGAAATTCGCGCACCATGAGCGGATACGGATGCGGCCCCACGGCGGAACCCAGCAGATAGAAGGTGTTGTCCGCATCCCGGATCCAGGCCGCCAGAGCCTCGTCCACGGCCTCCTTGAGGGTTTGCTGGCCGCTTTCGGCGGGCACCACCGTGGCACCCATCATCCGCATGCGGAACACGTTCAGCTTCTGCCGCCGGACGTCCAAAGCCCCCATGTGGATGGCGCACTCCATGCCCATGAGCGCCGCCGTGGCGGCCGTGGCCACGCCGTGCTGCCCGGCCCCGGTTTCGGCGATGATTTTTTTCTTGCCCATACGTTTGGCCAGCAGAATCTGGCCCAGGGTGTTGTTCACCTTGTGCGCGCCCAAGTGGTTCAAGTCTTCCCGCTTGAGGTAGATCTTCGCGCCGCCGCAGTGTCTGGTCAGGTTGGCGCAGAAATAAAGCGGGCTGGGCCGGCCCGTGAAATGCTTCTGATAATACCGGTATTCCTCCCAGAACTCCGGATCTTCGCGGTACCGCTCAAAGGCCTGGGTCAGCTCGTCCAGAGCCTTTCTGATGGAATCCGGCACGAACTGTCCGCCGTAATCGCCAAAAAATCCGTCCGCCGTGGGCATGGTCATGAGAGCACTCCTTGTTGGTCTCGGGAATAAAAAAGCCGCGGTCAGTATGGCACTGCCGCGGCTCGTATGGTTTTCTCCTGTCTGGATATCAGGCCGGAACACATCCTGCGGCATGTTTTCCATGCCGCCACCACAAAAAGGAAATGGAGATGTTCCGCGCGTTCATGGGCAGCCGTCTGCACGCGCGGCATCCATTTGTCAAGCGCCATCTTCCCCGCTAAAGGAGGCCATTCGCCGGAAAACCCTCTCCAACATCAGGAAAAAACCGCGTGCCGACCGCTCCTTCGGACCAGACAACCGGCTCCTCCGACCCGGAACCCGCCTTCTCGCGCGCCATCGCCGTGGAAGAACCCGGCCTTGCCCGCGATCTGCTGGCCCGCGTCACCGGGCTTTCCAAAAACGCTGTCAAGGATTGCATGATAAAAGGCGGAGTATGGCGGCGCAAAAACAGGCGAACCACCGTACGCCTGCGCCGGGCCACAGCGGCCGTCATTCCCGGCGACCGTCTGGAAATTCATTACGATCCGCGCCTGCTGGCTCTGGTCCCTCCCGAGCCGGAGCTTGTCTTTAGAAACGAACGCTATTCCGTCTGGAACAAGCCTGCGGGAACGCTGGCCCAGGGCACGCTTTTTGCCGACCACTGCGCCATGCCGCGCCTAGTGCAGACCCGGCTTGATCTCAAAAACGAGCCGCACCCCGTACACCGACTGGACCGGGAAGCGCGCGGCCTCATGCTTCTGGCCCGTGACGCGGACGCCGCGGCCCGGCTGGGAGCACTCTTCCGCAACGGTCTGGTGGAAAAGGAATACATGGTCGTTGTGGCGGGGCGGCCTTCCTGGACGGAGATGGAAAGTGATGCGCCTCTCGACGGCAGGGAAAGCAAATCGATGTTCCGCGTGCTGCAAACAGATCGTCCATCTGACACGGCCCTTGTCGCGGCCCGCATCGCGACCGGGCGCAGGCACCAGATCAGACGGCATCTGGCTGGTCTGGGGTATCCGGTACTGGGCGACCCGCGCTACGGACGGCGCAACACCTGCGCGCACGGCCTGCAACTTTTGGCGCAAAGCCTGGCTTTCATCTGTCCGTTCACCAAAGCGCCCATGAGCTGGAGCCTGCCTCCCCTCGTCTTCCCCCCTTCCCGCCGTCAGGCGGCCATGACCTCACGGAAAACATGAACCATACGACGCGCCGCAGCCCTTGCCTCTCATGATCGTCTACCAGCATCCTCAGCTTTCCCAGTCCACGGACTGCCCGTACCTGCCGAAGCAGGCCCTGTCCTATGAGCATTTCTTCGCGGATCATCTCACCGGACACGAACTGGAAACTCTTCTTGCCGGCGGCTGGCGCAAATTCGGCCACTACTTTTTCCGCCCTGCCTGCCCCGGCTGCCTAGCCTGTACCTCCCTGCGCATTCCCGTGGCCCGGTTTCGGCCAAGCCGCAGTCAGAAACGGGTTTTGCGCCTCTGCCGGAACGTGCGGGTCAGCTTCGGCCCGCTGCGCTACACTCCCGAACTGTTCGACCTGTACCAACTGCACGGACGGGAACGCTTCGGGCAGGAGAACTCCTTCGAGGAATTCGCGGCCAGCCTGCATTCTCCGTCCTGCCCTGCCCTGCTTGCCCGCTACGAGACTGCCGGACGGCTCGTGGCCGCAGGCTATCTGGACAAAAGCGCCCGGGCCCTGAGTTCCGTCTATTTTGTCTTCGACCCGGAGTTCGCCGCCCTGAGTCCAGGCGTATTCGGCGCGTTGCGGGAAATAGAGTACGCCCGGAGTCTGGGGCTTGATTACTACTATCTCGGATACATCGTGCCCGGATGCGAAAAAATGGCCTACAAAGGCCGGTTTCACCCGCACGAAATCTATTCCTGGACGGACAGTCGCTGGCACGAAGTTGAAAAATGCGAGAAAAAAAGATCTGACAATCCACAATGTTAACCTTCAGATCGATTTTTTTTTCGGATCTTCCGGGCGGTATCTGCCCATTTCAGTCTGGACAGGTCCGGATTAAATCTTAGTGTCAGCTTCACCAATCAAGGAGTTTATAATGGAACACCGCACAGTCTATCTGGACAACAACGCCACCACTCCCCTGCACCCGGAAGTCAAGAAGACTCTGATCGAGGGGCTCGAAATATTCGGTAATCCATCCAGCATGCATGCCTTCGGCCGCGAAGCCCGCGAGAAAATAGAAGGCGCGCGCAAAAACGTGGCCACTTTCATCGGCGCGGCTCCGGAAGAAATTCTCTTCGTGGGCAGCGGCTCCGAAGCCAACAACACGGTCCTGTCCCTGCTGCGCTGCGACAGCACGTCCTGCGCCTGCGCCCTGAGCCAGCGGCCTGATCTGATCACCACCGCCATCGAGCATCCCTGTGTGCTGAATACGGCCCGCAATCTGGGCCGCAACGGACACAAGGTTCATTACCTCAAAGTGGACGGATACGGCCGCATCGATCTGGACGAACTGGCCAGAACCCTTTCCCCTTCGGTGGGTCTGGTGTCCATCATGACGGCTAACAACGAGATCGGCACCATTCAGGACATCAAGGAGGCGGCCCGTCTGACCCACGAGGCCGGAGCCCTGTTCCACACCGATGCCGTGCAGGCCGTGGGCAAAATACCCATCGACGTCAAAAACCTGGACGTGGATTTTCTGACTCTGTCCGGACACAAGATCTATGGGCCCAAGGGTGTCGGCGCCCTGTACGTCAAGAAGGGCGCTCCTTACTGCCCCCTCATTCTGGGCGGGCATCAGGAATTCGGGCGGCGTGCGGGCACGGAAAATTCCCTCGGTATCATCGGTCTGGGCAAGGCAGTGGAAATGCGCGCCCTGGAAATGGAAGCCGAGGAAAAACGCCTGCTGGAAATGAAGAAAGCATTGAAGGACGGCATCGCGACCAGCATCCCGGACGTGCTGTTCATGGGACACCCCGAACACAGCCTGCCCGGCACCCTGAACGTGTCTTTCGCCGGAGCCGAGGGCGAGGCCATTCTGCTCTATCTGGATCTGGCCGGAATCGCCGTGTCCACGGGCTCGGCCTGCGCGTCGGGCTCTCTGGACCCGTCCCACGTGATCATGGCCACGGGCGTACCGGTGGAAAACGCCCATGGCTCCATACGCATCAGTCTGGGCCGCGAAAACACCATGGATGATGTGGCCTATGTGCTGGAAAAGCTGCCGCCCATCATCGCCCGCATCCGGGAAATGTCCACCGTCTACAGGAGAAAATAAATGAACGCCAAATGGGTTTATTCGGATAAGGTCAAGGATCACTTCATGAATCCGCGCAATCTCATGCGCGAGGAGGACGAGTCCGGATTCGACGGCATCGGGCACACGGGCAATATCAAGTGTGGCGACGAGATGATGGTCTATATCAAAGTCGATCCCGCCAACCTGACCGTCACGGATTGCAAGTGGCGCACCTACGGCTGCGCCAGCGCCATTGCCAGCACTTCCATGCTCTCGGAAATGGTCGTCGGCATGACTCTGGACCAAGCCTATACCATAAAGGCCAAAGACATCCTGAAGAATCTGGACGGCCTGCCGGACAACAAGGTGCACTGCTCGGTGCTGGGGGACAAGGCCCTCCGGGCGGCCATCGACGACTATTACCACAAAAACGGCATGGAGGACCGCATCACCACTCAAGGCGCGCGGGTGGTCTGCCAGTGCATGCAGGTCACGGACGAAGATATCGAGCACGCCGTTCTGGACGGCGCCAGAAGCTTCACCGAATTGCAGGAAATGACCAAGATCGGCACGGGCTGTGGCGAATGCCAGGACGAGGCCCAGCGGGTTTTGAGCGAATATGTGCAGAAACACTTCGGCCTGTGAGGCGTTTCGCGGACTCGTATGAAAATACTGGTATTCGGCGCGACCGGGTTCGTGGGCGGCCGACTTGTGCCGCACCTTGCCGCCAGAGGGCACAAGGTGACCGTGGCCGCCCGGTCCGCTGCCGTATTTCCCGGCGAAGTGCGAACCATCCTGGCCGATCCCATGAAACCGGGCGCCTGGAGCGGCGCCGTTGAAAACTCTGACGCCGTCGTCAACCTGGCCGGAGCCCCGATAACTCTTCGCTGGAACCGGGCGAACCGCAAAGAAATTCTGGAATCCCGCGCCACAGGCACCAGAAACATTGTGGAGGCCATGCGCCGGGGGCCGGCCAAAACACTGCTCTGTGCGGGAGCAACAGGATATTACGGGCACGGAGGGGATCTCGTTCTGACCGAAGCCAGCCCGCGCGGCCAAGGGTTTCTCTCCGATGTCGCCGCAGCCTGGCAGGACGAAGCCATGCGTGCGGAAACCTTTGGGCACCGCGTGGTCATCCCGCGCATGGGGGTGGTTCTGGGCCATGGCGGCATGTTGGCCCGGCTGCGCCCGTTCTTTTCTCTGGGGCTGGGCGGCCGTCTGGGTCCGGGACGGCAGTGGTTTCCGTGGATTCACATCCAGGATCTGATTCGAGTCATCGCTTTTCTGCTGGAAAATCCAGAGGCCCGGGGCGTGTTCAATGCCTGCGCTCCCGCTCCCGTGACCAACGCGGAATTCACCCGCACTCTGTCCCGTATCCTGCGCCGACCAGCCCTGCTCCCTGTCCTGGCCCCGATTCTGCGCCTGTTCATGGGCGAACAGGCCGACCTGCTCCTGAACAGCCAACGCTGCATTCCCACCCACTTGGAATCCATGCACTTTCAGTTCACCTTTCCGGAACTGCGGCCGGCCCTAGAAAATCTTTTTCTGACGTGAAAACGCGCTGATTCCCGAATTCCGTCTGTCTCCGTAAACAAAACGGCATTTCCCTCTGCACACAAGGGCACTGTAAGCCGGACAGCCATCTGTTGATCACAGAACAATCCTGGCCAATGCGGGCAGGACCCATCGCGCTCATTGAATCGACCCTTTTCCTGACGGCTTGTCTGTAATTCCGGCCTCGTGTAGGAGAATCGTTTTCCAAGAGGCTCCCCATGTCAGAAAAAAGCCATGCTCAAAGCATCGCCGACGCCCTGTTCCGCATGATCCAGGCCGCCAAGGACCAAGGCGTTGCAGTGGATAAAGGATTTCGCAACCAGGCCATGTCCGAACCGGATATAACCCTAGCTTACCTCTTTCTGAACAAAACCGACCTGTTCAAGATTCCGGCCCTGCCCATGCAGGTCAAAAGCCAAGTACTTCGCTCCAATGCTTTGGCAGTGATTGAAACCAGAAACGGCAAAAATACCTGGCGAACGGCAGGGGTACATCTGATCTGGTCCGGCGCCGCGCCCTGCTCTGAGGTGGCGTCGGCCGGAGAAATGCTGGAGGGCATCCGCATTCAGGGTCTGACCGCGTTCGCCGCCCAGCTGAAAGCCGTACGCGGAAGCCGCGCCCACTCCATCGAACCATCGATCAGACCGGCGGATGAAGAATAAATCTCTTTACAAAACTCCCGCACTTCAAAATCCAACAAGGACTGCCTCATGCTGCTGAAAATCTGTTTTTCCGTGGTCATCTGCGCCTTCATCGGGTGGATCACCAACTTCATCGCCATCAAAATGCTCTTCCACCCCAGACGACCCGTACAGTTGGGTTCCCTCACGGTGCAGGGCATCTTCCCCAAGCGTCAAAAGGCTCTGGCTTTGAACCTTGCAGCGGCCATCGAGGGGGAGCTTCTCTCGCATCAGGATATCCGCGGCGCCATGCACCATCCGGATTTTTCCGCCCGGCTCAGGGAAAAAATCCTGGCAAGTTTCACAGACTTTCTGGGTACGCGCCTGACCAGCCTGCACCCCATGGTGGGGATGTTTCTGGACGGGACCATGATGGAGAAAATCAGGGAGCTTCTGGAAGCGGAGCTGGACCGCATCGTTCCCGGTCTGCTGGAAACGGCGGCGGATGAGCTGGAGCAGGCTCTGGACCTGCGGAAGGTCATTCAGGAAAAGATCGAAAGCCTGTCCATGGAACGGCTGGAGACACTGCTCATGTCCATCATGGCCAGAGAATTCCGCTTCATCGAGGTAGTGGGCGCAGTCCTCGGAGCGCTCATCGGTCTGACCCAGGGACTGCTCTTTTTCTGAGAAACCGGCTTAGACAGGAGCCATCTTCACAATCATCCAAGGAGAATGATGATACAGTGGAGTTGTGTCATGCCCAGAAAGTATATTTCGCATCATTGCTGTCCGGCTAAGCGATGTAATCTAACAGTGTGAAGTTATATGAATTATCGAATTTTCGTCGTCTGGGATTCAGGAGTTCATCCAAGGAGGCCTCGCCGAGCAGGTTGAGTTGAATGAGCTGGAAGAGTTGCTGTACGGAGAGTCCGAGACGGCTGAGGAATTTCTGGTACGCGAGGAGCAGGTAAACCGTCAGGGCCGTGTAAATCTGGATCAGAACCGCATTTTCCGAGTTGCCGACGAAGGTCTTTATGCGCAAATTTTGTTTGATTTCCTTGAAGAAGAGCTCGATTTGCCAGCGGTCTTTATAGATGTCGGCGATGGTTTTCGCCGAAAGCCGGAAATGGTTGGTCAAAAATTCGTAGTGTTTCCCGGTTTCCTGGTCACGATAGCCGATACGGCGCAAGCGTAAGGATTTTCCCCGGCTGGAGACTTCAATGATGTGATCGGAAGTAACGCCGGTCTTGCGATTCACGAGGCGGCGCTCCAGGAGTTTGAAAACGGCGTTGCGCTTGAGCCGGGTCACAAAAAAGACACCCTTTGCCCCGAGGATCCGAAACCAGGGATAGCTGATGAAGCCCTTGTCAAAGACCACGATGGAGCCCCTGGGCAACTCCATAGCCTGAGCTATGCGGCTTTCATGGGTTTTGGCGTCGGTGACGGTTGCGAAAGCCGGGATATGGCCATCGTGATCCAGCAAGGTATGTACTTTGACGCCGCCCTTGGCCTGCCGAAACGAGGCCCAGGGAAAAAGCGACAGGCAAAGCTTTATGGTGGTGGCGTCCAGACTGAACAATTTGGATTTGAAACGGAATTTGTGCTTCGGGGCTTTTGCGGCGCACAGGCCGTACATCTCGGCGAACAGATCCTTGAAAAAGCCTACGGGGCGAGAATTGTTCGCGTCAGCAAAGGTCGAGCGGGCCACGTTTTTCAGTCCCCAGTGATACAGGCGGTTTCCCGCAGCCTCAAGGCAGCGCAGGCCATCGCGCATGGAACGTCTTGCGGCAAGCTGGATGAAGGCCATGACCGTGAACTGCTCCTTGAAACCGAATTGACGCGACGAGCGCCCGGTTTTGTGCCGTCTTTCGAGTTTCTGAAAAACATGTCTGGGAATCAGAGATAGCGTCTGGGAGAATAGTGTATTATGGTGACTCAAGTCCAGAATCTCCTTGTGTGGCAAGATGTTGTGGTGATTTCTTTTACCACACATCGCTGAGATTTTGGACTCTTTTCTTATCCCTTAGCCGGACAGCAATGAGCCGACATCTCTGCGAGGGCTCTCCGAGAGGCAAAGATATAGATGGTGAATCCGAGTGATGGATCAGGCGAATCAACTGAAGACGGGACGGAGAGTAAGGCCCGAAACTCAATCGAGCCCGAACAATCCACATGGATTGAACCGGGCTCGACTGTTTTGATATCTGGAGCGGGAAACGGGATTTGAACCCGCGACTTCAACCTTGGCAAGGTTGCACTCTACCACTGAGTTACTCCCGCATTGATGCTGGAGGCGGCATCCAGATTTGAACTGGAGAATGGAGGTTTTGCAGACCTCTGCCTTACCACTTGGCTATGCCGCCTTTTGTGGAGCGGGAAACGGGATTTGAACCCGCGACTTCAACCTTGGCAAGGTTGCACTCTACCACTGAGTTACTCCCGCTCAACAGGAAGCTGTGTCTATAAAGACCTACACCGACTGTCAATCAAAAAAATACTCTGCCCTTCATCCGGGGTGATGCGAACATGCGCGGAAATCCGCATCAAGCCTTTACTTTTTTCCAGGCACCGCATAGAAAGCCACACTCGAACGAACAAGGCCCGAAGGAGGACATGTATGGAAGCCAAAGACCTTGAGTTCTTCAGAGAATACCTCACACAGATGATCGACGATATTCAGCGGCAAGGCGAGGCGACCATCGAAGATATGTCGGAAAATGTGGAGTATTACTCCGACCCCGCCGACAGAGCTTCCGCCGAGTCGGACCGGACCTTCACCCTGCGCCTGCGGGACCGGGACAGGAAACTGGTCAAGAAAATCAACGAGGCACTGGACAGGATAGACGATGGTTCTTTCGGCGTGTGCGAAGACTGCGGGGGAGACATCGGCATTCCGCGCCTCAAGGCCCGGCCTGTGACGACGCTGTGCATCGAATGCAAAAGCCGCCGGGAAGAGGAAGAACGGCTGCGCGGCGACTAGGACGCGACAGACATCTTTTTACAGGCGCACTCCAACCGGGGCGCGCTTTTTTGTCCGGCCCGCCGGACAGACATCTTTCAGAAAGCCTTTTTGCTGTCCCTCATTTGCCACCAGACGGTCTCTTTGGTATCTTATTGCACATGCTTCCGGTTCCACCGGGAACATGACCGGGCCAAAATCCATCGGAAGATGATTCTGTTTTCCAAGCCAATATTCTGGAAGCCGGATGCCCCGCATCCGTCCCGGCCGAACCGCAGCCGCGCATTTGCCGGAAGTCCGTGCGCAAGGAGACATGTCCATGCCCCCTTCCTCTCATCATTGGCGTTTTTTCCGCATTGGCGGATTTGACCAGGTCAGGCTCGAAACGGCCCAGGATCTGCTTCACCTGGACGAGCTGGACCAGAAACTCTGGGCGGCCCTGAGCTGTCCGGTTCACGGCCTGGAATTCGATCCGCGCACTCTGACCATGCTCGACACTGACGACGACGGCCGTGTCCGGGTTCCCGAAGTTCTGGAAGCCGTAAGATGGACCGCCTCCGCGCTCAAAAACATGGACGGCCTCATTGCCGGACATTCCTATCTGTCTCTGGCCGACATCGACGACTCCCATCCCGAAGGCCGCGCCCTGCTGGCTTCGGCCCGCCATATCCTGAAGTATCTGGACAAACCCGACGCCATGCGGATCACCATCGAGGACTTGGACAGCACACAGGAGCTTCTCCAGAACTCCCTGCTGAATGGAGATGGCGTGGTCATTCCGGCCAGCGCGGACAATCCCGAGCTGAAAATCCTGATCGAGGAAGTGATGTCCACCATGGGTACGGTCATGGACCGCAGCGGACAGGAAGGCATTTCCTCGGAGCAGGCCGCCGCGTTTTTCGATGAAGCCGCCCAATATGTTGCGTGGCGGCATGAAGCCCGGCTCAGGGCTGAAAGCGTTCTGCCCTTCGGAGACAACACTCCGGCTGCGGCCGAAGCATTTTTCGCCCTGCGCCCCAAAATCGACGACTTTTTCACCCGTTGCGGACTGGCCGCTTTCGATTCCAGAGCCGAAGAGCCGCTCAACCCGTCTCTGGGCACATACGAAACCCTGGCGGCTCAGGAGCTTGGAACCACTGACGATCTGGCCCGCTTCCCGCTGGCCAAGGTCAAGATGACCCGGACCCTGCCCCTGAAAACCGGACTGAACCCCGCCTGGGAAGCCCTCATGGGCGTTCTGAGAGAAATGGCGCTCATCCCCATGTTCGGCGATGAGGAATATCTGGGTATCGAACAGTGGCAACAGGTCAAGGCGGCTTTCGCCGACCACGAGGCCTGGCTGGCGGAAAAAGCCGGAACCAGAGTGGAAGGGATCGGACTGGAGCGCCTGCAATCCATTCTTTCCAGCCCGGCCCGCATGGAGCTGGAAGCCCTCATTGCCAGGGATCTGGAGCTGAGCGAACAGGTGGACAGCTTCGACAAGGTGGCCCGGCTGACCTACTTCACCCGCGACCTGATGATCCTCCTGAACAATTTCGTCACATTCTACGACTTCTACTCGCAGAAGCGCAAAGCCATCTTCCAGGCGGGGACCCTGTATCTGGACGGCCGGGCCTGCGAACTGTGCGTACGGGTGGACGACATGGATGCGCACCAGGTTCTGGCCACTCTGAGCCGGACGTACCTGGTTTACTGCCAATGCCGGAGACGCAACAGCGAGGAGCAGATGACCATCGCCGCGGCCTTCACCAACGGCGACTCCGACAACCTGATGGTGGGCCGCAACGGCATCTTCTACGACAGAAACGGCAATGACTGGGATGCCACCATCATCAAACTCATCGAACATCCCATCAGCGTGCGACAGGCGTTCTGGTCGCCATACAAACGAGCGGGCCGCATGATCGGCGAACAGATCGAAAAATTCGCCGCGGCCAAGGACAAGGCGGTGGAGGAAAGCGCCGGTGCCAAGGTGGCGACCCTGGGCGCTCCGGCAGCCGAACCGGGCAAGGCTCCCGCGCCCTTCGATGTGGGCAAGTTCGCCGGTATTTTCGCCGCCATCGGCCTCGCTCTGGGGGCGATCGGCACGGCCCTGGCCGCCGTACTGAGCGGATTTCTCTCCCTGGCGCTGTGGCAGATGCCGCTGGCCGTAGGAGGAATACTGCTGGTCATTTCCGGGCCGTCCATGCTCATCGCCTACATGAAGCTGCGGCAGCGGAACCTAGGCCCCATTCTCGATGCCGGAGGATGGGCCGTGAACAGCAAGGCCAAAATCAATATTCCTTTTGGAACCACGTTGACCAAGGTGGCCGCACTGCCTCCGGGGGCCGAACGTTCCCTGCGCGATCCCTTCGCCGAAAAGAGAACGCCCTGGAAGCGCTGGGTGGCGCTGATCATCCTGATCGTGATCCTGAGTCTGGCCTGGGACAAGGGATATATCCAGCAGTTGAGCGAGAAGCTGAAGTCATCCGTACAGACTCAGGAACCGGCTCCCCAGCCCGAGGAAAAGCCCGCGCAGCCGGCTGCGGAAAAGGCAGCTCCCGAACCCGCCACACCGGCCGCTCCGGAGGAAAAACCAGCTGCACAGTAAAACTGAAACGGCCCGGATGATCCGGGCCGTTTCAAATTTGAATGTTGTCGCTTTTGGGTGTGGAATGCGTAACCAATTTTTGTTTGAAGCATACTTAATGGAGCCAGGGATTCTCATGTCTATTTACGCTCCAATATCTTTTTGAATGTGCCCCCACTTCCCGAAAATGCTGCATTCAGCTCTCTTACCAAGCCCGATTTATCTCCTCCATGGAAAATAGCGGCTTACGGCCTCCCAAGCATACCGCAGGCCGCGCGCTACGAACAGACCCAGCACCGTCAGCAAAGCGGCATTGGTCTTCAGTGCCTGGGAGAATGACTCCCAAAAGTATCTCTTGGCCCGCTGGTAGTCTTCTTCGACCCGCGTCGCCGAATGCTCTTTCTGGTCATTTTCTTTCACAGGCACAAGGCTGTCTTCTTTTTTCACCGCTCACTTCCTCCGCGTAAAAGCCCGCACCAGCTCCTCCAGTTGGTCCTCACCGCGCTCCGCTCCGGCATAGCGCAGGGCCACATATTCCCGCACCACAGGTTCCGCCGCTTCAGCCAGATGAGGATGCCGCGCCGTAAAGCGGGCCAGATGAGTCAACGGACCGTCGCTTCGATGTGCCGGTACACCCAGAGCAGCGCACGCGGCCAGAAATCGCAGATACAGCTCCCGCGCTCTGTCCCGCCTGAAGGCCGGACGCCGCAGAGAATTCCAGGTCACAGCGGACAGAAAAATTCCGAATCCCAGAGCCACGGCTGCAATCACGCGTCCCATGCCGCCGGAAGAAAGACCCAGCCGTTCCCACAGGCCGCGCTGCCGCTCGTAGTTGAATCCGAGCATCCACTGATTCCAGGAGTTGTTGGCCGCGTCCCACCCCAGACGGAAAAAACGGAACACACGGGAAAACATCTTCACGCCTCCGGCCGGGAGCAAACCCTCCGCCCGGGGTGCAAACTGTCCGGACCCGCCGGTCAGGCGCTGCGGCGCGATGACGGAGGTGGGGTCCACCCGTTCCCAGCCGCCATCCATCCATACCTCGACCCACGCATGGGCCTCGGACTGGCGGACCAGCAGGTACCCGCCCATGGGATTGACCTCGCCACCCTGATACCCCACCACGATGCGGGCCGGTACGCCCGCCGCGCGCATCACAAAGGCCATGGCCGAGGCGTAGTGCTCGCAGTACCCTGTGCGGGACGCGAAAAGAAAATGATCGACGATGTCGTTTTCTCCCGTCGCTCCGGGGCTCAGGGTGTAGGAAAAGCCCCCCTCACGCAGCAGACGCAGAAATGCCCCGACGGCTTCCCGCGCCGGTTTTCCGGCCCACTGCCGGGCCAGATCCCGGCTGCGCGGATTGCCGCCGGGCAGTTTCACGGCCCACGCTCCGGGCGGCGCCGAACGGTCCGGTCCGGGTGCCACAGCCATGGTGTAACGCACCCTGAACCGCAGAGGGATCTGGGCCTCCAGCACCTGGCCTTCGCCGAGCGTGATGCCCCGGCGGGAAACGGGCGCAGGCAGGTCCAGAGCGAAAATCCATTTCCCGCTGTGCGGCTCAAGGGTGACCGTGTACTCGCTTCCCTTGTTTCCGGGTACGGACTCCACCGGCCGGAAAGGCCGTTTCCGCGACCACACCCGGCCATCAAAACTGTCCAGCACCTGGCCGCGCCAGTACAGGGTTTCCACAGGCGGCACGGGACCCGCAAAGTCCACCCGGAAGGCCACTTCGCCGGACAGGGCCAGATCGCTCACGGAACCGGGATCCAGCGTGTCGCTGAAGCCGCTCACCCCCTTGCCCCTGTCGTTGTAAACTCCCCACAGCACACCCTGAAGACGCGGGAAAAAGATGAAAAGAAAGATGGCCAGAGGCAGGGCCTGAAGCAGTATCTTCATGCCGCGGCGCAGGGCCGGGCAGGGCGAGACGTCTCCGGAATGCAGATAGGCCAGGGCTCCGGTAACGGCCGCCACGGAGAAGAACATGTAGGCGGTCATGGGCAGTGACTCGGAGTAAAGTACGTTGGTCACCACCACGAAATAGGACAAAAAGGAAAGGGCCAGCACATCCCGCAGAGATTTGCTCTCCACCGCCTTGAGCCCGAGCATGAGCATAAGCAGGGTCACACCCGCGTCCTCGCCGAAAGACCGCCCGTATGCGCTGAACACCATACCCAGACAATACAGGGCCAGCACGACCAGCAGCCATCTGGGCGGCGTGGGCCAGGAGCGGAACTGCATGCCCAGTGCATAGCCCCAGGCCGAAAAGAGAAATACGCTGACGAACGGAGAAATGTGGAACAGATGAGGAGCAAAAGCGATGGCCGCGGCAGCCAGTACGGCCCGGAAACGGCCGCGGTCGCAACCCGTGATGCCGTTCATGATTCCTCCGGCATCAGAGCCAGCGCTTCCATGCAGGTATGTGCATGAACCGCGCCCGCACCGGGAGCAATGTCCCCGCCGGGCAAACGCAGCGCGTAGCGGCGGCCTTCCCGTTCGGCTTCCAGCACCAGACCGGCCAGACGGCTGATGCGCTCCTCGTAGCCGAATCCGGCCAGGGCGTTCCAGTCGAGAAAGACGGTGCGCGCCGCTCTGACCTGAAACTCCTTGGAGAAGAGTCCCATGCCGCGCGCCGACGCCTTCCAGGAAATGCGGGAAAGATGATCGCCGGGCTGATACGGCCGGATTTCCGATACCTCGCCGGACGAATCCGCCGCCCCGCCAAGCCCTTCATCACCCTGTCCACCCAGCAACTGCCGGATCCGGAGATCCGGAGGCAACGGTTTCGGATACACCAGCCCGGACACGGACAGCTGAAGGGGACTCCAGGCCCTAGGGTGTGTTTGCAAACTTTATAACCAGCGTGGTTTGGTGTAGCTTTTGGACATGTGTTATACCGATATTTCCGATGAAACCTGGCAACGGCTTGAGCCCGTTCTGCCGCTTGAGGGTTCGCCCAAAGGCGGCCGTCCGGCCAAAGATAAACGAACATTCATAAATGCAATCATCTGGCTGCTGCGCACCGGGGCTCCCTGGAGGGCCCTGCCGAAAGAGTATGGGTCATGGAATGCCGTGTATTCCCGCTTTCGGCGTTGGCAGATAAAAGGATCCTGGAAAGCAGTCTTTCTCGCTCTGGCGTCTGACCCCGATCTCGAAGCGGTAATGATTGACGGTACGTACATCCATGCCCACAAACATTCGGCTGGCGCAAAAGGGGGCAGCACAGACAAGCTCTGGGCCGCAGTCGTGGAGGTTTTACCTCCAAGCTGCATGCACAGGTAGACGCGCTCGGCAATCCTGTATCGTTTTTCCTTACAGGAGGTGAATGCGCGGATATCAGTGTTGCACCACAATTACTTGAAGGGGTTCGTGATTGCACTGTCATTGCCGATAAAGGGTATGACAGCGAGCCGTTAGTTCAACTTCTTGAAGCAAGAGGCTGTACCGTAGTTATTCCTCCACGCTCAAATCGTAAAACACCTCGTCGGTATGATCGGCATCTTTATAAGGAACGGCACCTTGTTGAATGCTTTTTCAGTAAAATCAAAGAGTACCGCAGAGTGGCAACACGTTATGAAAAGCTTGCCCAGACTTTTCTTTCTTTCGTTTACCTGGCAGCTTCAATGATTTGGATCAAATCATTGCTGTCCGGCTAAGGGATAAGAAAAGAGTCCAAAATCTCAGCGATGTGTGGTAAAAGAAATCACCACAACATCTTGCCACACAAGGAGATTTTGGACTTGAGTCACCATAATACACTATTCTCCCAGACGCTATCTCTGATTCCCAGACATGTTTTTCAGAAACTCGAAAGACGGCACAAAACCGGGCGCTCGTCGCGTCAATTCGGTTTCAAGGAGCAGTTCACGGTCATGGCCTTCATCCAGCTTGCCGCAAGACGTTCCATGCGCGATGGCCTGCGCTGCCTTGAGGCTGCGGGAAACCGCCTGTATCACTGGGGACTGAAAAACGTGGCCCGCTCGACCTTTGCTGACGCGAACAATTCTCGCCCCGTAGGCTTTTTCAAGGATCTGTTCGCCGAGATGTACGGCCTGTGCGCCGCAAAAGCCCCGAAGCACAAATTCCGTTTCAAATCCAAATTGTTCAGTCTGGACGCCACCACCATAAAGCTTTGCCTGCCGCTTTTTCCCTGGGCCTCGTTTCGGCAGGCCAAGGGCGGCGTCAAAGTACATACCTTGCTGGATCACGATGGCCATATCCCGGCTTTCGCAACCGTCACCGACGCCAAAACCCATGAAAGCCGCATAGCTCAGGCTATGGAGTTGCCCAGGGGCTCCATCGTGGTCTTTGACAAGGGCTTCACCAGCTATCCCTGGTTTCGGTTCCTCGGGGCAAAGGGCGTCTTTTTTGTGACCCGGCTCAAGCGCAACGCCGTTTTCAAACTCCTGGAGCGCCGCCTCGTGAATCGCAAGACCGGCGTTACTTCCGATCACATCATTGAAGTCTCCAGCCGGGGAAAATCCTTACGCCTGCGCCGTATCGGCTATCGTGACCAGGAAACCGGGAAACACTACGAATTTTTGACCAACCATTTCCGGCTTTCGGCGAAAACCATCGCCGACATCTATAAAGACCGCTGGCAAATCGAGCTCTTCTTCAAGGAAATCAAACAAAATTTGCGCATAAAGACCTTCGTCGGCAACTCGGAAAATGCGGTTCTGATCCAGATTTACACGGCCCTGACGGTTTACCTGCTCCTCGCGTACCAGAAATTCCTCAGCCGTCTCGGACTCTCCGTACAGCAACTCTTCCAGCTCATTCAACTCAACCTGCTCGGCGAGGCCTCCTTGGATGAACTCCTGAATCCCAGACGACAAAAATTCGATAATTCATATAACTTCACACTGTTAGATTGCATCGCTTAGCCGGACAGCAATGATTCAGCAGGATTCCGCGTAAAATTGGCCCCATTTTCAGGGCGCGAACAAGCTTATAATGCAGGTTTGCCTGCGTCCTGATCCTTTCCAGTTCCAGGGTTTTCTGCTGCTGTATCTTTTCTTTCTGCGCCAGCCATGCCTGCCGGTTCGTTTCGCGGGTGGCATTGTACGTCTCCCATAGCTTTGACGTGTCATAGTTATGCTTCATGGGTTTTTTCTCGTATGTCTGCTTCACCTCGGCTGTGACAGACATTTCCCGGAACTCTCCGAACCGCTTTTCCAAAGCCACTTTGCTCATGCCACGATCCACAGAGCTGGCTTTGCAATGTACGTCGCCGCCTTTAATGACCAGGCCATTACCTCGCGGGCTGATGGCCAGACCATTTTTTGCGAGCACCGAGTGCAGCTCCTCCCATGACTTTGCGGCCTTTAGCTCCTCCAGGCAGTTACGCTGCACCCAGCCGATCAGGGATTCCATGTCCGCAAAATGCTCCATTTTCTTTGCGGCGGTTTCGCGGGCATTGGTTTTGACTTCGTGGTTGTCTGCCTTGAGTCCATATTTTTGTTCCGCCTCCTTGGAGGCGTTGCGCAAAATTTTATAGTCGCAGTAAGGCTCAAGGACCGTATATTTAGTCGGATGCACTTTGTTGATAGCAATCTGGATATGTAGATTGTCCGTATCCGTGTGCACGATGGCCACACGCTGATGCTCCCCATATCCAAGTTTTGTACAAACATCATTTTCTATGCTTTTCAACGTATCAAGATTGGGTGTTTCTCCCGTCGGAAACGATATAACCAGATGATATGTCTTATCGGCCTTGCTCCGGACATTCATGCGCTGCACGGCCCGCATCTCGATACCCGCCCACTGTAAGTCCTCAGATTCCAGATTGGTGGTCCAGGACGTATGCACACGCTGCTCGTGCCCCTGCTTGTCAGCAAGGTAGCTGACCAGCCGGATCACGCTACTTTTGGATGGCGTTCGCATGTGTAGTTTCTGGGCAATCATCCGTTTTCGATCTCCCGGATGCAGTCTATCAGGCGTTGTTGCATGTGCTGGATTTCCTTCAATGTGTTTTTGGTCATGCTTTGGATTTCTGCCCCTGTCCTGCCGTCCAGTCGTTCGTCGTTGGTGAGGAGCGCCTTGAGCAGGCCACCCAGTCGGCCCTGGTCCGCATTGACGCGGGCCAGTTTCCTGATCTGCTCGGCATCCGCTCTGCTCCGCACGGAGCCGTTCACGCCGAGGAGCCGCAGATAGCGGCTTACGCTGTAGCCTGCTTCTCTGGCGTTGGTCTCGATGCGGCCCCGTTCGTCCGGCGAACAGTACACCCGCAGGGCGGGTCCCTGCCGCCGCAGGGCGGGTGTCTCTTCTTTTCTTGGCGTCGCAGACATCTCTTCAAGCCTCGCAGAGCAGGGTTTCCGTTGAGCCGAAGGCGAATAAGGAACGTAAAGTAGGCTTTGAGCGAAGCGAAAAGTAGGCCTACTTTACATCCCCTGCCCTTTTTTTCGCGTTCGTAACTCCATAGAAGAAATAGTACAACATTTCATATTGACATAAAACTTCATAAGTACTATATATTTGCATAGTATTTCTGTAAAAAATGAAATAAATATGGAATATATGAATGAAGTTTTGGTCGAATATGAAATTCAAAAATAAAATATGAATGATATTTTATATAAATATGAATTTTTATTTGGGAGGAGGTATGAGTTCTACACTTGCCGAAAGAATGGTCCGCGAATCTCTAAGAGAGCCGTGCGCGAATGTTGGGATAGGGAATAAAAATTTAGCACTTTTTTTAAGTCAGAGAGCAGAAATACAAGAAGCACTTGATTTAGGATGGAGTGTTCGTGCGATTTGGAAGCATTTACATAAAGAAGGAAAGTTTCCGGGAACATATGAATGCTTTCTCAATCACGCAAAGAAGAATTTGAGAATTACAAAGTATGTTTCTTCGAGTTCTCGGCATCCCCAAAAAACAAGTTCAGATGACTCTACCTCATCTCAAAAAGATGCCTCCAGGCCGAAAGGGCAAGAGGGGAGGGTGTCTGGATTTGAGTTCAAACCAGTTTTTGACGCAAAAAAACTTTACGGGGAGGAAGAATAATCATGGCAAATATACATCTTTTTTTACAAGGAAAAGGTGGAGTTGGAAAATCCTTCAGCGCGTCAATGCTTACCCAATTTTTTCTTGATTCTGGAAAGAATGTCGTTTGTATCGACACTGACCCAGTAAACGCTACATTTTCTGCATACCAAAGATTCCAAGCCACCCACATTGACCTAATGAAAAATAGGAAGTTTACGGATAGACCCTTTGATGAAATCATTGAAAAAATATCTGAAGTTGAAGAAGACGCGAATGTTGTCATCGACAATGGAGCGTCAAGCTTTATAGCATTTTCCAGTTTTATATTGGAAAATGATGTAGCATCATTGCTTAGTGAGATGGGAAATAATCTGTATGTGCATACAATAATCACGGGTGGGGACTCACAAGACGATACCGTTCACGGTTTTGCATCACTTGTGTCACAGTTTCAGACTCCCTTAATTGTCTGGATCAATCCTTATTTCGGCATTGTCGAACGCGGCGGAAAAGGGTTTGAAGATTTCAAACCCTACAAGGATAACCGGGATCGTGTAGCTGGGGTCATCCACCTCCCGGACCTCCAGGCGGAGACATTTGGTGTAAATCTTGGGGATATGCTCAAAGCCCGGCTGACTTTTGCGGAAGCGCTTGAAAATTCCAACTCTCCAATCATGACGAGACAGCGCCTTAAGATTGCCCAGCGGCAGATTTATGCCCAACTTGAAGCCTGCCCGGAGCTGTAAAATGGAACCTGTCGAATCCTACATTTCAGCGGTAGCCATGAAAGACGGAAACATCGTCAAGAAAGGTGATCCGATTTTGTGCTTGCATACGATCCTTGAAAAATTTGAGGAGGATTTCCTCAGAAGCCAGCAAAATTTACTTGCCGCATTCCAAGTGGCCTTGGAGACTGAATATGCAAAGTGGAATGCCGAGAGTACAGCGCGGGCAGAGCGAGTTTTGAGCTCCAGTCTGGCTGCGGCCAAAAAAGATGCAGATACGGTATTTCGTGCCGCCGCCGATGAGGAGCTTGCGCTCCTCGGTGCGGCACTGAACGAGAAACTGGAGGAGGTGAAGGGCTATCAGATCAGCGCCAAACGTATTGCGGTACTAAGTTTTATTTGTGCATTGCTTTTTCTGCTTAGCGTGGTCGGAATGTTTTTAAAACTTTAGGCAGTTATGTTTTAGTCTACCATATTTTAGGAGGATTTTGTGCTGTATGGAAGAAACGTAAAATTTCCACAGCCCCCTTTCGCACTCGATACGGCAAAATATACGGAAATCCGGAAAGAACAAGTTCTCTGGTTTCATGTATCCGCCCCGGTCGACCTGTTTCTGGGAACCGTCCTAAAAGGTCTGTCTTCTCTTTGATCAGGGTGGCGATATGTCGAGCGGTATTTTCGTTTTCTTCAGCAATCCGTAATAGCTCTGCTTCAAGATCACGCTGAGCTTTTGGCAGCCACCGAATTTTCATTTTGACCACTTATCCCAAAAAGCCTGCATCTCAACATCTGGAACAAATTGTTCAGCGTCAGCTTCTTTTAATGCTTTTTTGATTTCAGCAACTTGCCATGCTTCCCGAGAGATGAATTCTTGTAAGGCTTGCACCGCAAGATAGCTCTTTGTTCGCCCTGTGGCTTCTGCCAGTTCTCCCAGCTGTGTAGCTAATTCTTTTGGCAAGCGCATTGACATTGACGTTTGCATGAGGGTGTATCTCCTTTTGGGTTCCTGTATTTTGTTGTAATACAAAAAATACGACAACTCGTCAAGCTGATTTAGCCTTGAGTCGGAATTATCTCGCGATATTGCGGGTTAATTCCAAGGAGATGGCTTCTTGCTTTTGCTGCGAGCGGTGTTCCTGCTGCTGGGTCATCACCTGTTTGGTCTGGGTCTGAACATACTCGTCACGCCACTTGGAAAGTTCCTTCTCTCTTCGAAGCTTTTTAGTTGCCAATTCACATAAATAGCCTCCGCTCATCTTAGAACGAATCATTTTGACTCCAATCAAACGTTTCTCAAGCTGCATCAATCGTTTTTTCTCTTTAGAAAGAATCTTTTCCCAATTAGATTTACGCCAAAAACGAAAGCCGGGCTTTGATTTTTCCAATCCTGCTAGCTTTGTCCTTTGCTGCAAGATTCTATTTTCCAGTTTCATTTCCAGCCTTTCCGCCGATTTCATTTTTGCATCTGTATATATTTTTAATTTTTCGTCATATTCCTGTGATGCAAGATATTTTTTGTCTCGATGAAGCTCTTCTGCTCTTGATTCGATATTTTTTTCTTCTGTCTGGTATTGACGTTTTGCAATGTTGTTTATCTCTTCAATGATCTCCGTTGCTTCTGCCGTTTCGTAGAATCTTGCTATTTTCTCATTGAAATCATATCCTTCTATACTGACAGGATGATAGCCATTTTTCATCAGTAATCCATTCATTATCAAATTTGCAGTCCTCTTATTGCAATCTGCAAAGAACTGCGAACGTGATAAAAATAAGAAAGAGCAGACTGCTTTTTCTTCTATGGTGTTCATATTTTCAAGAAAATGAATCCCTTCATTGAAGATTTTTTCTAAAAATTTAGGCTGTGGTGGGATATATGATGATTTTTCAATAAGGACTTGATTATTTCTGAACTCTCCAAAGTATCTCACCTCATCTTTTGCAACTATAGAATTGATGTTGCATAAAATATCTTTATTGAATGTAAATTTATTATTCCTGATTAGTTCAGAGATATATTCACATGCTTTCGCATAATTTTCTATCGCGCGAAGTTGATTGGTTGATAGTCCGGAAACAGAATTTCCGTCTAAAATTGCCCTTGTCTGGGCATAAGTACATGGGATGCGCTCTAACGTCTGAAGAGTTTTACTGACATGCTCTACCCTGTATTTATGAAATGTAAATATAGGGTCATCTGGATTGGCTGCTTTTATGAAGTTCCATCCTTGAGGAACTTCCCAAGTAAACCCAAGAGATCTTTTAGCTTCGTAATTTTTATTTTCCATAGCCGCCCTACCCTACACCAGAGTCTTCAAAAAATAATTAATGATCTTATAATATGCTGGAAAATGCTGCGAGACAATAAGACATTTTTTGGCGTGAAAAAAATATATCACTAGACTACAATAGATATTGACAAAGAAAGTTTAATCAGCCAACGAATTATTGCCAACCTACTGAAAGTCCTTCTGCTCTCTCCGCATGCATCTAACATAATGAAAATACTAACATAATTTTCATTATGATTTTTTTGCCTCACATACGGGCTGGGACCAAATGATGCCTGAGGCTCTCAGGGCACGTCTGAAGAAAGAACGGTTCCAGATAGGTAATCATCTGGAACCGTTAAATAGTTTGGTGCCCCCACCATGACTCGAACATGGGCTAACCGGGATTAGGAATCCATCAGAAGACCGGGAACCAGCCAGACACCTACCGGATTTTATCTTTTTCCATCGGTTTTCATGCCGCTTAAGTGGCGTTTTGGGTGGCGTTTCATACTTGCCCAGGCGCTTGTATGCGTAAAGGGATTCCTAGGCTTTTTGTGATTTTCATGATTGTTTCAAATCGCGGCTTTGCTCCGGGCGCTAGGCTCTTGTAGAGGCTTTCCCGTCCCAAGCCACTATCTTTTGCAAGCTGTGCGATACCTCGCGCCTTGGCCACATCAGCAAGGGCGGCCAGAAATACATCAGGGTTCTGATCCTCCATCGCTGCTTCCAGATAGGCCGCCATCATTTCTTCGCTGTCCAGATACTGTACTGCGTCGAATCTACTCACGTTCACCATGTTCTATCTCCTCGATTTCACGCCGAAGTGCTTGGGCGCGCCGGATATCTTTTTGCTGGGAACTTTTGTTCCCTCCAATGAGTAACCAGTAAACCCGAGTTTCTTTTTTCCAGAAATACAAGCGGTATCCCGGTCCAAAATGTAACCGCATTTCTGAAACGCCTTCTCCAACAGGTGCGCAGTCTCCTAAATTCCCAACTTCCGCCGACTTGATTCTGGCAACTATTCGTGCCTTGGCTTGTATATCTCGGAGTTTTTGTAGCCAATTTGAAAACTGGTCTGTTTGGTAGAAGGTATTCATAGGCAATCTGTATCTTGTCGGATACAGAAGATCAAGCGCCGGTGTGACTAGGAGCGGACGATCTTGGAGGGAGCGACGCCGGAGCACCGGCGCCGACAGGCACCCCCCTATTCTAACAGGGGGGTTACAAATTACAGCTTTTCTTATCTGGCTGATATTAAAAGTTTTTCCTCTTGAGCTTGTAATCTGTTTTCCTTTATAGGTTTAGCTGGCCGGTTTTTCCTATAAAACTTATTGAGGTAATATTTTTTTTCTTCCCGTCATCTATGTATGCGATATAGTCCCCTCGCTCCAGATTTATTTTTTCTGACCTCCCTTTTTTAATATGGAATGGTCCAAATTGTTTATTACTTCCTTTCTGTACAAAAAGTATGGATACTTCTTTTTTGCTTGTTATTGTAAGCATCCCTTTTTCATCGTATTTTAATTTTTCAGAAAAAGATTTTTTCACTTCATTTTTATGTATAATTTGCGAAGAATTTTCTTTTGTATTTTTATTTTGAATGACATTAGCATGTTCAATATTTTTATTTTCTTTAATATTTGATATGTTAAATATCAAAATTATAAATACTATTATAGCTATTAAAGATAGAGTCCAAAGAAATGACGCTTTCTTTTTCTTATTTTTTGCAGACCATCTTGTTATACGCCAAGCATTTAGTTTTTCATTTTCTCTTCTTTTTTTCTTGTTTATTTGTTCGCGCGCAGAGTAGAGGCAGCCGCATTTTGGGCATGAATCCGGGGAGTATGCGTGCTCTTCATCTGTCGGACGATAAAGGCATTTAGGGCATATTTCTATCATTGCCTGTTTCCTGTTTCCCTCGGATCACTCGGAGCTTGCTTTTTTCTGTCTATGCTCTTCCAGCACTGATGCCAGCAGTAATTCCCGTTCGACCATATCTTCAATTCTTCGCCTGGACTCCGGCGGAAGCCGTTGGAATTTTTCTGCGAACTGCAAGGCTTCCGGGTCAGCTATTCGTGCTCTGGTTTGCCCGGTCAGTAGCCATAATGGGTCCACTTGGAACTTTTCATATAAGGCGATGAGAGTTTCTGCTCTCGGCAAGGATTTTCCGTTTTCTAGCCTGCTGAATGCTGGTTGCGAAATATTCAATAATTCTGCAAACTTGTTTGTGGATAATCCGCTTTTTTCTCGGATGCTTTTTATTCGCTTGGAAATTTTCATAGAAAAGGTATTGACCGCATAACAATTATTTGATAAATGCCACTCATCAAGTTTGGCAATTTTTTTTTATTTGTTCAAATACCTTTTCTTATCAAAATAATAACTTTTTAGACAATTTATGCCAAGCCACCGCAATCTTTCTCCATCCAGCCGTCAGGCCCTGAAAAGTTTCCGCATGTTTGAGCTTGAAGAATCCGACTTTGGCACATGGTACTGCAAGGTCCAAGTGGGTTCATCCGTCTGCTATCTTGGTTCTGAAATCGAGCCTTTTGAATTTCCCACAATTGATGATGCCCTTTCCTTTTTCAAACGTGAAAACAAAAGAGTTTTGGAAGTTGTATGCAAGACGGAATGACAGTTCATGATTTTGTAAATGGGTATTTGGGATTTTCTTGGAAAGAAGGAGGAATTGTCATCATAGATATTGAAAGTTTTGAATTTGAATTTTGCCGTGCGATCTGTGGTATTATTGGTGATGGAGAGTGTGAAAGCAGATATAAAAATTCAATTGTTCTTTATTGCGCTCATTCAGAGCAAACAATGTTAATTTGTGTATAGGAGGTTGTATGCAAAACGGTTTGATCATGTGTGCGTCTATTCTGGGTTTTTCTCATTTCAAATGGGCCGCAAAGGAAAATCGTCCTGCCGGGGAAATGATGACCTTGCACCTTTGCCCGAAAACTCCCGACGGCTCCTTGGATGTCAAGCCTTCCGAGGTTTCCGTTCCCCAGGATTTCATGGGCACGGTTCAGCTGAAGCTCAAATCCTTGAAGCAGTTCGATACTGTTTTTGTAAGCGTGGAACAGCAGCGGGACCGCCTTGTTTTCAAATCTTTCTTTGAGATGCCCAAATGAACGTAATCGCCGATCTCTTTCCGTGGTTTGACGTCACTGCATTCAATTTTGGCGTGGCTGTCATTCTTGCGTGGTGGTTCATCGGCGTAACTGTCGGCTGGCTGTTTGATCTGATTCGTAAATCGTAGGTGTTAAAAGCAATGTCGCGGCGCTTTTTTCATAACGTGTTGGCCTGTTTGTTTGTTGTCCTTTCCCTATCAACTTTTTTCCTTTTTGTATGAGGTTTGCCATGAAAAAGAGCATTCTTCCCGTTCTTTTCACGCTGTTTATGCTTTTCGTCGGCGCTGGTGTCGCGCTGGCCAACCCCACGTCTATCATTGACGTGTCGAACCTGAAGCCTGACGTCTCCATGGTTGGCACTCTGGGCGCTGCCATCTGCACCGGCCTTCTGGGTATCTGGGGCGTCCGGAAGGTCATCAAGCTCATTAACCGCAGCTAACCTTTGGCGGGGAGGTTCTCCCCGCCTTTCTCGTCTTATGAACGCAACAAATCCGGAACTTGCTGTCTATGTTGTAACCAACATGGGGTCCATTTTCTCCATGTTTCTGGGTGCCTTGTCCGCTTCTTTTATGTGCTGGGGGTTTGGCCGTGGTTAAGATATTTCGTTTTCTGCTTGTCGCCGTTCTTGTTTCATCGCTTATTTTGCATGTTGGATATCGCAGGGCCGAAGCTATCGCGCCTGCCATACCATTTATGGCGATGGTGCTTTCCGCCGTCGCTACCGGATCGGCTATTGGATACATGTCCTATAATGCAAACGGCAAAGAAATTTATGTGAAAATGAAGGGAGCGTTGAAGGATGGAGTCCGGGTTACAAAGGATTGGGTTCAAAGACAGATAGCAGAGATAAATGGAATTAGCGTTGATGGATTAGATGGTATTTCATTGGATGGGATGTTTGTAAACTTATCAGGTAAAAAATATAGGATACTTGAGCCTTTTGAGTTAAACTATGCAACGTCTAATCCTGAATTGAATGCAGAAATTCAAGGTTGGTCTTACACATCTGGTGGTGAAGGGAATATATATCATACTATAGGATTTAAAAGAAGATCATTTGAAAGAGACGGTATTTTATATAATGTTTTTGATGTATATAATGTCAGTCATGTAGGTCCTTCTGAATTCGACCCAGCAGATTATCCTGCACTTTATTCTGGGCCTGCTTTTTTGATAAATTGCCACGCCGTCGCAAAAGCACACCCCGATCTTGTGCCTATATACGAGATTTCAGACGTCAAGCCAGAGGGCTTTGACGAAGCCAATGCCACTGTGCAGGAGATTGGCGGGTATACCAATGGTTATGTTATCGATGCGGAGGGAAATAAATATGACGTCAACGGCATTCTTGCCCAAGCCTCGGGTACGCTTACGACATCGAACGGCACAACATACAATTTGGAAAATTACGTTGCGTCGGGAAATTATATTCAAGCTGCGAATGGTAGGAAGATTTATATTTCGGATATTACGTCAAAGGATCCGGGGAGTGCTAAAATAACAACAGCAGATGGCAGGGAATACTATCTTTCCAAGGATTCCGGACCCAAGGTTATTGATAGCACTGGAAATGTTCTCCACATGCCTCCGGGTGAAGTTCTGGATGCTTTAGGCGGCGCAAAGCCTACTCTTGATTGGTCTTCCTATTCTGATTCTTACATTTCCACTTCTCCCGTTGCCATAGACACGCCCAACGAAAACAAGGGTAAGAAATTATTGCCCGGCTGGCTTGGTTCCCGCCTCAAGCAGGCTGGCATAGATTTAGGGGCTGGCTCTGTCATCGATTCGGTTTCCAATGGCCGTGTGAATTGGACCGATTCTTCCGGCGTTTCAAGGACAACTGTTGTCAATACGGAATTGACAGACGCCTTGGTTAGGGCCGGGGCTGCTCAAAGAGTAACAACCAAGGGGCGTTCTGTAACAATCCAGAATGCGCAGTCTACTGTAATCAATAATGCTGGAGCTGTTGCAGAGACCCCCAATATTGATTTTGGACCCGACCCCGGAAACCCTTCGGACTCATCTCTACCGGATGTTCCGCTTTTCGACCCTGCAATGGATTGGGGGGAGGAAAAACCTTGGCCTTGGGCTGATTGGATTGGCGCTCTCCCTTTTGTCGATGTCCTGAAATCTTCTTCAATTGATCTTTCCGGGGCAACCTCTGTTGTTTCTTTCGAGTTTTCCATTTTGGGAACTTCAAAGGTTATTTCCTATGATTTTTCCCAATGGAACTCTTTGCTCAATTCTATGGGCATAGTCATTTATGCCTGCGCTTGTTGGTATGCACTTCAGCTTGCGCTGCTGAAGAGGGATTAACCATGCTCAAATTCTTTCAACGTATTTTTGCATGGTTGTCTGGTCGGGTTTCTTCGTTTTTTGGGCAAGGTTTTTTGCTTGAGTTGGCTAAGTGGACAGCCACAAAGCTTTTGATAACTGCATTTTTGACAATAGGGATATATATAGTCGCAAATAATCTTATTGTTTTTATTGTTTCAAAAATAGTTGAAAATGTTTCAACATTTTCAAATCAAGGAAGTATGAATCCGGCTATTGTTCAACTAACAGGACTTGGCGCTTATTTCGCTGGAAAGTTGAAGATTGTCTCAAGTTTTTCTTTAATCGTGACTGGGTTTTCCATTCGGGCTATTCGTCAATTTTTACCTTTTTAGGTTTATTTATGTCTATAGAGATCGTTACAGGCGTTCCCGGTTCCGGAAAATCGTATTACTCCGTCCATCGCATCAAAAAGTTGTTGGACACTTCCGGCCGGTTCCTTGTCCTGCATAATATAGAAGGTTTGGCTCCTTTGGATAATCGTTGCATCTCCATCAATTGGGTCAGCATAGATTTCAATGCACAGGCGATGCAGGAGCGCTTGAAATCGCTTCGTTCAGAGTATCATCTCCAGGACTCGGACCTGATCCATATCTATGTTGACGAGGCACAGAGGTTTTTTCCTCCTGATCTCAAGGATGCGGATATCTTCTATTTCTTCGATTATCATCGCCATTACGGGGTGAACATTACCCTGATCACCCAGCATGAAAAAAAGCTGACATTCAAGATAACAAGCCTTGCGGAAGTTGAAATCCGTGCGGTTTCTTCACGCATTAACCCTTTCGGGTCATTTGTTTACAAGCTCTCCTCTGGTGGTGAGCAATACGCAACCGAGCGCCTCTCAAAAGATAAAGCTGTTTTTGCCCTGTACAAGTCGTTTCAGGCTGGGTCTGGAACTGTCAAAAAATCAAGGTTCCGCTATATTGTCCTTGCTATACTTGTTCTTGCCGTTGTGGCGTGGTTCATCTTTTTCAAATTTTTCGCAGAATCTTTTGGTATTGGTGGTGAGCAACCAGTCCGGGAGCTTCCCAAGGCTCCCACTGCTGATAAACCCTTGTTGCCTTCCATTCCCGGCACATTGCTGTCCGGCTAAGCGATGTAATCTAACAGTTTGAAGTTATATGAATTATCGAATTTTCGTCGTCTGGGATTCAGGAGTTCATCCAAGGAGGCCTCGCCGAGCAGGTTGAGTTGAATGAGCTGGAAGAGTTGCTGTACGGAGAGTCCGAGACGGCTGAGGAATTTCTGGTACGCGAGGAGCAGGTAAACCGTCAGGGCCGTGTAAATCTGGATCAGAACCGCATTTTCCGAGTTGCCGACGAAGGTCTTTATGCGCAAATTTTGTTTGATTTCCTTGAAGAAGAGCTCGATTTGCCAGCGGTCTTTATAGATGTCGGCGATGGTTTTCGCCGAAAGCCGGAAATGGTTGGTCAAAAATTCGTAGTGTTTCCCGGTTTCCTGGTCACGATAGCCGATACGGCGCAAGCGTAAGGATTTTCCCCGGCTGGAGACTTCAATGATGTGATCGGAAGTAACGCCGGTCTTGCGATTCACGAGGCGGCGCTCCAGGAGTTTGAAAACGGCGTTGCGCTTGAGCCGGGTCACAAAAAAGACACCCTTTGCCCCGAGGATCCGAAACCAGGGATAGCTGATGAAGCCCTTGTCAAAGACCACGATGGAGCCCCTGGGCAACTCCATAGCCTGAGCTATGCGGCTTTCATGGGTTTTGGCGTCGGTGACGGTTGCGAAAGCCGGGATATGGCCATCGTGATCCAGCAAGGTATGTACTTTGACGCCGCCCTTGGCCTGCCGAAACGAGGCCCAGGGAAAAAGCGACAGGCAAAGCTTTATGGTGGTGGCGTCCAGACTGAACAATTTGGATTTGAAACGGAATTTGTGCTTCGGGGCTTTTGCGGCGCACAGGCCGTACATCTCGGCGAACAGATCCTTGAAAAAGCCTACGGGGCGAGAATTGTTCGCGTCAGCAAAGGTCGAGCGGGCCACGTTTTTCAGTCCCCAGTGATACAGGCGGTTTCCCGCAGCCTCAAGGCAGCGCAGGCCATCGCGCATGGAACGTCTTGCGGCAAGCTGGATGAAGGCCATGACCGTGAACTGCTCCTTGAAACCGAATTGACGCGACGAGCGCCCGGTTTTGTGCCGTCTTTCGAGTTTCTGAAAAACATGTCTGGGAATCAGAGATAGCGTCTGGGAGAATAGTGTATTATGGTGACTCAAGTCCAGAATCTCCTTGTGTGGCAAGATGTTGTGGTGATTTCTTTTACCACACATCGCTGAGATTTTGGACTCTTTTCTTATCCCTTAGCCGGACAGCAATGTTCCCGGCATTACCCGTGAACGTCCACGTGATATTCCGGTTCCAGCAAAAGATGTCGAGCTTTCAATTCCAAAGACGGAATATCTCGGTCCGGAGATATTCGAATATAACCCGATCCAGGACATGGTTTTCATTTCTGACAAAGAAACCGATTTCAAGGGATATATCAGTGTTGCGAGTTTTGTGGAGAAGTATCCGCCTCAGGTTTACGGCTATGGCTATTTCCATTCAGCCAGGAAGCGTTTTGTCCTGATGTCCGCATCTAACCAGGAGCTGATTTTTCCGGTAAAAAATCCGGTCTATGTCCGGTCATATATCCGCTCCGAACCCCAGAAGCCTGCAACGCAGGCCGCCGCTGCGGCTCGCCCCGAGCCGCCGGACTATCCGCTTGAATATGCGGATAAAACCATGATGCCGGATAGTCGTGGATATACTCGCGCCGATCATGAGAGATTATTCATGTACCGGCATGGTTTCAAATATTCCCAACCAGAGCCAGCGGCGATCCCTCCAGCGGCAGGCGGAACAAATGCTAGTTTGTAACAGCGTTGACACCATTTGCCTGACCATCCATCTGGATGATGCGGCAATATCCTTCATGGACATGCTCCAGTTCAATCACGGCAAGTTGCCGTCGTGGCTTTGGCCGACTGATTGTGGTGTTGTCCGGTATGAATACGGTTTTGTTTCGGATGGGATATCCATTTACTATTCGACTTCTAAAAAGTTGAATCCGAATTGTTATATTCGGTTCTCTTCCGAAATAATTCAAAGAGAGGGCTATTTGAAAGTATATAACCGTTGTTGTCGGATTCTACGCTTTTTTGGAGTTGAGCGCCCAGGCCGAACAATGAAGCTTTCCCAGATAGACCTTGCTTTTGACTTTCAAGCTGATTTCTCCGTCTACCTGTCTAATTCCCGTGATTACCATGTCCAAACGAAATTGGGCATGGCCCGCACCGTCGAGGTAAATTCTGTCGTCGCGTGGAAGCTTTGGGGAAAATCGAACTCTTACAAAGTAAGATGCTACGATAAATTGACAGAAGCCAAGGAAAAGTCCGGCAAGCTTTATTGGCTCGCAGTCTGGGAGGCCCAGGGCTTTGATCTTGAAAAGCCCATCTGGCGTGTCGAGTATGAACTGCGGCGGGAATTTCTTAAGCAATGGCGGATAAACCGCTTCCATGATTTCATTCGTGTTCAGCTTGCCATCCAGAAAATGCTTTTTGGGCTCTGGAATATCAAGAACCGTGATGATTCAAACGTGACAAGATGTTCTCTTGTCCCGGAGTTCCAGTACCTTGTCGATTTTTTTCCCAGGATTTCGTGAAAAATGAGGTCGATAAACGGCCAGAAGAATATGAGAAGTCCGCACAGAATGTTTTACGGCAGGCCATTTCATTTTTTTCATCGTACGTTGTGAACCGGGCAGCATATTATAATGCGATTTGGGGGAAGCAGTGCAATGCATCCTTGCGGACTGCTTTCATCGCTGATTTCAACGCATCGTTGCAGCAATCCATGGTCTATAATGATGTAGACCTTGATGATTTCGTTGAAGATTTATTGCGGAAGCGCGGGTATTATTTTTCCGCTGCATAAAAAAAATAGAAAACGTTGCCTTTTGTAAGGAACCCTTGGGGTTTTGTCGTAATACCTGCTCCTATTGACTCTTTTTTCAGGTTTCCCACGGTATTACCACATACTTCCCGAGAATGATTTTACTGGTATTACGACAAAAACCTGAGGCTGCTTTTTTCCTATTATGGAGGCTTGGAGATGTTTGGAGTGGGAAAAAATAAGTCCAATAGACTTACTATTTCTTTAGATGATGAAGCCTATGCGATGCTTGCAAAGCTTTCCGAGACAGGTAAGCCACTTGGTTATGACTTGGATGAGTTCGTTGACGGGATGTGTCAGGCTCTTTCTTTTTTTTACGATGGTGCCATTTTTGAGTGTATTCACGCATCGCGTTTGTAGTGGTGATATGAATCAAATCCACGAACTTAAGATTCACCCAGAATATTTTGGGCCTGTCTCTGAAGGCAAGAAGACGTTTGAAATACGCAAAAACGACAGGGATTATAGGATAGGTGATACTGTTATTTTGCGAGAGTTTGACCCACGCACTGGAGAATATACTGGAAGGCTGATACAAAAAGAAGTTGGGTATGTAAGTGTCTTTTCGCAAATGTCGGGTTGGTGTGTTTTTTCCTTGCTATGAAATAAAATGATCGTTTTTGTTGGGGTGGCAAGTGACAGTTTTATACATTGATGATCTGGGCAGGCGTCTGACGAGGAGGGAGGTCCAGGACCTTCTTGGCATTTCGGAAGATGTTCTGTTATCCGATCCGCTCCGGTTTGGTGGTGTTTGGTTTGGTCCCCGTAAACTGGTGTTCTTTGAAAAACTCATATCCGAAGCGATAAGGGAAATGTATGCCAGTCAAAAAGAGCAGAAAGAGCGGCTTTGTTTGGATAGGCCGCGTCAAGCTCCCGAACGGGAAACGAATAGAGAAGGCATTTCCGACAAAGACGGAGGCTCAAAAATGGGAATCCATCCAGCGGTCCGCGCTTTTGCACATGAAAACGGGCCTGACTTGTGGCCAGTGGTTGAAAAGGAGAATTGAGGATTACGAGTCTAGGGGCCTTGTTTCTATTGATGAAAAACGGAGATGCTTTTCCCGTTTTTTCTCCGATGTTGATCAGTTCATGCCTGTGGCGATGCTCACTTCTGGGCATGCCCTTCGTCATCTTTCCCGGCTTGCCCAAGCCATCTCCGGTGATCGTGCGAATCGTTCAAAACAACATCTTGCCGAAGCTTGGGCTTGGGGTGTTCGTTTTATTGGGCTTCCATTGTTCAATCCGTTTGCCCAAGTGCCCGATTATCCCACGCAGACAAAAGAGTTGATAGTTCCCAAAGAGGAGCATTTCTGGGCAATGGTTGATGCGGCCAAGGACCAGCAGGAAAAAACAGCCGTTCTTTTCCTTTACTTCACAGCTTGCCGCCGTGGTGAATTGCTCCGTCTTCAGTGGTCGGATATCGATTTTGAAAGGGAAGTTGTCCGGCTTTCCTGTCGTAAGGGCCGCAATGCTTCTTGGTTTTCCGCCTGGGTTCGTATCCCCGGAGAACTGCTTTTTGAGCTCAAGCGGTGGAAACTGCAATCCTGTCCGGGCACACAGGTTTTCCGCCTGCCAAGCTCCTTTCGTTTTATCCAGCTTCTTTGCCGACGTGCGGGCGTCCCGCCGTTTGGCTTTCATTCCATCCGGCATATGGTGGCCGTGCAATTGTACCGCGCTGGCCATACTGTTGCCGAGATTCAGACATTGCTTCGCCATCGATCCCCGCAGACCACGGAAATTTATTTGCGATCTTTGGGAGTCTTTCAGACATCCGAGGCGGCCGTTGGGTGGCTTGAGGTGGCGTGTAGGGTGGCGCGGGAAAAAAGAAAGGTTCCTGTCGGCATTTAACCATCTGGAACCTTTGTAATATTTGGTGCCCCCACCATGACTCGAACATGGGCTAACCGGGATTAGGAATCCCGTGCTCTATCCACCTGAGCTATGGGGGCCAGTAGAGACGTTCTCGCTAGATGAGTCCTGTAAAGAAGGCAAGGAAAATTAGGATATATCTCGGGTAAGCCTTTTCGCTGCCCCTGACTGGTGTCCTTACTTTTCAGAAACTGGCCGTCAGAGTGAGCCCTACGGTGCGCGGCGGAGCGGCCTCGCCAATGGGTTCCGAACCCGGAAAAGCGAAGGCCACGGAAGCGTACCGGCGGTCGAAGAGATTGGCGGCCCAGGCCGTCAGGGTCAGATGCTCCGTTTCCAACCCCAAGCGAAGGTCAACGGTTTCGTAGGCGCTTTCCCGGAGTTCGTTGGCCGTGTCCCAGTAAAACGGCCCTACACCCTGAATCTCGGCACGGGAGAAGAAGGTAAGCGGCGTTTCCCGGCCGAAGAGGTGCATGTTTTCCGCGAGAGTCCTGCGGTACTGCACGGCTGCGTGATAGGAATAATCCGGAGCCAGAGGCGCACTGTTCCCCGAGTAGTCCAGCCCGGCCACATCGTCCGCGTAGCGGGTAAATTCCGCGCGGATGCAGCCCAGTCCACCCTCGATGGTCAGGCCGGGAGCGAGGAGAAGTTCCGATTCCACCTCGAAACCCACGCTGCGGGACCGGCCCGCGTTACGGATGATCGTGTCGGCCGTGGGCAGAAGCTGTACCACCTGCTGGTCGCGCAGGTCGATGACGAATGTGGCGGCGTTCAGGATCAGGCGGTCGTTCCACCACGAAGTCTTGGCTCCCAGTTCGTAGGTCCAGCTGTATTCCGCCTCGAAACCCAGATCGGACCGATCCAGCGCACCGGGATTGAAGCCCGCGCCGCGGTAGCCGCGGGCCGCACTGACATAGGTCATCATATCGGGACTCCAGTGCACGATGAACTGCGCCTTGGGCAGCCAGGCTCCGCCGGACGCGCTGCGCTCCAGGCCGCTTTCCTCCAGCGGCATTCCGCCGGAAGACAGGCGCATGCGGTGATCGATGGAGCGCCGTTCCCGCTCATGGCGCAGACCACCTGTCACCTCGAACATGTCCAGAAACTTCCATCCGGCCTGACCGAAAACGGCCCAGCCGCGCGTACGCAGATCAGAATCCGTGTCCCGATCCAGAGGCACCGGAGCCATGACGCCCGGAGCAAGGGACAGGGTCAGGGAATGATCCTTGACGGACCGGAACGCGTACAGTCCGGCCAGCCAGCTCAGCGCCTCCTCGCCGGACGACCCCAGACGCAGTTCCTGACTGTACTGCCGATCGCTTATATCCTCGTGAGCCGTGAACAGTGCGGCGGGCGTGAAATCCTGATCGTTTTCGGCCATGTCTTCATAGCCGCGTACGGCCGAAATGGAGGTCAGTCTGAACCAGGGCGCGTCCCAGACCGCGCGCAGGGATGTCCCCGCTGTGTCCCGATGGTGCGCGCCCTCGAAATCATAGGCCACATGGTACGGGTCGCTGCGCACTTTCGATAGGGGTCCCAAGGGAAAAGCGCCGTCCCGCAGGGTTTCCCCGTCCAGGCTCCAGATCAGGTCCAGTGAATCCGTGGGCAGCCAGCGCAGATGCATGCGGCCGTTCAGATTTTCCCGCGTGTCCACGTCGCGATCCAGATAATCGTTTTGCGTATAGCCATCCCGGCTCTCCCGCGTTCCGGCCAGTCCCAGAAAAAGATGATCCGCCACCAGGGGGCGCGCAGGCTGCCGATGGTTCGCAGGGAATTGTAATCGCCCAGAGTCTGCTCCAGGCAGGCTCCGCCGGTATTGTCCGGCTTTCTGGTTACGATGTTGATGGCCCCGGCCAGACTGTTGCGGCCGTACAACGTACCCTGCGGCCCGCGCAGCACCTCGATGCGTTCGATGTCGTACAGTCCGCTGTCAAACACGCGGGAGTCTCCGACGGCCACGTCGTCCACGGAAAAGGACACGGCCGGCTCATTGTTCACCGCCCCCACCCCCCGGATAAAGACATAGGAATTGCCGCGTATGCCCCAGTTTGCCACCTGCAGATTGGGCGTACGGCGGGCGAAGTCCCGGAATGAGGCAATGCCCGCATCCTCGATGCGTTCGGCGGTGAAGGCCGTGACGCTCTGCGGCACCTGTTGCAGGTCGGACTCGGTTTTCTCCGCCGTGACCAGTACCGGCTCCAGAACAAGTTCCCGGCTCGCGTTCTGTCCGGCCAGGACCGTGCCATGAAACGCCAGCAGAACTGCAACCATCATGCACAGAGTTCTCATGCCGCCCCTCCCTGCTGTTTCCGCGCGGCCACAAGAAGCGTGCGCCGCCCGTCTCCCCGGAGTTCCACACGAATATCCTGAAAGCCGATCTGTTCCAGAGCCGGAACCAGTTCCTCTCTGGACAGCGCATGAGCCGGAAAACCGGCCAGCCGCGTGATGCAGGCCATGGCCGCCAGAACCCGCTCCGGAAGCTCGGCCAGGGGATGCAGATGTGCGGCCACGAACCATCCTCCGGGACGCAGAGCGCTGTGGATGGCGCCCAGAATTCCGGGCAGGTTTCCGGCAAAGGCGTACAGCACATGCGCGGTCAGCAGCAGATCCCAGCGTTCGGCCGGAAAATCCATGTTCCGCGCATCCGCGCCGATGGCCGTAAAGCGCGCGCCCAGGCCGTTTTTTTCGGCATTCACGCGGGCCTGCTCCGCCACAGCGGGCAAATCCACCATATCGGCGTGCAATTCCGCGTTTTTCCGCAGCAGTTCCAGAGAATATTCACCCAAGCCTCCGCCGAGATCGCACATCCGGCGCAAATGCTGAAAGTCCGGCAGTCCGGCGATGAAGTCCGCCGTTTCCTGCAGAAAACCCTGCCGCGCGCACTGGGCCGTGCCCAGCATGGTCCGGGGATTGTTCCAGTCCGCATCCGCACCTTCCCAGCAACGCAGGTCTCCGGCCAGCAGTTCCGGCAGGGAGGAAAAAATCATGCCGCAGAAATCGGCGTGATAGTCCAGGTAATCTCCCTGGAAAAAGGGCGAAGTCCGCGTCAGCCATGTTCTGGCCAGCGGCGTGTTGCGGTACCCGCGCGGACCGGCTTCCAGCAGTCCGCAGACACGGAAAAGTTCCAGAAGAGCCTCCGTACCGTCCGCTCTCCAGTCCGACCGCTCCGCCACTTCTTCGGCGGACGCCCAGTCGTCCAGCACGTCGAAAACTCCAAGCCGCACGCCGTAACGCACCGCATGTGCGGCAACTTCCGTCATGAGCATCTCTTCCAGAGGCCGGAAGGACACTGGGGGCATGTCCATCGCATCTCCTTGTGGCCGGAAAAATTTTTCCGGGCTGGCGTTCAGAAATATTTTGACGCTCCATACATTTAGCTCTGAAAAATGGACACCCGAAATGGAACAAAAAACATCCCGAAACGGAAGAACGCGTTTTTTAGGCTATTTTTCTTATGACAACAGGTGGATGCGATAACCCAGTCGGAAGGAAACACGGTTTGAAAAGACGTCTGCCTTGCCATGAGGGCATATTTTTATTAGTCAAAACTAATGCATGCTTCACTCAGCAGTCCGGTCGGATTCCCGGCAGATACCTCTTCCGGCGCAGCCGTGTTTTCGTCTCTGGAGCCTGCCGAGAAATCCGCCCTGCGCCCCTACGCCGTGCGCGTGGACCATACCTTTCAGGATCTGTGGTTCGGTATGGAGCACCCGCGTCCCGGACTCTCGATTTTCGTCTGCGACTTTTCCCTGCCCGAGCCGCACGCCGCGCCTTTCACTATGGGCGAGGGCGTGGTCACCTTCTCCACAGTTCTGTCCGGCCGCGCGCGGTGGCATGTCAGCCGGGGCGGAGGCCAGCGCCAAGTAACGGTGGATACTCCGTGCGACATGGTCTGCCGGGGCGACGACTGCGCCGGGGAGATATTTCTGGATCGCGGAGCGCCGCATCAGGTGGTCAATCTGCATGTGCAGACCGAGCTGCTGCTGGAATATCTGGATGTCACGGCCGTGGACAAAAACCTGCGCGAGGGTCTGGACAGGCGTGGCGGAATGCACGTTTTAAGCCGCCTGTCCGCCGATACCCGGACCCGCAACGCGGCCCGGCAGATCCTGCATTGCTCCCTGTCCGGGCCGTGCCGCCGCCTTTTTCTGGAAAGCCGGGCTCTGGACATGCTTTCCGTATTCCTGGGCCGTCTGGAAAAACCGCGTACGGCCGTGTCCCTGAGCTCAAGCGATGTGGAACGCCTGCACGAAGCCCGGCGTATTCTGCGGGAAACCGTGGACGAGCAGCCAAGCATCCGGGAACTGGCCCGGCAAACCGGCCTGAATGAAATGAAGCTCAAACGCGGCTTCCGCGCCCTGTTCGGCTGCACCGTCTTCCAGGTCGCACGCGCCGAGCGTCTGGAGCGCGCCCGGACCCTGTTGCGGGATACGGACACGACCGTGGGAGCCGTGGCGGCCATGACCGGCTACACGAACATGAGCCATTTCATCGCCGCGTTCCGGACGCGGTTCGGGCAGACTCCGGGCGAAATCCTGACCCGCTCCCGCAGGCATCCGCTGTAAATCATCCCAGGTCCACATACGAGCCGGCCTCAATCCGGCCGATACCAAAAGAACCTGCCATAACGTGGGGCTGAGAGGCGACCACGCTCCCCTACTCTTCGTAATTGTCAGTGTTGTTCAGGTAACCGCTTCGGACGCCCCCGCTCCGGCACCACGCGCGGGGCTCATTGACATCACCGGTGCAGGTTACTAGATTTATCCCTTTATTGGTTGTCAGCGTCGTCCGCTCGGCGGCCTTCCCGGAGTAAATCCGGGAAATGCCCGGGCCCCTCGCATCGAAATATTCCACGGTCAAACGGAGCCACATGCTCGTCCAGAATCTGATCGCTCTGATCGAAACCACGGCCCCGCCCCGTCTGGCCGCGCCCTGGGACAAAAGCGGAGTACAGATCGCTTCCGCCACTGAGGACATCCGCGTCATGTGCGTGGCCCTGGATCCGGAACCGGAGACAGTCCGTCAGGCTGTGGAGCATGGGGCGCAGTTCGTACTGTGCCACCATCCGCTGACCCTTTCTCCCCGGCTGCCCGACCGTCTGGACGACTATCACGACGTTCTTTCCCGCACGATGAAAAACAGCCTGTGGCTCTACAGTGCTCATACATCCCTGGACGCCAACCCGGACGGCCCGGTCAACTGGTTCGGGCGCGCTCTGGGACTCCAGAACATGCGGATACTGGAAGTCACCCGCCGCGAAACTCCGGTTCTGGTCCGTGTGCCCAAACCCGGCCCGGAAAATGGCATGTCAGGCATACGCGTGCGTACAGATGGCGATTTTCTGGAATACGAAGTCTGGCCGGAAGATCTGCCCCGCTTCCGGAATGCGGACCGGGCCGGACAACCCGTGCACGAGATGCCTCTGGCTTTTCCCTCGCGGGAATTCGGATTTGGGTGCATGGGGCATCTTCCCGAGGCCCTGACCTGGGAAGAATTTGAACGCGCCGTCTCGGCCCTGCTTCCTTGCAGCTGGCGGAGTATCGGCTGCCCACCCGGCCGGATTTCGACCGTGGCCTACTGTCCGGGCTCGGGAGCCGATCTGGCCGGCCCGGCCTTTACCCTCGGCGCTCAGGTATATCTGAGCGGAGATCTGAAATACCATCAGGCCCAGGCCATCCGCTCGCTGGGCCTGACCCTCGACGTCGGGCATTTCCAGCTCGAGGAAGGCATGATGCGGGTCTGGAGCGAAGACCTGGCCGCACGCCTCGCCGGAGATGTCCGGATCGTTTTTCTTCCGGGCCGCGATCCCTTTGCCTGAAATCGCGCCCGGCCCAACACGATTTTTTTGAGGAGGATCATACCTTGAGCATTTATATTGACCAGATCGAGCAGCTGGTGGTGCTGCAAAAAGTGGATTCGGAAATGATCGGCCTGGAGCGTGTGCTGGAGGAAGCTCCCCGGCAGTTGCGCGAACTGCAGGAGAAACAGTCCTATCTCCTCCAGCAGCAGGACGTGATCCGGGAAAAGATCAGCGTGCTCATGGAGCAGAAGGGCAGACTCGAGACCGAAATTGAAAACGACGCCCAGAAGATAAAGAAGAGCAAAAACAAGCTCATGTTGGTGGAAAACACCAAAGAATATCACGCCATGATGCGTGAGATGGACAATCTGGAGAAAATGAACAGGGGCCGTGAAGAGGAGCAGGCCACTCTTCTGGCTGATCTGACTGATCTGGAAGGACGCCGGGACGCCTTGCAGGCCGACATTGACGCGTTGGGCGAGAACATCGCCGCCCAGCAGGCCACCCTCGACCAGGAACTGGCCGCAAACCGGGCCCGTCTGGAGACTCTGGCCAAAGACAAGACCCGCGCCTCGGAGGCCGTGCCCGCGCCCATTCTCAGCCGGTACAATTTCATCCGCGGCCGCATCGCCAATCCGGTCATCGTGCCGGTGAGCGAAGGTGTATGCAAGGGATGCCATATCGTCATCCCGCCCCAGACCTACATCGACCTGCAAAAGGGCGAACAGATTCTGAGCTGCCCCAACTGCTTGCGCATCATTTACTGGGAACGCCATTTCTCAGAGGCTGAAAGCGAAGAGGCCCAATAAACTTCCGTCCGCAGATAGCCCGGCGGGAAACCGGGTGAGGCTGAAGCCTTATTTTTCACGGAGCCGGACAGGCTGTCGCTGCCGGCCGCAAGGCCGGGGGAGGAAAGTCCGGACACCACAGGGCAGGATGCTGGGTAACACCCAGCGGGGGCGACCCCGGGACAGTGCCACAGAAACAGACCGCCCCGGTCCGCCGGGGTAAGGGTGAAAAGGCGGGGTAAGAGCCCACCAGTTGCCGCGGCGACGCGGCAAGCTAGGCAAACCCCATCCGGTGCAAGACCAAATAGGAAGGTGGCCGGCCCGGTCAGGACCCTTCGGGTAGGTTGCTGGAGACGGCGGGAAACCGTCGCCCTAGAGGAATGACAGCCGCCTGGAAACAGGCACAGAATCCGGCTTATCGTCCGGCTCCGTCCTTGTTCAAAGCTTTTCGCCTTTCCTTTTTCCGGAAAATCTGCGGCTCGCCGTGGGTGCCTCCGTCTTCGGAAAAACGGAAGGCTCACGGTCCGCAAACTGAAAATGAAAAATGTCTGGACCATTCTCCTGGCCGCTGGTCAGGGCGCGCGGCTGTCCCGGGAGACGGGCGGTGTGCGCAAGCAGTTTCTCTCCTTTGAGGGCGCGCCCCTGTACTGGCGAAGCGTCCGCACCTTTGCCGCCATGCCCGGCCTGTCCGGCATTGTGGCCGTTTTCCCCGAGATGGAGCTGACCAGGTGCGTGGAAGAGCTGAGCGCTCTCAAGGCCGCCGATCCGCCCGGCGTGCCCGTGCTCGCCGTGGCCGGAGGAGAACGCCGTCAGGATTCGGTCCGTCTGGGGCTTGCGGCCCTGCCCTCTTCCTGTTCCCATGTATTTGTCCACGACAGCGCGAGACCCTTCTTCTCCGCCCGTCTGTTGCAGCGGCTGCTGGACGGGCTGACCGGAGACGCGCACGGCGTCATCCCCGCCATCCCCGTCAAGGATACCATCAAGGAATGCGACGGCGATCTGGTCCGGAGCACTCCGGACCGCACCCGTCTGGCCGCCGCCCAGACACCGCAGTTCTTTCCCGCCGGGGCTCTGCGCATGGCCCATGAAAAGGCCCTGCTCGAAGGAATGGATGCCACGGACGACGCGAGTCTGGTGGAAAACGCCGGGCTTCCGGTCCGCTTGGTGCCCGGCGAGGAGCAAAACATCAAAATCACCACGCCGGAGGATCTGCGCATGCTGGACCAGCCCGCCGCCCCGCTCCGCCCCTGCACGGGTTTCGGATACGACGTGCACGCCTACGGCGGCGGCCGCCCTCTGGTGCTGGGCGGCATTCCCATTGCCGGGGCGCCCACGGTCCGCGCCCATTCCGACGGCGACGTGCTTCTGCACGCCCTGTGCGACGCCATTCTCGGCTGTCTGGGACTGGGAGACATCGGCCGGCATTTTCCGGACACGGACCCGGCTCTGGACAACATGGCCTCGGGCGTGCTGCTGTCCCGGGTCATGGACATGGTCAGGGAGGCCGGCCTGCGGATTTTCCACGCGGACCTGACCATCATCGCCCAGATTCCGCGCCTTGAGCCGCACAAGGCGGCTATCCGCTCCAATGTGGCCCGGCTCATGGAGCTCGGCGACAACCAGGTCAACGTCAAGGCCACCACCGAGGAGCATCTGGGTTTTACCGGCCGTAAGGAAGGCATCAAGGCCGTGGCCGTGGTCACGGGGGCGCTGCCATGATCAATTTCAGCACCGGCGGCCCCTGGATCACCCGTTTCGCACCCAGCCCCACCGGGGCCCTGCACCTGGGCAATGCCCGCACGGCCATCCTGAATTTTCTGCTGGCCCGCCAGAGCGGCGGCAGGTTTCTGCTGCGGCTGGAAGACACGGATCGGGAGCGTTCCAGCTTCGCAGCCGAAGCGGACATCCTGTGGTCCCTGGCCTGGCTCGGACTTGCGCCGGATGAACCCGTCCATCACCAGAGTCTGCGGCTGCCTCTTTATGCCGAAGCCGTAAAAAGCCTGCTGGACAGGAATCTGGCCTATCCCTGCTTCTGCACCGAGGCCGAACTGGAGCGCGACCGTGAGGCCGCCGTCCGAAACGGCCTGCCTCCGCGCTATGCCGGACGTTGCCGGGGACTTGATCCGGCGCAGAGACAAAAGCGTCTGGACAGCGGCGAGCCCCACACGGTCCGCTTTCACAACACGGCCACGGAAGACATAACCTTCACGGATCTGATCAAGGGGCCCATGAGCATTCCGCCCGGCGCATTCGGAGATTTCGTGCTGCTGCGCTCGAACGGCTGGCCCAGCTACAACCTGGCCGTGGTGGTGGACGATGCGGACATGGGCGTGAATCTCGTCCTGCGCGGCGAGGACCATCTGGTCAACACCGCCCGCCAGATTCTGCTCTACCGGGCCTTTGGATACGCCCAGCCTGCCTTCGCCCATCACGGCCTTCTGGTGGACGCGGAAGGCAAAAAGCTGTCCAAACGCGCCGGAGCGGCCAGTGTCCCCCAATGCCGGGACATGGGGCTGCAACCCCAGGCCGTGGTCCAGTATCTGGCCGGACTGTCCGGGGCCCTGCCCTCCAAACGTCTTTTCCTTTCCCTGGAAGAAGCCGCCCGGGCCTTCCAGCCTTACGCTCTGGGCCGGGGCAACGCTGTCATGAACATGGACGAGCTGCAGGCCTTGAGTGCGCGCTTCTTCCGGACCCTGTCCCCCGCCGGGCTGGTGCGGAGCATACGCCTGCCGGATGGCGATCCGTGGTATGCTCTGAGCCCGGAAATCCAGGAGGAGCTTGCGGCTGGATTGCGTGAAAATGCGGCCACTCCGGACGAGCTGCGGGCTCTGGTGCCGCATTTCACCGCCCGGGAGGTCGCCTACACGCCGCAAGTCCTGAAGGAGCTGGTCGCCGGCCGCCCCGTTCTGGGCGCTCTGGAAGCTCTGCTTGCTCCCGTTGATCCGGAAATGCGGCTGGACAAGGACCAGACCGCCGCCATGCTGCGCCGGGCGGGCGAAACGGCCGGAGTGAAAGGCCGCGCCCTCTACCATCCCGTCCGGCTGGCCCTCACGGGATGCGAGTCGGGGCCGGAACTGGCCGTGCTGATGGTCCTCCTGCCGGCAGGACATCTGACCCGCCGTCTGCGGGCCGTGCTGGAATTTTTCTCTCCATCCCGAACAGAACACTGACCCGCGAAATCGCGAGGACGCATATATGCAGCTCTACAATAGCCTCACCAGAAAGAAGGAAGAGTTCGTGCCCGTCAATCCGGGCAAGGTGTCCATGTACGTGTGCGGCATCACCGCCTACGACTACTGTCATATCGGCCACGCCCGTTCGGCCGTGGTCTTCGACGTGCTGGTCCGCTATCTCCGCTACCTCGGTCTGGAAGTGACCTTCGTCCGCAACTTCACCGACGTGGACGACAAGATCATAAACCGCGCCCACCGCGAGGGGACCGACGCCGAAACCATCGCCCGGACCTATATCGATGCCTTCTACGAAGACATGGACAGGCTCGGTATCCTCCGCGCGGACATCGAGCCCAAAGCCACGGAGCATATCCCGGAGATGACCCGTCTGTGCGAGGAGCTCATCCAGAAGGGCCACGCCTATGCCACGCCCGGCGGCGACGTTTATTTCCGGGTCCGCTCCTACTCCCGCTATGGTCAGCTTTCGGGCCGCAACATCGAGGAACTGGTGGCCGGAGCCCGGGTGGAACCCGGCGACGCCAAGGAGGACCCGCTGGATTTCGCCCTGTGGAAAGGCGCCAAGCCCGGCGAGCCGTCCTGGCCGAGTCCCTGGGGGCCCGGCAGGCCGGGATGGCATATCGAATGTTCGGCCATGAGCGGCCGCTACCTGCCTCTGCCCTTCGACATCCACGGCGGCGGACAGGATCTGTCCTTCCCGCATCATGAAAACGAACGGGCCCAGACCGAGGCGGCCACAGGCCAGACCTTCGTGCGCTACTGGGTGCACAACGGCTTCGTGCAGATCGACTCGGAAAAGATGTCCAAATCGCTGAACAATTTCGTGACCATCCGGGACATCCTCGGCACCTGTCTGCCGGAAACCCTGCGCTTTTTCCTCATCTCCAAGCATTACCGCAGCCCGCTGGACTACACGGCCGAGGCTCTGGAGGAAGCCGAACGCGCCCTGAAGCGCATCTATCTGACAAAAGCCGCGGCCGAGACTCACATACAGGGCGAATCCTGGACTTCCACTCCCCTGCCCCCGGAAATCGTGGTGGAGATCACGGCTCTGGAAGTGAAATGGGATGAGGCCATGGCCGACGACATGAACACGGCCGCCGCTCTGGGGCATGTTTTCGTGCTGCTTAAAAGCATGAACCGCATTCTGGAGGACAAGGCCCTTAGAAAATCCGGAGCCGGGCGGGACCAGATCCGGCACTCTCTGCGCCTGCTCAAGCGCTGGGGCGGAGTGCTGGGGCTTTTCCACATGGACAGTCAGGAATTTCTCCTCCAGCTGAAGGAAATCCGGATCAGACGGCGCAATATCGATCCGGAAAATATCGAAGCCCGTCTGGCCGAACGTCTGGCCGCCCGCTCGGCCAAGGACTTCGCCCGCTCCGACGCCATCCGCGACGAACTGCTGGCCCAGGGCGTGACCATTCAGGACACACCCCAGGGCTCCACCTGGGACGTGGAGTAGAACAGCTCACGAATGAAATGAATTGACTGCTCAAAAGTTCTGTCCCCGTTTGCCGGGCCGGATTTCAGACGTGATGCTGAATCCGGCCCGGCCTGTTTCCGGCGTTCCAGATAACGCGGAAGAGAACAGCACTCAGCTGGTCCGGGTTTTGCTTTTGCCGGGTCATGGACCTCTTCACTCTGGACCCGCATGTCATTCTGACTTTCCTGTTCGCGCTGATGCGCGTCAGCCTGGTCCTGTTTCTCATGCCCTTTTTCGGCGGCCAGACACTGCCCGCTCCGGTCAAGGCAGCCCTGTGCCTGACCCTCACTTTCGCCCTGTGGCCCAGGCTGCCCCTGGCCGGACATGAACTCCCCGCCCATCCTTTCGGTCTGGCCCTCATGCTCGCCTCGGAGCTCATCCTGGGACTTGTCCTTGGTCTGGCCATCCGTTTTCTCTTCGCGGCCATCCAGACCGGCGGCCAACTCATCGGCTTCCAGATGGGTTTTGCCATGGTCAATGCCGTGGACCCGGATTCCGGCGTATCCGAGGCCGTCACCGCCCATTTTCTGTACATGGTCAGTTTGCTGACGTTTCTGACCTTCAATGGCCATCTCTACCTGCTGGACGGCCTGCTCAAATCCTTCGACTTCATTCCGCCGGGAGGCATCAACGTCTCCCACGGGCTGGCCTCCCAGATATTTCTGCTTTCCGGCCAGATTTTTCTGCTGGCCATCCAGATCGGCGCACCGGCCCTGGCCGCCATACTGCTGACCGATCTGGCCCTGGCTCTGGTTTCCCGCGCCGCGCCACAGATGAACGTGCTGATCATCGGCTTTCCCATAAAGATCGGCATCGGCTTTCTTTTTCTGGGCATCATCTTCGAAATCATTTCCCTGTATGTGGAAGGCTTCATCTCCCGCATGCCCGCCCTGTTCACCCAGCTGATCAACCTGATGCGCTGACATGGCCCACGATCCGAGCCGCACCGAACAGGCCACGCCCAAGCGGCGTGACAAGGCCAGAAAGGAAGGCAACGTCCCCAAAAGTCAGGAGCTGCCCAAGCCCGTCACGCTTCTGGCCGGACTTCTGGTGCTGCGCCTGTACCTGGAGACAATCCACGCCGAACTGGAACGCCTCATGGACACATTTCTCCGCGTGGATCTCCGTTTCGACCCGACCCCCGCCACCGTCTACACGCTGTTTCAGGACTGCCTGCAAAGCCTGACCATCATGCTGCTTCCGCTTTTGCTGGTCATCTCGCTGGCGGCCTTCGTCACCGTTCGCCTGCAGGTGGGAAAACTCTGGGCCCCCAAGGTCTTCAAGCCGAAATTCAGCACCTTCAACGTGTTCTCGGGCGTAAAGCGGATCATGTTCAGCAAGCAGGCCCTGGTCCGCCTGGCCAAAAGCATCCTCATGGCCGCCGCTGTGGCCCTTGGACCATACATCGTCCTTCGGCAGGCCTTTGGCGAGGCCATTCCGCTTTTCTACCAGAATCCGGACAGCATTGCGGCCTATGTGCTGCAGTCGGGAGCGGCCATGCTCCAGTACACCCTGGCTCCCATGATCGTCATCGGTGTTGCGGACCTGTTCTACACGCGCTGGGAGTACGAAAAGAACCTGAGGATGACCAAAGGCGAGGTAAAGGACGAGCACAAGCAGGCCGAAGGCGACCAGACCATCAAGAGCAAACAGCGCCAGAAGATGATGGCCGTCATCCAGCGCCGCATGATGCAGGACGTGCCCCGCGCGGACGTGGTCATCACCAACCCCACCCATCTGGCTATCGCCATCCGCTACAACGCCTCCGAAGCCCCGGCACCCATGATTCTGGCCAAGGGGGCCGGAGCCGTGGCCGAGCGGATCAAGGAGATCGCCCGGCAGAACAGCGTGCCCGTGCGGGAGAACAAACCCCTGGCACGGGCCTTGTATAAAGTGGTCGAAGTGGGCGACACCATCCCCGAGGAATTTTACCAGGCGGTGGCCGCCATTCTGGCGCAGGTGTACAAAGCCCGGCCGCGCCGGCAATAACGCCCGGCAATCCGAACATCGAAGGAAGTCAAAATAATGGCGGCTCCAATCCAGAACCTGACCATCAATTACAAGCGGTTCACCCGGCAGGGAGATTTTCTCCTGGCCGGAGGTGTCGTGCTGATCCTCTTCGTGATGCTGGTTCCCTTGCCGACCATCGTTTTGGATGTGCTGCTGGCCTTTTCCATTTCTTTTTCTCTGGTCATCCTGATCACGTCCATGTTCATGACCTCGCCGCTGGAATTCTCCATTTTTCCGTCGGTGCTGCTGGTCACCACCCTGCTGCGGCTGGCTCTGAACGTGGCCTCCACCCGCCTCATCCTCCTGCACGGGGACCAGGGCACCTCAGCCGCGGGCAAGGTCATCCAGGCCTTCGGAGAGTTCGTGGTCGGCGGGAACTTCGCCATCGGCGCGGTCATATTTCTGATCCTGTTCATCCTGAACAAGATCGTCATCGTGGCCGGCACCACCCGCATCGCGGAAGTGGCCGCGCGGTTCACTCTGGACGCCATGCCCGGCAAGCAGATGGCCATCGAGGCGGACCTCAACGCCGGGCTCATCGTTGAACGCCAAGCCGTCAAACAGCGCGAAAACCTGCGCCGGGAAGCTGATTTCTACGGCGCCATGGACGGTGCGGGAAAATTCGTCTCCGGTGACGTGAACGCAGGTCTGTTCATCACGTTCATCAACATTGTCGGTGGCGTTTTCATCGGCGTCCTGCAGAAGGACATGGGCTGGATGGAAGCGGCCCAGACTTTTTCTCTGCTGACCATAGGCGACGGCCTTGTCTCCACCATTCCGTCCCTCATCACCTCTACCTCGGCCGGCATCATCGTCAGCCGGGCTGCGGCCGAAGCGCGCATGGGCGAAGAATTCATCGGCCAGATGACCAACCATCCCAAGGCGCTGAAGCTGGTTTCTGCCGTACTGCTGCTCTTTTCCGTGGTACCGGGCATGCCCACGGTAGCCTTTCTGATGCTCTCGGCCGCGCTCTTCGGCGTGTCTGTCGTGGCCGAACGCATCAAGGCCGAAAGCAAAAGCGACGAGGAGCCCAAAAAGAAAGATGCCGCCGCGGACAGCCCCGAAGAGGTGCAGAGTCTTCTGCCTCTGGATCTCATGGAACTGGAAGTGGGCTACGGGCTCATCCCCCTGGTGGACGAGGAACAGGACGGCAACCTGCTGGCCCGCATCCGTTCCATCCGGCGGCAGTTCGCCCTGGACATGGGCGTCATCGTCCCGTCCCTGCATCTGCGCGACAACCTTCAGCTCAAGCCCGGCGAATACGTGGTGCAGATAAAGGGCAACCGCGTGGCCTCGGCCGAAATCATGATCGATCACTATCTGGCCATGGACCCGGGAGACGCGCGTCACGACATCAAGGGTATCGAAACCCTGGAGCCCGCGTTCAACCTGCCGGCCCTGTGGATTCCGGAAGTCAAGAAGGACGAGGCGGTCATGGCCGGATACACGGTGGTGGATCCGTCCACGGTCATCGCCACGCATCTGACCGAGGTCTTCAAACAGAATCTGCACGAATTTCTCGGCCGTCAGGAAGTGCAGACCCTGCTGGACAATCTGTCCCAGCGCGCACCCAAGGCCGTGGAAGAGCTGGTGCCGGGCATCCTCCCCCTGGGCGTGGTGCAGAAGGTGCTCCAGAATCTGGTCCGGGAAGGGGTTTCCATCCGCGACCTGCTGTCCATCGTGGAATGCCTGGCCGACTACGGTCCATCCATGAAGGACGCCGACCAGCTGACGGAATTCGTGCGCCAGCGGCTGGCCCGGACCATCATCAGGCCCTATCTCGGCCCCTCCAGCCTGCTGCCGATCATCTCTCTTGCTCCGGCCGTGGAAAACATCTTTCAGGAGAGCATCAAGCGCACCGAGAGCGGCTCGTATCTGGCCATGGAGCCCGGCCTGGCCCACAAGATCATCCAGTCTATCAACAAGGCTGCGGAAAAAGGTGTCGCGGCCGAGGGACAGCCCGTGCTGCTCACTTCTCCGCTGATCCGCCAGCATCTGGCCCAGCTGCTGTCCCGTTTTCTGCCGACCATGCCCGTCGTGTCGCAGGCGGAAATTCCTTCGGACATCCGGCTCGAATCCGTAGCCATGGTGGAAATCTGATATGCAGGTCAAAACCTTCACCGGCACCAGCACCAAGGAGATCATGGCCCGGATCAAGACCGAACTTGGTCCCGAGGCCATCATCCTGAGCAACCAGAAACACACCCGCGAGGGCCGGACGGTGTATGAGATCATGGCCGCTCTGGACATTCCGGCTCCGCAGCCCGAACCGCCCGCACCAGTGCAGCCCGCGCCTCCGGCCGAGGAGGCCAGTCTGCGCGAGGAGTGGCACCAGTTGCGGCGGCAGCTCATGGGACTGCTCAAGCCGCAGATGGACGTGGACCTGCTCACTCCCAAACAGCAACTGGTCTTCGAATATCTGGAACGGGAGGGCGTGCGCTCCGAGGTCCTGCTCGACCTGTGGAAGAAATTCCGGCGCGCGGCGGATGCCCCCGTCCTTTCGATTCTGAGCGGAATGGTCGGCATCCGGCCCTGGATGTCCACAGACTGGGAGCATAAATTTCATTTTCTGGCGGGCCCGTCGGGCAGCGGCAAGACCAGCACGGCTCTGCGTCTGGCCCTGGCGGCCAAGAAAGACCGCCGCGCGCGGGTGATGATCGTCAACGCGGATAAAGCCCAGGGCAAGGGACGGCTCTATCTGCGCCACTATACCGATCTGTCGGGATTGTCCTACATGGAACTGGACAGCCCTGATCAGTGGAGTCAGCTGGAGAGCAGAACCGCACACCACGACCTGGTTTTCATCGACCTTCCCGGCCTGCCCGGAGACCAGAAACTGGACAGATGGCTCCACGAGGCATCCGCGGGGCACATTCCCGCGGCCCACGCACACCTGATGCTGAGTCCGCTGTACAGCACGGCCCAGGTGGACGCTCTGGTAAGCGGCATGCGTACGGACATGAACGCCAGCGTCATCTGGACGAAGCTCGACGAAGCCTGTAGCTTCGGAGAGATACTCAATCAGGCCGTGGTCACGAAATTGCCGGTATCCCTTTTTTCCGTGGGGTCGGAACTGAAGAATTCTCTGGTCGAACCCAGGGAACAGGACATCTGGAAACTGCTGCTGCGGCGCGAACTGCCCGCCGCGAAACCCGAGACCAACCAGGACAGCCACGCATGAGCGCCTCTCTTCCCATCGTTCTCTCCGTCGCCTCCGGCAAAGGCGGCGTCGGCAAGACCAATATTTCCATCAATCTGGCCCTGTGCCTGGAACGCCTGGGACACCGGTGTGTCATTCTGGACGCCGATCTGGGCCTCGCCAATATCGATGTCATGCTGGGCCTGACTCCGGAACGCAACCTGTTCCATGTTTTCCACGAAGGGATGTCCTTGAGCGACATCTTGTATCCCACGGATTACGGGTTCTCCATTCTGCCCGCATCCAGCGGTGTCAGCGAGATGCTGTCCCTGTCCACCGGCCAGAAGCTGGAACTTCTGGAAGCCATGGACGTGCTGGAGGACCGGATCGATTTCCTGATCGTGGACACGGGCGCGGGCATCAACGACAATGTACTCTATTTCAATCTGGCCGCTCAGGAGCGCCTGCTCGTGCTCACGCCCGAACCCACTTCCCTGACGGACGCCTACGCCCTGATCAAGGTGCTGAAGGTCCGGCACGGCATGGAGCGCTTCCACGTGCTGGTCAACATGGCCCGGAGCGAGCGGGCGGCCAAGGATATCTTCGCCAAACTGCACAACGCCTGCGATCATTTTCTGGGCGGCGTGTCCCTCAATCTGGTGGGCTCCATACCTCTGGACCCGAACGTGCGGCAGGCCGTAATCCGGCAGCGGCCTTTCTGCGACCTGTTCCCGGACAGCGATGCATGCCGGGCCGTGGACGCCGTCGCGCGTAAACTGTCGCGCTGGAAACCGCAGGAACATCTCGATGGGAACATCAAGTTCTTCTGGAAGAAGCTCCTCTTTGCGGAATAACCCGCCCGAAGCGCCGTACGCCGGGCTGGACTCCTCGCGGAAAGAAGAAATCGCCCGCACCTTCGCCCCGCGCATCAAGGCCGTGGCTCTGGGACTCAAGGCCAAGCTGCCGGGACACGTCGAGCTGTCAGACCTGATGAGCGCCGGGGCTCTGGGACTCATGGAGGCCATGGGCAAGTTCCGGTCCGGCCCGGGCGTACGCTTCGAGACCTTTGCCGACAGCCGCATCCGGGGTGCCATGCTTGATGAGCTGCGGCGCATGGACTGGTTTTCCAGGGGCCTGCGCCAGAAGGTCAAGAAGCTGGAGCAGACCATCCGCGAGTTTGAACAGGCGAATGGTCAGACACCCAGCCGCTCCGAGCTGGAGGAAATCACCGGACAGAACCGTCACGACCTGGAAAACACCCTGGAGGCCCTCAACTCCCAGCTCGTACTGAGCCTCGAAGCCGTTCAGGAACAGGGCCTGGAACCCGGTGAAAACCAGCCCCGGAACGACCCGGCCACGACAGTCCTTGTCCATGACATCATTGACAAGTTGGCCCATCTCATCGATAGACTGAACGAACGGGAACGGCTGGTGCTCAGTTTGTACTACACCGAAGAGCTGAACATGAAGGAAGTGGCTGCCGCCCTGGACATCACCGAAGGCAGGGTCTCCCAGCTCCACTCTCAAGCCCTGGCCAAGCTCAGGAAGATGTTCCGGCAGCAGCACGGGGAAACGATCTGAGAACCACATCCCGCCAAACGCCAATGCGGAGGAATACATGGCCATCAACACCAATATGCGGGTGCTCGTTGTGGACGATTTTTCCACCATGCGCCGGATCATCAAAAACATCCTCAAACAGTTGGGCTTCAACAATATCGTTGAGGCCGACGACGGCGCCGCAGCCTGGGAGATCCTGAACAAGGACCAAGTGGACTTCATCGTCTCCGACTGGAACATGCCGCAGATGACCGGCATCGAGCTGCTCCGCAAGGTCCGCGCCAGCGAAGAATTCGCCGACCTGCCCTTCCTCATGGTTACGGCGGAGGCCCAGCAGGAGAACATCATTGAGGCGGTGCAGGCCAAAGTTTCCAACTACATCGTCAAACCCTTCACGGCGGAAACCCTCGGCCAGAAGATTCACAAAATTTTCGAATGATTCCGGCCGGCGTGCCTGAAGCGCCGGCTCCCCTCCCGCCATGATTCTTCCTGTCCTCCTCGCCCAGCCCTCTTCCCCCGAAGATTCCAAGGTCAATCTGGATCGCGGCGGGCTGCGGGAGGATATTCCTAGAGGCCTGCAAAAGGTCGAACTGGACCTGGACGACGCGCTCTTTCTCGAATTCGAGGACAAGGAAGAGCCCGCTCCCCAATCCCTCCCCGCTCCTCAGGAAGAGGAAGAAACCGTCCAGCCCGTGACGCGGCCCTTCTGGAAGAACCCCAAGGTGCTGATCGCAGCCGGTGTGCTGCTTCTGGCTGGAGCGGGCAGCGCGGCATTTTTTCTTCCATCCCCGGAGGAACCGGTACCCCAGCCCGCCGCTCCGGTTCCGCCGCCCCCCAGACCGGAGCAGGAGTTTCCGGTTTCGCTGCAGCCCAGAGGATTTCCGGATCCCCTGCCCGATCTTCCCGCACCCGTATTCGCTTTTGACTCCTTTCAGGTGGAGCATAGCCAGGGCGGCCAGGTCCGGCTGCTGACCTGCCGGTTCGGCGTCCCCGAAGCCAATCGGACTCTCACTCTGGAACTGCGCGAAAAAAATATCATTCTGCGTGACGGCGTCTATCGCTATCTGAAAAACAAGCCCCTCGCTTTTCTGAGCGACCCTGCGAATTCGGAGAAAATCGAGGCCGATATCGTGGCGGTGCTCAACCAGTTCCTGCAAAGCGGACAGGTTTCATCCATCCTTTTTGAAGAGTACGCGGTGCAATGATGGTCAGCAATCTCGACCTCTCCACCCTGATCGCCCAGATACCGGAGGCGCAGCGTATCCAGATGGCCCAGATTGCCCACCCGGAGGCGCAGCAGGCCCTGGCCGGGGAGCTGATGCTGCGCCGCCAGCGGCAAAACAGGAAGCGTGTACGCAAAACCCGGGCCTGCGACATGGATAGCAGAATTCATGACGATGACCAGAACGCCGAGCCACGCGCTGGGGAACGGCGCTCCGGCCAGACGCCGGACGACAAACCCGAACGGGATCAGGGTCTCCTGATCGACACCACAGTCTGATGGACATCCCCTACTGGATACTGGTCAGCTCCACACTGATCGAAGTTCTGCTGCTGCTTTTGGCCGCCGTTTTCTTCGTCAAGCTGAAGAAATCCGAAAGTCTGATGCGCGCCCTGCAAGACCGGCAGCAGGAATTTCTGCGCAAGCTGGACTTCAACGCCCAGCTGGAAAAGGAAATTGTGTCGTCTTTCGCCAGCCGTCAGGAAGAACTGGCCGCACTGGAAGAAAAACTGCAATACCGGGCTGAAGAAATGCGGCGGCTTCTGGAACAGGCCGAAACCTTCACCAAATCGCCGCAATTCCTGCGCCAGACCATCCTGAGCGGTTTCAAGCGGGGCCATTCCATCCAGGCTCTGGCCCAGTCCACGGGGCTGAGCGAAGATGAAGTGGAGCTCATTCTTGACCAGCCCAAACTCTGATCCGCTCCGGCGGGCTTCCGGCCGCTTGCCGGTCCTCCCTCTCCGGCCCTTCCTGACATGAATGCCTTTCCCATAACCCCTGACAAACCCTGGCTTGCGCCCCTGGCCGGATTCTCCGATCTGCCCTTCCGTCTGCTCTGCCGCGAACACGGCTGCACCGTAGCCGTCACGGAAATGGTCAGCGCCAAAGGGCTGCTCTATGAAAGTCCCGGTACGGCGGATCTGCTCCGGACCTGTCCGGCGGATGTCCCTCTGGTCGTGCAGCTGTTCGGTTCGGAGGAATCGTTTCTGGTGCGGGCCGTTGAACGCCTGCGCGAAGCGGGCTACACGCATTTTGATCTCAACTGCGGCTGCTCCGTACGCAAGGTGGTCAAAACCGGCAGCGGCGCGGCCCTGTTGCGGGAACCCGAACATCTGCCGCGCCTGGCCGGAGCGCTGATCAAGGCCGCACCTCCCGGCGGCATGGGCTTCAAGATTCGTCTGGGCTGGAACCAGCCGGTCTATCTGCGCCTGGGCGCGGAACTCGAAGCTCTGGGTGCGGGCTGGGTCGCCATGCACCCGCGTTTCGGATCGCAGGGATTCACCGGCAGCGCGGACTGGAAGCATCTGGAGCGCCTCAAAAATGCAGTCGGCATTCCCGTCATCGCCAGCGGCGATCTGTTCTCTGCTGAAGACGCCGCGCGCTGCGCAGACCAGACCGGTGTGGATGGCGTGATGTTTGCCCGCGGGGCCCTGAACGACCCCGAAATTTTCTCCCGCTACCTCTCTCTGCGCCGGGGCGGTGTCCCGGAGCCAAAAACTCCCGGCCGGACTCTGGCGCTGGTGCGCAGACTCTGCCAGCTGTATGTTGAATACGGTATGGACCGGCCGGGACTGCTCAAGATGCGCACGCTGGTGCCCAGATTTCTGAAGGGGCTGCCCGGCGCCCGGGAGATACGGCGGGACATCGTGTTCTGCGCCACCTGGGAGCAGGTTTTCGGTACACTGGACAAACACTTTCACGGGCGGGAGGAGCAATGGAGCTGATCATCGCGCGCACGGCCGGATTCTGCATGGGCGTGGACATGGCCCTGCACAAACTTGACGGAGCTCTGGCCGATCCGCCCTCTCAGGGGCGAATCCGCACGCTCGGGCCGCTCATCCACAATCCACAGGTTCTGGAACGCTATCAGGCTCAGGGCGTGCTCCAGGCCGGAAATGCCGAAGACCTCCAGCCCGGCGATGTGGTCGTGATCCGCGCCCACGGCATCCCCAAAGACACTCAGGCGGAACTGCTGGATCGGAAGGCCGTGCTCATCGACGCCACCTGTCCCAAGGTGAAAAAGGCGCAGATTCTCATCCACCGGCAGGCCGAACAGGGCAAGCACCTGCTGCTTTTCGGGGAGCGCGACCATCCGGAAGTGCGCGGGCTCATCAGCTACGCGCCGGAGCACACGGTCTTCGAGAATCAGGACGAACTCACGGCCGTGAAGTTCCTGCCGGACAAGTCCTACTTTCTGGCCGCGCAGACTACCCAGGACAGGGATGTTTTCATGGAAGTACGGGACTGGCTGTGCGCCAATCTTTCACCGGACATCACGGTGCTGGACACCATCTGCAACGCCACCAAGGACAGGCAGGAGGAGGTCCGCCTGCTGGCCGGCAGTGTTGAAGCCATGATTGTGGTCGGAGGAAAAAACAGCGGCAATACCCGCCGTCTGGCGCAGATCGCGCAAGAGTGCGGCGTGTTCGCCACACACGTGGAAACAGCCGACGAACTGCCACTGGAGGAACTGGCCAAGTATCCCCGCATGGGCCTGACGGCCGGAGCTTCCACTCCGGCCTGGATTATCGAAGACGTGGTTCAGACCTTGTGCCGCCGCTTCGGCTGTGAGAGCCGGTCCAATGAATGAAAGTGGTGCAAATTACTTGCTGACGCCATTCCTGAATCAACTCCATTTCAAAACAGCATTGTTAAATCCTCCGCCCTGGAATCGGGAGTTCAGAAGTCCTCCGAAATATCCCGTCAGCAAAAACTTCCCGCAAATCAAATTTACTGCGTTCGCATAGCTCATCGGGAAAGGTGAGCAAGATATTTCAAGTAGTGCTCTTCTCTCCCAACTACGCCATAAAAAAGCCCCTCCCGGAGTTTCCGGAAGGAGCTCAATTTCCAACAAGCAGCGGAACTACTTCAGGACGGACTGGGTGGCCTGGGCAATGGCCAGTTCCTCGTTGGTCGGTACGATCAGTACAGGTATTCTGGATGCCGATGTACTGATAGCGCGAATCTCTCCCGAGCGTTTGGCATTGGCCTGGGCATCGATTTCAAGACCCAGCAGGGGCATGTCGCGGCAGACTTCCGACCGCACGAAATCATCGTTTTCGCCGATACCGGCGGTAAAGACCACTGCATCGATCCGTCCGAGAACCACGGCGAACGCTCCGACATACTTGCGAATGCGGTAGACAAACATGTCAAAAGCCAGCTGTGCCTTGGCGTCGCCCTTCTCGCGGGCGGCATGAACATCACGCATGTCGTTCATGCCGCAGATACCCTTCAGTCCGCTCTTTTTGTTCATGACCGTGTCCATTTCGGCCGGTCCCCAGCCTTTTTTCTCCATCAGGAAAGGCACAAGCGCCGGATCGATGTCGCCGCAGCGGGTACCCATCATCAGACCCTCCAGAGGTGTAATACCCATGGTGGTGTCCACACAGCGGCCGTTCTGCACGGCGGCCATGGAGCAGCCATTGCCCAGATGGCAGGTGATGAGATTGACCTCGCTTGCGGGCTTGCCCAGAAATTCCGCCGCCTTCCGGGTAACATAGGCATGCGAGGTGCCATGAAAGCCGTACCGGCGCAGACGCAGTTCCTTGTACAGCTCGTACGGCAGCGGATACAGGTAAGCCTTCTCGGGCATGGTCTGGTGAAATTCCGTATCGAACACGGCCACAGACGGAGCGTGGGGAAAAAGCTTCATGGCCACTTCGATGCCGGCCAGATTGGCCGCATTATGCAGGGGCCCCAGAGGAATATAGTCGCGGATGACGCCCTTGACCCAATCATTCACCCGCACGGGCTCCTTGATTTCTTCGCCGCCCAGCAGCACCCGGTGCCCCACGGCGTGAATGTCTCTGGTGGAGGCGATGACACCCTTTTCCGCGTCGGTGATGAGTTCCACCACGCGCTCCATGCCTTCCACATGGGTCGGGAAATCCTGCTCGAAGGAAAACTTTTTCTCCGTGTCGGTTCCCGGATTGATCTTGTGCGTCAGCGCGCCCATGCCCTCGCCGATGCGCTCCACCAGACCGGAACACAGGGCCTTCTCGGTAGTCATATCGATGAGCTGATATTTGATGGACGAACTGCCCGAATTGATGACCAGAATGTTCACTCTCGCTACTCCTTTGAATGTTGCTCAGATCAGGCCTTTTTCGGCCTGAGCCTGTATGGCTGTGATGGCCACGGTGTTGACGATATCGGGCACGGTGCATCCCCGGCTCAGATCGTTCACGGGCTTGTTGAGCCCCTGAAGGACCGGGCCGATGGCCACGGCGTTGGCCGCGCGCTGCACCGCCTTGTACGTGTTGTTGCCGGTGTTCAGATCCGGGAAGACGAAAACCGTGGCTCTGCCGGCCACTTCACTGTCGGGCAGTTTCTTGCTGGCCACTTCGGGATCAATGGCCGCGTCATACTGCAAGGGTCCTTCCAGCTTCAAACCCGGAGCCTGTTCCCGCGCCAGCCGGGTGGCTTCCACCACCAGATCCACATCGCCGCCCGCACCGGAATCCCCGGTGGAATAGGACAGCATCGCCACTCGCGGCTCCACGCCGAAAATACGCGCCGTTTCCGCGGAACTGATGGCTATCTCGGCCAGCTGAACCGCTGTCGGATTGGGATTGACGGCGCAGTCGCCGAAAACCAGGACCCGGTCCTTCAGGCACATCAGGAACACGCTGGACACGATGGACGCTCCCGGCCTCGTCTTGATGATCTGGAAGGCCGGACGGATGGTGTGGGCGGTGGTATTGACGGCTCCGGAAACCATGCCGTCGGCCTGCCCCTTATAGACCATCATGGTACCGAAATAGGTGGGATCGACCATGCTGTCCTGCGCCAGCTCTCTGGACATGCCCTTTTTCTTCCGCATCTCCAAAAAAGTAGACACATAGTCTTCGTAGTTCGGAGAGGCCGCCGGGGAGACGATATTGGCTCCGGCCAGATTCAGCCCCATCTGGGAGGTCATGGACGAAATGGTCTTGGCGTCGCCCAGAATGGTCAGGTCCGCCACGCCCCGGCGCAGCAGAATATCCGCCGCACGCAGGATGCGCTCGTCGTTGCCTTCGGGCAGAACGATATGCTGCCGGTGCTTCTTGGCCTTCTCGATGAGCGCGTATTCGAACATCTGCGGTGTGACCTTGCTCGATTTCCGGGCGTTGAGGCGTCCGCGCAGTTCCTCCGTATTCACGTTCTCCTCGAAAATACCCAGAGCCGTGGCGATTTTTTTCTGATCGCCCGGCTCGATCTTGCCATACATGTTGTACAGACGCCGGGCGGTCTGGAAAGTGGCTTCCCGGCCCAGCAGAACGGGTACGGGCATGCCTGTCCAGCCGTCCACCAGCCGGGAAAGAGTCTTGCTGGGGGCAATGCCGCCGGTCAGCAGAATGCCAGCGATGTCCGGATAGGAGGACGACTGTCTGGAGGCCAGACTGCTGACGATGATGTCCTGCCGGTCGCCCGGCGTGACCACAAGGCTTCCCTGTTCGATGTAATTCAGAAAATTTTCGATCTGCATGGCCGCCACGACAATATCGTTCACCTGCGCGCCCAGCCCTTCCTTGCCGTAGAGGACCTCGGCGCCGATCCACTTCATGACGTCGGCCACGGTGGGTTTGCCCAGAATGGCCACCTCGGGAATGGTGTAAAGAAGCAGCTCCGGCCGCTCCAGACTCTCCTGCAGGGTCCGGCGCAGCGCTTCCCGGTCGGGGAGAGCCGTGCGGTTGATGACGATCCCCAGAATATCCGTGGACTTTTCGGTAAAGGACTCCACCGCCAGCTTGGTTGAACTGACAAGCTCGGCTTCCGTCTTCTGGTTGCCGTTGATGACAATCAGAAGCGGCGAACCGAGATTGGCCGCAATGTCCGCGTTGATGTCGAACTCGAAGGTGTGGCTGCTGCCCTGGAAGTCGGTCCCCTCCAGCAGCACGAAATCACACCGCTCTTCCAGTTCCTTGTATTTGTTGATGATCCTCTCGATGAGCAGGGCCTGCTGACCGGCATTAACCAGATCCTTGGCCTGCTTCATGGTCAGGGCGTAGGTTTCCTCGTATCGCAGTCCCAGATAGAACTGGGACAGAACCAGATCGATGTCGTGGTCCTTCCGGTCCGAGTCGTCACTGATGATGGGACGGAAAAATCCGACCCGGCGGATGTCGCGCAGAAGCATCTGCATGACGCCGAGCACAATGGCCGATTTTCCGCTCCGTGATTCCGTAGCCGTGATATACAGATTTTTTGACATGATCGCTTCCTTCCATACCGATTGCTTGTCAGGATATGTTCCGGCTCTGCCTGTTACGACAAACTGGTTGGCCGCACAATTTGTTTGTCATCCCTGAAACGGATTCCATTCCGGGAAAAGCGCCTTCGGACAGATATCCGGGCACGAAAATATTCCGGCGGGCTGCTGAAGCCATGTCCCAATATATGGCGCGCTCCAGGAAACGCCCTGAAGCGCACCGCGAAACAAACCGCTGCCGTCACAATGTTTCGGCGTAAATCTCCATGACGTGCTTCACCGCCACCTTGTCCTGATGGCGGGACAGCATGTCCGAGAGTTGCAGCATGCAGGCCGGACAACTGGTAGCCACGACATCGGCCTTGGCGGCCACAATGCTGTCGCGCTTGCGGGTGCCGATGTCCTTGGACAGATCGTAATGCTGCAGGTTGAAACTGCCGCCGCAGCCGCAGCAGTAGTCCGCCTCGGCCATTTCCACGAACTCCACACCGGGGTTACTCCGCAGAAGCGCCCTCGGCTGTTCCGAAACTTTCATGGATTTTTTCAGATGACAGGGGTCGTGGTACGTCACCCTGAGGCCCGAGCCTTCGGCGGGCAGGGCCGCTTGCAGCACATCCACCATGAATTGGCTCACGTCCACGACTTTGGCGCTCAGAGCCGCGATGCGTTCCTGGACACCTTGGGACTTGTCTCCGGACATGAGAGGCCAGATTTCATGCATGGTGGCCGTACAGGTGGCACAGGGCGTCAGCAGATAGTCGAAGCTTTCCTTCTCGAAGAGCTCCAGATTGGCCATGACCAGCTTGTCGAAGGATTCCTTGTCGCCCGAAGCCAGAGCCGGGATGCCGCAGCAGGCCTGACCGGCGGGCATGTATACGCCGATCCCGTGATGATCCAGGGCCTTCAGCACGGCCTGACCCACCTGCGGGTAGATCTTGTCCACCACGCAGCCGGAAAAAAAGGCCACCCGGTACCCGCCCTTGCCCGGAGGAGTGGAACGGGACGGCTCCAGCTTGCGTAAGGGCGTCTTGGCCAAAGGCATGAAATGCCTGTCGCCCACTACGGGGGCGTTGATCCGCGCGCAGGACGAGCCGATAATCTCGCTGGCCGGCTTGGTGAACAGGCTCTGAAATCTGGAGGCCACGTCCAGCAGGGAGTTGAACAGAGCCGGCTTGGTCAGAAGACCTTTGAAAATGGCCTTCTTGATCGGGGAAAGGCCCATGTAGGAGCTCACGATGACCCGCGCCTTCAGGAAGATGTCCAGCACCTTCACTCCGCTGGGACAGTTGAACGCACAGGAACCGCACAGCAGACATCGGTTCAGCTTCTCCTGCACCCCGCCGGGATCCTTGATCATTTCGTGGGACAGATTTTCCAGCAGAGCGATCTTGCCCCGGGCCACATCCCCTTCGTTCATGGATTCGGCAAACACCGGACAGACGGCCTGACACATGCCGCAACGCATGCAGGCGACCATCTGGTCGTCCAGTTCGTGCAGCATCCCGGCCAGCTGATGTACATCCGTACTCATGGCTAGCCTCCGATGATCTTGCCGGGGTTGAGCAGGTAATTCGGGTCCACCGCCTTTTTCAGCCGTCGTGAATAAATGATGGAGGCTCTGGAAGTTTCCTTTTCCAGCCATTTGGACTTGGCGATGCCGATGCCGTGTTCACCGGACAGGGTGCCGCCCAGGCGCAGGGCCACGTCGAAAATCTCGTCCACGGCCTGCTCCACACGATGGAACTCCTCCTTGTCGCGCCGGTCGGTGAGAATGGTCGGATGCAGGTTGCCGTCGCCGGCATGGCCGAAGGTGCCGATCTGCAGACGATGTTTCTCGCCGATCTCGTTGATGGCCTTGATCATGGCCGGAATCTGGCTGCGCGGCACGGTGGCGTCCTCCAGCACGGTGGTCGGACGGGCTCGGGCCAGGGCGGGCAATGCGTTTCTGCGCGCTTCCCAGAGCTTGGTCTTTTCGGCGGCGTCCTTGGCCAGCTGCACCCGCGTGGCCCCCTGCTTCTTACATATTTCTACCACCTTGGCCGCATCGTCCTCCACCAGGGCCGTATGTCCGCCGTCCACTTCGATCAGCAGGATGGCAGCCGCGTCGCGGGGCAGGCCGGCTTTGGTGAAGTCATCCACGTACTTGATGGAGGCGTTGTCCAGAAACTCCAGCGTACAGGGCACGATCTTGTTGGAGATGATGGCCGCCACCGTCTCCGAAGCCTTGTTGATGTCGTCGAACTCGGCCAGCATGGCCTTGGAGGCCACTGGCGGCGGCACGAGCTTCAGGATGATCTCATCGAACACACCCAGAGTGCCTTCGGAGCCCACCATGAGCTGGGCGATATTGAGACCCGTGACGCACTTTACGGTCTTCCCGCCGGATTTGACGTACTCACCCTCGACGTTCCAGAAATTCACGCCCATGACATAGTCTTTGGTCACGCCATATTTGAGGCCGCGCAGCCCTCCGGCGTTCTCGGCCACGTTGCCGCCCATGGTGGAGACAGACTGGGAGCCCGGATCCGGCGGATAGAAGAGGCCGTGGCGGGCTACCTCGGCGGCGAATTTGGAAGTAACCACGCCGGGCTGGACCACGGCGTAAAGGTCTTCCTCGTTGATCTCCAGAATTTTGTTCATCCCGTTGGTCAGGATGACCACCCCGTGCTCCTTGGTGGGGATGGTCCCGCCGCTCAGATTGGTGCCCGCGCCCCGGACCGTCATGGGCAGCTTGTTTTCGTTGCACAGGGCCACGGTTTTTCCGAGCTGTTCACTGGAGGACGGCCGCAGAACCAGTTCCGGGACGACGGCATCCAGCACAGCGGCATCATACGAATAGGCATGCCGGTCAGCTTCGCTGTCCAGCACGTTTGCTTTGCCCAACAGATTCCTGAACTCGGTCAGCAGACTCGACGAAATCATGAAGCACTCCTTAAAATACGGTGCGGAATACAGTCCCGGAAGCCTTGCGGCCTCCGGGACGTCCAGGACTCAGAACAGATGGGGCAGGAACACGAAGCACATGAGGCTGGCGATGATGCCTACGACGACTCCGTAGAGAAGGAACGGCCAGAAGGTGCGCTTCAGAATCATGCCTTCGGCGCCCACAAGGCCGGTCACCGCGCAGGCCGCCACAATATTGTGGATGCATACCATGTTGCCCATGGCGCCGCCTGCCGCCTGGGCGGCCACGATGATTTGGCGCGGCATGTTCAGATGTTCGGCCACGCCCCACTGAAACTCGCCGAAGAGCATGTCGGAAACCGTGTTGGAGCCGGTGATGAATGCTCCGAGACCACCCACGAAGGAAGCCAGCAGAGGCCAGGCGTTTCCGGCCATGGCGGCCACGGCGGTGGCCATGGCGAGCGGCATGGAGGGATAGTTGTTGGGGTTCAGGACCGCATCGGCCACGCCGGAGCCGCGGAAGATGGAAACCAGAGCCACGGCGGCGAAGAGCGCGATGGTCGGGGCCTTCATCTTGGCGATGCTTTCGGTCCAGGCCGCGCTCACGGCCTTGCCGTTCATCTTGTGCAGCAGGATGGTCAGAAGTGAAATGAGAATGAACGGAGTTCCGGGCAGGTACAGATAATCAATGGAAGCCGAAACATTGGAAAAGCCCAGAATGTTGGTGAAGGGAATCTTCTGGGCCGTGAGCCACCCTTTGAGACCCAGTTGGGGGATACGGGTCAAGACCAGCACGCCGCCGATGAGAACGTACGGCAGCCAAGCCATGAACTGGCTCATGTGCGGCTTGAATTCCGTGGCCTCGGCCGTGGTGATGGAACCGGTCCACTCGGCGGGCCAGGTCTTCTGCGGGCCGAAATCCCAGATGTCCTTGGGCACGCAGAACCCCTTCTTGGCGCCGGCGACAATGATACCAAGGCCGATGAGGCCGCCGATCATGGCCGGGAACTCCGGTCCGAGAATCCAGGCGCACAGCAGATAAGGAATCAGGAACGCCACGGCGGAAAATACGCAGAACTTCCAGGCGGCAAAGCCTTCGCTCCAGGATTTGTTCTGGCCGTAGAAACGGGTCAGGAAGCCGAGCATGAAAATGGGCATGATAATGGCCATGGGGCCGTGCATGACCGTCGCCCACAGGCCGATAATCTTGGCGAAAGATTCGAAATTGGTGAAGTTGATCCCGGCCGCACCCGAGGCAACGGCAGTGTCGACGAGGGGTGTCAGGGATTTGAAGCCGACCAGCACGGGAGTGCCCACGGCCCCGAAGGTCACCGGGAAAGAGTTGAAAACCAGGCAGACCACCGCCGCGGCCAGAGGCGGAAAGCCGAGAGCCAGCAGAAGCGGCGCGGCCAGGGCGGCGGGAGTGCCGAAACCGGCGGCACCTTCGATGAAGGCGGCGAACATATAGCCAATGATGATGGCCTGGATACGGCGGTCGCGGCTGATGTTCTGCATGCCGTACTGGATGGTTTCCATACCGCCGGACTGCTTCAGAGTGTACAGAATGAGGATGGCCCCGAAAACGATGATCAGAACGCCGATGGCGACGACGATGCCCTGCAGGGACAGGGCAGCGATGTACGAGACGGGAAGCTTCCAGACGAAAAAAGCGCCCATGGCACAGACAAGCCAGGCCAGCGGCATGGCCTTGGTCGAAGGCCAGCGCATACCGACCATGAGAATGAGAGCCACCAGAATGGGCAGCAGAGCCACCAGAGCCAAGACAGGAATCGACATATATCCCTCCAGTTGAACGATGAATATACCACCGGTCCGGAAGGTTCCCCCCGTTCCGGACCAGTGGCTTGCCTCCTACCTATTTTCCGGCGCGGCCGTCATCGCAGGGAGCTCCGGAAGCCGTGGCTCCGGAATGCTCAGCCGTGGCCGTCAATGTGCAACCATCTCCGGCACCCCCCGCGGCCACCGGTTCGCCCGCATCGGGTTCAGGGGCCATCTCCCGGCTGGCATAGTACTGATACAGCTCGAAACGCTGCAGATAGTCTTTTTCAATCTGGGTACGCAGTTCCTTGGAAGCTTCCGGAGCGATCTTCTCCAGTTGGGCGTATCTGTTCTCGTTGGCCAGGAATTCCTGCATGCTGCCGTCCGGAGCCTTGGAATCGAGGGTGAAGGGATTCTTGCCCTCGCCCGCCAAGGCCGGATTGAAGCGGTACAGCGGCCAGTAGCCGGACTGCACGGCCAGTTTGGATTCCAGCTGCGTCTTGCCCATGCCCTTGCGGATGCCCTGGTTGATACACGGGGCGTAGGCAATGATGAGCGAGGGTCCGGGATAGCTTTCGGCCTCTCGGAACACCTTCAGCAACTGCTGCTTGTCGTAACCCATGGCCACCGTAGCCACATAGACGTAGCCGTAGCTCATGGCCATGCGGCCCAGGTCCTTCTTGCCCGTTCTTTTGCCCGCAGCCGCGAACTTGGCGATGGAGCCCAGCGGCGTGGCCTTGGAGGACTGGCCGCCGGTGTTGGAGTAAACCTCCGTGTCCATAACCAGCACATTGATGTCTTCTCCGGAGGCCAGCACGTGGTCCAGCCCGCCATAGCCGATATCGTAGGCCCAGCCGTCGCCACCGAAGATCCAGATGGATTTCTTGGTGAACAGGTCCTCCGAGGCGTAGATTTCATCCAGCAGGGCGTCGCGGTTCATGAAGGACAGAATGCCGACAATGGAATCCCCGTATTCTCTGGATTTCTCCGCATCATGGCGGTTCTCCAGCCAGCCTCTGAAGGCTTCGGCAAGATCTTCCGGCAGTTCATTCTGCAGGGCCTTGCCGACCAGATCGGCCAGTCTGGCCTGGCGCTGCTGGTAGGCCATCTGGATGCCATAGCCGAACTCCGCGGCGTCTTCGAACAGGGAATTGCCCCAGGCCGGGCCGTGTCCGTCGGCATTGACCGTGTACGGCGTGGTAGGCGCCGACGCGCCCCAGATAGAGGAGCAGCCCGTGGCGTTGGCGATGATCATGCGTTCTCCGAAGAGCTGGGTCAGCACCTTCACATAGGGTGTCTCTCCGCAACCGGCGCAGGCGCCGGAGAACTCCATGAGCGGCTTCTGAAGCTGGCTGCCTTTGACCGTGTCGCGGCGCATGAGTTTGTCTTTGAAGGGAATGGTCGCCGCAAAGTCGTAGTTGGGCACTTCACGGCCGGTCTGGGTGGCCAGGGGCTTCATGACCAGAGCCGTTTTCTTGGCCGGGCAGATGTCCGCGCAGTTGCCGCAGCCCAGACAATCCATGGTGTTGACCTGCATGCGGAACTTGAGCCCCTTGAGTTCCTTGCCCATGGCATCCAGAGTGTCGAAGGTCTCCGGCGCGCCTTCCATCTCCTCTGCCGTCGCCAGCACCGGAACAATGGCCGCATGCGGGCAGACGAAGGAGCACTGGTTGCACTGGATGCAGTTTTCCGGAATCCACTCGGGCACGTTGATGGCCACACCGCGCTTCTCATACTGGGATGTAGCCACCGGAAAGAGACCGTCCGGCTCGAAGGCGGAAACAGGCAGATTGTCGCCCTTCTGGGCCAGAATGGGCCGCATGACGTTCTTCACGAAATCCGGCACATCCTTTTCCCCGGAACATTCGCAGGCGGCGTCAGCCCAGGACGCGGGATACTTGACCTCGAACAGCTTCTCCATGGCCTGATCCACGGCCGCGATATTCATGTTGACGATCTTATCGCCCTTCTTGCCGTAGGCTTTCTTAATGGACTTCTTGAGCAATTCTACCGCTTCCTCGAAAGGCATGACATCGGCCAGCTTGAAGAAGGCGGTCTGCATAACCATGTTGATGCGGTTGCCGAGCCCCACGGCCTCGGCGATTTTCACGGCGTCGATGTTGTAGAACTTGAGCTTCTTGCGGGCGATGGTCCGGCGCATGGATGCGGGAAGTTCCTTCTCCATGTCTTCCGTGCTCCAGGCGGAGTTCAGCACAAAGGTGCCGCCATCCTTGATGCCCTCCAGTACATCGTAGGTATGCACGTAGCTGTCCTTGTGACAGGCGACGTAATTGGCCGAGTTGACCAAGTAGGTGGACTGGATGGGCGATTTGCCGAAACGCAGGTGGGAAACGGTGATGCCGCCGGATTTCTTTGAGTCGTAGGCGAAGTAGCCCTGAGCGTAGAGATCGGTGTTGTCGCCGATGATCTTGATGGCTTCCTTGTTCGCACCCACCGTGCCGTCGGAGCCCAATCCCCAGAACTTGCACTGAATGGTCCCCTCGGGCGTGGTGTCGGCGAACTCGGCCACATCCAGAGAGGTGTGGGTCACGTCATCGTCAATTCCCACATTGAAATGCGTCTTGGGAGCCGCCGCCATCATATTGTCGAAGACGGCCTTGGCCATGGCCGGGGTGAACTCCTTGGAGCCCAGACCGTAGCGGCCGGCTACGATTTCCGGCAGTTCGCCGCGCTCCATGTAGGCGGTACAGATATCCTTGTACAGCGGATCGCCCTTGGCGCCGGGCTCCTTGGTGCGGTCAAGCACGGTGATGACCGAAGCTGTGGCGGGCAGTACCTGCAGGAAGAACTCGGGCACGAAAGGACGGTACAGGCGCACTTTGACCAGACCGACCTTCTCGCCCTGAGCCAGAAGATGGCGTACTACTTCCTCAATGGTTTCACAGGCCGAACCCATGGCCACTATGACCCGTTCCGCCTGCGGATGACCGACATAATCAAAAGGCTTGTAGGAACGTCCGGTGATGGAAAACACTTTCTTCATCTGCTCGACCACGATGGAAGGCACCTGATCGTAATAGACGTTGGCCGCTTCCCGTCCCTGGTAGTAGATGTCGGGGTTCTGGGCCGTGCCCCGGATGGTCGGGTTGGCCGGGTTCATGGCCCGGCTGCGAAAATCTGCAATGGCGTCATAATTGACGATTTTCTTGATGTCCTCGTAGTCGATGACCTCAATTTTCTGCAGCTCGTGGGAAGTGCGGAAGCCATCGAAAAAATGCAGAAACGGAATGCTCGATTCGATGCTGGCCAGATGGGCGACTAAGGAGAGGTCCATACACTCCTGCACGGAACTGGAAGCCAGCATGGCAAAACCGGTCTGCCTGCATGCCATGACATCTTGGTGATCCCCGAAAATAGACAGGGCGTGAGCGGCAATGGCCCGAGCACTGACATGGAACACGCCGGGCAAAAGCTCGCCGGAAATTTTATACATGTTGGGGATCATCAACAGCAGGCCCTGAGAAGCTGTAAAGGTGGACGTCAGTGCACCACCAGCCAGAGAGCCGTGCACCGCCCCGGCGGCCCCGGCCTCGGACTGGAGCTGACGCACCAGCACCTGCTGATCAAAAATGTTCTTGCGCCCTTGGGCGGCCCATTCATCCGCAATCTCACCCATGGTGGAAGACGGAGTGATGGGGTAGATGGCAGCCGTATCGCTCAAAGCATAGGCGATATGTGTGACGGCGGTGTTGCCGTCCATGGTTTTCATATTTTTTGCGGCCATGTATGCTCTCCTCCAGAAAAGCGGGTTGATGTTTGACATCGGGCAAACTGAGTTTCTTGTGCCTCGCGACCACTAACAAATATCGAGCCAGTCCATGGAATGCGCCCAACAGCTTAAAATAATATAATCCAAGAGTGAAGATGCAAACCATATCCTTTCCCAGGCTGATCCTGTCCTAAAAAGCAGAAATTTCTCTCTTTTCTTCTCTTGGATAAGAGAAGAAAAAATTTTTTAAAAATCAAACAACCCTGCGTGTACACTGCGTTTCCACAGCCAATCTCTTCTCTTTCCGGTGACACACAAGGATATCCTTTTTTTCAGAATCCATCCCAATATTTCGAGCAGCATTTTTTGCTCAGAAAACAATATAAATACCAAATGATTACAGTAAGAGTCTCAAAAATTTTTAGAAATTTGTCTGTTTTTTAATACTTCCATAGAATCACTTTTTCTATCATATTTTGGTTGACTAAACAACCATTGCCCTCCACACTTTCCTCGTGCGGTTCAAGACAGGAACACACATTTACTCCACTTGAAGATCAGGATTCTATCATCACTCTTCATGAGCTATCCCCCCAGCCCATACAGTGAAAGGATGGAGTCCTGCTTCAAGAACAGCCACAGGTAATCCTTAGATAGTGCCGTCAAATTATTTCTGCCCACAATGAGATACACCTGATTTGCACGGCGGCAAGGAAGGAGAGGCTTCGTTTTGCATAACGCGTGGCGATGCCACGCCATCTCTTGAGGTGAAGAAAGGCGTTCCCGACCAGGTGGCGTACACGGTACAGTTCTCTGTCATAATCGCGCTGTTCCCTGCGATTTTTTCTGGGCGGGATGACGGGCTGGCAGCCGGACTCAACAACCTTGTCTGTAAGTTCATTGCTGTCATATCCGCGATCAGCCAAAAGCATCTCCGCGCTCAAGCCGTCAATCAATGCGCACGCTTCCTTGCAATCAGCTCTGGTACCTTCTGTAACAGCAACTCTGAGCGGCATACCATGCGCATCCACGGCCAGATGTATTTTGGTGTTGAGCCCCCTTTTGCGCAGCTCATCGCCTGGTTGCCGCCAACCGCTCCGGCAGCATGGGGATGCACTTTGCAATGTCTCGCATCAATCATCAGCCACTCATAGTCAGGCTCAATCAGGAGCACTTCAAGGAGTTTTTCCCAAACACCCCGGTCACGCCAACGGCAAAATCGGCGAATGAGGTGCCTCAAAAATCAAATCGTGCTTGACAGCCCGCGCCGGGACACTAGATGTACGCGGGCCGTCTGCCTTCCGGGACTGCCGCAGCTCCCGGCGGACCGGCCGGACCATCACCGACCTTATGGAGGCGTTCATGAATCAGATGCTGAAGACCACTTTCCTGCTGACCGCCCTGACCCTGATCCTGGTGGCCATGGGCGGGGCCATCGGCGGAAAATCCGGCATGCTTGTCGCGTTTCTCGTGGCCGGAGGCATGAATTTCTTCGCCTACTGGAACTCGGACAAGATCGTGCTGCGCATGTACAACGCCCGGCAGGTGACCCGCGAGGAAAGCCCCGATTTTTACGGCCTTATAGAAAACTTGGCGCACAAGGCGGGCATGCCCATGCCCAAGGTGTATGTCATTCCTTCCGACAGCCCCAACGCCTTCGCCACGGGCCGCAATCCGGAAAACGCCGCCGTGGCGGCCACCCAGGGTATCATGCGCATTCTGTCCAGGGACGAACTGGAAGGAGTCATGGCCCATGAACTGGCCCACGTCCGCAACCGGGACACCCTCATCTCGACGGTGGCGGCCACCATTGCCGGAGCCATTTCCATGCTGGCCAACATGCTGCAATGGGGAGCCATCTTCGGCATGGGCCGCAGCGACGAAGAAGGCGGCGGCAGCGTTCTGGGCAGCCTGGCCCTGGCCATCATCGCGCCCATCGCTGCCATGGTAGTGCAGATGGCCGTGTCCCGCTCCAGAGAATTCCTGGCCGACGAGACCGGGGCGGCCATCTGCGGCAAGCCCCGCGCTTTGGCCGGAGCCCTGCAGAAACTGCAAATGGCCGCGGGCCGGATACCCATGCAGGAGGCCACCCCGGCCACCTCGCACATGTTCATCGTCAATCCGCTCACGGGCAGCCGGATAGCGTCTCTCTTTTCCACGCACCCGTCCACGGAAGAGCGCATCGCCCGCCTCATGGCCATGGGCTGAGGTCTTTTTCCGGGCACCACAAAGCTCGCGTAAATCCCCCTCCCCTGAAGCCCCGGATGTTTTGGCCTGACCAGAGCGTCCGGGGCTTCTTTTACTTTTCACATGAAGGATCAAACCGGAGGCGTGGCGAGTCCCGGCGGTCAAGTCCATACCCCGCCACTTCCCATCATGGATGGAGCGATTCCACTTGGATAGCCCGGATGAATTCCGGGTTGTTTTTTGATGACACAGAAGAGAAGAACACGGCAGAGCCCTTCACCCGGGGATGAGTCCGCAGACGACCAAACAGGCACACAGGGCTCTCTCCCGCAATTCTCAAACCAGCGAGTTCCCCATGCTGCTTCTCGGTATTGTCGGTCATCCTCTTGCGCATACCCTGAGCCCGGTCCTGCACAACTGGGCCGCCGGAGAAACCGGCGTCCGGGCGTCCTATCATGCCTGGGACACGCCGCCGGACAGGCTGCCTGCATTCATGACGGCCCTGCGCACCCTGCCCGTTCACGGCCTGAGCGTGACCATCCCGCACAAGGAGGCGGTCATGAACCTGGTGGACAGCCTGACGGACAACGCCCGGGAAGCCGGAGCCGTAAACACGCTGTTCTGGGAAAAGGACACGCTCTGGGGGGAAAATACGGATATCGCCGGGTTCATGGCTCCGCTGGCGGAGCTCGACATCCGGCCGGGGCGGGCGCTGGTGCTCGGCGCCGGCGGAGCGGCCAGGGCCGTGGTGTGCGGCCTGCGCCGGGAGGGCTGGGATGTGGTCTTGTCCGCACGCACGGAAGAGCGGGCAAGACGTCTGGCGGAGCCTTTCCATGCCCGGACCGTATCCTGGGAGCAGCGCCATGATGTGGCTGCGGACCTTCTGATCAACACTACTCCTTTGGGCATGTCCGGCCCGTTTCAGTCTCTTTCGCCGTGGAAAGGGTCTCTCCGGGGAGTCTCGCTGGTGTACGATCTGGTCTATAACCCTAGGCAGACTCCCCTGCTGGCCCAGGCCCTCCGGGAAGGCGCAAAGGCTCTGTGCGGCCTGCCCATGTTCGTTCATCAGGGGCTGGCCCAGTTCAGATGCTGGACCGGTCGGTCATTCGATCCCGACCGGGCGCTGGAGCTTCTCGAACAGACTCTGGCCTCACGGTGCGGGGCATGACTCCCGCTGTGAAAAGCTATTCAAAATCGAAGATATGCCTGCGCGCTTCGGCCGGGTCGATGCCTCTGGCGGCGGCGATGGCCTCCAGATTGTCTTCGGCGTCGGACTTGCGCAGGTAGAGGGGCGCGGGCGGTTCTTCGGAGAACCGTGCAGTGCGGGCGGCGGCAAGGAGCACGGCGGGGGCCGGCGTGTCGAATTCCGGCGGCAGAACGCGCGCTCCGGGAATATCGAGCAGTAAGGAATTCTTCCGCAGCCCGTTTCCGGCCAGATATACGGTCTCTCCTCTTGCGGCCAATATCTCCCGAGTCCGGTCCGCCGAAAAAACGCCGATGCCTGTCAGGGCATGTGTTCCGGAAAAGCCCTGTACATAGACCTGTCCCTTGCGGGCATACAGAACCACCCACAGTTCCCCGGAAATCATGGCGGCCGTCTGGAGGGCCAGCAGGCCCGGATACTCCAGCCCGGCCATGGGCAGGGAAAAAGGCCGGGCCAGTCCGTACATGGTGGCATGGGCGATGCGCAGGCCGGTGAAGGAGCCCGGTCCGCGCACACAGGCAATGCCGGACAGCCCTTCCACGCCTATGCCCAGCACATCCAGACCGCGCTCGATGGCCGTGGGCAGATGCATGATGGACTGGCCGGGGCAGCGGATCTCCTCGGCGAAGAGCACTCCTTCCCCGCCGCCGAAGACAATCTGGGCGCACTCCCCGGCGCAGTTCAGCATCAGAACTGGATCAGCGGAAATGGCGCAGGATGTCATTGATGGTCGCCACAATCATCAGCATGACCAGAAACAGCATGCCTGCCTTGAGGGCTGCCTGCTGGACCTTCTGGTTCAGTGGTCTGCCGGTTACGGTTTCCAGGAAAAAAAACAGAATATGCCCGCCGTCCAGCACCGGAATGGGCAGCAGATTCAGAATGCCCAGATTGATGCTGATCAGCGCCGTCAGGGCCAGCAGGCTGACCAAGCCGTTCTGGGCCTCCTTGTGGATCAGTTCCGTGATCAGAATCACGCCGCCCATATCCGTCCAGGGAATGACCCGTTCGATCAGCTTGACCAGTCCCGTGAGCATGAGCCCGCTGACTTCCCGCATCTGCTTCGCCCCCTGAACGGCCGCCGCGAGAAAACCCAGCTCGCGGGAAACGAACTCACCCTTGGGCGCGATGCCCAGCATCGGCGTGACCTTGGTTTCCCCGAACAGGTTGCGCTTTTCCTGAAGCCTGGGGGTGGCGCTTACGGACAGGACTTCCCGGCCGCGCTGTACGTCAAGGCGCATGGGCTGCCCCCGGTTGGCTTCGATACGCTGAACCAGATCTTCCCAGACGGCGATATCCTGTCCGTCAATGGCAAGCACATGGTCGCCCGTGGCGAGTCCGGCTTCCTGCGCGGCGCTTGCATTGTTGACCTGGCCGATGACCGGCAGCAGGTCGTGTACGCCCTGACTCCAGGCCAGTCCCCAGAAGATGACCCAGGCCAGCAGAAAATTGAATACCGGCCCGGCCAGCACCACCAGCATGCGCTGCCAGGGCGGCCGCAGGGAAAAGGATTCCTTGCTGCTGAAGCCCTCGGGCAATTCCGCATCCGGAGACTCTCCCACCAGCTGCACATAGCCGCCCAGGGGAAAAGCGCAGACGCGGTAGTCAGTCTTGCTCCTGGTGAAACCGAAAAGACGTTTCCCGAATCCCAGGGAAAAGACGCTGACGCCCATGCCCAGCCCCCGGGCCACCAGAAAATGCCCCAGTTCGTGAAAAAAAATCAGTCCTCCAAGGACCACTATTACCGCGATGACACTACTCATGTTGATCCTGTATCGAAAACGCCGATCGAAACCGAAACGGCGCCATGCCGGTTTGCCGGTCCCCGCCGGGACCAAGTATTTCCGAACCTTGAAAACGTGTCTCCAATCCTGTTTTTCCGGGTGTTTTCACAGACTTTGGGAGGGAAGATTTCTAGAGATGTTGCCGCGCCTGAGCCCGGCTTTCTCCGATGGCTGCATCGGCCGTGCGCCGGGCCTCCCGGTCCAGAGCCAGAATGCTTTCCGGATCGTGGAATTCGCCGCGCGGAGCGGTCGCGAGCATATCCTCGATGAGCAGGGCGATACCGGGAAAGGAAATGCGCCGGTCCAGAAAAGCCTGCACGGCGACTTCATTGGCCGCGTTTAGAACCACGCAGTGCGCCGTACCCTCCCGCAGGGCCGTGCGGGCCAGATCCAGACAGGGAAAACGTCCGGCGTCCGGAGCCTCGAAAGTCAGGGTGCCGATGCGGGCCAAGTTCAGCGGTTCCAGGCCGGTTTGCAGCCGTTCGGGATAGCCCAGGCAGTAGCCGATGGGAATTTCCATGTCCGGAATGCCCAGGTGGGCCAGTTGCGAACCATCCTCGTACTCGGCCAGCGAATGCACAATGGACTGGGGATGGACCACCACATCCACCTCCTGGGGGGCCATGCCGTACAGATGCACGGCCTCGATGATCTCCAGGCCCTTGTTCATCATGGTGGCCGAATCGATGGAAATCTTGGCCCCCATGGACCAGTTGGGATGTGCCAGAGCCTGCTCCGGCGTGACGCACTCCAGAGCTTTGGCGCTTTTGGTCCTGAACGGACCGCCCGAAGCGGTCAGAATCAACCGCCGCACCTGCCGCCCATCATGCCCCATGACGGCCTGAAACAGGGCGTTGTGTTCCGAGTCCACGGGCAGGATCACGCAGCCGCTCTCCCCGGCAATCCGCCGGAACAGCTCTCCGGCCAGCACCAGGGCTTCCTTGTTGGCCAGACACAGCACCTTCCCCGCCCGGGCCGCGGCAAGCGCGGGCATAAGCCCGGCCGCACCCACCTGGGCGGCCAGCACCAAGTCAACTTCGGGCAGCGCTGCCAGTGTCATGTATCCATCCTGGCCCGTATGAATGTGTGGAGCGTACCCCACGGGCAGCATCCGGCGCAGTTCATCCGCTCCGGCTGCATCCAGCACCCCGAGATGGGCGGGACGGAAGCGGGCAGCCTGCTCGGCCAGCAGCTTCACGTTGCGGGCTCCGGCCAGGGAATGGACGCGCAGTTTCTCCGGGTTTTTGGCCGCGATTCTGAGAGCGCTCATGCCGATGGAGCCGGTGCTCCCCAAAATGGACAGAACGCGCTGGCCGGAGTGCAGGTGCGCCGAAGCCAAGCCGGAGATGTATTTCATAGGGTGGCCGGAAAAAAGGGATGGACGGCGGCCAGAGCGCAATAAAGCGGCAGGGCGAAAAGCAGGCTGTCGATGCGGTCCAGCATGCCGCCGTGACCGGGCAGTATGCGCCCGGAATCCTTGACGTCGCGCGAGCGCTTCAGGGCCGATTCGAAAAAATCCCCGGTCTGGGCCGCGATATTCATGGCCGCGCCAAGAAACGCAAAATGCGCCCACGGCGAGGCGCCAGCGGCCAATCCGAATCCCACGGCCACGATCACGCTGGACAGCAGGCCGCCCAGACTGCCGCTCCAGGTCTTCTTGGGGCTGATGGACGGCCAGATCTTCGGGCCGCCGAAATGGCTTCCCGCATAATAAGCGCCTGTGTCCGCGGCGAAGGTGACCAGAAGCACCAGCATGATTTCCATAAAGGACATGTTGCGCAAAAGGCGCAGCAGGAAAGGCAGATAAAGAAGGCCGAAAAGAAATATCTGGCTGTCCTGAAATGCTGAAGGGGATCGCCCCCTGTCATGGGCCAGCAGAAAGGCCAGAGCCGCACCCAGCATGGTCAGACAGACCAGAACCGTTCCCGGCCAAGCCAGAGGGGCCCAGACGATGCCCGCGGCCATGGCCACGCCGTAAATTTTCCAGCCCGCCCTGCTCCGGCCGGGCCAGAACATGGCATAAAATTCCAGAAGCCCCAGCACGGCCACAATGGTTACACCTGTGCTCAGGGCCGGATCGCCGTAAAAAAGCGCGATGCCCAGAAAAGGCAGCAGCACAAGGGCGGTCAGAATCCGCTGGAAGTGTGAATGGCTCATGCGGGCTTCTCTCCGACGGAGCCGAAACGCCGCTGGCGGCGGGAAAAGGCGTCCAGTGCGGCACGGAGCTGATCGGCATGGAAGTCCGGCCAGGCCACATCGGTGAAGTACAGTTCGCTATAGGCGCTCTGGTACAGAAGATAGTTGCTGAGCCGCTGCTCTCCGCTGGTTCTGATGATCAGATCCGGGTCGGGCATTCCGCCGGTATAGAGTTCCCGCGCGAAGACATCCTCGGTCAGCTCTTCCGGCTTGACTCCCCGGCGCAGCAAAGCCTGGCACGCGCGCAGAATTTCATGACGGCCGGAATAGTTGAGGGCCAGATTCAGAGCCATGTCCGTGCATGCGGCGGTCTTGTCCATTGCGTGGAGCAGCACCTGCAGGGTCGCCAGAGGCAATTCGTCCAGCTCGCCCAGAACACGCAGACGGATGCCCTGCTGGTGAAGACTCGGCAGTTCCCGGGTCAGAAAGTCCTTGAGCAGAGTGAACAGGAAATTGATCTCCTGCTTGGGACGGGACCAGTTTTCCTTGGAAAAGGTATACAGAGTCAGGCAGGGAATGCCCAGAGCGCGACATTCCTGCACGATTTCCCGCGCCGTTTCCGTCCCGGCCCTGTGGCCCTCGCTGCGCTCCAGACCTCTGGAACGGGCCCAGCGGCCGTTTCCGTCCATGATGATGGCAAGATGCTTGAGAGGCGGCATGGGTGTCTATATCTCCATGATTTCCTTCTCTTTCTCCGCCAGGACGGCATCGGCTTTCCTGATGAAGTCGTCCGTGATTTTCTGCACCTCGTCCTGAGCCTTGTGCGATTCATCCTCGCTTATTTCCTTGGTGGACAGGAGCTTCTTGAAGGCTTCGTTCACGTCGCGGCGCACGTTGCGGATGGCGACCTTGGTGTCTTCGGTGTACTTTTTGGCCATCTTGACCAGATCCTTCCGCCGGTCCTCGGTCAGGGGGGGATATTGATGCGGATGGCCCGGCCGTCATTGATGGGTGTAAGCCCCAGATCGGACTTCATGATGGCCTTCTCGATGCCGGTGAACGCGCCACGGTCCCAGGGTGAAATGGAAATGGTCCGGCTGTCGGGGATGGACACGGAAGCCACCTGGTTGAGAGGCGTGGGTGTACCGTAATAATCCACCCTGATGCTGTCCACCAGGGCGGTGGAGGCGCGTCCCGTACGCAATTTGGAGAATTCCTTCTCCAGGCTGTCGATGCTTTTCTGCATCCGGTTCTTGCAGTCTTCCATATGGCTGTCCATGAGTCAGTCTCCTTTGACGATGGTTCCGATGTCTTCGCCCATGACCACCCGCTTGATGTTTCCGGGCACAAAGAGATTGAACACGCCGATAGGCATCTTGTTGTCCATGCACAGGGAAATGGCCGCCGAGTCCATGACGCCCAGCCGCTGCTGCAGGACTTCCAGATAGGTCAGTCTGGTGTACATGACCGCATCGGGGTGTTTTTCCGGGTCCTTGTCGTAGACCCCGTTCACCCGGGTGGCCTTCAGGATGGCGTCGCACTTGAGTTCCATCGCCCGCAGCACGGCGGCTGTGTCCGTGGTGAAGTAGGGAATGCCCGTCCCCGCAGCGCAGATGACCACCCGCCCCTTTTCCAGATGGCGGATGGCCCGGCGGCGGATGTACGGTTCGGCCACTTCCTTCATGTCGATGGCGGTCATGACCCGGGTGGAAATATTCTGCTTCTCCAGAGCATCCTGCACGGCCAGAGCATTCATGACCGTGGCCAGCATGCCCATGTAATCGGCCGAGGCCCGGTCCATGCCCTTGGAAGATACGGACACGCCCCGGAAAATGTTGCCGCCGCCGATGACCAGACTGAGCTGAACGCCGAGAGAGGCCGCCTCCGCCAGTTCCCGGCAGATGGACTGGATGGTCTTGGGTTCGATACCGAAGCCCTGCTCGCCGGCCAGAGCCTCTCCGGAAAGTTTGAGCATGACTCTGCGGTAGCGGAGTTCGTCCATAATATGCCGCCTTGGGTAAACGGTGGAGAAAATGAAGCGACGCGCCGGGGAAGGGCTATATCCATTTCACCTTCCGGGCGCAACAAAGGCGGCTGTCCGCCGTTGTACCCCCGCAAAGAAAACGGCCCGGAAAAACCGGGCCGTTACTGATGGATGGCGGAGCCATCCGTCATCGGACGACGGGGAGGCGCTCTATTCCGCCTGAATCTCGATCCGCCGGGGTTTGAAGCGGGCCGCCTTGGGCAGGAAGAGCTCCAGCAGACCCTTCTTCAGATTGGCCCGGATGCCCTCCCGATCCACGCCGTCGGAAATGGCGAAAGTGCGGACATACTCGCCGTCCCCGAATTCCACATGCAGAGCTCTGGCGTTTTCCTCGCGCGGAGAAAGGGACTTTCCCCGGATTTCCAGTTCGTTCTCCCGCAGATCGATGGACAAATCATCCTTGCTCACTCCGGGCATATCCACAAAAATATGAAAGCCATCCTCGCGCTCCAGAATATCCGTATTGGGCCGGAAACGGGGGAGAGCCGGAGTCGCTTTCCTTTCCAGTTCATTTGTCATGGCATCTCCTCCTTTACTGGGCATCAATAACAATGTTCACCGGGTGGACTTCCTTTGCCTTGGGAAGGATTATCCGAAGTATTCCATCCTTCATGGATGCCTTTACCGCATCTGTCTGTACGGGAATATTCAAATTCAAAATACGTTGAAAATTTCCCGTGGGACGTTCCTGTCTGTAGTAGTTTCCGACTTCACTCTTTCTCGTCCCCTTGATGGTCAGGCTTTTCTCGTTGAGCGTCAGCTCGATATCTTCCGTATCCATTCCGGGGATTTCTGATGTGACCAGAATATTTTCCTTGTCTTCACTGATGTTGACCGGTGGATAGGCCATACGCCGCTGACTCAGTGAACTTGGCCGCCACAACTCCTCAAAAAAATTGTCCAGGCTTTTGGGCAGATCATAATACGTGCTAAAATCGATAACCATAGGTTTCACCTCCAGTCTGTTGTGCTCCATAGATAAACACAGCCGGTACAGCGTCAAGGGTGGAAACGTCCGCCAAAGGCAAAGACAGGACAAAAATGCCCGTGCTGGTTTGACGCTCCCGGTAGTTTCAGTTATCAGTCACCTATTTCAACAATTCCAAGGAGGAAATCATGTCCAAATCCCTGAAAGGCACCCGCACGGAAAAAAATATTCTGACCGCCTTCACCGGCGAGTCCCAGGCCCGCAACCGCTACACGTTTTTCGCCAAACAGGCCCGCAAGGACGGCTATGTTCAGATGGCCGACATTTTCGAGGAAACGGCCGAACAGGAAATGGTTCACGCCAAGACCCTGTTCAAATTGCTGGAGGGCGGCGAGGTGGAGATCACCGCGTCTTTCCCGGCCGGACGCATCGGCACGACATTGGAAAACCTGCGCGAAGCCGCTCACGGCGAACATCATGAATGGGAGTGCATGTACCCGAAATTCGCCCGGATCGCCAAGGAAGAAGGTTTCCCGGAGATAGCGTCGATCATGCTGGCCATTGCCGTGGCCGAGAAGCAGCATGAAAAACGCTACTTGGCCCTGGCCAAAAACATCGAAGAAAATCGCGTGTTCAAGAAGGAAAAAAAGATCACCTGGCGATGTCGTAACTGCGGCTACGTTCATCAGGGCGAAAAAGCTGCGGAAAAATGCCCAGCCTGCGCCCATCCCCAGGCATATTTCGAGGAAGTGGCCGAAAACTGGTGATTGCGGTTCCGTCTCCAAAGCCGCCGGGTACCGTCCTTGTAGCAGTACCCGGCGCACTCAGCCCCGCACAAGCACGCGCCACAATACTTCCCGGCTCGCCAACCGCCCCTCCCGATATCGTTATCCATAAACAAGATTTTTATTTTATTCAAAAAAACAGTAGCCAATGAATACAGACTGGGGTATAAAGAAATCAAATTCAGATCAGTGTGTCTTGTAATCTGTATACGCGGCATGAAGCCGCATGGAGGGATAGGACATGAAAAAAAGATTTCTCGCACTGATGGCCGGGCTGGCGATGTTGCTGTGCGCCGCCCCTGTTTTTGCTGATGAGGCATGGGTAACAGTTCCTTACGCCCAAAATGGAAATGGCTGGTGGTCGGGCCTCGCTCTTGTCAACCAGAGCGGTGAGGACCTTGATGTCACCATATATCGGACCGATATTGGCTCCGGTCCCTGGAAGATCGTTTATCAGGGAGTCGTGCCCGCTCGTGGCATGGACACAAAATTACTGCCAGAATTTTTTAAACTGCTCCCATATCCGACTGAAAATGGTGGCCGGGTCAGCCTGAACATCAATGCAGTGGGGCCGAAGGCTAAACAACATTTCAGGGTTGTTTTGTTCACCGGAGGTCCGGATGGAGGATTCGGGTTTGAGAGCTACGATCATGACGATTAAAATTACGGCCACCTGATTTTATAGATTGATTCACGCGGCGGCCTTCGGGCCGCCTTCTGTTTCCGGCAGGCTCCAGACCGGCAAAAAAGCCTGAACCGCAATTGTGGTCGTTTGGGCTTGACCGACCACCAGTCTCCCTTTTGATATTTCCGCTTGTCCGGTGAGTTGTCCGGCTTTTCCCCAGAGCTATCATCAGGAAGCAGTTGCCGGGAGTTCTGCTGCAATAAAATAAGCAGGCTTCATACGGACCTGGCCTCCTTCATATTTCCCGGATATGAACAACCCGGAGAAGACCAGCCCGAAATCCGGCCTTCGTCCAGCAGCATGGCTCCATATGCGGCGGCGCCCAGCAGGCCGGTATCCGGGTGAGTTATCAGACGTACGGGGATGGACGCCAGCAGATCGCCATAGGCCGGGCAGTCCGTAAACTCTTCCAGAAACTCCCGGCTGGTCACGAAATGCGGATTTTTGGCGGCCACTCCTCCGCAGATGTCCAACCCGCCCCGCGCCAGAACATGCAGCACATAGCTCCTGCAGGCCCGGCCATACAGGCGGGCGAACCAGGCCGCCGTTTCCGTGCCTGGCCCGGCCTCGGCGGCGGCTTCGGCCGGTTCGAGGCCTCTGCCCGTCAAAAATTCATGTACCAGAGAGAGCCCCCGCCCCGAGAGCACCGTATCGCCAAACGCATGGGAATGACCCGTTTTTCGGGCAATAAACCGGGACAATTCAAACTCGTGCGGCGTTACAAAGGCCAGGGGTGCGTGCCCGCCCTCCGAGGGAAGCGCCCGCAGCCTTCCCTTTTCTTCGATCAGGGCGCACTGCCCGAAGCCCGTGCCCGCACCCATCACGGCCACGGCACCGCCTGCCTGCCGCCCGTACTGTACCAAAAGCGCCGAGCTTCCGATGATGGATGTCCGGCAGCCAAAGGCCTGAGCCACGAAATCGTTCATCAGAACAGTTCTCTCCACCGGCAGACCAAGCCCCGGAGCCCGCAAATCCACACTCCAGGTGGCATTGGTCAACTGACAGAACACACTGTCCCGCACGACGCCCGCCACGGCCAGAGCCACAACATCGGCCTCCATCGGAGACAGGGCAAAACCCGACGCGGCGAGGGCGGCCAGCAGTTCGGGAAATGAGCGGACCGTGCCGCTGGCTATCCGGCGGCTCTCCACCAGACGCGGCTCATGGCCGCCGGTCTCGAAACATCCGAAACGGCTGGTCGTGCCGCCCAAATCCGCCGCCAATATACGGGCCATGAATTCACCCTCTCAAGACTTGTCCATCTGAGCATCACATTACCGGCATGCCTCCCGCAAGGCCAGACTGCCGGAACAAAAAAGCTCCCGGACCTGCATCCGGGAGCTTCGTCAGTTGTCGCGCGCCACATCTATTTTTTCAGCATGCCAGCCAGAAGACGCAGGTGTTTGCGCTCTTCTTCGGCGCAATCCCTGACATAGCGCTTCTCTCCTTCGGGTACGAATTCGAGCATTTCCAGAAAAAACAAAATGGTATCCTTCTCGAAGCCCATGGCCGTTTCAATGGCTTCTTTGGGCGTACCCATGAATTTTCTGAGATTATCCACATCGCCCAGACGGAACAGGGTGTGCGAATCCAGAAGAAATGCGAGGTAATCCACGTATTCGCCCTCTTCAGCCCAGGCCGGAAGCTCGACCTCGCCCACGCGCTCGTACAACCTGCGGAAAATCTCGCGGTGCTTGGTTTCCTCCCGCGCCAGAAAGGAGAACATCTTTTTCAATTCGGGGTCCGTGGTGGTTTCCACCAGACGATTATAGAAAACTTCGCCTCTGGTCTCGATTTCCTGCGCAGCCAGAAGTATGTCCGTGGCCTTGAATATTCCTGCCATATGGCCTCCGTAAGAGCCGCCCGCCGTATCATCATATACCGGCGGGCCCGTTTTCATGTGCGCCCCGGCCCGCATCTGGGGCTGGGGATTTCCCCTTGCGGGATGCGGAGCAGCGCCCCGCGATACAGCTACAGTTCCGACGGCAGTTCCTTGAGCTGGGCGTAGGTGAAAACCGGCCCGTCGATACAGACGTACTTGGTACCGATGTTACACCGTCCACAGATGCCCACCCCGCATTTCATGCGTTTTTCCAGAGTGGTGATGATGTTCTCGTCCTCGAAACCCAGCTTCTTGAGGGCTTGAAGTGTGAATTTGATCATGATGGGCGGGCCGCAGGTCACGGCCACCGTGTTCTTGGGTGAAGGCTTCATCTCCAGAAGCACGTTGGGAATGAGTCCCACCTTGTGCTCCCAGCCTTCGGCCGGGTTATCGACGGTCAGCACCACGTTCACGTCCTTGCGGCCGGTCCATTCGGGCAGTTCCGCTCTGTAGCTCAGATCATCCGGAGTACGCGCGCCATACAGCAGGGTGATGTCCTTATACTTCTTGCGGTTGTCGAGCATGTACACGAACAGGGTGCGCAGGGGCGCCATGCCGATACCGCCGCCGATGAAGATGATGTTCTTGCCTTCCAGCTCCTTTACCGGGAAGGCGTTGCCCAGCGGGGCACGTACACCGATCTGGTCTCCGGGCCGGAGCTGGTGAAGGCGGTTTGTGACCTCGCCCACGCGCATGACGCTGAATTGCAGATAATCCATGCGGGTCGGTGAAGAGTTGATGACGAAAGTGGACTCGCCCGCGCCGAAGACCGAAAGCTGCCCCACCTGCCCGGGCTCGAAGGAAAATTCCTTCATGCGCTGCTCGTCGTTCAGCACCACGCGGAACGTTTTGATATTGCTGGTCTCCTCGATCACCTCCACAACAGTGGCCATGTCCGGGAGATAAGGATTGGCGCTCATTCCGAATACTCCTGTGCGTCTTTCACGATCTGGCGGATGTCCACTCCGGAGGGGCACTGCTTGATGCACCGTCCGCATCCACAGCAGGCGATGAAGCCCTTGTGCAGATCCGGGTAGTAGCTGAACTTGTGGCCGACGCGGTTCTTCAGCCGGTGCGCCTTGGTCGAACGCGGATTGTGCCCGCTGCCTTCCAGAGTGAAGGTGTGGGACATGCAGTTGTCCCAGGTCCGGATGCGGCGGCTGGCCAGCCCCAGGTCGTCGTCGGTAATGTTGAAGCAATAACAGGTGGGACACATATATGTGCATGCCCCGCAGGAAATGCACTTGTCGGACTGGGCCCGCCAGAAGTCCATGTCGTCAAAGCGGGCCAACAGTCTGGCCGGAGCCGTCGTATAGTCGTGGGCCTCGCCCATGAGTGCACGTGCCGCTGCCTGTTTTTCATCGGCGGTCTTGCCCCGGTCTCCGGCGTCCTCGAACACGGCCGTCTTCAGAATGTCCTCGCCCCGAGGCGTGACGGAACGCGCCACGTAGCCGCCCTCAACCAGCGTCAGCAGCACGTCGGAACCCGCCGGATCGGCCGGACCGCCGCCTACGCTGTGACAGAAACAGGTGGTTTCGGGGCGGTCACAGGTCAGGGTCAGAAAAACCGTGTTGTTCCGGCGCTGGAGATAGTACGGGTCTTTGATCTTGTCCGTCTCGTACACGGGGTCGAACACCAGCTTGCCCCGTGCTCCGCACGGACGGCAGCCGATGACCACATTCTGCCCCTGAGGCAGAACTTCCTGCAATTCCGGTTTCTGGTCCTCGTGCTCGCGGCGGACCGTGAGCAGGGTTTCGGTCTGGGGAAAAGTGGCCGCCTTGGGTGACACGGCGGCCATCCGGGACAGATCGATGGTCATCCCCGGCTGGAACCGGCGGAAGGTCACGATGCCGCCCGTGACCACCGGAGCCAGCACGCGGTGATTCGCGGCCAGTTCCTCGGCCAGACGGATCAGATTTTCTAGAGTGATGAATCGTTCCATTACCAGTCTCTCTCGTGGATGCGGTCTTCCTCGACCTTGAAGGTGAAGAGGGGCGGTGTCTGATCCAGGGTCGTGCCCGCCTCGTGCTCAAACACTTCCTTGACCTGCTTGTTCATATGCCGGCGCAGGAGCATGAGCGGGATGTCCACAGGGCAGGCGCGTTCGCATTCGCCGCATTCCGTACAGCGGCCGGCCAGATGGGACACATGGATCATCTGGAACATGAAGTTCTCGGCCGGAGAATTATCCTGCCCGAGCCACAGCGGATCACGGCTGGTGGCGATGCAGAAATCCCGGCATACGCACATGGGACAGGCGTTGCGGCAGGCGTAGCAGCGAATGCACCGACTCATGGTTTCCTGCCAGAAGGCGAATTTCTCTTCGTCGGACTTGGCTTCGAATTCTTCCTGGCAGGCCAGACCGGCCGAGGAAGCCCCCTGCTCCTCGCCGATGAGCACATCGGAAAGCAGCGCGTTGGGATGCCTGCACACGCGGCACTTGTCGGCCTTCACTTCGTCCATTTTAAGCTTCACCGTCTGCCCTGCGGCCGTGATTTCAAGCTCGCCGCCTTTCACGGTCACGGCTTCCACGAATCCGGGATCGACAGGCAGAGCTTCCCGGATTTTGAAATGGCTGACCACGCCCTCACAGCACAGACCGAAGATGACCACATCATCGCGCTTGATCAGGTTTTCGTTCAGCAGTTCGATCACGCTTTTGCTGTCGCACCCCTTGACCACCACGCCGACCTTCTTGCCTTTGAAGGCGGTCAGAAACGTAGCCAGATTATGCACGGCCAGAGGACCGATAACGAGCCTGTCCAGGTCGGCCTCGGAGCGGATGAAAAGCGGCGTGGCGTGCAGGGGATCGTACCCCGCGCCCCAGCCGATGACGCACTCCAGCTCGCCCAGACGGCTTTTGATGGCTGATTTGAGATCGTCCAATTGGGACATGTGCCCTCCTATCCGTGACAGGGGCAGCCCTGCCCCTGCGCCGCCTGAGCGGCCAGATTGTTCCATTCCGCTTCCGTTGCCGGATTGAAGCTGGGCGCGGGGCCCAGCTCATGGATACGGCGCGTGAATTCCGTGACCACAAGCTGCCAGCGCTGCCCTTCCGAGGCCGAAACCCAGGTGTATTCGAAACGCCTGGCGTCGATGCCGGTAATGGGCAGGAAGCGCTTGAGCATCTCCAGTCTGCGCCGGGCATAGTAATTGCCTTCGGCATAATGGCAGTCGCGCGGGTGACAGCCGGACACCAACACGCCGTCGGCTCCGTTCAGCAAGGCGCGCACGACGAAAAGCGGATCGATGCGGCCCGAGCAGGGTACGCGGATGATGCGCAGATCCGTGGGCTGGGTGAACCGCCCCACTCCCGCCGTGTCCGCACCGCCGTAGGAGCACCAGTTACACAAAAAGCCTACTATTCGTAGCTCACGAATATCTTGGGCGGACATAAGGCGTTCACCTCCGCAAGGATCTGGTTATCGGTGAAATGTTCAAGCTGGATGGCTCCCTGCGGGCAGGTCACGGTGCAGATGCCGCAGCCCTGGCAGACCGTGTCGATGACCTCGGCCTTGGGGTTTCCGGAGCGGTCCGCCACTTCCTTGATGGCTCCGAACGGGCAGGTCCTGATGCACTTGCCGCAACCCACGCAGCGGGCCACGTTGACTCTGGACACGGCCGGGTCGGATTCCAGCTCCTTCTTGGACAGAAGGCCAAGCACCTTGGCCGCGGCGGCACTGCCCTGCCCCACGGACGCGGGGATGTCCTTGGGTCCCTGGCACGCTCCGGCCAGATAGACGCCCGCCGTGTTGGTTTCCACGGGCTTGAGCTTGGGGTGGCTCTCCACGAAAAAGCCGTACTGGTCCGGGGCCACGCGCAGCTTCTCGCCCAGTTGCACCGCGCCATGGGCGGCCTCGGCTCCCACGGCCAGAACCACAAGGTCCGCCGGCACTTCCACCTGCGTTCCGGCCAGAGTGTCGGCTCCGCGCACCATCAGCTTGTCTCCCTGAGGATAGATCATGGCCACGCGGCCGCGCACGTACTGGGCGCCGTATTCCTCCATGGCCCGGCGGGTGAACTCGTCGTACATTTTCCCGGGCGAACGGATGTCCATATAAAAGACATAGGACTGGGAGTCAGGGATGTGATCCTTGGTCAGGATGGCCTGCTTGGCCGTATACATGCAGCAGAAGCCGGAACAGTAGGGCCGGTCCACGGATTTGTCCCGGGACCCGACGCACTGGATGAAGACCACGTTCTTCGGCTCCTTCCCGTCGGACGGACGCTTGACGTGCCCGCCGGTGGGACCGGAGGCCGACAGCATGCGCTCGTACTGCATACTGGTGATGACGTCGGGGTAGCGGCCCTCTCCGTACTGCGGATACTTGTGCCAGTCGAAGAGGTCATAGCCCGTGGCGATGACCACCGCGCCCACATCCACGGTGATGATCTCGTCCTGCTGCTCGTAGTCGATGCACTTGACGGGACATATCTTGGCGCACACGCCGCACTTGCCTTTCTGGATCTTGGTGCAGGCGGCGGGATTGATGGCCGCCTTCTTGGGGATGGCCTGCGGGAAGGGAATGTTGATGGCCGGTGCGGTGCACAGATTTTCGTTGAAAGGGTCCGGCTGCTTGCGGCTGGGACATTTCTCCGTGCACAGTCCGCAACCCGTGCACTTGTCCCAGTCCACATATGTGGCTTTCTTGCGGATGGATATCTGGAAGTTGCCCACATAGCCGCTCACGCTCTCCACTTCGGAGCAGGCGTACAGAGTGATGTTCGGATGCTGGGCCACATCCACCATCTTGGGACCGAGCACACAACAGGAGCAGTCCACTGTGGGGAATGTCTTGTCCAGCTTGGCCATCTTGCCGCCGATGCTCTGATCCCGCTCGACCATGACCACTTCCTGACCGCCGTCGGCGCAGTCCAGAGCGGCCTGAATGCCGGCCACGCCGCCGCCGATGACCAGCACGCGTTTCACGGTTTCGAAGCGTTTGGCCACCAGCGGCCGGTTGCGGCGCAGTTTCTCCACGGCCATGCGCACCAGTTCGGCGGCCTTGCCGGTATTCAAGTCCTTCATTTTGCCGATCCACGAGACGTGCTCGCGGATATTGGCCATCTCAAACATGTAGCGGTTCAGGCCCGCGCGCTCCACGGCCCGGCGGAACGTAGGCTCGTGCATGCGCGGCGTACACGAGGCCACCACCACGCCGTCCAGATTCTTCTCCTTGATGGCCTGAATGATGCCGTCCTGCCCGGGTTCGGAACAGGCGTACATGGTGTCCGTGGCGTACACCACGTCGGGAAACCTGGAAGCTGCGGCCGCCACGGACGGACAGTCCACCGTGCCGGCGATGTTACTGCCGCAGTGGCAGATGAAAACGCCAATTCGCATCGAGTCCTCCTACCTGGCCTGCGCCGGCTGCTTGATTTTTCCCAGCACCAGGCGCGGATCCACACACAGTTTCTCGAAGCCGAGCGTCGCGCGGTCCAGCCCCAGGGCGTAACCAAGAAGTTGGGTGTAGTAGAAAACCGGAAGCTTGAAATCCTCATGCAGAGCGTCGTTGATCTGGCCCTGCCGCATGTCCAGGTTCATCTGGCACAAGGGACATGCGGTCACGAGGGCGTCGGCACCGAAGCCGCGGGCCGAATCCAGCAGCTTGCCCGAAAGCCGCATGACGATATCCCTACGCGGAATGCCGAAAGAAGCGCCGCAGCATTCCACTTTCAGCGGAAAAGGCACCACCTCCGCGCCCAGAGCCGCCATCAGATTGTCCATGGCCATGGGATTCTCATGGTGATCGAACTTCATGAGCTCCGGAGGCCGGTTCATGATGCAGCCGTAATAGCAGGCCACCTTGATGCCGGTCAGAGGGTTAACCACCCGGGCCTTCAGGGCTTCCAGGTCCACGTTTTCGGTCAGCACCTGCAGCATGGACTGGACATCGACCGTATTCCGGCACGGCATGTCCAGCAGCGCGTTGGATTTGTCCCGGAACTGCGGATCTTCCATCTTATGCGCCGCAGTCCGCAGGTTGGTCAGACAGCTCGGACAGGGCGTGCCCACCTTGTCCAGCCCCAGAGACTCCACCTGAGCCAGATTCCGGGCCGACAGCGCCGCCGAAAGCACATGATTGACCGTGTGCGCCGGAGTTGAACCGCAACAGCTCCAGTCCGGCACATCGACCAGCTCCACTCCGAGGGCCTGGCATACGGCTCGCGTGGACCGGTCATATTCCACTGATGTCCCCTGACCGGAACATCCGGGATAGTAGGCGATTTTAGACATTGGCTCCTCCTTTGCGGAACCGCTCGAAAATGCGGGCCACCTGTTCCCGTCCCTGAATGGGATGCGGCTTGAAAGGCAGCTTGCCGCGCGTGAGCACCTGCGGGGCCAGATCCACGTCGGTGAAAACCCGGCCGGAACGGGCCATGTACTCGACCATGAGCCCCAGCTCATAAGCGCGACCGAAACGTTCCACGGAATTCAGGAAAGAGTCGGCAAAGACCTTCACCGCCCGCTCCGTGACATATCCCCCTTCTCTGGCCATATGCCGACAGACGTCCATTATCCGGGCCACGTCGATCTTGTTGGGACAGCGCGTCGAACAGGACTGACAGGAGCCGCACAGCCAGAGCGACCGGCTTTTCAGCACCGCCTCCCGCTGGCCGGCCTGCACCATCCGCATGATCTGACTGACCGGATGATCGTAGGCAAAAGTGTACGGACATCCGGCCGTACAGTTGCCGCACTGGTAGCACGTTTTCACATTCTGATGGCTGCGGGCCTCCACTTCGGCGATGAAATCCCGGTCAGCCGCGGCAAGATCAAAGATTTGCATAGGCACACCCAATTTGCGATAGGTAACGGAAAAATATCCGCGTCCGGTTGCACATGCGTTCCGAACAAACCGGAAATGACTCATTTTAACACAATGCCGCACACAATCCCTGTGTCAAAAAAGACTCATCCGCACACGTCAGGCCCTGATAGCAGCGGCGTCAGATAAATCATAAACTTTTTCAGCAGATTCAATGCCATTCGGCGGGCTTCACCAATCCGGCGGATTTTCGGCGCGACCGGATAAAACACCCGTTCACATCAGATCGGGAGGTGTATCCACAGGACTGCAGCCCTCCCGGCACAGGGCATCGATCCGCCGCAGGACCGGCATGGCCGAAGCAACGCCGGGAACCGAAAAATGGGCCCCGGCCTTCGCCAGTTCGGATGCGATGTTTTTGTGCAGCGCCTGCCTCTTCTCTTCGGACAGACGGTTCACTTCCTCCTCGCTCAGTCCGGCCATGCTGCCCGACAGGGTGACGCCGATGACCCACATCCCGGCGGCCACACCCTCCAGCACATCGTTGACCGTGTCCCCGATTTTCACCGCGCGCCACGCCTCTTCTATTCCCAGCAGGGACAGAACGCGCAGACACATGTCCGGCCATGGGCGGCTGCGGGCGACATCGGAAGCGCAGACCAGCACGTCCGGCGTGTAGCCGAGCTCCCCGGCCCGCTCCGCCAGCGGCACCGCCACAGAATCTGGATATCCGGTACAGGAACCGATGCGCAGGCCGAGCTCCCGCAAACGGAAGATCATGTCCGTCACGCCGGGAATGGGCACGCTGAATTCCCGGATGGCGCCGTTCATCAGGGTCTCGACCCGGTCATAGACCCGGTCGATGTCCTCTTCTTCCGGCGCTCTGCCGTACCTTGCGACCCAGGCTCCGGCAATGCGCGGCATGGCGAACATGGCCGCCACATGGTCCCGCTTGTCCCGTCCCATGGGTTCACGGGCCTCGGCCGCCGCGACGGGCACCGATTCCGCCGCGAAGCCGTCCATAAAGGCCCGGACCGGTCCCTGACAGCCAAAGTCTACGGCCGTTCCCGCCCAGTCCAGAACAACTCCCCGCAAACAGGTAAATGGAGATTCAGGTGAATGCGTCATGATGCCTCCGGGGAAATGCGGGGGCCGCCCGAAAGCGGTCCCGCAAAGGCATGATCGTCAATCCTCAAGGCTTCCACTCGGGCTTGCCGAAGCTCGCCAGATAGGCGTTGATGGTATCCTTTCCGCCCACAAAGTCTGCCAGTTTCGGCCACACCTCCTCCATGGCGGTCTTCTTCCAGACGGACTCGTCCTCCAGCATGGAAATCTTCACCCCGGCCTCGATCAGGTCTTCCTTGGCCTTGGCGGACTCTTCCTTCTGGTACGCGAGCACGGCTTCCTGGGCGGCCTTGCCTGCGTCGATCATCAGCTGCCGCTGTTCCGGAGTCATTTTCTGGAACACGCGCTCGCTCATGATCAAGGGCTGCAACTGATAAACATGATGCACTTCGGTAATGTATTTCTGTCTGGCCTTCTGAAACTTCATGGCCCGGAAACCGATGTAGCCGTAGCACTGACCGTCCACGACACCGTCCTGCAGAGCCACGAAGGTCTCGGACCAGGGAATGAACACCGGGCTTGCGTCCCAGGCCTTGTACGTGGCCAGCAGAACGGTGCTCTGCGGCACACGGATTTTCAGCCCCTTAATATCGGCCATTTTGGTGATGGGTCGTTTGGAGTTGGATATATAACGGAAACCGGTGTAGGTCCAGGCCAGTACCCGAAAACCGGCCTTCTCCGCATAGGTATTGAGAATTTCGGCAGATTTGCCGTTAGTCGCTTTGACCACTTCATCCAGATTCTCGAACAGGTAGGGCAGGTTCAGAATGCCCAGCTGTTTAACGAAAGGCACGGTATTGGCAATGCCCACGCAACTCAGAGCCAGAGTGCCGCGGCGCACATTATGGATGGTTTCGGTCTCGTCCCCCAGCGAACCGGAATAAAAAGTCTGGACCTCGATTTCGCCGTTGGATTTTTCAGCCACATATTTTTTGAACATTTCGCCCACGATCCCCATTTCCGAACCCTCGGGATCTCCCAAGGCTATCTTCAGCACTGTCTTCGGAGCAGCCCAGACAGACGGCGCGCTCAGCAGAAATGCAGTCATCAAAAACAGAAAAAAACGTACCATTACATTCACCTCCGGTTAATTTGGATAAAAAATAATAGCTCAAAATGTCCAGACATGCAAAAATTACTGTTGCCCGAACGCAGGATTTCTTTGCGTCTTCCGACAAAAAATCCGTCAGGATATAATTGAACGGGTTTCTTTCCCCAGGACAGCCTGAAGCAATCCGTTCTTGCTTCCCGCGCTTTCACGGTGTTATCTATATCAAGAATCAGGAAACGATGACTGACCGGATGCCAGCCCGCCTTGCGGATATGAAAACTTTCGGAGAGGACGCCATGGACAGACATGTTCTGCTCACCATCAGCGACGATGTCAGCTCCTTACAGGCGGTGCGATTCACGGCCGGATATTTCACCGGCGCCAGTCGGCTGCTTCTGACCCTGCTCTACATCGCCTCGAACCCCAAAGCCGGATTGCCGGAGTCGGAAATAATCCACAACCACAATTCTCTGAATCAACGCACGGCTCAGGCCAAGGCAAGGGCACAGGCAGTTCTGGACAAGGCCGAGGAACTGCTCCTGCTCAAACATTTTCCCGCAGACCGCATCCACAAGAAAATTGCCTTCAAACAGCTCGGCACGGCCACTGACATCATTCAGGAAAGCATAAGCGGCATGTATGACGCCGTGGTCCTGGGACGGCGGGGACTCAGCCGCCTGGAGGAATTCATAAGCGGCAGCGTGAGCAGAGAAATTTTCTCCGCGCCCATGGAAGTCCCGCTATGGATCTGCCGCCGGCAGGAGCGGGTCAACCCGCATCTTCTGCTGTGCGTGGACGGCTCCCCTTCCGGCCGGCGCTGTGCCGACCATGTGGGCTTCATGCTCCGGGAAGAAGCCCGCCACCGTATCGACATACTCCACGTGGCTACTCCCGGTACAGGGACCGCCGCCGGAAAAATCCTGGAAGAAGCCCGGTGCGCGCTGGAAGCAAATGGCATCGCACCTGAGCGGATCGGAGAAAAAGTGATCGAGAGTCCGGCCGCCGCCAAAACCATTCTCGATCAGGCCCTAACGGGCGGCTACGGCGTGGTGGCCGCCGGACGCAAGACCCCTGACGGGGCTGCATCCACGCGCATAACGGGCTCCAGCAGCACAGTTCTGCTCAAATCTCTGGATTTCGCCGCCCTGTGGATTTCTGCGTGAATCACGCCTTCTCATCCAGAAGGGTCAGAATTTCGGCGGTTTTCCGGCGCATGAGGGCCTCGTCCCCACGGGACTCCACATTAAGCCGCAACACCGGTTCGGTATTGGACGGACGCAGATTGAACCGCCACTCAGGGAACTCCAGACTCAGACCGTCCACCGTATCCTTCCTGACGCTCCGGGGTTCGAAGCGTTCCGCCACCCGCCGCATGGCCGCCGCCGTGTCGCGGACCTCACGATTGATTTCCCCGCTGGCCGGGTATGCGCGCATGGCCTCGTCCACCAGCCGGGCCAAAGGCATCCCGGAGACGCAGATTTCCTCCGCCACCAGAAGCCACGGAATCATGCCCGAATCGCAGTAGCTGAAATCGCGGAAATAATGATGGGCACTCATCTCGCCGCCATACGCTGCATCCTCCAGCCGCATCCGTTCCTTCATGAAGGCGTGGCCGGTCCGGGAGACAATGGGACGCCCTCCGGCCGCACGTACCATCTCGACAGTATTCCAGGTCAGCCGCGGGTCGTGGATGATGCCCGCACCGGGATGCCTGCGGCAGAAACTCCGCCCCAAAAGCCCCACCAGATAGTATCCTTCGATAAACCGTCCGGCGGCGTCGAAAAAAAAGCAGCGGTCGAAATCTCCATCCCAGGCCAGCCCCATGTCCGCCCCCCACTCCCGCACGGCGGCGGATGTCTGGGAACGGTTCTCGGGCAAAAGCGGGTTGGGCACGCCCGCCGGAAAATTTCCGTCAGGCTCGTGCAGGATGCGATGGAACGTAAACGGCAGAAACGGTGCGAGCAGGTCCACTACCGCGCCCGCGCCCCCGTTGCCTGCATTGGTCAGGATACGCAGCGGTTTCAGGCTGGCAATATCCACATAAGACAACAAATGATCGCGATAACGCTCACGGATGTTCAGGACTTTTTCCCTTCCCCGCCGCACCGGGACGGGAAAATCCCCGGACAGGACCAGATCATGGATGGCCGCAAGCCCCGTATCTGCACTGATGGGCCGGGCCCCTCCGCGCACGAATTTCATCCCGTTGTATTCTTTGGGATTGTGACTGGCCGTGACCATGATCCCGCCATCCAGTCCCTGATCGAAGACGGCAAAATAGACTTCCTCCGTTCCGCATTTTCCAAGAAACAATGTGTCCACACCCGCATCCAGCAGGCCGTCCATCAACGCTCTGGACAAGGACGGACTGGACAGACGGATGTCATGGCCCACCCCCACCCGTGAAGGCCGCAGAAAGGCGGCGTAGGCCCGCCCGATGCGGTAAGCCAGTTCTTCGTTCAGTTCCTCCGGCACTCGACCCCGGATATCGTATGCTTTAAAACACGGCATGCGCATTTTATCTCCTCATGTTCAACCGGTTTGAGGCGTCCGATAAACACAAACAGGAAAAAGTTCATCTCTTAGGTTCAGGCCTCATTAATTGAGATAGAAAATGAGGGAAGCCGCGAGGCACAGAGCTGAAAAGAAGGTATGCGCGCAGCGGTCATAACGCATGGCTATTCTCCGCCAGTCCTTGATCCTGCCAAACATGATCTCGATCTTGTGCCGCTGTTTATACAGATTTTTATCGTAAGAGACGGGTCTCTTTCGGTTCTTTCCGGGAGGGATGCAGGGCGTAATGCCTCTGGCGAGCAGGGCATCACGGAACCAGCCGGCGTCGTAACCACGGTCCGCCAGAAGCTCCCTGGCCTCAGGTAAAGCACATAAGCAAGGCGGCTCCCTTGTAGTCGCTTACCTGGCCTGCCGTGAGCTTCATGGCCAAAGGCCTGCCGTGGCCGTCGCAAACAGCATGGAGTTTGGAGTTCAGACCGCCCTTTGTGCGTCCGATGCAGCGGGAAAGAGCCCCTTTTTGAGCAAGCTTGCGGCGGTACGATGCGCCTTGAGGTGGGTTGCATCGATCATCAATCGTCCATCTTTTCCCGCTGTTTTTGCCAATTCGGTAAAAATATTGTTGAAGATGCCCATCCGGCTCCAGCGCAAAAAACGATTGTACAGTGTCTTGTACGGGCCATACTCGCGCGGCGCATCTTTCCACTGCAGGCCATGTTTGATGACATAAATGATGCCGCTGATGACTTTCCGGTCATCGACCCGCGGAATACCATGTGAACGTGGAAAGAAGGGCTTGATACGTTCGAGTTGTCCGGCAGAAAGGTAGAAAAGTTGGCTCATGGCGTCCTCCCTGAGCACAACTAACCAGATTTCCTGATTTTTACAATTAATGAGGCCTGAGCCTAGGGCGTGTTTGCAAACTATTTGATCCAAATCATTGAAGCTGCCAGGTAATTGAAAAAGCATTCAACAAGGTGCCGTTCCTTATAAAGATGCTGATCATACTGACGAGGTGTTTTACGATTTGAGCGTGGAGGAATAACTACGGTACAGCCTCTTGATTCAAGGAGTTGAACCAATGGCTCGCTGTCATAGCCTTTATCGGCAATAACAGTGCAATCACGAACCCTTTCAAGTAATTGCGGCGCAACACTGATATCCGCGCATTCACCTCCTGTAAGGAAAAACGATACAGGATTGCCGAGCGCGTCTACCTGTGCATGCAGTTTGGAGGTAAAACCTCCTCGACTGCGGCCCAGAGCTTGTCTGTGCTGCCCCCTTTTGCGCCAGCCGAATGTTTGTGGGCATGGATGTATGTACCATCAACCATCACCGCTTCGAGATCGGGGTCAGACGCCAGAGCGAGAAAGACTGCTTTCCAGAATCCTTTTATCTGCCAACGCCGAAAGCGGGAATACACGGCATTCCATGACCCGTACTCTTCCGGCAGGGCCCTCCAGGGAGCCCCGGTGCGCAGCAGCCAGATGATTGCATTTATGAATGTTCGTTTATCTTTGGCCGGACGGCCGCCTTTGGGTGAACCCTCGAGCGGCAGAACGGGCTCAAGCCGTTGCCAGGTTTCATCGGAAATGTCAGTATAGCACATGTCCAAAAGCTACACCAATCCACGCTGGTTATAAAGTTTGCAAACACACCCTAGGCTCAGGCCTCATTAATTGCCAAAAAGCAGAAAATCTGGTTAGTTGTGCTTAGGGAGGACGCCATGAGCCAACTTTTCTACCTTTCTGCCGAGCAACTCGAACGTATCAAGCCCTTCTTTCCACGTTCACATGGTATTCCGCGGGTCGATGACCGGAAAGTCATCAGCGGCATCATTTATGTCATCAAACATGGCCTGCAGTGGAAAGATGCGCCGCGCGAGTATGGCCCGTACAAGACACTGTACAATCGTTTTTTGCGCTGGAGCCGGATGGGCATCTTCAACAATATTTTTACCGAATTGGCAAAAACAGCGGGAAAAGATGGACGATTGATGATCGATGCAACCCACCTCAAGGCGCATCGTACCGCCGCAAGCTTGCTCAAAAAGGGGCTCTTTCCCGCTGCATCGGACGCACAAAGGGCGGTCTGAACTCCAAACTCCATGCTGTTTGCGACGGCCACGGCAGGCCTTTGGCCATGAAGCTCACGGCAGGCCAGGTAAGCGACTACAAGGGAGCCGCCTTGCTTATGTGCTTTACCTGAGGCCAGGGAGCTTCTGGCGGACCGTGGTTACGACGCCGGCTGGTTCCGTGATGCCCTGCTCGCCAGAGGCATTACGCCCTGCATCCCTCCCGGAAAGAACCGAAAGAGACCCGTCTCTTACGATAAAAATCTGTATAAACAGCGGCACAAGATCGAGATCATGTTTGGCAGGATCAAGGACTGGCGGAGAATAGCCATGCGTTATGACCGCTGCGCGCATACCTTCTTTTCAGCTCTGTGCCTCGCCGCTTCCGTCATTTTCTATCTCAATTAATGAGGCCTGAGCCTAGGCATGACCCGAGAATTTTTAGTTGGAAAAGTTATGGTAGCGCAGGCATGACCAACCCAGAAGAGAGTGCAAGAGACAGCGTCGCACAATCAGAAATTTTATAAAACTCTACAGTGGAGACAGAATAGTCACCAAGACAAAAAATACGGTGTTGTTTTGGCAGATTGCAATCTGACAATGCCCGTCGAGATAGACTTACAGCAGAAAAAAGATAGCCACAACAACCAGTACGACAACAAGAATAATGGCCGCAACAACCCATGATCGCTCTTCACCCGCAAACATGGCTCCACCAGTTCCCTTGCCAATCGCCTTCCCAATTTCTTGAGCCTGCCTAAGAAGTTCGGCTTCCTCTTCATCTTTGAGACGCTGGCCTCGATTGAGGCGGCTCATCTCCTCCAATGCCACAGCATACATCACTCCGCACTTAGGGCACTCGAATGCAGAGACGAACTTTTCATCCCACGGCTGGCGCTTGTAGCTACACCGGGGACATGTCTCCAGACGTAGTTTAAGGTTGGGCAGAATTTCTACGATCTCTTCAATCTCTTCAGCGAGATCTTGAGCGCTGTCTTTTTCAACTTCTTCCATATGTTACTTCGCCCTCATCAATCGATAGCAGGCAGGTTTTTCATTACATCCACGATCTGTCTCAGACAAATGTAGTCGGGACAATACCCCACGCATCAAGAAATCTAGGAAAAATTAATCTAAATATGGTGAGAACAAATCTCCACCATCCGAGGCAGGTACTGGCTGATTTGTGACTTCCGCATCGGACGTGTTGAAATGCCTCTGGCCACTACGGGCGTTAAGCTTTGTAATGAGTTCATCGCGTTGACGCTTGAATATATAGCGTTCAGAGTGGCAGCGAATACGAGCGACAAGTTCTGTCTTATCCGGCAGCTTGATCATATAATCATTGGCCCCCAAAGCGACAGCCTTTCTTTTCAACTCCGGCTCCTCCCGGGCAGACAGTACGATAAGAGGAATACTGCGGAAATCCTCACTGTTCTTGAAAAATTTAACCATGGTCAGCCCATTGACGCCAGGCATAACCAAGTCAAGCATAATAACTGTAGGCTGAGCAGTATATGCTTTTTCCAATGCCTTATCTGGTTCCTTACAATAATGAAACGATATATCGTGTTCAGTAGAAAGCTTGATACGCATAGCCTCGCCAATCAAAAATTCATCATCAATGAGCAAAACAGAAATTGGAATTTGAGATACATATTCCTTTGCAAGGGTATCGACTTCTTCTGTATACATGATCAACCTTCCTTCTGCACGATATGCACTTTATTTAGATATTCATCCATTTCATCCAGCAGGGCGGAGATTGCATTGCTATCCTTCTGCACTCCTGCAGATTCAATCTTACTCCCCAAACTTCCGAGATAGTCAAAGCCATATGTACTTCCCAAGCCGCGCTGACTATGACCGTGCCGACACACTATCTCATACTGTTTGCTTATCAACGCCTCTCGCATTTCCGATATATTCTTTTGCATGGTTTCCAGAAACAGAGGAATCAATTCGTAAAGCTCTTTATCTACCGCAACAGTAAAAGACTGCTCTGTTTCCTCCGGCTCCACCGCCGGAGAATCTCCCTCTGGATGTTCCAAGCGAGCAGCAGTCTCCTCGCCACCATCCTCTGTATCTCCATCGTATATAATATCCACACGCTTCAGGTAATCTTCAAGGATATTCAGTAACTTGCCGAGTTCCTCCACGTTCTGTCTGTCAGCCGCAACCTGGATATGACTTCCCAGGAAGCTTATGTAGTCGAAGCCGTAAGAGGCGCCAAAACCCTTATGGCTATGTCCGGAACGGTGAAGTGTGGCAAAATCCTTGTCGGCGAGGGCCTTTCTCATGGAGACCAGATCCTTTTGCATGGCGTCCAGGAGAAAAGGAATGAGCTCGGACATATCCGGTGCGGCATGCACCACGAAACGACCGGTGGGACTATACAGTGGCGCAACCTCGTCTATTGAGGAAAGCTCCGCATTCTCCTCCGTTTGAATCTTCGGAGTCTGACCGGTGGTCATGAATATGGCCAGATGTTTGGCCGCCTCGACAATAACGGCGGTCTGACGTCCCTTGGCGGCCGACTCGATGACTTTGCCGGTCTGGCTTATTTCATCGACGGCGTAGGTACTGCCAAGACCTTTCAAGCTGTGCCCGCACCGTTGCAATGTCTGGAAATCATTCCCGGTAATGGCATCGGCGATCTGCGACTGAAAATCGTATACCGTCCGCAGGAAAAGCGGCCTCAGTTCCTCCAGTTCCGGATCGATGCGCACGGGCGAATCCACGTCGGACAAACTGGAGGGTTCCAGCGAGATCGGCTGTGCCGTGGCCGATATTTCGGTCAGCGGAGCATGCTTTCCGGAAAACTGATTCACCACATCGATCAGGTCCTGCTTCTTGATGGGCTTGGCCAGAAATTCCGTACATCCCGCATCGATGGTCTTCTGCCTGTGCTCCTGAAATGCGTGAGCGGTCAGAGCGATGATGGGGGTCTTATACTCCCTTTTCTCCTGTTCCCACATGCGAATGCGGCGGGTAGCCTCCAGACCGTCCATAACCGGCATTTCCATGTCCATGAGCACAAGATCAAACGGCTCTTCCGTGAACTTCTCCACCGCCTCCTTGCCGTTCTCCGCATGGACCAGAGAAACGTTCATTTTCTTCAGGAAAAGCTCCACCACCCGCCTGTTGGCTTCCACATCATCCACCAGCAGCACTTTCTTTATCTGTTTCTGAGCTTCCGCCTCCAGGCTCTGCTGAACCGCCTTCACCGCCTCCTGGACCCGTTCCAGCAGATGGGCATCCCGATCGGCTTTCACCACATAAGACAAGGAAGTAAGCTCGGAAATACCGGGGAGAACCTGAGCTATCTCTCCTTCGGATTCCACGACCAGAACCAGATGCGGCAGGTCCATTCCCTGCCCTATCAAGAGATGTGCGATCTCAAGGGAAGTTTCCCCGTCCACCACACTGTCAATGATGACCGCATGGAAATTTTTCCCCCGCCGGTCCAATAGGGCATCCACAGCCTGTCCCGGTGTTTTGCGTGTCGTGAATATGGGATTCCAGTCCCGCACCAGACTGGAAATACTTGCCGGATCGGCGGGGTTGTCTTCAACGATCAGAAGCCGGGTGTCTTCGGGCAGAACACGGCGTACAACATCCTGCAGGAAGCCCTCTTCCGCTGCCTTGACCGCCGTGTCCTCCGTGAGCGGCAACGCAAAGAAAAAGGTCGTGCCCTCATTGATCTCGCTCTCCACCCATATCCGGCCTCCCATGAGCTCCACGAGTTTCTTGGATATGGCCAGCCCGAGGCCGGTTCCCCCGAACTCCCGCGTCGTGGAGGAGTCAGCCTGGGCAAAGCTCTCGAAAATGGAGACCAGCTTGGACTGCGGAATGCCGATGCCGGTATCCTTGACCGAGAAAAGGCAGCAAGAAGAACCGTCCTCCATGGTGGAGGGCTTCACATCCAGAGTTACACCGCCCTGACTGGTGAATTTGATGGCATTTCCCAGCAAGTTGATGATAATCTGGCGGATACGTGTCGGATCGCCGATATAACGTTGCGCGAGATCGGATGAAACAAATCGGACCAGCTTCAGATCTTTTTCTTCCGCCCGATAAGCGAAAAGTTTGGAGACATCGTCTACCAAATCCCGCAGAGAGAACGGAATGGACTCAAGCTTGATCTGCCCCACTTCAATCTTGGAGAAGTCGAGAATGTCGTTGATGATCCCAAGCAGAAGTTCGCCAGCCGAGCTGAAGGTCTTCACGTACTCGGCCTGTTCCTCGGTCAGATCCGATTCCTGAAGCATTTCGGCCATGCCCAGGATGGCGTTCATGGGAGTCCGGATCTCATGGCTCATCCTGGCCAGAAATTCACTTTTGGAGCGAGTCGCCTTGTCCGCCTCGTCCTTGGCCACGCGCAGATCTTCCGCATGCTGGCGCAACATCTGACTGGCTTTTCTCCTGTCCGAGATATCCTCCAGAATCAGAATAATTCCCTTGCTCAAATCCGCCGGATCGACAGTTTTGGCGGAAACCTGACTCCAGAAGGCCGCCCCGCTCTTTTTACGGAAGGGAAACTCCGCCTGCACGATACCCTGTTCTGACATCTGCCCTGAAAACTTCTCGATGACTGCATCGGCATCCTGAGCGGAAGCGCACAGGTCTCCCAAAGTCAGATTCGACATTTCCCCAGTCTGGTGGCCGAAAATGGAAGCGAATCTCGTGTTGGCCCGGATTATTCTGTAGTCTCCGGACAGAACCGCGATGCCAATCAAAGAGTTGTCAAATATCGCCTGCAGTTCGTTATATGCACTGTTCAGATCCTCGGTACGTGCCTCGACCTTTCTCTCCAGAGTTCTGTAGGCATCCCGCAGGTTACGGCTCATATCGTTGAAGCCCTGGGCCAAAACACCCAGTTCGTCTCTGCGGCGGTCCAGCGTAGTGGTGACAAACTCTCCCTTGGAGAGTGTCTGGGTCAGCATGGACAGGTTGATTACCGGCAGAATGAGCTGACGATTCAAGAAGACATAGAGAAATACAGTAATGACGCCAAGCACTACCGCGAATGCGGCGACCAGTCTGATGGTACTGTATTTTACTTCTTCTCTGGCCTTGTTGATGAACATTCCCAGTTTTACTTTTCCAAGTATTGTATCTCCGGCGACAATGTCCTTTTCCATAATCATGACATCGTCTGAACTATATGCGGCAGCGATATCACTCCGGGTTTGACCGTCCCGGACCTCTTTCTGCAACAGAGGATTACCCTGCGCATCCAAAATCTGGCAGTATGCCACCAATGGAGAATACTCGACCTTGGCGGCCAGCTCTTCCAGAAAGTAATAACTCCCCCGCTGCATGGGCACGGCACTGCTTTCCGCAACCATCCCAACCTGCTGCGTGCCCTGGCTTCTGATTTCATCCATGAGGAAGTTAAGCTGGGTCACATAAATGAAATATCCCAGGGCGAAAAAGCAAAGCACCAGAATGAGCTGTACCCCGAGATGTATTTTGAATTGAAGCAGGTCGTAAAATGCTCTTTTTCTTTCCATATGTTTATCCATATTCATTAATAGGGCTGCGGCACAACAACAAATAGTCCCGGGTTCATGGCGCCGCCAGCACCGAAGTCACCGCATCCAACAGTTCTTCCCGTTTGATGGGTTTGCTCAGACACTGCTTGGCGCCCATGAGGCGGGCCCATTTCAGATAATCCGTGGCCCCTCCTCTGCCTCCGGCGGACATGGCGATAATCCGGATTGCACTGTCCTCTTTGCGCAGTTCCCGGATAATCTGGATGCCCTCCTTGTCGGGCATGATGAGATCTGTGATGATCAAGTCAAAAGATTGGCTCCGCTGCAGGCGCAACCCCTCATCGCCATCCCCTGCCTGTTCGACATCGTAACCGGCGGAAAGCAAAATTTTGGCTAGGGCCAGACGCATCAAAGCGTCGTCATCAATGATCAAAATCCGCGGTCTGTCTGTCTCTAACTGCTTTATCTGGGTAAAATCACTCATTATTTAATCCACACCTGGATACGACGGTTTCTTTCCCGGCCACTACGGGTCTTGTTGGGTTCCATGGCTTCTTCTTCCCCAACAGCAAGAACCATGACATTATCGATTCCACTGTTTCTCATACGCTTTGCCACCACCTCCGTCCTCTGTCGTGAAATGGCCAAGTTAGAGGCGTAACTCCCGGCGGAATCGGAAAATCCGACCAGAATTGCTTTTTTCCCTGCATGTTCCGGAGATTTGAGCAATTTTATCATCTCTTCGAAAGCAACCTCAGACTGCTTATCTAGTCTGGTGCTGCCAAATTCAAACCATAAAACCAGGGGCAGCCTGGTTGCGCCGGAAATAGCCTCCCAGTACGGTTCCAGCACCTTTCGCCGCACCGCTTCGGAAACAACTTCACGGCCGACCTGGTCCAAAGGGGGCAGCGAGCCCGTTCCGGCCAGACGCTGCGACATCAGGGACCCGGCATCCGAATCCACCACTCCGGCACCGGAGCCCTGAATTCCATTTCCGGGTCCACCGGCAATACTTTTCATGCTGACAAAACCATACCGGGCGACCAGCTCCTGCCCGCTGGCACTTTGTGCCATACGAATAAAGTCTCGCGCATACACATTCTTGGATTTGCTCAGCTGATACAGGTAAAGATCCCGAAAAGCGGGATAGGTATGCGAACGCACAGATTCCGGAGTAGGAGCCACGGCTTCGGATCCGGCATCACCGCCGACCGGCATCACCCGGCACTGGTTGGCGAAAGCGATGCTGCAAAAACCTATGGCGTGGGGGTCCTCCGAAACAAAGTCGGACATCATGGAATGCACGTCCACATCCCTCACGGCGGCCGCATATGCCTTCCCGCCCATGAACACCTGACGGACCAGATGTCTGGCCCCGAAACTGTCCCGCAAGGCAAAAACCTTGATGGGGTTGGAAGAACCGCCGACCTGATCCCAGCTGGTGATCTCCCCGCGGAATATTTTCCCGACATCGCTCACAGTCAGGGACTGCACAGGGTTATCCTTATGTACGACAATAGCCACTGCGTCCATGCCGATCTGATGTTCGGCTTCAGGAGACAGAATATTTTCGGGGAAAAGAGCGGCTTCTTCCGGTGACGGCCGGTTGGCGGCCATCGCTATGTCGCACACACCGTTTCGCAAGGCCGAAAAACCCCACGAAGTGCCGTCGCCCTTGATGCGAATGGTCCGGATTTCGCGGCTGGAGTAAAAAATACCCTGCACGGAGATGTCGTCTCCGTCTTTGCCCGGCAATCGGCGCACCTCATTGGCCCCCAGATGGGTCAGATAATACTGGGCCAGTTCCGGAGCGAGACGATTGGACATGGTTGTCGCGCCTTCCAGCTCCAGAATGATTTCCTCCGAATAGTTTGCCGGCTGATACTGCCCTTTGAGTTCCGCATTGAATTCCCCATTTTTCAGGACGATCGGAGACGGCGCTTCCCAGCCGGGAACATTCTTGAATTCCACAAGCTGCAAGGCTTCGGATTGTGCCTCTCCGGCACCCTGCCACTGGGTGACCACACGCCACTGGGCGCCGTTACGAGCGGCTTCTTCCGGCTCTATGACCACACTCCGCACGAGGCGAGGCGAGCCGAGGGGAAAAAGTTCCGGCTTTATCGCGAACAACATGCCGCATCCAATGCCAACCAAAATCAAGAGCGCCCAAAGAGCGCCGCCGGTCCTCTTGCTTGAATCCGAATGTGTACCAGCCACGCGCCACACTCCTCACAGATACGGATTGAATTATCTCGAGAGAACGTATTTGCCGAGCGCAGCATCGAACAGTTTTTCGTCCACGAAGCTGGCTCCAACTCTTTGTCCCCGAACGGATTCCACCTGAATTTTTTTCTCTATCTTCGTTTTTACATCATCATCCAGAAAGAAACGCAGAACAAGCATATCTCCCCGATTTGGAGCGTTTCCTTCACACAGAAGCCCGGCGCCTGTCAGGGAAAGATCCTTTACATGGACTCTTCCCATACTCGTCTCCTGGTTCGATGCATTTAACAGCTCGCCCTCAAGAGAAGTTTCCTTGCGGAAATATTGCCGAAAATTGAAAGAAACAGTAAATTTTCCGCTGCATCTGGTACATGTCGCACCGACACTCCAGTGGGCAACATCTTTTATTTTTTCCACATTGACCTTTTTTTCCAACCTGCAATGCGGGCAAGAGAAGATTACCGAATCTTTCTTGCGGATAAGCACTTCCACTGTCGGATTGTTACTGTCGCTCATAATTATCATCATCAGGGATTTGAAAAACAGCCGCAAAAAATGCCTCAACGGCTCAATCCCGCAGGAGAGTGCCGCACACATCCCCGCAGGCCGGACTCATGATAGGCGCAAGCGTTTCAAATATCCAGCAATCTGTTGACGATCCTGACAAAACTCAAGGCGCAGCGCAATCCATTCATTCAGGACCGCCATGGGCCGCACGCCGCACAATCGCTGAACCGACGCGTATCAATGGACGTTGTTATCAGACTGGACCGGCTGAAGGCTTTGGGATATGTCCACTCGCGCCTGTACGGCCCGAAAAAAGACCATCCCCCGCCGCTTTGGAAGCTAATGGAAAACAGCGCCCGAACAAGCTTTCTCCTCCCCGTCCTGCCTGCTTTTCTTCTGTGGATGGCATGTTGCTTCCTTCCGATGCCGGCAGCCGCCGCGCCTGTGGAGTATACGGTAGAAATTCCATCTCTCCCGGACGATCTGGACGATCTGCTGCGCTCGGTTTCGGACAGCGTGGCGTTGATCGGGTCTCCGCCCGATACTGCCGGACTGCTGCGGCGGCGCATGGAAAAAGACCGGGAAAACTTCGCCGAGGCCCTGAAATCCAGAGGTTACTTTGGGTCTGAAGTCCTGGCCAGTCTGGAAACAACAAAAAGCCCGCACGTCATCCGCTTTCACGTTGAACTGGGCCCCTGTTTTATCTTCGACGCACCCGCGCTTGAAATCATTCCTCCGGATACGGGCCTGGGTGCCCTGCTCCGCCCGCTTCTCAAATCCATCAAAGCAGGCTCCGGGTACCAGGCCGCGCTGATCCCGGACACGGAAACGGCCATGCTCGATGAACTGCGGAAAAACGGCTATCCTTCGCCCTCAACCGGTGCGCGGCGGGTCGTTGCGGACCATGCCACGGGCCAGGTGCACGTGCGGTTCATCATACGCCCCGGCGGCCGGGCCGTGTTTGGCCGGACGCATATCGAAGGTCTGGAGCGCCTGAACGAGGAATTCGCGGCCAGACACATTGCCTGGAAAGAAGGACAGCTTTTTGACATCCGCAAAGTGGACGACACCCGGACGGAGCTTATCCGCACGGGCCTTTTCCGCTCGGTGCGCATCGAAACGGAGCACGCGGAAAACGCGGACACGGCCGACATGTGTCTGTCGCTGCTCGAAGCGCCCCGGCGTACCGTGCGTGCGGGGCTGTGGTATTACTCCGATCTCGGACCAGGCACAAGCGCAGGCTGGACAAACCGCAATCTGTTCAGAGGAGGCCAGGAGCTGCATTTTGACGCGGAAATCTCCCGGAATCTGAACAGCGCGAGCGCCGCCTTCGTGCTTCCCGCCATGTGGCACCCGGACCAGACTCTCGGCCTGCAGGCCAAGTATCAGTCCGAGAACACGGACAGCTACGACAGCGTCAATCTTGCCTTTTCAGGCATCATGCGCCGCAAATTTCCGGACCATCTGCAACTGGGATACGGTCTGGCCTACCGACTGTCCGAGGTGAAAAAAGAAGACACCCGGCGCTTCCACCTGCTTTCGGCCCCGCTTATCGCGGAATACACGACCGTAACGGAGCCGCTGGACCCGTCCTCGGGTCTGGCCCTGTCCGCCCGGGCGGAGCCCTTCACGGATCTGAAACTGCGGGATTCCAGCTTCGTTTCCTGGAATATCGCTGCGCGGAGCTATTGGCCGCTTCTGAAGGACAACTCCCTCGTTCTGGCCGCCCGCGGCCACATCGGCGTGCTGGCCGGGGCCAGTCGCGACAACGTCCCGGAGGACATGCTTTTGTATGCGGGCGGAGGAGGGTCCATCCGCGGATACGCCTACCAGTACGCCGGAGATCTGGATGAGGAAGACAAGCCTCTGGGGGGCCTGAGTGCGGTCGATTTCTCGGCGGAGCTGCGACTGCGGTTCAGCCGGACTTTCGGATTTGTCGTCTTCGGCGATGGCGGCGGCGCGTTCTCCAAAAGAAATCCGCTGGACGTGTCCTCGTTTTTCTGGGGCGCCGGAACAGGCATCCGTTACTACACACCTATCGGCCCCCTCCGTCTGGATGTGGCCGTTCCGCTGAAGAGACGCAGCGGCGTGGACGCACCCTTTCATTTTTATGTCAGCCTCGGGCAGGCCTTCTGATGTTTCGAAGCAAACTTTTCCGCGCCGCCAAAAGGGCCGCATATGTCATGGCCGCGCTCACGCTTCCGGCCTGCTTGGCCCTGCTCTGGCTCTTCGGTACGGCGGGCGGCCGCCAGACCCTGCTCGATCTGGCCGATGCGGCCACAGCCTCGGAAAATTTTCATCTGCGGGCCCGGGGCCTGAACCTGGGAAGGGAATGGACGCTTGAGTCGCTGCATCTCTCCGACGCATCGGGAGTCTGGCTGGAACTGCATCAAATCCGGCTGCAGCCAAGGCTCCGGTCTCTTCTGAAGGGACACGTCCATCTAGAGCATTGCGGCATCGTCCACACCATTCTCCACCGTCTTCCGGAGTCGGAAGAGGGTGCCACCGACACGGAAACGTCCCTGCCGCCGGTACGCGTCGCGCGAGTCGATCTGGACCGCGTCGAACTGCGGCCGGAAGCTCTGGGGCAGGCGGCGGACCTGTCGGTCCGGGGCGAGCTGGAACTGAACCCGCACGAAGGGCGGACCAATCTGTCCATCATCCGTCTGGACCGGTCTCAGGATGCCCTGCATGTCTCGGGGAGCTTTCAGGAACATCCGGAACAGCTCGCCCTGGACGTACGCATGCACGAGGCCCCGGAGGGCCTGCTGCATACGCTCCTCGATCTGGAACAGCTGTCCGGAAACGCCACCCAGGGAGTCACTCTGAGTCTGCGTGGACAAGGTAGCCTGACAGACTGGCCCCTGTCTTTGTCCCTGCGTCTGGCCGGGGCTCTGGAGCTGAACGCCACCGCCGCCCTGAAACTGACCGAAGAGCCGGAAGCGGACCTGCGCGGACAGGTCCGGCTGGGCACGGCATTGCAGGATACGGCCCGGCTGACCGACCCGGACATCGGCTTCTTTGCCCGCTTATCCTGGTTGAAGGACGAACTGCGCCTGACCCGCCTGCGTGTGGAGAATGCGGCGGCCGCCATGGATGGAAACGCCACATGGAACCAGGCCAGGGAAGAGATGCGGGCCGCCGTACGCATCGAAGGCCGGGACATCGCCCCGCTGCTTCCCCCGGACATTTCTCCCGGCCCGGCCGCTTTGAATGCCATGCTCCTGTTCTCGGCGGAGGGTCTGCGCCTCGACGCGGATATTGTGGCCAAGGACTGGAACATGAGCGGATACCGGTTGAGTGCTGCCAACATAAATGCTTCCCTTGCGCGCGACTCCGGCAGCGACTGGGATTTCCGCACAGCCTTCGCCATCCACGCCCCGGAGCTGCCGCCCGACCTGCAGGCCATCTCCGGTACCGCCACGGGCAAGGGAAGCGGCACCACCTGGCGGCTGGACAACCTGGAGGCGGCAACCCGGACCGTCAGCCTGCGCGCCAGCGGCAAGCTGGATTCCAATCTGAACAGCAGCGTCACGGTGGTCATGCGTGATTTTTCCGCGGCGTCCAAAATGGCCGTCTCCGGACGCGTGGCGGCCTCCGCCGACGGCCGTTTCACTCCAGAAGGCCCGGCCTTCCGTGGACGGCTCGCCCTCCATGCGGAAGGCATTTCCGGACTGCCGCCGGAAGCGGCCCAGCTTGTGGGTCCAAATCCCGGTCTGCATGCGGAACTGTTCCTCTCTCCTGAAAAAATGCATGTGCGCGATCTGAAATTGCGCGGCAATACCCGCCTTGCCGGAAACGGAACCTTCGAGCCGGAGACAGGTGCATTCTCAAGCGTCTTCGACGCGGTTTTCCCGGAACTGTGCGTCGCGGATATGCATCTCGCCCCCGGAGCCGCCGCCCAGGGCCAGGCCGCCGGCAACAGCACTGATCTCGGCCTGGACCTCAGGGCCAGTGCGCCCATGTTTTCCGCCGGACAATTCCACATCACCAACGCCACGGCATCCGCCAGAATTACCGGCCCGCACCGGCCCGAGTACGATCTGCGCATCCGGGCTCTGACGGAGGGCGAACCTGCGGAATTCGCGGCGCGCGTTCTCATGGACGGCCCCGCCATTCTTCTGCGTAACGCCACACTGAGCCTGCCCCAGAACAAACTGACGGTTACAGGCACTCTGAACACGGACAGCAACATATTTCAGGGTCATGGCCATCTTGACAGCGCAAGTCTCGCTCCTCTGGGCCGACTGGCCGGGCAGGATATGGACGGAAAGCTCACGCTGTGCACGGATTTTCTTGAGGAGAAAAACCGGCAGGCCGTCCGCATCGAAGGAAACGGCAATGCCCTGTCCATGGCCGGGATACATATCGGCCACGCGGCCCTGCACGGCTCCACGGCTCTGCCCGATCCTCTGCGGAGTGCGGACGCGGACCTGCGGCTCGGGCATATCCACCGGGATTCTCTGCATCTGGACGCCTGCCGGATACAGGCGCGGAGCCGCAATGACGGCGTGCATCTCGTCTTCGGGCTGGACCAGAACGCCACCCAGAGCGCGATCACTGGAAAGGCCCTCGCCTCCTGGGATGAAAGAAGGCTTCGGGCCTCCCTGAACTCCCTTGTGGGCACGTTGCTGGGTCAAAAGCTCCGGCTGGCCGCACCCGTGAACATCACCGTGGAGTCGGAGCGTACCGCCTGGACCAGAGGCGAGTTGCATTTCGGACCGGCGGTTCTGTCCGGTTCGGGAAACATCGCCGCAAATGGCGTGGACATCGATGCCAGCCTTGAAAACATGGACCCGGCCCTGTTCCGGTTGCTGCGGGATGATCTGCCCCAGGGAGATATCCAGGCGCGGCTGGCCGTCCGGGGGGCTCCGGAAAATCCGGATGCCAGGATGGATGTGCGGGGGCGGAACATCCGCATATCCGCTCCCGGCCGGAAAGACCCCCTCACGGTGGATGTTTCGGGACATGCGACCCTGAACCCGGGCCGGTTCAGGAGCACTTTGACTCTGAATGGACAGGACGGTGCGATGACCGCAGACGCGGAACTTTCCGTTCCCGTGCGAGGTCCCGTGACCGCTCTTGATATCGCCGGTGACGCACCCCTCACGGGACGCATGCGGGGCGGCCTCGACCTCACCCTGTTGCCGCATCTGCTGCTGCTCGATGATCAGTCGCTTTCCGGCCGGGCAGTCATGGACTTCCGCCTCGGAGGGACCGCATCCACCCCCACCTTGAGCGGTACGGCACACGTCGGCGACGGGCGCTACGAAAATTACCGCTCCGGCACCAGACTCGAATCCATCAGCGCCACCGCCACGGCCCGAGACGCAGAGGTAGATTTCATTCTGAACGCTACGGATGGCCGCCAAGGCACGCTCAGTGCCCAGGGTTCGGCAGACCTGAAGCCCCTTTCCTATGTCTGCGATATTCGCCTGGACCGGTGCGAGCTCGTCAACACGGACCTGATCCGCAGCACGGCGGATGGCCGTCTGCGCGTGTGGGGAAACGGCGGGGCGGCGGCCGTAAACGGCACTCTGAAACCAGACCCGGCTTACGTCCAGCTGCCCTCCGACATGTCCGGCGTAACCCGCGTCGAAGTAGAGGAAATCAACGTTCCGGGCGGAGATACGAGCAGCGGAAAAGACTCCGGCATGCCCGTGAACCTGAACCTGCGGGTCGACGTGCCCACCCGGCTCTTCGTCCGGGGCCGGGGGCTGGATTCGGAGTGGTCCGGGCGGCTGGACATCACCGGTCCGCAGACGGCTCCGTCGGTCAGGGGGCAGATGAACCTGCTGCGCGGCCGCTTCGAGTTTCTCGATCGCATGTTCGACCTGACCAAGGGAACCATCTCCTTAAGCGGAGAAACCCCGCCCAATCCGTTTCTGGACATTCTGGGCGAATGCCGGGTCATGGATACCCTGATTCAGGTCCGGATCAACGGTCCGGCCAGAAATTTCAAACTGGCCCTGTCCTCCGCCCCGCCGCTGCCACAGGACGAGTTGCTGTCCATGATTCTCTTCGGCCGTTCCCTGCGCGAGATATCCCCGCTGCAAGCCGTCCGTCTGGCCCAGGCTGCGGCCGCCCTGACCGGAGTCGGAGGAGCGGGGATGGGTGTCTTCGATTCCATCAAGGCCGCTCTGGGGCTGCAGGAAGTGGATATCGGCAGGGATGACGAAGGCAATACGGCCGTCGGCATCGGCGGCTATGTGGGCGGAAAATATTATGTGCGGACCCAAAGCAGCGTCTCCGGGCAGGACAGGACGAAAATCGAGATTCAGCTTTCTCCGAAAATCAGTGTGGAGACGGAAATCGGCTCGGACTCCCGTCAGGGTGGCGGTGTGAACTGGCGCAAGGACTATTGACGGGCGGAATGTTCTGGCCCGGAATTGTCAACCAGCGCAAAAAAACATACCGGGTGCGGACACGTGACGAGTTCGGACGGAAAGCTCCTGCCCGGAGCCGCCCGAGATTGCCCGGAACCACTGCGCATCTGCACGATTCGTAAGCGGATTCGGGACACGCCATAAGAACCTTCCAACCCGGACACAAATCGGCGGAAACGTGCACGTCCTCACCATGGCGCCCCTTCTTCCCTCCTGGACAGGAAGCTTTTCCGGACGTTTTTTTCCCGGTACCAATTTTATCGACGCCTCCTTCGATTTCGATTTTCTGAACGATCTGCCTTCTCTGTACGCGAACCTGCGCCACTGGCTGTCCAGCATGGACAGCGTCGTAGCGGTATATATCGGCATTCTGGTCCTCATCGTACTGATCATCCTGTACGCAATACAGACTCACAGAACCAGAGTTCAGGCTTTGCGCCTGTCGCTTCTGGTGCATAACGCTCCGGTCATGATCCGCGCACACGACAAACGCGGCGTCCCCCTGTTCTGGAACAGGGAATGCGAACGCGTCACCGGCTATCCGGCCCGCAGAATCGTGAACAATTCCGACTCCTGGACCCTGCTCTATCCCGACCCCGCGCTGCGGGACAAAACAGCGGCCATGCGGAAAGCGCCCGCACGCGACTATACCGACGCCCGCAATCCCGTCACCTGCGCGGATGGCAGCACCCGCATCATCACCTGGTTCAGCATTTCCGAAAGCCATCCCATTCCGGGCTGGTACTCCTGGGAAACGGGTCTGGATATCACCGAGCAACAGGCCGCCGCCGAGGCCTTAAAGGAACGCGACCTGCGTCAGAAAGCCATTCTGGACAATATCCCGGACGTGGCCTGGCTCAAGGACAGAAAGCTCCGTCTGGTCGCCGTGAACAGGCGTTTCTGCACCCTGATGCAAAGGACCGAACATGCGCTGCTCGGGCGGACCATCATGGATTTCTGGCCCGCGGAATTCAGCGGGCCATGTGCGGAGACGGATCGTCTGGTACTGCGTGAAGGCCGGCCGCTGTGGCAGGAAGAACGGATTCCGTCCTCTTCTTCCGAAGAAATCTGGCACGAAACCTTCCGCACTCCCATCTACGGCACCTCCGGGGAAATCATCGGCATCGCCGGCATAGGCCGGGACATCACCGAAAAAAGAAAGACGGCCCAGGAGCTGCTCCTGGCCAAGCAGAGAGCCGAAGAAGCCAACAAGACCAAAAGCGAATTTCTGGCCAACATGAGCCACGAAATCCGCACGCCGCTGAACGGCATTCTGGGTATGCTCCAGCTCATGACATCCACCGCTATGACCGAAGAGCAGAGCACCTACATCCGTACGGCCATCACTTCTTCCCGGCGCCTGTCCAGGCTTCTGGCGGATATTCTGGATATTTCCAAGATAGAGGCGGGACAGCTCGAGATCATCCGCGAACCCTTCGCCATACGCGAACTCCAGGAAGCCCTTCAGGACATTTTTCAGCTCACGGCAAACCGGACGGGCGTGCCCCTGCGCGTACGCATCGCTGAAGATGTGCCGCCCTACCTGATGGGAGACGAGGCCCGGCTGCGCCAGATCATTTTCAATCTGGTCGGCAACGCGTTCAAATTCACCACCCGGGGCTCTGTCAGCGTGGATATCGACTGCCTGCGCAAAACCACGGAACACTGCCGCCTGCTGATCACCGTGACGGATACGGGAGCCGGCATTCCGGGCTCCATGCAGGACAAGATTTTCGATTCCTTCACCCAGGTCGAGGGCAGTGCGTCCAGAAGTCATGCTGGCGTCGGGCTCGGACTGGCCATTGTCCGGCGGCTGATACATCTCATGAACGCGAATCTGGCCATTTCCAGCGCTCCGGGGGAAGGTACGGAAATATGCATTTCCCTGCCCTTGGACATCGCGCGTCACTACGAGCAGCGCGCGGAAGCGGAAAAAGCCATACAGACTTCTTCCAGCCCCCTGAGATTTCTGGTGGCCGAGGACGACCAGATCAATCAACTGGCCATCACCCGGCTTCTGGAAAAGAAGGGGCACCGGGTGCACTGTGTGGCCAACGGCCTGACCCTTCTGGAGGAAGTCAAATCGGGCGCCTACGACATGGTGCTCATGGACGTGCAGATGCCGGGCATGGACGGTATCGAGGCCACCCGGCACATCCGTCTGCTGCCCGAGTTCGAGCGCGTACGGACCATCCCCATCATTGCGCTGACCGCCTGCGCCATGAGCGGCGACCGGGAGAGATTCCTGAGAAGCGGCATGGACGGCTATATTCCAAAGCCCGTGGACTGGAACATACTGAGTCACGTCATCGCCGTCGTGGCGGAAAAGCGCCGGGCCCGGAACGTCAGAGATCTTCCCCGGCCGAGGGCATGACACCCTGCGTCAGCGCGGCTATTTCCTGCAGGGCGCGCCCCCGGTCCTGAGCCAGCTGCTTCCACTTCTTCTTTTCCTTCTTTGTGGCTTCCAGAGTCTGAAGCAGGTCCTGAATGGTATGCGCCGGATAGCCGTACTTGGCGTGCCTGCCCTTGCGCAGTTCCTCGTCGTTGCGCTCCTTCAGCGCCCTGATCTGGCTGGAGGAAAGAATCATGGCGTTTTCGGCGGCTTTCCGGCAGCGCTGTTCCGCCGGAGTTTGGTGGGTGCGGACATGGGATTCTCTCGAAATGCGGATAAAAACAAAGGCGGAGATGCGAACAAAGAGGGCGGTTTCAAACCGCCCTTTCCTATTTTTTCAGCCAGGCCATCATGCTGCGCAGTTCGTCACCGACCCGCTCCACCTGATGCTGGTGGCTGCGGCGGCGCTTGGCCAGAAACGACGGCAGCCCGGCCTTGTTTTCCAGAATCCAGTTCCGGGCGAAGGTGCCGTCCTGAATTTCCTCCAGCACGGCGCGCATGGCCTTGCGGGACTCGGCGTTGATGACGCGCGGCCCGGTGACGTAATCGCCGTATTCGGCCGTGTCGCTGATGGAATGATGCATCTTCTTGAACCCGCCCTCATACAGCAGATCCACGATGAGTTTGAGCTCGTGCATGCACTCGAAAAAGGCGATTTCCGGCTGGTATCCGGCCTGTACCAGGGTTTCGAATCCGGCCCGGACCAGCTCGCTGACGCCGCCGCACAGGACCGCCTGCTCGCCGAACAGATCCGTCTCGGTTTCTTCGGCGAAAGAGGTCTCGAGCACGCCGGAACGGGTGCCGCCGATGCCTGCGGCGTAAGCCAGGGCCTTGGCCAGTGCCTGGCCCGTGGCGTCCTGGTGAACGGCGACCAGGCAGGGCACGCCGCCGCCCTTCTCGAACTCGCGGCGCACCAGGTGCCCCGGCCCCTTGGGCGCGATCATGACCACATCCACATCTTTGGGCGGAACAATCTGGTTGTAATGGATGTTGAAGCCGTGTCCGAAGACCAGGGTTTTGCCCGCGGACAGGTTGGGCAGAATTTCTTCCTCGTATACTTTGGGCTGATACTGATCCTGCACCAGAATCTGAATCAGGTCCGCCTTTTTGGCCGCTTCAGCCGCGGTGACGGGTTCGAAGCCGTGCTCCCGGGCCAGCTGCCAGTTGGCCCCGCCCGGACGCTGGCCGACCACCACCCGCACTCCGGAATCGCGCAGGTTCTGGGCGTGGGCGTGACCTTGGCTGCCATAGCCGATGATGGCCACCACCTTGTCCTTGAGTGTGTTCAGGTCCGCGTCCTTTTCGTAATACACTTTCATGACTGCTCCCTTGTCGTAATGAAAACGGGCGGTCCGGCCGCGCAACATGCCGCCCGCCCGAAAAAATATTGCCGGCACAATTCCCGCGCCGGGATATCAGTCCGCAAGCTGCATGCTGCGGCGCATGGCCACGGTCCCGGCGCGCACGAAATCCTTCACTCCGAAGCGTTGCAGCAGCGCGACCACAGCCTTGATCTTGTTCCGGTCCCCCGTCAGTTCCAGAGTCAGCTCCGTGGGGCTGACATCCACCACCTTGCACCGGAAAATATCGGCGATACGCAGCACCTCCGCGCGCTTGGCGTCGTCGGCTCCGACTTTCATCAGCACGATCTCCCGCTCCACGGCCTGCTGGTGGGTCAGATCCACAACCTTAATCACGGTGATGAGCTTGTGCAGCTGCTTCATGATCTGCTCGATGATCTGTTCGTCGCCGATGGTACAGATGGTGATGTGCGAAACGCCCGGCTCCAGGGTCGGCCCCACGTTCAGTGATTCGATATTGAATCCCCGGCCGCTGAAAAGACCCGCCACGCGGGACAGTACGCCCGGCTCGTTCTCCACCAGAATGGACAGCACATGTCTCACGCGAGCCTCCTAAACCAAAAGCATTTCCGCCAGGGCCGCTCCGGCCGGCACCATGGGCGCGACATTTTCCTCGGGCTCCACGCGCACGTCGACCACCACCGGACCGGGATGGGCAAAGGCCGCCCGCAGGGTGGACTCCAGCTCTTCGGACTTTTCCACCAGAAAGCCCTCGGCTCCGTATGCTCTGGCCAGAGCCACAAAATCCGGATTGGCGTGCAGACAGGTGGAGCAGTAGTTCTTCTTGTAAAAAAGCTCCTGCCACTGCCGGACCATGCCCAGATAGCCGTTGTTCAGAATGACGATCTTGACCGGCACTTGATAGCTGACCGCCGTGGCCAGCTCCTGGATGTTCATCTGGATGGAGCCGTCACCGGCCACATCCACCACCAGCCTGTCGGGAAAGGCCAGCTGCGCGCCGATGGCCGCCGGGAATCCGTAGCCCATGGTTCCGAGCCCGCCCGACGTGAGCAGAGTGCGCGGCTTGCGGTATGTGTAGAACTGTGCGGCCCACATCTGGTTCTGGCCCACTTCGGTGGTGATGATGGCCTCGCCCCGAGAAATCTCGAAAATCTTTTCCACCACCTGCTGCGGTTTGATCCGCTCCCCAGTCTTTCCGTAGCCCAGGGGATGAACGGCGCGCATTTCCGCCAGGGCGGCGTTCCATTTTTCGTGCTTGGCGGCCCAGTCCACGCCGGAAATCCTGTCCGCTTCCTCGATGAGCCCCTGAAGCCCCAGCTTGCAGTCGGCCACGACGGGCACGTGCACCACCACGTTCTTGCTGATGGACGTGGGATCGATGTCGATATGGATGATCCTGGCTCCGGCGGCGAAGGCGCTGACCCGGCCCGTGACCCGGTCGTCAAAGCGGGCGCCCACGGAAATGAGCACGTCGCAGCTGTTCACGGCCATGTTGGCCGTATAGGTGCCGTGCATGCCAAGCATGCCGAGCCACAGGGGATGGTCGCCGGGAAAAGCCCCAAGCCCCATCAGCGTGGTGGTCACCGGACACTGACAGAGTTCCGCCAAGCGGACCAGTTCGGCGGCGCTGTCGGACGAGATGACGCCCCCTCCGGCGTAAATGGCCGGCCGTTCGGCCTGGGCGATGAGTTCAGCGGCCTTGCGCAGCTGCTTGCGGTTGGGGCTGTAGTTGGGATTGTAGCTGCGGATGTGGATGGTCTCGGGATAGGAAAATTCCGTGGACGCGGTGATCACGTTCTTGGGCAGGTCGATGAGGACGGGGCCCGGCCGCCCCGTCCTTGCTATATAGAAGGCCTGTTTGATGGTCGCGGCCAGCTCCGCCACATTCTTCACCAGATAGTTGTGCTTGGTGCACGAACGGGTGATGCCCACGATATCGGCTTCCTGAAAGGCGTCGTTGCCGATGAGATGCGTGGGCACCTGGCCGGTGATCACGACCAGCGGAATGGAGTCCATGTAGGCCGTGGCGATACCGGTCACGGTATTGGTCGCTCCGGGACCGGAAGTCACCAGGCATACGCCCACCTTGCCCGATGCCCTGGCATACCCGTCGGCCGCATGCACGGCGGCCTGTTCGTGACGGACCAGGATATGTCTGAACGGATGATTCGGGAGCTCGTCGTATACGTCGATGACCGCACCTCCGGGAAAACCGAAAATGAGGTCAACACCTTCCCGCTTCAGGCATTCCATCAGGATCCGGGCGCCGGTGAGCATCATGGCCGTCTATCCCTCCTGGCGTTTATATTTTTCGAGCAGTCCCTGGATGCGGGTTTTCCCGGCCAGTTTCTTCTTCTTGTATTCCTTCACTTCCAGCTCTTCCGCAGGGGAAAGCGCGGCCTTTCCAGAGTAGCGTTCCAGAGCCTTTTCAAAACCGACATGCGCTTCCCACAGAGCCCTGAGTTCCTCGTCGTGCGCCAGATTCGCCGCAATGAGTTCGAGGTCTTGCTGTTCCATAGGACGTCTCCTTAGTTGAGGTTTGCCGTATCTCCGGCGGAAAAAAGATTCCAGTCCGGCTCCTCTTCGGCGTGTACGACCAGACTTTTCTTCCGGGCGCCGTGTCCGGATTCGATCGTCACCTGACGCGGCCGCAGACCCAGAGCCTCGGCCACGAAAAAAGTCAGCGCGGTGTTGGCCTTGTTGTCCACTGCCGGAGCCTGGAGGCGGATTTTCACATGTTCACCGTGCATACCCGCGAACTCCGTCTTCTTCGCCCCCGGCTGCACCCAGACGGAAATCCGCCAGCCGCCTTTGGCGGGAACGACGCACACGGGACGGCCGGACATGTCTTTATATCGCCATCCGGGCCACAAGCTGGCCCATGAAAACCTGTATGAACTTGATGCCCAGCAGGACCACCACCGGGGAAAAATCCATGCCGCCCGCGTAAGAGAAAGGCAACGCCTTGCGGACGCGGTAAAAGACCGGCTCCGTCAGAGTGCGGATGCCCCGGACAATGGGGTTGTACGGATCGGGATTGATCCAGCTCATGGCCGCCGACACCAGCACTATCCAGAAGTACAAAGTCAGCACGCTGTCCGCCACATAGAAAGCCGCCGCCAGCAGGCTGGAAAAAACAGGCATGAAGTCTCCTTTGCAATCGATTATTGGCCAACGCTCTCAAGCCATTGCCGCAGTTCATGGAAGCTGTCCACATGGAGTTCCGCCCGCAGTCCGCGATTTTTATACGCCCAGAAGGGCACTCCCGCTCCCCTGGCGGCATCCTGGTCCACGCTCGAATCGCCGAGATAGGCCATGTGTTCCACGGGCATTCCCCATTCTTCGGCAATGCGCAGCAACCCCTCGGGATGGGGCTTGGGCCGGGACACCTTGGCCGCCGTCATGACCGGGGAGAAAAACCCGGTCAGATGAAACCGCTCCAGCACCTTCTCCATGGAGTTCTTGCGGTTGGTGTTCACGGCCATACGCACGCCCCTTATCTGGAGGGATTCGAGCAGGTCCCCGAGCCCCGGTTCCGGGATCATGCGGTCGATGAACTCGTCATAGGTCATGTGCCCCACGACCTCGGGCAGTCTGGGCATGAGCTCCGCCGGGACAAGACGGGCCAGGGACACATCCACCGTGTGCATGAAGGAGTAGTCTTCTTCTTCGGCCGTCATGGGGGCAAGCCCCAGTTTTTCGAGAATGTGGTTATAATAGAAACGGTTCACGTCGCGCGTGTCGAAAAGCACGCCGTCGCAGTCAAAGACCAGCCCCCGGACCGGCCGGACGCCGCATCCGGGCGAAGACGCCGGGGTGTCACGTCCGGGCATGGCTATTTCATGGCCTCCGGGAAATACTGGGCCGCCAGTTCGCGCAACCTGTATTTCTGAATCTTGCCGCTGGCCGTCATCGGATACTCGTCGATAAAAGCAATATATTTCGGTATCTTGTACCGGGAAATCTGCCCCCGGCAGAAATCCCGGATATCTTCCACAGCATAGTCGAAGCCGTCCTTCAATATGATGAAAGCGCCCACTTCCTCGCCGAACTTGCGGCTGGGCACACCCACCACCTGGACATCCTTGATGCCTTCCATGCGGTAGAGAAATTCCTCGATCTCCCGTGGATAGACGTTTTCCCCGCCGCGGATGATCATGTCCTTCAGACGGCCGGTGATGGTCACGTAGCCGTCCTTGTCCATGGTGCCGAGGTCGCCGGAATGCAGCCAGCCGTCGGGGTCGATGGCCTGGGCAGTGGCATCGGGGTTGTTGAAATATCCCTTCATCACGTTGTAGCCCCGGCAGCAGACTTCCCCCTGCTCGCCCGGAAGCATTTCCTCGCCCGTATCGGGGTCGAGGATGCGCACCTCCACTTCCGGCATGGCCCGGCCCACGGTCTGGGTCCGCTGAGCCAGGGAGTCGTGCACCCGGGTCTGGGTCATGACCGGCGAGGCCTCGGTCAGGCCGTAGCAGATGGTCACTTCCCGCATGTGCATGGCGTCCATGACCTTTTCCATGACCGGCACCGGACAGGGCGAGCCGGCCATGATGCCCGTGCGCAGGGACGAGAGGTCGTAGCGGGCGAAGGTGCGGTGTTCGAGCACGGCGATGAACATGGTGGGCACTCCGTACAGGGCCGTGCATTTTTCCTCTTCCACGGCGGACAGCACCAGAAGGGGGCTGAATCCTTCCAGAATGACCAGCGTGGCCCCGTGCGTGACGGCGGCCAGCACGCCCAGCACGCAGCCGAAGCAGTGAAACAGAGGGACTGGCAGGCAGACCCGGTCCTTGGAGGTGAAACGCTGGTTTTCACCGATCCAGAAACCGTTGTTGCCGATGTTGTGATGGGTCAGCATGACGCCCTTGGGAAAACCCGTGGTGCCGGAGGTGTACTGCATGTTCACCACGTCGTGCGGGTCCAGACTGTCCTGCCGCTTCCGGTAATCCTCCTCGGAAGTCATGCGGCTCAGGGCCAGGAGTTCCGGCATGGAATACATGCCCCGGTGCTTTTCCGGGCCGAGAAAGAAAACCCGTTTCAGGTCGGGAAATTTTTCGGTGCGCAGATAGCCCCGCTCCTGTGTCCTGAGTTCCGGCAGCAGGTCGTAGACCACCTGAATATAGTCTGTGTCCCGGAAGGAATCGATGACCACCAGATTCTCGCATTCGGAATGTCTGATCAGGTATTCCAGTTCCGCCTTCTTGTAATGGGTGTTCACCGTCAGCAGCACCGCGCCGACCTTGGCCGTGGCGAATTGCAGAGCCACCCAGTACGGCACGTTGGTGGCCCACACGGCCACTTTCTCCCCCTTGCCCACGCCCATGGCCATGAGCCCCTTGGCCAGATTGTCCACCAGGGCGCCGAAATCCCGGTAGGTCATGCGGAAATCGCGATCCACATAGACCACGGCCTCATTCTCCGGATACTGCGCGACGGCCTCGTCCAGAATCTGCCCCAGAGTCATGTCGCGTAACACAGGCTTGTGCATGCTTCTCCCCCTGATTGCCCGCTATTCCGGAAAATACAGTACCGCGTAGATGGAAGCGGGCGCGTCACCGCTACAGCCCACATGGTGCGGCACAACGGAGTTGAGATAGATGGAGTCCCCTTTGGAGAGAATGATGGTCTCGCCGCCATAGATGACCTCCACCGCGCCCTCCTGCACCACGATGAACTCCTCGCCCTCGTGGGTGGAAAGTTTGCGTCCGGCTTCGGCCACGGGCAGAAGCTCCACGAAAAACGGTTCCATTCTGCGGTCCGTCTTGCCCCTGCCCAGAGAATAGTACCGGGTATCCGTGGAACTGCCCTTCTGGGCCTGCATGGCCATATCTTCCACCCGGCCCCCGAGGCGCACCACCAGCGGGTCCTGGCCCAGTTCGTCGTCCAGAAAGGTGCCCATGCGCACGCCAAGACCGCGGGCGACTTTAAGAAGCGGCCCCAAAGACGGATATACGGAGTCTTCCTCCAGGGACTTCAGGAAAGAAAGGGACAGACCGGTGCGTTCGGCCAGCTGCTCCAGAGTGATCTCGTTCATCTCCCGGAAGCGCTTCACGCGCATGCCAAGCTTTTCCTTGCTCATAACCACCCGCTACTGGTTAGGGTTCAGAAGGCCGGACCACGATGACGGCGGACAGGCTCGCATCGCCGGCAGGCTCCAGATCGTGGGGAGACACGCGCAGGTGAATGAAGTCCTCGCCACCGGCGCCCGCTTCACGGGGCAGCCCGAGAGAGAGAAGTTCTCCGGCCACATCCGGATCCGAAACGAAAAACCGGGTTCCCTCAGGGACAAGACAGAGAAGCGGCCCGAACATGCCCCGCCAGGGCAGATCGGAACCCGCCCGGGGAAAAATCAGCGCGTCAGCCACGCCCTGATCCGCAAACGCATCGCCGTCCTCAAGGCCCAGGGATGCGGCAAAACCTCCCTGTGCCCGCGCCAGACGGTCTTCCTGTCCGTGCAGGGCCGCGAACTGCTCTTCGCGGGACAAAGCCAGAGTCAGCGCGACCTGCGCCCGCCTGCGGCGGTCATCGGCGGATGCGGCCTCGGGAGCCGCCTTTTCCCGCAGCCTGGACCGGATATCCATGCCCGTGTCCGTGTAGAAATCCTCCAGCCCGGCGGCTTCATAGGGGCGCAAATCCGAAATTCTGGACAGTCCCTGGGCGAAATCCACATATTCGCTCGCCAGCCGCCGCGCGCATGCCCCGCTCAGGGGCAGATTTTCCGGCCGCCAGCGGGGAAATTCCGAAGCCAGTTCCACGCCGGGATCGAACAGAACGACGCCCTCCGGCAAGGGGCCGTGAATCAGGCCGGGATGCAGCCAGGGAAAATGCACCATCATCAAGCCGTTCTCCTTCCGCGTCGTCAACGTTCATACCGCCGGCACCGGCCCGTACAGGGCGGCAGCCGCAAGAGGCACAAATCTCCCGCAAGCAGCGCGCACGAAGGGCCGGAAGCTTCGCCGTCTGGCCGGAAATCCGGGCATTCCCAGCGTTCCTCGAGGCAGACCGCCATACGCTCCCAGATGCTCCCGGCTTCCTCTGCGGTGAGCCCGAAACATTCCGAGCGGGCCACATGTTCTTCCAGAATTTTTTCCCAGCCCTCAAGCACGGTGCAGCGGAAATTCCGGCGCAGACCGGGATTGAGGTGCTCCTCGTACAGGCAGCGCTCTCCCATCCAGTGTCTGCAACCCCGGCCCGACAGCCTGATCGGGCTCGTATGTCCGTTTGTGACCATCGCGTTTCAGCGTCCTCGCCGCGAAGATTTCAGATACATTCCATCCGCCCGAAAACCAAGATTTTTCTTCAAGTTGACCTCCCGAAGTCCCCGAGTGTATAGGGCACCAACCATTCCCGAGGAGGCAAAACATGTTCGGCATCGGCATTCCGGAACTACTTATCATTCTGGTCATCGTCCTGATCATTTTCGGCGCCAACAAACTGCCTGAAATCGGAGCGGGCATGGGCAAGGCCATCAAGAATTTCAAGAAGGCGACCAACGAACCCGAGGAAATCGACGTCACGGCCAAATCCGAAACCTCCGATACGGAAAAGAAAAGCTGACCCCGGCTGGTCCGGGCGAATTTCAAAGGCCGCCATGCGGCCTTTGCTTTTTTGGAAGTGTGAAAAACGCCGGGTAACGCCGATTTCCGAAAGCAGAATGCCGCAAGCCCGTATCTCCTCCCAACGCGCCGACCCGTCGGCGGAAAGTTCCCCGGAAGCCCTCCCTTTTCGCGTGCGCGGGCGTCTGGCCCCGAGCCCCACGGGACATCTGCACCTGGGTAACGCCTGGTCCTTTCTGCTCTGCTGGCTGGCCGTCAGGGCGGCCGGAGGAGTCCTCGTCCTGCGCATGGAAGACATCGACCCGGACCGCTCCCGCCCGGAATACGCGGCGGAAATCATGCGCGATCTGGACTGGCTGGGGCTTGACTGGGACGAAGGTCCGCCGGGAGCTCTCTACACCCAGAGCACCCGCCTCGAACGGTACGCCGAGGTCCTTGGCACGTTTATGCGCGACGGGCTCGCCTATCCCTGCTACTGTACCCGCAAGGAGCTGAAATCCATGGCCTCGGCCCCGCACGCCGAAGACATGGGGCCGGTCTATCCCGGTACATGCCTGGGCCTGACCGATGCGGAACGTCGCCTGCGCGAGCGGGAAGGCCGCCGGGCCTGCCTGCGCCTGCACGGCGGAGAAGATACACGGTTCACCGATCTGGCACGCGGGCCGGCGCATTTCGGGTGGGCGGAATGCGGCGGAGATTTCCCCCTGCGCCGTTCGGACGGCGTCATCTCCTATCAGCTGGCCGCGGCCGTGGATGACGCGGACCAGCGGATCACGCTGGTCGTACGCGGCCGGGACATTCTGCCCAGCACGCCCCGGCAGATGCTCATTCTCCGCCTGATGAAGGCCCCCCTTCCCCGGTACGCCCACGTGCCCCTTCTGCTTGACCATGAGGGCGAACGTCTGGCCAAACGCCACCAGGCCCTGACCCTGAAAAGCCTGCGGGAAGCCGGAATCCGCCCCGAAGCCGTGACGGGTTATCTGGCCTGCCGGGCCGGGCTGCTGCCCCGCCCCGGGTCCCTCTCCCCGCTCCAGCTGGTTCCCTTTTTCTCCTGGGACCGGCTGCCCCGCCATGACGTGCGTCTGGAACCGGATATGCTGCCCAGACTGCGCGGCCTCCGGCTTGCCACCGCCCCTTGCGCCCGATAGAGCGGCGTGGCGGAAGCCACGGCTCCGCGGGTCAAAACGCCGCGTGGCACTCCAACCGGCGCATCACGCCGACTACGGCCGTCCCGCACGCAACGCCTCAACCGGACATCTTTCGAGGAAAGATCATGATCGACAAAGGAATAAGCCGCGTCTGGCTCCAGCATTACGACAAGGAAGTCTCGGCCAATCTGAGCTACGAACATATCAGCATGTACGAGATACTGGCCCGCGCGGCTGAACGCCATCCCGAACGCACGGCCCTGATCTTCAACAACTGGCGCGTAAGCTACAGAAAGCTCAAGGTTCTGGTGGATCTGACCGGCACCAACCTGAGAAGATCCGGCGTCCGGCCCGGCGACCGGGTAGCCATCATGCTCCCCAACTGTCCCCAGGCCGTCATCAGCTATTGGGCCTGTCTCCGGCTCGGAGCCGTGGTGGTCATGACCAACCCCCTGTACATGGAAAAGGAGCTGGTTCATCACTTCAACGATTCCGGGGCCGCCACCCTCATCACCCTCGATCTGCTCTGGAATCGCATAGACAGCCTGCGCCCGCGTCTGGGGCTCGAACGCATCTTCATCACGTCCATATCCGACTGTCTGCGCTTCCCGCTGAATCTGCTCTACATGTTCAAATCCCGGCGTGAACACCGGCTGCCCGACATTCCTTACGGCTCTTCCGGCGTTGCATCCTGGAAAAGCCTGCTCGCGCGCACGGCCGTGGAGCCGCCCCATCCTATTGATCCGCAGAAAGATCTGGCCCTGCTGCAATACACCGGCGGCACCACCGGCGTATCCAAGGGCGTGATGCTGACCCACGCCAATCTCTTGTGCAACGCGAGACAGTGCCAGGCTGTGCTGCACGGCATCTCGGAAGAGCGGGAAACCGGACAGGTCATCCTGGGCCTGCTGCCGTTCTTTCATATTTACGGCCTGACGGTGTGCGTCAATTTTGGCATGCTCATCGGCGCGACCCTCATTCCCGTGCCCAAATTCACCCCCGCGGACGTGCTGAAGACCATCAGCAAAAAGCGCCCGACCATCTTCCCCTGCGCTCCGTCCATATTCGTGGCCCTGCTCCAGCAGAAGAATCTGGCCCGCTACGACCTGTCCTCGGTGCGCTACTGTATTTCCGGCTCGGCCCCCATGCCCGTCCCGGTCATGGAAAAATTCAACAAACTGACCGGGGCGCGCATCGTGGAGGGGTACGGACTGACCGAAGCCTCGCCCATCACGCACCTGAATCCGCTGCTCGGGGTGAACAAGAACGGCTCCATCGGCCTGCCCTTTCCCGATACGGACGCGGCCATTGTGGATATGGACGTGGGCTCCGTGCCCCTGCCTCCGGGCAAGATCGGCGAACTTGTCATCCGCGGCCCCCAGGTCATGGGCGGTTATTGGAACCGGCCCGATGAAACGGCATCCGTGCTCAGAAACGGCTGGCTCTACACCGGCGACATCGCCTACATGGACGAAGAGGGCTATTTCTTCATCGTGGACCGCAAGAAAGATCTCATCATCACCGGGGGATACAACGTCTATCCGCGGGAAATCGACGAGGTCCTGCACGAGCACCCGGCCGTCAAGGAAGCCGTGAGCGTGGGCATCAACCACCGGACCAGAGGAGAAATCATCAAGGCCTATATCGTGCTGCGGGAAGGATACACCCTGACCAAGGCCGAAGTGCTGGCCTTCTGCCGGGAAAAACTGGCCAATTACAAGGTGCCCAAACAGGTGGAGTTCCGGGACGAGCTGCCCAAATCCATTGTGGGCAAGGTCCTGCGCCGGGTCATCCGCGAAGAAGAGGAACGCCGGGGCGATCACGACGGAGACTGTGACGACGAACTCACCGGCGATGGTTTTGAAATGAAAGAAAATCAGCGCGGACAGGAGGATGAGAGCATTTAGAGCATCTCAACTTTGAAATGCGGCAGCGTGATCCGCTGCCGTAACCGCGAAACAAATCCCGCGCCCTGAAATTGTCCTTGGGAGGACTTTTTTAGATAGTGCCGTCAAATTATTTCTGCCCACAATGAGATACACCTGATTTGCACGGCGGCAAGGAAGGAGAGGCTTCGTTTTGCATAACACGTGGCGATGCCACGCCATCTCTTGAGGTGAAGAAAGGCGTTCCCGACCAGGTGCCGTACACGGTACAGTTCTCTGTCATAGTCGCGCTGTTCCCTGCGATTTTTTCTGGGCGGGATGACGGACTGGCAGCCGGACTCAACAGCCTTGTCTGTAAGTTCATTGCTGTCATATCCGCGACCAGGCAAAAGCATCTCCGCGCTCAAGCCATCAATCAATGCACACGCTTCCTTGCAATCAGCTCTGGTACCTTCTGTAACAACAACTCTGAGCGGCATGCCATGCGCATCCACGGCCAGATGTATTTTGGTGTTGAGCCCCCTTTTGTACGGCTCATCGCCTAGTTGCCGCCAACCGCTCCGGCAGCATGGGGATGCCCCGGAAGAGGTCAAAATCCGGCATATCTCCAATTGCCTGAAGGCCGACCCTGCCTATGGCAAAGGCGTCGCCGACGCTCTCGGCATCGACCTGGCCCGGGCGCCCAGATAACCTGAACTGACCCCGAACCTGCAGACTCCGGTCATACTGCAGCATGACCGGAGTCCTGCGGGTCTTATGCAATCCCCGAACTCTGCGGGCACCTGCCGGAGGGCCTCAGAATTTCCCTCACCCCTCCATAAAGGCCGCCACCACTTACTTTCCGAACTGGCACTTGGGGTATGTGCATACTTTGCAGGCCAGACAAAAACCGCCTTCGCCCATGCGGGAGAGTTCCGCGCGGGTGATTTCCCGCCCGGCCAGCATACGCGGCAGCACAAGATCCAGAAATGTCGTCTTGAAATAGAGCGCGCAGGCGGGCACACCGAGAACCTGCATCCAGCCGTCGCGGCCGGGAAGCCTGCCCATGAGGCTCATGGCCCCGGGCAGTACCGGAACGCCGTGCAGCACATCCGTCAGTCCGGCCTCGAGCAGAGCCTGCCGGGTGACGTCGTCGGGGTCCACAGACAGTCCTCCCGTGGTTACCAGCAGGTCCGCGCCCGCCTCACGGATGTCCGCAACCGCCGAGGCGATAGCCTCCCGGTCGTCGGGGGCGATGACGGATTTGACCACCGTGCAGCGGTACTGCCTGGCCTTGGCCGTGATCACGGGAATGAACCTGTCCTCAATGACGCCCTGAAACACTTCGGTGCCGGTCACCAGAATGCCCACCTTGGCCTGTCGCAGCGGCAACACGCGAAAGAGAGGTTCACTGCCGAGCACATGCAGCGCCTCCCCCAGACGTTCGGAACTGATATGAAGCGGTATGGCCCGCGTGCCAGCCAGCTTGTCGCCCTTGGAGACCACCGCTCCATCCTGGCGCGAGGCCGCCATGATCTCGGGAATCATGTTGAAACATCGCATCCGCTCCACATCGACGCAGAACAGGCCGTCGATACCGGCCATAAAATCGATCTTTCCTTCGTGCGGAGGCAGACTGTAGGTCACCCCCAGTCCGGCCATGCGCCGGGCGAACTGTTCCGCCGCCTCGTTCTCGTGCACCAGTCCTTCCGTGGAGGCCGAGCCGCCCTGTACGGCCACATGGAAACGCCCCATCTGTTGCAGCCGGCAGATGTCGCCCACGGTAATCCGCTGCCCGGCCTTGAACTCCGGCCCCTTGAACACGCCCGGCTCTATGCGGGTCATGTCGTGCGCAGCCTGCTCTCCCACGGCTTCTTCCACCGGCACCACCCGCACCGGAGAAACGGCTTTGACCGTCCGCCCTACCGTCACATAGGGAGCCTCCCCCTGGCAGCCGCGGCAGATGGGACCGTCGTCCGTAGGATAAGCCTCGCCGCACAGAGCACACACGCCTATCTCTTTCATATGCGAATGGCCCAGGAAACGACGCTTGATGGTCATCGCCTCCACCTTGCAGAGGTTCTCTCCCGCGGCCTCGATTTCCCTCAGCAGACGAGCCTCGTCCTGATCCTTCTTGGGCTTTTTCTTCAGAAACCAAGCCTCGATTTCCGGAAAGACCGCAAGCCGGGCCGGATCGATGCTGACCCGCACGCCCTCGCCGGTGTGCTTGTCGAAGAGGGAAACGGCGTACCGTCCAAGGTTATGGATCTTCATCCAGTTGTTGCCCGTGCTGCACAAAGTCAGAAGCTGCACGGCATCGGGCAGGCACTTGCGGCTCTCGACCACGGCCTCGAAGAGAGTGCCCTCCGGGAGATGGCGCTTGGCCAGTTCGACCATATAGCCGCCCACAAGCAGGCCGGGGGCCGCGTATCCGTGAAAATTCTCCGCAAGACGTTTGAACTCCTCGAACGAATAAGGACCGATATGCATATGTTCCTCACAGTGAATGATGGAAAGCCCGGGAGATGGCTTCCGCAAGAACCTTGCACACCCGGCGGCACAGCCTCAAGGCGGCAGGCCGGGCATCAAAAAACAGGGACACCCGGCAGCCCGGACATCCCTGTCTCCTGAAGTTATGATGAATACGCGTTCTCTAGCCGCAGGACGTGCAGGAGCTGCACCCGCCGCCCGCATTCTGCATCTTGAGCGCGGAGTTGACGTTGAAACCCATATGCGGGTGGAATTCCACGGAAATGGATTTGGCCTCGCCCATCAGGGACTTTTCGACAAGGAAGGTGTACCCTTCGACCTCGTGTACGACATCTGTATCCTTTTGCTCATCCAGAGCAAGCGCCAAGCGAGGTCCGCCTCAGCCTGCCGCCATGTAAACCCGGATCGGGGAAACTTCCTTTCCCGCGAAGTGCATATCCAGCTGCTCTTTGGCAGCCTTGGCCAGTTCAAACATAATATCCTCCTTGTTGTGAGGCAGGCAGGTAGTTACTGACAGTCCCGATGTCAATTGTCATGCCGGAAAGTTTCGTTCACGGCGCGGCAGATCATTTCTCCGGCGGATGTCAGGGGCACGGGCAGCAATGCCCGGGCGAGAGCCAAAACACTCCCGAATGGTTATTGAAATTTCCATGGAAATTTTGAAAGGCATCTCATGTCCGGAACACAGAAATACACGAGAAAAGCATGATCATCCCTCTTTACAGAAAAATAACTCTGCGCACATTTCCATACTGCACATTATGCCTTGTTCTCATAAATGTCGCCGTGTTCCTTCTTTTTCAAAGAAATGACGATCTGTATCATGAAATGGCCATTGAGTATTATGTGGAGTCAGGCCTTCTCGACATGGAATTCTCCTTCTACAAATCGTATAAGGGGAATATCGAAGAAAAAAACATCTCGCCCGAAGAAAAATTCTTTCTCATGAAGCGGGACAAGGACTTCGAATGGAAGCTCACTCGTGGGGAAATCATCCCGCATACGGCTGAAGAGTATCCCACATGGAAGAAGAACAGAGACAGATACGAAAATCTGCTGCAAAAAACGGTCAGTGCCCGCTTCGGCCTTTCGACGGACAATCCCCGGTGGTCCCAATTTTTCACGCATATGTTTTTACATGGAGGCTGGGATCACCTGCTGGGCAACATGATCTTTTTATGGCTGGCCGGCTGCCTGCTGGAGCAGGGATGCGGCGCACTGGTACTCGCCCTGGTGTATCTCGGCGGCGGCCTGTGCGCGGCCGGACTTTTTCTGGGCACCCTTCCTGGCCAGACCATAAGCACTCTGGTGGGCGCGTCCGGCTCCATCGCCGGAATCATGGGAGCCATCACCACTCTCTACGGCATGCAACGGATCAAAATCTTTCTCATGCTGGGTTTCTACTTCAACTACCTGCGCGTGCCGGCCATGCTCCTGCTTCCTCTGTGGATAGGCTATGAGCTGTTTAACAACCTGCAATACGGGGAGACAAACAATGTCGCCTACATGGCCCATGTAGGCGGACTGCTCGGCGGAGCGGCCATAGGCTTTGTCCTGCGACGCTTTCTGGCCGTGAAAGTGGACGCTGCCGATCCCGAGGAGCAGCCTGCGGATCTGACCGAAACGCTTTTCGCCGACGCCTTGCTCGCCATGCGGGAGCTCCGCTTTGAACGCGCCGAAGAAATTTTGCAGGATGTGGTCCGCCAGGACCCGCATCACCTGCGCGCCCACCAGCAGCTTTTCGCCATTGCCAAAGCACGGACCGACGTGCCGGCCATGGCGCGATACGGACAAAATCTTCTGGAGCGTCTCGCGGCCGCCGGTTCGGACTCCGAAGCCCTTGCTGTGTATCAGGAACTGGTCCGGCGAAACGCCTGGCCGGAACGGCCGGAACGGCTGGCATCCCTGGCCTCCTTCCTGTCCCGTCAGGAACAGTGGGGAGAACTGGAGAAAGCCGTGGCCCTGATTATCCGCCGCGCCCCCGGCACGCCCCAAATACCGGCGCTGCTCCTGCAACTTGCCCATGGTCTGCGCCGCTCCGGCAATGACGAACGCGGCGTGCTCTGCCTGCGTCTTCTCGCCGCGAGATATCCTCACAGCCAGGAAGCCATACTGGCACAAAGCGCCCTCCGCAGCGGCTGACCAGATCTGCCTCACAAGGAATTTTTCAGATAGTTGGCGATCCTCTCCTGCACCGGAGATTCAGGAATCCGGGCCATAGCCGCCTCGAGAAGCTTGCGCGCCCTGTCGCGGCTGGCCATGCGTTCGTTCAGCAAAATAGCCGCCCTCAGACATATTTCGCCGAGTTTTCCGTCCTGAGGATATGTTCGCAGAAAACCGCCATACAGCTTCAGAGCTTCACGATACTTCCCCGCCGCCTCCAGCTCTTCCCCAAGATCCGGCGCAACCGCCGCGCCGGGCAGAAACCCGGCATTCTGCGCCGCGCAGTCTTCGTATATCCGCACGCAATCCCTGATTTTTCCGGCCGCAAGCAGATTTTTCATGTAATACGGGGCAAAAGCGCACATCTCTTTGAAGTCGCTCTTGATTTTGAGCAGCTCATGATACTTTCCGGCCAGCTCGACATCGGCGAGTTCTCCGGTATTGGCCTTGCTCCGCAGTATGGACAACGCTTCGTCCAGCCGTCCTTCCTGCAACAGCAGTTCTATGCGGATCACTTCCGGAGAGGATTCCTCCGGCGTATCGTATTCATTTTTGCCGATGTCCTCGAAGTCCTCGTAGTCCACGGAATATCCGAGCTCCAGATGATACTGGAGCAGTACATATCCCATGAGATGATACATGAGAAACATGTAATATATGTTGAGAATGTTCTTGCAGAATATAAACGCGAAAAGATGAACCTCCATGGACTCCACGAAAGACAGTATGTATGCCGGAGCAGCAAACACAAGCAGAAGAAAGAAATACATGAGCAGGTAGGCCCATCCGATACGCACGACAAGAGGAACAAAAAAGAGCGGATTGATGGCGCTCAGAATGGAGCCCGAGGTGACCTGCAAGATAACTATGGCCGGCCAGAAGAAAACAATGAGTACGATATAAAGGAACAGAAGGAGCCCGCTCTCTGTACTGCGCAGCAGGGAGAAGCCGAGCAGGGCCAGAATGATCAGGATGATGGTCTGTTGGAACACCTGACCGAAATTCGCACTCAGGACCTCCATGTCGATCTTCGGAGGGACGAGCTTCCCCCGGCTTGTGGCGCGCAGGATCTCGAAGGCGTACTTCAGAGACAGTCCCCAGCCCGGAAGATTGAACAGGAACCCCAGCGGACCCAGGATCGAAGGCAGGGAGCACAGTCCCGCGCACACAAATATCAGGAGAAGAGGACCGCGAGCGATGGGGTAGGTGAAAAAATTGTGCAGCCGCTTCCAGAACGGCGGGATGAGATTGCTCGCGCCGACCCACTCTGCCGGGATGTTGCATTTCGGGCAGAAGTATTTGGCTTTCTTCCTGTACAGTCCGGAAGACCGTTTGGAGACGCATGCGGGACAATAGCCGCTCTCGCATTTCGGGCAAATCCAGTGCGCCTTTCTGTCCTGATGCCGGATGCAGTTCTCGGAAGCGTTCATGGACACCACTCATTCACATGAAATCAGATGGTTATGCGTACCGAAGTCACAATGACCGTAAGACGGGTATGGAAACAGCCCGAATTTCCCCCTCACTTGGGACTGGATGCGTCGGCCGGTTCCTTCCCGCCGAAGAGTTACCCGCAATGCCAGGGCCGGGCAATCCCGTGAAGACAACCCGACGAACCGATTCCGTATCCTGAGCACTCGCTCAGGACAAAATCATCCCGCAATACCTTCCGCATTCCCGGTCCGTTCTTTCCCGTTGACTCGGTCTTATGCTTTGGCATAGCCCTGAATGGATCCGGACTGAACATACACTCAAATTGTCCGGCTGGCATACTTCGAAAAAATCCACACAGGAGAAGACAATGGACTTCCCGCAGTTGAAAATCGGCGACCTGGTGGCGAAAATTCCCGTCATTCAGGGCGGCATGGGAGTCGGCATTTCTCTTTCCGGACTGGCTTCGGCCGTGGCAAAGGAAGGGGGAATCGGCGTTATCGCGGCGGCCATGATCGGCATGGGCGAACCGGATATCGGCTCCAACTACCGCGAGGCCAACGTCAGAGCCCTGCAAAGGGAACTGCGCGCGGCCCGCGAGAAGACCGACGGTATTCTGGGAGTGAACATCATGGTGGCCCTGACCAATTTCAGCGACATGGTCAAAACCTCCATCAAGGAAGGCGCGGACATCATTTTCGCGGGAGCGGGACTGCCGCTGGATCTGCCCGGATATCTCAGGGACGGAGCCCGGACCAAGCTGGTGCCCATCATTTCCTCGGCCAGAGCGGCGGCCGTGATCTGCAAGAAATGGCTGTCCCGGTTCGATTACCTTCCGGACGCATTCGTGGTGGAAGGCCCCAAGGCCGGCGGCCATCTGGGATTCAAGCCGGAGCAGATCGACGATCCGGAATTCTCCCTGGAAAAGACCGTGCCGCAGGTCATCGAGACCGTCCGTGAGTTCGAGGAAAAAGCCCAGCGCCCCATCCCGGTCATCGCCGCCGGAGGCATCTACGACGGCGCGGACATCGACCAGTTCCTGCGCATGGGCGCGGCCGGAGTGCAGATGGGCACCCGGTTCGTGGCCACGCACGAATGCGACGCCGATCCCAGATTCAAGGAAACCTATGTTCAGGCCAAGGAAGAAGATATCCAGATCATCAAGAGCCCGGTGGGGCTTCCCGGCCGGGCGGTCATCGGCGCATTTCTGGAAGACGTGAAAAACGGGCTCAAAAAACCGTTTCGCTGCCCGTTCCACTGCATCTCATCCTGCGATTACACCAAAAGCCCGTACTGCATCGGGCTTGCATTGGTAAACGCCAAGAAAGGACTGCTCCGGCAGGGGTTCGCCTTCGCGGGCAAGAACGCCTACCGGGTGGAGTCCATCGTATCCGTCAAGGAACTGATCAATTCCTTGCGGCAGAGCTACCTGCAAGCGGCGGGTTCCTGATCTTCCCTCCCCCTCGCTGCGGAAACGCCGGGGTTCTCCCGTTTTGGAGTTCCCCGGCATTTTTCGTTTCCTTATCGGCCGGAAGGCACGGCAGGTTCGAAAATATCAGGCAGGGCAAGGGCTCTGGCGAGTGGAATCATGGGAACGTCAGAAAGGGGCCAGTGACCGAAGCCGGATTGGCGGACAATTCCTCCGGCGTTCCCTGAGCCACGATGAGGCCGCCGTTGTCCCCGCCGCCGGGGCCGAGATCCATGACGTAATCCGCCGCAGCCACCATATCCAGATTGTGTTCGATGACGACGACCGAGGCCCCCTTGTCCACCAGCTGATGCAGCACGGAGATGAGCTTGCCCACCTCGTGCATGTGCAGACCTGTGGTCGGCTCATCCAGGATGTACAGCGTGCCGGGCAGGCTGCGTTTGCCCAGTTCGCGGGACAGCTTGATGCGCTGGGCCTCGCCGCCGGACAGGGTGGTAGCCGGCTGTCCCAGGCGGATATATTCCAGCCCCACTTCTTCCAGCACGCCCAGCCTGCGCTCCAGTGCGGCGTGGTTGGCGAAGAACTTCCGCGCCTGCCGGACGGTCATGTCCAGCACATCGGCAATGGATTTGTCCCTGTACAGAATATCCAGGGTTTCGCGGTTGTACCGCTTGCCGCCGCAGACCTCGCAGGTGACGAAGACGTCGGGGAGAAAATGCATCTCCACCCTGATCTGGCCATCGCCCTGACAGGCCTCGCAGCGCCCGCCGCGCACGTTGAAACTGAATCTGCCGGGCGTATAGCCGCGCTTTTTGGCATCCTTGCTGCCGGCGAAGATGGTCCGGATTTCGTCGAAAATCTTGGTGTAGGTGGCCGGATTGGAGCGCGGCGTGCGGCCGATGGGACTCTGGTCGATGGAGATGATTTTTTCCACGGCCTCCGCGCCGGTCATACCGGTGATGGTCCCGGGCCCGTCCACTTTCATGCCCCTGGCCAGGGCCAAATGTTTGTACAGCGTGTCCATGACCAGAGAACTCTTGCCCGATCCGGACACGCCCGTGATGCATACCAGACAGTCCAGCGGGAAGGCCGCGTCGATATGGCGCAGATTGTTGGTCCCAACGCCGTGCAGGGTGATGGCCCGGCGGGAGACGCGTCGGCTGGCGGGGCGCTCTATACGCAGGTCGCCGCGCAGATATTTTCCGGTCAGGCTCTGGGACGATCCGGCCAGCTCCGCCGGAGAGCCGCTGAAAACCAGATCCCCGCCCAGAAAGCCGGAGCCCGGCCCCAGTTCCAGCACGTGATCCGCGGCGCGGATGGTGGGCTCGTCGTGCTCCACCACCAGCACCGTGTTGCCCCTGCCCTGCAACTGTCGCAGGGTGTTAATCAGGCGCTGGTTGTCGCCGGGATGCAGGCCGATGCTCGGCTCGTCCAGCACGTAGGTCACGCCCACCAGGCCCGAACCGAGCTGCCCGGCCAGGCGGATGCGCTGGGCTTCGCCTCCGGACAGGGTGGACATGTTCCTGCCCAGGGCGATGTAGTCGAGCCCCACGTTGGACAGAAATTCCAGCCGATGGCGGAGTTCCTTCAGAAGCGGCTGGGCGATTTCCGCCGCCACGCCGGAAAAGGACAGATTTCTGAGCCACTCCAGAGCACGGACAACGGACAGCGAGCAGAAATCGAAGATGCCGAGCCCCTCCACCCGTACGGCCAGAGCCTCGGGCCGCAGCCGGGCACCCTTGCAGGCCGGGCAGTCGGCCGTCTGCCGGAAACGGGAGAGTTCATCCTGCCAGATGGAACCAAGGCCGCTGCCCTGCTCCAGAAAATGGATCACGCCGGGCCACGGCGCATGACCGTAAAAAAGGGCGTCCCGGGCCGCTTCGGAAAATTTGTCCAGAGGCGTATCCAGAGTGAAGCCCATCTCCCGGCCCAAGGCTTCCAGCGCAGGGGCAAAGCGGTCCAGCGTGCGTCCTTTCCAGAGCAGGACAGCCCCCTGCCGCAGAGACAAACCCGCGTTGGGAGCCAGCAGCGCCGGTTCGTAATACTCCACGCTGCCCAGGCCCGAGCACTGCGGGCACGCACCCTGCGGGCTGTTGAAGGAAAAAAGCTGCGGGCTCGGTCTGGGCAGACTCAGGCCGCATCGGGAGCACACCGCATCCGTGGAAAAAAAGATGTCCTCCCCGCCCACCACGGACGCGATGATCCGGCCCTCGCCGGATTTGAGACCCAATTCCACGGAATCGGCCAGGCGTTTTCGCATGTCGGCCTTGATCACCAGCCGGTCCACGACCAGATCGATGCTGTGCCGCTGATTTTTGGCCAGTTCCGGCATGGGGTCCAGAGGCATGATTCCGCCGTTCACCCGGACTCTGGCGAAACCCTGAGATTTGAGCTTCTTGAAAAGGTCGGCGTGCGTGCCCTTCTTGTGAACCACCAGCGGAGCCAGAAGCAGAAACTTCGTTCCCTCGGGCAGATCGAGAACCCGTCCGATGATTTCGTCGCTGGTCTGAGCCTGAATGGGATCGCCGCATTCGGGGCAATGCGGCACACCCAGGCGGGCGTAGAAAACGCGCAGAAAGTCGTAAATCTCGGTCACGGTGCCCACGGTGGAACGCGGATTTTTGGACACCGTCTGCTGCTCCAGGGAAATGGCCGGAGTCAGCCCCTCGATGAGATCCACGGCGGGCTTGTTCATCTGCGGCAGAAACTGGCGGGCGTAGGCCGAAAGGGACTCCACGTAGCGCCGCTGTCCCTCGGCGTAGACAATGTCAAAGGCCAGGGTGGACTTCCCCGATCCCGACGGACCGCAGACCACCACCAGCTGGTCGCGGGGAATGTCCAGAGTCAGATTTTTCAGATTGTGCTGGCGCGCGCCGGAGATGCGGATAACTTTCGTGTTCATGTGACTTTGTTGCAACATGTTGGAAGATAATACTTGTTTGTCTTGCAGGACGCCTCTGATAACCATATGGAAACTTCTGGCAAGGGGCTTGCGGGATGCAACGGAAAACATCCTCGGGCGGTACACCGGGGCCTTTTTGCTATGCCATTTTCACTTTTCGGAGACTGTTGATGAAAGTATCTCTCGGGGCGAAGACGCTGGCTCAGCCCGCGCCGGTCTGGATCGTGGGCTCCTATGACGAGCATGGAAATCCCAACGCCATGACGGCGGCCTGGGGCGGCATCTGCTGCTCCAAACCGCCCTGCCTGGCCGTGTCCCTGCGCGAGGAACGCCACACTTACGCCTCCATTCTGGCGCGCAAGGCTTTCACCGTCAGTGTGCCTTCCGTGAAGTATGCGCCGCAGGCGGATTATTTCGGCATCGCCTCGGGCCGGGATGTGAACAAATTCGCGGTGACGGGTCTGACTCCGGTACGCTCGGAAGTGGTGGACGCGCCATATGTGGGCGAGTTCCCGCTGATCTTGGAATGCGTTCTGGTCCGCACGGTGGAACTTGGCATGCACGTGCAGTTCATCGGAGAAATTCTCGATGTCAAGGCCGATGAGGACGTATTGGGGCCGGGCGGCTATCCGGATGCGGCCAGAGTCCAGCCATTGATATTCACCCCCGTAAACAGGGCGTATCATACCGTCGGTGAATATGCGGGGCAGGCCTTCTCGCTGGGGCTTGGATACCGCGAGGACCATCCGGCCGCCAGCCGCGCGGCCAAGGCGTGAGAGAGGATTGGGTTGATGTCCGAAGATCTCTTCGAATTTTTCTCTTCCTCTGAACTGGCCGAATCTTTCAACCAGGCGGAGGTGCCCCCCGCTCCAGATGGAGCGCGCTGCTCCTCTATATGCACTCCATCCTCGAATACGACGAATTTTCTCTCCGTCAGCGGGAAGAGCTGCGGGCTCTCATGACCCAGATACTGCGCGAACGGGACTACTCCGAGGCCAATTTCAAGAACGTGCTGCGGCAAAGGGACCGCATCCTGCACTGGTCCTGGAGCAAAAAACTGGAGCGGGCTTTCCTCGAAACCATGGCCGTGATGGAGCATCTGCGCACTCAGAATGTCCAGCGCGTCGAAGAGATGCGCTCCCTGCGGGAAACGGCCATCGGAGCGGTGAGCGGGCGGCAGAGCGGCATGGAAGAGACCATCGGACGAATCCGCACGGCTTTCGAAAACGTGGTCGCGCACATGGAGCAGGACACCCGCGATCTGGTGGAAATGAGTTACACCGACCCCCTGACCAAGCTGAACAACCGCCGGGCCTTTGATCAGTATTTTTCCACGGTGGCGCATGAGTATACGGTCACGGGCGAACCCCTGAGCCTGCTGCTCATGGACATCGATCACTTCAAGAAATTCAACGATTCCTACGGCCACCGCGTGGGGGATCACGCACTGGTCGCCGTGGGGGCGAATCTCATGCGCTACGCCGCGAAATACACCTCGGCCTCGGGCAGAGGATTCTTTCCGGCCCGCTTCGGCGGAGAGGAATTCATCGTCGTCCTGCCGGGAGTCTGCATGTCCGAAGCCGTGGAAGACGCGAAGAATCTGCGCGCCCTCATGGAGGAGTACGATTTTGTCATCCGCGACCAGCGCGGGCAGGTAATCCTGAAGGGCGTACGGATCACGGTTTCCATCGGTGTGGCCGAGCTGGAAAACGCCTGGGGAGACGAAGCCAGCGAACGGCTGATCGATCAGGCGGACAAAGCCCTGTATCAGGCCAAGGCGGAGGGCCGGAACCGGGTCTGCGTGGCCGCCGGATAACCCTCAGCGCGGCATGGCGGCCGCCTTCGCCGTGACCTCCAGAATGCGCTCCAGCCGCCGGACGTAGGTGTGCCCGGCCAGAATATGCTCCCGCCAGGCTGTGCGCACGTCTTCCTTCAAACGGGGATTTCCGGCGAAGCGGCGCAGCAGGCTCACGGCCTGTTCCGGCTCCTCGAAACTTACCTCCCGAACCAGCTCCGGCGGAAAAAGCGTCAGGCCCGGCGTGGCGTCCGTGAGCAGAAATCCGCCGCAGGCCCACATGTCGAAATGCCGCTGGGTCAGACCATGCGGCAGAAGCAGACTGGTCAGATTGAGAGAGAACGGCGCCCGTCTGTATTCGTCGGCCAGACCGGCGTAGTAGTCCACCGGTTTTTTGAGGCGCGCGGACGGCACTCTGTCCTTCCAGGCGGCATCCCCGACGATGGTCAGGTCAACCTGCGCGGCCAGATGCCGCAGGCAACGCTCCCGCCATCCGACCGAAGACCGCTCCGCCCCGAACCCAATGCTCCGCACGCTGTTCCCCGGCCATAGCGGCCGGTCCGCCCACCTGTCCCGCCACCATCCGAAATGCGCCAGTCTCCCCGGCAGGGCTTCCGCCTCGCGGAGCAGACTCTCCGGTACGGAGCAGGCCGCGAAAAAACGGTCCCGCTGCGGAAATCCGGTCCGCCCTACGAAGCAGATACCGTCGCCCTCCGGGCACGGGCCACGCGCGGCAAAAAACTCCGGGTCCGTGGCCAGAGGCAGATGATGCGCCCGCGCCCCCAGTGCGGCCAGAGGCTCCATAAACCAGGAGTCGGTGACAAAAAGTTCCGCACGCTGCCAGAGCCGGTTTTTCTGCCTCGTGAGCAGATGAAAGGGATTGTCCACGCACCAGACAGCGAGCGGTGCTCCCGCCGCTTCCAGCAGGGCCTGAATTTCCCCGTAGGCATCCAGACCATGAAAATTGACGCTCAGAAAAAGCCTGGGCGGACCATCCCGGAGAAGCTCGCGCATCCGGCCGGAGCTCATCTCCGGCGGTAAAATCCGGGGACAGAAGCCGAGCTGCCGGGCAGCCCGCAAAAGCTCCGGCACCACCAGCGCCGACGGTGCGGACGGCAGCCAGATTTCGGGCAGCGGCTCCCGCGCGGGAAACGGCTGCCGCCGGGCCAGAAGCGGCGCAAAAAGGGAAGGAAATATCCGGGAGGCCGGAGTGTAGTGCAGCACCCGGCCCCCGGCCATCAGCCCGGACGCTTTTTCCGGAGAGACCACCTCCCACGAGTCTGGAACGGCCGCATGCCAGGACGCGGGCATCTGCGCGTCCAGCTCCGGCGCATGCAGCAGAAAAACGCGCCCCGCGCCCGCGAGGTGTCGCAGACAGAGGTCAGGCAAAGGACCCGGCCAAGTCACGAGGATGCCCCCGCCCCGGCCGGACAACTCCAGATACTCTTCCCCTTCGGGCAGGGTGACGGGAAATCCCAGTTCGCTTTTGAGCTTTACACGTGGTGGTCTGGCTGGCATGAAGGCTTTCGCTCAAATGGTTGCCGGATCACAGGGGCATGAAGCAATACCGCGACTACTACTTCAGAAAGGCCAAGCAGGAAAATTACCCTGCCCGCTCCGTATACAAGCTCCAGGAAATGGACAAGGCGCACAGGCTTCTGCGCGCCGGACAGAAAGTGTTGGATCTGGGGGCCTGCCCCGGCTCCTGGACCCTGTACGCGGCTGAACGAGTGGGCCCCGGAGGCTGGGTGCTGGGGATCGACCTGAATGTGCCGGACACTGTTTTTCCGGAACAGGTCACCTTTCTGCAGGCGGACATCTTCGCCCGGCCGCCGGAATTTCTGGAACGGGCGGAATTTCTCGCTCCCTTCGACGTGGTCATGAGCGATATGGCCCCCAAGACCACGGGCTCCAGATTCACTGATCAAGCCCGCTCCATCCAGCTGGTGGAGGCCGCCTTCGCTGTGGCCGGAGAATGGCTGGCCGCAGGCGGAACCTTCATCGCCAAAGTCTTCGAAGGGCCGGATGTGCGCCCTTTCGTGCAGTCCATAAGGCCGCACTTCACCAAAGTGAGCATGGTCAAACCCCATAGCAGCAGGGCCGAAAGCAAGGAAATTTTCATTCTGGGCACGGGCTTCGCGCCGCCGGAACCGGAATAATTTTTTGGAGGAAACATGGCAGGACACAGTAAATGGAAGAATATCCAGCACCGTAAAGGCCGGCAGGACGCCAAAAGAGGCAAGATGTTCACCAAGGTCACCAAGGAAATCATTCTGGCGGCCAAAGGCGGCGGTGATCCGGCCATGAACGCCCGGCTGCGCGCGGCCATTGACGCGGCCAAGGCCGTAAACCTGCCCAAAGACAAGATCGACACGGCCATCAAGAAAGGCACCGGCGAACTGGCTTCCGAGGCGCTGGAGGAAATCATCTACGAAGGTTACGCGCCCGGCGGCGTGGCCCTGCTCATCGAGGCCGTCACCGATAACAAGAACCGGACCGTGGCCGAAGTGCGCCATATTCTGAGCAAAAACGGCGGCTCCATGGGCGCGGCGGGCTGCGTGGCCTGGATGTTCGACCGCAAGGGCGTCTTCGCCTTTGACAAGGAACTGTACACCGAAGATCAGCTGCTGGAAGTGGGGCTGGAAGCGGGTGTGGAAGATGTGCTCGACGACGACGATTCGTGGCAGGTACAGTGCTCCGTGGAAGATTTCCACGCGGCCAGGGCCGCTTTTGAGGCTGCGGGCATCGAACCCTTGAGCGCCGACCTAAGCCGCATCCCCCAGAATCTGGTGGCCGTGGATGTGGAAACCGGACGCAAGGCTCTGCGCCTTTACGACGCTCTGGACGACAATGACGACGTGCAGAACGTGTACACCAATTTCGAGCTGCCGCCCGAACTGGTGGCCGAGATGGAGTAGTTCCCGGTTTCCCGTGCTTCGGCAGATTCCGATCCGGAAAGCCGGGCCGGGAAATCCTCCGCGGTTCTCCCGCTCCCGGCTTTTCCCGCGTTTGCATCCGGAAGGCGGATCAGCCGCTCTTTATCCGGATTTCCATTTCCGCCAAAAATGGACGGCATGGCATGGCAGACCGCCTTGTGCTCGGTGTTGATCCCGGTTCCCGGTGCATGGGTTACGGCCTGGTCCGGGAAAAATCCGGCGTTCTGGAACTGGTGGAAGCGGGCACTGTCCGCCCGCCGGATGAGACCCTGAGCATGCGCCTGGGGCTCATGTACGCGAAGATCGAGAAACTTCTGGAAACACACGCGCCCCAGGCCGTGGCAGTGGAGAATGTTTTTTTCGGCCGGAATCAGTCCTCCGCCCTGAAGCTCGGACAGGCCAGAGGCGCGGTTCTGGCCGCGTGCGGCGTGCATCGCGTGGGGATTTTCGGCTATGATCCCACTCTGGTCAAAAAATCCCTTGTCGGTGCGGGCCGGGCGGAAAAGGTCCAGGTGTCGTTCATGGTCGGTCAGCTTCTCGGCGTGCGCCCCGACTGGGCCGAAGACGCCGGAGACGCCTTGGCCGTGGCCATCTGCCATCTGAACCGGTGCCGCTTCATGGCCGCCGTGGAGGCCGGACAACCCGGCGTAACCCGGCTGTAAGTCGCCGGAGCAGGCCCGCGGCATCAACCTTCCGGACCGAGGTCTTGCCATGATCGCTTACATCGAAGGCACCCTGCTCTCCCTGGAGCTGGACTCCTGCGTCCTGCTCACACGGGGCGGTGTGGGCTACGAGGTGTTCTTAAGCACCAGAAGCCGGGCCGCACTGCCCGCTCCGGGAGAAGAGGTCCGCCTGTTCACGTACACGCTGGTCCGGGAAGACGCGCTGACGCTCTTCGGCTTTGCGTCCCAGGAAGAACGCGGAACTTTCGGCATTCTGCTGGGTGTTCCCAAGCTGGGCCCCAAAACCGCCCTGGCCCTGCTCGGTGTTTTTTCCCCTCAGGAGCTGGCCGCCTGTGTGGCCCGTGAAGATGCCCATGGTCTGGCCCGGACGCCGGGTATCGGACTCAAGACCGCCAAACGCCTCGTGCTCGACCTGAAGGACAAGCTTTCCGGCCAGAACACGGCCATGTCCGCCCTTCCTGATATTCCGGCCTCGGCCCGCGACGACGCACTGGCGGCCCTGCTCTCTTTGGGCTATGCACGGCAGGAAGCCGAAGACGCGCTGAAGCATGTTTTCGAAGAAAACCCTGATCTGGATACAGGCGGCGCCATCCGCCGGGCTCTCAAACATTTCGCGCCCAAATGACCCCGAACCAGAACGAAGAACATATCCGCCCGCGCACTCTGGACGATTTCATCGGTCAGGACGACGTGCGCGGCAATCTGAAAATATACCTGCAAGCGGCCAGAGACCGGGGACAGCATCTGGATCACTGCCTGCTGTACGGCAATCCCGGCCTGGGCAAGACCACCCTGGCCCAGATCATGGCCAGCGAACTGGGCGTGAATCTGGTTTCCACCTCCGGCCCCGTGCTGGAGCGCAGCGGCGACCTGGCCGCCATCCTGACCAGCCTGAACCGGCACGACCTGCTCTTCATCGACGAAATCCACCGCATGCCCGCCGTGGTGGAGGAAATCCTGTATCCCGGCATGGAAGACTTCAAGCTCGATCTCATCGTGGGCCAGGGACCTGGCGCGCGCACGGTCAAAATAGAACTTGAGCCTTTCACTCTGGTCGGAGCCACTACCCGTCTGGGACTGCTCACTTCGCCCCTGCGGGACCGCTTCGGGGTCATCTGCCGGCTCGAATTCTACTCGCCCGAAGAGCTGTCCCTCATCGTCTCCCGCGCCGCGCGGATTCTGGGTGTACGCATTTCGGACGACGGTGCCCTGGAGATCGGCCGCCGCTCGCGCGGCACGCCGCGTATCGCTAACCGTCTGCTGCGCCGTGTGGCCGACTACGCCCAGGTGGCCGGAGAAGACACCATCGACGCCGAAGTGGCGGCCAGGGGACTGGACATCATGGACGTGGACGCCAGAGGCCTCGATCTCATGGACCGCAAAATTCTGGAATGCATCATCGGCAGTTTCGGCGGCGGCCCAGTGGGCGTCAAAACCATTGCCGCGGCCTGTTCCGAAGAAGTGCGGACCATAGAGGACATTTACGAGCCCTATCTCATCCAGTGCGGTTTTCTGAAGCGCACACCCAGGGGGCGGGTAGCCACGGCCAAGGCGTATCAGCACATCGACGGCGGTCTGAAGCTTCGGAGTTGACATCGGCCGGCAGGCCGTAGCTTTTCATCTTCCGTACGGATATGGAAGCGTGCGGCAGTGCTTTTGAGTGCTGAAAAATTCCCCAAGGAGGGAGCATGAGAATCATCAGACCCAGCTTTTCCTTCATGTATCTGCCCGACGGGGAGTTCATTCTGGCCCACCTCGAACAGGCCGCACGGACCTGCTACAAGTCCGAGGACAAGGCCGGACCGGATACCGCCCGCCAGCTTCTGGCCCGCATCGTCCGTCTGGGACACGAAAGCGTGCTGGAGCACGCCTCGGTCACGGTACGCATAGTCTGCGACCGGGGCGTGACCCACGAACTGGTCCGCCACCGCCTGTGTTCCTTCTCCCAGGAAAGCACCCGCTACGCCAATTACGGGCATTCCAGATTCGGCAATGAAATCACCGTGATCCGGCCGTTTTTCTGGAAAGAGGACGAGGAGCGCTACGCTTTGTGGCAAACGGCCATGCAGGCCTGTGAGGATGCCTACCTGCGTCTGGTCGAGGCCGGAGCCTCGGCCCAGGAGGCTCGCAGTGTCCTGCCCAACAGTCTGAAAACCGAGATCGTGACCACCACCAACATCCGCCAGTGGCGGCATATTTTCCGGTTGCGTTGCGACAAGGCCGCCCACCCGCAGATGCGGCAGATCATGCTGCCGCTTCTGTCGGCTTTCCGTACGCGCATTCCGCTTCTTTTCGATGATCTGGCCGAGCGTTTCGCACAGGATGCGGCAGAACTCGGCGACCGGGGCGCGGTGTTGCAGTAAGCCTCTCCCATACGGAGCGGCACGTTTGACTACGCAAGGAGGCATATCATGCAGGAACTGAAGTCGTTTTTTTCCGACTGGGACGAGTGCGACGCCAAAACCGTCTTTCAGACCTTCTGGCGGGAACTGGAAGCCATGGATGGCGTGAAGCTGGAATTCAAGGCTCGGCCCGGCATCACCTACTCCCTGCGTGGTACGCATCCTGCCCAGCAGAAGCGGGAGCTGTTCGTCATGGTCGACGTCATCGACGACGATCCCGAGCAACGCTGGTTGTCCGTGTGCTTCTACGACGACATGGTCACGGACCCCGACGAACAGGGCGACTGGGTGCCGCAGGGTCTTCTGGGTGAAGACGCCCGCTGCTTCAACGTAGATGAACTGGACGAAGATTTCGTGGCGTATGTAGCCGCGCGTATCCGGGAGGCCGGTGCTGCGGCCGGAAAATCCGGAAGCTGACGACCCGGATTTTTGAAACCGAGATATCACAACAGCCGAAGTGATTAATGAGAATACTGCCTCTCTTGCTCATTGTCTGCATTACTTTTGCGGGCGGCTGCGCCCGACGTTACCACGGCCCCGCATTGAAGCAGCTGAAAGGTCATCTATACCGCTCTGTTCTGCTTGCTGCTGTTTTCATCAGATAGTTTTGCCGGGAGAGTGTTCGATAGAGTCCGAGACAACTATCTCGCATTGATAGAAAAAAATCAGTACGAAGAAGCACTGAACATTGTCATGCCTTATGCCGGGAGCGGAGACGATGAAGGACAGCTGACAGTTGGCTATATATATGACAGGGCGCACAGTTACTATAAAAATTCTGATAAACAGGGATATGCGCCGTCAACTCGCATGCTCGGATACTCTATTACTTTGGCAACGGGGTTGACCGGGATTACAGACAGGCTGTCGAGTATTTTCAGAGAGCGGACAATGGAGAAAAAAGATCTGTCGGCAAGTTGGACGAGTTCAAGTGAGCGGTGCTGAATTCATCCGTAAGAAATACGTCCTGCCCTGGAAAAGGCACCGGACTTGATCCAGTTATCCTGATCGGCGGCCTTGTCCGGTTTTTCGTGAAACGGCGCAAACCGTGCCTTGAGCATGTGACAAGGAGAGGCCGGATTCCGGTTTCAAGGGAGATTCCACCATGCCATCTTTCCATCCGCCCCAAGCGGGACCGGCCTTGGTTCTGATATTTTTCGCAGCCCTGATGCTGGCTGGCTGTGGGCACACCGTCAGTGAGCCCCCCATTTCGGAACCCGCTCCGCTGGGCCCGATGGAAGCATTTCTGGCGGCCGAGCTTCCCGGACAGTCTATCGTTCTGGATGATCCAGAATTCGGAGAGAACATCCGCGTCACAGTGGAAGATATGTTTGTTTCCGCCAACGGCGAACACTGCAAACGCGGGACAGTGCTGTCCAGTCACGGCAATGCCGAGGTAGTCGTCATATGCCGCGACAAAAACGGATATTGGAAAATGGCTCCCAGAGTCTGGGGGCATGCCATCGAACCCTGATTTCCGCCAATGGCGCAACCGATCTCTTGCCGTGACCAGAAAACTCCTCTTCCCTCTCGCACTGATTTGTCTGTTCTCCCTGGGCGGTGCTCCATCCGCCGCCACGCTTCCACCTTACGGAGCGAACCTTTTTCAGGGCAATTTCGTCCGCAACCGGGCAGATGCCGTCCTGCTTCCCGGCGATCAGGTGGTTCTGCGCCTGTGGGGCGGAAACTTCACGGTGGACGATACCTTCAGGGTCGGTCCGGACGGACATGTCGATCTTCCTGAAATTGGCCTCGTTCCGGTATCGGGACTGGATCACGGCCAGCTGGAGGAAGCCTTGCGCAGTAAACTGGCTGCCGCCGGGCATTCCGGCGTCCAGGTTTACGCGGCGGCGCTGAATGCGCGGCCCGTAGCCATCTTTGTAACGGGCGGCGTGGTCAGACCAGGACTGTACACAGGCGCGCCCGGCGATCCGGTGCTCAGCTTTCTGGACCGGGCCGGAGGCATTGACTCCGAGCGGGGCAGCTATCGGGATATCCGGCTGATTCGCAAAGGCGAATCCGTTTCCACTTTCGATCTGTATCCTTTTGTACGTCAGGGAGCACTGCCCTCCGTTCGACTTCAGGACGGCGACACCCTGTTCGTGTCGGACAAAGGGCCATGTGTCACGGCCACAGGCGCGGTCCGCAACGCGGCGCGGTTTGAATTCCTCAAGGACCGGTTCACGGGAGCCGTCCTCGCGGAACTGGCCGAGCCCACGGCCCAGGCATCGCACATTGCGCTCACCGGGACGCGCAACAACAGGCCCTACAGCACCTATCTGCCCCGCAAGGAACTGGGGAGCCTGCATCTGGAAGATGGCGATCAGATTCAGTTCATCGCGGACACCACCAGCAGCACCATTCTCGTGGAAGTGCAGGGAGCGGTAATGGGAGCGTCGCGGTTTCCCGTACGCCGGGGAGCGCGACTGCAGGAAATCAGAAATTTCATTGCCGTGGACCCGGACCGGGCAAGCCTGCAAGACATCTATATCAAGCGGCTGAGCGTGGCCGCCCGGCAGAAAAAAGCCATCACCGAGTCCCTGCGGCGGCTGGAAGAGACAGTGCTTACCGCCTCGTCCGCCAGCTCCGAGGAAGCGCAAATCCGGTCCAGAGAGGCGGAAATGGTCGCCAAGTTCGTGGAACGGGCCAAAGCGGCCGAACCGGAAGGCGTAGTCGTGCTGGATCGTTCGGGTGCATCCGATATCACTCTGGAGCACGGCGACATCATCGTCATTCCGTCCAAAAGCGATGTGGTTCTGGTCAGCGGAGAAGTCATGGTTCCCCAGGCCATGCTCTGGGGAGAAGAGAAAAAGCTGGAAGACTACGTACAAGGCGCCGGAGGCTACGGCAACAGGGCCGACCCCGAACGCATCCTGATTCTGCACCAGAACGGGGCCGTGTCCCAAAACAGCGGCGACATCAGACCCGGAGACCAGATCCTGATTCTTCCCAAGGTGGAATCCAAAAGCATGCAGGCGGTGAAGGACATTTCCCAGGTGCTCATGCAGGTTGCGGTTTCCACACGCGCCCTGATCGGCCTGCCCTCGCTGCTGTACTGAATGCAGGGCACATCCCTCCGGCCGGGTGCAAACGGCGGGGGAGCCGCAAGTTCCGTGGCCTTCAGCGCCCGGCCGCGCCCAGGATGCGCTGGGCCATGAAGGCCGGAGCCATGACCTGACGCATGGTCCCGGATGTCTCCAGACTGCCGGAGTTGTTCAAAGGCGCGCTTTCCAGCGCCGACGCCAGAGCCTCCTCGAAGGCTGTGCGCAAAGCGGCGAAGGACGCCTCCACTTCAGGATAGGTGTTGTCTTCCCGCCAGGGCAGCTTCAGGCTGTCCGAAAGCTTGCCGTCCTTGTGGGAAGGCGTCATCAGGCTGTACCAGACCGACGGCGTCCATTGGCCGCGCTCGTTCTGGCCGGGCCAGCAGAATGTCCAGCTGGCTTCGGGTGGCTTCGGGATCGTGCTCATGACCCGCACGGCATGCAGGCACAGGCCGCGTTCAAATTCGTTCAGAACGGCCGTATAGTGCAGCACAGGCCGGTAATTCCCCCGTTTCTTGACGATGTTCCATTCGATTTTCATGGCGTCTCCATGCCGATGACCTCCCCGAAGGGAGGAGAAAGCGGGCTTTCGCGCACCGTAAGCCACAGTACCGGGTACCCCGGGTCTTCCGGGTACCGGGAACACTGCATGTCCGTGAAATATATGAGACAGGCCGGGACGACCCCCTCTCGCTCCAGAGCCTGAAACGGCGGGCGGAAATCCGTTCCGCCTCCCCCCGCCGCCGCAAGCTGCAGAGGCATGTCCCGCCGGGTCAGTCGCTTAAGCGAAGTGAGTGCCGCGTCACAGGTCAGAAGAGTCAGTTCTGTGTCGAATTCTTCCAGAATGGCCGAGATCTCCGCCGAAAAGGCGTCCAGATGTGTCTGCTCGATGCTCCCGGACACGTCCACGGCCACGGCCACATTATCCAGCTCCTGACTGTCCAGCCCCGGAAGATACAGTCCCGCGTGCAGATAACGCCGGTTGGGCCGGACCCAGGAGAAATCGTTGCGCGCGCACTGCGACACAAAGCGAGCCAGCATCTCCCGCCAGCCGATCCTCGGAGCCAGCAGATTCCCGAACAACCGCTCCACGGAGCCGGGCAGATTTCCCGCCTCTTTGGCCGCGCGCATGGCCTGGGCCACATTCATGCGCCACTCATCTTCCGCGCCCGGACCATCGTCGCCACTGCCCATGGATTTCACCGGAGCATCGCGCACTTCGCCGCTCCGGCCGGGGTCGGCATTGTCTCCACGCTCTCCGGCCAGTCCGCCGCCGCCTTCGGTCCGGCCTGCTCCGGGAGGCTCTTTCCTGCCCGGGGCTCCGCTCTGGTCCCGCCCGCCAAGACCGCCCTCGCCTGCGGATGCGTTTTCATCCCCACCGGATGTTTCTTCCCGGCCGCCCGTACCCTGTCCGCCCGGCCGCTCCTCCATTTCCCGCAGCAGGGTTTCATAGATAAGGTCGGCGCTTTTGCCGTGATGAGCCGGATCGTCCAGAAAACCGTCAGGCAGGCGGATGCCCGCCTCCAGCAGGATGGGGTTGATGGCGTAGTCGCAGGCCCGGTTCCACAGCCCCTGGTCGCGGCCATCCCGGCGCAGATGATGGGAACAGGCCAGGTGCAGCACCTCGTGACACTGCATGCCTTTGATCTGTTCCAGACTCTGAGCCGCGATGTAGGCCGGATTGTAGCCCAGAGTTTTCCCGTCGGACCATGCCGTGTCGCAATGCGGATCTTCGCGCAGTTCCAGACGCAGAGCCAGCGTGGCGAAAAAAGGATGGTCCAGAACCAGCTCGGCGCGGGCCTGCACCATTCTGGCATGGGCCGAAGTCATGCCTGGACCAGCAGGGAGCTGTTGGCGCGGGCCCAGTCGTGAAAGGCGTCCGTGTCTACAATGTCCGGTTCCGCAGCCGCCGCGTCGCGCATGAGCAAAACCCCGAATTCGGCGGGCAGACGCCCGGCCAGAGTGGCCAGACTGGTCATGGTCAGTTCCGAAGCCCTGCGGGCGAGGGCCTCGCACAGGGCGTACACCACGGCCGGGTCCTCGGGAATGGGCACCCGGCCGGGATCGGCCAGAACCTCGTCCACGGAGGGCATCTGGGCGTATACTTTCAGAAATCCCATGCATTCCAATGCCGCAGCCTCGCCCACAGCGCCCCTGAGCAGCCCAAGAGTCGTGCTCCAGTGCGGACCGGCCTGCAGAATGCGCGAGGCGAATTCCCACGAGCGGGGAGAAGGAAAGGCTTTTTCCGACCGGCCCGGTTCGAAGACATGCAGAAGTTTCGGCCGGAAACGCAGAAAATGGCGGATGCGCGGGTCGATACCGGCTTTTTCGGCCCACTCCTGCCAGTCCTGAGGATCAGGATCGAAATCCAGATGGATCAGCCGGTTGGCCAGAGCCGACGGCATGCGATGCGTCACCGCCCGGTCCGACTCCCGGTTGCCCGCCGCTACCACGATCCAGCCTTCCGGAAGTTCGTATTCGCCCAGCTTGCGGTCCAGAATGAGCTGATAACAGGCGGCCTGCACCAGTGGCGGAGAGGCGTTCAGCTCATCCAGAAAAAGCACTCCCCGTCCGGTGCGAGGCAGAAAGGACGGCGGGCACCACACGGCGGCGCCGCTTTCGTCGATGCGTGGAATGCCCCGCAAATCTACAGGATCAAGCAGCACGGCGCGCACGTCCACCAGCCTGAGCCCGCGTTTTGCCGCCACCTGGGCCACGACCTGACTCTTGCCCACTCCCGGCGCACCCCACAAAAATACAGGCTGACAAATATCGGAAAGGGTTTCAAGCGCACTGACAATCTCGGAAGGCTTCATAATTCAAGGACTCCTTGATCGATTTCGGAGTCAGATAATCAAGCACACAGTTTGAATCAACTAATTATTTATCAACGAAAGATGTTCCGCTCCCGACAGGGCGAAGTCCTCTGGCCGACCTGGCAGGCATCAGGTTGCCTTTCTCTTCTCCCTCCAGTATTTTCCAGCCCCGCGATCATGACCAAGGGCCCCCAGATAACGGATTTTTCATGTCTACATTCTCCGACCAGCTGTTGATCAAAAGCCTGTTTCAGGCCCCCATCCAGGATCATCTGGACCAGGAAATCGTTCAGGCCGAATCCCGGCGCTTCACCTATGCCCAATTCCGGGAGCGCGTGGCCCGTCTGGCCGCCATGCTGGCCGGACAGGGCGTCGGGCCCGGGGATACCGTGGCGGTCATGGATTACGACAGTCACCGCTACCTCGAATGCTACTTTGCCATCCCATGATGGGCGCGGTGCTGCACACGATAAACATCCGGCTTTCACCCGAGCGGATGGGACACACCATCGCCCATGCCGAGGACAAGGTAATCCTGGTCAGTGCCGACTTTCTGCCCCTGCTGGAACAAATCCGGGACAGTCTGGGGACAGTCCGGCGGATCGTTCTCCTTACGGATGAGCCGCAAACTCTTCAAACTTCTCTGCGTCTGGACGGAGAATACGAAGCACTGCTGGCCGGCAGTGTCCCCCTGCCGGATTTTCCGAATTTCGACGAAAACACTCGGGCCACCACATTCTACACCACCGGAACCACCGGCCAGCCCAAGGGCGTTTTCTTCAGCCACCGACAGATCGTCCTGCACACTCTGGCCGGGGTGGCCGCCCTGGCCTCCAATCCGGTCCAGGGACGCTTTCACCGCGAAGACGTGTACATGCCCATCACGCCCATGTTTCATGTCCACGCCTGGGGCATTCCGTACATGGCCACCCTGCTCGGCGTGAAGCAGGTCTATCCGGGCAAATACGTCCCCGAGACGCTGGCCCGGCTCATCCACAAGGAGAAGGTCACCTTCAGTCACTGCGTGCCCACCATCCTGCACATGCTGCTCACGGACCCCAAATGCGCTGGCTATGACCTGTCCGGCTGGAAAGTGGTTGTCGGCGGCGCGGCGCTGCCCAGAGCGCTCTGCGATACGGCGCTGGACAGGGGCATCGACGTGTTCGCGGGTTACGGCATGTCCGAAACCTGCCCCATCCTGACGCTGTCCCATCTGTCCGGGGCCGAGCTGACTTCCGACAGAGAAACGCAGACATCACTGCGTACCCGCACGGGAAAGGCCATGCCCATGGTCCGGCTGCGCCTGATCGACGAGGCGGGACAAACCGTACCGGATGACGACAGGACTCCGGGAGCCCTGCAGGTACGCGCGCCCTGGCTGACGCGATCCTATCTGAAGGATCCCGAAGACAAGGCCGGGCTGTGGTCCGAAGGATGGATGAATACCGGAGACGCGGCCTGCCGCGACAGTGCGGGGAGCCTGCGCATCACGGACAGGACCAAGGACGTGATCAAGACCGGAGGGGAATGGATCAGTTCTCTGGAGTTGGAAGACATCATTCTGCGGCACCCGGCCGCGGCCGATGCGGCGGTCATTGCCAGACCGGATCCGCGCTGGGGAGAAACCCCTCTGGCGCTGGTCGTGCCCAGGCCGGAGGCCGTGGAGCCGGAGCGGGAGATCGTCCGGCATGTGAAGGAATTTGTGACCAGGGGCGTACTGCCCAAAGAAGCGGTGCTGGTCCGGGTGCGCCTGGTGGAAGCCATACCCAGAACCAGCGTGGGCAAGACCGACAAGCTCACGCTGCGGGCGGTCTATCTGGATAAGGACGACTGAAGGGCAGCCGAAGCAAACCGCCCGGATTCACACCGGAAAACCGGTTCCCTCCCGGCCTCAGGGCCGGTTTTTTCTTCACTTTTTCAAGGAGTATTCATGCACGCCACCATTCTTCTCGTGGCCTCGTACATCAGCCTGCAGATCTTTTCCGATATCGGCTCCCTGCGCATCGTCAGCCTGGCGGGCATGTCCATCGACGCGGGCACCTTCATCTACCCGCTGACGTTCACCCTGCGCGACATGGTGCACAAAATCATGGGCAAGCAGGGCACGCGGATCATGATTCTCACCGCGGCCGGCTTCAATCTGTTCATGGCCGGGTATTTCTGGCTGGTGTCCATCCTGCCTCCGGACCTGGAGGTGGGCCCGCAGCCGGAATTCGGTCTGGTGCTGGCGCCGCTGTGGCGGCTGGTTTTCGCCTCCATCATCGCGGAAGTGATTTCCGAACTGACGGACACGGAAGTGTACAGTCTGTGGAAGGAACGGGTCACCCGCAGGCATCAGTGGTCGCGGGTACTGGTCAGCAATGCGGTCAGCATCCCTCTGGACAGCCTGCTCTTTTCCTGGATCGCCTTCGGCGGACTGTTCGAGGCCGCCGTGGTTTGGTCCATCTTCTTCAGCAATACCATCATCAAGTTCGCCACCACTCTGGTCTCGCTGCCCGCTATCTATCTGGTCCGGGACAGGGAAACGCATTGATGACAGACCGCAGAAATCCCGGCAGCCGGGACACTCATTCTCCCCGGCCCTCATCCACGCTGATGCCGTAAGCCTTGAGCTTGCGGTACAGATAGGTCCGCTCAAGGCCGATGGTCTCGGCCAGGCGGCTGATATTGCCGTCGGAGCGGGCCAAGCTTCTGCGCAGAAAACGCTCTTCGAAGCGGGCTCTGGCTTCCTTGAAATCCGTCAATTCCTCCAGCGGGTCCGAACCTCCGTTCACGGTCCTGGCCCGGTATTCAGGCGGCAGCATGGCCGCGTCCACTTCCTGGCCCGGATAGAGAATGAAAATACGCTCCACGAAATTCTTCAGTTCACGCACATTGCCGGGCCAAGCGTAGGTTTTCAGCACGTCCAGAGCCTTTGAAGTCAGCCGCACCGGGCGCAGATTGTGGTCCTCCACCATGCGCGCCGAAAAAAAACCGATCAGTTCCGGGATATCCTGAGCCCGCTCCCGCAGAGGCGGAACGGACAAGGGAAAGACGTTGAGGCGATAGAAGAGATCCTGGCGGAACCGCCCGGCCAGTATCTCCTGCCCCAGGTCCTTGTTGGTGGCCGCGATAACTCGTACGTCCACATGAATGGTTTTGGTTCCGCCCACCCGCTCGAAGCGCTGCTCCTGCAGGATACGCAGAATCTTTGCCTGGGTCTTGAGGCTCATATCCCCGATTTCATCCAAAAAAAGCGTGCTCTGGTTGGCCAGTTCGAACTTGCCCTTCCTGGTTTTGTCCGCCCCGGTGAACGCGCCTTTCTCGTGTCCGAACAGTTCCGATTCGATCAGCTCCTCGGGAATGGCCGCGCAGTTGACGCAGACCATTTCCCGCTGTCCCCGTTTCCCGGCCAGATGAATGCACCGGGCCGCCACTTCCTTGCCTGTTCCATTCTCGCCGGTGATCAGCACCCAGGCGTCGGACAGCCCCACCTGACCGATCAGTTCCCGCAGCTTCACGATCTGTGGCGACGACCCGGTGATGACCGGAGAAATTCCGGACCCGATCCGAGAACGCAGGGCCTTGTTTTCGCGCTTCAGCCACGAAAACTCCAGAGCTTTGGCCGCGGCCGCCAGAATGCTGTCGAGCGACAGGGGCTTCTCGATGAAGTCGAAGGCCCCGCCCTTCAGGGCGGTAACCGCCGTCTCGATATTACCGTGGCCGGAAATCATGATCACCGGGATGTCCACGCCCTTTTCCCGCAGGGCCCGAAGCGTCTCCATGCCGTCCATGCCCGGCATCCAGATGTCCAGAAAAACGAGATCGAAATCCCCGCCGCACAGCATCTCCAGTCCATCCTCGCCGCATGAGGCCTCGCTCACCCGCCAGCCTTCGTCCTCCAGAATGCCGCGCAGAGAAAGACGGATGTCCTGTTCGTCGTCGATAATGAGAATGGATGCGCCGGAAAACATCATTCCTCCGCTCTGGCCGCCGGAAGTTCGATGACAAAGACCGTCCCCGACGGGTCTCCGGGTTTGACCCGCACATGACCGTGATGATCGCCCACGACGGATTTGACGATGGTCAGGCCAAGACCGGTTCCGCCGCGCTTGGTGGAGTAGTACGGCTCGAACATGCGCGCCTGCTCCTCGGGCTTGATACCCGGACCGTTGTCGCCGATCTCCACATAGACGCGGCCCTTGCGCTTGCGGGCGTAGAGAACCGCCTCCACCCGGCCGTTTTCCCGGCCGGACAGGACCTCCGTGGCGTTGAGGAAGATATTGTACAAAGCCCGGTGCATGGCCTCGGAGTCGAGCATGACCTGCGGCACGGACTCCGCACGTACGGCCCACTGAATATGCGTGTAACTTCTGGCGAACACGTCCGCCACTTCCCGCAACAGGGGCTCCAGGGCCCCCGGACGGAGCCGGACCTCGGGCAGTTTGGCGAAGGCGGAAAACTCCCGCACCATTTCCTGCAGGTGCTCCACCTGCTTGACGATCAGCTCCGTGCACTGACTGAACACCGGATCGCCGATCCGGCTTCCAAATTTGCGCTCCAGCCGTTCGGCGGACAGCTTGATGGGCGTGAGCGGATTTTTGATCTCGTGGGCGATGCGCCGGGCCACTTCCTTCCAGGCATCCAGCCGCTGCATCTTTTCCAGTTCGGATATGTTCTCGAAAACCGCCACGATGCCGCTGTCGCCGCCTTCGCTGTCCATCAGGGCCACGGCGTTGACCAGAAGGCGGATGCTCTCCCCGTCGGCCTCCAGATCCAGCCGCCGCTGCCACTGCGAGCCGGGACTGCTCTCCAGCAGTGAACGCACCTCCTCCACCAGCCCGCGGTGCTCCGGTCCCAGAAGCTCCAGGGCGGAACGGCCCAGCAAAGCACCCTCCTCCACCCCGAGAATGGCCTCCGCCGCCCGGTTCATGGTCGTGACGCGGCCGCTGCGGTCCAGGGAGACCACTCCGGCGGTGATATTCTCCAAAATGGCCTGCACATAGTGGTTTCTGGCTATGAGCGTCTGATACTGTTCCTCCAGCTGCCGGTTGGCCCTGGTCAGCCGCAGGCTGCTCTGTTCCAGATCCTCGGCCATACTGTTGAAGGAACGCACCAAAAGACCCAGCTCGTCCCGAGAATCATCCATGAGCCGCACGGACAGATCCCCCCTGGCGATGCGCTGGGTGCCGGCCGCCAGAGCCTGGATCGGCGCACTCAGTTCTCTGGCCAGCCGGAATCCGAACCAGGTGGCCCCGAGCAGAATGACCAGCGTCATGAGTCCGAGGACCATGTACAGGGTCCATTTGAGCGGGTATTTCAGGGAGCGCAACTGTTTGTACTCGCCGACGCCCTTGGCGATCTGCTCCAGGCGATCCAGAAAACGCGGCCCCACCCCGGTTCCGAGGACAAGAAACAGGGTGCCCGAAGCATCCACAGGCATGATCCCCACCACCAGATCGCTCTCCCTGTGCGGCCACAGTGTGGCCCAATATCTGGGCTGCCGGGTCAGTTCCTCGTGGGGGATTTTTTCCAGAATCCCGGGCCAGACGTCCTCCCATACCGGGTCGGCAACCCAGGCCCTGGCCCACATGTCAGGGCCGAGGACTCCGGCCAGAGTCAGGCCGTACTCCGCACTCTTGGCTTTCAAGGCTTCGTTCAGGCTCTTACCCGTCCAGCCCATGCGGGATCTGCGGGCGTATTCCAGAAATCCACGGGCCTTTACTTCAAGTCCGGCCTCGGCGGAGGCGTAGAAATCCTGTCCCACGGTCAAGGCCTGATCCATGGAGGTTTCCACCTGAGAATGAAACCAGTAATCCACGGATGTCTGCACAAACCACAGGGAAAGCAGAAACATGATCAGAGTCGGCACCAGAGACAGGGTGCCAAACGCCAGCACCAGTCTGGACCGCAGGCCGGAGCCCAATACGCGGCGGCGCCGGTCCAGCATGAGCTTGATCACATTGCGCAGGACCAGAAACAGAACCAGGATGAGCAGGATCAGGTTGACATTGAACAGAGCGAAAAAGAGGTAGGATTTGAGCCCCAGAAGCCGCAGCTCGACCCAGCTCAGGATGATGATGAGCAGGACCGCCACGGCAGCCAGTACGATTTCCCGACGCCGCTTACGCCGCTCCTGACTCGAACGCTGCTGCACCGGAATGAAACGGGGGGCGTTCATGTCCTACCCTTGCGCCAGAGCCCGGCAGCCGTGACGGATTCCCGGTATCCAGAGCACATGCCCTTTCCGTGGCAGCTCTTAGTAGTCGAACTGCAACTCATAGACGGCCTCGGGCAGCAGGTCCCAGTCCACAAAAAAAAGTGACCGGCTGACCCATTGCGGGACGTTGGTCCGCTTGACCCGGAAGGTCAGCACCACCCGGTACAGCCTGTTGCGCTCCACCGCGTCCCAGCTGCCCATGGGCAGGCTCAAGGCTGACCAGAAGCGGTTCAAATCCGTGCGCAGCTCGGCGAAATCAACGGTGTGGTTGCCGCGGTAGTCGCGTACCAGACATTCTCTGGCGATGGGCTTCGCCGAGAGGGAACAAATGTAGGACGCCTCGGCCAACAGTTCGTTCCAGATGCCGGCCCGGCGGTGATACAGCTTTCCGGTGCAGACCACCTCGTACTCGCCGCCCTCCTGAAGAGCCCTCAACAGAGGGTCGATGTCGGCGACCACAATGCTGAATCCCACGGAAACCAGACCCTGGGCGTTGTCCACACCCAGATTACTGATAGAAATAAAATCGGCGCGGGCGTTGCCGCAAAGGCAAAGCGCAAACAAAAGCGTGCCGAAAAAGATACGTAATTGATGCATGCTGGACGGGATCCGTGGAAAAAATTGCTGGTATCTGTTCCGGCGTGGCCGTGGAAATCAGGAGCCCGGACCCGCCGGAATGCCATCGGTCCCGGGTTCCTGCATCCAAAAAAATTTCCGTACACACCGCGACACCGGCTTTTAGAAAGATAGTTCAAGGTCCGTTAGTTGACAACAAAGTCCGGCGAACCGTCTATGGATCATCGCCTCTTTAAGATCGAGCGGATTACGGCGTAGGCAGACCACCTGGGCGCTCCATTATAGAGGCTAGGTTCAGGCCTCATTAATTGAGATAGAAAATGACGGAAGCCGCGAGGCACAGAGCTGAAAAGAAGGTATGCGCGCAGCGGTCATAACGCATGGCAATTCTGCGCCAGTCCTTGATCCTGCCAAACATGACCAAAGATCTTGTGCCGCTGTTTATACAGATCGTTATCGTACGAGCAGGCTTTCTTTCGGTTCCTTCTGGGAGGGATGCAAGGCGTAATACCTCTGGCGAGCAGGGCGTCACGGGACCAGTCGGCGTCGTAACCACGGTCCGCCAGAAGCTCCCTGGCCTCGGGCAAAGCATCTATGGCATCCATAAGCAGGGCGGCTCCTTTGTAGTCGCTCACCTGGCCTTCTGTGAGCTTCATGACCAGGGGCCTGCCGTGACCGTCGCAAAGGGCATGGAGTTTTGAGTTCAGGCCGCCCTTTGTGCGTCCGATGCAGCGGGAAAGAGCCCCTTTTTGAGCAAGCTTGCGGCGGTACGATGGGCTTTGAGGTGGGTCGCATCGATCATCAATCGTCCATCTTTTCCCGCTGTTTTTGCCAATTCGGTAAAAATATTGTTGAAGACGCCCATCCGGCTCCAGCGCAAAAAGCGATTGTACAGCGTTTTATACGGGCCATACTCACGCGGTGCATCTTTCCATTGCAGGCCATGTTTGATGACATAAATGATGCCGCTGATGACTTTCCGGTCATCGACCCGCGGAATACCATGTGAACGTGGAAAGAAAGGCTTGATACGCTCGAGTTGTTCGGCAGAAAGATAGAAAAGTTGGCTCATGGCGTCCTCCCTGAGCACAACTAACCAACTTTCCTGATTTTTACAATTAATGAGGCCTGAGCCTAGCCTTCAGGGAGATTTCTCATGAGCGTCAAATCCGGATCGAGAGAAGAACGCAAGGCGCGTGTGGTGGAAGTGCTGAATCAGGCCAGGACCATGGAGCTTTTCGCCATCACCCAGTACATGAACCAGCATTACGGACTGGACAGCATGGACTACGGCGAACTGGCCGCCAAGATGAAGCTCATTGCCATCGACGAGATACGCCATGCCGAGATGTTTGCCGAGCGGGTCAAGGAACTGGGCGGAGAGCCGGCCACATCCTGCGAGGACAATCTGAAAAAAGCTGTATGGGCCATTTATCCTTACGACGCCGATCTGGAAGACGACACCATCGATACATACAGCCAGTTTTCACAGACCTGTCGAGACAATGGCGACGCCATCAGCGCCAAACTGTTTGAAACCATCATCGAGGAAGAACAGGCCCACATGAATTATTTTGAAAACGTGGGCAACCATATTGAAACCCTGGGCGACACGTATCTGTCCAAAATTGCCGGGACTTCGGCTTCCACCGGTCCCTCCACCAAAGGTTTTCTGATCAGTGGCGGCAATTAAACCTCTGCCGGAATGAAATGAAGCGGACGTGCGGACAAAAGTCCATACGTCCGCTTTTTTATGGTCATGCGTGTGAGAAGTCAGGCCAGATGCGTTTTTTCCGTCCCACCCGTTGGTTTTGCATCCGGCCGCACACTGGGACCACCCGCCACGCCGCCGCTCCAGAGAAAACCCTGATCCTTGCGGCATGTGCGGCCGGTGAATTCCAGTCGAAGATGCCGATCATCTCTGGATAAAATCCTGAGCGGCCTTGCGGTACACATGCTGGGCGCGTGCGGTCAGCGAGTACCAGTCGAAATGACGGGTCCCGATCATCAGGGCCGCCAGAAGAGCAAAGATCAGGAGACTGCCCATGATCAGAGCGTTATCCTCCGATTGCAAAATGACGTACAGGACGGCGTAGAGAAGGGCGATGCCGGAACCGAGCAGAACGCCGAACCTGCGACTGCGCAGAATGGCGCTGAAATAGCAGGTCAGCAGAGATGTGCAGGCTGCGGCCGCCGCGCCATAGGCCCGCCCGAACCCGATGTGCTCGGACAGGGAAACCAGCAGCAGGTAAAAGATCATGAGGGCCAGGGCCACGCATGTGTACTGCACGGGATGCACGGGAGTGCCATGCAGCAGTTCGCACAGAAGTATCACGCCGAAAGTGAGCAGAATGAAAAGCAGGGCGTATTTGATGCTGCGCTCGGACTGCTGGTACACGTCTCCGGGCTGCACCAGCTCCACTCCCACGGATTTGGATTGAAGCTGCGATGTGTCGCCGCTCTGGCAGGCGTCCAGAACGGCCTCCGCGTTGTAGTTGAACGAAGACGCCCGCCAGACGGCCGAGAAAGCCGTTTCCCCCACCTCGCGCGAGTCCGGCAGCAGAAACCCGGTGAATCCGGGATGCGGCCAGTTTCCCGCGAGCTCCATGAGCGTGTTCTCCGCCAGCAGGGCGCAGTGCATGGAGCGCATGCCCCGCAAGTCCATGTTGAAGGAAAAGTCGAGTCCGGAGGGCGGAATGTCCGGCAGTTTTTCCAGCCGGGCGTGCATGCCGTCCCCGTTCAGCATGGTGCCGGGCTTGAACGGTACGGTCTGATTTCCGAAGCTGAGGGCCGAAATCCGGCCGATGCCCCGCTGGTCGGTGATGAACACGACAAGCACGGGTTCTCCCCACTGTACATTTTTCCGGGTCCGCCGGATTTCCTCGAGTTCCTCGAAAACGAACCGGCCCGCCACATTCATGGAGTTGACGTAGACGGGCATGTCGTAAATCCCCCGGTTGCGCACGGACACGGTCATATTGCCGGTCATGCGCGCGTCCGCCGCGGCCAGATAGACCGCTTCCTGTACGGTCTCCTCCCTGGTGACGAACACCCCGCCGCCGTCCTTGAGCTTTTCCGTGACCAGCTTCGTGAACGTATAGGGGATGACCAGTACGGGACCAGCCAGGGTCTGCTCGCCGGGCCAGCCCTGGGAGATGCTTGAGTAAGCCCGGTGCCGCCAGCTTTGCCGTTCCCCGATCAGATCCCACAGAAATATCTGCGGGATGAGCATGAACAGGACAAGGGCGCCGAGAATCAGAACTTTGATGGAGAAGCGAGCCATCATGATACCTCCTTTGGCTGTTTCGGGCCTTTTACAGAGGTATCGTGGAGAGAGTGTGAACGCGGCGTGCGGATTATGTGAAAAATCGTGGCCCGCTTCCCGCCGGGCCGGAGCCGGCTGGAAAACGAACCGCATTGCCCGGCGTCTATGCCGGGGCGTAGAAGCAGCGTTTGGGCGAGATGAGACGGCCCTCCTTCTTGAGAGCGTCGATACATTTGGACACTTCCTTGGAATCCACGCCCAGTTCCTTGGCGATGTCCCCCGGCCGTTTGGGCGCTCCGGCCTTGACGAAGGCCTCATAGACTTTTTCTTTCATCGCGGCACTCCTTCATGGTTTGAGATGTTCCCGCATGGAAAACAGCCGGACGCGAAATCCAAGTCCGGCCGCCTCCGGTCGAGAGGTGCGGCCTGGATTCCGGCGGAAGTCAGTCCCGCCGCAACAGTTCAAGCAGAGCCTCATGCACATGGCCGTTGCTGGCCACAATCATGTGCCCGCTGAAATCGTAATCCTTTCCGTCCATCCCGCTGACCCGGCCCCCGGCCTCTTCCACCAGCAGCCATCCGGCCGCCGTGTCCCAGGGTTTGAGACTTGTCTCGTAGAAGCCCTCGAACCGGCCGCAGGCCGTATAGGCCAGATCGATGGCCGCGGAGCCGAAACGGCGCACACCCTGACTGGCCTCGAGCACCCGGCGCAGGCGGGAGCAGATCTCGTCCGCCTCGTCGCACACGGAATAGGGAAAGCCCGTGGCGATAAGCGCCTTCCGCATTTCTGTTTCGGCGCTGACGCCGATGGGCCGCCCGTTCAGAAACGCGCCGCCGCCGCGCACCGCCCAGAAGAGTTCGTCCAGCATGGGCGCGTACACAGCGCCGAGTTCCGCCCGGCCGTCCCGCCACAGCGCCACGGACACGGCGGTCATGGGCAGCCCGTGGGCATAGTTGGTGGTGCCGTCCACCGGATCGACGATCCAGGACAGGCCGTCCGGCGTGAGGGTCGTATGGGATTCCTCGGCCAGCACGGCGGAGCCGGGCAACAGTTCCGGCAGGGCCCGCAACAGATAGGCTTCCACGGCCAGATCCGTCTGGGTGACCAGATCGATGCGGCCCTTGAAGGCAATGCACTTTTCATCCGCCCACTGCTCGCGGATGATCCCGCCCGCCGCGCGCACTCTGTCCAGAAAACCGTTCACCAGATTTTTATCCATCGTTTCCGTCCTCTTACTGAATTGTGCTTGCGCTTCACCCGCTCCGGGGTAAATATCGGGAAATGAACGCGGGCCGTCCCGCTCCGGTCAACCGTCAGCCCCAAGGATCCGGATATGCTTATTGGAATCGATGTCGGAGGAACCCACACGGACGGCGTCTGCATAAGCGACGGCCGCATGGAAGCCCTGGCCAAGGTCCCGACGGACCACGGGAATCTGCTCGCCACCATCACCGAAGCGTTGCGCGTCATCCTGAAGGAATGCGACGCCTCCGCCGTGCGCACCGTCAACCTGAGCACCACCCTTTCCACCAACGCCATCGTCACCGGCGCGGCTGAAGAAGCGGGCATGTTCGTCATGCCCGGCCCCGGCGTGGACGCACGAGCCTATGCCGTGGGCAGACACTACCACATTCTGCCCGGCTGTGTGGACCATCGCGGAGTGGTTTCCGTCAAGGCCCGCGCGGAACATATCCGCCACTTGGCGGCCGAATGCCGGGACAAGGGACTTCGCGTGTACGGCGTGGTCGGCAAGTTCTGCACCAGAAACCCGGAGCAGGAACAGACCATGGCCGATGTCCTGGCCCCTCAGGCCGACTTCGTGGCCATGGGTCACCGCGTGTCCGAAGCCCTCAATTTCGGCCGGCGGATCGGCACGGCCTATTACAACGCCGCGGTCTGGCGGACCTGCAACGCCTTTGCCGACGCTCTGGAACAGAGCCTCGCGGAGCTGAATGTCCGGGCCGACATCAACATCGTCAAGGCCGACGGCGGCACCATGCCCCTCAAGATGGCCAGGGAAAAACCCATCCAGTCCATTTTTTCCGGCCCGGCGGCCTCGGTCATGGGCGTGCTCGGCACGGTCCCGGCGGACGAGGATGCACTGCTGCTGGATATCGGCGGCACCACCACGGACATGGCCGTGCTGGTGAACGGCGTGCCGCTGCTCGAACGCGACGGCATTTCCATCGGCGGGCACCGCACCCTGGTCCGCGCCCTGCAAGTGGAATCCATCGGTATCGGCGGGGATTCCTTTGTCCGCTCCCGGGACGGCCATCTGCTGGTGGGACCGGAACGTCAGGGGCCGTGCATGGCCGCCGGCGGACCGGCTCCGGCCCTCATGGACGCCATGAATGTCCTGGGGCATGCCGATTTCGGCGACCGGGAGCGTTCGGCCTCGGGCATCAAGGAAGTGGCCATGGCCCAAGGCGTTTCCACCCGCGAATGCGCCGAGCAGATCGTGCAGCAGGCCATGTCCATCCTGACGAAAAAAATCGGCGCTTTTCTCGCGGCCGTGAATTCCCGTCCGGTGTACACCATTCAGGAAATGCTGGAAGACCGCTCGGTCCGGCCCTCCCGCCTTCTGGTCATCGGCGGCCCGGCCGAAACCATGGCCCCGCTGCTTCAGGAAGAGCTTGGCATCCCAGCCACGGTCCCCGCGTACAGCCAGGTGGTCAACGCCATCGGCGCCTGTCTGACCCGGCCGACCCAGTCCCTGGTTTTGACGGTGGACACTTCCAGAGGCACCTTCACCGTGCCGGGCCTTGGCATCCACAAGACGGTCAAGCGCACCTACACGCTGGATGAGGCCGTGCGCGACGCCACCACTCTTCTTGGAGAAGAGCTGGAGCGTCAGGGCATCCCGGCCGAACCCGGCGACATTCAGGTCATTCAGGCCGATGCGTTCAACATGGTCGAGGGGCACCACACCATCGGCCGCAACATCCGCGTGCGCTGCCAGATGCGGCCCGGAACCATCGCCACCCTGGCTTCCTGAACGGAGGACCCATGCTCAAAGCCCGAACCAGCCTCGGCATCATCTTCTTTCCGGCCTTCGACTGGGCCATCTCCCCCACCCATCCCGAGCGGGAGGAGCGTCTGCTCTACACCCAGGACCAGTTTCGGGAGGAAGGTGTTTTCGACATCGAAGGCATCCATGAATACCGGCCCATCGTCGCCGGAGAAACGGACATCATGCGCGCGCATTTCTGTTTTCCCGGCGTGGCCGACGTGTGCACCCATTCCCATTTCATTTCGGCCGGAGGAGCCATCCGCGCCGCGCAGCTCGTCATGGGCAAGGAACGGGAACGGGCCTTCGCCGTGGTCCGGCCTCCGGGACATCACGCCATGCGCACGGTTCACGGCAGCCGGGGCTTCTGCAACGTGAACATCGAAGCCGTCATGATCGAATGGATCCGCGAGCACTACGGCAATCTGCGCGTGGCCGTGGTGGACACGGACTGCCATCACGGGGACGGCACTCAGGACATCTACTGGCACGATCCCGACGTGCTCTTCATCTCCCTGCATCAGGACGGACGCACCCTGTATCCGGGCACGGGCTTTCCGGCGGAAGCGGGCGGCCCCAAGGCTCTGGGCCGGACCATCAACATTCCCATGCCCCGCGCACGTCTGACGACGGCTACCTGATGACCATGAAGCGCGTGGTGCTGCCCATCCTCGACCATTTCAAACCCGACCTGATCATCAACTCCGCCGGGCAGGACAACCACTTCTCCGACCCCATCACCAACATGAACTTCACCGCCCACGGCTACGCCGAAATGACGGCCATGCTCAAGCCGGACATCGCCGTGCTGGAAGGCGGATACGCCATCAAAGGCGCCCTGCCCTACGTCAATCTGGGCATCAGCCTGGCCCTGGCCGGAGTGGACTTTTCCGCCGTCAGGGAACCGGAACTGGACCGGGAGCGGATCAGGGAACAGAAGTCCACCATGGATTATCTCGAAACCCTGTGCGACCAGCTGCCCGACATCTATTTCAATCCCCGGCCGGCCGATGCTCCGCGGGAAAGAGGATATTTCGTGCGGCGGCGGTCCATCTACTACGACACGGACAACATCACCGAAACGCAGGTGGAACGGGTCAAGGACTGCCCCCATTGCCCGGGGCTCATCATCACCGAAACGGAAACCGCCGACACGCCCAGATCGCTCGGGCTCTACGTTCCGGTGCAGGGCTGCGACCTGTGCAGTCAGGAGGCAGAGGAACGCTTCGCCAAGTCCAGAGAGGCGGGATTCGCCCACGCCCAGATCGCGGACAGGGTCATCAAGCGCTACGAATACGCCAGATAGAGCACACGGCCGGCAGGGAACCTCCGGCTGTGGTTTCGTACTCCCGATGCAGTGACAATATCTTTCTGCAGACAATGCGCTGACGGCATGAGGCTCAAAAAATACATCCGCAAATCTCAAGGAGTAAACCATGAGTGATTTGAAACACAGAATTTATGCCATGGGCAAAGAACTCCAGTTAATGAATGTGGCGACGGTCAGTCCGGACAACAAACCCAGAGTGAGATATGTAGCCGGAAAAATGGATCAGGAGTTGAACCTTCGTTTCAGTACGCATCTTTCTTCTCCCAAGATCGGGCATCTGAAGGCCAATCCGGTCGTTTCCGTCACCCTCGGAGCCAGTCATCCCGGATCGCCTCAGTGGTTGCAGGTAGAAGGCCGGGCGGAAATCATGACATCGAAGGAAGAACGCGAGGCATTCTGGTTCGATGCACTCGGAGCGTATTTCAAGGGGCCCGATGATCCGGTCTACTGCATCGTCCTCATCCGGCCGACACGGATCGAACTTGGATCAATAGAAAATCCCCAGCCCGAAGTCTGGCAGTAGCTCCAGCCTCACTCATCAGGCTAATGCTTTTACATCGACATTGATGCTACCAAAACCGCTCTACTTCTAAAGCTGAACAGAAAGATCGTAAGCAGGTTTTTCTGGCCTTCAAGCGGTTAACTTATTTTCATCAGATATCAAAAAAGAGCAACTACTTGGTATGGTTGAGATTGATGAAAGTTGCTTTATACCCACTCAAGTTTGTGGGCGGCGGCCCGGCCCAAGAAAAAGGGGGCGGGACACGCTTAAACAGCCGACCTTCGGCATCTATGAAGATGGAGCGGTTTCACAGAGTTGGTCACCGACTGCCTCAGCAAAACGCTTCAAGCCATCATCAGGGACAAGGTTTCGCCTGAGGGCATTATCCATTCCGACTGCTGGAAAGGTTATGATGGACTGGTGGACGTTGGGTGTGACAAACACTTCCGCATCAACAAGCCCAGACACTTTGCGGCAAAATCGGTCCACATCAACGGCATCGAAGCATTCTGGAGCTTTACACGCTTGGCAAAGTTTAACGGTGTGAAGCAGAATTTCGAGCTCCACCTTAAGGAGTGTGAATGATGTTACAATCGAGCGCTACCCCAACTTTTCACTAGCCTCAAACTTTTGGTGACAAAGAACAAAGACCTGATGGTCTAGAGCCTCTAAAATTCATCCTCGCTGATGGCGTGCATATGCATGTTCCCATCGCGCACCTTGTACAAGGTTATGGTGATTTCATCGAAAAGGGTGACTCCCTGTTCTTTCCTTTCGGTAACCTGAAATGGGTCCGATCGAGTTTTACTGCCGTCTCTCATGTCTTCAAAACGCAAGTCGTAGTCGCCTTTACGGACATTCAATAGCGTGAACATACTGTGTGCGGGGATATAAAAAAAGCGTACAGGTTTTTTCTGAGGTGACAGTGAATATAGTTTGCCAAACACGTCCGTGTCACACCTAGAATTGTCTATGGTCACAGAGGAATGTCCGTTGGAGTGCAGCTGTTTGTACCCGGAGATGTACCCTGCCCTCTGCGGCCAAGGCTTCCCATTGGGAGCATAGGCTGGCTTCGTCCATTTTACTTTGGCTGGCTCCCTGGCAAAGGGATCAAAATCAACAGGCTCAAGGAGCACCTGAGAGGCTTCAGGAGTGACTGTCTGTTTAGTTAAGGCCTGCGGAGGAGAGGACGTTGATTTGCTGTGCTGTATTGTATGGTTTAGCTGCGGGACAATGGTGGCTGTTAGTATGAAGATGCCCAATGCAACCCAAAAAAAAGAAGGGGCAAGAGGACGTTTTTCTCTTTGCTTTTTGGACGTGGCTTGTTGTGTTGGATGCGGTTTTGCAGAGGCTTGTTCGCGCTCTAATTGTGCTAAAAATTCGTCATATCGCTTCTTTTTGTCCGGGTCTGAAAGCACTTCGTACGATGCGTTGATTATGCGCATAATGCGATGCGCATCGCTATTCTCTGGGTTGAGATCGGGATGATATTTTTGGGAAAGAGCTCTGTACGCCGCCTTGATCACTTCGACTGGAGCGTTCCGTGATACTTTCAGATTATCGTAATGGGTGTGTATACGACGCATAGTACTTTAATTTTTTTCTCTTTTTTTAAAATTTGTATAAAATGATAGAATTTTTTCACATAAATAGCAATATATTTCGAAATATCTCAAAATATCCAGTGCCTATTGTCACAAGATTGAGGTCTATAAGAAGATATACCTCTGATATGTATGATGACGGAAAGGAATGACGTTCGACGTATCTGGTAGCTACTCTGCACCACTCTACGATAAAGAAACAGATCAAATATCGGATCTTATGCAGTTCCTTACCGTACTCCAGCTATTGCTTATGGCTTCTTTTGGAGATGATCTGACACATCTTTCGGCTCTCGACCTGTCGAGGACCGCGTCTGTATCGTAGCCCCTGTCGCCCAAAAAAACGGCATTCAGCGCAAACTGCACGCCAAATACCGCGTCAGAGTCCGAGGCATGCGGCTGTTTCTTTCCCGCGCCGCACGCTTCGGGTGGAGGCGTTACTCCACCACTTCCGCCTTCTCGATGACCACAGGCTCCACCGGCACATCGCCGTGCATCCCCCGCGACCCGGTGGGCACAGCCGCAATGGCGTCCACCACGTCCTTTCCTTCGACAACCCTGCCAAACACCGCATAACCGAAATCGCGCACCCCGTGGTTCAGAAATTCATTGTCTGCTATGTTGATGAAGAACTGCGACGTGGCGGAATGAATTTCCCCGGTGCGGGCCATGGCGATAGTGTATTTGTCATTCCTGAGCCCGTTGTCGGCCTCGTTCTTGATCGGCGCATGGCCGGTCTTGGGCGTCATGTCCGCGTCCATGCCTCCGCCCTGAATCATGAATCCGGAAATGACCCGGTGGAACACCGTCCCGGAGTAGAAACCCTCCCGCACATAGGTCAGAAAATTTTCCACGGTCACGGGAGCTTTCTGCGGATCAAGCTCCAGCACGATGACGCCTTCGCTCGTGGTCAGAGCCACTTTCGGAGCGCCCGCCAGAGCGGAGGAAACTGTCAGACAAACAAAAATCAGAGTGAACAGCAAAACACGCATGATTTTCTCCTTGAAATAAATGGCATTTTGATGACCGTCGCCACATGGCTTCGATGATCGCCGCATAAAAACTCCGTCATCTCAGAAAATAACCGCCTCGAACCACCAGATTTCCGTTTTGGGTTTGCGCCACGAACCTTTGGGCAGCCCGGCCTTGACGCAGGTCTGATCCAGAAAGGTTTCCCTGTCCCAGCCCTGCTCTACCGCCACCTTCGGCAGCAGCAGCCCCGCGTGGATGGATTTGCGGATATACAATCCATGCCGCCCGATTTCGATCAGTTCCGGGTCGGGGCAGGGAGTCAGCGGCCCCATGACGGAAATTTCCACATCCAGTTCCCCGGCCTCCCCGGCCGATACCGGAGGAAAGCGGGGATCTTCGAAAGCCGAAACCCTGGCCATGCGCTCGATGGTCCCGGCCAGAGGGCCATCGCCGGTCACGTTGCCCATGCAGCCGCGCAGCTGTCCGCCTTTTTTCAGAGTGACGAAGGCGCCCAGCTCCGCCCGCAGGGTATCGGATTCGCAGACAGGCTTTTCTCCGGCCCGGCCCAGACCGCAGGCAATGGCGTACCGCGCCAGCTCCTTGCAGAAACGCTTTTCCTCGTCGGTCAGCGTCAGATGAAATTCCCGCATGACTTCTCTCCCGGACATAATTCGGATCACCATGGCGATCTGCGTGTTACAACAGCCCTTGCCCGCTCGCGCCCGCCGCCTGAATTTCAGGAAAACTGCCGTCTCCTCTGAAGGCCGGACGGTAAAGCGGGACGCAGGCGGAGCCCGCCCAAGCGGTCAACGGTCGAAAGGCGCTTCCAGCGGAGGATTGACCCAGAACCGGCCGGGTGCCCGCCCTGCGCCATCCACCACGACCTGGCGGCCCGAAAGACGTATCCGCCCGCTGGCCAGCCATTGCAGAGCCTGGGGATAAATCCGGTGCTCCATCTCCAGAATGCGCCCGGCCAGAGAAGCCTCGTCATCATCGGCATGGGCCGGGACAGCGGCCTGGATGATCACGGGGCCGTGGTCCATCTCCTCGTCCACGAAATGCACGGTGCATCCGGCCAGACGCACACCATGCTCCACCTGTTGCCGCTGGGCGCGGACGCCCGGACAGGCGGGAAGCAGGGCCGGATGGATATTCAGCAGCCTGCCGGAAAAAGCCCGGACGAAAAGGGGCGTCAGGATGCGCATGAATCCGGCCAGGGCCACATATTCCACTCCGGCTGCCGCGAGCAGGCGCAGCAGTTCCCGGTCGAAGGCCTCGCGGGAGGAAAAATCCTCGTGCCGCACGCAGGCCGTGGGCACACCTGCCGCACGGGCCCGCTCCAGCCCACAGGCCGAAGGATTGTTGGCGACGACCAGACGGATATCCGCGTCCAGCGCTCCTTCCCGCGCCCGGTCCATGATGGCCTGGGCGTTGGAGCCGGATCCCGAAAGAAGGAGCCCCAGGGCGATGGTCACGAAGCCTTCACCAGCGCGTCCACCAGGGCGGGGATGGTATAGTCCGCGGGCATGATGTCCGGCGTGAAGCCGTACTTTTTCAGAGTGCCCGCCGTGACCGGTCCGATGCAGCAGATTTTGAGCGTCCGCCCGGCGTAGGGCCGGATCGTGTCGGGCGGGACCAGTGCGAAGAAATTATCCACCGTGGAAGAGCTGGAAAAAGTCAGATAATGAAGCCGCCCTTTCTCCAGCAGGCTCACGATTTCTCCGCCGTCCTCCTGGGTCAGAGCCGTTTCGTACACGGGCAGCACATCCACGTGGGCCACCTTGCCCAGCTCCTCGGGGAGCACTTCCCGGGCCACGCGCGCTCTGGGAACGAGTACCCGCTTGCCCGCGATGCCGCGTTCCAGAAGCCCTGCCACTACGGACTCGGCCACGTACTTGGGCGGGATGAAATCCGGCCGGATGCCGCGCTCCCTGAGGGCCTCGGCCGTAGCCGGACCGATGGCCGCCACCTGTGCGCCGCCAAGAGCCCGGGAATCCCTGCCCGCCTCCTCCAGTTGCGCCCAGAAATGACGCACGCCGTTCACGGAGGTGAAAATCAGCCAGTCGTAACCGGAGAGCCGCCCGATGGCCTCGCGCACCAGAGCGTAATCATCCAGCGGCCGGATGGTGATGGTCGGAAATTCGTAGCAGGCCGCGCCCAGCCGTTCCAGAGTATCTTTCAGCCCGCTGGCCTGTTCTCTGGCTCTGGTCACCACCACACCCCTGCCGTGCAAGGGCAACTGCTCGAACCAGTTCAGACGGTCGCGCAGCTGCACCACCTCGCCCACCACCAGCATGGACGGAGCCTTGATCCCTTCGGCTTCAGCCAGAGCGGCGATTTCGCCCACCGTGGACACCCAGGACTGATGCCTGGCCGTGGTGCCCCAGCGCACCAGCGCGGCGGGCATGTCCGGCCGCATGCCGTGCTCCATGAGCTGTCGCGTGATGTACGCCAGATTCTTCACCCCCATGTAAAAGCACAGAGTGCTGGCCGAAGCGGCCAGGGCCGCCCAGTTGTGGGCCGAATCGGGCTTGGTCGGGTCTTCGTGGCCGGTAATGAGCGATACGGAAGACGCATACCGGCGATGGGTCAGGGGGATGCCCGCGTAGGCCGCGCCAGCCACGGCCGAAGTCACGCCGGGCACCACCTCGAAGGAGAGACCCGCGTCCAGCAGTTCCTCGGCTTCTTCGGCTCCGCGCCCGAAGATGTACGGATCGCCGCCTTTGAGCCGGGCCACGCTTTTGCCTTCCCTGACCTTGGACACGATCAGATCGTTGATCTGGCCCTGAGGCAAGGTGTGGTCGCCGCCCTTCTTGCCCACGTAGATGAGCTCCGCGTCCGGCCGGCACTGATCCAGAAAGGCCTTGTTGGCCAGATAATCGTAAATGACCACATCGGCCTCGCGCAGGATGCGCTGGCCCTTGACCGTAATGAGCCCCGGATCGCCGGGACCCGCGCCGATGAGATAGGCTTTGGACATTGTATTCCTTCTTTCGCCGATGCGCCGGGGCAAAACATGAACCGCCCGCGCTAAGGTCCGGCGTCAATGAAGCGTTTTCAAAAGGGATGCGGGAAAGTTTCCGTCATTTCGCGTTCATGAACTCTTCCAGCCGGGCCCGGAGCCGCTCCAGACCGGCTTTCTTTTCCGCAAATTCCGCGGCCTTGGCTTTTTCTTTGGCCACTACGTCTTCAGGAGCGCGGCTCATGAAACTTTCGTTGGCCAGTTTTTTCTCCACAAAATCCAGCTCCTTGCCGAGCTTGCCCAGTTCCTTGTCCAGCCGGGCCAGTTCAGAAGCGAAGTCCACCACACCTTCCAGCGGCACGAACAGTTCGCACCCGCGTACCACGGCCGAGGCGCTGCCCTTGGGCGGAGCCAGTTCGGCATCCACTGTCAGGAAGCCGACTCTGGCCAGAGCCATGATTTCCGTTTCGTGAGCCCGCAGGAAATGTCCTTCGGTCCCGGCGGCGCGGATCATCACATTCAGCGGCACGCCCGGCGCGATGCCCAGCTCCGCGCGGATGTTGCGCACAGCCACGATGACGCCCTGCAGAAATTCCATGTCCCGCACGGCCTCTTCGTCCTCGCAGCAGGGCCGGGCCTTGGGATAGGGGCGCAGGGCCAAGCTTTCGGTGTCCAGAGCGGGAATGGAGGACCAGATTTCCTGGGTCACGAAGGGAATGATGGGATGGGCGACGATCATGATTTCCGACAGCACCCGGACCAGACAGGAGCGGGCGGCGGCCCGGGCCTCCTGATCCTCGCCGTACAGCTCGGGCTTGACCAGTTCCAGATACCAGTCGCAGAACTCGCGCCATACGAAGGAGTACAGCCCCTGGGCGGCCTCGTTGAAGCGGTAGCCCTCGATCTGGACGGCATGCTCTTTCTTGAGCATCTCCAGACGGTGCAGGATCCAGCGGTGGTGCAGGGCCTTCAGGGCCGCCGGGTCGAATTCCGGCTCCGTGCCGTCCACGTGCATGAGGACGAAGCGGGCCGCATTCCAGATTTTGTTGATGAAGTGCCGGTAGCCCTCGATGCGCGCTTCGGACAGTTTGATGTCCCGGCCCATGGCCGCGAAGGACGTCAGGGTGAAACGCAGGGCGTCGCAGCCGTATCTGTCGATCATCTCCAGGGGGTCGATGACGTTACCCGTGGACTTGGACATCTTCTTGCCGTGCTCGTCGCGGACCAGAGCGTGTATGTACACGTCCCTGAAGGGCACGTCGTCCATGAACTTCATGCCCATCATCATCATCCGGGCCACCCAGAAAAAAAGAATGTCGAAGCCTGTGACCAGAAGCGAGGTGGGATAGAAAGCCTTGAGCTCGGTGGTCCTGTCCGGCCAGCCCATGGTCGAAAAAGGCCACAGGGCTGAGGAAAACCAGGTGTCCAGCACGTCCTCGTCCTGCATGAGACGCGTGCAGCCGCAGGAGCAGGCCGTGGGGTCTTCCCTTGTTACCAGCACCTCGCCGCATTCCCCGCAAGTCCAGACCGGAATGCGGTGTCCCCACCAGAGCTGCCGGGAAATGCACCAGTCACGGATGTTGTCCAGCCAGTTGAAATAGGTCTTGTTCCACTGGGCGGGCCAGATGGTCGTGCGTTCCTCCTCCACGGCGGCACGGGCCAGCCCGGCCAGAGGCTTCACCGACACGAACCACTGCTCCGAAACGAAGGGCTCGATGGTGGTCTTGCAGCGGTAACACTGGCTGACCTTGTTCTCGTAGGGTTCCTCGGCCTCCAGCACGCCGAGGTCGCGCAGATCCTCCACGATGCGCGTCCGGCATTCGTCCACGGTCATGCCCTGATAGATTCTGGGCGCGGCATCGTTCATGCGGCCCTGATCGTCGATGACGCTTATGACCTCAAGCCCGTGCCTGCGGCCCAGCTCCCAGTCGTTCATGTCGTGGGCCGGAGTGATCTTCAGGCAGCCCGTGCCGAATTCGCGGTCCACATAGGCATCGGCGATGACCGGCAGCCGCCGCCCGACAATGGGCAGGATCACATGCTTGCCCACGGCGTGGCGGTAGCGCCCGTCCTCGGGATGAACGGCCACGGCCGCGTCGCCGAGAATGGTTTCCGGACGGACGGTGGCCACGGTGAGATGTCCCGAACCGTCCTCCAGAGGATAGCGCAGATGGTAGAGAACGGACTTGGCCGGGACGTATTCCACCTCGTCGTCGGCCAGAGCCGTGTGGCAGCGGGTACACCAGTTGACCACATACTTGCCCCGGTAGATGAGACCATCCTCGTACAGGGTCACGAAAACCTCGCGCACGGCTCTGGACAGCCCCTCGTCCATGGTGAACCGCTCCCGCGTCCAGTCCACGCTGGCACCCAGGCGGCGGATCTGGTTCAGGATGCGGCCGCCATAGTCCTCCTTCCATTCCCATACGCGGCGCACGAACGCCTCCCGGCCCAGGTCCTCGCGTCCGCGCCCCTCGGCCAAAAGCGCGCGCTCCACCACGTTCTGGGTGGCGATACCCGCGTGATCCGTGCCCGGGACCCACAGCACGGTCTTGCCGTGCTGACGCATGTACCGGCACATGATGTCCTGCAGGGTGATATTCAGGGCGTGGCCCATGTGCAGCGCGCCCGTGACGTTGGGCGGCGGAATGACGATGGAGTAGTTTTCACCCGGATGCTCCACGGCCTTGTTCACGTCCGGCGTGAAAGTCTGGTGGGAAGCCCAGTGGTCCAGCCAGCGTTTTTCCACGTCGGCGGGTTCGTACCCCTTGGCGAGTGGTTCGGCCATAGCAAACTCCCCGATGCCAGGAACCATGCCCTGGGCTTGTGATGAACATTTTTCCGGGCGCGGCCCGCGTTTTCGGCGATGAAATCTTCAAGAAGCGGCGCGGCTGCCAAAAGGTTTTCCAGGCCCGGCCAAAGACCGGCACAAGTGGATTTGCGTACCGGCGGCCATGCCAAAAAGCAAGCCCGGCTTGCTCCGCGCGGCCCGATCTGCTAGGCCGCCGCCATGCGGAACGTGGCTCTTTTCTGGGATGAATCGCACTTGTGGGGGGTCCTGCTCTGGCGGGCCCTGTCGGGCATGGGGCTCAACCCGCACCTTCTTTCGGCGGAGCACATCCGGCACGGCGCTCTCCAAAAGGAACCGCCGGACACGCTGCTGGTTCCAGGCGGCTGGGCCCGGCTCAAATCTCTGGCTCTGGGCGATGGCGGCCGGGAAAACATCCGGGAATACGTGCGCGGCGGGGGCGGATATTTCGGCATTTGCGGCGGCGCGGGGCTGGCTCTGGCCTCGCAGGGCAGAACGTCCCTGCTCGACCTGTGCTCATGGTCACGCAAGGCGGCCCGGGACCGGCTGCCCAACTTCAGCGGACATCTGCTCTGCCGCACGCATGAGAACGGCACGGACGGCGAGGCTCGGCTGCCTGTATGGTGGCCGTCGCAATTCGCGCCCGACCCGGAAAATCCTCTGGAGATCGTGGCGAGCTATCTGGAACCCGGACCGGATTTCTGGTCCGCCGACCTGAGCTGGTCCGCAGTGGCGCCGGAAGAAATACCGAACTGGGAAGCCCTGTACGGCATCAATCTGGATCCGGGACGGCTGCGCGGCGAGCCGTGCGTGGTGCGGGGAACGTATGGAAAGGGCCGGTTCATCCTGAGCTACGCGCATCTGGAGTCGCCCGATTCTCCGGACGCCAACGCCCTGCTGGCAAGACTTCTGGGAGCCCGGAGCATGTCCGTCCCGGTCTGGTCCCTGGACAGCGCCGCGGCCCTGTGGGACGACCCGCGCCTTGCGGCCATGCAGGAAGCCCTGGAAGACCTGGTCCGCTTCGGGCAGAGCCATTTCCTGCTTTTCTGGCGCACACCCTGGCTTCTGGGATGGCGGCGCGGCGTGCCCGGCTCTCCTGTCAATTTTCTGCTGGCCCTGGTCTGGCAGGCCCGTCATACGCCGGTCACGGAGCAGGCGCGCGTCCACTGGCAAAAACACGGGGATGCCTGCGAGCGGATATGCACCGAGTTCTGCCGCAAGGCCAAAACCTATCTCATCATGGAACGCCGGATTCTGGCCCTCTCCCCTTCCTCGCCGGAAGCCAGTGCCTCGGACGCGCTGCAGGGCTCCAAGCTGGAGCTCTTCGGCCAGTTTCCAGGCTACGGCGGTATTTACGGCGAGCTGCTCCGCCCGCTGGACAGACTGCTGTGGCTGCAACTCACAGACGGCTGACAAGGACGGCCCGCAGGGCCGAAAACTCCGGCATATCCGGGAGCTGGGCAAAAATCCGCCCCAGATAATCGCGGCGGCGGAAAACGCTCCGGCTGGCCGTGAACTCAAGGCCCGGCCCCCAGGAAGCCAGAAGCAGCCGGAAATCGTTGGCGCAGGTCAAATCCGCGTAGGACGGATTCCCGCCCCGGCGGACCGTTTCCAGTACATGGGGATTCCACGCGCCGGGCGTATCCGCAAGGCCCAGAGCCACCACCTTGTCGCCCGCCCGGCCCGGCTCCATCCCGGCCAGCACCAGGGGGACGATGTCCAGCTTGTCCGCGTCCCGGACCACGCGGACCACCGTGCCGAGCGGCTCTTCCAGACGCGCGGGCAGTTCCCGCTTGTTGTGCAGGCACACCGCAGAAATGACCACATTTCGCGCCGCCGGGCCGCATTCGGCCAGAAAATTCTCCCTTTCCAGGATTTCCGCTCCCAGATCTCCGTGATCCACGGACTCGTCATCCCGGAACGTCCCGAACCGCTCGAACTGCTCGAAGCGGCCGATATCATGCATCAGCGCGGTCGCCCGGCACAAGAGCGCCATATCCGGAGTCTCGGCCCGGGCTATGTGCGCCGCCAGGGCATGCACCCGCAGGGTGTGATCACGCTTGAGCAGCACATGGGCGCGGCGCTCTCCCAGCCGGTCAGCATACTCCCCGGCCAGATTCGTCAGACGCCGCGCCAGCCGGGTCACGAAACCGGCAGGAATCAGCATCCCTGATAAAATTTGTACAGGTCCTCATCGACAAGCAGCCGGAAACCTTCTTCCGCCTCCTCGAAACGAATGACCTTGGCCGGGTCCAGGGCCACGTCCAGAGCGTACTCGGCCAGCCGGCTGGCCTCCTTTCTGGCTGTTTCGTCCAGTTCCTTGAAGCGTCCCATTTCCATCCATTCAGACATGAGCGTCTCCTTCCTGTGATTGGGGAAATCCGCACCGACTCGTTTGGCGATCCGGCGGGCAGCGGACAGAATCTCACTGCACGACAGGCCAGGACGTACATTCCTTGGCCGGAGCGTATCCGGCATCGAACGCCTGGCGCAGCGAAGAAAAAACAATTCTGTTAGCGCGCGATATTTTGGCCGTCTCAGCACACGACGCGGAGTGAAAACGCAAAGACGAGCGCGAGCCCACATAGCCCCCGGAAGCGGACGGCATGCTCAGAATCCGGGGCCAGAACCCTTTTCCCTGACGCATGGCCTCCCGCTGGGCCTCCAGCAGAATGCTGGCCAGTCCCGAGTCCCGATCTTCGGTGTGCGGGTAGGCAAAAGCCGCCCCTTCCTCAACCATGAGCAGGTTGAGCATGCGTCCGTCGGCCAGTCTGGCCACGCCGATCAGCCGCCCATGGCGGTCCGTGCCGAGTTCGCCGCGGTCCAGAAACAGTTCTCTCCCGGCCACCGAGTAGGCCAGAATTTTTTTGGCTTCCATGCCGTAGTACTGTTCGGGATGCTCCCGGTGTTTCAAATCCGGCGCACCGATGCCGCGCAAACGCAGCTGTTCTCCCGTGGCCAGAACCAAAGAATCTCCGTCCACCACCCTTGCCACCCGCACCCGCCAGATTTCGGCTTCCGGAGCCATAAGCGGGTAAAGAAAAAAGCACAGGACGGCCAGGACTCCGATAAACAGAGCCGCCAAGGCGGCTCTGAAGGAAAAAGCGGACCGCACGGCACGCGGAAGGGACGGCATCGCTCTGCCCGGCTAGGATTCGTAGTAGGAGCGCAGCTGCTGGCTGCGTACGGGATGCCGCAGCTTGCGCAGGGCCTTGGCCTCGATCTGCCGGATGCGCTCGCGGGTGACGTTGAAGAGCTTGCCGACCTCTTCCAGAGTGTGGTCGCTCTTCTCGCCGATGCCGAAGCGCTTCCTGAGCACCTGTTCCTCGCGCGGGGTCAGATCGGAGAGTACCTGGGCGATCTGCTCGGCCAGCTTGGTGTTGACCACCTCGTCGGCCGGAGCCACGGCCTTCTTGTCCTCGATGAAATCACCCAGGCTGGAATCCTCCTCGTCGCCGATGGGCGTTTCCAGGGAAATGGGCTCCTTGGCGATCTTGAGCACCTTTTTGACCTTCTCCAGCGGGTAGTCCATGCGCTCGGCGATTTCCTCGGGAGACGGATCCCGGCCCAGTTCCTGAACCAGATAACGCGAGGTGCGCACCAGCTTGTTGATGGTCTCGATCATGTGCACGGGAATACGGATGGTCCGGGCCTGATCCGCAATGGCCCTAGTGATGGCCTGACGGATCCACCAGGTGGCGTACGTGGAAAACTTGTAGCCGCGCTGGTACTCGAACTTGTCCACGGCCTTCATGAGACCGATGTTGCCTTCCTGTATCAGATCCAGAAACTGGAGACCCCGGTTGGTGTATTTCTTGGCGATGGACACCACCAGACGAAGATTGGCGCGGATCAGTTCCTGCTTGGCGTCCAGAGCGTTGGTGTTGCCCTTGCGGATGCGCCACAGGATTTCCTCCAGCTGGTCCACGTCGTGCATAGCGTTTTCCTGCAGCTTGTGCAGAATTTCGATCTTGCCGTTGACCATTTCCTTAAAGGAGAAAAGCTCCTCCATGGTCATGCCGAGCTGGTCCGCCGCCGCGACCGGATTGACGCTGCGTTCGTCCAGTTGACGGAAAACGCCGAAGATCTCGTCCTGAGACTTGCCCAGAGACAGGATATAGGCCGACAGATCACGCTTGCAGTTATGCATCTGGCGCACATAATCGCCCACAGTCTCGATGATGCGGTCGATGAGGGTCTTTTCGAGCTTGATATCGCGCAGGCACTGAACCACGCTGTCCTTGTAGTCCATGAGCTTTTTCTGCACGCCGAAAACGCGCTTCTCCAAAGTGGCGCACTCGTCCAGGCGGGTATAGAGGGGGCGGCGCTTTTTATAAATGTTCTTCACGTCCTCCAGAAGTTTGATGACCCGCTCGCGCTGGTTCATCTCTTCTTCGGATGGATCGTCCTCCTCGATGGTCTTGACTACGTCCTTGAGCTTCATGCGTCCCTTTTTCAGATCCTCGCCCACGCGGATCAGCTCTTCCACGGCCACCGGCACCTCGACCAGGGCGTACAGCACCTCCAGTTCACCGGCTTCGATCTTCCTGGCGATATAGACCTCGCCATCGCGGTCCAGCAGGCCCACCGCGCCCATCTCGCGCAGGTACATGCGAACCGGATCGTTGCTGCGCGAGGAATAGTCGGCCCCGTCCTCGTCCTCGGCCAGTTCGAGCTTTTCCTCGTCCTTGACCTCCTCGCCGTCGTCCTCGGCCACTTCGATGCCGCCGGTCAGCTTTTCGTCCACGATGTCGATGTCGAGCTGGTCGAAAATGACGATGATCTCGTCGATCTGTTCCGGGGTGTTGACCTCCGAAGGAAGAGCCTTGTTCAGTTCATCGAACGTCAGAAAGCCCTTTTTCTTTCCCTCGGCGATAAGCGCCTGAATCTGCTGCACGTCTTTTATATTGCTCATCCGCTCTCCCCCAGCGCCTGTTAAAAAAATACGAACACCCGCGATCACTGATCGCGGGACAAGGACTTGTCATAAAGGGCCAGAAGCCGCAGTTCTTCCTGAAAGTCGCCGCGCCGCCGGGCCGCCAGCAGCCTGTCGCGCAACGGCGCGCGGTCCCGCGCGTCGCGCCGCTTCTCGAAATAGGCGAGAAATTCGCGCCACTGCTTTGCCGCGTCCTTCAGGTGCACATCCGTTCTCATCTGGCAGGATACATAAAATTTTCTCTCGCCCGCATCGAGATGCTGCAGGATGGAAGCCTCGTCGTGAGTCCGGAGTTTCTTCCAGAATTCCCGGCTGCGGCCGGAAAAAAGCAGCGCGTCCAGCTCCTCCCCGGCCAGGGCCTCCCTGTATTCCGGAAAACGCACGGCAAAAGCCAGAAGTTCCCGGTCCACCTGCATGGGCTTGCAGGCCTCCAGACGCGACCGGCCGGACACGGGAGCGGACACGTCCAGCTCCCGGCGCAATTCCGCCTCCGACAGACCAAGACCGGCCGCCAGCCGGGGCAGATAGTAGGACTGCCAGTCCATCTGTTTCAGGCGGGACACGAACCCGCGCGCCCAGTTCAGAATTTCCTTCGGCGGCAAGGCCGCCACCTGTTCCAGGCAGTAGTCCAGACCTTCCACGGCTCCGGCCATGAGGCTCTCCAGACGCTCCTTCCCGGCCTGCTGCAGGATGGAATCCACATCCTCTCCTTCAGGCAGGCAAAGCACACGGCAGTGGAGCCCCTGGCCGAGAATCATCTCCGCAGCCCGCAAGGCCGCCTTGCGTCCGGCGTTGTCGCCGTCGAAAACCAGATCCACCCTTCCGGTCAGTCCGGACAGCCGGTGCACCTGCTCCGGAGTCAATGCCGTCCCCAGCACACCGCAGCTGTTCCCGAACCCGAACTGGTGCAGGCTCAGCACATCCACGTAGCCTTCGGTCAGCAGAACGCTCTTCAGGTGCGAAATGGCCCGCCGGGCCTGATACAGTCCGTACAGATGCTCGCCCTTGGTGTAGATGGGCGTTTCACTGGAGTTCAGGTACTTGGGGCCGTCACCGTCGACCAGAGCGCGTCCGCCGAAAGCCACTGTCTGGCCGGTCAGGTTCATGATCGGAAAAATGAGCCTTTCCCGAAAGCGGTCATAGTGGCTCCCCTTGGCGGAACGGCTGAGCAGCCCGGCCTTTTCGGCGGCCTCGTATCCGAAGCCGCGGGCGCGCAGATAATCTCGCAGAGCGTTCCAGCCGTCCGGAGCCCAGCCCAGGGAAAAATGCTCTACCGTTTCCGGAGACAGGCCGCGCCCGGCGATGTATTCCCGCGCTGCCCGCCCGGCGGAACCATTCAAGGTCTGACGGTAAAACCCGGCGGCCAGGGAGTGCATCTCCAGACATATGGTCCGGGATACGCCCCCTTCTTCCCGCCGGGGCGCTCTCCGGCGCGTCTCCAGCCCGGCCTCCCTGGCCAGGGCCTCCACGGCTTCTCCCAGCTCCAGGCCGTTGATGGCGCGGTAAAATTCAATGACATCGCCAGCGGCCTGACATCCGAAGCAATAATAGAACCCCGCATCGGGATTGACCGAAAAAGACGGCTTGGTTTCCTGATGGAATGGACACGGAGCCACCAGCCTGCTCCCGGCCGGACGCAGCTCCACATACCGGCCCACCACATCCTCAATGCGCAGCGCGGTCTTTATTCTGGCGATCAGTCCTGAATCCGACGCGCTCATCCTGTCCTCTTCACCCGCCGCAAAAGGAGCGGGTCAGCCTTTGCAGAACTCCGGAGGCAGAAACCACCATGCTGTCCGGAAGGTACAGGCTCGCAGCTACCGCACAATTTCCGCAAAACCGGAAAAAAACAGCGGTATGGCACTATCCGGCCAGCACCACCCTGGTCATACCGTCGCCACCCTCGTCCGCATTGCCCAGACAGAAACTCTCCACCGCCCGGGAATGGCGCAGATGCTCATGCACTGCCCGGCGCACGGCCCCCGTGCCCATGCCATGAATGATCTCCACCTCGGCACGGCCCGCCAGCAACGCCCTGTCCAGAAATCGGGCCAGTTCAGCCTCGGCCTCGTCCGTGCGGGTTCCACGCAGGTCAAGCCGCAGGGGTGGCGCGTCCGCGGCCACATGGCGCGTACTCCCGCCGCCGGATGGCTGGCGGGCTTCCCCGGGGCGGACATCACGCACCTCCACCCACAAATTCACGCCGCCCACATCGAGCCGGACGCGCTCTTTCCTGGCGTTCACCTCGCACACCCGCCCATTTTTGCCCCACGGCACATAAAACAGGATCTGCCCCGGGGCAATATCCGCAAGGGAAAGAGCCGCTTCCTCGCGCCCATCCTCTCCCGCCGCTTCTACGCTCTCCCGCAGCCGGGCCAGCTCGCGCATGCTCTCCTTGCGCCCTTGCCGCCCCTCGCGCCACGCGCGCACGATCTCCTGGGACGCGGCCTGCAACTCCGTCCGCATACGGACTCGTTCCCGCTCCAGGCTCTCCAGCTTGCGGGCCATCTTTTCCTCGGCGGCGCGGGCTCTCATCTTCATGTCCGCCAGTTCGGCCTCTTTTTCGGCAGCCAGACGGTTCAGACGTTCAAAAATCTCTTCGCTGCCTCCCGCATCCAGATAGAGATATTCCTCGGCCCGGCTCAGCACGGATTCGGGCAGCCCCTGCTCGCGGGCCACGTCCAGAGCCCTGCTGGCTCCGACCTGATCGTATCCGAGTCTGAACAGCGGCTTTTTGGTGTCCGGAGAAAAAATGACCGACGCCGCGCGCACACCCGGACGTGACAGCCCATACGCTTTGAGGGCCGGAAAATGTGTGGCCGCACCGATCCAGGCACCTTTCTCCATCAGCCCGTCCACCACCGCCTGGGCCAGAGCCGCCCCCTGGCTGGGATCGGTACCCACGCCGAATTCGTCCAGAATGACCAAAGTGCCGGAGTCGATGTCGGGCCACGCTTCGCTGAAATTATGTATCTGGGCCGTGAACGTGGACAGGCTCTGCTCAATGGACTGCTCGTCGCCCATGGACACCGCGTAGTTGTCCCAGAAGGGCAGTTCGCTTCCCTGAGCGGCGGTGACGGGCAACCCGGCGTGAGCCATCAGCGCCAAGAGGCCCAGGGTTTTCAGACACACGGTCTTCCCGCCCGCATTACCGCCGGTAATGATCAGAACGCGCTGGTCCTCTTTGAGCTCGATATCCACGGGCACGACCGGGTCCCCGCCGAAAACGAGCAGGGGGTGGCGGGCCTGCGTCAGCCGCAGCCGACCGGACCCGGAAATATCGATGCACCGGGCATCGGCCGTGCGGGCGAAACGGCACGCGGCTAAAAGAGTGTCGAAGCGCACCAGACCATCGAACGCTTCGTGCAATTGCGATTCTTCGGAACGGACGAGTTCCGTCAGAAAGCGCAGGATTTTCTGTTCTTCCGCACGCTCCTCCTGACGGTATTCCTGGAGGGTGTTATTCAGCTCCACCAGAAAATAGGGCTCGAAATAGCAGGTTTCCCCCGTCTGGGAATAGTCGTGCACGATACCCTTCAAGCGTCCCTTGAAGTTATTTTTGAGCGCCAGCACGTACCGGTCGGAAGAGATGGTCAGATAGTCGTCCTGCAGAATACCGGACAGCTCCTTGTTCTGAAAAAAATCCTGTACCCTGCGCGTGCACATCTGATGAACGCGGCGGATTTCCTGACGCACGGAGAAGAGCTCTGGCGAAGCCTCGTCCCGGATATCGCCGTCAGGAGTCAGACAGCGGCCAAGGGCCGACCATGTCCGGGGCGGAAGAGGCAGGGCGGCCAGCTCTTCCAGACGCGGGTACAACACCGGGTCCGGAGTTCCCAGACTGTCCCGGAGAGCGGTCACGGCCTTGAGCATGGCCCACACGCCGGTCAGACCGTCCAGATCGAGGACTGCCAGAGGATTTTGCAGAAACGCGAATACTCCGGCCATGTCGGGAAAAGGGAGAAGGCGGATTTCTGTGTGCCCGGAAAAACGCAGCAGCTCCTCGATGAGACAGGAGCGTTCGGCGATGCGGGAAAGATCCGTTTCCGGCAAAAGCAAAAGGCAGGCATCCCTGCCCGCCTCGCTGATGGCAAATGTGGAAATATGCCGCAGAACCTTGGGAAATTCCAGCAGCTGCAGAATTCGCGGATCCATAGAAATCAGGACAAAAGGCGAGTCCGCACCAGAGTGCTCAGTTCCTTGCCGTCCACCTGCCCGGCATGTTTGCCGAGAATGGCGTTCATCACCCGGCCCATGTCTTTCATGCCGGAGGCCTGGAGTTCGGCAATGGCCGTCTCCACCGCATCAGCCAGCTCCGCAGGTCCAAGGGGCTCAGGCAGATAAGCACGCAGAACCGTCAGTTCCCGTTCTTCGGCTTGGGCCAGATCGGTTCGCCCGGCGGCGGAAAACTGTTCGATGGATTCCTGACGCTGCTTGACCTGTTTGGCCAGAACATCAAGAAGCTCGGCTTCGGTCAGTTCCCGGCGCAATTCGATCTGCTTGTTTTTGGCGGCCGCCCTGAGCATTCTCAGGACAGCCACCTCTTCGGTCTTCTTGGCCTTGAGAGCGATCACGAAGTCCTTCTCAAGGCGTTCGGCGAGATGCATCACATCACCTGAAGCTTGCGAATTTTTTTGAGAAGTCTCTTCTTGGCCGCAGCTTCCTTTTTCTTTTTCTGGATGCTGGGTTTTTCGAAATGCTGACGTTTCTTCAGCTCGGAAAGAATTCCGGCTTTCTCTACCTGCTTCTTGAACTTCCGCAGGGAGTAATCGAACGTATCACTGTCACCCATGTATACACCTGGCAAATCAATCACCTCCCCTTCTCGTCATCCTCCGCAATATTTCAGAAATGCGAAGGATTTTGCTTCCTATGCGCGTCAGGAATACAAATCAAGAAAAAAAGGGCGCCTGAAGCGCCCTCCGTATATCCCGAAAGCACAGTCTAGAGATGTTCTTTCACTGTCTCGGTGATTGACTTCAAGATGACGATGCCCACTCCACTGCTGATAATGAAAAGCACCGCATACAGAACACCGAAAAAAATGGCATGATCAGGCTGCCACCACGGCAAATCCTGCGGCAATGGACTTTGAACAGTTTCCCCGTGCAGCATGGTCCCCCCTTCGTCGATCGTTTTATTTGATCGCGTCTTTCAGATCCTTTCCGGGACGAAATTTGACAACTTTGCATGCGGGAATCTTCAATTCTTCGCCGGTGCGGGGATTACGGCCGGTACGAGCCTGACGTTCCTCAACCATGAACGTACCGAAGCCCGTCAGGGTGAGCTTGCCTTCGCTGATGAGGGTGTCCTGCACGGAATCGAGAAAATATTTCAGAGCCCGTTCAGCATCAGCCTTTGTCAATCCAGCCTTTTCAGCCATTTTGGCTATCAGTTCCGCCTTTGTCATCAGTCTTCCTCCTTTGCAGTGTTCATCTCGGCCGACAGGATTTCATTTCAGAATGCGGCCTGACATTAGGCTTTCACGCCTGATCACGAACAAACCATAAACAATGTGAAATTCATACATCGTCAGCATTCAGGACGCAGGCAAACAGAAATTCAGCTGTAAAGTCAAGTCAATTTTCCAAAAAGGCAGGCGTATCCTGACTTATCCGATACCATTACGTGGTCGGGCTATAAACACGCCGCCGTGATCAGTGCCAGACTTCTGAGCATATCAGGGGCCAACTCTTCCGGGCGGACCCGCCGATCCACATTCCACCGCTGGCACCATGCCTCCAGCTCTTCGCCCCAACAGGATTTCAGAATTACCCCCAATTGTTTCCGGCGCTGCTGAAAAAGCGTTTTCAGCAGGCGGGACAGACATCCGGCCTCGTCCCAGGCAGGAGAAGGATGCGGATCGAATCGCACCACGGCGGAATCCACCCTTGGCCGGGGCCGGAATACATGTGGAGGCACGGTGAACATGTACCGCGGCATGGTAAAACTGGATACCCAGGCAGAAAGCGCGCCGTAGGCCCGGCTGCCGGGATCGGCAGTCAGGCGTCCGGCAACTTCCTTCTGCACCATGAAGACCATGCCTTTCCAGAAGCGGCAGCGGCTGACCATTTCCCAGATCATGGGCGAGGCCACATTGTAGGGAAGGTTGCCCACCACAGAAATACCCGGCAGCGTGGCCAGCCCCTCCCAGCAGAAAGAAAGTCCGTCGCCCTGAATGACGCCGACAGATGGAAACTCCCGGCACAGCCAGGAGGCCAGTTCCCGGTCTTTCTCCAAGGCCATGACCGGCCCCTGATGCACGGCCAGAATTCGTGTCAGCGCCCCCCGGCCCGGACCGATCTCCAGTACCGCCCCGCCCGGTTCCAGACCGAGCGCATGCACAATGCGCCGGCAGATATTGGCATCAGTCAGAAAATTCTGTCCCAGAGAGCGTTTAGGCGCGGAAAAACTACCGCCTCTTGTGCAGTGCACGGCTCTGCCGCTCCCGCTTCCTTCTGGCCCGGCTGTCATGATACAGGCGCACGCCGCGCAGGGAGAGAAAATATGTCAGAACGGCCAGAGGCAGTCCGGCGATGACCCCGCCCAGCGTGGTAATCAGAATCCATTTCCCGCCCCGGTGCAGCAGGTCCATGATCGGCATGTGGATGAGCTCGTGTATGCTCACCTCCACCACGGGACCGGGGATGAACAATTTCCCCAGCATGTAGAACAGAGGGAAAATGATGGCCCAGTTGAGCGGGTTGCTCCACCATGTGCCGAGTGCCGCAGCCACGGGGTTTCCCCGGAGAAGCAGAGCCAAGGACACGGCCAGAAACATCTGCAGGGACAAAAAAGGCAGGGCTCCGATGAAAACACCCACGGCCAGCCCAAGGGCAACGGACTCGGCCGGGGCCTTGATTCGTACGATCCGCAGCCAAGCATAGCGGACAGGCCGCGCGAGTTTCATCCAGAATGTGTCCATGCCCCAGGTCCGTGTTCGTTTCCGGCAAGAAAAAGGGCAGTTACCTGCCCCGGATACATGTGAACGCCGCCTCGGGCCCCGTTTTGCATGGCCAGCCCGGACGGCCCGATTTCATGACTATTCCGCCGGAGGAGTGAACACCCGCGCGGCCATGTCCCGGTCCAGCATGAACAGCCCCCCGCCGTCGTTTCCCAGCAGGCGCAGCTTCTGCACCACTTCGTTCACATTCTCCTCCTCTTCCACCTGCTCGTCCACAAACCAGCGCAGGAAACTGGCCGTGGCGTGATCTTTCTCCTCCACAGCCAGATTGACCAGATCGTTGACCCGCCCGCTGATATATTCCTCATGTTTCAAGGCCGCTTCCATGGCGTCGAGAGGACTTTTCCATTCGGACTGGGGCTTCTCGATAGCCTCCAGACAGACCCGGCCGCCCCGGCCACCGATGTAGCGAAAGAACTTCATCGCGTGGAAGTTCTCCTCTTCGTTCTGGATGGTCATCCAGTGCGCGAATCCATTCAGATTTTTGTCCTGAAAATACGCCACCATGGCCAGATAGAGATAGCCGGAAAACATTTCCGCGTTGAGATGGTCATTCAGGGCTTTTTCCATTTTGGGACTTAACATAACTTCACCTCTTTCTTGAAATTTTGTTCAGATACTTCTCGGCTCCGCAATCTTCCCGGCGAGCGGCCTGCGGCACGAACCCTCCACACGGAGTGCGTTTTTCTCAAGCCAGCAGCTTTTTCGCCGCATCCAGAGCAGCCGCATAGTCAGGCTCGTGAGTCATTTCCGGGACAATCTGCACATAAGCTACCTTTCCCTGAGAATCGACGACGAAAATGGCCCGGGCCAGCAGCCGCAACCCCTCGATCAATACGCCGTAAGCCTGGCCAAAGGACGCTGTCTGATAGTCGGATACGGTCTGCACATTCTCCACGCCCGCGTTGCCGCACCAGCGGGCCTGGGCAAAAGGCAGATCCATGCTGACTGTGACCACCCTGACTTTGCCGCCCAGAGCCCCGGCCTCCTGATTGAAGCGGCGGGTCTGCACATCGCACACGCCCGTGTCCAGGGAGGGCACCACGGAGATAATGGTCACCTGCCCCTTGAGGTCCGCCAGCGTGGCCGGAGCCAGATCGTTTTTCACCACCGTAAAATCAGGAGCGGCCATGCCCACGGTAATTTCCGGTCCCAACAGCACCAGCGGGTTACCCTGAAAAGTGACCACATTGTTTCTCTTGTTCATGGTATACGCTCCTTTGGTTTGTTCGTTGGCGAAATCAGAAACAATTCCGGCCGGACTCTTCGACCGCTGTGGCACGCGCCAAGTATAAGCCCGGAGCCGCCCGGACTATTGAGGATTGGTGCAGTCCCGGCGGACCAGTCCCTTGGCAAGGGGGATGATGTCCGCCGAGGAACAAAAGAGGGACTCTCTGGTGACATCCTGCAGTGCCTCGCACAGCACCTGATCCATGCTCTCCACCAGCACGATTTCCACATCCTTCAGGATGGCCTTGGGCACTTCCTTCAGATCCCGCTCGTTTTCCGCCGGCAAAAGCACCCGGGACACCAGACCCCGGTGGGCGGCCAGCAGTTTTTCCCGCACTCCGCCGATGGGCAGCACCCGGCCGCGCAGGGTGATTTCTCCGGTCATGGCCACATCGTTGCGCACCGGGATGTTCAGCAGAGCCGAAACCAGGCAGGTCGTCAGTGTGATGCCCGCCGACGGCCCGTCCTTGGGCGTGGCGCCCTCGGGCACATGGATGTGAATATCCACGTCTTTGTAAAAATCACGGCGCAGGCCGAAAAGTTCCGAGCGGGAACGGATATAGCTCAGGGCCGCCCGGGCCGACTCCTGCATGACGTCCCCCAGTTTGCCCGTGGTCTCCACCTTGCCCGATCCCGGCATGAGTGCAGCCTCCACGAAAAGCAGCTCACCGCCCGTCTGGGTCCAGGCCAGTCCCGTGGCCACACCCACCTGGGCTTTGTCTTCGCGCTGGTCGTGCCGCACCTTGGGAACGCCCAGATAGGTTCCGAGCATATCCTTGTCCACGGAGACATTGCGCTCCAGATCCTTTTCCTCCACCAGCATCCGGGCCACCTTGCGGCAGATGGACGCCAGTTCCCGCTCCAGGCCGCGCACTCCGGCCTCGCGGGTATAGCGCCGGATGATTTCCAGAATAGCGTCCCTGTTCAGAGTCAGGTTTCCGGGCTTCAACCCGTGCTGTTCCAGCTGCCGGGGCAGAAGAAAGTCCGTGGCGATGCATTCCTTCTCGGTTTCCAGATAACCGGGAATGGTGATGACCTCCATGCGGTCCTGAAGAGGCAGAGGGATACTTTGCAGGGAATTGGCCGTGGTGATGAAAAAAATGGACGACAGATCGTAATCCATGTCCAGATAGTGGTCGTTGAATGCGATGTTCTGTTCCGGATCCAGCACTTCCAGCAGCGCCGCCGACGGATCGCCCCGGAAGTCCGTGCTCATCTTGTCCACCTCGTCCAGGCAGAAGACCGGATTGTTGGAAGAAACCCGCTTCAGGGACTGGATGATCTTTCCAGGCAACGCGCCCACGTAGGTGCGGCGATGCCCCCGGATTTCAGCCTCGTCCCGGACACCGCCCAGAGAAAGGCGCACGAACTCCCGGCCCGTGGCTCTGGCGATGGATTTGGCCAGAGACGTCTTGCCCACTCCCGGAGGCCCCACCAGGCAGAGGATGGGCCCGCGCAGCTTCTTCACCAGGGCCTGTACGGCCAAGTATTCCAGAATGCGCTCCTTGGGCTTTTCCAGGCCATAGTGGTCGGCGTCCAGTATCTTCTGGGACTCGGCGATGTCGGTGTCCACCTCGCGCACCACGTTCCAGGGCAGGGCCAGAATCCAGTCCACATAATTGCGCAGTACCGCGTATTCCGCCGAAGAAGAGGGCGTCTGGCGCAGTTTCTTCATCTCCGCCAGGACCTTTTCCCGGGCTTGTTCCGGCATGTTCTTGGCGGCGAGCTGCGCCTCCAGTTCTTCCATGTCGGCCTTGGGATCGAAATCCCGGCCCATCTCCTTGTGAATGGCCTTGAGCTGCTCACCCAGGTAGTAATCCTTCTGGTTCTCCTCCATCTGCTTCTTGACCCGGTTCTTGATTTTCTTCTCCAGAGAGAAAATCTCCACCTCTTCCTGGATCAGTTCATAGACCCGTTCCAGGCGGCGGACCGGATCGAGGATCTCCAGCACGGTCTGCTTGCGGTCAAAGGAGGCTTTCAGATGCGGCGCCACGGCATCGGCCAGATGACCGGGGTCGCTTATGCTCGTTATGGCCAGAATGGCTTCCTTGGCCAGTTTGCGGTTGACCTGGCCGTACTCCTCCATGACCTCATGGGTGGTCCGGACCAGAGCTTCGCCCTCCATGTCCGCCCCCGCCACATCGGGCAGGGCGGACACGCGGGCCATCTGGATTTCGTCCATGGACAGCAAGCCCTCGCTTCTGTCCCAGGAAGCGCGATACAGACCCTCGAACAGCACTTTGACTGTGCCGTCAGGCAGACGCAGCATCTGCAGGATCTTGCTGACCACACCCACGTCGAAAAGCCCGTCCGTATCCGGACGCTCCTGGCCGGGATCCTTCTGGGAAATCAGAAAAATGAGCTTGTCGTATTTTTCCAGAGCCGTCTCAATGGCTTTGATGGAAGAGTCCCGCCCCACGAACAACGGCACGATGGCCTTGGGGAACATGACCACTTCCCGCAGGGACATGAGCGGCAGAAACATGCTCTCCGCGGGAATGCGTAAAAAGGCGATCGGTTCGGACATGACTTTCTCGGATCAGGCGCTTTTGGCCTCGGGTTTAAACAGGATGAGGGGCTCCTTGCCGTCCTCCACCACCGCCCGGTTGATCACGCATTCGGCCACGTTCTTCATGGACGGGATGGTGTACATGATGTCGAGCATGATGGATTCCATGACCGAACGAAGGCCGCGCGCGCCTGTCTCCAGCTTGATGGCCCTGGCGGCCACGGCTTTCAGGGCGTTGGTGGTGAATTTCAGTTCCACGCCCTCCAGTTCGAACATCTTCTTGTACTGACGGATGAGGGCGTTCTTGGGCTCTTGCAGAATACGCACCAGATCGGCCTCGGTCAGTTCATCGAGAGAAGTGATGACGGAAATACGCCCCGTGAACTCCGGGATGAGGCCGTAGCGGATGAGATCCGTAGGATGCACCTGGCGCAGCAGCGCCCCTTGAGTGTTCTCGTCCTTGGAACGCACCTTGGCTCCGAAACCCATGACCGAGCCCTGCACGCGCTGCTTGACGACATCTTCCAGACCGATGAATGCGCCGCCGACGATGAACAGGATGTTGGAGGTATCCAGGCGGATGAATTCCTGCTGCGGATGCTTGCGCCCGCCCTTGGGCGGGATGTTGGCCAGAGTGCCTTCGACGATCTTGAGCAGAGCCTGCTGCACACCCTCCCCGGAAACGTCGCGGGTGATGGACGGGCTGTCGGACTTGCGCGAAATCTTGTCGATCTCATCCACGTAGATGATGCCCCTGGCCGCTGCTTCCAGATCGTAATCGGCGTTCTGCACCAGCTGCACCAGAATGTTCTCCACATCTTCGCCCACGTAACCGGCTTCGGTCAGGGTCGTGGCATCGGCGATGGCGAAGGGCACTTTCAGAATCCGGGCCAGAGTCTGGGCCAGAAGCGTCTTGCCCGACCCGGTGGGGCCGATGAGCAGGATGTTGCTCTTGTCCAGCTCCACGTCGTCCGTGGCCTGGGCGCGATACCTGATGCGCTTGTAATGGTTGTACACCGCCACGGACAGAATTTTCTTGGCATCATGCTGGCCGACGACGTAATCGTCCAGAGCGGCCTTGATTTCCTGCGGCAGGGGAATTTCCTGCGGCGCGGCATCTTCCTTGCGGTTGTCGTTCTTTATGATGTCGCAGCACAGGGCCACGCATTCGTTGCAGATATATACTTCGGGGCCGGCGACAATCCGCTGGACCTCGTCCTGAGCCTTGCCGCAAAAGGAGCAGGCCAGCTGGCCCCCGTTTTTTCCGTTCGCCATGGCGTCCCCTCCTCTACTTCAGTTCCTTGCGGGAGGCCAGGACCTGATCAATGAGGCCATATTCGGCGGCTTCCTCGCCGCTCATGAAATAATCCCGCTCCGTATCCTGTTCCACCCGCTCCAGGGTCTGGCCGGTATGGGAGGCCAGAATGCCGTTCAGGGCTCCGCGCAGTCTCAGGATTTCCTTGGCCTGGATGGCGATGTCCGAAGCCTGACCCTGAAATCCGCCCATGGGCTGATGGATCATGATGCGCGAATGGGGCAGGCTGTAGCGCATGCCCTTCTCCCCGGCGGCCAGGAGCACGGCGCCCATGCTCGCGGCCTGGCCGATGCACAGGGTGGCCACGGGGGCGGAGATGTACTGCATGGTATCGTATATGGCCATGCCCGCGGTCACGGAACCGCCCGGCGAGTTGATATACATATTGATCTGCTTCTCCGGGTTTTCGGACTCCAGAAAAAGCAGCTGGGCGCAGATGGAATTGGCCACATGATCGTCGATGGGCGTACCCAGAAGAACGATGCGGTCCTTCAGCAGCCGGGAATAAATATCGTACATCCGTTCACCGCGGCCGGTGTTTTCGATGACGAAGACGGAATTTCTGACCATGGATGCTCCTCGATGTTTCATCCGCAGGCCCGCAGACCGGACGGTGCGGCGCTGGCGGTAAGGAATCAACAGTATTTCCGGCAAGGCCGGCGATCAATCAATTTCTCCAGAAGAAACTCAGACTCGAATTTTATGTGGAGATAAACCAGACAGGCGCGAAAGCAAGAAAAAGTAACGCCCGGAACCACTCTGTCAAGAGGTTCCGGGCTCTGCCAGAAGCAAAAGGAATGTCCGGACATCCCGGCATGAAGTCGGGGAGCCGCTGCCGGGAGACTCAGGCGCTTTCTCCGGCGCGGGAAGGAACCGTGGACACCTGCGCGCTGGAATAGATGATGTCCATGGCCTTGTCCGCCAGCACCCGATCCTTGAGGGGGATCATCAGGTTGTGCTGTTCGTAGTAGTCCTTGATGGAATGAAAGTCCTGGCCTGTGGAGGCCGCCATCTTCTGCAACACCAAGTCCACTTCCTGCGGTTCCACGGTCAGTCCCTCGGCGTTGGCGATGGCCAGAAGCACCAGAGAAGACTTCACCACTTCCTCGGCAACAGGACGTTCCTGGGCGCGCAGTTCATCCCGGCTCAGGCCCAGCGAGTCGAGGCTCTTGCCCTGGCGTTCAAGCTTGTCCCGCAATTCCATGATCTGGCTGTCGATCTGCTCTTCGAGCACGCTTCCGGGCAGCTCGAAATCCACGGCGGCCTTGATCTGATCCAGCAGCTTCTTCTGGGCGTCGCCCTTGACCAGCTGTTTGCGGGTGGCGAGATAGGATTTCTCGATGGCTTCCTCCATCTCCCGCACCGAGGAATAATTGCCGGCCAGCTCGGCGAACTCGTCATTGACCTCAGGCAGTTCGCGTACCTTGATGGCGTGCAGGGTGACCCGCATGTCCACGGTCTGCCCGGCCAGCTTGTCGTTGATGAAATCCTTGGGGAACGTCAGCTCCCGCGCGGTGGTCTGGCCGGGAGTCATGCCGATGACGATATCCTCGAATTCGGCCAGAGAATTGCCCTCGCCCAGAGGCAGCTCGAACTTGTTGGCCATGATGCCGTCCATGGGTTTCCCGTCCTGGAATGCCTGAAAGTCGATGACGGCAATATCCCCGCCGGCGACGGGACGCTCTTCCTTCACGATCACGGTCTTGGCCATGCTCCGGCGGATGCGGTCGATGACACCCTGGACCTGCTCCGGATCCACGGTCACTTCCTCTTCTTCCACGGACAGCCCCTTGTATTCGGGCAGGTCGAATTTGGGAGCGATTTCAAAGGAAAAGCTGTAGGAAAAATCCTCGTCCCGTTCCATCTCGCGGGCATCCACATCGATTCTGGACAGCGGAGACAGGCCCAGCTCGCCCATGATCTCGTTTATGTGGTAGTTGATCAGATCGCTGGTGGCTTCCCCGTAGATCTGCTTGCGAAACCTGGCCTCCACCACGGAGGAAGGAACCTTGCCCTTGCGGAAGCCCTTGATGTCCGCGCCCCTGCGGTACAAGGCCACGGTGGCGGACAGCGAGGCGTTCACTTCTTCGGCAGGCACATCCACCTTGATCGCGCGTCTGGACGGGGACAGTTCTTCCACTTTGTATTCCATATGATTCCACTCCTGTATTGGCGGGCGGGGAGTCCAGGCGGCCGGAACACCCTGCCGGGGTGTAGTCTGTGGTGCGGGCGATAGGATTCGAACCTACAAGCTTTTTGGCGTCAGCTCCTAAGGCTGATGCGTTTACCATTCCGCCACGCCCGCCCGGCAAGAGACGCCGTATAGCCCCGCCTTTCCGCGCCTGTCAACGCGCACGGCGCCGGACGGTCCTCCGGCTGCGCGTCCGCCCAAGGCTACTCGTTACGCAGAAGCGGCGCGGCCTTGCGTCCCAGAGCCCGCCAAGTACCGAGCAGGCCGATAACCAGGGAAACGCCTGTTCCGCCCAGCACCGTCAGCAGACTCAGGCCCAGATCCGGCGCAAAAGGCATCTGCAAAAGCCCGCTGACCACGCCCCAGGCGGCCAGAGTACCCAGCGCCAGACTGGCCAGACCCGTGAACAGCCCGGCCAGAGAAAACTCCGCAGCCAGAACCGTCAGAATATCCCGGCGGGTGGCGCCGCAGACCTTGTAAATCACGCTGTCGTAAATGCGGCGGTGCTGATCCGCGGAAAACGCCCCGCCCAGAACCAGCAGTCCCACGGCCAGGGCCAGTCCCGCCATGACCTGAAAGGCTCTGGACATGCGCCGCATCATGACGGCCGCGCTCTCCAGCACATCCCGGACCGTGACCACGGCCACATCCGGGAATTTCTCCGTGACGCGAGAAAAAAGAAGATGTTCGTCACCCACGCCGTAGGCTGCGCCGAGCCAGCTCTGCGGGGCCTTCTCCAGCACGCCCGGCGAAAAGATGACAGCGAACTGCATGGCCAGAGTCCGCCAGTTCACGTCCCGGATGCTGGCCACCGTGGCGGTCAGGGGCCGCCCCAGCACATTGACCGTCAGAGTATCGCCGATGTCCACGCCGAAGCCCCGGGCCAGATCCGAGGTCAGGGAAACAAGCGGCGGCCCCGCATAGTCCTTTTCCCACCACGAGCCCCGGACCAGTTCGCTGCCCTCGGGAAAATCCGGGCCATAGGAGAAACCCCGGTCTCCGCGCACGGCCCACCGGGTGTCCTCGGAGATGGTCGCGTTTTCCACAGGCACATCCTTGATGCGCACAATGCGACCCCGGACCATGGGCCGCAAATCCAGCCGTTCCACCCCGGGGACGGACAGAACCGCTTCGCGAAAGCCGTCCGCCTCGTGCCCCCGGATGTCCATGAAGAAAAAAGCCGGAGCCTGCCGAGTCAGTTCCACGGACAGGCTGCGGTCCAGACTGGCATTGACCATGACCACGGCAACCAGGGCCGTGAGGCCGAACCCCAGGGCAAAAACCAAGCTTACTCCCGGCGACCCCGGCCGGTGAATACTGGCCACGCCCACGCGCAGGCTGGGCAGAGGCAGACGCGGCGCTTTGCCCGCCAGCCAGCGGATCAGGGCGGCCATGCCTCTGAAAAGCAGCCAGGCTGCGGCGACTCCGCCCACAAACCAGCCCGACAGCCGGGAATCGTCCGAAAAAAGGAATACAAGACCAGCGAGCAGCAGAAAAAACAGACCTGAAAAAACCAGAGCGACAGGCGGCAGGGGTTTCGCGCCGGCGGACACATATCCTCTGAATATACCCGCAGGCCGGACCAGTACCGCCCGAAAGAGAGGCGGCATGGCAAAAGCGAGAGTCGTGAGCAAACCGAACAGGGAGGCCTGGACCAGAGGCGCCGCGTACAGGCCGGATTCGATGGGGATGGGCAGCGCGTCCCCGCCCAGACGGGCCAGAATCCAGGGAGCCATGCCCCCGGCGATCATGCCCGCCCCCGCGCCCAGAGCGCCCAGAGCCAGAATCTGCAGCAGGTACGAGGCAAAAAGCGTCCGCGTGGAGCCGCCCATGCACTTCATGGCTGCCATGTGGACCAGACGGCCTTCGAGGTAGCCGCGCACCCCGCCCGCGATGCCCAGTCCGCCCACCAGCAGGGCGGTCAGCCCCACCAGAGTCAGATACACGCGCAACCGCTCCAGAGTGGTCCGCACTCCGGCCGCGGCGTTGGAAAAATCGCGCACCCGCCATCCGGCATCGGGAAACCGTGTCCGGATCGCTTCCACAGCCTCCGCCGCGACGCCGGAAGACAGCCGCAACAGATACTCGGACTGGAACAGGCTGCCGGGACTGATCAGGCCGGTTAGCCGGAAGGCCTCCGCCGAGGTCATGACGCGCGGACCCAGGCTCAGGACGCCCGCGATACGGTCCGGTTCGCGCAGCAGCACGCCCGTCAGGCGGAAACGCGCCCCGCCCACCTGAATCGTATCGCCCACGGACAGGCCGAGCCGGGTGAACAGCGCCCTGTCGGCCACGGCTCCGGGCAGATCCTTCCCGGGCGCGAGGGCCTCGCGCAGGCTGGAGCCTTCCACCACGGCCTCCCCATACAGAGGATAAGAGCCGTCCACGCCCTTGACGTCCGCCAGAATGGACGCGTTGCCCGTCCGGGCCATGGCCCGCGAGGAGTATGTCCGGGCCACGCAGCCGAGGCTTTCCAGATAGGCGAGCTCTTCCCCGGATGCCTCCCGTGAGGTCAGGGCCACGCTCACATCTCCGCCGAGGATGGCTCTGGCGTCGCGGGACAGTCCTTCTTCCAGCGCCCGCCCCACGGAGCCCACGGCACTGATGGCCAGAACGCCCAGAAAAAGGCATCCCAGAAACACGCCGAAACCGCGGATTCCGGCCCGCAACTCCCGCCCGGCCACCCGCAGGGCCGCCATCCAGTCCTTCGGACTCACCGTTCCTCCAGACGGCCCGCGCGCATGACGGCCTGACGCTGGCATTGTCCGGCCAGAGCCGGGTCGTGGGTCACCAGAACCAGCGTGGTTTGGTCCTCCTCCTGCATGGAAAACAGAAATTCCATGACCCGTCGCCCGGTGTCCGCGTCCAGATTGCCCGTGGGCTCATCCGCCAGAATGATGGACGGCCGGGGAGCAAACGCCCTGGCCAGGGCCACGCGCTGCTGCTCGCCGCCGGAAAGCTGGGACGGATAATGATTGCGCCTGCCGTCGAGCCCCACCTGATCGAGGGCGGCTCTGGCCAGTTCCAGAGCCTGCGGATGATGGGCAAATTCCAGAGGCAGAGCCGCGTTCTCCAGGGCGGTCATGGTCGGAATGAGATGAAATGCCTGAAACACGATACCCAGATGCTCGCGCCGGAACCGGGCCAGGGCGTCTTCGCCCAGGCCGCCCAGATCCACTCCCGCCATCCGCACCTGGCCGGAGCAGGGGCGCTCCAGTCCGGCCATGAGCATGAGCATGGTGGTCTTGCCCGAGCCCGAAGGCCCGGTCACGGCCAGAGTCTGACCCTTTTCCACGCGCAGGCTCACCCCATGCAATATATTGACCGCCTCCACTCCGGCGGTTAGCGTCACACGAACATCGCACAAATCCACAGAAGGAAAACTCATGCCCCACGTCCTTTTCTGGGTTGGTCTCATGACTTTGGCCCTGCCCGCGCGGGCGGCGGAACCAATCCACATTCTCGCCTTCGGCGACAGCCTCACCGCCGGCTACGGCCTGCCCGCCGCGGAATCCTTCGCCGCTCAACTGGAAAAACGCCTCCAGGACGCAGGACGGGCGGTCCGGGTGACCAACGCGGGTGTTTCGGGAGACACCACATCCGGCGGGCTGGCCCGGCTGGGCTGGTCTCTGGAGGAAAAACCCCGGCTGGTCATTCTGGAACTGGGAGCCAACGACGGCCTGCGGGGCCTGGCTCCGGACCGGACCCGCGCCAATCTGGACGCCATGATCAGACAGTGCCGTGAAGCGGGAGCGGCGGTCATCTTGGCCGGAATACACGCCCCGGTCAATTGGGGTGAGGACTACAAAGAGCGGTTCGAGGCGGCTTTTCCCGAGCTGGCCCGCCAATACTCCTTACCGTTCTATCCTTTTTTTCTCGAAGGAGTCATCGGCCACAGCAGCCTCGTTCTGGAAGATGGTCTGCACCCTAATGCGCGCGGGGTAGCCCGCATCGTGGACGGTATCCTGCCCCTGGTCGAAACCGAACTGGACAAACTGGACGCGACGCCGAAATGACCATGATCGCCGCCCTCATCTTCGCGGCCGCCCTTGGGGGACTGTGGCTTCTGTCCGCCAAGATCATCGGTGCCACCGTACGGGCTTTGGCCGATCCCGAAGGGAAAATCCATGCCCGGCTCCGTGCTCCGGCGGATCCGGCCATCCGTCAGCCCATGCGCGAGGTGGAAACGTGGGCTGAGGAGCACGAATACAAAGACGATCTGATGTTCGATTTCGATGTCATGGACGCCGGGCGTCTTCTTTTCTGCCGGACCTGGAAAAATACGCGGAAGTGTACTTACCTGGTTTTCTACTCGGGCATGGGCAGGCATTTCACCGAACTGGTGACCATCTACGACGACAACACCAGTGTAACCACCACCAACGCGGCCGAGGCCCACACCCTGCCCGTGCCTCCGGGCGCCTTCGTGCAAAGCTTCCCCGGTAGCGGACTGAACCGGATTCATGACCTGCACGGCGAAGGATGCCGGACCCTGGAGCGGCGTACCGGCCTCGAACCGCGGGAGTCCGCCGGCGGCACAGCGGATCTTGTGATCAGGGCACTGACCCGCCAGGGCCGTTACATACAGTCCATTCCGGGCTGGCGCTGGAAAGGTTTATGGTGGATGGTCACGCGCAAACAGCGTATGACCGGCAAGGACGTGGCATGGCAGCTGGACCAATTCGGCGTGCATGAACCCGGCCCGGCTCCAACGGACAGACTACAATAACGAGCGCGCATGAAAGCACTCCTTCTGACTGCCATATTCTGCATCCTCCCGGCTCTGGCCAGAGGGGACGGACTCACCGTAGCCTACTTCGAGCATCCGCCCTACTGTTACGCGGAAAAAGGGCAGGCCGCCGGCGTTCTGGTGGAGCTGACCCGCGACATTCTGAAGGAGGCGGGTATCCCGGCCACATTCGTCACCATGCCCCCCAACCGCATTCTGGAAAATATCCGCTCGGGACGGAAGGATTTCTGCGCCGTGGGCTGGTTCAAGACACCGGAACGGGAACGCTACGCCAGCTTCAGCCTGCCCATTTACCGGGACAAAGGCATGGTGATTCTGACCACGGCCCGGAAGGCTCCGAAACTGCGCCGCCATTCCACTCTGCGCTCGCTCTTCAAAGACCACTCCCTGACTCTCGGCCAGGTCGAAGCCCTTTCCCTCGGCGAAAGCGTGGACCAGCTGAGAAAGGAAACCCAGGTCCCCACCCTGCCCGTGACCACCAAGCAGGGTGTGCTGCTCAGGCTCATCGCCCTGAACCGGGCGTCGTACATGCTGGCCGCCCCGGAAGAGATCTCCGCCCTGCTGCAGGCGGCCGACGTCCCCTCGGAACAGTTCACCATCCTGAGCATGGACGGTATGCCCTGGGGCAACCTGCGCTACCTGATGTACAGTTCCAACATATCCCCCGGCATGCTGGACAGGATCAACGCGGCCATCTCCAATCTGGTGAAGATACAAAGCCTCCTGCCCGAAGGCAGATAGGGTGGAGTCACTCTCCTACCGTCCGCCGCAGGAGCCTCTGGAAATCCTCCACGAAGACCGGGACATGTGCGTGGTGGGCAAGCCAAGCGGTCTGCTGTCCGTGCCGGGCCGGGGGCCGGAGCTTTCAGATTCGGCCCTGAGCAGGCTCCGGGAGCGCCACCCCGGAGCTCAGGCCGTACACCGGCTGGACCTGGGCACTTCGGGCGTACTGGCCATGGCCCTTCATCGCCAATCCGAAGGAATTCTGCGGCGGCAGTTTCAGGACAGGCGGACCGGCAAGGTCTATCTGGCTCTGGTGGAAGGAATGATGCCCGAAGACCGGGGCCGCATCGACCTGCCCCTTGTCCGCGACTGGCCCAACCGGCCACGGCAGAAGGTCTGCTTCCGGACGGGCAGGCCGTCCCTGACCCTGTACGAAACCGTACGCAGAGAAGAAGACGTGACTCTGGTTCGCCTCTTTCCCCATACCGGACGCTCCCATCAGTTGCGGGTGCATCTGGCCAGTCTGGGGCATCCCATCGTCGGAGACAACCTCTACGGCCCCGATCCGTCCCCTTCGTCGCGTCTTATGCTGCACGCCAGCCAGCTTGGACTTTTTCATCCCCGTTCGGGAAAATGGCTCGTCTTCACCGCACCATGCCCCTTCGCTCCGGATATCGCACCGACAGACGGCGAAATGCTCCCACCGGACGAGTAAGCCTCAAACTTCTTCTCACCCCTTGCTAAAGAAAATTGATTTGATTAGATAGGTCCATTACATCCTGCCACTTTTGTGAACCTTCCGGTTCCGGCGGCATTTCTCACCCGTTCCGGCGGGAATCATGATTTCATCGGAGTTCAGTCAAAACATGTCCTCGTCTGTTGAAGAACGCGTCCAGCGCATCCTGCGCGATTTTCTGTCCGGCGACATTCCGGAGTACATCCGGGACAGCGGCCAGTACCTGATCGCCGAAGGCGGTATCCAGAAGCTCGACATCCGCCGGGGCGGAGATTCCTGGAAAGTCGAAGCCCAGATTCAGGGAGACGATTTTCAGACCTATACTTCGGAGCTGGAGATCAGTCTGGATCAGGGCACGGCCAGTTCCAACTGCAACTGTCAGGATTCCTTTTCCGGCACGTGCCGCCATGTGGCCGCGACAGCTCTGGAGCTGTCCTCACGGCTGGATTCCGTAGTCAGTACACGCGAGGACGATCCCCAGCCCGTCAAAAGCGAATGGCGGCAGAACTTCCGTTCGTTCTTCTCCACCGCCCTGGATCCGGAGCCCGGCCAGCACTACCTGATTTTCCGCTTCATCGCCGAACCGGGCCGCCTGCTGGTGGAATTCTTCCGGGCCCGGCAGAACAAATCCGGCCTGTCCACCGTGCAGAATCCCGTGACTCTGGAACAGATCGTCCGCAACCCGGACTGGTGCGAAATTTCTCCGGAGCTGCCCAAGGTGGCCGAACAGATCGGCCAGTATCTGGACTACTACGGCCACCGGGTGGAGATCCCCTTCGGGCTCATGACCTGGTTCTTCTGGGCCATCAGAAACGAATACTATCTGTTCTGGGAGGAGACGGAACAGTCAGTGCGTATCGAAAGTACGCCCATCCGGCTGCAACTGCGCCCCAAATTCACCGAAGAGGGCCTGACCTTCGACATCATGCTCGGTCGGGACGGCAAGGTGCCCTTCTCCATCCTGAATCAGGACGTCTCTTTTTACGGCCAGCTCCCCCTCTGGGTCTGCCTGAAGCATTGCTTCTACCCCGTCCAGACGGGTCTTAGCCCCCATCTGATCCAGGAACTGGTCATGAGTCCGCCGGTCATTCCCCATGCGGACATTTCCGAATTTCTGGACCGGGTCTGGACCAGAATCCCGGCTTCGGATCTGCACGGTCAGGATGAATTTCTGGAACGCATGCAGCCCATTTTCGTGCCCGCCACCTACAATCCCAAGCTGTTCCTGAGCGAGGAAGGCAGTCTGCTCACCCTCGAAATCCAGAACATCTACGAAACCGAGCACGGCGACATCAGCCTTCCCGGCCCCAATCAGGATCTGCAGACCGGCAGCTATCATTTTGAAGGCAAGTCCTTTCTCATCCGCCGTGATCAGGAGGAAGAGGAGGCCCTGCTCACCACCCTCATGGACATGCGCTTCCAACTGCGCAGCAGTTCCATGTGGTTTCTGGAACCCGAAGAGGCCATCGCCTTCCTGCTGGATGCCTATCCCAAACTGGTGGAAGCCTACCGCGTATACGGCGAGAAGGACCTGACCCGGTACAAGGTCCGCCTGACTCCTCCCAACGTGGTGGCCTCGGTGGAAACCCAGGAAGAGGACAAGTGGTTCAATCTGGAGATCAATGTCGAATACGATGACATCTCCGTGCCCATCGACAAGATCTGGAAAGCCTGGACCCAGGGTAAACGTTACGTGCAGCTGAAGGACGGCACCTACACCAGCCTGCCGGAATCCTGGCTGGAAAAGCTCGGACACAAGCTCGCGGCTCTTGGACTCGACCTGGAAAAGCCGCCCAAGAAGCGTTTCGAGAACTTCGAAGCCCCGATTCTGGACAAGATTCTTGAGGACATTCCGGAAACCACTTCTGACGCCTTCTGGAATGTCTTGCGGGAAAAGCTCCACGACTTCACGGAGATAAAGCAGGTCCAGGCTCCGAAAGGGCTGAACGCCACCCTGCGGCCCTACCAGATTCAGGGCGTCAGCTACATGAACTTCCTGCACGAATACCATTTCGGCGGCATCCTGGCCGATGAGATGGGACTGGGCAAAACCATCCAGACGCTGACCTTCCTTCAGTACATGAAGGAAAAGGGGCACAAGGGCCCCAATCTGATCATCGTGCCCACTTCGGTGCTGCCCAACTGGGAACGCGAGGCCCAGAAATTCGTGCCGGACATGAAGCGTCTGGTCATCTACGGTTCCAAACGCGAAAACCTGTTCAAACAGATCGAGTCCTCGGAACTGATCATCACCACCTACGCCCTGCTGCGCCGCGATCTGGACGAGCTGCTCAAGTTCGAGTTCAACGCCATCATTCTGGACGAGGCCCAGAACATCAAGAACCCCAACACCATCACGGCCAGAAGCGTGCGCCGGATGCAGGCCCGGTTCCGCCTGTGCCTGTCCGGAACGCCCATCGAGAACACCCTGCTGGAGCTGTGGTCCCTGTTCGAGTTCCTCATGCCCGGCTTCCTGGGCTCCCAGGCCGCCTTCCAGAAGGGCTTTGTCAAACCCATCAAGGACGGCGACGACGACAGCCTGGGCTACCTCAAGGCCCGGGTCAAACCCTTCATCCTGCGCCGGACCAAGAACGAGGTGGCCAAGGACCTGCCGCCCAAGGTGGAGAACATCTACTACTCCGCCCTGCTGGAGGACCAGATGGAGCTTTACACCGCCCTGGCCAAGAAACTGAAAGAGCAGGTGCTTCAGGACGTGGACGAGAAGGGCATCGGCCAGAGCCAGATTTCCATTCTGGATGCGCTGCTCAAGCTGCGCCAGATCTGCTGCCATCCGCGCCTGCTCAAGCTGGACATGCCGGGGCTCAACACCAACCTGTCCTCGGGCAAGTTCGAGGCTTTCAAGGATCTGGTCACTTCCATCATCGACGACGGGCACAAGGTCCTGGTGTTCTCGCAGTTCGTGCAGATGCTGCATATCATCCGCAACTGGCTGCATATGGTGGAAATTCCCTTCTGCTACCTGGACGGCACCTCCAAGGACCGTTTCGAGCAGGTGGACAGGTTCAACAACTCGCCGGAGATTCCCATCTTCCTCATCTCCCTCAAGGCGGGCGGAACGGGCCTGAACCTGACCTCGGCCGACTACGTCATCCACTACGACCCGTGGTGGAACCCGGCCGTGGAAGACCAGGCCACGGACCGTACCCACCGCATCGGACAGACGCGTCAGGTTTTCTCCTACAAGATGATCTGCGAGAACACGGTGGAAGAAAAGATTCTGAAGCTTCAGGAATCCAAGAAGGGCATCGCCGATTCCATCATCCCCGGCCAGTCGGCCTGGAAGAGCCTGACCCGCTCGGATCTGGAAATGCTGTTCGAGGTGTAGGGTTGAGATTCGATACCTTTTGGTGAGGAAAGACTATCTATGAACAACGCTGCAAGAATATGCCTGTTTTTTGCCTTCATGGCGCTGTCGGGCAATGTTTATGCCGATCAGGACCCAAGCGGCCTGATTGAAGCAAAGGATACAAAAATACAATTCACAAGGAATAATGAAAACCTCTATGTGCATATACTTGGAAAATTTTCCAATAAATCACAGTATCCTGTTCATGATATTGTCGTAGAAGCACAGTTTTTAGATGAGAATGGAGAGCTGATAGATGTCATATCAGAAAGTTTATACTCAGTTGTAGTTCCAGCAGAAAATGAGGCTGCATTCAAAATACAAGATATGGCAATAAATACAGAGTCCCATTATAAGAATTATAAAATAAATATTCTTTCCGCAGAAGAAGACAAACCTTGTGCTAAAAAAAAATGATTTTACAGACGATCCATGGATAGAAACGCTAATCTCTTGGTTTCCATTCCTGATACTCATTGCGGTATGGGGATTTTTTATAAACAGATCCAGTGGAAAAAAGTCACCTCAAAAAAAGATTCTTCTTCTGATTGAAGAACAAAATAATCTTTTTGAACAATTGAACACCCATTTGAAGCAGATAGCTGATTCAGTTAAAAACGGGGAAAGATAATATCAATTTCACTACTTCAGTTATGGCAAAGCATACCTTCTGCTCAGAAAAGTAGCTGAATAACTCCACAGTACATTCGGTAAACTCAGCAGGGTGACCTTGGAGAAAGTAGCCGAAAGCTCCTCCGAGTTTTTTCCTCCATCTCCCAAAACCCCGGCCCGCTTTACAACTCCCGTCCCCTGGCATAGGCAAACCCGGATTCCCGCACTGCGGGAAAAACGCCGCATCCGCCGGAAAAGCCAGGAAGATCCATGCGCAGAGACATCGAACATGTGGGCTGGGGCAAACTGAGCTACGAGATCAGGGCCATCGTGGCCGTGGCTCAGGACTTACGCAATCTGGGCCTGGAGATTATCTGGGAGAACATCGGCGACCCCATCGAAAAAGGCGAGCAGGTTCCCGGCTGGATCAAGGACATCATCGCCGGGCTGGCCCAGAACGACAAAAGCTACGGCTACTGCGCCACCCAGGGCGTTCTGGAATCCCGGGAATTCGTGGCCCGGATGGTCAACCAGCGCGGCAGCTACCAGGTCACCTCCGACGACATCATCTTTTTCAACGGCCTGGGCGACGCCGTGGCCAAGATTTTCGGCTTCCTCAAGCGCGAGGCGCGGGTCATCGGCCCGTCTCCGGCGTACTCCACCCATTCCTCGGCCGAGGCCGCCCATTCCGGCTACGAGCACCTGACCTACGAACTGGACCCGGCCAACGGCTGGATGCCCGATCTGACCGATCTGGAAAACAAGGTCCATTACAACGACTCCATCGCGGGCATTCTGTTCATCAATCCGGACAACCCCACCGGCGCGGTCTATCCGTGCGAGCTGATCGAAAAAATCGTGGACATCGCCCGCCGCTACAACGTGTTCGTGCTGGCCGACGAGATCTACGCCAACATCGTTTACAGCGGGCACCCCACATGCAGCCTGTCCGAGGTCATCGGCGAGGTGCCGGGCATGGCCCTGCGCGGCATTTCCAAGGAATATCCCTGGCCAGGCGGCCGCTGCGGCTGGATCGAGGTGTACAACAAGGACAAGAATCCCGACTTCCGGGCCTATATCAGAAGCCTGCTCAACGCCAAGATGCTCGAAGTCTGTTCCACCAGCCTGCCCCAGCTTTCCATCCCGCTGGTCATGGGTGATCCCCGCTACCAGGGCCATCTGGAAGAGCGGCGGCGCATGTTCGAACATCGCGCCCAGGAAGCCTGGGCCGCGTTTCAGGGCATCCCCGGCGTGCAGGTCCTGAAGCCTCAGGGCGCGTTTTACATGTCCGTCATGTTCGAGGATGGAGCCCTGAACAGCCGCCAGACCCTGGACATTGAAAATCCCACCATCCGCGCCTACGTGGAGGACATGGTCCGGGGCGTGCAGGTGGACAAGCGTTTCGTCTATTATCTGCTGGGCGCGACCGGCGTCTGTGTGGTGCCCCTGACGGGCTTCTGCTGTAATCGCAAAGGCTTCCGGGTCACTCTTCTGGAAATGAACGACGCCAAACGGCAACGCACCTGGAAAACCATTGCCGACGCCATAACCCGCTACCTCGCTTCGGCCTGAGCGCATGAACGACGCATCCCTCCCCCGCTGGCTTGAATGGGCGCGGGAAATCCAGGCCCTGTCCCAGACCGGTCTGGCCTACGCCAAAAGCCACTACGACCGGGACATATTCGCCCGGCTGTCCGGTATCGCGGCCGAAATCACGGCCGAACACACGAACCTGCCGCTGACCGACATCCGCCGGACCTTTTCTCTGGAGCCCGGATACGCCACGCCCAAAGTGGACGTGCGCGCCGCCGTGATCCGAAACGGCCGCATCCTGCTGGTCCGGGAAAATTCCGACGGGAAATGGGCCATGCCCGGCGGCTGGGCCGATGTGGGCGATTTTCCCGCCGCAGCGGCCGAAAGGGAAACCCTGGAGGAAAGCGGTTTCGTGGTCCGGGCCGTCAAACTTCTGGGAGTGTTTGACGCCAATCGGGGGACAAAGGCCAACGCCTTTTATCACGCGGTGAAACTGGTTTTCCTGTGTGATCTGGTTTCCGGCGAAGCCGCGCCCAGCCAGGAGACCCTGGCCGTGGATTTTTTCGATTTCGAAAGCCTGCCCGACCTGTCCATGCAGCGCACCAACCCCCGCCATCTGAAGGAAGTGCGGGCCCATCTGAACGATCCGCTGCGGCCGGCGGCCTTTGACTGACATGTCCATTCACAATCTGCCCATCGGCGTCTTCGATTCCGGCATCGGCGGCCTGACCGTCCTGAAGGCCCTGGCCGAAACCCTGCCCCGCGAAAGTTTTCTCTATCTGGGCGACACGGCCCGCCTGCCCTACGGCACCAAGAGCGCCAAGTCCGTCACCCGCTACGCCCTGCAAACCACGGCCCTGCTGCACAGGCGCGGAGTGAAGATGCTGGTCATCGCCTGCAACACGGCCACGGCCGTTTCCCTGGCGGCCTTGCGGGAAGCCTATCCCGGCCTGCCCGTTGTCGGCGTCATCCGGCCCGGAGCCGAGGCCGCCTGCCGGGCCAGCCGCAATGGCCGCATCGGCGTCATCGGCACGGAGAGCACTGTCAACGGCCGCAGCTACGAGCGTGAAATCCTGCGTATCCGCCCGGAGGCCAGCGTATTCGCCACGCCCTGCCCCCTGTTCGTGTCCCTGGCCGAGGAGGGATGGTGCGACGGGCCCATCGTCGAGCTGGCGGCCCGGCGCTATCTGGAGAGCATGTTCCGGGACACGGGCATCGACACCCTGGTGCTGGGCTGCACCCATTTTCCCGCCCTGTCCGCCACCATCGCCCAGGTGGCCGGGCCGGACATCCGTCTGGTGGACTCGGCCCGGACCACGGCCCTGTTCGTCCGGGATCTGCTGTCCAGCCAGCGCCTCTGCTCCACGGCCAGCAGGCGCTCCCTGACTTTTCTGGCTACGGACGGCGCGGAACGCTTCGCCCGCGTGGGCGGCGTATTCATGGGCGCGCCCATGTCCCCCGCCAATGTGGAGATTGTGGATCTCTGATGTCCGCCCTTCTGGCCGTGGACGCCGGAGTCCGCACGGGGCTCGCCCTGTTCGACCGGCAAGGACGGCTTGCATGGTGCCGCTCGCACAATCTGGGCAACATCTCCCGCCTGAAAAAAGCCGCGAGCGGGACCCTTTTCGGGCTGCCGGGACTGGAATACGTGGTAGTGGAAGGCGGCGGACAGACAGCCGGAGTCTGGGAGTACGCCGCGAAAAAACGCGGCCTGACCTTTCTCCTGATCCAGGCCGATCACTGGCGGCCGGATTTCCTCTTGCCAAGGGAGCGCCAAAGCGGACACAAGGCCAAGGCGGCGGCCCGCACCCTGGTGGAGAAAATCATGCGCGCCGAAGGCTGGTCGTCACCCACACCGCCGCGTCATGACGCCGCCGAAGCCGCCCTGATCGGACTGTGGGCCGTAATACATCTCGGATGGCGGGAGATGCCGCGGCTGTGAGGTTTCACAAGCAGGGCTCCGCCCCGCACCCCGCCAGGGACAGGTCCCTGGACCCTGTTACCGTGGCCGCATCCGGCCCCTCGCAACATATCACGTCCTGAATCTTGATTATGGGGCCGAACCAGTCATAACCTCCAAAGTAAAATAACCGCGAGAGCATCCATGTTCGCAGAAAATTTCCGCACTACCCTCCGCTGCCGCAAATGCCGGGGGCAGCTTCATGTCCAGCGCGGCTGACGCTCCGTACATCTGCGCTGCGGGTCCTGCGGCGCTCTTTTTCAACTGAAGGAATACGCGACCACTCTGGACGATCTGCTGGAGGAATATCTGGGCAGCATCCCCTGCAACCGCATCTGACGCCATGAAAATCCTCGCTCCCAAACCCGTTTCCGCCAGCCGGGCCACTCTGGCCTGCTTCGTGCAGCCGGAGAACGCCAACCTCATGGGCATTGTCCACGGCGGCTTCATCCTGCACCAGATCGACAGCGTGGCCGCCGTGTCGGCCATGCGCCATGTGCGCGGCACCGCCGTGACGGTGTCCATCGACAGCATGATCTTCCATCTGCCCGTGCGCATCGGCGAACTGGTTACCTTCATGGCCAGCGTCAATTTTGCCGGCACCACGTCTTTGGAAGTGGGCGTGCGCGTGGAGGCCGAAAACCTGTTTACCGGCGAGGTCCGGCACACCAATTCCGCGTATCTGACTTTCGTGGCCCTGAATGAGGACGGAAAACCGACCGAAGTGCCGGAGCTGATTCTCGAAACGGAACTGGACCGCGACCGCAACGCCCGCGCCCGCGCCCGGCGTGAGCTGCGTCTCAAACAGCGCAAGCACTCGTAACCTTTTACAGAAAGCGCCGGTACTCCGGCGTCATGTTCAACCCTCATTGAATTTTTATGTCCGTCATCATTCCCCGATCCGAACACCCCATTTCCCGCAAGAACATCGACCCCGACGCCCTGAAGGTCATGTACCGTCTGGGCCGCAAGGGCTTTACCGCCTATCTGGTGGGCGGCGGCGTGCGCGACCTCATCCTGGGCCGTACGCCCAAGGACTTTGACGTCAGCACCAACGCCACGCCGTCGCAGATCAGAAAAATTTTTCAGAACTGCTTCCTGATCGGCCGCCGCTTTCGGCTGGCGCACATCCATTTCGACGGCAAAATCATCGAAACGGCCACGTTCCGGAGATGTCCGGATCAGGATGAAGACAACGGCGAGCTGTATGTATTCCGGGACAACTGCTACGGCACCCCGGAGGAAGACGCCCTGCGCCGGGACTTCACCATCAACGGTCTGTTCTACGAGGTGGAACGGTTTTCCATTATCGACCACGTGGGAGGCCTAAGCGACATCCAGAACCGCCTCATCCGCAGCATCGGCGACCCGAACATCCGCTTCCGGGAAGACCCCGTGCGCATGATCCGGGCCGTACGCTTCGCCTCTCGGCTGGATTTCCGTATCGAACCCGCCACCTACAACGCCATTTTGCGCCACCACGGAGAAATTCTCAAAGCTTCTCCGCCGCGTGTCTTCGACGAACTGCTGAAGCTTTTCGCTTTCGGCGCGGGCGAAAAAGCCTTCCGCCTGCTGTACAAGACCGGTCTGCTGCATGATCTGCTCCCGGAAATCGCCGAATTTCTGGACCACGATCACGGCCAGGATTCCATTCTGTGGACATGGCTGCGCCTGCTGGACGGTCGCAGCCTGACGGACGAAACCCCGTCGCCCGTGCTGATCTTCGCTGCCCTGTTCACGGCTCCGGTGCGGCAGGTGGAGGCGCGCTACACGGCCCAGGGACGGCGCGTGGCAAGAGCCGAGCTGCTGAACGACCTGCTCATGCCGGTATGTGCGCGCATGAGCATGCCCAAATGGATGGCCACGCGCATGATTCAGGTCATGGCCAACCAGACCCGCTTTGAACCGGACAAGCGCAAACGCTTCTCCAAACGCGGCTTCGCGGCCCAGGACTGTTTTCCCGAAACTCTGGCGCTGTATGAAATGGGGCTTCAAACGGCCGGAGAAGACACGGAGCAGGTGGCGGCCTGGGACGAATTGCGGCGCGAACTGGAAGATGCCGGGAACGTGCGTGCGGAAGAACACCCCAGACGTCCGCCCCGCAAACGTGCGGCGCGCAAGGCCCGACAGTGAGCTCCGATCCGCCCGTCAGGGAAACCGCTGAAATCCCGGAAGCGGTCACACCGGACGGAGCTTCGGGGTCGGATCTGCGCCGCCTTCTGCCTACTTTTCCCACCTGTCCGGGCGTATATCTGATGAAAAACGCCGCAGGTAAAATCATCTATGTGGGCAAGGCCAAGCATCTGCGCCGCCGTCTGGCCTCGTACTTTCGCCGTGAGGACCGCCTGCCGCCGAAGGTCCGGGTCATGATGCCCAAGGTGCGCAAGATCGACTTCCTGTGCACGGCCACGGAAAAGGAAGCTCTGCTTCTGGAAGCGAGCCTCATCAAGAAACACCGGCCCCGCTACAACATCGTCCTCAGGGACGACAAACAGTACATTCTGTTTTCCCTGTCCAGAACCCATCCCTTCCCGGCCCTGCGCCTGACCCGCAAGGTATCGCGGGACGGGTCGGTCTACTTCGGCCCTTTCACCTCGGCCCTGTCCGCCCGGGAAACCAAGCGAGTCATCGACCGCCTCTTCCCGCTGCGGAAATGCCGGGACACGGTCATGGCCAACCGGGTCCGGCCCTGCCTCCAGTACCATATCGGACGCTGCCTGGGACCGTGCTGCCTGCCGGTATCCGAGGAGGAATACCGGGCCGTGGCCCGGCAGGTGGAGCTTTTCCTGTCAGGCAAGTCAGCCGAACTGCTGAGCGGCCTGCATGCTGAAATGACCGAGGCCGCCGGGCGGCTGGATTTCGAGCAGGCCGCGCGGCTGCGGGACAGCATCAGGGCCCTGCGGGATACGGTGGAGCGGCAGGCCGCCGTGCTGCCCACCGGACGCGATCTGGACGCCGTGGGCGTTTACGGCCGCGAATCGGGCGTCAGTCTGGGCATTGTCTTCGTACGCCAGGGGCGGATCATCGACGGCCAGACCTTCTGGTTCGCCGGGGCCTCCGTGGATACGCCGGAAGAGGAAACGGCCCTGGTCTGCGCCTTTCTCACCCAGTTCTACACCCCGGAGCGGTTCATTCCGCCCCGTGTGATCACGGCTCTGGGCGTAAGCGATCCGGCTCTGGAAGAAGCCCTCTCGGACATGCGCGGGGGCAGGACCGTGGCAGCCAAGGCCCGGGGCGAACAGGAACGGCGTCTTGTGGACATCGCCACGGCCAACGCCCGTGCCGACCACGCCCGGCTGGACCGCGACATGGATCTGGCCGGGGCTCTGGGAATGGACGGTCCCGTCCGCCGCATCGAATGCGTGGACGCCTCGCATATTCAGGGCGAGGGCATGCGCGCGGGCATGGTGGTGTTCGTGGACGGCCGGGAAGAAAAAAATGCCTACCGCCTCTACACCTTTCCCGAGCTGGAGGGCAGCGGCGACGACTATCTGGCGCTGGCCTCCTTCGCCGCCCGGAGGATGGCTTCCGGCCCGCCATGGCCGGACCTGCTGCTGGTGGACGGCGGGCGGGGACAGCTCGGCGCCGTGGAGCGGGCCCTGCGTGAGCATGGCGGCGAAGGACTTTTCGCTCTGGCCGCTCTGGCCAAAGGCGAAACCCGCCGGGCCGGAGAACTGGGAGACGTGGTCTTTCGGCCGGGCCGGAAAAATCCGCTGGCCATTCGCGGCGGCAGCCCGGAGCTTCTCTTTCTGCAGCATGTCCGGGACACGGCCCACCGCTACGTCATTTCCCGCCTGCGGCGGCACAAGCGCACGGCCCAGCTCAGTTCGGAGCTGGACCGCCTGCCGGGCATCGGCCCCAAAACGGCCCGTCTGCTGTGGGAGCGCTTCGGAAGTCTGGAAAAAATGCTTGAGGCCAGTGTGGACGACCTGGCCGCTCTGCCCGGCTTCGGCCCCAAAAAAGCGGCGGCGGCGCATCAGGCGTTGCGAGGGCTGAGACCGGAAAAATAACGGCCCCGGTAAACATTACGTCTTTCAGCGCAAAATCCGGGCGCGAAACCGCATCCGCACGAAAAAAACGTTTCCGGCAAAACTGCAATCCCCTGTAATTCTTTCCACACGAGTCCAATATGTCCGGATATATTCTGGCCGCCGCGGCGATCATTCTCGTATGTCTGCTTCTGAGCAAGCTCTCCGGCAGGATGGGCGTCCCGACCCTGGCGCTGTTCATTCTGCTTGGGATGCTGGTCGGTTCCGACGGGCTGCTGAAAATACATTTCGATGATTTCATCGTTTCCGGAAACATCTGCACGATAGCCCTCATCTTCATCATCTTCTACGGCGGATTCGGGACAAACTGGAATCATGCCCGCCATGTCGCCGTCAAAGCCACGCTGCTTTCATCTCTTGGAGTCGTCCTTACCGCCGTATTGACGGGAGGATTCTGCCATTATGTTCTCGGCATCGGAATGCTTGAAAGCATTCTTGTGGGCGCCATCATCAGTTCGACGGACGCGGCCTCCGTATTCAGCATCCTGCGTTCGAAAAAACTCAGCCTGAAATACGGGACCTCGTCTCTGCTTGAAGTGGAAAGCGGCAGCAACGACCCTTTTTCCTACATGATGACGGTTATCGTGCTGTCGGCCATGAAGGGAAATTTCGATGGCGCGAATCTGCTGCTGATGATCGTGCAGCAGGTTTTCCTTGGAGTGGCTTTCGGAGCGGCGGCCGGGCTGCTCTCCGCGAAGATGCTTTCCCGCTTCCGGATGAGTGCGGAAGGGTTCGATACCATTTTCGTGTTCGGAGTGACGCTCATCACCTACGCCGGAGCGGACTACACGGGCGGCAACGGCTACCTGAGCGTGTATATTCTGGGTATCATCCTGGGCAACCAGCCCATTCAGAACAAAAAGAACCTGGTCCACTTCTTCGACGGCGTAACGGGGCTCATGCAGATCCTGGTGTTCTTCCTGCTCGGACTTCTGTCTTTTCCCTCGCAGCTGCCGCAGATATTTTTTCCCGCCCTCTGCATAGCCCTTTTTCTTACTTTCATCGCACGGCCCCTGGCCATCTTTCTGCTGCTCTCGCCGTTTCGATGCCCGGTAAAACAGCAGCTTCTGGTCTCCTGGGCGGGCCTCAGAGGAGCGGCGTCCATCGTGTTCGCCATCATGGCCACCGTGGACAGCGCGCACATGCATAACGACATCTTCCACATTACGTTCCTGATAGTCCTTTTCTCCATATTCACGCAGGGATCTCTCATTCCGTTCATGGCAAACAAGCTCGACATGATCGATCTTAACTCCAACGTCATGAAGACATTCAACGACTATTCCGACGAGATCCAGCTCCAGTTCATACAGATATCCATATTCAAGGACCATCCCTGGGCGGATATGCAGATAAAGGATATGAACATCATTCCTGATCTGCTCATCGTCATGATCCTGCGCGACGGCGAAAGAATCATTCCCAATGGAAATACCCGCATCATGCCCGGCGATATGGTCATCATCACGGCAATGTCCGCAAACACGGACAGCACTTTCCTGCTGACGGAGATGAAGATAGACGGCGACAGCGAGTGGATAGATCAGTCGCTGGAAGAAATAAATCTGGGAAAGGAATGCCTGATCATCGCCATAAAGCGCAAAGACGCAATCGTCATCCCGCGCGGCAAGACTTCCATCAGGAAAGACGACGTACTAATCACCTGTAAGGCGCTGCTGTAGAGCGAAGCGATTTTCCGGTTCGGCCGGATCAGCCCGCCGCAGGGAAAAAGACGTGCCCGATGCGGGTGAAACGTGCGGGGCTCTCCGGCTTTCCGGCCCGGAGCAGCACGTCGTGAACCGCCCGCATGCCTCGCTCCCCAAGTCTGGTCCGCTCGCGCTTGGTGCCGGTATCGGCGAGCAGCCAGGTGGGATAATCGCGGCAATCTCCGTCGTCGAACGGAACCATCAGCCCGTTCATATCCGCAGCCAGAAGCCCCACGGCGAAAGGCCGCAGGGAATACTGGCAAAGCAAGAAAAGTCCGGCGGAAAAACGCCTTTTTTCAAGGGCGGGCACGAACAGGTCAAAAAGAATGTCCTGGGCCGAGGTCATGATGTACAGGGCCGAGCCCGCCTTGAGAGCCAGCCGCCCCAGCACTCCGACGGCGCAGCCCCGGCAGCTTCCGGGCATGGAAGGCCGGAGGCGCTTCAGGTAGCGGCAGTCGTGATTGAAGCGGCCCGAGGGACAGTCCATGGGCTTCATGCAGAACCCCAACCCCACCACGGTTCCCGGCCCGCCGGTAAAATGCCCCGGCCACTCGGACACGGGCACCATGCTTTCCGCCAGAGCGAGCCAACCGGATTTCACCACCGCCCGCGCCGTTCTCAGCGGATGCGGCAGGGCTACGTGGCGGATGAACCGCCAGCCGTATTCCCGGAAAAGACTCTGTACGCAAAAGGCCCACATACCCACCTCGTAATTCGCATGCCCTGAAACGGAAAATTCCGGTCTTCCCGCGCCCATTTTCCGGCTGTGCCTACCGGGCACAGCCGGGTCGAATCCTAAAAAAGCAGGCTTCCAAGCCAGGCCGGAACAACCTGCAAGGTGAAATTGTCCCAGCCGTGCGGCGAAAGAGCTTCCACCACAGTCACCGCCAGGGCGACAGCCAGAACGCTCCAACAGTCGGAGGAAAAAGATAATCCGGAAGAAAAGCCCAGCCACGCGATCAAAGACAACGCCGAAGCCAGAAACACCGCCGCCGACCCTTCCAGACTGCGCACGGCATGCACTCCGGTCATGGCCGGAACACGGTACAGGCGGCGGCCGAAACGCGTCCCCACGGGCTCAGCCACGGCGTCTCCAAGGCCGGTCACAAGATACCCGAACACCGCTGTATCCGGGAAAAAGATGTTGGCGGCCAGCCCGCCCAGCAGCGTGGCCGCATAGGGCACAACCACATAATGCGTACGCCGCGGCGCATCCTTCTCGCGGGCCAGGGCCTCGTACCAGGGATGTCCCGCTCCCCGCCACAGAGCGAAAGCCAGCACCAGGGTGGTCATGCCCCCGAACAAACACACTCCGGGGAGCCCCCAAATCCGGTGTGCGGCCACCACGGTCCCGAAGATGAGAAAGTGAAAAAGCTTGCGCGTGTAGCCGGTTTTCCAGCCGTGCAAAGCCTCCATGCGTCCGGCCAAATGCAGGCAGAATGCGGCCCACAGCAATGCGGGCGGCCCGGCAAGCAACAGGGTCTGCACTGAGGGAACATTGGCCCGGAAAAAATCCTCAAGCAGATGAACGGATGCAATCATGGCGGATTCCCGGAATTGCATGATGCCGACGCGGGCGGAAGACAATTTTCTGCGACGAGCACCGCGCACGAAAAACGGCGCTTCAGGTGAAGCAGATAGCATGCCGTTTCATCCCAGCGCAACACTTTTGGACAATGCTCACACAAATTTCACAACGTCCGCACAAAAGCGGCGGATATCCCGGCACGATGGCCGGAAAATCCTCCGCCCCCCAAAACCTATTGAGATACAGCCATAATTCGCTTTCTGATGAATGACTTTCCAGAGCGGATTGGCGCCCTAATACTCAAGGCTCTCGACCAAAATGCCGGGAAGTAAAGCCGACATCATTGCTGTCCGGCTAAGCGATGTAATCTAACAGTGTGAAGTTATATGAATTATCGAATTTTCGTCGTCTGGGATTCAGGAGTTCATCCAAGGAGGCCTCGCCGAGCAGGTTGAGTTGAATGAGCTGGAAGAGTTGCTGTACGGAGAGTCCGAGACGGCTGAGGAATTTCTGGTACGCGAGGAGCAGGTAAACCGTCAGGGCCGTGTAAATCTGGATCAGAACCGCATTTTCCGAGTTGCCGACGAAGGTCTTTATGCGCAAATTTTGTTTGATTTCCTTGAAGAAGAGCTCGATTTGCCAGCGGTCTTTATAGATGTCGGCGATGGTTTTCGCCGAAAGCCGGAAATGGTTGGTCAAAAATTCGTAGTGTTTCCCGGTTTCCTGGTCACGATAGCCGATACGGCGCAAGCGTAAGGATTTTCCCCGGCTGGAGACTTCAATGATGTGATCGGAAGTAACGCCGGTCTTGCGATTCACGAGGCGGCGCTCCAGGAGTTTGAAAACGGCGTTGCGCTTGAGCCGGGTCACAAAAAAGACACCCTTTGCCCCGAGGATCCGAAACCAGGGATAGCTGATGAAGCCCTTGTCAAAGACCACGATGGAGCCCCTGGGCAACTCCATAGCCTGAGCTATGCGGCTTTCATGGGTTTTGGCGTCGGTGACGGTTGCGAAAGCCGGGATATGGCCATCGTGATCCAGCAAGGTATGTACTTTGACGCCGCCCTTGGCCTGCCGAAACGAGGCCCAGGGAAAAAGCGACAGGCAAAGCTTTATGGTGGTGGCGTCCAGACTGAACAATTTGGATTTGAAACGGAATTTGTGCTTCGGGGCTTTTGCGGCGCACAGGCCGTACATCTCGGCGAACAGATCCTTGAAAAAGCCTACGGGGCGAGAATTGTTCGCGTCAGCAAAGGTCGAGCGGGCCACGTTTTTCAGTCCCCAGTGATACAGGCGGTTTCCCGCAGCCTCAAGGCAGCGCAGGCCATCGCGCATGGAACGTCTTGCGGCAAGCTGGATGAAGGCCATGACCGTGAACTGCTCCTTGAAACCGAATTGACGCGACGAGCGCCCGGTTTTGTGCCGTCTTTCGAGTTTCTGAAAAACATGTCTGGGAATCAGAGATAGCGTCTGGGAGAATAGTGTATTATGGTGACTCAAGTCCAGAATCTCCTTGTGTGGCAAGATGTTGTGGTGATTTCTTTTACCACACATCGCTGAGATTTTGGACTCTTTTCTTATCCCTTAGCCGGACAGCAATGAGCCGACATCTCTGCGAGGGCTCTCCGAGAGGCAAAGATATAGATGGTGAATCCGAGTGATGGATCAGGCGAATCAACTGAAGACGGGACGGAGAGTAAGGCCCGAAACTCAATCGAGCCCGAACAATCCACATGGATTGAACCGGGCTCGACTGTTTTGATATCTGGAGCGGGAAACGGGATTTGAACCCGCGACTTCAACCTTGGCAAGGTTGCACTCTACCACTGAGTTACTCCCGCATTGATGCTGGAGGCGGCATCCAGATTTGAACTGGAGAATGGAGGTTTTGCAGACCTCTGCCTTACCACTTGGCTATGCCGCCTTTTGTGGAGCGGGAAACGGGATTTGAACCCGCGACTTCAACCTTGGCAAGGTTGCACTCTACCACTGAGTTACTCCCGCTCAACAGGAAGCTGTGTCTATAAAGACCTACACCGACTGTCAATCAAAAAAATACTCTGCCCTTCATCCGGGGTGATGCGAACATGCGCGGAAATCCGCATCAAGCCTTTACTTTTTTCCAGGCACCGCATAGAAAGCCACACTCGAACGAACAAGGCCCGAAGGAGGACATGTATGGAAGCCAAAGACCTTGAGTTCTTCAGAGAATACCTCACACAGATGATCGACGATATTCAGCGGCAAGGCGAGGCGACCATCGAAGATATGTCGGAAAATGTGGAGTATTACTCCGACCCCGCCGACAGAGCTTCCGCCGAGTCGGACCGGACCTTCACCCTGCGCCTGCGGGACCGGGACAGGAAACTGGTCAAGAAAATCAACGAGGCACTGGACAGGATAGACGATGGTTCTTTCGGCGTGTGCGAAGACTGCGGGGGAGACATCGGCATTCCGCGCCTCAAGGCCCGGCCTGTGACGACGCTGTGCATCGAATGCAAAAGCCGCCGGGAAGAGGAAGAACGGCTGCGCGGCGACTAGGACGCGACAGACATCTTTTTACAGGCGCACTCCAACCGGGGCGCGCTTTTTTGTCCGGCCCGCCGGACAGACATCTTTCAGAAAGCCTTTTTGCTGTCCCTCATTTGCCACCAGACGGTCTCTTTGGTATCTTATTGCACATGCTTCCGGTTCCACCGGGAACATGACCGGGCCAAAATCCATCGGAAGATGATTCTGTTTTCCAAGCCAATATTCTGGAAGCCGGATGCCCCGCATCCGTCCCGGCCGAACCGCAGCCGCGCATTTGCCGGAAGTCCGTGCGCAAGGAGACATGTCCATGCCCCCTTCCTCTCATCATTGGCGTTTTTTCCGCATTGGCGGATTTGACCAGGTCAGGCTCGAAACGGCCCAGGATCTGCTTCACCTGGACGAGCTGGACCAGAAACTCTGGGCGGCCCTGAGCTGTCCGGTTCACGGCCTGGAATTCGATCCGCGCACTCTGACCATGCTCGACACTGACGACGACGGCCGTGTCCGGGTTCCCGAAGTTCTGGAAGCCGTAAGATGGACCGCCTCCGCGCTCAAAAACATGGACGGCCTCATTGCCGGACATTCCTATCTGTCTCTGGCCGACATCGACGACTCCCATCCCGAAGGCCGCGCCCTGCTGGCTTCGGCCCGCCATATCCTGAAGTATCTGGACAAACCCGACGCCATGCGGATCACCATCGAGGACTTGGACAGCACACAGGAGCTTCTCCAGAACTCCCTGCTGAATGGAGATGGCGTGGTCATTCCGGCCAGCGCGGACAATCCCGAGCTGAAAATCCTGATCGAGGAAGTGATGTCCACCATGGGTACGGTCATGGACCGCAGCGGACAGGAAGGCATTTCCTCGGAGCAGGCCGCCGCGTTTTTCGATGAAGCCGCCCAATATGTTGCGTGGCGGCATGAAGCCCGGCTCAGGGCTGAAAGCGTTCTGCCCTTCGGAGACAACACTCCGGCTGCGGCCGAAGCATTTTTCGCCCTGCGCCCCAAAATCGACGACTTTTTCACCCGTTGCGGACTGGCCGCTTTCGATTCCAGAGCCGAAGAGCCGCTCAACCCGTCTCTGGGCACATACGAAACCCTGGCGGCTCAGGAGCTTGGAACCACTGACGATCTGGCCCGCTTCCCGCTGGCCAAGGTCAAGATGACCCGGACCCTGCCCCTGAAAACCGGACTGAACCCCGCCTGGGAAGCCCTCATGGGCGTTCTGAGAGAAATGGCGCTCATCCCCATGTTCGGCGATGAGGAATATCTGGGTATCGAACAGTGGCAACAGGTCAAGGCGGCTTTCGCCGACCACGAGGCCTGGCTGGCGGAAAAAGCCGGAACCAGAGTGGAAGGGATCGGACTGGAGCGCCTGCAATCCATTCTTTCCAGCCCGGCCCGCATGGAGCTGGAAGCCCTCATTGCCAGGGATCTGGAGCTGAGCGAACAGGTGGACAGCTTCGACAAGGTGGCCCGGCTGACCTACTTCACCCGCGACCTGATGATCCTCCTGAACAATTTCGTCACATTCTACGACTTCTACTCGCAGAAGCGCAAAGCCATCTTCCAGGCGGGGACCCTGTATCTGGACGGCCGGGCCTGCGAACTGTGCGTACGGGTGGACGACATGGATGCGCACCAGGTTCTGGCCACTCTGAGCCGGACGTACCTGGTTTACTGCCAATGCCGGAGACGCAACAGCGAGGAGCAGATGACCATCGCCGCGGCCTTCACCAACGGCGACTCCGACAACCTGATGGTGGGCCGCAACGGCATCTTCTACGACAGAAACGGCAATGACTGGGATGCCACCATCATCAAACTCATCGAACATCCCATCAGCGTGCGACAGGCGTTCTGGTCGCCATACAAACGAGCGGGCCGCATGATCGGCGAACAGATCGAAAAATTCGCCGCGGCCAAGGACAAGGCGGTGGAGGAAAGCGCCGGTGCCAAGGTGGCGACCCTGGGCGCTCCGGCAGCCGAACCGGGCAAGGCTCCCGCGCCCTTCGATGTGGGCAAGTTCGCCGGTATTTTCGCCGCCATCGGCCTCGCTCTGGGGGCGATCGGCACGGCCCTGGCCGCCGTACTGAGCGGATTTCTCTCCCTGGCGCTGTGGCAGATGCCGCTGGCCGTAGGAGGAATACTGCTGGTCATTTCCGGGCCGTCCATGCTCATCGCCTACATGAAGCTGCGGCAGCGGAACCTAGGCCCCATTCTCGATGCCGGAGGATGGGCCGTGAACAGCAAGGCCAAAATCAATATTCCTTTTGGAACCACGTTGACCAAGGTGGCCGCACTGCCTCCGGGGGCCGAACGTTCCCTGCGCGATCCCTTCGCCGAAAAGAGAACGCCCTGGAAGCGCTGGGTGGCGCTGATCATCCTGATCGTGATCCTGAGTCTGGCCTGGGACAAGGGATATATCCAGCAGTTGAGCGAGAAGCTGAAGTCATCCGTACAGACTCAGGAACCGGCTCCCCAGCCCGAGGAAAAGCCCGCGCAGCCGGCTGCGGAAAAGGCAGCTCCCGAACCCGCCACACCGGCCGCTCCGGAGGAAAAACCAGCTGCACAGTAAAACTGAAACGGCCCGGATGATCCGGGCCGTTTCAAATTTGAATGTTGTCGCTTTTGGGTGTGGAATGCGTAACCAATTTTTGTTTGAAGCATACTTAATGGAGCCAGGGATTCTCATGTCTATTTACGCTCCAATATCTTTTTGAATGTGCCCCCACTTCCCGAAAATGCTGCATTCAGCTCTCTTACCAAGCCCGATTTATCTCCTCCATGGAAAATAGCGGCTTACGGCCTCCCAAGCATACCGCAGGCCGCGCGCTACGAACAGACCCAGCACCGTCAGCAAAGCGGCATTGGTCTTCAGTGCCTGGGAGAATGACTCCCAAAAGTATCTCTTGGCCCGCTGGTAGTCTTCTTCGACCCGCGTCGCCGAATGCTCTTTCTGGTCATTTTCTTTCACAGGCACAAGGCTGTCTTCTTTTTTCACCGCTCACTTCCTCCGCGTAAAAGCCCGCACCAGCTCCTCCAGTTGGTCCTCACCGCGCTCCGCTCCGGCATAGCGCAGGGCCACATATTCCCGCACCACAGGTTCCGCCGCTTCAGCCAGATGAGGATGCCGCGCCGTAAAGCGGGCCAGATGAGTCAACGGACCGTCGCTTCGATGTGCCGGTACACCCAGAGCAGCGCACGCGGCCAGAAATCGCAGATACAGCTCCCGCGCTCTGTCCCGCCTGAAGGCCGGACGCCGCAGAGAATTCCAGGTCACAGCGGACAGAAAAATTCCGAATCCCAGAGCCACGGCTGCAATCACGCGTCCCATGCCGCCGGAAGAAAGACCCAGCCGTTCCCACAGGCCGCGCTGCCGCTCGTAGTTGAATCCGAGCATCCACTGATTCCAGGAGTTGTTGGCCGCGTCCCACCCCAGACGGAAAAAACGGAACACACGGGAAAACATCTTCACGCCTCCGGCCGGGAGCAAACCCTCCGCCCGGGGTGCAAACTGTCCGGACCCGCCGGTCAGGCGCTGCGGCGCGATGACGGAGGTGGGGTCCACCCGTTCCCAGCCGCCATCCATCCATACCTCGACCCACGCATGGGCCTCGGACTGGCGGACCAGCAGGTACCCGCCCATGGGATTGACCTCGCCACCCTGATACCCCACCACGATGCGGGCCGGTACGCCCGCCGCGCGCATCACAAAGGCCATGGCCGAGGCGTAGTGCTCGCAGTACCCTGTGCGGGACGCGAAAAGAAAATGATCGACGATGTCGTTTTCTCCCGTCGCTCCGGGGCTCAGGGTGTAGGAAAAGCCCCCCTCACGCAGCAGACGCAGAAATGCCCCGACGGCTTCCCGCGCCGGTTTTCCGGCCCACTGCCGGGCCAGATCCCGGCTGCGCGGATTGCCGCCGGGCAGTTTCACGGCCCACGCTCCGGGCGGCGCCGAACGGTCCGGTCCGGGTGCCACAGCCATGGTGTAACGCACCCTGAACCGCAGAGGGATCTGGGCCTCCAGCACCTGGCCTTCGCCGAGCGTGATGCCCCGGCGGGAAACGGGCGCAGGCAGGTCCAGAGCGAAAATCCATTTCCCGCTGTGCGGCTCAAGGGTGACCGTGTACTCGCTTCCCTTGTTTCCGGGTACGGACTCCACCGGCCGGAAAGGCCGTTTCCGCGACCACACCCGGCCATCAAAACTGTCCAGCACCTGGCCGCGCCAGTACAGGGTTTCCACAGGCGGCACGGGACCCGCAAAGTCCACCCGGAAGGCCACTTCGCCGGACAGGGCCAGATCGCTCACGGAACCGGGATCCAGCGTGTCGCTGAAGCCGCTCACCCCCTTGCCCCTGTCGTTGTAAACTCCCCACAGCACACCCTGAAGACGCGGGAAAAAGATGAAAAGAAAGATGGCCAGAGGCAGGGCCTGAAGCAGTATCTTCATGCCGCGGCGCAGGGCCGGGCAGGGCGAGACGTCTCCGGAATGCAGATAGGCCAGGGCTCCGGTAACGGCCGCCACGGAGAAGAACATGTAGGCGGTCATGGGCAGTGACTCGGAGTAAAGTACGTTGGTCACCACCACGAAATAGGACAAAAAGGAAAGGGCCAGCACATCCCGCAGAGATTTGCTCTCCACCGCCTTGAGCCCGAGCATGAGCATAAGCAGGGTCACACCCGCGTCCTCGCCGAAAGACCGCCCGTATGCGCTGAACACCATACCCAGACAATACAGGGCCAGCACGACCAGCAGCCATCTGGGCGGCGTGGGCCAGGAGCGGAACTGCATGCCCAGTGCATAGCCCCAGGCCGAAAAGAGAAATACGCTGACGAACGGAGAAATGTGGAACAGATGAGGAGCAAAAGCGATGGCCGCGGCAGCCAGTACGGCCCGGAAACGGCCGCGGTCGCAACCCGTGATGCCGTTCATGATTCCTCCGGCATCAGAGCCAGCGCTTCCATGCAGGTATGTGCATGAACCGCGCCCGCACCGGGAGCAATGTCCCCGCCGGGCAAACGCAGCGCGTAGCGGCGGCCTTCCCGTTCGGCTTCCAGCACCAGACCGGCCAGACGGCTGATGCGCTCCTCGTAGCCGAATCCGGCCAGGGCGTTCCAGTCGAGAAAGACGGTGCGCGCCGCTCTGACCTGAAACTCCTTGGAGAAGAGTCCCATGCCGCGCGCCGACGCCTTCCAGGAAATGCGGGAAAGATGATCGCCGGGCTGATACGGCCGGATTTCCGATACCTCGCCGGACGAATCCGCCGCCCCGCCAAGCCCTTCATCACCCTGTCCACCCAGCAACTGCCGGATCCGGAGATCCGGAGGCAACGGTTTCGGATACACCAGCCCGGACACGGACAGCTGAAGGGGACTCCAGGCCCTAGGGTGTGTTTGCAAACTTTATAACCAGCGTGGTTTGGTGTAGCTTTTGGACATGTGTTATACCGATATTTCCGATGAAACCTGGCAACGGCTTGAGCCCGTTCTGCCGCTTGAGGGTTCGCCCAAAGGCGGCCGTCCGGCCAAAGATAAACGAACATTCATAAATGCAATCATCTGGCTGCTGCGCACCGGGGCTCCCTGGAGGGCCCTGCCGAAAGAGTATGGGTCATGGAATGCCGTGTATTCCCGCTTTCGGCGTTGGCAGATAAAAGGATCCTGGAAAGCAGTCTTTCTCGCTCTGGCGTCTGACCCCGATCTCGAAGCGGTAATGATTGACGGTACGTACATCCATGCCCACAAACATTCGGCTGGCGCAAAAGGGGGCAGCACAGACAAGCTCTGGGCCGCAGTCGTGGAGGTTTTACCTCCAAGCTGCATGCACAGGTAGACGCGCTCGGCAATCCTGTATCGTTTTTCCTTACAGGAGGTGAATGCGCGGATATCAGTGTTGCACCACAATTACTTGAAGGGGTTCGTGATTGCACTGTCATTGCCGATAAAGGGTATGACAGCGAGCCGTTAGTTCAACTTCTTGAAGCAAGAGGCTGTACCGTAGTTATTCCTCCACGCTCAAATCGTAAAACACCTCGTCGGTATGATCGGCATCTTTATAAGGAACGGCACCTTGTTGAATGCTTTTTCAGTAAAATCAAAGAGTACCGCAGAGTGGCAACACGTTATGAAAAGCTTGCCCAGACTTTTCTTTCTTTCGTTTACCTGGCAGCTTCAATGATTTGGATCAAATCATTGCTGTCCGGCTAAGGGATAAGAAAAGAGTCCAAAATCTCAGCGATGTGTGGTAAAAGAAATCACCACAACATCTTGCCACACAAGGAGATTTTGGACTTGAGTCACCATAATACACTATTCTCCCAGACGCTATCTCTGATTCCCAGACATGTTTTTCAGAAACTCGAAAGACGGCACAAAACCGGGCGCTCGTCGCGTCAATTCGGTTTCAAGGAGCAGTTCACGGTCATGGCCTTCATCCAGCTTGCCGCAAGACGTTCCATGCGCGATGGCCTGCGCTGCCTTGAGGCTGCGGGAAACCGCCTGTATCACTGGGGACTGAAAAACGTGGCCCGCTCGACCTTTGCTGACGCGAACAATTCTCGCCCCGTAGGCTTTTTCAAGGATCTGTTCGCCGAGATGTACGGCCTGTGCGCCGCAAAAGCCCCGAAGCACAAATTCCGTTTCAAATCCAAATTGTTCAGTCTGGACGCCACCACCATAAAGCTTTGCCTGCCGCTTTTTCCCTGGGCCTCGTTTCGGCAGGCCAAGGGCGGCGTCAAAGTACATACCTTGCTGGATCACGATGGCCATATCCCGGCTTTCGCAACCGTCACCGACGCCAAAACCCATGAAAGCCGCATAGCTCAGGCTATGGAGTTGCCCAGGGGCTCCATCGTGGTCTTTGACAAGGGCTTCACCAGCTATCCCTGGTTTCGGTTCCTCGGGGCAAAGGGCGTCTTTTTTGTGACCCGGCTCAAGCGCAACGCCGTTTTCAAACTCCTGGAGCGCCGCCTCGTGAATCGCAAGACCGGCGTTACTTCCGATCACATCATTGAAGTCTCCAGCCGGGGAAAATCCTTACGCCTGCGCCGTATCGGCTATCGTGACCAGGAAACCGGGAAACACTACGAATTTTTGACCAACCATTTCCGGCTTTCGGCGAAAACCATCGCCGACATCTATAAAGACCGCTGGCAAATCGAGCTCTTCTTCAAGGAAATCAAACAAAATTTGCGCATAAAGACCTTCGTCGGCAACTCGGAAAATGCGGTTCTGATCCAGATTTACACGGCCCTGACGGTTTACCTGCTCCTCGCGTACCAGAAATTCCTCAGCCGTCTCGGACTCTCCGTACAGCAACTCTTCCAGCTCATTCAACTCAACCTGCTCGGCGAGGCCTCCTTGGATGAACTCCTGAATCCCAGACGACGAAAATTCGATAATTCATATAACTTCACACTGTTAGATTACATCGCTTAGCCGGACAGCAATGACAGCGAGCCGTTAGTTCAACTTCTTGAAGCAAGAGGCTGTACCGTAGTTATTCCTCCACGCTCAAATCGTAAAACACCTCGTCGGTATGATCGGCATCTTTATAAGGAACGGCACCTTGTTGAATGCTTTTTCAGTAAAATCAAAGAGTACCGCAGAGTGGCAACACGTTATGAAAAGCTTGCCCAGACTTTTCTTTCTTTCGTTTACCTGGCAGCTTCAATGATTTGGATCAAATAGTTTGCAAACACACCCTAAACAGCCCCAGCGGATAACGAGTGCTGATGGTCAGCCGCCCCAGGGGCAGACGGCCCCGCTTGAGAGCCGGCAGATGCAGGGAAACATCGCTTTCACCGAGGGCCTCCAGAGAAAAACGGATGGATGCGGCCCCGACCCGGGCGGTCAGCATCCCGCGCGGCCGTCCCCCGGCCCGGAAGAGAATCCGCAGCCGGGCTTCCTCGCCGCAAAAGGCCGGAAGCAGGCGCACATCCTCCACACGCAGCCCGGCCATGTTGGCGTAGGTGTGAACGGCCGAGACAAGGGCCATGCTCCCCAGCAGGAAAGTCAGCAGAAAGGCCAGATTGTTGGTGTAGTTGATGGCCGCCACCAGCATGGCCAGCAGAAAAAAAACAAACACCATCCCCGAACGGGTCGGCAGAATGTAAATGCGCCGCCGGGTCAGAGATACGGGCAGCGATACCGGTCGCCGGTTCTGAAACGGATTCTTCATTATGCAATGTATTCAAAAGGCCCCGGCCGTACCGGCAATAAATTTGTCCCAACTTCGATGCATCCGACGCCGCAGACAAAAACAACACTCTCTTCCGGCATATCTGGAGGCAACGCCGCGGCGCTCTTCAAATGCCAAAATGCATTTTGGACCAGATAGGGACACGCGGAGCGCATCACAAAATAACGGCACAGGCTAGTTTTCCGTGTCGTAGCGACTGAAAGTCAGAGAGTAGAAGGCCTTGCCCTTGGTCCGGGAGCGCAGTTCCGTGGCGAAGCCGAAGAGCTGGCGCATGGGAGCCAGGGCCATGATTTCCGATCCGCCCTCCGAAGAACGCACATCCAGAATGCGCGCGTTCTTGATGCCCAGAAGATTCACGCATTCGCCGACATATTCGGCGGGTGTGCGCAACTCCACACTCATGATGGGTTCAAGGCGGACAGGCGAAGCTGCCGACAGGGCCCGCTGCATGGCATCCAGAGCGGCCATGCGCACCCCGAGTTCCGTCAGGCCGCCCTCGAAAGGCTCCACAGATTCCACGCGGACGCGGGTGTCGGTCATGACGCACCCGCCCACTCCGGCTTGCAGGGCATCCTCGGCAGCGCGCACGGCAACCGCGGTCTGCGCGCCCTCAGGCAGTTCCGTCGTCACGGCACTGCCTTCCCCGCGCCGGGCCGGGTGCACCGAAACCCGGACCAGCCCGCCATGGCGCTGATCGCCGATCATCCGGGAACAGACGCCCTCGCCCGAAGCCGCCTCCCGCACCGTCTCCATGAAGATGACCTGCGGATTGCCGTGGCGGAAAGGCACGCCGCTTTCCCGCCGCAGCCGCTCCAGCACCACTTCCAGATGCAGCTCCCCCAGGCCGGACACAATGAGCTGGTCCGTTTCCTGATCCGTGAAAGAACGCAGCGTGGGATCTTCCACTGCATATCTTTCAAGCAGCATCTGAAGCTTTTCCGTATCGCTGGCGCTGCCCGGCACCAGCGCCACGTTCAGAACAGGCTGGAGCACATCGATATTTTCCAGCTGCAAGGCGGACTTGCCGGAGAAAAGCGTGTCCCCGGTGCGGCAATCCCTGAGTCCGGTAGCCAGAACGATCTCTCCCGCTCCCGCCTCGGCGACGGGTTCGTGGCGGTTGGCGTGCACCGTATAGAGTTTGTGGATCTTTTCGAATCCGCCCAGCCGGGAGTTGTACACTGCGCTGTTCTCGCCGATCCGGCCGCCATAGACCCGCAGAAAATTCTTTTTGTGCGCGCCTTCGAACAGCACCTTGAACACGAAGCCCACAAATCTGTCTCCGGCCACCTCCGCGTCCCGCAGGCGCTCCTGGACCGCCGCATGGGAAAAGGACTCGTCCGGGGCGGGCAGAAACCGCGCCACCCCGTCCATGAGGGGCTGCACGCCCGTGTTCCTGAGAGCGCTGCCGCAATAGACAGGCACTCCCCGGCCGGAAAGGGTGACCCGGCGCACGGCGGACAGCAGCTCATCCATGCCGGGTTCTTCTTCGGCCAGATATTTTTCCATGATCGCGTCATCGAGCTCGGCCAGAGCCTCGATGCAGGCCATGCGCCGGGCGGCCAGATAATCCCGGTCCGGAGCATCCTCCTCCCGTACGGTCTCGCCCTGATCACCGGGATCGAAAACCAGCATGCGGCCGCGCAGTACGTCGAGTACCGCTCCTTCCTCCACGCCGGGAACAGGCACGGTCAGCGGCAGCGGCGTCACGCCGAAACGGGCGGCCATATCCGCCGTCACGGCCTGATAATCCGCGCCAGGGCGGTCGATCTTGTTCACAAACACCAGCTTGGGGAGATGATACTTCTCGGCCTGCCGCCATACGGTCTCGCTCTGGGATTCGATGCCGTTCACGGCGCAGAAGACCATCACCGCGCCGTCGCACACGCGCAGGGCGCGCTCCACCTCCACGTTGAAATCCACGTGTCCCGGCGTGTCGATGATGTTGATACGGCAGTCCCGCCACTCGATGGTGGTGCAGGCCGAAGTGATGGTAATGCCCCGCTTCTGCTCTTCCTCAAGATAGTCCATGGTGGCGTTGCCGTCATGGACCTCGCCCAGCCTGTGAATCTTCCGGGCGTAGAAAAGCAGGCGTTCGGTCAGGGTGGTCTTGCCCGCGTCGATGTGGGCGATGATGCCTATATTGCGAAAACTGACGCGTTTTTTCATGGCGATTCAGCGGAACAGTACGGAGGTATGCCGGAAGGCTTCCGGCGTGAGCACATCCCACGGCCAGCAGCCCAGAAACTTCTCGTCCATGACCACCGGAGCGTCCCCGGCTTCGCCGCCATAGACGATGTACGGATGGGAATGGGGCTGCGGTGCGGTCTGGGCGGTAACCTGAGCATAAGCCGAGGCATATTCGGATTCGGGCAGCCGCACGGCCACACCGTACCGGGCCGGATCCGGACGCAGGACGAGGGGAAAATCAAGTCCGGTTCCGGCCAGATCGACAGCCACTCCACGGCCCGAAGCGGCCAGCACGTTCAGAGCGCCCTGCGGATCACGCGTGAAGAGCTGATCCACGGACAGCAGATCGAAACCAAAAAGAAGCGGCTCCGTCACCGGCCCGTCAATATATGCGACCAGTACGCCGACTTTCGCCACCAGAGCCTGCACCATCGCCGAAAAAATAGCTGTGGGCGGAAAGCGGCGCTGATCCACGGCGAAAAACGCCCAGTCCAGAGGCTCACTGCACACCTGGCGCTCCACGTGGCCGAAGCGGCGGCACTCGGACACCGGCTCGATGCCGGTCTGGGCCAGCGCATAGGCAAAGGCCACGGCGTTCTTGATGATGGACTTCTGGACGGCCGGACAATGCTCATAAGCTTCGCCCAGACGCTCATCGCCGATATCGGGGGCAAAACCGTACCGGGTCAGTTCTTCTTCAATCATATTATTTTATTGCAAGGCTTGATCTTCAAAACTACACATAATTTGAACGGGTCCAGGGACGAATCCCTGGCGGGGTGCGGGGCAGAGCCCCGCGAAAAAATCTGCCGCCTCCGCACTCACAGTTCCGCCGCCACCAGCGCACCCATTTCCGCACAGCCGACCTTCCTGCCCTGCCCTGTGAAAATGTCGCCGGTGCGGAACCCCCTGGCCAGCACGGACCGGACCGCACTTTCGATGCATGAGGCTTCTTCTTCCAGTCTGAAGGCATGACGGAACATCATGGCTGCGGACAGAATCATGCCCAGAGGATTGGCCAGGTCGCGGCCCGCGATGTCCGGAGCCGAACCGTGCACGGGTTCGAACAGGGACGGCCCGCCTTCACCCAGCGAAGCCGAAGGCAACATGCCGATGGAGCCGGTGATGGCGGCCGCCTCGTCGGACAGGATGTCACCGAAAAGATTTCCCGTGACCAGCACATCGAACTGTGCCGGATCGCGGATGAGCTGCATGGCCGCATTGTCCACATACATGTGCGACAGCTCCACGTCCGGATATCCGGCCGCCGTGCGGATGGCCACTTCCCGCCACAGCCGGGACACGTCCAGCACGTTGGCCTTGTCCACGGAGCACAGCCTGCCCCGCCGCTTGCGGGCGATGCCGCAGGCCACGCGCACGACACGTTCGATTTCCGGCTCGGCGTAGACCATCGTGTTGAAGACGGCCCGTCCGCCCTGCGCCATCCTTTCCCCGCGCGGCTCGCCGAAATATATACCTCCAGTGAGCTCACGCACCACCAGCAGGTCGATGCCCCGGGCCGTGATGTCCGGCCGCAGGCATGAGGCTCCGGCCAACTCGGGAAAAAGAATCGCCGGCCGCAGGTTGGCGAAGAGCCCCAGAGCCTTGCGGATGCCGAGCAAACCCCGCTCCGGACGGACGGCCGGATCCAGAGTGTCCCATTCGGGCCCGCCCACGGCTCCCAGGAGCACGGCATCGGTGGCCTTGCAGGCGGCAATGGTGGATGCGGGCAGAGGGTCGCCCGTGGCGTCGATGGCCGCTCCGCCCAGCAGAGCGGTTTCCGTGGTCACGTCATGGCCGAATTTACGGGCCGTTTTCTCCAGCACGGCCACGGCCTGAGTCATAATCTCCGGTCCGATACCGTCTCCGGGGATGATGCAGATGCGCATGTTCACAACACTATCCTTATCGAAAAACGACCGAACAGCAGACAGTCCTCCATACAAAGTCAACCGGACAGTCTGCGCCGCACATAGGCCACAAGCCCTCCTCCGGACAGCATGTCCATCATGAACTCCGGGACCGGAGCAAAGGCGATACGCTCTCCTGTGCCCAAATTTTCAATGATTCCGCCGGAAACGTCGATGCACAGTTCATCGCCATCGCCGATGCGGCTTATATCCGCGCCAAGCTCCAGCAGCAGCAACCCCATGTTGAAGGCGTTGCGATAAAATATCCGCGCGTAGCTTCTGGCCAGCACCACCGGGATGCCCGCGCCCAGAATGGCCAGCGGCGCGTGTTCACGGGACGATCCACAGCCGAAGTTTTCCCCGGCCACCAGAATGCCGCCCGGCTGCACGCGCCTGACCCATCCCGGTTCCAGCCCCTCGAAACATTTTTTGCCCAGCTCCGCCGGATCGGTCGTGACCAGAAATCTGGCCGGAATGATGGCGTCCGTGTCGATGTGATCGCCCACCAGGTGGCTTCTGCCCTGAAAAATCATGATCGATCTCCGTAACTCTCCCGGCACGCTGGGGAAAACCGCTCCGGCAGCCGGCTACCACAGGGGCCAAGCCGCCCGGCCCGGACATCATCCGAGTTTCATCGGGTGAGTGATACAGCCCGTCACGGCGGTAGCCGCGGCCACGGCCGGACCGGCCAGATACACTTCCGCGTCCAGACTGCCCATCCGGCCCCGGAAATTGCGGTTGGTAGTGGACAGACACCGCTCGCCGCCGGCCAGGATACCCATGTGCCCGCCCAGACACGGTCCGCATGTGGGTGGGCCGATGATGGCCCCGGCGTCCAGAAAAATGCGCAGAAGCCCCTCGTCCATGGCTTGGGAATACGCGCCCGGAGAAGCGGGAATGACGATGAGGCGCACGCCTTTCGCCACCTTGCGCCCCCGGATGACCCGTGCCGCTTCGCGCAGGTCGCCGATGCGGCCGTTGGTGCACGATCCGATGACCACCTGGTCCACACGCACGCCGGACACCTCGTCCACGGGCCGCACATTGTCCGGCAGATGCGGACAGGCCACCAGCGGCGGCAGACCATTCACATCGAAGGCCAGTTCCCGGACATAGGCCGCGCCCTCGTCGGCGGCCAGCAGAGTGTCTCCCGTCCGTCCATGGCTCCGGCAATAATCCAGAGTTTTTATGTCGGCGGAGAAAAGCCCGGCCTTGGCTCCGGCCTCGATGGCCATGTTGGCCATGGTCATGCGCCCTTCCACATCCAAGGCGTCGACGGCCTCTCCGCCGAATTCCAAAGCCCTGTACAGCGCCCCGGCCACGCCGATTTCGCCGATGGTCAGAAGAATCAGATCCTTGCCGCCCACATATTCGGGCAGTCTGCCCGTGAAATTGACGCGGATGGTCTCCGGGACCCTGAACCAGGTTTCCCCCAGGGCCATGGCCGCCGCGATGTCGGTGCTGCCGAGTCCCGTGGCGAAAGCGCTCAGACCGCCGTAGGTGCAGGTATGACTGTCCGCGCCGACGATGATATCCCCCGGCCCCACCAGCCCGTACTCCGGCAGTATGGCGTGCTCCACGCCGGAATCGCCGCCCTCGTAATAATGGACAATGTCCATTTCGCGGGCAAACTCGCGCACCAGCCGGACCTGCTCGGCGGAATCTATATCCTTGTTGGGCGTGAAATGGTCACAGACCAGCGCCACGCGCTCCGGGTCGAACACCCGCACGGCGCCCATCTCGCGCAGAGATTTGATGGCCAGAGGAGCGGTGATATCGTTGGCCAGCACCAGAGACACCCGGCAGCGCACGATCTGGCCGTCGGCAGTGACGGCCTCCTCCGTATGCCGTTGCAGAATTTTCCGGGCTAGAGTCTGGCGCATGCGTTCTCTTCCTCTTTCTTGGCCAGACGGTTCAGGGCGTTCAGGTAAGCCTTGGCGCTGGCCTGGATGATGTCCGCATCGGAAGCCCGGCCCACGGAAGTCTTTCCGTTTTCCTCTATCTTGACGGTCACTTCGCCCTGGGCATCGGTACCGCCGGTGATGGCGTTGACCGCGTAGCGGATGAGCTTCGGCCGCCGCCCCACCACCCTGGCGATGGTATTGAACACGGCGTCCACTGGGCCGGTGCCGAAATCGGAAATGACCCGCTCCTCCCCGTCCACATACATTTTGATGACCGCGTTAGGGATGGCCATGTTACCGCTGACGGCGCTCAGGTACTCCAGCCGGTACTTGTCGGGGATGCGGAAGATTTCTTCCAGAATCACGGCCTCCAGATCTTCCACGAAAATTTCCTTCTTGCGGTCGGCCAGTTTCTTCATGGCCGCGAACACGATGTCCACCTGACCGGCTTCCAGACGGTAGCCCAGGTCCTCCAGACGCCTGACCAGGGCCGCCCGGCCGGAATGCTTGCCCAGCACCATATCCTCGTCCTGACGGCCCACAGACTGCGGCGTCATGATTTCGTAGGTCTGACGGTTCTTCAGCATGCCGTCCTGGTGGATGCCCGATTCGTGAGCAAAGGCGTTGACGCCGATGATGGGCTTGCAGGGCGGGATGGGCTGTCCGATGATCAGGGAAAGGAGCCTGCCGGATGGAAAAAGCTGCTCTTTTCTGATGCCGGAGGCCAGCCGGTAAAAATCCCGGCGGACCTCCAAGGCCATGACCACCTCTTCCAGTGCCGCGTTGCCCGCCCGCTCGCCGACGCCGGTCAGAGTCACCTCCGCCTGGCGCGCCCCGGCTTTGAGGGCGGCCAGAGTATTGGCCGTGCCCAGGCCCAGATCGTTATGACAGTGCACGGAAAATACGACCTTGTGGCTGCCTTCCACGTTTTCCAGCAGATAGGCGATGAGTTCCGCGAACTCCTGGGGCTGAGTGTAGCCCACGGTATCGGGAATATTCACGGTGGTCGCCCCGGCGGCAATGGCCCGTTCCAGAACGCGGCGCAGAAAGTCGCGGTCCGAGCGGGAAGCGTCCTCGGCGGAGAATTCCACGTTGGAGGTTCTGGCGGCGGCGTAACGGACGGCGGCCTCGGCCATCTCCAGCACCTGATGAGGCTTTTTGCGCAGCTTGTGGCGCATGTGAATGTCCGAGGTGGCTACAAAGGTATGCAGGCGGCCATGAGGATTGTGCCGGACAGCCTCCCAGGCGCGGTCGATGTCTTCGGGCAGGGCCCGGCACAGGGCCGCCACCTGACAGTTCTTCACGGTGCCGGCGATATCGCGGACGGATTCGAAATCTCCCTGGCTGGCGGCCGGGAACCCGGCCTCGATGACGTCCACGCCGAGAATTTCCAGCTGCCGGGCCAGACGGATTTTCTCGTTGCGGTTCATGGTTGCGCCCGGAGACTGCTCGCCATCCCGCAATGTGGTGTCGAAGAAGAACACCTTGTCCATATTTTCTCCGCTTTCCGAAACCATAATCGATTCCAGAAAAGTTACAATATTGCCCGGGAAAAAGGACGCTGGAAGGTCTACGGCATTTTCTGGGAAGAATCCCGGAGCAGGGACCGCCCTCGCAGGGGAAGGATGAAGTAGGTGTGGAACAGGCCGGAAAAGATGTAGCCGACGAAAAAGAGAAAACCGAGCAGCTTGGGCTCCGAGGCCACCAGCACGAACAGCAGCAACGCCGTGACCGTGGCGCTGAAACGGTGCGCACGGAGCATTTCTCCATCCTTGAAGGATGCGTAACGCACGTTGCTGACCATCAGGATGGAAACGAGGAAAGCCAGGGCCAGCGTAACGCCGGGCAGCCACACGGCCATGTTCTCCGGAATGTAGGAGGAGAAGAAGACAAAAGAGGCCAGGGTGCAGGCCGCGGCGGGAATGGGCAGGCCGATGAAGAATTTCTTGCTGATCTTGCCCGTCTGGACATTGAATCTGGCCAGGCGGAGGGCTCCGCAGGCAATGACCAGAAACGAGGCCATGATGCCCAGGCGGCCGAAGGCGTGCGTCTGCCACTGGTAGATCATGAGGGCCGGAGCCGCACCGAAAGCCACCAGATCGGCCAGGGAATCAAGCTGCACGCCGAAATCCGAGGCGGAATTGGTCAGCCGGGCCAGTTTGCCGTCCAGTCCGTCAAAAACGCAGCTGACTATGACGGCCAGGGCCGCCATCTCGAAACGCCCGTCAATGGACCACAGCATGCCCAGAAAGCCCGACAGCAGGCTGGCCATGGTCATCATGTTGGGCAGAAGATAATAACCCCGGTGTCTGGGTTTGGGCAGTTCCATTGCGCGGTGCCTGGTTACTGTTTGCGGGCCAGGATGGTCTGTCCGGCGAAAACCTTTTCTCCGATGCGGACAGCTGGCGCATAGCCAGCGGGAAGATACAGGTCAACTCTGGAGCCGAACTTGATCAGGCCGAAACGCTGCCCGCGCGCCAGTTCGTCCCCTTCCTCACCCCAGCAGATGATCCGCCGTGCGATGAGCCCCGCGATCTGGACCATGGTCCACTGCTTGCCGTCGCGGTCCTCGATCAGCATGGCGTTGCGCTCGTTGTCCGTGGATGCCTTGTCGAAGGAAGCATTCAGAAACTTCCCGCCGAAATAGGAAATCCGGGCGATGCGTCCGGCTACGGGCATGCGGTTCACATGCACGTTGAAGACGTTCATGAACACGCATACGGCCGTGCGTTCCTCGCCGGTCAGGGGATCAGACATGGGCTCGATCTTGATGATCCTGCCGTCGGCCGGAGAAACAGCCGCGCCCGCGTTCTGGGGAACCACGCGCTCGGGGTCGCGAAAAAAGTTGAGCACCAGAAAAAGGACAGCCAGTAAAAGGACAGCCATGGGCCAGCACCCGATCAGGGCAAAAGTCAGGGTGGCCACGGTGGTCAGAAAAATAAAAGGCATGCCCTCAAGAGACAGGCCGATGCTCGGCTTGTGCATGGTCGCTCCTTACGGTTTGAATGTGGATGGGACAAGACCGCCGCAGACACCGGGGCCTTCGCGGCCACGCGTCCTTGACGCGCCGTCGGAGGTGAAGCGGCTTCCGGAAGCTGGCATTTTCTCATGCAAGGACTATTTTCCCGGCCGCTCCCCGGAATATTGCTTCTTCCATTCATCGAGAAACAGGATGGCCGTCTCCAGACGGTCCAGAGGGCCGTTCTGGGCCCGCACGGCCCAGACCAGATCCGCAAAAGGCACCGACGGCGAGAGGCCGAGCTTCAGCAGCAGCGCGTCCAGTTCGCCGCGCAGTTCTTCCGGAATTTCTTCCGGCCAGGACGAAGAACGGGGAGCGGCCATGAGCGGGGCCATGTGTTCCAAAAGCGCCGTCATGCGGTGGGTGTAGGTGTGTTCGGCCAGCACCCGCGCCCGGCTCCGGGCGGCCGCCTCGGCCCGCAGCTCCGGCCGGAAACGGTAGTGCTCGATGGCGGCCAGCAGACCGTCCATGTCCTCGAACAGAACCAGCTCGTCCGGCCCGAAGAGTCCGTCCATGAGGCTTCTGCGGTCCACCAGCTGAAAGGCTCCGCAGGCGGCCAGCTCGAAGGTGCGCGGGTTGACGAAATCCCCGTCGCCCACCAGCGCGCCCGGCCGCACGGAAGAGTGCAGATTGATGTTGATGGACGAAGCATTGAAAATCCGCACCACTTCGTCCGTCTCAATGCGCTCCCCGCCGCGCTGAAGGTGGCCGGCCAGCACCATTTCTTCGTCCCAGTCGTTGCCCCAGATGCGCAGATCGTAACGCGCGAGCTGCCGGAAAGCCAGGCGGCGGTTGGGATAGCCCGCGCCCACAAAAGACAGTTCGCTCCCGTAGCGGGTGCGCTCCCCATCCGTGAGATCCAGGGGACGGTGCACGGAAGGGTCGGCCGCCAGAGGCAGATACAGCGAATTGGACTGCCCCACGGCTGCCAGCTTGTCCGGGAAATTCCCCTTCTGGATCACGGCGAAAACATCGTACAGAGGAGCGAACGCCTTCCAGTAGGTGAAAAGTTCGTGATCCTCTACAAACCACATGGCCGTGGGCACGCCGTCGCGCCGCAGACGCTTCAGGGCCTGCCGGGACAGCGGAGCCTGGGCCAGAGCCAGAACCATGTCCGGAGAAAAAGCTTCCACCTTGGCCAGTACGGCCTGAGAGACCACCTGCAGAAAACTGTTTTCCAGATGATCCAGACGGTCCAGCCCCACGCGCAGACCCTTCAGGGCTTCAAAGACGGAATAAAAGGCCGGGGCCTCGAAATATTCCACCAGATGCCCCAGCCCGCGCAGGGCATTGCCGCAGTACCGGCCGATGGGCAGAGAGCCGCCGTACATGGGCAGAACGATCAGAATCCGTCTGGAGTCCGCCATCGTCCCGGTCCCGCCCGTTTCACACATCCAGCAGACTCGCGCCGGTCATTTCATCGGGTTTGGGCAGGCCCAGCACGGCCAGCACCGTGGGAGCCACGTCAGCCAGCCGTCCGTCGCGCACCCGCACCCGCTCCGGCCCGCAATAGACGAAGGGCACCGGATTCAGGCTGTGGGAGGTCTTCATGTTGCCGGCCTCATCCAGCATGTCCTCGGCGTTGCCGTGATCGGCCGTGACCAGAAGCGTTCCGCCCAGACTCCGCACCTTGTCCATGACCAGCCCCAGGCATTCGTCCACCGCCTCGCAGGCCTGAACCGCCGCGGGAATGACACCCGTGTGGCCGACCATGTCCAGATTGGCGAAATTGCAGACGATGAACGCATATTGCCCCGAGTCGAGCGCGTTCAGCAAAGTTGCTGTTACCTGGCGCACACTCATCTCCGGCTTCTGATCGTAGGTGGCCACATCCCGCGGTGAAGGCAGAAGCTGCCGGTCCTCACCCTCAAAGGGCGTTTCCCGGCCGCCGTTGAAAAAGTAGGTCACATGGGCGTATTTTTCCGTCTCCGCCGTGCGCAGCTGCCGCAAGCCGCGTTCGGACAGAACCTGCCCCAGAATGCGGTCCATGCCCGCCGGAGGAAAGAGCACCGGCAGGTCAAAGGCGTTATCATAAAGAGTCATGGTCGCGCAGGTGCACAGATCAGGTTTCCGGCCCCGCTCGAAACCCGTAAATTCTTCGGTGGTCAGCGCGCGGACCATTTCCCGCGCCCGGTCAGCCCGGAAATTGAAAAACAGCACTCCGTCTCCGTCTCCCACCAGACCGGAGGGCGCACCATCACGCAGGATCACCCGCGGCTTCACGAACTCGTCGCTCTCTCCGGCGGCGTACGCCTCCTCCACGGCCTGCATGGCACTCGAAGCGATGGGGCCCATCCCCCGGGTCAGGGCGTCATAGGCCAGTTGCACCCGCTCCCAGCGCTGGTCCCGGTCCATGGCGTAATACCGCCCCGATACCGTGGCAATGCGCCCGGCACCCATCTTCGCGAGCGATTCCTCCAGAGTCTGGATATACCCCAGCCCGCTTCGCGGCGGCGTATCCCGGCCGTCCAGAAAGGCGTGTATGCAGATGTCGCGCACGCCTTCGTCGGCCAGGATGCGTACCAGTGCGTCCAGATGCGTCTGCATGCTGTGCACGCCGCCGTCGGACACCAGCCCCAGCAGATGCGCGCGGCCCGTGCTTTCTCTGACGCTTCGGGCCAGACGCAGCAGTTCCGTGTTCCGGGCCAGTTCACCGCTTTCAATGGCCATGTCGATACGCATGATGTCCTGATAGACGATGCGCCCAGCTCCGAGATTCAGATGCCCCACCTCGGAATTGCCCATGAGCCCGTCGGGCAGCCCCACATCCCGGCCCATGCACTTGAGCTCTCCATGAGGGCATTCCCTGAACAGACGGTCCATGTTGGGCGTCCGGGCCAGACTGACCGCGTTGCCCGGCCCCGGCGCGGCCTTGCCCCACCCGTCCAGAATCAGCAGCACGCACGGAGCGCTCATGGCCGCGCCTCACTGTCTTCGATGGTCAGGGGGAATCTGGGTGCCTTGGCGTAGAGGCCCTCCATGTTGAACAGGGACCGCACCTCGTCCTGAAAAATATGCACAATCACGTCGTTTCCATCCAGAAGTACCCACTGGCCCTGCGTCATGCCTTCCACGCCCAGGATTTCCCACCTGCGTTCGCGGAAACGCTCCATGAGCTCCTCGCCCAGAGCCTGGGCATGCCTGGCCGAGCGGGCCGTAGCAAAAATCATGGCCTCAGTCAGGCCCGACACACCCCGCAGATCCAAAGCGCTGATGGCCGTCCCTTTCTTATCCGCCAGCCAAGCCGCGATCAGCCCGATTTTTTCTTCCATGGCTGCCTGTCACACTCCTTCAATATGATCCGCACGCGCCCCATTTAGGGCAAATCCGCTTGCAGAGCAATGATATGCCTGATGATAGGCTGCGTACATCCGGTCAATGCCAAAGGCCCGCACGCTTTCCCGGCCGTTCCGGACCAGATGTGCGGCGAGTTCCGGCTCCCGGCGCAGCCGGTTCAGTTGTTCGGCCAGTCGTTGCGGTCTGCCGTTTTCAAAAACCAAGCCGTTTTCGCCATCCCTGACCAGTTCAAGATTGGAGGCCAGATTGGAACACACCACCGGCACTCCGGCGGCCCAGCCTTCCTTGATCACACCGCTCGATCCCTCCCCGTGGGCCGATGGCACCACCAGTATGTCCAGATGCGGCATGACTTCCGAACTTTCCACCCATCCTTTCCAGACAATCCGCTCCTCAAGCCCCAGCCGTGCCGCGAGCTCCCGCAAGGATGGCCCGAGCTTGCCCTCGCCGACAATCCAGATTTCAGGGGGTTCTTCCATCGAAGCCAGAGCGCGAAGAAGCTGGGCATGCCCTTTCTGGGGAGAAAGGGCGCCGATAATGCCAAGGCGTCCATTGTTGGCCCGGCGCGGCAGCCTGGTGAACCGATCTAGCGGGATGGCACTTGGAATGACCACCGTGCGCCTGACACCCGCCGCCGCGACCCGTTCTTCCACTTCCCGGCTGACGCAGATCACCAGACGCCCCAGACGATATTTCCATCTGCTCCAGCCGGACCCCAGAGCATAGGAAACCCGCCGGGTATGCATCAGCACAAGGCCACGGCGTAAAAAAGCGCAAATAGCGCCCAGAGAGGCCGCGCGGGCGTCATGGGTGTGCAGGATCTCGCGGGGAAGCAGATTTTTGAGCAGGAAGACGGCGTTTCGCGGATGAAAATCGAACCGGCGGGGCAAAACCAGCGTGGGCAGGCCGCGCTTTCCGGCCTCCAGGAGAACAGGCGCTCCGGCCGGAGCCGCCACGCGCACATCATAACCCTGCCGAAGCTGCTCTCCGGCCAGATACAGGACCTGCCGCTGCCCGCCCCGGTATTCCATGCCCAGGTCCAGATGCATGACGCGAAGCGGCGGCGCATTCTCCATAACGGCGGGCCGCCTCTTATCCCCGAAGCGGCTGGCCGTGGGCCTTGCGGTCGGCCACGAGCATCCGGCGCAGTTCCGCGCTCACAGGCCCCGGCCGCCCGTTTCCGATGACCCGTCCATTATAGCGCACCACGCCCACGGCGTCGATGCTGGTGCCGAGCAGAATGATCTCGCGGCAATCATACAACTCGTCCTCGAGTACGGGGCGGCTCATCACCGGCATGATCTCCCCGGCCAGACGCATGGCCCTGAGCAGAGTGGTTCCGGGAAGAGCGTTACGCAGTTCCGGCACCACCAGCGTCCCCTCGCCGTCCACCAGCACCGCGTTTTCCGTGGAACCCTCGGCCAGAAAGCCCTCGTCGTCAAAGCACAAGGGAAATTCCGCGCCCTGGTCCACGGCATCTTTTTTCATCAGCACATTGGGCAGATAATTCACGCTCTTGATTCGGGACATCCAGCCCTGCTTGGCCGGGATGCGCGTCCGCACGGCGCTGACTCCGGCAGCCCAGAAATCTTCGGGTCTGGGCGCCGAACGCCTGGCCACGATGTACAAGCTCGGGGCCGGGCATTCGCGGATATCCAGAGCGAATCCTCCAGGACCACGGCCCACCAGCACCATCACATTCCCCGCATCTGCCTGGCCAGCCAGACAGACCTGCCGAATGAGTTTGTCCAGCTCCACCTTCGTCACCGGCGGCTCAAGCCCGATGGCCTGGGCCGAACGCTGCAAACGGTCAAGGTGTTCATCCAGCTGGTAGATGGCTCCGTCCTCGAAACGCAAGGCCTCGAAAATCCCGTCCCCCCGATGTACCAGATGATCATCCAGCGGGATGAGCATAAGCCGGGGATTGGTGAAGATCGCCCCCAACCGGTGGTCGTAAAAGGCCAGGATGTTTTCCTCACCGGAGCGGGGCAGGGACAGCACCCGCTCCCAGAACAGTTCTTCGGATCCCAATTCGGCCATGGCTATCTCCTCCACAAGCGACAACGCCCCGTTGGCCGGGGCGTATCGAAACAGATTGCATTTCCGCGCGGTTCTCCACCAGTGGACGGAGGATTACGGCACACGCAGCAGATTTCTTTCCAGCAGGGCTTCGGCTATCTGCACCGCGTTCAGGGCGGCACCCTTGCGGATGTTGTCAGCCACAATAAACATGTTCAGGCCGTTGGCGATACTCTCGTCCTCGCGGATGCGCCCCACGAAAATATCGTCCTCCCCGGCGGCCACAACGGGCATGGGATAGATCTTCTCACCGGGATTATCGTACACGCGAATGCCCGGAGCCTGGGACAAAATGGCTCTGGCTTCCTGCGGGCTCAGCTTTTTCTCCGTCTCGATGTTCACGCTCTCACTGTGTCCGTAGAAAACGGGTACCCGAACCGTGGTCGCGGTCACCCGGACGGTGTCGTCGCCCAAAATTTTCGTGGTCTCCAGCACCATCTTCATTTCTTCCTTGGTGTACTCGTTGTCCAGGAAGACGTCGATCTGGGGCAGACAGTTGAAGGCGATGCGATACGGATAAACCTCACTGGCCGTCTCCTGCCCGTTGAAAAGCTGCCGCACCTGGGACTCCAGCTCGGCAATGGCCTTCTGTCCCGTGCCCGACACGGCCTGATAGGTGGAGACCACCACCCGCCTGATGCGCGCGGCATCGTGCAGGGGCTTGAGCACCGCTACCATCTGAATGGTGGAACAGTTGGGATTGGCGATGATGCCCTTGTGCCAGGCCAGATCATCCGGATTGACCTCGGGCACCACCAGCGGCACGGCCGAGTCCATGCGCCAGGCACTGGAGTTGTCCACCACCACACATCCCGCCTTGACGGCGCAGGGCGCAAACTTCTCCGAAGTGCTGCCGCCCGCGGAAAAAATGGCCAAGTCCACGCCGACGAAGGAATCTTCCGTCAGTTCCTGCACAGTCAGGGAACGGGAGCCGCATTCCACGGGCGTGCCTGCCGAGCGGGAAGAAGCCAGGGCACGCACTTCCGCATGAGGAAAATCGCGCCGGACCAATGTATCGAGCATCTCCCGTCCCACGGCGCCTGTCGCGCCCACCACGGCCACCACCGGTTTCTTGGCCATCATTCCCTCCAGTAAATGAGCGTTTTCAGCAATCCGAATGCGTATCCCGCACGGTGGAATCCTTCCAGATTTCCAGACAGGTATCGGCCCTGTTCAGAGTGTACAGATGCACTCCGGGCGCGCCGCGGTCAAGCAGATCCCGAATCTGCGCCTTGGCAAACCCAAGCCCCAGACCACGCACCCCACTGTCGCCGTAGACATGCTGAACGTGTTCCAGATCGCGCATGTATCCTTCCGGAACAGAAGCCCCGCAAAAACCGAGCATGCGCTTCAGGGCCGCCAGATTCCGCACCGGCAGTACCCCTGGAATGATGGGGACAGTCACTCCCGCTGACCGGGCCTGATCCACAAAGCGGAAATAAGCGTTGTTATCGAAGAAAAGCTGGGTGATGACGAAATCCGCTCCACACTGGACTTTGTGCCGCAGCCACGCGATATCACGCTCCATGGACGGCGCTTCCGGATGCTTCTCCGGATATCCGGCCACACCAACGCAAAACCGGGGGAAGCCATCGCGGATAAAGTGCACCAGATCACAGCCGTGCCGGAAGTCCTCGCTGTCGGGGATGAAAGTGGTTTCGCCGCGAGGAGGATCCCCTCGCAGAGCCAGAATATTTTCACACCCGGAATCCGCGACGTCTTCCAGAAAAGAGCTGAGCCCGGTGCGATGCGCACCCACGCAGGTCAGGTGCAACAGCGGCTCCAGCATGTATTCCTGTTTCAGGCGGGCCGCTATTTCCAGCGTGTTATGCCGGGTGCTGCCGCCAGCCCCGTAGGTTACGGAACAAAAAACAGGCGCCAGGACCTTGAGTTCCCGAACGACATCAAAAAAACCGGGCCACTGCGCCCGGTCTTTGGGAGGAAAAAACTCCAGCGACAGAAACGGCTCCCGCCGCTGGAGCAGTTCGGCAATGCGCACAGTCACCCTCCGCTAATGCCATTGTTGTTTTGCGGACCGCCTCTTCGGACCTAAACCCCACAGCAGAACTATATAACATCGCCGATGGAGAATATGGGCAAATACATGCTGACCACTAGTCCACCCACCACGACGCCCAGAAATACGATCATCAAAGGCTCAATGAGCGAGGTCAGAGTCTCCACCGCAACATCCACTTCATCGTCATAAAAATCCGCAATTTTGGCCAGCATGGAGTCCAAAGAACCCGTTGTTTCGCCGATGGAAATCATGTGAATAACCATAGGCGGGAATACACCCGTGTCTTCCAATGGCTCGGCCAAAGTCTGGCCTTCGGCAATGGATTTCTTGGCCTCGAGCACCCCCAGTTCCACGGTTTTGTTGCCCGATGTCTTGGCGACGATATCCAATGCGCTCAGGATGGGTACGCCGCTTGATACCATGGTGGAAAACGTCCGGCTGAACTTGGCCACGGCGGCCTTGCGGAGTAAAGGACCAAAAATAGGCAGAAACAGTATCCAACGGTCTACCAGTATCTTTCCCTGTTCCCATTTGTAGAAAAAGCGGAATCCCACCAGAAAAAGGATGAACCCAATTACCAGCCACAGAATATTCTCGGTGACGAATCTACTGAGATCAATAACAATCTGGGTCGGCAAAGGTAACGCAGAACCGAAACTTCGAAACATCTGCTCAAAGGTGGGAATAACAAAAATAAGAATAATTGCGACAACGGCAACTGCCACTGTCACAACCACGCCAGGGTAAATCATGGCCCCTTTGATCTTGGCTTTGAGCTTAGCCGCCTTCTCTATGTATTCGGACAACCGCAGCAGAACAATATCCAGAATACCGCCGGTTTCACCCGCATTGACCATGTTTGTGTAGAGGGCGTCAAAAACATCGGGATGTTTCTTCAAAGCCTCATAGAGAGAGCTGCCGCCTTCGATATCGTTACGCACGGAATACAGCTTGCGGCGCAATTTACTATTTTCGGTCTGTTCACACATGATCTGCAGCGCTTGCAGGATAGGCACGCCAGCGTTGATCATGGTGGCGAACTGACGGCTGAAAACCACCATATCGCGGTCCGAAACGCCGCCCTCAAGGGGAGTCCCCTCCAGCAAATCCTTGGGTCTGGGTTTGACCCAGACAAGAGAATATCCTTTCCGGCGCAGAATATTTTCCGCAAATTCCAGACTGGGAGCATCAAGGTCCCCCTTGACGGTTCTTCCGTTACGAGCCTTTGCCTTGTAGATAAAAATAGCCATACAGATATTCTCCAGAAAAAAGTCAAAATATGGGATTACAATGCTCCCAACACGTAAATATATCAAGGGGCTAATCTGAGCTTCTCCTTCAATCCGTCTTTTGCCCTTCCAGTTCCTGCAGTTCCTTCTCCAGATAAGCCAGTTCCGACATGAACTCCTCGGCTTTTTCCTGCAGCCGGGTGAACTTCCGTCCCAGTTCACCGGACCGTTCCACATCGGCATAGGTGGCCGGATCCGCCAGCAGAACCTCAAGTTCGCCCTGTTCCGCGAGATTGGCCTCTAGCTGGGCTTCAAATTTTTCGTATTTTTTCCTGAGGGGTCTGACCTGCTGATGAATCCGGTTCCGCAGTTCGGCCTCCTCCCGCTTTCTCTGTTTCTGATCCTGCCGGGCTGCTTTGGGCTGCCGCGCCTCTGCATCATTCTCTTCCTTTTTGCGGGCGTGATACTCGTCAAACCCGCACTGGTGAACTTCTATACCCTGCGGCGTGAGTTCCCAGATTTCGTTGACCACTTCCGACAGCAGATAGCGGTCATGGGCCACGGCCAGCATGGTCCCGGAATAGGCGCACAGGGCCTCGATCAGGGCTTCCCGGCTTTCCATGTCCAGATGGTTGGTCGGCTCGTCCAGAACCAGAAAGTTGGCTCGGCTGAGGAAAAGGCTGGCCAGAACCAGCCGGTTCTTTTCCCCGCCGCTCAATTCCTCCACCTTCTTTTCCCAGTACCGTTCGCCCAGCATGAAGAGCCCGAGCACGGACTTGAGCTGGAAATCCGAGCTGGAGGGAGAGGCCAGACGCCGTATCTCGGCCATGACTGTCTGGGTCGGACGCAGAATATCCGTCTGGTGCTGGCTGAAATAGCCGGTCACGATGGATGATCCCAGCGAAACCCTGCCCCGCGTGGGTGCAAGTCCGCCAGTGATGAGCTTGATCAGGGTGGATTTGCCGCGGCCGTTGGGGCCGACCAGACCGATCTTCTGGCCGCGGTACAGATGAAAAGTCAGACCGGAAAACAGCTCCGCATCCGGAAAGGAAAAGGACAGGTCCACGGCCGAGAGTACCGTCTGGTTGCCTCGCTCGGGCTCGGGCCAGGAAAAGGACAGAGTCCGGGTACGGACTTCAGGCGCGATCCCGTCCAGTTCACCCTGCAGCCTGCCGATCCGCACCAGCCGGCTCTGGGCCTGCCTGGCCTTGGTGGCCTTGGCCCGGAAACGGTCCACAAAAGCCTGGTTGCGGCCGATTTCCGCCCGCAGTTTTTCCGCCTGGCGCCGGTTCTGCTCCCCGCGCTCGGCATTCCATTCCAGAAACTGCGAAAAGTTGCCGTCGCGCAGCACGGGTTTTTCTCCGCCGAGAAAAAGCACCCTGTTGGCGCAGCGGTCCAGAAAATAGCGGTCATGGGCCACAAAGACGAGAGCGCCCTGAAAACTCTGCACATAGGACTCAAGCCACTCCACCGCTTCCAGGTCCAGATGGTTGGTCGGCTCGTCCAGAAAAAGGATATCAGCCCCGGCCACCAGCACCCGGGCCAGCTTGGCCCGCTCCCGCCAGCCACCGCTCAGTTCTCCCAAGGTCCGGGAAAAGGCGGCCGGGGCAAAGCCCAGGCCGGACAGAATGGCATGGGCCCGGTGTTCGGGATTGTAGCCGTATTGGTGTTCCAGCTCCGCCTGCCGGTGATGCAGTTCCATCAGAGCCGCATCGTCGCCCTTTTCCAAGGCCGTCTTCCAGTCCATCCAGAACTCAGCCCAGGAGGGCAGCACCTCCAGCACGAAATCCTCGAGTCTTTTCTCCAGATCCGCCCGGCCCAGATCCTGACGCACGAACCCGATCTGAGCGCCCTTGGGCGTACTGACCCGGCCGCTGTCGGGAGAAACCTCTCCAGCCATGATCTTGAGCAAAGTGGATTTTCCGCAGCCATTGGGACCCACCAGAGCCAGCCGCGTTCCGGAATGAACCTCCAGAGACAGCCCGGAGAACAGATCCACCCCGGAATACGCCTTGGAGACCGCCTGAACCGTGATTCTGGACATTACTCGGCTTCGAAAAAGATGGATATCTGCGTCATCAGGGACGTGACAGACTTGTTGAACATATCCTCGGAAAACTCTTCGGCCGGGAACTTGGTCTGCAGCATCAGAAATTCTTCCTGCTCATCGCCCAGCGGCGGGGTGACGGTCAGCGAGGCTCCGAGCAGATCGCCGTTCAGGGTCAGCAGATCCAGCAGATCCTCCCTGCCCGCGTCCTCAATGGGACCAAGAGACAGGGACACCGTGACCGTGGGCAGATCAAAGGTGCCCTGATTGGGTTCCAGAGACAGAAACCCGCTGCCCTCCTCACCCAGTTCGAAACCCCACAGAGCACCGTCCTCTGCGGCGGGGGAAATGGGTTCGTACTCCGAAGCCGCTTTTTTGAGCACGGCTTCCATTTTCTGGGCAAAGGCGACCAAATCCATATTTTCCTCCACAGGCAGTTTACGGCCGGGCTGCGGCCAACAAAAAAGAAAGTTTCCCATAGAACGCTCCGCGCCGGACTGACAAGCTCTTTGCCCGGAGCCCGCACCGGCTGGAATACACGCTTCTTACATATTTCCTCTCCGGCGGAAAATACGTTAGCGGCGGGGACCAACTTCAGCAGTGCCAACCATGGACAACACTCTCTCCCATCTTCTCATGGACTGGTTTACGCGCCACCAGCGGGACCTTCCCTGGCGCAGAACCTACAGCCCGTATCACGTCTGGATTTCGGAGATCATGCTGCAGCAGACCCAGATGGAGCGCGGCGTGGAGTACTTCAACCGCTGGATGCGAAAACTCCCCGATGTGGAGGCCCTGGCCGAAGCCCGCGAGGACGATGTGCTCAAGCTGTGGGAGGGGCTCGGATACTACTCCCGGGCCCGCAATCTGCACAGGGCCGCCTGCATCCTGTGCTCCGTGCACGGCGGCTGTTTTCCCTCCACGCCGGAGGAGCTGCAGAAGCTTCCGGGCATCGGCCCGTACACGGCCCGGGCCATTGCCAGCATCGCCTTCGAGCGGGACGTCTGTGTGGTGGACGCCAATGTGGAGCGCGTCTGCAGCAGGCTCTATAATATCGATACGCCCGTGAAAAACCGCGACACCAGAAAGCGGATAGAAGAAATCTGCGAAGCCCTGCTTCCTCCGGGCCAGGCCAGAATCTTCAATCAGGCCGTCATGGAGTTTGGCAGCCTGCTCTGCTCTCCCCGGACGCCCGGCTGTCCCGTCTGTCCGGTACGGGAATTCTGCGCCGCCCTCCGGGAAGGCGTGGTGGATCAGCGCCCCGTGCTCCGGCCGCCTGCAAAACCCATTTTTCTGGACATGGCCACCGGCGTGCTCCGGCGCGAAGGCAGATTCTTCGTACAGAAACGCCTGAGCGACGATGTCTGGGGAAACCTGTGGGAATTTCCCGGCGGCGTGGTGGAACAGGGCGAGAGTCCGGAACAGGCGGTCATCCGTGAGTATCTGGAGGAAACGGGCCTGACCGTCTCCCGCCCGGCACCCATCGGAAGATTCAAACATTCCTACACCAGATACCGGATCACCCTGCACGCCTTCTTCGTCGAAGCCGAGACCGTGGCTCCCGTCGCGCTCACCGCGGCCCAGGAATACCGCTGGTCCACCTGGGAAGAAGTGTGCAGTCTGGCCTTTCCCGCCGGGCACCGGAAACTCGTCGAACACCTGTCCCTGTTGCGCAAATTCGAAATGGAGACCAACTCATGACCACCTTCACCATTCTTCTTGTCCTGACCGCCCTGGCGGTACTCATTGCGGCGGCCGTCGGCGGGCTCGTCTTCGCCCTGGCCGCGCCGCTTCTGGGCACCGTGATCGCCCTCATCTTCGGCGTCTCCGTTCTGGGCACTCTCATCAGCTCGGCCCTGTTCTGCTACGAAGAAAGCACCCGGACGGGAAAACCCGCCATGCCCCTTCTGAACCTGTGCCTGCGTGCCGCGCCCCTTGGCATCCTCTCCCAGGCCGCCATGTTCTGCCTGTATCCTCTGGGTCTCTGGCCGGGGCTCTGGAGCAGGCCGACATCCGGGAAAGATCTGGTGGTCATGGTTCACGGCCTTTTCCACAACGCCGGGGCCTGGGCACTCTTCCGCCACCGGCTTCATTCCAAAGGCTATGCCACGGCCTGCTTTTCCTACTCCAGCTGGGGGACGGAGCTGGAAGAAGTCGTCCGGGATCTGCAGGAATATCTGCGCGATCTGGCGGCCCGAAATCCCGGCCGGAATATCCACTTGGTGGGGCACAGTCTGGGCGGACTGCTTCTGCGGGCGGCTCTGGGCAGCATGGAAACACCGGAAAACGTACGTTCCGTGGTCACCCTCGGAGCACCCTTCGGCGGCAGCAAGCTCTCCCCTTTCGCTTTTCAGTCTTTGGGGAGGTATCTGCAATACGACGGCGAAACCGTCCGGCGTCTGGCCGCCTTGCCCCATCCCGGCCATGTCCGCTCCCTGGCCCTGTATTCCCCGGTGGATGGTCTGGTTCTGCCAAGCGATGCCCTGCACTGCTCCGCGCCGGGCTGGGTCGAAAAAGAAACGGCGCCCGTCAGCCATGTTTCCATGCTGTACGCCGAAAGCGTCTTCGAAGATGCAAAGCGATGGATGCGGGAAGTTTCAGGCAACTGAAGGCAGACTTTTCCCTGCGGAAAAAGTAGCCGCCAAAACGCGTCTGGACCGCGGGCAATCTCCCGCCGCATCGGCGGAAGGACCCGCGGCCCGGATGTTTCCGTAACGAGAATACTGTCTAACGAATGAACAGCATTTCCTGATAGCTGGGCAGTTCCCACAAATCGTCGGCGATAATGGTTTCCAGCAGGTCGGAATGCTTCCTGACCTCCCGCATGGCGGGCAGGATGGTATGGCAGTAGAATCTGGCCTGGGCCTGGCTGTCGACACCCTTGTCCCCTTCCATCAGAGCCTGCAACTCATAGGTGACCTTCTGCATGGCGCGCAGATTGGCCGTGAGCTGGTCCAGGGTGGTGGTGCCGTACTCCTTGCCGATGGCCTTCAGGTTCGCACAGGCCTGGGCCAGTTCGTTCTGGTAGCGCACGGCCGCCGGGAAAATGATGGTCTTGGCGATGCGCAGCATCAGATTGGCCTCGGTCTCGATGGTCTTGCAGTACTGCTCGGTATAGATTTCCTCGCGGGAGAACAGTTCGTTCGCGCTCAGCACATTGTAGCGGGCAAAAAGCTCGACGGAGGCGAGGCTGCTGATGGCCGGGAGGGCTTCGGGCGTGGTCCTCAGATTCGGCAGACCGCGCCGGGCGGCCTCTTCCTGCCATTTCACGGAATAGCCGTCGCCGTTGAAGATGACACTGTCGTGTTCCGTGATGACCTTCTGCAGCAGGGTCTGCACGGCCGCGTTGAGCTTTGAGGAGTCGCCGCCTGTGGCCGCCTCCAGTTCCGTGGCCATATAGTCGAGCGACTCGGCCACCATGGTGTTGAGCGCCACCAGAGAGCCGGCCACGGACATGGACGAGCCCACGGCCCGGAATTCGAAGCGGTTGCCGGTGAAGGCGAAGGGGCTGGTCCGGTTGCGGTCACCCGGGTCAATGGGTAGAGGCGGCAGGGTGTCCACACCCACGTTCATGATGGACTTCTGCTTCGACCCCTCCACCTTGCCCTTTTTGATCTGCTCGAACACGCTGGTCAGATTGTCTCCCAGATAAACGGATATGATGGCCGGGGGGGCTTCATGGGCTCCCAAGCGGTGATCGTTGGAGGCCGTGGCCACGGTGGCCCGCAGCAGGGCTCCGTGTCTGTGCACGGCGCGGATGACCGCGGCGCAGAACACCAGAAACTGGGCGTTTTCATGCGGCGTGTCGCCGGGATCGAACAGGCCGCCCACTTCCTCGTTGCCGATGGAATAGTTGAGATGCTTGCCCGAGCCGTTGATGCCGGCAAAGGGCTTTTCGTGCAGCAGGCACATCATGCCGTAGCGCTTGGCTACCGTACGCAGGATGGTCATGATCAGCTGGTTGTGGTCCGTGGCCAGATTGCCGGGCTCGTAGATGGGCGCGATCTCGAACTGGCTGGGCGCCGTCTCGTTGTGGCGGGTTTTGACCGGCACACCGAGCTTGTACAGATCTCGCTCGGCCTCCATCATGAAAGCCAGGACGCGGCGCGGCGTCACTCCGAAATACTGGTCCTCGAATTCCTGCCCCTTGGCGGGCTTGGCCCCGAAAAGCGTCCGCCCGGCGATGAGCAGATCGGGCCGGGCAAAGGCGAAATGGCGGTCGATGAGAAAATATTCCTGCTCCACTCCGGCGTAGCAGGTCACGGGGAGCCTGGTCTCCACGCCGAAGAGCTTCAGTACGCGCTTGGCCTGCCTGTTCAGGGCCTGAAGGGAGCGCAGAAGTGGTGTCTTCTTGTCCAGGGCCTCTCCGGTCCAAGACACGAAGGCCGTGGGAATGCACAAAAAGGTGCCGTTGGGATTTTCCAGGATGAAGGCCGGGCTGGTCACGTCCCAGGCCGTGTAGCCCCGCGCCTCGAAGGTGGTGCGCAGGCCGCCCGAAGGGAAACTGGACGCGTCGGGCTCCCCCTGGATCAGCATGTGCCCGCTGAATTCCGAAACGGCGCCGCCCTTGCCGTCCGGGACGAGAAAGGAATCGTGCTTTTCCGCCGTGAGCCCGGTCAGAGGATAGAAAACGTGGGTGAAATGAGTCGCGCCCTTCTCTATGGCCCAGTCTTTCATGGCGTTGGCCACCACGTCCGCTACGGACGGGTCCAGCTTTTCCCCGAACTCCATGGTCTTCTTCAGGGATTTGTAGACGTTTCTGGGCAGGCGGGTGCGCATGACCGAATCGTTGAACACGTTGCAGCCGAAAACATCCGTGGGCGATGTTTCGCTGAAATTCAGGGGCGCGTGCGTGGTTCTGTAGTCGGTGATGGCTTTGATGGCGTCGCGGCGGGCCGAATTCCCGTTCATGACATTCCTCCGGAAAAATTTGGCGCGGGGAAAAGCACCCGGATCTCAGGGCAGAGTGTCTCCCGCGCCGCGGACAGGCTACCGTAAGCGGCCGGGATTACGGGCAGCGGATTAAATGACATCTCCGGAGCATGCAATACGAAAAAGTCCGGGCCGCCCGGAGGAAAAGCCCGCTCTCGGCCGAACGAAAAAGGCGGCCTTTTCCGGCCGCCGCGAAAACCATCAGGGCAGAGGGGCCACCTTCCAGATATTGCTCGCGTATTCCATGACCGCCCGGTCGCTGGAGAACATGCCCATGTGCGCGGTATTGAGAATGGACATGCGCGTCCATCCGGCCGCGTCCAGATAGGCATCCTCGACCCGCCTCTGAACTTTGATGTAGTCTTCGTAGTCGGCCAGCATCATGTAGTAATCTCCATGCGACAGCAGGGAATCCACGATGGGCCGGAAAAGCCCCGGAGCCTCCGGCGAGAACGCTCCGGTGGCGATCATGTCCAGAGCCTTTTTCAGCTCCAGCGACTGTTCATATATCTCCCGCGGGTCGTAGCCCTCGCGCCGCAGGGTTTCCACTTCTCCTTCCGTGCGGCCGAACAGGAAGAAGTTTTCCTCGCCCACGGCCTCGCGGATCTCCACGTTGGCCCCGTCCAGGGTGCCTATGGTCAACGCGCCGTTCAGGGCGAACTTCATATTTCCCGTGCCCGAGGCCTCCATGCCCGCCGTGGAAATCTGCTGCGACAGATCCGCCGCGGGAATGATCCGCTCGGCCTGCGACACGCAGTAGTTGGGCAGAAACACGACCTTCAGGACGCTGCCCACCGCCGGATCGGCGTTGACCACCTGGGCCACGGAGTTGATCAGCTTGATGATCAGCTTGGCCTGCTGATAGCCGGGCGCGGCCTTGCCCGCGAAAAAGACCGTGCGCGGCGGATGGGGCTGGCCGTTCTGCCCCCGGAGGCGGTTGTAGAGCGTGATCACGTGCAGAACGTTCAGCAGCTGACGCTTGTACTCGTGGATGCGCTTGATGTGCACGTCGAAAAGCGTGGACGGGTTGATGCCGAGCCCCAGCTTCCGCAACACGTACCGGGCCAGCAGCTTTTTGTTTCTCCGGCGGACTTCCTGCCAGCGCAGCTGAAACTGGGGATCATCGGCGTAAGGGGCCAGTTCCTCGAGGCGGGATAAATCCGTGACCCACTTCTCGCCGATGACCGAGGAAATCAGCTCCGACAGGGCCGGATTGCACTGGTACAGCCATCTCCGGGGTGTGATGCCGTTGGTCACGTTGGTGAATTTTTCCGGCATGATCAATGCGAAGTCGCGGAACAGCTTGTCGCGGATGATCCGGGAATGCAGGGCGGCCACGCCGTTGACCGCATGGCTTCCCACGATGGCCAGATGCGCCATGCGCACATGCTTGCCGCCGTCCTCCCCGATGATGGACACCGAGCGGACCAGATCCTCGCGGCCGGGGAACTGCCGCCGCACGCCCTCCAGAAAATGATGATTGATCTCGAAGATGATCTGCAAATGGCGCGGCAGGACGCGGCCCAGAAGTTCCGCCGGCCACACCTCCAGAGCCTCGGGCAGCACCGTGTGGTTGGTGTAGGCGAAAGTCCTGCGGCAGATGTCCCAGGCCCGCTCCCAGACCAGGGACTCTTCGTCCACCAGGATGCGCATCAGCTCGGCGATGCCGATGGCCGGATGGGTGTCGTTCAGCTGCACCGTGACCTGCTCCGGCAGGCAGTCGAAAGAAGAATAGTTGTTCTTGCGGAACCGCCGCATGATGTCCTGAAACGTCGCGGCCACGAAGAAATACTGCTGCCTTAGGCGCAGCTCCCTGCCCACGGGGCTGTTGTCGTTGGGGTAGAGCACCTTGGAGATGTTTTCGCTCTCCACCTTGGCCTGCACCGCACCGATGTAGTCGCCCCGGTTGAAGTGCTCCAGTTCGAAGTCCCGGCTGGAAATGGCCTTCCACAGGCGCATGTTGGTCACGTTGCCGTTCCGGTGCCCCGGCACCATGATGTCACAGGCCATGGCCATGACCGTTTCCGTGTCCACCCAGCGGAACCGCTCCTGTCCGGCGCCGTCCCGGTAGGACTCGCTGCGGCCGAAAAAATGCACCGGATACATGAAATGCCCCCGGCGCAGCACCCAGGGAGAATCCTGACGCAGCCAGTTGTCCGCACCCTCCTGCTGAAAGCCGTTGACGATGGTCTGGTAGAAGATACCGTAATCGTAGAGGATGCCGTAGCCATAGCCGGGAATCCTGCAGGTGGCCATGGAATCCATGTAGCAGGAGGCCAGCCGGCCGAGCCCGCCGTTGCCCAGACCCGGATTCCATTCCTCCTCGGCCAGATCATCCAGATCCAGGCCGAAATCGCGTACGGCTTCCCGGCAATCCTCCTCCAGTCCCAGAGCCTGGATGTAGTTCATCAGGAACTGGCCGGGCAGAAACTCAAGCGACATGTAATAGACCCGTTTGGTGATGGCGTCGTAGTAGCTGCGCTGCGTATCCAGCCATTTTTCCACCAGCCGGTCCCGCACGGTGTAGCACAATCCCAGATAATAGTGTTCCTTCCGCGGCGGAAACGGGTCGCTGCCCAGAGTCAGAGCCACATGCCGCTGAATATCGTCTTTCAGAGCCTCTACAGTCCGGTTTTGCTTCTGGCCTGTCATCGCGCCTCCTTTTCTCTTTTCCTCGCACATACCAGAATCCTGGCCCGACAGAAACCTGAAAATACCGGAAACCCTCACGGGAAAGAATCCGCATCGGGAAAATTGGCGCTTCAGTTCCGCCGTGACTTCGGCTAAAGGACTTGGCGCCGCGCATCGCGGAAAAATGCGCGCATAGGGAACCCGGACGGACGTCCCTCTCCGGGCGGGCATACTTCATTTCTCAAGGAGGCTTTTGTGAAGAAACTGCTCTTTTTCGCTCTGGCTCTTGTCTTCCTGGCCACGGCGGCCCAGGCCAAGACGCTCAGGATGGCCCTCGACGCCGACCCCGAGTCCATGGACCCCCATGTGCAGCTCTCGGGCGGCATGCTCCAGTACAACCATCTGGTCTTCGATCCGCTCATCCGCTGGACCAAGGACATGAAGTTCGAGCCCCGCCTGGCCGTCAAATGGGAACGTCTGGACTCCCTGACCGTGCGCTTTCACCTGCGCAAGGACGTGAAGTTCCACTCCGGCAATCCCATGACCGCTGCCGATGTGGCCTGGACCCTGGCCCGCCTGAAGAAAAGCGAGGAATTCAGAGGGCTCTTCACTATTTTCACTGCCCCCAAAATCATCGACGACCACACCATCGACATCGTCACCACCGAGCCCTACCCGCTCCTGGAAAACATGGCCACCTACATCTTCGTCATGGATTCCAAGTTCTATTCCGGCACCGACGCCAAGGGGAAACCGAAAGACGCCATCGTGAAGACGGAATACTCCTTCGCCAACGAAAACGAGTCCGGCACCGGGCCGTACATGGTGACTTCCCGCGAACACGGCGTGAAGATGGTCTACAAGCGCTTCGCCGACTACTGGGACAAGGACAGCAAGGGCAACGTGGATGAAATCGTCCTGACGCCCATCAAGGAAAACGCCACCCGCACGGCAGCTCTCCTGTCCGGCGGTGTGGACTTCATCGCGCCCGTCCCGCCCCAGGACTACGAACGCCTGCGCAAGAACGCCGACGTGAACATGGTCACCATGACTGGCAGCCGCGTCATCACCTTTCAGCTGAACCAGAAGAAAAAGCCCGAATTCGCCAATCTGAAGGTGCGCCAGGCCGTCATCGCGGCCATCGACAATGCGGGCATCGTGGCCAAACTGATGAAGGGCACGGCCACGGCGGCCCATCAGCAGGCGCCCGAGGGTTTCGACGGCTACGTGGCGGACCTGAAGCCCCGCTTCGACCTCGAAAAGGCCCGGGAACTGATGAAGGAGGCCGGGTACGAAAAGGGTTTCTCCTGCACCATGATCGCCCCCAACAACCGCTACGTGAACGACGAGAAGATCGCCGAGGCCGTGGTGTCCATGCTGTCCAAGATCGGCATCAAGGTCAGCCTGAAGACCATGCCCAAGGCCCAGTACTGGGACGAGTTCGACGCCCAGGTGGCCGACATCCAGATGATGGGCTGGCACCCGGACACGGAGGATTCGGCCAACTATTCCGAATACCTGCTCATGTGTCCCAACAAGGAAACGGGCAAGGGCCAGTACAACAGCGGCAACTACTGCAACGCCAAGCTGGACGAGCTGGTGAACAAGGCCAATGTCGAAACGGACAAGGAAAAACGCAGGGCCATACTCCAGAAAGTGGAACGCATCGCCTACGAAGACGCGGCCTACGTGCCCCTGCACTGGCAGGATCTGTCCTGGGCCACCAAGAAGAACGTGAATATCGAGCCTGTGATCAACATCATGGACTTCCCCTATCTCGGAGATCTGGTCGTGGAATGACTTGATTAGCCCATCACGTCTGTGTAAAGAAGGCGGGTTTCTCCGGGCAGGGGAAACCCGCCTTTCTGAATTCCATCCGCCATGGACGCATCATGTTTGCATTTATCATCCGCCGCGTTCTCCAGGCCATCCTGGTCATGTTCATCATCAGCTTCATCGGCTTCGCCCTGAAGCAGAACGTGGGCGACCCGGTCCGCGAGATCACCGGCATTTCAGTTTCCGCCGCCGAACGCGAGGCCATCCGCGAAAAACTGGGCCTGAACGACCCTTTTCCGGTGCAGTACGGCCGCTTTCTCAAGGGCGCGCTGCAGGGCGACATCGGCCAGTCCTTCTTCTACAAGAAACCGGCCATGGATGTCATTCTGAGCAAGGCCCCGGCCACCCTGGAACTGGTCATGGTCAGTTCCGTGTTCATCGTCATCCTGTCCATCCCCATGGGCATCTACTGCGCCATCTATCCCAGGCGCTTCCTTTCGCGCCTGATCATGGCCATGAGCAGCATCGGCGTGTCCGTGCCGATCTTTCTCATCGCCATTCTGCTCATCTACGTCTTCGCCATCGAACTGAACTGGCTGCCCTCCTACGGCCGGGGCCAGACCGTGAGCGTCTGGGGCTGGGAATCGGGCCTTCTGAGCCTGGACGGCCTGAAGCATCTGCTGCTGCCGTCCGTTTCCCTGACCGCACTCATGCTACCCCTTTTCGTGCGTCTCATCCGCTCGGAAATGATGGAGGTGCTCGAAACCGAGTACGTCAAATTCGCCTGGGCCAAGGGGCTGCCGCGCCTGCGCATCTGGTTCGTGCATGCCTTCAAGAACACACTGCTGCCCGTCATCACCGTGGGCGGCGTGCAGATCGGCACCATGATCGCCTTCACCATCCTGACGGAAACGGTCTTCCAGTGGGGCGGCCTGGGCTTTCTTTTCCTGGAGGCCGTGGAGCGCGCCGACACCTCCCTTCTGGTGGCCTATCTCATCTTCGTCGGCATCATCTTCGTGGTGGTGAACACGGTGGTCGACATCATCTACGGGCTGGTCAATCCCATGGTCCGCATCGCCGGCATGAAATAAGGACGTCCTGATGAACATCTGGCAGCGCTTCCGCTCCTCCTACTTTCTGTACAGCTTTCTGCGCGACCCCGTGGCCATGGGCAGCTTCGCCATCCTGACCGTTCTGACCCTGTCCGCCTTCGGCGCGCCGGTCATCGCCCCGCACAATCCTTACGACACCACCACCATCAACATCATGGACGCGGAACTGCCGCCCGTGTGGATGGACGGCGCGGAGTCCGCCTTCCCGCTGGGCACCGACGCCCAGGGCCGGGACATGCTCAGCACCATGCTCTACGGCATGCGCATTTCCCTGATCATCGGTGTCTGCGCCGTGGCCCTGCAGGCGGCCATCGGCGTGGTGCTGGGGCTCATTGCGGGCTACCGGGGCGGGAGGATCGACAATTTCCTGATGCGCCTGGCCGACGTGCAGCTCAGCTTCTCCACGCTGATGGTGGCCATTTTCCTGTCCGCCATTTTTCAGGCCATCTTCGGCGTGGCCGCCTTCGAGAACATGGCCGTGCCCTTTCTGGTGCTGGTCATCGGCATCGCCGAATGGCCGCAGTACGCGCGCACCGTGCGGGCCTCGGTGCTGGCCGAGAAAAAGAAGGAATATGTGGAAGCGGCCCGGGTCATCGGCCTGCCCTCGGGCCGGATCATGTGGCGGCACATCCTGCCCAACACCATGTCTCCCCTCATGGTGCTGTCCACGGTGCAGGTGGCCCACGCCATCATGAGCGAGGCCGCCCTGTCCTTTCTGGGTCTGGGCATGCCCATCACCAAACCGTCCCTGGGCTCCCTCATCAACTCCGGCTTCGAATACATCTTCAGCGGCGCGTGGTGGATCACCACTTTTCCGGGAGTCCTGCTGGTGGTCCTCATTCTGGTCATCAATCTGCTGGGCGACTGGGTGCAGGACGTTCTCAACCCCAAACTGTACAAGGGCTGAGCATGACGAAACTTCTGGATGTCCAGGACCTGGTGGTCAAATTCCGCCTGCGCTCGGGCGATCTCACGGCCTTGAACGGCATCAATTTCTCGCTGGAAGCGGGCGAGCGCATGGGGCTGGTGGGCGAGTCGGGCGCGGGCAAATCCGTGGCCGGATTCTCCATCATCAATCTCATCAGCAAGCCGGGCTACATCGCCTCGGGACGGGTGCTGTTCGAGGGCCAGGAGATCAGCAGCTACCCCCTGGAACAGATGCGCGGCATCCGCGGCAACCGCATCAGCATCATTTTTCAGGATCCCATGATGACCCTGAACCCGGTGCTGACCATCGGCACCCAGATGGTGGAAACCATCCGGGCCCACAACGGCAGGATAACGACGGCTCATGCCCGGGAAATCGCCCTGGAGAAGCTCCAGAAGGTGTACATCTCCTCTCCCGGCAAACGTCTGGACCAGTACCCGCACGAACTGTCGGGCGGCATGCGGCAGCGAGTGGTCATCGCCATCTCCCTTCTGACCAACCCCAGCCTGATCATCGCCGACGAGCCCACCACGGCTCTGGATGTGACCATCCAGGCCGAGGTCATGGCCCTGCTCCTTGAGCTGTGCAGAAACGAGAACATGGGGCTTATCCTCATCACCCACGATCTGGGCGTGGTCTCCCAGGTCACGGAGAAAATCGCGGTCATGTACGCCGGACGCATCGTGGAACAGGGCGCAACCGAAAGCATCGTAGCGCGGCCCATGCATCCGTACACCCAGGGGCTCATCAAGGCCCTGCCCCAGGGCGCGGGAGGACGGAAACGCCTGCACCAGATTCCGGGCATGATGCCCAACCTGACCAGCATTCCGGCGGGCTGCGCCTTTCATCCCCGCTGCGACCGGGCCATGGACATCTGCCGCCGGGAAACGCCGCCGCTGTACGCCCTGCCGCACTCGCCGGGTCTGGCGGCCTGCCACCTTCACGCCGGAGCGGGACAGGCATGACGACAGAAGCGCTGGTACGCATTGCAAACCTGGTCAAGCATTTCGACATTTCCGGGGGCATTCTGGACCGCATCGCCTTTTCCGGCGGCATGCCCTATCTCGCCACCACCACGGTCAAGGCCATCAACTCCGTGAGTCTGGACATCCACCCCGGCGAGATCCTCTCCGTGGTGGGTGAGTCCGGCTGCGGCAAATCCACCCTGGGACGCACGGTCCTCGGCCTGTACGCGCCCACCGGCGGAGAAATCTTCTTCCGGGGCCGGCGCATCGACAACCTGAGCCACGCGGACATGCTGCCCTACCGGCGCAAGATGCAGATGGTCTTCCAGGATCCCTACGCGTCGCTCAATCCGCGCATGACCGTGCGCCAGATTCTGCAGGAACCCGTGCGCTTCCATTTCCCGCAGCTTTCCGCCTCCGAAGTGCGGGACAAGGTGACCGAGGTCATGCGTCAGGTGGGCGTGGACCCGGCCTGGGCCGGTCGCTTCCCCCACGAATTTTCCGGCGGCCAGCGCCAGCGCATCAGCATCGCCCGGGCGCTGATGGTAGACCCGGAATTCATCGTGGCCGACGAGCCCATCTCGGCCCTGGATGTCTCCATCCAGGCCCAAATTCTGAACCTGATCATGGACTGTCAGGAGCGTTTCGGCCTGACCTACATGTTCATCACCCACGACCTGTCCGTGGTGGAACACATCAGCACGCGGGTGGCGGTCATGTACCTGGGCACCCTGTGCGAACTGGCGGCCAAGGACGACCTGTACCAGACCCCGCAACACCCCTATTCCCGCGCCCTGCTCTCGGCCATCCCAAAGCTTGGTTCCAAGGGTTTCGACCACATCCGTCTGAAGGGCGAAGTGCCCACACCCATCCATCTGCCCGAAGGCTGTGTCTTCCACCCGCGCTGTCCGTACATGGACGAGCGTTGCCGGCGCGAAGTCCCGCAGCTGCTGCCCTGCCCCAACGGCAGCCGGGCCGCCTGTCACGCCCTGGAGGAAGGACGGATCTAGCGGCGAACGCCGACCAGCCTTCCTTCGTACGGCAGCCCTCCGGCGCAGGTCCATCCCCGCAAAAAGCGGCTTACGTGTCCGGCCGGTACAGAACGGCTTGACGCCTAGGCTCAGTCCTCATTAATTGAGATAGAAAATGATGGAAGCCGCGAGGCATAGAGCTGAAAAGAAGGTATGTGCGCAGCGGGCATAACGCATGGCTATTCTGCGCCAGTCTTTGATCCTGCCAAACATGATCTCAATCTTATGCCGCTGTTTATACAGATTTTTATCGTAAGAGATGGGCCTCTTTCGGTTCTTTCCGGGAGGGATGCAGGGCGTAATGCCTCTGGCGAGCAGGGCATCACCGAACCAGTCGGCGTCGTAACCACGGTCCGCCAGAAGCTCCCTGGCCTCAGGCAAAGCATCTATGGCGTCCATAAGCAGGGCGGCTCCTTTGTAGTCGCTCGCCTGGCCTTCTGTGAGCGCCATGGCCAGGGGCCTGCCGTGACCGTCGCAAAGGGCATGGAGTTTTGAGTTCAGACCGCCCTTTGTGCGTCCGATGCAGCGGGAAAGAGCCCTTTTTTGAGCAAACTGGCGGCGGTTCGATGCGCCTTGAGGTGGGTTGCATCGATCATCACCTGGCCATCCTGTCCCGCTGTTTTTGCCAATTCGGTAAAAATATTGTTGAAGACGCCCATCCGGCTCCAGCGCAAAAAACGATGTACAGCGTTTTATACGGGCCATACTCGCGCGGCGCGTCTTTCCACTGCAGGCCATGTTTGATGACATAAATGATGCCGCTGATGACTTTCCGGCCATCGACCCGCGGAATACCATGTGAACGTGGAAAGAAGGGCTTGATACGTTCGAGCTGTTCGGCAGAAAGATAGAAAAGTTGGTTCATGGCGTCCTCCCTGAGCACAACTAACCAGCTTTCCTGATTTTTACAATTAATGAGGTCTGAGCCTAGGCTCAGGCCTCATTAATTGTAAAAGGGTCATGCCTAGGTTCAGTCCTCATTAATTGAGATAGAAAATGACGGAAGCCGCGAGGCACAGAGCTGAAAAGAAGGTATGCGCGCAGCGGTCATAACGCATGGCTATTCTGCGCCAGTCCTTGATCCTGCCAAACATGATCTCGATCTTGTGCCGCTGTTTATACAGATCTTTATCGTACGGGCAGGGTCTCTTCCGGCTCCTGCTGGGCGGGATGCAGGGCGTAATGCCTCTGGCGCACAGGGCGTCACGGAACCAGTCGGCGTCGTAACCACGGTCCGCCAGAAGCTCCCTGGCCTCAGGCAAAGCATCTATGGCGTCCACAAGCAGGGCGGCTCCTTTGTAGTCGCTCACCTGGCCTTCTGTGAGCGTCATGGCCAGAGGCCTGCCGTGGCCGTCGCAAAGGGCATGGAGTTTGGAGTTCAGACCGCCCTTTGTGCGTCCGATGCAGCGGGAAAGAGCCCCTTTTTGAGCAAACTGGCGGCGGTTCGATGCGCCTTGAGGTGGGTTGCATCGATCATCAATCGTCCATCTTTTCCCGCTGTTTTTGCCAATTCGGTAAAAATATTGTTGAAGACGCCCATCCGGCTCCAACGCAAAAAACGATTGTACAGCGTCTTGTACGGGCCATACTCGCGCGGCGCGTCTTTCCACTGCAGGCCATGTTTGATGACATAAATGATGCCGCTTATGACTTTCCGGTCATCGACCCGCGGAATACCATGTGAACGTGGAAAGAAGGGCTTGATACGCTCCAGTTGTTCGGCAGAAAGGTAGAAAAGTTGGCTCATGGCGTCCTCCCTGAGCACAACTAACCAACTTTTCTGATTTTTACAATTAATGAGGCCTGAGCCTAAGGACGGGGCTCGTCCCGGAAAAAGCGCAGCAGAAGCATGCCCGCCACAAAACCGCCGATGTGCGCCCACCAGGCCACGCCCGCGCCGCCGCCATCAGACAGCCCGGAGAACACCTGGGTCACAAACCACAGCAGAAGATAGAAAACCGCCGGGATTTCGAAGAAAAAGGGGATGATGAAGAGGGGCACCAGGGTCAGGACTCTGGCGTGCGGATAGAGAAAAAAATACGCTCCCATGACTCCGGCGATGGCTCCGGACGCGCCCACCACGGGGACCGTGGATTCCGGGCTGGTCACCACATGCATCAGCAGGGCGCACAGACCGCAAAGGATGTAGAAAAGCAGAAACCGAAGCGGCCCCATGACGTCTTCCACATTGTCCCCGAAAATCCACAGGGTCCACATGTTGGCCACAAGGTGCATCCAGCCTCCGTGCAGGAACATGTAGGTGCCGAAAGACAGCAGGCCGCCATCCGGATAACCGCGCCACTCGGCCCATTCGGGATGGATGAAACGCGCCGGAACCACTCCGTGCAGGTGGAAAAACAGGGCTTCCCCGGCCGGAGAAAGGCCAAGCGTGAACAGAAAAACGACAATGTTCAGGCCAACCAGGACCCAGACCATGACCGGCTTGCGCCGGGAAGGGATGTTATCGCGCAGGGGAAACATGGGTCAGCTCCGATTCATCCATTGTATCCGGATGTTCAAACAGGGCCGTCAGGCAGTCCATCCGCCGCCTTGCCCGGCCGCGGGATATATCTTCCGCCGCGCGGAGCAGGCTTTTCGTCCGCCGCCGCAGGTCTTCGAGGGAGCCGGAGTTGTCCAGAACGAGATGAGCCATGCGCAGTTTTTTCTCCTGCGGCCACTGCCAGGACTCCATCATCCCGATGCGCTCCGCGTCCCAGCCGCGCTCGTGCAGATGCGCGTGACGGGCCTCGTCCGGGCGGAAGACCGCCGCCGTCAGGTCCACGGATTCCGCCAGCCCCGCCTCGCACAGGAGCGGGATCTCGGCCAGACGCAAATCCGGGCCGGGCGCGGCCATGAAAGCGGCCAGACTTTCCCGCACCAGAGGATGGACAAGCCGCTCCACCTCGCGCCGCAGGCTGTCCGAGGCGCACATGGCCGCCAGAAGCGCGGCCTTGTCCACTCCGCCGTCCGGGTCCAGAAACCCGCCGCCCAGATGGTGGGCGATGATCGCGCTGCCCGCCCCACCCGGCGCGTAGGAATCCGCCACGGCCCTGTCGGCGCAGAAAACCGGCACGCCCAGTTCTGCGGCGAACCGGCCCACAGCTGATTTGCCTCCGCCCGCCGCGCCGGTCAGACCCACGCACGTTCTGTCCCGGCAGAGGCGTTCCAGCACGGCCATGAAATCCGCCGGCGGCGGGACGAAAAAGGATAGTTTCTCCCGGCTTTCGGGATGCGCCAGACGCAGCTGCCAGGCATGCAGCATCTGCCGGGGCGCGCGTCCGGCAACGGATTTTTCCGCATAGAGCCTGTCGCCCAGCAGCGGATGCCCGATATGGGCCATGTGCACACGGATTTGATGCGTCCGGCCGGTGAGGATGCGCACCCGCACAAGGGACGCGCTCCGGTCTGTGGCGGTCCAGAGCCGCCGGAAACGGGTTTCGGCGGGCCGCCCCCCCGCGGTCACGGCCATGCGGGTCTTGATGACCGGATGACGGCCCACGGGCGCGGAAACGATGCCCCCCGGAGCGGGCACGCCCGCCACCAGCGCCAGATATTCCTTGTACACGTCCCGGTCGCCGAACATGCGGGTCAGGGTCCGCCGCGAGGCGTCATGCAGCGCCAGAACGATCAGCCCGGACGTATCCTTGTCCAGACGGTGCACAATGCCCGGCCGCTCGCCCCCCTGATCCAGCAGGGCGGGAAAACGATGGGCGGCCAGATGAACCAGCGTGGTTTCCCTGACGGAAGGCGCGGGATGCACGGTCAGCCCGGCGGGTTTGTCGATGACGGCCAGACAGCCGTCAGCGTGCAGAACCGCGAGAGCCCCCTCGTCGGGCGTGATCGTCCCTTCCGGCTCTTCGGCCGAAAGCTCCAGTGTCTGGCCGGGAACCAGCCGCGTGCCCGGCTTGACGCACACCCGGCCGTCGATGGCGGCCCGCCCCTGACGAATCCAGTCCTGAATGCGCGCCCTGGGCACGCCCTCTTCGTCCAGACAGCCCTGCCAGAAGACGTCCAGCCGCCGGCCGCCGTCGGAGAAGTCCGCTTTTTCCGTCCATTCCCGCATGATGTATCCGCTGGCGGCGCGGCCTCCGGGGTGATCGGAGGGCATGATCCGCGCCGTGAATGTTTGAGGAAGCCGATATCCGGTCCGGCGGCCGGGCCGCCCGGAATTTTTCCGCGACATCCCGTCCGGGTCCCGGCTCAGGAAAGACGCGTCTTGAAATCCTCGTAGCCGAAGGAACGCACGACGCCGAGGAAATCGGCCGCCGGGTCGAAAACGGCGATGTCCGGCAGCCGGATGCCGTTGAAGGTGTTGGTCTTGACCATGGAATAGTGAGCCATGTCCGTGAAGACCAGCCGGTCCCCCACGGCCAGGGGCGCGTCGAAGGAATACTCTCCGGCCACGTCTCCGGCCAGGCAGGACAGACCGCCCAGACGGTACGTGTGCGCTTTCTCGCCGGGCAGGCCGGAACCGAAGATGTGCGGGCGGTACGGCATCTCCAGAACGTCGGGCATGTGCGCGGGCACGGAGGTGTCCAGAATGGCGAAAGGCATGTCCGCCTGGACGACATCCAGCACCGTGGTCACCAGATAGCCGGCGTCGAGGGCCACGGCCTCGCCCGGCTCCAGATAAACCTGCACGCCGTGGCGCCGCATGAAGCCGCTGACCACGCCGCAGAGCAGGTCCACGTCATAATCGGGCCGGGTGATGTGGTGCCCGCCGCCGAAGTTCACATACTTCATGCCCCTGATGAACGGGCCGAAGTTCTTTTCCACGGCGGCCACGGTGCGCTCCAGGCAGTCGGCGTTCTGCTCGCACAGATTGTGCCAGTGCAGGCCGGAGATGCCGCAGAGCCGGTCCGGCAGGAAATCGCGCCGCCGGATGCCCAGCCGCGAACCCGGCGCGCACGGGTCGTAAATGGGCACGGCCCCTTCGGAATGCTCGGGATTGATGCGCACGGCAAGCTGCATGGTCCGCCCGAGCCGGGCGCTCTCCGCCACCGCCAGATGCCGGAAGCGTTCAAGCTGACCAAGCGAGTTGAAGACCATGTGATCGGCCGTGGCGCACAGATCCCGCACGTCCTTTTCGGAATAGGCGGCCGCGAAGGCATGCACCTCCCGGCCGAACTCCTCACGGCCCAGCCGGGCCTCGTCGGGGGAGCTGGCGCACACGCCGTCAAGGGTCTCGCGCAGCACCGGAAAAAGACTCCACATGGCAAAGCCTTTCAGAGCCAGCAGGATGCGGCAGCCGGTGCGCCGCTTCACATCCGCCAGAATGCCGAGATTGCGGCGGATGAGGCCCGCATCCACCACGAAGGCGGGCGTGGACCGCACCCGGGCCGCATCAAAACGGCAGGCGATACGCCCATCCATCACAAATCCCGCACAACCCAGGGCAGGCCGTGCCGGTTCAGCTGCTCCATGAACGGATCCGGATCGAGCTCTTCCATGTTGAAGACGCCCTCTCCACGCCATTTCCCGGTCAGCATCATCATGGCCCCGATCATGGCCGGAACACCCGTGGTGTAGGAAATGGCCTGGGAACCAACCTCGCGGTACGCCTCTTCGTGGCTGCATATGTTGTAGATGTATTTCCTGACCGGCCGCCCGTCCTTCACACCCTTCATGACGCAGCCGATGCAGGTCCGGCCTCTGGTCAGCGGCCCGAGGGAACCGGGCTCCGGCAGCACGGCCCGCAGAAACTGCAGGGGCACGATCTTCTGGCCGTTGTAATCCACGGGCTCGATGGCGGTCATGCCCACATTTTCCAGCACCTTCAGGTGATTCAGATAATTCTGGGAAAAGGTCATCCAGAAGCGCGCCCGCTTCAGACCGCGGATGTTCCGCACCAGAGACTCCAGCTCCTCGTGGTACATGAGATAGCAGTCCCTGGGGCCGATACCTTCGGGAAAGTCGTAGCTCATGCGCCAGGAGAGCGGATCCGTCTCCACCCATTCGCCGCGTTCCCAGTACCGGCCGCGCTGGGTGATCTCGCGGATGTTGATTTCCGGATTGAAATTGGTGGCAAAGGGCTGCCCGTGATCGCCCGCGTTGCAGTCGATGATGTCCAGCTCGTGAATCTCATCGAACAGATGCTTCTGGGCGTAGGCGCAGAAGACATTGGTCACGCCCGGATCAAAGCCCGAGCCCAGAAGGGCCATGAGGCCCTTTTCGCGGAAGCGGTCCTGATAGGCCCACTGCCACTTGTATTCGAATCTGGCCTCGTCCGGCGGTTCGTAGTTGGCCGTGTCCAGATAATCCACGCCCGTTTCCAGGCAGGTGTCCATGATGGTCAGATCCTGGTACGGCAGGGCCACGTTGATGACGATTTTGGGGCCAAACCGGCGGATCAGGGCGGCGGTTTCAGCCGCATTGTCGGCATCGATGACGGCGGTTTCAATGGTCCGGCCGGTCTTTTCCCGCACCGACGCGGCAATGGTCTCGCATTTGGAGACGGTACGGCTGGCCAGAAGAATTTCCGAAAACACTTCCGGGACCATGGCGCACTTGTGGGCCACCACATGGCCGACGCCGCCCGCGCCGATAATCAGTACTTTGGACATGCTGCCACCTCGCAGATATTCGTGAGCAAAAAATGAAGGCTCTAGGCTCAGGCCTCATTAATTGTAAAAATCAGGAAAGTTGGTTAGTTGTGCTCAGGGAGGACGCCATGAGCCAACTTTTCTACCTTTCTGCCGAGCAACTGGAGCGTATCAAGCCTTTCTTTCCACTTTCACACGGTATTCCACGCGTCGATGACCTGAAAGTCATAAGCGGAATCATTTATGTCATCAAACATGGCCTGCAATGGAAAGATGCGCCGCGTGAGTATGGCCCGTATAAAACGCTGTACAATCGTTTTTTGCGCTGGAGCCGGATGGGCGTCTTCAACAATATTTTTACCGAATTGGCAAAAACAGCGGGACAGGATGGCCAGGTGATGAACGATGCAACCCACCTCAAGGCGCGATGGCCAGGTGATGAACGATGCAACCCACCTCAAGGCGCATCGAACCGCCGCCAGTTTGCTCAAAAAAGGGCTCTTTCCCGCTGCATCGGACGCACAAAGGGCGGTCTGAACTCCAAACTCCATGCCCTTTGCGACGGCCACGGCAGGCCCCTGGCCATGACGCTCACAGAAGGCCAGGTGAGCGACTACAAAGGAGCCGCCCTGCTTATGGACGCCATAGATGCTTTGCCTGAGGCCAAGGAGCTTCTGGCGGACCGTGGTTACGACGCCGACTGGTTCCGTGACGCCCTGTGCGCCAGAGGCATTACGCCCTGCATCCCGCCCAGAAGGAGCCGGAAGAGACCCTGCCCGTACGATAAAGATCTGTATAAACAGCGGCACAAGATCGAGATCATGTTTGGCAGGATCAAGGACTGGCGCAGAATTGTCATGCGTTATGACCGCTGCGCGCATACCTTCTTTTCAGCTCTGTGCCTCGCGGCTTCCGTCATTTTCTATCTCAATTAATGAGGCCTGAACCTAGGGTGTGTTTGCAAACTTTATAACCAGCGTGGTTTGGTGTAGCTTTTGGACATGTGTTATACCGATATTTCCGATGAAACCTGGCAACGGCTTGAGCCCGTTCTGCCGCTTGAGGGTTCGCCCAAAGGCGGCCGTCCGGCCAAAGATAAACGAACATTCATAAATGCAATCATCTGGCTGCTGCGCACCGGGGCTCCCTGGAGGGCCCTGCCGAAAGAGTATGGGTCATGGAATGCCGTGTATTCCCGCTTTCGGCGTTGGCAGATAAAAGGATCCTGGAAAGCAGTCTTTCTCGCTCTGGCGTCTGACCCCGATCTCGAAGCGGTAATGATTGACGGTACGTACATCCATGCCCACAAACATTCGGCTGGCGCAAAAGGGGGCAGCACAGACAAGCTCTGGGCCGCAGTCGCGGAGGTTTTACCTCCAAGCTGCATGCACAGGTAGACGCGCTCGGCAATCCTGTATCGTTTTTCCTTACAGGAGGTGAATGCGCGGATATCAGTGTTGCACCACAATTACTTGAAGGGGTTCGTGATTGCACTGTCATTGCCGATAAAGGGTATGACAGCGAGCCGTTAGTTCAACTTCTTGAAGCAAGAGGCTGTACCGTAGTTATTCCTCCACGCTCAAATCGTAAAACACCTCGTCGGTATGATCGGCATCTTTATAAGGAACGGCACCTTGTTGAATGCTTTTTCAGTAAAATCAAAGAGTACCGCAGAGTGGCAACACGTTATGAAAAGCTTGCCCAGACTTTTCTTTCTTTCGTTTACCTGGCAGCTTCAATGATTTGGATCAAATAGTTTGCAAACACACCCTAGTTTGTAAATATACCCTAAGTACTATCTATTATTATCTTCTTCGCATATTATCAATAGGTCTTTGAATGTATTTATTTATTAGGATTGAAAAGAGGATGGATAATATTATTACTGGGACGCAAAGTAGCTGTTTTTTATTTAGAATTTCCATATAGGAATTAAAAAAATAATAAAGAATCCATATTATGGATATATGTATAATATATATAGGATAAGAAAGTTCTCCTATTGCTCTATCTATTTTGCTATTTCTTGATGAATGGAATATGAATGGTATTGATATGGCTGTTATTATATAGTAAATAAATAATTTTTTAACCAATTCGAGGGGGATGAATTGGAATATTAAAATTGCTATAATTAAAAGTAATGTTATGATTGGAGATATATAATCCATAAATTTTTTTATTCTGATTTTATAATATATTCTATATGATATTGCTCCACATAAAAATAGTGATAATTCAAATGGAAAAAATCTGTAATTCCATGGATCTCTGTAGTATCCAATTTTTAAGGCATATATTCTAATTATAATACTTAATATTAATATAATGAAAAGAGTTGCTGTCTTTCTTTTCACAAGAAATGGAGCGAGAATATAGAATGTTAGTTCTACTCCAAGAGTCCATGCTTGTGGGATAATAAGGAGTTTATATAGAGGGATTGGTTCTTGAGAAAACCTTGTTGTGAAGTATAGAGAACCATTTTGTGGATCGACTGCTAAAAACATAACGATATCTTGTGTGTATATGCATATATTCGAGAGAGTAATGAATATTTTTGTAAAGATATCTGCAGAATTCCATATGTCTTGAAAATTTCCGCTTAAATAAATAATAGTGTTGGTATGGCTATAAAAAAATATATAGGGTATATTCTAAGAAACCTAGACTTATAAAATTTTTTTGTAGATATGTATTTTTCACTTAGTATCATAAACATATAAAACCCAGAAAACATATAAAAACATTGTACAGCAGCTATCCCGTTTATAATATTGTATCCTAAAAAAAGTGATGAATGTGCAATGACAACAGAAATAGAAAAAATAGTGCGTATTGTTCCAATTCCATATATATTTCCACATGCTTTAGATAGCAATATCATGCGATAATCTCTGTTATGTAATTAGGGTATATTTGCAAACTTTATAATCAGGCTTGGTTCGTGTAGTTTTTGGAGATGTGCTATACCGATATTTCCGATGAAACCTGGCAACGGCTTGAGCCCGTTCTGCCGCTCGAGGGTTCACCCAAAGGCGGCCGTCCGGCCAAAGATAAACGAACATTCATAAATCATAAATGCAATCATCTGGTTGCTGCGTACTGGGGCTCCCTGGAGGGCCCTGCCAAAAGAGTATGGGTCATGGAATGCCGTGTATTCCCGCTTTCGGCGTTGGCAGATGAAAGGATCTTGGAAAGCAGTTTTGCTCGCTCTGGCGTCTGACCCCGATCTCGAAGCGGTGATGATTGAATGATTTTTCCGACTTTGTATCGACTCAACCTGCTGTTTTAAAACATTTTTCCAGCCTATCAGACGATAGTCTGATGGTCTAGACCCAAGTGAATCCGAAGGGCCGCGGCGATCCGCGGAAAAGACTGAAGGCCTAATCCGCCGGATTCGGCCCGGCGGCGCGGCATTCGGCGTGACCGCAGTTGCGGGCCACGTTCAGATACGTGTATCCGCGCAGCCCGCGCTCGAAAGCGCGCATGATCATGAACCTCTCCTGAGGGCTTATTTTGCCCTCGCGCACACCCTGCTCCGCCACCTTACGGAAATTTTCCAGCACCTGCTTGGGCTCGAATTCCACATAGGAAAGCACGTCGGACACGCTGTCGCCCTCCAGTTCGCGGATGAGGTCGTAGGTGCCGTCCTCGTTGATGCGCACGCTGACCACGTTGGTATCGCCGAACAGGTTGTGCAGATCGCCCAGGGTCTCCTGATACGCCCCCACCAGAAAAGCGCCCAGATAGTAGGGCTCGCAGGGCCGCACCTCGTGCAGTTCCAGCACCCGCTTGACCCCGTGGATGTCGATGAAGGTATCGAGCTTGCCGTCACTGTCGCAGGTGATGTCGGCCAGAATGGCCTGCTCCGTGGGCGCTTCGTCCAGACGGTGCACGGGCATGACAGGGAAAAGATGCCCGATGGCCCAGGCGTCGGGCAGGGACTGGAACACACTCATGTTGCAGTAGTAAATGCTCGCCAGCGCCAGATCGACATCCTTCAGGGCCGAAGGCGGATTCTTCAGTTCCGGCGTCTTCTCCGCAATGCTGCGGATCACGGCCCAGAAAATGGTGTCGCTCAGGGCCCGCTGGCGCAGGGTGCACTGTCCCAGGCGGAAAAGCTGGCGGATCTGGTCCCGGTAATAGATGGCGTCGTTATAGCATTCCTGGAGATTCTTCAGGGACAGGCTGGTGTACACCTCCAGCAGATTGTGCACGGCCTCCGGGGCATCATCCTCCAGAGCGTCCGGCACGGGCCGGTTCTCCAGGCGGCTCACATCCATGACGTTGAAAAGCAGAACGGAATAATAGGCCACGGTGGCCCGGCCCGATTCCGTCAGAATGTGCGGATGGGGCAATTTGTGCTCGTCCACGGTGGCCATGACCGATTCCACGATGTCCGTGCAGTACTCTTCCAGCGTGTAGTTGCGGCTGCTCGCGTAGTTGGTGTGGGAGCCGTCATAGTCCACGGCCAGCCCCCCGCCCAGGTCCAGAAAGCCCATGGCGCAGCCTTCCTTGGCCAGCTCGGCGTACATGCGCGCGGCCTCGTGCACGGCGGTACGGATATCGCGGATGTTCGGGATCTGGGAGCCCAGATGAAAATGCAGAAGCTGCACGCAGTCCAGCATGGAGTGGCCGCGCATGGTGTCGATGACGTCCACCACTTCCGAAGAGGACAGGCCGAAAATGGACAGATCTCCGGCCGACTCGGCCCAGTGGCCCCCGGCCTGAGTAGAGACCTTGATGCGCACGCCGATGCGCGGCCGGATGTTCAGCACTCTGGAACGCTCCAGAATGAGCGGCAGTTCGCTTGGCATTTCCAGCACCAGAAAACACAAAAAACCCATCTTGCAGGCGTACAGGGCCAGATCGATGTAATCCTGGTCCTTGTAACCGTTGCAGATAAGGCACGCCTTGGGATTGTTCAGAAAGGACAGGGCCACGATGAGCTCGGCCTTGCTGCCCACCTCGAAACCGTGATTGAAGGGGCCGCCCACCTTGGCGATCTCCTCCAGCACCTGCTGCTGCTGATTGACCTTGATGGGGTATACGCCGCGAAATTCCGCCCCGTATCCTAGGTCGTCGATGGCTTTGGCAAAGGACTCATGAAGAAGGGAAATCTGGGCGTCGAGCAGGTTCTCGATGCGCAGAAGCACCGGCAGACCCAGACCGCGCTCTTCCAGGCCGCTGATGATGGACGGAATGGACACGCACACGCTTTTGTCCGCAAAGGGCGTGATGGCCAGTTCGCCGCCGGGCATGGCGCGGAAATAACCACCGCCCCAGTTGTCCACGCCGTACAGTTCGGCGGAACGGCCCACCGTCCACTTCTCAAGGCTCCGAGCGCGCATCACGATCCTCCCGAGGTCAAGATAGAGCCATTTCCTAAACAGGGCGCTGTCCAGCGTCAACTTTCCACAAGGACGGGTCGGACTTTGCTGTGTGCCCAAAGCCTCCTGTCCGGGCGCACTTTGGTTTTATTGACCGCGAGCCCTTTTTGGCATAGCCGACGGGATGCTTTCGGGAGCTCCGCAACATGGCCTGGGCATGGTATATGCGCCACACTTTTTTCACGGCGCGGCCTTCTCTCGCCGCTCCGGCCGTCCGCACCGCGTCTGCCGTTTTTTCACATCCGCGCGTTCCACGAAGCGATCTCTCCCAAAAAGAAAACAGCCCTTGAGGGCAAAAAGTTTCGATCCCCGGCCCGGCCGGATGCGTGATGGGGCGTTCCGGAAGCAGGTTCCGGACAGGCTCGGCGCAAGCCGAAGCCGTGTGAAGGGCGCAAGCCGCCCGCTAACATTCATTCTGGAGGAATTTTCGATGCAACGGCTTGGATTTCTGTGTCTGGTTCTGCTCATGGTCTGCGGCTTCGCCGGTACGTCCCTGGCCGCCGATGATACTGTCCGCATCGGCGTGTTTCTGCCCCTGACCGGCCAGAACGCCTTCGGCGGCCAGCTCGAACTGGAAGGCGTGCAGATGGCCCACAAGGAAAAAGGCGAAATTCTGGGCAAAAAGGTCGAACTCTTCGTGGTGGACAACAAGTCCGACAAGGTCGAGGCCGCCAACGCGGTCAAACGCCTGATCGAAAAGGAAAAAGTCCACGCCATCATCGGTTCCTACGGTTCCTCCCTGGCCATGGCCGGCGGTGAAATGGCCGAAAAGGCGGGCATCCCCCAGATGGGCACCAGCTGCACCAACCCGCTGGTCACCCAAGGCAAGAAATACGTCTTCCGCGTGTGCTTCATCGACCCGTTTCAGGGCGCCGGCGCGGCCACTTACGCCTTCCGTCATCTGGACATGAAAAAGGCGGCCCTGCTCATCGACGTGGCCAGCGACTACTCCGTGGGTCTGGCCAACTTCTTCAAGAAGTCCTTCACCAAGCTGGGCGGCGAAGTCGTGGCCGTTCTCAACTATCAGTCCGGCGATCAGGACTTCACCGCACAGCTTCAGCAGATCATGAGCAAGCAGCCCGACGTGCTGTTCATTCCTTCCTACTTCGCCGAGGGGGCCATCATCATGAAGCAGGCCAAGGAACTGGGCGCGACCTTCAAGATCATGGGCGGCGACGCCATGGACAATCCGGAGATCACCGCCATCGGCGGCAGCGCCGTGGAAGGCTTCATGCACACGACCTTCCCCTACGATCCTTCCATGCCGGAGATGAACCCCGTGGCCAAAGCCTTCACGGAGGAATGGAAGAAGGCCAATCCCAAGAAGGATCCCAACGTCAACGCCGCCCTGGGCTATGACTCCTACATGATCATCATGGACGCCATCACCCGCGCCGGTTCGGCCGAACCCCAGGCCATCACCGACGCCCTGGCCGCCACCAAGGACTTTGTGGGCGCGACCGGCACCACCACCATCAACAAGACCCACGACGCCGAAAAGCCCGTCGGTCTGGTGGTCATAAAGGACGGCAAAAAGACCTACGTGGACAGCATCACTCCGGAAATCTAAAAAATATGCGAAGAGGCACCTGTCAAAAAAGTAGGAGCCTCTTCGCATACAATAATATGCTAAGGGGAGTAAGACGAGTTATAAATAGGCTGATAACAAAAATTGAATAGATTATTTTGGAAAATATGTCTTGATGTTGATTAATATTAATGAAAATATCAAAATTTTAGGTAATTTTAGTTATGAATCTATTTAGAATACACATAAGACCACATGGCGGAAATGCTGATATGGGCTTAACATTTAAATATTGCTTAGAAAAAGGGATACTTGGTATCGGATGGAGAACAGATTCTAATAATTGTACAAAAGATTGGGATGAATATTACCGTGAAGCATCAGAAAAATATGGATACGATCCTACAATATGCAAATATATATACGAAAATGTCCGTCGTAAAGATCTTGTATGGACACGTGATCCTTTTGGAGAATACTATCTAGCATCTGTGATATCAGGATGGGAATACTGGGTAACAGACGAGTCCAAAGAAAAGGATATTGATATCGCAAATATTTTTCGTTGCAAAATACAGAAAGTAAACATTGATGCGGTCCCAGGAAAAATAATTGCTTGCTTCAGAGCATCTCGATCAATCTAGAAAATTAATGATACTTCTGCAATAGAATATTCTAAATATATTTGGAATACTTTAAGTTGCGAAAATTCATATGAATATGATAAGAATAAATGTTCTGATATATTTATGTTATTAAATGATGAGGAAATAGAAGACCTAATATTTTTGTATCTACAAAATGAAGGATGGTTTGTAGTTCCACATTCCAGAAAAAAAGATACAATGGCATTTGAGTATTTATGCGTAAATAGAAAAAATGAAGTTGCAGCAGTTCAAGTTAAGACTGGATATACAAATATAGAAATAGATGATTATATAAAATATAATCATAAGATATTTTTATTTCAACAAAATAGTGTTTATTCTGGAATTGGATCTGATAATGTTGAAATAATTCCAAAACAAAAGCTGAAGGATTTCTTACAAAATACAAAATGGCTGCCACAATCGTTCAGAAATAAAGTTGATCTCGTAAATAAAATAAATAATCTATCTTCTATATAAACAGTACTATACCATACCATAACATGCTTCTAGCTATTTTTATTGAATGCAGAATTGTAAAATGTTTGTGTAGAAGATCAAGGAAACCTTAATGTTTGAAATCGAGTCAGCCATCCTTATCCAGCATATTCTGAACAGCCTGACCCTGGGCAGTCTGTACGCCCTCATCGCCATCGGCTACACCATGGTGTACGGCATCCTGCGGCTCATCAATTTCGCGCACAGCGAAATTTTCATGCTCGGCGCCTACTTCGTGTTCTGGGGCGTCACCCTCTTCCACCTGCCCTGGCCTCTGGCTCTGGCGGCTTCCATCATCCTCGTGGCCGGCATCGGCATCATGGTGGACCGCGTGGCATACCGTCCGCTGCGCGACGCGCCCCGCATCTCCGCGCTGATCAGCGCCATCGGCGTATCTTTTTTCCTGCAGAACGTGGCCATCGTCTTTTTCCAGGCCATCCCCCGCGAGGTGTACCGGCCCGAATGGCTGGCCAATCCCATCCTGGTGAACAACGTGCGCGTGCTGCCCCTGACGCTCATGGTTCCGGCCCTGTCCCTGCTGCTCATGCTCGGCCTGGTCTATGTCGTATACCACACCAAGGCGGGCCTGGGCATGCGCGCCATCAGCAAGGACATCGAGACCAGCAGCCTCATGGGCGTGCCCGTGAACAAGGTCATCGCCCTGACCTTCGGCATCGGCTCGGCCCTGGCCGCCGCCAGCGGCATCATGTGGGCCCTCAGGTACCCGCAAATCCAGCCCGTCATGGGCGCCATCCCCGGATTCAAGGCCTTCATCGCGGCCGTATTCGGCGGCATCGGCTCCATTCAGGGCGCGGTCATCGGCGGCATGCTTCTGGGTTTCATCGAAATCATGACCGTGGCTTTTTTTCCCGACCTGGCGGGATACCGCGACGCCTTCGCCTTCATCCTGCTCATCGCCATCCTGCTGGTGAAACCCACGGGGCTTCTGGGCGTCAAGACGGAGGATAAAGTCTGATGAACGCGAAAATATCCGCCGTGTTGAATTTCGCCCTGATCGCCTGTCTGGGCATGTTTCTGTGGTGGGCCGAGGAAGCCTTGGACGGCTACAAGATTCAGATCATGAATCTCATCGCCGTAAACATCATTCTGGCCCTGTCCCTGAACCTTATTTACGGCTTCACGGGCATGTTCAGCCTGGGGCACGCGGGCTTCATGGCCATCGGCGCATACGCCTGCGCCATCCTGATCATGACCCCGGACCAGAAAGAAATGCTCTTCATTCTGGAGGAGGCCTACCCCTGGGTGCTGAACTCCCACGCGCCTTTTCTCGTGGCCGTGCTGGCTGGCGGCGCGGCGGCCGGCCTGGCCGGATTCATCATCGGCTTTCCGCTTCTGCGGCTGGGCGACGACTACCTGGGCATCGCCACGCTGGGCTTTGCCGAAATCATCCGCGTGGTGGCCAACAACATCCCGCGCGTGACCAACGGAGCTCTGGGCTTCAAGGGCATCCCGGACCACGCCGACCTGTGGTGGAACTACGGCTGGTGCCTGCTGACCCTCTATTTCGTGATCCGCATCCTGAACAGCAATACCGGCAACGTGTTCAAGGCCATCCGCGACGACGAGATCGCGGCCAAGGCCATGGGCGTCAACGTTTTCCGCATGAAGCTTCTGTCCTTCACCATCGGGGCCTTTTTCGCCGGAGTGGGCGGCGGCCTCCTGGCCAGCCTGCTGACGACCATCGATCCGAAGATGTTTCTGTTCACCCTGACCTTCAACGTGCTCATGATCGTGGTCACGGGCGGGCTGGGTTCCATCACGGGCTCCATCGTGGCCGGAGTGGGCGTCACGGCGCTGCTGGAATGGCTCAGGTTCGTCGAAAATCCGCTGACCATCGGCAGCTGGACCATGGACGGCATTCCGGGCATGCGCATGGTGGTCTTCTCCCTGGTGCTCATTCTGGTCATTCTGTTCCGCCGCGAAGGCATCATGGGCATGCGTGAAATCACCTGGACCACGGTGGCCAGATTCATGAAGCGAGGCAAGGCATGAGTACGATTCTGACCGCCACCGGCCTGACCATGCGCTTCGGCGGCCTGACCGCCGTGACGGAGTTCGACGCGGACATCCCCCAGGGCAGTATTACCGGGCTCATCGGCCCCAACGGTGCGGGCAAGACCACCTGCTTCAACATGATCACCGGATTCTACCGGCCCACCGCAGGCCGCGTGATCTTTGAAGGCCGCGATCTGACCGGCAGACCGGCCCATGAAGTCTGCCAGGCCGGCATCGCCCGGACTTTTCAGAACATCCGCCTGTTCACTCACGAAACGGCTCTGGAAAACGTCATGATCGGCGGATTCGTGCGCCAGAAGACGGGCTGGATCCAGTCCGTGCTCATGACCCCGGCTTCCCTGCGCGAGGAACGGCGGCTGCGCGCTCAGGCTCTGGAACTGCTGGATGTGGTGGGACTTTCCGATGTCGCCGGGGAAAAGGCGGGCAGTCTGCCCTACGGAGCCCAGAGGCGGCTGGAAATTGCCCGGGCACTGGCCACGAAACCGCATTTTCTGCTTCTGGATGAACCGGCGGCGGGTATGAATCCCCAGGAATCTCTGGAGCTCATGGATTTCATCCGGACCATCCGCGACCGCTTCGATCTGACCATCCTGCTCATCGAACACGATATGAAGGTGGTCATGGGCGTGTGCGAACACCTGTGGGTGCTGGATTACGGCATGACCATCGCCGAGGGCGGGCCGGAATCCATCCAGTCCAATCCCAAGGTCATTGAAGCCTATCTGGGCGAGGAGTACACGCGGTATGCTTGAGGTCCAAAATCTCCATGTCTACTACGGCGGCATCCACGCCCTGAAAGGCGTTTCCCTGGAGGCTCCCCAGGGAAAAATCATAACTCTCATCGGCGCCAACGGCGCGGGCAAGAGCAGCACGCTCCGGGCCATCGCCGGACTCATCAAAAACAAGAAAGGGTCCATCTCCTACAAGGGACAGGACATCACTGCCAAAGACCCTGTGGATATCGTCAAGGCGGGCATTGTCATGTCGCCGGAGGGGCGGCGCATCTTTCCGCACCTGAGCGTGACCGAAAACCTGTATCTTGGCGCGTACAGCCGCTCCGACCGGGAGGGCATCGAGCGGGACAAGGAGTGGGTATTCGAGCTTTTCCCCCGGCTGCGGGAGCGGCAGAATCAGAAGGGCGGCACCCTGTCCGGAGGCGAGCAGCAGATGCTGGCCGTGGGGCGGGCACTGATGAGTTCGCCGGAGGTGGTCATGCTCGATGAACCGAGTCTGGGACTGGCCCCGCTGCTGGTCAACGACGTGTTCAAGATCATCCGGCTCATCAATGAAGAGCAGGGCAAGACCGTGCTGTTGGTGGAACAGAACGCCTTTGCCGCCCTCAAGGTGGCACATTACGCCTATGTGCTGGAAACGGGCTCCATCGTGCTCCAGGGCGCGGGCGAGGAGCTTTTGAACGACGAACGCGTGATCAAGGCTTATCTGGGCGGTTGACGGCGGGAAAAATCTGTTCCGGCGCGGCTCCAAATGGAGCCGTTTTTTTTTGCGCGGCCCAACCAAGGCTTATCCTGAATACCTGCCGCGGACTGCCCTCCGATCCGGAGAGAATGCACAAGGCAGGCTTCCTTTCCACAAAAGGCCGGAACAAAACGCATGCTCTCACGCGCAGCCCGGCCATGTCGGCGCAGGAGTGAACAGCCGGGGCAAAGGCCCATTCTCCAGCAGAAAGGCCGGACTACTTGAAGTTGACGGCCGCCATGAAATGGCCAACAGAAAAAAGCCGACCACCATTCCTGAGCGGGCTGACAGAATGTAAACACACCGCCTAGTCAGGGAACGGGCACGGCATCCAGCGCTTCGGAGGCGTCCACGGCCGCGCCGTGACGGGAATACAGACGATGCCCGGCCAGACTCGGGAAAACGGCCTGCACGTCCTCAGGCAGGACATAGTCGCGGCCGTCAATATAGGCCCAGGCCCTGGACGCCCGCACCAGCGCCTGTCCGGCGCGCGGGGAAAGACCGTTCACAAAACGCTTGCCGGTTCTGGTCCAGTCCAGCAAATCGCGTACATACCTAAGCAGCGGACGGGTCGTACGAACCTGATCCGCCTCATCCTGCAGGGCCAGCACCTGTTCCATGTTCATCAGCGCGTCCGGAAGCAAAGGCCGCCCCGCGTTTTGGGAGCGCTCCAGCAGTTCCAGCTCCGACTCCATATCCGGATATCCCAGACCGATGCGGAACAAAAAGCGATCCAGCTGGGATTCAGGCAGCGGATAGGTTCCGGCCTGATCCAGAGCGTTCTGCGTGGCCAGCACGAAAAAAGGCCGGGGCAGCGGGCGCGTCTCGCTGTCCAGACTGACCTGACGCTCTTCCATGACTTCCAGCAGGGCGCTCTGCACGCGCGGGGTGCCCCGGTTGATCTCATCGGCCAGGAGCACGTTGGTGAACACCGGTCCCGGATGGAACACGAAAGACGACGAGGACGCGTCGAAAACGGAAACGCCCAGTACATCGCCGGGCAACAGATCAGTGGTGAATTGCACCCGACGGAAGTCCAGGCCCAGCACTGTGGCCAGGGACTTGGCCAGCGTGGTCTTGCCGATGCCGGGGATATCTTCGATCAGCAGATGCCCGCGGGCCAGCAGGCAGGTCAGGGCCAGTCGGATCTGGCTCCTCTTGCCCAATACCACCTCATCCAGCCGGGCCATGACTTCCCGCAGCGCGGTCATGCCAGTCCTCCCAACAGATGATCCATGCCGTAGAGCCCGCCCGGCTCCCGCGTGATCAGCCAGACCGCCGCGCGCAGGGCCCCGCGCGCGAAATTTTCCCGCGAATGGGCGCGATGCGTGACTTCAACCCGCTCGCCCGGCCCGAAGAAATAAACCGTATGGTCGCCCACCACATCACCGCCGCGCAGGGCGTGCACGCCAAGTTCCCGCGCCGGGCGCGCGCCGGGCAGGCCGTGACGGCCGTAGTTGCCCACATCGGCCAGATCCCAACCTCGGGCTCCGGCCAGCACCTGGGCCAATCTGACCGCCGTGCCGCTGGGCGCGTCCTTTTTGTGGTGATGATGGATTTCCGTGATCTCCATGTCGTAATCCTCGCCCAGAATGCGTGACAGCTCGGGCAGAATGCGGGTCAGAGCGTACACCCCCACGGACATGTTAGGCGACCAGAACATCCGGCAGCTCACGGCCAGCTTCTCCAGTTCCGCGATCTGCGCGCCGTTCAGCCCGGTGGTACCGATAACCACGGGGTTTCCGGTCCGCGAAGCGACCCGTGCCGCCGCCAGAGTCACTTCCGGAGCCGTGAAGTCGATAACCACCGCTTCCGGCGCGGCGGCCAGCGCATCCTCCAGATCATGAGCCACCGGACAGCCCAGACTTTCCAGTCCGGCACTGTATTCGGCCCGTTCCACCACTCCGGCCAGAACGAACTTTTCCGATTCCAGCGCAAGCCGGGTCAGCGTCGAGCCCATGCGCCCCCCGGCGCCCATGATAATTACCGGAACAGACATGTTTTTCTCCTGATGTTGAAACCAAACGAAGTGGGTCACCGCGAAATCCGCCGACCCACCTCAGCCGAGCCAAAAATTTGTCTCCAGCGGATGCTTACGCGGATAATCGACTATACTCCCGGTGTAGCCCATTTTTTTACGCAGAAGGAAAAAGATTGATTGCGCCATGGATGGGAAAAAAGCGGCCAGCGGTCTGGCAATGCATTTGGGAAATGGATAGAAATTGCTTCCGGCAAAGGCTTCCAGATCGTAACCGCCGGGAAATGTTCTGCCCAGAAAGTCCAGAAAATCATTTCCGGAAAAGCAGCGCACATGGGCGGAACACGACTTGGCCTGGGAAGGGTGCCTGCCGAACAACAACAAAATGCGATTATGAAAAGCGGCCACGTTCGGCACGCCGATCAGCAGACGGCCTCCCACTTTCAGGCAGCGCGACATTTCGTGCAGAATCCAGAACAGCTCCTTGGTGTGCTCCAGAATCTGATTGGCGATGATCACGTCAAGACAAGCGTCTGCAAAGGGGAATTGGTCGCGCTCAAGATTGAGAGAATTTACCGGGAAGCCATGATTTTCCAACGCGGCGACATTCCGAGGAAAACACTCAATAGCATGGCATACCGCTTCCGGGCAAACATCGCGGGCGATCGCCAGATCATTTCCACAACCCGCACCCACATCCAGCACATGCCCGTACGGAGCACACCTTTCAAGGAATGACCGTACGACATGGCGTCCGTAATTTTCTTCCTGATCAATCCAGGAGATCGCGGCAGAAGACAGACTCAAGGCGCTCCCCATCTGCTTGCTTTCTGAAAAAGCCTCGCATCAGATGACATAATCCCACAATGAGACCCGGTCCTGAACGGCAAGGAGGGCTGACGCTGAACCTTCAGACAACCGGAAGCGTTGCCGAAACGATGCCGATGCCTCACAGTGCTCCTTCCCGCCGCATCACTTCCCATCCACAAGAGCCAGATATTCCTGCTCCGTCAGAATCCGGGTGCCGATCTGGCGGGCCTTGGCCAATTTGGCCGCACCCACTTTCTCTCCACAGACCAGATAGTCCGTCTTGGCGTTGACCGCGCTCTGCACCAGCGCGCCCAGAGCGCGCGCCTGTTCCTGCATGGCCTCGCGGGAGGCGGTCATCTTGCCGGTAAAAACCACATGCTTCCCGGCCATTGGAGCGGCCGCATCGGCTGGCCTGGCCGCACCGGTGGGCAAAATCCGGAAGCCCAGATCCAGCATGTGCCGCAGGGTCGGCCCCCGGCGTTTCATGCCGTCCACAATGCTCCGGGCCGTGACATTCCCGAAACCGTGGATGGCTTCGATCCGCTCCGCCGTCAGATCCGGCACCTCCTCCAGACGAAAATTCTCGAGCAGCCTGCGGCTGTCCCCCGTGCCTAATCCCTCCACACCCAGAGCGGCCAGAAACCGCCAGTCCTCCACCGGGCGGGTCCGGCTCAGGAGCACGGCTTCAGCCAGATTGGACGACTGCACGGGACCAAAACCCATACGCCGGAAATCCTCCTCTCCCAATTCGTAAACTTTCTCCAGTTCGTCGTATCCGGCGGCCGCCATCCGTTCGAGGGTCTTGCGACCGAACCAGTCCGCATTACCCAGTGTTTTGAACCAGTGCTCCAGAGCCTGCACGGCCTGAGCCGGACAATGCTCGTCGGGACAAAGCAGAAAATCTCCCTCGCGGATAAGCTTCGCGGCGCAGGAAGGACACTCTGCAGGCAGTTCCGGCGCGGCGGCATGAACGACCGCCTCCACCTTGGGGATGACCTCGCCGCTGCGGATGATTTCGATTTCCGCGCCCACTCCGAGTCCGTTTTTCTCCAGAAACCCCGCGTTGTGCGCCGTTACACGGCGGATGGTCGCCCCGGAAAGACTGGTGGCCGCCACGCACAGCACCGGCGTGACCTTGCCCGTGCGGCCCACCTGCCAGACGACATCCTCTACCGTGGTCCGGGCCGTATCCCCTTTGCGCTTGATGGCGATCTGCCAGCGGTGGTGATGGTTGGTGGCCCCCATGCTGCGCCGCACGTCCTCGTCCACGGCCTCCGCCACCATGCCATCCAACGGGTAGTCCACCTCCGCGGCCAGTTCCTCGGCGATGTCCTCCATGCACCGCACCAGTTCATCCCCGTCTCCTTCCCAGCGGGGCAGCATGGCATAGGGCACAAAGCGCACGGCCCCGGCATCCAGCGCCCGGCGGGCGTCTTCATTCACCGTATCCGCGGACACGATGCCTACCACCAGATTGCGCGGGTGCTCGAACTTTCCGGCCAGATGCGCGTCGAAATAACTCCGGACCACCACCATCTCTCCCATGCCCAAACCGCGCCCGCCTTCCGGCACCATACCTTTGGCAAAGGCCGAGCTGACCTCGTAGCCCACCTCGCCATTGCCGCGCGTGGCGAATACTGTGCCGTCGTCGCGCCCTGCCAGACCGTCGAGTTTGGGTGTGACCCGAAACAGCGGGTTGAGCACACCGATCTCCTCCGCTTCCTTGCGCACACGAGCCACGAACCGGGCCAGATCTTCCCGGGTATAGGCCTTCTCCGTGGACAGCATGGGCTGGGGATGACGCACTTCGGGCCGGCCGGAAAACTCTTCCGGCTCCACGCGTTGCAGAAAAGGATGCTCCGGCTCCAGCCCGCGCAGAGTTTCCACCAGCAGGTCGTACTCGAGGTCGGAGATTTCCGGCGCGCCACTCCGGTACGCTGCGTTATAGTGCTCAAGACGAGCGGCAAGCTCTGCAATTCCAGTATCAGTATTTATATTCATCAAACCAAAATATTGGGGTTTACATTCAGGTTCCAGAGTTCATCGAAGCCAGCATAATTTGGAATCCCAAACAGTTTGACCGTATACGTCAACCGCTTCCCACAAGGCGATATTACCTGAAAGAGACTGGAAATAATATCCCCATGGGTACTCCAGAACTTTCGACTCACACTCGATAATGCTCAAGTGCTAGGGTGTGTTTGCAAACTATTTGATCCAAATCATTGAAGCTGCCAGGTAAACGAAAGAAAGAAAAGTCTGGGCAAGCTTTTCATAACGTGTTGCCACTCTGCGGTACTCTTTGATTTTACTGAAAAAGCATTCAACAAGGTGCCGTTCCTTATAAAGATGCCGATCATACCGACGAGGTGTTTTACGATTTGAGCGTGGAGGAATAACTACGGTACAGCCTCTTGCTTCAAGAAGTTGAACTAACGGCTCGCTGTCATTGCTGTCCGGCTAAGCGATGTAATCTAACAGTGTGAAGTTATATGAATTATCGAATTTTCGTCGTCTGGGATTCAGGAGTTCATCCAAGGATGCCTCGCCGAGCAGGTTGAGTTGAATGAGCTGGAAGAGTTGCTGTACGGAGAGTCCGAGACGGCTGAGGAATTTCTGGTACGCGAGGAGCAGGTAAACCGTCAGGGCCGTGTAAATCTGGATCAGAACCGCATTTTCCGAGTTGCCGACGAAGGTCTTTATGCGCAAATTTTGTTTGATTTCCTTGAAGAAGAGCTCGATTTGCCAGCGGTCTTTATAGATGTCGGCGATGGTTTTCGCCGAAAGCCGGAAATGGTTGGTCAAAAATTCGTAGTGTTTCCCGGTTTCCTGGTCACGATAGCCGATACGGCGCAAGCGTAAGGATTTTCCCCGGCTGGAGACTTCAATGATGTGATCGGAAGTAACGCCGGTCTTGCGATTCACGAGGCGGCGCTCCAGGAGTTTGAAAACGGCGTTGCGCTTGAGCCGGGTCACAAAAAAGACGCCCTTTGCCCCGAGGAGCCGAAACCAGGGATAGCTGGTGAAGCCCTTGTCAAAGACCACGATGGAGCCTTTGGGCAACTCCATAGCCTGAGCTATGCGGCTTTCATGGATTTTGGCGTCGGTGACGGTTGCGAAAGCCGGGATATGGCCATCGTGATCCAGCAAGGTATGTACTTTGACGCCGCCCTTGGCCTGCCGAAACGAGGCCCAGGGAAAAAGCGCCAGGCAAAGCTTTATGGTGGTGGCGTCCAGACTGAACAATTTGGATTTGAAACGGAATTTGTGCTTCGGGGCTTTTGCGGCGCACAGGCCGTACATCTCGGCGAACAGATCCTTGAAAAAGCCTGCGGGGCGAGAATTGTTCGCGTCAGCAAAGGTCGAGCGGGCCACGTTTTTCAGTCCCCAGTGATACAGGCGGTTTCCCGCAGCCTCAAGGCAGCGCAGGCCATCGCGCATGGAACGTCTTGCGGCAAGCTGGATGAAGGCCATGACCGTGAACTGCTCCTTGAAACCGAATTGACGCGACGAGCGCCCGGTTTTGTGCCGTCTTTCGAGTTTCTGAAAAACATGTCTGGGAATCAGAGATAGCGTCTGGGAGAATAGTGTATTATGGTGACTCAAGTCCAAAATCTCCTTGTATGGCAAGATGTTGTGGTGATTTCTTTTACCACATATCGCTGAGATTTTGGACTTTTTTCTTATCCCTTAGCCGGACAGCAATGGCTCGCTGTCATACCCTTTATCGGCAATGACAGTGCAATCACGAACCCCTTCAAGTAATTGTGGTGCAACACTGATATCCGCGCATTCACCTCCTGTAAGGAAAAACGATACAGGATTGCCGAGCGCGTCTACCTGTGCATGCAGCTTGGAGGTAAAACCTCCGCGACTGCGGCCCAGAGCTTGTCTGTGCTGCCCCCTTTTGCGCCAGCCGAATGTTTGTGGGCATGGATGTACGTACCGTCAATCATTACCGCTTCGAGATCGGGGTCAGACGCCAGAGCGAGAAAGACTGCTTTCCAGGATCCTTTTATCTGCCAACGCCGAAAGCGGGAATACACGGCATTCCATGACCCATACTCTTTCGGCAGGGCCCTCCAGGGAGCCCCGGTGCGCAGCAGCCAGATGATTGCATTTATGAATGTTCGTTTATCTTTGGCCGGACGGCCGCCTTTGGGCGAACCCTCAAGCGGCAGAACGGGCTCAAGCCGTTGCCAGGTTTCATCGGAAATATCGGTATAACACATGTCCAAAAGCTACACCAAACCACGCTGGTTATAAAGTTTGCAAACACACCCTAGAGATAAAACCATACCTACGAAACTCAGAGCTTATATAAAATAGAGAAGGGAATAGATTTTTCATGAAACACAATATGTTATATATAAACATTATCTTACCGTGCTTCAAAACAAAATAATTCATATCCAACTCATCATGGACAGTGGTGTTATCTGAATAGAAATAAAATTTTCTCTCATATTTTTGTATCCAAAGTATCATATCATACTTGATAATACTTTTTCTAAAAAATGCCCCTTTCTGAAGCTATTCAAAGTACGCAGGGAATAGCAAAAAAATAACATACATCTTACTGAATTTATTAATAAATGAATTTGGGTCATGCCTAGTCCATGAGTCTCCATTCGACTATAAGGCTAGTCACGACAATGAAAAACAAGTATGCGAAGCGTTCAAGAATTTCAGAGGCCAAAGTCCGACAAGTAGTGAAGCTGTTTGCCGTGGATTTGAATGCCCTGCAGATAGCTGAAATAGCCGGGGTAAATCGTAATACCGCGAACCGTTATCTGGCTGCTTTCCGAGAGAGGATTGCCCGGTTCTGCGAGGCGGAGTCTCCTGTTCAAGGCGAAGTTGAGGTTGATGAAAGCTATTTTGGCGCACGCCGCGTTAAAGGAGTCAGAGGCCGAGGAGCCAAGGGCAAAACCATTGTGTTCGGCTTATTCAAGCGTGAAGGTCGCGTTTATACCGAAATTGTCCCGGACTGTTCAAAAATCACCCTCCAAGGGATCATCCGGGGCCGCGTGAAACTTGAAAGCATTATTCACTCTGATGGCTGGCGCGGCTATGATGGTCTCGTAGACCTAGGCTACCAAAAACACTTCCGGGTTGAGCATGGCAACAATGAATTTGCCAATAAAAACTCACACATTAACGGCATTGAGAGCTTCTGGGCTTTTGCCAAAACACGACTTGTTCGTTTTAGGGGTTTGCCCAAGCACACTTTTTACTTTCATTTGAAAGAATGTGAATTTCGCTTTAACCATAGAAACGAAGATAGTTATAAACTTCTGCTCAAAATGCTCAGAGAAAATCCACTCAGCTAGGCATGACCCATGAATTTAATATCTTAATATCAAATATCTCTATAAAATATATTAAGATACAAAATATATACTACCTTCTTATTAGAATTAGGAACTTTCCCATTTTTGATAGTATATTCAACATCGTGCTATATAAAACCTAGGAGTGAAAAATTATTCCATGCTTGCGGCATCCGAAAAAGAAGAAGAAAGAATAAAAAAACAGATTGGAATGGCCATTCTCTGTTTCTGTTTGCGCAGTTCGTCCACCTTCTTACAATTCGGAGCAGAAAATGAGAACCAAACTTATTGCTGCCATGTTCTTTGCCTTATTGTTTCATTGTACATCTGGATTTGCTGCAACCTATGGAATCGACAACTTGTTTCTGAATCCCGGTTTTCTGACCGAAGTGACGCCGGTTAAAGCTCAGCCGTTGATCGGGCAGTACGACCTTACCTTTCTGGGAAAAGAGGCTGCGTACAACAATAGCCTGCTGCGGATGCCTGGGTCAGAGGTGATTTTCAAAAATTCTGTGACCGCTGTCGGCGAAACCAGGGCCAATATGGACATCGCTTCGTTATGGTTTGAGTCCGGCCTTGACGGCAATCGGCTTGCCGCAAACGTCTGGCCTGACGATGACAGTTGCGTACGGATTTTCAGGCTGCTGGAAGATATGACGGTCAATTCCATTTTCCTGACCAAAGGAATGTACCTGATCGGCTTCAACGACATGTGCACCGTCGACCGTGATTTCGATGACATGATCATCTCCGCCAAGGCGGTTCCTGTACCTGGAGCGGTATGGCTTCTGAGTGCCGGACTCGCGGGTGTGATCGGCATGCGCAGAAGAAACAGGGCCTGAAACTCACTTCATAAAGAATGATGCAAGCTCCGGAGTAGCCCCTCCGGAGCTTTTTTACGTCTATCTCGGACTGATCCGGAGATATTCTCCAGCTCGTCATCCCAACACCAAAGATTACCGGCGCGCTGCTCCGCCAAAGGTTCTTTATGCGATGAACGATAAGTCCGGGAATGTCATTCATACTCTAAAACCGGCTGAATACACCCATTCATTTTCTGCCGCTTCCCATCTTCTCAAGAGCGGCAATGCGATCCCGCAGACGCGCCGCCTCCTCGAATTCCAGAGCTTCGGCCGCCTTGCGCATGGCCCGTGTAAGTCTGGCTACTTCCTTTTTCACATTTCCGGAATCAACGGCATAAAGAGCCGGTTCTTCGGCCGCTCGATCCTTATCCGCAACCTCCCGGTGCAGTTCATAGAGCACATTCCCGGATTCCTTGCGCACGCTTTGCGGCGTGATGCCGTGCTCGGCGTTGTAATTACGCTGTTTTTCCCGCCGCCGCCGGGTCTCCTCCAGCGCCTCGCGCATGGAGCGGGTTTCGTTGTCAGCATAGAGCAGGACATGGCCGCGTACATGGCGCGCCGCACGACCGAAAGTCTGGATGAGGGAACGCGTGGAGCGCAGAAACCCTTCCTTGTCCGCGTCCAGAATGGCCACCAGCGAGACCTCCGGAATGTCTAGCCCTTCGCGCAGCAGGTTGATGCCCACCAGTACGTCGAACTCTCCGGCCCGCAGGGCCTGGATGATGGCCACGCGCTCCAGGGTATCGATGTCCGAATGAAGATAGCGGGCGCGCACCCCCCGCGCCTGCAGAAACTCGGTCAGATCCTCGGCCATGCGCTTGGTCAGAGTGGTGACCATGACCCGCTCGTCCCGGCTGACGCGGACCAGACACTCCCCCATGAGGTGGTCCATCTGGCCCGCCGTGGGGATGATCTCCACTTCCGGATCCACCAGACCTGTAGGCCGGATGATCTGTTCCACCACCACGCCCTGGGCCCGCGCCTGCTCCCAAGGGCCGGGTGTGGCCGAGACAAAGACCGAGGTGCCGATGCGGGCCAGAAACTCGTCAAAGCACAGGGGCCGGTTATCCAGGGCCGAGGGCAGCCGAAAGCCGTAATCCACGAGAGTCTGCTTGCGGGAACGGTCGCCGTTGAACATGCCCCCTATCTGCGGCACGGTGATATGCGATTCATCCACGAAGAGCAGGAAATCCTCGGGAAAATAGTCCAGCAGCGTGGCCGGCGGCTGACCGGTCACACGGCCGTCCAGATGCAGGGAATAGTTCTCGATGCCGTTGCAGTAGCCCAGCTCCTCCATCATCTCCAGGTCGAGCTGGGTTTTCTGTTCCAGACGCTGGGCTTCCACCAGCATGTTCTCGCGCTGAAAATGCTCCAGACGCAAGCGCAGTTCCTCGCGGATGTCGTTCATGGCCCGGCCCAGGTTGTCGCGGTCCGAAACATAGTGGCTGGCCGGATAGATCACGGTCTTCTGCACACGGGACAGAATTTCGCCTGTCAGAGGATCGGTCTCGTAGATACCGTCGATCTCGTCGCCGAAAAACTCCAGCCGCAGAGCCTGTTCGTGCTTGTAGGCCGGAATGATTTCCAGCACGTCGCCGCGCACCCGGAACGCTCCCCGGTGCAGATCGTAGTCGTTGCGTTCGTATTGCACATCCACAAGGCGGCTGATGATATTCTCCATGGAAACAGCCTGTCCGCATTCCACCGGGATGATCATCTTGGCGTAATATTCGGGCGAGCCCAGGCCATAGATACAGGACACCGAGGCGATGATGATCACATCCCGGCGGGTCAGCAGCGCATGAGTGGCGGCATGGCGCAGCTTGTCGATGTCATCGTTGATGGCCGAGTCTTTTTCTATGTAGGTGTCCGAATGCGGCAGATAGGCTTCGGGCTGGTAATAGTCGTAATAGCTGACAAAATATTCCACGGCGTTACGTGGAAACAGCCCCTTGAACTCATTGTAGAGCTGCGCGGCCAGCGTCTTGTTCGGGGCCATGATCAGGGCCGGGCGGCCCAGACGGGCGATGGTCTGGGCCATGGTAAAGGTCTTCCCCGAGCCGGTCACGCCCAGCAGTACCTGGTCGGTCACGCCCTGCCGGATACCCTCGCACAGAGCTTCAATGGCCGCGGGCTGATCCCCGCGCGGAGTGTATTCGGAAACGAGCTGAAAAATGGACATACGGTATCGTGGGAAGTGAGACCGGCTGTGGCCAAAGATACGGTGGGCGGATCGGACCACGGCACGGCCGATGTGTAAATTCAGTGTGTCTGGCGGGCCCGGACCCCCAGTACATTGGGCGTGGGCCAGAAATTCCGGTTGCTGCCCTGAAGCAGAAAATCGCTCTGGTACTCGCCTACCCAACGGCCTACAAAATCCTCCACATGCACGTACAGTCCCGCGTCGGCCCCGCCCTCCACATACATCGCGCCGACAAGATCCAACGGCAAATCCAGCAGCGCCTGAGCGAACTCGTACATGGACAGCGACGGGCGGCAATGGATGAACAACAGACGCCCATCCGCATCCACACCCACAGCTGCCGCGGAATGCCTGCGCTCCGTGGGTTTCCAGAGATTTTCCCGGTTCCGGCTGATGAGACGGTAATTCTGGACCACTCCGTCGTATCGCTCCAGCACTTCCCGCCAGTCGGCGTCGAGCTTGCGGTCCACCCAGCGCAGGGCCGGCAGATTCGCGTCCCGCGGATGAAAAGCCAGAAAGGCCCCGTAGTCCGGATGCAGGAATGAGCTGACCTCCATCCCCGTGTCGCGCATCAGTCCGGTGCTGCGCAGCCGGTCGTCGGAGCGGAACATGCCCGCGTTGATGACCGCCGTGAAACCGAACTGGCGGGCCCACTCCTGCATGGACAGAGGACGCCCGGAATACAGCGCCGCACCAAGACTCACGTCATACTTGGCCGGGTCGATGCGCACCACAGCCATGCCCCCTTGAGCGCCGGCCAGATCGCCCAACGCGTCCGGCACAAGAAACTCGCGCAGTTCCAGCCCGTCGGCAAGGGGCTGCCATTCTCCGGAGTGAGCCGGACCAATGGCCAGACCCGCCACAAGGCAGAAAAAAAGAACGTGGGGGATCAGGGCTGTCATAATGAGGCGATACTCCCAAAGAGCCGGATTCGTATCACCTCATTTCACAGAAGGGGAATCATTTCAAGCGGAAGGGGCCGTGCGCCGGGCAACGCCGCTCCACGGCGGGCCGGAAATTGTCCGGGAAGCCGGGCCGGCTGCAGGGGCAAGGATTCCGCAACCGGCCCGATGAGGAAGGATGAAGGCTCAGTTCCATGTACGGCACGGAGCCCGGCAAAATCTACCCGACGTACTGCAGCCCGGTTTCGTAAACGGGCAGCCTGCGTTCGGGAATCTGTTTGCTCCAGCGCACGGCCACGGGATAGCACTCGTAGGGGACCAGCTTTTCCGCTTCCGGCGTATACCCTTCCAAGGACAGTTCCAGGCGCGCGCCTTGCCGCACCGGAGTACGGGTTTTCAGGCAGATCCCGCCGTCACCGTAGTTGACCAGCCGGGCATAAAAGGTTCTGCGTTCTCCATTGTAGGTGAAACGGACCGGAATCAGGCAATCCTTCCGGACATGCTGCCGCTTGTTCTCGGACATGAATATTCCTCCTGTTTTTCCACACCGGACAGACAACCGGCTATTGTCATACATTTGCAGTCTGACCTATTACTCCATCCGGACTTATGAATCAACGTACAAAATTTCCGGCTCGGGAAAAAGCTTGCCTTTTCATTCCCGCCTCTGTATCAGGCGGTTTCGTTTTCGGGACGGCTGTCAGAAACGAATATGGCGAGGTAGCTCAGACGGTCAGAGCATGCGGCTCATATCCGCAGTGTCGGGGGTTCAATTCCCTCCCTCGCTACCAGAAAAACATAAGGACTCCAGCATATCGGCTCGAGTCCTTTTTTTGTGCCGGTCACACCTGTTCCGCGCGTCATCATCCGGAGCCGCAAGCCGGATGTGTGGCAGCCAGCTGGCCTCACAATTTAATTGCCGTAAATCTTGCGCAATTCCTCGTCCTGCATGCCGAAAGAGTGTTCCGGGGCGGGAAAGCGGCCATCCCGGACCTGAGCCGCGTATTCCTCCAGCCCTTCCCGCGCGGCGCGGCCCACTTCGGCGAAACGACGCACGAATTTCGGAGTGAAGCGGTCGAACATGCCCAGAGCATCGTGAAAAACCAGCACCTGGCCATCGCAATCCGCCCCGGCCCCGATGCCGATGACCGGCACGTTCACTTTTCCGGCAACGAGCCCGCCCACCGGCGCGGGTACGCATTCCACCACGATCATGAAGGCGCCGGCCGCCTCCAGAGCCAGAGCGTCGTCCAGAAGTTTGCGTGCGGCTTCGGCCGTGCGGGCCTGCACCTTGTAGCCGCCAAGAGCCGTGGCCGACTGCGGAGTCAGCCCCACATGTCCGCAGACAGGAATGCCGGCCGTAGTCAGAGCCCGGACCTGAGCCGCTATTTCCGCCCCGCCTTCGAGCTTCACGCCGTCGCAGCCGCCCTCCCGCATCAGCCGGGCCGCGTTTTCCAGGGCCTGGGCCGGGGAAATCTGATACGTCAGAAAGGGCATGTCCGTCAGGATGAAGGTATCCTTGGCGCCACGCCGCACGGCGCGGGAGTGATGAATCATGTCTTCCAAAGTCACGGGCACGGTGGAATCGTAGCCAAGGACGACCATGCCCAGAGAATCTCCCACCAGGATCACGTCCACGCCCGCCTCTTCGCACAACCTGCCGCCGGGACAGTCGTAAGCCGTCATCATCACGATCTTGCCGCCCTCTTTCTTGGAGCGATGAAAATCCGTCAGGCTCCTCATGCCGGCCCTCCTGTCTTGCGGATAATGCCGTTATCCTCTCCCACCAGCACCACCACGGGCTCATGGCCGGCCGCCTCTTCCGGCGTGAGATGCACGTAGGCGGCGATAATGACCTTCTGCCCCCGCATCCCCTTGTGGGCCGCCGCGCCGTTCAGACAGATTTCTCCCTTTTCCCCGGTGATGACATATGTGGAAAAGCGCTCGCCGTTATCCACATTGTAGATGTCCACCCGCTCGTTGGGCAGAAATCCGGCGGCGCGGATCAGGTCCGGGCAGATGGCCACGGATCCTTCATAGTCTATCTCGGCTCCGGTGATGACGGCCCGGTGCAGTTTGGCTTGCAAAAAGGTTCGCAGAGACATTCACGGCTCGATATGTTTGTTGTCGATGAGGCGGGCCCTGCCCAGACGCATGGCCACTGCGGCCAGGGCCCCGGAAGAAATCTCCGCCAGAGGCTCGATGCGGTCCGGATCCACCACTTCCAGATAATCCAGCTCGCCCTGCGGCAGGTGTTCGGCATAATAGGCCAGTACGGCCTCGCGCAGCCGCCCGACACTTCTTTCCCCGGCGCGGACCAGTTCTTCCAGCAGGCAGAGTCCTTTCTGGATATGCGGGGCCGCGGCCCGCTCCTCCGCCGTGAGGTAGACGTTACGCGAGCTCATGGCCAGACCGTCGGCCTCGCGGACAATGGGACGGCCTTCGATACGCACGGGCAGATCCAGCTCCCTGGTCATCTTGCGGATCACAGCCAGCTGCTGCCAGTCCTTTTCGCCGAACACGGCGAAGGTCGGCCAGACCAGATGAAAAAGCTTGCACACCACTGTGGCCACGCCCCGGAAATGGATGGGACGGGACCGTCCGCACAGGGCTCTGGTCAGTTCCGGCGTTTCCACCCAGGTTCCGTGTTCCGGGTCATACATGGCGTCCCGATTCGGGCAGAACAGCACATCCACGCCGCAATCTCCGGCCAAAGCCGCGTCGCGGGCGAGATCGGCCGGATACTTGTCCAGATCCTCCCCTGGCCCGAACTGCGCCGGATTGACGAAAACCGAGGCCACCAGAATGTCACAGCGCTCTCTGGCCCAGCGCATCAGGGACAGGTGGCCGTCATGCAGATAGCCCATGGTCGGCACCAGCCCCACGGACGCTCCCCGCCGCAGCCAGTCCAGGGATTCCTCCTGCATGATCCGCGGCGATGCTATTTCACGCATCTGCTCACTCCTTTTGAGAAAATTCCACCCGGACGCCAAAAGCATTCGCCAAGAGTCCCGGATTTCCGGAGTCTCGCACGGCGCCGGATTTCAGTGGAACATTTTCTATCCTTCTTGCGGAAGGCGCATTTCAAAACATTCGCCGCCACAGTCACAGACGATCTGATCGCCCCGGCGCCGCCCGTCGGGGTCGTCCACCACGTCGAAGAGCACGCCCGTGGCCGGATCGTATTCAAACTCCATTTCCATGACATCCACCATGCCGTAAAGCCCGCACCGGCGGCAGACGAAATCCCGCAGTTCTCCGAATCGAACGCCCATCGCACTCCCTCCTGCCGGAAGGCGGATTACGTTTCGGACATATCGCCGTCAACGGCCGGCGCATCCGGAAGGCGGACCGCGCAGTCACCCGACGGATGCGGTACGGAGGAAATCAACCCGTCGCGAAGCGGGTCACTTCGTGCACTGCGTCCAGTTTGCGCAGTTTTTCAATGATGGCGTAGAGTTGGGAGGTTGTTTTGACCTCGATCAGGAAATCCATTTCGGACTTGCCGTCCAGCGTGGAAGTGAACCCCCCGGAGTCGATGTTCACACCCTCCTTGCCCAACAGGGTGCAGACCTGCCCCAGCATGCCCTGCTGGTTCCGGCAGATGACCCTGATCCGGGCCGGCAGCACCTTGGGCTGTTCGTCGGCGCTCCAGCTGACGTCAATGAGGCGGTCCACCTCCATGTTGGCCACATTGGGACAGTCCTGGGTGTGGATGGTCACGCCCAGCCCCCGGCTGATGTAGCCGATGATGGGGTCTCCGGGCAGGGGATTACAGCACTGGGCATAGCGGGTAAGCACCCCGTCCACACCCCGGATGGCGATGGCGTCCGCCGGGTCCTTCTTGGCCGGAGCCGCCTGAGTCTTGCGGTCCTCAGCCTTCAGTTCTTCCTTTTTCTGCTCTTCCTTGGGCAGCAGTTTTCTGAGCACCTGCCGGGGCGTGATCCGGCCGTGCCCCACGGCGGAAAGCAGATCGTCCACCTGGCGGAAGGAAAATTCCCTGGCCGCCGCCTCGAAATCTCCGCTCTTCAGGGCCTTGGTCACGTTGATGCCCATGCGCCGCCCTTCCTTGTCCAGAAGTTCGCGGGCCAGAGCCAGACTGCGGGCCCGTTCCTCGGTCCCGATCCAGTGCTTGATGCGCGATCTGGCCTTGCCCGATTTGACGAACTGGAGCCAGTCCCGGCTGGGACTGCGGGACGAGTCGGTGATGATCTCCACGGTGTCGCCGTTTTTAAGGGGCGTGTTCAGGGGCACGATGCGGCCGTTGACCTTGGCCCCGGCGCAATGATTGCCCACTTCCGTGTGGATCAGATAGGCGAAGTCCACAGGCGTGCCCCCTTCGGGCAGTTCCTTGACCTGGCCTTTGGGCGTGAAAACGTACACCTCGTCCTGAAAGAGATCGAGGCTCAGGGTGGACATGAAATCGCGGGAGTCCTTGAGATCGCCCTGCCAGTCAAGAATCTGGCGCAGCCAGCTGAAACGGTCGGCATCCTGAGCCTTCTTGCTGCCACGCTCCTTGTAGGCCCAGTGGGCGGCCACGCCGTTCTCGGCAAGATGATGCATCTCTTCCGTGCGGATCTGAATCTCGATCCGCTCCCCTTCCGGGCCGATGACCGTGGAGTGCAGGCTCTGGTACATGTTGGCCTTGGGCATGGAGATGTAATCCTTGAACTTGCCCGGCACGGGCTTCCACAGGGAATGCACCAGCCCCAGCACGGTGTAGCATTCGCGCAGATTGTTCACGACCACCCGGAAGGCGATCATGTCGAAGACCTGATCCAGGGTCAGACCGCGCTGCTTCATCTTGTGATAGATGGAATAGATGTGCTTGACCCGGCCCGTGACCCGGCCCCTGATGCCGTTTTCCGCGAGAACATCCTCGATCATGGCGCAGACCCTGTCGATATAGACCTGCCCCTGCTCCTGATAGCGGTTTATGCCCTCGGATATCTGGGCGTACATGTCGGGCTTCAGGTAGCGCAGACTCTCGTTTTCCAGCTGCACCTTGATCCGGTACAGCCCCAGACGGTTGGCCAGGGGAGCGTAAATGCCCAGGGTTTCCTGGGCGATGGCCCGCTGCTTGTGTTCCTTCTGGAACTGCAGGGTGGAGATGTTGTGCATCCTGTCCGCGAGCTTGACCAGGATGACCCGGATGTCGTCGGCCATGGCCAGGATCATCTTGCGGATATTCTCGGCCTGGGCCTGCTCCTTGGACTCGAAATTCATTTTCCCGATCTTGGTCACGCCTTCCACGATGGCCGCCACGCTCGGGCCGAACTGTTCGGAAATCTGGGCCGTGGAGGCATCGGTGTCCTCTACGGTGTCGTGCAGCAGCCCGGCCGCGATGGCCGGGGCATCCAGACGCATGCCCACCAGAATGTTGCTGACCTCCAGCGGATGGGAGAGGTAAGGTTCTCCGGAAAGGCGGACCTGTCCGGCGTGGGCCGCCGCGGAAAACACATAGGCTTTCTGGATGAGGGCCACATCGGCGGGCGGCAGGTAGGTGGACGCCTGGTCCAGAATATCATTGATGCGGATCATGGCTTGCCTGTCATGTTCGAGGTTTTCACCTGTACCGTTCTGGAATTGGCTTCAGCGCCCTGAAAAGTCAATGTTTCTTGCGGGTCCAGCCCCGTTCCCGGCATGGGATTCGCATCTGTCAAGAGGACTTTTCCCATGATTGCCATGCTTTTCGATGCACTATAAAAAACGCCATCTCCGCAAGGGGCAGGCAAACTCCAACCTTTTCCGACAGGAAGTCTTCCATGACGCCCTCCATCGCCCTGGCGCTCGCGGTTCTGGTTCTGGTCATCATTCTCTTCGTGACGGACGCCGTGCGCGTCGATGTCGTCGGTCTGCTCATGATGGTCCTTCTGCCGCTGCTCGGTCTGGTCACTCCCCAGCAGGCCATCGGCGGACTGGGCAGCAGCGCCGTGGTTTCCATCATTGGTGTGATCATTCTCGGCGCGGGCATGGAGAAAACCGGCGTCATGCGCGCCCTTTCCCGGGTCATTCTCAAATACGCGGGCAAGAGCGAGCAGCGCGTGGTCATACTCATCGCTTCCAGCGTGGCCACCATTTCGGCCTTCATGCAGAACATCGGCGCAGCGGCCCTGTTTCTGCCGGCCGCCCGCCGCATCTCCAGACAGACCGGCATTCCGTGCAGCCGCATCCTGCTGCCCATGGCCTACTGCGCCATCATCGGCGGCTGCCTGACCATGGTCGGCTCAAGTCCGCTCATCATGCTGAACGACATCATAACGCTGGATGGAGAAAAACTTGCACCCTTCTCCATGTTCAGCGTGACACCCATCGGGCTGTGCCTGGTGGGCGCGGCCCTGCTCTACTTTGGACTTCTGGGAAAATACATTCTGCCGCCCGCCGCGGGACAGGACCAGAGCGGGCCCCTCTCCGGCCTGCTGGACAAGACCTATCACGACGTGGGCGGCCTGTTCGAGATGCGCGTGCCCAAGTATTTCACCGGAGCCGTGCCCCTATCCGCTCTGGGCCTGCGCCCGAGCTACTATACGTCCGTGGTGGCCATCTGCCGCAACGGAACGGGCAAGCATATCATCGGACCCGTGGCCGACGACGAGATCCATCCCGGCGACCATATCGCCGTGGTCGGCCCCAGGCACTTCGTGGAAACACTGGCCTGCGACCTGTGCTGGGAGCTGCTGCCCGAACTGTCCACCTTCGCCGAAGTTCTGGCCCCGGACAACGCGGGAATTGTGGAGGCTCTGGTCACTCCCCGGTCCGAACTGGTGGGCAAGACCATCCACGACTTCGGGTTGCGCCGTAACTATCATATTTCGCCGCTGGCCCTGTTCCGCGACGACAAGCTCATCCTCGAAAACCTGCGGGCGCAGAAATTCCAAGCCGGGGACGCCCTGCTGCTGCACGGCGCCTGGACACGCTTCCATCAACTGCAGGAGCGCCCGGATCTGCTGGTCTTCACGGAGCCCATCCTCGGAGAGGTGCTGCGCGTGGACAAGGCCAAGTACGCCAGCATCATTTCCCTGACCGTTCTGCTGTCCATTCTCGTGCTGAATGTCAGTCTGCCCATCGCCCTGCTGGGCGGAAGCCTGGCCATGATTCTGGCCAGAGTGATATCCGTGGACGAAGCCTATCAGGCCGTAGACTGGATGAGTGTTTTCCTGCTGGGCGGGCTCATTCCTCTCGGGCTGGCCTTTGAAAACACCGGCGCCGCCAAATTTTTGGCCGATCACGCGACCATGTGGCTGGGCGCCCCGTCCTTCCCGGTTCTGCTTGTGGTCATCGCTCTGCTGACGTCCTTCTTCACGCTGTTCACGTCCAATGTCGGCGCCACGGTGCTGATGGTGCCTCTGGCCATGAACATGGCCGCCGATGCCGGCGCAGACCCGCGTGTGGCGGCGCTGGCCGTGGCCCTGGCCGCATCCAACACGTTCATTCTGCCCACGCATCAGGTCAACGCGCTGGTCATGCGGCCCGGAGGATTCCGTGCGGCGGACTACATCCGGGCCGGAAGCGGCATGTCCGTCATTTATCTCGCGGTCATGATCGGCGGACTGATTCTGTTTGCGGGCGGATGAAATTCGGCGCGGCCGGGTATATTGCCAGCGGACTGAAAATACCATACGTCCGACGCCTACGTCTGACGAATGCCCATTGTATGGCCCCGTACACGAGGAAACAGCCCAACCATGACGCAACCTTCCACCACCCGGACGCCAGTCCTTTCCTCTCTGCTCGCTCGCGCAAGCCTTCTGCTTTTCGGCTATCTGGCTGTGGTCATCGTTTTTTTCGTGTCCTGGATCCACCACAAAGACAAACATTTTCTGGAGGCGACGGACACCCGTCTGCGCACCGCCGCCGCAGTCCTGCCCTACCTGCTGGCCGAAGATTTTCACGACCGGGCCGTGAATGCCACCGCCATCGGCATGGAGGAGGAACTGCGCAACCGCGAGAATTTCAACGCCTTTGTCAGGGACAATGATCTGGTTTATGCGTACACGCTGGTGAAATCAGACGGGAAACTTCACTTCTCCTCACCCACAATTTCTCCAGCCGAAGCTCAAAGCCGGCGCTCCTGGTATTTCTATCCATATGAAGATGCACCCCCGGAGCTTTCCAGAGCTTTGGACGAAGGACATGACGTCAGCCTGACCTACAAGGACGACTGGGGCGACTTCCATACCACCTGCCTGTTCGAGACCAGCCCCGGAGGGCGGCCTTATCTGGCCTGCGCCGATGTGGAAACCAGCGATCTGGAAGCCGTCTATACCAGCCACATGCTGCTCGGCCTCGGCGGAGCCGTGGCTCTGCTTGGATTTCTGGCCCCCCTGTTTTTTCTGATCCGCCATTTTTACCGGATGCACATGACCGAACTGGCCGGGACTCACGAAAAAACACAGGTCCATCTGGAACTTTTGAGCACTCTCGTGCACAGGCTGCCCGTGGGGCTTATGCTCGTTCAACCCGACAACCGGATCAGTCTGGTCAATCCGGCTTTCACCGCGCTCACCGGATACTCCAGAGAGGATATCCCCACCCGGAATGCCTGGTTTCGCAGAATCTATCCGAATGTCCGCGACAGGCGCAGGTACCTGAAGGACTGGGCGCATACCCTGAAAAATGCCGAAGACGCGACCACCCAGATGCGGGTTACCCGCAAGGACGGCACATCCAGAAGTCTTTCCCAGCAGCTCAGGTTGCTGGAGGACGGACGCATCCTGATCATTCTGGACGATGTCACGGGCGAACAGGAAAATCAGGCCAGAGTCCGTCAGGACATGGAGCGTCTGCGCACCATTCTGGACGCCATGCAGGTGGGAATCGCCGTGGTGGGCGTATCGGACCGCAGAATCCGCTACGTCAATCCCAGGCTGACCGAGATGACCGGCTGGAGTCAGGGCATGCTCCACAATGCTCTTTGCTACAGGCATCTGGGCAGGCAGTGTGAATCCCAATGCCCGGTCATCGACAGGGGGGAAGTGGTCCAGAACAGGGAAGTGCAGCTCGCCGCGGCGGACCGCTCTCCCTGGCATGTCCTCAAGTCGGTGGTGCGTGCGGAAATCGGCGGCGAAGCAGTGGTCATCGAATCGTTCTCGGACATTACCGGTCCGAAGAAGCTGGAGATGAGTCTGACTGCGGCCAGAGAAGCGACCGAAAAAATAAACAGAGACACGGCCGCCTTTCTGACTGAAATGAATCGCAGACTGCACGCTTCCCTGCATGCGGCCGTAGCGCCCCTCAAGATGCTTCAGAACAAGGTGCCGGAGGAAGTCCGCAATTTCGCCGTGGCTGTGCAAACCGCCGTGAAGGAGTTTCAGGACATACTCCGGCAGGCGCTCGAACTGTCCGCACTGAGTCCGCGGGACATTGCCGAAGAGCCCTTCGCCGCGTGTCTGCTGGCCACATCTCTTGAGGATTTATACGAAAAAGCCGGGGAAAAGGGAGTGAGCTTCGTCTGCCGCACGGCACCCGATCTGCCGGATACTCTGCTTGGCGACATGCCTCGTATTGTCCGGATTCTTCACAACCTCGCGGAAGAATCCATAGCAAGTACGGAGCAGGAATGCGTCCGTCTCGAGATATCTCCGCTGCCCTTCAGACATTCCTCGGGACGCGGGATCGTCCACTTCGGCCTTTACGAAACGCCCCTTGACCCGGATGAGAAGTCCGCCCCGCATCTCTTCGGCGAAGCGGGCACGGCGCTTCACTCCCACGCCGAAGCCGGCATGGGGGTGGTCCTGGCCCGACGCCTGCTCGGCATCATGGGGTCGGGACTGTGCGTCATGACGGATTCCAACGGCCGCACCGAAGCCCATTTCTCCCTGCCGCTGATACCGCCGGAGACCCGGTGAACCGGCGGTACCAGCGCGCATATGTGGAGATTACCAATGTCTGCAATCTGCGTTGCGGCTTCTGCGCCCCGCCGGTCAGACCCGCCGCCTTCATGGAACCGGACTTCTTCGCCTCCGTCCTGAAGCAGCTCCGCCCTCTGACCGGAGAAATCTGCCTCCATGTGCTGGGCGAACCCCTCGGCCATCCGCAGTTTCCCGTTTTCCCGGCGCTCTGCGACCAGACGGGGATGTCCGTGAACCTGACCACCAACGCCACCCTGCTGCCTCTTCACAGGCAGAACATCCTGAATGCCCCGGCCCTGCGGCAGATCAATTTCTCCCTGCATTCCCTGCTTCAGGGGAAAGAACCGGATTTTTCCATTCTCGAACATGTGCTGGCCTTCTGCACCGAGGCAATGGAAAAGCGGCCCGACCTGTATGTGAATCTGCGCCTGTGGAACCTGGACAGTCTGACTTTTCCCCGGGAGAACGCCTTAAGCGGCCGGCTCCTGGAGCGTGTCGCGGAATACTTCGGAGCCGACGTACAGGTACCGCCGGGACGGAAAAGCCGCCGCCTGCGGGGCCGGGTATATCTGCACCGGGACACGCGGTTTTCCTGGCCCGGCTCGGCCACGATTCCGGAGCGTGAACGTGGCTGCTGTCACGGTTTGAATACCCATTTTGCCATTCTGGCCGACGGCACGGTCTGTCCCTGCTGTCTGGACGCCGGAGGGCGGCTGGCTCTGGGCAATGTCCGCCATGCGGATCTGGAAGAAATTCTGGACGGGCCGCGAGCCGCGGCCATGCGGGAAGGTTTCGCCCAGGGGCGGCTGGTGGAAAAGCAGTGCCGGACCTGCTCCTACTGCCGGCGGTTCAGGACTCCCCGGCATTGAGCAGGGTGACCTCCACAAGGCCGACGGAGCCGGAATCCGCATCCTGTTGCCCTGCGCTTCTCAAGCTTCTATCCTGCCCGCATGGATCATCGTACGAAACCTGTCCTCAACACTTTTTCCGGCCTCACCCTGAACCGCAAACCGGCCGGGCCGGACGCCGCAACCGACTGGCAACGGACAATGCAAGCCGGACTCTGCGTCGTGGTCCGCGGAGACGACATTCTCTTTGATCCGGCGGGAGATGGTCCCCTTCTGCTGAACCATCAGATGCTGCTCGACTGCGCGGCGGATTCCCGGCCGCTGTTCCTCGGGCACGATGGCGAAACCGGCTATTTTGTGCTCGACCTCGCCCAGCTTCCGGAGTCTTCCAGCCTCTGCCTGAGCACACTCGGCGTCTTTGCCGCCCTGCGCCGATGTGCGGCGATCCTGCCTGCCCAGACCGCCGCTCTTCTCGGCTATGCGCGGGCCGTATCCGGGTGGCACGCCCGCTCGCGCTTTTGTCCCGGCTGCGGGCATCCCACCCGGCCCAGGGTAAATGCCCAGGGCCGGGTCTGTTCCAATCCGGGCTGCGGCCGGGAGCATTTTCCCCGGGTCGATCCGGCCGTCATCGTTCTCGTCCACGACGGGGACCGCTGTCTGCTTGGACGCCAGTCCGCATGGAAACCGCGCGTCTATTCCGCTCTGGCCGGGTATGTGGAACCCGGCGAAAGCGCCGAGGACGCCGTGGCGCGGGAGATCCGGGAAGAGGCCGGAATCGAAGTGGACAGCGTGCGGTACCACTCCTCCCAGCCCTGGCCGTTTTCCGGCGCGCTCATGCTGGGCTTTCACGCCCGGGCCGCGTCAACGCGCATAACCCTCGGCGACCGAGAACTGGAAGACGCCGGATGGTTCTCCCGCCGGGACATTATCACTTCAGTCCAAAGCGGAGAACTCTGTCTGCCCGCCGGGGAAACCATCGCCCGCCGCCTGCTGGACGCGTGGCTGCCGGATGCGGACGGCATCTTTCCCGCTCTCTGAAGAACTGCGAGGCGGATTTCCGGCCACGATAAAAATCCATCAGGCCTGTCTGACCTCCATATCGTCTTCAAAGGAAGCCGCCAAAGTAAAAAACTTCCCACCGATATTCACGCTTTCCTCCTGGCCGGGAAAAATCTCCATGAGGGGCGCGAAATCGCTGCCCAGAAAAACCGCCTTGGCCTCTCCGCTGCTTTCCCAGCGCACCTCCGTTCCATCGTCCAGCACGAGAATATCTCCGTCGCGCAGATGCACCGGCAAATCCCGTTCCGAATACGACATGACATACCTCCTTCCAGAGCGTCTGGAGTTTGGGGAAAACATACCATGCCCCGGAGGGGGGTCAAGGAAAAAGCCCTCCAAACGCGCCATGGGGGCGGGCGCGTTTCTTGACGGCCGGACCGATCGTGCCTAGTCCTCCTCTTCCCTTTGTCAGGAGAAACCCATGACCCAGCTCGAAAAGGAAATCCGCGCCAACGTCGGAAAACGCCGCACCTTCGGCATCATCAGCCACCCCGACGCGGGCAAGACCACCCTCACCGAAAAACTGCTGCTCTTCGGCGGCGCCATTTCCATGGCCGGCACGGTCAAGTCGCGCAAGGCGTCCCGGCATGCCACCTCCGACTGGATGAAAATGGAGCAGGAGCGCGGCATTTCCGTGACCACTTCGGTCATGAAGTTCGAATACGGCGGCTACGAGATCAATCTGCTGGACACGCCCGGCCACGAGGATTTCTCCGAAGACACCTACCGCGTGCTTACGGCCGTGGACTCGGCCCTGCTGGTCATCGATTCAGCCAAGGGCGTGGAAGCCCAGACCAGAAAACTGATGGATGTCTGCCGGATGCGCAACACGCCCATCATGACGTTCATCAACAAGCTCGACCGCGACGGACTCGACCCGCTGGACGTGCTGGCGGACATCGAGGCCCATCTGGGCATCGAATGCGCGCCCCTGAGCTGGCCTGTGGGCATGGGCAAGAGCTTCCGGGGCACCTACTCCATCCACCAGCGGAGGATGCATCTTTTTTCCGCCACACACGGCGGCCGCATCCAGCAGGGCGAAATGATCGAAAACGTCCTTGATCCCCGGCTGGACGAACTTCTGGGCAGCCAGGCCGACGACCTGCGCCGGGATCTGGAACTGCTTGACGGCGCGGGCAATCCCTTCTCCGTGGACCGCTATCTGGCCGGAGAGCAGACGCCGGTTTTCTTCGGCAGCGCCATCAACAATTTCGGCGTACAGGAAATGCTCGATACTTTCGTGGAACTCGCGCCCTGCCCCCGGCCCCGCCCCGCCCTGACCCGCGAGGTTTCTCCCTTCGAGGAAGAATTTTCCGGCGTGGTGTTCAAGATCCAGGCGAACATGGACAAGGCCCACCGGGACCGCATCGCCTTTCTGCGCATCTGCTCCGGCAAGTTCACCAGAGGCATGAAGATGCGCCACCACCGCATTGGCAAGGACATACAGGTCAACAACGCCACCATCTTCATGGCCCAGGACCGCACGGGAGTGGAAGAAGCCTATGCCGGGGACATCATCGGCCTGCACAATCACGGCACCATCCGTATCGGCGATACCTTCACCCAGAAGGAAGAGCTGAAATTCACGGGCATTCCGAGCTTCGCGCCCGAGCACTTCCGCAAGGTCATCCTGAAAAGTCCTCTCAAGGCCAAGCAGCTCCAGAAGGGGCTCCTGCAACTGGCCGAGGAAGGAGCCGTGCAGGTCTTCCGGCCGATGCTCGGCAACGACTACATCCTCGGCGCCGTGGGTGTGCTGCAGTTCGATGTCATCATCTCCCGGCTGCGGGAAGAATACGCCGTGGACGCCATCTATGCGCCGGTCAATCTCTCGGCCGCCCGCTGGGTGCACGGAGACAGAGCCGTACTGGACAGGTTCCGCAGGGAACTGGCCTCGTCCCTGGCCACGGACTCGGAAGACAGCCTGACCCTGCTGGTGGACAGCATCTGGAGGCTGGAATACATCATGGAGCAGTGGCCGGACATCACTTTCCACTCCACCCGCGAGAAAAACTGACCATGTGGCTCGTTCTGGCGTTTATCTTCTGTCTCCTTCTGCCCTCCGAAGCCCTGGCCTGGGGGCCGGGAGTGCACATGGCCATCGGCCGCCACGCCCTCGAACACCTGGGCGCCGTGGCTCCGGCCGTGGCTGCCGTGCTTTCCGCCCATCCGGAGCGATTTCTGTACGGCTGCCTGTCCGCGGATATCCTCATCGGCAAGGGCTGCCGCTTCACGCCTACCCACTCCCACAACTGGAGCACCGGCCAGCTGCTGCTGCGGCAGGCCAGAACACCCGGAGAAGCCGCCTACGCCTACGGATACCTGTCTCATCTGGCCGCCGACGTCATCGCCCACAATTATCTGGTGCCCAACATGCTGGGCTTTTCGGCCGGACAGGGAAAATTCTCCCACGCCTATGTGGAAATGCTCGCGGATCTGCGGGTGGAATGGCCCAAGGCGTCTCCTCTTTTCCGTATTCCCTGCGGCGAGGAAGACGCCATGCTGCGCACGGCCGTGGCCCAGAAAAAAATGCCATTTCTGGTGAAAAAGCAGCTCTTCCGCCAGAGCCTGCGTCTGGTCGAGAAAAAATCCTATAAACGCTCTCTCGGCGCGCTGCATGGGGCCCTGCCCGCCCGCAAGGAGACGCTCATTCTTGAATCCATTGATTTCGCCCGGGAACTGGTCATGGATTTCCTGCGCGCGCCCCGGCGTTCCCCAGCCCTGGAATGCGACCCCATCGGCAGCGCCAACCTCGATCAGGCGAACTCGTTCCGGAAACGCCAGCGGGGCTACTACATGCGGCACGGCGAAGGTATCATCTTTCCCCTGGACCCCCGGCTGGAAATCTGTCTGCGTTCCACAGGAGCCTGCTATGACCGCGTTTCTTGATTTTCTGCGCGAATATGCGCGGCGCGTCCGGGAGACGGAAGAAAGCGCCCTGAACCTGCTGCACGACCGGAACGACGAGTCCGGATACCGTGAAGGCATGCGCCAAAAAGCCACTCTGCTGGCCGGCCTACATGACCAGGCCGCCCCTCTTCTGGCGGACCTGCCTGCCGATCGACGGACCACCATCGAAGACCGCCTGCGGGCTTTCTCCGGAAGCGCCCAAAACAGCCTGGATATCGGCAGCGTCTTCTACATGTCGGCCCTGCTTTACCCCGAGAATCACCAGCCGGGGCAACCCAATGATCTGGAAATCTGGCTGGCCGGTCTGGAGAAGGAAGCATGAAACTGCTGTCAGAACCAAAGGAGCGGCCATGACCCTCGCCGCCGGCACCCGCGTCCTGGTGCACTACACCGGCACTCTGGACGACGGCACGCAGTTTGACTCTTCGCGGGGGCGCGAACCGCTGGAGGTGGTTCTCGGCCAGAACATGGTCATCCCCGGCTTCGAAAAAGCCATCGCCGCCATGGAGCCCGGCCAGACCGTCACCGTGCGCATCCCGGAGGCCGAGGCTTACGGCCCGCACAACGAGAACATGCTTGTCACTTTTCCCCGTTCTTCCTTTCCGGCGGACATTCCGGCCGCCCTCGGAGAACAGCTCATTCTGCGCTCCCCCGAAGGTCACGAAGTCCCGGCGCTGATTGTGGATGTGAACGAGACGGAGATCAGCCTGGACGCCAATCATCCTCTGGCCGGATTCGATCTGACCTTCGAAATAGAACTGATCAGCGTGGAATGAGAGCTTCGAAGCCATGACAAAAAAGCGGCCCGGACTTTTTTCAGCCGGGCCGCTTCAAGAAAAACGGACAGCATTGGCCGGGCTCCGGCCTCACGCCAGATCCGATTCATCCTTTTGCAGCATGTTCAGGGCCAGTTCCTTCTCCACGTTCATCCTGTTGCGAACGCTGGCCTGCACGGCGCTTGTGGAAGATCCGAAATGTTTCTTGCGGTCGTCGTAAACCGCGTCGATGAGACGCCGGGCGACCCGCACAGCCTCCTCCTGCAGATTCGTGTTCTTGAGGGCCCGCCCGAAAATGGCCGCCGCCCCGCCCGCTCCGTGCTGTACCGCCGTGCTCCACAGAGCCTCACGCACCGCCGAGGGCAGAGCGTCCATATCCACTCCAGTCTTTGCCAGGATTTTGTTCCGGGCCGGTTTGTAATGCGTGGCCTCGATGAATTCGCGCTGCAGCTCCCCGAACCGCTCCGGATTCTCTCGCGCAATGCTCCGCCATACATCAGGCATGTCTCCTCTGGTTGAACCGGTATTGGCCGGGCCGGCGGCCTTGAGCGCCACCGCCCACCGGGGCTCCTTCCCGTTCAGAAAAGATATGAACTGGTCCATGGTTCCGGGCCGGGAGGCGATCTGGTAGGCTCCGTAGGATGTGCCGCCGTTCTTGTCGTATCCGATGGCACTGACACCCTGCTTGCCGGATTCAAATTGCGCCGATAAAGCCCCAAGCGCATCGGACTTCTTCCCGGCATCGGCCCGCACGGCACCGGCCTCGCCCATCAGGCTGGCCAGCCCCTGGAGGGCGTTTTGCATCAGGGGATCGTCCACGCTGGAAGGGTTGATTCCGGGTGCAATCCCGGTCCTTTCCGTTAAGGCGGAATGCATGTGCCGCTCGAAACTGTTTTCGGAGGCCGTCCGGGCGCGCCGTTCCGGTATGGTTCCCATGAGAGTCATGAGATAGACGGGGTCGATGAGGCTCATAAGGCTGTCTCCAAGTCAAAATATCGTCTCGTAAAGTGGAGCTATTGCCGTCAAGCATGTTTCGGGCCAGCATGACGTCGGAGAAGATGTTTTTTGAAGTGGACGGGTTCGGGCGAGTATTTTAGAGCGGTTCCGCGCGGGGATGCCGAAATTTATGTTGAGTGCGTTCCACAAACTTCGGGATCCTGTGCCGGAATGCGGAGGCCCGCATTCCGGATGTCTTCCCGGTTCTGGCAATCATCCTCTCAGAGAAATACGATGTATCTACGTTCCTTCGAGTATTTCCGGGCCATCGCCATTATTCTCATTGTTGTCGGGCATTGCTACGGCATTTCAGGCTGGTTCATCAAAACCTTTGGCGAGCGTGTGCTGGCGAATCTGATCAGCGGCGGAACATCGCTTTTTGTCTTCATTTCCGGATTTCTGTTCCATCATGTTTTCTACCCCAAGTTCAACTACAGGAAATTCATGGTAAAGAAGTTCAAAAACGTCTATGTTCCCTACCTCATCCTTTCCATTCTCCCTGTTCTCCAAGCCCTGTGGCTGCGCGTTCCCTTTCCGGAATTTTATTTCGGCCCCGAAGATACGATCTATGATCAGATCATTCTCCCGGCCATCCGTTACTACTGGTACGGAGGAGTCATGGTTTACTGGTACATACCATTTATCATGACCATTTTTCTCATCTCTCCCGTATTCATACATTTCATTAGCCTGCCCACAAAATATCAAGTATATATTGTTGCTTTTTTTTCACTGATATCTATATTCATGCACAGACCGGTGAATAACTGGTCAATTCTGCAGTCTGCAATATATTTTTCTCCTGTGTATATGTTCGGCATACTCTGTTCAATGAAGAAAGAGTGGATATATGAAAAATTTGAAGGGAAAGAAAATATCCTTCTTATTCCGATATTTATTCTTGCTGTCGTACAGGCTTTATTTTACATGGCGTGTGGAACAATACACAAAGAGCCGTTTGAATTCGGAGGAATCGATATAGGCTTTATCCAGAAGAATATACTTTGCGTATATCTCATGGTTTTTTTACATAAATATGAAAATGTAGATATCCCTCTCTTCAAAAAACTGGCTGCGGCAAGTTTTGCGATCTACTTTCTGCATGGCTGGTTTATTTACATCATATCGGTTTTTCAATCTTCCTACAGGGCATACTATGGTCTGCATCTTGTGCCTTTTCTGTCCTGCCTAGTCATCTTCCTGTCTTATTTTGCGGCATTGATTGTCAAAAAAATCTATCCCGAAAAAAGCCGGATGCTGATCGGCTGGTAGGAACAGGCCTATGGCTCGAAAAATCTGACATCCAAAAACTTCATGAATTGTCATGAAAAACAAGGCTCTGCTTTGCTGGAGCCGTTCCAGGAGGAAATATGAAAAAAGCCATTCTTGTGTTACTGGTAATTGGATTGGGACTGTGCGGATGCGCGGCCAAACAGGAGAACCAGTGTCAAATGCCCGCTTCGGATTGGGCCGGAACCTATGTCGGCACTCTGCCCTGCGCCGACTGCGAGGGCATCCGCACGTCTCTAACCATCAGGGCGGATCAGACCTATACTCTGGTCAGTGATTATCTGGGCCGGGAAGAATATCGATTCGAAGAAAAAGGACAGTTTGCGTGGATCAAAGAGGGCGAAGTAATCGAGTTGCGGGGCGACGATCAACGCTCGCTGTACCGGGTCGGCAAAAATACTCTGACCATGCTGAACAGCGACGGAGAAGCCGCTACCGGACCGATGGCCGAGATGTACATACTGCGCAAAGAGCCCGGCCTGTCGTCTTCCTCCGGAATCCTGAACACGAAATGGAGACTGACGGAACTCATGGGCGAGCCGGTTTCTTCCAACCCCGAAGGGAAACATCCGTATATTCATTTGAATCCGGCGGACAAAAGCTTCTCCGGATTCGGCGGATGCAACATGATGAACGGCTCCTATGAAATGAAGATGGAAAATCATATCCGCTTCATGGACATGGCCAGCACACTCAAGGCCTGCCCGGACATGAACCACAAGGAACTGAAATTTTTTGAGGTACTTTCAATGGCCGAAACATACGTCCATGACGGCCAGAACCTGACTCTGCATAAGAAAAACCAGGCAGCAGCCCTGGCAAAATTCACGGCTGTTTCCGGGCAATGAACTCCGTTTCCCATCCGAGCCAAGGGCGCGCCTCTCCGGCGCGCCTTTTTGCTTGCTCTGGCGTACTCTTGCCTCTATGCCTCCGCCATGTCCGCTGTTCGTCTGAACAAGTTTCTGGCCGACGCCGGAATAGCCTCCCGGCGCAGGGCCGATGAGCTTATTTTTTCGGGGCGGGTGTGCGTCAACGGCGAGACCATCCGCGAACCGGGCAGGCGCGTGACGCCGGGGCAGGACCGGGTGTCCTGCGACGGCAAGGAAGTGGCGGAGAAAAATCCGCCGATCTATGTCATGCTGAACAAGCCCGTGCATGTCGTATGCACGGTTTCGGACCCGCAAGGACGGCGAACGGTTCTGGACCTTCTGTCGGGACTAAACGCACGGCGGGTCTTTCCGGTGGGGCGACTGGACTACATGTCCGAGGGCCTGCTGCTCCTCACCAACGACGGGGCTGCCGCTCTGCGGCTGACCCATCCGTCCTTTGAACATCGGAAGGTCTATGAGGTACTTGTGCGCGGGACTGTTCCGGAGGAGAACCTGCGCGCCATGCATGACGGCATGCGGCTGCGGGAAGGCGAGAGTCTGGCTCCGGTGCACGCCGAGGTAATCGGCCGCTCCGGCAACGGCACCCTGCTGCGCATGGTCCTGCGGCAGGGAGTGAACAGACAGGTCCGGCGCATGTGCCGGGATTTGAATTTGACTATTTTGCGTCTGCGCCGGGTGGAATTCGGACCTCTCACCCTCGGCCGTCTGGAGCCCGGCAAATGGCGAATGCTGACACCCGCCGAGATATCCGCCATCGGAGTGAAACCATGTCCGTCATAAACCGCCATTCCATTTTCGGATTTTTGTGTGGAGCCCTGGCCGTTCTGGCGGCGGAAGTCCTTGCGTTCCTCCTGCTCACGGGAGGACTGAACTTCGGGGACGCGGATGTTTCCGCCGCCGGGCCGCAAGCTCCCGCTCTTCCCTCCGCCACGGAGCTGCATCAGATGGGCGGAACCTTCTCGGACCTGTACGGTGGAGAAAAATCCTTCGCCGGGCTGAAAGGCAAGGTGGTGCTGGTCAATGTCTGGGCCACTTGGTACCCGCCCTGTCGGGCGGAAATGCCCTCTCTGGAAAGGCTGTGGAAAATATTCAAGGATGACGAAAACATAGAAGTCTACTGCATCAGCGAGGAAAAGGCGGCCACCGTGAGCGCTCACCCGTTGGCCCGCAATCTGGACCTGCCCCTGTATGTATTCGCGTCCGGCAAACCCGGAGCATTGCGCAGCAGCGGCATCCCCGCCACCTATATTTTCGACCGGAACGGCCGTATGGTTTTTTCCCATGTCGGCATGGCCCGGTGGGACTCGCCGGAAGTAGTGGGCTATCTGCGCGCGCTCGCATCCCGCGAGTAGGCCAGCACCTGCCGGAAGGATTCGCGGTTGGACTCCCAGTGCAGCCGCTCGCTCACTTCCGCGGAATCGAACCAGCAATAAGCGATATGTTCCGCGGAAATGACCACTTTTTCCGAGTGAACCCGCGCCAGGTACACAGGTTTGTGGAGCTCTAGGCGCGCCTCGGGAATGCAGAAGGAAAATTCCGGGATGACCAGTTCCAGCTGGTCCGCAGCAAGCCGTACCCCCGTTTCTTCCTCCACTTCGCGCAGGCAGGCCGCTTCGGGCAATTCCCCCGCAGTACGGCCTCCGGTCACGGGCTGCCAGTACTCACCGTGCCGGTGGGTGGCGGGACAGCGCAGCAGCAGGAAACGGTCGGACAGCGGATTATACAGCCAGCACTCGATACTTTGCTTGATCATGGAGGCATTTTTTGCATCACAGCTCTTCCCCGTCAAGGAAAACGCCGCCGGGTACGCCACCCGTGGAAGCTTTTGGCGAAACGCATTGCGTGATCGACCAGAGCAATCTTTTTGTCAGCGCCACCCTCGAGGACGAACTGCTTCTGCTCAACGCCCCGGAAGGCGCCCTCACCCGGCTTCAGGAAATCTGCGTCCGCTTCGGTTTTCAGCCTGAGCCGAAACGTCCGTTTTCCTCCTACTCCGGCGGCGAACAGGCCATTCTCTGCTGTACCTTGCTCATGCTCCTTGTGCCGGACGGCGTCCCGGTCCTTCTGGTTCATGTGCTGGAGACCCTGTCCGAGCGAAACCGGGCTCTTCTGCGGCAGGCCTTCGACGAATTTCTGCCGGCAAGTCCTCTGCTTGTCCTGAGGACGGAGGGTCCGCATGCTTGAAATTCCCGCCGGAACGCACACCGCGCCGCACTCCGGCTTACGCTACACATTACGGGAGCCGCTGATTCTGCCCAGACATTCCTGTCTTTTTCTGTGCGGCGACAACGGCGCGGGAAAAACAAGTTTTCTGGAGCATGTGCTCATCGCCCACATCCGCGCTTCCCATACCCTTTTATATCTGGCTCAGGATCTGGAATTACAGGAAAACACCATGCGCGCCACCCTGGCTCTGCTGGACATTTCCGCCGCACCTGCCCTGCCGGAACTGGCTGTGGATTGGATTCTGGCCAGCGACTGCCGGGATACGCTCATTCTGGACGAGTTCGACAAGCATCTCAACGAGTCGCTGTTCAGAAAACTCTGTCTCCAGGATTTCGGCTGGGTGATCTGTGTGTCACACTTGGAGCTGCGCACACCCTACGAAGCTCTGTCCCGTGGATATGCCCTGAACTTCAGAAGGCAGGGTACGGAAGTCCGTCTCAGCCCCGAAGAATTATGGTGAAAATTCCAGCCATCCTGGTGCTGCTCGGGGCATATTTCGGCCTGTTCGTCTTCGGACTCTGGTACGCCCATGTTCCTGTCCAGGCTGGCCTCTTGCTCCTCTTTCTCCTGCTCGACACATTACGGCACGGCTTACGGGCCATCCCGCGCACGCTGCGGATCGTGGGACCTTTCGTCCTTTGTCTTCTGTGTTTCGGCGGGATATTCCAGTGGCTGGAGCTGATGGGCCGCACGGACTGGCTTCATGATTCGCTGGTAAAGTGCCTCGTCTTTCCCAACTCCTTTCTGGCGGTCAAGCTGGCTCTGGACAGCATCACTTTCCGCGATCTTCTCGCTCTGCCTCTGTCCTCCAACTCCCGGCGGACGGTCATCGTGGCCAAGGCGGTGATGGGAAAATCAGCCCCTGTGCTGGAGCGCTACCGGTACTTCATGAGTCTTTCCCCACATTTCCGGCACAGACGCATGGAAAAATTTCTGCGCATCTGCGCGGTCATGGTGGCCGCGTACATCAGCATCTACAGGCAGACTGAACAGACCAGGATTCTCTATAACCACAGGCGCAGGCACCTGCGCGCCATAAGGAAGCAAAAATGAGGAACATACGTATCGCGGCCTTGTCCATCATCGCTCTGACCTGTCTTGCCACCCTGCTTATCCGCATCCCGCTGCCCAGCCGGGGATATTTCAATGTGGGGGATGTCGCAGTGGTTTTCGGCGGCATGGTGCTTGGCTGCATGCGGCCTGGACAAGGCGTGTGGTGGGCGCTGGCGGCATGCGGGACGGGCTCCGCTCTGGCAGATATTCTGGGCGGATTCGCCGTTTTCGCCCCCCTGACTTTCGCGGCCAAGGGCATAGAAGGAGCCTTCGCTGCGGCTGCGGCCAGCCGGAGCAAGGCGGGACGCATCCTGCTGCTTGGCCTGGGCGGGCTGGGCATGGTCGGAGTCTACTTCATCGGCGAGACCCTCATGCCTAACATCGGCCTGCAAGGAGCTGTGGCCGAAATTCCCTCCAACCTGATCCAGGCCATAGGAGGAGCCGCAGGAGGTCTGCTGGCGGCGGGAACGCTGAAGAAAACCGGGCTGTTCTAGGTCTGAAAGCCCCGTGCAGTCTGGACAGGCTTGGGCTGGTCGAAGGCCGCTCTTTTGACGGACATATTGCGGCCCGGATGAAAAACTCCGGGCCGTGTCCTCAGGAAAGTCCAGAGGCCTCGTTGAACTCGCCGCTTTTTCCCCCACTTTTGTGCACCAGCCGACAATCGGTGATGCGGATGTCCCGCTGCACGGCTTTGCACATGTCGTAAACGGTCATAGCTGCCACCTGCGCCGCCATGAGAGCCTCCATTTCCACGCCTGTGGGGCCGGTTGTGCGGGCTTCGGCCTCGATCTCTATGCTCAGATCGGCGGGCACAGGCGTGAGACGCACATCCACCTTGGACAGAAATAAAGGATGGCACATGGGAATGAGTTCCCAGGTCCGTTTGGCAGCCATGATTCCGGCTATCTTGGCCGTGGTCAGAACATCGCCCTTGGGCAGGGCGCTGTCCCGAAGCAAGGCGAATGTTTCGGCGCCGAGAAGAACGCGGGTGCGGACCACGGCTCTGCGCCTGGTTTCCGCCTTGTCCCCCACATCCACCATGGTTACCTCTCCAGAGGCGTCCACATGCGTCAATTTCTGCTCCGCCATTTTTCCTCCGTTATCTTCGGCCTGAATTCCCCTGTATCGGCTCTTTTCCACCGGATATGCCGTCTGGTTGAAGGCTGTCAGCGGCGCAAAGAAAAAGCCGGAATCTTGATTCCGGCCTGTTCCTGTTCGCGCTTGTAAAAATCCAGATTCCGGAGCTCAGTCGCCCATGGCTTTTTTGAAAAAGTCCTTGACCTTGTTCATGGGCCGGTCTTCCTCAAGCTTCTCGAACTCGCGCAACAAAGCTTCCTGCTTCTTGGTCACGCTGGACGGAATGTTTATCTGTATTTCCACCAGCAGATCGCCGTGAGCGGAACTGCCCAGATGGCGCAGGCCCATGCCCTTGATGCGCAGAATCTTGCCGGACGGCGTGCCTTTGGGAATTTCCAGTGTCACGGGTTCATCCAGTGTGGGCACTTCGATCTTGTCGCCCAGAATGGCCTGCACAATGGAGATATCCACCGTAATGAGCAGATCCTGTCCCCGGCGGGCAAAAACCTTGTCGTCATCCACATGTATGACCACATAGAGGTCGCCGTGAGGTCCGCCGAATTCTCCCGGTTCACCCTCGCCGCGCAGGCGCAGGCGGCTGCCGCTGTCCACTCCGGCCGGGATGCGCACCTTGAGGCTCTTGTCGGTCTGGGTCACGCCCAGGCCCCGGCATTTGGCGCACGGATGCGTGATGATGGAGCCTTCGCCACGGCAGACCGGGCAGGGCACGGCAATACGGAAGAAGCCCTGGCTCTGGGTCACCTGCCCCTGCCCCTGGCAATGCTGGCAAGTTTCGGCCTCATGCCCGGGAGCCGAGCCGGAACCCGCGCATTCGGGGCAGGTTTCCTTTTTCGGAATGTTCAGCTCCACCTCGGTACCCTTGGCCGCGTCCCGGAAGGAAATGTGGAGATTGTAGCGCAGATCCGCACCCTGCCGGGGACGGCGGCGACTGGAAGTGCCGAACCCGAAGAAATCGCCGAAAATATCGCCGAAAGCGCTGAACACATCCTCGGCCGAGCGGAAATGATCGCCGAAACCCTGGCCGTTGACGCCTGCATGGCCGAAGCGATCATACTGGGCGCGTTTGCCCGGATCACTCAGAATTTCATAGGCTTCCGCCGCTTCCTTGAATTTGTTCTCGGCTTCGGCGTCATCGGGATTACGGTCCGGGTGGTAATGAAAGGCAAGCTTGCGGTAGGCGGTCTTGATTTCATCTCCCGACGCGGTCCGGCTCACGCCGAGAACTTCGTAATAATCACGCTGAATGGCCATTATTCGTCCTGCGCGTCATCCGTCACGAAGCTGAAGTTCTCGATATTTTCCGCATCCGGCATCACCTTGCCTTCGGCGATTTCCCGGAGAGCGGTCACCACTTCCTTGTTTCTGCTGGAGACAAGGGGATCATACCCTTCGTGATACTGTTTGACCCGTTTGATGGCCATCTGCACGATCAGGAATCTGTTGTTGACCTTCTCCAAGCAATCTTCAACGGTTATTCTGGCCATTGAACCTCCGGCTCCATAATGCATCGGGTTGAAAACGATATTTCCGTGCAAAAGTCTGGGCTGAAAAATAACATTGCAAGCTACCCACACAGTCTGTCCGTGTCAATGAATAATCCCGTCCATACCCGGAAAATTCTTTACACGACGCGCTCCCGCCGGTATAAAATCCGGCCTTGTCTCTTCAGCACAAAACTTTTTTCAGCTTCGGGTCGGCACAAACGGCGTGGCAAAATCCCAGAAATCCAGAAAACATTTGCAGCACTGGAATAATACCCCTTTCGTGACTGTCAAACAGACCGCCAGGAGATCGGCATGGCCCAATGGGGCAAACTCAAATACGCGCAGCAATTCTGTCTCTCTCAGGCCGGAAAAGCCATGCAGCAGGCGGGCATGGCCTGGCCCGGTGCACGTATCGGCCTGGCTGTGTCCGGCGGCATCGACAGCTGGGTCATGCTTCAGGTCATGCTCCTGCGGCAGAGGATCCTGCCCTTCCCCATCGAACTCTTTGTCATCCATCTGAATCCGGGCTTTGACGCCTCCAGCCACACGCCGCTGACCGAATGGATACGCGCACACGGCGTGGCCGGACATCTGGAAGTCACGGATTTCGGACCGCGCGCCCATTCGCCGGAAAACCGCAAGAAATCCCCATGTTTCTTCTGCGCCTGGCACCGCCGAAAGCGCCTGTTTGGCATTTGCAGAAAATACGGGCTGACCCATCTGGCTTTGGGGCACAATACCGACGATCTGGTTTCCACTTTCTTCATGAACATGCTGAAGACGGGGAAGATCTACGGACTCGCACCCAGGGAAAACTATTTCGACGGGCGCCTGACGCTGATCCGCCCGCTTCTGCTGCTGGACAAGACCACCATTACCCAGGCCTGCCGCCAATGGGCGTTGCCGGTCTGGGAAAATGCCTGTCCGTCCAAGGATAGAACCGCCCGCTCCGAGACCCTCCAGATGGCGCTGGATCTTTGCGGCGGGGACAAACGCATCCGCACCAACATGTTCAGTGCCCTGCGGCGCTGGCAGATGGAGTCATGGCCGGGAATGGTGTAGCTCCGGCGGCCGGAATGTCTTTCCGCGTCTGGCGGACCCGGCCCGGACTCAGGGGTGCGACACCTCTTGGATGCAAATCTGTTCCTTCATCTCAAAACGCTGTGCCGACGCAGAATAGTCCCAGCGCTGGGCCTGCCATGCCGTGCCGCCTGACGTCCGGCGGATCAGATTGACGGAGTTGGGATAATTTTCCCGCACCCGCCTGGAAACGGCCGTTCCGGCCTGAATGATCCACAACCGCTGCCCCTGTCCGTTCCCGGATACCGGCACAATGTAGGGATGATGAATGTGTCCGCCAAGCACGGCATCGGCACCCGCATCCAGCCATGCCTGAAGGGCCGCCTCCATGTTTCCGCGCAGCAGGTTTCTTCGTTCCGTCGCATGGAGCACATGAGCGGGCTGATGTACCGCGACCAGTTTCAGTGTCTGCGGTGCTGCCGTAAGACGCCGGGCCACTCCGGCAATCTGGTCGGAAGAAAGCTCGCCGTGGATGTGCCTGTGCGGCCGGGTGGTGTTCACGCCGATGACCGTCACGCCGGGGCAAACCAGGGAAGTCAGGCCGTGTCTGTCAAAAGGCGTCGGGAAAAATTCCTGGTACAGACTGTGAGGGCGTATCAGACGTTGCCACGGGCACCACAAGGAGATGTCGTGATTTCCCGGAAGCGCGAGGACGTGGGGCACGGCCAGCGCCTGGACATACTCCCGCGCGGCCATGAATTGCCGCCGCGTGGCCCGCTGGGTGATATCTCCGGACAGCACGAGGGCGTTCACGCCCTCCTCCCTTGCCAGCCGCTTCAGCGCCTGGGCCACGGACCGCACTTCCGTACCGAAGTGAGTGTCCGAAAGATGAAGTAATGTGGTCATGGCGGCCTACGCGGGCTTCACCAGAAAAAGCCCTTTGGGGCGCACTTCAAAGCGCAGGGGAAGGTGCATCAGACAGGTTTCCCCATCGGTGGCCACTTTGATGCTCCGCTGCGGCCAGGAAGCATTGCGGGATACGGTCATGGAACTGAAGGGAAAGCAGAGAATGTTTTTCCCGATTCCCTCCGTATCGCCGCGCAGCCCTTGAATAGCCATCCATATGAGATGCAAAGGATTTTTCGGATGAACAGTCACGCCGAACAGGGCCGGGTCATGAGGCTCCGCGGCGGCCACTTCCGAATCGAACAGACCGAACTGCTTCAGTTGCAACAGATTGTTGCCCACAAAAAGCATGGGTGTACGCACACATTTTCTTATTTCAGAATCGATCAGGGTCAGACGCACGAACTTCTGTTTCAGGAGCAGCGTGTAGAGCGCCGCCAGCAAGGCCACCACGCGGTTGCGGCCCAGATTGGCCTTGAACGCTTCCCGGTCTTCCAGAAGAAACGGATACAGCCCGATGCTGGCGTTGACCAGAAAGACGCGTCCGTTGACCAGCCCGACCTGCACGGGGCGAACCTTGCCCGTCAACAGCTGCTTCAGGGCGACGGGCAATTCCTGGGAAATACCGTGTTCCCGGGCGAAATAATTGAATGTTCCCTGAGGAAGAATGCCGAAAGGCATATTCCGGCCAAACACGGCCTGGGCCACGGCGTTGAGGGTGCCATCCCCTCCGGCGGCCACCACCACGGCACCTGCGGCTTCCGCCTGCGTCACGGCCTCAGGAATTTCCCGGGACAGCTCCGGTCCGGGATGCAGACCGATAATGCGGTATTCCCTGCCCGCATCCCGCAACTCGCGCTCGATGATTTCGCGGGTTGCGCCGCTTTCGTAACTGCCCGCGCAATCGTTCAACAACACATGAATGGGCGATCGGGAAATGTCCATGGTCCGCTCCGGCAGCCGGTTGTTCCCAGAATGCGGCCCCTTCTTCTGCGGACAGCGCCCGGCAGCGCGTCCGCAATATGAATGGAGCCGGCACAGGCCGGCTCCGTGATGTCAAAAATATACCGATGGAAGGTCAGATTCTGGCCGCTGTTTTCAGATCCTCGATAGCATCCGTCACTTCCCAGGGGAAGAGCGCATCCTCGCGTCCGAAGTGTCCGTAGCAGGCACTTTTCCTGTAGATGGGCTGGAGCAGATTGAGCCGTTTGGTAATGTGGTAGGGCCGCAGATCGAAGACTTCCGTCACCGCCTTGGTCAGTACTTCGTCCGGCACCACGCCCGTACCGCCGGTGGTCACCAGCACCGAAACGGGATCGGCCACGCCGATGGCATAGGCGATCTGCACTTCGCAGGTTCCGGCCAGTCCGGCTGCCACCACGTTCTTGGCCACGTAGCGGGCCATGTAGGCGCCGCTGCGGTCCACCTTGGACGGGTCCTTGCCTGAGAACGCGCCGCCGCCGTGATTACCCATGCCGCCGTAGGTGTCGTTGATGATCTTGCGTCCGGTCAGGCCGCAGTCGGCCAGAGGGCCGCCCGCCACGAACCGGCCGGTGGTGTTGATATAGATGCGGGTGTTCTCGTCCAGCATGTTCTGGGGCAGGATCTTGAAGATGACCTCCCGCTTGATGCCTTCGGCAATTTCCTCGTTGGTCGCCTCGGGCGTATGCTGGGAAGACACCACCACGTTGTCGATCCGCACGGGCTTTCCTTTGCGGTACTCCACGGAAACCTGCGTTTTGCCGTCAGGGCGCAGAAAGCCCAGAACGCCGCTCTTGCGCACCTCGGCCAGCTTGCGGCTCAGCCCGTGGGCGTAATAGATCGGCGCGGGCATGAGCGACGGCGTTTCCACGGTGGCGTACCCGAACATCATGCCCTGGTCGCCCGCACCCTGCTCCTCGGGCTTGTCCCGGTCTACACCCATGGCGATATCCGGAGACTGTTTGTCGATGGAGGACAGAACGGCGCAGGTATCGGCGTCAAACCCCATGTCCGAGCTGACATAGCCGATTTCACGCACTGTGGAGCGGACGATTTCGGGCAGGTCGGCGTAGGCTTCGGTGGTGATTTCGCCGGCGATGACGGCCATGCCGGTGGTGACCAGAGTCTCGCAGGCCACCCGGGAACGGGGATCCTGCGTCAGCAGGCAGTCCAGCACGGCGTCGGAAATCTGATCCGCGATCTTGTCCGGATGTCCTTCGGTCACTGATTCGGAAGTGAACAGATAGTGGTCCGCGTTGAGAATCATGAAAATCTCCTTGAATTGATCAGTAACGGTAATGATCCGGCTTGAAGGGGCCGGTCACGGGCACGCCGATATAATCGGCCTGTTCCTGGGTCAGAGTTTCCAGCGCCGCGCCCAGACGGGCCAGATGCAGTCTCGCCACTTCCTCATCAAGAATTTTGGGCAGAATCATGACCTGAGGCGGATATGTGTTTTTGGCCAGATCGATCTGGGCCAGAACCTGGTTGGTGAAGGAATTGGACATGACGAAGCTCGGATGTCCGGTGGCGCATCCCAGATTCACCAGACGGCCTTCGGCCAGCACGATGAGACTCTTGCCGCCGGGCAGAATCCACTTGTCCACCTGGGGCTTGATGTTCTCCCGCGTGCAGCCGGACGTTTTCTCCAGAAACTCCATATCGATTTCATTGTCGAAGTGCCCGATATTGCAGATGATGGCCTCGTCCTTCATGCGCATCATGTGCTCGCCGCGAATGACATGGTAGTTACCCGTCGCGGTGACGAAGATGTCCGCCTCTTCGCAGCCCTTGTCCATGGTAGTCACTTCGTAACCTTCCATGGCCGCCTGCAGGGCGCAGATGGGATCGATCTCCGTGACCAGCACGCGCGCCCCGAAGCCGCGCATGGACTGGGCGCAGCCCTTGCCCACATCGCCGTATCCGCAGATGAGCACCACCTTGCCCGCCACCATGATGTCCGTGGCCCGCTTGATGCCGTCGGCCAGGGACTCCCGGCAGCCGTAGAGATTATCGAACTTGGATTTGGTCACGGAATCGTTCACGTTGAAAGCCGGAAAAAGCAGCTCTCCGGCCTTGGCCATCTGGTAGAGGCGATGCACGCCGGTGGTGGTCTCCTCGGACACGCCCCGGATGCGGGCCGCAATTTTGGTCCACTTCTGCCCGTCCACGCGCAGACTTTCCTTCAGCCGGTCCAGCACGCAGCGCAGCTCCCGATTGTCCGTCTGCCGGTCCGCCAAAGAGGGATCTTTCTCCGCCTTCACACCTTCGTGTACCAGCAACGTGGCGTCTCCGCCGTCGTCCACGATGAGGTCGGGGCCGGTTCCATCAGGCCAGGTCAGAGCCATTTCCGTGCACCACCAGTATTCTTCGAGCGTCTCGCCCTTCCAGGCAAAAACCTTGGCCAGGCCCTGTTCCACCACGGCGGCGGCGGCATGGTCCTGAGTGGAAAAAATGTTGCAGGACGCCCAGCGCACGTCCGCGCCCAGAGCGTGCAGCGTCTTGATGAGCATGGCGGTCTGGATGGTCATGTGCAGGCTGCCAGTGACGCGCAGGCCCTTCAGCGGCTTCTCGGCGCCGTATTTGTCGATGAGGGCCATGAGCCCGGGCATCTCGCGCTCGGACAGCTGCATCTCCTTGGAGCCCCAGCCCGCCAGCTTCATGTCGGCGACCTTGTACTCCAGAGCGGAATCAATGGGTTGGATCATGTTCACTCCTTGGTCCATTGGTTTCAATATTTATTGGAAATTTTCCGGCCGTCAGGCCGATATGTCGCGGCGGGCTGTCAGTACCACCAGCGTGAGTCCCAGATTGACCTCGTGAGATGCGCTTTCAAGCATTCGCAATCCGGCCCGGCCGAGCCAGTCACACAGATCGTCCAGAGCGAAGCCCAGCCAGCGGTCCCCGTACCGGGTACGCAGAGTTTCATTGGCGTGCGGCAGAAAATCGGCCAGAACAGCCAGCCCGCCGGGACGGATCACACGGCCCATCTCCACAATACCGTCCTGAGGTGCGGCCAGATGATGCAGCACCAAAGACATGACCGCCGCGTCCGCCTCCGCGTCGCGCAGGGGCAGATGTTCCAGATCGCCGATGCGCAGACTCACGCCGGGGCTGTCCGGCAGACGCTTGGCCGCCGCCTCCAGCATGCGCGAAGAATTGTCCACGCCGATGACCTGCTCCGCTGTCCCGGCCAGACGTTCCAGCAGAAGTCCCGGACCGCATCCCAGATCGACCACGGTCCCGCCCTTCCCGGCCCGCTGCACAATGACTTCGCTCAGGTCGAAATCTCCCAGCATTTCCCGGCTCAACCGGGTCCAGTCCCAGGCTATCTCGTCGAAAAAACGTGCAGTGGAATGCCTGCGTTCCCGCAGAACCCGCTCCGCGGCCTGCATGTCTGCCCGATGGCTGGGGAAGTCCGCCAGTTCGTTCAGAACCGCGCGCAGCAGAGCGCTCCGGGTCCGCTGTGCGGAATAAAAAGCCCACATCCCCTGCCGCTGACAGGCCACCAGATCCGCATCCACCAGAATCTTCAGGTGCCTGGAAACACGCGACTGCCCCATGCCCATGACCTGAACGATCTCACCCACATTCAGTTCATGGCGGGCCAGCACGCCCAGCAGGCGTAATCTGGTTTCATCGGCAAGTGCCTTGGTTTGCAGGAGGATTTTCATAAAATGATATATCAAGATATTTTGATCTGTCGTGCGCTACATTGTCCGGCACATACCGTCAAGCCTCTCTTGCCCGGAACCGGAAGGCCCTGTACGAACAGCGTTCATGAACACGCGCACCCGGAAAATCCACTCCGCGAGCGAAGCCCTGGACAAGTTTCTGGACTCGCCAGAAGCCCTGCTGGAACTGGCCATCGCCCGGCTGTGGCGACACTGGCCGGAGGTTCTGGGCCCGGACATGTCCCAGTTCGTCCGCCCTCTGGGACACCGCAAGACCACCATGCTGCTGGGTGCGGCCAACTCGCTGGTCATGCAGGAGCTGTCCTACTTTGGCCCGCAGATTCTGGAAAAAGCCAACTCTTTTCTGGGCAACACGTATTTTCAGAAAGTGCAGATGGAACTCATGGGCGGCCGCCCCGCTCTGGACGCCCCCCTGCTGTCGCCCGCTCCGCGCAGGATCGCCCCTCCAGCGCCCGCTCCACTGGGCAACCTGCTGCCGTGCATGGACCCGGCCTCTCCAGTCAGCGCCTGCTACCGGGCTTATGTCAAACACTTCAACCCGGAAATGATGGAAAAATAATGACCGTGCGCTTCCTTCTGACACTTCTGTTCCTGATGTCCGCAAGCCTCTGCGCCGCTTCCGATGAAGTCCTCAGGGACTACATCCCCACGGGCACCATTACCCGCTTCGATGAGCCCATCAGATTCTGGGTCGGCGGCAAGGACCGGCTCGAAGGACAGTACTACATCGCTACAGTCGTCAATGAAATCCAACGCATTGTCCCGCATCTGTCCATCACCCAGACGTCCTCCATCGGTTCGGCCAATCTGCGCATCTACCTGACCGATTCACACCAGGAATGGCAGGAGGCCATCCTCCAGGCGACCTCCGACAGCGCCGGATGGACGGAGTACGGGCACCTCATCCGCGGCATGACACTGGTAGCTCATTCACCGGGCGGAAAAATCCGGCGGGCGGATATTATTCTGCACCTGGACTTCCAGACATCGGGCGGACAAAAACTCTGGGTGGTACGGCATGAGTTTCTGCACGCCTTGGGTGTCCTGGGGCATCCTACCCGAGCCCGCTCCACGGTACTCAACTCGCGCCAGCCGCAGGAGGAAAAGAACGGGCTTTTTTCCGATTCGGACATTCTCGTGTTGCAGACCATCTACCGCCCGGATCTGAAGACCGGAGGCTCCTGGTGAGAGCATCTTCGCTTGACACCGAGAGAACCTTTTCATACGGGGAACGCTCTCTGCTGGGCGATCGTTCAACGGCAGGACAGCGGACTCTGACTCCGTCAATCTTAGTTCGAATCTAAGTCGCCCAGCCAAGCGTCCCCATCGTCTAGCTAGGTCCAGGACACCGGCCTTTCACGCCGATAACAGGGGTTCAAATCCCCTTGGGGACGCCAGTCCAAAATGGCGCAATAACTATCCAGAATAACTGGATATTTGTTGCGCTTTTGTTTTTTCCTTTCGCCCCCTCCAAAAAAAAGCCCGCTTTGGCGTTCAGCCGAGGCGGGCTTTTTTGCGCTCTTTTTTCTGCAGCCACGCAGCGGACACCAGGGATGCCGCTTCGCTCTCATCCAACCCAAGGCGAAACGCCCCTGGGCGTCTCTGCGGCGTGGTGGCCGTAGACTGATGATGCCAGCCAGTATCTGCAACGTGAGAACAGGACAGGAAGTATAGGCTAGCTGGAAAAACAAAAGCTCCGAGGTGGCCGCCAAGGAGCTTAAGCAGAGCGGAGAACCGCCCTTATTAAGTAAGGACGGTCCCTTAATAGCCGTTTGGCTATAACCCGTCAAGTACAATTTTGACCTGGGCTCTGTTTTTTTACCCTTTTTCCGGCAAAAAAGTAAGGACGGTCTGTAATGGCTACAGCAACTCTTTATGCTGGAATCAATTTTGAGGGACCTATTGTGCCATTCAAATTACTTGCGAAGCAAAAAATCTCTTTAGGGGCAAAGAATGTCTTTGCCCTTATCGCAGCATTCCGAAGGAATGGACGCAGATGCTTCGCCAAAACCACATGGTTTGCTGAGCAGCTTGGGATAAGCGAAAGCAGTGCTCGGAACTATATCAGGAGTCTGATCGAAACAGGACTGATCCGGAAAGATGACCAGGGATGCTACCATGTGGAGTGGGAAGCCCTTGGGCTCCAAAAAGAGGACAATAATTCCGATGAAAAAGAGAAATTTTGCGCCGGTGACCGCAAAATTTGCGGCATATATAATAATATTAATACAGAACCTAAAAGACACCCCTCTCCCTCCCCTGTTCCCGCCGTTCCTCCTGCGCCTGTGGCGCGGGATGCGTCTTCTTTTCGTGATGTTAAAGCGGAAGAGGCGTTCACGCAGGTCTGGGCCGCCTACCCTCGGCCGCCAAGGTTCGTCTCGCGCGAAAAAGCCTGGAGAGAATTCAGGCGGCTATGGAAGCAAGGCACACTGCCGAAGCTGGAAGTGATCCTTGCAGCCATTAAGCTCAACAGGGAGCAGAATCCGGCGTGGTCGCCGAGTAATGAGGGCGGCCGCTATATCCCCAATCTTGAAACCTGGTTGTCCGGCCGGCGTTGGGCAGATGACTTTGCCGGCGCGCCGATCACCTCGCCGCGCCCGTCTGCCGAAGAAATAGCCCGGGCGGAGCAAGTTGCCGCAATTCAAAAACACACGGAAGAGTGGGGCAATGTTTCTCCAACGCAAATCAAGGAATTTCAGGAGCTGGAAGGACGTTTGGGGCTCAAAGATAAATCAAAGCGCAGCCAGGCATTCGGTCTTTACCGATTTCTTAAGGCCAGAGGAGTATCACTGCATCCAGAAATGGGTAGTGATCTCCTGACTTTCCTCAAAAATGTGTCCTGGAATCACACTATCGCATAATATAATTGTGCATAAATTTAGGAGAATAAGGGAATACGCCATGAAGAAGAAAAGATTGAGCAGAAATATTGCAAAAGTTGAATTCATTGCAAACGAAGAAACCATAAAAAATATGATCGCAGAAGGATATCCACTAAAAGTAGTTCATGAGATACTTTCACAAGAAAAGGGAATAAAGATGGCATATACAACATTCGCATTCCATTACAGGAAAGCGAAGGAAAGACTTCAGAAAAGCTCTGAAAATATTGAACATAAAAATAATCATACGAAACAAGAAAATAAAAACAAAACATCTTCTCCACCTATTATTGGAGAAAGCAAGGTCAAAGACCCTTGTAATCCAGATTCATACCTAGAAAGCAAACTAATTAAACCAAAGGAGTAAAATAAAATGGCCACAGTGCATTTCATTCAACAGGGTAAAGGCGGTGTAGGTAAATCCTTTATCTCTTCTCTATTATATCAGGCATTGAAATATCATTTTGGCAAAGAAGTGTATGCTTTTGATGCCGATCCGATCAATGCCACTCTGAAAGGATACAAGGAATTTGATGTCTCGCGTGTCGATATAATGAAAGGCGATAACATAAATTCCCGTGCTTTTGACAGCGTTATTGAAGATATAGTTTCCTTCCCTGAACACTCGCATGTCATAGTTGACAATGGGGCATCATCATTTGTCGCATTGAATGCATATATCCGTGAGAATGATATAGTAAAACTTCTTTCTGATAACGGGTCAACTATCTATTTTCATGCAATTATCACCGGAGGACAGGCCCTTACAGATACCGTCAAGGGGCTCAAGGCAATGTTCATGTCATATCCAAGTGAAAAGATAGTCGTGTGGCTTAATTCTTTCTTTGGAGACATACAGGTTGACGGTGCTACTTTCACTGATTTTCAGATTTATGACGACCACAAACATCAGATAAACACAATAATCCAGCTGCCCGAGGTCAATCCGGCGACGTTCGGCAAAGACATCGAGGAGCTTTGCGCAAAGCGTATGAGCTTCAGAGAAGGCATTGAATCCAGTAAAAATATCGTCGTGCGCTCAAGACTTAACAAATACTGGAATCAGATCATTTCAATCATGCAACAGACTGAATTCGTATCATGAAAGAAACAAATCCAGAATATCTTATCCATGAAGATTATTCGATAAACATGGAAGAGATCAGCAAGCGGCTTGCTGAAATACATAAGACGTATATCCCCAAGGATGATCCGATTATGATGATTGTGAGCATCCACAACGCATATCTTAATCAGCTCAAAGAGATGCACAACAAGCATGGAGATGCCCTGAAAAAGATGATCGGAGATAATGCCGGACAGATTGTGGATGCATTATCACAAACAACAGTCAACAAGCTTAAATCAAATCTGAAGGATTATGTGACATTTCAACGTGATTTAAGGTGGTGCACTGGCATCATTGCACTGTCAGCAATCGTCAATGTGCTTGTGCTGATCGGGAGAGCTTATGGATAACCAGGTATACGGAGTCAGTACAGACAAGCGGCTCATCGAAAGCCTGCGTCATAACTGCGGCCCTCTGCTGCTCGGGGCGCTGGAAGATACCGGGATCATCGAAACAATGCTCAATCCTGACGGGACGTTATGGGTAGAAAGGTATGGTGCCGGCCAGGAATGCATTGGTTCCCTGCCGCTGTCCCAGGGTAAGATGATCCTGTCCCTGGTGGCCTCGGCCCTCGGTGTCGTGGTCACAGACAAAACGCCCATCGTGGAAGGCGAATTCCCTTTGGATGGTGCCAGGTTTGAGGGCGCATTTCCGCCGATCGTCGGGCCGGGTGTGAGTTTCACACACCGCAAAAAAGCCTCCAAGGTCTTCACTTTGGAGGAATACCGGGCGGCTGGCTCGATTACCACCGAAGGCATCGGGATCATCACCGACGCCGTGGCCCACAGAAAAAATATCGTTGTTGTCGGCGGCACCAGCTCCGGGAAGACGACATTCGTCAATGCGATCATCGACCGCATTTCCGCGCTTTGTCCGGATGACCGTCTGGTGATCCTCGAAGACACGGCAGAGCTGCAATGCACCAGCAAAAACAAGGTCTTCTTGCGGACCAGTTCGATTCCCGGGGCGGAAATCGGACTGCGCCAGCTGGCCAAGGTCTGCATGCGCTACAATCCCACCCGCATTTTAATAGGCGAAGTCCGCGACGCCGCAGCTCTGGAGCTTTTGAAGCTCTGGAACACCGGCCACCCCGGCGGCATCGGCACATTCCACGCCGACAGCGCGGAAGAGGCGCTGGAACGCCTTGAAGAGATCGTCGAAGAAGCCGGGCTTGGCTCCAAGCAAAAGCTCATAGGGCGGGCTGTGGATCTTATCGTCTATATGGAAAAAACAACGGATGGTATCCGGCGTATTTCAAACATGATGCGTGTGGATTCTTTTGATTCTGCAACCTTAACCTACAATACGGAGGTCATTTATGAAGCCTAGAGCATTCTTCTTTTTCTTCCTTGGAGTCATTTTCTTCATGCTTCCTGAATTTGCTTTGGCAAGCGGCGGCATATCTGAATTTTCCAGCCCGCTCGAAAAAGTTGTGAACACTATAACCGGTCCGGCAGGTAAATGGATTTCCATCGTCGCAATGGCTCTCTGCGGTGTCATTTTCATCCTGAACAAGGATGACATCTCCGGAGCATTCAAGCTGCTCCTTTCTGTGGTCTTCGGCATCAGTTTCATTGCCTTTGCCGCAAGCATCGTGAACAGCGTCTTTTCTTTCTCCGGCGCGGTTATTTAATGGAGACCCGGACCATACATCAGTCTTTGCACCGTCAGGCCCATGTGCTGGGCGGGGAGCGCGAACCCGTGATGATCAGCGCCCTTATTGCGCTGCTCGTGGGCCTGGGCGGGCTGACGTTTCTCTCCATAACAGTGTCGATACTGTTCTGGATTGTGGCGATCTTCTGCCTGCGCGGCATGGCGCAGCGTGATCCGATCATGACGAAAGTCTGGTTGCGGCACGTCTCGCAGCAGCCAGTCTATCTTGCCAAGTCATCCAGGTGGCGGGGCAGTCTTGGAGGCTATAAATGCTAGCGTTGTCTGATTTCCGGACCAAAGCGAAAGGTCTGCCTGATCTGCTGACATATGCCGGGCTTATTGATCCGGGCATTGTCCTGCAGAAAGACGGATCATTTCTTGCGGGATGGGAAGTGCGCGGAAGGGATACGGACAGTTCCACGCATGAAGAATTGAACTATGTTGCCGTCCAGTTCAACAATGCAGTGAAGAGCCTCGGGACAGGCTGGATGCTGCATGTTTCCGCTGCCAGGAATACGCAACAGGCATACCCGCATGCATCCATGTCGCGTTTTCCCGATCCGGTCACCCAGGCGATTGATGACGAACGGCGGGCGTTCTTCGGGCAGGATGTCTGCTACAGCACGTCCACCACCGTCATCGTCACCTACAAGCCGCGCTTTATGAAGCACACCGGCGGCGCGGTCACGCTCAAGAATCTGAACTACTTCAAGACAGTGCTGGCCGAGCTGGAAGATGCTCTGGCATCTATCCTGACCCTTGTCCGGCTCACGGAATACACGGTTGAAGATGATGCCGGCCGGGCTGTTTATTCCGAGCTTCTCTCTTATCTGGAGTCCTTCATATCCGGAGAGCTGCATCGCATCCGCGTGCCCAGAACTCCAATGTACCTGGATGCCGTTCTCGGCAATCAGGATTTCATCGGCGGCATCGAGCCGAAGATCGGCGACAAGCATATTGCGGTCATCTCCATCGACGGCCTGCCGCAGGAGTCGTGGCCGGCGATGCTGTCCGCCCTCGATGCTTTGCCCTTCGAGTACCGTTACACGACCCGCTACATTTGCCTGAGCCAATACGACGCCACACGGGAGATCACGACATATGTCAAAGGCTGGAATCAGCAGGTATTCCGGTTCTTCGACCAGTTCTTCAACAACCCGAATGCGCGCGCCAACCGGGATGCCCTGGCGATGCGTGAGGACGCGGAGGAGGCCAAGGCCGAAGTCCAGAGCGGCACGGTCAGCGCCGGTTATCTATCATCCTGCGTCGTCATCATGCACACGTCGAAAGAAACCCTGGACGACTATGCGCGGGAGCTGCGCCGTGTCATACAGAGCATCGGCTTCGGCTGCCGCAAGGAATCAATCAATGCAGTGGAAGCCTGGCTGGGGTCCCTGCCGGGGAACAGCTACGCGAACCAGCGGCGGCCGCTCATAAACAGCCTCAATCTGGCGGACCTGCTGCCGCTTTCGACGACGTGGACCGGGCAGCCGGTCTGCCAGAATCCCCGTTTCCCGAAAAACTCCCGGTGCCTGGCCGTGGTCACAACAGACGGCTCAACGCCCTTCTGGTTTGATCTGTTCGTGGACGACGTTGGTCATACCCTGATTTTCGGCCCCACCGGGGCGGGCAAGTCTACCCTGCTGGGCCTCATCGCGGCGCAGTTCAGATGCTACCAGGGGGCAAAGATCTTTGCATTTGACAAGGGCATGAGCCTGTTCCCGCTCTGCGCCGGCGCTGGCGGCGATCATTACGATGTCGGGCATGGGGATCTTGCCTTCGCACCGCTGCAATATCTGGATTCAGACACGGACGTGAGCTGGGCGGAAGAATGGATTGCTTCGCTCATGGAGCTACAGAGCGTGCAGGTCCTGCCCGCCCACAAGCGGGCCATCCACGATGCAATGATGCTGCTGCGGGATCAGCCGCCGCACATGCGCTCGCTCTCCCATTTCCGGCATATCGTCCCACATATCGAAGTGAAGGAAGCCATCGCCCACTACACGACCGAAGGCGCAATGGGGCACCTCCTTGACGCCCAGACCGACAGCCTGGGCATGTCCTCTTTCATGGTTTTCGAGATCGAGGAACTGATGAAGATGGGCGACCAGAACCTGCTGCCTGTCATCATGTACATCTTCCACCGTATTGAATCCGCTCTGGACGGCTCGCCCGCCCTGCTGATCCTGGACGAAGCCTGGGTCATGCTCGGGCACCCGGTGTTCCGGGCGAAAATCCGCGAATGGCTGAAGGTATTGCGGAAAGCCAACTGCGCGGTCGTGCTGGCGACACAAAGCCTGTCCGATGCCAGGCACAGCGGAATCCTTGACGTTCTGGTTGAATCCTGCCCGACGAAAATACTGCTGCCAAATATATCCGCAAATCAGGAGACACAGAGAGACCTGTATACGGACATCGGGCTTAATTCCCGACAGATTGATATTGTCGCAACGTCAACACAGAAACGGGATTATTATATCATTACTCCAGAGGGAAGAAGACTTGTACAGCTTGCCCTGGGTAAAAAGACACTTCGATGGATAGGGTCATCTGACAAGAAAAGCATCAACCACATAAAAGAGATCATTGGAAATAAAGACTGGCGGAATACATGGGAGGAAATATGAAAAAGGCATTGATATTTATCATTCTTCTTCTTTTTGGAGTAAATTCTTTCGCTGCACGGACAGTGTTCTGCGTGAATTGCAGCAATCAATTCATTCAGCTTTTAGACCGTATTACAAATCTTGAGCAGCTTGCTGTGCTGAACAAACAGTATGGAGAGAGCGTCATTCAGACAAAAAAGCAGATTGAAATACTCCAGAACAATATCAAGCAGTATGAAAATATGCTGCAAAATACCAGGAAGCTGAAGCCCAATCTGCTTTTGGAACTTGGAGAAACATTACTTCATCTTGCGAGACGCACAGCCGAGCTTCAGACCATGCGTGGCGATATAATAGGTCTGGGTGACATATTTGTTGAAATGTACAAACGCCGCCCGGAGTCTGAACGTCTCGGCAGAGCGAAGAGCCCGGAAGAGATCGCGGCCGCGAACGCGGCTTACAAAGAGTATTGGGACAGGTGGTCCGACCGCGTTGATATTGCGACCAGGGCGACTTTCCAGCTTTCCGGCTCCCAGCTTGCCGAACTGCAAAACGACACAGAAAAATTACAGGAATACATCAACGAACTCATATCCACGCCGGAAGGCCAGATGCAGGCACTCCAGGCCGGCAATCAGCTTGCGACGATCCAGATAAACGAGGCCCGCCAGCTCAGAGAACTCGTTGCGACACGAGTCCAGTCCGACCTGGCGAGCCAGCAGAAGGCTGAAAAGATGGAACAGGTCAGCGCGGAAAAGTGGCGCTCTTTTACAGACGTGAAGGGGATGACGGTAAAGGAGCCGACAGCTCTTCCGTAGTTATGGAAGTGGTTTTGGTTTTGGCCCCCATATGTTTGTCCCATGAACTCTCTCATGAGTAGCATTCTCTGTAATGTCCTCTGGTATATCATCTCTGCGGACGTATCCAAGTTTTTTCAATGATTCGTCTGAAGGCGCTTCCACTGTCGGTGTTGAGTCAGAGCAAGCAGAAAACGTAAACATTATGAGGATTGAAAAAATAATGGCTCGCATAAATGTACCTCCGTTGTTTTTTATATTTATAGTATTTCTTTTATTCTCAAGCAATGCCTTTGCTGCGGATGCTCCAAATCAAGATCTAATTGATCGTATCGTTCAAAACTTCGTTCCGGCAGCTCAAGAAATAGGAGCAAAACTGAACGTATATGCCATTAGTATATTTAAGTTATTTCTTATTTTGGATATAGCTCTATTTGGAATTCGCATGGCGCTGAATAGAGATCAAGTCCAAGATATTTTCAAACAATTTATAATTGTATTATTATTTTCCGGATTTATATTCTCTGTCATACGCTACTATCAGCCATGGACCAATGCAATAATCAAGGGATTGTTAAAAATAGGAACCGAAGTCGGAGGAGCGGAGATCGATAGTTCACCATTCTTAGTTGGCATTGAAATTATCATGAAAATAACGGACAAAATCAGTGGCTGGAGCCCTATTGATGCTCTGGCCCTCACCATCACAGCCATCGTCTTGATGGTCTGCTTTGCGCTCATGGCTGCTCAAATTATAATCATTAAAGCAGAATCGTACATTGCATTAAATGCGGCTGTTATCCTTCTTGGGTTTGGAGGATCTAGTTTAGTTAAAGATTATGCTCTTAATACAATGCGTTACTGCCTATCTGTAGCATTTAAATTGTTCGTACTACAGTTAGTTATAGGTATATCCATGCAGTTTATCAAGGAGTTCAAAACCACAGGTACAGAGGCGATCGATCTTGTGACTCTAGTAGGTAGTGCGGTGGTCGTCTTAGCTTTGGTCAAGAGCCTGCCGGACATTGCTGCCGGGATCATAAACGGCGCGCATGTCGGAGGCAACAGCCTGATCAGCACCGGCATGGCAGCGGGAGCGGCCATGTTCGGCGGTGCGGTGGGCGCGGGCATGGGCGCACAGGCGGCAGGCGGAGGCGCGGCAAATCTGCTGCGCGCAAACAAGCTGGCAAACATGGAAGGGGCCACGGGTCTCGGAAAAATGACGCATATGGCCGGATCACTGCTCAAAGCCCGGCAGCAGGCGGCGGACCAGAAGAGTCCGTCCATGGGCACCAGGCTCCGGGACCGGATTGAAGCCGCAGCCATGAAGGACAAGAAAGGAGAATAACCATGCTCTGGGACAGAAAAAAAACCGCTCGGGACCGGGCACCCGCAGAAAAGACAGAGAACGTCTATCTGTCCGCCCGGGAGGAATGGCTCGAAAGGTACGGGTCATACATCAAACGGTCCGCACAGTGGCGGATGACGGCATGGTGCGCCATCGGGATTGCACTGCTGTCATTGTCCGCGAACATCATGCAGCTCACGCAGGCCAAAGTCGTGCCGTACATCATCGCAATAAACGAGATCGGCCAGTGGTCCGCCGTGGCCCGCGCTGATCATGTCACGACATCGCCGCAACGCGCCATACAGGCGGATATTGCGGCATGCATCAGCGACTGGCGCACGGTCACAGCGGACAACGAACTCCAGAAGAAGATGATCAGGCGCCTGTCTCATTACTTTGTCGGCGCGGCAAAGGGAGTGCTGGCCGAGTGGTATAACCATAACAATCCGTACGAGATCGCCAAGCAGGGCCGCCTGGTGCAGGTCAATGTCCAGAGCCTGCCACTGCCGGTCAGCCCGGATTCCTGGCGCGTTGAATGGACGGAGACGGTCCGCAATCACGCCGGCATTCTGCTCTCGCAGAGCCGCTTCGCGGCCATGGTCCGGGTGCAGCTCGATCCGCCGACGACAGAGGAACAGATGCTCAACAACCCCTCGGGGCTGCATATCATCGAAATTTCAACAACCCGTATAATGGACTGACATCATGAAAAAAATTCTCTTCCTCCTGCTTGTGCTTCCTGTACTTCCGACACTGGCCACCGCTGGAGAAGGTTATCCTCCGGCATTGGAAACGGCCGAATCTTCTTCCCTTGGAGTCCATCCCTCCTACCTCTCTCCAGATGTGCCGCTGTCGGACAAGGAGCAGCAGGCTCTGGAGATGGCTGCGAAATGGGCAAAGTCCAGGACGCCCGCCCCGGTCATGGCCGACCGGGGCAAGATGGTTTTCATGCATGGAGCCGCGCTGCCGACGATCATCGCATCGCCGCTTAATATCTGCGATGTGGAACTGGAGCCGGGCGAAGTCGTCAATGAAGTGGTGGTGGGCGACTCCGCCCGCTGGATGGTTGAAACCGGATCGTCATCGACCGGGCCTGACGAGACGGTGCATCTGTTCATCAAGCCCGTGGATTCAGGGCTCGAAAGCTCAGCCGTGGTCACCACGGACCGGCGGGTTTACCACCTGCGTCTGATTTCGCGCAAATCCGGCCACACGCCGTATGTGGGCTTTCTTTATTCGGACCAGCTGCTGGCCCGTGCGGCGCATCAGAAGCGGGCTGATGAAAAGAAGAAGAAATGGGAATCGACAACGGACGCCCAGGGGCGGCCGACAGACCTTTCCCGGCTGAATTTCGGCTATGTGGTCAAAGGGAAAGCCCCGTGGAAGCCTGAACACGTCTACGATGACGGCCGACAGACATTCATCCGGCTGCCTGAAAAGTCCACCTCCGGAGAAATGCCCGTGCTCCTGGTCCGCAAGAGCGGCAAGGACGTACTGGTCAACTACCGGGTCAAAGACAGGACCATGGTTGTTGATGGTCTTTTTGAACGGATCGCCCTGGTCATCGGCGTGGGCGGCGATCAGGAGAAAGTGGAAGTAAGGAGGGACAGGTAATGCGCCGGATAGCCTTTGTTTTTCTGCTGCTCTGCCTTGCGGCCTGCGCCAGGCGCATGCCGTCCGGCCCGTCCTGGTGTGCTGCCGAGCCGCCTGCCGGCACGGCGGCCATCGCGGAAGACGCGGTGGCCCTGCTGGCCGCGACATATCCGCCCGGGCACACGTCCATTCATCTGGAACCGGCGCAGGCCGGGCAGGATGAGAATGCCTTTGCGGCCGCGCTGGAGTCCGGCCTGCGTGCGAAGGGCTTCCGGATCGCCACGGCTCCCGGCAAGGCGCTGACGCTGGCCTATACGCTCGATGCCCTGGAAGAAAACGTCTGGTATCTGCGCCTGCGGCTTTCGGACGGCAAGACCTTCGCGCGGACATATTCATCCGGCGGCGAGCCGGAAGCGGGAAGAAGCCTGGGGGTGCGGCCATGAGCGACGATCCGCAGGGAATCGAACTGTCCGGGAGGCCGGCGGTCACGAAGATGAGCAAAAAGCCGCTCTATGTGGTGGCCGTGATGCTGCTTATTCTTGCGGCCGCCCTGGTCTGGTCCGTCAACTTCGCCCACAACCCCAAGGAGAAAGAGGAGCAGAAGAAAGTCGAGGTGCCGACGGAAACGCGGCCGTTGCTGCCGAGCGACGCCAGCGGTTTGTCCCTGCCCCAGCCGGAGTCATCCGGCCTGGCATCGGTGCCGCAGGAAAATGACGAGCCCCTGATTGTTGTCCAGAAGGCTGAACCGCCCAGGGACACCGAAGGTGAGGACCTCCGCCGGCGCAAGAGGGACGCCTATTTTGTGGCCCTGGCGTCGCCCATGACGACAGTGAAACGCGGATCAACCGAGAGAGAGCAGGCGGACGCCGGCACAAGGGAAAAAAGGCAGGCGGCCGCAGTGGATGCGGCCGGGAATCCTGAAAACCAGGCGGACCTGGACAAAGAAAACTTCATGAACCGGGTGAGCCGGGAAGATGACTGGCAGCTGCCCTATACCCGCAAAGCCGGGGCCGATCTTGAAATCAAGACCGGCACGGTCATTCCGGGCGTGATGCTGACCGGCATCAACTCCGATCTGCCGGGGAGCATTATCGCCCAGGTGTCCCAGAATGTTTTCGACACGGCCACGGGCCAGCATCTGCTTATCCCGCAGGGAGCCAGACTCTTCGGAGCCTATGATTCACGCATCGTTTACGGTCAGCGCCGGGTGCTTGTCGCCTGGAACCGGGTGGTCTTCCCGGACGGATCGGCCGTGACGCTCGGCGCCATGCCCGGCACGGACATGGCCGGCTATGCCGGCTACGAAGACAAGGTGGATAATCACTATCTGCGGATATTCGGCAGTGCGGTGATGATGGCGCTTATCACCGGCGGCATGTCGTACAGTGTTGATAAGCTGACGCCGGACAACGACAGCGACAAGATAACAGCCCAGGGCGAGCTGGGTACGGCTCTGGCGTCTCAGCTGGGGCAGGCGACGACCAGGCTCCTCGAACGCAACATCAACATCAAGCCGACACTGGAAATCCGCCCCGGGTACCAGTTCAATATCGTGGCGACAAAAGACATCACTTTTGAACAGCCATACACGGCCTGGCGTTAGGTGTGCCAAGCAACATAGTCATTTCCGTCTATTTTGGCCAACATAGAGAATGCTGACTATGGAAAGCTACAGGCAGAACAACACGGCTTCAGGGGTGAGAATGCAGAGAATCATTCAGAGCCCCTACAAGCCAGGCATTCAGGCTTTTCCCGTTCATGCGTGCCCGGACATCAAGCTCAGCATGAAGCTCCGGCGGCATACGAAGAATAATACGTCCGGAATAAGGCTTCTGTGGCTCCTTGACTGCTTTCGCGCAGGACTCCAGATAAAAATCCACCGCCTCCTCAAAAGCGGCGCGAATCGCCTCTACAGAATCACCATGAAAGCTTACTATATCGCGGATTCCCTGCAAACGGCCAATCAGGCAGCCATCCTCTTCACTGTATTCAATCGCCGCAGTGTAATTTTTGTACATCATTACGTTCATAGCCTGATTTCTTCTATGACTATGGTGGGAAACAGAATGGTTTCAGGGGTAGACGGCATCTCTGATGACATCGGCGACCCAGCTGTTGAGGCTCTTGCGGTTTTTTCCCGCCTCAGCAGCTGCCCGCCGATGCAGATCAGGGGCAATACGCAGGTTGAAACGTCCGGAATAAGGCTTTTCCGGGGTTTTTCCTTCTGTGGTGCAGAACTCAAGGTAATCTTCCACGGAATCTTTCAGAGCGGCTTTAAGCTCATCAATGGAGCGGCCCTGAAACGTAATGACATCGTTCAGGTCGAGAACTTCTCCATGAAAAATATCCGCTTCGGAATCATACTCAAAGCATCCGGTATAGCCTCTGTAATTCAGGCAATTCATATTTCTCCTCCCGCAGTTTCCAGAAAACGCCTGACCGATTTCACGGCTCCCTTATCTGTGTTTCTTTCCGGGTGCGGCCTGTGGAACGTAGCAAGCACGCCATTAAGGCTGATCCGTACCCGAGAGCCTCTTCCTTCCGTGATTTCAGCGCCAAGGGCTACGAAAAGGCTTTCAATATCCGCCCATGGGATACCGGATCGAATCGGGTCGGCAAAAATGGCTTCCAGCGTCTTCCGCTGCTTGCTGTTCATAAGTCAGGCAGTACTACCTAACGACACCATGTCAAGCAGGTGCTGATATGAAATCACAGGACTATGGTCTCCCCGACCAGCAGCGATCCTCATCCTTCCGCTGGCTGTACCTTCTCTTTGCCTTTTCCCTTGGAGTCATTGCCCTGTGGACCGTGACGGAGCTGACGGCCGTCCGGTACGGCCATGCCGCCGCTCTGGGCGCGCCCTGGTTCCGTGCCGGCGGGTATCCCGTCTATGCGCCGTGGTCCGTTGTGACCTGGTACTTCCGGTTTGGCGATCCTCATGGCGTGATCGATCAGGCCAGTAATTACGGCCTGCTGATTTTCTTTCTGCCGCAGGCTCTGGTGATGGCGTATGCCGCATCCCAGGCCGGCATGAAGGGCAACAGAAAACTGCATGGGTCGGCCAGATGGGCCACGCGGAAAGAAGTCGGGGACATGGGCTACCTGCAGGGCAGGGGCGTGTACATAGGCGGTTATGTTCCGCCGAAATCGCGGCAGATCATGTATCTGCGGCATGACGGCCCGGAACATGTGCTGGCCTTTGCGCCGACCCGATCAGGCAAAGGTGTGGGGCTGATCCTGCCCACCCTGCTGTCGTGGTCTGGGCCATCCCTGATTCTGGACATCAAGGGTGAAAACTGGGCTCTGACAAGCGGCTGGCGCAAATCCCGGGGGCACACAGTCCTGCGGTTTGACCCGACGGACCCAAGCGGGAACTCGGCGGCCTTCAACCCTCTGGAGGAACTGCACCTTTTCTCGGAGCACGCCATCAGTGACGCCCAGAATCTGGCCCTGCTGCTCGTTGATCCCCTGGGCAAGGGGCTCGATGATCACTGGTCCAAATCCGGTTTTGCGTTTCTGGCTCCGGCCATACTGCATTGCTGCGTGATGATCTGGTCGGAGCATGAACGGCCGGCCACGCTGACGGATTTGTCTTTGATGCTTGCCGATGAGAACCGGACAATCGACGAGCTGCTCCAGGAGATGATCGAGGAGGATCATGCCGCCCGGCTGCGCGGCCTGGCTCCCCATGCGACGGGCGGGGACGAGATACATATCTTCATCGCGGCCGGCGGACGCGAGATGCTGAACAAGGCGGACAAAGAACGCTCCAGCGTCTTGTCCACGGTCGTCGTCAATCTGGCCCTCTACCGTGACCCGATTATCGGCAGAAACACAAACCATTGCGATTTCCGTATCGACGACCTGCTGGCCCGCGAGGTTCCCGTTGATCTGTATCTGGTACTGCCGGCATCGGATACGGACAGAGTTATTCCGCTCGTCAGGATAATATTCGACATGGTTGTGAGACGCATCACGTCGAAAATGGAATTCAAAGACGGTAAAAGCGTTGCCCCATACAGGCACAGACTTCTTTTCATGCTCGATGAATTCCCGTCCATCGGCCGCCTGCCCATCATAGAAAAAGCCATCACATACATCGCCGGATTCGGCGGCATCTTTTACATAATCATCCAGAATATCGAACAGCTCGGAAAGGTTTACGGCAAAGACAATTCGATACTCGGGAACAGTCATATTCTCATTGCCTACGCCTCGAACAATCCGGCGACATGCGAGATACTCTCGAAGATGTCCGGGACCACGACCGTGGTCCAGAAAAAGAAATCCGTTTCCGGCAAGGCGGGCAGCCGCAGTCCGTCCTTTTCGATCCAGGAGACAGCCCGGCCGCTGCTGACGCCGGATGAATGCTCCCGGCTGCCGGGCATGCGGAAGTCCGGGGATGAAATCCTGCCGGGCGACATGCTGATTTTCACGGCCGGCCGGCATCCGATTTACGGGAAGCAGATTCTTCATTTCAAAGATCCTGTATTCTTGCAGCGCGCCCGGATTCCCGCTCCGGATGTAACGGACTCCCTGTACTTCCCGCGCCAGACTGCCGAGCCGGCTGAAAGCGAAGCTCCAAAAGGAAAAAGCTTTGAAGATTATCTGGAGGAGTAAATTCATGCTGGTGGTGCCCGCCTGCCTCGCTGCTGCGTTTCTGATGGGGTTGCGGGTGAACATGACTCCATCCCTGCCGCGCGGGCTGTACATCATGTCCGGTGACGCGCCGGCCAGAGGCGACACGGTGGGCTTCTGCCTGACCGGAGCCTTTGCCGGGCTGGGAGGTCAGCGCGGCTATCTCGCACCGGGCGGCTGCGCGTCCGGTTTGCGGCCGCTGCTGAAAGTTCTGGCCGGTGTTCCGGGGGACCGCGTTGCAGTCGAGAACGGCACCGTATGCATCAATGGGGTGGCATGGCCGCATGGCATCAGAAAGCTGGACAGTTCCGGCCGCCCTGTTCCCTCCTGTCTTGAGTCAACAACAATCCCGGCCGGGAGCGCCCTGGTGCTGTCGCCTCATGAAGGCAGTTTTGACGGCCGGTATTTCGGCCTGGTGCCGTTTGACAGTCTGCAAAAGGTAAATCCTGTTTTCCTCCTGGAGGTCAGAAATGAAGAAGGACAAGGAGTATCTGAAGGCCGCGGCTGCGGAGGTCGAACGTCAGCTCATGGAAAACCCTGATCTGGCGATCCCTGTGGACCCTGATGTGGCCGAGTACATGGGAGCTTTCGAGGAAACCGCATTGACGGAAGCCGATGTTGAAGACGACGCGCTGCGCGGGATTGACGATGACTGAAAAACGTATCCCCTACCACGAGGAGTTTGCGGAAGAGGTCATCCGGCGTCTGGAGGCGGGCACCGCGCCGTGGCAGAAGCCCTGGAAGCCCGGCCACAGTACAGCGCCGCAGAATCCCGTCTCCGGGACAGTTTACCGGGGCGGCAACAGGGTGTGGCTGTCCATGCGCCAGCCGGATGATGATCCACGCTGGATGACCTATGCTCAGGCGCGGGAGATCGGCGCACAGGTCCGCAAAGGCGAAAGAGGCACAAGCATCGCCTTCTGGCAATGGACGAAGCAGGTCATGGAGAAAGACGCTGACGGCCGTCCCGTGCTGGATTCGGACGGCAGGGAAAAAAAGGTCACTGTCAACCTGGAACGGCCGTTTGTCCGTTATGCCACGGTATTTCACGCCTCGCAGATCGAGGGCCTTGAACCCCACACCATTGACCCGCCCGCATGGGAACCTGTGGAGCGCGGAGAGCGCATCCTTTCCGGCAGCGGTGCGGCCATCAGACACGACCAGGCTGACCGGGCCTACTACCGCCCCGGCACAGACACGATTCATCTGCCGGGAAAGGAACAGTTTCCGGATGCCGCAAAATACTATGCTACGGCGCTGCATGAACTCGGGCACTGGACCGGACATAAAGACCGGCTGGACCGGGAATTGGGCAATTCTTTCGGCACTCCGGAATATGCACGGGAAGAACTGCGCGCGGAAATCGCATCGTGGATGCTCGGCAGCGAGACGGGTGTCGGGCACGATCCGGACCGTCACGCCGCCTATGTGCAGTCATGGATCAAGGCGCTGCGGGATGATCCGTACGAGATCATCCGCGCCTGCCGGGATGCGGAGCATATAAGGGACTACCTGCTGGAGAGCGAACTCACCCTCCAGCAGGAAACAAGGCAGACGGAATCCCCCGCCCTGGACAGGGCGGGAGAAAAAGAAGCTCCTGCCATGGAGGTGCGAAAGACCATGGAAAAGACGTATCTGCATGTGCCCTTTGCCGAGAAGGATCTTGCCAGGAAAGCGGGTGCGCGATGGGACAAGGATGCCAAACTCTGGTTTGCGCCGGCCGGGTCCGATCTTGACGGCCTGCAAGCCTGGCTGCCGGACGGAAATCCAGGTCCGGCCGCGCCGGCCGATCCGCAGCAGGAATTCGGGAAGGTCCTCGCGGACATGGGACTTGATCTTGGCGGCAGCCTGCCGGTCATGGATGGCCGGATACACCGCGTATATGCGACGGTGGGCAAATCCGGCAACAGAGACGGCGCGTATTGCGGCTATCTGGACGGCCATCCCGCCGGCTGGGGACAGAACTACAAGACCGGTGAGAAAATCAACTGGACGGCACCTACGGGGCATACGCTCGATGCTGCCGCCCGCACCGCGCAGCGGCAGGAGATGCTTGCAAACCGCCGGCAACGGGAAGCGGAGATTGCGGCGGAGCATGACCGGGTGGCCGCGATATGCCGGGACATCTGGCAGGCACGGGAGAATGCCCCCGACGATCACGCCTATCTTCATTCCAAGGGCGTGCCCGCCCTGGGAGTGAAACTCTCACAAGGCGGGGACGTGCTTGTGCCGCTGCGAAACATTGATGGAGAGCTGCGCGGCCTCCAGGCCATTTCTCCGGCCGGCAACAAGCAGTTCATGGCCGGCAGCGAAAAAAAGGGCTGCTTTCACTTCCTTGGAGATGAGAAAGACCTCTCCAAAGAGGAAATCATTCTGGCCGAGGGCTACGCCACCGGCGCGAGTCTGCACATGGGCACGGGCAAACCCGTGGCCGTGGCCTTTGACGCGGGCAACCTGGAAGTCGTGGCGAAGAAGCTCCGGGAGAAATACCCGGAAGCCAAGATTACTATCGCTGCGGATAACGACCACGCCAGCCGGCGCAACATCGGCGTTGAATCAGCCCGGAAAGCCGCGCAGGCCGTGGGCGGCGTGGTGAAGGTCCCGACATTCACGAAAGAGGAGAAGACGCGCGGCCTGACGGACTTCAACGACCTGCACAAGTTTCGCGGATTGAGCGAAGTCCGGAAGCAGATGGGCGTATCACGGCAGAGAGATGAGGTGGAGCGATGAAGCTTTTCATTGTTGAATCCCCCGGCAAAGTGAAGAAAATCCAGTCCATGCTCGGAAACGGCTGGACCGTCGAGTCCAGCGCCGGACACGTCCGGGACCTGCCCGCCAAAGAGATGGGCGTGGCTGCTCCTGATTTCACGCCGCAATACGAACCCACGGAACGCGGCGCGGAAGTACTGCGGAAGCTGTCTGAACTGGCGGCCCAGGCCGATGAAATCTATCTGGCCACCGATCCGGACCGCGAGGGCGAAGCTATCGCCTGGCATCTGGCCGATGCGCTGAAGCTCTCCAGTCCCAAGCGGATAACATACACAGAAATCACAGAAAGCGCGGTAAAAGAGGCTGTCGCCCGTCCGCGCGGCATCGACCGCGACCTGGTGACCGCCCAGGCCGGCCGGCGCGTGCTTGACCGCATCTGCGGTTATCTGGTTTCCGGCCCGCTCTCCCAGGCCACCGGCAACAGACTGTCCGCCGGCCGCGTCCAGTCTCCGGCCGTGCGTCTGGTCGTGGAGCGGGAACGGGTCATCCGGGCGCACCAGCCCATCACGCACTATGCGGTGCAGCTGCGCTTCGGGGACTGGACGGCGGACTGGAAGCCCTGGCTGGACGATGATGAAAAGTACTTCACGGACGAAGCCGCAGCACAGCGGGTGGCGCAGGTGCACGATCTGGAAGTCGCCGGATGCAGGGAATCCGAGTATCATTCATCGCCGCCCGCACCCTTTACCACTTCCGAACTGTTGCAGGCCGCATCCGCCACCCTGAAGCTCAATCCCGGCAAAACCATGCGGCTGGCCCAGCGGCTTTTCGAGGCCGGGCACATCACCTACATGCGTACGGATTCCTCCAACATTTCAGGAGAAGCCCTGGCCGCCGTCCGCGCCTGGTGCGCGGAGCACGGCCTTGCATATGTCAGTCCGCCACGCATCTGGCCGGCCGGAGACGGCGCGCAGGAAGCGCATGAAGCAATCCGGCCGACACATATCGAGGTCGAGGAAGCCGGCGGCAGCGCCGAGGAAATGGCCCTGTACGAGATGATCCGGCTGCGGACCATTGCCAGCCAGATGGAGGACGCCGTGTACGCCGTGCGTACGCTTCAGCTTCTGGACGACCTGGACGGCCGACCGGTCGAGTTCACAGCCAAAGGCCGGACTCTTGTCTCCGCAGGTTGGCGGGAACTGGCCCGCAACGATCAGGACGAGGAAGAGCCGGAGCCGGACAACCCTGTTCCGAAGCTGACCGCGGGGCAGGCAGTCGTGGCCACGAACGGGAAGGTCCTGGAGAAGAAGACCCGCCCGCCTGCCAGATACACAGAAGCCAGTCTGATCAGGGAGCTGGAAAAGCTCGGCATCGGACGGCCGTCAACCTATGCTGCCATCGTCTCGATGATCCTTGACCGGGGATATGTCGCAACGGAACAGCGGCACCTCATCGCCACTGAACTCGGTGAAACGGTCGTTGACAACCTGACCGGGAATTTCAGCTTTGTGGACTACGAATTTACCCGGGTAATGGAAGCTTCTCTGGACGCCATCGCTCAGGGCGAAGGCGATTACAGAAGCCTTGTGGCCGACGCCTATGCCCAGCTTCAGGATGAGGTGGACGCCTTCCGCAGAAAAACATGCGTGCATTGCCCTGAATGCGGCAGCCTCGGCCTGCGTCATCTGGTCAGAGAAGCGGACGGAAAGAACCCCAGGTTCTGGAATTTCTGGGCCTGCGACGACTGCAAGGCCACCTTCGCCGACGAAAGCGGAAAGCCGGGCTCCAGACAGGAAGCAAGGAAGGAATCTCCGTACAAATGCCCGAAGTGCGGCAGGCCCATGTATCGCCGCCAGGGTGAAACAAAAGGCAGGCGATACGACTTCTGGGGCTGCTCCGGGTACAAGGAGGGATGCAAGGTGACACTGCAATCCAGACCGGACGGCTCACCGGATTCTGAAAACAGAAGATGATGCTGGACACCATAGACGTTTTTGGCTATGCTGCCGGCAGCATAGTCATCTCTGTCTGTATTGGCCAACATAGACAAGGCTGGCTATGCCCGCGGAGATAGACAGTGCTGACTATGCCGGATCTCGGCGGGGAAAACATGGACTGTCTTGGAAAAAACAGACTAATTTAACTTTTTGGAACGCATATGAAGGTGTTGTTATCTATTAAACCTGAGTTTGTGAGGAAAATTTTTTCCAGATCAAAAAAATATGAATTTAGAAAGGTTTTATTTAGAAAAGAAGTTGAAAGTGTTATTATCTATTCTACAATGCCAGTAGGGCGTATTGTAGGTGAATTTACGATTTCTAATATCATTTCTGGGAAACCAAATATCATATGGGAACAAACTAAAGAACATTCAGGTATTACAGAAAAATTTTATACTGACTATTTCATGAACAGGAAGTTGGCGCATGCCATAGAAATAGGGCGTCTCATAAAGTACGAGATAGAAATAAATCCGTTTATAAAAATTCCTAACTTTGTTGCCCCACAGTCATTTAAGTATATCCAATGCCCAGTTTAACATAAACCCTGATCGCTGGACACCATAGACGTTTTTGTCTATCTCCGCGGGCATAGTCAGCATTATCTATGGCGGCCGTAATAGACAAAGATGACTATGCCCGCGGAGGTTGAGGAGATGGGGTACCTTGGGTCAAAACAGGCATCCGGAGCATATCAGGCAATCATCAGCCAGATGCCCCCGCATGACCTTTACATTGAGACCCATCTTGGCGGTGGTGCTGTCATGCGTTTGAAGCCACCCGCTGCAAGGTCTATCGGCATCGATCTTGACCAGGCTGCTCTTGACTCGTTTTCCTGCTCGTATCCGGTAGAGCTGGTCTGCGCTGATGCCCATGATTTCATAGCCAAAATTGACTATGCCGGATCTGGGCGTGTGCTGCTTTACGCCGACCCGCCCTATTTACACTCCACACGCGGAAAATCCAGGTACCGGTACGAATACACGGACGCGGACCATGTTGAGCTTATCCGGAAACTCCAGTCTGTTCCGGCGCATGTGATTATTTCCGGGTATCCTTCAGCTTTGTACGACTCTTTGCTTTCTGATTGGCGTACTGTGGAATTTCAATCAATGACCAGAGGCGGAGTCCGTACCGAGAAACTCTGGATGAATTTTGATTCCGGCTTTGTACATTGGCATTCATACGCTGGCGCAAATTTCACGGATCGTCAAAGGATCAAGAGAAAAGCTGAAAGGTGGGCCACGAAATTCCGCCAGCTCCCCGGAGCTGAACGATTAGCAATATTGGATGCTCTGCTGTCCGTCAGGGATTGATCTGACGCATACCATTTGACGCACCCCGCTCTCTGCCCTAGCGTTCATTTTGGAGCCTGAAGGCTGGCCCCCGTAAGGAGGTCATGCCTATGGAGCAATTCCTATCGGACGTTGCGGCCCATGTGGTTGGCGGCGTACTGGTTGCGTTCATACTGCGCCGGATTTTCCGGCGGTAGGTAAAACAAAGCCCCTGTAGGAGTTGCATTCCTACAGGGGCAAAAACCTTGAGATGTGAATCTCGGGGGCTTGCCCCGGCTCCGGGGCCGAGTGTTGACGCACTCGGCCTTCTTCTATGGCGCGGCATGAGCCTTGTCAACTTGTCAGTGGCCAGCGCCGGTGAAGCACTTGTATGAGAACAGCCTGCTGAACCTTGACAGCTTTGTTTTCCCACGACTACTTATTTTGGTAGAGCTGAATTTTTATCGGAGGAAAGTCATGGAATTCAAGTTGACGCCAGAAGAAAAGGAACTTCTGACCCAAATCAATGCCGCCAGAGCGCAAGGAGATCTTGAGACAGCCTGCAGGCTGGGAAAAAAACTACCTCTTAATCCATCGTCTGCAATGGCTGCCAAAAAAACCTTCGGCGCAAAATTCTTAATCGAAGGCGGCTATAACCTCTCCTGGGCGAATGCAGAGTATGGACAAGACTGGCTTACTACGTAACATCTTTAATCCAATGGAGAATGCACTTGGACAACACTAGCATCTATGATAAAATTGATTTGGCTATTGAGTCTGGAGACATGAATAGAGTTGTTGAACTCTCCAAACAAGTTCCATTACCCCCAGAAATAGCTTTAGCGTTTAAGGAGGGATTTGGCTCTGATTATATAAGAAATTCTGGATTCGATCTTTCTATGGCGGAAAAAGTTTATGGATCAGACTGGCTTTCCCGCTGATACTATTATCCTATCGCTTTCTGCTGCTGACTGGCGGCATCGCCAAGAACTTGAACAGTCTAATGTTTTTGAAAAGTATACCAAGGGATTAAAAAAAACATTACTGGTATTGAAGGATCTTCAGAAATCCGATGATATTGACCTGCTCGTTAAGGTCGAAGCATCTCTTATCAGCATGGAACGCTCTCTGTACGCCAAAAATGATCCGTCTGTATTGCCATCACTTAACGCGGCGGTGAGGGATTTTGAAGATATAAAGAAGGCAGTTGACGTAGTGAAATCTCCAAAAGCATATATTGCAGCTGCAAATACCTATCGCTCCAATAAAAAAATACACGGTGTTGTTATAGATGGATGCCACGAGGCTATCAACGGGCACGTCACCCGTCTTGGCAACCGCATGAGTGCCGTAGGTATTTCCATCCCGGAAAAGAACATCCTCCGGCAGCGCCAGGAGAACATGCGGCAGGCCAAGAAGCTTTACATGGACCTGCAACGCAAAGCCCTGGGCTTGCCGCTGGAAACGGACAGGGGACTGGAACGCTGACTCACCTTTCGATGTCTTTGCCTTTGCCGACTGTCTTTTCCGGGCTCCTCTTCAGGAAACGGATTTCGTTATACAGCAGCAACAGGCGACTCATCGTCAGCCGGAACAAGCTTTATGCGGAGTTTTGAATGCGTAGCCTCGGCGACACGTTTCAATGTGGATACCGATGGTACGTGTGCGCCGGACTCCAAACGGGCAATCACAGACTGGGTTGTACCAATTTTTTCTGCCAATTCCTTTTGTGACAGCCCGGCGGCAATGCGGGTGCGAATGATCTCGCGGGCAATGGAGAATTCTTCTCTGGCCTCTTCCCACGCGGCGGCAAATTCCGGGTCTTCCATCATCTTCGGGAGTCTATCGAGTAAGCGTCTGGACATGCTTATTCCTCCACCAGCTGCATACGCTCAATGGCGATAGCGATTTCATTACGCGGAGTCTTCCCTGACTGCTTCTGGAAATATCGCAGAACGATGATACGCCTTCCGGCTACAGTGCAATACAATCCGCGCCCAAGGCCGGACTTCGCCTTGACACGCAGTTCCCACAATTTGCCCTGCAGGTGCTTCACATAAGGTTCGCGCAGGGCTGTGAGACCGACTTCTTCCACAAGAACCGCCAAATGCATGAATTTCGCCTGGATATCCTTGGGCAGGGCGTCGAACTCGGCATCCACGAGTGCATTAAGGTTCTCAACTACCCATGAATTTCCAGATTCAGGCATGAGGAGCATCCTTAAGTATTAGCATACATTCTTATAATATAGCATTTTTGCTATAATCGTCAAGGCATACAGCGTACTACCTTTCGATGTCTTTGCCTTTGCCGACTGTCTTTTCCGGGCTCCTCTTCAGGAAACGGATTTCGTTTTCAAGCATCACCTGGTTATTGCCCCACCGCGCGCGGGCGTATTGCTTCGCAATATCCGCCGCCGCGCTCCCAAAGTAGATATTCCGGCCGGTATCACGGATGCGGCTGCCGTCGGGCAGGGTGAACATGACCACGCCGACCTGGGAGATGTCATACTTGATGCCCCGGATAATCCGTTCCATCTTTGTGACCGACAGCAGTTGCCTCTTTGCCGGGGCCGACATGCCGGACATGAGTATCTTCTCCTCTTGCTCCAGCAATCGCCGCTCATACTCCCAATCAATGTTCTTCTCCTGCGCTTCCTGCTCCTGACGCTCCTTTGAGCGCAGGATGGAAAGTGCCGTCTCGCTGCCGGCCCGTGCCCTCTCCTTCAGGAATGCCGTCCACGTCGTTGGACCGGAAAAAATCTGTGCCCGCTGGGCGTCGTATTCCTGCCGGATGGACAGCAGTTCCCGCCGTTCAAGATTGGATGCCAGACATTTCGCAATGATACCCGCCAGTCCAGACCTCCGTGCTTCCCATGACGCTTTCACGGCGGCTGTCTTTTCATCTCTGGCGGCTTTCGCCAAATCCAACGCCGCCACTCTTGCGTCATGTTCAGCCTTATACTCGGCGTACAGCTTGTCCCGTCCCGAAGTCTTTTCATGCACAGGCTGCCGTGAGTATCGTTCCGTCCCGGGTTGGATATTTTCTGCCGGAACAAACTGGCCCACCAGGTCGATCAGTTTCTTTGCTGACAGCTCGCGGGCAACAGAACTGGCTTTGACCTGCTCCTTTCCATGCAGATTGGCCACGATCAGACCCGCGCCTTTCGGTCTGATGGCCATGCCGTACTGGGCAAATGCCGCATGCACATCCTGCCAGCTCCTGGACGTTTCCAGCGCCGCCACCAGGAGCGTTGCTTTAGACCGCGCATAGCTTTCAAAGCTCTGCTCGCCGGTCATGGCTTCGACCTTCGCCGCACCAACGCTCAAGCCTTGCCGGCCAGCCTCACGGCCGTTGTCCACGGTCAGGCCGTAATCCCGCTCGATCTCACGGCACAGTCTGTCCCGCAGGGCGTAATCCCGGTATGGCTCATGGCGGGTCAGTTTCTCCGGGTGGATCATGTTGTACGCAACATGCATATGCAGGTTGTTGGTGTTCTGATGCACGCCGCAGTGCCGCTGGTGCTCACCAAATCCCAATGCGTCGGCAAAGCGCAGCTCGATGGCCTTCAGTACTTCCGGTGTCAGCCTGGCTTCGTCCTCCGGCCGGAAGCTGATCAGCAAATGATATGTCTTCTCCCGGGTTGTCCGGGTATTCAAAGCCTGCGTGTCCACAACCTCCGTGATCGACAGATCATACTCGTCGTCTCCGGCCCATGTTCCCGCGCACCAGGTCATCAGGCATTTCTCTCCATCGTGACTGGCGTCAGCAATATAGCGGGCCAGCCGTGCGTAATTGTCGTTCGCGGGCTTGCACTCAATATGCTGGCTGATCATGCCATGCCTTTTACCCGGGTTTTGAGCAGGTCCCGGGTCCGGTCGATCTCGCGCAGATGTGTATGGATCAGATGCCGGTCCACACCGCTGGCCAGTGCCTGCTTGAGCAGGCCGCCCAGACGTCCCAGGTCCGCGTTAATCTTCAGCAGCTCCCGCCGGGCCTGCTGATCTTCCCGGCTTTTGACCTGCATCGCCAGACACACGCGCCGGGCGAACGTCGAAAGAGATAATCCTGCCCGGCCGCTGCTTTCCAGCAGAACGGATAATTCCTCGGCCGTGACGTACATCTTCACGCATTTGTCGCGCTTGCCGCGCGGCTTGTTCTGCTTTGCCATCTGTCATCTTCCTGTAAATCTGCCATGCATACTGCCGGCCGCGCTCATGGTCCGGGGAGTGGTAACGTCCGACGGCCTTCCAGTTTCGGCCGTGGCGGCGAATTTCCTGATCCAGTATCCACTTGCCCCAGGCCAGATTCCGGTCAGGATCAAGCATACTCTTGGGGTCCACGCCGAAACGGCGCATCCACTGACAGTTGATCTGCATCAAACCGACATCGAAGGATACCCCCGCTGCCCAGGCTCGCTCTATCAGAGCTTCAGCCTCTTCCCGCGTCTTCGGCATGACAGATTTCCCCGCGATATTCAGAGCCAGAGGATTACCGCCAGACTCCTGCCGCTGGATGGCTGCAACCAGGCTCTCCGCTCTCCCTTCCGTTGGAGACAACAGGCCCAAAAGCAGCATGCATATCAACGAGGTCCGCATCGTTGAGACTCCGGGTTTTAAGCGTTGAGCCGAAGGCGAATAAGCTCGCTCCCCGCGCAGGGGCAGGACGTAAAGTGGGACATGGGCCCACTTTACCTGTCCTGCCTCCCAAACTCGATCTACTTTTTTGCACTGTATTGTATTTTTTGGTTCTCCGTCACTATTTTTTACTCCAAAACAAAAAAATACAAAAAAGTTTAACAAAAAACATGAAAATGCACAGAAACACAAAAAAATGCAAAAAAATACATAAAAGTATAAAAAAGTTTAGCGAGGTGTAATGATATGCAAAAAGATTCAAGAAAGTACAAAAAATTTCTTGACACTATAAAATCACAAAATTAGATGCCCAAGTTAATCAGATGTTTGATTCCTTGGCTTGGGGCCAAGTGGGCATAGCGCATTGTCATCCTGATGTTCGTGTGCCCCAGCAGTTGGGCCACAACCGCAAGCGGTGTACCATCCTGAACAAGCCAGCTTGCAAATGTATGCCGGAGTGTATGGAAAACCACTTTATTCCGGCGGTCCACATCAGGCGGATTAAGCCCTGCCCGCTCTACTGCTGAAGTGAAAATCCTGCTGACGAATCGTATTGGCGAGCAGGTCTGATCATTGAAAAAAAGATAGGGACGATTCAGGCAAGCATGTCGCTGAACAACTTCCAATGCTTGTGCGTTTAGGTATATTGATCTGTTTAGAGTAGACTTCGTATCAAAGATATGGATGTATCTATTTTGTATATCCAAGCTTGATTTGCGTAATGAAAAAATTTCGCCTGCTCTAAGCCCAGTATATAACGCAATAGCTGTGATGTCATGCCATAAAAGATTTTGACGAAGCTCTTCCAGTAATTTTCTGGCCTCTGATTTTGACAGAAATCTAACACGGCGGTTGTCATAAGAGCGAAGCCTAATTTTAGGGATTGCCATGTCGCATAGACCATAATGAATGCTAAAATTAAGCACTCTTTGAAGTAGCGATATGCAATGTTTGATAGTTTGCGGGCTTAGCTTTCTGCTTTGCAGATAGGACTTGAATTGAAGTAGCTGCACTGAGCTAAGAGTGTTGATTTTCCTATTTGCTCCAAAAAAAAGCGCAAATATGTTTCCATCGTCCTGAATCAGTTACTTGTGATCGTATTTTTCGATCTGTCAGGACGTTATTAAAGTAGAAATCCCACAAATCTTGTAAAGTCTCCATAGCGGTCCTCCTTAACCGTTTAGAATAAATGGATAACCTATCTGTAAACAAAGATGACAAAGATATCCATTATGCGTAAACGGCCTTTCACGCCGATAACAGGGGTTCAAATCCCCTTGGGGACGCCAATAAAGAAAAATAAAGCACTTACATGAAAATGTGAGTGCTTTTTCGTTTTGGAATTCCTAACATTACTGAGGCATCGGATTCAGCCAGCAATCCGGCGTCGGGTGTTGCTTAAAATTTTATCTCCTGCCATACAACACGACCAAAGATCAAGGCTTGAACAACTTCTCCACCCCCGGGTCAGCTGCATGATCTCCGGTCAGAGGATAGGAGTGGACCATCACCGATACATCCGGCTCCCAAACAACTTTTTCCCCCGGTTTGGGCAGTTTCGGCATGGTTACAGCGAGAACCACCTTGCCTTTGGTAAAAGGACGCACCCAGAGCACCTGGTTATCCCGCAAGTACAGTCCGGAATATCCCGGCCCCTCTCCGGAGCCGAAAACCATGTCAAAAACTTCGCCGCGACGCCCCAGAAAATCCTGCTCCCGCTCATCTCCCCACGAAGAAACACCGATAATCAGATTATATCGGCCCGACTGGCGCAGCTCTTCCGCAAAATGAAATAACCGTTCTTCGTCCGCCTCGGACATGTCCTTTTCGGGGAACAGCACGAAGGCAAGATTTCCTTCGGGTACACTCCTGACGATCAGTTCGGGCTCATGCAGGGGATAGGGCACGGCAAACGGCACGTTCCATTCCCGTTCAGAGGCGGCGAGCATGAACAGGTCGTACTTCATATGTGCATGGGCCGCGACGAGAGCCTCCATGCCTATATCTTCCTTCGCACCGGAAAAAGGCACCAGTTCATAGCCCAAACCGAGAAAAAGAGTTCCGGGCATTCTCAAAGAGTTGAAAAAGGCGGCCCGCCGGGCCAGCCCACCGAGGCTTCTTCCCCCTCAGGTCGGACAGGGGGCATGTTCGCCCAGAGTATTCCCGGTCAGTACAAGACGGGTCTCGGCCCATCCCGCGCCGTAAAGCTGGACGATCAAGATGGCTATCAGAAAAATGATACGCACGGCGCTCTCAGCTGGTTTTAAGGATGGGGCTGCGGGCAATGAGATCAAGCAACCTGGTTCTGCTGTCCACAAGCTTTCGGGCAATGGAGCGGATGTCCCCTGCGGCCTGGCTGTCCGGGGCGAATTTCAGCAACGGCACCTGCTGGCGCACGGACTCCGGCACCATGCCGTCTTTATGCACGACCCCCAGAAACTTCACGGGCAGGCCCAGAAAACGGTCACAGGCCTGGCTCAGGCGTTCGAAAGCGATTTTCGCTTCTTTATCGCTTTCAGCCATGTTCACGATGATCTGAAATGTTCTGACCTGATGCTGAGTGGCGAGTACCTTGATCAGCGCATAGCTGTCCGTCAGAGAGGTCGGTTCGGGCGTGATGACCACGATCCGTTCCTGCGGCATGGCCGCAAAGGCCAGTACCGTGGGGCTGATGCCCGCGCCGAGATCCAGCAGGAGAAAGTCGTATTGACGGAACAGGGCTTCGAGTTTGTCCAGCAGAACACCCCGCACATCTTCGTCCAGTTCCACCAGCTCCGCCACACCCGAAGCCGAGGGCAACAGAGCAAAGCCCTCCTCAAGAGGCACCACAACGCTCTCGGCGCTGGTCTCGCCCAACAGGTCCTGAAGGTTTTTTTCCGGTGAAATGCCCAGCAGCACATCCAGATTGGCCAGCCCCAGATCCGCGTCCAGAAGCATCAGGGAATGCCCGGCTTCCCGCAGGGCAAAGCCCAGATTGAGGGCGATGTTGGTCTTGCCCACTCCGCCTTTGCCGCTGACCACGGAAAGACTCAGGGTTTTGTTCGGTCCGCTCATAGATATCCTCATGAATCCCCGCCCCGCTCCGCCGCATCGGTGAAGAGGGAGGAAAAAAGAAAGCGTTTTTCGTTCTGCTGCACCAGCGTGTGATCCAGCGGCAACGCGGCGTCCAGAAGCGGTGCCGCCACCAGGCGGTTCTTGCCCTCGGCCTTGGCCCGGTACAGAGCCTTGTCCGCCTCGGCCAGCAGTCTGTCCGCATCTGGAGCCTGTTTGCCCCGGTAGCAGGCCAGCCCCGCCGAGCAGGTAAAGGACAGATTTCCGGCCGTGGAACAGTCCACACGCCCCTCACGAACGGCCTGAAGGAGCCGCTCCACCAGTTTCTGGGCGCTGAGCAGGCCGGTGCCGGGCAGAATGAGCCCGAATTCCTCGCCGCCGATGCGAGCCGGCACATCGATCTTCCGCGTTCCGGAGCGCAGGACGCCACCCATGGCCTGGATGACCAGATCGCCACACGGGTGGCCGTACTTGTCGTTGACGCTTTTGAAATTGTCCAAATCAAGAATGCACAGGCTAAGAGGCGTCTTGAAACGGGTGGCCCGCTCCACTTCCACTCCCAGAAGACGGTCGAAAGCCCGGCGGTTGGGAAGCCCCGACAGGGGGTCATGGTCTTTTTCGAAGACCAGAGCGTGCAGCCGCTCCCGGAGCCGTTCCAGAGCGGGAAACTTGTCCGCGCCCAAAGGCAGAACGATCCACTGCGCCAAATCTTTCTGACGCAGCAGCTCCTCCAGGGGCACGCCGGACCGGACCAGACGGATCACAGCGGTCAGTCCGCCCGCTTCGGATTGCGGCAGAAGCTTTTCCAGCTCCTCCAGTTCGGCGAGGAACTCTCTGGCGGCGGTGCTATTTTCTGGCATGGAGGTGCAGCAGATAATTGTGGATGAAAGGAGCGATGCATCCGTCCAGCACCGCGTCGACATTACTCGTTTCGGTATCGGTGCGGTGATCCTTGACCAGCCGGTAGGGCTGAAGCGTATATGTCCGGATCTGGGAGCCGAAGGCGATGGCTCCTTTGGCTGCATACTCGGCCTGCCGCTCGTCGGCGATCTTCTGCAGTTCCAACTCGTACAGGCGGGCCTTGAGCACCTTGAGCGCCGCCTCCTTGTTCTTGTGCTGGGACTTCTCGTTCTGACACTGAGCCACCAGACCCGTCGGCAGGTGTGTGATACGCACTGCGGAATCCGTGGTGTTCACGGACTGTCCGCCCGGCCCGCTGGAGCGGAAGATGTCCACGCGAATATCCTCGTCCCGTACGGTGATCTCAATGTCCTGGCCCGCGTCGGGATACACGTCCACCGAGGCGAAAGACGTATGCCTGCGGCCGCTGGAATCAAACGGAGAAATGCGGATCAGGCGGTGAGTTCCCTTTTCGGCCTTGAGCTGGCCGTAAGCGTACGGGCCGTGAATATGCAGGGTGACGCTCTTTATGCCCGCCTCGTCACCGGGCAGCAGATCGAGCACCTCGACCTTGAAGCCGCTCTGTTCGGCAAACCGCCGGTACATGCGCAGCAGCATTTCGGCCCAGTCCTGAGATTCCGTGCCACCCGCTCCCGGATGGATTTCCAGAATGGCCTCGCTGATGTCCTCGGGGCCACTTAGAAGTGTACGCATCTGGGCGGCGTCGAGCCTGGAGGACATCTCGTCCAAGGCCTCGTTCAGAGCCTGCAGCATCTCCGCCGTTTCTTCCTCGGCGGCCATTTCGAGCCATTCCAGAACATTGTTGCGGGACGCTTCCAGCGCCTCCCACTCTTCCACCTGCCCGGACAGCTGCGTTTTTTCCTGCAACACCGGGGTGAGCAGATCCGGCTTGTCCCATGCTCCGGGCGCGGAAATCTGCTTCTCAATTTCGTTTAAGCGTTCCTTGTGTCCACGCAGGTCAAAGCCGCCCCCAGAAATCGCTGAAACTTTCGTTCAATTGGGCGGCCCTGGTCTTCAATTCCGAGTATTGGAGCATGGTGATTCCGGATGTTTTCTGCGGCCTTTCAGCCAGCAGGCAGCCCCGGAAAGGAGTGCCGCCAGAGGAAAGACCAGATGAATGAAATCAAAATGGTCATGGTAAAAGGTTGTCCCTGTCAAGAGCGGGACATCTTTTTTCCGCGGCGTGGCGGCGGTGAAAAGCCCCGTGGCCGTTTCCACCCTACCGTCCGGACCGATGAACGCACTTACGCCCGTGTTTGTGGCCCGGACGAGCGCACGCCCCTGCTCCACCGCGCGCAGGACCGCGAGATGCAGATGCTGTATGGGCGCGGACGAACGGCCGAACCAGGCGTCGTTGCTGATGTTGACCAGCACATTGGCTCCCTGGGCGACCCGCTTCTGCGCCAGCTCCGGAAAAATGGCCTCATAGCAGATGAGCGTTCCCAGTGCCAGCGCGCCGGAGCGCAGAGGTTCCATGTTCCGGCCGGGGCGGAATTCGTACTCGCCGGGGACCAGCCTGGTCAGAAAAGGAAGCCATTTGCCAAGGGGCACGTATTCGCCGAAAGGAACCAGATGTTCCTTGTCGTACCAGCCAAGCGTCCCACCCTGGGCATTCAGAAGATAAGCCCGGTTACGCAGCACGAAATCCGCTTCCGGCTCATCCTTGGGGTCCAGGCTGGAATAGGCCGGGGCTCCGGCCAGCAGCGGAACGCCCAATTCCGCCACGGCCCGGCTGGCATGCCGGGACAGTTCCGTCGGGTCCTGAAAATAGAAAGGCATGGCCGTTTCCGGCCAGACCACGAGATCGGCGCTCTCTTCCCGCACCGCTGTACGGGAAAGATCGATGTAGGTTTGCAGAATGCTCTTCTGGCTTTCCTCGTCCCATTTGAGATTCTGGTCGATGTTGCCCTGAACGACGATCACCTCAGCCCGCTCATCGGGCATTGCGGGCGGGGAAAACAGGGCCGGAAGAAAAGGAAGTACCAGAAAAGGAACGGCCATGAGCCTGCCCATGTTCCGGCACAGAAGCACGGCATGGGTCAGGGACACCAGAATCCCGGACAGGCCGAACGCACCCACCCAGGCGGCCGCCCCCAAAACCTGTGGCCAGATGGCCGGGGCCGAGGCCAGCGGCAGCCAGGAAAAGCCCGTCAGGAAGTGGTTCCGGGCCAGTTCGAGGCTGGACCAGAGCGCGCCGGAGAAAAGACAGGCCGCCGGATGCCCGGCATGGCCGCGGGTCAGGAAAATTCCGGCACAGAAGATGGCCGCATAGGCGGCCAACAGCCCTCCGACCAGAACCGGACAGGGAAGCGCCAATACCCAGGGCAGATTGCCGAAATCATGCACCGGCAGGGCTATCCAGTACAGGCTGGCCGCGTATCCCGGCAGAGATACCAGAAACCCGGCGCGCAGAGCCTGTGGAAGGCTTTCGGAACGAACTCCGGTCAGCAGGAGCGCCGCTGGCAGCAAAAAAATGGCCGGGGGAAAATGAAGAAGCGGGTTGGCAAAGCCGAACCAGGCACCCAGAAAGGCCAGAACCGCAAGCCCCCAGAAGCTTTTCAGGAAATCAGTCCGCCGGGCCGGAAACGACAACCCACTGAATCTGTTTGGCATCGGCTTCCTTGATGAGAAAGGTGTATCCCTCCAGTTCCAGGGATTCGTCGGCTTCCGGAACGCGCCCAAGCTGCTCGCTGATATATCCGCCGACGGTTTCCACCTGTTCGGAGTCGAGGTGAATGCCGCATTCCTCTCCCAGATCCTCGAGGGTGGTGCGGCCGGACACGAGAAAGGTGCGGTCATCCATGGGCTGAATGTCCTCAGGCCGGGGTGGGTCGTACTCGTCCTCGATGTCGCCGACGATTTCTTCCAGCACATCCTCCAGAGTCACCAGCCCGGCAGTGCCCCCGTACTCGTCGAGGACGATGGCCATGTGCTGCTTGTTGTTCTGGAAGTCGAGCAGGATGTTTTTGACGTTCTTGGTCTCCGGAATGAAATAAGGGGGGCGCAGAACCGAGGCCAGATCAGCGGGAGCCTGTTCGTCGCCCGCGAAAAAACGCAGGAGTTCCTTACAGTGCAGAACGCCGACAATCTGGTCCTTGGTTTCCTTGTAGATGGGCAGGCGGGAATGCCCGCTTTCAAAGAATCTTCTGGCGACTTCGGTGATGGTGTCTTCAAGCTCCGCGCAGACTATGTCCGTCCGCGGAACCATGATTTCGTATGCCTGTTTGTCATCGAGCTGCAACACGTTCAGAAGCATGGACATTTCGTCGTTTTGCAGCTCTCCGCCGTCCTTTGCTTCCTGTATGGCGTCTTCCAGATGACTTTCGCCCTTACGCTGAAAAAGACGCTTCAGCAGGGTAGCCCACGGTCGACTGTCAGAGCCCTCATCCATCAATATGGTCCTCCGCTGGGAATTTTGAAAATGAAAAACGCCTGCACGTCTAAACGATTTCCCCCTCCCGGTAAAGTTCCAAGTGGCGTTTGAAAACCCAGTTGACCAGGTCGTCCACACCCTGACGGGGTTCTATCCTGATCCAGTCCAGAGTGGTCGCCTTCCGGTCGCGGCATTCGACAAACTCGTAGCCCAGCAGAAGTGCCCCGCTGTTCACGTCCCGCACGCTGGTGCGCAGCCGCGCCGCTATATAATACGGAGGATATTCCGTTCCGGCCACGGGTATCAGCTCCAGCCGCATGAAAAGAACCGGATTTCTGGCTACGAACTCCTCCAGCCCCTGGTACTGCTCCGGATCGAAGAACAGCTTGATGCCGCCGCCGGAAATGTCCATGACGCGCATGCCGGCCCCATCCGAAGCGTAAACCGCCAACGGCGCGGGCCAGGCTTCCTCTTCCGTGTCAAAGGGACAAGTGCCGTCCTCGGGAGCCCAGATGCGGAAATCCCTGATATCCGCCGGGGGCACTTCCAGCCGCAGATGGCGGCGCTTCTGCCCCAGTTCCACTTTCCGGGGCATGGTAAGCACCAGATAGCCAATGCCGCCGTCCCGGAATGTACGCAGGACGGATGTGGAAAATCTGTAGAAGTAAGGCCCCTTGCCCGGCTGGGGGATGCGGAAGAAGCAATCCATGACCCGGTCCTGCCAGAACTCCGAGGGCGTGATCCCGACGGGCATTTCCAGAACGATTTCCTCGTCCGAGATATCGTGCAGGGTGCAGGAGACGGTCTTCCGCACTTCATCGATGGAATGAAAGCTCATGTCCATCCGGCTTCGGTGCATGAGGGCCTGTTGGAGAATGGCTGTGACGGCCTCGGGCTGCATGGCCGGGCCGCCTCCCCAGCGGGAGCCCTTGCCGGAAGCGATTTTTTTCCACAGCAGATAGCACAGAATGGCCGCAGCGACCAGGATGGCCGTGGTCAGAATGGGGGTTTCCTGCGGGCGGTGGCTCACTTCGCCAAAAGAGCGCGACACCTGCTGCAACAGGGTTTCGGAGGTCTGAAGAAAAAAGCGGTCGAGCATTGTCTGCCTCGTTTATAAGAAGACGTCATCCCGGCCCGGATGCCGAAAAGATATTTTCCGGAACGTGGAAACAGTCCATATCCGTCTGGATGTATTGGCCGTATACGAGGGAAAATGCAAGATTCGGGCACACGTGCCTTCCAGACGAAACGGGCGGTTTCTCCTTCTCCTTTGCCAAGAGACAGGCTTACTGATAGAGGCCGCGGGCATGAAGCACGGACTGCGCCTTGTCGACTATCTGGATATGGACTGGTTTCTGGAAGAAGACCGGAAGGCCGGACATGATGCATTGCAGGCCAGAGACCGCCAGTGGGGACTCGAGGCCGCAAAGCGGGAGCTGCCGGACGAAAAGTGGCCGCTGTTCTGGATCGAACAGCGCCGGGCCGGAGAAAAAAAGCGGCCGCCCTCGGCGCTGTGGGCTTCCTTCATGATGCTGGCGCGATGGACCGTGGTCATCTGCGGCCTTGCCGGAGGCATATCTCTGGTACGCGGTCTGTTGCAGTATTTCGGCGGACATCCGGTCAATGTCTCCGTGTTTCTGCTCCTGGCCGTTTTCTCCCAGACGGCCCTTTCCCTTCTGGCCCTGCTGTTCTGTCTGATCCGGCGGCCCGAGCGCGGATACGGAACGGCATTGGGCCGCACCCTCTTTTCTTTCTTCGCCGCGAAAGCGGGCCGGAAAGACTCGACGGCCGTCCGTTTTCTGCGCGCCGTGCTGACCCAGAACCGCTACGCCCGGCTGCTGGGCTGGGAAATATTCGGACTCGCGCAACTGGGCGGCCTGTGTTTCGCCCTGGGCGCACTGGGCGGCACCCTGGGCAGCGTGGTGGTCACGGATCTGGCTTTCGGATGGCAGTCCACGCTGCGCACCGGCCCGGAAGGCATGCATGCGGTCGTCTCCGCCCTGTCCCTGCCCTGGCGCTGGCTTCCGGATTCTCTGGGTCTTGCCCCCACTTTGGCACAGATAGAAGGCAGCCGCATCATCCTCAAAGACGGCATCGCCCGGCTGGCTTCCGCCGATCTGGCCGCCTGGTGGCCGTTTTTGTGTGCCTGTCTGGCTGTTTACGCCGTTCTGCCGCGCGCTGCGCTTCTTTTTGCGGCGCGGTGGAGGCTGCGCGCGCTGGAAGCCTCTTTCATCCATCCCGATGCGCGGCGCATCGCTGACAGGATGCGTACCCCGCTTGTCCGCGCGGACAAGCCGGAGGAAGCCCGGTTCACGCCCCTGCCTGCGCCGCGCGCATCAGCCGCCTCCACCCCCCAGCCATCACCCTCGGCACTGGACGCGGTACTGGTGGCCGGGCCGGAAATTCTCGAACGCGTCGCCCCGGATGCGCTGAACGCCGTCCTGCTGCAGACGACAGGTCATGCGCCGGACAAGATCGTGGCCGCAGCGCTGGAAGAGACACAGATCCGGAAAATACTCGAGACCTGCTCGGAAAACGTCTGGCAGGGCGGACACGAGCGCTTCGTGGTTCTGGTGGAAGCATGGCAGCCGCCCATCCAGGAAAATCTTTCCGCCCTGTCTCTCCTTGGCCGGGACGAGGCCATGAACCGCAGCGTCACGCTTCTGCTGGCCGGGCGGCCCAGAAACGGAAACTGGCTGACCGCGCCGACGGCCACCGAACTGCAAATATGGACCGAAGCGGCCGGACGTCTGGCGCCGCCGCGCATGGATGTCATCGGAGTGCCGGAATGAAGACCATCCCCGTTTTTGCCGTGATCGGCCATCCCAACGAAGGCAAGTCCTCCGTGGTCGCCACCCTGGTGGAAAACGACCGGATCCGGATCAGCCCCGTGCCGGGAGAAACGGTCCGGGCCCAGGAGTACCCCGTCATCATCGACGGAGAGCCGTGCATCGTTTTCGTGGACACGCCCGGATTTCAGAATCCCGTGCAGACCCTGGGCTGGATGCGCAAACACCCGATGCCCGAAGGAAAAATGGTGGAAGCCTTTCTACGGGAGCACGCCGACGATCCCGGTCTGGAGCACGAACGCGAACTCCTGACTCCGCTCACCCGGGGTGCCGGGCTTATCTATGTGGCCGACGCCTCCCGGCCTCTGCGCCAGGTCGATCTGGCGGAAATGGAGATTCTGCGGCTGACGGGCTGTCCGCGCATGGCCATCCTCAACTGCAAAACCGGTGAGGAAGGTTTTCTGGAGGAATGGAAGAACGCCCTGCGCAGGCATTTCAATGCGGTGCGCATGTTCAACGCCCTGGCCGCCACCTTCGCCGAAAGACTGCGGCTTCTGGAGAGTCTGCGTGTGATCGAACAGGACTGGGAGGCCGCCCTCGGCCGGGTCATCGACGCCTTTGTCCGGGACTGGGAACGCAGAAACGCAGAATGCGCCGCCCTGGCCTGCGAATTCCTGAACCGGATTCTGGACATGCGGGAAGAAGCCGAACTGGATGATCCCTCCCGGCGCAAGGAAATGGAAACCCGCCTGACCGGCCGGCTGGAAGATCGCATCCGGGCCGAGGAAGCCCGTCTGCACGCCGAGGTCTGCCGATTGTTCCGCCACGATCCCCGGTCGTTTTCACTGCCCGGACAGTCCATGCTTCAGGAAGACCTTTTCTCCCGCACGACATGGCGGGTGTTCGGCCTGAGCCGGACCAAACTGGCTGCGGCGGCAGCGGCCGCTGGCGGAGCCGCCGGAGCCGTGGTCGATGTGGCCGCTCTGGGGCACAGTCTGGGGCTTTTCGCGGCGGTGGGCGGTGCGGCGGCGGGGCTGGCCGCCCTGTTCCAGGGCGAGCGTCTGGTCCGCAAACGCGTGCTCGGCATGGAAATAGGACAGAGAACCGTGCGGGTGGGACCCGTCAGTACGGTGCAGTGGGTTTACATTCTGCTGGACCGCTTCCTGCTCCATTACTGGCATGTGATCCACTGGGCGCACGCCCGCCGCGACGAGGACATACTGCCCGCGGAGATGGAAGAGCGCGGCAGGCTCGGGCTGACCAGCACCTGGAGCGGCGAAGACCGGAAGATCTGCGCCGAATATTTCCGGGTCGGAACGGACGGGAACGTTTCCAGCCCGGAGCTGGAGGAAAGCCTGCGCCGTATCCTCGAAAGAGAGCTCGGGGCCATGTCCTCGCGCTGAATATGGCGGGACGTGGAGCTAAGGCCCCAAAAAAGCACAATCTTCGTCTTGTGAAGCGTTCTTTTTTGTCGTATCGGCCTCCCAGAACTGAAATTTTGAGGCATGAAATTTTCCTCAACCCATAAAAAGGAGAACGACATGGCGGATTTCAACAAGATTCTGGAACCTGGGGATTATGAAAACGGCGTAGTCAACGTGGTGGTGGAAATTCCCGCCGGCTCCTGCCACAAGATTGAATGGGACCGCAAAATGGCCGCGTTCAAGCTGGATCGGGTGGAACCGCAGATATACGCCAAACCCGTCAACTACGGTTTCATCCCCCAAACTCTGGATGAAGACGGCGACGAGCTGGATGTCCTGCTGTTGACTGACCACCCGCTGACCACCGGAATTTTTCTCGAAGCCAGGATTCTCGGCGTCATGAAATTCGTCGATGACAACGAGGTGGACGACAAGATCGTCGTTGTCCCCGCCGACGACCGCAATACCGGAAACTTCCTGAAGAAACTGGAAGACATCCCGCAGCAGCTGATCAAGCAGATCGAACACCACTTCAATCATTACAAGGACCTGAAAAAGCCTGGCTCCACGAAGGTCGAAGGCTGGTATGGCCTGGATGAAGCCAAAAAGGTCATCAAGGACGCCATCGCCCGCTGGAAAAAATAGATTTCATCCGGGCCGAAGGAGGCGGTAACTGAATGACGGCGAGCGCCGGCACTGTCCCAGGAAAGTGCTGGCGCTTTGTTTTCCGGGAGGCGCGTATGGCTGATATCATCGTACTGGACGACGTTTCCGACGCGGGAGTTCTGATCAAGCGGATTCTGGAACGGCAGGGGCATAAGGTTCAGGTTTTCACCGGAGAGGAAAGCGCGATCCGGCATGTGGCCAAAAAACACGTGGATCTGGCCATACTGGACATGAAACTGGAAAAGATGACCGGCATCGAGGTGCTGTCCAGAATGAAACAGGCCCGGCCGGAATTGAAGGCCATCATGCTGACCGGATACCCGAGCCTGGAGACGGCCCGCGACTCCCTGCAACTGGGGGCCAGCGCCTATTGCGTCAAGCCCATCGACAAGGAAGAACTGGAAATGAAGACCGCCGAGGTCCTGCGGGAGAACGCCTCATGACCTACGCGGGATGACGCCGGAAACCGGGGGCGGGCGCGATGCAGACCCGGCCCGGAAAGCCAGACGTCTTCTGCGGAAAGACCGTGTTTTCCGCAAGCCGCCCGCCGGGAAACAACCTCAGGACTCCTGGCGGTCCATCCCCAGAGCCGTCCATGGCGCAGACGAGAGCGGCGCATATCCCCGGCTCTGCGCGACGGCGTCCAGATGTACGAGCTCCAGAGCGGCAAGATCGACATCCGTTCTGGACCCGCTCTCCACGAGATCCAGACACAGAAGATAGCGGCGGCAGGCCTCGCAGGCGTAGATATGCTCCATGGGAGCATCCGGTGCGGAGAAACGGGTCAGCTGTTTGTGATCCAGATTGCCGCACGCGGGGCAGGCCACACGCACGAATCTCCAGCGATGCAGACAGGCCGGACAGTGATGCCATACTTCGCCGCTCTTGGAGACAAGAAATTCCGACGGATCGGGATGATTCTCCAGCACAGCCATGTCCGGTTCCGAACCGCAGACCGGACAGTAGGGCCTGCGCCACAATTCCATCGATATTCCGTTCAAAAGCGCGGGCCGGGCCGCCGCCATGACCGGCGCCCAGGCGGACCGCAGACACAACAGCAAAAGCTCCGGCGCCGTGCCGCTCTGCTTTGCTGCAAGGCCGATGGCTCCGGCGTCGGCGTGCATCAGCGCCCGCAAGGCTTGCTCCAGCCACTCTCCTTCCGGAAGAATCCGCTCAAGGCGGTCCAGAGTTTCCTGCAGATCGGGAAAAATGCCGCCCAGAACGGGCCAGACACGGGCGGCCGACAGCCGGAACGACGGAACGAAAAGACTGGGCCGGACCGCATGCACGATGGGAACGCCGGACAGGAGATCCTTTTCGCTCGGAGAAGCCGGGATATCCAGAGGACCGAGTTCCTCGCGGACATCCTTCTGGCAGTGCAGCAATCTGCCGAAACGGTCGATAATCTCGCGAAAGGGCTCATGGCGGGCGGACATGTCCTCTCCCCTTTTGCCGGAAACGGGCATGGTCTCTCCTTGAAAAAACCGGCCCGCCGGGATGCCGACGGGCCGGAACGAATTGATGAACGGATGCCGGTCAGCCGATGATATGCCTGAACGGCCTGACCAGGCTGGCCAGGAATTCTCCCCGGTCCAGCGGCCGGGGCTGGCGGCAGGCGTAATCATGATACATGGCTCTGGGCTGGGTCACGAGGAAGATGACCGACAGGTCCTCCACATCCAGCAATTCGGCCTTGGGATGCTCCTTCTTGACCTTCTCGAGCCGCTCCTCGGCCAGACGGATCATGTCGTCCCGCTCGCCGAAGCTCATGGTCCCGGTGCAGCAGGTTTTCACGCACATGGGCTCCAGACCTGCGTGCACGCGGTCGATGCACATGTTGCATTTACTCAGCATACCGGTTTCCGGATTGCGGCGCGGAACGTTGTACGGACAGGAATCGATGATTTCCTGGCACTGTTCCTCGGTCAGATCCTTGCATTTCTCCGTACAGACCACGATGCCCGTGGCCTCGTCGATGACGATGGCCTCGTCCACGTACGGATCGGAGGCCATCTTGCATCCGGGCTGCAGGCAATGACGGCACTGGTCGGGAAAGAAGAGCCAGTGTATCCGCCCGTCGATCTTGTGCTCGGAGAAGCGGACCAGTTTGTTGTTCTGGGGGGTGAAGTCCGGCGGATTCTGGTGCGTGCCGGTCTGTTTGGTGGGCACGGCCTCGAATCCTTTCCACTGTTTGCAGGCCACCTGGCAGGCGCGGCACGCCGTGCAACGGCTGGTATCGATGAAGATGCTTTTGCTCATGGCGTTCCTCCCTTCTTAGATGACCAGTTCCTTCACCTTGGAAGCCTTGCGCACATTCACCAGACAGGCCTTGTATTCCGGAATGGTGGTGTTGGGATCTCCCACGGACGGAGTCAGACGGTTGGTTGCGTCGCCCACGCCGGGCGTGGTCCAGCCGAAACAGAAGGGCATACCGATCAGGTGCACCGTTTTTCCCTGAACCGTAAGAGGCGTCATGCGCACCGTGACCATGGCGATGGCCTCGACCTTGCCGCGAATGCTCTCCACGATGACGGGATCGCCGTTCTTGATGCCTTTTTCCTCGGCCAGTTCGTGGCTCATCTCCACATAGAGCTGTGGCTCGGCCTCCAGCAGATACGGCGTGTTTCGCGTATCGCCGCCGCCGCACCAGTGCTCCGTCAGGCTGTAGGTGGTCAGTACGATAGGATACTTCGGGTCCGCAGGCTTGGCCAGCAGGTCCTTGTCGCTGCTGGTGAAGGCCATGCACGGATTGTTCATCTGCGAAGAGAACGGATTTTTGGCCACCGGCGTTTCCGCAGGTTCGTAATGCTCCGGGAAAGGACCGTCCACGCGGCCCGGTCCGAAGAGCTGTCCGTGCCCTTCCGTGTGCATGATGAACGGATAGGTGCCCTTTTCCATGGCCACCGGCGGCGCACCGCCGTCCGGCGTGTCTCCGACCCACTTGCCGTCCTGCCAGGCGATGACCGGCAGTTCCGGATTGAAGGGTTTGCCGTTCACGTCCACCGAGGCGCGATTATAGAGGATGCGCCGGTTCATGGGCCAGGCCCAGGAATAGTTGGGGAACAGGCCCAGTTTGGCGTCCAGAGGCGTCTGGTTCAGATCCCGCCGTTTGGCCAGGTTCTGGTCTTTGGCCGGATATCCGCCGCAGTAGACCCAGTTCAGGCTGGTGGTGGAACCATCGGCCTGGAGCAGCGCGAAACCCGGCACCTGATCGCCCTTTTTGTAGGTTTTTCCTTTGATGGTCACGTCGCGGGTGAACATGCCGTTGATCTGGCGGGCCACTTCCTCGGCGTCGTACTCGTCGAGCCAGACATGATTCAGCACGCCTTCGGGAAAGGCGCCCTTTTCCTTCTCATACAGAGCCCGCACGCGCTTCATGATCTCCACGATCATCCAGCCCATGGGCTTGCTTTCTCCCATGGGTTCGTAGCCCTTGAAGTGCCACTGGTGCCACCGGCCGGAATTGGAGGTGGTGCCGTCTTTTTCACCGCGCTGGCAGGACGGCAGCAGAAAGACCTCCGTCTTGATCTTCTTGGGATCAAGCCCTGGCCCGCGCCAGAAGGAACTGGTTTCCGTGTCGTGGGCCTCGCCCATGACCAGCCAGTCCAGATTCTGGAGGGCCCTGCGGATTTTATGCGTGTTGGGCATGCTCTGGGCCGGGTTGTGGCCGAAGATCATGCCGCCCCGGATTTTTCCGGCGTACATTTTATCGAACATGAACAGGCTGGCGTAATTTACTCCCGCTTCGGCCTTGGGCAGCCAAGCGTAGCCGAATTCATTTTCCGCAGTGGCCTTGTCGCCGAACCAGCCCTTGAGCAGACTGACCACGTACTTGGGCCGGTTGCCCCACCAGTTGACGCTTTTGGGGTCGTTGGTGACGGGCGTGTTGGCCTTGAGGTACTCCTCCAGAGTGGGCCAGGCCGTAGTCGGCATGGCGTTGTATCCGGGAAGGATGTGCCACAGCAGCGCGTGGTCCGTGGAGCCCTGGACATTGGGCTCGCCGCGCAGGGCGTTCACGCCGCCGCCGGCCACGCCGATATTGCCCAGAAGCAGCTGGATCATGGCCGCCAGCCGGATATTCTGCACGCCCACGGTATGCTGGGTCCAGCCCAGAGCGTACATCATGGTGCCGGCCTTGTCCGGCTTGCCCGTGGCCGCGTAGATTTCATAGACCGCGAGCAGGTTTTCCTTGGACACGCCGGTAATGGAAGACACCGTATCCAGATCGTAGCGCTCGTAGTGCTTGGCCATGAGCTGGTACACACAGCGCGGATCTTTCAGGGTCTTGTCCCGTTTGGGCACGCCCTTTTCGTCCTTGGCGAAAGCCCATTTCTTCCGGTCATACTTGCGCGTGGTCGCGTCGTATCCGGAAAAAAGGCCGTCCTTGAACTCGTAGTCATCGCCCACGATAAAAGAAGCGTTGGTATATTCGGTGACGTACTCCTTCTGGATCAGGTTGTTATCCAGAATGTATTTGAGCATGCCGCCCAGAAAGGCGATATCCGTGCCCGACCGCAGGGGGACGTGCATATCGGATCTGGCCGAGGTCCGCGAAAATTTCGGATCCACGTGAATCACCTTCGCTCCCGCGTCCTTGGCCTTCAATACCCATTTGAAGGAAATGGGATGGTGCTCGGCAGCATTGCTGCCCATAATCAAAACAGCATTGGCGTTTTTGATGTCGATCCAATGCTGGGTCATCGCGCCGCGTCCGAACGACTCTGCCAGAGCCGGTACAGTGGGGCTGTGTCAGACCCGGGCCTGATGATCGATGTATACGCCTCCCAAAGCTCTCGTCATCTGATGAACCAGCGCGCACTCCTCGTTGTCCATCTGGGAGGTGCCCAGATGAAAATAGGATTCCCAGCGGTTCACGGGCTGGCCTTTCTCGTTGGTCTCGATGAAGTCCCTGTCACGGGTGTCCTTGATCTTGCGGGCGATGCTGTCGAGCATCCAGTCCCAGTCCTTCTCTTCCCACTTGTCGCTGCCCGGAGCGCGATACCTCGGCTTCAGCACGCGGTGGTCGCTGACATGCATGGCATAGAAGGCCGCGCCCTTGGGACACAAAGAGCCTTCGCTGACGGGATAATCGGGATCGCCCTCGGAACTGACGATCTGCCCGTTTTTGATGTGCATGATGACCTGACAGCCGCAGGAACAGAAGGCGCATGTGGATATAACTTCCTTTGCCCCCTCGATCTTCAGGGCCTTGGCGTACGCGTAAGCCGGCTTCAGATCGAACCCCAGTTGTCCCAGAGACACGGCGGCGACGCCCGCTCCGGTCAGTTTCATGAATCCCCGCCTCGAAAAAGTAGCCATCAAGACCTCCTTTGGTGCTTGGGTTCCCGCTCCGCAATGCGGCAAATGCAGCGCGCCTTGCGGCTCTTTCAGACGCAAATGCAGCGCGCCTTGCGGCTCTTTCAGACGCAAATGCAGCGCGCCTTGCGGCTCTTTCAGACGCAAATGCAGCGCGCCTTGCGGCTCTTTCAGACGGGAAAAGCCTACCATCCCGGCTAATTTTATCAATATGCTATAAATAATACAATGAGCCACACACAGTCCGGAAAATGAAATGTGGACATACGGATTTTCCGCGGATTTCAGGCACAAAAAAAAGCTGCGCGCACTGCACACAGCCTTGAAAAATCTGGTCGGGATGGCGCGATTTGAACGCGCGGTCTCTGCGTCCCGAACGCAGCGCTCTACCAGACTGAGCCACATCCCGAATGAAGTGACGCTAGTTAGCCAAGGCAATCCCCCTTGGCAAGCACTTTTTCGCCAGATGCCGGGCCGCGCTTTTCAGATTTTCGATGCGGTCCAGATCATGTGCGAGCCCATGAAGAGCAGCATGAGAAAGAAGCTTCGGCGGAAGGAACGGTTGCTCACTGCCGGCAACGCGTATGCCCGCCCAGCAGCCAGGCATCACAGCGGGAAGAGTAAACACAAAAGGACGAATGTGCGAAATGTATGCAGTCCTGCGGCACAGCGGGAAATAATGATCAAAGCGCCACTGACCAGAAAAAATGCTCCCAGAGCGGTCTTGATGGCCTGCCGGGTTCCTCCCCGCAGGGACAGATACACGGCCAAGGGCGGCCCGTTCACACCAAAAGCCGACCCAGAAACGGATCAAGCCATTTCCTCCTTTGCATGGCGTTGCGCTTGCCGATAATCTGGAAGTCATAACTCTCTGCAAACATTGAAACGAGATTGGGATCATGTTTGGCAGGATCAAGGACTGGCGGAGAATAGCCATGCGTTATGACCGCTGCGCGCATACCTTCTTTTCAGCTCTGTGCCTCGCGGCTTCCGTCATTTTCTATCTCAATTAATGAGGCCTGAACCTAGGTAACAAAGCCTGAATCCAGACATGATCCATTTTCATAACCCGGTGTTTTGATGGGCAGAGTCCGGAAAATCGGGTTGATTCCAGAAAGAGGCGGAAATACGGTGCAAACACCCGGCCGGCATAAGTGTAAACCGGCTGCCGGAGCGGCGGATTCGAAACAGCGGGGAGATTATGGACATTCCCTTTCTGAAAGACGTGGTGGCCATTTTCGGCCTGTCCAGCGCGGTCATTGTGGCCAGTCATCACTTGCGCGTGCCGCCCATCATCGGCTTTCTGCTGACGGGCATTCTGGCCGGCCCTCACTGTCTGGGGCTGGTTGGTGCCGTGCATCAGGTCGATATTTTCGCGGAAGTGGGAGTGATCCTGCTGCTTTTCGCCATCGGCATGGAATTGTCCCTGGAAGAATTGACCCGCCTGAAGCAGCCGGTTTTTCTGGGCGGCGGAGCGCAGGTCCTGCTGACCATTCTGGCCTCGGCCGGACTCATGTATCTTGCGGGAATGCCGCCTGGTCCGGCCGTGTTCGGCGGGTTTCTGGCGGCTCTGTCCAGTACGGCCATCGTGCTCAAGGTGCTGGGGGAAAAAGCCCAGCTCTCCGCCCCTCACGGCCGCATCTCTCTGGGCGTGCTCATTTTTCAGGATGTGGCCGTAGTGCCCATGATGCTTCTGGTGCCGCTTCTGGCCGGAACGGACGGCAATCCCTGGCTGCATCTGGGAGAAATGCTTCTGAAGGGCGCACTGGTGGGGCTGGCTGTTTTTATCGGGGCACGCAAGCTGGTGCCGGTGGTGCTGGAGGCCGTGATCCGTACCCGCAGCCGGGAATTGTTCCTCATGACGACCCTGGGGCTTTGCTTCGCCATTGCCCTGCTGACCTCCGCCGCCGGGCTGTCCCTGTCGCTGGGAGCGTTTCTGGCCGGGCTGGTCATGAGCGATTCCGAATACAGCCACTCGGCTCTGGAAGGAGTGCTGCCGTTCCGGGACGTATTCACCAGCGTGTTTTTCGTCTCCATCGGCATGCTGCTGGACCCGTTTTTCGTGCTGCATCACGTCGGGTATGTGCTGGCTCTGACATTGGTGCTGCTGCTTCTGAAAGCCGCACTGGCTTCCCTGGCCGGGAAGATACTGGGGTATCCGACCCATGTGGCCATTCTGGGCGGCCTGTGCCTGTGCCAGGTAGGAGAATTTTCTTTCGCGCTGGCCGGAGTGGGGCTGCGTCACGCCCTGCTCACGGGGGAGGACTATCAGTACTTTCTGGCCGCCTCCATCATCACCATGGCCGTGACGCCCTTTCTCATCGCCGCCCTGCCGCGCATCTCCGCCCGGCTGTCCCGCGTTTTTCCGATCCGGCCGGATGCGGAAGCCGCAGGCCACTCCGAAAGCCTGAACGACCACCTCATCATCGCGGGATTCGGTCTGGGAGGGCATCATCTGGCCCGGGCCGCCCAGGCTTCGGGCATTCCCTATGTGATTCTGGAAATGAACCCGGAAACCGTACGCTGGGAACGGGACGCAGGAGAGCCCATATTCTACGGCGACGCCTCCCAGGGCGCGGTGCTCGAACACATCAGCGTGCGTACGGCCCGGGTGCTGGCCGTGGTCATTTCGGACCCGGCGGCCATCGGACGCATCATCACCACGGCCAAGGCGCACAATCCCGCCCTGCATGTCGTGGTGCGGACCCGGTTCGTGACGGAGATCGACTCCCTGCTGCGGCTGGGCGCCCAGGCCGTGGTGGCCGAGGAATACGAGACGTCCGTGGAGATGTTCACGCACGTGCTGTCCACATATCTGGTTCCGCGTCCGGACATAGAGCAGTTCATCCGGGAAATCCGTTCCGAAGGATACGGAATGCTGCGCCGCCCGGTTTCGGATCAGGGACGGGATATGGAAGGAACCCGGTCTGTGTTTGACGCCGTGGTCCTGAAGATCGCTCCCGGTGCGTATGCCGACGGCAAGAGCCTTCTGGAATCACGGCTGCGCCAAGATTACGGACTGACCGTGGTGGTGGCGATCCGCGACGGCCGAACGCACATCAATCCTGAGGCGTCGTGGATCATGCGTGCCGGAGACACGGTACACGTGTTCGGGGAGCAGCGCTTTCTGGCCGAAGGCGCGGCGCTGTTCGAGCAGCCTGCCGGGGAATGACCGGGCGCGTTTTCAGCCGTCCGCCGGGGCGTATTTTTCGTAATATCCGCGCGGCGTGATGATTTTGTTTCCAGCCAGCCGGGAGGAGCTGCTGCCGACCATCACGATGCTCAGCATGTCCGCCCAGGCGGGGTCGCACCGGCCGAGGGTGGCTGTCCGCACTTCCTGATCCGGGCGGAAGGCGTTGCGCACGAAACCCACGGGCGTTTCCGGGCCGCGCCGGGCCGCGGTCAGACGCAGCGCCTCTTCCAGGTGCGAGGCGCGCTTGCGGGACCGGGGGTTGTAGAAGACCATGACGAAATCCGCATCCGCGGCGGCCCGGACCCGGCGCATGATCAGATCAAGCGGCGTGAGCAGGTCCGAAAGGGAAATGCAGGCGAAGTCATGCATAAGAGGCGCACCCAGAAGCGCAGCCGCGGCGCACAGGGCCGGAATGCCCGGCACGATGTCCAGCTTCACGGTGTCCAGCAGGCCGTTTCTCTCCAGATGCTCCAGCATGAGTCCGGCCATGCCGTAGATGCCGCTGTCTCCGGAGGAAACCACCACCGTGTCCAGGCCGGACAGGGCGAAATCCACGGCTTTGGCCGCCCGGTCCATCTCCTTCTTCATGGGACTGGTGAAGACGGTCTTTCCGGCCAGCAGGGCCGGATCCACCAGATCCACATAACGATCGTAACCCACCACGGCATGGGCCCGGTCCAGAGCCGCCAAAGCCTGGGGAGCGAGCAGTTCCGCGCTGCCGGGCCCCAGTCCAACCACCGTCAGCCGGCCAGGGCTATGGCGATGGTCACCGGCCCGCATATGGTCTTGGGGACGATCAGACGCGCCGTGGCGCTTTTCTTCAGGGCCGCGTTCAGGGCTGCCGCCTCGCATACGCTCTCCACTCCTATTTTTTCCTTCACCCGGTGCGAAGGATTGGGCACGGCCGTTTTTTCCAGCACGGTCCGGTCGAAAAAATCCACATCCAGGCCGAGGTCCCCGGCCGCTTCCAACAGACCGGCCTCGTCGCTTTTGAGATCCGCGCTGGCCAGGCCGGTCAGGCTGGGCCGGGCCAGACCGTGACGGGCGAAGACTTCGCTCAAGGCCCGCAGGATATCCTCTTTCGCCACGCCCCGCCGGCAGCCCACGCCCGCCACGAGACAGGGCGGATGCAGGACCAGACGGTCCGAAGAAAGATCCTTCCAGGAAACCAGCACCTGAGCCGCATCCGGATCGCCGGTGGAAATGAAGTGCTCCGGGTCCGCCTCCAGCCGGTTTTCGGGATCATGCACCAGAACGGACCGGCCTTCGGCCAGAGCGGCGTTGACCGGGACGATGCGGGACGAATCGGAAACGGCGAGACCCCGGTCCCGGGCCAGTGTGTCGATGGCCGGACACCCGGCCGTGTCCGTGGCCGTGGTGATGACCGCCCGTCCTCCGATCCGGTCCGCGATGCGCCGGGCCAGATCATTGGCTCCGCCCAGATGTCCGGACAGCAGGCTGACCACATGCTCGCCGTTCTGGTCGCAGACCACCACGGCCGGATCCGTGGCCTTGCTCTCCAATAAAGGGGCGATGGCGCGGATGACGATACCCGCGGCGGCTATGAACACATGGGCGTGATACTGGTCAAAGTTGGCCCGGACCTGATCGGCCAGCCGGGCAAAGCCGCGCTCCGCGCCCAGACGGTCCGGCGCGAAGATATCGGCCTTGTCCGGCTCCGCAATGCGCCGGGCCAGATCGAGTCCTCGGGCGGTCATGGCGTACACGGCCATGCGCGGCCAAGTGGAGGGACGGACGGCCTTGCGAAAACTGTGGCCGAAGTCCGCCGCGTACAGGCGTGAGGCGGCGGAAGGGGCACTCTCTCCGGGCAGGATCAGAAAAACGGTCTGACGGGACAGAGCATGTTCGCGAGCGGCCTGTTCCAGCCCGGCCAGGGAGGTGCGGATGATTTTCTCGCCGGGATGTCCGACTTTCACTCCGATAATGATGACTGTGTCTTCCGGCGTGCGGGCCTGACGCAGTTCCCGGGCCAGATCGGCGGCCCTGTCCGCCGACAGGTACACGGCCATGGAAGAACCGTGGGCGGCCAGCCGGGAGATGGATTCAGCCTCGGGCACCGGGGTGCGGCCGCTCATGCGCGTCAGGATGAGAGTCTGGGTGGCTTCGGGCGCGGTAAAGGCGATCCTGGCCCGTGCGGCAGCGGCAAAGGCTGCGGTCACGCCGGGGACGATCTCGTAGTTCACGCCGTCCCGCCGCAAGAAATCGGCCTGCTCTCGAACCGCCCCGTAAAGGGATGATTCTCCGGTATGCACCCTGACGGCCAAGCCCCCGGCACGGACCGTATCCATGATCAGGGCGTGGGTTTCTTCCAGACTCAAGGGGGCGGAATCCTCCACGCGGGCGTCATTTCTGGCGGCGGCAAGCACTTCTTTCGGCACCAGAGATCCTGCGTACAGCACCAGATCGGCTCTGGATATCAGTTCCCGGCCGCGCACGGTGATAAGATCCGGATCGCCCGGCCCGGCCCCGATGAAATATACGGCTACGTTATCTTCCCGCATTCTTCAGCGCTCGTGTATATTTTCGTGTATCGCGAATTCAGAAATCCCGGTATTCCCGCATATTTTATTCAGTATCGCACGCCCAATACGATGTGTTCATCTATCCTCACCACATGTGATCTGCTCTTCGGCCCATCTGTATATTTCCCGCAGAACGGGAACCAGGGAAAAAACCTTTTTGCTCAGCCGGTATTCCACTATACACGATGAATGTCGATCGCCAGACCATGACCGATCAGAACTACCCGCGCCAGTTCAGGCTCATGGAGAATTTCATCGGCATGGTTTTCAGGGCTCCCGAGGTCATCCACGTGAACAATACATATCACATCGATTGCCGGTCCGCCTTTGAGCGTGGAAAAAACATGGCTCTGTCGGCCTTTCATGCCGTTTCGCTCCGCAACGCGGGTGAACGCCGCCACTAAGGAGAGCTCACGCCTCCGGCTTGCGCGCTTCCACCAGAAAGACCGGATTGTCCGGCACCAGACGCAGATCCCCCCCAGGGGCACGCTTACCTGATGCATGAGCTGGTGAATGGCGAAGTCCCAGCCCGGACGTTCCAGACCGTGACGCAGGATGTCCAGAGTGGAAAGAAGAACCGCCGTGGCCACCAGCCGTCCGCCGGGAGCGAGACGTTCGCGGCACCGCTCAAGCACGTCCGAAGTGACTCCCCCGCCCAGAAAAATGCGGTCAGGATTCTGGTCTGAAGCTCCATCCAGAAAATTTTCCACCGTATCCAGCACCGCTTCGACCATCCAGGCTCCGGTCCGGACGATGTTGAGGCGGATATCCTCGAAGCGTTCAGGCTTCCGCTCCACGGAGACGATCCGGCCGGAAGTCATGAGCCGGGCCGCTTCCAGACTGACGGCGCCGCTGCCCGCTCCCAGATCCCAAAGCACGCCGCCGGGTTCCAGACGCAACAGGGACAGGGCCGTGGCCCGCACGGGCAGTTTGGTCATGAGTCCGTCCTGATGGGCGAGACCGGTGCCTTGCAACCCCAGACAAAGGGGCAGAGACGGGGAAGCCATCCGTTCAAGCAGAACCATGTTCGGCTCCTGCCAGGTCCGGCCGGCCGCTTCGTCCAGGGACAGGGTCGCCAGACGCTCGGCGGGCTGCCCCAGAACTTCGGCCACGTGCATGCGCCAGCCGGTCACGCCGCGGTGCAGAGCGAGACGGGCGATTTCGCCGGGACCGGAGCCGGGGCCGGTGTACGCCGCCACCAGATTTACGTGGGTCAGGGCAGCGAAAAGCGGGGCCGGATCATCGCGTCCGTGCAGGGATACGGCCCGGCAGTCGTGCCAGGGCAGACCGAACCTGGCGCACGCGGCCTGCATGGCCGAGACATTGGGATGAAAAGTCAGTTCCGCCGCCGGGAAATAACGCAACAGCGTCGTGCCGATGCCAAAGAGAAGGGGATCGCCGTCGGCCACCACGCAGGCCCTTGCCGCCGTTTTGAGCCTGGCTGCGAAGTCCGCCGCGGTGGTAAAGGGAAGACGCCGCTCAACGGGAATGTCCAGCCGCTCCAGCAGACGCCTACCGCCGCCCACCAGAGCGGCCTTGCGGATGATCCGTTCCGCTTCGGGCCCCGGATGCTTGGCGTTCAGCCCCAGACCGACCACGTGGATCATGCCGCCTCCCTGGTGTCGTGCAGAACTCGGCCCGAAAAATCGAAGAGCAGATAGTCCACGCGCATGTCCGTTCCCGAAAATCTCCGGGCACAGACGCGGGCGCGGTCCGCCAGCAGCGCGTAAAGTCCGGAGGCTTGAGGGTATCCGGCCAGATCTTCCAGTACCTGCCGGGCGGTGTTGGCCCCGGCCACCCTGGCGCACGCGGCCTCGTCAAATCCGCATTGGGCGCACCATGCGGCCAGAGCGCGCAGATCCAGGTTCGATTCTCTGGCATGCGTGTAGCGGTACCCCTGCGCGTGTTTGACCAGCTTGCCGAAGAAAATTCCCCACAGCACATGGGAAAATCTGCGTTTACCCGCTTCGCGCATGGAGAAGGAGAAAAAATCCGCCACCTGGACGCAGGCCGTCTCGGCGATGCCGGGTTCGGCCAGCCGCAGAAAACGCTCGCTGCGCCCGCCAGTGGTCAGGCACGGGGACAGACCGCAGGCCAGCAGAACGTCCAGACATTGCCGGATGGTGGCCTGATAGGCCCAGTGGCTGAAAGGCTTGACCGTGCCCCGCGTGCCCAGAATGGAAATGCCGCCCACGATGCCCAGACGCGGATTGAATGTCCTGGCGGCCAGTTTTTCGCCATCGTCCACCCGGATTTCCACAGCCAGTCCGGCGGCGGATTTTCCGGCTTCGCTTCGGGCCTCGTCCAGAGCCCGCAGAATCTGCGCCCTGGGCGCCGGATTGATGGCGTGCTGGCCCACGGGCACGGGAAGCCCCGGACGGGTGACCACACCCACGCCGCTGCCCCCGGAAAGAAGGATTTCCGTCCCGTTCCGGGACGATACTCTGGCCCGGATCACCGCACCGTGCGTGACGTCGGGATCGTCTCCGCCGTCCTTCTTGACGGCGCTTTCGGCCGTTTCGTTCTTCAGGCCGCTTTCCAGAATGGATATGTCCAGCCGGCCGCCCACAGGCAGAGGCACATCGACGCGTCTGGGCGCAGCGCCTGTCAGCAGATGAAGGGCTGCGGCCTTGGCGGCTGCGGCCGCGGCGGTGCCGGTGGTGAAGCCTGTGCGCAGGCTCATGCCCGGCAGGCCTCCACGAATCTTTCGGCCAGCTCCGGGTTGGAGCCAAAATGCAGGTGCGTGTACGAAGCCAGGCAGTTGTGTTTGAGATAGCCGCCGCCGCGCGGCTGGCCGCCACGGTCCAGGGAGCGGTATGCCTCGACGGCCGCCGGATCGGAGCCTTCCTGATGGGAATAGTGAAACTCGTGCCCGCGCCCTCTGGTTCCGGCCGCGCCGAAAAAAACAGGAGCGGCGAATTCGACCTCCCGGTAACCCAGAGCCTGGTATCGCTCCCGCATGGAGCAGGAGAAATCGAACACTCCGGCCATGGGAAATTCCCGGCCCTCGCGGTCCGTGATGGACCGCATCAGATACATGAATCCGCCGCATTCGGCGTACACTGGCTTGCCGCTCCGGCAGAAAGCCAGGATTTTTTCGCGCATGGGTCCGTTGCCGGACAGCCGTTCGGCGTGGGCTTCGGGGTAACCGCCCCCCAGATACAGGCCGTTCAGGGCCGGGGGCAGGTTCACATCCTCCAGAGGCGAAAAGGGCACCAGTTCGGCTCCGGCCTGGCGCAGGCGGCGCAGATTCTCCTCGTAGTAAAAACAGAAGGCCCTGTCCCTGGCGTAGCCGATGCGAACTTCCGGAATCCTGGCCCCGCCGTCCGTGACTGACGGGCCGGACACGTCGGGCAGGGCTTCCAGCAAGGCGTCCAGATCGAGGGAGCCTTCCACCCAGTCCGCCAGAGCCTCCAGGCGCTCCTCGCGGCGGTCCAGCTCTTCGGCCGTGACCAGACCCAGATGCCGAGACGGCAGATGCAGAGTCTCCTGTCTGGGCAGGCAGCCCAGCACGCGGATGTGCGGCAGCACCTCCATGGCCTGGGTCAGCAGCTGGCAATGAACCGGGCTTCCGGCCATGTTGAACAGCACCGAGTGCAGGGCGAGCGCCGGGTCGAATTCGGCGTAGCCCTTGACCAGAGCTGCCACGGAACGGGCCATGCCCTGAACTCCGGCCACGAGCAGCACGGGCACATCCAGAATTTTGGCCAGTTGGGCCGTGGAACCCTCTTCGCTCAGGCCGCTCAGGCCGTCGAACAGACCCATGCCCCCTTCAATGACGGAAATGTCGCAGCCGTCGTGATTGCGGCGGAACACGCGGCGCACTTCCTCTTCCGGGAGCATCCAGCCGTCCAGATTGTGGCTGGGCAGGCCGGTGGCCATGCGGTGCAGACCCGGATCGATGAAATCCGGGCCGGACTTGAAACCCTGCACGGTCAGGCCCCTGCGGGCGAGGGCTTTCATCAGGCCGAGGGCGACGGAGGTCTTGCCGCATCCGCTGGAAGTTCCGGCAACGACGATGGCTTTGGGCATGAGCGCTCCCTGGTTAGCGTTTCCGGGTCAGAAGCAGCAGAGACAGATAGGCCGGGTCTTCGGGGGCCTGATCCAGGCTGCGGGCGATAAGCTGGTCCTTCATGCCTACCTTCGAGGCGAAAACGCAATGGGTTTCCGGCGGAAAAGTGCGCAATTCCTCCCGGATGGCCGCGAAATTGGTATAGGACTTCAGGATGACGGCGTTGTCCGCGCCCTCCACGCTGCGCCGCAGACCGCTGGCCTCGCGGATGCCCGGCAGGACGAGAAGATTTTCGGAACCTTCGGCCAGTACGGTTTCCGTAGCCGCGGCCGCCGCCTGGAAAGACGTTATGCCCGGCACCACGGTCACGGACTGGTCCGGCGCCAGACCGCGCAGGGTACGCAGCAGATAGGCGAAGGTGGAATAGAGCATCGGATCGCCCAGGGTCAGAAATGCGGCGTCCCGGCCTTTTTCCAGCTCGGCCAGAACCAGGCGGGCGTTTTCTTCCCAGGCGGCGCGCAGGGCGTCCCCTGATCTGGTCATGGGAAATCCCAGGCTTATGATTTCGGCTCCGGGCGACAGATGGGGCCGGGCGATATCGAGGGCCAGAGACCCCTCGTTTTTGGTGGACGATGCGGCGAGGATCAGATCCACGCAGCCCAGGATGCGGGCGGCCTTCATGGTCAGAAGTTCCGGGTCGCCGGGGCCGACGCCGATGCCGTAGAGATGGCCGTTCATGCTTGTTCCGTTATTTCTATATTTCCTGTTGTTGGTGTGGAAGCGATGGAGAGGCTATTTTGCGTACATCCACACCGGACGGGAAGAATTATTTTGCCCCCTTCCCGGAGCCGTGACCAATTTCTTGCCGCTTCTCACGTGCGAAAGTCTTGCCAAGAATCGCAGTTTTATTTAGCCAATACTAACTTTTTTATGTGCAAAAATATGTATAAATATATAGTTATAAAAAATTAATATCTAATGGAGTTTGTCATGAAAAAACCTTTGATTGTTCTGGCGGCGCTCTTGCTCTTCGCATCCTGGGCCGCCGCCGAGGAGAAAATGGCTGCCAACGCAAGCCAGAGCAAAGAACGGGAACTTGTGCTGGACCCTGTGACCGTGGTCGGTACGCGCACCGAAATGACCGAATCCAAATACCCGGGATCGGTCGGCGTGCTCTCGTCCAAGGATCTGGTCCAGAGTCCCAACCTCATCCAGAATCTGTCCCGCATTCCCGGCTTTGAAACCGGCGGCGACAGGGGCCGGAGCATCGGCGAGCAGTTCACCATCCGCGGTTTCGGCTACCAGTCCGAAGAACGCGTGATCATCAAGCAGGACGACATCCGGCGTTCGGCCTCCATGTTCTCCAACCACATCTCCACCTTCCGGACCGATCCGGACATTCTGCGCGAAGTGGAAGTGGTCAAGGGGTCATCTTCCATCTCCCACGGCGGTGGCGCCATCGGCGGTGTGGTGGGCATGACCACCAAGGACGCGCGGGATTTCCTCCTGCCGGGACAGACCGCCGGAGCCCAGGTCAAGGGGCGCTATGACCACAACAACCATTACAGTGGCTCCGTGGCCCTTTACGGCATTCCCTTTGATGAACGCTACGAACTGCTTCTCTTCTACAAAAATGGGCACAACGGGGATATCCGCATGGCGGAATCCGGCAATCCGGACACGGATTTCAACGAATACTTCTATACCCTGTTTCTGAAAGGTGCCGTCAACATCACGGAAAGCCAGAAAATAACGACGTCATTCTTCAAGATAAATCAGGATGTGGATACTGTATGGCAGTCCCTCTATCACAGTGAGTACCCCGACGACGGAGCGGTGACGGGAATCGTCGGGCAGCAGGACTTCATCGTCAAATACGAGTATTCACCTGAGGACATACCGTTCGTCGATCTGGCCCTCAGCGGATACCATTCATACGGATATTACGATAGAACGGCGGATTACAAATCCAGAAGGCTCCTTATCGACTACAAAAATGAAGACAAGATATACGGTCTGACGCTGAAAAACAAATCCATCCTCTCTCTTGGTCCTGTCCGCCAGGAAATACTGCTTGGAGCGGACTATTCCCGCCGGGAGGAAGACGCCCGGCATCTGAGTAACGGCAAGAAAAGCGATTTCGGCTCCATGCCCAACGCATATAATGATTTCGGCGTATACGCTCAGGATGAAATCTACTTCTTCGACGACAGACTGATGCTGCTTCTGGGCGGACGTTACGACCGCTTCGCCCGGAGCGTGGATAGTAACGACGATAAATACGTCGAGGGCCGCTTTTCCCCGCGCGTCGGAGCTTCTCTTGAGATCTTCTCCGGCTTCAGTCTGCTGGCCAACTATTCCGAAGCCTTCAGGGCCCCGACACCGCATGAGACCTCATCCAACGGTCCCCTCAATCCGCATTACTGGTACCTGCCCAATTCCGACCTGAAACCGGAGATCTCCAAGGAATACGAGGCGGGATTCTCCTATGTAGCTGAAGGACTCTTCGGAACGGACCTCGATCTCTTTGCCAAGGCCATGTATTTCGAGGGCCGCATCGAGGACATGATTTCCTTCGAGACCCTGCCCGAACGCGGCATGTCTCCCGACAATTCCCCCTACGGGACCTACAAGAATATCGACCGGGCCAAACGGCGCGGGCTGGAGGGCACCCTCCGCATGGCGTTCCGGGGCCTGAACATGGACGCCAGCTACGAACACCTGAAGCAGTATGACGCCGAAACCGGCCGGAACGTGCCCAACACCTTCGCCGACAAGGTCCGGCTGGGTCTGGCCTACACTTTCGACGGGCTGGATCTGACCATCGGCGGTGACGTATCGTACTGGTTTAAACCCAAACAGAATCCGGACAGCAGGGTCTTCGGCAGAAAGCGCTACTATTATGCCCGGGACGACTACACCATCTGCAATCTGCTGCTCAAATGGGAACCGCACAGCACCGGCCTTAAGTATCTGGACGGCTCCACGGAAGTGGCGCTGGGCGTGAACAACATCTTCGACCACCGTTACCTGAACGCCCGGGAATACGAAGACACAGGCAGAAGCGGCAAAGGCCGGAACATCTTCCTCAGCCTGACAAAGAAGTTCTGACACGCCTGCAGGAATCATCCGAACGCAGAACGGCCGCCCCGGGCGGCCGTTTTTTATTTCCGGAAGCTCTTCGCATCCCGTGACCGATTTCAGCAAAAATAATCAGGACCTCCAGACAGACCGGCTGTAAAAAGAGGCCATGAACAGCAGCGATACATACCGGAAAAAAATCCAGCGGGTACTGCGTTACATTGAGCAGCACCCTGACGAAATAACGGATCTCGACACGCTGGCCCGTGTCGCCCACTTCTCTCCATTCCATTTTCACCGGATCTTCACGGGTCTGGTCGGGGAAAGCGTCGCGGCCTATGTGCGCAGGCTGACCCTGCAGAGGGCTGCGAGTCGCCTGTCATACTCGCGGGAACGCATCACCGATATAGCGTTCGAAGCGGGATATGAAAGCCTGGAAGCGTTCACGCGGGCATTTCGGGCTGCGTTCGGAGTTTCGCCGTCACGTTACCGGAAAGAAGGCGGCTCCCTGACCTTTTCCGTCAGAAAGGAGATTGCGCCCTACCCTTTTTATCACACCAACCCGGAGGTCAGCCCTATGGAAGTTCAGATCAAAACCGTCGAACCCGTTCTTGTCGCCGCGCTGCGCCACGTCGGACCGTATGAGGCCTGCGGCCCGGCATGGGAGCGCCTGCACGAAATTCTGCATCCAGCAGGGCTTTGGACAAAGGACGCCGTGGCTTACGGCATTTCATACGACGATCCCGATACCACGCCGGCCGGGAAATGCCGTATGGACGTCTGCCTTACCCTTCCCGGGGGTATCGACACCAATACGCCCGAACTCGTCAGGCTGTCGCAGACAACGGAACTGTTCACCCAGTATGTGGGCGGCGGAGAACATGCCTGCGTGCTGGTAAAGGGACCGTACACTCTGCTGCATCCGGCCTATCGTTCCCTGTTTGGAGAATGGTTCCCGCAAAGCGGCAGGGAGCCCGGCGACGGCATGGGCTTCGAGGCCTACTACAACGATCCGGGCAGCACTCCGCCGGAAGAGCTGCTGACGGAGATCTTCATCCCCCTGAAGCCACGCACGACAGCCGGATAATTCATGAGAGGAAAAGGATCGTGGAGTTCACTTATCTCGTAGCTTCCGGTACCGCCACAGACGCTGAAAGCTCCTTCCCGACGTGGAAAATACACCGGTTCCCGCGGAGCCCCCCAACGCCGCGAAGGGCTTCCCGTCCGTTCCCTTGTTTTTTGCCCCCCCCTGGCTTAACGGACGGGAAACATCCGGCCCATCCGAGGAAAAGCCATGGATCACGCACCCGCCTTCAATACATCCATTCCAACCCTGGGCTCCTGCCGAGTCGACAATCCCCTGCCCTACTGCCGGTACGTGGATGACTCATCCAAGATGCCGCTGTATCTGTCCGACGAGATCATCGAGATGCCCGACGGCCAGAACATCGCCTGCGAGTTCGAGGAAGCCGGCCCCCGGAAGCGGATATATTTCGATCCGCCCAAGACCAAATGCGCCATCGTCACCTGTGGCGGCCTGTGCCCCGGCATCAACGACGTGATCCGGGCCATCGTCATGAGCGCCCACCACAACTACCACTGCGCCGGGACCTTCGGCATCCGCTACGGCCTGCAGGGCTTCATCCCCAGGTACCGCCACGAAATCATGGAGCTCACGCCGGACAGCGTCCGCGAAATCCACGAATTCGGCGGAACCATCCTGGCCTCCTCACGCGGGCCACAGCCGCCGGAAGAAGTGGTGGACGCTCTGGAACGCATGAACATCTCCATTCTGTTCATGATCGGGGGCGACGGCACCATGAAGGCCGCGCAGGCCGTAACCGGCGAAGTGCTCCGGCGTGGCCTCAAGATCGCCGTGGTGGGCATCCCGAAGACCATCGACAACGACATCAACTTCGTGACCCGCTCCTTCGGCTTCGACACGGCCGTGGAAAAAGCCACCGAAGCCATCCGCTGCGCCCACATAGAAGCCCTGGGCGCTCCGGGCGGCGTGGGCATGGTCAAGCTCATGGGCCGGGAATCGGGATTCATCGCGGCCCAGGCCAGCCTGGCCCTGAAGGAAGTCAATTTCGTGCTGGTGCCCGAGGCGCCTTTCGAACTCCACGGCCCCGACGGTTTCCTGGCCCAGCTCAAAAGCCGCCTGGAACTGCGTCAGCACGCCGTGGTCGTGGTGGCCGAAGGCGCGGGGCAGGAGCTGTGCCGCGTGGACAACGGACACGACCCTTCGGGCAATCCCATTCTGGGCGACATCTGCGACGTGCTGCGCATGGAAATCAGAAAATATTTCGGCTCCATCAATTTTCCCTACAATCTCAAATATATCGATCCGAGCTACATCATCCGCTCCGTCCCGGCCAACGCCAACGACCGCACCTACTGCGGATTTCTGGGGCAGCACGCCGTGCACGCGGCCATGGCGGGCAAGACGGGCATGGTCGTGTCCAGACTTCAGGACCGCTATCTCTACCTGCCCCTGGAACTGGTCACGGCCAAACGCCGCAAGCTCAACATCCGTTCCAACTACTGGCGTTCGGTGATGGAATCCACAGGGCAGCCCCAAGGCATGTTCAACTGCGCACCCAAGGCGGAAACTCCATGAAACGCTTTCTTGTCTTCATCATTCTGCTCGGTCTGGCCGGAGCGGGATATTGGTACTACCAGAATCAGCACCGCCAGCCGGTACCCGAAGCGACGGAGGTGGCTCCTCACCGCTGGCAGGTGCACACCACCAAGCCTGCCGCAAATGACACCTTTGAGGAAAACGCCACCACGGAAGAAAACGCCACGAACGCCACTGTCGTCCCGGAAGACGCCGTGGTGGAACACGGCTTCGTGCGGGACGTGAGCAAATATCTGGCGGCCCGCTACCTGCCGGCCGGAGTCAAGCGCAATCCGTCATCCCAGCCCCGCTTCGATCTCAACGTGAAGTCCATGAACATCCGCTACGGCGTGGACTTTCCCGGCCTGAATGTGAACGTGGAGGACATCCCCGGCGCACGGAGGCACATTTTCTCGCATGTGCTGACCGACCAGGTACTCGAATTTCTGCACACCGCCTACACGCCTCTTTTTCTGGACAATCTGGAACAGGCTTTGGCCAGCGTGACGTATGTGCTGCCTTCTGGCCAGGCGGCGGGCATCACTGAGGCCCAGCGCGTCGAAATGCTCGAAATGCTGGCGGTCCGGCTGCGCGGCATCGGCCGGACCGTGGCCGTGCTTGCGAAGACGGATTCCATCCCGCCGCTGGTGGACAAGTATCTGGCTGACAAGGCCAAAGTGGACGAGACCCATCTGAACTTCTGGAATCTCCAGGCGGAAAACGCGACGCCCGCCCGGATCAGCGAGGCCAGCGCCCAGATCAAGACAGCTATCCAGACACGGGAAATGTCCCGTCAGCGGCTGCTTCAGACCATTGTCTCCGCCGCCAATCCACAGGGCATGGACGCTTCGGAACTGATTTATCTGGCCCAGTGGGTACACCGCCGGAATCTGGAAAACCTGCCCATGACCACCGTGGCCAAGGCCGGAGAGCTGCTGGTCAAGACCGCCGACGCGGTGGAAGAACAATCCCGCCAGCCCAGACCCGATGTGGAGCCGACGCCTGAAACGGAGCAAGGCGACGCAGAGGAAGAAGAGGGGATAGACCCCTCTCCTGCCGTTATACATGGCGGCGGCCGTGAAGCTGAATTGTGACTGCCGCCTTTTCTCTTTACATCCTCCTCGGTTGATCATCCGCTGCTACCAAATCAACCGATTGCCCCCTCACTTCCGCAAACAAAATATTTTTCTCCACATCCAGCCTTTTTTCCATTATATCGTATCCCGAAGAAGCTTCAATGCCGTACAAAATGTGCATATCGGCTTCGGAGTCCGGCCGGACTCCGCTACTCGCCAGGAAAGACAATCTATCCTTAGGGCGTCGGAGATACTGATATGCGACACAATATAACAACGAGAAAAAGGCGCATGAAAAAACTACTCATAGGAATCCTGCTGGTTTTCCTGGCCTCGTCGGCTCTGGCGGCGGACGCGACGATGCGGAAATTCATCAGCAAGGGCATGACCGAAAGCGAAGTCATCGCCAAGATCGGTCTGCCCGACTACGAAAGCGAGATCAGCGGCGGCGGCGCGGAAGTCGTGGAAAAAGTCTGGACGTACTTTCCGACTGAGCGCGACCGCGAAGTGCTGACCAGAATCGTCATCAAGGAGGGCAGGGTTCAGGCGGTGGACCGTTCCATTTCCAGGCAGTGAACTGAAAGCCGGAGGCCAAATCACCGGCTGCTCAACACCATAGGAGGGAGTATGGCTCGAAAAAAGAAAAAGGGTCATGCCTAGTCCATGAGTCTCCATTCGACTATAAGGCTAGTCACGACAATGAAAAACAAGTATGCGAAGCGTTCAAGAATTTCAGAGGCCAAAGTCCGACAAATAGTGAAGCTGTTTGCCGTGGATTTGAATGCCCTGCAGATAGCTGAAATAGCCGGGGTAAATCGTAATACCGCGAACCGTTATCTGGCTGCTTTCCGAGAGAGGATTGCCCGGTTCTGCGAGGCGGAGTCTCCTGTTCAAGGCGAAGTTGAGGTTGATGAAAGCTATTTTGGCGCACGCCGCGTTAAAGGAGTCAGAGGCCGAGGAGCCAAGGGCAAAACCATTGTGTTCGGCTTATTCAAGCGTGAAGGTCGCGTTTATACCGAAATTGTCCCGGACTGTTCAAAAATCACCCTCCAAGGGATCATCCGGGGCCGCGTGAAACTTGAAAGCATTATTCACTCTGATGGCTGGCGCGGCTATGATGGTCTCGTAGACCTAGGCTACCAAAAACACTTCCGGGTTGAGCATGGCAACAATGAATTTGCCAATAAAAACTCACACATTAACGGCATTGAGAGCTTCTGGGCTTTTGCCAAAACACGACTTGTTCGTTTTAGGGGTTTGCCCAAGCACACTTTTTACTTTCATTTGAAAGAATGTGAATTTCGCTTTAACCATAGAAACGAAGATAGTTATAAACTTCTGCTCAAAATGCTCAGAGAAAATCCACTCAGCTAGGCATGACCCAAGAAAAATTCCGGCGGTCCCGGCTGGCGGTACATTCTGCCGCCGGCCCTGGCTGGTGTCGCGCTGACCGTGGGCGTGGCGGTGGCCATGACCGCCACGGATCAGGCCCGGTTCTGCGGAGGCTGCCATTCCATGTCCGAGGCCGCGCTGACTCACAAACATTCGGTCCATGCGGAACTGGCCTGTAACGAATGCCACGCCCCGCACAATCTGGCGGCCAAAATTCCGTTCAAGGCCAAAGCGGGCACCCATGACATTCTGGCCACGATCACCAGCAACGTGCCCGATCTCATCCATCCGAACGGCGACACCAAAGAGGTGACCCAGGCCAACTGTGTGCGCTGCCACCAGGCCACCATCAGCACCGTGAACATGCAGATCAAGGAATACTGCACGGACTGTCACCGCCATGTTCCCCACACGCCCAAAATCCCTGTAGCCCAAAGGAGCGCCGCCGATGCGTAGCACCACGATTCTTCTCATGTTGCTGGCCCTGTGCATGGCCGGCTGTTCTGATGTTTCCGAGCCCAGGAACCCCGAGTACAAGACCGGACTGCCTTCCGATGAATTAAGGGCATCCGTCTTCAAATCCGAGTTTCCACTGGAATATGAAACCTATGTGCGGAACAATGAATCGGAAATCATGACGGAGTACTGTGGGTCGGTTAATTACAACGAAAACGATAACGTCAGTCCCCTGCCTGAAGGCTACAAACACGCCCAGCCGTACCTGAAAAACCTCTGGCTCGGCTATCCCTTCAGCTACGAATACAGGGCTCCACGCGGGCACACCCATGCCGTCAGGGACATTCTGCATATCGACCGCATCAACCGCTATGCGGAGAAAGGCGATATGCCCGCCACCTGCTGGAACTGTAAAACGCCCAAGATGATGCATTACATCAAGGAATACGGAGACGAGTTCTGGGCCAAGGACTTCAACGAGTTCCGGGAAAATTTCGATGAAGACGACATGAGTATCAGCTGCCCCACTTGCCACAACCCGACCAACATGGAACTGCGCCTCTATTCCGAACCGCTGAAAGACCATCTGAAACAGGCAGGCAAGGACTTCGACACGCTCTCCCGCAACGAAAAGCGCGCGCTGGTCTGCGCCCAGTGCCATGTGGAGTACTATTTTCAGGACAAGAGCTTCGGCGCGGCCAAGAAGCCCGTCTTCCCCTGGGAAAAAGGTAAAAATCCGGAACAGATTTACGAATATTACAAGACCAGGGGCGATACAACCATTCCCGGATTTGAAGGCAATTTCGTGGACTGGGTGCACCCCGTGTCCCAGACGCCCATGCTCAAGGCCCAGCATCCGGACTACGAAACCTGGCACGACGGCATACACGGCTCGGCGGGTGTGAGCTGCGCCGACTGCCACATGAACTATCTGCGCATGGACGGCAAAAAGAAGATCTCCAACCATCAGTGGACGTCGCCCCTGAAGGACCCGGACCTGAAGGCCTGCCGCCAGTGCCACACGGACAAGACGCCCGCTTATCTGAAGGAGCGCGTGCTCTACACCCAGCACAAGGTCTGGGAGCAGCTGATGATCGCCCAGAATATCTCGGTCAAGGCTCATGAGGCCATCCGCATGGCGGCCGAGTTTGCGGGCCAGAAACCGGCCGATTACGACAAGCTGATGATCGAAGCCCGGGAAATGTGCCGCAAGGGCCAGTTCTTCTGGGATTTTGTATCCGCCGAAAACGGAATCGGTTTCCACAACCCGGTCAAGGCCATGGACACCCTGGTCAAGTCCCAGCAGTACAGCCAGAAGGCCGTGGACACCGCCATCAAGGCGGCGGCTTTCACCACGGCCGAAATTCTGTCCGCCGACATCAGGACTCTGGTGCCGCCCATCCCGAAACACAGCCGCGAATTGCAGATGGACCCGGCGCACATGGCCAGCCATCCGTGGTTCCGCTACCTGAAGGTCACTCCCAAGGCCCAGCAGATCTGGGACGGCAACAAGCGGCTCATTCCGGCTCCGGCTGCCTCATAAATATCCGGACCACGTGAACACTCATGCAGGGCCGCTTCCAGCGGCCCTGTTTTTTTGCCTGCCGTCCGGTGGCGGATGGGCGGGGATTGGTGTACCCGGTCCCGAAACGCAACAGGAACAGACATGAAACGCGCAGTGATTCTTTTCTTTCTCCTGGCAGCCGCACTGGCCGGAGGATGGTACTGGCAGCACGAGTACGGCCATACCCGGAACGGGACGCCTGTTTTTTACGGGAATGTGGATATCCGGGAGGTCCGGCTGGGCTTCCGGGTGGGCGGCCGGGTGCTCGAAGTCCCCAAAGAGGAAGGCGACGCCGTGGCCGCAGGAGACGTTCTGGCCCGGCTGGACGATGAACCCTTCCGCAACGCCGTGAATCAGGCCGAAGCGAAGACGGCCCAGCTTCTGGCCCGGCTGGAGGAACTGCGGCACGGCAGCCGCCCGGAAGAAATCGAACGGGCCCGCAAGAATCTTCTGGCGGCCGAGGCGGCCACGGAAAATACCCGCCTTGTTTTCGAGCGCCTCCAGAAACTGGTGCATACGGGTGCGGCGGCCCGGCAGGATTTCGACACGGCCCGGTCCGCATACCGCGAGGCCCAGGCCAGACGCGACGCCGCTAAGGCTGACCTGAAGCTTTTTCAGGCCGGAGCCCGGAGCGAGCAGATCGCCCAGGCCCAGGCCGCTTACGACGCCGCCAGAGCGGAACTCGCCCAGGCTCGCGTGCATCTGGCCGATACGGTGCTTACCGCGCCGGAACCGGGCGTGCTCCTGACCCGGGCTGTGGAGCCGGGCAGCATGGTTCAGGCCGGAAGCACCGCCGTGACCGTCAGCCTCGGCCAGCCGGTCCGAATCCGGGCCTATGTGCCGGAGCCGGAGCTCGGACAGGTGTTCCCCGGACGTGAAGCGCTGGTGTACACGGATTCCCGTCCGGAGCCCTACCACGGCCAGATCGGCGATGTCTCGCCGCGCGCCGAGTTCACGCCCAAGTCCGTGGAGACCACGGATCTGCGCACGTCCCTGGTGTACCGCTTCCGGGTGACGGTCCGGGACGCGGACAACGGCCTGCGCCAGGGCATGCCGGTCACCGTGCGTCTGACGGAGTGAACATGTCCGCCGTGGTCCTGTCCGGGGTAGGCAAAACCTTCGGCGGCCGTCCGGCTCTGTCGGGCATCGAGGCCGTTGTCTCCAAGGGCATGATCACCGGCGTGGCAGGGCCCGACGGTGCGGGGAAAACCACCCTCATGCGACTCATGGCCGGGCTTCTGCGGCCGGACACGGGCCGCGTCAGCGTCCTCGGACACGATCCCGTCGCCGAAGCCGGGCTCCTGCGCCCGCGTATGGGCTACATGCCTCAGAAATTCGGCCTTTATGAAGATCTCTCGGTCATGGAAAACCTGACCCTGCATGCCGATCTGCGCGGCGTGACCGGAGCCGCCCGCGACGAAACCTTCGCCCGGCTGCTGGAATTCACGGATCTGCGCCGCTTCACTGCCCGCATGGCCGGGCGGCTCTCGGGAGGGATGAAGCAGAAACTCGGCCTGGCCTGCGCTCTGCTGGGCACGCCGGAAGTTCTGCTGCTGGATGAGCCGGGCGTGGGCGTGGACCCCATTTCCCGGCGGGATCTCTGGAAGATGGTGCGGGAGCTGAGTAGTGGCGGACTGGCCGTGGTCTGGAGCACCGCCTATCTGGACGAGGCCGAAGCCTGCGACAGCGTACTTCTCCTGAATGAAGGCAATCTGCTCTTTTCGGGCAAGCCCGGTAAACTGACCGGCAGGCTGGCCGGGCGCAGCCTGCACCTGCGCGGCGTGACGGACCACAGGCGGCAGGTTCTGGGCCGTCTGCTGGCCCGGCCCGAGGTCGCGGACGGCGTGATTCAGGGTGCAAGCCTGCGCATCGTGCTCAAAGACGGGGCCAAGACGCCGGACCCGGATGAACTGAAACTGACCGGCTCGCCTTCCTGGCACGAGGTGCCGCCCCGCTTCGAGGACGCTTTCATCGATCTTCTGGGCGGCGGCCCCGGCGGCGGATCGGCTCTGGCCGAGGCCATGCCCGTCCGGCCCTCCATATCCGGAAATCTCATCGAAGCCAGAGATCTGACCAAAAAATTCGGCGAATTCACGGCGGCGAACCAAGTGACCTTTGCCGTGCGCCAGGGAGAAATCTTCGGACTTCTGGGACCCAACGGAGCGGGCAAATCGACCATTTTCAAGATGATGTGCGGCCTGCTTCGCCCCACATCCGGCCAGGCCCGCGTCATGGGCATCGACCTGGCCCGGAGCCCGGCCAGAGCGAGACAGCGTCTGGGCTACATGGCCCAGAAATTCTCCCTGTACGGAGCGCTGACCACCCGTCAGAATCTGGAATTTTTCGCCGGCGCGTACGGCCTTTCCCGCTCCCGGCGACAGCAGGCCGTGGCCGGCATGACGGCCGCCTTCAGGCTCAACCCCTTCCTCTCCACGCGTGCCGACGACCTGCCGCTGGGATTCAAACAAAGGCTGGCCCTGGCCTGCGCGGCCATGCACGAGCCGGACATCCTCTTTCTGGACGAGCCGACCTCCGGCGTGGATCCCGTCACCCGGCGGGAATTCTGGAACCACATCAACGCCATGGTGGAAAAAGGCGTGACCGTCATGGTCACCACGCATTTCATGGACGAGGCCGAATATTGCGACCGCATCGGGCTGGTCAATCAGGGACGGCTCATCGCTCTGGCCCCGCCGGATGAACTCAAGGCCAGAGCCGCTTCACCGGAGCTGCCCGACCCGGCCATGGAAGACGCCTTCATCGCCCTCATCGGCGACGAACGGCGGAAAAAGGAGGAAACATGATCTCGCCGCGCCGTCTGGCCGCCCTGTGCGTCAAGGAAAGCCGTCAGATCGCCCGCGATCCCAGCAGCGTCATCATCGCCCTGGTCCTGCCGCTCATTTTACTGGTCATCTTCGGGTACGGCATCAATCTGGACTCCACACGCATCGTCGCGGAAGCCATCCCCAATCCCTCGTAGAGCAATACTGTTAAAATTTGACGGCACATTTTATTGGCATTTGTCAGAAAAAAGACCGAGTATCTCTCTGGCTATTTTTTCTGGTTGATCCAAGGCCTCTAACTCTAAATGAAAAAATTCAATAATCACAGGAAAATAAGGAATTATCGGAAAGGCACCACCGTATTCCCTGTCACCAACAACACTAGGTTCAGGCCTCATTACTTGCCAATAAGCAGGAAATCTGGTTAGTTGTGCTCAAGGAGGACGCCATGAGCCAACTTTTCTACCTTTCTGCTGAACAACTCGAACGTATCAAGCCCTTCTTTCCACGTTCACATGGTATTCCGCGGGTCGATGACCGGAAAGTCATCAGCGGCATCATTTATGTCATCAAACATGGCCTGCAGTGGAAAGACGCGCCGCGCGAGTATGGCCCGTACAAGACACTGTACAATCGTTTTTTGCGTTGGAGCCGGATGGGCGTCTTCAACAATATTTTTACCGAATTGGCAAAAACAGCGGGACAGGATGGCCAGGTGATGAACGATGCAACCCACCTCAAGGCGCATCGAACCGCCGCCAGTTTGCTCAAAAAAGGGCTCTTTCCCGCTGCATCGGACGCACAAAGGGCGGCCTGAACTCCAAACTCCATGCCCTTTGCGACGGCCACGGCAGGCCTCTGGCCATGAAGCTCACAGAAGGCCAGGTAAGCGACTACAAAGGAGCCGCCCTGCTTATGGACGCCATAGATGCTTTGCCTGAGACCAGGGAGCTGCTGGCGGACCGTGGTTATGACGCCGACTGGTTCCGTGATGCCCTGCGCGCCAGAGGCATTACGCCCTGCATCCCGCCCAGAAGGAGCCGGAAGAGACCCTGCTCGTACGATAACGATCTGTATAAACAGCGGCACAAGATTGAGACCATGTTTGGCAGGATCAAAGACTGGCGGAGAATAGCCATGCGTTATGACCGCTGCGCACATACCTTCTTTTCAGCTCTATGCCTCGCCGCTTCCATCATTTTCTATCATTGCTGTCCGGCTAAGCGATACAATCTAACAGTGTGAAGTTATATGAATTATCGAATTTTCGTCGTCTGGGATTCAGGAGTTCATCCAAGGATGCCTCGCCGAGCAGGTTGAGTTGAATGAGCTGGAAGAGTTGCTGTACGGAGAGTCCGAGACGGCTGAGGAATTTCTGGTACGCGAGGAGCAGGTAAACCGTCAGGGCCGTGTAAATCTGGATCAGGACCGCATTTTCCGAGTTGCCGACGAAGGTCTTTATGCGCAAATTTTGTTTGATTTCCTTGAAGAAGAGCTCGATTTGCCAGCGGTCTTTATAGATGTCGGCGATGGTTTTCGCCGAAAGCCGGAAATGGTTGGTCAAAAATTCGTAGTGTTTCCCGGTTTCCTGGTCACGATAGCCGATACGGCGCAGGCGTAAGGATTTTCCCCGGCTGGAGACTTCAATGATGTGATCGGAAGTAACGCCGGTCTTGCGATTCACGAGGCGGCGCTCCAGGAGTTTGAAAACGGCGTTGCGCTTGAGCCGGGTCACAAAAAAGACGCCCTTTGCCCCGAGGATCCGAAACCAGGGATAGCTGGTGAAGCCCTTGTCAAAGACCACGATGGAGCCCTTGGGCAACTCCATAGCCTGAGCTATGCGGCTTTCATGGGTTTTGGCGTCGGTGACGGTTGCGAAAGCCGGGATATGGCCATCGTGATCCAGCAAGGTATGTACTTTGACGCCGCCCTTGGCCTGCCGAAACGAGGCCCAGGGAAAAAGCGGCAGGCAAAGCTTTATGGTGGTGGCGTCCAGACTGAACAATTTGGATTTGAAACGGAATTTGTGCTTCGGGGCTTTTGCGGCGCACAGGCCGTACATTTCGACGAACAGATCCTTGAAAAAGCCTGCGGGGCGAGAATTGTTCGCGTCAGCAAAGGTCGAGCGGGCCACGTTTTTCAGTCCCCAGTGATACAGGCGGTTTCCCGCAGCCTCAAGGCAGCGCAGGCCATCGCGCATGGAACGTCTTGCGGCAAGCTGGATGAAGGCCATGACCGTGAACTGCTCCTTGAAACCGAATTGACGCGACGAGCGCCCGGTTTTGTGCCGTCTTTCGAGTTTCTGAAAAACATGTCTGGGAATCAGAGATAGCGTCTGGGAGAATAGTGTATTATGGTGACTCAAGTCCAAAATCTCCTTGTGTGGCAAGATGTTGTGGTGATTTCTTTTACCACATATCGCTGAGATTTTGGACTTTTTTCTTATCCCTTAGCCGGACAGCAATGATTTTCTATCTCAATTAATGAGGACTGAACCTAGAGCATCGAGCACTTGAAATGCCCGTGTTACGCCCGGCAAAGCCCGTCTGCTCGCATTCATGCAAGGATTTGGGTAAACCCTCGCAGCGCAGTTGACTCATTTCATTCGTGAAATGCTATGTTCCCGCACGCCGTATCCGCCCCAGGGAGAAGAGCACCCCAAGCCCGCAAAGACCGGCGCAGATACCCAGAATCAGCGTCATGCTGCCCAGAAATTCCGGGATGGTGTTCACGGATACCGGCTGTCCGTGCAGCAGAAAATCGAAAACCACTCCCGTGACCCCGATGGACAAGGACATGCCGAACGTGCGCATGGTCGCGATCAGGCTGGAGGCGATGCTGTAGTGCTTCGGCTCCACACTGCCCATGATGACCATCATGTTCGGGGACGCGAACAGGGCGAACCCCAGACCCATGAGGCACAGCACGGCTCCGATGCTCCAAAGGGGCGTGTCCGTCCTCACCTCCCGCAACAGCCACAGCCCCGCACCGCAGATACCCATGCCCAGACTGGCCAGCTTCGCGGCGTCGATGCGGTCGGCCAGAATCCCCGCCAGAGGCGACAGTACCGTCTGCACTACGGGCTGAATAACCATGACCATTCCGGCCTGCATGGGCGAAAAACCCTTGACCACCTGAAGATAGAGACTGAGCAGAAACCCCAGTGCGGCCGTGCCTGAATAATTGATCATGGTGGCCAGGCTGGACAGGGTGAACGTCCGGTTGCGGAACAGCGCCAATTCCACAATGGGCTGAGGAGCTCTTCTGGAGCGGAGAAAGAAAAGCGTTCCGGCCAGTGCGGCTCCGGCGAGCAAAGGCCATCCCCGCTCGGGCCGGGACAGGCCGGTCAGGCCGCCCACACAGCAAATGACGAACAGCGCGTAAAACAGACCGCCGGGCAGATCAAAACGCTCTTCCCGGGCCGGACACCACTCTCCCCGGATGCGCCGGGCCAGAACCCAGCCCAGAATTCCGGGAAACAGACACAGAAAGAATATGGACCGCCAGCCGGCCAGATCGGTCATGAATCCGCCCACCAGCGGCCCCACGGACAGCCCCAGATAGACACAGGCCACCAGGATGCCCATGGCCCGCCCGCGCTCCTGCAGCGGGTAGCTCTCCGTGACAATGGCCACGCCCGTGGACAGAATCATGGACGCGCCGATGCCCTGTGATATGCGCAAAACGATGAGTGCCGGAGCGGACCAGGCCAGGGATGCGCACAGGGAGGAACACATGAACGCGCCAGTCCCCCAGACAAAGGTCCGCTTGTGGCCGATGATGTCCGACAGACGACCCACAGGCAGCAGAATGGCGGCCAGGGTCAGGATGTAACTGCCCACGATCCAGCTCAGTTCCACGGCCGTGGCGGAGAATTCCGTCTGGATGACGGGCATGGCGATGGCCACGGCCGACATCATGAACGGCACGAGGAAACTGGCTGCGGAACCGGCAGCCAGAGCCGTAGAGTGTGTCTTCATAAACGCCCTAGAGCCGGGTTCTGTTCCACGGCATGCGGGACAACAGAACACCCAGCCCGCAGAATCCCGTGGTGCCCGCAAAGACGAGACCAGCGCCCACAAAGGCGCTCAGCCAATAAAGCGGCGGCCAGAACAGGCCGCCCAGAGAACCGAGCAGCACCAAGCCGCCCGCGCCTATCTGAATTTGGCGGAACAGGGGCAGCGGCATGTGAGCCCGCTCCACGGGCAGACCGGCCCGTTCCCAGGCGCTGATGCCTCCATCCAGCTGGTAAGCCCCCGGGGCCAGACGGGCCAGGGTTTGTTCGGCGCGGGCAGTGCGCTTTCCGGACCGGCAGGTGAAAATGACGGGAAGTTCCGGCGCACCTTCATCCTTCAGAGGATGCCTGCCGATGACGGACAGGGGAATCAGGCGGGCTTGGGGAATGGAAAGACGCGCGAATTCCTCGGGGTCGCGGATGTCGATCAATCGGGCTTCTCCGGCCCGCAGCAGGGCGTCGGCTTTTTCGGGAGCAATGGGGCGCAGCATGAAGGCTCCTTGGTTTTGTTACAGAGTCTGACGAGATTTGATGAGAACGGCCGGACCCGGCTCAACCCAGTCCCTGGCGCTTCAGTTTTTCGCGCAGGGTCTTGCGGTCGACACCCAGAATTTCCGCGGCCTTTGTCTTGTTGCCGCCGACGCGGGCCAGCACATGGCGGATATGCTCGGCTTCCACCTCGGCCAGGGTTTTGTCGCCATAACGGTTCCGGCCGAGAGAAAAACGCATGGACTCCGGGAGATCCGTGATGTCGATGCGCTGCCCTTCGCCGATAACGACCAGACGTTGCAGCAGGTTCTCCAGTTCGCGCACATTGCCCGGCCAGGAGTACTGGGTCAGGGCGTTCAGGGCCTCGTCCGTCAGACTGACGGCAGAACGCCCCATGTCCTGAGAAAACCTGCGCAGGAAATGGTTGGCCAGCAGCAGGATGTCTTCGCCGCGCCCGGCCAGGGACGGCAGATGGATCTCCACCACATGGATGCGGTAGAACAGGTCCTCCCGGAACAGCCCCTGTTCCACCAGCTTGCGCAGGTCCTTGTGCGTGGCCGCGATGATCCGGGTATCCACGGTGCGGGTGCGCGACGAACCCACCATGCAGAATTCCTTGCTCTGCATGACCCGCAGCAGTTTGGCCTGCAAGCCGGGGCTGGCGTCACCGATCTCGTCCAGAAAAATCGTGCCGCCGTTGGCGATCTCGAAGAACCCGGCGCGGCTTTCTTTCGCTCCGCTGAACGCGCCCTTGACGTGCCCGAAGAGTTCGCTCTCCAGCAGGGTCTCCGGGATGGCCGCGCAGTTCACCGGCACAAAGGCCGCCGCCCGGCGGGAACTGTTGTAATGCACGGCCCTGGCCACCAGTTCCTTGCCCGTGCCTGAATCGCCGGAGATGAGCACGTTGGCGCTGGTCCGCGAGGCCTTGCCGATCAGTTCGAACACGGTGCGCATTTCCGGACAGCGGCCTATGATTCCGTAGGTTTCCGGCCCCCGGTCCTCCGCATGGGCAAAACGCCGCCGGGCCTGCCTGTCCAGAATATCCCGCACCGCCTCCAGCAGCTCCTCGCCAGTGAAGGGCTTGGGCAGATAGGCCACGGCCCCGTCGCGCATGGCTTCCACCGCGCCGTTGATGGACGGATAGCCCGTGACCATCATGATTTCCGTGTCCCGGAAATTCTCGCGCACATACTTGACCAGGTCCAGCCCGCTGGAATCGGGCATCCTGTAGTCCGTGATGACCAGATCCACGACGGTCCTGCCAAGGAAATCCCCCGCTTCCTCGACGCTTGCGCATGTGTGCAGAACATATCCGGCTTTGACCAGATGACGGGTCAGCATCTGCAACGTGGCCGGGCTGTCGTCTACCGCCAGAATTGTCGCGCCCTTGTCCTGCATAAACTGTCCTCTCCGGCCCCTGTCGGAGCCGCTGAACCGGCCCTGAAAAAAGAACGCCCGGCTTTCACCGGGCTGTTTTCGCCGATTCCGCAGCCCGCCGTTTCACGAGGCGGCCTGTTTCTCCAGCCAGTCCAGCGCTTCCCGCAGATTCAGACTGCCTGCATAAATGGCCTTGCCCGTAATCACTCCGGCCAGCCCTTTCCGGCTCAGAGGGTACACGGCGCGGATATCGTCCAGGGTGGAAATACCTCCGGCAATGAGCACGGGCCGATCCGTCAGGTCCAGCAGGGCCTCCAGGGCGGGCACATTCACGCCGGACTGCATGCCGTCGCGGCTGATGTCCGTATAGATGAAAAAGGATGTCCCCGCGCCTTCCAGTTCCGGCACGACTTCGGCCACGGTCTTCCCCGCGTCCTCCACCCAGCCTCTGGTCTTGAGCCGCCCGTTGCGCGCATCCAGCGACACGCCGATACGGCCGGGAAAGGCGGCGCACAGGTCCCGGAAAAGTCCAGGCTCCTCCAGAGCCATGGTGCCGATGATGAGCCGGGTCACTCCGGCTTCCAGATAAGCGGCCGCCACCGGCAGATCGCGGATGCCGCCGCCCAGCTGCACGGGAATGGAAATCCGGGCGCACAGGTCCCGGATGAGTTCCATGTTGCGCGGCTTTCCGCTGAACGCGCCGTCCAGGTCGATGACATGCAGCCATCTGGCGCCCATGTCCTGCCACCTGAGGGCCTCGGTCACCGGGTCCTCAGAAAAGACCGTGACCGCGTCTTCCACTCCCTGCCGGAGCCGGACGCACTGGCCGCCCTTGATGTCCACCGCCGGAAAGATGTTCACAGCCCGAGTTCCTTGAGTCCCGCGTCCATGCCTTCCTCCGCGATGTCGCGGGCCGTGAGCCAGCGCCCCTTGCGCTTCAGAAAGCGCCCGCCGCTGAGAAGATTTTCGGCCAGCCCCTGCTGCTCCTCCTCGAAGTGAAAACGCCGGACCTTTCCCGAAGCCACCTCAATCAGATACATGTCCATGACGATTGCGGCCGGCCGGTTCACGCCCCAGTCACCGCCGTCGCGTTCCTGCCAGCGCAGCATGAAGGGAACGAGCATGTAGTCCGTCTTCATGCATCTTCCCACGGTCCGCCAGTAATCCACGGTCTCGAAACGGCGGCGTTCCTTTTCGGCCAGCGTGATTTCCTCACACTGGCGGACCATGGCCGCATGCATGAAGGCCTGACCGTTCGCGCGCAGGGCCGAAGCAAGAGACGCATCCAGGGCGCCGAGTGTCTCCGGGTCCAAGGCTGCCGGTTCCTCGGGCAGCACACCGGCCATCAGTTCCCAGTCATACCTGGGCTGGACGAATCCGGCCACGGCCAGCGTGGCGGAATCCGGCACGGCCGGTCCCCGCACCTGCGCGGCGCAGGCCGGACAGAGAAAAAACAGCACGATCAGCAGATATCTCATGTGTCGAGCCCTCCCTTGGTGCTGAGCACAGCCTCCCGCTCCCGCCGCACGGCCTGACGCAGGGCCAGCCCCACGCCCTTGAAGGCGGATTCCAGCAGGTGATGCCCATTTTGGCCGTACAACATGCGCACATGCAGGTTCATGCCCGCCTTCACGGCCAGGGATTTGAAAAATTCCCGCCACAGATCCTTTTCCTGCCCCGCCACGACAGACGGCAGCAGGGCTTCCTCATAAACCAGATAGGGCCGTCCCGAAAGGTCCAGACAGACATCCACCAAAGCCTCGTCCATGGGCACCCTGGCCCATCCCACCCTGGCGATACCCAGCCGGTCTCCCAGAGCGGCATGCAACGCCCCGCCGAGACACAGCCCCGTGTCCTCCAGAGAATGATGCGCGTCGATGTGCATGTCGCCCTCGCAGGAAAGTTCCAGATCGAATCCGGCCCAGTGCGCCATGAGTTCCAGCATGTGGTCGGCGAATCCAAACCCCGTGCGGATGCGGCATTCTCCCTTCCCGTCCAGAGTCAGGGCGACGGAAATCCGCGTCTCGCGGGTCTGGCGCTCCACATTGCCCGTGCGAATGGTCATGTCGGTCCTGCGGTCATGCCGCCGTGTTTTTTTTCCATGTCCGGCCCTTTTGCCGGTTCCTTGGGTTTCTTCCCGAATATCCAGGCCAGCCAGATGCCCACTTCATACAGCAGGCACAAAGGCCCGGCCATGAGAATCTGGGAGACCACATCAGGCGGAGTCAGAATGGCCGCCACTACGAAGCTCCCCAGAATGGCGTATTTCCGGTATTTCCGCAGTCCCTTCGAGGTGACGATGCCCAGCGAGGCCAGAAAAAGCATGAACAGGGGCAGCTCGAAAATGAGTCCGAAAGCGAAGAGCATGCCGGTCGCAAAGCTGAAATACTCCTTCACCGAAGGCATGGGCCGGATGAAATCCGTGGCGTATCCCAGAAAAAACTGAAACCCGAAGGGAAAAACCACATAATATCCGAAGAGCGCGCCCGTCACGAAACACGCGGCGGAACACACGGCGATGGGCACGATCCATTTGCGTTCGCCCTCATACAGGCCCGGCGCGACGAATATCCAGAGCTGGTAGAAGATGTACGGACTGGCCGCGAAAAGCCCGGCCACGGCGGCCACCTTGAGGTGGGTGAAAAACGCCTCGGGCAGGCCGGTATAGATGAGCGAACCTCCGGTCGGCTCCAGCAGCGTGACCAGCGGCTCCATGAGCTTCTGAAAGAGCTGTTCCGAAAACCCGTAGCAGGCCAAAAGGCCCACGAACGCGGCAATGAGGCAGCGCGTCAGCCGCATGCGCAATTCCTGAAGATGCCCGAGGAAAGTCATCTCATGGGCATCGGACAGGGTGTCGCCGCTTTTCTCCTCCCGCGCATCCTCACTCCGGCCGGATTCTTCCGAAACAGAGAGCGAATCATCAGATTCGGCCGCTTCCTCGCCCGGTTCCCGGATGCCGGAAGGATAGTCCGCCTCTTGCGGATCAAGGGAATCGGCCCCGCCGGGAAAATCGTCACCAGGAACGCGGGACAGACCGTCTTCGGCGTCATCGGTGTCAGGATGCCAGCCGTCAGCCGCGATCCCGGCATCGACGGCATCATCCGCGACGGAAGCTTCGGATTTCTGGAGGTCCCGGTCTTCGGCGTTTTCTTCCAGATCCCTGGGGCCGGTCACCTGCTCGCTCATGCCTTGGCATCCCCGTCACTGCCGGAAGCGTTCGTGGCAGCATCCGTGGACGTTTCCGCCGCGCCGGAGTCTGCGGCCGCAGTCTTGCCGGTGGCTTCCCCCTCGGGGAAAAGTTCCTTGCGGGCTTTCTCGGCTTTGGCTTTCTGCTCTTCGTGCTCCACTTCCATCTCGATGGTCCGCTTCACATCAGTGCTGACCCGGCGGAATTCTCCCAGAGCCTTGCCCAACGATCTGGCGATTTCCGGCAACTTGGCCGGGCCGATAACGATCAGCGCCACAACGAGGATGACCAGAAGTTCCGTTGATCCAATTCCAAACATAAAGCGTCTCCCAAGGGCGAATTACGCGGATGGTGCGGCCGGGCTATAAACAGCCACCTCTTTCATGGCAATAATTATTCTTTTATCTCTAAACAAAAAGACGTTTATCTTATAATTTTAATATTTTTTATCTTTGATATAAATAATTTTGTGATTATCATTCATATTAATTACAATAAAATTTTAATTTATATTCATTTATTATTTATAAATAATATTTTTTTATTTCTGACAATAGCTCATCTTCGTTATTATTTTCATATACAAAATCCATATATTGACGTTTTCCTGTTTCTAAAAACATTAACCAACCCTGCAAAGAAGAAATATAATCATCCTCTAAAGTCGATAAATCTGAATATTTTCCAACATATTTATTTCCACAATGCCATAATTCATGCCTCACAGGAAATAAATATCCACAATCATAGTCATTCCCTTGAATGACTTTTGCATATCCATTCTCGTCAATAACAAGCTGATTTACATATCTATCGTCTGCATTTCGCATAACTATCTCAATCTCTTTTCTTGTAAATAAATGCTTTGGCTTTCCACATTTAACAAATTCGATGGAAAAACAAGATTGGTAATCCTCAAATTCTATCAAACCATTTTTATTAAGAATTCCTGAAATTTTTTTGTCAAGTTTACTCTTCAAATCAATTGCAATTTTTCTATCATAAACACAGTAACATTGTTTATCTGAATACGAGTTTACTTCTCTTATCATCCCGTCTACACAAATACAATATATACTTTCTGTAATTATATCCTGAATTAATTCAGCAGGATTAAATACTACATTTTCAGGAAATTTAAATACAAATATAAATTTAATAACCGATGAATCTGTCAATGGGTAATTTTGAAGTATATCATAAAAATTCCAATTATTAAAATTTTTATTTATATAATCTCTCGTTATCTTATCGCTATGCATATTTTTTATTCTCTCATCTGGTTCTTTCTCCAAATAAAAATTTTTAAATGGATTTCTACTAAATTCTTCTAAATTTAAAATTCTATGCTCTATATCTTTATCTTTCAAGCTCTCCATCTTAGGATGTTGTTTGGCTAAATCATATATCTTTAAGTATTTTTCTATCAACTCTTCTATATACGATCTAAATATGTCAACCTCACAATCGTTATGTCTACCATCGTATGTCGCATTAATTCTATTGTAAGGCCCAAACTTCATTACAATTAAGAACTTACCTTTAATGTATCGACAAACTACTTGATATCCATCAGGAAAAGGATCACCCGTCTCATAATCATATACTCCATATTGTGCATATTGCGCTGAAACGTAATGGCCAGGAATATCCTCAACTAAATACTCGCTATCAGAGTAATTATCGCTATCAATAATTTGACTCAGTTTATCAAGCTCTAACAAGAAATAATTCCACTTATAATTCTCGCCAAACCCTTCGAAATATAATACTTTAGGCTTAACAACATAGCACATCCCTATCGTATCATATAACTTGATACAATTTTTTTCATCTGCAGTGGCAGCATAAGAGAAATCTAGACCTCCCCCACCAGGAAAAAACATATGGTTATATGCAGCAACCTTACCAATAATATTTAGCACTTTAACAATATCTTCAATCTCTCTCCATAAGGCCGACCCTGGAGGTGGCGAACCAAATAATTGTTTATTGAGGAAGTTCCAATCGCTTGCCTGGGATTTATCCTCATCAGAATATATATCAATCCAATCTAAAAGTCTTTTTTTAAATTCCTTGATATTTGGACGGAAATCAGGATTATTAGCTGTTGCATCTTTAAGAAGCTCATCTATTTCTACAAGATGTGTCTTCTTATATTTATCAATATAATGCAGACTATGATTGAGATCTAAATAATCATATACCCCATCAAATCCTTTTTCATCTTTAGCTAAAAACATCCACATTGTTTTTGCCAAAGAAAAAACATCAGCTTTTTTCCCATCTGCACCTTTTGGATTGCGCTTCATTTCAGGAGAAATAGTAAATATTGCTCCAAGTCCTTTATCGGACTTTGTGAAATCATTTATATCCTCTGGCAGCCCAGCTAAGCCAAAATCAGCATAGCAAAATCTACCTTCATAGTAATGAATATTGGATGGTTTGATATCTCTGTGCGAGATCTCCTTTTCATGAAACTTCTCCAATGTTTCACACAGAAACACAATTTCTTTTACTATATCTATAATCTCAACGTTATTTCTATTTATATAATACATAGCAGATTCTGTAACAGGCATTACATACCAATATTCTTCAACAGAGTGCTCAATAATGGGAACTATCCCACATATATTTTCTTGATTATCCTTTATAATACCTATCTCCTTAACAAATCTTGACTTCTTTTCTCTTCCCCCAGCAGATAACTCTTTTAAAGCATATTCTACTTTACTATCCTTACATCTAACACGATAAACTTTTGCATTCCCACCTTCGCCTAACCCATCTATCTCTTCATATTTATCTCTCCATTTTTTATTCTTTGCCATACACACCCACTCTTTTCTTACTTCTATATTGACATTAAATTTGCCTCTACTGACAAAAGCAATACAACTTCAGCTCTCTAAAAAAATGTATTTTACAAAACTCTTACAATAGAAAAATGTTTACTACTGCTATTCCCACTCAATAGTGCTCGGCGGCTTGGAGGAAATATCGTAAACAACCCTGTTCACGCCTTTGACCTCGTTGATGATCCTGTTGGAGATGCGGGCCAGAATCTCCGCCGGAATCCTGGACCAGTCCGCCGTCATGGCGTCGATGGAATCCACGATGCGCAGGGCGATGACGTGCTCGTAAGTGCGCTCGTCACCCATGACGCCCACGGTCTTCAGGGGCAGCAGCACGGCAAAACCCTGCCACACCTTGTAGTACCAGTTGGAGGCCATGAGCTCGTGCTGCACGATCTTGTCCGCCTGACGCAGAATTTCCAGACGCGGCTCCGTGATTTCGCCGATGACCCGGATGGCCAGCCCCGGTCCGGGAAAAGGATGCCGCCAGACGATGAAATCCGGCAGGCCCAGCTCCTGAGCCACCTTGCGCACCTCGTCCTTGAACAGTTCGCGCAGGGGCTCCACCAGAGCCAGATTCATCTTTTCGGGCAGTCCGCCCACGTTGTGGTGGCTCTTGATGACGGCCGAAGGACCCTTGAAGCTCACGGACTCGATCACGTCAGGATACAGGGTGCCCTGGGCCAGATACTTCACCCCCGGAATCTTTCTGGCCTCTTCCTCGAAGACCTCGATGAACGTATAGCCGATGACCTTGCGCTTCTGCTCCGGGTCTTCCAGACCCTTCAGGCGGGACAGAAACCTGTCCTGGGCCTTGACGTAGTGCAGGTTCAGATCGAAATGCTCGCGCAGATAGCCGACCACTTCCTCGCCTTCTCCGGCCCGGAGCAGGCCGTTATCCACAAATATGCAGTGCAGGTTCTTGCCGATGGCCTTGTTCAGGAGCACGGCCACCACAGTGGAATCGATGCCGCCGGACAGGCCGCAGACCACCTTGTCCTCGCCGATTCTGGCGGGCAGGGCCTGCAGCATGGAATCCACAAAGGAGGACATGGTCCAGGAGGAAGCCAGACCCGCCACCCGGAACAGAAAATTGCGCAGAATCTCGTCGCCGCGCTCGGTGTGGGCCACTTCCGGATGAAACTGCAGGGCGTACATTTTCCGGTCCGGATCAGCCATGGCCGCCACGTCGATATTCCCGGTGCGGGCCGTGACCGTGAACCCCGGCGGCACTTCCAGCACATGGTCGCCGTGGGACATCCACACCGACAGGCCATTCCCTTCCGGCCACAGAAGACTCGGCCCGGCAAAGGCCAGTTCGCTGCGGCCGTATTCCCGGTCCAGCGCCGGAGCGATCTTGCCGCCCAGCTCCCTGGTCATGAGCTGCATCCCGTAACAGATGCCCAGCACCGGCAGGCCCCATCCGAAAATATCCGCATCCACTCCGGGGGAATCCAGCTGGGATACCGAGGCCGGACCGCCGGACAGGATGATGGCCGAGGGCTCGAGGGCCTTCAGTTCTGCCGTGGGAATGGTGCATGGATGAATTTCGGAATAAACGCCCGCCTCGCGGGTGCGCCGGGCGATGAGCTGGGTGTACTGGGAACCGAAATCGAGGATGATGACTTTCTGCATGATTCCTCCGCCGGGCTGGCGGGCTGCCTGTTGAAAAGCGCGGTTTGTCCGAAAAATCGGGCCGGGCGGCCGGCCCCGAAGCAGAAAAAGATGCCGCTTATTCGCGGCGCAAAAACGCGCCGCGCGGCCTGTCAGTAGGCGTCCACCCGGTAATTGGGTGCTTCCTTGGTGATGATCACGTCGTGCACGTGGCTTTCACGCAGCCCCGCTGCGGAAATCTCCACAAACTGGGCCTTCTTCTGCAAGGCGGGGATATCCCCTGCCCCCAGGTATCCCATGCCTGAACGCACGCCGCCCACCAGCTGGTCGATGGTCTCGCCCACGGAGCCCTTGTACGGCACGCGGCCCACAATGCCTTCGGGAACCAGCTTCTTGGAGCCTTCCTGAAAATAGCGGTCGCTGCTGCCGTCCTTCATGGCGTCGATGGAGCCCATGCCCCGGTAGATCTTATAAGTCCGGCCCTGGTACAGAATCTTCTCTCCGGGGCTTTCCTCGGTTCCGGCGAACATGGAGCCCATCATCACCGTATCTGCCCCGGCCACCAGCGCCTTGACCACATCGCCCGAAAATTTGACGCCGCCGTCGGCGATGCAGCACTTGCCCGCCTCGCGGCAGGCCCGCACGCACTCCATGATGGCCGTGACCTGAGGCACACCCACACCGGCCACGATGCGCGTGGTGCAGATGGAGCCCGGCCCGATGCCCACTTTCACGGCGTCGGCTCCGGCCTCAATGAGGGCCTTGGCCCCCTCATAGGTGGCCACGTTCCCGGCCACAAGCTGCATGTCCGGCCACTCGGCCTTGGTGTCCCGCACCGCGTTCAGAATGTTTCTGGAATGCCCGTGAGCCGAATCCAGCACAAGCACATCCGCACCGGCCCGGACCAGGGCCTCCACCCGCTCGGCCCGGCCCTTGCCCACGCCCACGGCCGCGCCCACGCGCAGCCGGCCGAGATCGTCCTTGCAGGAATCGGGATACTTGCGGACCTTGTCGATGTCCTTGATGGTCAGAAGGCCCTTCAGCTTGTTGCCCTCGTCCACCACCAGGAGCTTCTCGATGCGGTTCTCATGCAGATGGCGCTTGGCATCCTCCAGAGAAATGCCCATGGGCACGGTGATCAGCCGCTTGCTGGTCATGACCTCCCGCACCCGGACCTCCATGTCGGTCACGAAACGCACGTCGCGGTTGGTGACAATGCCCACCAGATGATCGTCCTCGATCACCGGCAGGCCGGAAATACGGTATTCGCGCATGAGGCTCAGGGCCTGCCCCACCGTGTCGCCGGGAGCCACGGTGATGGGGTCCACGATCATGCCCGACTCGGACTTCTTGACCTTGACGACCTCCAGGGCCTGCTGCTCCACGGTCATGTTCTTGTGCACGATGCCGATGCCGCCGGACCGGGCCAGGGAAATGGCCATGCGGGATTCGGTCACGGTGTCCATGGCCGCGCTCAGAAAGGGAATGTTCAGCTCGATGGACGGCGTGAGCCGGGTGTTCAGCCGGACCTGGTCCGGCAGCACTTCCGAATAGGCCGGAACCAGCAGAACATCGTCAAAAGTCAGGGCCTTGCCCAGTATCTTTTCCATATGCGTACCTCTTTCGCTGTGGCGGAAAATGACAGACCGGCGGTATTCCCGGAAAGGCGGCGCTGGCCGCCTCCGCGGGCCGTCCGTTCCGTCGTCCGGGCGGCCCGGTGCTAAATCCCCAGATAGGCCTTTTTCACATCCTCGTTGGCGAGCAGGGTCTCCACCGGTCCTTCCAGAGTGACCCGCCCGTTCTCCATGACATAGGCCCGATGCGCTATTTTCAGGGCCTGATTGGCGTTTTGTTCCACCAGAAAAACCGTTGTGCCGGACTCGTTGACCTTGCGCACGATATCGAAAATCTGGGCGATGATGATGGGGGCAAGGCCCAGAGACGGCTCATCCAGCAGCAGAAGACGCGGCCGGGCCATGAGCGCCCGGGAAATGGCCAGCATCTGCTGTTCACCGCCGGACAGGGTGCCACCCGTCTGCCTGCGCCGTTCGGCCAGGATGGGAAAAAGCGAGAAGACATAGTCCAGATCCCGCCGGATGCCTTCGCGGTCGTCGCGCAGGAAGGCGCCGAGGTCCAGATTCTCCATGACCGTCATGTCCGGAAAAATGAGGCGCCCCTCCGGCACCTGGGAGATGCCCATGCGCACGATACGATCGGCCTTCATGCGCTGGATGGACTGGTTCTCGAAAAGGATTTCCCCGCTTCTGGGCGGCGTGCAGCCGCAGATGGACATGAGCGTGGTGCTTTTGCCGGCCCCGTTGGCTCCGATGAGGGTGACGATCTCGCCCTGGCGGATGTTCAGGGACACGTCGTGCAGGGCCTGAATATTACCGTAGAAGGTGCTGACGCCGCGCAGTTCAAGCATGAACTTCCTCCCCGAGGTAGGCCCTGATCACGCGCGGATCGCTGCTCACTTCCGCCGGCGTGCCCTCGGCGATGAGACAGCCGTACTCCATGACGTAAATGCGGTCGGACAGGCTCATGACCATGCCCATGTCGTGCTCGATCAGAAGCACGGCCAGATTCATCTCGCTTCGGATTTTCAGCACCAGATGCTTCAGAGCCACGGTTTCCTGAGGGTTCATACCGGCGGCGGGCTCGTCCAGAAGCAGCAGGGACGGCTCCGTGGCCAGGGCGCGGGCGATCTCCAGACGGCGCTGGTCCCCGTAGGGAAGGCTCCCGGCGTCCTCGTTGGCCTGCCGGTGCAGGCCGATGTATTGGAGCAGCTCGTAGGCCCGGTCCATGATCTCCCGCTCTTCACGGCGCACGGACGGCGGCCTGAACAGCGCCCCCAGAATGCCGGCCCTGGTCCGGCAGTGTCTGGCGATCATCACGTTTTCCAGCACGCTCATGTTCCTGAACAGGCGGATATTCTGGAATGTCCGGGCCATTCCCAGGGCCGTGACCAGATTCGGCTTCATGCCGTTCACGCGGGTACGGACGCCGTTTCTGCCGGTCAGCCAGACGTCTCCCTCGGTGGGTGTGTAGATGCTGGTCACACAGTTGAAAAATGTGGTCTTGCCCGCGCCGTTGGGGCCGATCAGGGCCACGATCTCTCCGGAGCGCACTGTCAGGTCCACTTCGTTCAGGGCCCGCAGGCCGCCGAAATTCATGCCCACGGCGGAGACCTCAAGTACCGGTTCCATCTTACTTTCCTCCACCGGCGGCCGCACCGGAATCCCCCACCGGATACCTGCGCCGCCTGGGCGGAATGAGCCCCTGGGGGCGAAAGACCATCATCAAGACCATGGCCGCGGCGAACAGGATCATGCGGTATTCGGAAAAGGTGCGCATGAATTCGGGCAGCAGCACCAGAAAGGCTGCACCCAGAATGACGCCCAGATTGGATCCCATGCCGCCCAGCACCACCACGGACAGCAGAATGGCCGATTCGAAAAAGGTGAAGCTGGCCGGATTGATGAACGTAGTCTTGGCCGCGAAGATGACACCCGCCAGTCCGGCCCAGGCCGTGCCCAGACCGAAGGCCATCAGCTTGACGGCGACCCGGTCGATGCCCATGGCCTGGCAGGCGATCTCGTCCTCCCGCAGGGCCTGCAGGGCACGGCCGACACGGGAATCCTTGAGGCGTGAAACGGCGATGACGGTCAGCACGGCCAGGGCCAGGACAATATAGTAGATGTAAATGTTGGCCTCGGCCACGGAGAGCGTCATGTTCAGAAGGCCGGGCTGCGGGATGTTCGAGATACCCGTGGGGCCGCCCGTGACTTCGCTCCAGTTTTCCAGAACAAGGCGGATGATCTCCCCGAAGCCCAGGGTGACTATGGCCAGATAGTCCCCGCGCAGACGCAGCACGGGAAAAGCCAGCAGCACTCCGGCCAGGGCCGCGAAGAGCCCGCCGAGCGGCAGGGCCGTCCAGAATCCCAGGCCGAAATACTGGTTCAGCAGGGCGTAGGAGTAAGCCCCGACGGCGTAAAAGGCGGCATGCCCCAGAAAGAGCAGTCCCGCCACGCCGACGATGATGTTGAGCCCAAGACCCAGCACCACATACAGCAGAAAGGAAATGAGAATATTGGTCCAGTAGATGGACGCCACCCAAGGGATGACCAGCATGGCGGCCAGCACGGCGAGAAGGGCCATTTTCATCCGGAGCGGCTTCCCGCTCAGAGCTTCGAAGGTTCCGCCCGCCGCGCCGGAGCCGAGAAATCCTCCGGCCTCCCGGCGCCGCAAGGCCCAGCGCCAGACGAAGGACAGCACGAAAGCCCCGCCGCCGACCCAGGCCATGTTCATCCAGCGCCACTCCACAGTGTGGTCGATCGTGTTGACCCGCGCCACCACCAGGGGAAACGTCAGGACCATGAACCAGATGCCGGCCAGAACGGATTTTTTCAGCTCGCTTGCCACCATATTCTCAGTCATGTCTCGTCAGCCTTGAAATAACATGCGCCGGAGGCCGCCCCGAAAGCCCGGACAAGGCGGAGCCGGAACCGCACAGCGCGAAGTTTCCGGCCTGAGGCCCGCAACGGACGCATCTCTATACCTTTTCCACCTTGGCCTTGCCCATGATCCCCGATGGACGGAAGATCAGAAAGATCACCAGCAGGGTGAAGGCGAAAACATCCTCGTAGTCGCTTGAAATGTACCCGGCGGCGAAGCTCTCGGACAGTCCCAGAAAGAGTCCGCCCAGCATGGCTCCGGGAATGGAGCCGATGCCCCCCAGCACGGCCGCCGTGAAGGCCTTGATGCCCGCCAGGAAGCCCACGGAAAAATTGACCACGCCCACATGGGAGGCGATGAGCACGCCGCCCAGAGCGGCCAGGGCCGACCCCAGGATGAAGGATGCGGAAATGATCCGGTCCACGTCGATGCCGAGCAGCATGGCCATTTTCTGATTCTGGGCCGTGGCCCGCATGGCCTTGCCCATCCGGGTGTACTTGATGAACAGGGTCAGCGCGGTCATGGACACGGCGCTGGCCGCGACAATGACGAAATCCGAGGAGCCGAAGATATGGGCCACGGGCTCCAGAAAAGCGAAATCCGGAATCAGGCGGGGAAAACGCAGAAAATCGGAGGTCTGAACCAGAATGACGTAATTCTGCAGAAACAGGGACATGCCGATGGCGGAGATGAGCGGCGACAGACGCCCTGCCCCGCGCAGGGGCCGGTAGGCGATCTTCTCCATGGTGAAGCCGTAGCCCATGCAGTACACCACGGCGGCCAGAATCGCGCAGAAAAGGATGACCAGCGGAGGAAGCCCCATGGCGCCGAGTATCCCCGCCACGATGAGCCCGGTAAAGGCCCCGATCATGTACACTTCGCCGTGGGCAAAGTTGATGAGTTCGATGATGCCGTAGACCATCGTGTATCCGATGGCGATGAGGGCGTAGATGCTGCCCCGGGTCAGGCCGCCCAGGAAAAGCTCCGCCATGTATTGCCAGTCCATACTCACCCGTCCGCCCGTCCGGAGGAGACGCCGGTCTCCCCCAGCATGTTGAAAGAACCGGGAGACAGGCGCCGCCCATCCCCCGGTTGAGATGCATCATCCAGAAGCCCGTGCACCGGCTATTTCATTTCCACATACTTGCCGTTCTGGACCTGGTAGATGGTAAAGCCCACGCCCTCGGCGTCTCCACGCTCATCGAACTTGATGGTGCCGATGGCCGTATCCACCAGCTCCGTGCGCAGGGCCTGAGCGATCTTGTCCGAATCGGTGGAGTCGGCCTTGTCGATGGCGTTGACCAGAGCCTGCATGGCCGCATAGGCCGGATCGAAAAACGCGCCCGGAGGGGTTCCGAATTCGGCCACATGGGCTTCGCGGGCGGCCTTGTTCATGGCCAGACCCGAGACGTCCTGCGGGCCGGAAGCGTACACGCCCTCGGCGGCGTCTCCCGCGACCTTGATGAACATGTCATCCTTGACGCCGTCATCGGATACGAAATTGACCTTGACCCGCTTCTTCCTCAGCTGAGCCACCATCTTGGAGGCCTCCGGGTGATAGCCGCCGAACATGACCGTGTCCGCACCCGACTGCCGCACTTTCTGCACCACGGCGGAGTAATCCATGGCACCGGGCGTCACGCCCTCGAACAGCACGACCTCAGCCTTGCCGCTGTTCTTGATGAAATCCCTGGCAAATTCGGCATATCCCCGGCCGTAATCGCCCTTGTCGTGCAGCAGGGCGATCTTCTTGGCGTTCAGCTTGTTGACGGCGAAATCCGCGCCCAGATTGGCCTGGGCGTCATCGGCGGCGATAGTGCGGAAAAACAGGGGATACTGCCCGCTGCGGGTCAGTTCCGGACTGGTGGCCGTGGGAGAGATGCTGACCAGCTTGGCCGCGGTATAGATGGGAAGGGCGGCCTTGGTCGGACCGGAGCAGATGTGTCCGAGCACGGCCACGGCTCCGTCGGAGATCAGCTTGGTGGCCACATTGGTGGCTTTCTCGGGCTTGCATTCCTCGTCCTGAATCAGGAGTTCGATCTGCTTGCCGTCGATCCCGCCCTTGGCATTGACCTCCTTGGTCACGAGGCGGGCCGCATTGGCCGTGGGCATGCCGTAAGAAGCCAGATCGCCGCTGTGAGCCCCGGCCACGCCGATCTTGATCGTTTCCGCGCCGAAAGCTGTGCCCGTAAGCAATACCAGACACGATGCCATCATCAGACCTGAAAAACGTTTCATCAGACCCTCCGCGATGCCTTGAAGTTGAGGAGCCATCCCCTGACGCCGAATTGAAAACTGCTAGCACCGGCCCATCCGCGGTGTCAAACAGGTTCCTCAGTTGCCGGCCAGCTCCTTGCGCGCATTTTCCGCCAGGCTTTCGTCCGCGGCCGAGTCCGCCACCGTCTGAAAATGCTTCCGCGCCTTTTCCGGCTGCTTCAGGTAATGCTTGTAAATGACGCCGAGATTGAAATGCGCCCGGTGGTTGTCCGGGTCTATGCGGAGCATCCTCTCGAAAAGCTCTCCGGCTTCGGCGTGCTTTTCCAGTTCGAATAGGCAGAACCCCTTCTGGTTGAGGGCCATGACATCGTTTTCATTCCGCTCCAGCAGCATATCCCAGAAGGAAACGGACTTGTCCCAGGCCTCCATGTCCATGAAGGCCATGCCCAGGGCGCGCATCAGCTCCACATTGTCGGGATTGTCCTGCAGTTTTTTCATCATGGCCGAAATACCGGCCATGTCGCCGCCCATGCCCCCCATGCCGCCGCCGCCGGACCGCGAGGCCGGCATTTCCCGGCGCTCTTCCCGCTGCACCAAAGACGGGTTCTCCACCCGGTACACCACGGCCGAAAAAAACATGATCCCGAGGACGGCCAGCAGAAAAACCAGCACCCTGTGCCGGGCCGCCGGGGAAAAGGCGTCATTTGTTGCCATCGAGAATCTCCAGCTGCCGCACGCGGCGCTCCAGGGCCGCCTGACGGCCGGCCAGAAAAAAGACATAGCCGCCCACTCCGGCCCAGACACAGATATTGGCGATGAAGAGATAATTCATGCCCGCCCCCGTTTTACGCTAATAGGTTTCCCGAATACCGGCCAGAACCCCGTCCACCCGCTCCCGCAGGACCAGATTCCGGTGCCGGACCAGCACCAGAGCCGCGAGAAGCACGCCCCAGGCTCCGGCGTTTATCCAGACGGCGGTCCACATTTCCGGCGTCAGTCCTCCGCCCTGAGAGGTGAACACCGCCGGATGGATGGACCGCCACAGTCGTGCGGACAAAAACACCAGAGGCACGTCAAGAAAGGCCACGATGCCGAGCACGGCCCGGACTCTGGCTCCTTTGGAGCCTCCGGCGTTGGCGGCCCGCAGGACCAGATATCCCGAATAGACGAACCACATGACCAGCGTGGTGGACAGCCGCGGGTCCCAGGTCCACCAGGCGTTCCAGGAAGCGCGTCCCCAGATGGAGCCCGTGACCAGGGCCAGAGAACAGGCCAGAACGCCCGCTTCGGCCAGGGCCGCCGCCCACAGATCCCACTGCCCGCGCCCGGTTCTGAGCAGTCCGATGCTGCACACGAACACGCCGAAGAACGCGCCGAAAGACCACCAGGCCAGAGGCAGATGAAAATAGAAAATCTTCTGCACCAGCCCCATGCTGGCCTCTTCCGGAGCGTGCATCCACAGAAAATACTGCCCCGCCGCCATGCACACCACGGACAAAGGAGCCAATACCGCGAGAATGCGTGAGGAAATCATCCCTGTTCTCCTCGAAACACGTAAGGGAAAAGAAAAAGGGCCGCTCCGGCGAACACGGCGTCAAAGGCGAAGACCAGACCGAACCAGCCGCTCACGTCCGACCAGAGTCCTCCGCGCATGAGCCCCTCGCCGATGCGGATGCCGCCCAGCAGAAGCGGAATCTGGAGCGGAAAGACGATGATGGTCAGCAGGGCGTCCTTGGCGCTCTGGCCATAGCCCATGGCCCCCACCAGACCGCCCAGCACGCATAGCCCCGCATCCACCCCGGCCAGCATGGCGCAGAGTGGCAGCGCCTCTCCGGCAACACCCAGATCCAGAAAGACTAGGGCTGCGGGAAAAAAAAACGCCTGGCACAGAACAAGGAGCACGCCTCCGGCCAGGGTCTTGCCGAGCCAGAGTCCCTGTACGGGCAGCGGCGAAAGCAGAAGAGCCGTGGCCGCGCCGTTTTCCTCCTCGAAGCGGAACAGCAGGGAAAAAATCAGCACCACGGCGAAGGAGCTGCACAGCCAGAAGATGGCCAGTCCCTGCTGGGCCGAAAACCGCTCGCCCGGCGCGGCCGAAAGGCTGAACAGAAACACCAGCAACAGCCCGAACAGCACCGCCTGTACCGGCCCTTGCCCGTTGGCGAAGGCCAGTCGCAGATCCTTGCGGACAACGGCCAGGGCTGCCCCGATCATGCCGCGCCTCCCAGGGAGAAACCCGCTGCCGGGCCATAGTAGGCCATTTCCCGTCCGGACAGATGCAGCACCGTGTCGGCGAAAGGCAGATCCCGCTCCAGATCGTGGGAAACCCAGACAATGCCTGCGCCCCGCTCCCTGGCCGAACGCAGTTCGCCATGCAGCAGGGTCCGGGAGGTGCTGTCCAGGCCGGTGGACGGCTCATCCAGAAAAATGAGCGCGGGTACGGCCAGAAGCGTCCGGGCCAGAGACAGACGCTGGGCCATGCCCCGGGAAAAGGTTCCAGCCCGCTCCAGAGCGAAATTACGCAGGCCCACTCTGGACAGGAGCTCCAGCAGCCGTTCCGTGTCCAGCCCGCAGCCGTACACCGAGTTCCAGAATTCCAGATTGTCCAGAGCCGTGAGCTCCTGGTAGACAAAGGTCTGGTGCCCCATGAAGGCCATCTCCCGGTCCGCGACAAACCGCTCTGTCCGGCCGCTTCCGGACGCGGTCAGACCGGCCATGATTCTGAGCAGCGTGGACTTGCCCGCACCGTTGGGCCCGGCCACGAGCAGGATCTCCCCGGCTCCGAGAGCACAGGAAACGCCCCGGAAAACCATCCGGGAGCCATACAGATGCCCCACATTGTCAAGGCGCAGCAGCACGGGCCGATCCATCACCGCCGCCCGATCTTTCTCCAGCACAGAAAGGCCGCCAGGCAGGACAGGGTGCCGCCGATCCAGATCCAGTTGACCAGCGGGTTCACACTGACCCGCACGCTGGCCGCGCCGACCTCGTCAAAGCCCAGCAGCGTGGCGTAAAGCTCCTCGCCCAGAGAGGGAATGACCGAGACCTCGGCGAAGGAGGACTGTTCGAAATTGCGGTACAGGCGCTTTTCCGGCGTCAGCACGCCCACCGGATGGCCGTCGCGGGTCACGGTCAGCCGGGCCTCGTGCACATCCATGGCCGGATTGTCATGGTCGTGGCGCAGGCCCTCATAAACCAGAGTGTACCCGCCTACGGTCATGTTCCCGCCCTTGTGCAGGACGGCGTCGGCTTCCATCTGGTAGGCTGCGGAAAAAGCTCCGCCCACCACCATCATGGCCACGCCCAGATGCACCCCGTACGCTCCGAAGGCCGGACGGAAGGAACGCAGCCCCTTCACCCGGAAAAATACCAGCACGACCGAAACGGCGATCATGATCCCGGCCGCCGAGGCCACAAGAGCCAGCGGCTGCCTGTAGCCCATGGTGAAAATGGCAGCCGCGAAGCCCACGCCCGCGCCGAGCACGATCATCAGCGCCGCCGGATCGCCGACTCCTCTTTTCTGCGAAAACCACGGACAGACGGCCATGATCAGGGCCAGGGCGGTAAAGAGCGGCAGACAGGCGCGGTTGTAGAATCCGGCGTCCAGGCCCACGGGGTTGGCGCTCCACAGCGCGCTGATGACCGGCCACAGGATGCCCAGAAAAACAATGCCGCCGATGCACAGGAAAAGCCACGAACTCAGAAAGAGCATGCCCGGACGGCTGGCGAAATCGTCGATATGAGACGTATCGTCGGCGCGGCGCACCAGACAGACGTAGAGGATCAGAAGCAGGTCCGCGATCATGAAGACCAGAAGCGGAGTGCCCATCCTGCTCCCGCCGAAGGCGTGCACGGAGTCGATGATGCCGCTGCGCACCACGAAGGTGGCGAAAAAGCAGAGCAGCAGGGTCAGGGAGACGAGAAAGACATTGGTCCGCAGCAGGGTGTTGCGGGTCCGGCCCACAATGGACGTGTGCACGAAGGCCGTGCCCGTGAGCCAGGGGATGAGGGAGGAGTTCTCCACCGGGTCCCAGGCCCAGTATCCGCCCCAGCCCAGTTCCATGTAAGCCCACCAGCCGCCGAGAACGATACCGGCGGTCAGAAAAATCCAGGCCATGATGTTCCAGTTGCGGGATTGTTCGAGCCAGTCCCGGCCGTCGCCGGAAAGCCGCGAGGCCAGGGCCAGACAGCACGGAATGGTGTAGCCCGCATAACCCAGGAAAAGAAGCGGCGGATGAAAGATCATGCCCGGGTTCTGCAACAGGGGGTTGAGCCCGTGGCCTTCTGACGGCGCGGGATCGAGTTTGAGAAAGGGATTGCTCGGGCCGGTCAGGGCAAAAAGGAAAAACAGCTCCACCATGTAGAACATGATCCAGAAGAAAATCTTGGTCCGGTCATCCAGACGGGAATAGCCGGGCGTATAGATCATGATCCCGCCCATGACCGCCACACACAGATACCAGAACAGAAACGATCCGTTCTGCCCGCCCCAGAAGGCCGTCACCGCGTAAAAGAGCGGCAGGAACGTGTCCGTGTAGTCCCGCACATAGGCGTAGGAGAAATCCCGCGTGGCCAGGGCCCACAGCAGCACTGCGGACACGGCCAGCACCACGGCGGTCAGGGCGACCTGCCCCTTTTCCAGCAGCGGCAGCGGGGAAAAATCGTCCTTGAGCGCCCGGATGCCCGCGTAGGCGGCAAGACCGGTTCCGGCCAGCATGCTGAGCAGCAGGGCGGTGAAACAGATGGAATGCATGCGGCAGACTCCTGCAGGGAGGTTCAGTTACGGGGAAACAGCCGGGCGTTCCGGCTGGGAGGCAGACGGCCGGAAAGCGGAGCTAACCCTTGTATCCCGGCGGGCGCAGCTGGCCTTTTTCATTTTTTTCGTATTTCGACGGACACTTGGTCATCAGCGTGGTGGCCAGAAACTCTTTCCCGCCCTGAGCGAAGGAGCCTTCCAGAATCACTTCGGCGCCGGGCTTGAAGGTGTCCGGAACTACGCCGCTGTAGCGCACACGGATGGCATCGCTCGGGTTGTCCTTGTCCAGAACAAGAAAGCTGACGCCCGCGTTCCGGGGTTCCCGGACCAGCTCCACTTCCGAAACGGCTCCGAACAGCCGGGCCTGAGACAGTTTGTCCGCCGGCATGGCCAGAGCCTCGGACACATTGAGAAAATATACGGAATTCTGGGACAGTCCGCTGAACAGCAGGTAGCCCACGCCCGCCCCGACCAGGAGTACGGCGGCCAGATAGACCCATTTCTGATTCTTTGCGTTACTCATGCGCTCTCCCGATTTATTGTGAGCGGCCCCTAGCACAACCCGGTCCCGCTGTCACGACGCCGGACGCGGCCGGCCCAGGAGCACTCCGTTCTTGACCTGACCCGTTTTCTGACCAAAAGCTCCTCGCGGGAGCAATATGACCACCATCACCACCATCCTTCTGGACCGGGACGGCACCCTGATCGAGGAAGAACACTACCTGAGCGATCCGGCTCTGGTCCGCCTCATTCCCGGCATCGCCACGCCATGGAAGACCCTGGCCGGACGCGGATGCCGCTTTTTTCTGGCCACCAACCAAAGCGGCATCGGACGCGGGCTGTTTTCCCGTGAAGACTACGAAAAGGTTCACGCACGCCTGCTTGAGCTCCTGCGGGATCACGGCATGAATCTGAGCGGCGCGGCCCTGTGTCCTCACGCTCCCGTCGAAAACTGTTCCTGCCGCAAGCCCGGCACAGGCCTGTGGGAGGAACTGGCCGGGAAATACGGCCTGTGGCCCGAGCAGACGGCCATGGCCGGGGACAAGGCGGCGGATATCCGTTTCGGGCTGGCCGCGGGCTTCGCGGAAACGGCTCTGGTCCTTTCGGGACACGGCCGGGAGGAAGCCCTGAAACTGGGCCTGCCGCCCCTGGCCGACCACGAAAACATCCGGCACCTGCCGGTCCGTCCCGGCTGGCCCCGGTACCAGGCCCGGACTCTGGGTCACTACCTGAGCGATCTCGTGCAAAGAACAGCACATCAAGACAATGCACATCGGATTTGACGCCAAGCGTTTTTTCCACAACGCCACCGGCCTCGGGAATTACTCCCGCAGCACAATCCTGGGGCTGGTCAAGTGTTTTCCGGAGCATCGCTATTTTTTGTACGCGGCCAGAGTCTCCGGGAAGGACTGCACAACCGCCGCCAAACAGGGCCTCGCCGTGCAAAAAGCAAGCCCGGCGGGGAACGCCTTTCCGGCCCTGTGGCGCTCCTTCGCCCTGCCTTCGGCCGCGCGGCGGGACCGGCTGGATATCTTTCACGGCCTGTCCCATGAACTGCCTTTCGCATCGTTTCCCGCAACGACCCGTACCGTGGTCAGCGTCCACGACCTGCTCTTCCTGACCCACCCCCACCGCTACCCGCGGGCAGACCGTGCCCTGTACGCCCTCAAGTACCGCGCAAGCTGCCGCCGGGCCGACCTCGTGGTGGCCATCAGCGAGCATACGGCCGAAGAGGTGCAAAAATACTTCGGCATCCCGGCCGGGCGCATCCGCGTGGCCTATCAGAGCTGCGATCCGGCCTTCACCGTCCGGGTGGACGAGGCCCGCCTCCAGCAACTCCGCCGCATGTACGGGCTGTCCGGAGAATACATCCTCTTCGTGGGTTCGCTCATTCCGCGCAAGGGCGTGGATACGCTGCTGCGGGCCCTGGCCGCACTGCCGTCCTCCATCCGGCCGGAACTGGCCGTGGTGGGCGCGGGGCCGCAGGAAAAGGACTTGCGCCGCCATGCGGGCACTCTGGGTCTGGCCGCAGGAACGCGCTTTCTGGGGCGGGTACCCCCGGCCGACCTGCCGGGGCTGTACCAGATGGCTCATGTTTTCGCCTATCCGTCCGAAGCCGAGGGCTTCGGTATTCCCATTCTGGAGGCCCTGTACAGCCGGGTTCCGGTGATCACCTCCACGGGCTCGTGTTTCCGCGAGGCCGGAGGCGACGCGGCCCTGTACGCCCCGCCGGGGGATGTTCCGGCTCTGACCGAGGTTCTGGAACGGGCCGTCACGGACAAGTCGCTGCGCCGGGACATGGTGGAAAAAGGTGCGGCCCACGCCGAAAATTTCCGCATCGAGAAAACCTCGGCCCGGCTCATGGATATATATAAGGAACTGCACGGCTGAACGCCGGGCCATGATCACCCCGTCCCGGAACCATCCAACAAAAAGGGACCACAGACGCCATGCCCTTTGCCCTGACCAACCGGGAATGCCTGACCGCGCGTCTGAGCGCTCTGGGCGACGCCATCCTCACCACCGGCGTGCTGCGATACTGGCACGAGCGGGCGGGCTTGTCCTTCCACGTGCTGACACGCTCCGCCCTCGCTCCGGTCTTCCGGAACCATCCGGCCGTGCGCCGGATCATTTCCGTGGAAGAAAAAGACATGTCCGGCCGGGCCTGGCTCGTCTTCTGCCGGAACCTGCGCCAGAACCACGGGCACCTTCCGTTCATCGATCTGCACGGCAGTCTGCGCACGCGCCTCCTGCGCCTCATGTGGCCCGCACAAGTCAGAAGCTACCGCAAGTATTCTCTGGAACGACGGCTTTTTCTGGCCACGCGCCACCCTATTCTGAGCGCCCGCCTCAAACGCCACAACGTGCCCCAGCGCTACGCCCGGGCTCTGGAAAGCGCGCCCCCTCCGCCGGAACTGCTGCGGCCGGAAATTTTTCTCCATGCGGAGGAACACGGCGAAGCCGGACACATTCTGGCCGATCTGGGATATGAGTGCCCCGTGGCGGTCCATCCTTACGCCACTCACCCAGCCAAGACGCCGAGGCCGGCCGTCTGGCGGGAAGCGATCCGGCTGCTGGAGAAGGCCGGATACCCGGTCATCGTCATCGGCAGAAACCCCGCACCGCTTTTGCCCGGAACGAAGGAGGACCTGACCGGCCGGACGGACCTGCGCATGACCGCCGCCATTCTGGCCCGCTGCCGGTGTCTGATCACCGGAGACTCCGGCCCCATGCATCTGGCCACGGCCGTGGGCACGCCGGTAGCCGCCTTTTTCGGGCCGACCACCGCCGAATGGGGGTTTTATCCTTCAGGCCCCCATGATGAGGTAGATCAGATTCCGTGCCCCGACGCCCCCTGCTCACTGCACGGACAAAATATCTGCGTGCGGGGGCACGCCTGCATGACGTCCCTTTCCCCGGAACACATCCTGAACGTGGCCCGGCCTCTCCTTGAAAATCCGTCCCGGCTTGACGACCCTTTCAAAGAAAGCTAGTAATGATTATCATAATTTGCTGAGGTATGTAATGAAAGAATTTCTGAGCAAGGACATGCGTCTGACCAGCCAGCGCAAAATCATTCTGGAAGAGCTGCGGGCCGTGCACACCCATCCCACGGCGGACGAGGTCTACAACCTTGTACGCAAAAAGATGCCGCGCATAAGTCTCGGCACGGTGTACCGTAACCTGGAGGTCCTGAGCACTCTGGGCCTGGTCCGTAAGCTCGAAAATGCTGCCGGGCAGAAGCGCTTTGACGGGGACGTCTCTCCCCATCACCATGTGCGCTGCGAGGTCTGCGGCAAGGTCGGGGATATTTTCAACGCGCCGCCCATCGACGGAGTGGAGTTGGGGCTGGATACGGAATTCAGAATCACCGGACACACGCTGGAATTCTCCGGCGTCTGCCCCGAGTGCCAGACGCGCCAGGCTCAGTGAGCCCGCCAGTCGGGTTTCCCGGAAAATGTGCGGATTACGGGTGGAACAGACCCGGCTTTTTTGCTATGGGGCGCTTCATCACGACAACTCAACACAGGAGATACAAGCCATGGACAAGTATGTATGCACCCTCTGCGGCTATGTGTACGATCCGGCCGTAGGCGATCCGGACAGCGGCATCGCTCCCGGCACCAAGTTCGAGGACATTCCCGACGACTGGAGCTGTCCGGTCTGCGGAGCCAGCAAGGCCGACTTCGTCAAGGAAGACTAGCCTGCCAGCCAGTCCGGACCACCCGGACTGGCTTTCTTCACCAAGCACAGCATCTCCGGCCTCCCCGGCCGCCAATCACCAAGGACAACAACCATGCCTGTCACCGAAATCAAGAAAGACATCTACTGGGTCGGAGTCGTGGACTGGAACATCCATGATTTTCACGGCTATTCGAGATCCCCCCAGGGTACGACATATAACGCCTATCTGGTCATGGACGAAAAGATCACCCTGTTCGACTCCGTCCCGGCCAAGTTCCAGATGGATCTCTATCATCAGATCAGATCGCTCATTCCTCTGGAAAAAATCGACTATTTCGTCTGCAACCACATCGAGCCCGACCATGCGGGAGCGGTTCCGTTCATCATGGAGAAAGCCAGACCCGAAAAAATCATCTGCTCCAAGATGGGCCACCGTATGCTGCTGGACCACTTCCATAAGCCCGACTGGCCGTACCATGCGGTGCAGACCGGAGACTCCATCAGTCTGGGCAAGCGCACCGTGCAGTTCATGGAGACGCGCATGCTGCACTGGCCGGACTCCATGTTTTCCTACATCCCCGAAGACAAGCTGCTCATCTCCAACGACGCCTTCGGACAGAACATGGCCACCAGCGAGCGTTTCGACGATGAGGTCGATCTGCCCGCCCTCATGGCCGCCAGCTCTCACTATTATCACAACATCGTGCTGCCCTACTCCCAGCGGGTCACGGCGGTGCTCAAGCAGGTGGAGGAACTGGGTCTTGAAATCGACATGATCGCTCCGGACCACGGCCTCATCTGGCGCTCCAACGTGCCGCTCATTCTCCGGACGTACAAGGAATACGCCGAGCAGAAGCCCCACAAGAAAGCCGTCATCGTCTACGACACCATGTGGGATTCCACGGAAAAAATGGCCAAGGCCATCGCCGAGGGTGTCATGGAGGAAGGCGTCGCCGCCAGAATCATGCACCTCAAGCAGTATCACCACAGCGACGTCATGGGCGAACTGGCCGATGCCACGGGCATTGTTTGCGGTTCTCCCACGCATAACAACGGTATTTTGCCCCTCATGGCCGACTTTCTGACCTACATGAAGGGTCTGCGCCCCGAAGGCCGCGTCGGCGCGGCGTTCGGCTCCTACGGCTGGAGCGGCGAATGCATCAACATCATGACGGACTGGCTCAAATCGGCCAAGGTCGAAGTGATCGAACCCGGAGCCAAGGCCAAGAACGTGCCGGATCACGCCAAGCTGGCCGAATGCAAGGAACTGGGCCGACAGGTGGCCAAAGCCATCAAGGCCAAAGTGGACGCGGCTTCCTGACAACCCATGGCGGGCGCGCGGGAGACGAAACACCGGGTTCTGGCCGGACTGGCCGAACCGGACTGGGAAAGGCTGCTGCCGGAACTGGCGGACCTCGGCCAGCAGGCCGTGAGTCCGCTGTTTTCCGCTTTGTGCAATACTTCCGCCACAGTACGGTGGCGGGCGGTGACAGCCTTCGGCGAGGTCATCGGTCGGATGGCTCTGGTCACTCCGGAAAAAGCCCGGGTGGTCATGCGGCGTTTCATCTGGAGCCTCAACGACGAGTCCGGGGGCATCGGCTGGGGCGCGCCCGAGGCCATGGCCGAGATCATGGCCGTCAGTCCGCGCATGGCCGGAGAGTACCATAACCATCTTCTGGCCTATATCCACGATGCCGAACACCGTCCGGACTGCTATCTGGAACACGCGCCGCTGCGCCGGGGAGCGGTCTGGGGTGTCGGGCGTCTGGCCCAGTCCCGCCCGGAGCTGGCCCGTCCGGCGGGGCCCGACCTCATCCATGCCCTGGATGACTGCGACCGCATCATCCGGGGCATGGCCGCATGGGCCTGTGGTCTGCTCGGGCTTCGCACGGCCCTGCCCCAGCTCCGGCTGTTCCACGCCGACCATTCCCCGCTGGAAATCTACCTGGACCGCAAAATCGAGATACGCACGCCAGCCATGCTGGCCGCCGAGGCCATTTCGCGGATCACGGGCGCCGGGCCCGAAAAAAATTAAGGAGACATTTCTATGGATGTACTCATGTTATCCAGGCTCCAGTTCGCCATGGCGACCATGTTTCACTTCATCTTCGTGCCGCTCACCCTGGGCCTATCCATTCTGGTGGCCATCATGGAAACCAGATACGTGCGTACCGGCGACGAGATGTACAAACGCATGACCAAGTTCTGGGGCAAGCTCTTTGTCATCAACTTCGTGCTGGGCGTGGTCACGGGCATCACTCTGGAGTTCCAGTTCGGCACCAACTGGTCCCGCTATTCCGAGTATGTGGGCGATATTTTCGGCTCCCTGCTGGCCATCGAGGCCACGGTGGCCTTCTTTCTGGAATCCACGTTTCTGGGAGCCTGGATCTTCGGCTGGAAAGTGCTCTCTCCCCGGATGCATGCCGCCTGTATCTGGCTGGTGGCCATCGCCTCCAACGTCTCGGCCCTGTGGATCCTCATCGCCAACGCCTTCATGCAGCATCCGGTGGGCTATGTGCTGCGCAACGGCCGGGCCGAGCTGGCCGACTTCTTCGAGGTGGTTTTCAACCCCTTTGCCTGGCAGCAGTATGTGCACACCCTGAGCGGAGCCTTCACTCTGGCCGGATTCTTCATCATGGGCGTCTCGGCCTATCACCTGCTCAAAAAGCAGCATGTCGAGTTTTTCACCCGTTCCTTCAAAATGGGCATGATCTTCGCTTTCATCTTCTCCATCATGGTGGCGGCCCAGGGGCACCATCACGCCCAGGAAGTGACCCGCATCCAGCCCGCCAAACTGGCGGCCATGGAATCCCTCTGGGAAACCCATGAAGACGGCGCGCCCATGTATCTGCTGGTGGTCCCGGACGAGAAGAACGAGCGGAACTTTATCGAATGGCTGGGCATTCCCGGTGGCCTGTCTTTCCTGGCCCACAATTCCTTCTCCACCCCGGTGCAGGGCCTCAAGGACTGGCCCGCCGAGGAACGTCCGCCCGTTCTGCTGACCTTCCTGGCCTTCCGGACCATGGTCGGCATCGGCAGCCTGCTGCCCATCCTGTGCATCTGGGCGTTACTGCGCCGCAAGAAGCTGACCGAATCGCCGAAGCTTCTGCAAGCCATGCTCTTCGCCATCCCGCTTCCGTATATCGCCATAGAGGCCGGATGGGTGCTGGCCGAAGTGGGACGCCAGCCGTGGATCGTTTACGGCCTCATGAAAACCTCCGACGCCGTTTCGCCCATTGTCACCTCCCAGGTGGCCTTTTCCCTGGTGGCCCTGACCGTCCTCTACGCCATTCTGGGCGCCGTGGACATCTTCCTCTTGTACAAGACCGCCAAAAAAGGCCCGGTTGAAGCCTAACTCTTCGAAGGAGAATCACAATGCTCGAAACCATCTGGTTCCTACTCTGGGGCGTACTCTGGGCCATCTACTTCGTTCTGGACGGCTATGACCTGGGCATCGGCACCCTCATTCCGTTTCTGGGCAAATCCGACCGGGACCGCAGGGTCATGCTCAACTCCATGGGTCCCTTCTGGGACGGCAACGAAGTCTGGCTGATCACCGCCGGCGGCGTGACCTTCGCGGCCTTCCCCAAGGCCTACGCCGTCATGTTCAGCGGCCTGTATACGCCGCTCATGCTGCTCCTTCTGGCCCTCATCATCCGGGGCGTGTCCCTGGAGTTCCGCCATCAGGTGGAAAGCAGAGTCTGGCGCGGGATCTGGGACTGGGGGGCGACCATCGGCAGCTTCCTGCCCGCCCTGCTGCTCGGGGTGGCCTTCGCCAACATCTTCATGGGCCTGCCGCTGGACGAAAACGGCGTGTTTCAGGGCGATCTGCGTACGCTGCTGAACCCGTACGGCCTGGCCGGAGGCGTGCTCTTCGTTCTGCTCTTCGTCATGCACGGCGCCCTGTGGCTGACGGTCAAATCCGAGGGCGACCTGCAGCACCGCGCGGCCCGGCTGGCCCGGCGCATCTGGCCCGTGCTGGTGGCAGTGGTCGGCCTTTTCGTGGTCCTGACCCTCTTCTACAACACCAAGCTGCTGTTCAACTACCTGTGCAACCCGCTGATGTTCATTCTGCTGGCGGTGCCCGTGGTGGCGCTGGTGCTGCTGCGCCGCCAGATCGGCCGGAAAGACTGGTGGTATGCCTGGGGCCTGTCGGCCGTGGTCATCGCCGGGCTGACCCTGTTCGGCGTGGTGGGTCTGTACCCGGCCATCCTGCCGTCCTCCATCGCGCCGGAGTATTCCATTACCGTCACGAACGCGGCTTCCAGCACCCTGACCCTGTCCATCATGCTGGGTGTGGCCCTGATCTTCGTGCCCGTGGTGGCGGCCTACCAGTTCTGGCTGTACCGGACCTTCAGCCACAAGGTTACGGACAAGGAGCTGGATCAGCACGGCGCATACTGATCACGCGCTCCGCACAAAAGAAATCCCCCGGCGCGGCATGCGGCGGGGAATTTTTCGTACAAGACGGCCGGAGAATCATGTACAGGCTCAGAATCATCAGCGTGGGCAAAATCAAGAAGCCCTTCTGGCTGGAGGCCATCGGCCATTACCGGAAGATGCTCGGCACGGCCCTGTGCGTGGAGGCGCTCAGCGTGCGCGACTGTCCGCATCTGGAGGGAGCCGGCCGCAAAAAAGCCGAATCGGACCGCCTGCTGGAAAAAATAACCCCGCGCGACACGGCCATCGCCCTGCACGAAGCGGGAACACTGTACACCTCCGTGGAATTCGCGGCTTTTCTGCGCGGCCATCTGGAAAATCCCGGCGGAGACTGCTGTCTGCTCATTGGCGGCGCTCTGGGCCTGTCCCCGGAACTGCTGGATCGCGTTCAGGCGAAACTGAGTCTTGGCCCCATGACCATGCCCCACGAACTGGCCCAGGTGGTTCTGTACGAGCAGCTCTTCCGGGCGACGGCCATCTGGTCCGGGCGAACCTACCACTACTGACCGGACGCGGTGACGCGAAAACACTCCCTGCACGGCAACTGCGGAAAATGGCACCATTGAGAACAATCCGTCCGGCAGTACTGGCAGATGCCCCGGAAATAAGCGCCCTCATCACCGGCGTCAGCCGCTTTTTCACTCTGGAACCCGATGGCAGAGGGGCCGGAGCCTTCCTGAAGAGCATCACGACGGAGGCCATCGCCGGTTATATCGGCGACCCCGGATACCATTACATCACGGCATTCGAGGAGAACACTCTGGCAGGCGTGGCCGCGCTGCGGGGCGGAAATCACCTCTTCCACCTTTTTGTCGCCCCGGCCTTCCACCGTCAGGGGCTGGCGAGGGATCTCTGGGAGGAGATAAAAAAGTCCGCCGCGCCGGGTACTTCGGAGATCACGGTCAATTCCAGCCCCTACGCCGTGCCCGTGTACGAACGGTTCGGCTTCGCCGTGGCCGGACCGCGCACGGAAGCCGCCGGAATCGCCTTCATCCCCATGAAAAAAAGAATCTGACGGCGCACCGGAGAAGATTCAGGCGCGCCATCGGCGTCAATCCAGCAGTTCCCGCAGCTCCAGCGGATGGGAGATGATGGTTCTGGCTCCCGCCCGCCGGAGTTCCTCCTCGGGCCGGAAACCCCACAACACGCCGACCGGATGCATGCCCACGCTGGTGGCCGTGCGCATGTCCACGTCCGTATCGCCCAGATAGAGAATTTCCTCCGCCCCCAGCCCCAGCCGTTCCATGAGCAGCCGGGGAGAGGCCGGATCGGGCTTGACCGGTCTGCCGGGCACCTGCCCCTGCACCAGCGCGAAGGACCACTTGGGCAGGAAATCCCGCATGCACTGCTCGGCCAGAACCTGCGGCTTGTTGGTCAGCACGGCCAGAAGTATTCCCCTGGATTCCAGCAGGTCGAGGAGCTCTGGAATACCCGCGTACGGCTTGCCTTTCCCGGTTCCGGCCGCCTGGTATTCGCGCACGAAATCCTGCACGCAGACGTCCAGAAAATCCCTGTCCCGCCTGTCTTCGGGCAGGGCACACGAAACCAGATGCGCCGCACCGTTACCCGCGAAAAACCGGTAGCTGTCAATTGGATGCACGGGCAGTCCCCGGGCGGTCAGAACCCGGTTCATGGCGCTGCCCAGATCTTCCAGCGTGTCCAGAAGCGTCCCGTCCATGTCGAACACAGCGGCTTTATAGCTCATATCTCCTCCTTTTCGAGTGTCTCCGGAAACAGCGTACGTAGCGGCCGGGAAAAAAGGACTCAAGGCCCGGACGCCCCCGCGGAAGTGTTACCACAAAATGCTCTATCCTCCGCTCTGCACCCGCCACAGTCCCGCATACACGCCTTCTTCGGCGATGAGCGAATCGTGCGTGCCGCGCTCTACGATGATCCCGTCCACCAGCACCACGATTTCATCGCAGCTGCGGATGGTGGACAGGCGGTGAGCGATGGCCAGGGTGATGCGATCCTTGCGCAGTTCGCGCAGATTGTTCTGGATGATTTCCTCGGTGCGCGTGTCCACGCTGGATGTGGCCTCGTCCAGAATCAGAAATTCCGGGTCGCGCAGAAAGGCTCTGGCCAGGGAAATACGCTGCCGCTGTCCGCCGGAAAGTTTGACGCCCCGGTCGCCCACCAGGGTTTTGTAGCCGTCCGGCAGCTTGCTGATGAACTCGTCGGCCCCGGCCATGTGCGCGGCCTGCCGTACGGCTTCGTCCGACGCTTCAGGCAGGCTCAGCCGGATGTTCTCGCCGACGGTGCCGTGGAACAGATAGGGTTCCTGGGCCACATAGCCGATGCGTCCACGCCATGCGTCCAGCGTGATGCCCGGCAGAGGACGGCCGTCGACCAGAATTTCTCCGGACTCGGGTTCGTAATAGCGCAGCAGAAGCTTGGCCAGGGAACTTTTCCCCGCCCCTGTGGGACCGGCCACGCCCAGCACCTGTCCCCGCTTCAGGGAGAAGTCCACGCCGCAGAGCACCCTGCCTCTGCCGGGATAGGAAAAATGCAGATCGCGGGCCTCGATCCGTGAAAGCGGCGCGGCCAGGGAAACGGCGTCGTCCCGGTCCCGGACCACGGGCTTCGCGTCGAAAATTTCATTGATGCGCACGGCTGATGCCTCGGCCTGCTGGATCTGGTTGATGAGCACACCCAGCACGAAGAGCGGCAGAATCAGGCGCATGGACATGAGCACGAAGGTGGTGAAATCCCCCACCGTGGGACCGGCTCCGGAAAAGGTCATCCAGCCGCCCAGGCCGATCAGGAGCGCGTAGGCACTCCCGGCCACGGCGTAGAGCAGCGGAATGAACCGGGCCCGCTCGCGGGAGGCCTGGATGGCCGCGTCGCGGTACTCTTCCGAACGCGTGCGGATACGCCCGATCTGGTGGGTCTGGGCTGAATAGGCCTGAATCACGTTCATGCCCTGAAGGTTGTTTTCCAAAATGGCGTTGATCTCGCCCACGGCCCGCCTGGCCCGGTGATACTGCGGAGACACGCGGGTGGCGAAAAAACGCACGGCCCACACGGCCAGCGGCGTGGGCACCAAAAGCAGGAGAGCCAGATGCCAGTCCATCCAGAACAGAATGCCGTACACCCCGGCAAAGGTGATGACCAGACGCACGATGCTGGTGGAGGTGTCGGCGAAGAAGCGTTCCAGATTGTCTACGTCCGAAGCCAGCACGGCCATGACATCGCCCGTCCGGCGGGATTCGAAATACGACACGTCCAGAGTCTGCGCGTGGGCATACAGACTGACCCGCAGATCGTGCCGGATTTTCTGGGCCGCGCTGTCCAGACAGTAGTCGCTCAGGCTCTGAAACACGGCCAGTCCGGCGAAAGTGCCCAGCACCAGCAGGCCCGCCCAGACAAATTCTTCCGGTCCCAGATGGCGGCCATCGCGCAGGGCTCCGGTCACCGTATCCACGACCCGGCCCACCACCAGCATGGGCAGCAGATCAAAGAAACGGGCGCAGGCGTTGGCCGCCAGACCGGAAAATATGCGGGCCCTGTACGGCCCGGCGAAACGGATCAGGCGCCACAGGGATCTTCCCAGAACGCGGGTTTTCGGCGTGTTCGGCATGATGTTTTCCTGAAAAGTCCGCCGCGCCTACTCCGCGGGCAGGCTGAAGCGCCCTTGCGACAGGGCCAGTTTGTGTTTTCTGGGCAGGGATTTGATGCGCCGCTCCAGAGACAGGGCGGCGGATCTGGATCCGGCCGGAGCCCAAAAGACAAGGGTCAGCGGTCCGCGCCCGCGCAGGTATCTGGCCGCTCTGGGGCCGGAGCGCGCGTGCTCGGCGAAGCGCCTGGACACGTCGGTGGTGATGCCCGTGTAGAGGCTGCCGTCGGCGCAGCGGATGATGTAAATGAACCAGGCAGTCACGATGCGGGAAGGGTGTAGAGCACGGAGAAAAAATGCATGACGCTGCCCGCGACCACGAAGAGATGCCAGATGGCGTGATTATACGGCAGCCGCCGCCAGACGTAGAAAATGACGCCCAGGCTGTAGATCAGCCCGCCCAGGGCCAGAAAAACAAGACTCGCGGCCGGGAGGCTGGAGAAAATCTCCCTGCCGGCCAGCAGACACAGCCAGCCCATGCCCAGATAAACGGCCAGAGACAGACGCTTGAAGCGGTACACGAAAAAGCATTTCAGAATCACGCCGGCGGCGGCCAGTCCCCAGATTGTCCCGAAAATGGTCCATCCCACGGGGCCGCGCAGGCACACCAGCATGAACGGCGTGTACGTGCCCGCGATGAGCAGAAAAATAGCGCAATGGTCCAGAGTCTTCAGCACGCGTCTGGCCCGGACGGCGGGGATGGAATGGTACAGGGTGGAAGCCAGATAAAGCAGGACGAGCGTTGCACCGAAAATGGAGAAACTGACAACATGCCAGGCGGTTCCTGCGGACACGGCGGCCACCACCAGCACGGGCAGGGCGGCGATGGCCAGGCCCGTGGCGACGGCGTGAGTCACGCTGTTGGCGATCTCCTCACCCGGGGAATGTGTCCGTTCCGCCATCTCCGCTCTCCTTGCCCGTCCGCTGTCAGGCCTTGTCTTCGGTTTCCCGGTAGGTATTGTCCACTTCCTCCCAGAAATCGTTGATCCAGTGGATGCGGTCCGCCCGGCATTGCAGTTCGGAAGCGACGCCGTCCCGGAAAACCACCAGCTCAATGGTTTTTCCCTGCTCGGAGAGGTGCTCCACCACATCCAGCAGATCCGAGTCCCCGGAGGACAAAAGCAGCGTATCGTACTGGTGCTGATAAATGAGGGACAAGGTGGCAATGCCCACATCCACGCCCTTCTGGATTTCGTTGAACACCTTGTGCGTGAGATCTCCGTTCTGGTTCTGACAGCGAAGCTGCACTTTCTGCCCGCATTCCTCGCAATAGGCCTTGTCCGCGCGCTGCTGCTTCAGACTGTAGAATTTGGTGATGATCTTGGGACCGATGGGCGGACCGCTGCGCAGCCAGTGGTGAAAGTTGTCCTGAGCCTCGCTGGTCGGCTGGGGTATGGAATTGAGATAATAGGCCCTCCATATGGGACCGCTCTGTTCCAGATACTGACGCAGACGCAGATAGCTGAATTCGTAACCGCTGCGTACACTGTGACGGGCGTTGAAAAGATAACCGGCGTCGATAAGCCAGAGTTTGCGTTTTTCAGTCATGTATTTTCCCGGAAATTTCCTGTTCAGTTTATTTTTATTTCTTGAAAATCCACATCAATACAGATTTCAGATAAATATGTTACAGAGACAATACATATTAAAAAATATACTTATTTTATTGCAAATGAGTAATGAAGTGGAAATTTGTATCCCTCACATCTCGATGGACCATTCCACCGTGTCCCGGCCGTCACGCTGAGAAAAGCGGCCCCCGCTCCTCTCCGGTCAGGCATTCTCCGCCCTGCGGCGTAACCACAAAAGTATTTTCCACGCCGACCATACCCAGGCCGGGAATGCCCATTTTCGGTTCCACGGCCAGAACCATGTTCTCTTCCAGCGGAGTGTCGAAAGATGGCGCGACAACCGGCCACTCGTCAACGGCCAGGCCGATGCCGTGCCCCAGAAAGCCGACCTTGTTCCGCCCAAGGCCCATGAACCCCTCGGCCAGACCGTTTTGCAGGGCTATTTTCACGCAGTCCCGGTACAGTTCGGCGGGCACGGTTCCGGGCTTCAGCCGGGAAGCCAGATATTCGTGGATTTGCAGGCAGAAATCCTGAGCCCGGTCGGCCTCCTCGGAAACGGCATCCTCCCCGGCCCAGTAGATCAGGGTCTTGTCCGTGTGATAGCCTTCAAGACAGAACCCGCAGTCCACGGCCAGAGGCTCCGCGCGATTCCAGACCTTGCCCGCGTAGCCCGGAAAAGGCAGGGCCGGATGCTCGCCGCGCACGCCAAGAGGTCCGTTGAACGCGCCGGGATAATTGCCGGAATCTCCGGCCGCCACATGGCCCAGAAAAATCTCCTCGCCGGGATTCTGCATACGCATCATGCCCTGGTGGCCGTGCCCGAAGAATACTTTCCACACGGCCAGGCCGACTTCCCGCTCGGTCATGCCCGGGCGGATGCGTCCGGCCAGAGCGATCAGAGCCTGATTGTGCCGCGCACCGGCCAGCCGCATCTTGCGCAGTTCCCAGGCAGTCTTCACGGCGCGGGTCCGGTGCAGGGCCATGTCCGCCGCGACGAAATTCACCCCGGGAACTTTCTCTTTAAGCATCTCGCCCAGAGACCAGGGCAGCCCGGCCATCTCCACGCCCGCGCAGGAGCCGAAAGGTGTGCCGCATTCCCGCAGCAGGCCGGAAATCTGGGAATAGGACTTGTATTCCAGAATGTTCTGCAGGGGCGAGTCCATTTCCGCCCGCTCGAACCCCCGGCGGCACAGCAGAACCGGTTCGCCGTCCAGAGGCAGCCAGAGCAGACCGTTCACCCAGGCCCCGCTCAGATAGTAGACCGCCGGACGGGAAAAAATCAGCATGCCGGACGCGTCCGGACGGCATTCGTTCAGGTGCCGGCGAAGTCTGGCCGCGCGGTCCCGGACTTCAGAGAGGGGCATGCGCTCCAGAGAAACAAAGGTCATGGCTGCTCCTCGCGCAGGGTATAGTCCATGGTCCGGCGGCGAGGGACGAAACCCGCCCGCTCCACCAGACTTTTCAGCTCCGCCTCGGGCAGACGGAAGTGCACGCCCGTGGCCGCCACCACATTTTCCTCCAGCATGGTGGAGCCGAAATCGTTGGCCCCCCAGAACAGAGCCAGCTGGCCGATGCGCGGCCCCTGCGTGACCCAGGACGCCTGGATATTCTCGATGTTGTCCAGATACAGGCGGCACAGGGCCAGAAACTTCAGGTACTCGTCGGACGAGGCCTCGGGCATTTCCATGCGCGTGTTCCGGGGCTGAAAAGTCCACGGGATAAAAGCCGTGAACCCGCCCGTGCGGTCCTGCACCTCACGCAGGCGGTCCAGATGCTCCACCCGCTGGTCGAAAGTCTCGCCCTGGCCGAACATCATGGTCGCGGTGGTGCGCATGCCCAGGCCGTGGGCCGTCTCCATGACCGAAAGCCACTGGTCCGCCGTGCACTTGTGCGGCGAGACCCGGCCGCGTACCGCATCCACCAGGATTTCCGCGCCGCCGCCGGGCATGGAGTCCAGCCCCGCGGCCATGAGGTCCGCGAGAATGCCTGCCACGGGCCGGTCCTCCCGCTCGCTCAGAAAGTGAACTTCCGTGGGTGAAAAGCCGTGCACGGCCACGCCCGGGAAATGTTCCTTCAGCGTGCGCAGAAGCCCGGTGTAGTAGGACAGCGGCAAATCCGGATTCATCCCGCCCTGAAGCAGAATCTGGTACCCGCCCGAGTCCACGGTTTCCTGAATCTTGGCCAGGATTTCCTCCGTGCTCAGCACGTAGCCGCCCATCTCTCCCGGCCCCTTGAAAAACGCGCAGAATTTGCACCCGGATGTGCAGATATTGGTATAGTTGATGTTGCGGTCTACGATGTAGGTCACGATGTTTTCGGGGTGCATCTCCAGACGCCGCTGATGCGCCAGAGCACCCAGCGAAAAAACCGTGTTCATGTCCCAGATGTAGCGGGCCTCGTGCATGGACAGACGCTTCATGACCATTTCCTCAATGAATAGCGGCGGGTGCGGCAGTGCTAGCGTCTGCGCCGCTTGCAGGTCAAGGACCGGGCCTTGCAAAAAAACGGCCCCTGTGCTTGGAATCCAACCCGCGAGGACACCATGACCAATGTATTCGACTGCCGGATGTGCGGACACTGCTGCCAGGGACAGGGAGGCATCGTGGCTTCGGCCCCGGAGCAGGCCCGTCTGGCCGCATATCTGAACATGTCCGTGGACGATTTCCGCGCCGCCTACACCACGGCTCAGGGAAAAAAGACCGTATTACGCACCCGCGAGGACGGCTTCTGCATTTTCTTCGACCCGGCCACGGCGTGCACGGTACACGCGGCCAAACCCGATGTCTGCCGGGCCTGGCCTTTTTTCCGGGGCAATCTGGTGGACGCCACCAGCTGGGAGCTGGCCCAGGATTACTGCCCGGGCATTACCGGCGGAAGCAGCCACGCCGAGTTCGCCCGCCAGGGCGTGCGCTACCTCAGGGAAAACGGGCTGGCCAAAACCGGACGGGAAGATGAGGCCAACGCCCTGAACATTTCCGATCTGGCGGAACAGGACTGATGCGTCTGAGCGAGTGCTACGCTCTGCTGGAAGTCCCGCCCGAGGCGACCCTGGAAGAGATCAAGGTCAGCTACCGCAAGCTGGCCTTCAAATATCACCCGGACCTGAATCCGGACGACGCCCATGCGGCCCAGCGCTTTTCCCGCCTGAACCAGGCCTATGTTCTCCTGAAGGACCACCGCGCCCGCGGCGCGGAAAAAAAGACGTACACCGCCGAGGATATCCGTCAGGAGGAAGAGGCCAGGGCCGGAGCCAGGCCCGGCAGGTCCGACGCCTTCTTCTCCCGGCAGGAGGAAGTGCTGAAGGATATTCTAAGCGACCCCTTCGCCCGGCAGGTATTCGAGGATATTTTCAGCAGGCTGAAGCGCGGCGCGCCCCCCGGAGATATGCCGGGGCAGAGGACGGCCGGCCGCAACACCATCCGGAGCAAGGCCCCGTTCCAAAATCCGGGAAAAAATCTGTGGGCCGGTCTGAAAAACTGGGCCGTGCGCCAGCTCGACGACCGGCAGACCGTGCAGGTCCCCGTGCGCAGCCTCAGGCCCGGCACCACCCTTCGCGTGGATATCCGGCACCGCTTCGGAGAGCCGAAGAGCATCGAGGTCACACTGCCGCCGGATTTCGCGGCGGACCGCCCCATCCGCCTCAAGGGCTTGGGCCGCGCTCTCGGCCCGTGGCGGGGCGATCTCTATCTGCGGCTTGTGGGGAAGTGAGCCGCCAGATGCAGCCACAGAAACATATAACGGCGATCCCGGCAGGAAAGTCTGCCTCAGAGTTCTTTTTCATCCCGCATCATTAATTGTGCCCGATACTTTGCGCGGCCCGCACAACAGCCGCTGACCAGGGCAAGACATCCACACGGCACAAAACCATGAGGAGTAACTATGAACATATGCATTGTCGGAACCGGTTATGTGGGGCTCGTGTCCGCGGCCTGCTTCGCGGAAATGGGCAATATGGTCACCTGCGTGGACATCAACGAAAACGTGGTGGACCGGCTCAAAAAAAGCGAAGTCCATATTTACGAGCCCGGCCTGGAGGAACTGGTCCGGCGTAACGCCAGGGAAGGACGCCTGACCTTCACCACCGAGTTGACCGAGGGCCTGAAGGACAGCCTGTTCGTGTTCTGCTGCGTGGGCACTCCCGAAGGCGACGACGGCAGCGCCGATCTGCGCTATGTGCAGCAGGTGGCGCGGGATGTGGGCCGGACCATGACCGGCTATACCATCATCGTGGACAAATCCACGGTGCCCGTGGGCACGGCAGACCAGGTCCGGGCTATTGTGAACGAGGAACTCGCCAAACGCGGCGTGGAGATCGAATTCGATGTGGTCTCCAATCCCGAATTTCTGAAGGAAGGCGACGCGGTCAACGACTTCATGAAGCCGGACCGGGTGGTCGTGGGCACGGACAACGTACGCACGGCCGAGCTGCTGAAAACCCTGTACGCGCCCTACGCCCGCAGCCGGGAAAAACTCATCGTCATGGGCGTGCGCAGCGCGGAAATGACCAAGTATGCGGCCAACTGCATGCTGGCCACCAAGATCTCCTTCATCAACGAAATCGCCAACATCTGCGAGCAGGTCGGAGCCGATGTACGCGAAGTGCGCCGGGGCATCGGTGCGGACCACCGCATCGGCTACCAGTTCATCTATCCGGGCGTGGGCTACGGCGGCTCCTGCTTTCCCAAGGACGTGAAGGCCCTTATCCGCACGGCCACCGGGGCGGGTTGCAATCCGCAGCTCCTGTCCGCCGTGGACGAGGTCAACGACCGGCAGAAGCTGGTCATCGCCCGCAAGATCGAAGCATATTTCAGCGAACAGGGCGGCGTGTCCGGCAAGATTCTGGCCCTGTGGGGTCTGGCCTTCAAGGCCAACACCGACGACATGCGCGAGGCTCCGTCCCTGGAACTGATCCGGTATCTGACGGAACGCGGCATGCGCGTACGTGCCTTCGACCCGGTGGCCGGCTCCAATGCCCGCCGCATCCTGGCCGACAACCCGCTGGTGGAGATCTGCGACGACCAGTACGCTCCTCTGGAAGGTGCTTCGGCTCTGGCCGTGGTCACGGAATGGAACCAGTTCAGGAATCCGGATTTCGCCCGAATCAAAAAGGAGCTTCAGGCCCCGCTGCTGTTCGACGGCCGCAATCTGTACTCGCCGCAGCTCATGGCTGCCGAGGGCTTCGCCTACTTCTCCGTGGGCAGATAGGATCGCCGTCTCCGGACATCCCCCTCAATCCGGCGCATCCCCGGCGTCTCAACAGGCCGCCGGGGATGTGAAGGCATTTCCCAATCCGGTCCATCCGTACCCACTTTCAGATGATATCGATACAATCATCCGGGCAATAGGCCACGGCCTTTCTGGCCAGTTCCGCGTCGCAGGGGTTGGCCCGCACTTCGGCCACCTGGGCGCTCTCGTCGAACGCGAATACCTCCGGCGCCACCTCCACGCAGGCCATGCACCCGGAGCAGCACGGCCGGTTCACGGCCACTTCCACCAGCTCAGCCACAGCTCCTCCGCTTTTTGAAAAAAATCAGCGGCAATGCCGCTTCTTCCGCGCCGTATACTTCCATCCGCGCAAACCTCAAACCGTGCGCCTTGCCTCCCGCCGGGGGCCATATTATGCCTGCGCCACTTTACGCCGGGGCGCAGTTCCGGCAGCACAAGGAGACATCATGGGACTGAGCATAGGCATTGTCGGACTGCCCAACGTGGGCAAGTCCACCCTTTTCAACGCGCTGACCAGGGCTCAGAACGCCGAGAGCGCCAACTATCCTTTCTGCACCATCGAACCCAACCGGGCCGTGGTCCCTGTGCCGGACCTGCGGCTGTACAAATTGCAGGAACTGGCCAGCTCCCAGAAAGTGATCCACGCCACGGTGGACTTCATCGATATTGCCGGACTGGTTCGTGGGGCCAGCAAGGGCGAAGGTCTGGGCAACCAGTTTCTGGCCAACATCCGCGAATGCGACGCCATCTTGCACGTGGTGCGCTGCTTTGAAAATGATGACGTGATCCATGTGGACGGCGCAGTGGATCCCATCCGGGACATGGAAACCATCGATACGGAACTGATCCTGGCCGATCTTCAGGCCGCCGAACGCAAGGCCGAACGGCTGGGCAAACAGATCAAAGGCGACAAGCGGCTGGCCCCGCAGATGGACCTGCTGCGCGGGCTCATCGACCACCTGAACGCGGGACGGCCCGCCTCGGAAATGACCGAACTGCACAGCGATCCTGGAGCGGAACTGCGCCGGGATCTGCTGCTGATCACTTTCAAGCCGGTCATTTTCGCCATGAACGTGGATGAGGACGGACTGGGAGAGGACAACGCCCATGTGCGCCGCGTGCGCGAAGCGGCTCAGGCCCGCGCGGCCGGGGCCGTGAAAATTTCCGCCCGTATGGAGGAGGAACTGGCCGGGCTTTCCCCGGAGGAGGCGGCGGAGTTTCTGGCCTCCTACGGCGTGCAGGAGTCCGGCCTGGATCTGATCATCCGCGCCGGCTATGAAATGCTCGGACTGTGCTCCTATTTCACGGCCGGACCCAAAGAAGTCCGCGCCTGGACCATCCGTCAGGGTTGGAAGGCGCCTCAGGGTGCGGGCGTGATCCACACGGATTTCGAGCGAGGCTTCATCCGGGCCGAGGTCATCGCCTACGAAGACTACGTCAAACACGGTTCCGAGGCCAAATGCCGTGCCGCTGGAGTGCTGCGCGTGGAAGGCAAGGAATACGTCCTGAAAGACGGAGATGTGGTGCATTTCCTGTTCAATGCGTGAGGCGGTTCAAAACTTTCTGCCGCCAGAAAATACAAAACGCCTTGGGAGTAAACGAGTTCAACATAGAAATGGAGATGCCTGTAAGCTCATGCCCGAACGCTGCGAGGCGGGGCCTGTAAAATCCAGGCGGACTGTTCTGGCAGGACCATCCTGAAGGCTTGACAGTTTTGGAGACAGCTGTGTACGTCCCGTTTCCTCCGGGGCGTAGCGCAGTTTGGTAGCGCATCGGTTTTGGGAACCGAGGGCCGCGTGTTCAAGTCACGCCGCCCCGACCAGAAAATAAAGGACCTAGAAAAACTAGGTCCTTTTTCTTTGGGCGTGTGCAGCAGAGCAGATTGAGAGTCCGCCTCGCGGCAACGGGGGATTCCCTCCTGAAAGGCCGCCAAAGGCAATCTGTCGGAGGATTCCCTCTGCCGCTCAGAATTTATATTTGAAACCCGCCTGAAAGCTGGAGGCCGTATCCGCCCCGTCCGGGAAGGCATCTCCGGGGAAAAAAAGACCGTACCGGGCATAGAGCTGAAGATTTTTTATCTCTCGATAACCGGCAATGATATCAAGGCCCTGACCCAGATCATGGCTCTCCCCCAGGGTCTTATTCCGTATCCAGGCGTTGCGCAGTCTGCCCTCCCTTGCCGTATCCTGACGGTAGTGGTGATAGATCAGATCAAGGGAGCTGTTCTCTGTCGGGCGGATACCAAGTCCAGCGGTGATTATATGGATGTTGCTCAGCTCCGGGTCCAGAGTTTCGCCGTAGAGCTGAAAATCCTCCACTCCGTTGAAGCGGCCGGTATTGTCCTGAATGCCTGTTTGCCGGAAGCTGCGATCGAGCGAGTCATCCGTGTTGCCGTCGCCGCTGCCAAAGGCATAAGCCAGACTGAGGCTGGGAGAAAATACAGTAGGCAGACGGTAGGTTGCGCCCAGATCAAGGCCGTATCCGCACAAATCCATCCCCTCATCCCGGCCGCGCACCGTGGCCAGCTCCGCCCAGTAATCAAGCGCGTCCAGAAGCGTTCCTCGGCTGCGCAGGCCCAAGAGCACCTGCTCGGTTGAAGCCTTGGAGAGGTCGTCGATCAGGATGGCGTAGGCATTGAACTCGTAATGCTTTTGCGGCTTATAGCTGCCGTAGGCCATGTAGTAGTTGAGATGCGCATCGAAATCGTCATCACTCAGGAGATTTTTCCTGAAAGTAGAGAGGCGGCTGGCGGAAAGCTCGGCCGACCAGACGCCCCGTTCGTAGAATAAGCGCAGGCCATCCAGTTCCTCGTCGTAGAGCCACTCGCGCTCGTCTTCGAACTCCTGGCGGCCGAGGCGGATATCGAGATTGTCGAAGGGCCAGTCTTCAAGATTGAAGTAGATCTGTTTGAGGTTCAGTTCTCTGTCGTGGGAGGGTGAGGAAATGTCATCGCCATGAGCAAGGGTGAATTTGCGGCTGGCCTCGATTTCCGAAAAAATTTCAAAATAATTCGTAGCCCTGTAGAGGATTCCCACACTCAGCTCCGGGTCGAGTACGGAGAGAGAATCATCTCTGCCGGAATCAAGATCCCGGTTGTTCTGAATATCAATTTTGGACTCCAGAGCCGCCTTTACTTTGAACTTGCTTTCATGCTTTTTGTCTCCGGCATGAGCCGCGGGATTCATAAATGCCGCACCGATGATGACGGAGAAAAACACAAAAAAAGCAGTTCGCCTTCCTGTAGAGATACGTTTTTTCCAGGCCATGAGGCCGTCGACCACTGAAAAACCGGGGCTGATTGCTTGTTTTTTCAGAAAAGAAATCATGAATGCAGCTCCTTGATGCGAAGTTCGCAGAGATCCATGAGCCGGCCAGTCCACTGTTCACGGCCGGGGATACGGGTGCTGACGGCAATGAGCCGGGCCAGGGAAAGCGTGGTATAGACCGCCACCCGCTGGTCATGGACATGGCCGGTCAATGCGCCAAAGCGTGCGGCCAGGGCCTGTGCAATTCCGCCGAGACGACCAGACTCGCCCTGGCTGCGCAGGCCGTAGTCGATGAGATGGGCGAGACAGTTGCCCGGATCGAGCCCCGGGTCGCCCTGACAGTAGAGATCGAGATCCACCAGAAAGAGCCGGTCGCCGTCAAAAAGAATATTGTCATGATAGCAATCCCGCTGACTGGGACAGGGCGGGCAGTACGGCAGGCTGCGCCCCAGTCGCGTGCAGGCCGCAAGCAGCTCGTCGATGCGCTTTTTCCAGGCCGGATGCAGCCAGGTCACGGCGGTCAGTTGTGTCTCCAGGATGCGCAGCTCATCTTTCATGCCGTGCACCCGCTCCGACAATGGCCCCAGCCGGTGCAGCTTGTGCAGAGCCCCGGCGATCCGCCCGGCCAGGGCCGGGCCATTTTCCCCGTGCAATCCTTCGATAACCGGCCTTGCCGGCACCTTTTTCTGCAGCCACATGGAAAGATGCGGCAACAGGCCCAGAGGCTCGGGAACCGAGACGCCATCCGCGCAGGAACCGTCAAAGCCGTTTTCCCACAGATGCCGCTGCACCGCATGGCTGCGCCGGTCGAGCCCCCTGGCCCTGATTTTGCCCAGAACCGAAAAGCGGCCGCCCTTTTCCGGGTCGGTCAGCTCATACTCGATCAGGCAGCGGCGGCCCGGTTTGTGCCGCCGCACGTAAATCGCCGCCACCTGCCATGCCGTGCCGGCAAAGGGATTGCGCCCGGATGCTTCCACCTGTTCCCGCAGGGCGCGGGTCATGTACGCCGGGTCTAGTGCCTGGACCAGCATGGGCATTTTGGAATCGGCAATCCTGCGGTCCGGATCGTGAACCGGAACGGGACCGCTCTTGCCGCGGCCAATCGGCATGGCCCTATGTTCCGGTTTCATGCCGGGCATGGTTTCTCCAAAACGCCACTGCGTGGTACACGAGCCGGGCCATCAGCTCCGGCCACTGCGGGTGACGGGTGCGAAAAGCCTGGGGCGTGAGCTGCAGCAGTTTTGCCGCTGTGTGGAGATTGTAGCGCAAAAGAGTTTCCCTTTGTCCGCAAGCCTCCAGGTAGCCCTTCAGCACCACGTCTGCCAGTGCTGCGGCGGTGCCGGCCGCAAGGGCTCCCGCCGCCTCGTCATAAAACAGTTGCGCGGTAAAAGAGCCAAGATCCGCTGCAGGATCACCGATGCGGGCCTGATCGTAATCGACGATGGCGATTCCACCGTCATCCGCCCCATCGACCAGCACCTGATCGCTGGAAAAATCTCCATGGATGGGGTGATGCTGGCGGGGCATGGAGAGCAGCTCCGCGCCGATCCCGGCGGCGAGACGGCGCAGCCGGACTGCCAGGGCGGGGCAGAGAAAGGCCGTGGCATTGGCGGCGGCCAGAACCGAAAGCGCCTCGTTTTCCGGCACAGCCGTGGCCAGCGAACCAGGGCTCTCTCGATGGAAGCCGGCCAGGGCCGCGCCCACGGCCTGCAATTGGCCAGGCTTTCGGCTCAGATCCCGAGCCTCGTGCAGGAGCTGGCGCAGCGGCCGGCCGTCCAGCCAGCGGCTGATTATGATGCGCTCATCCTGGGAAATGCCCAAAGGCCCGGCGACGCTCAGGCCGCCATCCGCGGCAAAGGTGCCGATGGTCCGCGCGGCCCTGCAGGCGTTTTTGAAGTCCCGCGCCTCATAAACCTTGATGAGCGCCCGGGCTGCACCGCCCACCAGCAATTTGCCCACGTATCTGCGCTCGTTTTTATAGCGCAGGGTCTCCATTCCGGCCGGCCACAGCTCGGGCATTGCGGGCAGAAGATCCTGCAGAAGCCGTCGGCGCGCATCCGCCTCTCCCAGCGCCGCCAGGCCCGGCAGTTTTCGATCCCGTGGAAAAGACCAGACCGCCAACTGCCAGCCATCCACAAAATGGGGCTCATGGCCACCCTGCCCGGCACCGTTTCCCTTCTGACAACGGGCCCGCTCTTTGGCGTATTCCTTTTCGGGATAGGCCTTGGCCGAAATCCGTATTGCCTTTTGAGCGCCGACCCCGGCGGCAAAACCCGCCAGGCAGTTGGTGTGCGGCTTGTATTTGAGGTAGCTGAGGGAAAGATTAAGGATTGCCTGTTCCGGATAGAGCCGCTGCAAAAGTCCCAGCGCCCGCTCCGGATCGAGCAGGATGCTCAGCCCCGGCAGGCCGGGCTCTCTGGCAATCACCTCCAGATCATGGCCGTTCAGCATGGTTTATTCTCCGGCGGTGTCGCGCCCCTGCGAAGCGGACGGGTTGCGGGCCCGAAAAAGCGCGGCATACGGCCCGCCCCGGCCGAGCAGCTCCGCATGGGAACCCTGTTCGATGATACTGCCGTTTTCGAGAAACACGATTTGATCCGCCCGGGCGGCCAGATCGAGATCATGGGTGATCATGATCACGGTGCGGCCCCGGGCGAGCTTGCCAAGGGCCTCGATCACCGCCTGTTCGTTGCTGCGGTCCAGACCGGTGGTCGGCTCGTCGAGGATGAGGATCGGGCTCTGCCGCAGGGCGGCCCGGGCAATGGCGATGCGCTGCTGCTGGCCGCTTGAAAGGGTGACCCCGCGCTCGCCCAGTTCGGTGTCGTAGCCATTGGGCATGGCCATGATGAAATCGTGGGCGTTGGCGAGTCTGGCCGCCTGCTCGATTTCGGCGAAGCTGGCACTGGCCGCGCCGTAGCCGATATTGTCGCGGATGCTGGCGGCAAAGAGCAGACTGTTGGGCAGAACGATACTGATCTGCTCCCGCAGGGATTTGAGACAAAAGCCGCGGATATCCATCCCGTCGATAAGCACCCGGCCCTGACTGGGGTCATAGAGACGCAGAATCAGGCTCACCAGGGTGGATTTGCCCATGCCCGAAGGCCCGACCACAGCCACATGGTGGCCCGGCGGCACGGAGAGGTCAATCCCGCGCAGGATGGGATGGGCCGGATCGTAGGCGAAGCTCACCCCCTCGAAACAAAGAGAGCCCTTGAAGGGCGGGACGGCCACAGCATCGGGCAGATCCTCGATATCCGCCTTTTCTGCCATCAGATCGACGATGCGCTCGCCCGCGGCCACGGCTCTGGCCATCCGGCTGGTATACTTGGCAAACATGCGGATCGGCCGGAAGGTGCTCTTGAGGTAGGTGATGAAGACAATCAGATCGCCCGGCGAAAGCTCTCCCACCAGCACGAAGAGCGTGCCCTGCCAGAGAACAATGGCCGAGGACAGGCCGATCATGACATCGGCGCTGCGTTCCAGATTGGCGGTGAGGCGCTTGACCTGCACCCCGGTACCGAGGCTCTTCTGCCCCACTCGGGCAAAGACGTCGGCAAAGTTTTTTTCGAGTGACAGGGCCTGTACATCGCGGATGGCGGCCAGGGATTCGGCTGCGGTGGCCGCCATCGCCCCCTCCTGTTTACGCAGTTTGCGGGTCATCTGGTGAATCTTTCTGCCCAGATGGGTGCTGATGAGCCAGAGCAGGGGCCAAGGCAGCAGCGCAAAGAGGGTCAGTTGCCAGTTCATCCACAACATCACCCCGATCATGCCGACAAGTATCAGCAGGTGGGCGAGCATCGGCATGATGGCGGTCACCATGGTCTCGCCGATCAGGTTCACATCGCTGACCACGCGCAGGGTCAGCTCGCCGGTTTTGGCCCGGTTGTGGAAGGAAAGGGAGAGCCCTTGCAGATGCTGGTAGAGATCGTCCCGGATCCTGGCCATGGTGCGGCTGCCTGCCAGGGCGAAGCCGATGCTGCTCAGATAGGACAAGATTCCTCTGAGGGAAATGATCAGCACCAGACTGAGCGCAAGCAGAGTCAGCAGCTGCATGGAGTCGAGGCTGGCGAGCAGGGGAATTTTTGCAAAACCGGTGTGGGGGCTGTCGGAGACGATCCAGTCGATGACGATTTTCAGCGGCCAGGGCTCCAGCAGCTGGGCGGCGATACCGGCCAGAAGGGCCAGCAGGGAGCCGGCGAGCAAGGCGGCATGACGGCGCAGATAGGGGCCGAAACAGGCGAGGATGCGGCGCAGGCTGGGCAGGGCCGCGGATATGCCGGCCGGCGTCTCAGAAGAAGTCGACATGATGCCCTCCCTGGTCTTTCGGAGTATTTTCGCTCAGGTCCGCGTGCCTCCCCTGCTCTTTTTTCTGTAAACCCGCGATGGCAAGGATACGGGCCGCCACGCTGTCCCAGCTGTGCCGGGTCAGGGCTTCGTCTCTGGCGGCTTGCCCCAGCCTGCGGCAGAGGGCCGGATCGGCGCGCAAGCCGGCAAGAGCGGCCTGCAGTCCGGCCGCATCACCCGGCGGATAGAGCAGACCGGTCTTTTGCTCGCGCACAACCCGGTCGAGCCCGCCGACCCGGCTGGCTACCACCGGCAGAGCGGCCGCCATGTATTCATAAATTTTCAGCGGCGAAAAATAAAAGGGCTCCATCTCCGGATAGGGGGCGACGCCCACATCCATCTGCCGCAGCCAGTTCGCGACTTCCTCCGGAGGAACCGCGCCGGTCAAAGTGACACTGTCGGAGATTCCGGCCTGCGCAATGCTCCGCTCAATGCCTGCCCTTTCCGGGCCATCACCCACCAGCAGAAGGCGCAGGCCCGGATCCTGTGAGTGCATGGCGATGAACACATCGAGCAGCAGCTCAAGTCCGTGCCAGGGCTTGAGGGAGCCGAGAAAACCGATGGTAAAGGTTGCCGGCGAATCCGGCTGGGGACGATCCGCAAAGAGTTCGTCCGGAAAGCGGGCCGGATCGATGCCGTTTGCAAGCACCCGCACCCGTCCCCGGCTCTGCGGGTAGCCATCGAGATAGGCGGCGACTCCCGGCGACACCGCAATGATGGCATGGGCCGCCGCAAAGACCCTGGCCGCGATCCGTTCCGCCTCCTCGCGGTGCACCAGTTCCCGGTGCCGGATCTGCTCTTCGATAAGCGGCGCATTGACCTCAAGGATGCCGGGGATGCCCTGGGATTCGGCATACTCCATGCCGGCGCAGCTCCACAGGGAATAGCGCTCGTAGACGCAGTCAAACGGCCCGGCGATCCTCAGGGCGTCCTGCACGGTGCCGGCGCTTACCATGGCCGCCCGCTCGCGCCGGGCGGTGTCGCCCCGCGGCGGCTCCGGCAGGCAGTGTACCGGCAGGTCTCTCAGATCCGCGGGCGGCTCCCCGCCCAGGCGCATGGCAAAAAGCCGCACCTGAAGCCCCTGCCGCCGAAAAGCACGGATGACTTCCTGTACGTGGATGGAGGCGCCCTTGGCACCAAAGACCGGAATGCCGGGGTCGGCGCAGACATATGCCAGACGCATCAGGCCCTCCTCGCCGTGGTCGCGTCTGCCGTTTCCGGCAGACGGGCGGCGGCCATGGCGGCCCTGAAGAGCTCGCGCTGGGCCGCCGCGTTTTTCCGGATATCGAAATCCTCTTCAACCAGGGCCCGGGCCCGGCCGGCCAGGGATGACCGCAGATTCGCATCCTGCAGCAGCCGCGCCATGGCATCGGCCAGGGCAGAGGGATCGCGCTCCGCCACGCAGAGACCGGTGTCGTTATGCCGCACCAGCTCGGGAATGCCCACCACCTGGGTGGAGATGACCGGCGTCCCCTGGGCCATGGCCTCCACAAGCACCGTGGGCAGGCCATCGCGGTCGCCGTCGGAGCTGATCACGCAGGGAGCGACAAAAAAGGCGGCCTCACGAAAAATCCTGATCAGCTCCGCGTGGGCTCTGGGCCCGGCAAGGCAGACCTGCTCAGCCAGACCAAGCCGCTCGATTCGCTGCTGCAGAGGCTCCCGCATCATGCCCTCGCCCACTATGCTGCAGTGAAAAGCAATGCCCCGCTCCCGCAGCAGGCCGCAGGCCTCGACCAGCACATCAAAACCCTTTTTCTCCACCAGCCGGCCCACGGCCAGGATTTCCCGGCTGTTCAGATTGGGGGGCTGGTACGTAAAACGGTCCAGATGCAGGCCGTTGTAGATACGCCGCACCTGCTCGGCCGCCCGACCATAGGTGGCCTGCAGATAGCGCTGGTTATAGCCGGAGACCGTGATCACGCCCGCGGCATCGCCCAGCTTCCTGCGCATATCCTCCTGATCGACTGCCTGATGATAAATGTCCTTGGCGTGTACGGTCAGGGTATAGGGAATGCGGGCAAGCCTCGAGGCAATGCGGGTGACGGTCGCCGCAAGCGTGCCAAAATGGGCGTGAAAATGGGCAATCCCGCGCTCGCGCGCCTTCAGGGCCAGCTTGATGGCCTGAAGCAGGTCTCCCTCTTCCATGTCGCCCAGCTCATCCAGAGCCTGCCAGAAACCCGGCAGTTCCCTGCGGGCAAGGCTCATCATCTCCCAGAGGCTGTGCGTGGCGGCGCTGATGTCGCGGATATAGGTGACCGGCGCCCTGACCTGGGCCAGAATATCCTGAAAATGGCTTTCCCGGACCGGCCGCAGAGCAAAGATGTGGATTCTCATCCCGGCCTTTTCGTGTTCAAGAATTTCATTGACGATAAAGGTTTCCGAGAAGCGCGGGTAGCGTTTGAGCACATAGGCCAGCGCGGGCTGCTGCGGTGTCGTCATGATGCAACCTTACTCGAACGAGTGGAGGAGGCGGAAGAGGCAGGGTCGGCGGCAACATGGGCGGACCCGAACATGGCGCTGGCCAAAGCCGGAATCTTCTTTAGCCCCCCAAGGTCGATCACATTGCGGGCAGGTTTGAAGGCCTGGTCCTTATGGAGCCAGCGGGAGAGAGCGGCCGGATTCAGATCTTCCAGGCAGATGACGTCGACCACCCCCAAGGCCCGCAGGCGTTCGGCACGGATTGTCTGCTCGAGCCGGGGCTTGTTGCGCGGCACGATCAAAGCGGGTTTGCCGAGGCTCAATATTTCGGTCACCGTGTTGTAACCGCCCATGGCAATGATCCGCCTGACCCGCTGCATCAAGCCCATGGGTTCCTGCAGAAACTCCAGTACCCGCAGACGTGGATTTTCTCTGGCCTGGGAGAGCAGTTGCCGTTTTTTCTCCTCCGGTAAAAACGGTCCGGTAACCATGATGCCGTACTCGCCCTCCGGCAGTTGCGACCTGGCAAAGGCGCTCGCCACGGCCAGGCCGTCCTGCCCCCCCGCCAATGACACAAAGGGTAAATTCCTGCTGGAGCACATCCCGCTCTACCCAGCGCGCCGACTCCGGGTCCAGGTCCTCTTCTTCGCCGGACGGCAGACGATCCATGGGGTCGAGATAGCCGGTGAAGGTCGTCTTGAGCCTCAGGGAGGGAGAAAAACCGTAGGCAGAGGTCTGATCGTACACGTCTGGATCGCCGTAGATCCAGACCGCTTCATAAAATCGCTCGATAAAGGCCTCGTTCTCCTGTTCCTGCCACTGCCTGCGCACAGCCTCCGGATGATCGATTATGTCTCGCAGACCCAACACGGTTCTGGTGGTATCGGAATCTTTCAGATTCTCCAAAACCGGGCTCAATTCCTGCAGAGCGCCGCGCGGCACATTGTCCACGATAAAGAGGTTGGGGTTGAAATGGGTCAGGGCCGTCCCAATCACCTGGGACCGCAGATTGACCAGGGCATTGGTTTCTACAAAAAGGGAGCGGGGCGAGTAGTTCCCGTGCTGATCCTTGCGGTAGGCGGGCAGGGTCAGACAGTCGACGCCCTTTGGAATGCGGAATGCGCCCGCCTCGTGGATGCCGGCAATGAGCAGCACCTTGGCAGCCAAAGGCGACTCCGCCAGGGCCCTGGCGATAAGCTGGTTGCGGCGGATGTGGCCAAGGCCCATGGTGTCGTGGGAATACAGGACGATTTTCATGATCCGTTCTCTCGTTGATACTGGTGGGCTCGGAGCTGTCCCATGTGTTCGGGCGGAAAATGGGGATTGCTCGGCTTGCCTGTTCCTCATCTCAGGCTGTCTTTGCAAGGACTTATTCATGATAAGTACCTGTACGCAGAGGACGTAATGAGGCGACTTTTTACCTTTCTGCTGACAACTTGATCGCATCAAGCCATTTTTCTGTTTCGTAAAGGTTTGATGCGATCAAGTTACTCGAAAGCTGAAAGCCTCCTATCATATTCTGAAGGGATAGAGACAGTCAAAGCCAATCTAGCCTGCCCGTAAGAACGCCCGGATTTTGGACAAAAAAATGGAACGAAGGCTGATTACCTTGTTCCATCTTTGCCCAGAGTTGGTCCCCATTGTTCGGCCAGGAATTAGCGGTTTCTTGGCTTATCTTTTTCCTCATCATGCTGCCTTTAACAGCCCTTCATGGTAACAACGCTCCGGGCTTCTCCCTCCCAAACTGCTGTGAGGCCGAGTCTGGTTGTAAAAGTCGATCCATCTGCCGATGCCGGTGCGGGCTTCCGAGCCGGTTTCATATGCGTTCAGGTACACGTTCTCGTATTTGCGTGAGCGCCAGAGGCGTTCGATAAATACGTTGTCCAGCCAGCGGCCCCGGCCGTCCATGGAAATGCGGATTCCCTTATCTCGCAGGATGTTGGTAAAGGCAAAGCTGGTAAACTGGCTGCCCTGGTCGGTGTTGAAGATATCGGGTTTGCCATATTTCGCCACGGCCTCTTCCAGAGCCGAGGCGCAAAAATCCGTGTCCATGGTGTTTGAGAGCCGCCAGGGCTGTACCAGTCCATGATGGCCACCAGATAGAGAAAACCTTTGCGCATGGGGATGCAGGTAATATCCGCACACCAGACCTGATTGCTCCGATCTATGGTCAAGTCGCGCAACAGGTAGGGATAGCGTTTGTGTTCCGGGTTCGGAACACTGGTTTTCGGCTTCTGGTACACAGCCATGAGACCCATCAACCGCATCAGACGGCGGACGCGCTTTCTGCCAGCGTTGTATCCCAGCGACACCATGTAACGACGCATCTGGCGCACTCCAAGAAACGGCCATTCCGTGAGAGCACGGTCCGATTTCCTGCATTACTGTGAGGTTTATGGCCGATTCTCCGGCTCTTTTGTAATACAGGCTGGAACGGGCGACTTTGAGCAGAATGCACTGCCGGACAACGCTGAGCTTCACATGGCCCGAATTGACCATGCTTTGCCTGCGGGAGACGCTCACCGCTTCCCCCAGGCTTCGGCTGAAAAATCTCGTTCCACGGTAAGCTGACCGATTTTGGCATGAAGCATCTGGAGCTGCTTTTCTCTCCTGACCTCTTCGGTCTTGATTTCACCGGCAAGGATGCCCGCAGCCGATTCCTTGAGCTGCTTCACCCACTTGTGGATGAGCGTCTGATGAACGCCGAACTCGGAACTGAGTCCGGCAATGGTTTTCTCGCCGGAAAGGGCGGCCAGGGCCACTTTGGCCTTGAAAGCGGGAGCGTGGTTCTTTCGTTTGGACATGTGTGTTCTCCTTGGCTGGTTGAGTAGCTATCACACCTGTCCGAATTTTGGGGACCACTTCTCGCCTCCTCAAAACGCACAACCAAGAGCTGCCTTGACTTTTCACATGGGGAAACATATCTGTTTTCTTTCATGTGCGCCAGTAGCTCAGGTGGATAGAGCAATTGCCTTCTAAGCAATCGGCCGGGGGTTCGAATCCTCCCTGGCGCACCAGAGTTTTCAACAGATTGTAGAATTTTTTACCGCTCATTTTTTATCGCTGCCCTCTTTCATCCTCTGGACAACCGCCGCGCCGTTTCGCGGCAAAAAATGCAGCCATGCCGCACTCCGGTTCCCTCTCTTCCTCCGGATGGAACTTCGATAACAGCTACATCCGTCTGCCTGAAATTCTCTACGCCCGCCAACTCCCGACACTGGTGGCCACCCCGGAAACGATACGTTACAACGCATCCCTCGGCACCTCTCTGGGTTTAAGAACGGATCTCGCCGACCCCGACCGTGCGCGCTGTTTCTCCGGCAATCTGCTTCCATCCGGAGCCGACCCCATCGCTCAGGCCTATTCCGGACATCAGTTCGGGCATTTCACCATGCTCGGCGACGGCCGGGCTCTTCTGTTGGGCGAACAGATCACTCCCACCGGCGAGCGTTTCGACATCCAGCTCAAGGGGGCGGGGCGGACGCCATTTTCCCGGCGGGGAGATGGCCGGGCCGCTCTGGGCCCCATGCTGCGGGAGTACATCGCCAGTGAAGCCATGCATGCCTTGGGTATCCCCACTACACGCAGTCTGGCCGTGGTTTCCACCGGCGAGAACGTATGGCGCGAAACCGCCCTGCCCGGCGCCATCCTGACCCGAGTGGCCGCAAGCCATATCCGCGTGGGTACGTTCCAGTATCTGGCCGCTGCCGATGAACGCGAAGCGTTGCGCCTGCTGGCCGACCACGCCATCGCCCGCCATTATCCGGAAGCGGCCGAAGATCCCACTCCGTACCTGGCCTTTTTCCGGGCTGTGTTGGTTCGGCAGGCGGCCCTGATGACGAAATGGCTGCTCGTGGGCTTTGTGCACGGCGTGATGAACACGGACAATGTTTCCATCTGCGGGGAAACCATCGACTATGGCCCCTGCGCCTTTCTGGATGCCTATGACCCGGACGCCGTGTTCAGCTCCATCGACCACAACGGCCGGTATGCCTACAGCAACCAGCCCTCGGTCATGCAATGGAATCTGACCCGCTTCGCCGAGGCCCTGCTGCCGCTTTTCGATGATCGGGAAGAACGGGCCAGAGAAATGGCCTCCGAAGCCCTGGCCGTATTTCCAGACACGTTCCGCCGGGAGTGGACTTCGGGCATGGCCGCGAAACTCGGGCTTGAAAGCGTGGAGAATGGCGATCTGGAACTCGCTCAGGACCTTTTGGCGCTGATGCGGGAACACCGGGCCGACTACACGGCCACCCTGCGCGGCCTGTCCGAAGAGACGACGCCGGAGACGCCGTTTTTCAGGGAGCCCGGCTTCCTAGCCTGGCGGGACAGGTGGGAAGCCAGACTGGCCCGGCAGAGCGGGCCTATCGTAAACGCCCGAAAGAGGATGCGTACCCTCAACCCGGCCGTCATCCCCAGAAACCTCCGGGTGGAAGAGGCATTGAAGGCCGCCGCGACACGAAATCTTGCGCCTCTTGAGCGGCTTCTCTCAGCCCTTTCCCGACCTTATGAGCATTTGCCCGCGTACGCGGATCTGGCCGAACCGCCTGCGCCTTGGCCGACCCCGTACAAAACCTTCTGTGGAACATGAAACAATCGGATACGGCGATCATGAAAGAAATGGATGCGCTCCGGCGCTGGCTGACCGACGGCAACGATCCGGACAGCGAGGCGGAAATCTGGTCCGGACTCGAGGAGCATGAAAAGGAAGCGCTCGCGCCCTTGCGCCCGTGGCGGCTGCGTGACCTGGAGCAACGCCGCCTGCTCGAAGACAAGGCCGCCCGGCTTGAAGTCTGCGTCTGCTTTTCCGACTTGGGTTTCTGGACACTACCCCTTGACGAACACAATCCGCTCGCCCCCGAAACGCCGCTTTCCTGCTCTCCTTCCTGTCTGCGGCTGCTTGGCTTTCAGGATGGCGGGCATGTCCCGGCGACTCTTTCTTCCTGGCTGAACCGCGCGCATCCCGAAGACAGAGAAACGGTCCAAAATGAACTCCTGCAATACGTCCGGGATAGAACGAAGCGGCAGGACGTGCTCACTCTGGAATTCCGCCTGCGGCATGAGGACGATTCCTGGCACTGGCTGCAGATACAGGGAAAAATCCTGGAAGCTCCCGATCAGCATCCGCGCATGGCCGGTGTCGTCAAGGACGTTACCAAAGAGCGACAAACCCAAAAAAATCTGGCCGAACAGCTGCTTTTCCAGAATGAACTGCTCAAGGCCCTGCCCACTCCCGTCTTCGTCAAGGACGCCGACACCCGCTACGTGTCCATCAATCGCGCCTACGAGGAAGCCTTCGGCGTTACTGCCGAGGAGCTGATTGGCAAGACTGCGATGGCCCTGCCCTTTCTGTCCCAGGCCGAGCGTGTCCGATGCCTGCAGGAAGACAGCAGACTCATTTCTCATGGGGGCACGATGCACCGGGAATTGAACTTCCCCTTCTCCGACGGGACAACCCGCCATTGTCTGTACTGGAGCAGCTGCTTCCGGCATGCGGAGCAGGAGACTCAGACCCTTATCGGCATCATCGTGGATATTTCCGAACAGAAGAAAACCGAAAAAGAGCTGGCGCTGAAAGTCAGAGAACTGGACCTCGCCAAAACCAATATCGAAAGCATCAGCCGCACCGACTATCTGACCGGCCTGCCCAACAGACGCTCATTCATGGACCGGTTTCAGGAAGCCATTTCCCTGGCCGGACGGCACAAGCAGCCCTTAAGCCTGCTCATGGCCGATCTGGACCACTTCAAGCGCATCAACGACACGCTGGGACATTGCGCCGGAGACAAGGTGCTGCAAGATTTCGCGGCACTGCTGCGACGGGAATGCCGCAAGGAAGATCTGCCCGCGCGCAGCGGCGGAGAGGAATTTCTGATCCTGCTGCCCATGACCAACCTGGAGGAAGCCCGCCACGTGGGCAGACGCATCTGTGCCTCCACCCAGGGCATCTCCATTGAAAACGGCCCCGTCACAGTCAGCATCGGCGCGGTCCAGTACAAGCAGGGGGAAGCGCCCGACGCATTTCTCAAACGCGTGGACAGGGCCCTCTACGAGGCCAAGAAAAAAGGCCGGGATCAGGTCTGCTGCGTCGAATAGGCCAAGTTATCAGAAACCTTTGGAGGTGATCCTGTATTCAAGTACGCCGTCCATCTCCAGAAAAGCCCGGGAAAGAGCCCGGAAGTTGCTGGGGTCCCTGGTGCTGAGGGTCATGGAGTACTCGAAGTCGCCGCCGCTGACCGCCGAGTAGCTCATCCCCGTGATGCCTATCTTGTGTTTTCTGATGACGGCTGCCAGTTCCTCTTCCGGAATTATGGCGGTTCTGGCGCATTTCAGCGTATGGTTGGCATAGGTCAGAATCGGCAGACGGGTTTCCACCCACCGGAACAGGGACAGGGTCAGGATGGTGATGAATGTTCCTATGGCGGCCAGCGTGTACAAGCCCACTCCGGCCACAATGCCCAGAGCCGCCGTGACCCAGATGGACGCGGCGGTGGTCAGGCCCCGGATGGAAACCCCCTCCTTGATGATCACCCCCGCCCCGAGAAAACCGATGCCGGTCATGACGCCCTGAGCCATTCTGGTCGGATCGATGCGCACGGTTTCCAGAACGGCACCGGAAAACCACAGCTTCTGGTAGACCGTGACCAGCATGAGCATGGACGAACCCAGACAGACCAGGGCGTGGGTTCTGAACCCCGCCGGACGGCCGTGATAGCTGCGTTCAAGGCCGATCAACCCACCGGCCGTGATGGCTACCACGACATTGACGATGAATTCGTTCGCAGTCAGTATTTCGGAGATATCCATATCGATGCAGTCCTTATCCTGATGACGCCGCTTACTTTTTTTTGATCATTCCGGTGATGAACTGCCGCACGACAGGCACGAAGACCGACTTGGCCACTCCCGTCCAGAAGCGCGTCCGCTGTTCGGTGGCCCTCTGCCGAACCTTTTCTTCTGCCGCCCGCAGCTTTTCCTCTTCCTTCGTCCGGCCCGCCGCGGCCTTTTCCTCGGCAGCGCTTTTCAGACGCGCATCCAGAATCTCGTAGGCCGATTCCCTGTCCCGCGCTTCCGAATAATAGCGGCACACCAAGGAACTTGCGTTCATGCTCCGGCGCCTGGCCTCGTCCAGCGGGCCGATCTGCCCCTGGGGCGGCAGAATGAAGGCCCGCTCCACGGGAGTGGGCGCACCCTTGGCGTCCAGAAAAGAAACCAGAGCCTCTCCCGTGCCCAGCTGAGCAATGGCCGTTTCCGTGTCAAAGGCCGGGTTGGCCCTGAAAGACTGCGCCGCAGCCTTCAGCGCCTTCTGGTCTTTGGGCGTGTATGCGCGCAGGGCGTGCTGCACCCGGTTGCCGAGCTGCCCCAGCACCGAATCCGGAATATCCGAAGGTGTCTGGGAAATAAAATACACGCCCACGCCCTTGGAGCGGATCAGCCGTACCACCTGTTCCACCCGCTCCAGCAGCACGCGCGGAGCGTTGTCGAAAAGCAGATGGGCCTCGTCGAAGAAAAAGACCAGCACCGGCTTGTCCGGGTCCCCCACTTCGGGCAGGGCGGAAAACAGTCTGGTCAGCAGCCAGAGCAGGAAAGTGGTGTAGATTTTGGGCGAGGCCATCAGCCTGTCGGCGGCCAGAATACTGATCACGCCCTTGCCGTCGAAGACCTGCATGAGGTCGTCGATGTTCAGGTCCGGCTCGCCGAAGAAAAATCCGGCCCCTTCCTGCTCCAGAGCGGCCAGCCCGCGCTGGATGGCGCCGACGGTGCCCTGATGGATGTTGCCGTATGCGACGGACAGCCGCCCCGCGTTGAGGCCCGCGTATTCCAGAATCTTGCGCAGGTCCTTCAGGTCCACCAGGGCGAGTCCCTCATCCTCGGCCAGCTTGAAGGCCACATTCAGGACAGCGGTCTGGGTATCGTTCAGATTCAGAAGCCTCGCCAGAAGCGGGGCCCCCATGCCGCTCACCGTGGCCCGCACGGGAGCGCCCTGCTCCCCGAAAACATCCCAGAACTGCACGGGGAAAGACTGGAAGGCAAACCCCCTGTCCAGAAGGCCGTAAGCCTCCACCCGCTTGGTCACGCTGTCCTTGTTCCCGCCTTCGGCCGCCACTCCGGACAGATCGCCCTTCACGTCGGCGGCAAAGACCGGCACGCCCATCTGGCTGAAGGTTTCGGCCAGAGTCTGCATGGTCACGGTCTTGCCCGTGCCGGTGGCCCCGGTGATGAGGCCGTGCCGATTGGCCATTTTGGGCAGGAAGTGCAGCAATTCCCCGTTGCTGACGGCCACGGCCGCATTGTTTTCGCTATCGAGCATGAGACGCCTCCGTGTGTACGCCGGATTTCATCGGAGAGACCGTTGTCACGGATCGAAATGGAATTATGGCGATCCTGCCCGAGCCAGCCGCCTCTCGGCAAGAAAATTATGTCCGCGCACCCAAGTCCGGTATCCGGCCTGTTTACAGGACGGACCGAAGCGCATAAGAGAGGGGCCTGTTCGTTGGGGGTGGCCTCAGGGCCTGAGATGATACCCTTGGAACCTGATCTGGATCATTCCAGCGTAGGGAAACGGAAGTCTGAATGTATTCGGGCATGCAGCCGCTTTCCTTGTGGGAGAGCGGCTTTTTTTTACCTTTTTCGCAGGAGACGTATATGACCCAGCTGAGTTGGGCCTTGGAGGGCAAAATCACCCCGGAAATGGCTGTTGTGGCCGAAAAAGAAAACAGGACTCCCGAGGAAATCCGCCAGGGTGTGGCCCGCGGAGTGATCGTCATTCCTAAGAACGTGGGCCGGGAATTCTCTGCCGAGGGCATCGGCCAGGGACTGCGTACCAAGGTCAACGCCAACATCGGCACGTCCGGTGTGCAGGGCTCGGTGGAAGTCGAACTGGCCAAGCTGGACGCGGCCGTCAGGGCCGGAGCGCACAGCGTCATGGACCTGTCCACAGGCCGGGACCTGTCCCGCACCCGCCGCCTGATTCTGGACAATTCGCCCGTCATGGTCGGGGCGGTGCCCATGTACGCCGTGGCCGCCGACCTGGTGGACGAAGGCAAGGGCATCGAGGCCATGACCTCCCGCATGCTCCTTGATTCCATCGAAACCCAGTGCGCTGAAGGCATCGACTACATCACCGTGCACTGCGGCGTAACCCGCGGTGCGGTGGCCCGCACCCACGCCGAGGACCGCGTGGCCGGCATCGTCAGCCGGGGCGGAGCGCTGCTCGCGGCCTGGATGGACAGAAACGGCCGCGAAAACCCGCTGCTGGAAGACTACGACGCCCTGCTCGACATCGCCTTCCGCTACGACGTGACCTTAAGCCTCGGCGACGGCCTGCGTCCCGGCGCGGTCAGCGACGCCACGGACGCGGCCCAGATCGAGGAACTGCTGGTCATCGGCAAGCTGGCCCGCAGAGCCAGAGCCCGGGGCGTGCAGGTCATGATCGAAGGGCCGGGACACATGCCCCTCAACCAGATCGCGGGCAACGTCATGCTGCAAAAGCGTATCTGCGACAACGCGCCCTTCTACGTTCTGGGCCCGCTGACCACGGACCTCGCTCCAGGCTACGACCATATCACCGCGGCCATCGGCGGCGCAGCGGCGGCAGCGGCGGGGGCCGATTTCCTGTGCTACGTGACCCCGGCCGAGCATCTGTGCCTGCCCAACATGGAAGACGTGCGCATGGGCGTGATCAGCGCCCGGATCGCCGCGCATTCCGGCGACATCGCCAAGGGACTGCCCGGGGCCATCGACCGTGACCGGGTCATGTCCGCCGCGCGCAAAGACCTGGACTGGGAAGGCATGTTCGCCGCGGCCCTGGATCAGGAACTGCCCCGCAAGCGCTGGGAGGAAAACCGCGAACGCGAGGGCAAGACCTGCACCATGTGCGGCAAGCTCTGCGCCATGCAGGCCCATAACTCCCTGAGCGGCGGCACCGAAGGTCACTGCCGCTCCGCCGCAGGAGCACTCGGATAAAAGCCCCTCATCCATCCGATCCCGGCGCGCGCCGGGCAGCCGCGTACATCCACGGTTGTCCGGAACGCGCCGGAACCGGAAGTTCTTTCTCCCGTACCGCAGACCGATTCTCCGCCTCCCGCTGCGACATTCCCGTATTTTATCTGCCGCGCCGTCCTCCGGATTGAGTCAACAACCCAAATGGATTACCAAGCGCCGCGGAGGCAGCATGAAATTCCCGTCTTTCGAACACTTCACGGTTTATCTGGATTCCCTGGGTCTTTTTTCCATGCGCCTCGGTCTGGATCGCATGCACGCGGCACTGGACAGAATGAGGCTGACCCGGCCGGAAAGTACTATGGTCCATGTGGTGGGTACCAACGGCAAGGGATCCACTTCGGCCTTCCTGGCGGCTCTGGCACAGGCACATGGGTTGCGTGTCGGGCTTTACACCTCGCCGCATCTGGTTTCGGTACGGGAACGCATCCGCGTGGACGGGCGGCTGCTGCCGGAAAAATGCTGGGTGGAGGCTGCCAACGCGGTCATGGCCAGATGTGCCGACGTGGGGCTGACCTATTTCGAGCTGGTCACGGTCATGGCCCTGCATCTTTTCCGGGCCGAAAGGGTGGACCTGGCCGTGCTGGAAGCCGGGCTTGGCGGCACGCACGACGCCACCTGCGCCGTGAACGCCGATCTGACCGTCATGACTCCCGTGGGACTCGATCACGAACATGTTCTCGGGCCGGAGCTTCCAGACATCGCCAGAGACAAAAGCGGAGCACTGGGCCGCTGCCCGGCCGTGACGGGCATCCAGAACGCCGAAGTCCGCCGCGTGTTCGACCACGCCGGCCGGGCGTGGCCCCTTCAGGATCTCGCAAGCCACAGAACCCTCGAAGGCTTCGCATTCGAGTTTGCGGATACGGTCATTTCCCCGGAAACACTTCCCGGCCATCCGCCGTATCAGACGCACAACGCGGCTCTGGCCTTTCTGGCCTGGAATACCCTGGCCGGGATGCGAGGCTGGAAATCCGACCCGGAGCGGTGTAGGGTGACCCTCGCCAGAACGTATTTTCCCGGCCGCTTCCACCGGCACGGCCACGTTCTGGTGGACGGCGCGCACAACGCCATGGGCCTGGCCGCCCTGTGCGAGGCGCTGGAACGGAAAAGCGGACATTTCCAGCGTCTTGTCTTCCAGAGCATGCGGGACAAAATAGTGCCGGATGATATGCTCGCCCGCCTGCGGGCCCTGGCGGACGAGGTGGTGATCCCGGCTCTGCCGCTGGAAAGAGCCAGCGATCCGGCGGAACTGACCCGGCGTTTCGGTCCCGGCGCGGCTGTGGCGGACAGCCTGGCCGCAGCCCTCGCGCCGGGGAAAACAACCCTGATATGCGGCTCGCTCTATCTGGCGGGTGCGTATTACGCGCTGCATCCCGAGTGTCTGGAGTTGTGAAGTGCGGCCGGACCGCCTGCGAACATTATCAAGGAGCCTTCAGTGTCATCCCTTTTTCGCCATCTTCCCCCTGTGGACCGGCTCCTGCGTGCGCTGGAGGATGAAGACGCGCCCCGGCCCCTCCTGAAGGAACTGGTGGGACGCTTTCTGGAGCTGTGCCGGGAGGAAATCCGCCTGGGCGCCGCGGCCGGGGAAGAAGACCTGGCCTGGGAGAAGCTTCTGCCCCGCGCCAGAGCCTTTGTCCGCGCCGAGGCCCGGCCGTGTTTCCGGCGTGTCCTGAACGCCACGGGGGTGGTTATCCACACCAATCTGGGCCGTTCCATTCTGGCCGAGGAAGCCGTGAATGCGGCGCTTCTGGCCGGCCGCCGGTACTCCAATCTGGAGTTCGACCTGTCCACGGGGCGAAGGGGCTCCCGATACGCCCATGTGGAAGACCTGCTCCGCCGCCTGACCGGAGCCGAAGCCGCCCTGGCCGTGAACAACAACGCCGCCGCCGTGCTGCTGGTGCTGGATACCCTGGCCAGGGGCGCGGAGGTGGTGGTCTCCAGAGGCCAGCTGGTGGAGATCGGCGGGTCGTTCCGCATCCCGGAGGTAATGAAAAAAAGCGGAGCCATCCTGCGCGAGGTGGGAGCCACCAACCGCACCCATCTGCGAGACTATGAGGAAGCCATTGGCGAGAACACGGCCATGCTTATGAAGGTGCACGCCTCCAACTACCGGATCATCGGCTTTCATCAGGAAGTGGAGCTTTCCGATCTGGTGCGCCTAGGCCGCGAGCGGGGGCTTCCCGTCTTCGAGGATCTGGGAAGCGGCAATCTGTTCGATTTCTCTTCCTACGGCTTCATGCCCGAACCCACGGCGCAGCGGGTGCTCGCAAGCGGCGTGGACGTGATCTCCTTCAGCGGGGACAAACTGCTGGGCGGGCCGCAGGCCGGGATCATCGCGGGCCGCGCGGAGTATGTGGAGCGCATCAGAAAAAACCAGCTGACCCGCGCCCTGCGCGTGGACAAGATGACCCTGGCCGCCCTGGAGGCAACCTTACGTCTGTATCTGGACCCGGAACTGGCCCGGTCGCGCGTGCCCACCCTGAACATGATCACTGCCTCCGCCGGAGATTTGCGACGCAAGGCCCGGACCCTGCGCGCCCGCCTGACCAAGACTCTGGACGGTCTGGCCCGTGTGGGCACACGGCCGGGGATGTCCAGAGTGGGCGGCGGCTCGTTTCCGGAGCAGGATTTGCCGACCACGTTGGTTACGGTCCGCGCTGAAAACATTTCCGCCGAAAAATTGCGGCAGCGGCTTCTGGCGGTGGAAATTCCCGTCGTGGGCCGGGTGGAGGATGACTGTTTCTGTCTTGATCCGCGTACTCTGGCCGTGGAGGAATTCCCCCTGGCGGCGGAAAACCTGCATGCGGCGCTGAGTTGCCAAATCGTAAACACAAACGGAGGGCCTGCATGACCGATATTCCGGTGCGGCCGGAAATGGCCGGGTTCAAGGCCTATGTTCCGGGCCTGTCCATCGATGAAATAAAAGACCGCTACGGTCTTACGAAAGTCATCAAGATGGCCAGCAATGAAAATCCGCTGGGTGTGTCGCCTCTGGTTCAGGAACGCCTCAGGCGCGACGCGGCCCTGGCCTTCCGCTACGCCCAGGCCGGAACGCCGGTGTTGCGTGCGGCCCTGGCCGGACATCTCGGCGTGCCGTCTTCCTCTCTGGTGGCCGGAAACGGTTCAGATGAGATCATCGACCTTCTGCTGCGCGTGGTAGCCCGGCCGGGCGTGGACAATGTGCTGGCCTTCGATCCGTGCTTCAGCATCTACGATGTACAGGCCCGGCTGTGCGGCGTGGAATTCCGGCAGGTCCCGCTGAACGGCGATTTTTCCTTTCCTCTGGAGCGGCTTGCGGACATGGCCGACGAAAACACGGCCCTGGTTTTCGTGACCAACCCGGACAATCCTTCCGGACACGCCTGCCCGGCCGCCGCCCTGGCCGATCTGGCCCGCAGGCTGCCCCGGCGCACGCTGCTGGTGGTGGACGAGGCGTACATCGAATTCGCCCTGCCCCGGGACGAATACTCTGTGCTGCCGTATTTCAGCTCCATCCCCAATCTGGTCATCCTGCGCACTTTCTCCAAGATGTACGGGCTGGCCGGGCTGCGCCTGGGCTACGGCATCATGCCCGAATGGCTGGCGGATATGCTCTTGCGGGTGAAGCTGCCTTTCAGCGTGAACATTCTGGCCGAACGGGCCGGGCTGGCCGTACTGGAGGATGAAGCCTTCGTGGCCGAAACCCTGCATGTGGTGCACGCGGGCCGGACGGAGCTCGCCGAAGGATTGTCGGCGCTGGGCTGTGAAGTATATCCCTCCCAGGCCAATTTTCTGATGTTCGCCCCGCCCATGGACGCCCGCACCCTGTTCGAGGAACTTCTGCGCCGCGGCGTCATCATCCGCCCCCTGGACAGTTACGGCCTGCCCGGAATGCTTCGGGTGAGTGTAGGCAATACGGAAGAAAACCGGGAATTTCTGGAAAAAACAGCGGAGGTACTGCGTGGACATCACCATCGTCACTCTTGATGGCCCGGCCGGGGTGGGCAAGACCACGCTGGCCCGGCGTCTGGCCGACAAGCTGGGCATCGCCTATCTGGATACCGGAGCCATGTTCCGTTCCGTAGCCCTGGTCTTCGGAGAAGGAGCCTGGGAAAAACCCGTGGACCAGCTGGTCCCGGAGCTGAACCGCCTGGATTTCGATCTGGAAGGCGTGGGCGGGCATTCGGAGCTTCTGCTGAACGGACATCCCCTTTCCCCGGAAATCCGCTCCGAACAGGTCGGACTTTGGGCCTCGCATCTGGGCCGCATCCCCGTGGTGCGGGACTTTCTGCGGCGCAACCAGCAGGCCATCGGCCGGATCACATCGCTGGTGGCCGAGGGCCGGGACATGGGCAGCGTGGTTTTTCCCGAGGCCCGGTTCAAGTTTTTTCTGGACGCGTCCATCGACATCCGCGTGCAGAGGCGCTTCGAGCAGTTGAAGGCTCTGGGTATGGAAGAGGACATGGAACGCATCCGGGCACAGATCCGCATCCGCGACGATCAGGACCGGAACCGCTCCGTAGCGCCGCTGCGCCCGGCCAAAGATGCGGTGCTCATCGACACGGGCAAGGCCGATGTGGAAGGCGTACTGCGGGAGATTTTCGCGGTCATCGAGCGGAAGACGGCCTGAATGCGCCTTCGCGGGATATCCGAGCTCAGCCCATGTGGCAGTGACGGCCGCCAGGTTCTGCGTAAAACAGCCTGATTGGCGCGGCCAGTTCTTACAGACAGAAGTTACTTGGCAAAAAAGCACGGCAGCCATTACGGTCCGTGCTTTTTTAAGAGGCTTTCCGCCTGGGCATCACTCAAAGGATAGAACAAGGCGTTTACCAAGAACCGTGGCCGCACGGTCAAGCTGCTTCAAACTGGGCCAATGGGAAGGGCTCTCCAGTCGTTGAGCGGCTGCCCATGAAGTTTCCAGGGCGCGCGCCAAGTCGGACAATTGTCTTTCCCCACGAGCTTCGCGCAGAAGGATCGCGGACTGAACCGAAGCACGCGGCGCAGCCACAGGCAAACCATCGGCTGGAGAAGGAGAAGGAATCACATCATTTTTCTCCAAGCGGAATGAAAGCACCCCCGTCAGCACTTCCGAAGCATTGAAGGCCGCCTCCTCCAGCGTCGCGCCGTCCGTGAAAGCTTCCTCCAAATCAACAAACTGAACAAAATATCCGCCATTCTCCTGGGCTTCCACAGTATACGGATAAAGAAATCTCATTTGAGTTTCACCCCGCTTTGCCTTTGAATCGCCGAAAGAATTCCTGCACCGAGGTCTTTATTGCCATGCACCGGAACGGGAACGCATCGAGGTAATCCCTCTTTCTCCATGATGTAATGGCTCCCTTCGATGCGGGAAACTTTCCAACCCGCTTCTTTCAGTTTGGCAACGACCTCTTTTCCGTTCACAAGACAAAAATATATCTTTTTTGGTATACGTCAACCATGCAATACAGATCAGAGCATCACCAAGGCTCACAAGAAAGCCACAAAAGGATCAGCCTTCCGAAGCCTTGATCTCATCCCAGAGGGCGTCCATTTCGGCCAGGGACAACCTGTCCAGTTCCAGCCCGCGCACGGCGGCCAGTTTTTCCATGGCCGCGAACCGGCCCAGAAATTTGGCGTTGGCCAGCGCCAGAGCGGCATTGGCCTTGATGCCCCGACGGCGGCCGTACTCCACCAGCGAAAAAAGATAATCCCCGAACTCTTCTTCCTGGGCCGCCGCGTCCCCTCCGGCCAGAGCGGTCTGCCATTCCTCCCATTCCTCGGCCAGCTTGCGTTCCTGATCGGCGTCCGTGGCCCAAGTGAACCCGGCGCGGGCGGCCTTGGAGTGGATGCGGTAGGCCCGCAAAAGCGGCGGCAAGCTGCCCGGCAGGGAGGCGAACACTCCCGTATCCCGGTTTTTCTCCCGCTTTTCCTCTTTCTTGATGCGCTCCCAGTTGGCGACAACCTCGGGCACGGTGGCGGCCTTTTCGCCGTACACATGGGGATGGCGGCGGATCATCTTGGCCACATTCCCGGCCATGGCCGCGTCCAGAAACCCCGGCTGCTCCCGATCCATGAGCCGGCCGATGAAGAGCAGCAGAAAAAGCACGTCACCCAGCTCTTCGGCGGTTTCCTCCGGATTGTCCCGGCGGACGGCGTCCACCAGTTCAAAACATTCCTCCACCAGATAGTCGCACAGGGATTTGGGCGTCTGCTCCTTGTCCCAGGGGCAGCCTTCCGGCCCGGTCAGGGTTTCGATGACTTCGACAATCCGCTCGAAATTACTCTTTTCCATCACTTCGTCTTTCCTTGAGCTGTTCCATGACCCTGCGCTCCCATTCCTTTTGCAGTTCGCGGCTGCGGACCACGAAACGGTCGCGCATTTCCTGAGGCAGGGTCTCGGAGAGAAGCCCACCAAACTCGTTCACATAGGGCAGCAGGCGGGAATTGGCCAGAAGCTCGGCCTTGGGCGGCAGAAAGGCGGTCAGGGCCATGACTGTCACGCAGCACAGCAGCGCACCCTTGAAAAGGCCCAAAGCCCCGCCGCCGATGATGTCCAGCCAGCCCAGCATGATCATCCGCAGAAGTTTGCGGATAAGAGCGGCAATGAGCGAAACGGCGGCCATGGTGCCCAGAAAGATGCCCAGATAAGCGGCGAGACTGGCCAGTCCCGCGCGGCCGAACAGAAATTCCAGGTGGGGAGCCAGTTGTCCGTAGTAGGAGTTTGCCAGAAAAAAACCCAGAACCAGCCCGAAAACAGAAGCCGCTTCCTTGACCAGCCCGCGGAAAATGCCGCGTATGCCCAGAAAGCAGAGTATGATGGAGAAGATGATGTCCAGAATGTTCATGCGCGTGTCCTTGGAGGAATATATCTGAAAGACTTTCTAAGCTGATTTTTCTGAAAAAAAAGTGGTCCCTTGACAGAAGTCACGAGGTAGGCAGCATCGCCAAGGCCTTTCCATGATTATCGCCACCACCATAGATTGCAATTCAAACGCTCCGTTATGTGTCCAGCTCCTATCTAGACTGAGTTACAAACCGTTCGGGCATCTTGTCCCACTATAAAGGCGTGTCTCAATAACCTTGCAATGCTATATAACCGGTATACTGTATTATCAGAAGAAATCCTTCAGGTTTGTTCTCCAGCAAGTTCAAGCAATTTTTGGCGGAAATAAGCAAAACTTGGGGATGCATTGTTTGTGACATCCATGTGCGGAGTGATCTTTTCAGCCCACTGTGATTTCTCTGCACCGACAGCTTGCCAGCCTTTTACAGAAAGTGCGGATGAGCCACCTTTATAGACTGCATTTGCCAAACATTCCCAAGTGCCGCAAATGGAATCATTTTTGTATGCGTTCAAAACAGCATCTTTTGCTTTTGGGTAGGCAGATTTGATTGCTGGGATGTCGCCAAGAAACCAAGCCTCGCCCTCTTCAATGGCAATGCAAAACCGGGTTTCCGGCTGAGGGTTGCAGGCGTTCAGGATATTGAAAAGCTCTTGGCGGAACGCTTTGAGGCATTTGTCATCAAGGTCGCAGACAAAGATGACAGCCGCCGGGTAATCGGCTGGATATTTGGCGAAAGTCTTACCGTATCCACGGAGAAGCTCGGGGAGCAGGGCAAGCAAGATGCCTTTTCTTGCATCTGCCTTGTTGCCGAGGTTCTTCGGAATGCGGCCTATGCCTTTATAAGGATGAACAATGAACGTATGGTCATCACCGATGATTTTCGGAACAAGTATATCGAGCGCTTTCTTGCCGGACTGGTCTTCAACGAGGATCTCAAAATGCATCCGATCACCTCGCGTCCAGATAATCGCTGTACCAAAGGCCACCCAGCGGCAAACCTTCGGCCACCATGTTTTTGACGATGGCATCATCGCTCGCTCTGCGAATTACCGAACAGCCATCTGGTCCTTTCTCGAGGATCCAGACCTCGGCAGGTTCCAAGGCATCGACCAGGTAGGGCTGGTGAGTCGTGATGAAAACCTGAGAGCCTCCTTTACGGCCTGTTGCATGATCACGGAATTCTTTTGCCAAGGATTCGAGAAGTTTGTGGTATAAGCCATTTTCCGGCTCTTCAATACATAAAAATGGTGGCGGTGTCGGGTCTTCGAGCAACAGGAGGTACGCGAATACCTTCAAGGTGCCATCCGACATTTGCTGCGAATAAAACGGGTCTTGAAAACCTCTGTCATTGAACCGCAGCAGCAAGCGGCCATCGTTTGTCTTTTCCGTATCGATCTTGTCGATGCCGGGAATTTTTTCTGCAATCCGGTTCAGAATCGCCAGGAAACGCTTGGGATGTTCCCGCTCCATGAATTGCACAACGTTTCCAAGATTGTCTCCATGTATATTGAGATGCTTCTGAGGCCCGGCGAGGGGTAGGCTCCTGGCCGCGTCTGGAGTGAAATAGCTGAGGTACCACCCTTCGATAAATTTGCGGAACGCGGAGATTCTCGGATGCTGTTTCAATGAACCCAGCGTGGCAATCCCGAGTTTGCGCATGTCCTCAAGCTCGACAACCTCGGTGTCTCTGGATTCTTCTTGGGTCTCCCCCGATTTGATGGACTCCATCAATCCCAACAAATCAGAGTCCCCCTGTTCTTCGTCAATCTGACGGGCCACCTGATAGCCTCTCCAAACAACTCCTTTTCCACTGCCCAACAAAAGAAACGAAAAAGGGCGACCGTGCTTCTGGCCTTTTCGTCTCTGTCTGAGTCGCTCTCTCAAAACATAAGGCCGGTCTGACTTATCAACATCAATGGCAATTTCATAGGTGATGGGCCGGGCATTCCCATCTTCTCTGTAATAGACCTCGAATTCGATAGGTCCTTTTTGACCTTGCGTGCGAATACGCTCAAAACCTCCCCTGCCGCGAGAGTCGCACGCCTCTTCTACACCTGACTTCAAAGCATCCGCAAGGAACCCGAAGGCGTCAAACAGCGTACTTTTACCAACCCCATTTTTTCCAATGACGGCTGTCATCGGGGTGAGTGGCTCTTCCTTCTGCTGATCCCAGAGGCGACCAAGTGTAACATCTTTTAACGCCCTGAAATTTTTTACGCGAAAACCTTTTATTTTTGCCATTATTCCCCTCCCGTTCACGTCACCGCCTGATCATACCACATGAGCAGCTTGGGGTCTTCTTCCAGAACGCTGCCTGAGCTCTTGTCGACTGCGGCGGCAATGTAGTCTTACTCCTGTCAAATTATCCCCTCTTTACTCCGCAATATGCCCTAGCTCATGTCCATGGCGTCTTTCGGCCATGAAGCCACTCTGTCTCTAGCCTCAAAAAACCTGCTGAAAAACACCCCGCCACCCTACCCGTCCAGGCCGCCCAGCAGGATGTATTTGGTCTCCAGATACTCATCCAGCCCCTGTCTGCCACCCTCGCGGCCCAGGCCGCTTTCCTTCACGCCGCCGAAGGGTGTCTCACCCGTGGCCAGGGTGGTTTCGTTGGCGCCGACCATGCCGTATTCCAGCCTGCCAGCCACCCGCCACATCCGGGCCAGATCGCGGGTGAAGACATAGCTCGCCAGACCGTAGGACGTGTCGTTGGCCAGGGCCACGGCCTCATCCTCGGTGGAAAACATGGTCACGGGCGCCACGGGTCCGAAAATTTCCTCCCGGAAAAGCCGCATCTGCGGCGTGACCCCGGTGACCACGGTGGGCTCGAAAAAGCCGCCGCCCAGAGCGGGCTGTTTGCCCCCGCAGACGATGGCCGCGCCCTTGGCCGTGGCGTCATCCAGCAGCTCCCGCATGAAGCCGGGAGTTTTGGCGTCGATGAGCGGCCCCTGGGTCACGCCGGGTTTCGTGCCGTCACCCAGCACGATTTTTTCCGCTTCGGCCTTGAGGCGGTGGACGAACTCGTCATGAATTTCGCTCTCAACCAGAAAGCGGTTGACGCAGATGCAGGTCTGCCCGGCGTTGCGGAATTTGCATCCCACGGCCTGACGCACGGCCGCGTCCATGTCGCCGTCCCGGAACAGGATGAAAGGCGCGTTGCCGCCCAGCTCGAAAGAGAGCTTTTTCATGGTCGGAGCGCAGCGGGCCATGAGCTCCTTGCCCACGGGAGTGGAGCCGGTGAAGCTGAGCGCCCGCACCTGAGGGCTCTGGCACAGGACATCGCCGATTTCCCGCGCGCTCCCCGTGATGACGGAGAAAATTCCGGCCGGAATGCCCGCGCGCTCAGCCAGCACGGCCAAAGCCAGAGCGGAGAACGGCGTGGCCGAAGCGGGCTTGACGATGATGGGGCAGCCTACGGCCAGGGCCGGAGCGGCTTTGCGCGTGATCATGGAACTGGGAAAGTTCCACGGCGTGATGGCCGCGGCCACACCCACGGGCTGGCGGATGACCAGAGGCTGTTTCCCCGGCCACGGGGTGGGGATGATTTCCCCGTAGGCCCGGCGGCCTTCCTCGGCGAACCAGTCGATGTACGAACATCCGGCCATGATTTCGCCTTTGGCCTCGGCCAGAGGCTTGCCCTGCTCCGACGTCAGAATCAGGGCCAGGTCATCGATGTTTTCCACGATCAGGTCGTGCCAGGCGTGCAGCAGACGGCCGCGCTCTCTGGCCGTTTTTGCGCTCCACCGGGGAAAAGCCCGGCCGGCGGCGGCAATGGCCCTTTCCGTTTCCGCCCGGCCGCAACCGGGCACGGAGCCGATGGTTTCGCCCGTAGCCTTGTTGGCAACGGCCATGACGCTTTTATCGTCCGCTTCGGTCCACTGGCCGCCGATCAGGCAGGCTTGGCGCAGCAGGGAAGGGTCCTTCAGATTCATATGCGCTCCTTGTGCTTGGCGTGAAATTGACATGAAAATATTCTCCCGCGGTCTGTATCATTTGATCATGATCCAGCCGTCCGGGCCTTCGACAAAGCGGGCGGAGACGATTTCCCGCGAACGCCCGGACACCGGCACGGTCATGTCCAGTTCCACGTCGCAGATGTAGCCCGGCGCATTTCGGGCCGAAACGCAGCCGATCTTTCTGACGCCGTGCAGTTCCTTTTTGCCCAGCATGTCCGTCAGGGTCTTGCCCGCCTCGCCGAAGACCTTTCCGGCTTCGGTCAGCGAGGCGGCGTCCTGATCCAGGCTTCTCTCCACGGCGGCGCGCAGATCCTCCCCGGAGGGCTCGCCCAGGCATCCGGCCAGCGGGAACAGCAAAAGAAAAAACGCCAGATATTTCAGAGGATGCTTCATGATGATACCCTTGCGGAATGGCCGGGGCCGGGTGCGCCCCGCCGGGAGGTGTGATCCGGGTGCGGCGAAGCGCCCGCCCGCCGCGATTTCCGGTTCATGTCCGCCGCGTCTTCCCTTGTCAACGGCGGTCCATCCTTGACCGGAGGCGTGCCGGTTCGTACATCCGGGCGCATATGACAAAAAACACCACTGCAAGTGTGGGCCTGGTCCGCACGCAATTCTTCACCTTCGGCCACAAGCCCGAGGCTATGGTTCTGGACAGCGGTGTGGCTCTGTCGCCCGTAACCCTGGCCTACGAGACATACGGCGCCCTCAACGCCGACCGCTCCAACGCGGTGCTCATCTGCCACGCCCTGACCGGCGACGCCCACGTGGCCGGATACCATTCGGACGAGGACAAGCCCGGCTGGTGGGAAGATTACGTCGGCCCGGGCAAGCCCATCGACACGGACCGCTATTTCGTGATCTGCTCCAACGTGCTGGGCAGCTGCATGGGCTCTTCCGGCCCGGCGTCCCTCAATCCGGCCACGGGTGGCTACTGGGGGCTCGATTTTCCGCTGGTGACCATCGCCGACATGGTCCGGGCCCAGCGGGAACTGCTCCGCCACCTGGGCATCGAGCATCTGCTGGCCGTGATCGGCGGCTCTCTCGGGGGCATGCAGGCCCTGCAATGGGCGGCCAGCTATCCGGACATGATGGACGGCGTGCTGGCCCTGGCCACCACCAGCCGCCACTCGCCCCAGGCCATCGCCTTCAACGAAGTGGCGCGGCAGTCCATCATGAGCGACCCGCACTGGAACGGCGGCGACTACTACGACGCCCAGCGGCCCGATCTGGGGCTGGCCGTGGCCCGCATGATCGGACACATCACCTATCTTTCGGACGAGTCCATGCACGTGAAGTTCGGCCGCGAACTGCGCCACGGCGGCGGCTTCGCCTTCAACTTCGAAACGGAATTCCAAGTGGAAAGCTACCTGCACCATCAGGGCAAGAAATTCGTGGAACGCTTCGACGCCAACGCCTTCCTTTACGTGACCAAGGCCGCCGACTACTTCGATCTGGATCTGACCAATTCCGACAGCCCGGCCCGACAGGCTCTGGGGCGGACAAAAGCCCGCTTTCTGCTGGTTTCCTTCACCTCGGACTGGCTCTACCCCACCTATCAGTCCCGGCAGGTGGTGGAGGTGCTGAAGCAACTGGGGCGGGACGCGACCTTCTGCGAGATCACGGCGGCCTGGGGACACGACGCCTTTCTGCTCCCCGGCACGCATCTGGAGACGGCCATCGGCGGCTTTCTGGGAGGACTCCATGCACGCTGACACAGGCGCGGAACTTCGCTTTGACCTGCGCATCGTGGCCTCGTGGATCGAGCCGGGCTCGCGGGTGCTGGATCTGGGCTGCGGCGACGGGCGGCTACTGCGCGTGCTGCGCGATGCCAAAAACGTGCGCGGACTGGGCATAGAACACGACGAGGAAGAGGTCGTCGCGGCCATAGCCCAGGGGCTGTCCGTGATACATGGAGACATCAATCAGGAGCTGACCGGTTTTCCGGACAACGCCTTCGACTATGTGGTGGTCAGCCAGACCCTGCAACAGGCATACGCGCCCACGGAACTGATCCGGCAGATGCTGCGGGTGGGCAGGCTCGGCATCGTCAGTTTCCCCAATTTCTGCTACTGGCGGATCAGATTGCAGATGCTCTGCTCCGGGCACGTGCCCGTCACCAGGGAACTGCCGTTTCACTGGTACGACACGCCCAACATCCGTGTGCTCAGTCTGGAGGACTTCCGGCGCTACTCGCGGGCCGTGCCCTTCACGGTGCGGCGGTCCCTGGCCGTGAACCCGTCCGCCGGAGGCGGCCTGCGGGAAGTGCGGTTCTGGCCGAATCTGGCGGCCTCCTACGGAATATTCATGATTTCCGGGACACAGAGCGGATAGGGCCTTTATTTTGCGCCCCGGCGGCACTGCCCGGCGGGCCGAATACGGACACGGCCCCGACGCGGCATTTACGCGAAATTCACGTTCAACAGTTTTGGAGGGCACACATGCGATTTGAAACCCAGGCCGTGCACAGCGGCTGCACACCCGACGCCACGGGCTCCCGCGCCGTTCCCGTACACCGTACCGCGGCCTACCAGTTCCGGGACACGGACCACGCCGCCGATCTCTTCGCCCTGCGCGAGGCGGGACATATTTACTCCCGCATCAGCAACCCGACCCAGGAGGCCCTGGAAACCCGGCTGGCCGCGCTGGAAGGCGGCAAAGGCGCGCTGGCTCTGTCTTCGGGCACCGCGGCCATCCATTACACGGTCATCAACATCTGCCGTCAGGGCGATGAAATGATCTCGTCCACCAATCTGTACGGCGGCACCCACACCATGTTCGCCTACATCCTGCCCGACGCGGGCATCACCACCCGCTTCGTGGACATCCACAATGCGGATGCCGTACGCGCGGCCATCACGGACAAGACCCGGCTCATTTTCACGGAAGCCATCGGCAATCCGGCCCTGGACGTGGTCAATGTCAGGGAGCTGGCCCAAATCGCCCACGAACACGGCCTGCCTCTGGTGGTGGACGGCACCTTCACCACGCCGTACCTGTTCCGGCCCCTGGAGCACGGAGCGGACATCGTGATTCACTCCCTGACCAAATGGATGGGCGGATACGGCACCATTATCGGCGGAGCGGTGATCGACGGCGGCAGCTTCGACTGGACCGATCCGAAATTCGCCCTCTACAACGAGCCGGACCATTCCTACCACGGCCTGCGCTACGCCCGCGATCTGGGCGATCTGAACCATCTGGCCTTCATCATGCGCATGCGGCTGGTGCCCCTGCGCAATCTCGGCGCCTGCATGAGCCCGGACAACTGCTGGCTGTTCCTGCAGGGTCTGGAAACCCTGCCCCTGCGCATGGAACGCCACAGCGAGAACGCCCTGGCCGTGGCCGAATTTCTGTCCCGCCATCCCAAGGTGTCCTGGGTGCGCTATCCCGGCCTGCCAAGCGACCCCTCGTATCCGCTGGCCAGAGACATGTTCCCGCGCGGCTGCGGCGGCATGGTGGTCTTCGGCGTGGCCGGAGGACTGGAGGCCGGCCGGACCTTCATCAACAGACTGAAGCTCATTTCGCATCTGGCCAACGTGGGCGACGCCAAGACTCTGGCCATCCACCCGGCCAGCACCACGCATTCCCAGCTGGACGCCAGACAGCAGCAGGCGGGAGGCATCACCCCGGATCTGATCCGCCTGTCCGTGGGCATCGAGCATATCGACGACATTCTGGAAGATCTGGACCAGGCGCTGTAAAGTGTACGGAAAGCGATATGGCAAAGGCGTTCGGAACTTCCGGGACAAAACTTCGGAGATTCCGGGCGGTTTCCTTTTCTCATGTTTTTCAACGCGGAGAACACCATGGGCTTGAAACGCTTGGGCATCCTGACCGGCGGCGGGGACTGTTCCGGCCTGAACGCGGTCATCCGGGCCGTGACCCGGACGGCCATCATCCAGTACGGAGCCGAAGTCATCGGGCTGGAAAACGGATTTGACGGGCTCATCTTCGGAAGGACCATGGAGCTGACCACGGCCGCGACCAGGGACATCCTCACTCTGGGCGGCACCATCCTCGGCACCACCAACAAGGGCAATCCCTTCGCCTACCGGGACTTTGACGAAAACGGCGAAATGCGCGTACACGACCTTTCGGCCCAGGCCATGGACACCTTCCGCTCTCTGGGGCTGGACTGTCTTTTCGTGGTCGGCGGCGAAGGCACGCTGGAACTGGCCTACAAGTTTCAGCTCATGGGCATGCCTGTGGTGGGCATCCCCAAAACCATCGACAACGATCTGATGGGCACGGACTATACCTTCGGCTTCCAGACCGCCGTGCAGGTGGCCTGTGACGCCATGGACCGCCTGCACACCACCGGCCGCAGCCACGACCGGGTCATGATTCTCGAAGTCATGGGCCGCTACGCCGGGTGGATCGCTCTGGAGGCCGGACTGGCCGGCGGCGCGCACATCATTCTCATCCCGGAAATCCCGTACCGGCTGGACAACGTGGTGACCAAAATCCAGCATCGCATCCGCGGCGGCAGCCCGTTCAGCATCATCATGGTGGCCGAGGGCGCGCGCGAGGAAGGTGGAGAACGCATTGTTCAGGGCGCGGCGGATGGCCGCCTGCAGGGTGTGGAACAACTGGGCGGAGTGGGCTTCTACTTGGCCCAGCGGATTCGGGAGCGGATCCCGCTGGAGGTGCGGACCACTGTGCTCGGACACATCCAGCGCGGCGGTTCGCCCACGGCTTTCGACCGGGTGCTGGGCACGCGTTTGGGAGCGGCGGCTGTGGACGCGGCCGCGCGCGGAGAGTTCGGAGTCATGGTGGCCCTGGAAACTCCGGACATCGTGTTGAGGCCGCTGGCGGAACTGGCCGGAATCTGCCGGACGGTCCCCGTGGATCACCAGCTCATCCGCACGGCCGAAGCCACGGGCGTGAATCTGGGACGCGGGGCCATGTGACCCGAATCCCGGCGTGAAAAAAGAGCCTGCGGCCATCTGAAATCATGACCGACCTCTCCACCTTCGAGCCTGCCCGTATCCTGCTCTGCCAGCTCCGGCAGATCGGCGACGTGCTCCTGTCCACGCCGTCCATCCGCCTGCTGGCCGAACGGTTCCCCCAGGCGGAGATAGATGTCTTCACCGAGAAAAAGTGCCTTCCGGTGCTGGAAAATAATCCGCGCATCCATTCTGTCTGGGCCGTGGACAGAAAAAAGCTGCCCACCTTTTTCCATGAACTGGCTTTTTATGCCCGCATCGCCCGCCGGAAGTACGATCTGGTGGTGGATTTCCAGCAGCTGCCGCGCTGCCGGTTCGTGACGCTGTTCAGCCGCGCCGGAGTCCGCCTGAGCTACCCGCCGCCCTGGTACAACCGCCCTCTCTACACCCACACCGTCCGGCCGGTGGATGGTTATTCGGGCATGTTCCGGGCCAGCCTCCTCGCGCCGCTGAACATCCGCTGGCAGGGAGAACCGCCGGAGCTTTTTCTGACGGATGCGGAAAAGAAACGGGCCGCCGGATATCTGGCCGGGCACGCCCTCGCGCCCGGAAATTTCATCACCCTGGACCCCACTCACCGCCGCTCCACCCGGCTGTGGCCCGCGCGGCATTACGGACGGCTGATCGGTCAGGTCCACGCCGCCCGGCCGGACCTGCGCTTCTTCATCCTGTACGGTCCGGGCGAAAGGGATATGGCCCGCGAAGTGTTGAGCCATTGTCCCGCCCCCGCCGCCTGTGTCCTCCCGGACGAGGTCATCGGCCTGCGCCAGATGGCCGCCGTGCAGTCTCTGGCCCGCCTGCATGTGGGCAACTGTTCTGCGCCCAGACATTTCGCCGTTGCCGTGGGCACGCCGTCCCTGACCGTTCTGGGGGCCACCAGCGGCGGCTGGCGGTTTCCGTCCGCGCGGCATCAGGATGTCCATCTGGATCTGCCCTGCCGTCCCTGCAACCAGAACACCTGCGCCCGGAAAGACCACGCCTGTCTGGAAAATCTGGAGCCGGAGCCCGTCGCCTCGCGGCTTCTGGACATGCTCGCCCTGAAATAGCCGCTCTTGACAGGACACTTTCCCCGGCTGCAGATTTCTTTCCATGCGGATCCGCCGCGTTCATCCTCAAACAAGGAGGCTTCTCATTATGGCAAAAAAGATACTGATGCTGGTTGGCGATTATGTGGAAGACTATGAGGTGATGGTCCCCTTTCAGGCCCTGACCATGCTCGGCTACGCCGTGGATGCCGTGTGCCCGGACAAGAAGGCCGGAGAGTTCGTGCGCACGTCCATCCACGATTTCGAGGGCGACCAGACCTACAGCGAAAAACGCGGCCACAACTTCACCCTGAACAAGGACTTCACGGCGGTGGACACGGCTGAATACGCCGGGCTGGTCATCCCCGGCGGACGCGCGCCGGAGTATATCCGCCTCAATCCGCGGGTGCTCGAAATCACGCGTGAATTCCATTCCGCGGGCAAACCTATCGCCGCCATCTGCCACGGGCCGCTGGTTCTGGTCACGGCGGGCGTGCTGCAGGGCAAAAGCTGCTCGGCCTACCCGGCCTGCGGACCGGACGTGACCTGCTCGGGCGGCAAATACGCCGACATCGCTCTGGACAAGGCCCATGTGGACGGCAATCTGGTCACGGCTCCGGCCTGGCCCGCACATCCGGACTGGATCGCCAAGTTTGCCGCTCTGCTCGGCGCCAAAATCACCATCTGATTATCTCATGAAGGGGAGCGGAGCATACCCGCTCCCCTCCCTGACGGCTTCATCAGGCTTCGGCATTCCCCTCGCGTCCAGCCAGGATGCTTCGCATATCCAGATTCATGTTTTTCACGCAGCTGTCTTTCAGATAGCAGCGCTCACAGCCATAGCGGTGGGGATAGGGCGTGATGGTGGAGTACTTACGGGACAGTGCTCCGGAATCCTGCATGACAAGGCCGATGCGCTCCAGAGTCCGCCGGATGGGTTTGGTCGGTTCGGGCACGGGCGCGCATTCCTTTTCCCCCAGCTCCGGCATGAGCATCTTCAGGGTGCCCATGATCATGGTCTGGGCGATGGCCTCATGCTTGAAGCCCTCCGATGGGGAATCCTGCCAGATGGCGTCCACCTCGCGTTCCACGGGCTCTTCCAGAAAAATGGCCACATGCTCCTTGCGTTCGCCCAGTTTGTAGATTTTCAGATGGGGCAGCCATTTTTCCCAGGTGTTCAGAACGGAGTGCATTTCCTGCGGCCCGATTTCATCCATCTGGGCCAGGAACAAAAAAGTGGAAAAGTCGAAATCCGGCTCGACGGCCAGAGGCGTGATGGCGAGTGTTTTCATGAGGGAGTCCTGAAATGGGCGGCAGGCCGCCAAAAAGTCCGGAATGTCTCAGCGCTTCGGGTTCAGGCACCTGGAGGCCCAAAGCGTGGCCTGCGAGCGGTTGGGCACACCGATCTTTTTGTAAATGTTGTAGATGTGGGATTTTATGGTGTTCAGGCTGAGGAAAAGCTTGTCCGCGATATCCTTGTTGGACGCGCCCTCGGCCAGCATGAGCAGGATTTCTTTTTCGCGCGGGCTCAACTCGTCGGAACAAGCGTCCGCCTGATCGGCGGCGAGCCTTTTCTTGCCGAGCAGGGAATCGGACATGGCCTCCCGCGAGAACCAGAGCTGGTTGTTCAGGATGGAGCGTACCCCCTTCAGCAGCAGCCTGAAAGGAATGTCGCGGTAGAAAATACCCCGGATACCGGTATTGATGAGACTGACCTCCATCGCCGGCGACTTCGCGTCCCGGACGTTGAAAAAGGCCATATATGTGAGTCTGGTGGACAGATTTTCCCTGGCGATGAGTTCCAGTTGACTGGAAACGGAGGCTTCGGCGCAGTCCAGCAGCACCAGATCGGGCGTGATCGCCGCCATGAGCCGGGGCAGCAGGGGCGAATGGCTGCAATTGGCGCCGGTGTCCTGACAGATTCGGGCGGCCAGCAGATCATTCAGGCACAGCGTTTCGCCCACAATGCCGATTGTGGCAGGACGGCCGGTGCCTTCCTGTTCGGGACGGGCTGGCTGGACCGCCGAGATATCCCTTGGGTTGAAGGCGATGCCCGTGCCGGTTTCCGCCCGAACCACTCTGGCCGGGACCTGAAAATGGTGCGGTATCCCGCCGGAGTGGGCATCGCCGAAGTCCGGTACAATGGTCAGTTTCACGGCGGCTCCGGCCGGGCATGGCGCGTGTGCCGCGAAAAACACTTCACCCACGGACAGAGGCTGGGCGTGAGAGGGCTGATCAGACATGACTCGGGTTGGTTGAGCGCCGGAACGCCGGGAAAGGCATACCCCTAGGCGCGGTTATATTCGTACTCGTTCCCGGAGAACGCTCAGTCCGCCGTTGGAGCTTCTTCTTCCAGGAAATCCTTCGGCAGCAGATCGTTTTTCTCCAGATAGGCCAGAAATTTTTGCGCGAGTTCCAGATCCTTGTTCAGTCTGAGAGCCGTGTGCAGATGTTTCAGGGTCTTTTCCATGTCGGCCATGCCGAAACAGGCCCGCGCCATGTTGTAATGCAGATTCTCGTCGTTCGGAGAAAGGACCAGGGCCTTGGCGTAATATTCCGCCGCCTGGCGGTACATCTCGTTTTTGCGCAGACTGATGCCGAAGTCGTTGAACAGATGCTTGTGTTCGGCCTCGAAGGCAGCCTCCATGGTCACCAGGCGTTTGAAAATATCGTCGGCCTTCTCCGTTTCGCCCCGATCCAGATAAGTCAGTCCCAGCCCGAAATTGGCCCGGATGTTTTCCTCGTCCACGCGCAGGGCGTTGCCATATTCGTACTCCGCACTGTAATTGTCGCCGTTTTTGCGGTGCCGGTCAGCCTTGGCGATGGTCTGGTTCAGCTTGCGCAGGTTCGGATAGACCTTCGAGGTATAGAATTCCGGTTCCGGGGCGTACCGCTCCAGAAACTCTTCCTTGGTCACTTCCTGCTTGGGTCCCGACGGCACGTAATTGGGATTGAGGGGCTGAATCCAGACGGTGCCCTGCTCGTCCTCTTCCGCATACCAGTACATGACCTGCGTGGTTCTGCGGACCGTGCCACCCGCTCCGATTTTCGAGACCTTTTCCAGAGAGAACACGCCCTTGATGCGTGTGCGTGGTTGTTCTGTGGCCGTCATGCGCTTTTCGTTATGCCTCGCGTTTTTCCAGATATGTCCGTGCCGCTGCGACCGGGTCCGCGGCCTGAGTGATGGGTCTGCCCACCACCAGAAAATCGCTGCCGTCCCGGGCTGCCTGACACGGCGTGCAGACCCGCGACTGGTCCCCGGCTCCGGCGTCGGGCAGGCGGATGCCCGGAGTCAGCAGCCGGAATCCGTCCCCGCATGATGCCCGTATAGCACGAACTTCCCGGCCTGAACAGACCACGCCGTCCAGATTCCAGTTTTGGGCCAGACCGGCCAGGCGGACGGTGAAATCATGCAGCTCCTCCGCCGTTCCTCCGGGATTCCAGGGCAGGCTGCCGGGCCCCATGCTGGTCAGTACCGTCACGGCCAGAAGGACGGGAGGCATCCGGCCCGGGAGCAGGGCCCGGTCCCGTCCGGTCTGGGCGGCCCGGCACATGGCCTCACCCCCCAGAGCATGCACGGTGAGCATGTCCGCGCCCATGCACGTGGCCTGAAAGACGGCCGCGTCCACGGTGTTGGGGATGTCCATGAATTTGAGGTCCAGAAACACCCTGAAGTCCATGTCCTTGAGCCGGGCGATCATGTCCTTTCCGGCGGCCAGATACAGCTCCAGCCCGACCTTGACCCAGGGGACCACTCCCTGCAGACGGCGGGCCAGATCCAGAGCGGGCTGAACATCGGGGAAATCCAGAGCCACGACGAGGTCGGGAAGATTTTTCATGGCAGCTCCCACTGACGACGAACTTCGGTCCGCCACCCGTCCTGATACCGGGGTTTTGTCTTCTCTGCCAGATAGATGGCCCGCAGTTCGTCCTGAGCGCGGCAAAGGTCGCCGTTCACGATCCAGTGATCGAACCAGCCGCTGGCCTCTATCTCCTTGCGGGCCGAGGCCAGCCGCCGGGCCACGGCCTCTTCGTTCTCGGTGCCGCGCCCGATCAGCCGGTCCCGCAGGACCTGCCGGGACGGCGGAAAGACGAACACGTAACAGCCCTGCCCCATGTTCTCCCGCAGCTGTCTCGCGCCCTGCACGTCGATGTCGAAGATCACGTCCCGGCCGGCGGCCAGCAGCTCTTCCGTGGCCCGGCGCGGCGTTCCGTAATAATTGCCGTGCACCTCGGCCCATTCGGCGAAATATCCGGCATTCCTGCGGCGCAGAAATTCTTCCTGATCCAGAAAATGATACTCCCGTCCGTCCTGCTCGCCCGGCCGGGGCGCTCTGGTGGTGCAGGAGACGGAAAAGGCGAACATGTCGAAGGTCGAGGCCAGGTGGCGGATGAGAGTGCTTTTACCCGCGCCCGAAGGCGCACTGATGACCAGCATCATGCCCGGACTACTCATCGCTGTCTCCCGCGGTGAAGCGTTGGCTGATGGTTTCCGCCTGGATGGCGGACAGGATGCAGTGGTTGGAGTCCGTGATGATGATGGAGCGGGTCTTGCGCCCCTGGGTGGCGTCGATGAGCCGCCCGTCCTGCCTGGCCTCTTCCCGCAGCCGGCGCATGGGAGAAGAGGACGGCCCCACGATGGCCACCACCCGGTTCATGACCACGGCGTTGCCGAAGCCGATGTTCAGCAGTTTCTTCTTGTCCATGGCTATTCCAGATTCTGAATCTGCTCGCGGCATTTCTCCAGCTCGGCCTTGAAGTCCACAGCCAGCTGACTGATCCGCGTGTTCTGGCATTTATTGCCGCAGGTGTTGATTTCCCGGAAGCACTCCTGAACCATGAAGTCCAGCTTGCGGCCCACGGGGCCGTCCTGGTTCAGACAGGCCGCGACGCTCTCCAGGTGGACCGTCAGCCGGGTCAGTTCCTCGGACACGTCCATGCGGTCGGCCATGAAGGCCAGTTCCTGGAGCAGACGGTCTTCATCCAGGGGCGGGACGCCGCCTTCCAGAAGCTTGCCCACGCGCTCCCGCAGCGTCTCCAGGCGTTCGGGAGCGGTCTGGTCCGCAAGTTCCCGGATGGACTCCACCACTTTCTCCAGCCCGAGGAAGCGTTTCCGCAGATCCTCCGTCAGGGCCTGCCCCTCGCAGGCGCGGGCCGCGTCCCATTCGGCCAGGGCCAGACGCAGGGTTCCGGTTAGGCTGTCCACAAGCTCCGGGCAATCCGCTCCGCCCGCGTCCTTCCACAGGGAGGGGATGGCCAGCAGCCGGTTCAGATCCGGCGAAAATGCCGCCCCCATATCCCCGGCCAGACGCGACAATTCATCTAGCATGGAGCGGGCCAGAGTATCGTCCAGGGCCACGGACTGCATCCGGGGGCTCGTGATACGCAGATTCAGAAAAAGCTCCACCCCGCCGCGCCCGGCCACGGCCCGGACTTCATTTTCCCATGCCTTCTGGCAGGCGTGGAAAGCGGGTGGAATTTTCCACTTCAAATCCAGATGGCGATTGTTCAGGCTGCGGATCTCCCAGGTCAGGGTCCAGGCGTCTTCCTGGGCCGTGGCCCGGCCGAAGCCGGTCATGCTTTTGGGCATGGCGCGTCCTTTGCGTGTTTGAGGTCGTGTTTGTACATGTCCCGGATGCGGGTCAGATGTTCCTTGATCTCCGGCGTGGCATAGTCCGGGAACGTCCAGGGCAGGTCGAACCAGTCCCCCTTGTGGAAGATGAGGGTCAAGTCGGCCCAGATACCCTGCCCGAGATAGACCCGGTGCGAAAAATTCTTGCCCGTGGCCAGCACCAGACGCTCCAGAGTGATGTATCCGGGATCCAGATTGAACAGGCGGCGGCCGTCTCTGGCGCGCTCGTTCTCCAGAGCGTTGGTGGCCAGCTTGATTTCGGGCAGGCCGTCCAGAGCCAGGGGACGGGAAAAAGACAGAATGCGCCGGGCGATGGGCTGCCCCATTTCCTTGTTGTAGTAGGCCGTCTGGGTGAAGGGAATGAGGGCGGATTCATAGTCGATGTCGCCCAGAAGAGCTTCGAGCCTTGGCCGCAGGCCACTCCAGAAGCCGCTCCAATCAACGCCCAGCACCGACAGAAACGGCCGGGCCGGAAGAGGCGCGCAAGGTACGCTCACGATCCGCCCTCCACGTTTTGCACCCTCAAGCCCCTGTCCGAGAGAGTCAAAGGCGCCACCCGGACCAGTTCCCGAAGCGGGCCGCCGCCCTCCACCGCGCATTCCACATAAAATTCGTTCATGCCTGAACCGTCTTCTTCCAGAGCCACGCTCATGCTGTCCAGTCCCAGCAGCCGGGTCAGAAACTGCCGCCGCTTTTCGGCCACAGTCCGGCGCAAAGCCTTGGCCCGCTGCCGCCGCACGTGCCCGGGAACCGCCGGAGAAAAAGACGCGGCCGGAGTGCCGGGGCGCTCCGAGTAGGGAAACACGTGTGCGTAGGACAGGGGCAGACGCGCGGCCAGTTCCAGGGTTTCGGCGAAATGCTCCCCGGTCTCGCCCGGAAAACCGGCAATGATGTCCGCACCCAGTCCGAACACGGGCCACAGAGCCGGAAGACTTTCCAGAAAATCAACGACATCTTCCGGGCTGTAATGCCCGCGTCCCATGCGCCGCAGCACGGCCGGGCTGCCGCTTTGCAGGGACAGATGCAGATGGGGACACATGAGGCGGCTTCGGTTCAGGGCATCCAGAGCCTTGGCGTGCAGATCGCCCGGCTCCAGCGAGCCCAGCCGCAATCTGGCCCGGCCGGCCCATTCCGGGGCCAGGGCGCGGTCCACCTCGGCCAGGAGATCCCAGAAATCCCGCCGCGGCGAGAGATCGCGCCCGTACTGCCGCAGGTTGATCCCGCACAGGGACAGTTCCCGGACACCCGAGTCCAGAAGACGCCGGGCCTCGGCAATGACTTCCCGGCCTTCGCGGCTCACGGACCGGCCCCTGGTGGAGGGAATGATGCAATATGTGCACCTGTGGGAGCAGCCGTCCTGCACCTTGATCACGGCCCGGCTGCGCTTGTAGCCGGAAATGCGCATGTCGGGAAAAGGCGGCCCCGCGCCGCTGTCAGTCTCCGGCGCGGACTTGCCCCGCTGGCCGATGACCGCGTCCACGCCGAGGGCCAGCACCCGCTCCCGGTCCGCCTCCACGGCGCATCCGGCAACCACGATCTCAGGCCGGGGCGTGATGGCCGCGAAGCCGCGCACCAGTTTGCCCAGATCCAGCACGGCCCGTTCGGTCACGGCGCAGCTGTTGATGAGCACGATGTCGGCCAGGGCGGGGTCTTCGGTTTCCATGAGCCCGTCCGAAAGCCAAGTCTCGCGGATGGCCTGGGTCTCGTACTGGTTCACCTTGCACCCCTGAGTGGCGAGATAGAAGGTCTGGCCGGGTTCGCGCCGCATGAACATGTTCCTCTTCACCGGCGGATTCACTCCGCCGTGATCACGGCCCCGGCCAGCACCCGGCCTTCCTCCGAATACACGGCGGCGATCTGGCCGGGCGCAGGCAGGGCGCGGGGCTCGGAAAAGGTGATGGTCATGCCCCGGCCCTCCAGATCCACGCGGGCAGGGACAGGCCGCTGCCGGTAGATGGTCTGCACCAGCACCCGGCCGGGCCAGGCGGACGGGTCCGCCAGCAGATTCGGAGCGGCCGTACGGCAGCCGCCGGTCAGGGTTTCGGCTCTGGGACCGACCACCAGTGTGTTCGTGGCCGCGTCCCGGCCCGTGACGTAAAGAGGCTCGGAATAGGCCACACCCAGCCCCTTGCGCTGTCCCAGAGTGTGATTCCACAAGCCCTGATGCCGCCCAAGGACGGTACCGTCGGCCAGAGCGATGGGACCGGGCGGGGAAAGTTCCGTCTTTCGCGCACGCAGAAAATCCCGGTAATCGCCGGGAATGAAGCAGATTTCCTGGCTTTCCCGGCCCGCCGGCGGGGTCAGACCGCGGGCGGCCAGTTCCGTCCGCACCACGTCCTTGGTCCACTCGCCCAGCGGAAAAAGAAGGCGCCCCAGACGCTGCCGGGGCACCATTGAAAGAAAATAGCTCTGGTCCTTGGCCGCGTCCCGGCCCCGGAACAGCGCCCCGCTCCGCAGGACGGCGTAATGTCCCGTGGCCAGTCTGTCCGCGCCCAGAGCGAGGGAACGGTCCAGCACCAGACCGAATTTCATGGCCGGATTGCAGGCCGCGCAGGGATTGGGAGTAAGCCCCCGCTGGTATGCCCGGACAAAGGGGCCGACGACCAGTTCCTCGAACTCCCGGCGCAAATCCAGCACATGGAGGAGCACGCCAAGATCGCCGCAAAGCTCTTCCAGCCGGGCGGGCAGGCCGTCTTCAGGCAGGAAGCGGGCGTGCACGCCGAACACGTTTTCCCCGGCGTCCCGGAGCAGAAGCAGAGCCAGCAGGGAATCCGCTCCGCCGCTGAGAGCGACGGCAACGGTCATGATCCGGCGGGCGGCGCGGGCAACGCGGGCAGACGCGCTTCCAGGGCCCGGGCCACACGCAGCAGCCGGGCCTCTTCAAGATGTCCTCCGAACAGTTGCAAACCCACGGGCATGCCCGTCTCGCGGCCCAGGCCCACAGGCAGGGACAGCCCCGGCAGACCGCCCAGGTTGAGAGAAATGGTGAATATGTCCGTGAGGTACATCTGCAGGGGGTCGGCCGTATTCTGCCCTACGGCGAAGGCCGTAGCCGGGCAGGCCGGACCGCAGATAAGGTCGCAGCGGGTCAGGGCGTCCAGAAAGTCCTGACGGATCAGCCGCCGGACCTGGGCCGCTTTCCTGTAGTAGGCGTCGTAGTATCCGGCCGAGAGCACATAGGTGCCGAGCAGTATGCGGCGGATGACCTCGTCGCCGAAGCCTTCGGAGCGGGAGGAGGTGTACAGCTCCGCCAGATTGGACGCGCGGCCGCCGCGCCGTCCGTAGCGCACGCCGTCGAAGCGGGCCAGATTGGAGCTGGCTTCGGCCATGGCCAGGATGTAGTAGGTGGCGATGGCATATTCCGTGTGCGGCAGGGAAACAGGGACGACTTCCGCGCCCATCTCCCGCGCCGCCTCGATGGCGTTCCGGCAGGCCTCTTCCACTTCCGGCTCCAGCCCTTCTCCCCAGTATTCTTCAGGCAGGCCCAGGCGGACGCCCTCAAGAGAGGCGGAATTTTCCAAATCCGCGAGATAATCGGGAACAGGCTCGTTCAGGCTGGTGGCGTCCTGAGGGTCGTGTCCGGCCATGACCTGGAGCATGAGCGCCGCGTCGGCTACCGTTCTGGTCATGGGACCAGCCTGATCCAGAGAAGAGCCGTAGGCGATGAGCCCGCGCCGCGATACGCGGCCGTAGGTGGGCTTGAGGCCCACGATGCCGCAGAAGCTGGCCGGCTGGCGGATGGAGCCGCCCGTGTCCGTGCCCACAGAAGCAAAACACTGCCCTGCGGCCACGCTGGCCGCCGACCCGCCGCTGGAACCGCCAGGCACCCGGCCGGTGTTCCAAGGGTTTCTGGTGAGACCAAAGGCTGAGTTTTCCGTGGACGAGCCCATGGCGAACTCATCCATGTTGTTTTTTCCCAGAATGATGGCTCCGGCCTCCTTCAGGCGGGCCACGCAGTGTGCGTCATACACGGGCCGGAAATTTTCCAGAATTCTGGAACCGCAGGTGGCGGGCATGCCCAGCGTGGTCAGAGCGTCTTTCACGGTAATGGGGACACCCCACAGCGGCCGGGCCGGATCCGGCCCTTCGGCATCCAGGGCCCGGGCCCGGGCCAGAGCGGTTTCCGCATCCACATGAAGCAGGGCATGCAGCGCCGGTTCGGTACGCTCGATGCACTCCAGGCAGGCCGAGACGGCGGAGGCGGCCGAAACATCGCCCGCGCGCAGCAGATCGCGGATGTGTATGAGAGAATGAGCGCAGAGTTCGGACATATGCGTTCCTTGGTCGGTTGAAATTCCGGCGGTGTCCCGGCTTCACCGGGGGCGGACGCCGTCCGCGGGAATCAGACGATGCGGGGCACGATGAAATACTCGCCGTCTGTTTCCGGAGCGCCTTCGAGGATCCGGGCGCGGGAGAAAGAGCTGCGGCACTGATCCTCGCGCAGCGGACCGGGCTGATCCAGAGGCGTGTACATGGGCTCGACACCCGAAGTGTCCAGTTCGTTCAGCTTGTCCATATAGGCGAGGATGCCGTCCATCTGCCCGGCGAGAACAGCGGCCTTTTCCGGGGAGATGTCCAGCCGGGCCAGGGTGGCGATGGCGCGGGCCTTGTCGGGACTTACTTTCATGGGTGCCTCTCTGGCGGAATTGCCGCCGCTTGCGTTCCGATCCGGGCTACTGGCCGCTCAACTGGGTGCGGCGTTCTTCCCGCTGTCCCTGACGCTGGGCGCGGACGTTCCTGATTTTGTCCATGCTGGCCCGAACCATGCCGGAGGGTGTGGGCTGAAACAAAAAGAGTTCCTGGCGCACCCTGCCGTTGGTCCAGTGCATGGGGGCCATGGTCCAGGGCATCCGGCTGGCGGACTGGGCCAGGCTCAGATTGAAATTTTCGGCGGAACCCTGGCCGCCACCGAGCAGCGCGGTGAAACGGACGAAATCGTATCCCAGGGCGGCCCACATGTCGGCCCTGCCGCCGCCTTCGATCATGCCCTGCCGAAGTCTTGCGGCGTTGCCCGAATCAAGGGACGGATCCCAGGCACCGGGAAATACCGCCAGATCGAAATACTGCATTTCAAGGCCGCCTCCCCCCATGCTCTGGCTCCAGGCCTGCGGCCCGAGAAGAACGAGCCGCTTTTCTTCGTAGTAGTGAAACAGCGGTGCGAGCTGCTGCACCCGGAACATGGAGTCGGGCAGGAAGACCGCCTGGAAAGGCGGCTCGGGATTCATGGAATTCTTGGCGTCGCTGGCTCCGAGCACGGCGCCCACGGCCTTGGTCCAGGTCGGCGGGTTATCCATGTCGTAGCCCCTGACGACCGGCAGCTGGCCTCCGGTGGAGTAGACCTCGTCCTGAAACACCGAGGTCATGGCCATACCGAAGCGGTCCTGGGGATGCAGTATCGCGAAAGATGTGATACCCAGCAGATTGCAGCCCTTGACAAGGGCCCTGGCCTGATCTTCCGGACTGCTGAAAAAACGCCACGCTTCCCGCCCCTCGTCCTCCACGCTGG